>OY282361.1:0-1077500 GCA_958295645.1 Longimicrobiales bacterium
TCGAGTTGTGGGTTGGCGATGACCAGGTTCCCGTTCTGGACCCGCGGGCCGTTGATGTCTTGGAACCGTACCTCACCTGCTACACGATCGTATACGACGGCATCGAGCCGAAGAGTCGACGCGAAAGGAAGCAGTCGTTCAGCCGTCTCAAGGGTATCTGGCAGCTAGGCACTCTAGCGCTCAAGGCACTTGACGACGAGCGACGTGGGCTTGAAAGCAGCGCATCCGACAGTCGGTTTGAGAATACGGTAGCACTGATTCGCTCTGGTCCTCTTATGGTAGTGGAATATATGAAAATGCCGCGTGGCGGCGACCGAAAGTGTGTCGGTGTCTTTCTCGGTCATTCCGATGCCGACGAAGCTCTTCATCTCTCCGAACCGCCGTCGCATGACACGTGGAATCCCAATTCGCAAAGACTGCGGGATGCCTATCCAGACGATCCAGAAAAGCGCGAGTTGTTGCAGGAAATGGTGCGTAGCATCGTTCGTCGCATCAAGAACCATTGCAGTGAATTCCTCAAGGAACTCAATCCCAGTAGAGATCCGCCGGTAGCGCCGGGAACCAGGCGACTACAGCAGATTCTAGCAAGTGTTATGAACGCGAAGAAGCTTGACCGTCCTCATCCTCCTCTTCGTCACTCGGATCCGTTTGAGATACGAATTTCGGAAAGGCGCGTCAACTCGGAAGCCACGTCGGTCGTCGAGGCTCGCGTTCGGATTAAGTTGAGGTCGGCGGCTCAGGCAGACCGTGTCAGTGCACTCGTGTCGATCATCCCTGCCGTCGTAGTTGACGACAACATGCGTCGCGAAGTATCCGGTCGCGTGTCTCTGGCGTTCATGAGTGTTGACGGAGAAGATGTTGATCTCTCTGCGAACGAGCAGGGCGTGGCCGTCGACGTCTGCAAGGATCGCGACACAGTGGTAGACATGAGTTCCGAATCTTTCAATCGCGACTATTACGCCCGTCTCGATGTAGTTGTCACGAATCAGTCGAACGAATCGGCCGCAGACGGCGGTATATCGCGAGAGAACGGGGGGCCCCCGAGTTGAATGCCGCCGTTGGCAGGCATGGGCGCCGACGGACGGAACGGCGGTTGCTTCCGCCGTTCGGGGACGGGTGCAGCCCGAACAAATTGTCGAATCTTCTTGGCAGTCTCCTTGAGGATTGCCGGTTTTCTCCGTTCCCCAACCAACAGGCCGACGATTCACCGTACTATCTTGAGCCAAGCGAGGCGGATCGGGCGATCGAGCCTCGATTCTCCTTCACCGTCAGCAACCTTGACGACGTCCGGAGTCGGCTTCCTTTGGCCGATGCGCATATGGAACTCGTCGTTTCTGTTCGTAGTAGCCGCTTGAAGCGATACAAGCACCTCGGCCAATGGGCCCTAGCTGACGTGCCATCGAACTGGTCGCCAGCGTCGAGAGACATGGACGAAATGCAGGCCGGGGGCGCACTGGAGTTCATTCTCGCCATCCGCGTTGTCGTGGATGCCCCGATCCTGGCTCAGCACGGCGTCGGCATCGGCAAGGTGCTCTGCAGGCGCGAATTTGCGATCCGGCAGCGCATTGACGCCGTCTCGTTCCCGTTCAGCTGGCGCCAATTTGGTGCGGACACGAGTTATCCGTCCGAACTGCTGTGGGCGATCAAGTGGAAAGATGCCACCGGCGAAGAACGGTATCTGCGGCCGATAGGCGATGTGCTTACGGTGTATATGAACAAGGCTGCCGAAGAACGGCTCAACGCGATGAATGCGGCGGCAGGGAAGGGAGACCTCACATGGAGGATGTTGGCTGCCGAGATCATTACCCTAATATGGAGCGAAGTGCTTAGGGGCACGGAAAACGAGCCAGACCCGACCGACACGGATACGCTGGCTGGCCAAGTCTATGAGCGACTTGCAAACAGAAGCGGTCGCGCATACGCGGATATCCGCGGAATGGTTGAGGAGGAAGGCCTGTTGGAGCTTCGTTCTCACGTCGCTAGGATTGTTGGGGTCGTCGGGTAGGCGAAAACCCGAGAGAGTGGATCATGACCAACGACTGCCGTCGAGTTAGAACGCTTTCCGACGAGAAGGCTCGAAGCGCGATTGAGGCACGACGTGACGGGTTGCCTCTAAAGTTGCTAGCGGGAGATTGCGGTACGATCGAGGGTCTGGGCAGCTGGGATCCGGCGGTCGTGGAAGACGCCTGTTCTGCGGTTCGTGATCTGCTCGTGAAGTTGCAGGAAGACGGCGTCAAGGTAAACGGCTTCAATTTCGATCGGGTGGCGTGTTCGCTGATTCACAAGAAAACGCAGTTGCCGTCAAGAGTGGCAGCGTCGGACGGTTTTTGGAAATGGATGGCCGTCGAGAAGTTGCCGGATGTCATTGAGGCTAGACGCCGGAATCCAACGAAGAACCGTCATGCCCGTTTGGAAAACTACGGCATCGACACTCCAGATATCGGCAAGAATCGCCTTGGGATAATATGGCTTCGGGCCAACATGCTTTTCGATAGAAAAGCGGACAATCCGTATCACCTTGCGGAGAGGTTCCTGCATACGGATTTTGTTGAATCAGCCATCATTCGACACAGATACGGTTATTGTCGCAACTTGGCCAGAGTGTTAGTAGAGTTTCAATATCGTCAGCCAACGAGCAAGAAGACCTATCTGCGCAATACTGGTTCTCGTAGCCCCATTCGCGAGTTGTACAAACGGCTTCGACATTTACACAGTGTCTATGCATTTGAGTTCATGAGCGAACCCGAGCTATGGTCTGTGCTGGAAAGGCATAGCAAGGATCTTCAGCGAGCCTAGCGTCATGATAGAAAAACATCAAGCATCGTTCGACAACGGCGGCGCGATTCGAGAGATGTTCTCCTGCAGCGACTCTCGGATCATCAAGAGCCTGAAAGTGTGTGATGCGACGGGGGAGTCGTTTTGTCGCGGACGTGTGTCCGTGGACGAGTTGGAGAAGACGTCGTTGCAGTCTCAGTTCGATCATGCGTTGTTGCGAGGCGAAGTAGGATACGCACGCCGAGCCAACAAGCGGAGTGTTGCGATTGCCGACGTGTTCTGTGGTGCGGGGGGATTGTCGCACGGTATTCGCGAAGCCGTATTGGCAGCCGGCATGATGCCCGACTTCGTCTTCGCGGCCGACAACAGCGCGGTCGCGTTGGATGTGTACCGACGCAATTTTGATCCGGCCTGCTGGTCGTCACGTAACGTCTGGACGTCGGTGACAACCAACTATTCGTATCGCAATGGCGAGGCCAGGTTCCTGGGAGAACCGATAATATTGGACGAATCGATGCTTCCAGCGGTTGGCGGCGTGGATATCTTGTTGGGCGGGCCGCCATGCGAGGGACACTCGACCTCCAACAATGTCAGCCGGCGGTCCGATCCGCGTAACATGTACTATGTCGCGATGCCGTCCCTGGCCGTCGCATTGGGTGCGAAGGTGGTGATCGTCGAGAATGTGCCCGGGATCAGGCATGACCGCCGCCAGATACTGGATGAAGCGAGGGCTCTGTTTAGATCGCGAGGGTACTACGTGGCCGAAGCGGTAATTGATGCGACAACTCTTGGATTGCCGCAGACAAGGAAACGGCATATCCTTCTTGCGTCAATCAATGGAGCCCCGGATCTGTTGGGTGTTGTCGAAGCCGTAGGACGACCGCAACGGGACCTGCGGTGGGTGATTGGGGACCTTCTTCGACGGGCAGCACGCGATCCCATGGACGTGCCGGCCGAGTTGTCCGACACCAATCGGGCAAGGATAGACTACCTGTTTGATCACGACCTGTTTGACCTGCCCAACAATTGGCGGCCGGACTGCCACAAGGACGGTCACACCTACCCATCGATCTATGGCAGACTACGGTGGGACAAGCCGGCGGGAACCATAACGACCGGTTTCAATACGCCTGGACGTGGGCGGTACATACATCCCGAAGTCCGAAGAACCATCACTCCCCATGAAGCGGCAAGGATTCAGGGATTTCCCGACACGTTTGAGTTTAGGATGGTCAGCGGACAGCCCTTGTCGAGGACAAAGGCGTCAAACATGATCGGCGGTGCTGTTCCGCCCCAGATAGGCTACGCGGCTGGCGTTGCGGCGTTGGTTGCGTTGAGCGGCCGCTAACAATCCACCGCGTCTTTGTCCTGACCGCCGTCGGCGAAGGTTGGTGGTGCGTTCACTCGCCCGGGGACCCTTGTTCGGTTGCGCCGCACCAACGGGAGCGGAGCTCCGTTGCCAGGTCACGCCACAGCTTGTCGAATGAGGAAGCCGATCGCGCGGCCGCCATGTCGAAGGCCGCCGTGAGCGACGCTTGGTGCAAAGCGGGTCGGTAGGCCCCCTCCGACGCTTGGTGGCGGCTCAGCCATCCCTTGGCGTCCCGGATGCTTTCCGGATCGGCGGGAGAAGACATGTTCGCTCGCAATCCCTGCCTTCCCGCCAGCGATTCGGCCGCCGCGAGAAACCACGCTTCGTACTCTGCCTTGGCGAGGACGACGCGTGTCGTCCGGTCTGGCCGGGCTCTCGCGGCACGCCGCGCCAACCGCGGCCCGAGTTCGGCTGGGCAATCCGCATCGGCATCCAGGAGAACCAGAACCAGGCCCGCGGGAGCGACTCGTCCCGCCACGAAGTCGATGGCATCCTCGAAGTAGGGCCTCTTCACGACCTGTTGCCTCCCCCGCCGGAGCACCGTTATCCTGAGGTGCAAGCCGGGCGCTACGACACCGGCGATCCTACGCAGCAGCACCGGCACGGCGAGCGTCTCGCCCTTGCCTTCCACGATGACCCCGACGTCGCATGTCACCGGGAAGTCGCCGGGCCGAACAACGAGACTTGGGACGGTCGCAGACGCGAAGCGTTTTCGTCCGGCAGCAGTTGCTCCGCGCGCATCAGCTCGCCGACTGTGAAGGTGCCCTTCGCGATGGCCGATCTGCCCACCTCGTCGATGGGGCCGAACCGCCCGCCGCCCTCGCCGGACGCTACTACGATGATGGAGTCCGCCCGAATGTCCTTGTGGTCAAGCAGGTCCGCGCTTTGGCTGGAGGCGATCACCTGAGTCCTGTCCGCGCCGTCCGCCAAGATGTCGAGCAGAACATCGAGCGCTCCGGGATGAAGCGCGGTCTCCGGCTCCTCAATGCCGACTAGGCCGCGGCGAGAACCGTCGTGGCCAGCTCCCTGCAACAACGCCGCCAACATGCCGACGACCCTGAGCGTCCCGTCTGACATGTCGCTGGCGAAGAAACGCCTATGCTGCGTTCCTTCGCGAACCATCTTCCTGAACGCGAGCGTCTGTTTGGGACCCATCGTCAGTCTGTCCACGGCGACCAACTCCGGCACCACCGCCTGCAGGTAGAGGTCGATCCTCTCCTTGGTCGTCGGCGAACGCCGCTTGATGGTGTCCACCACGCTGGCCAAGTTGCGCCCATCTTCCCGCAGGGGACCCGCCTCGGCCTCGTGCAGCTCCCGAATGACGGCCGGATCGAGCCGATAGACGCACATCTCCGACAACGCCTTGAAGACGGGATGAAACTCGGGCACGGCCGCCAAGCGAATCAAGTACAGATTGTCCGGGGCGACGGGCGGAGGGTGGGAGAACGTGCACTCGGCCACCCGCCCCTTCTCGACTCGGCAGAAGTGGACTCCCTCCGGCCCCACGCGTCGGCATTCCTCTCGTCGCACGTCGATTCCGCCGTCGCCGTCCAACCCGACCGCGACAGCGTAGTGGCCCGCAATGTCCCCGAGGCCGTAGTCGAGGCGAATTCCGAAGTACCTTGCACGCCTCGTCGTCCGGCGCACGATCTCTCCGACGCCTCCGCGCTTGCGAACGGCGTCGGCCAACGAGGATCGGAGAGATTCTCCCACTAAGCCAAGTGCGTCGAGGAAG
Source organism: Longimicrobiales bacterium (assembly GCA_958295645.1). Lineage (GTDB taxonomy): Bacteria > Gemmatimonadota > Gemmatimonadetes > Longimicrobiales > Gaopeijiaceae. Next base: position 5,880 of record OY282361.1, read on the forward strand.
TTGCTCTTTCCCGAGCCGTTCGGCCCTACCAGGAACGAGAGCTGGCTCAGCTCCACGTCGCAGGCCGCGATGTTGCGGTAGTTGCGGATTCCGACCCGGGAGACTAGGCGGCGGCTGGAGGTTGGGGCGTTCATGGGTAGGTGGGCCAAAGTCGTACTAGAACTTATCTCAAAAACATGAGAAGGTTGCGGGGGTCGACGAGATGGGGTATGTTCAGGCATGAAGGAAGTGCTTTTGAGCGACGGGCAGTGGGAGCGTGTGCGTTGCCACTTTCCCGAGGAGGCGAGGCCGAAGGGGAGGCGGGGACGGCCGCCGGCGCCGACTCGGCGTGTGCTGGAAGCGGTGCTGTGGATTCTGCACACGGGGGCGCAGTGGCGGTTTCTGCCGCAGTGCTACCCGAACCACAAGACGGTGCACCGGCGGTTTCAAGCGTGGGTCCGGGCGGGTGTGCTCGAGCGAGTGCTGGAGGACTTGGCGGGGGAAGCGAAGCAGCGGGGCCTCTTCGACGGAACGGAAGCGTACGTGGACGCGTCGTTCGCGCGAGGCAAAGGGCGGGGGTGCGGACGTGGGAGTCGCGAAGGCGGGCAAGGGCGTGAAGATCATGGCGATCGTGGACCGTTGCGGGCTTCCGCTGTCGTTGAGCACGCATCCGGCCAACCCGCACGAATCGAAGCTGGTGCAGTTGTCGTTGGACTTGGCGTTCGCGCAGGAGGCGCCGGCGAACCTGATCGGAGACAAGGCGTACGACAGCGACGCTCTGGACGCGGCGTTGCGGGAGCGGGGTGTGGAGATGATCGCGCCGCACCGTCGCAACCGGAGACGGCGCACGCAGGACGGTCGCCGTCTGCGCCGGGCGAAGCGGCGGTGGATCGTGGAGCGGTTCTTCGGCTGGATGCAGTGGAAGCGCAGGCTTCTGATCCGCTGGGAGCATCATCCGGAGAACTTTCTGGGCTTCGTGCAGTTGTCGGCGATCTGCATCTTCTTCAAGCATCTCGGTTTTTGAGATAGGTTCTAAACAGAATGTTTCTGCGATCGGTCGCAAGGTCACACTTGACGACGATGTCCTGTGATCAAGCCATCGCGACACTGGCGAGGTTGTTGCCATATCTTGTTGTGCCGACTGGATTATCGTCTCATCATGTCGTCTTGCCGCTAGGTACGTGAAAAGCCACAGGCGATTGCTCTATCGTCATTGAGTTCGCTGTGGTTGTGACAATGCATTCGCGACTAATGCCACCATCAACAGATACGACGACGTCACCATCCCTGGTGAAAGCAACGACCGCATCTCCGAATGTCGAGCGAGCAGGCGGTAGCTGCAACCCTCCCCACTGTGAGCTTCCCTTGTCGACGGCGTGTCCCACAATCACTGCTGATCCAGGGAGAACACGATGTGGTCCGGGCGTGAACTCAATACCGGCAAGCGATATTTCCGCGTTGACACCAACTTGAGCCATCACATCGCCTGCTGTCGTCTTCAAGAGCGCGGCGCCGTAATTGGTCAATCCATGCACAACGATGGACCCACCGTTGATGTCTGCTCTGATGTAATCCCACTTGGACAGTTTTCCGACGACTGATCTGAACTTGTCATTGGCCATATCCAGTCCAATGTCGTGTGGCCTGCAGACGGGATGCTGCTCCGGGGGCGTGGCCGCTAGACATGCCAAGAGCTTTAGGTAGTCGTTCCTTTGCAGTATCTTACGCTTGTCTGCGGCCGCAGCCATGGCCTGCGCGGATTGGCCATTAGTTGATGACACAGAATCTCCGGATGTCGTCCGCTTGCGCAAATGGCCCTTCACCTTCCTGACCAGCGTTACACCCGCTCGCCACACAACGTCTACACGTGCTGCCGTATCGATAATGAGCAGTGGATCGATCATCTCTTAATCATCTTCTCTGTCTGGTGTGGATGGTTTACAGCCTGTCTCGCCATGATCACTGGTGACTTCGCGTCGGTCGCGGTCACGCAGTCCAGCGCAACGTGTGGAAAAAGCCGCGAAGTAGCGTGGGTCGTTGAAGCCGCGCTGCCCCAACTTTTTGGTGGTTACCGCTGAACCCTGCTCCGACGCTTCCCACGGCGATCCGGGCGGCGCGTGAGAATACGCGGGAAGCGCGGTTCGCCCGCGACCAAGCCTCCTCTCGAGGTTGGCCGTCTCATGCCCCAGGGCCGCGGAACGGCGTAGAGGCTCCAGTGCGCAATCGCTGAGACGGACGTTGGCGTGCCGACGGAAGAGAGCGGCGATGGCAGCGGTTGGCTCGTAGTCCTCGTCTAGGAAGTCGGCCATGTCGCGGCCGTAGAGGTACGCGAGCCGATGCAGCTCCAGCCCGGACACGCCCCTGCGACCCGCTTTCATCTCCGAGACGGCGGACCGAGGAAGGTGAAGGGCCTTGGCCACCTCGGCTTGGCTGAGCTTCCAGGCTTTGCGGGCCAGCCGGAGCCGACGGCCGATCTCAGCTTCGATAGCGGTCATGGATCGTAAGGTCGGAAATCACGAAGTTTCACGGCAGATCACGCCATATCATGTGGCATACACCAACGTAACACGTCTTTGGTCGGATGGGAAGAGTCGGGTGGCGGGGGGCCTGTTGTGCCAAAGTAGAAATGTCGTCTTTCGGATCATGTTCGGTCGGAGGCCGAACGCGATCCGGGAGAGGAGCGAGAGCGAACGCGTTCGCCGCCTCTTTCTTGATGCCGACCGACGCGGTCCGCGCCTTCGTCGCCGACCTCGCGAAGGGCCATCCCAGCCGCAGGCGGATGGACATCTACGACGAGAACGCGCCGGTTCGGGTAAGCGCCAGGTCGAAGCCCGAGAGCCAGAGGCTCCAAATGCACGACGTCGTACTTCTCGCGCATCACTTCGTCGTCAGCTGTCCTGCCGTTCTCTACCGGCTGGCCTCGTTGCGCTTGATCGCCGACGAAGAGCGCAAGGCGTTGGCCGACCAACACGCCGATGGCGCCAGCCACCGTCTCAGGCTGCTCTTCGGCCTCCCTGAACCCGACGAAGCCGGCGAGCGCGAGCAGTCCCGAGCCCGCTTTCTGCATCTTGCGCTGGAAGCATTCCGCCGGGAAGAGATCACGCGGCGCAAGCTGATGGAGCTGGTTCAACTCGCAGGCGCGGACGAGAGCGGCGACCTGTCTGGGATACTTGAGCGACCATCTTGACACTGGTTGCCTCCAACGACATACTCCATGAACGCCGTGTTTCTCACCGCGCGTTCACCGCTCCACATCAAGAACGGTTCCACAAATGAGACGACGTCGCATCGCAGACTGGTTGAGCATCCTTCTTCTGACGTTCGGCTTGCCGACTGTCGCATTCGCCCAAAGCCAGATCAGCGAACAGGCGGCTGTGACTATCGACGGCGACGCCCTTCAGTGGTCAACTGTGGTGGCAACGGACGCCAACGATTCCCTACTAGCTGTTATGACTGAAACGGCTCCAGTGTTGCATCTCTTTGCAATCAAAGATGGGCGACATGTTGCTAGCTGGGGCAGAGAGGGGGAGGGTCCCGGAGAGTTCGAATCATCCGCTGGCGTGGCTTTGGTCGGGCAACGGATTTACGCTCTTGATACGACTCTGCGGCGTCTCACAATCTTCGATCTGGCAGGAGTCGTAATTGAATCCATATTGATCAATGACATGCCTTTCCCATACGCGGACAGGTTGCACCGGGCCAGAGGAGATACCGTGTTGATTGGTGCATTCGAGCCAATGGGCACTGGACGGTCGGTGGTCGCTTGGACGTCGGACGGACTTGCCAAAGAAATACTCGCATATCACGCAGCAGATGACCTCACACGTCTCGAGGCGCCAGACGCGCCAAGCCTGACGCTTCCGAGCCCGTTTCGCGCGAGCCCCCGTTGGTCGGTCGATCAGGTCTCCGGCAACCTCTTGTTTTGGCCTGGCTGGGGAGACGTTCAGGTCATCGGTCTTGACGGAAGCGTTTATGATCCGATTTCTTTGCCGGTTGACGATTTGTTGGAAGTTACGTCAGATGACCAGGAGCATTGGATTCAGACAGGCATCCCCAGTGAATTCATGGGTCGTCGGGCCTTCGAGCCCCTAAGACGTGTTGCGCGGGACATAGTTGAGTTTCCGGAGTACCATCCTCTCCTTTATCAGATAATAAGCGGACCGGACGACACTATGTGGCTCCGCCGCACTCCTAATGGAGGCCGTCAGGTTGTTTGGGACGTTGTGACTTCCCGCGGTACGAGTAGGATCTTGTTGCCCGGAGGTCACAAGTTGCTACGTCTGCATAGCGGCTACGCCGTTGTTTTGACGACCGACGACCTTGACCAAGAAGCTGTTGAGTTTCGGCTCGTTGAGGAAGATCCCCCCTACAACTCCTCGTCCACCTCGTACCCCAGCGACCGCAGCTGCGCCGCGATCTCGGCCCCGTGGTCGCGGCCGCGGGTCTCGACCAGCAGCCCGATGTCCACGTCGCCGACCGAGATGTCGCCGAAGCCCCGCACGTGTTCGACCTCGAGGACGTTGGCGCCGGCCTTGGCCACCACGGCGGTCAGCTTGTTGAGGAAGCCGGGGCGGTCGCGGGCGGAGACACGGAAGCGGGCGACGCGGCCGTCGGCCCACAGGCCCCGGTCGATGAGACGCGAGATGATGTTGACGTCGATGTTGCCGCCGGACAGGACGCAGGCGGCGGTCTCGTCGTCCGCGAGAGGCGCCTTGCCGGCGAGGAGCGCGGCCACGCCCACGGCCCCCGCTCCTTCCACCACCATCTTTTCGCGCTCCAGCAGGAAGAAGACGGCCGCCGCGATCTCGGCCTCGTCCACGAGCACGACATCGTCCACCAGGGCCTGCACGATCGGGAACGTCAGGTCGCCGATGCGCTTGACCGCGATGCCGTCGGCCAGCGTGTCGGCCGACTCCACGTGCGCAGGCTCGCCCTCTTCGAGCGACTGGAAGGCCGCAGGCGCGGCCGCCGCCTCGACTCCCACGACCCGCGCTCCCGGCCTCAGAGCCTTCACCGCCGAGGCGATTCCCGAGATCATTCCGCCGCCCCCGACCGGCACGACGAACACGGTCGCGTCGGGCGCCTGCTCGAGCATCTCCAGCGCCATCGTCCCCTGTCCGGCGATCACGTCCAAGTCGTCGAAGGCGTGGACGGGCGTGCTTCCGTAGCGGTGGGCCAGCCGCTCCACCTCGTCGATCCCGTCCGACAGCGTCTGTCCCATCTCCACGACGTGGGCGCCGTACCGCTTGGTGTTGGCCACTTTGACGAGCGGAGCGGCCTCGGGCATCACGATGGAGCAGGCGACGCCCAACCGGGCCGCGTGGAAGGCGAGCGCCTGGGCATGGTTCCCCGCGCTGGCCGCGACGACCCCTCGCCCCCGCGCCGCCTCGCCCATGACGAGCAGCTTGTTGAGCGCGCCCCGGTCCTTGAACGATCCCGTCCGTTGCTGGAACTCGGCCTTGAGCGCGACCCGAACGCCGCCGCCCAAGCTCTCCTCCAAGGCGAACGAGCGCCTGCACCCAGTCTCCACGATTCCGCCCTGCAATCGCTCTCGGGCGGCCCGGAGTTCGTCGAGCGGGATCACTGAAGCAGGTCGGATGCGTCCCCAGCCGCCGCCGAAGTCGGCGACGCGGCTAGCCTCAGTCGCCGCCTTGTGCGCCCTGCGCGAAGACGCCCACGCGCAACGACGGCTCCACCCACCAATGGAACTGGAACTGGTTGTCGTCCTCGTCGTGGACTCCCTCGCGCCGCTCGCGGGTCTTGGGCCAGTCGCTTCGGTCGTTGAGGACCACGAGCACTTGGCCTTCCGCCAGCTTTCCATCCTCGTCGAGCAGCGCCTGTTCCAAGCGGGCCAGCAACGCGTCTTCGGCCTTGCGCTGGACTTCGCCGTTGGCGTCGGCGGACAGCTCCCGAACGGCAACCCGCGCGTACGACTCGTCGAACTCCGCCGCGGCCACGGAGAATGCGTGGTTGCGCCGGAAGCCGATCTCGGTGAGGGCCGCGGGCTCGAATACGGGATCGACGCTGTGGTAGGCGGATCCGTAGCGGCGAAGGATCATGCGGTAGCGTCTCCGACGACAGTGGGTCCGTGCGACGTGGCGCCCGGCAGGTTGCGGGGCGTGGCCGGCAAGCCGCTCTTCATGCCGCGTCTCCGGGCTCGTCGTGGCTCAGCAACGCCGCCAGTTCCTCGGGCGCCAGGGTCACGCCTGCCTTGCTGCCCGACCCGCCCTTGTGCCGCCGCTTGCGAGAGGGAGGATCGCCTCCCTCGCGAACCGCGGAGCCGGCGAAGTCGAAGTCGGGATGGTGGATGCGCTCCAGCTTGCGGCCCAGTTCGTACTCGAGCGCGCGAAAGGCGCCCAGATCGGCGGCGGCCACGAAGGTGATCGCCTCTCCGGTGGCGCCCGCCCGACCTGTCCGGCCGATGCGGTGGACGTAGTCGTCGGGGTCCATCGGGACGTCGTAGTTGACGACGTGGGAGATGCCCTCGATGTCCAGTCCCCGCTGGGCGATGTCGGTGGCGACCAGAACGCGCACGGCGCCCTTCGTGAAGCGCTCGACGGCTCGCGTCCGCTCGTGCATCTGCCGGTTCGAGTGGATCACGTCGCAGGACACGCCCGCGGTGCGGAGCCGGGTCTGCAACATGTCCGCGCCCACCTTGGTCCGCGTGAAGACCAGCACCTGCTGCCACTCCGGCTGCTCCAGCAGGTGGGCCAGCAGGTCGGGCTTCTTCTCGGGCCGTACCGAGTACGCGATTTCGGTGATGCCTTGAGCCTTGGTGCCCGAAGGCGTCACTTCGGTCCAGACCGGGTCGCGCGTCATGCGAAGCGCCAGGTCGTGGACGGCGTTCGGCATGGTGGCGGAGAACATCAGCGTCTGGGGCCGGCGTCCCAAGCCCCGGACGACATCCTCGATCTGGGGGCGAAAGCCCATGTCGAGCATCCGGTCCGCTTCGTCCAGAATGAGCGTGCGGACGCCCTTCAGCTTGGCGGTTCCGCGCTTCTGCAGGTCGATCAGGCGTCCGGGCGTCGCGACGATCACTTCGTCGCCCCGCGCCAGAGCGTCGGTCTGGGGACCGTAGGCGACGCCGCCGTGGACGATCGCGCAGCGCACGTCCGAGCCGATGGCGAAGGCCTTCGTGTCGTCCGCGACTTGGCGGGCGAGTTCCCGCGTGGGGCACAGCACGAGCACCTGAAGGCCGCCGCCGGGCTCGATCGCGTCCAGAGCGGGGAGCATGAAAGCGCCCGTCTTGCCGGTGCCGGTGCGGGCGATCCCCACCAAGTCGCGGCCGGCCAGCAGAGAGGGAATCGCCTGGGCTTGAATGGGGGTTGGCTCGGTCCAGCCCAAGGTCTCCACGGCGGCGAGTCGCTGTGCGGAGAGCCCAAGGCCCGAGAACGCGATGGCTTCGGTCAAATGGAATCCAGGAAAATGGCGTTGGCGGGAGGCCGAACCGGCGCGGCGTGCGATCCGTGGCGCCAACGTCGCCGGACGGTGAGCGTCGCCGCGCGGGGGGTCTCCCCAGTCCAGTAAATCTATTGCAGGCGAGCCGAATTGTGGAAGGGCAGAGGACCGCGTGCAAGCGCGTCGCCCTGCCAGCCCCCGGGCGGCGTCCGGCTCGGCCAACTCCCGCGCCCGCCGCGCCTCCGAGGTGTCTGGTATGGACCCTTCTGGGTCTTGGTCGAACGCGTGACGTCGAGCGGAGACGTGCGTCTGCGGTTGTCGGACGGGCCGCAAAGGGTATATCGTTTCCGCGTGGATGTCGTCGATCCGTCGGCTTGCAGGGTGGTGGCGTCGCAATGGCTCGACCACACCGACACCTTTGGCGAGTTCGTGGCGGGCGGCGACGGCATCGCAGTGTCGGAACTCGTGCATGGCGAAGCAGGCGACCCGCTGGTGAACATATGGAGCATGGTGCTGGCCCGGTGAACATGACGCCGTCGAAAGCCGTCACGCCCGTTCTGTTCGTCTGCCTGGGCAACATCTGCCGCTCGCCGCTGGCCGAAGGCGTGTTCGCGCACCTCGCCGCCCAGCGCGGGATGGCGGATCGCTTCGCCGTCGATTCCGCGGGAACGGCCGGCTACCACGTGGGCGAAGGGGTCGATCGGCGTTCCCGCGCCGTGGCCGCCGCCCACGGCATCCGCCTCGAGGGGGCCGCGCGGCAGGTGAGCGCCGCCGACGTGGACCGGCCGGGCGTCGTCGTCGCGATGGACGCCAGCAACCTGCGCTTCTTGAAGGGCTTGGCGAGCAAGCGCAGCCGGGCCGAGATCGTGCTGATGCGCGACTACGACGCCGTGGAGCCCGGCGCGGGCGTGCCGGACCCGTACTACGGCGGACCGGGCGGATTCGAGGAGGTCTACGAGATAATCGAGCGTTCCTGCCGCGCCCTCTTGGACGAGTTGGCGAAGCGCACGGGCGCCGAGTGAGGAGGCGGCCGCCGACAAAGCGCGCGGACGCTGTGTGAGCGCATCCGTGGTCGAGGCCGCCCTCCGAGCGGCAGGCGTCCAGAGGAGCGATCTCGCCAGCGTCGAACCGGTCGGCGGAGGTTGCGTCAGCGCGAACGCCTGCCTGCGCACTCGCGCCGGAAGCTTCTTTCTGAAGTGGAACCGGGAGGCGGACGAGGCGTTCTTCGAGGTCGAAGCCGAGGGGCTGGCGGCGCTGGCCGCCACGCAGGCCGTGCGCACGCCCCGGGTAGTGGCCCGAAGCGAGGAGGGCGAGAACGTCCACTGGCTGCTGCTGGCATGGATCGAGCCGGGCCGAGCCGCCCGCCCGGACTGGGCCCGGCTGGGGCGCGAGCTGGCGGCCCTGCACGCCCACAAGGACGCGAAGTCCTCCGCCGGGCCGGAGGCGAAATACGGCTGGCGACGGAGCAACTTGATCGGCCCGCTTCCGCAACCCAACCCTCCGGCCTCCGACTGGGCGCGTTTCTGGGCCTGCCAGCGCATCCGCCCGTTGGCCGGAGAGCTGCTCGCGTCCGGCAAGTGCTCGAGGCGCGAAGCCGGGGTCCTCGAGCGGGCCGCCGACGCGATGCCCGCGCTGCTCCGGACGGCGGCAGAGGAGGGCCCCTCGCTCCTCCACGGCGACCTGTGGTCCGGCAACGTGCTCTTCGCCGCCGCCGGCGAGCCCGTCCTGATCGATCCAGCGGTCTACCGGGGCCACCGCGAAGTCGATCTCGCGATGGCCTCCCTCTTCGGGGGATTCGCCTCCGCCTTCTACGACGCCTACCGCGAGTCCTGGCCGCTCGCGCTCGGCCACGAAGAACGGCGTTCGGCCTACCAGCTCTATCCGTTGCTGGTGCACGCGCGTCTCTTCGGAGGCGGCTACTTGGCCCAGGCGGTCGCCATGGCGGAGCGGGTGCAGGCGGTCGTCCGGTCGTAGCCCGCGAGTTACCTTCTCGGCGTTGCCGGCCGGCCGCGTCCGGCAATGGAAGCGCATTGTGAGGAATTCAGGAGGGTGGACGGTGACCGACTGCGTTGTTTTTCTCGAACGGTATTCCGACTACCGGGACTGCCGGATGAACCCGGCCGACCACGCCGCCATGAGAGCGCACGTCGCCGACTGCGAAGACTGTCGGCACCACGACGAGGCGGTCGTCCGCGGGGTCGATCTCCTTCGGCAGGGGGAGATCGAGCCGTCGGCCGGCGAACTCGACATGGCGGCGTTGCGAGCCCGCGCCCGAGAGGGAGGCGACGACAACGGGGACGAGCCCTGGCGTCCCGGGCCGGCGGCAGCCTAGCGCCGGCGTGCTCCTGCCCAAGGCCATTTCCGGCGCATCCGGCGGCGGCGTCTTCTTCCTGCACGGCGAAGACGAGTATCGCAAGGCGCAGGCGGCCCAGGCGCTGGTGGACCGGTTCCTGGACCCTGCGACGCGCGAATTCAATCTCGACCGCTTGGAAGGCGCCGAGACCCCCGTCGACCGGCTCGCCTCGGTGGTCGCCACGCCGCCGATGATGGCCGATTGGAGGGTCGTGCATCTGAAGGAGGCGGAGGCCTTCGCGGCCAGCCCGCGAGCCCGCGCCGTCATCCTCGAAGCCGCCAAGAAGCCGCCCCCGGGTCTCGTCCTGATCGTGCAGGCGCGAGTTCCGGCCCGCTCGAAGGCGCGCTTCTACAAGGACTTGGCCAGGCTGGCCGTCACCGCCGAGCTGAAGGCCGTTCCCGAACACGAGACGCCCGCCTGGATCGTCGCCTGGGCTCGCGACGAGCTGAGGGCGGAAGTCCGGCTCGAGGCGGCGCGGGCGATCGTCGCGGCGCTGGGCTCGAACCTCGGGCTCCTGGTCAACGAGGTGCGCAAGCTTGCGGAGATGGTGGGCGACGGCGCGGCGGTGGACGTCGAGGCGGTTCGCAAGGGAGGGTACGAGATCCTGCGCCAGGATCGGTGGGCTTGGTTCGACTTGGTGGGGGGGCGGCGCATGGCGGATGCGGTCGACGCGGTGCCGGCGCTGGTTCGGCAGGGCGAGACTGCGGTGGGACTCGTGAACGGGCTGTCCGTGCATCTCCTGCGGATCGGCGTGGCCGTCGAGGGGGGCCAGCGGGCGCTGGAAGCGGTGTTGCCGCCCTATCAGCGCTTCCTCGCCCGTCGCTTGGCGGGGCAGGCCCGGCAGTGGGACCGGGAGGGCATCGCGGCGGCGGTGAGGGGGCTCCGGCGGCTGGACCAGCTGCTCAAGGCGAGTTCGCTCCCGGGCCACGGACTCTTGGAGGAATGGCTCCAGGGGCTGGCGCTCTCGGGGGGGACGGGGCCGCGCTCGCGACCCCCCGCAACGCCGTGAGCGCCGCAACGCCGCGCCCGGAAGTCCTGCTGCGCATTTCCGGGATGCACTGCGCAAGCTGCGTCTCCTCCGTGGAGCGCGCGTTGAGGGACGTCGCGGGCGTCGCCGAGGCGCAAGTCCATCTGGTCGAGGAGACCGCGAGAGTTCGCGTCGGCGCGGACGGCGGCGCCGGGGCCGGGCAGGCCGCTGGGGCCGCGGGCGACGCCATGGTGCGGGCGGTCGAGGACGCCGGGTACGGCGCCTACGTCTTGGCCGGCGCGCAGGCCGCCGACGAAGCCGCGCGGGCCAGGGACGCGGAACGCGAGGCCGAGGCGCGAGACCTCTTGCGGCGCTTCCGGATCGGCGCCCTGTTCGGCTTCCCCGTCGTCCTCCTGGGCCACTGGGACCTCCTCCCCGGCCTTCCGCCGATGAGCGAGGCCGCGCGGCAACTGGCTTGGCAGGCGTCGGCGCTCCTCACGTTGCCCGTGATCGCCTACGCGGGCAGGGGATTCTTCGTCGGCGCATGGTCCGCCGGGCGCCGCGGGCGCTTCACCATGGACTCGCTGGTCGCCCTGGGAACGGGCGCCGCCTGGCTGTACTCGATGACCGTCGTCTTGGCCCCGGGGGTCCTGCCCGGCCGCCTGGGCCACCCGTTCTTCGAGGCCGTCGCCGCCGTAATTGCGCTGGTGCTGCTGGGCCAGGCCATCGAAGCCCGCGCCAAGGGCCGAACCGCGAAGGCCCTGCGCGCGCTCTTCGCCCTCGCTCCGGAGACCGCCGAGCGGCTGACGGGCGGAGGCGCCGAAACCGTGCCGGTCGCGGAGGTGCGCCCCGGCGACGTGTTGCGGGTGCGCCCCGGCGGCCGCCTGCCCCTGGACGGCCTTGTGCGCTCCGGGGAGAGCGAAGTGGACGAGTCCATGCTCACCGGCGAGAGCCTGCCTGTCGCCAAGGCGGCGGGGGACGCCGTCACCGGGGGGTCGGTGAACGGGGCGGGGGCGCTCGTCGTGGAGGTGTCGCGCGTGGGCGCGGACACCGTGCTGGCGCGCATCGTGGACATGGTGCAGCGGGCGCAGGCCGAGAAGCCGCCGATCCAGCGGGCGGTGGACACGGTGGCGGGATACTTCGTGCCGGCGGTCGTGGTGGTCGCCGCGGTCACGTTCGCCGCGTGGGCGGCGGCGGGTCCCGAGCCGCGCCTCAGCTTCGCCGTGGCGACCGCGGTGTCGGTCCTGGTCGTGGCCTGCCCGTGCGCCATGGGGCTCGCCACGCCTCTCTCGGTCATGATCGCAATCGGGCAGGCCGCTCGCCGCGGCGTGCTGATCCGCGACGGCGCGGCCCTTCAGCGAGCGCGTCGCGTCGATACGGTTCTGCTGGACAAGACGGGCACGCTCACCGAAGGCCGACCCGTTGTCGCCGCCGTGCACCCTGCGCCGGGATTCGGCGAGTCCGAGCTGCTGAAGCTGGCGGCGAGCGTGGAGGCGCCGTCGGAACACCCCGTCGCGAAGGCGATCGTCCAGTTCGCCGGGGAGCGGGGAGCGGAGCCCAGCGGGGCCGAGCGCTTCGCGGCGCACCCGGGGCGCGGGGTCTCTGCGGTGGTGGACGGGCGGCGCCTGCTGGCGGGGTCGCCCGCGTTCCTGGGCGGCGCGGGGGTCGCGACGACGGACTTGGACGGCGCCTTGGCCGACTTGGCGGAGGCCGGACAGACGCCGGTGCTGGTGGCCGTGGACGGGGTGCTGGCGGGCGCGCTGGGGTTGGCCGACGAAGTGCGCTCCGGGGCGCGCGAATCGGTGCAGCGCCTGAGGGACCGCGGCATCGAAGCGCTGATGCTCACCGGCGACGAGGAGGCCCCGGCCCACCGCGTCGCCGCGGTCTTGGGAATCGGCGAGGTCGTGGCCCGGGCCTCCCCGCAGGACAAGGCGGCGGTCGTGGCCGAGAAGCGCAGGGCAGGGCGGGTCGTGGCCATGATCGGCGACGGCATCAACGACGGTCCCGCGCTGGCCGAGGCGGACGTGGGCATCGCCATGGGCAGCGGAACCGACATTGCGCGCGAAGCCGGCGACGTCGTCCTGCTGGGCAACTCGCTGCGGGGCGCCGAGACGCTGTTCGACATGTCGCGGGCCACCACGCGAAACATCGCCCAGAACTTGGTCGGCGCCTTCGGCTACAACGTCGTCGCCATTCCGGTGGCGGCCGGCCTCCTCTATCCGTGGACCGGCCTGCTCCTCTCGCCGGCGCTCGCGGGCGCGGCCATGGCGTTGAGTTCGATCACCGTCGTGGCCAACGCCAACCGACTGCGCCGCTAGGCCCGAATCAGCCGCCCGGCAGGTACTTCGCCGGGATGGCCTCCCCCGAGCCCCCTTCGCCCTGCCAGTAGATGGTGACGATCCACCAGCGCGACCCGTCGTGGAAGGCCTGGATGGAGTTGATTCCGCGGTCGAACGGCTCCTCCTCCGGCGTCCAGCGGGACTCGTAGGTGGAAAACATGTGGGCCACGGCGCCGTACCGATCGGTCGTTCTGTGCAGCTCCGTCTCGAAGAATCCCCGCTCCTCGAGAAAGGCGCCCGCCTCGGTCACGTAGTCGTCCGGCGTCATGACGTTCGTCGCTCCCTGCCCCTGCGCGTTCCGCCCCGTCGGGATCAGGCGCGCGCCGTCCCTGAAGAGAGACCGTAGGCGATCCCAGTTCCGAGGCTCTCCCGCGGGTCCGGAGATCACGTCGTAGAGCGCGGCCACGATCGCATCCAGCGATTCCACGTCTTCGGGGGCGGCCGCCGGGCTGTTCTGCGCCGATCCCGGGTTCGGCACGGCCAGGGCGGCCACGGCGGCAACGAGCATCCACGACGACGCAGGTGCGCATGTTCTCTTGGCGAGCATTGCGAGACTCCTTGTCTCTGTTTGGTGAACCGTCCGCGCAGGGCCCGAATCGGCGCAGAGCGAACGGCGAATAGCAGTTGCGAAGGTCGCAACGGGCCTAAAGCACGCCTTCAATCTTCGTCGCCGTCGCCGCGATGTTCAAGCGTCGTCGGCTGGCGTCGGCGGCCTCTCGGACGTATCCTGCTCGGTACCATGCTTCCGGCCGCCAACGACACGCCGCTGATGCGGCAATGGCGCGAGGTCAAGGCGCACCACATGGACGCGCTTGTGCTCTTCCGCGTGGGCGACTTCTACGAACTCTTCTTCGGAGATGCGCAGGAAGGGGCCAAGCTGCTCGGCCTGACGCTCACCTCGAGGAACAACGGCGGCGCGGGGCGCGTCCCTCTCGCAGGCGTCCCGGCGAAGGCCCTCGACGAGTACTTGGCCCGGCTCGTCCGGCTCGGCAAGCGGGTTGCCGTCTGCGAACAGATGGAAGACCCCGCCGAGGCCAAGGGGCTGGTGCGGCGCGAAGTGGTGGAGACCGTCACCCCGGGCACCGTCGTCTCGGATGCGCTGCTCGAGGCCAAGCGCAACAACTTCATCGCGGCTCTGGTGCCGGGCGAACGCGCCACGGGCGTTGCCGCGCTCGACGTCTCGACGGGCGAAATGGTCCTGCTGGAGGCGGCCCGGGAGGAGCTGGAAGCCGAGATCGACCGCCTCGAGCCCAAGGAAGTGCTGGTCCCGGCCTCCGCGGACGATCTGCTGGCCAACCCCGAGAAGGCGGTGCGCACCCTCCGCCCCGACTGGACCTTCGACCTCGAGAGCGCACGCGAAGAACTCGTGCGCCGCTTCCGCGTCCAGTCGCTGCACGGCTTCGGACTCGAGGAGGGCGACGAACTGCTCGTGCGCGCGGCCGGCGCCCTGGTCGCCTACGTCGAAGAGATCCGCCCGGGGGCGGCCAAGCACATGCAGGCGCCCCGCATTCAGCGCTCGGGCGCGGTCATGACGCTGGACTCGATGACCCGCCGAAACCTGGAGCTGGTCGAGCCGCTGCGCCCCTACGACGGCGACGAGTGCCTCCTGTCGGTGCTGGACGCCACCGCGACCCCGATGGGCGGCCGCCTGCTGCGGACTTGGCTGCTCCGCCCCCTCCTCGACGCGGGCGAGATCGTGAGGCGCCACGCCGCGGTGGCCGAGCTGCACGAATCTCCCGACGCCTGCGCCCAGCTGCGGTCCTGCATGTCCGGCATCCGCGATCTCGACCGGCTCTGCGCCAGGATCGGATCGCCCCGGGTGGCCCCCCGGGAGGTGTGGTCGATGGGCCTGTCGATGCAGCAGCTGCCCCGCCTGCGCGAAGCGGGCGCCCTGCTGGAGAGCGACTTGTCGGCGCAACTGATCGAAGAGATGGACCTGCTGGAGGACTTGGCGGCGCTCGTGGCGGAGTCCATCTCGGAGGACGCTCCCGCGTCGTTGTCGGACGGCGGCGTGATCCGCCAGGGCTTCGACGCGGAGCTGGACGAGATGCGGGTTGTGCGCGACGGCGCGCGCGACTTCATCGCCGGCTTGCAGGCCCGCGAACGAGAGAGAACCGGCATCGGCTCCTTGAAGGTCGGCTACAACAAGGTGTTCGGCTACTTCCTGGAGGTGACCAAGCCCAACCTGCCGCGCGTCCCCGAGCGCTACTCCCGGAGACAGACGCTTACCAACGCGGAACGCTTCTTCACTCCCGAGCTGAAGGAGTGGGAAGAGAAGGTCTTCGGCGCGGAAGACAGCATCGCCCGGATGGAGAAGGCGCTGTTCTCGCAGGTTCGGGAGAAGCTGTCCGCCGCGAGTTCCCGCATTCGGAGCGCGAGCCGTGCGGTCGCCGCGCTGGACGTGTTGGCCGCCTTCGCGGACGTGGCCCGGCGGCGCGTGTACGTGCGCCCGGAGATCACGAGCGACTTCGGTCTGGACATTGCCGCGGGACGCCATCCGGTCGTGGAGACCATGATGCGCCGCGAAGACTTCATCCCGAACGACTTGCGCCTCGACGAAGAGGCGCGCATCGCGGTGCTGACGGGTCCCAACATGGCGGGCAAGAGCACGGTGCTGCGGCAGGTCGGCCTGATTCAGGTCATGGCGCAGACGGGTTCGTTCGTGCCGGCGGAAAGGGCGCGGCTCGGCATCTGCGACAGAGTGTTCACCCGCGTCGGCGCTTCGGACAACTTGGTGCGCGGCCAGTCCACGTTCATGGTCGAGATGAACGAGACGGCCGCCATCATCCACGGCGCGACGAAGAAGAGTCTCGTGCTCCTGGACGAGATCGGGCGCGGCACGTCCACCTACGACGGCGTGTCGATCGCCTGGGCCGTCACGGAACATCTGCACGACCGCGTGGGCGCCAAGGCCATCTTCGCGACCCACTACCACGAGCTGACGCAGCTGGCGGACCTGCTCCCGGGCGTGAAGAACCTCAACGTGGCCGTCCGGGAGTGCGGCGACGGAATCCTCTTCCTGCGGCGCTTGGAGGCGGGCGGGGCGGATCGTTCCTACGGCATCCAGGTGGCGCGCTTGGCCGGCTTCCCGCCCCATCTGATCGACCGCGCCAAGACGCTGCTCGCGGAGCTGGAAGGCGCCCTGGCGGGCTCCGGCGGCGGCTTGGGCCGGGGCGAGGGAGCGCCGAGCTCGCAGACGGGGCGCGACCAGCTGTCGCTGTTCCTGGCCGCGGAACATCCGGCCGTGGCCAAGTTGCGAGCGCTGATTCCCGACGAGGTCACTCCGCTGGAGGCCCTGAACTTGCTCCACGCCCTCTGTCGGCTCGCCAAGGAGGAGTAGGGCGGCGCGCGGGGGGTAGAGGCGCGGGCGGGAGTAAAGGCGCACGCGGGAGAGTCGGGGGCGGGGGAAGAAGGCCCGGGACGCTTAGGGCTCGCCCGGGACGCTTAGGGCTCGCCAACGAACGAACGGAGGCGCGCCGGGGACTGCGCGGGCGTCGCGTTGCCTTAGGATTCTAGGATGAACGGCATGGGGCGAAGGCAGGACGAGGGTGGTCGCGCACATCGAGTTCGGGGCGCCGGGGACCTCCTGCGCGACGGAGGCCGCCGCCGTGCCTGCGAGCGCCGTCGCGGTTGGCGACGCGTGTTGGCCTGCTTGGCAGTGGGAACGGCTTCGGCGGCCGCCTGCGGCTCGGAGCGCGTCGAGCAGCCTGTTCCGCTCGTTGCGGAGAGTTCGGTGGAGTATCCTCCTGCACTCTACGGCCAGGACGCCGAGGGGACGACGACCTTGCGCGTGCTTGTGAACGAGAGCGGCGGCGTGGACAGCGTCGCGATAGCCGAGGGAAGCGGACACCCCGGCCTCGATTCCGCCGCCGTGGAAGGCGCCCGGGCGATGGCCTTCGAGCCCGCGCTCAAGGACGGCGAGCCGGTGAGGGCCTGGGTGGACTTGCCCGTCCGCTTCTCGAAGCCGTGAGCGGTTCCGGGCGCAGCGCGCGGGAGCCCCGTCACCGCCGGCCCTACGGCAGCGTCTTGGAGATGGTGGGCTGGACGCCGCTCGTCCGGCTCAACCGGGTGGCGGAGGGAACCCGCACGCCCGTGTACGGCAAGGCCGAGTTCATGAATCCCGGCGGCTCGGTGAAGGACCGCGTCGGCATCGCCATGATCGAGGCCGCTGAAGAGGCCGGCCTCCTTCGCCCGGGCGGCGTCATCGTGGAGGCGACCTCCGGCAACACCGGCCTGGCGCTCGCGATGGCCGCGTCCATCAAGGGCTACAAGTGCGTCTTCACCATGCCCGACAAGATGAGCATCGAGAAGGTGAAGCTGCTGCGCGCGTTCGGCGCCGAAGTCGTCGTCACCCCGACCGCCGTCCCTCCCGAACATCCGGATCACTACGCCAACCGAGCCCAGGCAATAGCCGACTCCACCCCGAACGCCTTCCTGGCCGACCAGTTCTACAACCGCACCAATCCGGAGGCCCACTACCGCACCACCGGGCCGGAGCTGTGGGAGCAGACGGGCGGCGCCATCACCCACTTCTTTGCGGGCGCCGGCACCGGCGGGACCATCTCGGGCGCCGGCAAGTACCTCAAGGAGCGCAATCCCGCGGTGCGCGTCACCGGCGTGGACCCCGTGGGTTCGGTGATCTCCGAGTTTCACGCCACCGGCGCGGTCGGCGCCTCCGAGCCCTACAAGGTGGAGGGGTTGGGCAACGACAAGATTCCGGGTGCGCTGGACCTCGAATACGTGGACGACTACGTGACCGTCACCGACGGCGCCGCCTTCCGCATGGCCCGCCGCCTGGCCACCGAAGAGGGCCTCTTCCTAGGCGGATCCAGCGGCCTCATCGTGCACGCCGCGCTCGAACTCGCCCGCCGCATCGACGACCCGGAGGCCTGCGTCGTGGCCGTCCTCTGCGACTGGGGCGAGCGCTACCTGACCAAGCAGTACGACGACGAGTGGATGCGCAACAACGGCTTTCTGGAGCCGAGCCGCTCCACGGTCTCCGAGATGCTCGCGTCCAAGCTGGAGAGGCTCCCGGGCCTGCACGCGACGACTCCTTCCGCGTCCGTGCGAACCGCCATTTCCACCATGTCCAGCCACAACGTGTCGCAGTTGCCGGTCGTCGTGGAAGGCGAGTGCGTGGGCAGCGTGAGCGAGCGCGAGCTGATGACGGCGGTGCTTGCCGACCAGGCCGTCCTGGACGCGCCCGTGGAATCGGAGATGGAGGAGCCGTTCCCGGTGCTGGACGAACGGACGGACTCCCAGGAGGCCAAGCGCTTGCTCACTCGCGGCGCGCAGGCGGTTCTCGTGCGCTCGGACGGCGAGCTGGACGGCATCCTGACGCGCTACGACCTCGTGCGGCTGCTGGCGGTGGTGCCGTGAGCGAAGGGCCGCCGTTGCGCGTCGCCGTGCTGATGGGCGGCGAGTCGGAGGAACGCGGCGTCTCGTTGTCGAGCGGCTGCCAAGTCGCGGCCGCGTTGCGCGAACTGGGACACCAGGTTACGTGCGTGGACCCGGTGGCGGGGGTCGTCCCGCGCGAAGAGGAGGCGCGCATTCTGGCGGCGGGCATCGCGCCTGCGGAGCGCGGCGTCGGCTTGATCGCGGGCCTGCGCTCGGCGGAACCGGTGCTCCGCGAGGCGGACGTGGCGTTCCTGGCGTTGCACGGCGGCGCAGGCGAAGACGGAACCGTCCAGGCCGTGTTGCAGGCGTCCGGCATCCCCTACGCGGGAAGCGGGCCTGCGGGATGTGCTCTGGCCATGGACAAGGATCTCTCCAAGCGCCTGTTTCGGGATGCGGGCGTGGCCACGCCGGACTGGGTGAGGGGTGCGGCGATGGCTCAGGGCGCGCACACGGCCGAAGACGCGCACACGGCCGAAGACGCGCGCACGGCCGAAGACGCGGGAACGGTCCGCGACGGGTCGCGCACCATCGCGACGCTGGGCCGAAACGCGGCGACGGCCCAGAACGCAGTGAAGCGGCTGGGATTGCCGCTGGTGGTCAAGCCGGTGGCCGGCGGCTCGTCTGTGCGCTTGGCGGTGGTCGCCTCCGCGGACGAGGCCCGCGAGGCCGCCGCGGTGGCAGGGGCGGGAGGCGAGGCGATGTACGAATCCTACGTCCGGGGACGGGAGTTCACGGTTGGCGTCCTGGACGCCGAGCCTCTCCCTGTCGTGGAGATCGAGCCCGTCCACGACTTCTTCGACTTCCAATGCAAGTATGAAAAGGGCATGGCGGTGGAAACCGCGCCGGCTCGCATCCCCCCCGAACTCGCGGAGGCGCTCCAGACGACGGCGATGCAAGTGCACCGGCTGCTCCGGCTGGATCATTTTTCCCGCGTGGACTTCCTCGTGGACACGTCCGGCAAGCCTTGGTGCCTCGAAGCCAACGCCCTGCCCGGCCTCACCGGCAACAGCCTGTTGCCGAGAGCCGCCCGCGCCGCGGGGATTGAATTTCCCGCCCTCTGCGACAGAATATGCAGGCTCGGCATGGCCGCCGGCGCACGCTAGCCCGCACTCGCCCCTACCCGGAGAGAATCAGCCCCCATGCGATACACGAGCGGACCGTCCTTCGGTACAGCCGGCGGCGGCTTCCGGGCAACTCCTTGGGTCAAGCGTCTTCTCCTCGCCAACGCCGTCGTCTTCCTGGTCACGGTGGCAGTCGGCCTGCAGGACATGGCCGACTGGTTCGCCTTCTCGCCCGGGCGCTTGTTCGAGCGTCCGTGGGGAATGCTCACGTACATGTTCGTGCACGCGGGCCTCTGGCATCTTCTCATGAACTTGCTGGTGCTGTTCTTCTTCGGCCCGCCGCTGGAATCCCGCTGGGGATCGGACTTCTTCCTCAAGTTCTACCTCATCTGCGGCCTGGGCGGCGTGTTGATGAGCTTCTTTTTCGCCGACGTGCCGATCGTCGGGGCCTCGGCCGCCTGCTACGGCGTCATGCTGGCCTTCGCCATGACGTGGCCCAACGCGCCCATCCACATTTGGGGCGTGGTCCCGGTGCGAGCGAAGTGGGTCGTCGGCTTCCTGGCGGCGCTGAGCCTGGTGAGCGCGCTCGGCCCCAGCCGCGACGGCGTGGCGCACTTGGCGCACCTGGGCGGCGTCGTCACGGGATTCCTGTTGATGAAGAGCGGCTGGGCGCCAGTGCTGTGGGGCGACCTGGGGACGGCGGGACGGACGGCTGGACGGGCGGCGGGCCGGACGGCTGGCGGGCCGGACGGCTGGCGGGTGATGTCGGCTCGATTGGCGGCGTTCTGGGAGGGGATGAAGAGGCGCGGCGCGGACTTGAGGCGGGATGCGGAGCAAGGTTCAAGTCCTGGTGCGCGTTCGGATCGGGACGCGACCGTTGGTTCCCGTCCTGCGTCTGCGACCCGGACCCGTCCCGCGCCTGGGACCCGAACCCGTCCTGCGTCGCCGACCCGGACTCCTCCTGCGTCGCCGACCCGGCCCAGGAAGGTTCGGGCAATTCCGATGCCTCCGGTTCGAGAGCCTCGCCGCCGCGACCTCGCCGAGGAGCGCGCGGAGCTCGACGCGCTGGACGCCGTGCTCGACAAGATCTCCGAGAGCGGCATGGGTTCGCTCACGAAGGCCGAGCGGGCGCTGCTGGACCGGGTGTCTCGGCGGGAGAGGACGAATTGAAGAAGACCGCTTCAAAGGAATCGCGAGCCATGGACCGACGAGAAGACTGCATCATGCTGCGAACCTCCGACATGATGCGCCGCCTGGGGCGCCCAGCGCGGCTCGCCGCCGTGGCATTGCCGGCGCTCGTCGTCGCCGCCTGCGGTCCGCCCGGCGATTCCGGCGACGACACGCCGGCCTCCGACCCGTTTGCCGGCGTCCCTGCCGACGGGCCTCCTCCCGAGATCGGCCCCGCTCCGCCCGGCTACGTGCCCACGGCGGCAAGCGCACCGTCCACCGACATCTGGATCGGCCGCCTCGAACGCACCTCGGAGGCGTTGGCCCTGCGCGACCTCGCCAACGCGACCGACCGGCCCGGCTACGACAACCAGCCCAGCTTCGCCCCCGACGGCTCCGCGCTCTACTTCGTGCGCGCCGTGGACTCGACGCAGACGGACGTCTTCCGCTACCTGCCAGCCACGGCGGCGACCGAGCGCGTGACGCGCACAGAAACGGCCAGCGAGTTCTCGCCCACCTTCATTCCCGGCCAGGAGGCCTTCTCCGCGATTCGCGAGGCCCGGGGCCGCCAGCATCTGTGGCGCTACGGCCCGGACGGCCAGGACATGGGCGCGGTCTTCGCGACGGTCGAGCCGGTCGGCTACCACGCCTGGGCGGACGCCCGCACTGCCGTCATGTTCGTCCTGGGAGACCCGCCCAGCCTCTGGACCGGCGATGCGCCGGCCGGAACCGCCCAGGCCGTCGCCGACCATCCGGGCCGCTCCATCCACCGCATTCCCGGAACCGCCTCCGTATCGTTCGTGCGCAAGCCGCCCGACGCCGAATGGTGGATCGAGCGGCTCGACCCGGCTTCGGGTGCCACCGAACGAATCGCCAGAGCCCTGCCCAACCGCGAAGACTACGCCTGGACCCCCGACGGCACGATTCTCATGGCCGACGGCCCCGCATTGTTCGCCTGGATGCCGGAGGCCGGCGACTGGCGCCTCGTGGCCGATCTGGCGGAAGACGGCCGCGGAGACATCTCGCGCATCGCGGTGTCGCCGGACGGGGAGCGGATCGCGCTGGTGAGGGAGCGGGCGGGGTAGGCTCTCGCCGCGGAGCCGTCTCGCGAGGCGTGGTGCTCGTTCGCGTTGCGTCGAACAGGCTGTCAAATAACATGTCGTGATAACGTCTATTCATGACGTAAACGCTTGTCAAAACTCTGGTTACGTCGTCAAGAACATCGTCAAATAGCGATCCAGCGATATCCCATCAAGCCATTCCCCTGTCCTGGCCGATCCGCGACGATAGGGGATGGACCACGACGCCGCCTACAAACGCCTCTTCGTCCACCGCCGCATGGTGCGCAGCTTCCTCGAGACGTTCGTCCCCGAGGCCGCCGCCCGCCGGACCACGGCATGGTCGAGCGCATGGAGGTCTACAAGGCACTCTGCCTAGCGGCCGCGGCCTCGCATCCGTGGGGACGGGACATGGACCGGATGGGCCTCGTGCCGGTGGTGGTCTACAACGGATCGCGCCGATGGAAGGCCTCCGTGAACGCGCCCCCGGCATGGATCGGCGACGCGGAGACGAAGTCCCGGCCGAGCTACCGGCTGGTTGACTTCGGGGCCCTGGGAGAGTACGATCTGGCGGCCGCCGACGTAGCGGGTGCTTTGGCGCGGCTGGAGCGCGCAAAGACGGCCGCCGAGTTCCAGGCGGAGGCGGAAGCGCTGACCCGGCTACTGGCGGTACCGAAGGACGCGGGGTTGCGGCGAGCGTTTTCGTTGTGGATCGCGGCGTTGATGCAGGAGCGCGGACTTCGCGCGGAGCAGCTGGAGACGACCCAACTTCTGGCAGGAGGAGAGCCAATGATCGCCGAGACGATGGACCGCTGGACGCAGGAGTGGTTCCAACAGGGCCGTCGCGAAGGCGTCCAGGAACAGAAAGCCCTGCTTCGGCAGCAGGCGGAGCGGAAGTTCGGGCCAGAGGCGGCGGACGAGCTGGCTCGGTTGCTGGAGCACGAAGCGGATCCGGCTCGTATGCTGGCCGTTGCGGTGTTGATCGTGGACTGCGAGACCGGCGACAAGTTTCTGGACCGGGTGAGGTAGGGGAGTTCTGGCGGCGGAGAAGCCGAGGCATGACGAGATGATGTTGGCGGGAAGCAATCTTCCGGTTCGATCCTGCGAACCGGTGCCGCCCGAGAACACGGGGTCGCATTTGTTGCACCTCTGGAATCGTTCCGCCACATTCCGCGTTGGCCAGACGATCAGACAGGCGAGTGAGAACATGGGAGCCATTCACGTCGATGTTACGATCCGCAACCCCGCGGATCGAGCCAGAAGTTGAACCGCCCCCTTCCTGGTCGACACGGGCGCGACCGATTCCGTAGTGCCGAGGAAGTGCATGGAGGGCATCGGACTGAGGCCCGTCGAGCAAATGGTGTATGAACTGGCGGACGGGACGCGGATCGCGATGGACATCGGTGTCGCCCAGATCGAGTTGTTGGGGAAGCGCATTGGAGGAACGGTCGTGTTCGGCGACGCCGATGCGGAACCGCTTCTCGGCGTGACCGTGCTCGAGTCCATTGGCGCAGTCGTCGACCCCCGCAACCAGCGACTGAAGAAGCTGCCGGCGATCAGATTGAAGGCGGCGGCAGTGGCATCTCGGGTTGCAGGCTCCGGCCGAGTGGACTTGCCCCAGTCGGCGACAAAGGCCGTCTTCCAAGCCGTAGTCAACGTCGCCGTGTACGGCCAAGCTCGAGCGATGATGGCATTATGATTCCGTAGCTATATTGACTAGCGAATGGGCCGTTGCGACATTTCCAACCCAAGAAGGAATGAGAAGCCAAGATGAATTGGATGACGAGCGAAGCTATTGCGATGCTGACCTTCTTGTTGCCCGGGTTTCTTGCGAGCAAGACATTCCGAGCCCTGACCCTGCATTCCAAGCCCGATATATTCGGTTGATTGGTGGAGGCATTGGCCTTTACCGCGGTAATCCAGACAATCATATTTGCGATACCAGGGTCTACGAATTCTTATCAATATCTTTATGTTGCTATCATTTTGGCATTGTTGATGGGTATTGGATTAGCATGGCTGATTCATCGCGATTACCTGCTCGCAGTCTTAAGGCGGTTAAGAGTCACGGCCGAGACATCGCACCCATCTTCGTGGTATTCGGCGTTTTGGAATAACATGGATTGCTATGTAGTCTTGCATTTCATGGACAGCCGTCGCATGTTTGGATGGCCTCTAGAATGGCCTGGACATTCCGAGAGCGGACATTTTCTGATGCGGGAGGCTGAGTGGCTAGCCGACGACAAGCGGATTCCGCTAGAAGATGTTGAGGCCGTATTGGTACCCGCAGAGGACGTCAGGATCGTAGAGTTCGTGCAAGCGAGTAAGACGTCCGGCTCGACGGATTTGGGCCACCGCCAGACCCAGTAATCGTAGCACGATAGTAGCCAAGGAGAGATTCATGTCGAACGGAGACGAAGCAAGGAAGCCAAGGCCTCCACGGAGAGTGCCGGGCCGCCGCATACGGGGACGGACGCCCAAGCCGCCGAACCTGACGAAGCCGGACTATCGGCCGCCCGCGCCACCGCCGCCACCAAGTCAGCAGCAGTCAAAAGGATTGACGCCGTCGTCGGGCTAGGCGGGCGATTCGGCGACTAGCTGGTTTGGACTCACCCGAGGACTCTACGCCACGAGCCTTTGCCACGGCGTATGTTCCGGCGACTGGCGAAGCCCCAGGCGAGCCAAGTCGGTTGCCACGCTCTGAACGTCTTTCGAGCCCAGACGACCGTTCTCGCGCAAAAGCGATTTCAAGCGGCGGACCACGGCGGCACGGGCAGTGCGTTGGGAGATGACTGTTACGCTCCTGAGCCCCAGCCGCGCCAGCGTCTCCCACGCCTGTCTGTTCGCGTGAAGTACCTCATGGGCCTCGTCGGCGGACATGCCCGCGTGCGGGACCGCCGCCACCTGCTCGGCCACATGGACTCGCCACCAAGCGCGAGCAAGAGGACAATCGGAGAAGACGGAGGTCTTGCCTCTCTCGTGGGGAATTCCGCCGGTGCGCCGGAGGAAGTTTCGGGTCTTCGCCTCCAGATCCTTGCCCCCGCCAACGAGCGCGGCTTCCAGGCGGTGACCAGCTTGGTCGAAGCGGCCCTGTTCGATCCACTCGACGTGACAGAGCAGCCAGAACACCGGCTGGGACGCGAGCCGAGGTCTTACTCCGGGCCAAGCCGCCCACAGTTCGCGTTCTAGTTCGACCGGAGGCGTCCGGAACTCGTCTGAAGTGAGCTGATCTCGCGGGAACCCGGGAGCATCGATCTTCTCGTCGCCAATGTGCAATGCCCCTCGCAGGTAGGCCCCGAGGCTTGCGTGACCGGCCTTGATGGCCGACTGAAGCGCTTCCTGCCGTTCGCGAATGGGCTCCCAGACACGCCGGTTCTGCTCGTTGGGCTCCCCGTGACGGCCCTTGTCGAAGACGATCTCTTTTTGCCACC
Source organism: Longimicrobiales bacterium (assembly GCA_958295645.1). GTDB lineage: Bacteria > Gemmatimonadota > Gemmatimonadetes > Longimicrobiales > Gaopeijiaceae. The sequence continues at coordinate 31,030 of OY282361.1, forward strand.
GGCTGAACTTCGTGCCGGCGGCATCCAGCAACGGGCTATTCACTGTCGCTCTCTCCCCTGACCGGGGCTGGCCGGAAGGGTTCAAGAAGCGTCGCGACCATGGCTGGATCGTAGGTAGCCGGATCTTCCCACAACGTGATCCCGGGGCGGATGCTCTCCAAGCGCTCGCGAAGTTCGCGTACCAGCGGCAGCTCGTCGTCGTCGTCTCCGCTTCGGAAGGCATGTGGAAACTGCGCGCACGCTCCAACCAGCGCGGCAATCTGCACGCTCCGGTCGTAGCGAGCTTGCTCGTAAGCATCGGGGGCCATGTTGACGACAAACCGCAGGTTCCCGCTGCCGTGGTCAGACGCCACTTCCATGCGGCCCTTCTTCAAGCCCTTGTCGAGACGAAAACTGAGGAGCGACTCCAACAGCGTACTGGCCCGGCAAGTGTATCCCCGCGCCAGCCAGTATCCCTGCGGAACGTGAAGATCGCCGATGTCTTGGTACAGCGAAGTGAGGTCGGACGCGTCCAAACGAAGGTCTTCTCGTGCCAGGAGCCCGGGCATGATGAAGATGTCGCCGTCCACGTCGTCGGCATCCCATTTCACGACATGGCGAGCCTCTGCGGACGATTCGATCTTCGCCATGAGAGTCTTCGGACAACGGATCTCGACGGCCCAGGCGGCGCTCCGACTGTCGATGAGATGTTCAAGCACGGGGGCGTTCGACAAGCGGTGGGTCACGGTGGCTTGGCCGGCGCCTGCTCGGATGTCGGCCGTGTACTGGGCGTCGGTCCAGTCCATCCGAGAGCCGTCCTCGAGAAGCAATGGGAGGGAGTCCGTGGCGCGATCAGTCATTTGGCAGTTGCGGTGGAGGCGTCAGTTCGCGGCGGAGCCATTGGGACGATCGGACGGCGGCTCGAGAGGCCGACGCCGCACCAAGTCGATTTCAATGGCATTGGGGTCGGTCGCGGGCTCGGCAAGGACGACGGTGAAGGTGCGGCAACCGCTGGGCAGTTGAGCTTCGTAGCCGTCCTCGCCTGGACGGGCAACGCCGCCCGAGAATCGAACGCTCTCGATCGGAAGCCACTTCGGGGCCAACGGGGCCTCGCAGGTCTCGTCGGAACCGGAGGGCACGCGAACCCTGACCCCGAGCATGTCCTTCGCGTGCAGGCCGCCGTCGCGCAGTTGCCATGCTACGCGTATCGCGTGTATCCGCCCTTCGTCGCCGGACACGGCAACCCAAGAGGAGCGAGCGGACACGCCCCGGCCCGGCTTGGGCGCCGCGCCCGCCCGCGTCTTTCGCTTCTTGCCCTTTTTTTCTGGGGGATTGATCGGCGATATGTTGCAGGAGGGCGAGAAGCTTCTTGCTGTCCGGGGGTTCAAGCCGTTGGCGGTCCAGTCCACGGTGCTCGGGTCCCTCGGCCCCACGCACCAAGCGCGCCAATCCTCCGGACTCGACCATGATCACCGCGGCGAAGGGCTTGTTGCTCCGAAAGCGGCGGGGCTCCAGTGCGTCGGCGTCGTTGGTGATCCACATGCCGCTGCGAAACACCTGCACCCGCGGCAACGGTCTTGCCTCGTGTTGGCCCAACGGCAGAACGTATGCGTCGGCGCCTGCGCCGAGCATGAATCGCTCTCCTTGCTCGAGCGTTTCCCATGCTTGGTAAGCCTGTGCGCCCGGAAGCCATCCTCCCTTTTGTTCGCCTAGCTTCCTTGCCTTGTCTCGTTCGAGGATCGTCCCCAAGGTTTCGTGGTCGACAACGGTCTCGCGGTCGTCCTCGTCACGAATCGTCACGGTCATCTTCTTGTTCCAGATGGCCACGAGAAAATTCTTCGCGGCCACGCGCGCGATGGCCGCCGCGGGATCGGCTTTGTCCGACCGGAAATTGTTGAACCCCGTGATGCACACGACGCTGCCGGTGTCGCCGAGGCAATCGAGTTCGCGCAGCAGCAGGGGCGGCGCCTTGTCGGGATAGAGTGGATCGAAGAGATCGGGGGGTCTGCTCGAGTCCGTGCGGGCCAGCCAATAGCCGTGGCCGCCATGCTTGTACTTCTTGCAAGATGCCAGGATGGCGTGACCGCTGGCCATGTCCTTCGTGTTCCCGGCCGGATCTCTTGATCGCCCAGCGTAGAGCACGTAGCGCAGATCCGAAGCGGCGAAAGCCGTCAGATGACCGATTCCAAAGGCCCCTGCGCCCGACTGTCCCTTGGCCGTATTGCCTTGGGTCAGGATCCTCTCGATGTTGCCGGAATCAAGTCCTACGCCGTTGTCCCGGCAAAACAAGAGGCGCACCGACCCCCCCCCCCCCCCCCCCCCGAGAATTTGGCGAATCCTCTTGATCACCTGCTTCTCGGAAACGCCCTGCGTGCCCATCTCGCGCTCGGCAACTGCCTGTTCGAAGTGTTCGCGATAGGCTTCGATGCCGGGTATGTCGGCCAACGGCACTTCCTTGATCGAAAACGACACTTCGCTTTTCGTGCGGCCAGCTTCGTCAGCGGCGTCCAAACAGTTCTGCAGGAGTTCGCGAACGACGGGCTCCGGATTGCCCGTCCATTGGGTCATCGCGAGAGTCGAAAAGCCTTGCGGCTCGCCCGGGGGAAAACAGAGGTCGTCGGGCAGTTCGTGCTTCGTCATGGCAAGAGTTCTAATCCGTGCAGTCGCAGGCCAGTGCGCCCGTCGCGTAGCGTCCGAGGTCGGGTGCGCTCCCCCGGGCGATTTCGGAGAACGTGGGGCCGGTCACCCCGAGGAAGCCGAACCGTGTCATGCCCTCGCCGTTTCGCGCGGCCACCTGGCGCTGGTAGCGTTCTTCCATCTCGACCCACCACCCGATGTCCGACGGCGTCTCGGTACGGCGCTGGGGATCGGCGGCACAGGCGGCCTTGGCCAGGAACCGTGTGCCCTTCATGAAGCAGAAGACGCAGTTGCCCCCGTGCTCCGGCCCGCCGAGGTCGAAGTCGCGCCCGCGCCAGAAGTTGCGGACGGCGTCGGCGTCGAATCCCCAGTCCGCCAGCGGAAAGCACGGATGCTCGCCCGGCGGCTGCGTGTGAATGGAACAGGACTTGCTGGCGCCTTCCGCGAAGAACGACCGCGAGTTGATCTTGGCGATGCGCTTGCCTTCGTCTGTCCGCAAGCCCAGCACGGTGACGTGTTCGGCGGCGTCGGCTCCCCACATCGGGGCTGGGCCAAGCGTCGGGGCTGGGCTGGGCATTGACGCACGGCCGGACGTCTGCGTGGGGCCAGAACGCCGCTCCCGGCTGGGGACCGGGGCGTTCGTGTAGTCGCGCCAACGCTGGGCGGGTCTGGCCGCAGGCTGTTCCGTCATGAACTTCACGCGCTCTCGGTAGGCCGTGGCGGAGGCCGCGCCGCGGTTCCGGCGGTACTGGACCAGCGCGGAGTCGGGCGTCACGTAGCGTCGGTCGCTGTAGTGTCCGGCATGTGCGGGACCGGTCGTGGCGCCCAGCCACTCGGCGAGCAGTTCGTGCGACGGGTAGAGCTTGAGCTTGGCCGTGCAGGAGCGGCTGTGGGGATTGGGCAACATGCCCTGGTAGGACAGCATCTCCTCGAAGACTTCGCCGCTGGACCGAAAGCCGTTCGGGTTGCTCTCCACCGGCTCGGGAAGCACCAAGCGGTACGACGGACGCCGGGCGTAGAATCCCCGCGAGGCGTCTTCCACGGTGCAGAACTCGAACCAGAAGAACGGGATGCCGAAGTCGTTCTCGAGGCGACGCTTGCACTCGCGGGCGAACTCGTAGGTCGCCGGATGCTCCGCGGACGTGTTGGCGAACAGGATCGCGTCGCCGCGCTCGGCGTCGAGCAGGCCCTCCTCCGCCAGAACGAACGCCAGCGCGGCCGAAGAGCGTCCGCCGGAGAACTTCACCACATGCGGAAGCGACTCGTGCTCCGCGGCGCGAGAGGGGATCGCCTTGGCGCGGCGAGCGGGCGCGGGCTGGATCAACTGACGAAGTCTTGACGAAACATGGACTCTATTTTAATGGCGGCCGACGACATGCGCTAGAGCGCCGAACCGCTCTAAATGGCCGGCCCGCCTACTCGGACTTGGCAACAGCGGCGTAGTCGAACACGCAGGACGCGCCGATCACCTCTCGAAACCAGACAGTGACCGTACTGCCAAAGGCGTCGGTCAGCTTGAGAGGCTCGTTCAGCTGGAAGTGGACGGGTTGAATGGCTCCGTCGTCGATGGCGACGTTGTCGGCGTAGACGTAGAGGCGGTCGAGATTGTCGCGGATGGGGTTGAGTCTGCCGCGAATGCCGGGCGCGTGCCCCGTTTGGTTCGGGATGACCACGGAGCCGCCGACGGGGACGGGTTGCATTCGCACCGCCAGAGTGCCGCCGGGCTCGCCGTCCGGCCGGTAGTCGGACACGACCCGGGCCGCAAATCCGGGCGAGGCGCAACACACTGTCATGGGCAAAATTGCGTACAGTTCGAAGTCGGCGTGGCCGAAGGTGTCGGTCCGGGCCTCGAGATAGGTGTTGTTGGGGTAGACCAAAAGGACATGCACGTCGCGGAGGGGCTTGCCAGTGTCGTCGTGGACGACCTCGATCCGAGCCTCGACGCCCTCGGGCGACGGCGGGCTCGCCACGGGCAGAATCACCTTGAGTTCGCGGTCGCTGACGAAGAGAGGCTTGCGACCGGCCAGCGCAAACGTCTCGTCCTCGATGGTTCCAACGCCCTCGCCCCGCCGCTCGATGAAGTACTGCCGCCCGCCGGCTCCCGCCGTCTCGCCCACGGGGCACTGCCCAAGCCGCGACGCCAGCAGTTCGTTGCGGGTGAACTGGCTGGTGCGCATGTCGTCCACGGTCATGGAGTTGCCCAGGCCGCCCGGAGAGTGGAGTTCCAGCCGGTCGTCGAACATGAACAGACGTATCTTGGCGCCGGAGACGGAGTAGTCGCGGTGGACCACGGCGTTGACCACGGCCTCGAAGACGGCGCGCTCGCTGTACTGCGGCACGTCGCGACGGGCCGGTTCCTTGCGGGCGGCGACCCGGCGGTTGCGCAGGACGAACCGCACTGCCTCTCGAATCTGCTGGTCGATCGGCCCCGTGATGTCCATGGCGTCCAGCTGGCGGTTGCCGTCGCGGCGGTCGCCGCGGTAGCAGACGGCCTGGATGAAGGCGTTCGGCAACCATTCGCGGGGGTCCTGGCTGGCCAGAAGCACGCCTCCCACGGTCGCGCGGAGCGTGCCGTGGACGTCTTCCTTGACGAACTTGAGCTTGCCCAACGCGATCGCGCGCGAGTCGCCGGCACGCGAGCTGGCGTACCGCCGCCAAAGCTCCGGGTCCAAGCTGCCCACGGTCGTGCCCGCGACGACCTGCGCGTCGACGGATTCCGCGTCGGATTGGCCGCGCGCCTGGAGGAGCCGCCGGATCTCGGTTGGTTCCATGAGCCGCTTGCTGTTCCCGCGCCGCCGGAAGAATCCGCCCGGCGAGCGGTGCACGTCCTTTCCCATCGGGACTTCCACTGCCAGCACTCCGCAGTCCGGTTGCATGCCGGTCTTCGGTGCGTCGCGTATCGGAACTCGGTAAAGGCGAAAATCGAGAGGCGGCTTGATGCTGTCGGTGCAGAGTTCCGTCACGAAGTCGGCAACCGCGTCCAGCGCATCCGGAGCCAGCGGTTGCGGCTCGCGCTGGTCGGTGACGCCGAAGACGAGGCGGCCGCCGGTTGAATTGGCGAAGGCCGCCAGCTCGTCGGCCACGGCCTTCCGCGTCGGCGACGACACTCGGCCTCCCTTGACCTCGACCTCCTTGAACTCAAGCTCCGAGTCCTCGCCAAGCCGCACTTGACGCCAGAACCGAGTCTCGTCAATGGGCATGTGGCTCTTCCCCGACTTGGGTTCGTATGAAGCTGACGTGTTTCCTCAAGAATATGCCCGATTCAAGGACGCTCGCCACCCAGGCGCGGGTGTGGCGTCCTTGCCCGTCCCCATCGCGCGTCCGTAGAATCTTGGCTCCTCGCCCCTGACGCCGCACGGCTCGGGCGAGCCAACTCAAACGCAAAAGGAGACTTGATGGCCGCGGCCAAGTCGTTCAAGACGGAGCAGATTCGCAACGTGGTGGTGCTGGGGCACGGGGGGTCGGGGAAGACGACGTTGATCGACGCCGCGTGCTTCGTTTCGGGGACTTCGGCGCGGCGCGGGCGGGTGGACGACGGCAACGCGCTCACGATGACCACGCCGGAAGAGACCGCGCACGGGATGTCCATGCAGCTGACGGTGGCGCACGCGGTCTGGGAGGGGACGAAGGTCAACTTCCTGGACACGCCGGGGTACATGGACTTCGCGGGCGACGCGGTGGCGGCGGTTCGGGCGGCCGACGCGGCGGTGGTCGCGATAGCGGGTGCCTCGGGCGTCGAGGTCGGGACGGAGATGGTGTGGGAGCTTTGCGAGCAGCGGAATCTGCCGCGCATCGTCTTCGTCTCGATGATGGACAAGAAGCACGCCGACTTCGCCAAGGCGCTCCGCGAGCTCAAGGAGGTCCTGGGGGCGGACGCCCTGCCCGTGCAGCTGCCCGTCGGGGCGGGGGACGGTTTTCGCGGGGTCGTGGATCTGCTCACGGGCAAGGCGCACATCGCCAAGTCCGGCGCGGACAAGGGCGAATACGAGGAGGCGGAGGTGCCCGCCGACATGGCGTCCGAGGCCGAGGACTGGGGGACCGAGCTGATGGAGACGCTCGCAACGACCGACGAGGACCTCATGGAACGCTACCTGGAGGGCGAGGAAATAGCGCAGGAGGAAGTCGTCTCGGCGATGGCGGCCGCGGTGGCGAGCGGCGAGATCGTGCCGGTCTTCTGCGGCTCGGCGGAGCAGGCCACGGGCGTGCGCGAGCTGCTCGGCAAGATGATCGGCGTCCTGCCCCATCCCGGGCAGTGCGGGGCGGTCGAGGCCACTGACGAGAGGGGTGAAGCCGTGCAACTTCGCCCGGCCGACGACGAGACCACGAGCGCTCTCGTCTTCAAGACCAGCGCGGAACCTCACGTGGGCGAGCTGTCGATCTTCCGCGTGTTCTCGGGGATGGTGGCCAACGGCACGGACCTCAAGAACGTGGAACGCAACGCCGGCGAGCGCCTCAATCACCTGGCCATCCCCATGGCGAAGGAGCGGGTCGAGGTGGATGCGCTTCACGCGGGCGACATCGGCGTGGTGGCCAAGCTCAAGTCCACCCACACGAACGACACGCTCTCCTCGCCCGCCAATCCGGTGACGCTGCCCGGGGTGGCGTTCCCCAAGCCGGACATCTCGGTGGCCGTCCGGGGCGCGGCAAGGGCGGACGAGGACAAGCTGGGCGAGGCGCTCAACCGGCTTCACGAGGAGGACCCCACCTTCGTGGCCGAGTTCAACCCGGAGTTGCGCCAGACCATCGCGCGCGGGCTTGGCGAGCTGCACCTGGACGTGCAGTTCGAGCGCATGAAGCGCAAGTACGGGGTCGCGGTCGAGACGGAGCGGCCCAGAATCGCCTACCGGGAGACGATTTCGGTTCAAGCCAAGGGGCAGGGCCGGTTCAAGAAGCAGACGGGGGGGCGCGGGCAGTTCGGGGACTGCTGGGTGCGGCTGCGGCCGCTCGGCCGAGGCGAGGGCTACGAGTTCGTGAGCGCGATCAAGGGCGGCGTGATTCCAACGAAGTACGTACCTTCGGTGGACCGGGGCATTCAGGAGGCCGCCGCCAAGGGCGTGGTGGCCGGCTATCCGCTGGTCGACTTCGCGGCCGAGTGCTACGACGGCTCCTACCATTCGGTTGACTCGTCCGACATCGCGTTCAAGGTGGCGGGGTCGGTGGCGTTCAGGAACGTGGCCGAGAAGGCGCGTCCGGTGCTGCTGGAGCCGATCGTCGAGCTGGCGGTCACCGCGCCCGACGAGTACGTGGGCGACATCATGGGCGACCTGAACGGCCGGTCCGCCCGGGTGCTGGGCATGGAGCCCGCCAGCGGACGCACGACTGTCCGCGCCGAAGTCGCGCAGGCCGAACTCTACAAGTACGCCTCCGCGCTGCGTTCGATCACGCAGGGGAGGGGCTACCACAGGCGGAAGTTCCTGGGCTACGACGTGGTGCCGCCCGTCCGCGCAGCCAAGATCAAGGCCGAGGCGCAGGAAGGGGAGGGCTGACCGGCAGGATCGTGCCGCCCGCGCTCCTCCGGCGCGTCCAGCAAGTCGCGCTCGTCCGGGAGGCGGCGCCCCGGTCTTTGTCTGGCGCGGGCTAGCGCGTGTAGATCAGCAGGACCCCGTTGACGGCCCGGTCGCCGTAGAGGATGCTGGCCTCCATCGGCGGGATGAGCTGGATGCGGCGGATGTTTCGCGGGTTCAGTTCGACCAGGAAGAAGGCGGGTTCCGGCACTGGGCCCTCGTTGATCCGCACCTCCACCATGTTGCAGGTGTTGGGCATTGCGGCCGTGCGCCCTCGCACCAGCTCGATGCAGAGTCCCATCTGAGGCTGGCCGAACGCGTTGGGCAAGTACGTCTCGCGGATCGACAGGCCGGGGACGCGCACTTGCCGCACCAGCCCGGCCATGTCGATCACGCGGGGCGCGATGGAATCGACCTGGGCCTCGGTCAGGCCGACGAAGCGAATGCCGGTCGTGGTGAAGATGTTCTCGTTTCGGCGTCCCGTGACGACGATGGGATCCAGGGCGATGGCCTCGGTGGCGAGGACGATCTCCAGTCCCAGCGCCTCGTTGCTGAACACGGTCAGCGAGTCCACCCTCGTCGCGTAGCCCAGGTGGCTGGTCTCGATGGTCTGCCTGCCAGGCGGCAAGCCCGAGAGTCCGAACTTCCCGGCGGAGTCCGTCAGCGTGGAGAAGTCGGTGCCCAGGAGCTGGACCCGCGCGCTATGCAGGGGTTCCTGGCTGGCGTAGTCCACGACGGAGCCGGTAATGGTCACGGGCTCCGATATGGGGATCGAGAGGTCCAGAACCTGCGGCCCGTTCGCCGCGATCTGCCGCGGCAGGTTCTCGCTGGTCCCGAACTCCACCTGCACGAGCATCCCCGCGGCCCCGGGCAGATTGCAGATCAGGTATCCCCCGTCGCTTTCCGTGCGCGCTTCGGCCAGCACGGGCCGCGACCGCAGTGCGCCTTGCCGGTCGCCCAGCACCTTGACCACCGCCCGAGGCAGCGGCACGCCGGTGAGCGCGTCGGTGATCACGCCGCCGATGGACACTGGTCCAGCACCCGGTTCCGCCGAGCACCAGGCGCCCATGATCGTCTCGCGCGACGGAACCGCGAGATACGCGTCCGAGATCCTCCCGGCGAACACCGCGACCCGCTGCGGCGCCCCGTTGACCCCCAGCACCCCCAAACGCGGATGAAAGAACGCGACGTCGTACTCGCCGGCGGGGATGCCGTCCAGCCGAAACTGCCCGTCTTCGCCCGATTCTCCAACTTGGTCCGTCCCCATCAAAGCGACGCGGGCGCCTGCCAAGGGAGCGCTCGCCGTGCTGTCGTACACCAGTCCGACGACCGTTCCCGTCGAAGACTCGTCCGCCTGGCCCGACAACGGCGCAACGGCCATGGACACGGAGAGGCCGGCGACCGCGAGCATGGCGGCAGTCCGCCCGAGAACGCCAGCAGGCCGCCGGCGCGGAGCGCAAGGGAGAACGGCGGAAGAACTCATTCCTTATCATAATAGGACTGGTTCTGGTCGTCCTGCGCCGGTCGGCGGGCCGCGTTCCCAAGGCCTGCTGCCCGTGTCGCCGCCCCGACGGCGATTGGCTTGCCTGCGGACCAAGTCGGCCGAGTCTTCGACGGCCGACTTGCCGGCCAAGGATGTTGCCCGGTTGACATCTCGCCCTCGTCGTCGCGGCACTTCTGTTGCCAACAATATCGTTGCCAACATTCTTGTTGGCGGATGTACAACATCTATCGTCTGATTCGCGGAAACGCCGATTCGAGACGTCTTGTCGGAGCTTTCGTCGAATTCATGACGGCATGTTGTTCGATCCCCAGTCTCGATGTCGGAAGTCCTGCCTTGGAAGCGGAGGCATACGCGGGACCCGTCCACGCTTCCCTCTGCCTATATTTGGCGCTGGAGAGACGCCCCAGGAGGGCCGCAGGGCAAACTGCGCCGCGAGCCGCGAGGAGGTCGCCGTTGGCTGGACACAGCAAGTGGGCGCAGATCAAGCGGAAGAAGGCCGTCACCGATCAGAAGCGCGGCCAGCGGTTCACCAAGCTCATCCGCGAGTTGACCGTCGCGGCTCGGGAGGCCGGTGGCGATCCCGCCTTCAATCCCCGGCTCAGGTTGGCCGTGGACACCGCGAAGAGCGCCAACATGCCGCAGGAGAACATCGACCGCGCGATCAAGCGGGGCACGGGCGAGCTGGCCGGCGTCACCTACGAGGAGGTCGTCTACGAGGGGTACGGGCCCGGCGGCGTGGCGCTCTACATCGAGACGCTGACCGACAATCAGAAGCGCACGGTCGCGGGAGTGCGCCACATCCTCGACAAGCACGGGGGCAATCTGGGCACGCCGGGATCGGTTGCGTGGCAGTTCACGCGCAAGGGGGCGATCTTCGTGGACGGAGCCCAGGCCAGCGAGGACACGGTCTTCGAGGCGGCGGTGGAAGCGGGCGCCGAGGACGTGAGCGCCTCCGGCGGCGACTTGGTGGTCACGACCGGGCCCGCGGAACTTCACGACGTTGGGCGCGCGCTGGCGGAGGCGGGGATTGCCGTCGCCTCGTCCCAGTGGATCATGGTCGCGAACAGCGAGGTCGGGGTGGGAGGGAAGGACGGCAAGCGTCTGCTGAAGCTGCTCGATCTCCTCGACGAGAACGACGACGTCCAGCAGGTCCATTCGAACGCCGCACTGGACGCGGAGTTGCTGGCCCAGGCGCTGTGAGCCGAACGGGCCGCCTGTTCCTCGGGATCGATCCGGGCACGGCCGTGACCGGCTTCGGCGTGGTGCGCGTGGACGACCGGCGACGGGCCGAGCTGGTGGAGTGCGGCGTGGTGCGGACATCGCCGCGGGCGGCGCTGGCGGTCCGGCTCCGGGAAATCCACGAGGCGGTGGCGGCGCTGGTCGCCGAGTTCTCGCCGGCGGCCGTGGCCGTGGAGGACGTGTTCCAGGGCAAGAACGTGCGCAGCGCCCTGACGCTGGGCCACGCGCGCGGGGTGATTCTGCTGGCCGCGGCGCTGGGCGACGTGGACGTAGCGGAGTACACGGCCGCCGAAATCAAGTCGGCGGTGGCGGGAAGGGGCGCCGCCTCGAAGGAGCAGGTCGCCTACATGGTGCAGCAGCACTTGCGTTTGGAGTCGCCGCCGCGGCCCAGCGACGCCGCCGACGGCGTGGCCGCGGCCCTCTGCCACGGCTTGCGAGTTCGCTTGCCCGCGGCGGTCTAGTCGTGGCCGCCTGCACGCTAACCGTGGCCGCCTGCACGACGGAAACCGTTCGGTTGCACGGCTGGCAGGCCCGGTTGTCCGTCCGAACGGCCTTCCCCCCGGCGACGTGATCAGCCGCATCCGAGGCGAAGTCCTCAGCCGCGAACCCTCGCGGGTGGAGGTGCTGACGGGGGCGGGCGTCGTCTACGAGATCCACATCCCGCTCTCGGTCTTCCAGCGGTTGCCGCGGGAGGGCGAGCCGACGGAGCTGCTGACGGTCTTCAACGTGCGCGACGACGCTCATGCGCTGTACGGGTTCCTGGAGGAACGCGAACGGACGTTGTTCACGCGCTTGACGTCGGTGCAGAAGGTGGGAGCGCGGCTGGGGCTTGCCATGATGAGCATGTACCACGCCGGGCGGCTGGTGCGCATCCTGGCCGAGAAGGACGTGCGGGCGCTCGTGCAGGTCGGCGGCGTGGGGAAGAAGACGGGCGAGAGGATCGTGCTCGAGCTCAGCGACAAGGTTCAGGACTTGGCCGCGGCGGCCGACTTCGAGGGCCCCGAAGCCAAGCGGGCGGCCGGGGCGACGTCCGCCCTGGTCGGGCTGGGCTACACGTTCCGGGACGCGGACGCGGCGGTTCGCGAGGCGATTGCGGCAGGCGGCGTGGACAGTGTGGAAGACGTCGTGCGGCAGGTTCTGGCTGGGCGCTCCGGTGACGGTTGAGCGCACCGGCGGGCGCATGGAAGTCACCACGCCCCGCGTGTTGCCCGAAGAGTCCCGCTCGGAGCTGTCGCTGCGGCCCGGGAAGCTCTCGGACTTCGTCGGCCAGGCGCAGGTCAAGGAATCGCTGCAGATCGCCATCGAGGCGGCCCGGCGGCGAGGCGAGCCGATGGACCACGTCCTCTTCCACAGCCCGCCGGGCCTCGGCAAGACCACCTTGGCCGCGCTACTGGCACGCGAGATGGGCGTGGGCGTCAAGACCACGTCGGGACCCGTGCTGGAAAAGGCGGCCGACTTGGTGGGCCCGCTGACCAACCTGCGCAAGGGCGACATCCTCTTCATCGACGAAATCCACCGCCTGCGGCCCGTCATCGAAGAGTTCCTCTACCCGGCCATGGAGGACTTCCGCGTCGAAGTGCGGCTCTCCGACGGGCCGCGCGCCGAGACCATGAGCATGGCGGTGGAGCCCTTCACGCTGGTGGGGGCGACCACGCGCTTCGGCCTGCTCACCGCCCCGATGCGCACGCGCTTCGTGATCGTCGAGCGCCTGGACTTCTACCCGCCCTCCGACTTGGCGGCCATCGTCGAGCGCAGCGCCGGCATTCTGGGCGTGGAGACGACCAGCGGGGGCGCACTGGAGTTGGCCCACCGGGCGCGCGGGACGCCCCGGGTCGCGAACAGGCTGCTGCGGAGGGTCCGCGACTTCGCGGAGGTGCGGGCCGACGGCGTGCTCGAGACGAGCGTGGTCCAGGACGCGCTGGAGTTGCTCAACGTGGACGAGCAGGGGCTCGACGCGATGGACAAGCGCATCTTGGAGGCCATCGTGGACAAGTTCGACGGCGGTCCCGTAGGACTGAACTCGCTCGCGGTCGCACTGGGCGAGGAGGCCGGCACCATCGAAGAAGTGCACGAGCCGTTCCTGATCCAGACGGGGTTCATGATGCGCAGCCCGAGGGGCAGGGTCGCCACGGCCAAGGCGTACCAGCGGCTGGGGCACCCGCCGCCGCATCTGCCCGGGCAGCCTGCCGGCGGCAACCAGGCCAGCTTGTTCGGAGCGAAGTGACCGGAGCGCCGGCCTCGGCCGCCGTCTTCTCCCCCGGCTTCGGCTACGAGCTTCCCTCCGGGCGTTTGGCGCGCTACCCCACGCCGCGGCGGTGCCAGTCGAGGCTCCTGGTCGCGAGCCGCTCGACCAGCTCGGTGGAGCACATGCGGTTCGCCGACTTGCCCGGCCTCCTGGCCCCCGGCGACCTGCTCGTGCTGAACGACACCAAGGTCTTTCCCGCGCGCTTGCTGGGCAGGAAGAGTTCGGGCGCGGCGGCGGAAGTGCTGCTGGTTCGGCCTTTGGACGGAGGCGAAGGCCAGGACTGGGAGGCGCTCGTCCGCCCCGGCGGCAAGCTCAAGCCGGGCCACACAGTGGAGGTGTCGCCGGAGCTGTCCGTGTTCATCGCCGGCCCCGCCCCGGACGGTGGGCGAACCGTGCGGCTGGAGACGCCGTTGCCGGTGCCCGTCGCTCTGGAACGCTATGGCCGCGTCCCGCTTCCGCCGTACTTGGGCCGTGAAGACGAGCCCGCCGACCGCGAGCGCTACCAGACCGTCTACGCGCGCCGCTCCGGGTCGGTGGCCGCGCCCACCGCGGGCCTTCACTTCACCCGCCGGCTGCTGGAGGAGATCGAGGCCCGGGGCGCCTCCCGCAGGTTCGTCACCCTGCACGTTGGGCCCGGCACCTTTCGGCCTATGAACGAAGCCGGCCCCGCCGGGCACGCGATGCACGCCGAGCCCTATTGGGTGTCGGAAGAGGCGGCCCGCGCCCACGCGCGCTGTCGCAGCCGGGGCGGGCGCGTCTGGGCCGCCGGGACGACCGTGGTGCGGACCCTGGAGAGCGCCGCCGGCCCGGACGGGCGCCTGGGCGCGGGCGCCGGATCCACCGACCTCTTCATCCGGCCGCCGTACGAGTTCCGCGCCGTGGACTGTCTCGTCACCAACTTCCACCTGCCGCGCTCCACGCTCCTGATGCTCGTGGTCGCGTTCGCGGGCCGCGAGACGGCCGAGAGAGCATACGCCGAGGCGATCCGCGAGGACTACCGGTTCTATTCCTACGGAGACGCGATGGCGGTGGTGCCTTGAGCGGGCGGCCGGAGGCGCCGGAGGGCTCGCAGTCCGCCTCCCGGCCGGCTCGGCAGTCTTGCCTGCCCGCCCCGTCTCCCGGCTTCGTGCTGGAGGCCACCGACAGCGGGGCGCGGGCGGGGTGCTTGCACCTGCCCAGCGGGACGGTCGAGACCCCCGTCTTCATGCCCGTCGGCACGATCGGCGCGGTGAAGGGCGTGTCGCCGGAGGAGCTTCAAGGCGCGGGAGCCTCCATGGTGCTGGCGAACGCGTACCATCTCTACCTTCGCCCCGGCGCGGAGACCGTGCGCGCGCTCGGCGGAGTTCGCAGGTTCATGCGCTGGCCGGGCCCGGCGCTGACCGATTCGGGGGGCTTCCAGGTATTCTCGCTCGCGTCGATTCGAGAGGTGAGCGAAGACGGGGTGGCCTTCCGCAGCCACATCGACGGCAGCCTGCACGAGTTCACGCCGGAACGCGCCGTGGACGTCCAGCGTCTCCTCGGAGCGGACGTCATGATGGCCTTCGACGAGTGCCCGCCCGGCGGCGCGACGAGGGCGCAGGCCACCGCCGCCAACCGCCGAACCCTGGCCTGGCTCGAGCGATGCCGGCGCCGCTTCGAGGCGACCGAGGGCGAGGCGGCAGCGCCCCAGCTGATGTTTCCGGTGCTGCAGGGCAACGTGTACGAGGACCTCCGAATCGAGCAGGCGCGGCAGGCAGGCTCGCTGGGCGACTGGCCCGGCTTCGGCATAGGAGGGCTCTCGGTCGGCGAGCCGAAACCGGCCATGTGGCGAGTGCTTGAGGCCCTGGACCCTGTGCTGCCCGCTCGCCGGCCGCGCTATCTGATGGGCGTCGGGTATCCGGCCGATCTCCTGGAAGCGATTGGCCGGGGCTGCGACATGTTCGATTGCGTCGCGCCGACTCGAAATGCCCGCCACGGAACCGCCTGGACGTTCTCCGACGGCCAAGTCAACCTCAAGGCCGCCCGCTTCCGTCTGGACCGGCGGCCCATCGATCCGGGATGCGGCTGCTACGCCTGCCGCAGCTACGATCGCGCTTACGTGAGGCACCTCGTGTCGGCGGGCGAGCGGTTCGGCCACCGGCTGCTGGCCATCCACAACCTCCGCTTCCTGCTCGCCTTGGCGGCCGAGTCGCGGTTACGCATTCTGGCCGGAACGTTTAACGTTTGGGCGCAAGAATGCCTGCAACGCCTTCGCGCCGGAGGCGAGAGCAAAGCACGGCCCCGTCCCGCAGCACGGTCCCTTCCCGAGGAATCATGATCACGACGTTCGCCCCCCCCGCCTTTCTCGCCTCGCCCGTTCCGCAACAGCAGGGCGGTCCGTCGATGTCGATCTTCCTGCTTCAGATCGTCGCCCTGGTGGCGATCTTCTACTTCATCGTCATCCGCCCGCAGCGCAAGGAAAAGCAACGTCACCAGCAGATGCTGAAGACGCTCGGCAAGGGCGACGACGTCATGACCAACGGCGGCATCCTGGGCCAAGTCGTTCACGCGACGGAACGCGAACTGACGATCAAGACCGGCGAGAACACCCGTCTGGTGGTCGACCGGGGCTACGTGGCGGCGAAGCTGAACGACGAAGGGACGGCGGCGAAGGGCGGCGGGCCTGGCGCGAGGCGTCCAGCTCGGACGGGCTTGTTCGGCGGCCTCGGGGGTGGCGGACGCCGGTGACCGTTCGCGCCGTCGCGACGCTCGGCGCTCCAGTTCTGCGCGAGGAGGCGGCTCCGGTCGGCGAAATCGACGACGAGGTGCATCGCCTCGTGGAGGACTTGTTCGACACCATGTACGCGGCGCGGGGCGTCGGGCTCGCGGCTCCCCAAGTCGGCGTCTCCCGTCGCGTTCTGGTGGTGGACGTGTCGAGCGAAGAGGAAGGCGGGGAAGCCCACGCTCTGATCAATCCCGAAGTGACCGCCGCGAGCCGCAGGACAGTCAAGGAAGTGGAGGGCTGCCTGAGCATTCCCGGCATCGAGGACACGGTTGCGAGGCCCCTGCGCGTGGCAGTCACGGGACGCGCGCCCAGCGGCGAACCGGTGCGGATCGAGGCGGAGGGACTCCTGGCGCGCGCTCTCCAGCACGAGATCGACCACCTGGACGGCATCCTGTTCATCGATCACCTCTCCGCCTTCAAGCGCGGCCTGTTGCTCAAGAAATGGCGAAGGAAGCAAGCGGAGGATGCCGAGCCGTGAGCCGGGGACGCCGGTCGCCGCCGTCGGCGGCTTGCCGTGACGCCGCGCGTTAGGGCGCTCTTCTGGGGCACGCCGGACTTCGCGTTGCCTTCTTTGCGGGCGCTCCTCCCGGACGCCGGCGGCGAGGTCGGCCTGATCGGGGTCGTGACGCGCCCGCCTCGCCCCCGAGGCCGCGGAAGGAAGACGAGCCGATCGCCCGTGGCCGAATGCGCGGCTTCGGCCGGCCTGCCCGTCCTGGAGCCCGAGAGGCCGAATGCGCCTGCCTTCGTGCGCGCGATCGAGGAGTTGGCGCCCGACTTGTCGGTCGTCGTGGCGTACGGGCGCTTCCTCTCCCGCCGGATGCTCGACGTGCCGCGCTTGGGCTCCTTCAACCTGCATCCTTCCCTGTTGCCGACTCTGCGGGGCGCTGCGCCGGTCCCCTGGGCCATCGCGCGAGGGTTTTCCGAGACGGGCGTGACGGTCATGCGCATTGTCGAGGAGATGGACGCCGGGCCGGTCTTGGCGCAGGAGCAGATGGCGATCCGCGAGACGGACACGGGTTCGACGCTGGCCGCGAGGCTTGCGGAGGCGGGGGCCCGGCTGCTGGCGCGGACGGTCGCGCAAGTCGGAGCGGGACAGGCGGCCGAGACCGAGCAGGACCACGAGGCCGCCACGTTCGCGCCGTTGCTCAGGCGCGGATCGGCGCGAGTCGACTGGAAGCGCGAGGCCGGAGACGTGGCCAACCTGGTGCGGGCCATGGACGCGGCGCCTGGAGCGTGGACGCTCTTGGCCGGCGTGCCCCTCAAGGTGTTTCGGCCCGTCGTGGAGGAGGGCGGAGGCGAACCCGGCCTCGTGACGAGCGCGGATCCGCGGCGCGGCCTGGTGGTCGCCGCCGGGGCCGGGGCCGTCCGGATCGGCGAAGTCCAGCCGCCCGGCAAGCGCCGGATGCCCGCAACGGCCTGGATCGCCGGCCGGTCCCTCCGCGAAGGCGACCGCTTCGAGTAGGGCCGGCTAGATCGTGCTTCGCTCGACCGAACCCCCTCTTCCGCGCCTCCACTTCGTCGCGGCAGACGAAGTCGTGGGAGCCGCCGACTTCCGCGAACGCGTCCTGTCGCTGGCGGAAGCCGGCGGCGCCTCCCTGGCGATCCAAATCCGCATCCGCGACGCCCCGGCCCGGCGCACGTACGAGGTGGCGCGCTGGCTGGTGGACGTTGCGACGGAGGCGGGCGCGACGATCATCGTGAGCGACCGGCTGGACGTCGCCCTCGCAACCGGGGCGAACGGCGTGCATCTCCGGGAGGACTCCATGCCGGTGCCCGTGGCGCGGACGGTCGCGCGGACGGTTCGTCGAGAGGTTGCCGGTTCGCTGGTGGTCGGACGTTCCATCCACGCGCCCTCGCAGGCGGCGGAGCCATGGGCCGCCGAGGCGGACTACTTGATCTTCGGGTCGGTGTGGGCCACGGGGTCGCATCCGGGCTGTGCCCCAGCAGGGCCGGAGGCGTTGGCGGAGGCCGCGGGCCGCACCCGTACGCCGGTGCTGGCCATCGGCGGGGTGACGCCGGAGACGACCGCGGCCGCCGTCTCGTCGGGCGCCTACGGCATCGTGGTTCGAAGCGGCATTTGGGCGGCGGCGCGTCCGGCCGAAGCGGTGACCCGCTATCTTGAGGCGTTGGCAGCGGCGCATTCGGTCGCACGCGCCGACTCGCCGGTCTCGCGGCGCAACCCGGCCGGCAACGGGGGCGAGGAATGACGAACGACCCAGGACGAGGCCCCGTCTCCATCGTTCTCAACGGCGACCGCCACTCCGTTCGGGCCGGAGCCAGCGTGGCCGACCTGCTTGCGGATCTGTCGCTGGTCCCGGGAGCGGTCGTCGTCGAACGCAACCGGGAAATCCTGGTGCGCGGGGCCCTGGCCGCCACCCCGGTCGAAGAGGGAGACCGGATCGAGCTGGTCCACTTCGTGGGAGGCGGATAATGGCCGAGAGCGACAAGCTGGAGATCGGAGGCAAGTCGTTCGGCTCTCGCCTCATCCTGGGCACCGGCAAGTACCAGACGGGCGAGCAGATGGTGGATGCGGTGCGGGCGAGCGGCACGGAAATGGTCACGGTGGCGGTGCGGCGTGTCGACCTTCGCGCCGGGCGCGAGGAGGGCATCCTTCGCCACCTCGACCCGGAGGAGTTCTTCCTGCTGCCCAACACGGCCGGCTGCTACACCGCCGCCGACGCGATCCGCTACGCCCGCCTGGGCCGGGCTGCCGGGCTCTCCAGCTGGGTCAAGCTGGAGGTCATCGGCGACGAGCGCACGCTCCTGCCCGACGTCGCGGCGACCTTGGAAGCCGCTCGAGAACTCGCAGCCGACGGATTTCACGTTCTCGCCTACACGAACGACGATCTCGTCACCGCGCTCCGCATGGAAGAGGCCGGTTGCATCGCGGTCATGCCGCTGGCCAGCCCCATCGGAAGCGGCCTCGGGCTGGTCAACCCCTACTACATCCGCGAGATCAAGCGCCGCCTTTCCGTTCCCGTGGTCGTGGACGCGGGCGTCGGCACCGCTTCGGACGCTTGCATCACCATGGAGCAGGGCGTGGACGCCGTCCTCATGAACACCGCCGTCGCGGCCGCCTCGGATCCGGTGCGCATGGCCAGCGCGATGAAATGGGCGGTTCGGGCAGGCAGGTCGGCGTACTTGGCCGGACGCATGGAGACCGCCGAGATCGCAGTGCCTTCTTCGCCTTTGAGGGGGATGCTGGACGCAGAGGAGGGATGACCGGGCAGAGCCGGGCGCTTGCGGCGTCGGTCTTGGCGGGCGTGGAAGCGGGCCGCCGACTGGACGTGGCCTGGGAGGCGGCCGGGGCCTCGGCGTCCAGGCACCGGGCCTGGGTGCGGACGCTGGTCTACGGCGTCGTGCGCCTGCGGGGCAGACTCGACTACGTGCTTGGCCAGGTCTCGGGGCGCGACCCCGAAGGGCTGGATCCGCCGGTCCGCTTGGCGTTGCGCACGGGCGCGTACGAAATCCTGGAGATGAAGAGCGTTCCCGCGTACGCCGCCGTGTCCGAGGCGGTCAAGGCGGTCAAGGCGGGACGCGGCCGGCCCGCGGCCGGCTTGGTCAACGCGGTCCTGCGCAAGCTCGCCGCCGCGGTGCCCGGCAGGATATCGTTTCCTCGTCCTGAAGCGGACTTGGAGGGCTGGCTGGCAACCTGGGGGTCGCATCCGCGGTGGCTGGTGCGGCGGTGGATACGCCACTTCGGGCCGAAAGCGGCAAGAGAGCTGGTGGAGGCCAACAACGAGGAGCCGGCCACGTATCTGCGTCCGGTCGCGGGGTCGGGCGCCGAAGCGGTCCAGCGGCTGGCGCAGGCGGGCATCGCGGCGGTGGCGGCCGGGCCGGGCGCCTCGGTGCGCATCGAGGCGGGGACCGATCCGGCGGCGGCGTTGGCGGTCGTGCCGAGCGTCGTGCAGGATCCGGCGGCTTCGCGGGTGGTCGAGTACGCCGCTCCCGAGCCGGGTGCGCTGGTGGCGGATCTTTGCGCGGCGCCCGGAGGCAAGGCTCTGGCGCTGAGCGGGGCAGCGGGGGCGGTCGTGGCGGCCGACGTGTCGCCCCGGCGGCTGGCGCTTGTGGCCGAGGGGGCGGAGCGGTTGCGGCGGACTGGAAGGGGAGCGAAGGTTTGGCCGGTCGCGGCGGACGCGCGGTTCCCCGCGGTGCAGGGCGCGGCGATGGTGCTGCTGGACGCGCCCTGCAGCGCCACCGGGGTGATCAGGCGGCGGCCGGACGTGCGTTGGCGGCTTGCGGAGGACGGGTTGCGGAGACTGGTGCGGACCCAACGCGCACTGCTCGAGGGCGCGGCTGCCGCGGTTCCTTCCGGTGGCCTGTTGGTTTACGCTACATGTGCACTGGAGCCGGAGGAGAACAGGGGCCAAGTGGAGGATTTCTTGAGTCGTCACCCGGAGTTCCGCCTGGAGCCGGGACCCGCCCCGGCCCGCCTCTTGGACGCCGCGGGTTGCTTGGCGGCGCTTCCGGCGCGCGAACCGGGCGGCCAGGACGGCGCCTTCGCCGCGCGAATGAGAAAGACGGCCGGCTGATGGGACTCGGAAGCTCCATCAGCCGCCGCAGGAACCGGCCGCCTCCCGAATCGGAGCCAGGCGGCCCGAGGCAAGCGGCCAACGAAGAGAGCGCCGCCCGCCTGGGCAGCGGAAGCCGCCGAAGGAAGAGACGCGGCGGGGGTGCCCGCGGGTCTGCTGGGGCTCGGAATGGGGCGGCGCCTCGGGGGCCCGCAGGCGCCCGGCGTCCATCGGGCCGTCGGGCCGGAATCGCGCTCTTGGTGGCAGTGGCCGGGGCCTTCGCGGGGTACCACGTCTCCACGGGCTTCTTCTTTCCTGCGGCGGAGCCCCCTACGGCCTTGCAGGGCGTGCCCGACGTGCGGGGCGTGACGATGGCGGAGGCGTTGCAGTCGCTGGCCGACTCCGGGCTCGGCTTGGGCGGGGTCGATTCGGTTCGCCACCCGGAGGCGCCGCTGGGCACGGTGATCGGACAGCGTCCGTTGCCGGGCCGAACCGCGTTGCCCGGGGCTGACGTGACGCTGGCGGTGTCGGCGGGTCCGGCGGTTCGAGCCATCCCCGACGTGACGCGAATGCCCGGCGAGCGCGCCGCCGCGGTGCTCGCCGCGGCGGGACTCGCGGTGCTGGTGGACACCGTCGACTCGGACCTCCCCGCCGGCCAAGTGATCGCGATTGAGCCGCCGCCCGGCGATTCGCTGCCGGTGCTCGGCTCGCTCCGCATCCTGATCAGCAACGGTCCGCCGACCTTCGCGATGCCCGACTTGGCGGGATTGACCGAGGGACGGGCGGCCGTGTTGCTGCGTTCCCTAGGCTTGGCCGTGGGCAGCGTGGAGCGGCGCTTCAGCCTCCTCAACCAGGGCGCGGTGTTCGGACAGAGGCCGGCGCCGGAGGTCTTGGTGGAGCACGACCGCGCCGTCGATCTGATCGTGGGCGTGGCTCCCCAGCCCAGGGTGCGGCGAAGATGAGCCGCGCGGACGGTCGGCGGAGGGCTTGGTGCAGACGGTCTCCCCGCCCCGGCGTCAGCGAGCGCCCCCAGTGAATCGCGCGGGTCGGCGAACCTGCCTCTGGGCCGCGCTGGCGGCCGTTGCCGTCGTCGCCTTGGCCTGGGCGGGCCGCGACAGGACTTCTCCGGTTGTGGCCGGAACGCCGGCGCCGGACTTCGAGGCGCTCGACCCGGAGGGCGCCCCGGTGACCCTCGCCACCTTCGCGGGCAAGGTCGTCCTTCTCAACATCTGGGCCACCTGGTGCGAACCCTGCAAGGAGGAGATGCCTTCCATGCAGCGGCTGTACGAGATGTTCCCCCGCGACCGCTTCGAGATCGCGGCCGTGAGCGTGGACCCGCCGCCGGGCGTGTTCGACGTCTTCGGCAACGCGGGCGGCGACCCGGTGGCCTTCGCCCGCGAACTGAAGTTGACGTTCCCGATCCTGCTGGACCCGTCCGGCGAAATCCAGCGGACCTATCGCACTTCGGGAGTCCCCGAGTCGTTCCTGATCGGCGCCGACGGCATCGTCTACAAGAAGATGGCCGGGGTGGCGGAGTGGGACTCCGAGGCCAACGCCGGACTCGTGCGCCGCCTCGCCGAGCGCAGGTAGGAGGCGCCGTGTCCTTCCGGCTCTTTCTCCTGCGCAACTGGCGCTTGAAGGCGGCCGCCCTGGCACTGGCGGTTCTGCTCTGGGCGACGATTCGCCTGCGCGACGACGAGCCGCTGAACCTGGACGTTCACGACGTCGCGGTGCAGGTCTCGGAGGGCCTGGACGCGGGCTGGGCCCTGGTCGGCCCTCCCTCGCCGGCGGCCGTGCGGATCACCCTGACGGGTTCGCAAGGGGACCTCTTCCGCGCGGGCATGGCCCGTCCCGTCATTGTGGTGCCCGCCGACTCGGTGCCGGGAGAGGACTGGGTGCCGGAGCTGAACCCGGACTGGGTGCGGAACATCGACCGCAGCCGCGTCGCGGTCGGCGACATAGTCCCCAGCACGGTGCGCCTGCGCTTCGAGCGCAACGCATCGCAGTGGATTCCCGTCTCGGTGCGCTATTTCGGCGCCCTGCCGGACGGAATCGCCCTGGCGGGGGACCCGGACGCAAGCCCGTTGCTAGTGCGCGTGCACGGGCGGGCCTCCGCGGTCGACACGTTGCAGGCCGTGTTCACCGAACCCTTCGACCTTGGCCTAGTCGAGGCGTCCGGCGAGTTCACGGTTGCCTTGGACACGATCGGACTCCTCGGCCTGTCGATTGCGCCCGCTACCGCCACCCTCGCAGTCGGCGCCGGCGCCAGGGAGCAGCGCGTGCTGGGCCCGGTGGCCGTCGACATGCCGGTGGCCGGGCTGGTCGCCGAACCGGGCGAAGTGTCGGTGACCCTGTACGGCGAGGCCGGGATGCTGGAGGCGCTCGATCCCGCCTCCTTGCGCCTGCGCATCTCCATGGATCCGGCGGTGATGCGCGCGCAGGCAGGCAGGGGCCCAGTGCGTCTCCCGGTCGAGCTGAGCGGGCTGCCGAGGTGGGTGGAGGCCGAGATGGACGCCGACTCGGTGACGGTCCGGGAGACGGACAGCGTCGAGAGGACGGACGCCCGGGCGCAGACCAACTCCGGGCATGAGGCCCGCTCCGGGGAGGGGGCCGGCGTCCAGCACCGGACGAACCTCGGGCGGGAGACCAGCTCAGGGGAAGACGCCGGCGTCCAGCAGCGGACGAACTCCGGGCGGGAGACCGGCCCCGGGTGACCGGTCCCGTCCTGGGAATCGAGACCACCTGCGACGAGACGTCCGCAGCGGTGCTGGACGACCGCGGCCGCATCACGAGTCTGGTCGTGCACTCGCAAGACGTGCATCAGCTCTACGGCGGCGTGGTGCCGGAACTGGCCGCGCGCGACCACCTTCGGCGCATCGAACCGGTAGCCGCCCAAGCGCTGAAGGAGGCGGGCGTCGCCCGACGGGAGTTGGAGGCCGTGGCCGCCGCCGCCGCTCCCGGTTTGATCGGCGCCCTGCTCGTAGGGGTGTCCTGGTCCCGCGCGACCGCCTTTGCGCTGGGAGTTCCCTTCGTGCCCGTGCACCACATCGAGGGTCATCTGTTCGGCCCGGTGCTCGAAGACCCCGAAGCCGTCCCCCCCTTCGTGGCCCTGATCGCCTCGGGCGGACACACGCTGCTCCTCTGGGCGCCGGAATGGGGCCGCTACTTCCTGCTGGGGCAGACTCGCGACGACGCGGCGGGCGAGGCCTTCGACAAGGTGGCCAAGTTGCTGGACATGGGCTACCCGGGCGGACCCGCCATCGAAGGCAAGGCGGCGGGCGCCGATGCGAGCCGCTACGCGCTGCCGCGCCCGCTCCTGCGTCCCCTGAAGGCCGCGCCCGCCCCCGGCGACTTCGACTTCTCGTTTTCGGGGCTCAAGACGGCCGTTGCCCGGACCGCGGAGGAGCTGGAGGCGAAGGGCTCGCTGGCAGACGAAGCGCCGCACCTCGCGGCCTCGTTCCAGGAGGCGGCCGTCGACGTGCTGGCCACCAAGACCATCCGAGCGGCTCGGGCAGTGCGCTGTCCCCGCGTGCTCCTCGGGGGCGGCGTCTCCGCGAACGCGGCCCTGCGCCAGCGCGTTCATGCCGGGATTGGTCCGCAAGGACGCATGTTCGCGGGCTCGCCCCGGGTGTCGCTGGACAACGGAGCGATGATCGCGAGGGCGGGCCAGTTTCGGCTCGAGCACGGCTCCTTCGGCGGAATGGGCGAGGCCTCCGCCTCCGCCCCGCTGCCGGGTCTCCAGCCCTGGGATCCTCATGCCCATGCGTGAGGAGTTCATGGCGCGGACGCCCGCGCACCGGCCTTTGGCCTAACTTCTAGGACGTTCGCAACGCTCGTTCCGATGTCCCCCGCATTCGGGAGGCTGGTTGGCCGTGTATCCGATTCTCTTCAGGCTGCCGGAGTGGCTGCCCCTGGCCGGGGGAGCGCCCATCACCTCGTTCGGCGTCATGATGCTCCTGGCGTTCGTCACGGCCGGCCACGTGCTGCGTGCGGAGATGCGCGGCAAGGGGCTGAACGGCGAATGGGCCTGGGACCTCGTCTTCATGGCGGTGCTGGGCGGCGTGATCGGCGCCAAGGTCTACTACGTCTTCCTCGACTTGCCGCGGCTCGCCGACGATCCCTTGGGCGCGATCTTCTCGCGGGGCGGGATGGTTTGGTACGGGGGATTCCTTCTCGCTACGGCGCTCGTGGTCTACCGGATACGACGCCTCGGCCTGCCGCTGGGCAGGGTCGCGGACGCCGCGGCGCCCGCCCTGGCGATTTCGTACGCCGTGGGCCGGGTGGGGTGCTTTCTCGTGGGCGACGACTACGGGCGGCCAACCGATTCCTGGGTGGGCGTCGCCTTTCCGAACGGCGCTCCGCCGAGCCGCGCGGCCGTCCTGGAGCACCAGTTCGGGCTCTCGGTGGACCCGGCCCTGATCGAGAAGTACGGCGACGTCCTGCCCGTGCATCCCACGCAGCTCTACGAGATCGGCCTCTCGACGCTGATCTTCGTGGCGCTTCGGACGATGCGAGGGCACCGCCACGGGGCGGGCTGGCTGTTCATGGCTTGGCTGGCGATGGCCGGGGCCGAGCGCTTCCTGGTGGAGTTCTTTCGGGCCAAGGACGACCGCTTCTTCGGCGTTCTGACGCTGGCGCAGATGATTTCGCTGGGACTGGCGGGCGTGGGTCTCGTCTGGGCGGCGAAGCTGAGAAGGCCGAGGGGCGCCGCCGCTTCGGCGTGATCGTCCTCCACCTCTCGGACACTCACTTCGGCAAGCCCCACCGCCCCGTCGTCGTCGTCGCCGCCGCCGCTCTCGCGGAGCAAGCCGACGCACGCGCGGTGGTCGTCTCCGGCGACCTGACCCAGCGTGCCAAAGCCGCCGAGTTCCGGAAGGCGCGCGCTTTTCTGGAAGAGTTGTCGCCCTGCCCCGTGGTAGTCGTGCCCGGCAACCACGACGTCCCCCTCTACCGCCTCTGGGAAAGAGCCGCCGCCCCGTGGAGCAAGTACCGGGCGGCCATGGGCGGCTTCTTGGCGGGAGGCCGTTCGCTCGACGCGGTCCGCGACGTCTCGGGTGCGAGCGGCTCGCCCACCGTTCGCTTCGTGGCGCTCAACTCGGCTCGCCCTCGCACCGCCGTCGTCAACGGCAGGGTTTCCCGCGCCCAAGTCCGTTTCGCCGCCCGGGCGTTTGCGGCCGCACCCGAGGACGCCTGCCGCGTCCTGGTGATTCACCACAACCTTGTTCGCGCCGGCAGCCAGGGCCCTCCGCCTCTGCGATTCGCGCACCGCATCCTGTCCCGCCTGGACGAATGGCGCGCCGATCTCGTGCTCTCGGGCCACGTCCACCGCACTTGGTTCGCGACCAGCGCCGACGAAGCGGGCGTCCCCCTCGTCCACGCCGGCACCGCCTCGTCGAGCCGCGGCCGCCCGCCCGAGGCAGGCGCCAACTCGCTGAACCTGATCCGCTTCGGCAAGCAGGACATCGAAGTGACGCCTTATCTTTTTTCCGGGAAGCACGGACGGTTCTTGCCGGCCGAGACCCGTCGCTACCGACGGCGCCTCCGTTAGAACCGCCCATCTGCGCGGCCCCTGGGCGACTTGAGACACGTGGAAGGGTCGGCGGCTCGCTCCTCGCTTGCCCGCGGCCGTCCGCGCGACAGGGAAGGGTTGCCGTGATGCATTTCTACGAGGCTGAGCGGGGTTGCTCGAGGCGGGAGCCGCCGCCGCGACGCCTGGGATCGGTATGCGCCCGCCGCCGGGCTGGGAAGGGACGCGGGTGGCTCCTGGGGGCGGTCGCGGTCGCACTCGCAGCGTCCACCCCCGCCGAGGCTCAGTCCGAGCGCGAGGAAGTCGCCTCCGTCGAGTTCGCCGGCAACGTAGCGTTCTCGGACGCGGAACTCGGACGCGCCGTCTTCACGGTGGCCTCGCAGTGTCCGTTGATCCTCGCCGTCACCACCTGCGCGGTCGGCATCGATTGGGGACGCGACCGCTCGTTCCACAACCCCCGGGTCGTCGAGGAGGACGTCGAGCGGTTGAAGCTCCTGTACCGCGGCCACGGTTTTCGCGGCGTGGAGGTGGAGGCGACGGTGGAGCCGAAGGAGGACGGCGCGGTGGCGGTGGAGTTTCGCATCGACGAAGGCGAACCCTTCCGGATCGGGTCCATCAACTTCGCCGGCGATTCGCTTCCGCTCGCCTTGGGCGCTGGGACGAATCTCGTGGTGAAGCCCGGCGACCCGCTGAGCTTCCTCCTGCTGAACGAGACGACGGACACGCTCACGCGCCGGTTGCGCAACTCGGGGTACGCGTCGGCCGTGGTGCTGCGGCGGTACCTGCTGCCGGCGGGAAGCGACACGGCGACGGTCACCTACGACGTCGAACTCGGCCCTCTGTCCACGTTCGGCCCGGTGGAAGTGGCCGGCAACCGCCTGCTGGACGACCGGACCATTCTGGACCGCCTGCCGTTTCGCGAGGGAGAACGGTACCGGGAGGACTTGATCCAAGAAGGACTGCACAGCCTGCACGAGCTGGACGTGGTCGCTCGCGCCGCCGTGGAACTGGACTCCGCCCGCGTGCAGTCGGATTCGATCGTCCCGATGCGCGTTTTGATCGAAGAGGGCGACCTGAGGCGCGTGCGCGCAGGCGCCGGATTCAACAACGCGGAATGCCTCAATGTCGAAGGGCGGTGGGCGAGCCGGAGCTTCTTCGGCGGCGGCCGCATCCTCCAGACGCAGGCGGTGGTGTCCAACTTGCTCGCCGAGCCGCTGCGGGCCACGTGGCTTTGTTCGGAGGCCGGCACGGGCGCGTTCGGCCGCACCAACTGGCTGTTGCGGGCCGACTTCAACCAGCCTTCCTTCCTCTCGCGGCGCATGAGCTTGGCCGCCGGATTCTTCGCGGAGCGGCGGTCGCGAAAGAACTTGTTCGTCCGCGACGCCGTCGGACTGGATCTGGGCGTAGTCCGCCGGGTCCGCCGAAACGCCTTTCTCAACGTGCGGCTGAGGCCGGAGATCAACCGCTTGAACGCCGCCGAAGTCATCCTCTGCGCGGCGTTCCTGGCTTGCAGTCCGACCGACGTCGAGGCCTTGTCCAGCAACAACCTGCTGTCTCCAGCGGCGATTTCGTTCAGCCAGGACGAGACGGACCACCTGTTCAATCCGACGGGGGGGTTCCGAACCGCCTTCGATCTGGAGTTGGCGGGTCGGCTAACCGGATCGGACTACGCGTATCTGCGCGCCTTCGCGGACGGCAGCCTCTACAGCCGGATCGACAGCCGCACCGTGCTCGCTCTGCGCCTGCGCGCGGGCGGCATCCGTTCGGGCGGCTTTCGGGGGCCGCTGTCCTTCGGGGGCGTGCGATCCGAGGTTGTGCCTGCGCAGAAGCGCTTCTACGGGGGCGGCGCCACCAGCGTTCGAGGGTTCGCGCAAAGCACGCTGGGTCCGCGAAGTCTGTCCGTCAGCGTCGAGGAGCTGCTTCGCCGCCGCGACGGCCTGCCGACCTGCCCCCCGGCGGCGGTGCGCGACCTGACCTGCGACGGCTCGCCCCTGGCGGACGCGGGCGTCTACGAGGTGCGGCCGGTGGGCGGCCTGGCGATTCTCGAGGCCAGCGCGGAGCTCCGCTTCGGGACGGAAGGCCCGCTGAGCGGCGCGGCGTTTCTTGATCTGGGACAGGTGTGGCCGCGCCGCATGACGTTGGCGGACTTGGAGTTCGCGCCCGGCTTCGGACTTCGCTACAACACGTTGATCGGGCCGGTTCGGCTGGACGTCGCCTATTCGTTTCGGGGGAGGGAACCCCTGCAGGTGGTGACCTCGCAGATCCGGCCGTACGACCCGTCCGCGGACAGCGAGGCCGACCGAATCGACATCGCGGAGGCCGGCGAGCCGTCGGAGTACGTCGACTGGGTCGTGTCGCAGAACCTCGCCGTGCTGTCGCCGCGCGTGCTCTTCGGCGGGGACGCCGGGTTTTCTCTGCGCCGCTTCCAGGTGCACTTCTCCATCGGACAGGCGTTCTGACCGTGGGCGGGGCGCGCGTTTCCGGAGCGGCCCGGCGAGGGAGATCGCGGACGTGGTTGTGGCGTCTCCTGGTCGGGGGAATCGGGGCTGCGGCCCTCGCGGTCGCCGGGGGCGTGTTCGCAAGCGTCCTGATCAGCCGCACCGCGATGGGCCGGCAGGCGGCGCTGGAATGGGCGCTCGCGGCCGCCCGGCCCCACGTCAACGGCGTCGTGACCATGGAGTCGGTCGGTCCCGGCGGCTTGTTCGGGGGCGCCACGTTGCGGGGAGTTCGCGTCGAAGACGATCAGGGCCGAACGGTCTTCACGGCGGACTCGATGCGGGCGCGCTACTCTCTGCTCGACCTTCTGGGCGGCGGCCCCGTCATCGCGGATCTGCGCCTGTGGTCGCCGGTGGCCACGATCCGCCCCGGCATCGAGGACATCGTAGTGCGCGGGAGGGGGGATGCGCCCGGGGCCGGCGAGTCCGAAGCGGGACAGGCCTCCGGCGCCGCGGCCGCTGCGTCCGTGGAGCGCAGGAGCCCGTTGTTGCGCATCCGCGGCGCCCGCGTGCACGACGGCGTGGTACTGCTGGAAGGGGCCGCCGCCGCCCGGCGAGTCGACGGCATCGGGGCCGTGTTCTCGAGACTGGACCTGTCGCCTGGGGGAGGCGTCCACGTAGCCGCGGAGCTGTCGCATGCGGCGCTGTCCTACCCGGCCGGGAGGGGCCGAATCGGCTTGGCCGGCTATCAGGGCGCCGTGGTGGTGAGCCGCGACGGCGTGACCCTTTCCTCGGACGGCTTCCGGCTCGCGGACTCGGAGGGCGAGGGGCGCGTCTTCGCCGAACGAGCCGGGCAGAGCTGGCGCATTGCGCTGGAGGCCGACTTCGCCAAGCTGTCCCTGGCCGACTTGGCGTGGATCGACCCACGCCTGGACCACGGCAGCGCAACGGGCTCTCTCCGTGTGGTCTCGGAGCCCGGCCGCTTGTCCGTCGCCGCGGCGCAGGGGCTTCGGGTCGACTTGGGCGAAGGCGGGCGGGCCACCGTCTCCGGCGAAGTGGTTCGGGCGGACTCCACGTGGTTGCGGGAGGTGCGCCTGTCGGCCCTCTCGCTGGCCTCCGGCGAGGTCGAGCGGTGGCTGGCGCAGCCGCTTCCGGTGGCGGGCTCCCTTTCCGGCGATCTTGGCCTGGACGGTTCGCGGAGGCGTCTGGCCCTGGCGGGCACGGTAGTTCTGGCCGACGGCCTCACGGGAGACACGCTGGCCGCCGCGACGGGTTCGGGCGTCGTCTTGGGCCGCCGCGCCTTCGAGGCCGTCGACCTGCGTCTGGCGCCCTTCGACTACGCCTTGCTGGACGCGTTGGCCCCGGCCGTCCCCTGGAGTGGAAGCGGCAGGCTGCACGTCCGCGCGGACGGCAACCTGCCCGAGGGCGTCGTGGTTCGCCTGGCGGCCTTCCATCGCGCGGCCTCGACCGGCGACAGCAGCTCCGTTCTCGTGTCCGGCTCCATCTTCGGCGACACGGCGGTCTCGATCGTGGACCTCGACGCGACGCTCGCTCCGCTGTCGTTGGCCGCGGTTCGGGACGCCCACCCGGCATGCCGCTCTCCGGCCTCCGCGGCCTGCCCGGCGGCGCTCTCGCTGCCCGGCGTCGTCGACGGCGTCCTGTCGGCGACGGGGCCGCTGGAACGGCTCGGCCTGGCAGCGGAACTCGAGACGCCCGGCGGCGCCCTCTCCGCCGAGGGCTCGGCCAACGTCCTCGACCTCGCCGGGGGCTACGAGTTCGAGACCGCGCTGGAGGACTTCCAGCTGTCGGAGCTGCTGCCGTCGCTGCCCCGGCCCACGGTCGCGACGGGCTCGGTGCGCTTCTCGGGGCGGGGCCTGGACGCCGCTTCGCTGCAAGGCGCCCTGGCGATTCGCCTGCGGCCGTCCTCCGCTGGGCCGCTGCGCCTGGACTCGGCCGAGGCCTCGGTCTGGGTCGAGGACGGCGTCCTCCACGTCGAGTCGGTGCGGCTGGAGGCGAACGGCGTGTCGGTGGAGGGCAACGGCACTCTGGGCCTGGGCACGGGCGAGCAGGGGACGGGACTGGCGCTGGATGTGGCGGCGCCGTCGATTCGGCCCCTGCGGCCCCTGTTCATGGGCGAAAACTTGGCCGCGCGCGACGAGTTGACCCAGCTGCAACGCAACTTGTACGAGATGGACGGCGCCGACCCCGACACTTTCCCCACGGCCCGGCAGATTCGCATGGAAGGCGCGGTGGAGGGGCGCATCAAGCTGAAGGGCGGGCTGGACGAGCTCTCCGCCGCAGTGTCCGCGTCGTTCGAGGGACTGGCCTACCGCTTCCATTCGGCCGGCTCGGGAACTGCCGACGCGACCGTCCGCGGAATCCGGTTGCTGCGCTTTGGCGCCGCCGGCCCGGACACGTCCACGGGCATCCTGCTCGCGGGAACGGTCGAGGCCGACTCGCTCGTGCTGGGCGGGCGTTCGTTCGAGACGGCCCGGATCGAGGGCCTCTACGACTTGGGGGACGCCGGCCAAGCGGACGTCTTGCTGACGCGAGGCGGGGGAGACCGCTACGAGGCGGCGGTGTCGGTCGCGCTCGCGGGGCCGGAACGCCGCGCGGAGGTCGGCCGCCTGGAACTCGACCTGGGCGACGACCGCTGGGCGCTGCGCAGGCCCGCCGCCCTGGCCTGGGGTCCCGCGGGCCTGCGTCTCGACGACTTCGCTCTGGCCGGAGACGGCGGCGGACTGGCCGTTCGCGCCCACGGCCGAATCGCGGCCGGCGAGGGCGAGTCCGATCTGGACGTCCACGTCGAGGGGCTTGATCTCGGCGCGCTGGGCAGGCTCGCGCAGGTGCAGGACTGGCCCGCGGGCCTAGTCTCGGCCAGCGCCCAGTTGCGCGGCTCAGCGGAGAGTCCGCGTTGGACCGGCCAGATCCGGGGGGCGAACGCGAGCTACGGCACGCTGGCCTTCGACGAGGTCTCGGCGGACGTGGAGTACGACGGCCAAGCGGTCGCCGGACGGCTAGAGTTCTCGACCGCTGGCCGCCCGGCCCTGGTGGTAGACGGGTCGTTGCCGGCGGACTTCGCGCTCGGCTCCGGCGGACCCCGGATCCCCGACGGCCCTCTGGCGCTCGACATCGCCGCGGATTCGTTGCCCGCTGAAATGATCCTCGGCGTCGTCGAGTC
Organism: Longimicrobiales bacterium; assembly: GCA_958295645.1. GTDB lineage: Bacteria > Gemmatimonadota > Gemmatimonadetes > Longimicrobiales > Gaopeijiaceae. The sequence continues at coordinate 62,535 of OY282361.1, forward strand.
GCTCGACGAAATCGGCGGAGTCCTGGACGGCCGCCTGCGCGTTGGCGGCCGCCTGTCCAGCCCAACCCCCTCCGGCGCCCTCCGCCTGGCGGACGGGACCGCATGGCTGGCGTCCCTCGGCGTTCGTTTCTCGGACCTGGATCTGGACTTCGGCCTCACCTCCGACGGCGTCGTGGCCGTGACCGGGTCGGGTCGTTCGGGGGGATCGGTGCGCATCCAGGGGACGATCGACGTCAGCCGTCCCGCCGACCCCGTCTTCGATCTGGCCTTCTGGCCGCAGGGGTTGCAGGTGGTGGACCGTAGAGACATGGAGGCGGCGGTGAGCGGCGATTCGATCACGCTGACCGGATCCTTCAACTATCCCCTTGTCCAAGGCGCGCTTGCCGTGGACGGCGGCACCGTCTTCGTCGAGGAGCTCCGCCGCTCGTCGGAAGTGGTGAACTTCTACGATCACGCGCTCTCCGACGCCGCTCGCACAGTGGCCCGCGTGGCGGGCAGCGGCGAGGAAGCCGAAATCAAGCTGAGTCCCTTCCTGTCCAACTTGCGCGTGCTCGTGGACATGGACATCGGCCGGGGCAGCTGGCTCCGCTCGCGCGACCTCAACGTGGAGACCGAGGGCCATCTCGTGATCACGTTCGACCGCGAGAACAACCAGCTCATCCTTCAGGGCGACATGGGCGTCGTGCGCGGCACCTACAGCCGCCTGCAACGAACGCTCAACATCACGCAGGGCCTGTTTCGCTTCGTGGGCCGCACCTCCGACTTCAATCCCGAAATCGCGATCACCGCCGAGACCCGGCTGCGTACGCGGGACGGTCAGCCGCTCACCATCACCGCCGGCATCGCGGGCAGCCTCGTGGCTCCCCAAGTCACCCTCTCCAGCGACGCCGAATCAGCCATTTCGGAGGCCGACCTCTACAGCTACCTCTTCTTGGGACAGCCCACCTCGGCCCTCCTGGGACAGACCCGCACAACCTCCGTGGGCGCGGGCACCAATCTGCTCCTGGGCCACGTCTTCAACCAACTGGGCTACCTGCTGGCGCTTCGCCTCGACGTGGACCACCTGTCCGTGTCCCAGGCCGAGCAGACCCAGGCGAACGCCGCCTTCGGGGCCTCGTCGCTTCAGATCGAAGTGGGCCGCTACGTCCTGGACAACGTGTTCCTGACGGGCGTCTACCAGCGCGGCATCTGCGCCGACCCGAAGTTGCCCGTCAACAGCGTCGGGCTTCGCCTGGAGGTCGCCATGCCCTTTGACGTCACGCTGGAGGGCTTCCTGGAAGACCGCTGCCCCAGAGAAGGCTTCCGCGGCCTGGGAGACCTCTCGCTGGAACGTGCGCAGATATGGGGATTTGCGTTCTACCGGGATTGGGGGTACTAGGAGGGCCGCCGAACCTCGCCGCGGATTGTCGGGCGGCCCGGGCGGCCTATCTTTCGGGGTCGGCCACAGACCGTCGCAGACAAAGGGGGAACCGATATGCAACACGCGAAAACCTCCCTGCTCATGGCAGGGCTCACGGGCCATCGTCCCCGGCTGGCGGCGCAGGCCAGGGAGACCGCCTGACCCTTGACTCCGGCCTCAGCAAGAGGTTCGCGGGTATCGGCGAGCAAGAGACTCGCCGTCCGGGGCGCGCGCGAGCACAACCTCAAGAACGTCTCGCTCGACATCCCCCGCGACCAGCTCGTCGTCGTCACCGGCCTGTCCGGCTCGGGCAAGTCGTCGCTGGCCTTCGACACGATCTACGCGGAGGGGCAGCGTCGCTACATCGAATCGCTTTCGGCCTACGCCCGGCAGTTCCTCGGGATGATGGAGAAGCCCGACGTGGACGCCATCGAGGGACTGTCCCCAGCCATATCCATCGAACAGAAGACCGTTTCGCGCAATCCGCGCTCGACCGTGGGGACGGTCACCGAGATCTACGACTATCTGCGGCTCTTGTACGCGCGGGCCGGGACGCCGGTTTGCCCCACCTGCGACCTGTCGATCGAACGCCAGTCCGCCACGCAGATCGTCGAGAGGCTGCTGGAGACGAGGAACGGCGCGCGCATACAAGTCGTGGCGCCGCTGGTCCGGGGCCGCAAGGGCGAGTTCCGCGACGTCTTCGCCCGCGCCCGCAAGGAAGGATTCGTGCGCGCGCTCGTGAACGGGAAGTCGCACGACTTGCGCGAGACGCCGGCGCTGAACCGCTACGAGAATCACGACATCGGCATCGTCGTCGACCGCTTGGTCGTTTCGGACAAGGACCGGACGCGTCTCGCGGACTCCGTCGAGACGGCGTTGCGCGCCGCCGAGGGGGTTGTTCAGGTCGTCGAACGGCAAGGCCGCCGGGACGTCGAGCATCTGTTCAGCGAGCACTATGCATGCGCCCAATGCGGGACGAGCTTCCCGGAACTCGAGCCGCGCGTCTTCTCCTTCAACTCCCCCTTCGGCGCCTGCCCGGCCTGCGACGGCCTGGGAACCACCAAGGAAGTCGACGGGGCGCTGGTCCTCGCCGATCCTTCGTTGTCGGTACTGGAAGGCGTCGTCATACCCTGGGGCGAGCCGGGAGGCCACCTCCGGCGCTCGGTCATTCCCGGATTGGCCGAGGCGTACGAGTTCGACCCCCGCCTTCCTTGGCGCGATCTGCCTTCCGAAACCCGCGAGGCGATTCTCCACGGTTCCGGCGGCATGAAGATCCGCTTTCCCTACCGGGCGGGGAAGATGAGCGGCCACTACGAAGACTACTGGGAGGGCGTCGTCGCCAACGTGCAGCGGCGTTACCGGGACACGGCCTCGGCTCACGTGCGCGAACAGCTCGACCAATACATGTCGAGCCAGGAGTGCGCGGACTGCGACGGCTCGCGCCTGAACTCCTTCGCACGCTCGGTTCGGATCGCGGGACGGCCGATCAGCGCCGTCGTGGACAAGCCCATCGGCGAAGTTCTCGATTTCGCGAGGGCGATTCCCGTGGCGGGCGAGCCCCCTCCATCAGGCGTCAAACCTCACGAGGGGGCTCCGGTGTCGGCCGAAGTCGCAGGGCCGATCCTCAAGGAAGTCAGGGAGCGGCTGGGATTCCTGCGCAACGTCGGGCTGGACTATCTGTCTCTGAGCCGTTCCGCGGCCACGCTGTCGGGCGGCGAATCGCAACGCATTCGGCTGGCCACGCAGATCGGGAGTCGCTTGGTCGGGGTGCTCTACATCCTCGACGAGCCCTCCATCGGGCTTCACCAACGCGACAACAACCGGCTTCTCCAGACGCTGAAGTCGTTGCGCGACCTGGGGAACTCGGTCTTGGTGGTGGAGCACGACGAGGACACGATTCGCCAGGCCGACTTCGTGGTGGACTTGGGGCCGGGCGCAGGACGGGCCGGGGGCGAAGTGGTCGTCGCGGGTTCGGTGGAGGACGTCGCGGCCGAGCCGCGTTCCGTCACGGGCGCCTACCTGCGGGGCGACGCCGAGATTCCCTTGCCCAAACGGCGGCGAAAGCCGGATCCGGGCCGGCAGCTGGTCGTGAGGGAAGCCTGCGGGCACAACCTCAAGCGCATCGACGCGGCCTTCCCGCTGGGTTGCTTCGTGGCGGTCACGGGCGTCAGCGGCTCGGGCAAGTCGACGCTGGTCAACGCGACCCTGTACCGCGCCCTGTCGCGCCGCTTGTACCGCAGCCGTTCGGTCGCCGCCTCCCACGAGCGCGTGGACGGCGCGTCGAACGTGGACAAGGTGGTCGAAGTGGACCAGTCGCCCATCGGACGCACCCCGCGCTCCAATCCCGCCACCTACACTGGACTCTTCACGCCGGTGCGACAGCTCTTCGCCGGCCTGCCGGAGGCGCGCATCCGGGGCTACGCGGCCGGGCGCTTCTCGTTCAACGTGAAGGGCGGACGTTGCGAGGCCTGCAAAGGCGACGGCTTGGTGAAGATCGAGATGCATTTCCTGCCCGACGTCTACGTGCGTTGCGACGCCTGCCGCGGTCGGCGCTACAACCGCGAAACCCTCGACGTCTACTACAAGGGCCGCAACATTGCCGACGTGCTGGCCATGACTGTGGACGAGGCCCTCGAGTTCTTCGCCGCGGTGCCGGGGATCAAGCGGCGGTTGCGCACGCTGTCCGACGTGGGCCTGGGCTACATCCACCTGGGCCAGAGCGCGACCACGCTGTCCGGCGGCGAAGCCCAGCGCGTCAAGCTGTCGGCGGAGTTGTCGAGGCAGGCGACGGGGCGTACCGTCTACATCTTGGACGAGCCCACCACCGGCCTCCACTTCGAGGACGTGCGCGTCCTTCTCGACGTGCTGCACCGCCTCGTGGACCTAGGCAACACCGTGGTCGTGATCGAACACAACCTGCATGTCGTCAAGACGGCCGATTGGGTCGTGGACCTCGGCCCCGAAGGGGGGGACGCTGGCGGGCGCATCGTGGTGGCGGGCACGCCGGAGCGGGTGGCCGCCGAACCCGCCTCGCACACCGGCGAGCATTTGGCGCCGATGCTGAACGGACGACCGCGCCGACCGGCCGCGCGGGGCGCACGGGCGTAGGTGGGCGGCATCGCCGGAACCCGGCATCCGTACGCGGGCCGCGACCGCGAACGCAAGGTGGCGGACCGCAAGGGCAAGGAACTGCGCCGTGGCAAGTACTACTACGCCCGAGACAACGACTTCGACCGCCAAACGAACGCGTTGCCGCCCGAGTTGTCGGACTGCGTGTTGCGCGGAGACAGCGAAGATGTGCTGAAGCGGTTTCCGGACAGCTGCGTCGACTTGGTCTTCACCTCTCCTCCCTACAATTTCGGCCTGGACTATTCCGATGCCGATGCGACCGGGGGCGACGCCGTCGATTGGGAATCGTATTTCGCGAAATTGTTTCGCATTTTGGACGAATGCATTCGCGTCCTGAAGTTCGGCGGTCGGCTCGTCGTCAATGTCCAGCCTATGTTTTCGGACTACATTCCGAGTCATCACGTCATCTCGGGTCATTTGATGAAGAGGCGGCTCGTTTGGAAGGGAGAAATCTTGTGGGAAAAAAACAATTACAACTGCAAGTATACGGCATGGGGGAGCTGGAAGAGTCCTTCCAACCCCTACTTGAAGTACACTTGGGAATTCTTGGAAGTGTTCTGCAAAGGAGAGTTGCGAAAACCGGGACGCCCGGCAGACGCCGACATCGATGCCGATTCGTTCAAGGAGTGGGTAGTGGCGAAGTGGTCGGTCGCGCCCGAGCGGCGAATGCGGGAATACGATCATCCGGCGATGTTTCCAGAAGAGCTGGCGAGGCGAGTCTTGTTGTTGTTCAGCTTTCGGGGCGACGTCGTGCTCGATCCGTTTTGCGGCGTCGGAACGACCTGCGTTGCGGCTCGGCGCAACAACCGCCGCTTCGTGGGGATCGACGCTTCGGACGCCTACTGCGAGGAGGCGAAGCGCAGGCTGGCAGAGGTTCCGCTGTCGTTGCTGTGACGCCCGTCGCCCATCTCGGTCGCGACTGGTCTCGCCCCCCGCTTGTCTCAGGCGCCCCTGGGCCTCGCTCTGCCTCCCTTGCGGCCAAGTACCTCCGGAGCCTCCTCCTGCCGCCTCCCTCATGTGCCCGCCCAGGCGCGCCCCACGGAACGCCCCACTTGAAGACTTGACCGCCCTGGATTGCGACGCCCAGCCCCCCCCGCCAACGGGACGCCGACGCCGCGGTCCCACACATCGCCCAGCGACGTGCCAAGCCGCCCTGCCCGCCCCCGCCAACGGGACGCCCCCAAACCGCTCCCCCCGCCGTCGTGGGCGCGTTGATCCGCGACACAGGACATCCCCGACGACGTCCCCGCGTTCCTTCGTCGGCGTGGACGCGTTGCCTGCAAGCAGGGACGACCGGCCGCCGGGGCTCGCGTCCCCCTCCGACGGCGTTGGCGCGTCCTTCCGCCTGTCGTTATCGTTCAGGGCTCGCGCCAAGCACCCCCTTTGAAGGAGAAACATGAAGACCCGCGACGACTTGGAGGGCTACCTGTTCCGCGTGGACCCCGACTTCGAAGAAGTGGACGAGGGGATGTTCATGGTCCGGACCGACGCCGCAGGGGCGCCGATCGTGGTCCATCACTTGGAGCCGGTGCTCGTGATACGCATGAAGGTCATGGACCTCCCGCAAGACCACGCGGACCCAAGCGGCCTCTACGAGACGCTGTTGACGTTGAATGCCACGGACGTCATGCACGGCGCCTACGGCATCGAGGAGGGAGAGCTGATTCTCAGCGACACCCTGCAGATCGGCACGCTGGACTTCGAGGAGCTGAGGGCGTCTCTCGACAGCATTCAGCTCGCGGCGGCCTCGCACATCGAACGCATTCGGGAGCTGGCGGGAGGAGGAGCGCAGAAATGAGCATTTTCAGCAGGTTCTCCACGATGATCAAGTCCAACATCAACGACTTGATTTCTCGGGCCGAGGATCCCGAGAAGATGCTGAACCAAGTCATCGTCGACATGCGCGAGCAGCTTACGAAGGCAAAGCACGAAGTGGCTGGGGCGATCGCCGACGAGCGCAAGCTGAAGGGGCAGTTGGAAGGCGAGGTCAAGCAGGTGCGGGACTGGGAGCAGCGCGCCATGCTGGCGGTCAAGGAAGGGCGGGACGACCTGGCCAAGCAGGCGCTCATCCGTCAGCAGGAGCACGGCGAGCGAGCCGCCGCGTTGGAAGGCTCCTGGCGGGCGCAGGCGGCCGAGACCGAGAAGCTGAAGGGAGCGCTCCGGCAGCTCAACGACAAGATCGAGGAGGCGAAGCGCAAGCGGAACCTGCTCGTGGCCAAGCAGAAGCGCGCCCAGGCCCAGAAGCGCATCCACCAGACGATGTCGGGGCTCTCGAACACGTCGGCCTTCGACGCCTTCAACCGCATGGCCGACAAGATCGAAGCTCAGGAGCGGCGCAATCTCGCGGAAGCGGAGTTGGCGGAGGCGCTGGGCGGCGACACCCTGGAGGGCGAATTCATGCGGCTGGAGTCGGGATCGACGTCGGGCGACGTGGACAGCCGGCTGGACGCCCTCAAGTCCGAGATGGGATTGCTGCCTGCCCAGAGCGCCGAGGAGCCGAAGCGCTTGGAGGCTGGCGGCAAGCCGAAGGCCGCGCAGTCCGGCGGCGGCTCGGAGGAGGCCGAAGAGAAGGAGGCCGAACCCCCGATCCAAGAGGCCAAGCTGCTCGCCGAGTTCAGCAAGCTGGGCGAAGGGGGCCAGAACGGCGCCGGAACATGAGCGTCGTCTACCTCAACGGCGAGCACCTGGACGAATCGGAGGCCCGGGTCTCGGTCAACGACCGGGGCTTCGTGCTGGCGGACGGCGTCTACGAGGTCACGTCGGCGTACGGCGGCCGCCTCTTTCGCCTGGAACAGCACGTAGCCCGCATGAGGCACGGCTTGGCCGCGCTCCGAATCGACTACGACCCCGCAGCTCTCGGCCCAGTCAAGACGGGTTTGCTGGAGGCGAACGGCTTGGTGGACGAGCCCGCGTCCTACGTCTACTTGCAAGTCACCCGCGGCGTGGCCCCGCGCACGCACGCCTTCCCTTCGCCTCCCGTTCCCGCGGGCGTCTACGGCTTCGCGAGGCCGTACCGGCGTCCCCCGAAGGAGCGTTGGCTGGAGGGATTCGAGGCAGTCACGGTTCCCGACCAGCGCTGGGCGCGCGCGGACGTGAAGGCCATCGCTCTGCTCCCGAACGTGCTCGCCCAGCAAGTCGCCACGGACGCGGGGGCCAGCGACGCCATCTTCGTCCGCGACGGAATGGCCATGGAAGGATCGCACAACAACCTGTTTGCCGTGTTCGGCGGCACGCTCGCCACGGCCCCCAAGTCCAACTACATCCTTCACGGCGTCACTCGCGACTTCGTGATCGAACTGGCGGGGCGCTTGGGAATCGAGGTCGAGGAACGGGCCGTGCCCGCCGCCGACCTCTTCAAGGCCGACGAGGTCTTCCTGACCGGCACCACGACCGAGATACGGCCCATCGGGAAGATCGACGGAAGGCGGATCGGCGACGGGGCCGTTGGACCGGTGACGCGCCGTCTGTTCAGCGAGTTCTTGAGCAGGGTGGCCGCCGCGGACTGAAGGCGGGCCTACCGAGTCCTCACTCCTCGTCGCTGGGGCGCGGCGCCATGGTGTGGGGCGTCGGGCGGGGCGTCAGCATCTGGCGGATGTCGGACTCGCGCAGGTCGATCACGTCGTCGGCCAGCCGCGCGACTTCTCGAGCGACGCTGGGCCGGTACGGCGTGGCGACCAGCACGCGGCATCCGAAGTCCTGAACGGCGCGGATCGCATCCGCCAAATCGCGGTCCCCAGCCACCAGCACCGCCGTCGAGAAGATGGACCGCCCGGCCAAGCGCACCATGTCCAGCGCGATGAGCGTGTCGACGCCCTTCTGCTCGCGCTCCAGCCGGAACTTCCAGTTGCGATCGAATTCCGCCATCAGCTTCTCGGGCTCGATGCCAAGGCCGTGCGCCGTGTTCTCCAAGGCGCGCCGGATGGGCTGCTCCAGGCGCGACGGCCGCTCCGCAATGTGCCCCAGGCGAAGCTGGATGCCCGGCGTCATTCCAATGGCGTCGAAGAACGAGCGCTGTCCCGCGTAATGGGGATGGCTGGGGTCGAAGGCGCTGTCGTACCAGTAGGCGCGGAGGAAGCCCTGCCCCGGCATCTGGCCCGCGATCGAGCGGAACCACGCGACGATGGCGGAGGCGTCGGGGCGAAGATTGTTGCGGTGCTCTCGAATCGCCCGGGCACCCTCGGCCCGGAGAAATCCGACATCGACGAAACCAGTGTAAGTCGCGTTCATCGCGTTGGCCTTTCGGCAATTGGTCGACAATGCAAAGGGGCGGCTCCCCCAAGCGCAAGGCGCCGTCGGCCCGGCGATGGACGAATCCTGTCGGCCGGCGGAAGCCTTCCAAGGCGGCTGCAACTATACAACCGTCGCCGTCGCGCCGACAAGAGCGAATTCCTAATAGAGCAGATAGGGTCGGCGGCGGCCCAGGAAGCCCGCAAGCCCGGCGCCCCACGCCTGCGCGAGTTCAACGTACGTGGCGCCTGCTTCCACCGCGAGCCGCAGGCGGTCCGTCCCGGCCAGCCGGTCGAAGTGGCCGGGACGCCACTGCCAGCGCGCGCCCGACATGGCCCGGGTCTCGGCCAAGAGCGCCAGAGCCGCGAGCGTGGGGTCGTAGTCCGGCCCGGCGACGACCAGCCGAACGCCGTGCGCTTCCACGCCCGCGAACTTGCCGTCTCCCGGCTCCGAAGGCGTGAAACGCACCGGGACGAAGGCCGCCCCGGGCACGTCCAGCGCCGCGAGACGGCCGGCCAGCGCCTCCGCGTCCAACCAAGGGGCGCCGATCTGCTGGAACGCCCTGCGGGTCCCTCGTCCCACCGACAGGTTGGCGCCCTCGAAGAGGCAGGTCCCCGGATAGTGCAGGGCGCTCTCCACGGACGGCATGTTCGGCGACGGCGCGACCCAAGGGATGCCGGTGTCGCCGAACGGCATTGAGCGCCGCCAGCCCTCCGCCACCACCACGCTCAGCGAGACGCGGAGGCCGAACTCCCCAACGGCCATTCGAGCGAACTCGCCCGCCGTCAGGCCGTGGCGCATGGGCACCGGATACATGCCCACGAAGCTGGCGAACTCCGGATCGAGCACGTTTCCCTGAACCGCGTCGCCCCCGATGGGATTCGGCCGATCCAGAACCACGAAGGGGATGCCCGCCTCGCCCGCCGCCTCCATCGCCAGCGCCATGGTGGACAGATACGTGTAGTAGCGAGCGCCTACGTCCTGAATGTCGAAGAGAAGCGCTTCGATTCCCTCGAGCATCGCCGGCGTCGGCTTGGTCGTGGCGCCGTAGAGCGAGTGGATGGGCAGCCCCGTCGCCGCGTCCACGCTCCCGGCCACGCGCTCGCCCGCTTCGGCGCGCCCGCGAATCCCGTGCTCGGGCGAGAACAAGGCCGCCAAGTCGATGTTCGGGTGGCCCGCCAGGAGGTCGATGGTCGAGGCGCCCGCCCGGTCTCGCCCGGTGTGATTGGTGATCAAGCCCACGCGCCGGCCCTCGACCAGTCCCAGCGAATCGGAGAGCAGAACCTCGACGCCGGGGCGCACCGAACCGGAGACGACGCCTCCTTCGCCTGCCGAACCCGAGCACGCCAATACAGGCGCAACGGCGACGGCGGCCCATGCGGCCCTCTTGGTCCACGCCCTCGCGCCGGCCCGCGCTCCTCCTAGCCAAGACCGGCGGGCGGCGGCCAAGTTAGTTTGCTGTACAGTCGGCGCTTGCCCGCGCAAACGGCCTCCCCCCGAGGCATCCCCCGCTCCCATGGCTCTTCCGACCCTAGTTTGACTCCCAAACGTACCGCCGCCGCCACGCAGCGCACAGGCGTTCGCACCCGCTGGGCCGTCCTCGGCGGCTCCCTCCTGTTGGCGCTGGCCGCCGCCTCCTGCGCCTCGCCCGGAAGGGAGACGGCCGGCGGCCCGCCGCGAGGAGACGATCCGGTTCAGTTCCTCTCCGGCCAAGCCCTGATCCCCGGCGCAACGGGCGAGGCGCTGGCCGCCCCCTCTTGGTACGACAACCGCGGCTGGGCCGAAAGGACGCTGGCGTCGCTCACGCTCGAAGAGAAGGCGAGCCAGATGATGATGCCCATCCTCCTGGGCGGATTCGCGCCCGCCGGATCACGGGCTCACGAGCGAGCCAGGGAAGTGGTGGAAGAGGACCAAGTCGGCGGAATCATCATCTCGGTGGGATCGCCGACCGAAGTCGCCGCCAAGATCAACTGGATGCAGTCGCTCTCCCGCCTGCCGTTGCTGATCGCATCGGACTTGGAGGGCGGGGCCGGCTTTCGCTTCGGCGGCGTCGTCCACGCTCCGACCAACATCGGCCTGGGCGGCGCCACCCGGTTCCCGTCGCTCATGGCCCTGGGAGCTGCCGGAGAGCCGGGGCTGGCCTACGAGATGGGGCGCGTGACGGCGCTCGAAGCGCGCGCGATCGGCGTGCACGTGGCCTTCGCGCCGGTGCTGGACGTGAACAACAATCCCGAGAACCCGGTCATCAACGTGCGCTCTCTTGGGGAGGATCCGGAGCAGGTGGCCGGCCTGGGCGCCGCCTTCGTGCGGGGAGTGCAGGACCACGGCGCCATCGCCACGGCAAAGCACTTCCCCGGCCACGGCGACACGAGCACGGACTCGCACCTGTCGCTTCCCGTCATTCGCGTGACCCGCGCCCGCATGGACTCCGTGGAGCTGCCTCCGTTCCAACGGGCGATCGACGAGGGCGTCGGCGGCGTGATGACGGCGCACGTCGCGGTGCCGGAGATCACGGGGGCGGGGACGCCGGCCACGCTCGAACGCTCGGTGCTCACGGGGATGCTACGCGAACAAATGGGCTTCCGTGGCCTGATCTTCACGGATGCGATGGACATGTCGGCCGTGGACGCGGGATTCAGGCGCGGCGAGGCCGCCGTGCGGGCGGTGGAGGCGGGCGCCGACATCATCCTTATGCCCCCGGACATCGCCGCCGCGCGGGAAGGCATCGTGAATGCGGTGGACGCGGGCCGGCTCTCGGAGGCTCGCATCGACGAATCCGTCCTGCGCCTGCTTCGCGCCAAGGAGCGGATCGGGCTGGACCGCAACCGCACGGTGGACATCGGCCGGGTGCCGAAGGTGGTCGGCATCGGCCCTCACGTGTCGGTGGCCCGAGAGGTGGCCGGCCGGTCGGTGACCGTTCTGAAGGACGACCCGGGCATCCTGCCGCTCCGGGGCACCTCCAACGCGCGGGTGTACTCGGTCGTCTACCGCCGCCCCCAGGACGCCCGCGCGGGCCGCGCCTTCAACGGGCGCCTTCGCGCAACGTACCGCCGCCTGAGGTCGGCCTTCGTGGACGCCGACACGAGCCCCGAGGAGTACGCCCGCGTTCTCGACCGCTCCCGCAGCATGCAGCTCGTGATCGTGTCGCTGCACGTCGCGGTCCGCACGGCTTCGGGCACCGTGGCCCTGCCCGAGGAGGCCGTGGACTTCGTGGCGGCGCTCGCCCGCTCCGGCACCTCCCATGTCGTGGTCGCCTTCGGCAATCCCTATTTGCTCGAGGAGTTCCCGGCGGTGCAGACGTACGTCGCCGCCTGGAGCGGCGTCCCGGTCGCCGAGCAGGCCGTGGCGGAAGCCCTCCTCGGAAGAACTGCCGTGACCGGCCGTGCGCCGGCCCGCATCGCGGGGATGCCGATCGGAAGCGGCCTGCAGATTCCCCTGCGCCCGGCCCGGTGAGCGTCGGCGGGGGCGGACGGCCACCACGAACCGCTGGGGTCGCGTCGGCAGCGGCGTGGCTAGGGACGGCGCGCTGGCGGCTGGCGCTGTGGGTCGCCTTTGCCTGCGTGGTCGCGGGATCCTGCGGGCCGGGTCGGCCGGGGAGCGCGTTGCGGAGATCGTCGCCGCAGGCGCTCGACGAGGACGCTCGGCGGTGGGTCGAGGAGACGCTTGCCGGGCTTGATCTGCGCCAAGCCGCGGCGCAGCTGGTGATCCCGTGGATTCCCGGCGGGTACGAGGCGGAGGGAGACCCGGCGTTCCAGGAGCTCTTGGACTGGGTGGACCAAGGGCTGGGCGGCGTCTCCATCTCGATCGGCGTGCCGGACGCCTACGTCGCGAAGCTGAACCGGCTTCAGAGTCGGGCCGCGATCCCGCTGCTGGTGACCTCGGACTTCGAGAACGGCGGCCCGGGCATGCGCATCAATCACAGCTACGCGCTGCCGTCGTTGCTTCCCCAGGGAGGAGGCACGAGCTTCCCTCCGACGATGGCCTTCGGCGCCGCGGGCAGCGAGGAGTTGGTGTTCGAGTTCGGACGGGCGACCGCCGACGAAGCGCGGGCCGTCGGGGTGCACTGGTTGTTCGCCCCCGTGCTGGACGTCAACAGCAATCCGGCCAATCCAGTCATCAACACGCGTTCCTTCGGGGAGGACCCGGCGCTCGTGGGACGGCTGGGCGCGGCCTTCGTCCGGGGCGCGCGCCAGGGCGGGGCGCTCACGACCGCCAAGCACTTCCCCGGCCACGGCGACACGCACACGGACTCGCACGTGGAGCTGCCCGTCGTGACCGCCGGACGGGAGCGCCTGGATCGCGTGGAGCTCGCGCCGTTCCGGGCGGCTGTGGAGGCTGGGGTGGATGCCGTCATGACCGCGCACGTGGCCGTGCCGAACGTGCTGGGAGACGCCCGCCCCGCCACGATGTCCCGCGAGTTCATGACGGGCCTGCTGCGCGAGGAAATGGGCTTCGGCGGGATTCTCTTCACCGACGCGCTCCGCATGGCCGCGATCACCGACGGCTACGGCGGCGCCGAGGCGAGCGTCGTGGCGCTCCAGGCCGGCTCGGACGTGCTTTTGGCGCCAGAGGACCCCGTAGCCGCCATCGAGGCCGTGGCCCAGGCGGTGGAGAGCGGCATCCTGGCGCGCGACCGTCTGAACCGCTCGGTGCGCCGCCTCCTGGAAGCCAAGGCCAAGCTGGGACTGCACCGCGACCGCTTCGCGGACCCGGCCGCCGTGGCGGAGCGAGTAGGCTCGCCCTCGCACCGCACCCTGGCCCGGCGCGCCGCCGCCGAGTCCATGACCCTGGTTCGGGACCGGGACGGCTTGGTCCCGCTGGCGCCGGAGCAGTCCGTTCTCTCGGTCACCTACGCCCGCCCGTCCGACCTGCTCGCGGGACGGGCCTTCGACGCCCTCCTGCGCGCTGCCTCGGGCGGTTTCGCGGCGGCCCGGGTAGGGCCGGAGACGCGTTGGCCGGTGTACGACTCGCTACTGCACGCGGCCCGGTCGAGCGACGTGGCGGTGGTCGGCGCCTACGTGCCGCCGCGCTCCGGCGTGGGGACCCCCGCGCTGTCCCCGGCGTTTCGGGCGTTCCTGGCGGGTCTGGAAGCCGCGGAGGCGGCCAAGCTGGTCTTGGTGTCCTTCGGCAGCCCGTACGTGCTGTCGGCGGCGCCGGAGGTGGGCACGTACCTGGCGGCCTGGGGCGACCGCGAGGTGTCCCAGAGGGCGGCGGCGAGGGCGCTTGACGGCACGGCGGCGGTCGGCGGACGTCTCCCGGTGTCGATCCCGGGGCTTCACCAAGCTGGAGAAGGACTCGACCGGGCCGCCCGGCCCATCGTCGCTGTGCAGTCCCAGGCCGCCGAGGCCGTCGTCGATCCGTTGCAGGAAGCCGGCTTCGTTCCCGGAGGACGGACGCCCCAGGGAGACCCCGGCGCGACAACGCGACAGGACACAGCGGGCGGCCCCGGCCGCTGGCGCACGCCCGAGCCTCTTCCCAACTGCGCCCCTCCGAGGCCATCCATCTCCCCGAGCGCCGCCGCGGCCACGCCCGCCGCCGCCCCCGACCCTCCCAATCCGCCCGTCCCCGCCTCCGACCCTTCCGGTCTTCCCACCCCCATCGCCGCTCCCAACCGCCTGGGCACCGCCCCCGACCTCGCCGACGCCTTCTGCGCAGAAGGGGCCATGGTCCTGTCCCCCCGCGAAACGGAACCGTCCCTCGTGGGCATGGACGCCGACTCGCTCGCGGCGCTGGACGAGGCCATCCTGGCCGCCTTGGCCGACTCCGCCGCCTCGGGCGCCGCGCTCGCCGTCCTCCGCCACGGCCGCCTCGTTCGCCTGCGCGGCTACGGCCGCCTCGACTGGGACCCCGGCGCGCCCCCCGCCACGCCCGCCTCCATCTTCGACTTGGCCTCGCTCACGAAGGTCGTCGGAACCACGACCGCCGTCCTCCTCCTGGCCCAGCGCGGCCTCCTCGATCTCGACGACCCCGTAGGCCGCCATCTGTCCTGGTGGGAGGCCGGCGATCCCGCCAAGTCTCGCGTCGCCGTCCGCCACCTCCTCCTCCACCAGGCCGGCCTTCCGCCCTTCCGCCGCTTCTTCCTGGACACGGAGGGCCGCGAAGCCTACGAGGCCGCCATCGCCGCGACCCCGCTGGACGCCCCGCCGGGCGAGCGCACCGTCTACTCGGACATCGGCCTCATGACCGCGGCCTTCGTCGCCGAGGCCGTTTCGGGCATCCCCCTGGACGACTTCCTCCGCCAAGAAGCCTGGCGCCCCCTCGGCATGGCCGACACCGGCTTCCGCCCCTCTCCCGCGCTCTGGGACCGCGTCGCGACCACCGAGATGGACACGTCCTACCGGGGCTACCACGTGCATGGCGTCGTCCACGACGAGAACGCCCACGCCATCGGCGGCGTCGCCGGCCACGCGGGGCTCTTCAGCTCGGCTCGCGACCTGGCGGTCTTCGCCCAGACGATGCTGGATCGGGGCCTCGCGGGCCCCTGCCGCGCCGACGCCCTCTCCGCAGTCCCCTGCCATCGCCCTCGCTTCGAGCCGGTCGCCCTGTTCGCCCCCGGCTGGGTGGACTGGGCCACGCGCCCGCCCTCCTCCGGGTCGAGCCGCGCCCTGGGCTGGGACACGCCGTCGGACCGCTCCTCGGCGGGCGACTACTTCACGAGCCGCGCCTTCGGCCACACCGGCTACACGGGAACGTCGATCTGGATGGACCCGGTGCTCGACTTGGCCGTCGTGCTCCTCACCAACCGCGTCAATCCCACGCGCGAGAACGCAAAGCACGTCCAGCTTCGCCGCCGCGTGCACGACTTGGCGGCCACGTCGATCACCGACACGCCGCCCGCCCGTCGCGAGCCCGAGCCCCGGTCCGGGGGCGGCAGGCCGTGACCAAACCGAACCGCCCGCGCCGCAGGCCGCCAACCGTGACGCCCGCTTCGCCGAACCGAACCGCCCGCGCCGCAGGCCGCCAACCGTGACCGGCTTCGGCACGCTCGACCTGACCGTCCTCCTGGCCTATCTCGGCGGCGTGGTCGCCTGGGGAGCCTGGCTCGGACGCAAGAACGCCGGCGGGACGGACTACTTCCTCGGCAGCCGAGACCTGCCTTGGTGGGCCGTCATGTTCTCGGTGGTCGCGACCGAGACCAGCACGCTCACGTTCCTGTCCATCCCCGGCGTCGCCTACCTGGGCGCCCTCGCCTTCCTCCAGCTCGCCCTCGGATACGTGGTCGGGCGCATGGTGGTGGCGCAGGTGCTGCTGCCCGCCTACTACCGCGGCCGCCTGTCCACCGCCTACGAGCTTCTCGGGGAGCGTTTCGGCATCGGGGCGCGACGGTGCGCCTCGGGCATCTTCATGATCACGCGCGTGCTGGGCGACTCGGTGCGCCTGTTCGTCACCGCGGTTCCGCTGGCGCTGATCACCGGCTGGCCCTACTGGGTCTCGATCGCACTGATCGGCCTCGCGACCCTCGTGTACACGTATTTCGGAGGCATTCGGGCGGTGGTATGGGTGGACGCGCTGCAGATGGCCCTGTACGTGGCGGGCGGAGTCGTGGCCTTGATCGTCCTGCACGGGGGCGTCGAAGGAGGCTGGTCGGCCATCGCCTCCAGCGCGAGCGCGGCCGGCAAGCTTCAGGTGTTCGATTTCTCCATGTCCCCGTCCCAGCCCTACACGTTCTGGGCCGGGCTGGTGGGCGGAGGCTTCCTGTCCATGGCCTCGCACGGGACCGACCAGCTCATCGTGCAGCGCCTTCTGGCCTGCAAGAACCTGAAGCAGAGCCGCCGGGCGCTGGTCGGCAGCGGCTTCGCGGTGATCGGCCAGTTCGCGCTGTTTCTGTTGGTGGGCATCGGCCTCTGGGCGTTCTACGAAGGCCGCGCCTTCGACCGGGCCGACGAGATATTCTCGCTCTTCATCCTCCAGGAAATCCCGGTGGGCGTCCGGGGGCTCCTCATCGCGGGCGTCTTCGCGGCGGCCATGTCGTCGCTGTCCTCTTCCATCAACGCGCTGGCCTCGGCAAGCGCCTACGACTTTTGGGGCCCCGCGACAGGCCGCACCGGCGAGCGCGCCATGCTTGCGGCGGGACGGGCGTTCACGTTGGGCTGGGCGGTGGCGCTCGTGCTGGGGGCGGTGGCGTTCATCGAGCTGTCGAAGGGGTCCGGGGCCGTGGCCGTCGAAGTGGCGTTGGGGGTCGCGTCGATGGTGTACGGCGGGCTCCTGGGCGTCTTCGCGCTGGGCGTGCTGACGCGCCGGGTGGGACAGGCGGGCGCAGTGGCCGGGCTCCTGGGCGGCGTCGCGACGGTGGTAGCGGTGTGGGGATTCGCGCGGGGGACGGTGGCTTGGCCGTGGTTCACGTTGGTGGGGCTGGCGGCGGCGCTTGCGATCGGCCTGCTGTGGCCCGCGCGGAGGCGTTCTTGAAGGCGGCGGGCGCCTGAGCCGGTGAAGGTGAAGGGGATGCGGTCGATTCGCCGAACCGGGGTGGACGGGGAGACGTCGCCGTCCTCGTGCTGGGTCGGAGTGGACGGCGGGGGGACGCGTTCCCGGGCCGTGGTGGTGGATGCGGAGACTCGCGAGGTGGGCCGAGCGGAAGGCGGGCCGTCGCTGATCGATCCGCTTCGGCCGGGAGAGGCCGCCGGGGTGGTGGCGGCGCTGGTGCGGGAGGCGGCCTCGGCGGCGGGTCGTGGGTTGCCGGTGCGGGGGCTCTGGGCGGGATTGGCGGGCGCGGGTCCGCCGGGGCCTCGGGCGGCGGTGCGGTCGGCCCTGGAGGATACGGGCGTGGCCGCCGGGGTGGTGGTGGGAGGAGACGTCGAAGGGGCGCGGGCGGACGCGTTCGGGGACGGCCCCGGGATACTCTTGGTGGCGGGCACGGGATCGGTGGCGCTCGCCCGCGACCCGTCGGGGAAGCGCGCGATGGTGGGCGGCTGGGGCGCCGCGCTGGACGACGAGGGCAGCGGCTACCGCATCGGCCTGGACGGGCTGCGCGCGGTGATGCGCAGTGCGGACGGCCGCGACGGCAAGACGGCGCTTGCGAAGGCGTTGCTCGAGAAGACGGGCGTGAGCGACCCGGGCGGCTTGGTGGAATGGACAGCCCGCGCAACCAAGCGCCAGATCGCATCGCTCTGCGTCGTCGTAGGCCGCGCCTTCGAGGCCGGCGACCCCGCTGCGGTTCGTGTGATCGAGAAGGCTCTGGAGGGCATTCGCTCGCTCCTGCAAGCCGCGCTGGATCGGACGGCGGGATGGGAAGGCTGCCCGCCCGTGGCCTTCGTGGGCGGTCTGGTGCGAGAGGGCAGCGAGCTCAGAGATCTCGTTGTGCGCGTGGCCTCGGATCTCGGCTGCGATGCCCGGCTTGCCCCCGTGGTGGCCGAACGCGGCGCCGCCCGCCTGGCCATGCGGACATTTCCCGGCTAGCCGCATTCTCGGCGTCGCCCGCTCGCCTTGCGCTTGCGGGAGTCCAGTCGCACACGTCCGCATCGCCGCCCGGGTCGCGCACCTGCCATTTTGGCAGGTCTTGTGTCTGTAGGAGATCGCGATCTGCCATTTTGGCAGGTTTTCGCGCCTGAAGCGACCCTTGATCTGCCATTTTGGCAGGTTTTCGCGCCTGAAGCGACTCTTTGGTCTGCCATTTTGGCAGGAGTTGGGCGGGCACGGCAGTTGCTGCAATGCCGGGCCGGACGCATGGGCATTACGCCCGTGCGCCGACTTACCAACTGCAAGGAGATGTACAAGTGTACCTGATCAAGGATCTGTTCGGCGAGGCCGCCCTCCGGCGCGCCTGCGACAACGGGTGGACGCCTCGGTTCAGCGTCGAGCGCGACGGCTGGGTTCCCGTGTTCGGCGTCGAGGAGCGGGACGGCGAGATCGCGATCGCGGGAGAGCTTCCGGGCCTGACCCGCGAGGACATCGAGATCAACCTGGAGAACAACGTTCTCACGGTCTCCGGCGAGAAGCGCCGGGTGCAGGAAGAGGACGGGCAGGTCGGCAAGTACCATCTGATGGAGCGTCGCTTCGGCCGGTTCAGCCGCTCGTTCGCCCTGCCGCGAACCGTGCAGGCCGACGGCATCACGGCGAACTTCGACAACGGCGTGCTCACGGTGCGCCTGCCGAAGGCGGAAGAGGCGCGGATTCGCAAGATCGAAGTGAGCGAAGCCACCGCCTGATTCCGGCAGACAGTTGGTCCGTGCGCGGCGGCCTCTTGGAAGGCGATGGCAATGCCGTCCGCGCGGGCCAACTCGCCGGTCGCAGCAACCCCTGGCCGACCGCGACCCGAGCGGTCACGACTTGGCGCCGCCGGATCGCCCACGCGAATCCCGGTCTCCCCTCCAATCAGCAACGCCGTTACCTGTGGCGCGCTCTCGTCCGTCGGTTCGGAACCGGTCCGGTCCGTGCCGTTCCACCCTGCCGTCCAAGATGCGCCCTGCCATCTGCCCCGAGCGCCACGGCCCGGCCACTAGTCGCAAGCCTGCTTCGTCGTCGTAGGCCGCCGAGTAGTCCACCTGCGCATCGGAGACGCATTCCTCGCGAGGGCCGGCCACAGTCCACCGGGCGCGGCCCTGCAACGAGTCCCCAAGCGTCATGGTCGTCCCTCGCGCGAAGACGCAGGGCGCTCCCTCAGTTGCCGCCGCAACCCCCCAATCTCCCGCTAGCGGATTTCGCCGGATCCGGCGCGCAAGACCAAGGCGCGCACGCAAACGCTCCGACGACGAGGACCGCCGCCCGGCCCATCCTGCCGGGCCAAGTCTTCAGACCTGTCTCCGCTTCCAAGTTCGCCTCCGCTGGCGGCTCTTCGGATCCCCGTCGTCGCCCCTGGCCGCGCCCCTCAGTACCGGTAATGCTCAGGCTTGTACGGCCCCTCCGCCGGCACGTTCAGATAGCGGGCCTGTTCGGGCGTAAGTTCGGTTAGGCGCGCGCCCAGCTTGGGCAGGTGCAGCCGAGCGACCTTCTCGTCGAGCCGCTTGGGCAGCATGTGGACGCCGAGGGCGTACCGGCTCCCGTGCTGGTGCAATTCCATCTGGGCCATGACTTGGTTGGTGAAGCTGGCCGACATCACGAAGCTCGGGTGTCCCGTCGCGCAACCCAGGTTCATCAGCCGGCCTTCCGCGAGCACCAGAATGGAATGCCCGTCCTGGAACGTCCACTCGTCGAACTGCGGCTTGATCGTGTTCTTCACGGCCCCCGAAGACTCCAGGCCGGCCATGTCGATCTCGTTGTCGAAGTGCCCGATGTTGCCGACGATGGCCTTGTCCTTCATGCGCCGCATGTGCTCCAGCGTGACGACGTCGCGATTGCCCGTGGCCGTGATGAAGACGTCCGCCGTCTCCACCATGTCTTCCAGCGTCGCCACCTGGAATCCCTCCATCGCCGCCTGAAGCGCGCAAATCGGATCGATCTCCGTGACCACTACGCGCGCGCCCTGTCCTCGCAGCGCCTGCGCGCACCCCTTGCCGACTTCGCCGTACCCCAGCACCACCACGACCTTCGCGGAAAGCATCACGTCCGAGGCGCGGTTGAGCCCGTCGATCACGGAGTGCCTGCACCCGTAGATGTTGTCGAACTTCGACTTGGTGACCGAGTCGTTGACGTTGACGGCGGGGAACAGCAAGGCGCCCTTCTCGGCCATCTCGTAGAGGCGGTGCACGCCGGTGGTGGTTTCCTCGGAGACCCCCGCGATGCCCTCCGCCGCCCGCCGCCAGCGCCTCCCGTCGATCGCCATCTCGCCGCGCAGCAGTTCGAGGATCACTCCCCACTCCTCCGGCTCCGACCCCGGATCGAACTCCGGCGCCTGCCCCGCGCGCTCGTACTCGACCCCTTTGTGAACGAGCAGGGTGGCGTCTCCCCCGTCGTCCAAGATGAGCGTGGGGCCGGTCTGCCCAGGCCAGGCCAAGGCCTGCTCGGTGCACCACCAGTACTCTTCGAGCGTCTCGCCCTTCCAGGCGAAGACGGCGGGCCCCTCGGGCTCGTCCGCCGTCCCGTTCGGCCCGAC
The DNA here is from genome assembly GCA_958295645.1 of Longimicrobiales bacterium. GTDB lineage: Bacteria > Gemmatimonadota > Gemmatimonadetes > Longimicrobiales > Gaopeijiaceae. The sequence continues at coordinate 83,258 of OY282361.1, forward strand.
TACGACGGCCGCCGCGGCGTGATCCTGGGTCGAGAATATGTTGCAGGAGGCCCAGCGCACCTCGGCGCCGAGCGCCTCGAGCGTCTCGATGAGCACCGCCGTCTGGACGGTCATGTGGAGCGAGCCCGTGATGCGCGCGCCGTCGAGCGGCCGGTTGCCGGCGTACTCCTTGCGCAGGGCCATGAGGCCGGGCATCTCGTGCTCCGCAAGGCGAATCTCGTTGCGCCCCCATGCGGCGAGCGACAGGTCGGCGACGCGGAAGGGGGGGCGGGCGGGGCGGCTAGGAGTGGGCGTTGGGGTGCGGTCGGCACCCGCCGCCTTCGTGGACGGCGCGCGCTCCGGGGCCGTGGTCGCGGGGCGGGTTGGCGTGGCCATCGTGGTTGGCATAGGTTGGTCCTTCGGATGATTTCGGCGCTCGGTCGGCCGGAAGATAACGCCGAGCGGCGCGACAGGTCGTTTCCGCCGCCGTGACTATGCCGATTGGGGCATGTGGGCGGGCGCCCGGAGCGTTACTGTCGCGCATTGGCCCGCGCGGCCTCGTAGATGGCCTTCGCGATGAACGGGAAGGCCGTTGCGCGAAACTGGTCGTCGTCCATGTAGCGGGTGACAATCTCGTTGTTCTTGCCGAGCCGCTCCACCATCAGGCTCCGAATGGTGTTGCCCATCGCAAGCGTGAATTCTGGAAAGGCGTTTGCGTGGGCAAGGCTCACGACTTCCTCGTCGGCGCAGGCCTCGGCTTTGACCTCTTCGAAGAAAAGGCGATCGGCCTCCGTCAGGTCGGTGCCGTGGCGCTCGTTGAGAAGGGCGATGATCTCCGAGAGAGGAGCCACGGGCTCTTCGGCTGCACCGGTTCCGACGTCGGTTGGGCCGGCTATCGGCTGGGCATCCCCTTCGGCGATTCTCAAGCGGCCGGTGTGACGCCGCTGGAGGCGGTAGAACTCCAAAGCCGCCACTTCTTCGAGCTTCAAGCCGGGTTCGCGGTCCGCCGCCAGCAAGGCGAGGAGCAGGTGCCCGTAGGCGTACAGCTTTTCCCATTCGGAGTCGCCGTAGGGAACGATCTGGCTCATGAATTCGTAGAGCTGCACATAGGCCGCGAGCTTGTCGCGGAACTCGCGACGATCCTCGTCCTCGGGAATAGCGGCAAATCGGTCCACAGCGGGCCGAAGATGGCCTTGCAGGCGAGCGTGGTCGTCGGGACGCGGCCTGACGAGGCCACCGAAATAGATCTTCGCGAACGCATCGACCTCGCTCCAGTAATACACCTGGGCTTGGCCCAGCTCGTGCTTCAGGGCTTCGAGCCTCGTCGGGTCGGCCTCGGCCTCCAGTTCGGTCTTGTCGTAATAGGGCTTGAACGCCAAGCGGATGTCTTCGGCGTCGTTGACGAAGTCCAGCACGAACGGCGCTTCCTTGCCTTCGTGCGTCCGGTTGAGGCGCGACAGGGTCTGCACCGCCTGCACGCCGTCCAGCCTCTTGTCCACGTACATGGCGCACAAGAGCGGCTGGTCGAACCCGGTCTGGTACTTGTTGGCAACCAGCAGGACGTTGAAGTCATGCGAGGCGAACCGTCCGGCCAGAGCCGCTTCGCCGATTTGCCGGCCGCTGACCGGATCGGTGTTCATGCCGGGCTCGGTGTACTCTTTCTCAGTGTCCGGGTCGCGCACCTTGCCGCTGAAGGCCACGAGCGGCCGAACGTCGTCGTATCCCTTCTCGGCGATGTAGCGCCGAAACGACAGCATGTAGCGCACCGCGTGGAGACGCGAGCCGGTGACCACCATGGCCTTGGCCCGTCCGTTGATGCGACCCATGACGTGTCGGCGGAAGTGCTCGATCGTCACCTCCGTCTTCTGGGCGATGTTGTGAGGGTGGAGCGCCATGAACTTGGCCAGCGCGCGGGCTGCCTTTCGCTTAGGCAGTTCGGGATCTTCCGACGCCTTCTTCAGCAACCGCCAGTACGTCGAGTAGGTGGTGTAGTTGGACAGCACGTCGAGGATGAAGCCTTCCTCGATGGCTTGCCTCATGCTGTACACGTGGAACGCCTCCGGCGCGCCCTGCGCTGTGCGCCGTCCGAAGATCTCCAGCGTCTTGCCCTTGGGCGTGGCCGTGAACGCGAAGAACGAGAGGTTGGGCTGGCGGCCCCGGGAGGCCAGCACTGCGTTGAGACCGTCGTGCCAGTCGGCGCCGTCGGCCTCCGGATCGTCCACAACTTCGTCGCCGGCCACGCCCGATCCGGCGCCCAGGATGTCCTTGAGCCGTCGAGCCGTCTCGCCGGTTTGGCTGGAGTGAGCCTCGTCCACGACGATCGCGTACTTCCGCCGAGCGATCTGCTCTCTCCAAGCGCCAGCCGTGGCTCGTTCCTCGGACGTGGCCGCGTCCGCCGACTCGGCCCCCGCGACGCGAAGCAACCCGGGCAGCACGTAGGGGAACTTCTGCAACGTAGTGACCACGATCTTGGTGCCGTCCACGAGAGCTTCGGCAAGTTGCTTGCTGTGTCGGTCGATCCGCTTGACCACTCCTTGGGCGTGCTCGATCTGGTAGATGGCGTCCTGCAGCTGGCTGTCGAGCACCCGCCGGTCGGTGACCACAATCACGCAGTCGAACACCTTTTGGTCCGCGCTGTCGTGAAGGCTAGCCAACCGGTGGGACAGCCACGATATGCTGTTGGTCTTGCCGCTCCCCGCCGAATGCTGGACCAAGTAGTTGCGGCCCGGGCCGTCAGCGCGCGCCGCCTTCACTAGTTGGCGCACGGCGTCCAGCTGGTGGTACCGGGGAAAGATCAGCGTCTCCTTCTTGAGCCGCTTCGCCCTCTTCCCTCGCTGGCCGGTGGCTTCCGTCTCGCGCGTCGTCTCGACGAACATGAAGTGGCCAAGGATGTCGATGAACCCGTCGCGCTCCAGCACGTCTTCCCAGAAGTAGCCGGTGCGCCATCCTGACGAATGCGCCGGGTTGCCAGCGCCGCACGTCACGTCACCAGGCGCGCTACCTCGATCGAAGGGCAGGAAGCGGGTATTGTTTCCGTCCAGCCGCGTCGTCATGCTCACCCGTTCGGTGTCGGCGGCGAAATGCACCACGGCCCGCGACTTGAAGCCGAGGAGCGGCGCTCCTCGGGGATCGCGGTCCCGCTTGTATTGCGCCTCGGCGTCGCGCCACGTCTGGCCGGTGCCCGGGTTCTTGAGTTCGCAAGTCGCCACCGGCAGCCCGTTCAGCGAGAAGAGCAGGTCCACGGTGTCGCCCTTGCCCGGTCGGCACGGCACCTGCCGCGTAACCGCCAGATCGTTCTTGGCGTAAAGGGCCAGCGTCTCGGTGTTGAGGCCGTGCGCCGGCTTGAAGTACGCCATCTGGAAGGGCCGCCCGTGGACCTTGAACCCGTGGCGCAACACGTGCAGCGTCCCCTTCGTGGACAGCTCCTTGCACAGGCTGTCGACGACGAGAGGCTCGAGCTTGTCGCCGTGCAACTGCCGCATCGCGTTCCATCGCCTGGGCTGGGTCGTCTCCAGGAAGGCGCAGACCTCGCCGGGAAAGAGGGCGCGCTTGACGTTCCAGGCGGCTACGTCGCCGGACCGCCACCCTCTCTCTTGAAGGACGCGTTCGACGTGAGTCTCGAAGGCATGCTCGGTAGTGGATTCGTTCATGGCGCCTCCGGAGGAAACCATTGTTGCAAGGTCTCCCGAAGTCGCAAGAAGGCCCGGTCGGTGCACCGGTGAAGGGACATGCGACGGGCGATCTCCTCGAAGCTCCTGGAGCGGACGGGAGTGCGCATCTCTCTGGCGACCGACCGAAACGCCTCCTTCGGCCGACCCGGCTTCGGCGCGCCCTGCGGCCACCATCCCTCATTGGCCAACCACTGGCGAACCGACGTCGCTCGATCGGTCCATCCCATTACGCTGTCGACGTGTGGAGAACCGCCCCACAGCCACACCTCCAACTCCGGCGACACGACGACAGTACGCGCTCGGCGATCCCAGTCCGACCGCTCGAACGCCGCGTCAAGGCTCGCTTCGATTTCCGTCGGCGATTCCCGCTCCCGCCCGCTTCCTTCGTGATCGAATACCAAGAGGGCGTGGTTGAAGTCCTTCGCATACTCCGCCAGGACCCGCACTCCTTCTCGCGCACAGGCTGGATCGTGACGATGATCAGCAAGGACCATGGCGTCGACCGCACGAATGCCGAGCGCCTTCGGCCGATTGAGCACTTGTTCCAGCACGGCGCGCATGTCTCTGTCTGCCGCGAGCACGACCAGATCCTTCCGGCTCACCCGAGAATCCCCGACGCGACGATGCTACCGACGTCAATTGCGCCGCTCCAGTCCTTCAAGTACCTGTGATCGGATCCCCATACGATGTCGGTTGCCCCGTCGTTGCCGCGAGCGAAGCAAAGCAAGTCCTTCGGCTTCAGGAAGGCCATCAGGCTCGTGGACTGCGTGGCGATCAAGACTTGCGAGTCGTACAAGCTAGTCAAAGCGTCGTATATCGTCTGCATCGACCCGGCGTGGACGTGCTGCTCCGGCCGCTCGATCAGATAGGTCCCGGAAGAATGGGGAAGATATGCCGGCAATGTGTACGCGGCCAAGCGGAGCGATCCCGTGGAGATCAGCCAAGCAGGCACCTTGGCGCCTCCGCGATACTCGAACACCAAGTAAGAATGGCCATCTTCGGGCCGCACGAACGTCGAAATGTCGACCAAGTCGGGCAAGTCCGTCTGCAGCTGATCAATCCACCATCGAAATCGCTCCGGCGACTCCTCCCGAAACCGAGCTACGATGCGCGGCAAGTTCGATCCGTCGGGAAGGATGCCGTCCCTGCCGACGGGCGGACTCGGATGCGACAGCGCCTTGTCGCTGAACGAAATGCTGTGAATCTCGGAGACCAAATAGTCGCGAAGCCACGTTGCAGCCGGGAAGCTGTTCTCGTCCGCCGGCAGGTACCCCAGCGCCGACTTGCCGGGCGCCAGCTTGATCGCGTGCTTCGTCCCGGTTTCGCCGGCATCGTGCTCGCGTGTGAAGCTGGCGATCCCGTCGGCCCCTCTCTCGACCACGACGCACTGGGCTGTGTCGGCGGGCTCTGCCACCAGTGCCGCTCCTGGTGCCGTCGTTGCCGGCACCGAAGGCCGATCGGTCGGTTGCAACGCGTAGTTCGCCGACTTGCCGAGCACCAGCGACTCGGCGGCGATCCCGTAGTCGCCGGTCTCATCGCCAACCCTAACCGCCACGTAATACCGAACCGTATTGAGTCCGTCCGACCTCTCGCCGATGCCCAACGGCACCGTGGCCTCCACGGCAAGGTCGATGCGATCCCCGCGACGATGATGGAGCAAGTCTCGGGGATTCGGCGACCGCACTGCCACCGCCTTCTCCAGGCCGTCGGAGACGAAATCGGCCAAGAAGCCGATGACGTCCATGAACGTGCTCTTCCCCGAAGCGTTCTTCCCGACGAGAACCTGAAACGGCTTGAGATTGACCCCAATGTTCTGGAGGCTGCGGAAGTTGCGAGCTTCGACGGCGGTGATCATTCTGCTGGGCCCTCATGGTTGCCTCGCACGTCGATCTGACCCGTCACGGCTGCCGTGATGAGGGCCTGCCGTTTCTCGCGAAGACGTTTGATGAGGAGTCCGGTCTTCTCGATCAGAGCGTCGATCTTGGCGGTCTCGCGGTTGAGGTATCGTGCGATGGCGCGTTGCTCATCGGGGGGCGGATACAGGCAGTCGCGGTCGTAGGCGCTCGTGCGACTCAGGCCAGGAATAGCTGAAGCCTTCGATTCCGTGTCCAACTGTATTGCCACCAACACATAATAAAGCCACTGCATATCTGCATCGGTATGACGCTGGTCAACGAAGAACGTCGTATCGATCGCAAATGTCGGTGTGGCCGAATACGCAACTTTGCCAAACGATCCCTTTCTGCCGATTATCAGACATGGTCCATCGGTATTCGCTACCGCATGAGTCCCAATCCGGCCATTGGAGCCAAACACGGGAACACCACCTCTACGACGGTCGCGAGAGGATAGAGAATCGCCATAAGAGAATCGACAGACATGTCGTAACCGCTTAAATTCCCAATGCTCCGGCACGTCCCCCAGCCACTGCACGCCACTTGGCTTGAGTCCCGGACAAGGTTCAAGGCCCGCTCTTCGTGCTTCGTTCGGTGGCAACCCGCGAGCCACCGTCCGGCTGATGAGCGCGGCACGCTTCTCCTTTAGACGTTCAATCAGGGTCTCGCTCCTGTCGATCAACGCGTCGATCTTGGCGGTGTGGCGGTCAAGGAAATCGACAATGCAACTCTGTTCATCAAGCGGTGGAACGACGATTTCGAGGTTCTTATACTTAGCGGCACTAAAATTTTGTATCGTTGCTTGCACAAAACGAGAACGCACCGATGCCCAATAGGCATTAGATTCGGTCCAGTACGCGACGAATGAGGGTACGACTTTATCAAGTGCTGGTGAGAATCTAACCAAGTATCCCGCAAAACAAGCACGATTTGAATCGGAATCGCCGCTGTGTACGACGAAGTATGACTTACCATACGTGGCACCGACGGCGGCAAACAATATGTCACCTGTATCAACGAGTGCTTTGGCGGCAATTCCAGGAGGTAGCGACGCAATGGTCTCGTTTCTTAATCTCCGCGGGCCTGCGATATCTGTTACGCGAATGTATCTGGGCCATGCAGGTTGGGTTTCCAAGGCTGGCTCTCCGAGGCCATTCCGGATAGGTCGTCGAGAAAGATGCTTGAGCCGACACTGTGACCAGTGGTACGGTATGTCTTCCAGCCACGCTACAGTGCTGGACTTGTGCTTCGGATAGGGTGTCAGCTTCACGACGCCACGTCCGCCAACAAGCTCACGATATCATGCTGAAGCGTCTTGATGTCAGCGTCGATCTCCTCCAGGGCACGAGGTGGATCGTATCGGTAGAAGTGACGATTCAGCGGAATCTCGTATCCGATCTTCGTCTTGCTGTGATCGATCCAGGCATCGGCGGCGTGCGGCTTGACCTCCCGCTGGAAGTACTCGTTGACGTCCTCGGACAACGGCACGATCTCGAAGTCACGCAGACCCCGATCGGCCATAGGCTTCCCCTTACCGTCCAGGCATATCTCCGCATCTGCGTCTCGCTGGCCAAGTCCTCCCAGCAGGGCTTTTCGTTCTTGTGGCTTGAGATGCGACTCGCCGCTGTCTTGCACTACTGCCTGCCAGTCGGCCAAGAACTTGGCCCGGTCTTTGTAGAGCGTCTCGCCGTGGCGGTCTGCGAACGCCGACACCAGTTCGCAGACATCGTCCTGGCGAGGCTCGGGCAACTTCTCGAAGCTGGGCATTTGGCCGAGGCGCTTGATGCGATCAGGGCTGGCTTGGAAGTTCATCCGAAGCGGACGCTCGACGACGATCCGTCGGAACCCGAAGTCGTGCTTCTTGAACACGCGGCTGACGACGCGTTTCCGCTCGACCGTTGCCTCGGTCACGGGATCTTCTTCGTCGAAGGTCTGGGTCTCGTTGTCCCGGAAGTTGCCGAGAATGCGGGTGATCTGTCCAATCTGGTCGGGCTCGCCCTCGTGGTCGGCCGGGTCTCCGAGCTTGTTTCGCTTGTTGCCCAGGCTCCTGCGCATCTTCACGAACTGTCGGCGGGCGTCGATCAGCTGGATTTTGCCTCTTCGTCGACGTTCCTTGCGATTGGTGAGCACCCAGATGTAGGTCGAGATGCCCGTGTTGTAAAACAGCTGGTCGGGGAGGGCGACGACGGCCTCCAGCCAGTCGTTCTCGATGATCCACCTTCGGATGTTGCTCTCGCCGCTTCCCGCGCCACCTGCGAAGAGGGGAGACCCGTTGAACACGATGGCAATGCGGCTGCCCCCGTCTTCGGGCGGCCGCATCTTGGACAGCATGTGCTGCAGGAAGAGAAGGGAGCCGTCTCGGATGCGCGGGAGTCCGGCCCCGAAGCGGCCCTCGTAGCCCCGTGACCGAGCCTCGTCTTTGACATGGTCGCTCTGCTGTTGCCAGTGCACCCCAAAAGGCGGATTGGCCAGCATATAGTCGAATGTCCACTTGTCGCCTTGCTCGTTGTACTCGAATCTGTCGTTTTTGAACGTGTCTCCCAACGCGATGTTGTCGGCGTCTCCTCCCTTGATGAGAATGTCGGACCTGGCCACGGCCCATGCGTCGTCGTTGAGTTCCTGGCCGTACAATAGCGGCTTAGCGGTCGCGTTGAGTTCGCGGATGTACTTCTCGGCCACTGCGAGCATTCCGCTGGTGCCGCAAGCCGGATCGTAGATCGTTTTGACAATGTGACTCTTTCGGAGGTCTTCCTGATCCGACAGCAAGAGGCTGACCATGAGGCGAATCACCTCTCTGGGCGTGTAGTGTTCGCCTGCTTCTTCGTTGGACTTCTCTGCTCCGATCCGAATCAACTCCTCGAAAACATACCCCATTTGGATGTTGTCCACACGTCCGGGAGACAAGTCGGTGTTGGCGAACTTCTGGACCACCTCGTAAAGCCGATTCTTCTCGTCCATCGTCTTGATTTCCTGCTTGAATTTGAAGCGTTCCATGATCTCTCGCACGTTGGGCGAGAAGCCGTGGATGTATGCGGTCAAGTTGTGGGCGAGGTGGCTCGAGTCGTCCAGAAGTCTGTCCATGTCGAACTTGGACGTGTTGTAGAAGCTGTATCCGCTGATCTTGGTCAACAGGCTGTCGACCACGGCGACGGGTTTGTCGCTGATCTTGGCATATTTTGCCAGCACCTTGTCTTTCGTGGGAGTCAGGAGGCAATCGAACCGGCGCAGAACCGTCATTGGAAGGATGACCTTGCGGTATTGATTCCGCTTGTACGGTCCACGCAGGAGATTGCAGATGCTCCAGATGAAGTTGACGAGTTCGTTGTGCGTATTGGCGTTCACGAAGAGGTTCCGGGGAGCGTAGGCGATGCCAGTCGCGGTGGCCGTCGGTTGGGTTGCGAGCAGTGGCGGGGGGCCGAGAATCTACGTTCGCATCTGCCCCTCCCGCCACAGGAGTCGCACGGCCGCGTGCCTGTCCCGCCGTTCGTCATCGCGCCGCCTCCAGCTTGACCCCCGGCATCCGGCTCAGCGGCAGGGCGGTGATGCCGTCCGCCAGAGGATGCTCGCGCTCTCCGGGATACAGGACCCAAAGGTGCGTCAAGCCCAGGTCGCTAGTGGCGACGTGCATCGAGCGGGTTGTCCGTGGCGCGTCGGTGCACTTGAACTCGAATCCCCAGCGGCGGCCGCGGCGCAGGAGGAGCAGGTCCAGTTCGGCGCCTCGTTGCGTGGCGTAGAAGTAGGCTTCGTGTTGGCCGTGGGCGGCCAGCGTCTGCTCGAGGGCGAATCCCTCCCAGCTGGCGGCGTAGCGGGGGTGGGCCACCAAGTCCCGTCTCGTTTCCAGTCCCAGGAGGAAATGAAGAATGCCGCTGTCGCGCAGGTAGACCTTGGGGGACTTGACCAGGCGCTTGCCCAGGTTCTCGAACCAGGGCGGCAACACACGAACCATGAACGTGCCTGCCAGGAGGTCGCGGTAGTGGTTCACGGTCTTTGCGGTGGCGTCCAACGAGCGTCCCAGCTCGGCGGCGTTCCACGTCTGTCCGTGACAATGGGCCAGCATCCTCCAAAAGCGGCCCAGCGCTTCGGGCGACACGCGCGAGCCCAAGCCCGGGACGTCGCGCTCCAGGAACGTGCGGGCGAAGGATCGCATCCAACACGTCCAGGCTCCCTCCGAGCGCGCCAAGTAGGCCCGGGGGAAGCCGCCTCGCATCCATAGCCGGTCCAGATTCTCGAAGCCGGCTTCCGGCAACGAGAGTCCGCCGACGTCCACGAACTGGACGCGTCCCGCCAGTGTCTCGGAGGCGTCTTGGATCAGATCCCAGGACACGCTGCCCAACAGGAGAAACACGGCCTTGCGCGCGGGTTCGTCGCAAACGGGCCGCAGAATCTCCAGCAACTCCGGCATCCGCTGGATCTCGTCCACGACCACGAGTCCGCTGCTTTGGCGGAGAATTCTCTCCGGTGTCGCCGACAACGCGTGGCGGTCGGCAGCCGCTTCCAAGTCGAAGACGGTGGACGAGCCCCGCCAAGCAGCCGCCACCTCGCGAGCCAGAGTGGTTTTGCCCGTCTGGCGTGCGCCCAGCAGGGCCACGGCGGGGGCCTCGGCCAGTCCTTGGGCGACAGCGGCGAGCAGTTTGAGACGTGGAATATATAGCATATCATGATGTAAGCTCACGATATACTACGATAACATCGACTACGGCCGGAACACTAGCCCCCCCAAGCGCTCCAGAGCAGCCCGCGCCTGCGGGTTCCCTGAGGCCGCTGCCCGGCGGTACCAGGCCTTGGCAGTCTCCAGGTTCGACGGCACGCCGCTTCCGGTCTCGAACGCCTCGCCGAGGCGAAGCTGGGTGATTGCGTCGCCTCGCTCGGCTGGCGGCGTCCACCACCGGACGGCTTGGGCCATGTCGAGGGAGACGCCTCTGCCTTCGGCGTAGGCGTTGCCCAGGTTGTGGGCGCCCAAGACGTGGCCGCGCTCCGCGGCTCGCCGGTGCCACGTTGCGGCTTGAACCGGGTCCACCGGCTTCCCTAGGCCCTCGTCGTAGGCGGTGCCCATGAGGAACACGGCCTCCAACACGCCCGCCTCGGCGGCTCGCTCGACTTCGCCGATCGCCGACTCAGCCAAGCGCTTCGCGCGGGCCGGGTCGTGCTCGAACCCCATGCGGCCGCGAGAGTGCACCCTTGCCAGCCACATGGTCGCGATGGGACTGCCGCCGCCCGCCGCCTGAACCAGCAACTCGCGGGCGCGATCGTCGTCCACTCTTCCGGCGACGCCCGTGTACCAGTCCACCGCCTCCAGAAGTTCGGCGCTGGGTTCGGCGGGGGGTGGCGTCGCGCAGGCCATCGGCAAGGCGGCGCTTGCGGCGAAGAGGGCCAGCCGGAGCTGTCTGCTCACGACCCTTCGTGGACCTCCGCGAGCGCGATCAATGGTGTCGACCGTCAGCCCCCCGGAACGTACCCCACGATCCTCAACGGCCCGCCGCTGCCGCCTTCGATCTTCATGGGGAGGGCGACCACGGCGGCGCCCGTCGCGGGAAGTTGGTCCAGGTTGGCGACGTTCTCGAAGCCGGCGACGTTCTGCGCGTACAGGACGACGTGGGACTCGAAGTTGGCGGACTGGCCGTAGTCGATGCTGGGCGTGTCGATGCCCACCGCGGCCACGTTGCGGTTGTCGACGAGCCACTGGGCGGCGGCTGGGGCGATGCCGGGGAAGTGCAGTTCAGGCACGGCGGCGGGGCCGGTCAGCGCGGTGCCAAGGTAGGCGGCTCGGTCGTCCCACCGCTCCGACCAACCGGTTCGCAGCAGCAGAATCGAGCCGTCGGCGATTCGGCCGTGCTGGGCTTCCCACGCCTCCAAGTCTTCCACCGACACCTGGTAGTCCGGCGTTGCCTTGCCGGAGACGTCCACCACCGCCGCAGGCGCGATCAGGCTCGACAATGGCAGTTGATCCGCCGTCCGCCGACCCTCGGCGAAGTGGCTGGGAGCGTCCAAGTGCGTCCCGCCGTGCTCGGCCGAGGCGAAGGCGTAGGAAGAGTAGAACCACCCCGCCTCGGTGCGCCCGTAGGCCAGCTCGGTGTGCTGAAACCCCACGGTGTCGGTGGGCCAGTAAATGGTGGACGGCCCGAAGGAGTGCGACAGGTCCACCCAGTGCCCGCCGCTTCCGTCGAACGCGGCCAAGGGACTCGCTGCGCCGGTACTTCCTGCGCCCCCGGTTCCGCCGCTGGCCCCACCAGCCCCGCCTGCGCTGCCTGCGGCTCCACCGCCCCCAGCCCCGCCCCCCGCTCCGTCCTCCATCCGGCAACCCGCGACGGACGCCACGAGGAGCACCGCGGCGATCCAGCCCGTCGTCCGGCCGCCAAGCTCACCACCGCAGCGCGCACGAGCGCCGCGCCGTGCGCTGCCCCGCCGACCCCGACCCGAACGCCAGCCCGTCGTCCGCCCGTCCCCTCTCATCGCCCGCTCACATCTCCGGCAGGCGCAAGGCCACCAGCGAGCCGGGCACCCCTCGCCCTCCCACCGCCACCACGACGTACTGCACGCCCTCGTGGAGGTACGTCATTGGCGCGGTCAGCGTCGGGGCGGGCAGCTCCACGGCGCCCAGCTCCTCGCCCGTCGCCTTGTCCACGGCTCGGAACACCGGAGCGGCGCCCCGGCCTTCGCCGTACATGAGGAGCGTCTTGGTCACGAGCTTCGTGGCGTGGGACCGAGCGCCCGTATTGCCTATTTCCACGCCCTCCAGCAAGGGGTGGTTTCGGATGACGTCGGGCGTGGTTCCGTTGGGGATGCGCCAGAGATGGTCGCCCGTGTTCAGGTCGATGGCGGTGATGCTGCCGTAGGGCGGCTTGAAGATCGGCAGGCCTCCCGGTCCGCGAACGCCTCCGGCTCCCACCGACACCCAGTCCACGTTGGAGTCCGGGTCCACGTCCACGCCGGGCTGAAGCCGGGGCGCGCTGCATCCTCGGGTGGAGGCCACGTAGAGAACGCCGGTCTCCGGGTCCACGGCCGCGCCGCCGGGGATGTTGGCGCCTCCGTTCGCGCCGGGGCAGTGGATTGCCGCTATCGTGCCGTCGGGCGCGTTCTCCCGCGAGGGGGGATTGAACAGCGGCCCCATCCGGAACTTCTGGATGCTGTCGAGGGCCATGGCCCGGAGTTCGGGCGTGAAGTCGATCAGGTCGTCTTCGCCGAGGCCCTGCATCTCGAAGGGCGCGGGGCGGGTGACGAAGGGCTGGGTCGGCGACAGCTTCTCGCCGGGCACGTCGGACTGCGGGACGGGACGCTCCTCGATGGGCCAGACGGGCTCGCCGGTCGCGCGGTCGAAGACGTAGGCCCAGCCCTGCTTGGTCGTCTGCACGAGCGCGGGAATCTCCCGTCCGTCCACGGTGATGTCCACCAAGTTGGGAGCCGTGGGGTTGTCGTAGTTCCACACGTCGTGATGGACGGTCTGGAAGTGCCAGCGGCGCTCCCCGGTGGCCACGTCGAGGGCCAGGATGGAGGTGGCGAAGAGATTGTCGCCCGGATGGAAGCCGCCGAAGTAGTCGATGGTCGGCGGGTCCGTCACGACGTAGACCAAGCCGAGCTCCGGGTCCGCCGACATGGGCGCCCAGGCGGACACGTTGCCGGTCCACGACCAAGCGTCGTTCTCCCAGGTGTCGTTGCCGAACTCGCCTTCCTGCGGGATGACGTTGAACGTCCACTTGTGCGCGCCGGTGGCGGCGTCGTAGGCCAGGATGTTGCCGGGGACGTTCTCCTTGCGCGTCTGGTAGTAGCCCTGCTCGTGCGAGTTGCCGACGACCACCACGCCGTTGACCACGATGGGCGGCGACGAGTTGGTGATGTAGCCGGTCTCGGACGGCAGGCCGGCGTCGCGGTCGTGGTCCCAGGGGCCGAGGTCGCCGAGCAGATCCACCACGCCGCCGTCGCCGAACGACTCGACGGGATGGCCGGTTTCCGGATCCAAGGCGTGGAGGAAGAAGGCGGGCGTGACCAAGTAGATCATGCCGCGCCCGTTCACCTCCGCGTAGGCGACGCCCTTGCCGTAGGTCTTGCGCATGGAGTCGTGCCAGCGCTTGGTCGGAGCCTCCCGGAAGGTCCAGAGGGTCTCGCCGGTGGCGGGATCGATGGCGACCGCGGTGCGCCGGGAGCCCGCCACCGAGTAGAGGCGCCCGTTCACGTAGATGGGCGTGGCGCGCAGCAACACGTTGACTTCCGGGCCGAAATTGTCGCCACGCCACGTCCAGGCCACCTCCAGGTCGCCGAAGTTGGCCGCGTCGATCTGGCCCAAGGGCGAATAGCGGCTGTTGGCGGCGTCGCTCCCCCAGTATCGCCACTCGCTCTGTTGCGCGCTCGCGCCTGGGGCGGCGCCCGCCAAGGCGACGACGGCAAGGGGAAGGAGGCCCGCGGTCCCTCGGCGGCGGAGGCCGGGCCAAGTCCGCGAACTGCCTCTCACGGCCGCTCCCGCGCTGGTCCGTCCGGCTGTCATGGGCAGTTTCCTTCGACTCGTTCCGCTCGCTTCGGCGGCTTGCTGCATTGCGACCTCGTCTCTTGGCTGTTTCGTTTGTCTTGGGCCAACATTTGTCTTGGGCCAACGTGTTCATGCAACGAGCTTCAGTCTAGGCCCCGGGCTCGCAACTGGCCAGGGGTTGCCGACGCGCCAAGGGCTGCCGCGGTTTGCGCCGTGTTGCGGGGCCGCCTCGTTCGCGAAGGCGCTTCGACTCGCCGATGGGAGGGGTTCAATTGACAGAGGGCCGGGGAAGCATTAGGAGCGGTGAAAGCGGCGGCGCGGGCGGCCGAAGATACGTGGACGCCCGGTGAGCTGGCGAAGCTTGCGCACCCTTTGGAGATGCCGTTGGCCCGCCGCCGCTGTCGCCTTGGTGGTGGCCGGGGCCTTCTGGCCGCAACCCGTGCTTCAGGACGCGGCTACGCTGGAGGCGGCGCCGTTCGCACGGACGTTGGGGCTGGCTTACTTGGCCGGGGCGCCCCTGTTCGGCCTCTGGGACAGCCTGTCGGTCGTCGCGACGAGCCAGCATTTGGCCGTCGTGGGCGCTCTGACGGCTTGGTACGTGGTTTGCCGCCTCGCGGCCTGCTGGCGCCGTCGCCGAAACTCGCCCTTGGGAGCCGGTGCGGGGGCCGTGGACGGCAGCGGTCCGGGGAGTCGGCGGCCTCGCAGCCGCCTGCGCGGGGTCGTCGTGGAAACGCTTCGCGGAGCGGCGGCCACGCTGTTGTTGGTGGGATTCTATGCCGGGGGAATGTTGCTGCCCCGCCCGATGACGGGCATCGACCTCGGCGACCCCGACCTGCTGGCAGTCGACTTCCACTCGCACACCAACCACTCGCACGACGGATGGGAGGCCTTCACTGCCGCCCGAAATCGCGCCTGGCACGAGGCAGGCGGATTCGACGCCGCCTACGTGACCGATCACTACACCTGGGAGGGCGTGGACGACGCGCTCCCGGCCAACCCCGCCCGCGCGGGCGACCGCACGGTTCTGCTCAGTGGCGCCGAACTGCGGCTTCGCGACCACCACACGAACGTCCTGGGCGACCGGTCTCGCTATGTCTTCGCCCTCGACGACACCTGGCACCACTTGAACGGCGACTCTCTGTCGGCCGCGCACCAGCGGGGAGGCCGCCCGCCCGCCATGTTGTACACGATCCCTGGTCGGCTGGACGGCATCGTCGCGTTCTCGCAGGAGTTTCCGGCGGGCGTCGTGGGCGTCGAGCTCAACGACGGCGCTCCGCGCGGCCTTGAACAGTCTCGGGAGCAGCGGGGCGAGATCCTGGCCCTCGCCGATTCGCTGAACTTGGCCGTCGTGGCGGGCGCGAACCTGCACGGATGGGGCCGGACGGTGGCGGCCTGGAGCGTGATGAGGCTCCCCGGCTGGCAAGGCATGACTCCGGACGCGCTGGGGGCGGCCGTCGAAGTCGCGCTTCACCGGGACCGCCGCGACGCCGTGACGGTCGTGGAGCGGCGGATGCCCTATCACGACGGGTCTGGCGTCCGCTTGGCCGCGACCGCTCCATGGCTGCTCTGGGAGCATTTCCGGATGCTGGCTCCGCTGGAGCGGCTCTCGTGGCTCGCCTGGGCGGGACTGTGGGCGGCGGCAGTGCGGAGGCGCGGGGCGCGACGGGGCGCGAGGAGTTCGGACGGGAGCCGCTCGCCGCCCGGCTGACCGCCATGTTCTCCGGCTGACGGCCATGTTCGGCGTGTACTTCGGCTTCGGCTTCGGGCACCTGCTCGACGCGCGCGCCTACGACCATCTGCTCTTCCTGGCGGCGTTGTGCGCGGGCAGCGCTCCCGCTCAATGGCGCAGTACGCTCCTGCTGGTGACCGCGTTCACCGCGGGGCACACGTTGTCGCTTGCGCTCGCCACCCTCGACATCGTGCGGGCGCCTAGCGCATGGGTGGAGTTTCTCGTTCTGGCGACTGTGGTGGTTGCGGCCGCGGCCAACGTGGCGCCCCTTGTTCGCCGCGCTTCCGCTGGGGTGGTCGAGCGTTCCTCCGCCGCCTCCGAGCGTCGCGCCCTGCGGGCCAGGTACGCCATGGCGCTTGTCTTCGGGGCGGTTCACGGACTAGGTTTTTCGAACTTCCTTCGCGCGGCGCTAGGCAGCGAACGCAGCTTGTTTCTTCCTCTCGTTTCTTTCAACTTGGGGCTGGAGGTTGCGCAGATCATCGTGGTGGGGACCATGACGCTGTTCGCTTTCGTGATCGTCCAGAGGCTTGGCGTTTCCGAACGCGCTTGGACGCTCGGCTTGTCGATGCCCGCTGGGTTCGTTGCGGCGGTTGCAGCCGTCCGGCGATGGCCGTTGTAGAACAGGGAGATTCGTAAGTGTCGCGCTTTCGCCGTGGCCCGAGCGACGGGCCGAGGCCGGGTGCGGGCCTGCTCTTGGGCTGGCGCAAGAAAGCCGCCAAGGTTATCGTAACACGTTCATGAACCTGTCCCGAACCCCCCGCCACAACTGGAGGATTGACGTGAACAACGAGAGAAACGACCTAGCCAAGCTCACGGGATGGTTGGTGGTCGCCTTCGCCGGTGCTGTCTTGGCCGCACCGGTCGCCGCCCAGACGGGGAGCGTGATCGGGAGCGTTTCCGACGCCGCGACGGGCGAGCCGTTGCCGACGGCCCAAGTCCACATCCCGGCGCTGAACATCAGCGTGCAGACGCGCGAGGCCGGAGGGTTCGCGATGCCGGTCGTGCCCGTCGGCACGCACGAGCTGCAGGTCAATCTCCTTGGTTACGCGAGCGTCACGGAGACCGTGACGGTGATTGCCGGCGAGACGGTGAGCTTGGACCTGAAGGTGCATTCGACGGCGATCCAGCTTGAGGAGTTCGTGGTGACCGGCACGGCCTTTCAGGAATCTCCCGTGACGTTGCCCTACTCGGTGGCCGTCTCGGGGCGGCGGACTCTGGCGGAACAGGGTTCGCCCCAGGCCACCGACTTCTTCAAGAACCTGAGCGCGAGCTCCGGCACGCTGGGCGAACGGCAGGGCTGGTACAACACCAAGCAGGCCGGGACGATGCCGGAGACGGTGGCGAACGTGAACCTGCGCGGCCTGGGCGCCTCGCGAACGCTGGTGTTGCTGAACGGCCGGCGCCACACCTACGTGCCCGTGCGGCTTTACGGCGGACGGTTCGTGGACGTGAACTCGTTTCCCTCCGTGGCGATTGAGAAGATCGAGGTGC
Source organism: Longimicrobiales bacterium (assembly GCA_958295645.1). Taxonomy (GTDB): domain Bacteria; phylum Gemmatimonadota; class Gemmatimonadetes; order Longimicrobiales; family Gaopeijiaceae. The sequence continues at coordinate 100,481 of OY282361.1, forward strand.
TGAAGGAGGGGGCGTCGGCGGTGTACGGCTCGGACGCGGTGGCCGGCGTGGCGAACTTCCTGACGCGGAGCGATTTCGAAGGCGTGGAGGTGACGGCTGCGCACGAGTACTACGCTGCGTCGGGCAATACCAACGTGGGCGGCATCTGGGGCCGGCCCGTCGGCGAGAACGCGCACGCGGTGTTCTCGGCGGAGGTGACGTACAACCAAGCCCTGAACACCCGAGACCGGGACTGGGCGCTGCAGGACTTCGTCTCGGGCGCCGGCTCGTGGTCGTATACGGGCAACCCGGGGGCGTTTCTCGTTCCCGAGCTGTCCGGCTCCGAGAGCAAGGACGAGTTCACGGCGGCCCTCCTGGGGGCTCGGACGTTCGTGGATCCGCGTTGCGAAGGCATGGGCGGCCACCTCGAGTCCGCCACTTGCCGCTTTCGCTACCAGCTGTGGGACGAGCTGCAGCAGGAGACCCGGCACGTTCGAGCCTTCGGCGAACTCAACGGCACATGGGCCGAGGACGAAGGCAATTACCACGTGGAGGCGTTGTTCGCCCAGGCGGCCATGCCCAACTGGCTTACCACGCCGTCGTTTCCGCCCTTCACGCTGTACGACGGTGCGCAGGTCGTCGGGACCGGCAATCCGGGACGACAGGAGTTTTGCCGCAAGCACGCCGCCATGGCCGGATTCGCCACGGGCTCCGACTGCCTGGAGGACGACTGGTACTTCTTCGGCCGCCTGGTGGGGAACAGCGGTCCCGGCCGCATCCTCGAGCGCAGTTCGCACACGTGGCGCCTTGCGGCGTCGGCCGATCGGCCGGTGGGCGAGTTCGCCGGCGAGGACATGACCCTCGAGGTGGCCGCCGGGTTCTCCCGTTCCGCCGGCAACGTCAACCTGCCGGCCGAGTACGCCTACCGGAAGTTTCTGGCGTTTCGGGGCTTCGGCGGCCCGAACTGCGGCGTGGACGTGGTGGCGGATCCAAACAGTCCGTCGGGAATGGCTCTGGGGCCGCTCGGTGGCGCCGTGGCGGGCCAGGGGAACTGCATGTACTACAATCCCTTCAGCAACGCCCTCCAGAACTCGCGGCAGCCCGGCGCGGCCTTCGAAAACCAAGCCAACCCGGATTACGTCGCCGGACTGGAGAACTCGCCGGAGCTCCTCGCCTGGATCAACGACCAAGTCGACCTGAAGGGCACGGCGGGCCTCTTCGTCGGCGACGTCATGCTCAGGGGCGCGCTGATCGAAGACAGGGCCCACTTCGCGGTCGGATACCAGTTTCGACGGTTCGCCGCCACGGGCACGCCGAACAGGGTGGGCGACCTGAACGTGAACCCGTGTCCCGTGCTTGGGGACAAGAGCTGCGTCGACAAAGCGGGCGCGTTCACGTTCACCAACGGATACTATCCCTACGACGCTACGCAAACGGTGCACCGGGTCTTCGCCGAGGTGCCGTTGACGATCGGCGAGCGCTTCAGCGCCCAGGCGGCGGCCAACTTCGAGTCCTATGGCTCGGCCAGCAGCTTCGACCCCCGGCTGGCGATGCGTTTCCAGATCGCGGATCCGTTGGCGTTGCGCATGTCGGTGCAGACGACGTTCCGCACGCCCTCGGTGGACGACGTGAACGAACAGCGGAACACCGCGTCGGCCTACGTTGCCCAAGTGGGGACGTACAAGGCCACGGACACGTACGGCAATCCCGATCTCAAGCCGGAACAGGCCCTCACCTACAATGCCGGCCTGAGCTTGCAGCTGTCGCGGATGCGGGCGTCGGTGGACTACTGGAGCTACGACTTCAAGGACGTGATCGACATCGTGCCGTATGGCGGCATCATGGATCTCTACGTGAGGGGCGGGGCGGCCCGGCAGATCGTGCAGGACTGGATCACCTGTCCGGGCGGAAAGAGGGACGGATCTTGCGACCCCAGCGACATCGAGCGCATCCGAGTGAACTTGGTCAACTGGCCGGGCGTGAAGACGTCGGGTTTCGACTGGCACGCCAGCGCGCGCTTGCCTGCGGGGGAAGGCGTGGTCTCGTTTGGAATGGACGGCACCTATACGCGGAACTACGACGTGAAGCCGCTGTACGTAGGCCCCCGGACAAACGAAGCCGAAGTCTACCCGGCCGAGTCGGCCGTCGGAAAACTGAACTGGTATAGTCCGACCGCGCCCCCGTTGCCGCAGTGGAAGATGCGGTTCTCGGCAGGGGCTCACCAGGGCGACTACAGCTTCGTCAACTACGTCAACACCGTCTCTTCGTACGCCAACGAAGTGTTTGCGTCGAACCCCCGATACGCCACGGTCGACGGCTGGATCACTTGGGACATGAGCCTGTTGCGGCGCGCGACGCAGGGCTTCGACGTGGCGCTGTCGGTGGTGAACGTGCTCGACGCGGATCCGCCATTCGTGGCCTGGGAGCAGGCCTACGACGCCTTCACGCACAGCTCCCGAGGCCGGCGCGTCAAGCTGTCGGCGACCTGGAAGACGGGAAGGTAGCGCCTCCGGCGGCCCTGGTTGCTTCGGCCAGGGCCGCCGTCGCGTGGTCCAGTTGGGCGTGGGTCACGTAGGGGGCCGGCCCTAGCCGCAACGACGTGCCACGGTGGTCGGCGTGCACGCCGCGCGCTCGCAGGGCGTGGACCAGTTCGCCGGCTTGGGGGGCCTCCAGCGCCAGGAAGCCGCCCTTGCGTTCCAAGGGCGCCTCGCGGCTCCGGGAGAGGACGGCCGGATCCAGGTCCATGGCGTCGATGTGCGCCGCTAGGCGACGAATTTGCGCAAGGCCGGCGGCCCTCAGGCGATGCGGCGTCAGTCCGTGCTCGCGAAAGAAGTCGAAGACGGCGGCGGCCCGATAGTGGCTGACGGGATCGTACGTCGCGCCCGCGAATCGAAGGTGGCCGCCGGGGTAGGGCGTCTTGGCGCGTTGCGGCGGGTCGGCCGAGTTGGGCCGGGCGGGCGGAGGACCGGCGCCGCTGGGTGGACCGAGCTGTTTGCCCGGAGCGGACGGCTTGGCCCGCCCGCCCGGAGTCGGCGGAGCGGCCCGTTCCGAGAATTCGGCGAACCAGCCCGTGAAGACGGGCCGGAGCGTGCAGTGCGGCGGGATCCGCAAGAAGCAGTTCCCTTCGCCCAGCTGGCAGTACTTGTAGCCGCCTCCCACGACAAAGGCGCTGTCGAGCCCGCCTTGGGCCACGGAGAAGGGTACCGCGCACAGGGAATGATAGGCGTCCACGAGCATCTCGGCGCCGGCCCGGGCGCAGACGGCGGCGACCTCGTCCAGTCCGTCGACGATGGTGGCGTCGCGGTAGAGCACCGAGGACACCAGCACCGCGGCCGTCCTGTCGTTCACGGCCTCGGCAATTCGGCCTGCGAGGCAGCCGGCGCCCGTCGAACCCGCCTCGGCGGCCGCGACGCGCACGACTTCGATTCCTTCTTCCTCGAGGCGGCTCAGCTGGCGGCGAATGGTGTGGAACTCGCCGTCGGTGGCGACCAAGCGGGGCCGTGCCCGCAGGGGCAGCGCCGACAGGAAGCGCGCGACGAGCTCGTGGGTGTTGTGGCCCAGCGCGACGTGTCCGCCGGGGTCGTCCAGGAGCCGGCGGTAGCCTGCCCGCACGCGGTCGGCGACGGCAAACGCGCGGCTCCACTTGTCGTCCACGTGTTCGGCGGCGTCGAGCCATGCCCGCTGCTGGGCTTCGAAGGCCACGTCGGGCCAGGCTTGGTGGGAATGCCCGGTGAGCAACGCTCTCTCCGACACGCGGAAGCGGCTGTAGTGGCGGGCGAGGTCGGCGGCGTTCATGTCCGGCAACCTAACGCCAGGAGGACGACGATCCGTGTTGCGGGCGGGTCGCGACGGCCGCAGAATCAGTGGCGAGGAGTGCGCGGTGCGGCGGGGAGCGCGCGGCGCCCAATGCGCTCTCGGGAGGGTTTGGCCGATGACGGAAACGAGGGGTTGCGCGAGGCTGCGCAAGGCGGCCTGGGTCGTCGTCTGGCCGTGGGCGCTGTCTTGCGGCGGCGGCGGTGGGGGCGGCACGAAGCCGGCCGTCGCCACGCTGGAGATCGCGCCGACGGAGGCTCTGGTCGTCGGCGTGGGGGCGGCGGTGCGCTTCTCCTCGCTCGCTCTCGGGGCGGACGGCCGGAAGGCGGGGGACGAAGCCGCGTGGTCCGTTGCGGACCCCGAAGTGGCGTCCGTTCAGGCCGGCGGACTGGCGACGGGCCTCGCCGCCGGGACGACCACCGTGACGGCCCGGGTGGCCGGAATCGCGGCTACGGCGCGCCTGGAAGTGTTCGTGCCGGAGGCGGTGTCGCGCTACGAGCCGGGGCGCAGCTACTTCGGTCGGCGGGGCTACGTCGAGTACGTCCCGGGCGAGCTGCCGGTCGTCCTGTCGGCGGGCCACGGCGGCGCCCTCGTCCCCAGGGAGATCGCCGACCGGCGCTTCGGCGTCGTCCTGAACGACCGCAACACGATCGAACTCACGCTGGCGGTTCGCGAAGCCCTGCTCGAGCTCTCCGGGTTTGCGCCCCACGTCGTGCTCTCCCATCTAGCGCGCGTCAAGCTGGACCCGAACCGCGACGTCGAGGAGGCGGCCCAAGGCAATCCGTACGCCGAACAGGCTTGGCGGGAGTTCCACGAAAGGATACGGGTCGCGCGCGAGGCGATTCAAGGCGCGTACGGCGCAACCGGCGCCGGCGAGGGCTTGTACCTGGACATGCACGGCCACGCCCACGAAGCCGCTCGCGTCGAACTCGGATATCTCCTGCGCGTGGAGCAACTGAACCAGCCCGACAACGCCTTGAATTCGCTGGCAGTGATTCGTTGCACGAGCATTCGGGAACTCGGGCGCGACTCGCCGTTGCCGTTCTCGCAACTGTTGCGCGGCGCAACCTCGTTAGGCGGACTCCTGCAGGCCGAGGGCGTGCCGTCCATCCCCAGCCCCGCAGCTCCGTCGCCGGGCGCTGCCGCCTACTTCAGAGGCGGATACAGCACGCGAATCCACGGCTCCATGGCCGACGGCGAGGTGATCAGCGGGATTCAGCTGGAGCACCACTACCCCGGGCTCAGGGACACGCCCGAGAATCGGCGCCTTTTCGCGGCCAAGGCGGCGCGGGCGATTCGCGCGTTCATGATGGAGCACGTGGGCTACTTCGAGTCGGCGGCGGCGGTTGGCGGCGGGTTCTCGGCGGGCGGCCTGGACCGTTGGGCGAGCGGATTGGCGACGGCCAACCGAACGAGGGTGGCCAACGAGACGGAGACGTGTTCGTAGGAGGGCGGCGCAATGGCCTGCGGGGCGCAATGGCCTGCGGGGCACTATACTGCATGATAGGACTTAACGGGCGTCGGGGACGGCCAGCGGGAAGTCCTCGCCGGGGTTCGCGCGTCTCGGCACGCCGTCTCCCGTGCTGGCGTCCGAATCCACGGATGGCGTCCGAATCCACGGAGAGGAGGAAACCGGATGAGTTGCCGCATTGTCGTCGCGACGGCGGTGTTCGTCGTTGCGATGTCCACCGCCTGTGTCCGCAAGGCCGGCGTGCCCGAAGCCGAGGGCGAGCCGCAGCCGCACCCGGAGGAAGCGGCGGTCGTGGCGACCGTCGAGAGCTTGTTCGAGGCGATGCGGACCAACGACGGCGAACTCGCCGCCTCCGTGTTCCACGCCGATGCGCGCCTCGGGCGGGCCACGGAGGAAGGCATTCGCTTCGGGCCGGTGGACGGCTTCGTCGAGGCCGTCGGAAGGGACAAGGAGGAAGTCTGGGACGAGCCCATCTGGGATTGGGTCGTGAACGTGGACGGGAGATTGGCCCAGATGTGGACCAAGTACGCGTTCTACCGGGGAGAGGCGTTTTCGCACTGCGGCGTGGACGCCCTCGAGCTCTACCGAACCGACTCCGGCTGGCAGATCACGCAATTGGTGGACACGAGTCGCTCCGAGGATTGCTGGCATCCGCCGGGCCGCGAACCCCCGGCGCAGTCCGGGACGCCGTAGGGCTGCGGCGGGTTGTGGGGCCGGCGGATCCCGCGGCCGACGGACGTGGGCGCGCGGCCTCGCGAACCCAGACCAGCGCGGGCGGAATGCCGTAGGGCTGCGGCGGGTTGCCGCAACCCTTGCGGGGGAGCGGGCGTCTATGGCTAAAGGATGTGGGCCTGGGGGCCGAGGCGGCATCGGTAGCAGGGGGACGCGAACTCCGCCCCGATGCGGGCGGCGCGGAAGCATTTGCACAGACAGGAGGTGGGCCATGATGCAAGCGGACAGCAACAACAGCCGAGGAAGGCGAGCACGGCTCTTCGCACTCGTGGCCTCCATCGGCGCGGTGACGGCCGTGGAGGACGCCCAGGCGCAGACTGCCGCAATAGCTGGACGGGTCCTGGACGCCGAGACCGGCAACCCGGTGCCCAGCGCATGGGTTTCCATCGTCGGAACGCCGTTCGGCCAGACGTCCAACGCGTCGGGGCGGTTCTTCCTGCAGGGCTTGTCTGCGGGCGAACACCTCGTCGAGGTCTTGGCGGCCGGCTACCAGCCCGCGCGTGAGACCGTTTCGGTCGCCGCAGGCGCAACCGCGACGGTGAACTTCGCGCTCCTGCCTTCCACGGTGAGCCTGGAAGAAATCCGGGTGACGCCAGCCGGCGTAGCCCAGGAACGGCTCATGGCGGCGCCCTACCAAATGTGGCCAGGGCCGGCCGACTACAACACGGAGTCCTACGCGCACCTGCCGGAGAACGATTTTCGGCTCGTGAGCGCCGCGCCGCTTTCGACCTTCTCGATCGACGTGGACCGGGCCTCGTACGCCAACGTGCGGCGGTTCATCAACTCCGGCGAGCGCCCCCCCGTCGACGCGGTACGCATCGAGGAGATGATCAACTACTTCCCGTATTCCTGGGACGAGTCGCTCGGCGAGCATCCCTTCGCGGTGGCCACCGAACTGTGGGACGCGCCCTGGCAGCCCAGCCACCGCTTGGTTCGAATCGGTCTCCGGGCGCGCTCGGTCGAGACCGCGCATCTGCCCCCCGGCAACTTGGTGTTCCTGCTCGACGTCTCCGGGTCGATGTCCTCGCCGGACAAGCTTCCGTTGCTCAAGCGAGCGTTCGCGTTGCTCGTCGAGCAGCTGAGGCCGCAGGACCGGGTGGCCATCGTGGTGTACGCGGGCGCCGCGGGGCTGGTCCTTCCTTCGACCCCCGGCGACCAGCGCGGCGAAATCCTGGCTGCCTTGGAGCAGCTCGCCGCCGGCGGAAGCACGGCGGGCGGGGCCGGCATCCAGCTGGCTTACGAGACGGCCCGGAAGAACCGCATCGAGGGCGGCAACAACCGCGTGATCCTCGCCACGGACGGCGACTTCAACGTGGGCGCGTCCAGCGACGGCGAGATGGTTCGGCTCGTCGAAGAGGAACGCGAGTCGGGGACGTTCCTCACCGTGCTGGGCTTCGGCACCGGCAATCTCAAGGACTCGAAGATGGAGCAGCTCGCGGACCACGGGAACGGGAACTTCCAGTACGTGGACAACCTGCTCGAGGCCAAGAAGGTGCTGGTGGAGGAACTGGGCGGCACGCTTCTGACCTTGGCCAAGGACGTGAAGATTCAGGTCGAGTTCAACCCCCGGCGCGTCGCGGGCTACAGACTGATCGGCTACGAGAACCGCCTGTTGAACGCCGAGGACTTCGCCGACGACGCCAAGGACGCTGGCGAACTCGGCGCCGGACACACCGTGACGGCCTTGTACGAAGTCGTGCCCGCGGGCCTGCCCGTCCCGAGAGGCGAAGTGGCTCCGCTGCGCTACCAGCCCGAGGCCGCCTCGCCGGCTCCGAGTTCCTTCGAGGACGAGCTGATGTTCGTCAAGATTCGCTACAAGGAGCCCGAGGGCGCGCGGAGCATGTTGTTGGAGCACGCGGTCCCGGCCCAGCCGGCCTCGCCTTCCGACGATTTTCGCTTCGCGGCGGCGGTCGCCGGCTTCGGCATGCTCCTGCGGGACTCTCCTCATGCGGGCGCGTACACGCTCGACGACGTGATTCGCTTGGCCGGCAAGAGCAGAGGCCCCGACGAAAGAGGCTACCGCGCCGAGTTCGTACGGCTGGCCGAGACCGTGCGCGACCTGAAGTTGCTGGAAGAGAAGTGAGGGGGCTCGGCATGGTGGCCGCCTTGCTCATGCTGACGTTGCTGTCCGGCTGCGGCCCGGAGGTTCGCGCGCCGAACACGGAGCAGAGCGAGAACGAGCCCGGCTGGACGTGGTCCGACGAACGCGTGGCGGAGACCGTCAACGCTGTAAGAGCCGGGCGCACGCTTCAGCCGGCGGAGTGGCCGGACGGCGCCAGGGTGGCGGTCTTGCTCTCCTTCGACGTGGACAACGAGACGGTGACCGGCCTGCGCTACGGCGACGCGACGGTGGGCTCTCTTTCGCAGGGACAGTACGGCGCCCGGGCCGCCTTGCCGCGCGTGGTCGGACTGCTGGATCGCGAGGGCGTCCCCGCCTCGTTCTTCATTCCGGCCGTCAGCCTCGTCGTCGATCCTTCCCAGATCGGCGTGATCGAGGCGGCCGGGCATCACGAGTTCGCGGTTCACGGCTGGATTCACGAACTCAACTCCAGCTTGGACGCCGGCACGGAGCAGGCGTTGCTCCAGCGGGCGGTGGACTACATGACCGAAGCCACCGGCGTGCGCCCGCTCGGCTATCGCGCCCCGTCATGGAACTTCAGCCCCAACACGCTCGACATCATCCGCGAGATGGGCTTCCTCTACGATTCGTCGCTGATGGCCGACGACCGTCCCTATGAAATCAACGCGAACGGCGAAGCCACCGGCATGGTGGAGCTCCCCGTGGAGTGGATCCTGGACGACGCGCCGCTGTTCAATCCCCGCGTAGATCGATACGCGAACCCGCGCGACGTGCTGCAGGTGTGGAAGGACGAGTTCGACGGCGCTTACGCAGAGCGCTCGATGTTCCTGCTGACCATGCACCCCCACGTGATCGGCCACCGGTCGCGCATCGTCGTGCTGGAGGAGCTGATCCGGTACATCAAGGCGCATGACGGCGTCTGGTTCGCCACGCACTTGGAGGCGGCCGTCTATGTGAAGGAGCAGGCGGGCTTGTAGAGGCGGGGGCGCCGAGCCGATTCCGGAACGCGCCGAGCCGGGGCGCTTCTCATAGGCCAGCCGGGTAGTCTCAGACCGTGACGATGGGCCACGGTTGCCAACTGCGCCAGCGGCCGCGGGTGAAGTCGGGAAATGCGACCGGGGCGCTGCCTTGAGCCACGCTGGTTTCCGACAGTTCGCACACGGCGCTCATGGCCGCCGCGTCGTAGACGTTCATGTCCGTCGGGAGCCCTTCGCGCAGGCACTGAACCAGCCGGTAGTCTTCGATGAAGTCCATTCCTCCGTGTCCGGCGCCGATCGACGCTTCCCCGAGCGCGATCCACAGCGGATGCTCGTAGGCCTCGTAGTACGCCTCCGCCGGCTCCCAGCCATGCTCCGGGCTGCGGCCCTCGATGTGCACGCGGTCGGGGTAGCCCTGGAAGATTCCCCGCGTGCCCTGGACTTGGTTGATGCGGCTGTAGGGGCGGGGCAGGTTGGTGTCGTGGGACAGGTAGATGGTTCGGCCGAGCGCCGTCTTGATCAAGCTGCCGTTCACGTCTCCCAGGGCGAAGGTCTCGGCGCGCTTGGGATGCCCCTCGGGATAGTGGCTGGCGGCCCAGTCCTGCAACCCGCGCGAGGGACTGCTCATGGACACGAGGTAGTCGAAGCGGTCGCCCCGGTTGATGTCCATGCAGTTGGCCACGGGGCCCAGGCCGTGCGTGGGATAGAGGTTGCCGTCGCGGACCCAGGAATGGTCGCGCCGCCACAGGCCTTCGCCTCCGTCGGCGAACTTGACCGCCCGCAGGTCGTGGAGGTAGCCGCATTCGGCATGAAGGACGTCGCCCAGAAGCCCTTGGCGCAACAGGTGCAGGCACAGCAGCTCCGGCCGGCCGTAGTTGACGTTCTCCATCATCACGCAATGGCGAGTTGTGGCCTCCGCGGTCTCGACCAGTTCCCAGCAACCGTCCAGCGTGTAGGCGGCGGGCACTTCCGTGGCGGCGTGCTTGCCGTTCTTCATCGCGGCCACGCAGACGGGGACGTGCCAGCGCCAGGGCGTGGCGGTGTAGACCAAGTCGAGGTCTTCCTCGGCGCACATCCGCTCGAAGTCGGTCTCGCCTCTAGTGTACAAGGCGGGCGGCGGGTGGCCCGCTTCCGTGACGATGCCGGCTGTCCCCGTCGCATGTTCGGCCACGACGTCGCAGACGGCCGCAACCACGCACCCGTCGATGCGCACCAAGTTGCGCACATGGGCGGTGCCCATGCCTCCGACGCCGACGAATCCGATGCGCACCAGGTCGACGGGAGGGGCGGCCAGCGGCTGTTCAGGGGGAGCCTGCGTGCCGCGGACGGCTTCGCCCGGGTGCGGGGCCTCGCGTTCGACGGGCCCCGGCGTGCTGCAACTCGAGGCCGCGCCCGCCGCGCCCAGCGCACCGGTCTTGAGAAAGTCCCTGCGCCTCATCGCGCCCGGCGGGGCAGGAAGGAAAGCCGGGTTGCTTGGTAGCGGCGCATCCGCATCACTGCGCCAAGGGTTCGCGAAAGCGAGTCTCCTCGCTCCATTCGTTCAAGCGTTCTTGGATCCGCGCGGGGAGAAAGAAGCGCGTGGGAAAGAAGAAGCCAATCGCCCAGCTCAAGTGCATGGTCGTCAAGACCAACGGAAGGGCGGCGGCGGCCGGATCTCTTCGGCGGATTCCCTCCACCAAGGAATAGGCGAGGAGCAAGGCCGCGTAGGACGCAGGCAACATGGCCGACACGGCCCACGACGCCCCGGTGGAGCCCAAGACCGCGGCCGTGGCGAGAGCCAGCATCGGCAATCCCGCCGCCAGTTGCCGCGGCCGCAAGGAAGACGGGTGCTCGCGCAGCGTCAGCCGCTTGGACCAGCCGTAGCCGAGATACTGGCGGACGAGCGCCCTCCAAGTCTTGCGGGTGTGATATCGAACCCGCAGGCTCGGGTCGAACCACACCGTGTGGCCCTGCTGCCGCAGCCGCCAGTTGAGTTCGTAGTCCTCGTTGATGGGCGTGGCCACATTGTACCATCCGACCTCGTCCAAGGCCCGGCGCCTGAAGACGCCCAAGTAGACGGTGTCGACGGGGCCGGTGCCGCCGCCGTAGCGATGGCGGGAGCCACCCGAGCCAAGCAGTGAAGTCGTGGCGAGCGCGACTGCCCTTCCGAAGAACGTGGTGCCCACCGGCTCCATGCCGCCCCCGACGTTGGCCGCGCCCGTCCTGTCGAGCGCTTCGACGGCATTGCGGACATACCCGGGCGGCAGCACCGCGTGCACGTCGCAGCGGACCACGACCTCGCCCGTCGTCGCGTCCAGCGCCGCGTTGAGCCCGGATGCGGCGATGCGGCCCGGATTGGCCACCAGCCGCACGGCCGGATAACGCTGCCGAACCATGTCGCCCGTCGCCCGCGTGTCGCTCCCGTCCGCCACCACGACCTCCACGGAGCCGGCGTAGTCCTGCGCGAGGATCGAGTCGAGTGCCGAGCCGATGACCTCTTCCGCGTTCCGGGCGGGAACGATCACCGACACCGAGGGCCATCGCGCAGGCGCCGGCATCGGCCGGGCCGCGTGGGCCGTTGCCGACTTGGCCGTGCGCACTGTCGCCGACCGGGCCGTGGGCGCCGTCGTTGTCGGCCGGGCCTGGGAGGCTTCCTGCTCTAGCACGGCGGTGTCGGATGGCAGGACGTTCTCGTGCGACTTGGCGGATGGGCAGGATCCAGCAACCGCCTCCGAGTTGGCTAGGGGGGGCTTGCCAAGAATTTTGCGGCTCCGCTCCATTCTGCTTCCATTCGACCCGCGACTGGCCGTGGGCCACGCTCTTGGAGAAAGCTAACGATGTCCACCGTCGCTTGCCCGATCAACTTCGGCTCCGGACGCAGCGGGGCGCAAGTACGGGCCAGCTGGCCCGTGCAGAAAGTCGGACGCAGGCGGGGGTGGACAAGCCGTGAGCGGGCCTGGACAGGGGTCTTCCGTTTTTGATGGCGCCGCCGCCCGCGGAGTCGGCCGGGGCGGCCGGCGGCGCTCGTTGACGCATCGCTCGTGGCAAGATATCTTTACCCGGCACCGCGAGACCGAAAAACCCAGGAGACTTGATGGGGCGATGGACGCCATGCTGCCATCGGACAGCCATAAAGTTCGCCAGCTCGTGGTGGACGCGGCGACCGGTGAGGAAACGGTGATCTTCCCGAGAGGCGAGAATCGTTTTTCGCCGTTGCGAGAGACTGAGCCGGGATCAGTTCTTGCGGGTCGGGTGGCTGAAGTTCTAGGGCTAATCTGTTGGGCATGACCAAGCGGATTCGCCCGTCGTTTTTGCGGGTCTCGGCCGTTGTCGTTGCGTTCGGCACGGGCGCTTACGTAGCCTATGCGGACGTCTTCCCTTGGAACTTGATACGCCAGGGATACAAGACGGCAATGCTAATCCGTTACGCTCGTGCGATTCAGCTGCCCATCTCGGACATCTGGCACATCACGGAGATGCCGGCGGACAGCGTAGCGTCGTCTCGCATCAAGTTGGCCAGTGGCGAGAGCCTGTCGGATCCAGTCGTGATGGACGGCGGGCGGTGGCGGTTCGGCGAGCTGTGTCCACAGGCGGACGGATGTCTCGCCGTGGAGTTCTCAGGAAGCGGCGAGGCTGGGCGCACGTGGCCTTTGCAGTCCCTGGAGATCGCCGAGTCGAAGATCATTGCCCGCTTGCCGTACGAAAAGACGCCGGGCGTTTCGAGCCACGAGGTGCTGGTCTCGAGTTACGTGGTCCCCTTCTCGGACGGCGGTTTGCTGGCCACGCTCAACTACCGCCACTTTCACTTTCCCTTTTCTGCGGGATTGGTTCGCTTCGACCGAACTGGTCGGCTGATGTGGCGCCGGCGAGACTACAGCCATCACGAAGCTTATGTGACTCCAGGAGATACGATTTGGGTTCCAAGCCTTGAGTTGTCGCGCGACGCGCCCGCGGTCTTCGGTGCTTGCGAGCAAGGGTCTGCGATCTTTGACGCAGTCAATATCCTGGATGGCGACGGAGCCCTCGTCGACCAAGTGTCGGTGATGGATGCGTTGCTCGATTCTCCCTGGACGTCGTTGTTGGCCTGGGCGAACCCATGCGATCCCCTCCACATGAATGCCGTGTCTTCGGTGGGGGACGTCTCCGGGCTCGATGGCGTGAAGGCAGGGGACATGTTGCTGTCGTTGAGAGAGCTGAACGCTGTCGCCATCCTCGACCGGGAAGCTCGCGAGGTGAAGCGCATGATACTGGGAACGTTTTCGGCGCAGCACAGCGTTAAGCACCTGGGCGGATCGAGGTTCATCATGTTCGACAACCAGGGCGGGGGCGGCTGCGGACGGCCGGCGGACCCGGAAGGAACGTGCCGCAAGTACTCACGCGTGCTCGTGGTGGACGCGGCGACCAGTGAGGAAACAGTGATTTTCCCGAGGGGCGAGGATCGTTTCGCGCATTGGGGCTCCCGTTTGCAAGGCCGAATATCGATATCGCCGGACAGGACTCGCGTGATCGCCTCCTTTGCAAATATCGGCAAGGCCGTGGAAGTGCGAGTCGAAGACGGCGCCGTGTTGGCGGAGTTCGATTTTGTCCACGACGTGAGGGGGATCGAGCGGTTTCGAGCCGAGGGCGACGTCATCCGGTTCGAGGACGGCAGTGTCTTCTACGCCTGCGAGTGGCTGCCGTTGCGAGAGCCTGGCTGGTGCGCTACGGACTTATGACGAGCGTAGAACCGCCAAGCTGCCAGAGCAGCGCGATGACCAAGCGGATTGGCCGGTCGCTTCTATGGGTATCGGCTGTTCTCGTTGCGTTCGGCACGGGTGCCTACGTAGCCTATGCCGACGTCTTCCCGTGGAACTTGGTATACCGGGGATACAAGACGGCATGGCATATCCGCGACGCTCGTGTGGCGGAGATGCCCGACCCGGGCCGCTGGCACGTCGCGGAGATGCCTGCGGACAGCGTAGCGTCCTTCCGCGTCAAGTTGATCGGTGGCGAGGGCCTGTCGGATCCAGTCGTGATGGACGGCGAACGGTGGTCGTTCGACGAGCTGTGTCCGCAGGCGGACGGATGCTTGGCCGTGGAGTTCTCGGGAAGCGGCGAGGCTGGGCGCACGTGGCCCTTGCAGTTCCTGAAGATCGCCGAGTCGAAGATCACTGCCCGCTTGCCGTACGAGAAGACGCCGGGCGTCTCGAGCCACGAGGTGCTGGTCCTGGTTTACATGGTTCCCTACGCGGACGACGGCTTGCTGGCCACGTTCAGCTACCGCAACTTTCACTTTCCCTATCCTGCGGGAGTGGTTCGCTTCGACCGGAGCGGGCGGCCGGTGTGGTACCGGCAAGACTACAGTCATCACGAGCCCTATGTGGCTCCAGGAGGCGCCATTTGGATCGCAGGCATGGAGCTGTCGCGGGACACCCCTGGCGTCTTCGGCACTTGCGAGAAAGAGCAGCCCGCGATGCTCGACGTGGTCAAGATTCTCGACGCCGACGGGACCCTCGTCGACCAAGTGTCGGTGATGGACGCGTTGCTCGATTCTCCCTGGGCGTCGTTGCTGGCTTGGGCGGATCCATGCGATCCCACCCACATGAATGCGGTGTCTCCGGTGGGGGACGACGTCTCGGGGCTCGATGGCGTGGCGGCGGGGGACATGCTGCTGTCGTTGAGAAACCTGAACGCTGTCGCCATCCTCGACCCGGAAGCTCGCGAGGTGAAGCACATGATGCGGGGAACGTTCTCGGCGCAGCACAGCGTTAAGCACCTGGGCGGATCGAGGTTCATCATGTTCGACAACCACGGCGGGGGCGGCTGCGGACGGCCGGCGGACCCGGAAGGAACGTGCCGCAAGTACTCACGCGTGCTCGTGGTGGACGCGGCGACCAGTGAGGAAACGGTGATTTTCCCGAGGGGCCAGGATCGTTTCGCGCATTGGTACTCCCATGCGAAAGGCCGAATATCGATATCGCCGGACAGGACTCGCGTGATCGCTTCCTTTGCAAGGATCGGCAAGGCCGTGGAAGTGCGAGTCGAAAACGGCGCCGTGTTGGCGGAGTTCGATTTTGTCCACGACGTGAGGGGGATCGAGCGGTTTCGAGCCGAGGGCGACGTCATCCGGTTCGAGGACGGCAGTGTCTTCTACGCCTGCGAGTGGCTGCCGTTGCGAGAGCCTCTTGCAGGGTGCGCCACGGATTTGCGACCTTGAGGTTCGTCGTGTTGGTGTCGGCCCGGATCCATCCGGGCAAGACCGAGGAACACGCGAAGGGCCAACGAGTTGCCCGGCCAACTCGGTTCCTTCCGAACGCCGGGAGGCTCGGGTACTGGCTAGTGACTGGCCTGGGAGGCGGCATTGCTCCTTGCCGCGTCGCTCGTGACAAGCTATCTTCACTCGCGTGAGACGCGACGGACGGATCCGCCCCCGAATCCGAGCCACTCCGGGTCGTTTGGGCGAAGCCATGACGGTGCGGGTCCGAACGGGCGGCGCAGGCAACCCAACCAAGAAGAGATTCGAGATGGCGATGGACGCAACGACGCAATCGGACAGCGAGAAGGTTCGCCGGAGCGATGGCGCGCGCTCCAGGGCCACGCGCTTCTCTCGCCTGTTGTTTTGGTCTTCAGTCCTCGTGCTTGCGTTCGGTGCGGGCATGTACTTGGTCGGGTCCGACACGTTTCCGCGATCTCGGATTCACCGCGGAGTGAAGGCGGTGCGCGACATGTGGGCTGCGCATACCTTGAAGATGCCCGCTCTCGGCGGTTGGCATGCCGTCGAAGCCCCTCCGGACAGCGTCGGGCTGCGCCGGGTCGAGTTGGCGGGCGAGGAGGGATTGACGGATCCCGTCTTGGCGGACGGCGGGTGGTGGCGTTTCGGGGAGCGCTGCCCGGAGGCGGACGGATGTCTGGCCGTGGAGTTCTCGGACCGCGGCGAAGTCGGCCGAGCTTGGCCGTTTCGCCCCATCGAGATCGAAGAGGCTGGAGTCGCCCACGGCTCTCGGTACGAGAAGACGCCCGGCGTGGCAAGTCACGAAGTTCTCGCCGTGAGTTCCGTGGTTCCGTACTCGAACGGCGACTTGCTGGCTACGTTCGCATACAGGAAATTTCACTTTCCCTATGCTGCCGGCATCGCGCGAATCGACCGGACGGGCCAGCCGCTGTGGCATAGAAGAGACTACAGCCATCACGAGCCCTATGTGGCCGACGACGGCACGATTTGGGTCGCAGGCCTGAAGCCTTCGCCCAGGGCGCTTGGAACGATTGCCGAGTGCAAGAATGGAACTGCCGTGCTCGACGTGGTCAACGTTCTGGACGGCCGCGGAACGCTGGTTGAGGAGGTGTTGGTGGCCGACGTGCTCTACGATTCGCCATGGGCGTCCGCGCTGACATGGGCGAACCCGTGCGATCCGCTTCACCTGAATTCGGTATCCGCGGTGGACGAGGACGTCTCGGGACTCGACGGGGTGACGCCGGGGGACATGGTGCTGTCGTTGCAGAACTTGAACGCTTTCGCCATCCTCGACAGCAAGACGCACGAGTTGAAGCGGCTGGTGCGCGGGGCGTTCGCGAGGCAGCACAGCGTCAAGCACCTGGGCGGGTCGGAGTTCGTGATGTTCGACAAAGAGGGCGGTCGCGGACGGCAGAGGGACGCGAAAGGAATGCGCTACAAGTACTCGCGCGTGCTCGTGGTGGACGCGGCGACCGGTGAGGAAACAGTGATCTTCCCGAGGAACCCGGAGCGCCTCGCTGATTGGTATTCGGCAGGGGGCGGACGGATATCGATATCGCCAGACGGGACCCGTCTGATCGCATCCTACTCGGCCGCTGGCAAGGCCGTCGAAGTGCAAATCGAGGACGGGAGGGTGCTGGCAGAATTCGACTTTGTCCACGACATGCGGAGATTCGGGCGGCTCGCCGGGAACGACGCGGTGCGGTTCGAGAGCGGCGCCGTCTTCTACGCCCTTGCGACGCCGGGCGACAAGCAGTAGAGTAGCGCGATGACCGAACGGACTCGCCGGTCGCTTCTATGGCTATCGACTGTTCTCGTTGCGTTCGGCACGGGCGCCTGCGTAGGCTATGCCGAGGTCTTCCCGTGGAACTTGGTATACCGGGGATACAAGACGGTTCGGCTGATCCGCGCCGCTCGTTTGGCCCCGCAGATGCCCGACCCGGGCCGCTGGCACGTCGCGGAGACGCCTGCGGACAGCGTAGCGGCGTCCCGCATCAAGTTGACCGGTGGCGAGGGCCTGTTGGATCCAGTCGTGATGGCCGGCGGACGGTGGCAGTTCGGCGAGCTGTGTCCGCAGACGGACGGATGCTTGGCCGTGGAGTTCTCAGGAAGCGGCGAGGCTGGGCGCACGTGGCCCTTGCAGTCCCTGAAGATCGCGGAATCGAAGATCATTGCCGACTTGCCGCACGAGAAGGTGCCGGGCGTCTCGAGCCACGAGGTGCCGGTCGTGAATTACATGGTTCCCTACGCGGACGACGGCTTGCTGGCCACGCTCAGCTACGGCGACTTTCACTTTCCCTATCCTGCGGGAGTGGTTCGCTTCGACCGGAGCGGGCGGCCGGTGTGGTACCGGCAAGACTACAGTCATCACGAGCCCTATGTGGCTCCAGGAGGCGCCATTTGGATCGCAGGCATGGAGCTGTCGCGGGACACCCCTGGCGTCTTCGGCACTTGCGAGAAAGAGCAGCCCGCGATGCTCGACGTGGTCAAGATTCTCGACGCCGACGGGACCCTCGTCGACCAAGTGTCGGTGATGGACGCGTTGCTCGATTCTCCCTGGGCGTCGTTGCTGGCTTGGGCGGATCCATGCGATCCCACCCACATGAATGCGGTGTCTCCGGTGGGGGACGACGTCTCGGGGCTCGATGGCGTGGCGGCGGGGGACATGCTGCTGTCGTTGAGAAACCTGAACGCTGTCGCCATCCTCGACCCGGAAGCTCGCGAGGTGAAGCACATGATGCGGGGAACGTTCTCGGAACAGCACAGCGTCAAGCACTTGGGCGGATCGAAGTTCATCATGTTCGACAACCGGCGAGACCGCGACTGGATCAAGGATGCGGATGGGAAGCCACGGACGCGCTACAAGTATTCTCGAGTGCTTGTGTTGGATGCAGCGACCGGAGAGGAAACGGTGATCTTCCCGAGGGGCGAGGATCGTTTCGCGCACTGGTACTCCAGACGCAGAGGCCGGATATCGATATCGCCGGATGGAACGCGAGTGATCGCCTCCTTTGAAGACGCCGGCAGGGCTGTGGAAGTGCGAATCGAAGACGGCGCCGTGTTGGCGGAGTTCGATTTGCCCACGACAAGACGATTCGAGCGGTTCCGCACCGGGGGCGACGTGGTGCGGTTTCGAGTCGGCAACGCATTCTACGCCTGCGAGTGGCTACCGTTGCGAGAGCCTCTTGCAGGGTGCGCCACGGATTTGTAACTTTGAGGCTTGTCGTGTCGGTTTTCGGCCTGGATCCGTCTGGGCGAGATCAAGGAACGCGCGAGGGGCAACGAGTATGACAGCGACAGCGTTGGGGGTTGTGGCGGGAATTCCTGGGCTAGCCAGCGCTCCGGACTTGGCGCATGGCGCCGAAGCGCTGGCGTTGGCCTACATAGGGCCGGGTGCCGGCATTGCCGCCGTGGGAGCGGTGCTTGCGATCGGGTGGGTGGGGTTCCAGGTGATCGTGGGCTTGGTTTGGTATCCGGTTAGGCAGGTGCGACAGTGGCGTCGAGCACGTCGGTCCCGTTCGGCGGACCCGGCCGACGAGACGGTGATGCCCCATGCCCGTTCTGAATCGGCAGACTCCGCCAGCTAGATCGCCTTCAAGACCTGCTCTAGCCCTGGAGCATCCCGGTTGTAGCCGGGAGCTGGACCTTCGAAAGTCGCGTCGGACAACTCCACGGCGGCTATCTTGGCCAAGTTGAAGTGCTTCCAGCCGCCGCCCGCCGTCCTGGCGCCGCCCGTCTGCCAAGCCAGAAGGGTGGGATTCCCGGCCCCGCTGATCCCGAGCGCATGAGGCCAAGCCAAGCGCAAGCTCATCGCGGATCCGTAGAGGAGCCGGACTTCGTGGCGGCCGTCGATGGCCTCGACCAGCCGGGCGACGAGTTCCTTGGGGTCGGAACTGCGGGGCCGCGTGCGTGCGTTCGCGTCGGCAGCCCGGCGGCTCATCAGTTGTTCCCCGGCTCCTCGTCCGCAACCGCCTCTTCGCCGGTCGCCGAGAGGTTGTCGTGGTTCATGAGGACGTTGAACAACAGCGCGTACGAGCCGTGCGTGTGCGAGCGCCAAAACGGATTGAAGGAGAACATCACCACATGTCCGTCGCCAAGCGGAACGTCCACCAAGGCCGGCGCGTTGGCCAGCGCGCGTCCGTTCTGCAGTCCTCCGCTGATCAGCAAGTCCTCGGTCTTCGCGGCGAAGCGCATCACCACCCGAACGTGGTCCGTTCGCGGCCCGAAGGAAATGCCGCTCCCTGGACTCTCCTTTCCCTCTTCGTCCTCCTCGGCCTCCCGGAAAGCGGCCACGCCCAGCTGGCCCAGATCGCGCGCGCGGCCCTGGACGACATCCTCTTCGTCGTAGCCGCCCCTGCCGGTTCTGCGCCGCGTGGTGTCGCCGGGACCCCGCTCGGCAGCCCCGCCTCCCGGGCCGCCTCCTCCGCCAAAGAAGCGACCGCCGCCCCCCATCTGGAAGACCGGGCCCGAGTTGAAGGCCACGCCCAGATCGTCGTATCCGTAGGCGATCGGGCTTGTCTCGTCCGTCGCCCTGGCCGCGAAGACGCCGCCTCGTGCCCACAGGTCCGGCGTGTTCCGAATCGACACGCCCTCGGCCAGCCCGAAATGAACCGGCAGCCGGGAGGCCCCCGCCATCGTCACTAAGACGCCGCCGGCCTCCACGAACTCTTTGAGGTGCAGCACCCCTTCCAAGCCGAGCCCGCCGCGCATGTCGCTCGTCGAGTCCTGGCGGCCGATGTTGGGCGTCACCTCCGTCGCCCGCCACGGCACCGGCTCGTCGGCGCGCAAACCGCGTACTAGAGACATTGCATCGCCCCGTTGCTGGCCCATCACGACGACGTCGTAGTCGCCTCTCAGCTCAGGGTTGTCGCGCAGCTCGTGCACCGAGATGTAGTCGTACGGCACGCCGTACTCGTCCAGGCCGATGCGCAGCCAGCCCTCGTCTTGCGTGTTCGTCCAGGTGTGCACGACCGCGACCCTTGGTGTCCGCAGCGCGTGCATGCGCACGTCCGGCTCCTCGCGGGTGCGATAGGCCGTGAAGCCGTACCCGCGGCCCGCCTGGTCCAGGATGGCGGCGAGATCGGCGCCGGGGTTGTCCGTCTCGCGCACCACGAACGAGCCTGCACCAAACGCGCGGTCGTCGCTCGTGAATTCCGTCTCGGCCGCCATGATTGCCAACTCGGGATGCGCGAACCGAAACGCTGCCAGCGCGTTGTCCGCGTTGTAGCGCACCAAGTACGTCCCGCCCCTTCGTCCTTCGACTCCGCCGGGCACAGGCGCTGGCTCGGCAAGGACCATCTTCGCGTCCAGGACCGCGGCGTCCTCCACGCGCACCGTCCGAGCGTTGAACAACGGCCCGACCGTCCATCCCACGTCGTCGTAGGGCCGGGGGTCGTTGGGGTTGTAGTACTGCTTGTCCAGCAGCATGTCGGCGCCTCGGGAATGCGGCTGGTCCATCCGCACGACGTAACTGCCCCTGGGGAACGTGGTGTCGGCCAGTTGGATGTCCTCGTCCGCGCGATGGACTTCGAAGGCGTGGTCGGCCAGGAGCTGCAGCAGACGCATCTGTTGGCCGGGCCGGGGGTCGTCGGCGGGCAGGACGTAGGCCGCGGGTCCTTCGTTGCGGGCCTTGGCCACGGAGCGTTGCGACTTGCGATAGAAGTTGTGGAGAAAGTCTTGGCGATTCGTCGCCACTTCGTGCATCGCGATCAGGACGGCGCTCTGCTGAAGGTTGACGTTGTTGCGAATGCTCCAGACGACTTCCTTGAGCGGCGTGCTGGGCCGGTGCCACTGGCGTTGCACGTTGGCGCCGACGATGCGCGTGGAGGCGTCGCCCGCGCCCTGAGTCTCGTAGAAGCGGCCGATGGAATTGCGCATGTGCGCCACCCACATCATATAGTTGGCGCCCCATCCGTCGTAGAAGTCGAACGTGTAGACGCCCGGAACGCCGAACGCGGTCATGTCCTGCACTTCCTTGTAGGCCAGCCGGTTCCATTCGTTGATCACGATGGGGTCGAGCCACGCGTTGTACGGTCCGCGGCCCGTGGAGGTGTACAAGTGGGAAGCCGATTCGTGATGATCGTGGAAGACCGTCGGCCGGTACTCCAAGTATGTCCGCGTGACGGCCTGCGAGAGCGCCAAGGCCAGCCCGATGTTGTCGCGATTGTTGTCGTGCGCCACGTACTTGCCCCAGTACAGCGGCCGCGTGGGCAAGTTGGCCTCCGGATCCTTGCGCTTGCCCATGTGCAGGTCCACGACCTTGGCCCGGCCGTCCACTTCGACCACGGGCGTGATCATGTAGACGAGGCCGTCGCGGATCTGCATGAGGAAGTCGCTCTCGCCCACCGCAAGCCGGTAGGCCAGCTCCATGAACATCTCCGGCGACCCCGTCTCGGGGGAATGAATGGCGCCCACGGACCAGTACGCCGGCTTGGCCGAGCCAATGATCCGTTGGGCCTCTTCCGGCGTCGTGGTTCTGGGATCCGCCAGCGCCCGCAACGCCGCCTTGTTGGCTTCCAGTCCGGCGATGGACTCCTCCGAGCCGACGACCACGAGGATCATCTCGCGTCCTTCCTCCGACTCGCCGATGGTGAACACCTCGACCCTCGGCGAAGCGGCGGCGAGCGCCCGCATGTAGGAATGGACTTCTTCGGGGTAGCTGAGGATGTCGGGCGCCCCGGCGATGTGACCCAGGTGGTCCAACGGGGTCGGCACGGTCTCGCTGGCGGGCAGATGATCGACGAGCGGCGTCGCGAAGAACGGCTCGGTCGTGGCCTCGCCTATGAGGGCCGTGTAGGTCTCGTCAATGGCTTGGCGGGACGGGGCGGACGTTTGGGTGGAGGAAGTCGGCTGGACCACGGACAGCGGGGGCCGGGCCGGAGCGAGCAAGCTCGGCGTCCTGGTCGCGATCGGGTGGGTTGTCGAGCTTGGCGCGGCCGCGGTTGCGGCGGCGGGGGGGCTCGAGACGACGCCAGCGACGACGCCGAAGAGCGCGACGGCGGCGGCGCTAAGAATGCGAGTGGGCGTGCAACGGCCCATCCGATGGCTGTTCTGCATAGTCTGTTTTCCTAAGGGCTTTGGGGTCCGGCGGCCTGTGCCGGCTGCTTCAGTGTCGGATGACGCGGACGACGCGGCCGACCGCGTCCACGACGAGGATCGGGGTCTGAACGACATCGTTCTCCAAGCTGATCGCTTCGCCCCGGCGGATGGCGGCCGCAACGTCGAAGGAGCGGTCCGGCCAGCTCCAAGCGTCCGCTTCGCTCGCGTCCACAGTGTAGCCGAGGTCGGCGAGGGATTGGATCGTGACTTCGCTGAGAGGGTTCGTACCGCCGATGTACAAGTAGGGATCCATCAACTCGCCGTTGAACACGGACGCTCTCCAATGGACGTTGATGGTTCCTGCCCCTCCAAGATTGTGCACCGGCACCTTGGCTCCTGCGGTGTACGACGTACCGCCCGCAGCGTCGAAAGCCGCTCGCGCGGCCGGGCCAGTGAAGTGCGTGTCTGTCGGATCGTTCTCGCTGGACGGATTTTGCAAGAAGCCCATGGACTGCCATAGCGTGCCGACCCCCAGGACGTGGCCGACTTCGTGCAACATCAGGGCGTCCAAGTCGTCATCGATGAAATCGCCGAGATCCGCCGGATCGAATTCGATAACGCCAAATACGGACAGGCCAAAGCCTCCGTCGCGTTCCAGGCATGAACCTGCTCGCGCGGCAATTTTTCCCTGCCCGTCGATGTCCGCGGTGTACACGAATACAGCTAGATCGTCCAATTCTGCGAAGATGGAGAACCGCTGTCCGCAAGCGTCGTAGGTCTGGCCCGAGAAGACGATGTTCGGAAGATCCCCAACGATGGCCTTTTCCCAGCGGAGGCCGGAGCGGAACACGGTCGAGGGAAGACCGTGCGCCGGATTCGAAAGATCAATGAAGTCGATGTTGTAGCTGGTGTTGTCCGGGGCCGCGAGCACGGTCACGCGGAAGGTCTGGGATGCCGTTGCTCCGCTGGGGTCGGCGGCCGCTACGAAGACCCGAACCGTCCCCGGAGACACAGGCTGAATCGCTATTCGGTCCCCTTGCACCGACACGCGAGCGGACCCGTCGTCGCTCGATGTCGCAGCGTACTGAAGCACGTCCCCGTCCCAGTCTCTGAAGTGAGAACTGCCCCTCACTTCCACCGTTGCTCCGCCGACTTGCAGAATCAGCATCGGAATCGCCTCGCTCACCACGGGCGGCCTGTTGACCGGTCTTCGGATCGCGGTGGCGGTGGCCTCGACGGCCGGACCTCCGGCGACGGCGGCGGTCAGCCTCTGCGTGCCCAAAGGCTCGCCGAGGGTCCAGGAAGTCTGCGCACGGCCCTGGGCGTCGGCGGTGGCCGCACTGGGATTCGCGCTCCCGTTTCCGGAGGCCGTCGTGAACGACACCTCGGCGTTGGCAACGGGATTGCCGCCGGTATCGAGCAACTCGACCACGACAGCGTCTGACAGGGGCCGTCCGCGGACGCCGCGCTGCCGGTCGCCCGACACAACCCTAATGGCCGCCACGGTCTCCTCCGGGGCCAGGGCGGTGGCGGTGACGCGCACGAATGGTCCGTCGGCAACGGCGACGGCCGCCGTGAGGCTCTGCGCGCCCGGATGGTCGCCGAGGGTCCAGGAGGTTCGCGCCCGGCCGTCGGCGTCGGTGGCCGCGGTGTCGGGATCGGCGGAGCCGTCGTCCTGGGCGGGCGTGAAGGCGACGCGAGCGCTGGACACGGGTTCGCCGTCGGCGTCGAGGACCAGCGCCACGACGGGCTCCTGAAGCGCCGTTCCTTGGAGAGCGCGTTGCCGGTCGCCGGCCACGATCCGAATGGAGTTCGCGGTCTCTTCCGGCGTGAGGGCGGTGGCGGCGACGCGGGCGGACGGTCCGTCGGCAATGGCGACGGCTGCCGTGAGGCTCTGCGCGCCCGGGTGGTCGCCGAGGGTCCAGGAGGTTCGCGCCCGCCCGTCGGCGTCGGTGGCGACGGTGTCGGGATCGGCGGCGCCGTCGCCCTGGGCGGGCGTGAAGGCGACGCGAGCGCCTGGCACGGGTTCGCCGGTGGCGTCGAGGACCAGCGCCACGACGGGCTCCTGAAGCGCCGTTCCTTGGAGAGCGCGTTGCCGGTCGCCGGCCACGATCCGAATGGAGTTCGCGGTCTCCTCCGGCGTGAGGGCGGTGGCGGTGACGCGCACGAATGGTCCGTCGGCAATGGCGACGGCCGCCGTGAGGCTCTGCGCGCCTGGATGGTCGTCGAGGGTCCACGAGGTTCGCGCCCGGCCGTCGGCGTCGGTGGCGACGGTGTCGGGATCGGCGGCGCCGTCGCCCTGGGCGGGCGTGAACGTCACGCGAGCGCCTGGCACGGGTTCGCCGGTGGCGTCGAGGACCAGCGCCACGACGGGCTCCTGAAGCGCCGTTCCTTGGAGAGCGCGTTGCCGGTCGCCGGCCACGATCCGAATGGAGTTCGCGGTCTCTTCCGGCGTGAGGGCGGTGGCGGCGACGCGGGCGGACGGTCCGTCGGCAATGGCGACGGCTGCCGTGAGGCTCTGCGCGCCTGGATGGTCGCCGAGGGTCCAGGAGGTTCGCGCCCGGCCGTCGGCGTCGGTGGCGACGGTGTCGGGATCGGCGGCGCCGTCGCCCTGGGCGGGCGTGAACGCGACGCGAGTGCCTGGCACGGGTTCGCCGGTGGCGTCGAGGACCAGTGCCACGACGGGCTCCTGAAGCGCCGTTCCTTGGAGAGCGCGTTGCCGGTCGCCGGCCACGATCCGAATGGAGCTCGCGGTCTCCTCCGGCGTGAGGGCGGTGGCGGTGACGCGCACGAATGGTCCGTCGGCAATGGCGACGGCCGCCGTGAGGCTCTGCGCGCCTGGATGGTCGTCGAGGGTCCAGGAGGTTCGCGCCCGGCCGTCGGCATCGGTAGCCACGGTGTCGGGATCGGCGGCGCCGTCGTCCTGGGCGGGCGTGAAGGCGACGCGAGCGCCTGGCACGGGTTCGCCGGTGGCGTCGAGGACCAGCGCCACGACGGGCTCCTGAAGCGCCGTTCCTTGGAGAGCGCGTTGCCGGTCGCCGGACACGACCCTAATGGCCGCCACGGTCTCCTCCGGGGCCAGGGCGGTGGCGGTGACGCGCACGAATGGTCCGTCGGCAACGGCGACGGCCGCCGTGAGGCTCTGCGTGCCCGGATGGTCGTCGAGGGTCCAGGAGGTTCGCGCCCGGCCGTCGGCGTCGGTGGCCACGGTGTCGGGATCGGCGGCGCCGTCGTCCTGGGCGGGCGTGAACGTCACGCGAGCGCCGGGCACGGGTTCGCCGGTGGCGTCGAGGACCAGCGCCACGACGGGCTCCTGAAGCGCCGTTCCTTGGAGAGAGCGTTGCCGGTCGCCGGCCACGATCCGAATGGAGTTCGCGGTCTCTTCCGGCGTGAGGGCGGTGGCGGCGACGCGGGCGGACGGTCCGTCGGCAATGGCGAGGGCTGCCGTGAGGCTCTGCGCGCCCGGATGGTCGCCGAGGGTCCAGGAGGTTCGCGCCCGGCCGTCGGCGTCGGTGGCCACGGTGTCGGGATCGGCGGAGCCGTCGTCCTGGGCGGGCGTGAAGGCGACGCGAGCGCCGGGCACGGGTTCGCCGTCGGCGTCGAGGACCAGTGCCACGACCGGCTCCTGAAGCGCCGTTCCTTGGAGAGAGCGTTGCCGGTCGCCGGCCACGATCCGAACGGAGTCCGCGGTCTCCTCCGGCGTGAGGGCGGTGGCGGCGACGCGGGCGGACGGCCCTCCAGCAATGGCGACGGCCACCGTGAGGC
Organism: Longimicrobiales bacterium; assembly: GCA_958295645.1. Taxonomy (GTDB): domain Bacteria; phylum Gemmatimonadota; class Gemmatimonadetes; order Longimicrobiales; family Gaopeijiaceae. The sequence goes on from OY282361.1 coordinate 126,526, forward strand.
TCTGGGTTCCCGGGTGGTTGCCGAGCGTCCAGGAGGTTCGCGCCCGGCCGTCGGCGTCGGTGGCCACGGTGTCGGGATCGGCGGCGCCGTCGCCCTGGGCGGGCGTGAACGCGACACGAGCGCCTGGCACGGGTTCGCCGTCGGCGTCGAGGACCAGCGCCACGACGGAGTCCTGAAGCCCCAGTCCTTGCCGAGCGCGTTGCTGGTCGCCGGCCACGATCCGAACGGAGTCCGCGGTCTCCTCCGGCGCGAGGGCCGTGGCGGCGATGCGGGCGGAGGGCCCTCCAGCGCCGGCGACGGCCGCCGTGAGGCTCTGCGCGCCCGGGTGGTTGCCGAGCGTCCACGAGGTTCGCGCCCGGCCGTCGGCGGCCGTGGCCACCGTGTCGGGGTCGGCGGAGCCGTCGCCATCGTCCGGAGCGAAGGCCACCGAGACGCCTTCGACCGGCGAGCCCCGGGCGTCGTTCACTTGCACGACCACGGCCTCCCCCAACGCGAGACCCTGGCGCACAGCCTGGCCGCCGCCCGAAACCACCTCCACGGCCGAGGTCACCTGCGCCACCGTGACCGTCGCCGTGGCGCTCAGTCCTTCGAACGACGCCGTCAGTACCCCGGATCCGTTCGCGACGGCCGTCACTAGGCCACCGGTCGTGACCGTGAACACCGCCAGCCGGCTGCTGCTCCAGGCGACCGCGCCCGTAAATGCCTTTCCGTACTGGTCGGTGATGGCCGCCGAGAACGACGCCGTCTCCCCAATCGAAACCAATGTGACCGAGGACGGCGTGACGGCCACCGACATGGCCTTGGGCGCGGCGGGACTGTCGCTGCAGGAGGCTGCCGCCCAGATCAACAGCGCTGCTGCCCCGACTCCCGCCGCTCTCTGCCTCATGGCTTCGTCCCCCGCCTCAAGACGCCGCTCCGCTCCCGGCACAAGTTCGCACCATGGATATCTTAATCGCATGGCAACTCGACTAGCACGGCCGGCCTCGGCCGCACGGCTTCGACGGGGGGTGAGCATGGCGAGGAACGGGCGGACGCTTCGGCTTGCGACATGGCTGGTTTGCTTCGTGGCGGTCGGCGTCGCCTCCTGCGAGAGGGATTCGCGGCCCGCCGCCGGGGAAGCCGTGGTGCTGGTTCACGGCCTCGGCCGCACCGAGCGCTCGATGGCGGTGCTCGCGCAACGCCTTCGCTGGGCGGGCTACGACGTGACAGCCTTCGGCTACGATTCGCGCCTGGACCCGGTCGCTCGCCAAGCGGAGGCCCTCGAAGAAATGGTAGCGCGTTGCTGCGCCGAAGCTCGCCGCGTTCACTTTGTGGGGCACTCGCTCGGCGGCATCGTCATCCGCAGCTATCTCGCCGCCCAGCCGCCCGATTCGCTGGGCCGCGTCGTCCTCTTGGTTCCGCCCAGCCGGGGCAGCGAGCTGGCCGACTGGATACGCGGCATTCCCGTGGCCTCGGAGGCGTTGGGCCCTGCCGGCCGCGCCCTGGGGACCGGAGAGTCCGACATGCCGGCCAGACTGCCGCCCCCGGCCTACGAGATGGGCATCGTCGCGGGCGACCGCAGCGTCAATCCCCTGGGCTCGGCCTTCATCGAGGGGCCCGACGACGGCATGGTCGCGCTCGCCCGAACGCGCGTGGAGGGAGCGCCGATGGTCGTCCTTCCCCGGTCGCACGCTTTCATCATGAACAGCCGCCACGCCGCCCGGGCAGTCGTCCAGTTTCTCCGGACGGGAGCGTTCGAAGCCCAAGGCGCGCCCGCGCCCCCGAGCGATGTCCCGGGTGGCGCAGACGGCCGAGGCGGTGCGCCTGGCGCGCCCGCACCGCCTAGCGATGTCCCCTGACCAGCCTTCGGCGACGCTCCGTTCCATGAAGTCCGAGGACCGGCCTCCGGCGGTGCTCCGTCCCATGAAGTCCGAGGACTGGCCTTCGGTGGCGGCCATCTACCGCGAGGGGATCGCGACAGGAGACGCCACGTTCGAGACGACAGTCCCCGCCTGGGAGGACTGGGACGCGGCGCGCCGTCCGGACTGCGGGATCGTGGCCGAGGTTGGCGGGCCCGCAACCGGCGAGCCGGAAGACCCCGCGGCGCCGGACCCCTCGCGAGCCGTCGGGGGGTTCGCGTGTCTGAGCCCGGTGTCGCGGCGGGCCGTGTACGCGGGCGTGGCGGAGGTGATGGTCTACGTGGCCGCTTCGTGCAGGGAGCTGGGGCTGTCCGGGCGGGCGCCGGGCCTGCGCTCGGCTAAGAGCCGTCCGGTCGCTCGATTCGGTACACGTCCACGTAGTCGAGGTCCAGGCTGTCCCGCCGAATCGTCACGACGTGTTCCGCGCCTAGTGCCGGGATGCCTCTGCTGGCGGGCGCCTCGATCCGGGCCAGCAGATCGCCGTCGGCGGCGAAGACCTCCCACCAGTTGCCGTCGGCCGCCGCCACGTCTACCCAAAGGCGGCCGTCCGGAGCGACGAACAGCGTCTTGACGATGGGCTTCACCGACGGCCGGCCCGGCAGATCCGGCTCGCAGGGCACGCCGGGATTCTCGCTTCGGAAGTTGCGGATTCCTTCGGAAGCCGCCTCCCATTCGGCGGCGCTCAAGGGGGCCGGCTCGGCCTCGCGCTCGATGACGCGCACCGTGTCGGCGCCTTGGGTCACCGCAATGCGGTAGGCGTTCGTCATCGCCGAGTACAGCAGGCCGCCGGGACCGGGGTGCTGGACCAAGCTGGGCGCGAAGGGGATCGAGTAGAAAAGCTTGCGATCCTCGGCGGTGCACACGATATGGGACGCCGGTTCCTCCGGCTGCGGCAACTTCGAGATCGCGATGTCCGTCGGCCCCTCGGGACCGTGCCCGACGTAGAAGTGGTCGAAGTCGTGCTCGGGGAGGAAGTCGTCCGCGTAGACTTCCTCCGGACTCACCGGGTAGAGCCGCAATCCCGATCCCGAGACGCCTTGGGTGGCCGTCTCGCGCTGGCCAAGGTGGTCGCCCGCCGCGGAGAACTCGCTGATGCGCGCGTTGGCGTAGTCGAGCGCCAAGAGCCGGTCTCCAACCCATGCGATCGAATAGAGGGACTCGAACTCGCCCGGACCCTGGCCGCGGCGTCCGAAGCTCCAGCGATGCGAGCCGTCCAGTCCGAAGACCCGGACTTCCCAGTTCAAGCGATCGGCTACGAACACTTCGTCGTCCGCCCCCAGAGCCACAGCCACCACCCGGCCGAAGTCCTCTGGACCGGCCGCCGTCGACAGAGCGCCGGCGCCCATGGACGCGACAAGATCCAGCCGCCAGACGGGAGGGGTTCCCATGTTGGTGACTCGGATCACGCCGTCCGAAGGGAGGCTCTCGTCGGGTCCGCAGGCCGCCGCGACGAGCACGGCCGCCGCCGATGCCGTGCGAACCGCGACCGCTCCCCAAGCTGGGCATCTCTTCGCGCACCATGTTCGCCGCGAGGTTCGCCGCCAAACTGTCCTGGTCTCTGGGTCTCCGAGTCCTGTCTGCCCCATCCTGTCCTCCCTTGATCGATTCCGCTGTGCCGTGACAGCCGACAAACCAACCCATAACATTAACGACAAACGTTGGGCGGCTCCCTAGTCGCGCCGCCCCCTCAAGTCCCATCCGGGAGATGACCCTCGTGAGTTCCCCCAGCAACACTCGGCGCCGCTCGGCGGCCCCGCCGGCCCGGCCCGGGTCGCTCCTTCGGCCCTTCCGGCTGCCCGCCCTCCGGCTCGTCGCTGTCGGCCCGCTTGCCGCCGCCACCGGCCTGCTCGCTACCGTCCTCCCTCTTGCCGTTGTCGGCCTGCTCGCCGCCCCGCGTCCTCTCGTCGCCGTCGGCCCGCTTGCCGCCGCCGCACCCGCCCAGGCCCAGGCCCAGGACGACGACGCCGACCCGCTCGCTCTCGCGACCGCGGCCCTCGAGTTCCGCGCGCTCGGTCCCACCATCATGGGCGGGCGCGTGGCCGACTTGGCGGTCGTCGAAACCGATCCGCGCGTCTTCTACGTCGGCGTGGCCACGGGGGGCGTCTGGAAGACCGAGAACGCGGGCATCACCTTCGAGCACGTCTTCAAGGACGAGGCCACCGCTTCCGTGGGGGACGTGACGGTCGCCCCCTCCAATCCCAACGTCGTCTGGGTGGGGACCGGCGAGCCGCAGAACCGGCAGAGTTCGCCCTGGGGCCACGGCGTGTACCGGTCCACCGACGCGGGCAGGACGTGGACGCATTTGGGGCTGGAGGACACGCACCACATCGCGCGCATCCAAGTCCACCCGCGCGACCCCGACGTGGCCTACGTCGCCGCGGTGGGCCATCTGTGGGGACCCAATCCCGAACGGGGCGTCTATCGCACCCGGGACGGCGGCGCGAGCTGGGAACAGGTGCTGCACGTGGACGAGGACACGGGCGCGATCGACTTGGCGATGGACCCGTCGGACCCTCGGACGCTGTTCGCTGCCATGTACCAGCGCCGTCGGCGGGCTTGGGGATTCAACGGCGGCGGACCGGGAAGCGGCATCTACCGCACCACGGACGGCGGGGACGAATGGACCGAGCTGACACAGGGTCTTCCCGTCGGCGACAAGGGGCGGATCGGGCTGGGCATCTACCGCGGGGACGGAAACGTGGTCTTCGCCTTGGTGGAGGCGGACGCCCGCGCGCCGGGACAGGGCTTCGGCGGAGGCGGGCAGGAGGGCCGGCGCCGCAACGGCGTCTACCGCTCCACGGACCGGGGCGAGACGTGGGAGCGCTTGAGCGGCACGAACAACCGCCCCATGTACTACAGCCAGATTTGGGTGGACCCGAACGACCCCGAGCGTCTCTATTTGGGCGGATCGAGCATGTACCGCTCCTCCGACGGGGGCCGCAACTTCACGCCCGACGCGGCGGCCGGCGTCCACCTGGACCACCACGCGCTCTGGATCGACCCCGCCGACTCGGACCACCTGATCCTGGGCGGCGACGGCGGCGTCTCGGTCAGCTGGGACCGGTCCGACAACTGGTACCAGCTGCGCAACCTGCCCATCGCCCAGTTCTACGAGATCGGCGTGGACATGCGCGATCCCTATCACGTCTGCGGCGGCCTTCAGGACAACGGCTCCTGGTGCGCGCCGTCGGACACGTGGTCAAACCAGGGGATTCGCACGCGCGACTGGTACAACGTCGGCTCGGGCGACGGCTTCTTCACCGTCATGCACCCCGCAAGTCCGAACCTGATGTTCGCGGAGTCGCAGGGCGGCAACCTCACGCGCGTCGATCGGGCGACGGGCGAGCGAGCTCGGATTCGCCCGGTGGCCAGGCCCACGGCCGAGGACGAGGAGCGCGATCTGCGCTGGAACTGGAACACGCCGATGCTGCTCTCCGAGCACGACGACCAAGTCGTCTACGCCGGCGCGAACGTCCTCTTCCGCTCCTCCGACTTGGGCCGGAGCTGGCAGGAGATCAGCCCCGACCTGACCTACGCCGTCGACCGCGACACGCTGGAGCTCATGGGCGTGGCCGGGAGCGAGCCCCAGATGTCCCGCAACGACGGCCAATCCACCTACGGCAACCTGACAGCGGTCGCCGAGTCGCCCTCGGATCCCGCCGTCCTCTACACCGGAAGCGACGACGGCCGCCTTCACGGCACCCGCGACGGAGGCGCCACTTGGCAGGACCTGACGCCCAACGTGGACGGCCTGCCGCCGCACACCTACGTCACGCGCATCGTGGCCTCGCACGGAGCCTCTGGCGCCGTCTTCGCCGCCTTCGACGGACACCGCAACGACGACTTCGCCCCCTACCTCTACGCCAGCGACGACTTCGGCGAGAACTGGGAGCCGATCACGGACGGGCTGCCGCAGACGTCCCTGAACGCCTTGGCCCAGCACCCCGCGGCTCCGAACCTGCTTTTCGCGGGCAGCGAGGTGGGCGTCCACTTCTCCATCGACGCGGGCGAGAGCTGGTCGCGCTTGGACGGGGGCCTGCCGACGGTTCCCGTGGACGACATCGTGGTGCACCCGAGGGACAACGACTTGGTGATCGGCACGCACGGACTGGGCATCTGGATCATGGACGACATCGCGCCGCTGGCGGAGCTGTCGGCGGAGGTGCTGGCGTCGGCGGCGCATCTGTTCTCGGTGCGCCGGGCCACGTCGTACAACCCGTACCGGCCTCAGGGCTGGACGCCGGGCATCTACGCCGCGCCCAACCCGGCCGCAGGCGCCCGCATGAGGTACTGGCTGGGCGAGGCGGCGACCGGCGGCGTGGGCCTCGTGGTGAGCGACGAGAGCGGGGTGGTGCGCGAGGTGCGTGGACAGGGGAAGGCCGGCCTCAACGAGGTGATTTGGAACTTGCGGCTCGTGGAGGAGGACGAGGCCGCGACCGGGACCGGATCGAACGCCGGAACGGGCCCCCGCGTGTTGCCCGGCCGGTACACGGTGGCGTTGCACGCGGATGCGGACACGCTGGAGACGTCGTTCGAAGTGCGGCTGGATCCGCGCGTCTCGCTTTCCCGGGCCGACTTGGAGGCCCGCCACGCCGCGATGATGGATTCGTATCGCTTGGCCGGCCCGGTGCAGGCGGCCCGCCGCCGTCTCGCCTCCATGGCCGAGCAGCTCGAGGTGGTCGAGGAACGGGTGGAGGAAGCCGCGGACAGCGTGCCCGAGGAGATCTCGGCGGCGATCGAGTCGTTCGAGGAGGCGCTGGAGGAGACCCGCGAGGCGCTTCAGGAGGCCGCGCCCGGCGCCGCCGCCTGGCGGACCATCGAGGGCGCCAGCGTCCTGCCGACGGCCGACCAGCTCTGGCTGATCGATCGGTCCTGGGAAGAGGTCCCTCCGGTGATCGAGAGCGTGAACGAGCTGCTGGCGGAGAGGCTCCCCGCGCTCTACGACATGCTGGCCGAAGCCGGCGTGCGCCCGGAGACGGGCGATCCGGTGCCGGTGCCGAGAAGGGGTGGTTCCGGGTAGCGTATTTCGCCGAGTTGCCCGAGCCGCCAGCGCCGCTAGGCCGCCGGGCGTCGTGGCACGTCGGCGGTTGCACGGGAACCGCCGGGTTGCGGGGTGGCGGACGGGCCCGCACTTTGTCGCACAATGCGGCTTCGGCGAGACGGTCGGAAGCGTACACTTCAGGGCGCCGAAGAGCAGGTTCCCACAAGTCGTCCTTCATCCCCCCGAGACGAGCCCATGAACCGCCCCCGCCCCCGCTTTCTTCGACTTTCCGCCATCCCCCTCGCGCTCTCGGCGGCGTCGGTTCCCGCCGTCGCCCTGGAGGCGCAGACGGGCTACCGCGAACCCCCGCCCGAGGTCGTCGAGATCCTGGACGCCCCGCCCGCGCCCTTCGTCGCCGTGAGTCCCGACCGGCGCTGGCTGGCGCTGGCGCACCGCAAGAACATGCCGAGCATCGAGGAGCAGGCGCAGCCCATGCTTCGGCTGGCGGGCAGAAGGATCAACCCGGCGACCAACGGCTCGTTCGGGATTTCGCTCGTCACGGGGATCGGGCTGGTGGAAGTTGAGAGCGGAACGGAGTGGAAGGTGGAGCTGCCCGCTGGGGACGGATGGTCCACGGCGGACTTTTCCGACGACGGCGAGAAGATCGCGTTGGAGCGGGCGACGCCGCAGGGGATCGAGTTGTGGGTGATCGAGGTCGCCACGCGCTCGGCGGTTCGGGTGGTCGGGCCGCGCCTCAATGGGACGATGGGTCGTCCGTGCCAGTGGATGCCGAGCGGAGAGGAGCTGCTCTGCCGCCTGGTGCCGGCGGACAGGGGCGCCGCGCCGCAGGAGCCCGCCACGCCTGCCGGGCCCGTGATCCAGGAATCGGAGGGTCGGCGCTCGCCGGTGCGGACGTATCAGGATCTGTTGAAGGGGCCGCACGACGTGGCCTTGTACGAGCACTACGCGACGGCGCAGCTGGCGGTCGTCGGCGTGGAGCAGGGGATGGAGAGGCCGCTCGGCGAGCCCGCCGTGTACGGCTCGGTGGAGGTCTCGCCCAGCGGCGAGATGATCTTGGTCGAGAGGCTGAGGAGGCCGTTCTCGTACTTGGTTCCGGACCGGCTGTTCCCGAGATCCGTCGAGGTCTGGGACGGGGACGGGAAGTTGGTGCGCGTCGTCCACGAGATCGCCTTGGGCGACGGAATACCCATAGGGGGCGTTTACGCCGGTCCGCGGGGCCACCACTGGATGGACGGCGCCTCCCACGTGCTGGCCTTCACCGAAGCCCTGGACGGCGGAGACCCCCGTGCGGAGGCGGAGCGCCGGGATCGGCTCATGTCTCTGCGCGCGCCCTTCGACGGGGAGCCCGAGGAGCTGGTTCGGACCGAGTTCCGGCTCCTGGGCCTCACGTTGGGGGAGGGCGACTTCGCCTTCCTGCGCGAGTACGACAGGCCCAGCCGGACCATGCGCACATGGAAGGCCGACACCAGCCAGCGCCCCTTCGCGACGGAGCTGCTCTGGGAGATGAACTCGGAAGACCGCTACGCCGACCCCGGCACGCCCGTCATGAACGCGGCCGGCGACCGCATGATCCAGACGGACGGCTGGATATATCTGCGGGGCGCCGGGGCCTCCGACGAGGGCGACCGGCCCTTCCTCGACCGCATGAACGTCGAGACCGGCGAGACGGAGCGCCTGTTCCGCTCGGGGCCGGAGTCGTACGAAATGGTGGTGGCCATGCTCGACGGCCGGGGGCGGCGGGTGCTGACGCGCCACGAGTCCAAGGCGGAGCCGCCGAACTACTTCGTGCGCGACTTGGCAGGCGAGGATCGACGCGCCTTGACGGCCTTTCCCGACCCGGCGCCGCAGCTGGCGGGCGTCACGCGCGAGTTCCTGGTCTACGAGCGCGAAGACGGCGTCCAGTTGTCCGGCACGCTGTACGTTCCGGCGGGCCATGACGACGGCCCGCTCCCGGCCGTCGTCTGGGCGTACCCCCGGGAATACGCGAGCGCGAAGACGGCGGGGCAGGTGAGGGGTTCGCCCCACCGCTTCAACCGCATCGGGGGCGCCTCGCACATGTTCTTTCTCACGCAGGGGTATGCGGTGTTCGACGGGCCCACCATGCCGATCGTCGGCGGCGACACGGCCAACGACCGCTACGTGGAGCAGCTTGTGTCCTCGGCAGAGGCGGCTGTGGACCTGCTGGTGGACATGGGGGTGGCGGATCGCGACCGGATCGGCATCGGCGGTCATTCCTACGGCGCCTTCATGACGGCCAACCTGCTGGCGCACTCCGATCTGTTTCAGTCGGGCATCGCGCGGAGCGGGGCGTACAACCGGACGCTGACGCCCTTCGGCTTTCAGTCCGAGCGGCGCACCTTCTGGGAAGCGCCGGACCTGTACTTCGCCATGTCGCCCTTCATGCACGCCGACGACATCGACGAGCCCATGCTGATGATTCACGGCGCGGCCGACAACAACTCCGGCACGTTCCCCATGCAGTCCGAGCGCATGTACCACGCCGTGAAGGGACTCGGGGGCAAGGCGCGGCTGGTGATGTTGCCCAACGAGAGCCACGGCTACCGTGCCAGGGAATCGGTGCTGCACGCACTGGCCGAGATGATCGAGTGGTTCGACCGCTACGTGAAGAGGGGGAAGGACAAGGCGTAGGGGCGCCGGCCGATGCCGGGGGCCGGTCCGCGACTACGGACGGATGGGCGCCCGTTGCGCCGGGCGAACAAGAGGCCTCAGGCGAAGAGGGCGGGGTGCCCGCCGGTGTGGACGAACACCCAGTGGCTGTCCGGCCCGGGGTTCTCCTCTGCGAGAGAGGCCGTCATCGCCGCCGCGGCCTTGGCCGTGTAGACGGGGTCGAGCACGATGCCGGCGCACCGGGCGAAGGCGGTCGCGGCGGCCTCGCCTTCAGGCGTGGGGAGGCCGTAGCCCTTGCCGACGAAGGCGTCCGTCGCCTGCATGTCCGCGACGGCCTCGTCCACCCGGCGAAGCAGGCGGCCCTCGTCTTGGCCGCCCAGCAGTGCCGCTGCGGCCCGGGCGAGCCGCGCGACCGTCGCCCTGACCCGGTCGGCGGGTTCGTCGGCGCTGGCGGCGCACAAGCGGGCCGGCCATCCGGCCAGGGCGCATCCCAGGACCAATCCCGCCATTGTGCCGCCCGACGAGGCAGCGCAGAAGACCCGCGCCGGCGCTCCGTCCAGCTGGTCGCACATCTCCAAAGCCGCGTGCGCGTAGCCGAGCGCCCCCCGAGGCGTGGAGGCCCCCGCCGGAACCACCAGCGCCCGCCCCCCGTCCGCCGCCACGCGAGCCGCTTCGGCCTCCATGGCCCGGCCGCGCGCCTCCCTTCCCCCGACCCCGACGATCCGAGCGCCGAACAGCCGGTGCAGGAGAACGTTCCCCCGCGCGGAGCCTCGCTGGCCGCCGCCGCCTCTCGTCGCGTAGCCCCGAACAGCATCTCCCGCGCCGTCCTCCCCCAGCCCATCCTCCCCTGCGCCGTCCCCGTCCTCCCCCGGCCCCCGGTTGATCGCCAAGGTGCAGGCCAGCCCGAGGCGCGCCGCCGCCGCGGCCGCCACCCGGCAGTGATTGGACTGCGGCCCGCCCTCCGTCACCAGATGCGTGACCCCGTCCAGCCTGTCGGGCGCGAGTTCGTATTCCAGCTTGCGCACCTTGTTGCCGCCCAGTCCGAAGCCGGTCCAGGCGTCCGCCTTGATCCAGATGTTGGCGCGCGTCTCTAGACGGGCGGCCAAGCGCGGGGCGGGCAAGAGCGGCGTCGGGGTTGCGGCCAGGGGCGTCCGGGGCGTGCGGTGAAGAACCTCGAGAGCGGTTGCGAGGGGTCGTGGACGCGGCATGGCGGGCGCAGGAAACGGGTCGGGCGGTTCCCCGAATTCGGAGCGAGGCGGAACTTTATCGGCTTGGGGACGTACACTCAATAATGCCCCTTCCGCGCAGTCGTCAAAAAAGGACCCCCAAGCAATGAAGAGCGTTCGCGGATCATTCCTTCTGCCGGCGGTCGTGCTGGCCGCCGCCGCGCTCCCGGATCACGCTCGCGCGCAGAACGGAACGGTCGCGGGCCGGGTCTGGTCCGCCGAGGGGACGCCGCTCGAGGACGTGACCGTCGAACTCGTCCTCGCCGCCGACTCCGCGGCCCGGCGCGCCTCGCACACCGGCGAACTGGGGTACTTCGCCTTCCGGGACGTGGCACCGGGCGCGTATGTGTTGGCGTTCGGCCTGATCGGATACGCGCCGGGCCGGCAGGACGTGACGGTGGCGCCGGGCGAGCGGACCGAGATCGAGGCGGTGCTCGCGGTTCGGCCGCTTGCGCTCGAAGGGGTCACCGTGGACGCCGAGCGGAGCCGGGTGCGGACCCGCTTCGAGGAAAACGCCGGCACGACGGTGCACGACGTCGGCAAGAAGGCGATCAAGTCGGTTCCGGGGGTGGCGGAGGCGGATCCGCTGCGAGCCATAGAAGTGCTGCCGGGGGTGACCACCGTGTCGGACATCTCGCCCGCCTTCAACGTGCGCGGCGGCTCCGCCGACCAGAACCTGATCCTCCTCGACGGCGTGCCGATCCTCAGTCCGTTCCACCTGGGCGGCGCCTTCTCGGTCTTCAACGCCGACATGATCCGCCGGGCGGAGCTGCGTTCGGGGGGATTTCCGGCCGAGTACGGGGGCCGCGTCTCGTCGGTCCTCCTGCTCGACTCCGACGTGGGAGACGGCCGGCTCGGGGTCGACGGGGGCGTCAGCCTCCTGGCCTCGCGGGCGGCGGTCAACGGCTCGTTGCCGGTCAGCCTTTCCGACTGGATGGGGCTGGCGAGCGCGCGCTGGCGGATGTCGGCGCGCCGGTCCTACGTCGATGTCGTGCTGCGGCCCTGGACCAACGTCCCATATACGCTGCACGACCTGCAGGGCGTCTTCGAGGCGTGGACGAAGGGCGGCAACCGTTTTCGGGTCACCGCCTATTCCGGCAACGACCGCTTGGACGGCCGGAACGGCCTGGGCGATCCACCGGAGGAAGGCGAGAGCACGCCGTTCAGAATCGTGTGGGAATGGGGAAACAAGGCCGTCGGCGGCTCCTGGACGCACCCCATGACGGGCGGCGGAGCATTGGACTTGCGCGGCTACTTCTCGCAGTACGAGTCCGACCTCTTCTTCCCCGACTTCACGGACGCGCGCTTCCTGACGCGAATGCACGAGACGGGCTTCGGCGCCGACCTGGAGAGACGCCCAACGCCGCGCACGCGCTGGAAGTCGGGCTTGTCCACCAAGCGGGCTTGGTACGACAACCAGATCCAAGATCGCGACACCGGCGTCGGGGGGCCCGGAGGAGGACGGGGAGAGGGCTGGGAGTTCGCGGGCTACAGCCAGCTTCATTGGGAGCCCAGTCGCCGATGGCTGATCGAAGCCGGCGTCCGCCTCGACCGCTGGCAGCCCGGCCGGGGCCCCGACGAGACGACGGTCTCGCCCCGGGTGGCCGTGAAGCGCTTCCTGGAAGGCGGAAAGTCGGCCGTCCGGCTCTCGATGGGCCGCTACTCGCAGTTCGTGCACTCGCGGCGCAACGAGGAGCTTCCCTTGGGTCTCGACCTGTGGCTGCTGGCGGGAGAGAGGGCCCCCCGCGTGATCTCCGATCAGGTGCAGGCGGGGTTCGAGCGATTCTTCGGCGAGGACGAGGAATGGTTCGCGACGGCCGAGGGCTACTATCGAACGTTCGACGGCGTCCTCACGACGAACTTCGCCGACGATCCCAACGATCCCCTCGACGATCTCCTGCCGGGCCGGGGGCGCGCGTACGGACTGGACCTGTTCCTCAAGCGGGACCGGGGGCCGACGACGGGGTGGCTTTCGGTCTCGTTCATGCGTACCACGCGGACGTTCCCCGACACGAGGTCCGGCCTCGATCCGTTGCCCGAGATCAGCGTTCCGCCCGTGTTCGCGCAGGACGTGGACATCGACCTCGTGCTGCAACGCGATCTGGGATGGGAGCTGGAGGCCGGCCTGCGGCTCAACTTCTCCGTCGGGAGACCGTACACGCGTCCGTTGGGCGCCTACGCAGGCAACAGATTCCTTCCCATCTACGGCCGCTGGGACTTTGACGTCTTCCCCGGGCTGTTGCTGGGACCGCGCAACGGAGACCGCTATCCGCCGCGCCATCGCCTGGACGTGAGCCTGAGGAAGGCAATGCGGTGGGACTGGGGCCGGGTGACGCCCTATCTCAACGTGCTGAACGTGTACAACCGAAAGAACGCCCTGTTCTACTTCTTCGAGTTCGACAGGAATCCGCCGCGCCGGCAGGGAGTGTCGATGACGCCTATTCTGCCCACCATAGGAGTGGAGATGTCCTTCCGATGAGGATTTCCGGCATGGCGAACGGAGCCCTGGCCGTCGTGGTCTTGGGGGCGTCGTGGGCGTGCGAACTTGTCGAAGTCGAGGCCGCGAAGCCGGACGACGTGGTGGTGGCCGAGGTGGCGGTCGTGCTCGCGAGCGGCTCCGGCGACGGCCTCGAATTCGCAATGTCGGCCTCCGCGTTGCTGCACCGCACGCGCCAAGGGACCAGCGTCGACGGCGCGACGGTGCGCCTCTCGAACCAGGACGGCCGCACCGTGGCCTTGCTTGCCGAACCGCGCGGCTTCCTGTGCCTGCACTACGACACGCTCGCATTGGGGCAAGCGCGCGACGAGTCGGGCGCCTCCTGCTACCGGGCCGCCGAGACGGAAGAGCCGTTTGCGCCCGGAGACCGGCTGGCGCTGGAGATCGTCCTGGCCGACGGCGGCGTGCTCAATGGAGCTTCGCGAATTCCGTCTTCGTTCTCGATGCCCCAACTGCGCTTGGCGGACGGCATGTGCGGCATGAGGCCGGAAACCCAGCAGCGCCTCGACTGGACGCCGGCGAACGGCGCCTGGGCCTACAGGAGCGAAGCCCGCGTCACGGGCCACGAGCAGGGCGCCGGTTCCGGTTTCCGCCCCGACTCACTGGACCTGCAGCTGCTGGCCCTCGGCCGGGAGCGGACCGGCTTGGTCTTCCCCCGTTCGTTCGGGTTCTCCGAGTACCTGGACTCGACCTACGACCGCGACCTCATCCTGAAGTTGCGCGACGGGCTTCCGGCCGGCGCCTGGGCCCATCTCTCGGTGACCGCCATCGACCGGAACTGGATGAACTGGACTCGCGACACGGGCGTCACCTTCTCCGGCACCGTGCGCATCCCCTCGGTGTTCGGCGACGGCACCGGCGCCTTCGCGACCGGTATCCAACGGCAGTTCGAGGTGACGGTGGGAGAGGACACGGGGGCGCCGGCGTGCGGGCCGGAGGAGTCGGCGGGTTCGGGCGCCCTCGCGACGCCCGCGGTGTCACGCCCGCGCTGAGAGGCTGGCCATGCTGGTGGACGCCGGCAGGCGCCGGGCCGGAAGGAACGAGCGGGGTAGTGGCCCGAGTGCCGTGTCGCGCCTTGACGATGTCGGCGCCGTCTCGGCGTTGGCGCTCTTCGTTTGGACGAGGTAGCCGCGTAACGGACGCTGCTCGCGTGATGTCCGGCGAGAAGTTGTCCGAGAATCTGTCGACGGTGCCCGGCCGTACAGCTGGCTTGAGGCGGTCTTCCGCCTGCGCATTGCGTTTTCCGCGTTCGCGTTCAATCTTTGCCCGGCTGGATGCGAGATGCGAGTCGGCGCCCGCGGCGGCGTTGCGATCCACGACAGAGTTTGCGGCAAGAGCGAGAGCCCAGGCCAAGCGAGAGCTCAACCGATGAGAACGAACATCCGGCGACGCGTCCGGCATGGCGTTGGCGGCCAGCCGCTTCCGATGGCGGCGGCGTGCCGGGCCACGCCCCCTATGATCGGCTACCGACAGCGAATCGTGGCTCTCGAGGAGTTGATCCGGTGCATCAATGGCCACAACGACGGTGTGGTCCGCCGCGCATGTGGAGGCGGCGCAGTACGTGAAGAAACAGTCGGAGCGGCTGGATGGACCGCAGCGACTGAATCCGACTCCCAAGGCACTCTTGGAGGGCACGAAAGACATTGACAGCGCTTTTCCAGTTCGCCCTTGCCCCCTACTTTGTGGAGGTTTACTGCCTGTTCATCTTCCTCGTGTTCGCGGTCACTCTGGGGTGGTGGCTACGATCGTCGTATGTCCTGAGGAAGGAGCTTTCGGAATCCCTGCCCCCGCAGGGTAATCATTCCGAGTTTGCGAAGAGGTTCGAGAAATACGGCGCCCAGGTGGCCAAGAGATTTCCCCAGTTGTGGCCCCAGTATCGAGCCGCCTTGATCCCTAAGCCCGACGAGATCACGTCTCTCGTCAGTGCTTCGCAGTACATCAACGATGCGACCGTAATTGCTTCGAAGTTGCCGGTTCACGTCTATTCGGCCGTGCCAAACATTCTGACAGGACTGGGCATCCTGGGAACCTTCCTCGGTTTGGCCGGGGGTATCTATCAGGCTACCGCTGGCATCACGTCCACTGACACCGGCGCAATTCGAGATTCCTTGTCTGCGCTCTTGGATGGTGCGGCGCTTGCCTTCGTTACTTCAATTGTGGGTGTGGCTTTTTCTATCCTGTTCCTCGTCCCCATGCGTCGAGGGCTACGGGCCATCAGTGGACTCGCTGGTGACTGGGCAAGTCGGCTCGACGAACTGGTCCAGCTTCGCACGCCGGCATACATTGCCGTCAAGCAACTGGAAGAAGCCAAGGAGACCACCAAGTCGCTGAAGGACTTTGCGACTGACCTAGCCGTTGCCATCGCCAAAGAAACCGAACCCCATGTCAAAGGTCTGCGTGAGGAACTGCAAGGACTCCGAAGCGATCGGGCAACTGACAGTGGCAAGATCATCAAAGACGCGCTGGAGGAATTCGCCCAAGTGCTCAGCAGGCAAGCCGGCAACCAGTTCGATACGCTGGCGAATACCGTCGGGGATCTCAATTCTTCCCTGGCCACCTCCGTTCGCCTATTCGAAGAAAGCCAAGAATCGGTGAACCAGACGTTCAGGTCGTTGGTTGCAAAGATGGAAACATCGATGAACAAGAACACCAACACGATGTCGCGGGAAATTGAACGATCCTTCGCCGAGGCAACCGATGCAGTCGGGGAGGTGTCCAAGGACTTCACGAGTCGGCTGACTTTGACCACGTCCAAAGTGCTGGCGGAGATGGACAGCAAGCTCAACACCGTGACCGCGGCTCTGGCGCAGGCGGGAACGACAGCGGCGGGCAACATATCGGAGTCGTCGGAGGGACTGAAGGACGCCGTCAATACGCTTGCACGGTCCACCACCCAGAGCGAGCACGTGCTTGGCCGGATGACCCGCGTCGCTGGCGATTTTGACCGACTTCACGCGACGATTGAGAAGACGGGTGAACAGGTCGGCCGCATCATTGCCCCCCTTCAGCGGGCAACGACCTCCATCCAAGAATCTGTCGATCGGACCGCCGTGGTCTTGGAAGACACGGGGACTCTTGTCGAGCGAATCGAGAGTTCGACTCAGAGACTTGAGACGCACAATGAGTCGCTAACGCAAATATGGAAAGACTACCAAGGGCGGTTCAAGGATGTGGACCAATCATTGGCGCAAGTTTTCGAGAAGATCTCCGAATCGCTCGCGTCCTACAGTCATCAGGTCACGGAGTTCGCCAAGGTGCTGGACACAACCGCGGGCGAAGCGATTGAGAAGCTGGCCGCCGCTACAGGTGAACTCAGCGGCACCGTCGAGGAGTTGATTGAAGCACTTCCAAATGAATAGAGCCGCATGAAACGCTACGGCATCACACAAGCGGGCGACGATGAACAAGGGGGCGGCTACTTGGCGACGGTCAGCGACGTCGTTGCCGGGCTGGTGTTCGTCTTTATTCTGATGCTGGCTTTCTTCGTCTATCAGCTTGCGGATGTGACGGAAGATCTGACCGGCGAAGGCGAGACCCGTCGGCAGATCCTGCACGACATTGCGGACCGGCTGGAGGGACAAGGACTTCGTGTGGAGGTGCTCTACGAGCAGGGTGTGTTGCGACTGTCGGAGAACGCCGTCAACTTCC
Source organism: Longimicrobiales bacterium (assembly GCA_958295645.1). GTDB lineage: Bacteria > Gemmatimonadota > Gemmatimonadetes > Longimicrobiales > Gaopeijiaceae. The sequence goes on from OY282361.1 coordinate 143,425, forward strand.
CGTTGGGAGTGGAGCAACCGATTCGCGACCACCGGATCAACGTTGGATACTTGGCCAAGACGATTGCCGAGGTTGTGCCCTGCTACTTGGAGTCCGGCAACCAGCCGGTTGTTCGGCCGAGACGGAACGACACCTCGTACTGCGCAGTGCTCGCCGATCCCAGTAGCTACCCTTGCCACCGGAAGGAGTTTCCTTGGCGGCTGGAGACGTTGTTAATCGAGGGACATACGGACGATACGCCAGTTCGTGCCGGAATGCGGTTCCGAGACAACCTGGAGCTGTCGTCCATGCGCGCGGCGACCGTCCACCGCATGATTGCGGCATGCGAACCGGGCATGGAGAGCTTCTTGAACACCCGCGGCTTCCCCGTTCTTGGCGCGAGCGGATACGGAGCAACGCGCCCCATCACCGGGGCACCTGACGGCAGACACGAGAATCGAAGGATCGATCTGCGCTTCTTGCTGGAGCCGCCGCAGGGCGTGCTCGAGCGGCCCAGCACACCGGGCGCCGAGGTGCGCGAGAGGCTCAGGGAGCAAGTACGGCCGTGACGACCAACGAGGTTGGGTTGCGGGACGCTCTGCGCTCGTGGGCTGAGCCACCTTTCATTAACCGATACGACGCAACACCACGAAGAACCCAAGTGGCGGCCAACAAAGTCATGGCGCGGCTAGCCGAGTTGAAGCCGCGGAGGCCTTCTCCCTACGATCTCGAGTCTCTCCACGAGCGTGCGTGCATGGCGGCCGACGGAGACGGCATCCTGCACAGCTTGGCGCCCGGTGACCTCCGGCGGCTACCGTGGGTGCTGTTCTACCCGAAGACCGACAGCGAAGAGGTCCGCCGCGCGTGGCTTGGCAACCAGCCGGCGGTCGTGCTCGACTATCAAGAGTGGCTGGGCCAGCGACGGCGGACGAGCCCGCTGGTGGCCTTGTTGCACGAGCTTCTTCGATTCTATCCCGCAGACTTGCCGACCTTTGGTGATTGGTTGGAGCTTCTTCGGCGCTCGGTCAACGGCGCTCGTTCTCCTGCCCTGCAACAGCTAGATCCGGACTTGTTCTTACGGAGTGGCGATCGCAAGGTCGTCGCTCGCATGGTGGCAGATCGCCAAGCCGATGTCGAGAAGCTTGGACTAACCCCCGGGCTTGCTCGGTGCGAGTTTCTAAGGTCTGGTGCGCGTAAGGTCATGCGTGCGACCAGCCAACACATTCGATCCGGGAAGATCAGCCGCGAGGAGATCGATGGGTTGCTGAATGTGCTCGAGTTGGATGACGGCCTGCGATTCAGGAATGCCGAGATGTACCGGGAAACAGCAGAAGCACTGTTGCTGCCCTTTGCTGAGAAACAGGATAACAATCCGCTAGGCATGGAAAAGGTGTGCGCTTGGTTCGTGCGTCGCTTTGGCGACCCGAGACTTCACGCCCATGGATACAGATGGCGAGATGTGCCGGACGAGGCACGGAAGATCGTCGTCAAGTGGCTTGTTCGAGGAACGTTCGAGCAGTTCTTCCAGCTTCTTCAACATACGGCCTACGATCGCCATTGGCGGTATAGACAGGCGTTCTGGAAGCGTTATCTGCAACATAATATGGTTGAGGAAGCGTGGTTTGTCCTAGGAACCCGCGCGAGAACCATGCTGAGACGCATTTCGAACAAGGAATCGACGTGGAACAATGGGACGCTGGCTGGAGCCGCCAGCGATCAGTCCGTCCTGCTAATGCGAATCGGAGGCGTGACGATTGCTGAGTGGAGCCACAACGGAAGTTGTCGAATCTGGTGCGAAGAAAATGTAAGTGCTCCACGATTGTACGACGACGATTATGCTCGCGCCCAGCTGGTTTGCAACAGTGCCGATTTTGTTCAGCCGCATCATTCGAGTGCCAGTGGGGGATGGCAGTCCCATGTAGCCCGGCAAATCAAGAGATATACGGGACGGACGGTTGCAACCCAAGAAGTACATTATGACGGAACCGTGTATGGGTAGCTTGACGGAGAAGCCCTTGTTTGAGCCCGCGCAGGACGGCCTGCTTGTTCAAGTAGCCGGCGTTGCCGTGTCGGATTGGCTGTCCACATCGGACCAGAACGCGATTCGCTTGGGTGCCCTTGTTCGACTGTTTGGCGACGGTGAGGCGATGGAGGTGGCCTCAGACACGTTGCGGGTGCCGTGGGCTGGGGTGGCCGCCTTGTCCTGGGAAGAGCTTCGGCGTTCCGGGTTGCCCGCTTCGTCGCCCCTGACGTTGGAGATCGAGTCTAGCAGAGCGATTGCCCATCCCGACTTCGCTGTCGTGTGCCGGTACGTGGAGGACGGCAGGCATGTCCTGGTTCGACGCCAAGGTGCCTGGCTGGCTGTGGGCGATCGCCGCTTTACTTTGCTCGATCCGTTGTACTCTGTTGTGGAAGCGTTCGACCAGTACGACCCGCACGCGATGGCGGACATCGAAGATCGCATGAAGTGGTGGGGGGAGACCTCGCAGTTGTTGCCTGAAGACGTCGTGCTGGACGGCCACCTTCGATCATTGCGCGTGGTCGTTGCCGCGACGTTCCGGCTTGAGCCGTTCCGAAACTCCGCCGGGGAACCAGATTTTGATCCGATACCGGGAGAGTACGTCGGATCAGCCGATGAACCGAATGACGCCGCACGGCGTTTTGCGGACGTGCTGGATGATGAAAGGCAAGCCAGCTTTCGCCGCTACTTTCGGACATATGGTCAGGCCCGGAAGAAGTACCCGGTCGGTGGAGGTACATATGTGTTTTTTACTGCGCAGGCGGTGCGAGCACTTAACATAGTTCGTCATGCTCAACACGGCACAGCGGAGGAGCGGCTAGCCTTTCTGGAGGAACCGCACAGCTACCTGCGAGACACCTTTTCCGGTGCCGAGGACGACAGAGAAGCCAGTCTCGACGATGTGTTTTGCGACCACGGGCTGAGCGAGCGAGTGCACGGGATCGGAGTCTGGGAGGGCAAGAAAATACCTTGGACCGCGAGACCCGCGCAACCCTGGCTACCGCCGGAAGAAGTGGGCGTGATGGTCGACGGCACGTCCCTGCCGATCACCGTGGACGAGTTGCCGAACCTGCATGATCGCCTGACCGCAGCCGCCGACAAGGGAATGTCCTACATTGATTTCGGCGGCGCACGTCTCGCAGTCACGGACGCAACCATCGCCGAGGTGCGCCTCCTGATCAACGAGCACCTGCTCGTAGTGCCGCGCCCCCGCGATGCCGACAAGCCGGAGACGGCCCTGCTGGACCATGTGCTCAGGGTCATCGACAACCTGGAGATTGTCGGGTTTCGACGCAGAAGGAAGCCAAGGGCGGGAAGGTCGTCGAAGCACCGCCTGGCACTTCATTCCATGCTCCTGACCCATCAAGACGACGGGATTCGGTGGTTGCATCGTCACTACGAGGACGGAAGCTGGGGTGCGCTACTCGCCGACGACATGGGACTCGGCAAGACGCTCCAGGCCATGGCATTCCTGCAGGGTGTCCGCGCCCTCATGCGAGAAGGCCGCGTCGAGAGACTGCCGATGCTGGTGGTGGCGCCCACGGGGTTGCTCAAGAACTGGGAAGACGAGCACAAGAAGCACTTGGTCGGCTCGGGGCTGGGGAACGTGGTCAGGGGTTACGGCAGGTGGTTGCAACGGCTTCGGCGGAAGGTCACGGCTGGCGGTGAGCTTGTTTCCGGTCGTCCGGTACTGGACGTCGATGAGTTGCGTGGTGCCGATTGGGTTCTCACCACGTACGAGACTCTTCGCGACTATCAGCACAGCTTCGGATATGTTCGATGGGGCGTGGGCGTGTTCGACGAAGCGCAGAAGATCAAGAACCCGAATACCAAGACGACCGAGGCCGCACTGGCCATGAATGTCGATTTCGCGCTGCTGATGACCGGGACGCCGGTGGAGAACCGGCCAGCCGACATATGGTCGATTCTGGACCGATGCGAACCGGGGGCATTCGGCCCGCTCAAGGAATTCAGCCGCCGATACGAACGAGACGATGCCAGCCATGATGCGTTGCGCACCCTCCATGCGGCGCTGACAGAATCGACTACCAAGATTACAACTCCCCCGATCATGCTTCGAAGGCTCAAGGAGGACCACATCAGCAAGCTGCCTCCGAAAGAAGTCTGTCGGTTGTCGCGTGACATGCCGGACGTGCAGGCCGCCGCGTACGCCAGAATCGTCTACGAAAGCAGGTTGGGCGTGTCGCCTCTGAAGACGTTGCACCAGCTGAGGAACATTTCGCTTCACCCTGGAGCGCCGGACGACGATCATGGGATTGATGGCTACATTGGCCAGTCGGCTCGGCTGATGTCCACGTTTCAAGTGTTGGAAGAGGTGTGCTGCCGAGGCGAGAAGGCTCTGCTGTTCATCGAGTCCCGCCAGATGCAGGGCTTCCTTCTTGCCGCGATTCGAAGAAAATTTGAGATGGCCGAGGACATATTGGTCATCAACGGTGCGGTCTCCGGACAGGCAAGAAAGGCAAGGGTGGACAGGTTTCAGGAACGTAGTGGCTTCGACGTGATGCTGTTGTCGCCCAGGGCCGGGGGCGTTGGCTTGACGTTGACCGCCGCCAATCATGTCATACACTTGTCGCGATGGTGGAACCCGGCCGTCGAAGATCAATGCACGGATCGAGTGTATCGGATCGGTCAACTGCATCCGGTGCGCGTTTACGTTCCGCTGGCGCGTCATCCTAGCTTTGGAGAATATAGCTTCGACTTCAAGCTTGACGACTTGTTGGAAAAGAAGCGAGCGATGAACCGTAGCGTATTGGCGCCCGTTGGGGCATCCAGAGATGATGCTGACCGTCTGCTACTCGATACCACGGAGAGGGCGCAACAACATGCATCGGCCGGCGGACATGGCCCGGGAAGCGATGAGCGGAAGGTGCCGGACGGAAAAGTGAACGGCACGCGAACAAGAGGGCCGTTGGGCAAGAAAACCGAGCGAGAACAAGACGTGAGCATCATGGAGCCCGATCAGTTCGAGCGATGGGTGCTCGGATTGTTGCGAGAAGCCGGCTATGACGCACAGGCGACGCCGAGGTCGGGAGATCGAGGGGCCGATGGCATCGCACGATCGGCGGATGGCCGGCACACACTTGTAGTGCAGTGCAAGCATACACAGGGAAGACGCCCGTGCGGCGCCGCGGCGATCGATGAGGTGTGTGTTGCGATGAGTGCCTATGATATTCAAGGCGAAGGGCGTCCCGTCGTGATCACCAATGCTTTACGTTTCTCAGCACGCGCGCGCAAACTCGCGCAACGTCACGGCGTGCGACTGGTGAACGCGCCGGATCACGATGCCTTCCGCCGTGCTCTTTCGAGTCTCACGGAGTAGGGCCATGTGTAGCGGTATCCTAGCCGATCTCCACGCGATCCGGGATGGGAGCTCCGTGGGGGTCCGCGCGCGGGTTGCCCAGCGCTTCCGCCATCCGCTCCACCAAGCGGTCGGAGGCGGCGTGCTCCAGCCGTTCCGCCTCCTCGTGCACCTCGCTCGACGCGAAGCCGAGACGCTGCACCAGGAACGACTCGATGATGCGGTGTCGCCGGACCACGCCCAACGCGACGATGGTCCCCGCCTCCGTCAGGCGGACGCCGCGGTAGGGCTCGTGCACTACCAGACCGTCTTGGTCCAGGCGGCGGATCATGCCGCTCACGGACGCCGGCTGCACGTCCAGCACGCGAGCCAGCTGGCTGGTGCCGGCCGCCTCGCCCTTCTCGTTGAGGCTGTAGACCGCCTTCAGGTAGTCCTCCACGGAGCGCGAATGCGAGGGAGCGGTCACGGGCGGCCGGTAGCTGGCGGGAGACGGGACGGGGGATGCGGAGGAAGACGGGCGCTTCGCACGCCTCCAAACATAGACGGCTCGCCTTCGTTCCCCGATATTCGTAGCGTGAGCAGCATCTCTAGCGAGGAGGAATGGTGGCAGACACGGTAGCCGTCGACGCCAAGCGCATCTTGCTCCGCTACGGAGCGCCGATCACGGTTCTGGACGACGTTCCCGACGAGGCCCGCGTCGACTTCGCCCGCACCATCGCCCGCACCCCCTTGGCCGAGCGCGAAGCCCGGCTCAGGGAGCTGCTGACGGAGGGCGGGTACTTGAAGCCCAGCGAGTAGGGTGCCTACGGAGCCGTCACCCGCAGCGTCCTGAGCCGGTTGAGCGCAGCAGCCACTTCCTGCACGCGCGGGGCGGCGAGGTCGCCGCTGGGTGCGTCGCTCAGAGCGTCCAGTCCGCCGGACTCCATTCGTTCGCGAAGCGCTTCCAGGACCTCTTCGACGGTTCGGTTCGCGCCCATCGCGGCCCTCGCCCGGGCCAGAGCGAGTCCGATGGCCCGAACCTGCGCCGGCGACACGATCTGGGAGACGCCCGCCAGCGCGATGCGTTCGCGCCCGAACTCCATCGCGGCTGTTCCATGCGCCTTGACCGCCACGCGGCGGCGGCCCCGCTCGGGCCGGATCGATCCGGGATCGGGGCAACGGTGCATGGACGGCCAGCGGGCCGGCGCCGTCTCGGCTAGTCTGCCGGTCGGGTGCGCGGCGGCCACCTCGCCGGCCCGGGCGGTCAGGTCGCGCGGCGCGTAAGCGGCCATGCCGATCACGCGGTCGGCGACGTCCAGGTAGTCGCCCGACCCGCCAATCACGATCAGCGCGCTGGCGCCGGCGTCCTCGTAGAGGCTGCGAGCGCGGTCCACGAAGGGGGTGATGGGCTCGTCGCGGCCCTGGACGAGCGCCTGCATGCGCCGGTCGCGGATCATGAAGTTGGTGGCCGACGTGTCTTCGTCGACGAGCAGCAGGCGGGCGCCGGCTTCGAGCGCCTCGATCACGGCGGCGGCTTGGCTCGTGGAGCCGGAGGCGTTGGCGGTCGAGAACCGAGCGGTGCCGCCCCCGCCGGGCAGCGTGCCGATGAAGGGCGAGATGTCCACGCCCGCCACGGCCCGTCCGTCCTCGGCCTGCACCTTCATGGCGGTCGGATCGGTCACGACGCGCTCCCGGCCGTCGCCCGGGCGGTGGTTGTAGACGCCGCGCGCGACGGCGTTCAGAAGCGTCGACTTGCCGTGGTAGCCGCCCCCCGCGAGCAACGTCACGCCCTCGGGCAGTCCCATCCCCGCCACAGGGGGTCCGTTCGGGCGCTCCAGCACGACCCGGAAGGCGGCCGGCGACTCGAACAGGACGGCGTCCTCCCGGCGGAGCGGCCGGTCGTCGTCCCCGCTTCGGCGCGGCAGCAACGAGCCGTTGGCGACGAAGGCCACGAGTCCGCGTTCCGGCAGCTGCGCGCGCAGGAATTCCGCATCTTCGTTGGTCTCCGCGTGCAGCGCCGCCTCCGCGGGATCGTGGGCGCGCGCCACCAACGACGAGGCCACGAGGGAGGGCAGCGTCTCCAAGAGCAGCCGGGCCGCGTCCCGTCCCCGGACCCGCCTTCCGTTGGCGGGCAGCCCCACCGTGAACCGGGCCTCCAGGCGTCCGTCTTCGCCGACGAGGACGGCCGTCTGGGGCAGCACGACTTGGCCCGGATCGGCCATGGCGATCTCGCCGCTCCTGCCGTGGCCCGTGCGGCGCAGCTGGCCGAGACGCCTGGCCTGATCCGCGAACGTCCGGGCGAGCAGGCAGGACAGTCCCGTGCGCCGGGCCCGCGCGGCCGTGAGCGCTTCCGGAAAGCCGGCGACATGCGAATCGAGCAGGACGGCCACCGAGCTGGGCGCCGCGAACGGGTCCCCTTGAACGCGGCGAATCTCCAGGACGAAGTCCCGCAGGGTCCAGGACCCCTTGATCTCCTTGTAGGCCGGATAGCCGCGTCCGTCGATGCGCTCGAGCAGGCGTTCGAGGCCGGTTGCGCTCCTGTTCACGGGACGGCCTGCTTTGCCGCGAGAGTTTCTGTCGACTGTTCGCTCCAAGGTTCTCCGTCCTGGGGCTGGGCAAACTATGCGAAACCCGCAACGGGGCCAAGATTCCACGTCTGCGACCGGCGCCCGTCGCGGACGCCTCATGCGGCTTGCGGCACCGCCCGTCGGTCGGTACGATGGCGGCAACCTTGGCAACTCGCTACGGAGGAGGACGGATGAAGATGCGGCAGCGGCCGGTTTGGTTCGTCGTCGGCGCCCTCGCGGCCCTGACTTGGGGGGCTTGCGGCCCGCCCATGCCGCCGGAGATACCGGACGCGCCGAAGGTGGCCTCGTCGGCGGAGGGCGTCGTGGTCGCGGCGCAGCCTCTGGCGGCGGAGGCGGGGGCGCGGATGCTGAGGGCGGGCGGCAACGCGGCGGACGCGGCCGTTGCGGCGGCCTTCGCGGTGTCGGTGGTGGAGCCGTCCATGAACAGCATCGGAGGCCGCACGCAGATCTTGGTGCGCAGGGCGGGCGGCGGATTCGCGGGAATCGACGCGACGACGCAGGCCCCGGCCACCTACGACCCCGAGACCGCGCCGCAGGCGTCCTACGGGTACGAGACCGTGGGAGTGCCGGGTGCGCTCGCGGGGCTGGTCCGTCTCTTGGAAGACCACGGCACGCTGCCGCTCGAAGAGGTGATGGCCCCGGCGATCGCGCTGGCCGAGCACGGCTTCCACCTGCTTCCCGGCGAGGCTGCCCGCCATGCGTCGGGAGCCGCTCAGCTGGGCGAGTTCCCCGGTTCGCGCGCCCACTTCCTGACGCCCCCGGGCGAAGCCCATGCGCCGGGCGCTCTCTTCCTGCAACCGGGCTTGGGGGCCACGCTTCGCACCATCGCGGAGGGCGGCGCGGAGGTCTTCTACCGCGGCGAGATCGCCGAGAGGATCGCGAACAACGTCACCTACTACGGCGGCGCTGTCACGGCCCAGTCCCTGGCGGACTACCGGGCCGAGGACTCGCGCGTCGTGCGGGGAAGCTACCGGGGCTACGAGCTGGTGGGGACGGACTTGCCCGCCTCGGGCGCGGTGACCATCGGGATACTCCACGTGCTGGAGCGTTTCGACATGGCGGCTCTGGACCGCCCGCAGTGGGCGGCCCTGGTGGGGACGGCGGTGGCGCAGGTCTTCGCGCGGGCCGCCGGGGACGAGGACGGGAGAGAGGAGGTCACCAGCAAGGCTTGGGCGGCCGAGATCGCCGCCGGGATCGAGTTGCCGGGCCTGGATCTGCCGCGAGCCGCTTGGCTGCCGGGGGATGGACGGTCTCCGGCGACGGTCTCCGTGGCCGGCCTTCCCGAAGCGTGGACCTCCGAAGATTCCCACACGACCCACCTGTCCACGGGCGACGAGAACGGCATGTACGTGTCGCTCACGCAGACGATCGGTCCCAGCCTGGGCTCGAAGGTGGCGACGCCGGGGCTGGGCTTCCTCTACGCCGCAACGCTGGGCGGCTACTTGGGGCACATGGAGCCGGGCGAGCGGGCCAGTTCCAACATTTCGCCGCTCATGGTGCTGCAGGACGGCGAGCCGGTGCTGGTGCTGGGCGCGGCGGGCGGCAGCCGCATCGTCTCGGCCGTCGTGCAGGCGGTGCTCCGGGTCGTGGATCACGGCATGCCGTTGGCGGACGCGCTCGCTGCGGCCCGGGTGCATCCGATGGAAGGGGGCGTCGCCATGGAGACGTCGCCGGACATCGGCTGGGCCGAGGAGGATGTGGAGGCGGTGCGGTCGTGGGGACTTGAAGTGCGGCCCATCGAACGCGCGGGCGCCTTCGGCCGCATCCACGGCATCCAGATCGACCCGGCGACCGGCCGAATGACGGGCGTGGCGGACCCCGACTGGGAGGGCGCGGCCATCGTGCCCGACGGGCGATGAGACGGGCGGGCGCATTGCGCGGCACAGGGCGGGCCAGTGTCCCGTTGGTCCCGTTGCGGCGCTCGCCGGGTGCGAGCCGCGGGGCGCTCGAAGCGGCAGGACGACCGAGGACTCGGTGCGTCGCCCGCGGCGGGCTCCTTGCGGCGTTGGCGCTGGCTGGTTGCGAGGCCGACCCCGCCTACGACCTCGTCTTGCGGGGCGGCCAAGTCCTGGACGGGAGCGGTGCTCCGCCGCAGGTCGCCGACGTGGCCGTTCGCGATGGGCGCATCGTGGCCGTGGGCAGCTTGGGAGAGCTTCGCGCCGAGCGGCAGCTGGACGTGACCGGCCTCTACGTCGCCCCCGGCTTCATCGACTCGCATTCCCACGCCGGCCCGGGCTTGGCCACCTCCGGACTGAGCCAAGCGGAACCGTTGCTGGCGCAGGGGATCGCTACGGTTCTCGTCAACCCCGACGGGGGCGGCCCCGTGGATATGGCCGAACAGCAGCGCGCCTTGGAGGCCGACGGCCTCGGCGTGAACGTGGCGCTCATGGTCCCCCACGGCTCCGTGCGGCGCGAAGTGGTGGGCATGGAGGACCGCGACGCCTCGGCGGACGAACTGGACCGGATGCGACGCCTTGTTCGCCAGGGCATGGACGAAGGGGCGTGGGGCCTCTCGTCGGGCACCTTCTACGCGCCCGGCAGCTACGCCGGCAACGCCGAGCTGGTCGAGCTGGCCCGCGTGGCGGCCGAATACGGCGGCGTCTACTCCAGTCACATCCGCGACGAGTCCGACTACACGATCGGCGTGGAGGCAGCGGTCGAGGAAGTAGTGGACGTGAGCCGCCAGACCGGGATCACGGCCGTGGTGACCCACGTCAAGGCTCTCGGCCCGCCGGCGTGGGGCGCCTCCTCCGCCATCGTCGAGCGCATCGAGGCGGCACGGGCCGCCGGGCTGCCGGTCTACGCGGACCAGTACCCCTACTTGGCCTCGGCCACGGGCTTGTCCGCCGCGCTGTTGCCGCGATGGGCGCAGGCCGGGGGCGCCGACGCCTTCGAGGATCGGCTCGCCGACCCGGCGACGCGGGAGCGCATCCGCGAAGCGATGGTGGACAACCTTGCCCGGCGCGGCGGGGCCGAGCGCATCCAGTTCCGAAGCTTCCGCGAGGATCCCTCGATCGAAGGCCGGCGGCTGTCGGACGTTGCGGCGGAGCGCGAGGGCGATCCGGTGGACGTGGCGCTGGACCTGATCCGCGAAGGCGGCCCCTCCATCGTCTCCTTCAACATGCGCGAGGACGACGTCCTGCGGCTCATGACGCAGGAATGGACGATGACCTCGTCGGACGGCGGCCTTCCCGAGTTCGGCGTCGGCGTGCCCCACCCCCGGTCCTACGGCGCCTTCGCCCGCAAGATCGGCAAGTTCGTCTTCGAGGATCGCGTGATGCCGCTGGAGGCCGCCGTGCACAGCATGACCGGCCTGCCCGCCCGCGTGTTCGGCATGGAGGCCCGCGGGCGCATCGCCGAGGGCATGGTCGCCGACGTGGTCGTCTTCTCGGACTACTTCAAGGACAACGCCACCTTCACCGAACCCCACCAGCTCTCGTCGGGCGTGGTGCACCTCTTCGTCGCGGGCGAGGCGGCCGTGCTGAACTCGGCGTTCACCGGAGCGCGAGCGGGGGCGGTGCTGGCGCGGGGGGAGGTTGCCCGCTGAAGGACCCGCGGCGGGCAACTCGAGCGCGAACACGTTCTGGCCTCGTTCCCAGACTGTCCAACGGCGGGTCTCGGCTCCGGGCATTGCGTAGCCGAGCACCCAAATGCGCCCGTCCCGGTCTACCTTCACCTGTGCAATCGGTGGAGCGACGGTGTTGTGCGGCGTGCGTTCGCCGTCGTCCGGGCGGAAACCAAGTCGCTCGGCCGGGTCAGGCCCCCCTCGCGGCGACCTCCGCTTCGACATGTTCTTGGGTGACGGCCACGCGCTCGCCCGGCATGGGGAACGTCGACAGAGCTGTGCCGTTGCGGTCCCGGACTACGTATTCTGGTCCCCTTCCTTCATGGTCGCGGATGACGGCATCGACCAGTGCCCGCCGAAGTTCAGGGCTCCGTTGTTCCATTGGAAGTCGCTGATACGAGTCGTACGCGCTCATCACTCGGGCGACATCGTCGCTCAGCAAGTCTCTCGCGAGCGCTGTCTGCGGCCTCTCTTCCTGTGCTGTCAGATCCCCCGCTGCCGCCAGCAACGCTATGCAGGTTGCCCAAGCCGGCCGCCACTGCAACTGCCGCGCGACGGGCTGGTCTCCGTGGCCGGCCCGGCCCCCGCTCACGGAGGGGGCTGGTATGCATGTGGGTCTCCTAGGTGGACGGCAGCCGGGACGGCGACCGACGGATGAGTTCAGTCTCGCCACCAAGGCACGAGACGACCGTCCAGCGCATCTTGTGCATTGCGTTGGATGCGCTCGACCCATCGTTGGTTGTGGATGCCGCGGGCGCGAATGGCCGAGGTACTCTCCGCCAACTCCGCAATCAATCCTTGGAGTCCCGGATCGTCGAGCAACGACGCCAAGAGAATCGCCGGGTTCAACGACGAGCGGGACCCGGACGAATCGTGGGCTAACGCCAGTGTGCGACCTGCATGGTCCCGCATCTGAGAATACGTCGTCTCGTCGAACGCCTCGACTCCCCGGTGGTCCACAAAGAATGCCAGAGCTTCAAGTGCAGCGGCGTATGAAGTACTTCCCATATGTTCTCGCGACAGCGTGCCCAGCACACCCGCGAGAGCCGGTCGGCCGAACTGCAACAACATCTCGTAGACGTCCTTGCCAGTCTGCGGGAAGAGCACGATCGCTGGAATGACGACCGGGTCTCCTGACCGACCCAGTTCCAGCATGGCTTCGATCAGAGCCTGGATCTCCTTGACGGAGTATGTTGGTTCCCTTCCTTCATGGTTGCGGATGATGGTGCCGACCAGCGCCTGCCGAAGTTCAGGGCTCCGTTGTTCCATTGGAAGTCGCTGATACGAGCCGAACGCGCTCATCACTCGAGCAGCGTCGTCGCTCCGCAAGTCTCTCGCGAGCGCTGTCTGTGGCCTCTCTTCCTGCGCTGTCATGTCTCCCGCCACCGCCAGCAACGCTATGCAGGCTGCCCAAGCCGACCGTCTGCCACGCGCCGGGCGAGGCTCCTTTGCCGGTCCGGCCCCGTTCACGGCGGCGGGACGACCCCGTGGTGCCGCAGGACTTCCACGACGGCGTCGATCGGAATGGCCTCTCGCGTGCCCGAGTGGCTGGTGATCGTGGTCGCTCTCGGGATCGAGTTGTAGATGGCTTCTTGGGTGGCTTCGACGGTCGCTTGGAAGAGGCTGGACATGGCGAGGTTGGCGAGGGCTTCGACGGTGGCGACGGGAGCGCCGGGGCGGCGGGCGCACGGAGGGGCTGGTATGCATGTGGTCTCCTAGGTGGAAGGCGGCCGGGGCGGCGGCGGACGGATGGCGCCGTGGAAAAGCTAGCTACCTAGTCGCCCGATCCGTTGCTGGCGAAGGAGCCGGTTCGCGACGCCGTCCTCGCCCACGAACAATCCGCCCCTCACCTCCACCAAGTTCGGAGCACGTTGATTGTGAGCTACCTCAGATTGGGTGGACCTGCCCCGATTCGGTGGACGGGCAACTTCAGTCTCGCCACCAAGGCACGAGACGACCGTCCAGCGCATCTTGTGCTCTGCGTTGGATGCGCTCGACCCATGGCGGACAGCTGATGCCGCGGGCGCGAATGGCCGCGGGACTCTCCGCCAACTCCGCAATCATTCCTCGGAGTCCCGGATCGTCGAGCAACGACGCCAAGAGAATCGCCGAAGTCAACGACAAGCCGGACCCCGTCGAAAAGTGGGCGAACTCAAGCGTGCGACCTGCATGGTACCGCATCTGAGAATACGTCGTCTCGTCGAACGCCTCGACGCCCCAGTGGTCCACAAAGAATGCCAGCGCTGTAAGTGCGTGGGCGTAAGACCAGCTTTCCGTTTTCTTTCGCGACAGCGTGCCCAGCACACCGGTGAGACCCGGGCGGCCGAACCGCAACACCGTTTCGTATACGTCCTTGCCAGCCATCGGGAAGAGCACAATCGCCGGAATGACGACCGGGTCTCCTGACCGACCCAGTTCCAGCATGGCTTCGATCAGAGCCGCGTCCTCCTCGCCACGGTATGCTGGTCTCCTTTGTTCATGATCGCGGATGACGGCATCGACCAGCGCCCGCCGAAGCTCAGGGCTTCGTTGTTCCATTGGAAGTCGCTGATACGAGCCGAACGCGCTCATCACTCGAGCGGCGTCGTCGCTCCGCAAGTCTCTCGCGAGCGCCGTCTGCGCTCTCTCTTCCTGTGCTGTCAGATCCCCCTCTGCCGCCAGCAACGCTATGCAGGCTGCCCAAGCCGGCCGCCACGGCAAACTGCCGCGCGCCGGGCGAGGCTCCTTTGCCGGTCCGGCCCCGCTCACGGTGGCGGGACGACCCCGTGGCGCCGCAGGACTTCCACGACGGCGTCGATCGGAATGGCCTCTCGCGTGCCCGAGCGGCTGGTGACCGTGGTCGCTTTCAGGATCGAGTTGTAGATGGCCTCCTCGGTGGCTTCGACGGTCGCTTGGAAGAGGCCGGACATGGCGGGGTTGGCGAGGGCTTCGACGGTGGCGACGGGAGCGCCGGGGCGGCGGCGCACGGAGGTCGCGGTGGAGAAGCTGACCACGTAGTCGCCCGATCCGTTGCTGGCGGAGGAGCCGGTTCGCGACAGGCCCATGATGGCGCGACTGGCTAGGCGTCGCAGGTTGCGAGCGGAGAGCGGGGCGTCCGTGGCGACCACGATCATGATCGACCCTTGCGATTCGCCGTGGCGTTCTTCCGTGCGGCCTCCGGGCTCGTGCTCCACGCGCGATCGGAAGGCGTAGCGTCCCAGCGCCTTGCCCACCGGGACGCCCGCGATTTGCAGAATCCCCCCGAAGTTGGATTGGACGAGCACGCCCACCGAGTATCCCCCCAGCGAAGCCGGCAACCGGCGCGAACTCGTCCCGATCCCGCCCTTCCAGCCGAAGGCGGACGTTCCGGTTCCGGCGCCGACCGAGCCCTCTTCCACTGAGCCGCCCGACCCCCCTTCCAGCGCCTCCCGCACGTGCTCCGGCCTGATCGGACGGCTGCGGACGGCGTTGAGGCCGCCGTCGTTCGTCTCTCCCACGACGGGGTTGATGGATCGCACGTCCTCCATCCCTTCCTGCGAAAGGGCCCATTCCACCATTGCGTCGGCCGCCTTCCAGACGCAAAGCGTGCAGGTCAGGAGGAGCGGCGTTTCCATCTCGCCCAGCTCGGCCACTTGCGTGACGCCCAGCAGCTTGCCGAAGCCGTTGCCGACGTGAATCGCGGCGGGGACGCGCTCGAAGTAGAGATTGCCGGCGTGCGGGCGAACGGCCGTGAGGCCGGTGCGGAGGCTGTCGCCTTCGACGACGGTGGCGTGGCCGACCAGGACGCCTTCGACGTCCGTGATGGCGTTCAGCGGGCCGGGCTGGAAGACGCCGGGCGCGATGCCGAGGTCGCGGGCGCGGGGGCGAGCGGCCGCGTCCGCACCTTCCTGGGCGGCGTCGGGGCGATCCTGGGCAACGGCCGCGGGATCCGGGGCGCTGGCGGCGAAGGCTGGGAGGGAGAAGGCGGGAAAGGCGAAAGCGCCGCTGGGAGTCGCCAGCGCGGCACCGCGGGGAATCGCCAGTGCGACGGCGGCTACCGTCGCGCAGGCGGTCAGGCGTCGAATGGTCATGGGCAGGGCGCCTCCGAGATCAGTTCAGGGCTCCGGCCACCATCAGCGCCAGAAGCAGCGGGTGGTAGAGCAGCGATCCCACGAACACGCGGCGGCAGCGCTGGCGGGTGGGGTCGAGCAGGAACGCGGCGCTCGCGGCGAGCATTGCGGCGCTCAGGATCAGCGCGCCCCCGAGGTATGGTCCGCCCGCCATTCCCAGGAAGGCGGGAAGCACGCTCACGGGCACCAGAGCCGCCGCGTAGCCGACGAGGAACACGGCGATCAGCCGTGGCGACACCGGCGGGATGAGGTGGAAGCCGGCCCGCTCGTAGTCCTCGCGCAGCGTCCAGCCCAAGGCCAGGACGTGGATCAGCTGCCAGAAGAAGAGGATGCCGAACAGCGCCATTCCCCGGGCGTCCACGCCGCCCGTGCTTGCCGTCCATCCGATGAGCGCCGGCAAAGCCCCGGGAACCGCGCCCACCGGCGTCGCCACGGGCGAGCGCAGCTTCAGCGGCGTGTAGACGGCGTTGTAGAGGAGTGCTGCGGCCGCCGCGACCACCGCCGGAGCCCATCCAAGCCAGAACGCCAAGTGCCCCACCCCCGCGACCACGAGCGCGGCGCCGAAGAGGCGGGCGCGTCCGGGCGACAGGCGGCCCGAAGGCACCGGGCGGCCCCGCGTGCGAAGCATCAGGGCGTCGGGCCGCCGCTCGATGTACTGGTTCAGGGCCAGGGCGCCGCCGGTGCTCAGTGCGGTTCCCAGCACGACGTGCGCCACGTTCAGCCATTGCATCTCCGCCGCCGCCACCACGTAGCCTGCTGCGGCCGTGACGGCCACGAAGACGGTGATTCCGGGTTTCGCGAGTTCCAGGTAGGCGGGGATGCCGCCCCCCGGCCCGGCGCGACGGAGGCGCTCCTCCAGGCTCACGGGGCGTCCAGGCTCACGGGGCGCCGAAGCTCACGGGGCGCCCAGGCTCACAAGAGTCCTTGCAGCAGTCCGCCGTCGATCTGGAAGGTGTGCCCCGTGACGTACGAGGCCGCGTCCGAGGCGAGAAAGGTCACCGCGGCGGCCAACTCCTCGGGCCGTCCCAGCCGCCCCATGGGAACGCTGGCCGCAATCTGTTCGCGCACCGACTTCCAGTCCGTCCCCTGCTTCTCGGCGCGGGCGTCGAAGAGTTCGCGCAGGCGGTCCGTCTGGATGAAGCCCGGAGCCACCACGTTGCAGAGGATGCCATCGCGCGCCACCTCCCGCGAGAGCGTCTTGACGAAGCCGACCACGCCGGGGCGGGCGGTGTTCGACAGGATCAGCCCCTCGACCGGCTGCTTGACCGAGACGGACGTGATGGCGATCACCCGGCCCCACCGCTTCTTGCGCATCTCCGGGACGGCCGCGAGCGCAAGCTGAACCGTGGACATCAGGTTGAGCTCGAGCGCCTTGCGGTAGGACTCGGGAGCGAAGGCGTCCGCCCCGCCCGGCGGCGGCCCCCCGGCGTTCGCGATCAGGACGTCCAGCCTGCCGAAGGTGCCCACCGCGGTCTTGACCAGTTCGGCGCAGCATTGCTCGCTGGTGACGTCGCCGGGCGCGGGCACGATCCGGCGCCCCGTTTCCCGGGCGATTTCCGCGGCGGTCGCCTCCAAGGTCTCTCTGCTCCGGGCGTTGACGACGATGTCCGCGCCTTCGCGAGCCAAGCGTTCCGCCACGGCCCGTCCCAGGCCCGTCGAAGCTCCGGCCACCAGCGCGACTCTGCCTGCGAGTCCAAGATCCATCAGTCGTCTCCTTCTCGTGGCATGCGGCGCACGCCGTGGTATGGGGCGCCGTTCCCGGCAGCGGCGCATGTCCTGGCAACTCGCGCGCAAACTGGCACGCGGAGCCCCCCTTGGGCGCTCGAACTGGGGCGTGCCGAAACACCCGAGCCGCCTCTATGGTAATATTGAGCATACGAGGCAAGGCGGCGGCGCCAATGAAAATCAAGGAAACGACTGGCCAAGCAACCCGGGACCGGCGGCGGGCCGAACGGAGGATCTGGAGGGGGGGGCTGGTCGCGTCGCTCCTCCTCCACCTCCTGTTCGTGCTGGCCGGCGGACGGCGTCCCATTCCGGAGTCGCCGTTTGCGGCCGCGGGCCCGGACGCCGGGGACGACCGAGCCGCCAGAGGGGGCGTGCAGGCCGTCAACTTGGTCTCGCCGCCTCCGCGTCCCATCCGCCCCGCGGAGATCCCTCTGCCCGTGGACATCGAGATCGAGCCCGTGGAAATCGACGCAGAGCCGTCGTTCGACATGGCGGCGCTGCTCGGCGAGGACCCCGGCCCATTGGGTCCGCCCGGCCTCGACGACGGCGACGGCAAGGGAGACGGCGGCACCGCGGAGGAGGGCCTGCTGCGAGTGCTTCCTCCGGCGCCGCGAGGCATGATCATCCCTCCCGCCAACAAGAAGCTGCGCGGGGTGCGCGTGCAGGTATGGGTTTTCGTGGACGAGCGAGGGCGCGTGGTCCCGGATTCGACGCGCCTCAACCCACCGACGCGCGACCGCGGCTTCAACCGCCAGCTGGTCCGCGAAGCCGCGCAATGGATATTTCGGCCGGGAACGCGGGACGGCCAGCCCGTGGCGGCGTGGTTTCCCTATACGGTCATCATGTAGGGCCTGCGAGTCGTCCAAGTGCGCGGAGCCAAGAGAATCCTGTGGGTGGACGACGAGATCGACCTCCTGCGCCCGCATCTGCTCTTCCTGCAGCAGCGGGGATACCACGTGGACGCCATTCCGAACGGCGACGACGCGATCGCGCTGCTGCGGCGGCGCTCCTACGACCTCGTCCTGCTGGACGAACACATGCCGGGCCGGCGTGGCCTGGACGTCCTGGAGCTGATCCGGCGCGACGACTCGCACGCCCGCGTCGTCATGATCACCAAGTCCGAGGAAGACAGGACGATGACGGAGGCGATCGGGCGCTACGCGGAAGACTATCTGGTGAAGCCGACGAGTCCGCGCCAAGTGCTGTCGGTGGTGACGCGGATCCTGGAGGGTTCGTCGATTCGCCAGCAGCACACGGCCCAGGACTTCGCCGCCCGCTGGCCCGCGCTGGCCCGCCGCCGCGAGGAGACGCCCTCTGTGGAGGGGTTCGAACGGGCGTACCAGGAGCTGGTCGAATGGCGCCTTCGCATGGAGGCGGCGGGCGAGAAGGGGTTGCTGGACACTCTGGAGTCGCTGCAGGGCGAACTGCGCCACGACTTCGGCCGCTGGACGGCGCGGCAGTACCCCCGCTGGATGCGCGGCGAAGGCGAGCCGCCGGAGCTGTCGGTCGACGTGGTGGAGCGGCGGCTGGTGCCCCTCTTGGGATCGGACCCGGTGTTCTTCGTGGTGCTGGACTGCATGAGGCTGGACCAGTGGCGCGCCATCTCGGGACTGCTGGGCGACATCTTCGAGATCGACGAGGGCGTGCACTGGTCGATCCTGCCGACGGCGACCCCGTACGCGCGCAACGCGCTCTTCTCGGGCCTCTTCCCCGACGAGATCGCCAAGCAGCGCCCGGGCTGGTGGGACGGGGTCGGCGACGAGGGGTCGATGAACACCTTCGAGGACGAGTTGCTGCGCGCCCAGCTGCGCCGGCTCCTGGGCCGGGACGTGCCCGTCCACTACGAGAAGGTCTTCACCGACCGCAATGCGGAGGCGGTGCTGGGACGGGTGCGCTCGGCGGCTTCCAAGCGCGGCTCCGTCACGGCCCTGGTCTTCAACTTCGTGGACCTGATGACGCACGGGCGCTCCGAATCGCCGATCCTGATGGAGGTGGCGAAGGACGAGGCTGCGTTGCGCCAGCTCACGCGCTCCTGGTTCGAACGCTCGACGGCCTTCTCGGTGCTCATGGAGGCCGCCCGGCGGGGTTGCCGCGTGCTTCTCACGACGGATCACGGCTCCATTCACTGCCGCCGCTCGGCCGTGGTGCGCGCCCGCCGCGGAACGACCGCCAATCTCCGCTACAAGTTCGGCCCCGACCTGCGAGCCGACAGCGCCACCGCGGCCATGGCCACCGCGCGCGCCGCCGACCTGCGCCTGCCCCCGGGCGAAGGCGGCACGACCTACCTCGTGGCCCTGGAGGACTTCTTCTTCGTCTACCCGACGCGGCTTCGCGAGTACCGCCGCCGCTACGCCAACTCCTTCCTCCACGGCGGCGCCTCGCCTGAAGAAATGATCGTTCCGGTCGCCTCGCTCACGCCCCGGCGCCGGTGATCCGACCCCCTGCGCCGCAGAGCCCTGCGCCGCCGTCCCGGTCCGTGCGGAATGCCGCCCCAACCGAGCCCGGCCCTGCGCGCAAGCGCCCGCCCCGCCCCCGCTACGGGCGAATCCTCGCCTATCTGCGGCCCCACCGCACCGCGCTCGCCTTGGCCGGCTTGGCCGGCGCCGCCTACGCCGCGCTGGACGCCTTCTCCTTCGTGGCCCTGCTGCCCTTCCTGGCGACGGTGTTCGGAGCCAACGCGGCCCTGGGCCTGCAGGAGGAGCCGACCCGCATCCGAGCTGCGCTGGAGGCCACGGTGGGCCGCTTCGTCGAGCTGGGCGGCGACCCGCAGACCGTCGTGGGCGGGATCATCCTGTTCATCCTGGCGCTGGTCGCCTGCAAGAACGTGGTGGACTTCCTGCGGTCGTACCTGTCGGCGAGGGTCGAGCAAGGAGTGGCGCGCGACTTGCGAGACGAAGTGTACGACCACGTCCTCAAGCTCGATCTGGCGTTCTTCGGGCGCACGCGCACCGGCCAAGTGGTGTCCCGCCTCACGCACGACGTGGAGCAGCTGCGGGCCTTGATCGCCAAGGAGCTGGTCCAGGCGGTCTCGCACGTCCTGGGGCTGGTGGCGGTGCTGTTCTGGATGACCGAGATATCGTTGCGGCTCACGGCGGCGGCCTTCGTGGTGGTGCCGCTCACGATGGTGATCTGGGGGCCGCTGGTTCGGAGGCTGCGGCAGCGCGACCGCAGGGCGCTCGACTTGGCGGGCGACCTGGGCGGCCGCATCCAGGAGACCGTCTCCGCCATCCGCATGGTCAAGTCGGCGGCGGCCGAGGGACAGGAGCGGCGGCGGTTCCAGCGCGTCACGTCCGCCTACTTCAACGCGGTCATGCGAACCGTCAAGCTGCGCGCCCTGGCGGGGCCGATCACCGAAGTGCTGGTGGCCATGGGCACATCGATCCTGCTCTGGTACGGCGCGAGGATGGTGGTGGTGGACAACTCCCTCAGCGGCGAAGCGTTCCTCACCTTCATCCTCTTGAGCACGCGCCTCTACGCTCCGGTCAAGTACATGAGCAAGCTGCCCGCGCTGATCCAGCCCGGCTTGGTCGGCGCCGAACGCCTCTTCGAGTTCATGGACGCGCCCTCCCGCATCCGCGACAGGGAGGACGCCAAGCCGTTCGCCGGCGTCGGCGAGGGCATCCGCTACCGGCACGTCGGACTGCAGTACCGCGCGGGCGATTCCGTGCTTCGCGACATGGACTTCTGGGTTCCGAAGGGCACGGTGGTCGCGCTCGTCGGCCCCAGCGGCGCCGGCAAGACGAGCATCGTGGACCTGCTCGGACGGTTCTACGACGTGACCGAGGGCGCAGTCGAGATCGGAGGCGAGGACGTGCGGAACTACTCGCTGAGGGAGCTGCGGGGCGCGCTCGGCATCGTGTCGCAGGACACGGTGCTCTTCCACGACACCGTGCATGCGAACATCGCCTACGGGAAGGACGGAGCGACCGCCGAGCAGGTCGAGCAGGCCGCCCGGGCCGCGCACGCGCACGACTTCGTGGCGACTCTCCCCGACGGCTACGACACCCTGGTGGGCGAGCGCGGCACGCAGCTATCGGGCGGCCAGCGGCAACGCATCGCCATTGCCCGCGCCGTCTTGCGAGACCCTCCGATCCTCGTGCTCGACGAGGCCACCAGCGCACTGGACGCCGAGTCGGAGCACTTGGTTCAGTGCGCCCTCGACCGGCTCCTCGAGGGCCGCACCGTCTTCGTGATCGCGCACCGGCTGTCCACGATCCAGCGCGCAGGCCTGATCGTGGTGGTGGACGAGGGGCGCGTGGTTCAGCAAGGCACGCATGCGGAACTCATGGAGGAGGGGGGACTGTACCGCCACCTTCGCGACATGCAGTTCCGGTGAGCGCCGCCAAGCGAGGGGCGGACGGGCTTGGGCGTTCGGGGTCGGGCGTTCGGGATATGCGGCCGCGGTGAGCGGACGGAGCGACGCGCGGCACCGGCTGGAGTACGGCGCTGTTCGCCTGTTGGAGGCGACGTGCAACCTCGTGCCGGAGGCGGTGGCGCAGCGGGCGGGGGCCGGGCTCGGGTGGCTGACCGCTCGTTCGGGCAGGCCTCGTTGGGCGGTGGTGATGGAGCAGCTTCGCGGCGCGTTTCCGGAGGCGGGCGAGGACTGGCGGCGGGACGTGGCCAGGCGTTGCTACGCGCACTTCGGGGCGGAGGCCGTGGCCGTGCTGCGGTTGTCCCGTCTGGGACTGGACGGCGTGCACGAGCGAACGGAAGTCGTCGGAAGCGAGGTGCTGGAGGCGGCCAGGAAGCATCCGACCGGAGCTGTCATCGTCACCGGACACGTCGGGAACTGGGAGCTCTGCGGCGCGGCCTTGGTGGCGGCGGGCCTGCCCATGGACGTGATCGCGGCCCGCCAGCGGAACCTGTACTTCGACCGCTACATCACGCGGCGCCGGGCGGATCTGGGGATGACGATAATCCCGCGCGAGCAGGCGCGGCGCCGCGTGGTCGAAGTGCTCAGGACGGGCAAGTCGGTGGGCATCGTGGGCGACCAGGACGCGCGGGACGCGGGCATCTTCGTGGACTTCTTCGGCCGGCCGGCGGCCACGGCGCGCGGACCCGCCGTGCTGGCCCGCCGGGCTCGGGCGCTCATGGGCACGGCTTTCCTCACGCGCCTGCCCGGAGTTCGCCTGCGCTACCGCCTCGAGATCGAGGCCCTCGATTCCCGGCTGGGCGTGAACGCCCTCACGCAGGCCTGCGCCTCTCGCCTGGAAGCCAAGATACGCGAGCATCCCGAGCAGTACTTCTGGATGCACCGGCGATGGAAGACCACGCCCCCGGAGCCGCCTACGGCCTGAGTCGGCGGCCGGGCCTCCCGGAGCGTCGCCGCCTATTGCGGCCTGCCCCCGGGGTCGCCCGGGCGGCCGAACTCGCGGCCTGCCGCCGCCGCCCAAGGGAACTTTCTCGCCCTTCCGCCGGTATTATATGGAGCGAGAGGCGTTCCACCACGGAGTCCCGGCATGATCTACATATGCATTCCCGCCCGCGACGAAGTCCGCACCGTAGGGCTCCTGCTGTGGAGGATCCGGGAGACCATGGCCGCTCTCGGCCGGGACTACGAGGTCCTGGTGCTGGACGACGGCTCCCGCGACGGCACCCGCAGACTGGTCGACACGTACAGGCGGGTCATGCCTCTGGCCTTGATCGAACACGACCGGCCCTGCGGCTACGGACCGGCGGTGGAGCGCTTGCTGCGCGAGGCGGTCGGCCGCGCCCGCTATCCCAAGAGGGACGCCGTCGCGGTCGTGCAGGCCGACTTCACCGATCCCCCGGAGCACTTGGCCGCATTGGTCAAGACGATGGAGGGCGGCGCGGACATCGTGGCCAGCGCGCCCTCCGGCCCGGCGCCGCGGCCGGTTCGTTGGGGACGCAAGCTGGCGGAATTCGCGCTGGGGAAGCGGCAGCGCTCCGCCCTCGGCGCAGGGGACCCCCTGTGCGGCTTTCGCATCTACCGCGCGATGGTGGCCAAGAGCGCGCTGGACGCCTCGCCGGGACGGCTCCTGCGTTCCCGCGACCCCTGGGCGGCCAACGCCGAGCTCTACGCCAAGCTGGCGCCCTTCGCCCGGCGGTTGGCGGCGGCGCCCGTGCAGCTGCGCTGGGACGTCCGCCGTCGCAAGAGCCGGGCGCGGCCTCTCGTCGCCGCCCGCCAACTCCTGCGCGTCCGGCGACTTGCGGCCGCCGTCGTCCTCTGGTCGTCGCTGGGCCTCGGCGGCCTGCCCGGCGCCGCCCTAGGCCAAGCCTTCGTGCGGGACACCCTGAGCGCTTCCGTCCCCGCGCCGGCCCGCATTCCCTTCGCGGTTGGCGAAAGACTGCGCTACAAGGTCAAGTTCGGGATATTCAACGTGGGCGAGGGCTGGATGTCGATACCGCGAATCGATACCGTCTCCAGCTTCCCGACGTATGCGGTGGAGTGGCATATCAAAGGCGGGGTCCCGTTCTACAAGATGGATTCCAAGTTCTACAGCTGGATGGACGTGCGGACGCTCGTTTCCCGGCGCTTCGTCAAAGACCAGAACGAAGGCGGACGCGAGACGTACAAGGAATTCATGTTCTTCCCGGAAGACCGGCGGTTTCAGCGGATCGACTACGACACCGCGGGCGTCATGCCCACCTCTCTTCCGCTGGACGACGTCGCCTTCGTCTACTTCGCGCGAACGCTGCTGTTGAACGTCGGCGACACGCTCACATACAACCGTTTCTACAAGGAAGAAGGCAATCCCGTCGTCATCCGCGTTCTGCGCAGGGATCAGCGAAAGGTCGGCGCGGGGAAGTTCAACACGATCGTCGTGCAGCCCATCATTCGCACCGACGGCTTGTTCGCGGAAGGCGGCCGCGCCGAAATCCACTTCTCCGACGACGACAACCGCTATCTCGTGTACATGGAAACGCACATAGCCGGCGGCATAAGCCTGTCGCTCCATTTGGAAGAAGTACAGTCGGGCGGACCCGCCACGAGTGCGACCGAGGTTGTCGGAGGAGGAAAGCGCTGAAGCCTGGGCGAACTCGGCTGCGGCTTCGCAGCGCCTGGATCCTGGCCGCGGTTTTCTTCTGGTTCGCCCGCCCGACGGCTGCATCGCTGTGGCTGGGCGCGGGCGTCACGTTGCCGGGCATCTTGTTGCGGGCCTGGGCCGCGGGCACGCTGGAGAAGAACTGGCGGCTGACGATCGCGGGCCCTTACGCCTTCACGCGCAATCCGCTCTATCTCGGGAGCTTCGTCGTGGGCCTGGGCGCTTCGGCCGCGGCCGCTCTGCCTTGGTTCGCGGTGGTCTTCTTGGCCTTCTTCGCCTGGATGTACCTCCCCGCGATGAGGTCGGAGGCCCAGAGCCTCGAGGAGGCCTTCGGCGACGAGTACGTGCGCTACGGCGAGCGCGTGCCGCTGCTCTTCCCCTGCCGTGCGCCGTACCGGACCGGCGACGAGACGTCGTTCTCCATTCGGCGCTACGCCCGCAACAAGGAATACGAGGCGCTGCTCGGCGCCGTCGCCGGGTTCGCCGTCTTGGTCGTGAAGGCCGCGTACCTGGGTCTGATCTTCGGCGGCTGACCCCAGCCGTCTTGCCAGGGCGGTCAGCGACCGTCTGGCGAACCGGCCTCGCCGGACTGGATCAGGTACAGCACCGGGCCCACGAAGGTCTTGCCCTTGGCCTGAACCTCGAAGACGTAGCGGCCCGGCGCTGGAAACACCACCTCTTCCAACGGCATGACCAGGCGCGTGCGCGGCGGCGGACGGTCGCTGGGCCGCGGCTCCACGTCGGAGTGTCCTTCCACCGAGAGAGTCGGCCGCCCGTTGGGTCCCTTGACGTGGACTCTGAAGGCGTAGCGTCCTCGATCGCCTTCGTCCCATTCCAGCGACAGCACGAGCATCATGCGGTCCTGCTTGGCCGGGAAGCCCGGCGCGTACAAGTCGTGGAACACGCCGCTCAGGTCCAGCTTGCCGCCAGCCGAGGCGGCCGCGCGATCGCAGACCGCCGCGGCGAGCAGCCTCACGATCCCTGATCCGGACTGCCCGGCCGCCCCCAGCCGCCACCGCCCGGGGAGCGGATGCTCACGACGTCCCCAGCCTCGACCCGCACGGTGTCCTTGCCGCCTAGCGGCCTCTCCTCGCCCCCCCGAACGAGCGCGTTGACGCCCGGCGCGCCGTCCCGGCCGCCCTGCGCTCCGGCCGGCCCCCGCAAACGCCGGTCGCACAGGAGCGTCACGGTCGCCTCCGCGAGCAGCATCAGGTCGCGCTGCAAGCCGTCCCCGCCTCGGTGGAGACCGTCGCCTCCCGTGCCGCGCCGAATCCCGTACCGCGTCACCCGGAACGGATACGAATGCTCCAGGGCCTCGACCGGCGTGTTCAGCGAGTTGGACATGTGACAGTGGACGCCCGAGAGACCCGGACCGGTGGGCCCGGCGCCCATTCCGCCGCCCACGGTCTCGTAGTACGCGAACGCGCGCCCAGTTCGCGGGTCCGTCCCTCCCATCGCGGTGTTGTTCATGGTCCCCTGGGACAGCGCGGGCATCCACTCCGGCAAGGCTTCGGCGAAGGCCAGCATGAGCACGTCGGTGATGCGCTGGCTGGTCTCCACGTTGCCCGCCGCCACCGATGCGGGCGGCCGAGCGTCCACCAACGTCCCCTCGGGCAGGCGCAACGTGACCGCGTTCATGGAACCGCCGCCCGCGGGCAACGCCTCGCCCAGCAACGCCTCCACGATGCACCGTACGACGTAGCGCGTAGCGGAGGCCGTAATGGCGGCCACCGCATTCACGCCGCCGCTGGCCTGCGGGTCGGTTCCCGAGAAGTCGACGACCAGGCGCGAGCCGCGCACCGACAACGTCGCTTCGATGCGGAGCGGCCCAGAACCGAAGCCGTCGTCGTCCAAGTAGTCGACCGCGGCGTAGTCGCCGTCGGGAATCTTCGCCAGTCCGGCCTCCACGAGACGATCCGCGTATCCCACGAGCGCCCCCATGGCCGCCAGCGTCTGCGAAAGACCTCTGGATTCGACGATTTCCAGCAGGCGGCTTCGCCCGGCGTGCAACGCGGCCAGCTGCGCGTCGAGGTCTCCCGCCCGCTCCTCGGGCGTTCGGACGTTGGCCAGCGCCATGCGCCACAGATCCTCGTTGCGAACCCCGCGCGAGTAGAGGCGGACGGGTGGGATCCGGAGCCCTTCCTGGAAGATTTCCTGGGCCAGCGGCATCGAGCCGGGCGACATGCCGCCCACGTCCGAGTGATGAGCTCGGGATGCGACGAACCCGACGAGCTTCGGCGCGCCCACCTCGCAATGCACGGGCGCAACCACGGTGATGTCGGGCAAGTGCGTGCCGCCTTCGAACGGATCGTTCAGGCAAGCCACGTCGCCGGGCGCCAGCGTGCCCAGCGCATCGAGCGCGGCGGCGACGCTCATGGGCATCGCGCCGAGGTGCACCGGCATGTGGTCGCCAAGAGCGACGGCCGTGCCTTTGGCGTCGAAGAGCGCACAGGAATAGTCCCGCCGCTCCTTGATGTTGGGCGAGAACGAGGCCCGCTTGAGCGCCGCCCCCATCTCCTCGGCGAGCGCCGTGAACAGATGGCGGAAGACCTCGAGAGTCACCGGGTCGCTGGCTGCCGGAGCCGCGGCGGCGGAGCGGCTTTCGCCGTGCCCGGCCCGGCCAAGGCCGTGATCGTTCGCCATTTCAGGTTCGCTTCCCGCGTTTGACGGCCCTTCGCCTCTCGCTGGTCGCTTCTTGCATCAGTTCCTCGAAGCGGACGACCAAGGTGTCGGCATCGGAGCCCAGCATCCGCTCGGGGACGTCCGTCGTCGCCGGCGAGTCGGCGCCTGCGTCCGCCTCGTCGATGGCCTTCATGCTGTGGAGCCGCAGCCAGTCGTCGAACCTGCTGCTCATGCGAACCACGGCGTAGAACCTGCGGGGACGACGCCCGCGTCCGGCGACCAGGTCGACGACGATCGCCAAGATCGACAGGTTGATGGCCAGCAAGTCCTTTACGCCGTCCAACGCCAGCTTGAGCTGGAAGACCACGAAGTCGCGAAGAGTCACGCCTTGGGACGCGACGACCGCCGGTTTCTTACGGAATGGGCTCATGGGCGCCGATCGTTGACTGGACGTGGACTGTAACCGTCCATCCGCGGATCGCCAAACGACGAGCAGGCCGCCTTGGCATTCGCGTCTCTCGGCAGCGCGGTCGCGTCGCGGACTCGCCAAGCCGCATTTCATTCGACGCCGTGGGCGTTTCCATAGCCGGTTTGCCGTTTTCGGACGTCTTGCCGTAGTTTTCATGGTCTGTCCAGCGGCCGCTCCGCCCAAGGGGCCGGCAGTCGGCCGCGACCGAGAATCACCATCAAACAGGGAGGTGCGGTGCCGAAGCAAGAGCCGATGGACCGGGCGCGCGACGAACTCTTCAGCCACATTCATCGTTGCGGCGTGTTGGAAGCGAACGTGGACGACCAGGACTCCTGGATGACCGAGACAATGGGGTACTTGGCCGAGCGGTACCCGGACCTGGGAGAGCAGGAACTGGTCCAACTCAAGGCGGTGGGCATGCGTTTCTGCCAGCCCGTCATCTCCAGGCTGGCGCCCGAGGAACCTGTGGGCCACCCGGTCTTGGGGCCTCCGAAGGAAGCCTGACCGCAAGACCGAATCCTCCAGCAGCGGAGCCTCGAATGAAGACCCGTCGTGACTTCTTGAAGACTTCAGCGGGGGCCGGACTGAGCGCGGCCGCCGTCGCAGGAGCGCAGCCGTTGATGGGAGCGCCCGCGATCTTGTTGCGCCGGAACTCGCCCGTGGCCGTGGCCAGCAGCAACGGCTTGGAGTCGGTCGCCACGGCCGTGGGGGTGGTCGAGGGCGGCGGCGACACGTTGGACGCCGTGGTGCAGGGCGTGAACCCGGTCGAGATGGATCCCAACGACACGTCCGTCGGCTACGGGGGCCTTCCCAATGCGGACGGGACTGTGCAGCTGGATTCGTCGGTCATGCACGGACCCAGTCGAGGCGCGGGCGCGGTAGCCGCCTTGGAGGGCGTCAAGATGCCGTCGCGGGTCGCCGTCGACGTGATGCGCCACACGGATCATGTCCTGCTCGTCGGGAAGGGCGCCCAGCGATTTGCGATCTCGATGGGGCACCCGATCGAAGAACTCCTCACCGAGCGTGCCCGGCGCCGCTGGATCGAATGGCGGGCCCGGATGAGCGACCGCGACGACTACTTGACCGCCGAGGAATCGGGCTATCCGCCGCCGCCTCCCCCGCCGGAAGACGAGGGCGACGAGGTGGACCTCTTCGATTCGCACGACGGGGTCCGGCCCCACGGCACGATCAACTGCAACGTCGTGAACCGGGAAGGCGACCTGTCCGGCGTGACCACGACCTCCGGGCTGGCCTGGAAGATTCCGGGCCGGGTGGGAGATTCGCCGATCGTCGGCGCCGGCCTGTACGTGGACAACGATGTGGGAGCCTGCGGCTCCACCGGGCGGGGCGAGGCCGTGATCAAGACGTGCGGATCGCACTCGGTCGTGGAGCTGATGCGGGCGGGGATGGCGCCGCAGGACGCCTGTCTCGAAGCGCTTCGGCGGGTCGTCAGGTTCTGCGTCGCCCCGCGCCTCCAGGACGAGCAGGGGCGGCCGAACTTCAACGTCAACTACTACGCCGTGAACAAGAACGGCGAATACGGGGGCGCGGCCATATGGTCCGGGGCTGGATTTGCGGTTTGCGTGGCCGGGGACGCCCGCCGCGAGGACTCCGCCTATCTCTTCGAGAGGAGCGGCTGACCCGCGGGTGAACGAGTCCACCGCCGTTACCAAGACCAAGGCCAAGCCCGGCGCGTCCACGGCCAAGGCCACCGAGACCAAGGCCGCGAAGGCGCCCGCCGGCCGGCCCCGGTCGGCCGCCCGGAAACCGAAGAAGGCCAAGCCCGCCCGGATCGGCTTCGGCGCTCAGCCGCTGGAGGACGGCAAGGCCATGGAGCGGCTCTACTGCAGCGAACGGCAGTTGCCGTCTCCCATGGGCGGCTCGCTCGCGTACATGGGCGCTCGGGCGGAGCCTGACGGCACCAGCACAGTGCTCTTCGAGTGCAAGACGTCGACTCTGCGCTTCGAGTTGCCGATGCGGAACAGCACATGGCGGGAGCGCCGCAAGGTGAAGGAGCAGGTTGCCGACGGACTGGAGCCCCTGTGCCCCCGGGCGGAGCTTGGACCGGCCCTCCAGAGACGCGAAGACTACTGGTATTGCCCTCGTTGCAACCTCAAGTTCGGCCTGGCTTCGTAAGCCCCGGCGCATGACCAAGCTCGCCGTCATAGGCGGGGACGGAATCGGACCCGAGGTCGCCGAGGCCGCAGTTCTGGTGATCGAGGCGGTTGCCGACCGGTTCGCCGTTCCGTTGTCCGTGGACCGATGGGACTTGAGCGCGGAGCGGTTCCTGCGCGAGGGCGTCACCATCACGGCGGACGAGATGGACCGCTTGACCGGCGACTACTCCGTGGCTCTTCTGGGAGCTCTGGGCGATCCCAGGGTGCCGGGCAACGAACACGCGCGCGACATCCTACTGGGCCTCCGCCGGCACGCGGACCTGTACGTCAATTTCCGGCCCTGCAAGTTGCGGCTCCCCGCGCTGTGCCCGCTCAAGGCTCCCGGCGGGCCGATCGATCTGGCCATCTTCCGCGAGAACACCGAGGAACTCTACACCGGCCTCGGCGGACGCTTCAAGCCGGGCACGCCCGACGAAATCGCCACGCAGGAGAGCGTCAACACGTACAAGGGCGTCGAGCGCATCGTGCGGGCGGCCTTCGAGTACGCGACCGAGCACGGCCGCCGGCGGGTCACTCTCGTCGACAAGGCGAACGCGCTTGTGCACGCCGGACGGCTTTGGCGCAGGGTGTTCGCAGAGGTCGGCGCACAGCATCCGGGCGTGGAGCAGGACGCCCAGTACGTGGACGCGATGGCGATGGACCTGATTCGGCGGCCGGCCCGCTACGACGTGATCGTCACGTCCAACCTCTTCGGCGACATCGTCAGCGACTTGGCGGCGCAGGTCACGGGGGGCCTGGGCTTGGCCCCGTCGGCCAACCTGCACCCGGGCTCCTGGGCGCTGTTCGAGCCGGTCCACGGATCGGCGCCGGACATCGCGGGGACCGGCGCCGCCAACCCGCTCGGCGCCATCGCCTGCGGAGGGCTTATCTTCGAGCATCTGGGCGAGCCGGCGGCGGCGGCGGCGGTGGACGAAGGGCTCCTGGCTTCGTTGGAAGAGGGCGTCGCGACGCCGGACTTGGGCGGGCGCGGCACGACCCGCGAAGTGGCGGAATGGATCGGCGCCCGCGTTCGGCGCTGAAGCGAATTCGCAATAGGACCGAGGCGTACATGAGCAAGAGAGAGGCGGGGAAGGGGCGGGCAGCGGAGAAGGAGCTGGTCTTTCTGTCGGGCAGGCGCACGCCGTTCGGCACGTTCGGCGGCTCGCTCAAGGACTTCACGGCCACGGACTTGGGAGCGTTGTCGGCCACGGCCGCGCTCGAAGCCGCGGGCGTCCGGCCGGAAGACGTGGACCACGTGGTGTACGGCAACGCCTTGCAGACGTCGGCGGACGC
Source organism: Longimicrobiales bacterium (assembly GCA_958295645.1). Taxonomy (GTDB): domain Bacteria; phylum Gemmatimonadota; class Gemmatimonadetes; order Longimicrobiales; family Gaopeijiaceae. Next base: position 174,235 of record OY282361.1, read on the forward strand.
GCTCTATCTGGCGCGCCACGTGGGCCTGCGCGCGGGCGTTCCTGAAGCGGCGGGCGCGCTGACGGTGAACCGGCTGTGCGGCTCGGGCTTCCAGGCCGTCGTTTCGGGCGCGCACGAGATCCTCGTGGACGGGGCCAGCGTGGTGCTGTGCGGCGGCGCCGAGTCGATGAGCCAGGCGCCTCACGTAGTGCGGGGCGCTCGCTGGGGCGGACTCCGGCTGGGGCCCGCCGCGAACGCCTTCCAGGACGTGCTGTGGGACTCGTTGCTGGACACGCACTGCGGTCTCACGATGGCGGAGACGGCGGAGCGCTTGGCCGAGCAGTACGGCGTCACGCGGCAAGAGGCCGACCAGGTCGCCGTCGACAGCCAAGCGCGTGCGCAGGCCGCCTGGGAGGCGGGCCGCTACGAAGCGGAGGTCGCTGCGGTGACGGTCAAGAGCCGGCGCGGCGAGACGGAATTCGCCCGAGACGAGCACATGCGTCCGCAGACCACCCTGGAGGCCCTCGCGAAGCTCCGCCCCTACTTCAAGAAGGACGGCCTCGTGACGGCGGGCAACGCGAGCGGCATCGGCGACGGGGCGGCGTCCCTGGTGCTGGCCGAACGGCGGTGGGCCGAGGCGAACGGGAAGCAGCCGATAGGCCGTCTCGTCTCCTGGGGTTTCGCCGGCGTCGATCCTTCCGTCATGGGAATCGGGCCGGCGCCCGCCGCCCGGTTGGCGCTCGAACGAGCGGATCTGTCCCTTGCGGACATGGACTTGGCCGAGGTCAACGAAGCGTTTGCGCCGCAGTACAAGGCGGTGGAGAAGGAACTGGGTCTGGACCCGGAGCGAACGAACGTGGACGGCGGGGCGATCGCCCTGACGCATCCCCTGGGCGCCTCGGGCGCTCGCATCACGATTCACCTGATCCACGAGTTGCGCCGCCGGGGCGGACGCTACGGACTCGGATCGGCTTGCATCGGCGGCGGCCAGGGCGGCGCAGTGATCGTCGAGGCATACTGAAGGTCACAAGGAGACAAGCGTTGGAAATTCAGACAGTAGGCGTAGCGGGGTGTGGTTTGATGGGAAGCGGAATCGCCGAAGTGGCGGCGAAGGCGGGATGCGCCGTCGTGGTTCGCGAGGTGGACGAGGCCGCGTTGCAGGCTGGACGCGGCCGCCTGGAGAAGTCGCTTGCTCGCGCGGTCTCCAGGGGCAAGCTCGATGCGTCGGAGCGCGACGAAGCGCTGGCGCGCACGACCTTCACTACGGAGCTCGGCGACTTTGCGGAATGCGACTTGGTCGTCGAAGCCATAGTGGAGGTGCTGGAGGCGAAGAAAGCGCTGTTCTCGCAACTGGACTCCATCTGTCCGGCGGGCGCCGTCTTGGCGTCCAACACCAGTTCGCTGCCCATCACCGACTTGGCTGCGGCCACCTCCCGCCCCGATCGCTTCGTGGGACTGCACTTCTTCAATCCCGTGCCGGTGATGAAGCTCGTTGAAGTCGTGCGAACCATCGCGACCAGCGACGAGACGTTCGACGCGGCATTCGCGTTCTCGAAGAGCGTGGGCAAGACGCCGATCGCTGCCCGCGACAACTCCGGCTTCGTGGTGAACCTGTTGCTGGTGCCATACATGCTCGACGCGATTCGCCAACTCGAGCGCGGCGTTGCGAGCGTCGAAGACATCGACAAGGCCATGACCTTGGGATGCGGATACCCGATGGGTCCCTTCACGTTGTGCGACTTCGTGGGCATCGACACCCTTCACAAGATCGCCGAGATCATGTTCGACGAATACCGGGAGGAACGATACGCTCCCCCTCCCTTGCTCAGACGTCTCGTGGCCATGGGCAGGTTCGGGCGCAAGAAGGGGGCTGGATTCTACGACTGGACCAAGGAAGGCCCGGTGCCGCTGAAGCTTTAGGGAGCGCAGGACTTCCCGCCTGCACTCAATCCCCGAAAGGACGCAAAGAGGATGACCTCGAGCCAGGACACGACCAGAAGCCGTTGGGGCAATGCCCCCTCGACCACCTTGGCCCGGATCGTCGCCCCGGGTCTGTCGGCCGCGCTGGCCGTTGTCTGCTTGGCCGTGCCGGTTCGCGCGGTCGTGCTGGCCGCCCCCGGCTCCGTCGCCGAGCATCCGGCCGTCGCTTCGGTCGGCAACCAGGACTACGGCGCTCAGGTCGACGACGCCGTGGCCCGGGTCCAGGACTCCATCGTCCGGTTGCGCGAGACCATCCACCAGAATCCGGAGTTGGGCAACCGGGAGTTCGAGACGGCGGAGCTGGTCGCGGACCACTTGCGAGCGCTCGGCTTCGACGACGTGCGGACCGGCGTGGCCCACACGGGCGTGGTCGGCATCCTGCGGGGCGGCCGGCCCGGCCCGGTGGTGGCGGTGCGGGCCGACATGGACGCCCTGCCCGTCACGGAGGACACGCCGTACGCCTTCAAGTCCACGGTGCGCACCACCTATCTGGGACAGGAGGTCGGCGTCTCCCACGCATGCGGCCACGACATCCACGTGGCGGTGCAGCTTGGCGTGGCCTCGGTGCTGGCGTCGATGCGCGACGAGCTTCCGGGCACCGTCAAGTTCATCTTTCAGCCGGCCGAAGAGGGACCGCCGCCGGGCGAAGACGGGGGCGCGCGCATGATGGTGGCGGAGGGCGTTCTGGCGGATCCTGCTCCCAGCGCGATCTTCGGCCTCCACAGCTTCGCCGACCTGGAGGTGGGCACGGTGGGATTCTCGGTGGGGCCGGCTCTGGCCGCGGTGGACCACTTCAAGATCAGGGTCGTGGGCAAGCAGTCCCACGGGGCGGCGCCCCACCTGAGCGTCGATCCCGTCGTGATGGCGGCGCAGGCCGTGGGGGCGTTCCAGACCATCCGCTCGCGCAACTTGAGCCCGTTGGAGCCCAGCGTGGTGACGGTGGGAATCATCCGCGGCGGCACCCGCTTCAACATCATCCCCGGCGCGGTGGAGATGGAGGGGACGGTGCGGACCTACAACCCGGAGGTGCGCGACGCCGTCGAGCGGCGCATGGGCGAGATACTGGCCGGAATCACCGCCGCGGGCGGCGGCGCGTACGAGCTGGACTACGACCGGGGCACTCCCGCCACCATCAACGACCCCGCCCTGGCCGCCCGGATGCTGCCGACCCTGCGGCGCGTGCTGGGGGACGACAACGTGCTGGACTTGGCGCCCACGATGGGCGGCGAGGACTTCGCGTACTTCGCCAACGAGGTGCCCGGCTTTTTCTTCCGCCTAGGCCAAGTTAAGCCCGGGGGCGTCTCCGGAGGCCATCACACGCCGGACTTCCAGGCCGACAACTCGGCCGTCCCCGTAGGCATCCGGACCATGACCAACCTGCTCTTGGACTACCTGAAGGCCGAGCGGCCCGCGAGTTGAGCCTGGGCAGGCCGCCCGTTTGCTGGCGGTGGGTTGGTCTAGCGCCGGGACCGGCGTTGCCGCCGCCGTTCGCGACGGATGGCCGCTTCACGCCGCCGTTTGCGCCGGGCGCTGGGCTTCTCGTAGAACCGGCGCTTCCTGAGTTCCGAGTAGAGACCGGAGCGTTGCACCTTCCGCTTGAATCTGCGGAGGGCTCTCTCCAGGCTCTCGTTGTCCTGTACGACGACTTCCAACTTGGTGCACCTCGCGAGTGGTGAGCCGACAACGCCCGGCATCGCGGAGGAAGCTCCGCCGAGCAGGCGCCGCGCGGCGGTGGCCGACGGCAGAGAAAGGTAACGCAGGAGGCGGCCTGCGCAAGCTCGAGCGTGGGCGGGCGCCGCGGGCGCATCCAGCCGACGCACGGCGCCCGGTCTTGCCCAGGCTGGTCGAGGCTTGTTATGATGGCAGTGGCAAGATCCCCGTTCCGGCTGAACGAGCGCCGCCGCTGGGTGGTACCGCCTCCGCGCCCGGGCCAATGCCGCCGTCCACGGTCCATTTGGGCCGACCACAACCGAATCTCCCAAAGGGACGACCATGATCTACGACGTTCACCAGTATTCGTGCCGCTACGGCACGCTCCACCAGCACTTGGCCCTGTACAAAGAGTTGGGCCGGGCGGCCCAAGAGCGCCACTTGGGGACGCCCGTCGTCTACGGCACCGGCGAGACCGGCGACTTGGAATCGTACACCCACATCTGGGCCTACGACGACATGGCCGACCGGGAGCGCCGCCGCGCCGCCATGCTGGCGGATCCCGACTGGCAGGCGTTTCGGAAGGCGAGCTTCAAGAATGGGTACGTGGTTTCCCGCCGCAGCTACATCTTGCGGGCGGTGTAAGTACGTCTCGCGGGCGACGTCAAGGCAATACCCGGAGCGTCACCACGTCCATGCCGTGGAACTGTTGGTGGCGGACGGACGACGCCAAGTGGTGGAGCAAGCGAAGAGACATCTCCTCTCCGTGCTCGGGCGGCGGTTCTTCGGCGGTTTCGCCGAGCACCGAAATGTGGTCTTGCAAGTTGCTGCCGCTGGTTCCGCCGTCGGCGCCGACAATGAACTTCAGCACCGCCGCGCCATCTTCCTTCCTGACCGTCAACAACAGGGCGGGAACCGTCGGACCGCCTTCGCCTGAAGCGCCCGCGGCCACGTCCATGTCGGCACGTTCGCCCTCAGCGGTGCCTGCGCTCTCGCCTGCGCCCGCGCTCTCGCCCTCGCCTGCCTCTGGCGCCCAGAGGCGCACGGTCCCGGTGCCCCGCAGCACGACGAGAATGATCGTCAGGATCGTGACGCCCCCACTGGCCGGGGCCGCCGCCGCATGCATTTCAGTGGAGGCCGAGTGGAGCATGGAGAACAAGATTGGCATGACCGTCACCGGCAGGAGCATGACGATGGTTCCCGTGACCACCGGCGTCAGCACCCTGTGCAACCAGGACAGTCGTTGCGAGATGAAGGCCTAGACCACGCCCGTGACGAGCACGAGGGTGGCGAGCATGGCCGGACCGCCCTCCACCAAAGCCGTCACGGACACGGCGACGAACGTGCCGGACGTGCCGTGGACAAGCACGTAGCCCGCGCCTAGGCGTCCCACCCGGACGGCTTGGAGCGCCGTCGAGAGGCCGCCGGCCAAGACCGCGGCAAAGGCGCCCCACGTCAGATGCCCTTCGGCGCCGCCGGCCCGGAACACGATCGCCGCGACCAGAACCGTCTCGTTGATGGCCAAGACGGCCAGCTGAAGTCCCAACGCCGCGGCCAGCGTGGTGGGTGGGCGGGCGTCGGCCTCGTAGCGAAGGCTTCGGCCGTCCAGCGTCAAGCGTTGCTTTTTGGCACGGACGCCGGGCTCACGGCGTGCCCGTCTCGGCGGTCTTCGCATCCGCTGCCAGGACATGGGCTGAACTCGGGAAGATCGTGGCCACGATCCGCAACCGTTCGACGGGGTCGTCGTAGTCCAAGTCCCGTTGGCGGTTGCGTAGGATGTTTGCCTTTCCGCAGGAGTCGCAAGGGACTCAAGGCAACACCCGGAGCGTCACCACGTCCATGCCGTGGAATTGTTGGTGGCGGACGGACGACGCCAAATGGCGGAGCAGACGAAGGGACATCTCCTCCTCGTACTCGGCCGCAGATTCTTCGGCGGTTTCCCCGAGGAACGCAATGCGGTCTTGCAGGTTGCGTCCGCCGGTTCCGCCGTCGGCGCCGACAACGAACTTCAGCACCGCCGCGCCCTCTTCCTTCCTGGCCGTCAACAGCAGGGCGGGAACCGCCGGATCGCCTTCGCCTGCGGCGCCCGCGGCCGCGTCCACGTCCTCGCCCCCGGCGGCTCCTGCGCCCTCGGCGCCTATGCCCTTGGATTGGATCAAGGTCAGCAACGTCTCTTCCGCGGCGGCTTCCATGCGCTCGCGGGCCGGCTCCAGTCCGGACGCGGAGGCGAAGGCCCGCAGGAACTGTTGGATCCTAGGCAGCTCGGCCGAGTCGAGGCGTCCCCTGAACCGGCGGCTGCGGGGGGAGCCCAGGTGCAGCAGAAGCGTAAGAGCAATCGCGGTCAAGCCTCCGGCCGTCATGCCGTTGGAGAGCACGCCCCCTGCGAATTGCGAGAAGAACTCGGGGTAGACCATGTCGAACTGGAACGCTGCGCCCGTCCAGAACGAGGTGCCTGCGATCAACCCGTCGCGCATGTTCGTCGCGTTCCTTCCCGTCTCGCGCACTCCGATGATGAACAACATGGCCATGACGACGATGATGGAGGCTGCCGCCACGGCTGGCGGAACCGCCGTGATGGCCGCCACCGCTTTGGGCAGGAACGCGAGGACGACCAAGGCGACTCCGGCCGCCAGCCCGACGCTGCGCGCCGCCACTCCAGTGATCTCCGTCACCACGACGCCGGCAGGATACGGCGTGTGGGGCGCGGCCCCCAGCAGGGCGCCCAGCATATTGCCCGCGCCTTCTCCCGCGATGCCGCCCTGCACGGCGCGGAAGTCCACCGCCGGACGGCGGCGCCAGGAGACCCTGTGGGCGGCGGCGACGACGCCGATGGACTTGGTGGCCGCCACCAAGGTGATGAACAGGAACGCCGGCAGGACGGCCCAGAACGCCGGCCCGAACTCCAGGTTGAAGCCCGGAGGACGCCCGGACGGCAAGCCGATCCACGCCGCCTGCGACACGAGCGCCGTGTCGTAGGCGCCGAAGAAGGCGGCCGTCACCGACCCTGCAACGACGCCCAGCACAGGCGCCCAGAGGCGCACGGTCCCAGTGCCCCGCAGCACGACGAGGACGATCGTCAGGACCGTGACGGCCCCACTGGCCGGAACCGCCGCCGCAGGTATTCCGGCGGAGGCCGAGTGGAGCATTGGGAACAAGATCGGCATGACCGTCACCGGCAAGAGCATGACGATGGTTCCCGTGACCACCGGCGTCAGCACCCTGTGCAGCCACGACAGTCGCTGGGAGATGACGGCCTGGACCACGCCCGTGACGAGCACGAGGGTGGCGAGCATCGCCGGACCGCCTTCCGCCAAAGCCGTCACGGACACGGCGACGAAGGTGCCGGCCGTGATGTGGACCAGCACGTAGCCCGCGCCTATGCGTCCCACCCGCACAGCGTGGAGCGCTGTCGAGACGCCGCAGGCCAAGACCGCGGCGAAGACGCCCCACGTCAGATGCTGCTCTTCGGCGCCACCGGCCCGGAACACGATCGCCGCGGTCAGAACCGTCGGATTGACGGTCAAGACGGCAAGCTGAAGCCCCAACGCCGCGGTCAGCTTGGCGGGCGGACGGGCGTCGGCCTCGTAGCGAACGTGGCTTCGGTCGTCCAGCGTCGCACGCGGCCCTTTGGCGCGGGAGACCGGGTTCATGGCGTCCCGTCGCGATCGTCCGGACGGTTCACATCGGTTGCCAGGACATGGGTCGAGATGGGGAACATCGGAGCCAAGAAACGCAATCCTTTCGACGGGTTCGTCGGAGTCGAAGTCCCTGGTGGCGGCTTCGCAGGATGCAAGTCTTTGCCTTGCCGCGGAAGTCGCAAGGGACTCAAGGTAGTACCCGGAGCGTCACCACGTCCATGCCGTGGAACTGTTGGTGGCGGACGGACGACGCCAGATGGCGGAGCAGGCGAAGGGACATCTCCTCCTCGTGCTCGGACGCTGGTTCTTCGGCGGTTTCCCCGAGGAACGCAATGCGGTCTTGCAGGTTGCGTCCGCCGGTTCCGCCGTCCGCGCCGACAACGAACTTCAGCACCGCCGCGCCCTCTTCCCGCCTGGCGGTCAACAGCAGGGCGGGAGTCGCCGGATCGCCTTCGCCTGCGGCGTCCACGTCCACGTTCTCGCCCCCGGCGGCTCCTGCGCCCTCGGCGCCTATGCCCTTCGATTGGATCAGGGTCAGCAACGTCTCTTCCGCGGCGGCTTCCATGCGTTCGCAGACCGGCTCCAGTCCGGCGGCGGAAGCGAAGGCCCGCAGGAACTCTTGGATCCTGGGCAGCTCGGCCGTGTCGAGGCGTCCCTTGAACCGGCGGCTGCGAGGGGAGCCCAGGTGCACCAGGAGCGTAAGGGCAATCGCGGTCAAGCCTCCGGCCGTCATGCCGTTGGAGAGCACGCCCCCTGCGAATTGCGAGAAGAACTCGGGGTAGACCATGTCGAACTGAAACGCGGTGCCCGTCCAGAACGAGACGCCCATGATCAACCCGTCGCGCATGCCCGTCGCGCTCCTCCCCGCCTCGCGCACCCCGATGGTGAACAACATGGCCATGACGAATATGACGGAGGTCGCCGCCACGGCCGGCGGAACCGCCGCGATGGCCGCCACAGCCTTGGGCAGAAATGCAAGGACGGTCAGTACGACTCCGGTTGCCAGCCCGACGCTGCGCGCCGCCACTCCCGTGATCTCCGCCATCGCGACGCCGGATGGATACGGCGTGTGGGGCGGGGCTCCCAGAAGGGCGCCCAGCGCATTGCCCGCGCCTTCTCCCGCGATGCCGCCCTGCACGGCGCGAAAGTCCACCGACGGGCGGCGGCGCCAGGAGACCCTGTGGGCGGCGGCGACGACGCCGATGGACTTGGTGGCCGCCACCAAGGTGATGAACAGGAACGCCGGCAGGACGGCCCAGAACTCCGGCCCGAACTCCAGGTCGAGGCCAGGAGGACGCCCGGGCGGCAAGCCGATCCACGCCGCCTGCGACACGAGCGCCGTGTCGTAGGCGCCGAAGAAGGCGGCCGTCGCCGAACCCGCGACGACGCCGAGGGCAGGCGCCCAGAGACGCACGGTCCCGGTGCCCCGCAGCACGACCAGAATGATCGTCAAGATCGTGACGCCTCCACTGGCCGGGGCCGCTGCCGCATGGATTTCGCCGGAGGCCGAGTGGAGCATGGGAAACAAGATTGGCATGACCGTCACCGGCAGGAGCATGACGATCGTTCCCGTGACCACCGGCGTCAGCACCCTGTGCAACCACGACAGTCGCTGGGAGATGACGGCCTGGGCCACGCCCGTGACGAGCACGAGGGTGGCGAGCAAGGCCGGACCGCCCTCCACCAAGGCCGTCACGGACACGGCGACGAAAGTGCCGGCCGGGACATGGACAAGCACATAGCCCGCGCCCACGCGCGTCCCACCCGTAGCTTGGAGCGCCGTCGAGATGCCGCAGGCCAAGACCGTGGCGAAAACGCCCCACGGCAGATGCTCCTCGGCGCCGCCGGCCCGGAACACTATCGCCGCGACCAGAACCGCCAGACTGACGGCCAAGACGGCAAGCTGAAGCCCCAATGCCACGGCCAGCTTGGCAGGCGGACGGGCGTCGGCCTCGTAGCGAACGCTTCGGCTGTGCAGTGCCGAGCGTTGCCCTTTGGCGCGAGAAACTGGGTTCATGGCGCGCCGTCGCGGCCGCCGAGACGGTTCAGATTGGCCTCCATCCACTTTCGGGTGGCCGGGTGCAGTTCGATCGGCGCATCAAGCAGGAAATTCTCGTCGATCTGCTTGGCGATGTCGTAGACCTGCTCCAGCTGCTCGCGGTCTTCCAACACCAGATGGACGACGTGGCCGACGACATCGTCCGAGAGGTCGGACATCGCCACGAGCCAGTTGACGAGTCCCGCCGTGACCACGTCCGATTCCATGCCTGCGTACGCTCCCTGGGGAATCGGGTTGGACGTGTAGTAGGGATGGCGGCGGCGCAGCTCTTCGATCTTCTCCTCGGCCATCGGGAGCAGCCGAGCGCCTCCCGCGGTAGCGTCGAGGACCGCGGCGGCCGGGTATCCGACCGAGAAGATCGCCGCGTCCAGCGCCCCGTCCCGGAGCGCGGCGGCCGATTCGGTGAAGCTCAGGTACCGGACGGTCACGTCGTCGTAGCCCAGGCCGTGGACCTCCAGTATCTGCCTCGACATCTGCTCCGTGCCGCTCCCCGCCGACCCCACGGACACGGTGCGTCCCGCGAAGTCGGCCACCGACGACCCCGTGAAGCTGCGGGACACCAGGATGTGGGCCGAGCTGGGGAAGATCGGGGCCACGATCCGCAACCCTTTGACGGGCTCGTCGTAGTCCAAGCCCCCGGTGGCGGCTTCGTAGACCGTGTTCGCCGGGGCGAAACCCAGGTCGATTTGGCCTTCCCGGAGGCGGTTCACGTTCTCCACGCCGCCGCCCGTCACCTCGGCCGTGTACTGCCGCAACGAGTCGGCGATCGAAAGCCGGGCGGTGATGAATCCCCCCATTGGATAATAGATGCCGCCCGTCCCGCCCGTTCCCAGGCTCATGAACTCCTGGGGACCGGCTCCGGAACAGGCTGCCAAGCTCGCGGCGCCGACGGCCGCCAATCCCGCAACCCTTCGCCCGACCAGCGTTCTCATGTGGAGACGTCTCCTTCCGTCGGCCGACCCTTGGACCCGGAGTCCCCGCGACCGCGCAACGCGCCGCCGGCCGCGAACATCGCCAAGCCGACCCCGTCCCAGATCCAGCCGGGGCCGATCAGCGCCAGGGCCGCCACGAGCAACACGACGCGTCGCACCGGTCCAAGGGAAACTCGGATATATCCCGTCACGGCGCCAGCAAGGGCGACCGTGCCGACCAATGCGGTCGCCGAAGTGAAGAGTACCTCGGAGGCCGATCCGTCCAGGATCAGGGGCGGGGCGTAGATGAACATGAAGGGAATCAGAAAGCCCACCGAGGCCAGCCCCATGGCCGTCCATCCCGTCTTGAGGGGCGGCGACCCGGCAACGCCGGCGGCGGCATAGGCGGCCAGCGACACGGGCGGAGTCAAGTTGGAGAGGCAACCGAAGTAGAAGATGAAGAGGTGGGCCGCCAGCATCGGGACGCCCAGCTCCACTAGCGCAGGGGCGCCGAGGGCCGCCAGCACCACGTAGGCGGCGGTGGTGGGCAGGCCCATGCCTAGAACGATGGAGCCCAGCGCGGTCAAGACCAGTGCGACAGGAAGGTTGCCCTGGGACACCACGATGATCAGCTCCGACATGCGCAGCCCGATGCCGGTCAGAGAGGCCACGCCCACGACGATTCCCGCCGCGGCGCAGGCCGCCGCCACTTGCACCGCGCTCGTGGCCCCGGAGCGCAAAGCGCGGGCGGCCCGGTCCCGGTGCAGGCGGGTCTCCTTGACTGCGAAAGCCGCCGCGACCGCCGAGACCACGCCCCAGAAGGCGGCCCGCGTCGGCGAGCGTCCCAGCGCCAGCATGACGACGATGACGACGATCGGCGCCAAAAGGTGAATCCGCTTGGCCACGCCTTCGGAGGAGGCCGCCGGCGTCCTGGGCACGCCGGCTTTGCCCGCCTGGAAGTGGATGGCCCACAGCAACGCCGCGTAGTAGAGGGCCGCCGGGATGGTGGCGGCCAGCGCCACTTTCGCGTAAGGGCTGTTCGTCCAGGCGGCCACGACGAAGGCGCCGGTCCCCATGACCGGGGGCATGAGCTGCCCGCCCGTGCTGGCCGCGGCCTCGATGGCGCCGGCGAAGTAGGGCTTGAAGCCCGACCGTCGCATGAGGGGAATGGTGAACGTCCCCGTGGTGACCACGTTGGCCACGGCGCTGCCCGACAACGATCCCATGAAGGCGCTCGACACGGCCGCCGTCTTCGCTGGGCCCCCGCGGGTCCGCCCCGCAACCCGGTTCGCCAGCGCGATCAGCAGGGCGCCGCCGCCCGCCGCGTCCAAGCAGGCGCCGAACAAGACGAACAGGTACGCGAAGTCCGCCGACACGCCCAAGGGCACGCCCCAAATCCCCTCCGTGGACAGAAACATCTGTTCCACAAGCCGTGCCGGCCCGTAGCCTCGGTGAGCCAGGATTCCGGGGAGCCAAGGCCCCGCCAGGGCATAGGCCAGAGCCGCCATCGCCACCGCCACCAATCCCCAGCCCGTGGCCCGCTTGGCCAGAACCAGCACGCCGGCCACGATCACGGCGCCAGCGGCCAAGTCCAGTCCCGTGGGACTTCCCGAACGCGCCACCAACGCTTCGTTCTGGGAGACCAAGTACAGAGCGCAGGACACCAGCGCCGTGCCGACGACGGCGTTGAACGCCCATCCCCAACGCGACCGAGGCCGGGTTCGCACCCCCACGCCCATGAACGCGAGCGACGCCATGAGCGCCAAGTGGACCGGGCGCTGCACAAGCGCCGTGAAGGGCGCCACGCCCGCCCCATAGAGGTGGAACAGGGTGGCAGCCGCGGCCACGACCAGGATCGCCCGGCTCAAGCAAGTGCTTCCGGCCATTTGGACCGCCGTCCTCGATTCGTCGTGCAACTCCTGCCCCGTGCGTTGAAAGGTAATCGGCCGTCCCCTGGGTCATCGACGCCCGCGCGTATCGAGCCGGCGAAACCGCCCAGGCCTTTGCCTTTCGCCCGCCAAGGCCGCGCGCGCCCCTGCCTCCAGCCGGCGAAGTCGGTCGGCGGTGGCGCCGGTGGCGCCGCCAAGCGGCCCGTTGCCGAAAATATGCCGAAAATGGGCCGTCCAAAGCGGCGCGGATCAGCGGGGTCGGCTTTCGGATACTTTTGTGGGAAAATATGTTTCCGCTCGAAGAGGCGCGACCTATCCCGAGGACGACTACAAGCGCACCAAACCGGTAGTTAAGACGGCAACAGACGTTTACCGAGAGTTGCACCCGTCGCCGGGGAAACAAGTGATTACGGCTTTTCGTTGAGATTTTGTTAAGTCGTTGCACGCCAACGAGTTATGATGCTGATCGATGCGCTCTTCCCCGTTCTTGCCTGGTTTGCGGGCCGGTTCCGGGTCGCATATGATTGACGTTCCTTCCTCATCGGGCGCCCTCGGGGTGCCGACGACCCCTGCCCGCCCCGCCCGCGGTCATACACCTTCCTGCTTGAGAGCGATTTTGCGCATGTGGAGAACGCGATCCGTCCGTCTGAACGTTCGCCTGCCCGACGATGTCTCCGTCCAGGCCGAAGAGCTTCAGCAATCCGACCCGGACTTCATGAGTTGGATCATTCAGTACGGACTTACTCGCCGTTCCATCTACCGGGACATGCGCGAGGCGGAGCGCGAATCCGCGAGTTCGCTGGCGGCTACGTAGGTCCTGCGCTTCCACCAGCGGCGCCCGGCGGATTGACAATCAATTTGTTTGGGCGGATATTGTTGATAATCTCCAGCAACGCCTGATTACCGGCTGTCTTCCCCCGATTCACGGATCTCCGGCTTGGCGGAGGGAGAAATGGTGGATCCACACGAAGAGTCCGTGCTTCGCGCGAAGTACAGGGACTACTGCTCGGCCCGGCTTGCGGATGAGCTGCTGTCCTTGTCGCCGGACGAGATGTACTCCCTGGCCGAGACGGAGGCGAGGGCCGCGGGCCAAGACGTCCCGGCCTCCTACAACGAGGCGGTTCGATTCGCCACGCAGAACATTCGGTCGCGGCTCGCTCTGCCGGAGTTCGAGGCGTGGGTCGAGGAATACAAGAGCGACCCTGGCCAGTTCGACGGCCACTTGATGCGCCTGTGGCAGTCGGAGGAAGAAGAGGACGAGGAGCCCTCCGGGTCCTGACGCGACCCGCGATCCCGACGCGGCGCCCGATCTTGAAGTGGCGCCCGGTCTTGCTTGAAGTGGCGCCCGGTCTTGAAGCGGCGCCGGAACTGCGAGAAACGCGCCGCCTACTTGTAGCGGTACGTGACCCGCCCACGCGTCAGGTCGTATGGCGACATCTCGACCTTGACGCGATCCCCCGCGAGGACGCGGATGTAGAACTTCCGCATCTTGCCCGACAAGTAGGCGAGAATCTCGTGGTCGTTGTCGAGCTTCACGCGGAAGTTGGTGTTGGGCAGCACCTCGGTGACGGTGCCTTCCATTTCGATGGAGTCGTTGGCCATGGATCGGCTAGAAGGGCAGGTCGTCTTCGGGCTCGTCGCCGCCGGACTCCGAGGCGTTCGGCCCGGGGTTCGTCGTCGTCGCCCTTTGGCTGGGCGCGTCCTGGCGCGGCCGCCCTCCACCGTACTGGCCCTGACGCCCGCCAAAGCCCCCCTCGCCGCCGTCGTGGTCTCTTCGGCCTGGAGAGCCCAGCATGATCATCTGGTTCACGATGATGTCCGTGAAGTAGCGCGTGCCGCGGTCGTCTTCGACCTGCGAGTACTGGATGCGTCCCTCCACGTACAGCCGGTCGCCCTTGCCGACATACTGCTCGACGACGTCGACGAGCCGTCCGAAGAACGTCAGGCGGTGCCAGTCCGTGCCTTCTTGCTGTTGCCCGGAGCGATCCTGGTACGACCAGCTGGTCGCCAGGGACACCTTGCCGACGCGGCTTCCCGAGGCAGTGGTGCGAATGTCGGGGTCGCCGCCGACATTGCCGATCAGCGTGGCCTTGTTGAGGGATCTTGCCATGTCGTCTAGCCTCGCGGCCGCCGCCGGTCGCAGGGACCGGTCTCGCGCCGCCCTTCGGGAATACGGGCGCACCGTCCAGGGCGCCGGGCGCCCAGCGGAACCACGACAAAGATAGTCCGCCGTCGCTTCGTCCGCCATGCCCTCCGGCGACGTGGTTCCGGCGCGGCATGGCGCGGGCCGGCTCGCGCCCGCCCGGGTACGGTAAATTCGGGGGCGTCCCGCCGCAGATTCGAGGGCGCTCCGTCGCCGCCCCTCAACCCTCGGAGGCCCCATATGAGCGCCAGCCGATACGTCACAGCCGAGACGACCGACTCCATCGCCACCGTCACCATCGACCGCCAGGACAGGCTCAACGCGCTGAACCCGGAGGTGATCGACGAGATCGAGGCGGCCTTCGCGAGCCTCCGGGAGGACGACGGCCTGCGCGCGGTCGTCCTGACGGGCGCGGGGGACAAGGCGTTCGTGGCCGGCGCCGACATCGGCGAGCTGGCGAAGATGACGCCCCGCACGGGGACGGCCGTGAGCGAGCGCGGTCAGGCCGTGCTGCGGTCGATCGAGACGTTCCCGAGACCCGTGGTCGCCGCCGTCGGGGGATACGCGCTGGGCGGCGGTTGCGAGCTGGCCCTGGCTTGCCATCTCCGGGTGGCGAGCGACCGCGCCCAGTTCGGCCTGCCGGAGGTCGGGCTCGGCATCCTTCCGGGGTACGGCGGGACGTTGCGGCTGGCGAGGCTGGTGGGCCTGGGCCGCGCCCTGGAGATCGTGCTGACGGGCGACATGGTCGGGGCCGAGCGCGCCTTCGACATCGGGCTCGCCAACTTGGTGGTGCCGCACGAAGAGTTCCGCGAGCGTGCGCGGGCCTTCGCCGGGCGAATCGGCAGGAAGGCGCCGGTTGCCGTGGAGATGGCGCTGAGGTCGGTGTACGCGGCGCTGGACTGCCCTGCCGGCACGGCCATGCAGTTCGAGGCGGCCAGCTTCGGCCTCCTGGCGGCTACGGAGGACATGAGGGAGGGCATGGCGGCGTTCCTGGAGAAGAGGGCGCCGAAGTTCCAGGGCCGCTGACCGGGGGGCGGACCGGCATCCGCCCGAGCCGCCGAATTTCGTGGTGGAATCGGTTATATTTCACAATGCGATGCACTGGATCGTGTCGATGCACTGGATCGTGCGTGGAGTCCCTCCACCCGGGGGCCGTCCGTGGTCTTGAGGGACCTTGAGTTGCGCCACTTCCGAAATCTGGGGGTTCAGACATTGCGCTTCCCTCCCGAGGGAGTGGCCGTGATCGGCGACAACGCGCAGGGGAAGACCAATCTCCTCGAGGCGATCTACTACCTCGAGTGCTTTCGCTCCTTTCGGGGCGCCAGGGATGCCGAGCTGACGGCTTTCTCCGAGGACGTCTTCCACGTCAAGGGCGTGCTGGAGGGCGAGCGGCCGGTCACGGTGGCGGCCGGCTTCGACGGATCGGGCAAAGCCAAGAAGGTCTCGGTGGACGGGAAGGAGGCGCCTCGCTTCTCGGCTGCGTTCGGACGGCTGGGCGCCATGATCTTCGCGCCCGCCGACGTGGACTTGGTGAGCGGAGGCCCGGCGCGGCGCCGCCAGTTCCTCGATGTCGTCCTGTCGCTCAACCGCAGCGGCTACGTGAAGGCGCTCCAGTCGTACAGAAAGGCCCTCGCGCAGCGCAACGCGGCGCTCCGGACGGGCGCGAACCCGCAGGCGGCGCGGGCTTGGGACGGGACGCTGGTGGAGCATGGGGCGCGCGTGACCTGCTTGCGGGCGGAATGGGCGGCCGCCTGGGCGGAGCCCTTCGCGTCGTACTGCTCGGCGATCTCGGGCGGCGACCGGGCGGCCCTTGCGTACAGAGCCGACGTGGGAACCGCGGGCGACGGGGCCGAAGCGGGCGCCGAGAGCGGCGGGAGCGGCGCGGGCGTGGTGGGCGTGGTGGGCGGAGGCGATGCTGTAGGGGCTGCAGCCGCAACGGGGGAGGCGGGGGAGGCGCAAGTCGCGGAGGCGTACCGGCGACGCCTCGCCGAGAGCTGGCCGAGCGACGTGCGCCGGCAACGGACGACGGCGGGCCCGCACCGGGACGACCTGATCCTGACGGTCGAGGCGCCGGGGCGCAGGGTCCCCGTTCGAGCGTTCGGATCGGGTGGACAGCGCCGGACGGCCGCGTTGGCGCTCCGCCTCGTCGAAGCCGCCACCATCCGCCAGCAGCGCGGAACCGAGCCGATTCTTCTGCTGGACGACGCCTTCGCCGAGTTGGACGACGGCCGCTCCCAGCGCGTCGTCGCGCTTGTGGAGGAGGAGTCCGCCGGGCAGGTGGTCCTCACGGCTCCGAGCGAGTCGGACGTGCGGTTGCGCAGGCCGTCGCTGGCGCGTTGGCGGATACGCGGCGGGGTGATCGAGGCATGAGGAAGGGCAGCGAGCGGGGAGCGCGCGACGGGGGACTGACTCCCCTGGCCGGCGCGATGGCGGCCTACTTGACCGATTCGGGACTGTCGGAGCCCTTGGCGCGCCTCGACGCGCTCCGTCAATGGGCGGAGGCCGTGGGCCCGGCTGTGGCGGACGTCTCCCAGGCCGTGCAAGTGCGCGGAGACGCGCTCGTCGTGGAAGTGGCGACCAGCGAATGGATCAACGAGTTGTCGATGATGACGCCCATGATCCTGGACAGGCTCAACGCCGGACGGACGGGACCGCCCGTGGGCGCCGTCCGTTTCCGTTTGCGCGACGGCCCGGAACGAAACAGAAATCCACATGAACGTGGCGGAGGCCTGAGTGGCGAAGAGTAGAGGCGGGGAGGACTACACTTCCAGACAGATCCAGGTGCTCAAGGGTCTGGAGGCGGTGCGCAAGAGGCCCGGCATGTACATCGGCTCCACTTCCGCGCGCGGGTTGCATCATCTGGTGTACGAGGTGGTGGACAACAGCATCGACGAGGCGATGGCCGGGCACTGCGAGTTGGTGACCGTCGTGCTTCATCCGGGCGACGTCGTGAGCGTGGTGGACGACGGCCGGGGCATCCCGGTGGACGTCCATCCCACCGAGAATGTCCCCGGCGTGGAAGTCGCCATGACGACGCTTCACGCCGGCGGCAAGTTCGACAAGAGTTCCTACAAGGTCTCCGGCGGATTGCACGGCGTGGGCGTTAGCGTGGTCAACGCGCTCTCGGAGTGGCTGGAGGTCGAAGTCCTGCGCGACGGAAGGCGCTACAACCAGCGCTACGAGCGCGGCGTCAAGACCAAGGAGCTCGAGGACGTGGGTCCCGCCCGTGGCACCGGTACCCAGGTCGTGTTCAGGGCCGATCCGGAGGTCTTCACGGAGTTGGCCTACGACGCCGCGATCCTGGCCGCTCGCCTGCGGGAGCTGGCTTTCCTCAACAAGGGTCTGGAGATCCTGTTGCGCGACGAGCGCACCGACGAGGAGACGGAGGAGAAGTTCCGCTACGACGGCGGGCTCTCGGAGTTCGTGTCGTACCTGCGCGGCTCGCGCCAGCCGATTCACGAAGAGGTCATCAGCTTCGAGGCGAGCAAGCCCGAGGCCGAGATCGAACTGGCCATGCAGTACGACGAAGGCTTCTCGGAAAACACGCACACCTTCGTCAACAACATAAGCACGCACGAAGGCGGCACGCACCTCACCGGCTTGAAGGCTGCTCTGACGCGCACCGTCAACGACTACGCGCGCAAGAACAACATCTTCAAGAAGGACGAGAGCCTCTCGGGCGACGACGTCCGCGAAGGACTGACCTGCGTGCTCAGCGTGAAGGTCATGGAACCCCAGTTCGAGGGGCAGACGAAGACGAAGCTGGGCAATTCAGAGGTGCGAGGCGCGGTCGAGGCGTCGGTCAACGAGCATCTTGCGGCCTTCCTGGAGGAGAATCCGCGCGCCGCGAAGGCCGTCATCGAGAAGTCGTTGCAGGCGGCCCGGGCTCGGGAGGCTGCCCGCAAGGCCAGGGACTTGGCGCGCACGAAGAGCGGCTTGGAAGGAGGCGTGCTGCCGGGCAAGCTCGCGGACTGCTCCATCGCCGACCCCGCTCTGTCGGAGATCTATCTGGTCGAGGGCGACAGCGCGGGCGGATCGGCGAAGCAGGGACGAGACCGCTCCTTCCAGGCGATCCTGCCTCTGAAGGGCAAGATACTCAACGTCGAGAAGGCGCGCATCGACAAGATTCTGTCCAACGACGAGATCCGAGCGATGGTGACCGCCATCGGGGCAGGGATCCGAGACGACTTCGACATCGAACGGGCGCGCTATCACAAGATCATCATCATGACGGACGCGGACGTGGACGGCGCCCACATTCGTACGCTGCTCCTCACCTTCTTCTTCCGGCAGATGCGCGCGCTGATCGACGGCGGCTACGTGTACATCGCCCAGCCTCCGCTCTACCGCGTGCGCAAGGGCAAGACGGAGCGATACGCATACAGCGACGCCGAGCGCGATCGCGAGATCGCCAAGCTGTCCAACGGCAAGGCACCGAAGGGCATTTCGATTCAGCGCTACAAGGGGCTGGGCGAGATGAATCCCGAGCAACTTTGGAAGACCACGATGGACCCCGACGCCCGCACCATCCTGCGCGTCACCGTCGAGAGCGCCTCTGCCGCGAACGATATCTTCTCGCGTCTCATGGGCGACGAGGTGGCGCCCCGCCGCGCCTTCATCGAGAAGAACGCCAGGTACGTCCGCAACCTGGACGTGTAGGGTCGACATCCGGTTGGGCCGAATGGCGCTCTCGGCATGGACGTGGGACGCGAGCATGAGCTTCGCCCGATGAGGATTCCGTGAAGAGGGAGCCGAGCCGAAGGTACTCGAGACTCGACCGCTTCCTGCATCGCGTTGCGTTTGCGACGCTGGGACTGCAGAAATCCGTGGCCGACGTCGAGGATCGCCTGTATGCCAGGCGTATTCGCAGAGCGAGCGTCGAGGCGCCGGTCTTCCTCACGGCGTTGCCGCGGGCCGGCACTACGGTTCTTCTAGACGCGCTGGCGTCGGCCGCAGCCTTTGCGGTCCATACGTACCGGCACATGCCGTTCTTGTTGACGCCGATGCTGTGGGACGCCTTCGCGCGGCGCTACCGAGTGGAGGGCGGCGTGGTCGAGCGGGCGCATGGAGACGGCGTCGAGATTGGGTTCGACAGCGCCGAGGCGTTCGAAGAGGTGGTATGGCGCGCCTTCTGGCCGCACAAGTACCTGCTCGGTCGCATCAGGGCGTGGACGGCCTCGGACGCCGAGCCCGGCGGGGACTTCGATGTCGTCTTCAAGTCGCATATCGCCAAGATGATCGCGTTGGAAGACACGAACCAGCGCGAGCGCGTTCGCTATTTGTCGAAGAACAACGCCAACATTGCTCGCATTCCCTTTCTTGCGAAACTGTTTCCGGAGGCCGTCGTTCTGGTCGCCTTTCGCAACCCGGCCGACCACGCGGCCTCGATGTTGCGGCAACACCTCAACTTTCGGGAACTTCACGCAAGCGAGCCGTTCGTCCGCCGGTACATGGCGGACATTGGACACTACGAGTTCGGCATGGATCGTCGCCCTCTGGACTTTGGCTGTCCGGAACGGCGCCGCGACGGAGCCGGAGACAACGGCGGGGACGGGCCAGGCGGCAACAACGTGGCCGGGTCGGTCGAGGCACTGGAGTACTGGCTAACCTACTGGTGCGACGCGTACGAGCATGTGCTTGGGGGTTCGCGGGAAAGGGTCGTGCTCGTAGACTACGACGCTCTCTGCGAGAATCCGCATTTGGAGTTCCGGCGCATTGCCGTGGCAGCAGGCATTGCCGATTCACCGCGCTTGGGCCTCGTTGCCCGCCGGTTCCGGCCGCCGACCCGTTACCCCGGAAAGGCTCGGGACGCCCCCGCGGAACTGCTGAAGAGAGCCGCGGAAGTCCATCGTCGCTTGCTGGCTGGCGCAACGGCGGCGCGGCCGTGACGGGGGCGCTGTTGGGCAGGACCCAGCGGGCTCGCCGGTCGGTGTCTTGGTTCGCGGGCGGCGATGTTTTCCGTGCGTGCGAGCGGTTGCCGTTGCAGGCACGCATTGCGGAATGCGATGCGGACTTGCAGTATGGAGGCGTGGCACGGTTCCCCGACGAAAGAGGCGTGGAAGATGATCAAGAGGCATGACGGATTCCGGGACATGGCCGCGTTTCGCATGGCCGCGACGCTGGCGGCGTTTCTTCTGACTGGTTGCGGCGACCCGACGGAGCCGCCAAAGGCGACCAGTATCTCGCTCAGTCCGACCAGCGTCTCTCTAGTGTACGTGGGCGAGACCGCTACGGTAGCGGCGACGGTAACCGACCAGCGCCGCCAGTCGTTCGAGGGAACCGTGAGCTGGACGAGCAGCGACACGGATGTCTTCACGGTGGACGCCGGCGGGGTCGTGACCGCCGTGGCCAACGGGACGGGGACGCTGCGGGCGTCGGTCGCCGACCTCGCGGCTGAGGCGGCGGTGACGGTGCAGCAAGTGGCGGACAGCGTGGCGATTCTGTCGGGGAGCGGGCAACGGGCGATCCACGGGAGCATGCTTCCGGACACGGTAGTCGTGCGCGTGCTGGACGGGGGCGGGACGCCGGTGGCGGAGGTGACCGTGAACTTCGAGCCGGGCGGCGGTGGAAGCGCGGACCCGCCCAGCGCGCAGACGGATGCGGATGGGCGGGCGGCCACCTCTTGGACGCTGGGGCCGGCGACGGGAGTGCAGTCGTTGGCCGCAAGCGTGCCGAACGGCCCCTCCGCCGAGGCGAGCGCGACGGCGCTCGTGGCCGCCGACTCCATCGAGTTCCTCTCGGGCGAGAGCCGGCGCGTGGCGCCGGGCCACACGTTGCCGGTCGAAGTGCTGGTGGTGGACAAGGACGGAGAGCCCGTATCGGGGCTGACGGTGAACTTCGCGCCCGGGCAAGAGCACGGCACGGCTTCGCCGGCGTCGGTCGCGACCGGCGAGGACGGGTTGGCGGCGACGGTCTGGACGTTGGGCGAGGGCTCGGCTCCGCAGAGGCTGGCGGCCTCCATCGAGTACGGACCCGCGTCGGCCTCGACGGCGGTGGTGGTTGCTCCCGCGGCCGTCCGCGCCACGTCGGCCAACCCGGAAGGGGCCTCGGGACGGCCGATGCCCGTGTCGGCCCAACTAGTCGCCGCCGACGAGGGTCCGCTGGAAGGGTCCCTTCGCTTCGAGACGGCCCAGGGACACGGGACGGTGGACGTCGGCGACGGCCCAGCCTCCAGCGCGACGGTGCGCACCGACACGACCGGAACAGCCTCCGTCCAATGGACGCCGATGGGCGACGTTGCGGGCCAGCCCGTGCAGAGGATTTCGGTGTCGGTCCCCGGCTCTCCCGGCGTGCAGACGCTGGAGATCGATCTTCGAATCACGAGCGGCATCTGCTATCGGACGCGGCAGGTGGTCGAAGACCTCGTGTTCAAGCTGTCGCCCGATCCAAACAGTCCTCCGAAGCGCTGCGCCGACGTCACCATCGACGACCTCGACTCTACGCCGAACATGGGGCAGTTCTTAATGGTGAACGTCGGTCTCGAGTCGCTCAAGTCGTGGGACTTCGCCGGCATCGACGTGACGCTCATGCTCTTGAACCAAAACCAGCTGGCGGAACTCCCCCCCGGCGTGTTCGCCGGACTCCCGAATCTCTTCTCCGGGCTCCCGAACCTCGGCTTCCTCCGGCTGGATGGCAACCGCTTGACCGCTTCCGCATTCGCAGAAATCCGCGAACTGCGCGGCTTGAAGTTCCTGGATTTGAGTTCGAACCCGCTGGGCGAGATTCCGGAAGGGGCGCTCGACAACTTCTCCAGCCTGGACATATTGGGCTTGGTGAACGTGGGCCTGCGGACGGTTCCTGCCAACGCATTTCGCAATTTGTCGAACCTGTTGGTCCTTGAGTTGGCGCAGAACGACGAGTTGCGCACGCTCGAGACGGACATGTTCGCCGGCCTGTCCACCCTGGAGGGCTTGAACATTTCGCACACCGGCGTCGAGGTGATCGAGCCAGGGGCGTTCAACGGATTGTCGGCGTTGCAAATATTGGACTTCGGCAACACTTCTCGTTTGACGACGTTGCCCACGGGCGCCTTTCGAGGCTTGTCCAGCCTGAAGGGGTTCGTGTTGGACAGCACGGCCGTCAGCACGATTCAGCCCGGCGCCTTCGACGGCTTGGATTCCCTGACGTTCTTGCGAATCGAAGACACGCAGCTCGGCGAATGGTCGGCCGGGGCGTTCCGCGGCATGCCGCGGCTGGATCAGTTGTGGCTGCGCAACAACCCGCGACTGACGACGTTGTCTGCAAATTCGTTCAGCGGCTTGTCGCGGACGCTCGAGACGCTGGCGGTGACGGACGGCGCCCTGAACGTCATCGAGCCCGGCGCCTTCGACAACTTGGCGGGGCTTCAGCTTCTGCTGTTGAGGGGCAACCGCTTGGTTGCTTGGTCCGCGGGCGCCTTTCGCGGTCCGTCGGCTCTGGGCGGCCTGTCGTTGGCGAACAACGAGATCACGACCGTCCCCGCCGCGGCGTTCGCCGACCAGCCCGGACTGCCGTTCCTGGACTTGGCCGACAACGCCATTGCCGCTTGGCCCGGGCCCGCCCTCGAACCCTTGACGAAGTTGGAGAGCTTGGACATGAGCGGCAACGCGTTGTCGGAGCTGCCGCCAGGAGCCCTCGGGAGAGCCGCGAGTTTGCTCCAGCGCCTCGACTTGCGCCGGAATCCGGGGGCGCCGTTCGGCCTGGACCTGCAACTTCGCCGGGTCGGCAGCGAGGTTCTCAACGAAGGCGACCAGGCGCGCCTGCGGGCCGAGACCGCCCGCGATCTCCCGGCGTACTTCGCCACGACGCTGGATTGGACGGCGACCGGCGACGTGGTCGGTTTGGGCAAGGGTCGTGCGAACTTGGCCGCGGGCGACCTCGCGACCGAACCCTGGACCCTGTCCGGAGACAACAACGGCGCCGCCGGAGGCGCCCGGGTCGAGGTGACCGCAGATGCCGAGTTCGTGTCGGACAGCATCTTTGGACTCGAGCCGCGGTTCGCCGACACGTTGGTCCTGGATTTCGTCGCCGATTCGAAGCGCACCAACCGCAGACCCGTGCCGGCGGACTCGATCCCGGTGGTATTTCTGAAGCCCTCCGCCGACGGCGCCCCCGACACGGCCTCCGTGACCTTGGCGGACTACTTCACCGATCCCGACGGCGATTCGCTCGTGTTCGAAGCAGTGTTGGAAAGCGACGTCGTCGACGTGAGCGTGGCGGGCGACTCGCTGACCTTGGTGTCGGCGTCGCCAGGCCGAACGTCGGTCGAGATCAGAGCGTTCGACCCCAGCGGCTTCGTGGCCGTCCTGGACCTCGCCGTGACCGTGCGCGGCCAGTTCGACGTGGAGATCGTGTATCTCGGCGACATCAGTCCGGCCCACAGGGAGATCTTCGAAGACGCGGCCGAGCGGTGGGAGTCCATCTTCGTCGAGACCCTTCCGGACGTCGACTTCTCCGAGCGGAACTACACCAGGGAGTGCGGTGACGGGAGTCCCACGGTCGCCGACACCGTTTCCGACGTGCGGATATTTGCGGCGGTTGGTCCGATCGACGGAGCACGCAACATCCTGGCGCGAGCCGGGCCCTGCGCGTTGCGGACGGGCAGCTTCCTGCCCGTACTCGGGCTCATGGAGTTCGACGAAGCCGATCTTCCGTTCCTGGACGCCCAGCCGGGTGGATTCGAGGGGGTCGTCCTCCACGAAATGGCGCACGTTCTGGGGCTCGGAACCATCTGGTCCGACGAGTATGCGAACCTGCTCCGCAATCCTTCGGTCGGCGCCAGCGACGAACAAGACACGCATTTCGTGGGCGATCTGGCCATCGCGGCCTTTGATGCGGCCGGCGGCTCAGGCTACGTGGGCGCCAAGGTGCCGGTGGAGAACGGTGGCAGGCAGGGCTCGGCTGATGGGCACTGGCGCGAGAACATTCTGGTCACAGAACTCATGACGCCGAGGTACGACACGGGCGCCGACCCCTTGAGCGCGATCACGATCCAATCCATGGCCGATATCGGCTACGTGGTGGACGTGAGCCAAGCCGAGCCGTACAGCTTGCCGAGCGCCGATCAGCGCGCGATGGCGGACCGCCGCTGCGCCGCCGGCCGATGCGCCGACCTGAGCAACGACATCCGGCGTGGCCCAATCGTGGTGGTGAGCCCCGACGGCCGGGTCGTCGACGTGATTCGGCGCTGACGCAAGCCGCGAGGAACCTCGAGAACCCGCACTGGGAGTGGCTCAGATTCGAGGACGCGGTGGGAGGATGATGCGCACGTGTGCGCTTCGACGGCGGTGTGTGGTAGTGGCGGCGATTGCCGGTGCGCTGGGACCCGCGTCGGCGTTGGCGCAGACGGGCACGATCACCGGCCGGGTAGTGGACGCTCGTTCTTTGCGGCCTCTAGCCGAAGCGCATGTCGTGGTCGCGGGGACCGGCATCGGACGGCAGAGCAACGCGGGCGGGCGGTTCCTGCTGGCGAACGTGCCTGCGGGGCCGCAGACGGTGCAGGTGGAGTTCGCGGGGTTCGAGGCGGCGGAGCAGGCGGCCGAAGTCGTGGCGGGCCAGACCGTGGCGCTCGACTTTCGATTGGCGCCGGCGCCGGTGGCGTTGGCGGAGGTCGTGGTGACGGGCGTCGGGGCGGAGACCCGGCGGCGCGCGCTGGGCACGTCGGTGCACGTGCTGGCGGGCGAGGCCATAGAGGAGGCGGCCGTTCAGTCGGTGGACCAGCTGGTGCAGGGGCGGGTGCCGGGAGCCGTCGTCAACGCGGTTTCCGGACAGCCGGGCACGGGAGCGCTGATCAACTTTCGGGGCGTGTCGTCGGTCTTCGGCGCACAGACGCCGGTGATCATGGTGGACGGGGTGCGCGTGGACAACGACCAAGCGACCGCGGCGGGGACGGGCGGCGAGCAGTCCTCCGCCTTGGCCGATCTGCTCGTCAGCGACATCGAGCGGGTTGAAGTCACCCGGGGCGGGGCGGCGTCCACGCTCTTCGGCTCGGACGCGGCCACCGGAGTCATCCAGATATTCACCAAGAAGGGGAGGCCGGGGCCGCCTCGGATCACGGCACGAATGGAGCAGGGCCTGGATGTCCCCGAACTCAAGTACGTGTTGGACGCGGGTCTCGTGTTTCCTTCGCGGGTCGAAGCCGGCGAAGTCCCCGCCACTTTTCTCAGAGACTCCTACTTCCAGAACGGACACACGCAGAGCTACTATCTCGGCGTGTCGGGCGGCACGGCGGACGTCACCTACAGCGTGAGCGGCCGTTTGGCGGACAAGGCGGGCACGCAACCCAAGGACGGCAGCACCAACTACAGCTTGCGAGGCGGACTGCAAGCATCCGTAAGCGACAACTTCTCCTTGGAATTCTCCGGCAGCTACGTCCGCCACAACTTCGAGCGGCAATACAACGGCGCCGCGGTCGCGGATCCGCTCACCAGCTTCGAAGTCGGCGACCCGTTGCGGCTCTCGGGCCGAGACGACCTCCGCTCCGCTCTGGATGTCTTCCTGATGCCCGACATCACGGAATCCGTCAGCCGCTTCATCTTCTCGTCGGGCGCGCGCTGGCGCATTCGCGACGGACTGGGCCTGCGCGTCGCGCTGGGCGCCGACAACCGCTCCAACCAGCAGCGCATTCTGCAACCCATCGGCTTCACGCCCGCCGAGGACACGGGCGAGATCAACCGCCTCGACCGCACCTTCGTCTCGGTTTCCATGGACGCCGGCGCGACCTACGAATGGGCTGCTCCGGGAGACTGGCTCTCCTCCACGCTCACGGTGGGCGTGCAAGGGTTTCGCGACGACGAATCCGTCTTCGCCGCCAACGGCAAGACCTTTGCGTTGCCGGGGGCGCTCGAGTTCGACGCCGCGGCGCGGATCGTAGCGGGCGAGGCGACTGCCGAAGTCTTCAACGGCGGCATCTATGCGGAGGAGCGCGTCGCCCTGTGGGACAAGCTGTACTTGGGCGGAGGCTTCCGCGTCGACGCCGGGTCCAGCTTCGGCGACGAGATCGACACGGAGTTCTATCCCAAGGCCACGGCCTCCTATGTCGTCTCCGAGGACGTGAACGCCGGCTTCGTCGATGTCCTAAAGCTGCGCGCGGCGTTCGGCCGGACCGGCAAGTTCCCCGGCGCCTTCGTCAAGGATCGCACCTTCTCGTCCACGCCTTTTAGAGGCGAGCCGGCTCCCCGTTTCGCGAGTCCAGGCAACCCGAACCTGAAGCCCGAGAAGACCTCCACGTTGGAAGCCGGCTTCGACGCGGCTCTGTTTTCCAACCGCGTGGGCATCGACTTCACCTACTACAACGCGCTCACCAGGGACGCATTGTTTCTGGTTCCGGGCCAACCGGTCAGCGGCGAAGGACTCCGGCAGGAGAACGTCGGCCAGATCTGGAATCGCGGGGTCGAAGTGGAGATGGAAGTGCAGATACTCGCGCGGCGCTCGGCGACATGGTCGGCCGGGGCCTCCTTCCACTACAACGACAATCGCATCAAGGACATGGGGGGGGTCGCGGACTTTTCCGTGGACGAGAGCCAAAAGCGCGTGACGCTGAACCTTCCCGTGGGCGCCTGGCAGGTGAGCACGCCCGTGGACAGCAACGGCGACGGACTGTACGACGGGTCCAACTTGCAGTACACGGGCGGCTCTCCGGTGCCCGACAAGACGGGAAGCGTCAACACTGCGCTTTCCATTGGCGCCGGACTCTCGTTCAGCCTCCTGGCGGACTGGGCGGCCGGCCACGAAGTGTTCGACTGGGGATCGGTCTGGGCCACGTTCAACGGCATCTACCGCCGGGAAATCGTGCGTTGCGGCCGAGGCGCGGACGTCGTGGACTGCCCCTACGCCTATCCCAACCAGTACAACACCGACGGGACGGTGCGCGGAAAGTACAGCCAGAGTTCCGCCCGCCGCGCGTTCTTGTACGACGGCGACTACTTCAAGCTCCGCGAACTCTCCGTCCGCTATGCCTTGCCCGAAAGTCTGGCGGCGCGCTTGGGCGCCCGGCGGGCGTCGGTCTACGTCAGCGGCCGCAACCTGTGGACATGGTCGCGCAACAAGATGGCCGATCCGGAGCTGGCGGGCCTGAGCGGCGGCGGCCTGCGCTTGGGCAGCAGCAGCAGCATCACGCTGCCTCCGAACCGGGCGTTCACTTTGGGCGTGGAAGCGGTGTTTTGAGGGCTGGGACGGGCTGACCGTCGGGCGGTGCCGCGGGGGCGGGGACCGGGTTGGCTGGAGGCGTGACCGACGCCTGCACGTTGGTGCAGGAGTTGGAAGCGTTGGCGCGCGAGGGGCTGCGGCGGAGGGTGTTGGTGGTGCGGACGATGGGCGGAGGCCGGGAACTCCTGGCGCAGCTGGCTCGCCGGGGCTGGCGCAACGGCGGCGCGGCCGTGACGGGGGCGCTGTTGGGCAGGACCCAGCGGGCTCGCCGGTCGGTGTCTTGGTTCGCGGGCGGCGATGTTTTCCGTGCGTGCGAGCGGTTGCCGTTGCAGGCACGCATTGCGGAATGCGATGCGGACTTGCAGTATGGAGGCGTGGCACGGTTCCCCGACGAAAGAGGCGTGGAAGATGATCAAGAGGCATGACGGATTCCGGGACATGGCCGCGTTTCGCATGGCCGCGACGCTGGCGGCGTTTCTTCTGACTGGTTGCGGCGACCCGACGGAGCCGCCAAAGGCGACCAGTATCTCGCTCAGTCCGACCAGCGTCTCTCTAGTGTACGTGGGCGAGACCGCTACGGTAGCGGCGACGGTAACCGACCAGCGCCGCCAGTCGTTCGAGGGAACCGTGAGCTGGACGAGCAGCGACACGGATGTCTTCACGGTGGACGCCGGCGGGGTCGTGACCGCCGTGGCCAACGGGACGGGGACGCTGCGGGCGTCGGTCGCCGACCTCGCGGCTGAGGCGGCGGTGACGGTGCAGCAAGTGGCGGACAGCGTGGCGATTCTGTCGGGGAGCGGGCAACGGGCGATCCACGGGAGCATGCTTCCGGACACGGTAGTCGTGCGCGTGCTGGACGGGGGCGGGACGCCGGTGGCGGAGGTGACCGTGAACTTCGAGCCGGGCGGCGGTGGAAGCGCGGACCCGCCCAGCGCGCAGACGGATGCGGATGGGCGGGCGGCCACCTCTTGGACGCTGGGGCCGGCGACGGGAGTGCAGTCGTTGGCCGCAAGCGTGCCGAACGGCCCCTCCGCCGAGGCGAGCGCGACGGCGCTCGTGGCCGCCGACTCCATCGAGTTCCTCTCGGGCGAGAGCCGGCGCGTGGCGCCGGGCCACACGTTGCCGGTCGAAGTGCTGGTGGTGGACAAGGACGGAGAGCCCGTATCGGGGCTGATGGTGAACTTCGCGCCCGGGCAAGAGCACGGCACGGCTTCGCCGGCGTCGGTCGCGACCGGCGAGGACGGGTTGGCGGCGACGGTCTGGACGTTGGGCGAGGGCTCGGCTCCGCAGAGGCTGGCGGCCTCCATCGAGTACGGACCCGCGTCGGCCTCGACGGCGGCGGTGGTTGCTCCCGCGGCCGTCCGCGCCATGTCGGCCAACCCGGAAGGGGCCTCGGGGCGCCCGGCGCCCGTGTCGGCCCAACTGGTCGCCGCCGACGAGGGTCCGCTGGAAGGGTCCCTTCGCTTCGAGACGGCCCAGGGACACGGGACGGTGGACGTCGGCGACGGCCCAGCCTCCAGCGCGACGGTGCGCACCGACACGACCGGAACAGTCTCCGTCCAATGGACGCCGATGGGCGACGTTGCGGGCCAGCCCGTGCAGAGGATTTCGGTGTCGGTTCCCGGCTCTCCCGGCGTGCAGGCGCTGGAGATCGATCTTCGAATCACGAGCGGCATCTGCTATCGGACGCAACAGGTGGTCGAAGACCTCGTGTTCAAGCTGTCGCCCGATCCAAACAGTCCTCCGAAGCACTGCGCCGACGTCACCATCGACGACCTCGACTCTACGCCGAACATGGGGCAGTTCGTAATGGTGAACGTCGGTCTCGAGTCGCTCAAGTCGTGGGACTTCGCCGGCATCGACGTGACGCTCATGCTCTTGAACCAAAACCAGCTGGCGGAACTCCCCCCCGGCGTGTTCGCCGGACTCCCGAATCTCTTCTCCGGGCTCCCGAACCTCAGCGCGCTCTCGCTGACCGAAAACCGCTTGACCGCTTCCGCATTCGCAGAAATCCGCGAACTGCGCGGCTTGAAGATCCTGGACATGAGTTCGAATCCGCTGGGCGAGATTCCCGAAGGCGCGCTCGACAACTTCTCCAGCCTGGAACTATTGAGCCTGCAGGACATGGGCCTGCGGACGGTTCCTGCCAACGCATTTCGCAACTTGTCGAACCTGGTGGTCTTGTTGTTGGCGCAAAACGACGAGTTGCGCACGCTCGGGACGGACATGTTCGCCGACCTGTCCGCCCTGCGGGAACTGGACCTTTCGCGCACGGGCGTCGAGGTGATCGAGCCAGGGGCGTTCAACGGACTGTCGGCGTTGCAATTCTTGGACTTCGGAAACACTTCTCGTTTGACGACGTTGCCCACGGGCGCCTTTCGAGGCTTGTCCGGCCTGAAGGGGTTCGTGTTGGACAGCACGGCCGTCAGCACGATTCAGCCCGGCGCCTTCGACGGCTTGGATTCCCTGGCGCTCTTGCTCATCGAAGACACGCAGCTCGGCGAATGGCCGGCTGGAGCATTCCGCGGCATGCCGCAGCTGGATCAGTTGTGGCTGCGCAACAACCCGCGACTGACGACGTTGTCTGCAAATTCGTTCAGCGGCTTGTCGCGGACGCTCGAGACGCTGGCAGTGACGGACGGCGCCCTGAGCGCCATCGAGCCCGGCGCCTTCGACAACTTGGCGGGGCTTCAGCTTCTACTGTTGGGGGGCAACCGCTTGGTTGCTTGGCCGGCGGGCGCCTTTCGCGGTCCGTCGGCCCTGGGCGGCCTGTCGTTGGCGAACAACGAGATCACAACCGTCCCCGCCGCGGCGTTCGCCGACCAGCCCGGACTGTCGTTTCTGGGCTTGACCGACAACGCGATTGCCGCTTGGCCCGGGCCCGCCCTCGAACCCTTGACGAAGTTGCACAGCTTGGACATGAGCGGCAACGCGTTGTCGGAGCTGCCGCCAGGAGCCCTCGGGAGAGCCGCGAGTTCGCTCCAGCGCCTCGACTTGCGCCGGAATCCGGGGGCGCCGTTCGGCCTGGACCTGCAACTTCGCCGGGTCGGCAGCGAGGTTCTCAACGAAGGCGACCAGGCGCGCCTGCGGGCCGAGACCGCCCGCGATCTTCCGGCGTACTTCGCCACGACGCTGGATTGGACGGCGACCGGCGACGTGGTCGGTTTGGGCAAGGGTCGTGCGAACTTGGCCGCGGGCGACCTCGCGACCGAACCCTGGACCCTGTCCGGAGACAACAACGGCGCCGCCGGAGGCGCACGAGTCGAGGTGACCGCAGATGCCGAGTTCGTGTCGGACAGCATCTTTGGACTCGAGCCGCGGTTCGCCGACACGTTGGTCCTGGATTTCGTCGCCGATTCGAAGCGCACCAACCGCAGACCCGTGCCGGCGGACTCGATCCCGGCGGTATTTCTGAGGCCCGCCGCCGACGGCGCCCCCGACACGGTCTCCGTGACCTTGGCGGACTACTTCACCGATCCCGACGGCGATTCGCTCGTGTTCGAAGCAGTGTTGGAAAGCGACGTCGTCGACGTGAGCGTGGCGGGCGACTCGCTGACCTTGGTGTCGGCGTCGCCAGGCCGAACGTCGGTCGAGATCAGAGCGTTCGACCCCAGCGGCTTCGTGGCCGTCCTGGACCTCGCCGTGACCGTGCGCGGCCAGTTCGACGTGGAGATCGTGTATCTCGGCGACATCAGTCCGGCCCACAGGGAGATCTTCGAAGACGCGGCCGAGCAGTGGGAGTCCATCTTCGTCGAGACCCTTCCGGACGTCGACTTCTCCGAGGAGAACTACACCAGGTCGTGTGGCGAAGGGAGCCCCACGGTCTCCGACACCGTTTCCGACGTGCGGATATTTGCGGCGGTTGGTCCGATCGACGGAGCACGCAACATCCTGGCGCGAGCCGGGCCCTGCGCGTTGCGGACGGGCAGCTTCCTGCCCATACTCGGGCTCATGGAGTTCGACGAAGCCGACCTTCCGTTCCTGGACGCCCAGCCGGGTGGATTCGAGGGGGTCGTCCTCCACGAAATGGCGCACGTCCTGGGGCTCGGAACCATCTGGTCCGACGCGTATGCGAACCTGCTCCGCAATCCTTCGGTCGGCACCAGCGACGGACCGGACACGCATTTCGTGGGCGATCTGGCCATCGCGGCCTTTGATGCGGCCGGCGGCTCAGGCTACGTGGGCGCCAAGGTGCCGGTGGAGAACAGTGGCAGGCCGGGCTCGGCTGATGGGCACTGGCGCGAGAGCATTCTGGTCACAGAACTCATGACGCCGAGGTACGACACGGGCGCCGACCCCTTGAGCGCGATCACGATCCAATCCATGGCCGATATCGGCTACGTGGTGGACGTGAGCCAAGCCGAGCCGTACAGCTTGCCGAGCGCCGAGCAGCGCGCGATGGCGGACCGCCGCTGCGCCGCCGGCCGGTGCGCCGACCTGAGCAACGACATCCGGCGTGGCCCAATCGTGGTGGTGAGCCCCGACGGCCGGGTCGTCGACGTGATTCGGCGCTGACGCAAGCCGCGAGGAACCTCGAGAACCCGCACTGGGAGTGGCTCAGATTCGAGGACGCGGTGGGAGGATGATGCGCACGTGTGCAGACATGGTCGCGCAACAAGATGGCCGATCCGGAACTGGCGGGCCTGAGCGGCGGCGGCCTGCGCTTGGGTAGCAGCAGCATCATCACGCTGCCTCCGAACCGGGCGTTCACTTTGGGCGTGGAAGCGGTGTCTTGAGGGCTGGGGCGGGCTGGCCGTCGGATGGCGCGGCGGGGGCCGGGTTGGCTGGAGGCGTGGCCGAAGCCTGCGCGTTGGTTCAGGAGTTGGAAGCGTTGGCGCGCGAGGGGCTGCGGCGGAGGGTGTTGGTGGTGCGGACGATGGGCGGAGGCCGGGAGATCTTGGCGCAGCTGGCTCGCCGGGGCTGTTCGTGGGCGGGATTCGAGTTGGCGACGCCTCTCGGACTGGCCGAGCGGATCGTTGAAGGGAACGGGGCGGATGCCGCGCTGGAGAGGGTCGACGAGTTCGGCGAACAGCGTCTGATCGAACGAGCGCTCGACGACGTGCTGGCGAGGGACGCCGGGAGGCGGTTTAGCCGGCTGGCGGACTTGGTGGGCAAGGTCGGGTTTCGCAACGCCGTGCGGCATTCCGCGAAGGCAGTTCGGCTTGCGGGCCTCTCGGGCCGCGACGGGGCCAGGCAGGCGGGAGGGTCGGACAAAGTGGAGTTTGTGGCGGCTGTGCTGGGTCGGTTCGAGGATCTGCTGCAGGAGGGCGGCCTGTCCGACCAGGCCTGGGTGCTGGCGCGTGCCGCCGAGGTGTTGGAGAGGCAAGCCCAAGCACGGCCCGCGGTCTACCTGCTGCCTGGACACTCCGGCATTGGGCTGGAGGGCAGGTTTCTACGGGCTCTGATGACGCGGGGAGCACACCTGTTGCGCGCTGAGGAGATCGTGGGCTTGTCGCCTCCCCGTCGGCGGCGGGAGTTGTGGGCCGGGGCCGAGCGTCCTGTCGGCGAGGGCGGCCAGAGGCGAGGGCTGCGGTTGTGGGCGAACTCGTCCGGCAGGCCGAGTCCGAGTCCGGGCAGCTGGCTGTACGAAGTGCGGGAACGGGGTGGGGAGGGCTGCAGCGACATCGAGGTGTTCCGGGCCGCGTCCGTCTACGACGAACTCCGCGGCGTGCTGCGCCGGGCCGTGGCGCGTGGCGCGCGCTGGGACGAAATCGAGATCGTGACGCCCAGCCCGGATGTCTATGGATCGGCCCTGCACGCCATTGCCGAACCCTTGGGGATTCCGGTCACCTTTGCCGCCGGCCTTCCGGTGCAGCGCACCCGTCCGGGGCGCGTGGTCGCGGCCTACTTCCGTTGGATCGAAGACCAGTTCGCGGAGCCCGTGATCCGGGCGCTCGTCGAGGCGGGCGACCTGCGCGCGCCGGGCGCCGGGAGGGACATCTGGCCGCGCCGTCTCGCCGAAGCATTGCGCCGCCTCCGCATCGGCTACCGGCGAGACCGCTACGCCCCCGTCATCGCCCGCGCCCTGGCCGACGTGGACCGCATGAAGCCGGGCCGCTACGAGAGTCCGGAACGCTTCGAGGAACGCAAGAGGCAGTGGACGCTGGAACGCACCGCGCTCAAGAATCTGCTGATTCCGGTGATCAAGGCGACTCCGCCGACGGACGGCTCCTCCGTTTCGCCCGCGCAGGTCGCGGCCGGCGTCCAGAGCCTGCTCAAGCGCACCGCGCGAGGAACGGAGGCCGACAAGTCGGCCCAGAAGGAAATCGAGCACCGCCTGGATCGCATCCGAACGGAGCTGAACCGCCCGACCGCCTTCGATTCGGCCGTCGCCGTGGTTCGCGGATTCCTGAACATCGCCGTTGCCCCCGCCGACGCCGAAGGCCAAGCCCCGCGGACTTCCGCGCCCGGCCACGTCCACCTTTCGAGCCTGGACAAAGGCGGCCTGTCCGGACGGCCGCACACGTTCCTCGTCGGAATGGACTCCGGGAGCTTCCCCGGCCCCGCTTTCGAAGACCCGTTGCTGCCCGACGAAGATCGCAAGCGCATGGACCGCGGCGACAAGCGCATGGACCGCGGCGACAGGCGCACGGGCCACGGCGAGATCGGCTTGGCCGAGGACATCACCCCCGAGCGGCGCTTCCTCTTCGCGGAACTGTTCGCCCGCCTGCGGGGACGCATCTCGGTGAGCTACTCGTGCTGGGACCCTTCCCAGGCCCGCGAACTCGCGCCCGCCGCCGAAATCCTTCAAGTCTTGCGGCTGAAGCGCGGCAAACCCGATCTCTCCTTCAAAGACTTGAACGATTGCCTCGGCCCACCGGAGTCCCGCCTTCCCCGGGGGAGCGAGGACGCGGGCGGCGCCATGTTGGACCGGGACGATGTCTGGATGAGCGCCATCTCCGACGGCGGAGGGCGTTTGCGGCGCGCCTCGCATGTCGTCGGGCGGGCGTATTCCGGTCTGGGCAACGGCATGGCCGCGGCCGATGCGCTCAAGAAGCCGGCGCCCTCGGTTCATGCCGGCATTCTTGGAACGGCGGTCCGGCCCTTTTCCTTCCAGGACGTCTTCACGCGCGCGAACGGCTCCCCCCGCCCGCTCTCGGCTGGCGCGCTTGGCCACCTGGGCGCATGCCCCCGGCGTTTCTTGTTCCGCACGATCCTGGGCGCGTACCCGCCGGACGATCCCGAGTTCGACCCGAACGGCTGGCTCAACGCCCTCCAGCGCGGAAGCATCCTGCACCGCGTCTACGAACAGACGTTGCGGACAGCGCGAGACAGCGACATCGATCCCGAGGACTGCGAGTTCATGGACTTGGCCTTGGAGCGGGTGCGATGGGAATGCGAGCGGGCCTTGGTCGAAATCCCGTGCCCCAGCCAAGCCGTGCAGCAGTGGGAGACGGAGGCGATGTGCGCGGACGTGCGCGTCTTCGTCGAGATGATCCGCGACGAACCACCTGATTGGCGCGAGTTGGAGTGGCCGTTCGGTGGGAAGGACGGAATGGAAATCGAACTCGGCGGACGTAGCGTCTTGATTCGGGGCGCTGTCGATCGCGTGGACGATTGCGGCGCCGGTCTGCGCTTGGTGGACTACAAGACGGGGAAGGCCACCAAGATGTGGGATCGTCGCAGCGGCCTCTACGACGGCGGACGACGCCTTCAGCACGTCGTCTACGCGGCCGCCGCGAATGCTTGCTTGGGACGGCTCGTGGAGCGCATGGAGTATCAGTTTCCGACGCGCCGCGGCAAGAACGAAGTCAGGGCGTACGGCGCCGCCGATCTGGCGCAGGGCGGCGAGTTGATCGCCGCGATGCTGGAAGGGGTCGAAGCAGGATGGTTCCCCGCGACGGAGGACCCCCGGAGGGACTGCCGGTTCTGCGACTATCAGGACGTGTGCGGCGTCGTGGGTGGCTCCGACTGCAGGCACTCCAAGTGGACGGCGGACTGCCTGAAGGCCGGCGAACTGGCCCAGAACGACGAAGCCGTTGCAGACACTGTGCCGGTCGCGGACCCCGGGCCAGTCCCCGGACGCGGCATCTCGGCGCTGAAGAAAGCCCGCGAGTGGAGATCCGAGGTGTCGTTTCCGTGACCCGCTCCTGTGCTTGCGACCGCGAGAGTTCCAGCACGAAGAGTCTTCCTCCGGACCAAGAGGCCCGCGACCGGATCAGATGCGACTTGGACTCGAACCTGCTGGTGGAGGCGGGCGCGGGTTCGGGGAAGACCACGGCCCTCGTGAGTCGCATGGCCGAACTGATCCTGCGTGGCAAGGGGACGGTCGACCAGATCGCCGCAGTGACCTTCACCCGCAAGGCGGCGGCGGAGCTGCGCGAAGGCTTTCAGGACAAGCTCGAGAAAGTTGTCGCCAGCGCCGAGACGGGGAGCCGCGAGCGCCAGGCCGCGAACGACGCTTTGCGCGACTTGGACAAGGCGTTCCTGGGCACCATTCACGCCTTCTGCGCACGGCTCCTGCGACAGCGTCCGCTGGACGCGGGACTCGACCCGGAGTTCCGCGAAGTCATGGAGTCCGACGCCGAGCGCTTGCAAGATCGGGCCTGGGGCGAGTTCCTGGAGCGGCTGGCGGTGGACGCAGACCCGCGTCTCGAGCGTCTCGAGCGTCTGGGCATCTCGCCCCACCGGCTGAAGGACGTGTATTGCCGCATGGTGGAAAACCCCGACGTGGACTTCGGATGCGAGTCGCCGTCCGGGGACCAAGCTGGGACGTCCTGCTCCGGGCTCGGGGCGTCGGAGACGGCGCTCGCGGCTTGGTTCGAAGGCGGTGCGGCCAAGGCCGAATTGCCCGAGAAAGTCGCCGACGTGAGAGGGGAACTTCAGGAGCTCCTCGACGAGGCCGCGGTGCTCATGCCCGCCACCGAACCCGAGAAGGGATGGGATGGGCTGGCTGGGAAGGTTCGCGCGCTTCTCTTTTCGCAACGCCTCCACGACTGGGACAAGCCGTCCGACTTCTTCGAAGCGCTGGCCACGTTGTATCGGCGCAGGCCTTCGGTCACGCAGAACCGGTGGTCGGACACCTCGCAAGGCAAGGCCGCCGCCAAGGCCCTGGGCGAGCAGTTCTCGGCCTTCTGCAGGGCCGACGCCCGGGCGGCCAACCTGCTGGAAGCATGGTGGGCGCACCGGTATCCCGTCGCTATGAGCGTGGCCGCCGCCGCCGCCCGTCACTTCGCGCGCTGGCGCAAGCAGGAAGGCGTGCTGACCTTCGCGGACCTCCTGGTCTTGGCGGCCGAGATGCTCCGCGAGCATTCGCAGGCCCGGCGCGAACTCGGGAACCGCTACCGCTACGTCCTGGTCGACGAGTTCCAGGACACCGACCCGCTCCAAGCCGAGATACTGTTCCTGCTGTGCAGCGAACCCGGCCCGTCCAGCGAACTCGGCCCGCTCAGCGACCCCGGCGCGCCCGACCCGCGCGGCGACCCCGCCAAGAAGTCAGCGTGGATGCACGCGAACCCCCGCCCGGGTGCGCTGTTCGTCGTCGGCGATCCCAAGCAGAGCATCTACCGATTTCGGCGCGCCGACATATCCCTATATCAATCTGTCAAAAAACGATTCCAGAGCTTCGGCGAAGTCCTCTTGCTGACGGCCAACTTCCGTTCTCGTGACAAAATGGGGGTACTAATTGACGGAGTATTCAACCAGGAGGCCCGCTTTCCCAGCGAGGACAACGACCGGCAAGCGGCCTTCGAGCCCCTCGTCCCGCAACGGAAGTGCAAGACGGCTGTCCTCAAGTCCTACGCCGTGGACAGCGCCAAGCAAGCCGACATGGCCACCGACGACGCGGCCAAGATCGCCGCCGAGATATCGCGGCAGGTAGATGCCGGAGAGCGCGAGCCCGGAGACTTCATGGTGCTGTTGCGCGCGCGCAAGCACTTGACGACCTACGCCGACGCCCTGGAGGACCGCAATCTGCCCGTGGACGTATCCGGAGCGGGGGTGGGTTTCCAAGACCAGATGGCCGCCTTTCTCCTGCTCTTCAAGTGCTTGGCCGATCCGTCGCACGCCGTGCTCGTGCTGGGCGTGCTCACCGGCCGCTTCTTCGGTGTCACGCTGGACCAGATCGTGCGCTTCCGGGACGCGGGCGGACAGCTTGCGGTCAACCGGCCCCCGCGGCTCCACCGGACGCATGGGGACGCCGAAGACGGCAACGGCGCCGAGGACTTCGCAGAGATGGGTTGCGAGAAGGCGGCCGAAGCGCTGCGAACGCTGCATGGGTGGTGGAAGCTGGCCAGGCGAGAGCCGGCCGACGTGACTGCGGAGCGCTTGGTGCGGGAGACGGGCGTCTTCCCGCTTGTCGCTGGAGAGGCGCTGGGCCAGTTGCGGGCAGGCTCCGTGGCCTACCTCCTGGACGCGGTTCGGGCCTCGGCGCTTGCGGGGGACGCGTCGCTTGCGGGAGCCGTGCGGGCAATGGAGGCGGCGGTGGCCTGGCGGGAGGCGGAGCCGTCGCTGGCGCCGGCCCGGAAGGACGCGGTGAGGGTGATGAACGTCCACCGCGCCAAGGGGCTCGAAGCGAAGGTCGTGTTCTTGGCGGCCCCGTTCGGGGAGGGGACGCACACGCCGAAGATGCGCGTTGTTCGCGGGGAGGACGGCGTCGCCCGCGGCACCATTCCGATTGTCGAACCCCGACGAGGGTCCTTCGGCCCTCCCACGGTGATTGCGCAGCCGCTCGCTTGGGAGGCCGACTGCGAAGAGGAAGTGGCCTTCGACGAAGCCGAGAAGGTTCGCCTCGTCTACGTGGCCGCGACCCGGGCCTGCGACGAGCTCTGGGTCGCCAAGCGCGGCCGCGTGTCCGCGCCGGGCAGCCGCAGGGCCGGCAAGAGGAAGAAGAACGATTCGCCGTGGGCCGCAATCGAAGAATGGCTGGACGGCGAAGGCCGGGCGGTGCCTCGCGAATCGGGAGGCAATGGCGAGGGTCCCATAGTCGAGTCCGTCGATCTTTCTCGCGGC
Source organism: Longimicrobiales bacterium (assembly GCA_958295645.1). Lineage (GTDB taxonomy): Bacteria > Gemmatimonadota > Gemmatimonadetes > Longimicrobiales > Gaopeijiaceae. The sequence goes on from OY282361.1 coordinate 212,559, forward strand.
GAGTCCGGCTCGCCCGACCAGCTGGACGAGGCCACGGACCTGTCCGCCAGATTGGACCAGACGGACAAGCGGCGCGCCGAAGCAGGCGAACCCTCGTACCAAGTGGAGTCCGTCTCGGTAGCCGTCAAGGACGATGTGCCCGCCATGCCAGCCTCGGTCTCCACGGCCGCCGTCCGCTCCACGAGCTTTGCGCCGCCTGCCTTGGGACCCTGGCCGGGCGGCGCCGGGTGGGGCGAGGTGGCCCATGCGGCGCTCGCCGCGGCGGAGTCGGGCGCTGGGCGCCAGGCACTGGCCTCGGTGGCGAGACGCACCATGCGAGAGAAGCGGTTGCCCGTGGACGCCGAGGGACGGGCGGACGGCCTGCCCGTCTTGATGTCGCTCGTGGAGGCGGTGCAGGCCTCGCCCGTGTGGCGCCGGGCCATGGACAGCGCCGAGCGTTACGCCGAAATGCCGTTCGCGCTGGTCGAAGCTGCGGGGAAGGGCGGCCTCGGTGGCGACGACGCTGTTCCTCCCGTCGTGGTGGAGGGAGTGATCGACCTGGTCTTCAAGGATCGCGAGACCGGCGCCTGGGTGGTCGTGGACTACAAGACGGACAAGGGCGGCGACCTAGCCTCCGATCAACGCGTCCCGCAGTACCGCGCCCAGGTGGACCGGTACGCCGAATGCTGGGAGGCTGTCGTGGGCGAGCGAGTCGGGGAGCGGATTCTCTTGTTCGCGACGCAGGGGCGGGCAGAATCGTGGTGAGTTATGTTGGGCCGCCGGGGAGGCTTTCCGGCGGCTCGGCGCCCCCCACCGCAACACCATTCACTCATAGGAGAAGGAACGAGATCATGCGCAAGCGCATCGTTGGCATCGCGGCAATCGGAATCGGACTCTCGCTGGCGGGAGAGTCGGCGGCTCAGGAGGCGGAGCACCTGGACGAAAAGCAGTCCCCCGAGGGCTGGGAAGCGAGATTCGACCGCGAAGAGTTCAGCATGGACGACATCAACTTCATGGCCATGCCGCCCGGGCTGCACGTCACGACCGGGCCCGCTTTCATCGCCTGGCACCCGGACTCGGTCGCGGCCGGCGACTTCAGAATCGAGTCCGAGACCTTCCTCTTCGATCCGGAGGGCCGCAGGGAGGGCTTCGGGTTCTTCGTGGGCGGCTCGGATCTGCACGGCGCGGAGCAAGCCTACACGTACTTCCTCCTCCGCGACGGAGGCGAGTTCCTGGTGAAGCGGCGCGACGGCGAGGAGACCTCGGTAGTTGCTGGGTGGACCGCCCATCCAGCCATCGTGTCGTGGGCCGACAAGTCCGGCTCCACCGCCAAGAACGTCATGGCCCTCGAAGCGGAGGGCCCGGAGATGCGCTTCTTCGTCAACGGCGAGCAGGTGTGGTCCGGCCCGCGCGGAGAGTTGCCGACCGCCGGGATCTTCGGTCTTCGCGTCAATCATGCGCTCAACCTTCACGTCACGACCATCACGAGCGGCTCGGGCGGGGGCTGAACTGGAACCGTCGCGGCTGCGACGGGCGAGAAGTACGTTAGGGGCCGAGAGGAGCACGGAGATCAATAGCAAAGAGGCGAGCGATGGCGCAGCAGAGACGCATAGCAGACGACGTGCGGGCGTTGGACAATCCGCTCGCGCGGCAAGCATTTCCGCCACGGCCTGCTAGCCGGCGGCCCTCCGTCGCGCTCGCCGGGGGTTCGGTGGGCACGGCGTTGCTGGCGCTGCTCCCGGCGGTCGCGCCGTTGTCGGCCACGGCCCAGACCGCTCCGCCTCCCTCCGCTTACACAGCCCTCGAATGGCGGCACATCGGCCCGGAGGGCAACCGCTTCTCGGCGGCCGCGGGCGTGCCGGGACAGCCCCACACCTATTACGTAGGGGCCGCCTCTGGTGGCATCTACAAGACGACGGACGGCGGCGTCCACTGGGAGGCGATCTTCGACGCGCAGCCGGTGCAGTCCATCGGCGCGCTGGCGGTGGTGGCGGCCGACCCGAACGTCGTCTGGGCGGGAACCGGGGAGGGGAAGATCCGCAGCCACGTCTCGATCGGCGAGGGCGTGTACAAGTCGGTGGACGCGGGCCGGACCTGGACGCTCGTCGGTCTGGAGAAGACGGGGCGGATTCCGCGCATGATCGCGCACCCCGCCGACCCGAACGTCGCCTTTGCCTGCGCACTGGGGCACGCCTACGGCCCGCAGCCGGAGCGCGGCGTCTTCCGCACCACGGACGGCGGCGCGACCTGGGAGCAGGTCCTGTTCGTGGACGAGGACACCGGATGTTCCGACATCGCTATGGACCCGTCCAACCCGCGCGTGTTGTTTGCGGGCACCTGGCAGCTCGAGATCCGCACCTGGGGCCGGAGGAGCGGCGGGCCGGGCGGCGGCCTGCACGTGTCGCGCGACGGCGGGGACACCTGGCGCAAGCTGTCGGGGCCGGGCAACGGAATCGGACTGCCCGAGAAGCCGGTCGGCAAGGTGGCGGTCGCCGTCTCGCCGTCGAATCCCCAACGCGTCTACGCCCTGCTCGAGACCGGCGACGGCATCCCCTGGGAAGGGCGCGAGACCGAAGACGGACAGCTGTGGCGCTCGGAGGACGGCGGGGCCACGTGGGCGCTGGTCACGCGGAACCGCAACGCGATGGGCCGTCCGCACTACTACTCGCGCGTCGTCGTGGCACCGGACGACGAAGACGAGGCGTACTTCCTGACGGCTTCGTTCGCCGTCTCCACCGACGGAGGCAGGACGCTGGACGTGGTGCCGCGGCCCCGGGCGCCGGGCGGAGACCACCACGACATGTGGATCGATCCGGGCGACGGCGACCGCATGATCGTCGCGCACGACCAGGGGCTCTCCATCTCCGTCAACCGGGGCAAGACGTGGTTCCGGCAGCGCCTCACCAACGCGCAGATGTACCACGTCACCGTGGACGACGCGATTCCCTACAACGTGCTGGGGAACAAGCAGGACGAGCCCACGTACCGCGGGCCCAGCAACAGTCGCATCATGGGACAGCGGCGCATCACCGGCATCCCCCGGGGGATGTGGCACCACGTGGGCGGCGGCGAAAGCGGTTGGGCCACGCCGGATCCGACCGATCCCAACATTGTCTGGTCCTCGGCGTCGGGGTCGGGCATGGTGGGCGGCATCGTGGTGCGCTACGAGGAGGAGCGCCGCCAGTACCGCACGGTCGAAGTGTGGCCGGAGCAGAGCCGGGGAGCTGCGTCGAGCGTGCGCTACCGCTTCGTGTGGGACGCGCCGATCCACATTTCGCCTCACGACGCCAACACCGTGTACGTGGGCAGCCAGCACGTGCACCGGACGCGCAACGGCGGGCAGAGCTGGGAGGTGATCAGCCCCGACCTGACGCTGAACGACCGGAGCCGCATGGTTCCCTCGGGCGGCCTGACGGGCGACAACATCGGCGTCGAGTACGCCGGCACGGTCTTCGGCATCGCGGAATCGCCCCTGGAGCGGGGACTGATCTGGGCGGGCAGCAACGACGGACTGCTCCACGTCACCCGCGACGGCGGTGCTACGTGGACGAACGTGACGGACAACGTGAGCGGCCTGCCCGGGTGGATCGCCGTGCGCAGCATTGCCGCCTCCCGCCACGACCCCGCCACCGCCTACGTGGCCGCGGACGGGCATCAAGTGAACATCCGCGACCCCCACGTCTACCGCACCCGCGACTACGGCGAGTCCTGGGACGAGATCACCGCAGGCATCCCAGCCAGCGCGCTCAGCTACACCAAGGTGATCGCCGAGGACCCAAAGCGTCCCGGCCTCCTGTACCTGGGCACCGAGAACGCCATCTATGCTTCCTTCGACGCCGGCGACGACTGGCAACCGCTTCAGAACAACCTGCCCCACGCGCCCGTCTCGGGAATCGTGGTGCAGGAGCGCTTCAACGACTTGGTGGTGGGCACCTATGGCCGCGGCTTCTGGATTCTCGACGACCTGGGGCCGCTCCAGCAACTGACCGCCGAAGTCCAGGCCTCGGCTTCCCACCTGTTCGCCTCCCGCGACGCCTACCGCTTCCGGCCCATCACGCCGCCTTCAGTCCCCTACAGCGACCCCACCGAAGGCCGCGACCCCGACTACGGCGCCTCCATCAACTACTGGCTGTCGGCTCCCGTCGCCGAAGCGCTCGAGATCGAGATCGTGGACGGCGCCGGGAGCGTCGTGCGGACGTTGCGCGGCACGAACCAAGCAGGCGTGAACCGCATCCACTGGAACCTGCGCGACGAGCCCAACGAGCCGATTCGGCTGCTCACCGGCCCGATGTACGCGCCGCACATCCAGGTCGGCGAAGACGGACGCCCGGCGCCGGGGGGCACGCAACTCGGCATTCTGATGCCTCCGGGACGCTATGCGGTGCGGCTCAAGGCGGCCGGCCAAGTCCACGAGCAGCCCCTCGTGGTGCTCAAGGACCCACACTCCGCGGGCAGCGAGGCCGACATCGCAGCCCAGGTGGCGTTTCTGCGCGAGGTGCGCGACGACATCGTGGCCGCGGGCGAGGCCGTGCACCGCGTCGAGGCCATGCGAGTCCAGCTGGCGACGGTGGCCCGCTTCGCCGAAGACGAGGAGCTGGCAGGCGCGGTCTCCTCTCTTGCGGAGAAGCTGGCGGCGCTTCAGATGAACATGGTCGACCTGCGGCTGACCGGCCAAGGCCAGGACGGCGTCCGCTTCGAGGCCAAGTTGCTGCAGAAGCTGTCGTACCTGACGCGCGGCATCTCGGTGGCGGACTTCCCGCCCACGGATCAGGAGATGGAAGTGCAGGCTCGCCTCCGGGAAATGCTGCACGAGCACTTGTCGGCGTTGGACGCCTTGGTGGCAGGCGACGTGACCGAACTCAACCGGATGCTGCAGGCGCGGGGGATGCTGATCATCACGGACGGGTGAGGCAGAGCGTTCGAGCGGACAGCCGGCCGACCGCCGTCAAGCCGTGCCGGACACGGCCTTCGTCGCACGGCCGTGCTCCGGCGCTCGCCTTCGCAGCCGCGAGATCAGCAGGCCCGACAGGATCACGGCGGCTCCCGCGACTTGCGCGACCGCAGGCGTCTCGCCCAGCCACATCCAGGCCGCGGCCAATGCCACCACCGGCACCATGTTGACGTAGACGGCTGCGCGGCTCTGGCCGATCACCGCGACGGCCCGGTACCAGAGGAAGTAGGCGACCGCGATCGTGAACACGCCGGCGTAGGTTACGGACGCCCAGGCGGCGAGCGACACGGATCCCCAGTCCATGCGCGCGAAGTCTCCGGCTCCCAGGAGGACGATCGGAGGCGTGCTGGCCCAAAGCGTCCATGCGGTCATCTCCAGCGCGCCGTGGCGTTGCGTCGCGGGGCGGCTCAGCACCAGGTAGACGGCCCAGACAACGGCCGAAACGACCATCAACAAGTCGCCCTGGAGGCTGAATCCCAACTCGGCGGGCCCGCCGACGATCACCAGCGCCATGCCGCCCAACGTGATCGCGCCGCCCGCCAAGGCCATCGGGTTCACTTTCTCGAAGCGGAACAGCACCGAGATGAGCATGACCCAGAGCGGCGCCGTCGAGAGCACCAGGGCTGCGTTTCCGGACAGCGACAGGTTCAGCGCGGAGACGAAGCAGACTTGGTAGAGGACGTGGAGGAGCCCCAGCGCCGCCACGACGGGCCAGTCGCGGGGGCGCGGCAACATCCTTCTCCCTTGGGCGCGCAGCATCAGTGCCGCCGTGACGGCCGCGAACGGAAAGCGGAGCGCGTTGAAGGCCATCGGCGCGATCTCGCCAAGCCCGAGTTTCATCACGGAGAAGTTGAGTCCCCAGATGACCGCGACCAGCACCAAGCCGGCCTCCATGGCCAGTTCGGTGCGTCGGTTGTGCCAGCTTGGGCGGAGCCGCGTGGGGAATCCAGGGGCGAACCCGCGAACGCGGGTCCCCGGGGCACCTGCGCGAGCCAGCCGTGGGAGTCGAATGGACACAATTCCCCCCTCGTCGAAGTGGTGCGTGGGGTAGCCGTAGGCCGGCTGGAGAGGATGCTCGAGACCCGCTGCCTTCGCCGCTTCGCGCGAACCGAAACGCGCAACGGGACGCAGAAGAACGCCCTAGATGGGGCCCGTGTCAATGGGGTGGCGCAACCCGCCCGAGAAGACGGCAGGGCGACCGAGAATTTGGACCGCGCGAAGTCGGAATTCCTACGTCGTCCCGACCGCTACAGTGTCGTTCTAGCTCGAACTCACGCCTGCTGCGGGGCCGCCCGCATCATCTGCGCAGAGTCCTCCGCGCGCTTGGGCTGGCGGGCGGGCGTCGCGGGCGTGCGACCGTCAGGGAGGGCTTGCTCCTGGCAAGAGCCGACTCCGCACTAATGCGACAAGCGCGGATGCGACCACCAGCCAGGCAAAGGCCAGAGACCACGCGAACCGCCCCCGGGTCATCCCCGTGCGCCGCCGCCAGACGTCGCGCACGAGGAAGCGCGAGCACACGAGGGCCCCGAAGGCAGCAAGGCTCTGCACGTTGCCAACCGTGTTGCCGTAGAGCAAGCCGAGCAAGCCGTACGAGGTGCCCCACCACCAAGCCCCACCGAGGGGCGCGACGGCGCGCGCTTCGTCTTCCGTCCTCTGCGACATCTTCGTCTTGGCCCTCATCGTCATGCCGGGAAGAATTGAGCAGGCTTCAAATTAATGAAGGAACCGTTCTGCCGCACCGCAAGATGTCGCGAAGCAGACGCGGGCAAGCGTCGCGGGGCGTGAGGGGATTCGGAGACTCGTTGCGGCGGCCGCCGGGCGGCGGATACGTTTCCGGCTCCAGCCTCCTCAACTGGACACGGAGAGGGAATGACATTCTCGCCACGCAGGCTCCGCCCGTCGCGGTTCAGTCCAGGGTGTTCTCCGTGGGCAACGGGGTCGTCTGGGGAGAGGCGGGCGTGGGCGTCGTCGCCACCCAGGCGATCGTGGACGTGAGCTACGGCCCCCAGGCGCTGGAACTGCTCCGGCAAGGCATGTCGCCCGAGGAGGTGGTGCGGGAGCTCGTGGCTCGCGACCCCGACCCCGATCCCGAACGCTGGACCAAGCTGGGCCGCCAGTTCTCGGTCATGAACGCCGCCGGCGAAGTGGCCACGCACACAGGTCCCCGAGCCAGCGAATGGGCGGGCCACCGCATCGGCGAACACTGCTCGGCCCAAGGCAACGTCCTGGCGGGACCCGGGGTAGTGGACGCCATGGTGGAGGCCTTCGAGTCGGCCGAAGGCCATCTGTCCCTGCGCCTTCAGGTTGCGCTCGAGGCGGGCCAAGCGGCAGGCGGCGACCGGCGCGGCATGCAGTCCGCCGCCATGCTCGTGGTCAAGGAGGGCGGCGGCGTCTGGCTCAACAACGATGTCGTGCTGCGCCTCCAAGTGGACGACCACACGGAGCCGATCGCCGAGCTGCGACGGCTGGTGGAGAAGGCCGCGGCTCAACGGGAGCGGCGGGAAGACGATTGCGACCTTCGCTTTCGGCGGCAAGTCGTTATCTTCTCGGCGTCGCCCACTCACGACCGCCGTTTTGGCAATGAGCTTCCACGAAGCAGTAGCTGACCTGTACCGAATTGCCGTCGCCGATGAGAAGCCGACTTCCACGAAGAGGTTGCGGCGACTAGCGCACTTCGTCGTCGACGAACTCGCTCGGCGGGGTCTCGGCGGTGCTCGCATGGAAGTCTCCGTTTCTGGAGGTGCTAGGAGCAAGTCGTGGGATGTGTCATGGAGCATCGACGGAAAGCCTAGGTTGGTGATCTCCTTGAAGTCTCTCTTGAAGAACCTTGGGGGGACAGTACCGAATCGCATTGACGATCTCATTGGCGAAGTGACCAATGTGCAGATGTATTCTCCCGAAATCGTGACAGGATATGTCATGGTTTTCAACATTGCAGAAGATGCGTTCAGTGCGCATCATCAATGCACATGGTCCGATTTGTTGCGTAGTCGGATAGAAAGACTCTCCGGCCGCCGGCCGCCGTCTTGGAGCATCGGCATGATCGAAGCGTCGTGGTTTGTGGAGGTCGATTTCTCGCACGGTCCTCGAATCGTTTCAGGCGAGGCGGAGGCGAAGAGCTTTTTCGACCGCTTGGTCGAGGAGGTTCGCCAGCGGAACCCGGCAATCGGGGACAAGTCATGACGACGATGGCGGCGTTGGTCGAAAGACACTTGCCGGGAGTCGATCTTTCCGAAGCCTCCTTGAAGAAGGCTTTGCCACGAGTCGCCAAGAATCCCCGGGAGGTGGCGAGCGTCGCGGCGGCGTTGCGGGAAGTGAGATCGCGACATCGGATGGTTCGGGGCGATGCCCGGCAGCTGTCCCAGTTGGTTGAAGGGGCGGTGCACTTGATTGTGACGTCGCCGCCGTACTGGACGCTCAAGGAATACAAGGACGGAGCCGGTCAGCTTGGCCATGTTGAAGACTACGACACGTTCGTGGACGAGATCGCCAAGGTGTGGTGCGAGTGCAGCCGCGTCTTGGTCCCCGGCGGACGCTTGGTCATCGTCGTGGGAGACGTCTGCATGTCGCGGAGGCGGCACGGGCGGCACGTCGTCTATCCGTTGCATGCGGGCATTCAAGAGTCCTGCCGTCGACTGGGGCTCGACAATCTGGCCCCCATCATCTGGCACAAGATCACCAACGCGGACTTCGAGATGGGGCCCGGCGGCTTCCTGGGCAAGCCGTACGAGCCGAACGCCATCGTCAAGAACGACATCGAGTTCATTCTCATGCTGCGCAAGCCCGGCGGCTACCGCAGCCCATCGCCCGCCGCCCGGGCCATGAGCGTGATTTCCGAGACGGATCATCACAGGTGGTTCCGGCAGATATGGACTCTGCCCGGAGCATCGAATCGACATCATCCCGCGCCCTTTCCGCTGGAACTCGCCAACCGCCTCGTGCGGATGTTCTCGTTCGTCGGCGACACGGTTCTGGACCCCTTCCTCGGGACGGGGACGACATCGGTGGCGGCCGCCTTGGCCGGCCGCAACAGCATCGGCGTGGAAATCAGCCCGGACTACTTGGCCATGGCCCGCCGCCGCTTCCTGGAGGAGGGCAACGACATCTTCGGGCTCTGGAACTTGGAGGTGGCGGAGTAGCTCGGACAGGTGGTCTCCGCCGATCGTCCTCTGGCCGCGATGCTGTCGGCGAGGCGACGCCACCAGCAGGTCGAACGACGAGAAGTCCGGCCGGCGGCCGCCTAGCGTGGCCGTACCGGCCGACGCGATAATGTTCCGCTTGCAGGCACACACGACCTTGCATCCCCCAGGACGCCACTTCATGAACACGCGATACATCCGCCAGATTCGGGCCACGCCCCGGGCCACCCGCCTGGCCATCTCCCGCGCCACGACCCAGGCCGCCAGCCGGGGCGCCTTGGCCCTCGCCGCCGCCACCCTAGCTCTTGCGTCCGCCGTCCCCGCATCGGCCCAGACGCCCCGGCCGATCCAGCCCGGCCAGCCAGCCCGTGCGCAGTTCGCCGGCGATTCGCTCCACAGGTACTCCATCGACTTGGGCGAGGGAATGTTCGTGTACGGCGAAGTGCGCCAGGCGGTGGACGTGGTGGTCACGGTGAAGGATCCCACCGGCGCGACCTTGGGCGTGTTCGACGGACCTGGGCGGGGCGCCGCCGAGCCGTTCCAGTTCGAGACGGACTCCGCGGGCGAGTACGCGATCGAACTGGCCCCGTTCGAGGACGGGCGCGGAGGCTACGGCATCCGAATTCTGACCGTCGAGCCGGTTGCGACGGACCCGGAAGCGCGCGTGGGGCAGTTGATCCGCATGTACGACGGCGACCGGCCCGGGGGCGTGATCGGCGTCGTCGAGGACGGACGGCTGGCGTTCGTGCGCGCCTACGGCATGGCCAACGTGGTGCACGGGGTGCCGTGGGAGGCCGGCACCGTGTCCAACATCGGCTCCGTCACCAAGCAGTTCACCGCCATGGCGCTGCTTCTCCTGGAGGCGGACGGGCTGCTCCACCTCGACGACGACGTGCGCGAACACATCCCCGAACTTCCCGACTTCGGAACGCCCGTTACTCTGCGGCAGTTCCTCAATCACACCAGCGGATACCGCGAGATCTACAATCTTCTGCCGCTGGCCGGCTTTCGCGGCGAAGATTCGTTCGAGCGCGAGAAGGCGATTCAAGTCGTCCAGCGCCAGCCGACTCTCCAGACGCCTCCGAACACGGAGTGGAACTACAACAACACGGGCTACATCCTCCTGTCCTTGATCGTGGAGCGGGTTTCCGGCCAGTCGTTCGCGGACTTCATGCGAGAGCGCGTGTTCGAGCCGCTGGGGATGCGCGACACGCGGGTCAAGATGGTTCAAGGAGAGGTGATTCCCGGCAGCGCGCAGGGGTATGTGCCGGTGAAGACGGGGATGGGGTATCGGACGGCGCGCGACTTGCCGGCTTCCGCGGGAGCGGGCGGCATCTACACGACCGTGGACGACTTGGCGCGCTGGATGCTCAACTACCGCGACGCTGCGCTGGGCGGGCCGGACGCCGTGCGAGCGATCGCGACCCCCGCAGTGCTCGAGAACGGCGACACCACCACGTACGGCCTAGGGCTCGGCATCGGCGAACTGTCCGGCCGGGTCGTGTACGCCCACACCGGCGGCGACGTGGCCCACCGGGCCTACTTGGGGTACTTCCCCGAGCTGGAGGCGGGGGTGGTGGTGATGAGCAACAACGCCTCCTTCGACTTGGGGCTGGGCGTGCGGATCGCCCGCGTGTTCCTGGCGGAGGAACTGGAGGCGGCGGAGGACGAGGACGAAGGGGCGGGCGAAGGAGAGGCCGCCGACGAAGAGGCTGCGGAGGAGGAGGACGGCGGCGAGGGAGGCATGTCCCCCGAACGCGTCGCGGCGATTGCCGGGGCATGGGTGATCAGTGCTCCGGGGACGAAACTGGACGCCGACATCACCGTGGAGGACGGTCGAATCTTCTTTCAAGCGGTCGCCCAGCCCCGCCTGGAGGTGTCCGTCACCTCCGATTCCACCATCTCGATCGCCGTCGCCCAGGCCGCGTTCACGTTCCACTTCGAAGCGGACGGGAGCGCCGTTGCCGCCACGCTGCACCAGGGCGGGCTCGACATGCCCATGCGCCGCAGCGAGAAGGAGGACTTGACCGAAGCCGCGCTCGCTGAGTTCGCGGGCCGCTACTTCTCCGAGGAACTCGAGACGTTCTACGAGATCGAGGCGAAGGACGGCGGGCTGGCGCTCCTCCACATCGACATGGAGCCGGTCGAGCTGCGCCATCGAGAGGGGGACGAGTTCACGACTGCGGTGATCTTCATGGCCTCCGTCGAGTTCGAAAGGGACGACGAGGGTCGGATCACGGGCTTCCGCGTCTCGAACGGGCGGACGCGAGGGGTTTGGTTCGGGAAAACGTAGGGCTTGGGCGAACCTGCCGCGGTGTTAGCTTCCATGCCATGAAGCTCTTCTTCGCTGGAGCCGCCGCCTTCGCGGTCGCGACCTCGGGATGCGCGACCAGCGGCCCGCCGGCATCCAACGCCACGCCGGGCCCCGTTGGCGCGCTCGACGCGCCCGTGGCCCCCGTGCGTCCCAGTCCGGCCCGCGCGGCCGCCCTAGAGGCCCTCTACCAAGCTCGCGCGGACAGCGTCCGCCGAGTCTTCCACGATGCCGACGTCCACTTCATGACCGGCATGATCGGCCACCACGCGCAGGCTCTCGTGATGGCCGGCTTCGCGCCCGAGAACGGGGCCAGTCGCACGATCCAGACGCTCTGCGCCAGGATCATCAACGCGCAACAGGACGAAATCGCGCTCATGCAGAGCTGGCTTCGGGACCGCGGGCTGCCGGTGCCCGAGGTCCACGTCGAAGACGGCGAGCTGACCGTCCACGGCCCCGCGCACGCCATGCACATGCCGGGGATGCTGAGCCCGGAGCAGCTGGACGAGTTGCGCCGTGCTCGCGAAGAAGACTTCGACCGGCTCTTCCTCAAGTACATGATCATGCATCACCAGGGCGCCGTAGACATGGTGCTGGAGCTGTTCGCGACCGACGGCGCGGCCCAGAGCGATTTCGTGTTCAAGGTGGCCTCCGACATTCGCGTGGACCAAGCGACCGAAATCGCGCGCATGGAGTCGATGCTCGCCAAGATGGCGCCCGACGACGCAAACCACAGGAGTTTTCGATGACCCAGAGTTCGTTTCCATCAACCTCGCGCTCCCGTGCGTGCGCGTTCCTTTCCATCGCGTTCGCGGCCGGGGCGCTTGCCGCCTGCGCGTCGCAGACGTCGTCGGCTGGAGTCCCCATCGTGGCAGCCGCTCCGATGCCCGCCGCCGAGATCGCTCCTCCGGCCCCTCCGGCCGCCCCCGAACCCCCGATGCGCTACGAGCAGGCCGGCAGCGGCGACCCCCGCGAAGGCTTGGCGCCCGGCCTGTTCGATGCCGGCGAGGCCATCTGGAATCTCCGCCTCGTGTCGGCCACGCCGCCCGAAGAGCCCTTCGTGGGCAGCACCAACTCGGACTTGGCGTTCACCGGCAACTACGCCATTCAGGGCAACTACGACGGGATCCAGGTGTGGGACATCTCCGATCCGGCCAAGCCTGCGTCGGTCGTGACCTACGTGTGCCCGGCCTCTCAAAGCGACGTCTCGGTCTACGGAAACCTGCTGTTCGTCTCGGGCGAGGGCCTGGGCGGCAGGCTGGACTGCGGCGAGCAGGGCGTCCAGGAAGCAGTAAGCCACCACAGGCTTCGCGGCATCCGCATCTTCGACATCTCCAACATCGCCGAACCCCAGTACGTCGCGAACGTCCAGACTTGCAGGGGCTCCCACACGCACACGGTCCTCAAGCACCCGGACGACGACGACAACGTGTACATCTACGTGTCGGGCTCGGCGCCGGTGCGTCCCGCCGACGAGCTGGCGGGCTGCTCCTCGGCCATGCCGTGGGAAGATCCCAACTCGGCCCTCTTCAGGATCGAAGTGATCCGGGTGCCGCTTGCCAACCCTGCGGAGGCGGCCATCGCGAGTTCTCCGCGCATCTTCGAGGAACTGGTCGCGCCGCCCAGGCACGGCCCCTCGCCAGCGGACTTGGCGGAGATCGAGGAAGCGCGCCTGCGCGGGGCCTTCATCATCGAATTCCAGGGGCAGACGATCGAGCTTCCGGACCAGTACGTCGCTCCCATGTTGGACAGCATCGTCAAGGCGCGGGGGGGCGAAGGGGAGGCCACGGCCGCCGACAGTGCGGCGTTGCGCACGTACGTCGACCAGAGGATTGCGGGCATGCAAGACGCCGAAGCTGAAGAGGACGGTCCTGCTCCCGGTCCCACCCAGTGCCACGACATCACCGTCTATCCCGCCATCGGCTTGGCCGGCGGAGCCTGCGAGGGCTACGGCCTGCTCCTCGACATCGCCGATCCCGCCAACCCGAAGCGGCTCGCGGCAGTGTCCGACTCCAACTTCGCCTACTGGCACTCGGCCACCTTCAACAACGACGGCACGGCCATCCTCTTCACCGACGAGTGGGGCGGCGGCGGCGGCCCCAAGTGCAGGGCGGGCGATCCGATGGAATGGGGCGCGAACGCCATCTTCGCCATCGAAGACGGCGAGATGGACTTCCGGAGCTACTACAAGCTTCCCGCCGTCCAGACCAGCCAGGAGAACTGCGTTGCGCACAACGGCTCCCTGATACCGGTGCCAGGCCGCGACATCATGATCCAAGCTTGGTACCAGGGCGGACTGTCCTTGTTCGACTGGACGGATCGGGCGAATCCGATGGAGATCGGGTACTTCGACAGGGGGCCGGTGAACGGCGAACAGATGGCCTCCGGCGGCAGTTGGTCCGTCTACTGGTACAACGGCGCCATCGTGAGCTCGGAGATTGCGCGGGGCCTGGACGTCTTGGAGCTCAAGCCCAGCGGCTTCCTGACCCAGAACGAGATCGACGCGGCCAACTCGGTGCGGCTCGACCAGCTGAACTCGCAGGGACAACCGATCTTCGAGTGGCCTGCGACGTTCGCGCTCGCCCGCGCCTACGTGGACCAGCTGGAGCGGTCGACGGAGCTCGCGGAAGCGCGGGTCGCGAGGGTGCGCGAAGCGCTGGACGCGGCGGAAGCGCAGTCCGGCTCGTATCGGGCTTCCGCCCTGCAGGCGCTCGCGGACGGGCTGGCCGGGGCCAGCGCCCGATCGAGCGACTCCGGCAAGATGGACAAGCTGGTGGAGGCGGTGAGACGCTTGGCGGCAGGATAGAGGCCTGCTGCTTGGCGGGCGCCCCGCGGTCCAGCGCCGACTCTGTGCGGAACCTGGGCGCGGGGGCGCCTGTGCCGCAGACGCGTGGGGCGTGGCGGCCGCGCCCGTCCCGTCGCCTTGAACGGGTCTTGCGGTTTGCCTAGAATCAGGGTTCTGGAGAGGGGCCTGTAGCTCAGCTGGTTAGAGCGCACGCCTGATAAGCGTGAGGTCGGTAGTTCAAGTCTACCCAGGCCCATTTTTTCGACGTGGCGGCTCGCGCGGTCGTCGCGCAGAGCCGACGGAGGTGGGGCGTGGCGGGTCCACGGTGGAGGCGGTTCACTGCGTCGGCGGGACTGGCGTCGGCGGGGCTGGCGGCGAGCGTTGCGGCGGTCGTCGCGTTCCTGGCGGACGGCGGCGGAAGCTCCGAAAACTTTGGCATCGCCCCTGATGTTCCGGTGCTTGGCGCGAGTTCGAACGCCGTGTTCCTGGCCCCCGCGTTGAGCCGTCCGGGTCGGTCCGCCGCCCAGCGACCGCCCCCCGAGTGGCACGAGTTCTACTTCACGCGCGCGGCCTACTCGTCCTTTCGCGGATACGGCCGGAGGGCTGCCTGGGCCACCGACTACCCGAAGGCGGATCGCCAGTTCCTCACGGTGGTGCGACGGCTCACCAACTTGGACGCCTTCGCGTACGAGAACGCGGTGCTGCTCACCGACGAGCGGCTGCGGCGCTATCCCTTCCTCTACGCCCTCGAAGTGGGCTACATGGCGCTGTCGCCGCCCGAGGTCGAAGGGCTTCGCAACTACCTGAGGGCGGGCGGATTCCTGGTCGTCGACGACTTCTGGGGCACACGCCAGTGGCTTCAGTTCGAGTACCAGATGAGCCTCGTCTTCCCCCACCTGCCCATCGTCGATCTGGACCTGGACCACCCGGTGTTCAGCACGTTCTACGACATCGACGAAGTCCTGCAGGTGCCTGCCTACGGCCGCTACTGGGGCGGCCGAACCAGCGAGAGCGACGGCTATGTGCCCTACGTGAAGGGGATCTTGGACGAAGACGGCCGGCTGATGGTCATCGTCAACTGGAACACCGACTTGGGCGACGCCTGGGAGTGGGCCGAGCAGCCCGACTATCCTCTGCAGTACTCGACGTTCGCCTACCAGATGGGCGTGAACATGATCGTCTACGCCATGAGCCACTGAGGACGGGCGGCCGGTGAGCGGAGTGTTCGAGTTCCTCTTCAAGTACCGGCCGGTGCTCTTCCAGGAAGGCGAGATCGCGTTCGTGGGTCGTTGGTCGGCCGGGACGGCGCTACTGGCGGCAACGCTACTGGCGGCCCCCGTCCTGTTCAGCTACGCGAGGGCCCGCGGTCGCAGCCGGGCCGGGCATCGCGCCTTTCTCGTCGCCTTGCGCGCGACGGCCTTCGCGGTGGTCGCCCTGGCGGTGATGCAGCCGGCCCTGGTGCTGACCTCGGTGGCCCCGCAACGGAACTTCCTCGCCGTGCTGGTGGACGACTCCCGGAGCATGACCATCGAAGACCGGGACGGAACCTCGCGGGCCGAGAAGGCCGGCCGGTTGCTGGATCCGGAAGGCGCCCTGGTCGCCGAGCTGGCCGAGCGCTTCGCCGTCCGCTACTTCCGCTTCTCGGCGGAGGCGCAGCGGGCCGGAGGACTGGAGGAACTTGCCTTCAGCGGGAGCCGAACCCGCATCGGCGCCGCCGTGTCCCACGCGATGGAGCAGATGCAGGGCGTCCCGCTCTCGGGGCTGGTGCTCGTGTCCGACGGCGGCGACAACAGCGACGAGGAGATGGCGGCCGCCTTGTTGCCGTTGCGCGCCGCGGCGGTGCCGGTCTTCGCGGTCGGCCTGGGCGACGAGCAGGTGGAAGCGGACGTGGAGGTCGTTCGGGCCGACGCGCCCCAGCAGGCATTGGCGGGATCGTCGCTGCTGGTCAACGTCCAGATCGCGGCGCACGGGTACGCGGGCCGGACGGTCGCCGTGGTCGCGGAGGACATGGGCCGGATCGTGGCGACGGAGGAGGTGGCGCTGCCGCGGGACGGGCGGCCTCTCGTGGCGCCCCTCGCGATCGAGCTGGAGACGCCGGGAGCGCGCGAACTCGCGTTTCGCGTGGTGCCGCTGCCGGGCGAACGCGTGACGGAGAACAACGAGGTGCGGTCCATGGTGCAGGTTCGCGATCGCACCGAGAAGATCCTCTACTTCGAGGGCGAACCCCGTCACGAAGTCGCGTTCATGCTGCGGGCGGTCGAGGACGACGAACGTCTGCAGGTCGTCCTCCTGCAGCGCACGGCGGAGAACAAGTTCTTCCGGCGCAACTTGGACGATCCTCTGGAACTGCTGGGCGGCTTTCCGTCCACGCGCGAGGAATTGTACGCGTATCGTGCGCTGGTGCTGGGATCGGTCGAGGCGGGCTTCTTCACGCACGACCAGCTGAACATGATCGCCGACTTCGTGAGCGTCCGCGGCGGCACGCTTCTGATGCTCGGCGGCCGGCGGGCCTTCTCCGAAGGCGGCTACGACGGCACGCCTCTCGAAGACGTGCTGCCAGTCGCGCTGGACGAGCCGGACGGCTCCGCGCCGACGGATCGTCTCGTCTTCGTGAAGGTCGCGCCTACGCCTGCGGGCGCCCGCCATCCCGCGACGAGGATCGGCGACACGGCGGAGCAGTCGGCCGCCCGGTGGGACTCTCTGCCAGCAGTCTCGACGACCAACCTGCTCACAAGGCTGAAGCCTGGAGCCACCGAGCTGCTGAAGGGCGAGGTCGTGGACGGCGCCGGCCTGCGCTCGGAGCGAGTCGTCATGGCCTTCCAGCGCTACGGCAGGGGCCGCTCGGCCGTCTTGGGCGTGCAGGACACTTGGTTGTGGCAGATGGACCACACGGTGCCGCTCGAAGACCAGAGCCACGAGACGTTCTGGACGCAGTTGCTTCGCTGGCTGGTCTCCGAGACGCCGGACCAGGTCGAGGCCGCCCTGGGCAGCGAAGAGGTGGAACCCGGAGATCCGGTGACGATCCAGGCCATGGTGGCGGACGCGGGATTCGCGGCGGTCAACGGCGGGCGCGTGGTGGCGCAGATCACGACGCCTGCGGGCGACGTGCGGGATCTGCCCATGGAATGGTCGGTCGAGGAGGACGGGCGGTACGAGGCGACCTTCGCCCCCGAGGCGGAAGGGGTCCACGAGATCACCGTCGAGGCGGGCCGGGACTCCGTGGCCTTCGGACTGGGCCGGACGAGCGTCCGGGTGGCCCCCGGGACGGCGGAGTTTCGCGACCCGCACCAGCGGCGCGGACTGCTCGAGCGCTTGGCCGAAGAGACGGGCGGGCGCTACTACAGCGTGGAGAGCGCCAGCCAGTTGCCCGAAGACCTCCGCTTCGCCGGCGGGGGCGTGACGGTGCGCGAGGAGAGAGACCTGTGGGACATGCCCGCGATGTTCCTCCTGCTGGCCGGGGCGCTGGCGGCCGAATGGGCGTGTCGGCGAAGATGGGGGCTCGCTTGAAGCGGAGTGCCGCTGGCGGCCCGAGGCGCCGAGTGCGGACGGCTGGGGTCGTGGTCGCGCTGGGGATCGTCGTTGCTTGGACCTGTGGGCCGTCGCGCCTGGAGGCGCAGGACACCCATGTACTTCTCGTCGCCGGCTTGGGAGGGGAATCGCGCTACACCGAGGTCTTCCACGCCTGGATGAGCCGCTTCGCGGACGCCGCGGCGGAGAAGTACGGCCTGCCGGCGGAACGCATCGCCTACCTGGGCGAGTCGCCGAACCTGGATCCGACTCGGATATCGGCCCGTTCCACCGCCGGGAACATCCGGGCCGCCTTGGTCGGCTTGGCGTCGTCGATGGCCCCGGCCGACCAGCTCGTCGTCTTCCTGGCGGGTCACGGCACGTTCCGAAACGGAGAGGCGCGCTTCAACGTGCCCGGTCCCGATCTGTCGCCCCGCGACTTCGCTTTCCTCTTGGAGCCGCTGGGGGACAGGCCCGTCGTCTTCGTTAACGCCGCGAGCGCCTCCGGCCCGTTCCTGGCCGCGCTCTCGGGACCCAACCGCACCGTCATCACCGCCACGCGCAGCGGAAGGGAACGCAATCTGACGCGCTTCGGCCTTCACTTCGCGGACGCCTTTGCCGGCGACGACGCAGACGCGGACAAGAACGGGCGCGTCTCGATGCTCGAAGCCTTTGCGTATGCGTCTCGGGAAGTCGAACGCGAGTACGAGGGCGACAACCAGCTGCTGACGGAGCATGCCATGCTCGACGACAACGGCGACGGCGAGGGGAGCCGCCAACCCGGCGAGGACGCGGACGACGGACAGCTCGCGCGACGCATGTTCCTGACGGCGGAGGCCGGGCTTGGCGTTGCGGCCGCGGCAAGTCCGGCGCTCCAGGCGCTGTTCGCCGAGAAGGCGCAAATCGAGGCGCGCGTGCAGGGGTTGCGAGCCGCCAAGGCGCAGATGTCGTTGCGGCAGTACGAGGACGAGCTGGAAGAGCTGCTCGTGCAACTGGCTCTCAAGAACCGAGAAATCCGAGCGGCGGGCGGCGCGTAGGGCGCCCCCGGACGGCGTTCTGGGGATGGCCGGGGGCGGTTTGGCCGTCCAGGTCGTGCTCGCTGTACCGGCCCGAGAAAAGTAGTCCCGTTTGACCATGTAGATGCCCGCCAGTCGGCGACATCGTTGTTGGGCCGGACGCCGAGGTCCGGCGCGACGCCTTTTGTCGGCGAGCCGCCGCCCCTGGAGCAGGCGAGCCGAGTCGTCGAGAACGGCTTACCTTTAGCGGGTCGGACTTTGCCGGCATGGAGGAAACGAATGGAATTCGGAGACTGGACAGCAGCCTTGACCACGGCCGCGGCAGTGGGTGGAGGTCTCCTTGGGCTGGGGCGCTGGATCGGCGGAAGGATCGACGATCTGCGGCTCTCGATGGACCGGCGTTTTGAAGAGACGCGAGAATCCACGGACAAGCGCTTCGACGCTGTGGACAAGCGCTTCGAAGACGTGGACAAGTGCTTCGACGCTGTGGACAAGCGCTTCGACACCGTGGACAAGCGCTTCGAGGACGTGGACAAGCGGTTCGACACCGTGGACAAGCGGTTCGACACCGTGGACAAACGCTTCGAGGACGTGGACAGACGCTTCGGGGACATGGACAAGCGCTTCGAGGACGTGGACAAGCGCTTCAACGACATGGGAAGGCGCTTCGACGACCTAGCGAGGTCCACAGAGAGGCAGTTCGGAGAGAACCAGGAGGCGCACGAGTCGATCGTTCAGCGCATCGACCGGTGCGAGGATCGCATCTTGTCCTTCATGAACCAACGCTTCACGGACAATAGCAAGCGACTTGACGAAGTCAGCAAGCGGATCGACGACCTGATGTCCAACGAGCGCATCAGGGACCTGCGGGAGCTGCGCGGATAAACCTTGGTACCGACGAGTGACCTGGACCCTCCTCCGTCTCCTGCGCGCAGCGCTCTCATGGCGCGCATCGGGTCGAAGGACACCGGGCCGGAACTGATCGTGCGGAGACTCCTGCATGCCCTAGGCTACCGCTACAGGCTGCACCGCCGACACCTTCCCGGCACGCCGGACATTTGTTTCGCGGGCCGCAAGAAGGCGATCTTCGTCCACGGTTGCTTCTGGCATCGCCACGACGGATGCCGTCGCACCACGACCCCGAGCACACGGAGATCCTACTGGGAGGAGAAGTTCCGTCGAAACGTGGTTCGCGACCGGAGGAACTTGGCGGATCTTGGCGGCCTCGGGTGGGAGGCGCTCGTGGTGTGGGAGTGCGAGACCGCCGACCTGCCGGCGCTCGCGAGCAGGCTGGCGAACTTCTTGTCGGGCCCGCGGGGCGAAACGCGTCTTCAGCGGCTCGGACAGCGCTTTCGGGACGAACCGGAGGATTAGCCCGTCCGCGCTGGGCCAAGAGTCGGTGGCCGCATGGGGCGGCCCGCGTGCAGACGAGCCGGGATAGCCGTGTCGGCGCGGTTTCCTGGCGGGTGGACTGTTCCATTGCCCGCCGGTAGGACCGCCGTCGCAATGCTGGCGGCCGCGGTGGTGGCCGTCGTGGCGGCGGAGGCTTCGGGCCAAGCGAACGCGGCGCCAAGGCCGCGAGGCTTCGAAGCGCTCCGGTCGGGCCAGTACGAGGAGGCGGTGCGTCTCCTCCGCGGCCAAGCCCTGGGCGGCGACGCTCAAGCGCTTGCGGGATGGGTCGCGGCCCTGCGCGAGACCGGCGACTACGCCGAGGCGGTCCAGGTGGCCGCCGACGGCGAGGAACGAGGCGTGCCGGGCGCCCACGCGCTGTTGGGGGCGGCGCTCCTCGATGTGGGCCGCGTCGCCGAGGCGCGAACGGCGCTGGAGGCGGACATCGCGCAACCGGGCGCTTCCAGCGCCCTGGCTCGCATCGAACTCGGCATCCTGGAATACCGGTACGGCAGCCGCGCGACGGCGCGCTCTCTGTTCGGCGGCTTCATCGACTACTACAACGACGCGGCCTCAGGGATGAGCCTCGCGGCCGCCGAACTCGCAGCCGTCGGACGCGCGCTGGTCCATCTGTCGCGGTGGCGCTACGAGTATGCCCACGACGCGTTGAAGGCGCTGGACGAGGCCGAAGCCGCGAGTCCTCTCGACCACGCCGCCCTCCTCGCGGTCGGCGAGCTGTTCCTGGAGCGGTACGACGCGGCCCAAGCGACGGAAGCGTTTCGGAGGATCCTGGCCGAGAACCCGTCCCACGCCGGCGCCCACTTCGGGCTGGCCCGGGCCGTGCGCCTGGAAGGGCGGAGCGGCGCGTTGGAGCACCTTGGCGCGGCCCTGGCGGCGAACCCGAACTTGGTCGGCGCGCGCAACTTGCTGGCCCGGCTTCACCTGCTGAACGGCGACCACGCCGGCGCACTGGAAGAAGCGACGCGCGCGTCGTCCGCCAATCCCGCCGACCTGGAGACCATGGGCACCCTGTCCGCGATCCACTACTTGGCCGACGACTCGGCAGCCCTCGCCGCATCGATCGAACGAATCCGCGAGACCTCGCCGTCGCCGACCCGCCCATTCGTGGTCCTCGCAGAAATAGCCGCCGATCACCGCAAGTACGCGGATGCCGCCCGCTTTGCGCTCCTCGCCGCCGCCGCCGACTCCAGCAGCTGGGCCGGCTGGGGCCTCGCGGGGCTGAACTTGGTGCGGTTGGGCCGCGTCCAGGAAGGGCGCCAGCGCCTCGAGCAAGCCTTCGCGGGCGATCCCTTCAACCTGTGGTTCAAGAACACCCTGGACCTGCTCGACACCTTCGCCGAGTACCGCACCGTCGAGACCGAGCATTTCCACTTGGTCCTGCACGAGTCCGAGGCGGCGTTGCTCGCGCCCTACATGGCGCCCGTCGCCGAACGGGCGTACGAGGAGATGGCCCGGCGGTACGCGTACGAGCCCCCCGCGCCCATCCGGGTCGAGGTATTCCCCCGGCACGCGGACTTCTCCGTGCGAACGGTCGGCTTGGTTGGCCTGGGGGCGCTCGGCGTGAGCTTCGGGCCCGCCCTGGCCATGGACTCGCCCGCGGCCCGGAGCAAGGGCGAGTTCAACTGGGCGTCCACGCTCTGGCACGAGATCGCCCACTCGTTCCACATGGCCGTCTCCGGCAACGAAGTGCCGCGCTGGTTCTCCGAGGGGCTGGCGGTGCACGAGCAGCGCAAGGGGGACCCGACGTGGGGCCGTAGTCCCAGCGTGAGATTCGTTCGCTCGCTTGCGTCCGGGACTCTGCGTCGGGTCGGCGAGCTGGACAGGGGCTTCTCCAACCCGCGTCGTCCAGCCGAGGTGTCCGACACCTACTACCAGGCGTCGCTGGTGTTCGAGCTGATCGAGGCGCGCCATGGCTTCCCGGCCATCTTGGACATGCTGCGGGCGTACCGGGACGGGGCGGACGACGAGGAGGCCTTCGAGCGTGCGCTGGGCGTTGCCCTGGAGGACTTCGAGCAGGATTTCAGCGCTCATCTCGCAGACAGGTTCCGGACGGCGGCGGCGGCGGTCGGGAAGGACGTTGCCGCGGCGCCGGGCGACTTGGGGGCCGCGCGCACGGCCGTGGCTCTCGATCCGGGACGGTTCGAGCCGAGGATGGTTCTGGGCAAGGCTCTCTTCGAGGAAGGACGCCTCGAGGCCGCCGCCCGCCACTTCGAGGTCGCGGCGCGGCTCTTTCCCGAGTACGGCGGCGCCGACGGGCCGCACTGGTACCTAGGCCGCATTCGGGAACGGGAGGGCGACCCCGCCGCCGCCGCCCGCCACTACCGCCAGCTCCTTCTCCTGAACGAGAGCCACTACGCCGCGCGCCTGGCGCTTGCAGAGGTGCTCGCACAGGCGGAGGATCAAGCCGCCGCTGCCCAAGTCCTGCGCGCCGTGGCCTACATTCATCCATACGAAGTCGCGGATCACAAGCGGGCGGCAGAACTTCTGGAGGCGGCGGGCGAGCTGGACGCGGCCGAGACCGAGCGAAGAGCCGTGCTGGCCTTGAATCCGGTGGACGAGGCGGCGGCCCATTTCCGGCTGGCCGTGGTGCTGCGCGACATGGGAGATCTTGCCGGCGCTCGAAGCGCGGTCCTCGCCGCTTTGGAGCTGGCTCCCAACTACGACGAAGCGCTGGAGCTGCTCCTCGAACTGCGGAGAAGAAGACGCCAACCATGATGCGCCGCGGGCGAGCCCCCGTCCAAGCCGGAAGCGGGCTGTCGAGTCGGGGCAAGCCGGATCGAGGCACGGGCCGGAGCGCCGCGACCTGGTTCGCCGTCGCGGCCGTTGCGACGACAACGCTCGTCGCGACCTGGTTCGTCGCCGGGGTCTTTGCGACAACGGAGTTCGCCGGGGCGCACGCGCGGGAGGCAGGGGACGGCCTCCGCGGGACGTTCGCCGTCGCCGACAAGCCGCAGGGCCTCCCGCAGCTGCACGAATCGGAGTCCGTCCGCCCCCTCGGGGAAACCGGCCCCGCGACAGCGTCGCTCCGGGCGACGGCGTCCTCCTCGCAGGACTTCCGTAATCTCCCCTACGACGGGGCCTACACCTTTGTGCGGTTGCGCTTCAACGTGGGGGGGCGCGGAGGATTCGGCCGCGGATTCGGCCGCGGACCGCCCTGGGCGCACGACTTCCCCTACGCCGACAACAACTTCGCCAAGCTCCTGGACGAGGTGACCCTCGTCGGACCCCATACGGACGGCACCAACGTGGTGAGCGCCGACAGCCCGGAACTCCACCGTTTCCCGATCGCCTACGTGGCCGAGCCGGGCCAGTGGCGCCCGACCCGGGC
Organism: Longimicrobiales bacterium; assembly: GCA_958295645.1. Lineage (GTDB taxonomy): Bacteria > Gemmatimonadota > Gemmatimonadetes > Longimicrobiales > Gaopeijiaceae. The sequence goes on from OY282361.1 coordinate 235,985, forward strand.
CGAAGCCGACAACCTGTCGGCCTACTTGGCGAAGGGAGGCTTCCTGATCCTGGACGACTTCCGCGGGTCGCGGGAGTGGCTGAACGTGGAGAGCATATTCGCCGCGATCCTGCCCGGCCACCGCTTCCGGCAGCTGGACCTCGACGAGCCCGTCTTCGACTCCTTCTTCCAGATCGAGACGCTGGACTTCTCGCCGCCGACCTTCCGCCAGTACAAGCCCTACTTTCTGGGCATTCACGAGAACGACGATCCAACGGGACGGCTCCTCGTCGTCGCCAACTTCAACAACGACATCGGCGACTACTGGGAGTACTCGGACACGGGCTGGTTCCCCATCGACCTGTCCAACGAAGCCTACAAGGTGGGCATCAACTACGTTATCTACGCACTCACGCGGTGAGGGCCGGGAGCCGCTCCGCGCGAGACCCGGGCTCGACAACAACGAGGTGACGCTTGCCCCACGCTCAAGACAGCGACCCGCCTGCCGGCGCCGACATGGCTCTGGCCGAACGCATCCAGGAGGGCCGCGCGAAGATCCTCGCCGAGCTGCGAAAGATCGTCGTGGGCCAGGACGAGGCCGTCGACCACGTGCTGCTGACCCTGTTCGTGGGCGGCAACAGCCTGCTTGTGGGTGTGCCGGGCTTGGCCAAGACGCTTCTGGTCCAGTCCGTGGCGCAAGTGCTCGACCTGGACTTCTCGCGCATTCAGTTCACCCCGGACCTCATGCCGTCGGACATCACCGGGACCGAGATCATCCAGCAGCGCGAGGACGGCAGCCGGGGGCTGGACTTCGCGCCCGGGCCGGTCTTCGCCAACGTGGTGCTCGCGGACGAAATCAACCGAACGCCGCCCAAGACCCAGTCCGCGCTCCTGGAAGCGATGGAGGAGAAGCGGGTCACGGTACAGGCGGAGACCTACGACTTGGCGCCGCCGTTCTTCGTCTTCGCCACGCAGAACCCCATCGAACTCGAAGGCACGTACCCGCTTCCGGAAGCCCAGCTGGACCGCTTCATGTTCCATATCCGCATGGAGCACCTCGAGGAGCCGGAAGAGCTGGAGGTCGTGCGCGGCACCACGGACGCGACCCAGCCGCAGTTGAATCGAGTCGTCTCCCGCGAGGATATGATCGCGTTTCAGGATCTCGTGCGGCGGGTTCCCGTGGCCGAGCCGGTCCTGCGCTACGCGGTCGGGCTGGTGCGCGCGAGCCGGCCCTCGGCCAACGGCGGCCACGCCTTCGTCAACGACTGGGTGTCCTACGGCGCCAGCGTTCGCGCCGCCCAATACCTCGTCCTGGGCGGGAAGGCGCGTGCGCTTTCCCAGGGGCGGCTCACGGTGAGCTTCGACGACGTGCGCGCCCTGGCCCTGCCGGTGCTGCGGCACCGCATCCTCGTCAACTTCCGAGCAGAGTCCGAAGGCCGGACGACCGACGAGCTGGTGGCCAAGCTGATCGACGCGGTGCCGGTCCCGGGCTCGGGGATGTAGTCCCTCCGAAATGGCGAGCGCAGCCGCATCCCCGGCTCGGACGTCGTTCCTCGACCCAGCCGTCCTGGCCCGCATCGACAACCTCGAGTTGTTGGCCAAGACCGTCGTGGACGGCTTCATGCAAGGAATCCACCGCTCGCCGCATCTCGGCTTGAGCATGGACTTCGCGGAGCACCGTCCGTACATGCCCGGCGACGACATCCGGCGCATCGACTGGCGCGTGTACGCCCGCACGGACCGGTTCTACATCAAGCAGTTCGAGGCCGAGACCAACGCCGACGTGGGCTTCCTGCTGGACGTCTCGTCCTCGATGGACTACGGCTCGGGCGCAGTGTCGAAACTGGACTACGCCCGCTTCCTGACCGCCAGCTTGGCTTGGTTCTCCGCGGGACAGAGGGACCGGGTCGGCCTCTACGCCTTCGACGCCGACGTGGTGGAGCACGTGCGGCCCGCCGTCGCCCATTTGGACAAGGTGATGCACGCCGTTGCGCGCGTGCGCGCCGGGGGCACGGGAAGCTGGGACCGTCCGCTGGCCCGCGTCGGCGCCACGTTTCGCAGGCGCGGCATTCTCGTCGCCGTGTCGGATTTCTACGACGATTCCGCCGGACTCTCGTCGGCGCTCGGAGCCTTTCGCGCTCAGGGCCACGACGTGGTGGCCTTCCACGTGCTCGATCCGGCCGAGATCGAGTTTCCCTTCACGCAGTCCGCCAACTTCCGGGACGCCGAGACCGGCAGGGTGAGGCCGGTCTGGCCGGAGAAGTACCGCGGCGCCTACCAGGAGCGCGTCGCCGCCCACGTCGCGGAACTGGGCCGCCGATTTGGCCAACAGGGCGTGGACTACGTGCTCCTGGACGCAGCCGAGCCGCTGGACCGGGCCTTGTACGCCTATCTGGCGTTTCGCCGCAAGACCGCGAAGGCGCGCTAGCGGGCCGTGGGTCTGCTGACGCCTCTCTTCCTGGTGGGACTTGCGGGCTTGGCGGTTCCCGTGTTGCTCCACCTGACCCGCCAGGAGCGCGGCAAGCCCGTGCGCTTTCCGTCGTTGATGTTCCTGGAGCGGATGCCGGTTCAGGAGGCGTCGCGGCGGCGGATTCGCCATTGGGCGCTGCTCGCCCTGCGCTTGGCCGCGTTGGCGCTCCTCGTGGCCGCCTTCGCGCGCCCGTTCGCCCGGGACGGTGGGCTCGCCGGGGTGGGCGGAGCCGGGCCCGAGGAGATCGTCCTCGTGCTGGACCAGTCCTACTCGATGGCGCTGGCGGGCCACTGGGAGCAGGCGGTGTCGCGGGCCAAGGAGATGGCGGGCGAGCTGGGGCCGCTGGACCGAGTCTCCCTGGTGGCCTTTGCCGAGGCCCCGCACTTGCTCGTCCGTTCCAGCCCTTCCGCGGCCCCGGTTCTGCAGGCGTTGGACACGCTGGAGACGAGTTCGCTCGGCACCCGGATCGCCCCGGCGCTCAAGCTGGCGGGCTCGGTGCTGGAGGCGTCTCGGCTGGGACGGCGGCGCGTGGCGCTGTTCAGCGACTTTCAGCGGGCGGGATGGCGGCCGGACCGGGACGCGGCTCTGCCCGAGGGCACGGAGCTCCAGCCGGTGGCGATCGGCGGGGCCGAGGCGGGCGCGGACAACTTGGCGCTGGCCGGGCTCGACTTGCGCCGCGAGCCGGGCGCTGGCCGGGAACGGGTGCGTGTCCGGGCTCGCGTGACCGCCGTGGCCGCCTCCCAGGACCGCGAAACCCGGGTCACGCTGTCCGTCGACGGCACGGACGTCGAAACGGTCGCCCTCTCCGTGCCGGCCGGGGGAGGCGCGCCCCTTGCGTTCGCCCCGTTCACGCTGGCACACCCCTTCACAAGGGGCGAAGTCCGCCTGACCGACGGCGTGCTGGAGCCCGACAACGTCCTGCACTTCGTGGCCTCTCCGGGGGGCGGTCCGAACGTGCTCGTGTGGGACCTGCGGGGGACGGGCGAGTCCAATCTCTACCTGCGCGGCGCTCTCGAATCAGGAGGCGCCGAGGGCTTCTCGACCCGAATCACGACCGCGCCTCCGTCCGCCGCCCAGCTGGACGCCGCGGACCTTGTCGTGCTGAACGGCGCACCGGTGCCGGGGGGTGCAGCCGGCGACCGCCTGCGAGCCTTCGTGACGGGAGGCGGAGGACTGTTCGCGGCGCTGGGCGAGCGCAGCCCCTTTGCCGCGGACCAAGCCGGCTTCCTGCCGACGACGGCCGGCCGGGTGGCCGACGCGGCCCGGGAACCTCGGCGTCTCGGCTTCGTGGACTACGACCATCCCGTCTTCGAGGCTTTTCGAGGCCCCCGGTCGGGCGACTTTTCCCGAACGTCCTTCTATCGCACGCGCCAAGTGGAGGCCAACAGCGGGGCAAGGGCGTTGGCGCGGTTCGACGACGGCTCGCCGGCTCTGGTGGAGGGACGCCTGGGCGCCGGCCGCATTCTGGTGTGGGCCGGGGGACTCGGCCGGCTCTGGAGCGACTTCCCGTTGCAGGCCGTCTATCTGCCGTTCGTGCACCGGGCGGCGCGCTATCTGGGCACGCGGGGCCTGTCGCCGGAATGGCACCGGGCGGGCACGACCGCCGACTTGGCCTCGCTCGCGGAGGCCGCGGGAGCGGGATCCGTGTCGGCGGGCGTGGTCGCCATGGCTCCGGGAGGAGGGTCGGTCCCAGTCGATCCGGAGGCGCCGCTGCTGTTCCTGGGCGGCCAAGGCATATGGGAGATTCGGCCGCCGGGCCGCCGCCCGGATCGCCCGATGGCGTTGGCGGCCAACGTGGACTTGGCGGAGTCGGACTTGGCGAGGCTGGACATGGAAGAATTCGTGGTGGCCGCCGGAGGAGGCGGGGCGGCCCTCTCGGCTTCGGGGACTACCGCCGGGGACGCAACCGTCGCAGCGGGGGAAGACTTCGAGGAGCGGCAGGGGTTCTGGCGCTACCTGCTGGCCGGGGCCTTCCTGATGCTGGCGTCGGAATCCGCGCTGGCCAACTGGCTTTCGCGCGCGAGAGTCGCGTGAGGCCACGCCACGCGGATTGCGTCGGCCTGCCGGGAGCCGGTTCTCCGGTGCCGGGCAGGTCGCTGGCGCGGCGATCCGGTAGTCTCTCGCCAGCCCTCGTTGCCGTCTTCGCGGCGACCGCCTGCGGGAGCGGCACAGCCCGACCGCCTCCGACAGGGACGCCCAACGAGCCGCCGGTGGCGAGGTTCGCCTCCGACGTCTCGGAGGGTTCCGCACCGCTGGAAGTGCGTTTCGACGGCAGCCGCTCCTTCGATCCCGACGGCACGATCGCGGCCTGGGCCTGGGAGTTCGGGGACGGGACGGCGGGAACCGGCCGCACGGCGACGCACGTGTACGAGGAGCCGGGGTCCTACACGCCCGCGCTGACGGTGACCGACCAGAGGGGCGCGAGGCACCGGCAGGCGGGTAGCGCGATCGCGGTCAGCAGCCCGCCGGGCACGGGAGACGGGGAGATCGGCGGCTTGGTCTGGCACGACGCCGACGCAGACGGGAGGCGGGGCGAGGACGAGGACGTCGTGCCGGCGATGGTCGTCTTTCTCGACGAGAACCAGGACGGCATGCGCGACTCCTCCGAGGCCGCCACGGTCACGGACTCCGCGGGCCGGTACCGGTTCGTCGGCCTGGACGGCAACCGGCCCTACGCCGTCACGCAGGAGCTGACCCTGGGATGGACGAACACCGCGCCCGGCCTTGGCGCCGCCCGGCAGCTTGGCCGCCCGCCTGGCCGCCCCGCTCCGTCGCCCCCGGCCCAGCCGATCATCGGCGGCCAAGTCGCGGCTCCGGGAGAGTTTCCGTTTCAGGTGGCGTTGCTTGCCGCGGGAACGCGCACCCAGTTCTGCGCGGGCGTCTTCGTCGCCAGTCGCTGGGTCATGACCGCGGCCCACTGCGTGGACGAGGGCCTCGATCCCGATTCGCTGACGGTTCTCGCGGGGACGAACGAGGTGTCTCGCGGCGGCGAGGCGCTGAAGGTGGTTCGCATCGTCGTTCATCCCGGCTTTTCCGCCGAGGCGTCCTACGCCAACGATGTCGCGCTCCTGGAACTCGGCGGGCAGTACATGTATCCGAGGATCGAGCTCCTCACGCCGGCGGGCGCGGCCCTGGCGGCGCCCGGGACGCTCGCTACGGTGGTCGGCTGGGGCTACACGTCCAACGGGGGTCCCTCTTCGGACGTTCTCAAGAAGTTGCAGGCGAGGATCATCTCCAACGACGAGTGCCGGACGCAGCTGGGCGCTCACATTCGAGACGTCACCGTCTGCGCGGGCACGCCCGGTTCCTCCGAGGCCACCTGCAACGGCGACTCCGGCGGGCCGCTGATGGCGCCGTTTCGCAGTCGCTGGAAGCTGGTGGGCATCGTGAGCTTCGGCGCGAGCATCTGCTTTCAGCCGTCCGCCTTCGCCCGCGTCTCCGCGTTGGCGGACTTTCCGCTGGGCGCCGTCCCGGCCGAACGGTCGGGCGCCGTGCGGGTCGACTGGTCGGCCGGCAAGACGGCCGAGGCCAACTTCGGCAATTTCCGCTAGGGAAACGGGAGAGGCTCGGGGATGACGGGCAGGCAAGAGGCATCGAGCACGGCGGCACGGCGAGCGACGGCAACTTGCTGGGGCACGGCGGCACGGCGAGGGACGGCAATCTGCCGGAGGACGACCGCTCGGTGGAAGACGGGCGCCTGGCGCTCCGTCGGCCTGGCCGCGGCCGTGGCGGTCGTCGGCTTGGCTGGTTGCGATGCCGTCGATCCCACCCGGGTCGTCAATCCCACGACCACCGACAGGGACTTGGCCCGCTCGCCGGAACCCACGAAGGCGCTGTTGCCGGGCCTCAAGGCGCAGTTCGCCCGCATGATCAACTCCTACGTGATCGCCGCCGCGGTCGTCAGCGACGACTATTCGATTCACGGCACGGGCATCGTCGTGGACTTGGACGAGCCCAGAGCCGTGACGCCCGACCTCCTCAACGCGACCGGCGTCAGCGCGAGCGGCGTCTACTGGAACGTCCAGGAGCTGAGGGCCCTCGCGGACTTCGTCATAGAAGACATCGCGCCCACCGACGAGAGCGCCACGCCCGCGCTCGTGGCCGAGGCCCGCTTCTACCGCGGCATGGCCAACCTGACCCTGGGCGAGGTCTTTTCGTTTGCACCGCACGAAGAAGACGGACTGCCCCAGCCGTCTTCCGCCGCACTGGCCCGGGCCGTGGCCGATCTGGAAGCGTCCTCGGACGTGGGTCTCCAATCTCGCGCCGCGCTCGCCCGCGCCTTCCGCCTGCTGGGGGACGCGGCTGCGGCCGAGGAGGAGGCGAACGCCGTCTTGAACGGATCCGAAGACTTCCTCTTCGTCCAGGGGTACGATCCCCAGTTCCTTCCCAACGCGTCCGTGCTCTTCCTGGTCTCGCGTTCGCTGCAGGAAATGCAGCCGTTGCCGCGGCTGGACTTTCTCGACCCGAAGTACACCAAGTGGGACTCGGCCATTCCCGTGGCCAAGGCCGAGGAAATGCACCTGATTCTGGCCGAAATCGACCTGGCCGCCGGAGCGCTCGCGGCGGCCCGGCGGCACTTGGCCGATGCCGTGGAGCTGGCGGCCTCTCGTGGCACGGCGACCTTCAACGAAGTCGACGAGCGCCGCAACGCCGACCGTAGCTTGCGTCCCCGCAGTTCCGAGATCCTTGTTCGGGCCGATGCGCGCAGCCCGTATCGCGGCGGCCTCGTCTTGGATCGCCCGGCCAAGGGCCTCGAAGTCCCCAACATTTCCGCCACGTCGCTGGTTCCGGACAGCGTAGCCGCGCTCTCGGAGGCCGCGCAACTGTGGCACGCGCTCTGGCTGGCCCGGCAGGAAATCCTCTTCCTGGAAGGACGCCGCCTCGCCGACTTGAGCATTCGGCTCCCCATGATGCGCCGGGAGATCGACCAAAACAGCCGCATCAGCCAGGGCGACCCGGGCACCACCGCCGTCGTCCCGTCGTGGATACCCAACAGCCCGCGCTACGCCATGGACATCTACACGCCGTTCGCGGTCTACGACGGGACGGGCCACGACGCGGCGCTGCTGGCGACCGAACTCACCATGATCGTGGACATGAACCGGGTGCTGGCCGAGAACGACGTCTCGCCCTTCCGGCAGCAATGACTGGCGTCGCCAAAGAGCGGCGGCAGGGGTAGCGACATCGGGGTCCGGCGCCGGCGCCGGCGCAGCGCGTTGGGACGGTGGGCAGCGTCCTCCGGGGGGCCTTGACGGTAGGCTGTTCGCGTGTACAATATATTAGTCATGCACGGGTCGGCTATCGCAACCGACGACGACGCGGCATGAGAAATCCCCCCTCCCCTCCTCCTCCTCCCCCCCTCGCTTGCCCCCCCTTCGCTTGCCTGCGCGCTTCGCGTGGGTCTAATGGTTCTCGTGGACAGCCGTGTCCGGACGGTTGGTGGCCGGAGTCTCGCGCGTTTCTCTTGGGCCCCGCGCGCACCGACTCCGCACGAATGGCGCCCACTTATGGCCGACCGCCTCCCGATCAAGGGAGCGCCGCGGTTGCAACCTAGGGCGACCACCGCCAGAGAGCGGGTGGCGGGGTGAGACAGGGGCCGTCTCTTGCATTTGGGGCGGTGCTTGCGGGAATCCTGATGGCGGCCCCGGCCGCAGGGCAGGCGCCGGTCTTGTCGATCTCGTCGCCGAGCGTCTTGGAAGGCGGGCCTGGCGGGTTGGCGTCGCTGACGTTCCAAGTGAGTCTGAGCGCGGCGAGCACCAGCCCAGTGCGGGTGCGGGTGCGCGATGCCGGCGATGGAACGGCGACGTCCGGGACCGACTACGTGTCGGTGCGGCCTTGGGTACTGGACTTCCCAGAGGGCGTCACGATGAGGTCGGTGACCGTTCAGGTGCATGGCGACGACACGTACGAGCCGGACGAGACGGTGGTGCTGGAGTTGTACAATCCGTCGGAAGCAATCGTGTCGGCGACGGCCGGGAAGGGGACGGGGACGATCACGAACGACGACCCGTTGCCGCTGTCGATCTCGTCGCCGAGCGTGGAGGAGGGGGCGGCGGGCGCCACGGCGACGCTGACCTACACGGTGACGCTGTCGCAGCCGGCCCCAGGACAGCTGACGTTGCAGTATGCGGACGCGGGAACGGGGACGGCGACGTCGGGGACGGACTACGCGGCCATTGCAGCGGGCACGTTGACGTTCGCGGAGGGCGACACCGTGCAGAGCTTTAGCGTGACGGTCAAGGGCGACGCTCTTGACGAGCCTGACGAGACGGTGATGGTGACGTTGAGCGGTACGAAGGTTGCGACGACCACGGGCACGGGGACGATCACGGACGACGACGACGCGCCGACCTTGTCGATCTCGTCGCCGACCGTGGCGGAGGGAGCGGCGGGCACCAAGTCCACGCTGACGTTCAAGGTGACGTTGAGCGCGAAGAGCGGCAAGCAGGTGACAGTGGGGTACCGCGACATCCGGACGGGGACGGCGACGGCGAATCACGACTATTCCTCGTTCTCGGACGCAACCTTGACGTTTGAGGCAGGAGACACGGAAAAGAGCTTTGATGTGATAGTGCATGGCGACGCCACGGACGAGCCGGACGAGACGCTCGTCGTCGCGCTGAACCGTGCGACCAACGGGACGATCTCGATCGACACCGGGACAGGGACGATCACGGACGACGACGATGCGCCGGCGGTGACGCTGATTCTGTCGCGGACGACGATCGACGAGAGCGGGACGCACACGTCGGCGACGGTGACGGCGGAGATGGACGCGGTGTCGGGCGCGGCGACGACGGTGACGGTGTCGGCAGCGGCCGGGACGAACGCGGCGGCAGGCGACTTCGAGCTGAGTTCCGACAAGACGCTGACGATCGCGGCGGGGGCGACGGAGAGCACAGGCACGGTGACCATCACGGCGGTGGACAACGCTGTGGACGGGCCGGACAAGACGGTGACGGTTTCGGGGACGGTGTCGAACAGCATCGGAGGGTACTCGAACCCGGCGGACGTGACGCTGACGATCGCGGACGACGAGGCGACGCCGAAGGTGACGCTCGTGCTGTCGCGCTCGACGATCGACGAGAGCGGAACGCACAATGCGGCGACGGTGACGGCGACGATGAGCCCGGCGTCGGTGCAGTCCACGACGGTGACGGTGGCGGCGGCGCCCGGGACGAACGCGGCGGCGGGCGACTTCGAGCTGAGTTCGAACAAGACGCTGACGATCGCGGCAGGGGCGACCGAGAGCACGGGGACGGTGACCGTCACGGCGGTGGACAACACAATGGACGAGCCGGACAAGATCGTGACGGTCTCGGGCACGGCGGCGAACTCGCAGGGCGCGACTAGCCCGGACGCGGTGGAGCTGACGATCAAGGACGACGACGGCGCACCGACGGTGACGCTGATTCTGTCGCGGACGACGATCGACGAGAGCGGGACGCACACGTCGGCGACGGTGACGGCGGAGATGGACGCGGTGTCGGGCGCGGCGACGACGGTGACGGTGTCGGCAGCGGCCGGGACGAACGCGGCGGCAGGCGACTTCGAGCTGAGTTCCGACAAGACGCTGACGATCGCGGCGGGGGCGACGGAGAGCACAGGCACGGTGACCATCACGGCGGTGGACAACGCTGTGGACGGGCCGGACAAGACGGTGACGGTTTCGGGGACGGTGTCGAACAGCATCGGAGGGTACTCGAACCCGGCGGACGTGACGCTGACGATCGCGGACGACGAGGCGACGCCGAAGGTGACGCTCGTGCTGTCGCGCTCGACGATCGACGAGAGCGGAACGCACAATGCGGCGACGGTGACGGCGACGATGAGCCCGGCGTCCGTGCAGTCCACGATGGTGACGGTGTCGGCGGCGGCCGGAACGAACGCGGCGGCGGGCGACTATACGCTGAGTTCGAACAAGACGCTGACGATCGCGGCGGGGGCGACCGAGAGCACGGGGACGGTGACCGTCACGGCGGTGGACAACGCTGTGGACGGGCCGGACAAGACGGTGACCGTGTCGGGGACGGCGGAGAACACGCGGGCCGCCACCAGCCCCGACGCGGTGACGCTGACGATCGCGGACGACGAGGCGACGCCGAAGGTGACGCTCGTGCTGTCGCGCTCGACGATCGACGAGAGCGGAACGCACAATGCGGCGACGGTGACGGCGACGATGAGCCCGGCGTCCGTGCAGTCCACGACGGTGACGGTGGCGGCGGCGGCCGGGACGAATGCGGCGTCGGGCGACTACGCGCTGAGCTCGAACAAGACGCTGACGATCGCGGCGGGGGCGACCGAGAGCACGGGGACGGTGACCGTCACGGCGGTGGACAACACAATGGACGAGCCGGACAAGATCGTGACGGTCTCGGGCACGGCGGCGAACTCGCAGGGCGCGACTAGCCCGGACGCGGTGGAGCTGACGATCAAGGACGACGACGGCGCACCGACGGTGACGCTGATTCTGTCGCGGACGACGATCGACGAGAGCGGGACGCACACGTTGGCGACGGTGACGGCGGAGATGGACGCGGTGTCGGGCGCGGCGACGACGGTGACGGTGTCGGCAGCGGCCGGGACGAACGCGGCGGCAGGCGACTTCGAGCTGAGTTCCGACAAGACGCTGACGATCGCGGCGGGGGCGACGGAGAGCACAGGCACGGTGACCATCACGGCGGTGGACAACGCTGTGGACGGGCCGGACAAGACGGTGACGGTTTCGGGGACGGTGTCGAACAGCATCGGAGGGTACTCGAACCCGGCGGACGTGACGCTGACGATCGCGGACGACGAGGCGACGCCGAAGGTGACGCTCGTGCTGTCGCGCTCGACGATCGACGAGAGCGGAACGCACAATGCGGCGACGGTGACGGCGACGATGAGCCCGGCGTCGGTGCAGTCCACGACGGTGACGGTGGCGGCGGCGCCCGGGACGAACGCGGCGGCGGGCGACTTCGAGCTGAGTTCGAACAAGACGCTGACGATCGCGGCAGGGGCGACCGAGAGCACGGGGACGGTGACCGTCACGGCGGTGGACAACACAATGGACGAGCCGGACAAGATCGTGACGGTCTCGGGCACGGCGGCGAACTCGCAGGGCGCGACTAGCCCGGACGCGGTGGAGCTGACGATCAAGGACGACGACGGCGCACCGACGGTGACGCTGATTCTGTCGCGGACGACGATCGACGAGAGCGGGACGCACACGTCGGCGACGGTGACGGCGGAGATGGACGCGGTGTCGGGCGCGGCGACGACGGTGACGGTGTCGGCAGCGGCCGGGACGAACGCGGCGGCAGGCGACTTCGAGCTGAGTTCCGACAAGACGCTGACGATCGCGGCGGGGGCGACGGAGAGCACAGGCACGGTGACCATCACGGCGGTGGACAACGCTGTGGACGGGCCGGACAAGACGGTGACGGTTTCGGGGACGGTGTCGAACAGCATCGGAGGGTACTCGAACCCGGCGGACGTGACGCTGACGATCGCGGACGACGAGGCGACGCCGAAGGTGACGCTCGTGCTGTCGCGCTCGACGATCGACGAGAGCGGAACGCACAATGCGGCGACGGTGACGGCGACGATGAGCCCGGCGTCCGTGCAGTCCACGATGGTGACGGTGTCGGCGGCGGCCGGAACGAACGCGGCGGCGGGCGACTATACGCTGAGTTCGAACAAGACGCTGACGATCGCGGCGGGGGCGACCGAGAGCACGGGGACGGTGACCGTCACGGCGGTGGACAACGCTGTGGACGGGCCGGACAAGACGGTGACCGTGTCGGGGACGGCGGAGAACACGCGGGCCGCCACCAGCCCCGACGCGGTGACGCTGACGATCGCGGACGACGAGGCGACGCCCGCCATGACGCTGATCCTGTCGCCGCAGACCATAAACGAGAGCGGCGCGGGGAACGCGAGCGCGGTGACGGCGATGCTGTCTCATCCCTCAAGCGCCCTGACCACGGTAACCGTCTCGGCAACGCCTGGAACCAACGCGGTTGCGGGCGACTTCGCGCTGAGCGCCAACACGGCGTTGACGATCGCCGTCGGTGCGACAACCAGCACCGGCACGGTGACGGTCACAGCCAACGACAACAGCGACGACGAAGCCGACAAGCAGGTGATCGTGTCGGGTGCTGCGGCCAACGCCCTCGGCGTAACCGATCCGCTCGATATGACGCTGACGATCGCGGACGACGACATGAGCGGCGGCGGCTCGGACTCGGAGATCTCGATCAGTTCGCCGGGAGTGAACGAAGGCGATCTGGGCACCGTCGACCTCGCGTACACCGTGCTGCTTCGCCCGGCGAACATGGTCGCCGTCAGCGTCGAATACGCCGACGCGGGAACCGGTACGGCCACGCCGGGAGTGGACTACGTACCGCTAAGTCCCGGCACGCTCGTCTTCGCGCCCGGAGACACGATCAAGACGGTGACCGTCCAGGTCCATAGCGACCAGATGGTCGAATTGGACGAAACAGTGCTGGTTGCCCTGAGCGACCCTGCCGACGCAACCATCGCCGTCGGAACTGCCACGGGCACGATCTTCAACGACGACGCGTCCGAGCTGCGGCTCGAGCCCCACGCCATCCTTGAAGGCGACCACGGCCAGCAGTACCTGACCTATACCGCCAAGCTCCACCCGGTCAGCCCCCACTCCGTGACCGTCTCCTACGCGGACGCGGGCACGGGCACGGCAACCCCGGGAGTCGACTACGACATACTGAGTCCCGGCCAGCTTGTCTTCGCGCCCGGAGAGAGCGAGAAGTTCTTCAACGTCATCGTCAACGGCGATACGGTGCCCGAAGACGACGAGACCGTGGTGGCCGTCTTGGGCGACCCTTTGAACGCCTACGTCGTGCCGGGCGGCGACACCGCCACCGCGACGATCCTGGACGACGACCTGCCCCTTCTAGTCATTGGCTCGCCCGCCGTGGAGGAAGGAGACGGCGAACCGGTGGCGTTGGTCTTCCCCGTGACGCTGAGCGCGGCGAGCGCGCGGCAGGTGACGGTGGGGTACGCGGACGGGGGCGGGGGGACGGCGACGAGCGGGACGGACTACGAGGCGGTGGAGCCGGGGATGCTGGTGTTCGCGCCCGGGGAGACGGCGAAGACGGTGGCGGTGGCGGTTCTGGGCGACGAGTTGGACGAGCCGGACGAGACGGTGGAGCTGGCGCTGAGCGAGCCGGAGAACGCGGGACTGGCGGCGGCGGCGGGTCTGGGGACGATCGTGGACGACGACGCGGGGCCGGTCGTGTCGGTGGGATCGCCGAGCGTGGAGGAGGGGGACTTCGGAGCGGCGGCGGCGCTCGAGTACGCGGTGACGCTGAGCGCGGCGAGCGCGCGGCAGGTGACGGTGAGGTACGCGGACGGGGGCGGGGGGACGGCGGCGAGCGGGACGGACTACGAGGCGGTGGAGCCGGGGAAGCTGGTGTTCGCGCCCGGGGAGACGGCGAAGACGGTGGCGGTGGTGGTTCTGGGCGACGAGTTGGACGAGCCGGACGAGACGGTGGAGCTGGCGCTGAGCGAGCCGGAGAACGCGGGATTGGCGGCGGCGGCGGGTCTGGGGACGATCGTGGACGACGACGCGGGGCCGGTCGTGTCGGTGGAATCGCCGAGCGTGGAGGAGGGGGACTTCGGGGCGGCGGCGGCGCTCGAGTACGCGGTGACGCTGAGCGCGGCGAGCGCGCGGCAGGTGACGGTGGGGTACGCGGACGGGGGCGGGGGGACGGCGGCGAGCGGGACGGACTACGAGGCGGTGGAGCCGGGGATGCTGGTGTTCGCGCCCGGAGAGACGGCGAAGACGGTGGCGGTGGTGGTTCTGGGCGACGAGTTGGACGAGCCGGACGAGACGGTGGAGCTGGCGCTGAGCGAGCCGGAGAACGCGGAACTGGCGGCGGCGGCGGGTCTGGGGACGATCGTGGACGACGACGCGGGGCCGGTCGTGTCGGTGGAATCGCCGAGCGTGGAGGAGGGGGACTTCGGAGCGGCGGCGGCGCTCGAGTACGCGGTGACGCTGAGCGCGGCGAGCGCGCGGCAGGTGACGGTGGGGTACGCGGACGGGGGCGGGGGGACGGCGGCGAGCGGGACGGACTACGAGGCGGTGGAGCCGGGGATGCTGGTGTTCGCGCCCGGAGAGACGGCGAAGACGGTGGCGGTGGTGGTTCTGGGCGACGAGTTGGACGAGCCGGACGAGACGGTGGAGCTGGCGCTGAGCGAGCCGGAGAACGCGGAACTGGCGGTGGCGGCGGGTCTGGGGACGATCGTGGACGACGACGCGGGGCCGGTCGTGTCGGTGGAATCGCCGAGCGTGGAGGAGGGGGACTTCGGGGCTGCGGCGACGCTCGAGTACGCGGTGACGCTGAGCGCGGCGAGCGCGCGGCAGGTGACGGTGGGGTACGCGGACGGGGGCGGGGGGACGGCGGCGAGCGGGACGGACTACGAGGCGGTGGAGCCGGGGATGCTGGTGTTCGCGCCCGGAGAGACGGCGAAGACGGTGGCGGTGGTGGTTCTGGGCGACGAGTTGGACGAGCCGGACGAGACGGTGGAGCTGGCGCTGAGCGAGCCGGAGAACGCGGGACTGGCGGTGGCGGCGGGTCTGGGGACGATCGTGGACGACGACGCGGGGCCGGTCGTGTCGGTGGGATCGCCGAGCGTGGAGGAGGGGGACTTCGGGGCTGCGGCGACGCTCGAGTACGCGGTGACGCTGAGCGCGGCGAGCGCGCGGCAGGTGACGGTGGGGTACGCGGACGGGGGCGGGGGGACGGCGGCGAGCGGGACGGACTACGAGGCGGTGGAGCCGGGGATGCTGGTGTTCGCGCCCGGAGAGACGGCGAAGACGGTGGCGGTGGTGGTTCTGGGCGACGAGTTGGACGAGCCGGACGAGACGGTGGAGCTGGCGCTGGGCGAGCCGGAGAACGCGGGACTGGCGGCGGCGGCGGGTCTGGGGACGATCGTGGACGACGACGCGGGGCCGGTCGTGTCGGTGGAATCGCCGAGCGTGGAGGAGGGGGACTTCGGAGCGGCGGCGGCGCTCGAGTACGCGGTGACGCTGAGCGCGGCGAGCGCGCGGCAGGTGACGGTGGGGTACGCGGACGGGGGCGGGGGGACGGCGGCGAGCGGGACGGACTACGAGGCGGTGGAGCCGGGGATGCTGGTGTTCGCGCCCGGAGAGACGGCGAAGACGGTGGCGGTGGTGGTTCTGGGCGACGAGTTGGACGAGACGGACGAGACGGTGGAGCTGGCGCTGAGCGAGCCGGAGAACGCGGGATTGGCGGTGACGGCGGGTCTGGGGACGATCGTGGACGACGACGCGGGGCCGGTCGTGTCGGTGGGATCGCCGAGCGTGGAGGAGGGGGACTTCGGGGCGGCGACGGCGCTCGAGTACGCGGTGACGCTGAGCGCGGCGAGCGCGCGGCAGGTGACGGTGGGGTACGCGGACGGGGGCGGGGGGACGGCGGCGAGCGGGATGGACTACGAGGCGGTGGAGCCGGGGATGCTGGTGTTCGCGCCCGGAGAGACGGCGAAGACGGTGGCGGTGGTGGTTCTGGGCGACGAGTTGGACGAGCCGGACGAGACGGTGGAGCTGGCGCTGAGCGAGCCGCAGAACGCGAGACTGGGGACGGCGGCGGGTCTGGGGACGATCGTGGACGACGACGTGGACTTGATGCCTACGTTCAATGCGTCGGTGCCTCCCCAGCGCTACACCGAGGGCGACCCCGTGCCGCCTCTGATCCTCCCGCCGGCCGAGGGAGGAGACGGCCCGCTCGTCTACGGGCTCGCCCCTGCGCCGCCGCCGGGAATCACCTTCGACCCCGGCAGCCGCACGCTGTCAGGCACGCCCACGAGCGAATTTCCGTCCACCCCGTACGAGTACACCGCGACCGACCAAGACGGCGACGCGGCCGCGCTTTCGTTCACGATCGTGGTTGTGCCCCGCCAAGCCCGAATCGACCGGATCGAAAGAGCGAGCCGCGCCATTCTCCCCGTTGTCGCCCGCACTTGGACCGACATGGCGGCAAGAGCCGTCGAGGCCCGCGTCGACCACGCGGAGTCCGGAACCGGCGTTCGGATCGGCGCTTGGGGCAACGGCGAGTACCGCCAGCTCTCCGGCGGGGAAAGCCACCCGGTGGATTGGTCAGGCGAAATCGGCGGCGGCGGCGTCGCCTTGGACGCCAAGTTGGGCCCGAACTTCGTCGCCGGCGTGGCGGCTACTCATCTCGCGGGCTGGTTCCAATACACGGACGTCGGTGGAGAGGAGTATGTCGAGGGTGCCTACGAGAGCAGGGTCACCGGATTGCATCCGTATCTGGGTTGGCGCGCGCGGAACGGATCAAGCTTGTGGGGCACCGTCGGCTGGGGACGCAACGACGTCGCCATCAAGGACGACGAGGCCGGGCGCCAGTCCGGCGGCGGGAGCTTGGCGGCGCTCGCAATCGGCGGCAACGTTCGCTTGGCGGCGGGCAGCGCGGGGCGTACGACCCTGGACGTCCGGGGTGGAGCGCAAGGAACGCGCATCGGCCTCGAGGGCAACGGCGACTTGCTCGGAGCGCTGTCCCTGGACGTCTATCGGACTCGGCTGTCCCTGATCGGCTCCCACACGTTTGCCTTCGTCTCCGGCACGTCGCTGCGTCCTTCGGCGGAATTGGGCCTGCGCCGCGACGGAGGCGACGGGGCGACCGGCTCGGGCATGGAGGTCGGCGGCAGGCTCGCATGGACCGCGCTGGGCTCGCGGCTGAGGATGGAGGCGCGCGCGCACGCTCTGCTGGACGGCCCGGACGGCATGCGGGAGTGGGGCGCGGGCGGCTTTCTGGAACTCGATCCCGGGGCGAGCGGCACGGGCCTTTCGATGAAGCTGGCTCCCTCTTGGGGCCCAGCGTTCAGCGGGGTCGGCCAGACGTGGGAGCAGAGTCCCGTCGCTGCGAGCCTGCACCGCCCGCCCGCCCTCTCGCGGCAATCCCGCATTGAGGCGGAGATCGCCTACGGATTCCCGGTCGGCGAACTGGGACTTCTGCAGCCTTTCGGCGGCGTCCAGCCCGGCGCCGGCGACGGGGCCTTGCGCCTCTATCGCTTCGGCGGACGCTTCCGAGCGCGGCCCGACCTGGGCCTCGGCGTCGGCCTCGAAGCGCTCTACCGCGACGGCGCCGGCGACGAGCAGCTCTCCAAGTACGGCCTCAAGTTGGGCATCGCCTTCCAGCTCTGACGCAGTCCGCCATGCGCTTCTTCAACAGCGCTTGGTGCGGTGGCGTCTGTCCGCCGTTGCCGCATCCGCCGACGCATCCGTCGTTGCCGCATCCGCGGCGCATCCACCGCCGACGCATCCGTCGCCGCTTCTCGCCGACGAGATCGAACGCGCTTGACCCGGCCCGAGCGCACCGTTGATATTTCAACTAGCTTCCGACCGGCCAGCCGCACCAACTCCCCGGGGGAGGCCGACGACCATGCGCGACGCACCGACAGCCGCCACCCCCGCCGGCAAAGCCGCCCTCCCGCGGCCCGCTACTGCCACCGGCCGTCAAATAAGAGCCGCCGCCGACGTCCTCCGCGTGGTTCGCCGAGTTCGCCGCCGCTGGCGAGCCAAGCTCCTTCTTCGCGGGCTGGCCGTCGTCGCGACGGGCGGGTTGCTGACCTTCTTCGCCTCCGCGACCAGCCTGGAGGTTCTGCGCTTCCAGCCCGCCGCCGTCGCCGTTTTGCGTGTCCTGCTCTGGCTGGTGACGGGCCTCCTGACGGCCCGCTTCCTCCTGTGGCCGGCCCTGCGGCGGGTCTCCGACGAGCGCGTGGCCCTCTACCTGGAAGAGCACGAGCCCTCGCTCCAGTCCCGGTTGCTCGCGGCCGTCGAGTCCTCCGTCGGCGGGCGTCCCCCCCGCTCCGAACTCCACAGGGCCGTGGTGGGGCGAGCAGCCGAAGAGTGCCGGCGCATCCGCTACGGCGCGGGCATCGAACGATCCGCGATTCGCCGCGCGGGAGCCACGCTGGTTGGCGTGGCCGCTGCCGCCTCCCTCCTTTTCTTCCTGGGCCCCGGCTTCCTCCGGCACGGCGCCCCGGCGCTGCTCTTCCCGGCGCGCGCGGCCGAGACCGTCAATCCCTACCGCGTGACGGTCGAGCCCGGCGACACGACCATCTCCCGCAACTCCGACCTCCTCGTCTCGGCGGTCCTCCACGGCTTCGACTCCGACGATGTCGCGCTCTTCACCCAAGAAGACGGCGAGGGGACCTTTTCCGTCCTGCCCATGATCGGCACGGGCACCGGCGCCTTCGACGGCCTTCTCCTCAACGTCGCGAACCCAACGCGCTACTACGTGGAGTCCAGCGGCGTCCGCTCCGAGACCTTCCTGCTCGGCGTGGCCGACCTGCCGGCCCTGGACCGCCTCGAGATGGAATACCACTTCCCGAGCTACACCGGGCTCCCTCCCCGCCGCATCGAATACGGAGGCGACGTGGCGGCGCTGGCCGGCACGACCGTCAAGCTCCTCGCGACCTCCACGCTGCCGTCGCCGGGGGCCGCCCTGGCCACGGACTGGGGCGACACCATCCCCATGACGCGTGGCCCCGGCGCCACCTTTGAGGGTGCCTTCACCGTGCGCCAAGACGGCTTCTACGGAATCCGCCTTCAGACCGCCGACGGCGCTTGGGTCGCTGGCGCCCCCGACTACCGGATCGACGTCCTCGAGGATCTGGGGCCGTCCATTTCCTTCAGCAAGCCGGGGCGCGACACCGAGGTCAGCGCGATCGAGGAGGTGTTCGTCGAGGCCCGGGCCGACGACGACATCGGCGTGGCCGAGATCCTGTGGGTCTACTCCGTCAACGGCGCCGCGCCGGACACCGTGCGCATCCACGCCGCGGCGGGCCGCCCGCTGGCGGAAGTGACGGCCTCCCACACCGTCTTCATGGAGGACTTCGAGCTCGAAACCGGCGACCTCGTCGCCTATTACGGCGTCGTCCGGGACAATGCGCCGACGCCCAACGAGCAGCTTACCGACATCTATTTCTTCCAGGTTCGGCCCTTCCGGCGCGACTTTCGCGAGGCCCAGGGCGGAGGAGGCGGAGCGGGCGGAGCCGGCGGCGAAGGGGCGATGGAGGAAGACCTTTCGGGGCTCCAGCGCCAGATCATCGCCGCCAGCTTCAACTTGGTGCGCGACCGGGAGAGCTACGACCGCGCCGAATGGGAAGAGAACGTGGTCAGCGTCGCTCTGGGCCAGCAGCGGTTGCGCGAGCAGGTCGAGACGTTGCGCCAGCGCATCGTCAACCGGGGCATCGCGGGCGCCGACGAGTCTTTCCGGAGAATCGCCGAGACGCTGCCCCGAGCGGTGGAGGCGATGCGCGAAGCCGAGGACTCCCTCGAGGCGTTGAGCCCCGGCGGCGCCATCGGTCCCGAGCAACGTGCCCTTCGCGAGCTTCAGAAGGCCGAGGAGACGTACGAGCGCTTCGTCTCGCTGGACGCGCAGCAGGGCGGCGGCGGAGGCGGAGGCGGCCAGGACGGCGGTCCCAGCGCGGAGGACTTGGCCGACCTGTTCGCGTTGGAGACGGACAAGCTCCGCAACCAGTACGAGACGGTGCAGCGAAGCCGCCGCGAGACGGCGGACCAGGCCGTGGACCAGTCGCTCGAGAAGCTCCGCGAGCTGGCGCGCCGCCAGGAGCAGGAGCTGGAGCGCCAGCGTCGGCGCGCGGCGGCCCAGCAGAGCGGATCGCAAGGAGGAGGCGGAGGCCAAGCCGCCAGGGAACTGGCCGAGGAAGCCGAGGAGGCGGCCCGCCGGCTGGAGCGGCTGTCGCGGGAGACGGGCGACCCGAGCCTTGAAGAGGTCTCGCGGCAAATGGAGCAGGCGGCGAACGCCATGCGCCGGGCCGCAGCCGGAAGAGGCGCCGAAGGGGTGGCCGAGGCCCAGTCGGCCTTGCGCAGACTTCGGGACGCCCGCGAGCGCCTGGAGGGCGCCCAGGATGCGCGGTTGGAGCGGGAGGTGGAGGATGCGCGTAGCCGGACCCAAGATCTAGCCCGCCGACAGCGCGACGTCGAGAACCGCATGGAGGCGATGCGGCGCTCGGGCCGTCCGTCGGCGGACCAGATCGAGCGGATTCGCAACGCGAAGGAGGAGATGGCCGAGGAGGCCGGCGAAATACTGAGCCGCCTGGAGCGAGCCGCCAACCACGCCCGGCGCGAAGGCCGGGAGGGCGCCGCCGAACTCGAAGAGGCCGCGGAAACGATCCGCGACACACAGCTGCGCGAACGCCTGCTCTACTCGCGGGGGCTGGTCGGCCGGCCGGACCAGGAAGAATACGCCGAGGCCTTCGAGAACCAGACGGCCCAGGCGATCCAGTCCCTCCGCAACCGCTTGGAGGAGGCGGCGAGCGCAGTGCGCGCGCAGGCGGGCGGCGATCCGGCGGATGAAGCGCTGGAGGCCGCCGGCGACTTGGTGCGCAGCCTCGAGTCGATGGGCCGCAGGCAGGACGGCGGGGGCGATCCGGCCGGCGGGGACGTCCCAGGGGGCCAGGGCGCTCCGGGCGAGGGCGGTTCCGTGGCGGACGGCGCCGACCCCGGACGGGCCGCGGGTCGGGCCGCGGGTCCGCGGGCCTTCACGCCCGGCGACGTCCGCCAGATGCGCCGCGAAGTCCGCGAGAGGGCGGGCGAACTCCGCGGCCTCGCCGAACTCGTTGAACGGGCCGGGGCCAATCCCGAGGAGCTGGCGGCCATGATCGCGGCCCTGCGCGCCCTCGACAGCGACCGGATCTACGATGACCCCGAGGAGGTCCTGCGCCTGCAAGCCGAAGTGCTCGACGACATGAAGCAGCTGGAGTTCCGCTTGCGCCGGGAGTTCGCCGCGGACGACGAACAACAGCTCCTCCTCCAGCTTTCCGGCGACGTGCCGGACGAATACCGAGCGCTGGTCGAGGAATACTACCGAGCGCTTTCCAGAACGCAGCCGCGCAGCCGCGGCAGGTGACCGCCGCCCGGGTCTCGCCCGGCCTCGAAGCCCTCCTGCGCGAGGGCCCGGGACGGTCCTCCCTGCGCCGTGCCCGCCTGGGCATGATCGTCCACCCGGCTTCGGCGAGCCCCGACTTGCGGTTCGGCGTGGATGCCGTCCGCGAAGCGGGCTTCGACTTGCGGGCGTTGTTCGGCCCGCAGCACGGCGCCCGGGGCGAGAAGCAGGACAACATGATCGAATCGCGCCCCTACACCGACCCCGTTTCCGGATTGCCCGTTCACTCCCTCTACGGAGACGTCCGCAAGCCGTCGCCCGACATGCTGGCAGGGCTCGACGCGGTGCTCTTCGACCTCCAGGACGTCGGCGTTCGAGTCTACACCTTCATATGGACCATGGCCTTGGCAATGGAGGCATGCGCCGAAGCCGGCATCCAGTTCGTGGTCCTGGACAGGCCGAACCCGGTCGGGGGGGAGAGGCGGGAGGGTCCTTTGCTGCGCCCGGGCTTCGAGTCCTTCGTCGGCCTCCACCCTCTCCCGCTGCGCCACGGACTCACCTGCGCGGAGGTGGCGCAGTGGCTGAACGCCGCACGCGGCATCGGCTGCGAGCTGTCCGTGTACCGATGCGAAGGCTGGCGGCGCGACATGGACTGGGCCGCCACCGGCCTTCCTTGGATCATGCCCAGCCCGAATCTCCCCACGCCCGTTTCCTGCGAAGCCTACCCGGGCATGGTGCTGCTGGAGGGCGCCAACCTGTCGGAAGGGCGCGGCACCACGCGGCCCTTCGAACTCTTCGGCGCTCCCTGGCTGGACCCGCCGGCCTTGGCCGACCGCCTGAACAGCGCAGGGCTGCCGGGCGTCGCGTTTCGCCCCTGCCACTTCGAGCCGACCTTCCAGAAGCATGCGGGCCTGCTCTGCGGCGGCGCCCAGCTGCACGTCGCCGACCGGCGCGCCTTCCAGCCCGTGCGAACCGCGGTCGAAGTCCTGGCCGCCGCCCGCGCGCAGGCCCCAGACGACTTCGCCTGGCGGGAGCCGCCCTACGAATACGAGGAGACTCTGCCTCCCATCGACATCCTCTGGGGCCACGACGGACTGCGAACCGGCATCGACACGGGCGCGGACGCGGAGGCGATCATGGAAGAAACGCCGAGAGAAGCCGCCGCCTTCGCCGCCGAAGTGGAACCGTGGCTCCTCTATTGACCCGCCCGCCCTCCGCCGCTCGCCCTGCGCTCCGCCAGCACGCCTGCCGCCCCCCGCCGCAGGCCCCTTCCCGAAAGGACCCTGCCAAGATGAAAGCGACCCTCCGTCTCCTGCCCGCGCTCGCCTGCTGGGCCGGGCTGCCCGCCGCCACCGCCGCACAGACCTGGGCCGTCACCGACGTACGCGTGTTCGACGGCGAGACCGTCCTCGAACAAGCCACGGTCGTGGTCGCGGACGGCCGCATCGACGCCGTCGGCCCCGACGCCGTGGTCCCGCCGGGCGCCGAGACCGTGGACGGCGCCGGGCACACCCTGTTGCCGGGCTTCATCGACGCCCACGCCCACTCCTTCGGCGACGCCCTCCACCGCGCCGTCGTCTTCGGCGCCACCACCGTCCTGGACATGTTCACCGACACCAACTTCGCCGCGCAGCAGCGCCTCGGGCAGCAGGCGGGCACGGCGAACGATCGCGCCGATCTCTTTTCCGCGGGCACCCTCGCCACCGCCCCGGACGGCCACGGCACCCAGTACGGAATGCCGATACCGACCCTCTCGGCCCCCGCCGACGCCGCCGGCTGGGTCGCGGCCCGCCTAGCCGAGGGCTCCGACTTCATCAAGATCGTCGTCGAGGACGGCGCCGTCATCGACCTGCCGACTCCCACGCTGGACCAGCCGACCGTCCGGGCCCTCGTCGACGCGGCCCACCAACACGGCAAGCTGGCCGTCGCCCACGCCACCTCCGTCGCGGCCGCCCGCCTCGCCCTGGCCGCGGGAGTGGACGGCCTCGTGCACGTCTTCGCGGACTCCTCGCCGCCCGCGGACTTCGTGGCCGAGGCCGCCGCCAAGGACATCTTCGTCGTCCCGACTCTCACCGTCTTGGAGAGCTTGGCGGGCCGTCCGTCCGGCGCCGAGCTCGGCGACGACCCGCACCTCGGCCCCTTCCTCGACTCCCGCGAGCTGGCGCAACTGAGCGCGACCTACCCGCGCGCGGCCGCCGAAGGCACCCGTCTCCAACACGCCCTCGATGCCGTCCGGGCCCTCCACGAAGCCGGCGTAGCCGTGCTGGCGGGCACCGACGCCCCCAACCCTGGCACCGCCCACGGCGTCAGCCTGTATCGAGAGTTCGAACTCCTGGCCGCCGCCGGGCTCTCCGCCGCCGAGGTTCTGGCCGCGGCCACCTCCGTTCCGGCGGCGGCCTTCGGTCTCGCCGACAGAGGCCGCATCGCCCCCGGGCTCCGCGCGGACCTGGTTCTGGTGGAAGGCAACCCGCTGGAGGACCTGGCCCGCACGCGGGCGATCGCAGGCGTCTGGAAGGGCGGCGTCCCGGTGGAACGGCCGGTTCCGGACAGATCGGCGCACGCCCCCGGCAGCCCCGGACCCGTGGCCGGCTTCGACCAAGGCGAGATGGCGGCCGCCTACGGACTGGGCTGGCAGCAGTCGGTGGACGACATCGTGGGCGGCGCCTCGACGGTAGCGATGGAAGTCCGCGCGGGGGGTGCCGAAGGCACCTCGCACTATCTGGCCGTCGAGGGCGAGATCTCCCCCGCCTTCTCGTTGCCCTGGGCCGGGGCAATGTTCTTTCCGGGCCCCGCGCCAATGACCCCGCTCGACTTCTCGGGCAGCTCCGAACTTGCGTTCTGGGCGCGCGGCGAGCCCGCAACCTACCGCCTGATGATGTTCTGCGAGAGCCTCGGCGCCATTCCCTCGCAGGTTACATTTGAGGTGACGGCCGAATGGAGCGAGTTCGTTCTGCCCTTCTCGTCGTTTCCAGGGCTCGACGCCTCCGGCTTGACCGGCATCCTCTGGACCGGCGGACCGGCCGCTGGCCCGTTCCAGTTCGACGTCGACCAAATCGAAATCCGCTGACCGGCCGTTCGTTGCAGGCGGCCGAAGGCAACGAAAGCAGAAAGAGGTGAATCGTGAAGCAGTCCTGCCGTTCCCCGTTGTCCAATGTCCCGTTCGCGCTGGCGGCCGCGCTCGCGCTCGCTGGTTCCTCCGTTCTCGCAGGCGCGCGCCCCGCCGCCGCACAGGGCTACGGCAACGCCGTGAACGTGGGCGGCTCCGAAGTCTTCGTCGGCGAGGGCCTCAACGAACGCACTCCGGGCTACGTCTACGTCTACCGCAAGAACGGCGAAGGCTGGGAGGAGGCCCAACGGCTGGAAGCGTCCGACGCTCAGCCCGCGGACCACTTCGGCAGGTCCCTGGCGCTCTCGGGCGGCGACCTTCTGGTGGGCGCCACGGTGGCCGGCGCGACGAACCCCGAGGAGTCCACGGGCGCGGTCTACGTGTTCAGGAAGGACGACGCCGGCCAATGGACGGAAGTTCAGAGAATCGCCGCGAGCGACGCCGTTCCGGGCGACGCCTGGGGCCGGGTGATGACCACGGGCGGCTCTTACGTCTTCGTCGCGACGATCGGGCAGTCGGAGGGACGCGGCGCCGTGTACGTGCTGGCCAAGGGGGACGGCGGAGACTGGGCGCAGTCCGCCAAGCTCGTGTCCAGCGACGGCGCGCCGAACGACCGCTTTGGAGTGGCGTTGGCCAGCGACGGCGACTGGACGTTGGTCGGGGCGCCCGCAGCGAACGCGCAGAAGGGCGCGGTCTATGCTTTCAGGCGAGGCGACGACGGCGCTTGGCAGGAGACGCAGAAGCTCGAGGCGGAGTACTTCGGCCCGCAGGGGCAGGGAGCCCCGGAGCCGCCGGAGCCAGGGCGCGTCTCGTTCGGCGCGTCGGTGGTCGTGGGCCACGGCATGGCCTTGGTCGGCGCCCCGCGGGCTAACGAGTTCGTCGGCGCCGTCTACGGCTTCTCCCTCGACGAGGAGACGGGCCTTTGGGGCCATGAGACGATGCACGGCCCGTTCGACGCTGGGCAGTTCGCGTTCTTCGGGAGTTCCATCGCGGCCGCCCCGTTCGGCGCCTGGATCGGAACGAGGACCGGCCTGTACGTGCTGTCCTGGGACGAGGAGCTCGGCGAATGGGGATCGCTCGCCAAGTTCGCTGGGGGCGCCACGGTGGCCGGCGCGGTGGCGGCGCTCGACGAGACGGTGGGAGTCGTAGGGCTGCCGGGCGAAGACTTCGGCGCCGGCGTCGCCACGATCGTCGAGCGGGGCGCGGAGGGATGGATGGAGGTGTCCGACGTGGCAAGCGAAGTCGCCGGTCTGGACGCGATCACCGGCGAGGACGTGGCCTGCGAAGACGGCCAGGCGGGCGAGTTCGCCTGCACCGACGTCGACATCGTGTCCTTTCTGCCCGTGGCGGAGCTCGGCGGCGGCCGCGGCGTCGAAGTGAACGACGTCTGGGGATGGACGGACCCCGAGACCGGAACCGAGTGGGCGCTGGTCGGCCGCTACGACGGCACGTCCTTCATCGACCTGAGCGATCCGGCGAACCCCGTCTACGCGGGCAACCTCCCGCTTACCAGCGGCGCGAACCCGAACGTGTGGCGCGACATCAAGGTCTACGCGGACCACGCCTTCATCGTCTCCGACGGCGCGGGCGAGCACGGCATGCAGGTCTTCGATCTGACGCAGCTTCGCGAACCCCGGGACGGCCCCGTCACCTTCGAGGCCACGGCCCACTACGACGGCATCCACAGCGCCCACAACATCGTCGTCAACGAGGAGACGGGCTTCGCGTACGCGGTGGGCAGCAGTGGCGGCGGCAACACCTGCGGGGGCGGACTGCACATGATCGACATCCGCAATCCGACCGATCCGGCCTTCGCCGGCTGCTTCGCCGACGCCACCACCGGACGCAGCCGAACCGGCTACAGCCACGACGCGATGTGCATCAACTACAACGGCCCGGACGAGGAGCACCGGGGCAAGGAAGTGTGCTTCGGCTCCAACGAGACCGCGCTCAGCATCGCCGACGTCTCGGACAAGGACAATCCGGTCGCCCTGGCCATGTCGTCCTATCCCAACGCCAGCTACTCGCACCAAGGATGGATCGACGAGCAGCACGAGTACTTCTACATGAACGACGAACTCGACGAGCTCGGCGGCAGCGTCGACGCGACGCGAACCTTGGTCTGGGACGTGAAGGATCTGGACGATCCCTTGCTGGTCAAGGAGCATTTCTCCGAGAACAAGTCGTCCGACCACAATCTCTACGTGCTGGGCGACTTCATGTACCAGTCCAACTACGTCAGCGGCCTTCGAATCCTGGACATCTCGGATCGCGAGAACCCCGAAGAGGTCGCCTTCTTCGACACGGTGCCCTGGACCGAGGACGCCCCCGGCTTCGACGGCTCCTGGAGCAACTATCCCTACTTCAAGAGCGGAGTCATCGTCGTGACCTCCGGCAAGGAAGGCGTGTTCTTCCTGCGGAAGGCCCAGCGAAACTTGATTCCCTGAGAGACAGAGGCACGGCCGGGCCGGGCGTCGCCTCCGCATGGTTGCGGCGTCCGCACCCGCCGCCACGCCCCGGCAAGGAAAAGCCGTCCATGATCATCAAGGCCAGCCAAGCAAGCGACGTCCCGTCCTCGGAGATCACCTCCGAGTCCGACTACCTGAACCGCCGGCGATTTCTCGGCGCCTCCGCCGCAGGTGCGGTCGTCCTGTTCGGCCGCGCGGCCCCGCTCGGCGCACGGCCGCAGGAGCTGGAGCCCACCCCCGAAGACTTGGCTACTGGCTACAACAACTTCTACGAATTCGGCCTCGACAAGAGCGATCCGGCCCGCCACGCGCACGCCCTGCGCACCCGCCCGTGGACCATCAAGGTGGACGGCCTGTGCAACAAGCCGGCGGACTACCAGCTGGAGGACTTCGTGCAACCGTCGGCCGTCGAGGACCGCACCTACCGCTTCCGTTGCGTCGAAGCCTGGTCGATGGTGGTGCCCTGGCGGGGATTCCCGCTGGCTGACGTGATCAAGCGCGCCGAACCCGCCGCCAGCGCCAAGTACGTGGCCTTTGAGACGTTGTGGGACCCCGAGCAGATGCCGGAACGCCGCTGGAGACCCAGAATCGGCTGGCCCTACCGCGAAGGACTGCGCCTGGACGAGGCGATGCATCCCCTGGCCCTGCTGGCCACCGGCATGTACGGCAAGGCGCTCCCCAACCAGAACGGTGCGCCGCTGCGGCTGATCGTCCCCTGGAAGTACGGCTTCAAGAGCATCAAGTCGATCGTCCGCATGACCTTCACGGAGACGGAGCCGCCCACGACCTGGGCCACCCAGACGCCCAACGAGTACGGCTTTTACGCCAACGTGAACCCCGACGTGTCGCATCCCCGCTGGAGCCAGGCTCGCGAGCGCCCTCTGGGCAAGGGCATCCTCGCGCGCCGCGTGCCGACGCGGTTCCTCAACGGCTACGAGGAGGAAGTGGGGAGCCTGTACGAGGACATGGACTTGAAGAAGTTCTTCTAGACGCCCAACCCAAGCCACGCCCCCGGCGCTCCCAAATTGCGTCGCAGCACGACCAGTTCCCGCCCGCCCGCCGCCAGTCGCGACGCGAGGCAGGTCTTCCTTCTGAAGGTTGCGATCTGGCTGTCCGGCCTCGCGCCCGTGTGTTGGCTGTCCGCCGGCGTCGCCCGTGGTGCGCTGGGCGCCAATCCCATTGAGACGATCATGCTCGTGGAAGGCCGCTGGACGCTGGTCTTCCTCCTGGCGACGATGGCCGTCACTCCGCTCCGCCGCCTAGCGAAATGGAACCAAGTCGTGAAGGTCCGCCGTCTCCTCGGCCTCTTCGCCTTCTTCCACGCCTCCGTCCACTTCCTGGCCTATGCGGGCCTGGACCAGTCCTTCGCCCTCGCCTACATCCTCGAGGACGTTCTGGAGCGGCGCTACATCACGGCGGGCTTCGCCAGCTTGGTCCTGCTGATTCCCCTGGCCGTCACCTCGACCAAGGGCTGGATCAGACGCCTGGGCAAGCGCTGGCGCCGCCTCCACCGCCTAGCCTACGCCGCCGCGGTGCTCGGCGTCCTCCACTTCTTCTGGAAAGTGAAGGCCGACACCTTCTGGCCGCTCCTGTCGGCGCTTCTCCTGGCCGCGCTCCTGGGCGTTCGCGCGTACTACGCCGCGGCCAAGAGACGGAAGGCGCCGCGAGTCGCGTAGAGCGGAGCGGCGATGGAGGGCCGGGCCGAGCCGAGCGGCTGTCCCGTTGTCGTGCGCCGAGGCTCGGCCGGGGGCAGCGTGGTCGCGCCCATCCAGCCATGTAGGCGTCCCGCCCGAGAGGCGACCTTTCGGCCCAAGGCGGCGGAACCCCCCGCGGACGCGTGCCCGAGAATGCAGCCGCGGCCCGTTCTCGTTCTCCCGCAGAAGCATGGACGCGCGTTACGGAGGGCTGACAGGCGATGGCCGGCACGAAGCACGGCGAGAGGGACCGGCTGTACAAGCGTTTCTATTCTGACGCGGCGGTCGTCGAGGACATCGTCCGCGAGTTCGTGAATGCTGCCTGGGTCGAGGAACTGGACTTCTCCACGTTGCGCAAGCTGTCGGTTGAAGTGGTCGCGCCCGGCCACGGAACGACGCGCCGAACCGACATGGCGTGGCAGGTGAAGTTTCGGGACAGGCCGTTGCACCTAGCGCTGCTGTTCGAGTTCCAGTCGACGGTGGATCACGGGATGCCCGCCCGGGTCTTGGTCGAGACCGCGCTGTTCTACGAGGAGCTGGCCAAGTCGGCGAAGAAGGAGAGGGACGGCGCGACGCACGTGGTGCTGCCTATCGTCGTGAAGAGCGCAGAGGGGAAGTGGACGGCGCCCCTGGGCGTGGCGGAGATGCTGGTCGGCCTCGTTCCGGAAGAGTTGATGGAGTACGCCTTCGGACAGCGCTACCTTCTGCTGGACGAGGCGGCGGAGGCCAAGAAGGCGCGGAACCTCTCGGGCGCATCCGGTCTCGTGCGGGCGGGCTTGGCGTTGCGCTACGAGGACGACCCGGAGCGCCTTGAACGAGCGGTGGCCGTGCTGGACGAGCTTCTGGGCGAACAATCGGTGGCACGCCGCGAGTACGTGGCGTGGCTGCAGAGCCAAGCAATAGATTCGGGCATGTCGGCGGAACTGGTGGAGCGAATGAACACGCTGAAGGAGGCTGGTGCGATGTACGCGAACAGGTGGGAGCAACGGAAGCAGGAGTGGCTCGGCCAGGGCCGCACCGAAGGTCAGCGGGAGGGCGAGGCCAGAGGCCGGCGGGAGGGCGAGGCCAGAGGCCAGCGGGAGGGCGAGGCCAGAGGCCGGCGGGAAGGCGAGGCGAGGGCGCAAGTCGAAATGGCGCGGCTGAAGTTCGGCGACGAGACGGCGGATCGCCTAGCCCGAGTGCTCCGGGGCAAGAGCGGTCCGAAGCGGGCGGCCGAAATGGCGCGATTGCTGCTCGAATGCGAGACCGGCGAGGAACTGGTCGCCAAGATCGACCGGGATTAGGCCAACGGACTTTCGGTCAGACACCCGTCAAGAAATCAAGTTGTTGCAATAACGACTTACGAAGACTTCGAGGGATTTTCCGGTTCCGATCAAGACGTCGGAGAAGCTCTTGTAGACTGCATGTCGTGCTTGATCCGCACGTTCTACAGCACGGGGCGCGGCAACCTTGGGCAGCGGTACGAGAAATCTGACAGAATCCCCTAGGACTCTGTCACGGAGCCTCCAAGGCGGCCCCCGGCCCGATGAGATGCCTCACGAGAGCCGTCCTATCGCCCGTGCGCGCCCAGCCCACTCCAATCAGCCCCCGGCCGCCGCCCCAGCCCGGGAACCACCCACCTCCTTCTCGCTCGACTCCTCGCCCGGTGCCTCCCAGAAGTCCTCGTTCTCGGGAGCCTCCCGGGCCAAGTCCGCCCCGTACAACACCGCGTTGAACAGGATGCGGAAGTTGCCGAACGGCTGGCCGCGCCACTGCGGACGCATTCCCAGCAGCACCACGCGCCCGTCTCCCAGAGCCACGTCCACGGCGCCGGCTTGGCCCTGCAGGTGCTTCTCGCCCAACAGGTAGCCGGACAACAAGGGCGAGCCCTCCGCCGAGTACTTGGCGAGCACCGCTCCCTCGAAGCCTTCCTTCGTAGTGAACACGGGGCTTCGCCCGACGACGACCTTCGCCCGCTTCGGCATCCCCGACATCACCGGGTGCGACGGATCGACCTCCATCTCCACGATCGATCCGCTCATGAAGTACTCGGACGACCC
The DNA here is from genome assembly GCA_958295645.1 of Longimicrobiales bacterium. GTDB lineage: Bacteria > Gemmatimonadota > Gemmatimonadetes > Longimicrobiales > Gaopeijiaceae. The sequence continues at coordinate 266,658 of OY282361.1, forward strand.
CAGATCCGCGACCACGTTTGCCACCGGCAGGTGGAGCTGGTCAATGGCGAAGAGGGTCGAGTTGTTGATCGCCACCAGGGTTCCGCCGGTGCGCACGAAGTCGCCGAGTTCCCGGACGCCCCGCTGGCCGAGCCCGCCCTCGTAGCGCGGCGGTACCGAGCCCTTGGCGAAGCCGTTGAGGATTTGGTTCGCGCTCATGTCGGCCAGGACGATCACGTCGTAGCGGTCGCGCAGCCCGCCCGCCAGCACGTCGGCGTTGCGCAGGCTCGCGAAGCCGAAGTCGTACGCTTCGAGAAGCCAGCGCGTCCAGCCCTCGTCCATGGACGGATTCCAGGGCCGGTAAAGGCCGACGCGGGGACGTTCCAATTCCACGGCCTCGCCGCTGTTCGCTCTCGCGCGATCCACGCGGGAGCCCGCCCCCGCCCGTAGATGAAGCTCCGCAACCAGTGCCGACCGTGCGCTCCCCGACAACCCGGTGATCACATAATGCCCCGAAGTCCCGCCCTCGCCTCCCTCGCCCGCAACCCCCGGCACGAACCGCACCCGCCCGCCGCCGTCCCAAGCCCGGTTCATCGCCTTGAACGCGTTGTTCTGCGCAGGATCCGCGATGAGCCCGCCGCCGTCCCCCGCGGCGTCCCCCTCCGGAGGCACGATCGCCGCCGCCACGGGATGACTGTTGAAGCCCACGCCCGGCGGCGAGTCGAACGGCGCTACGTCCGCGACATGAGCCGCCCCCGTCGCCCCAGCCGCTCCAGCGCCCACCGCACCCGCACCCGCCCCCGTCGCCCCAGCGGCCGCTCCAGCGCCCATCGCACCCGCGCCCACCACCCCGCCATCCCACGGAACCGCCTCCGCGACCAATTCAGCCATTGCGCCGCGCACCTCCTCCGTCAATGGCGAGGCCGCCTCCACCACCCGCACTCCCATCAGATACGGCAGCGTCCAGCCCGAAACGTCATAGGGCTGATCCGGCGGCCCCTCGGGATACTGCCGCAGATCCGGATACTCCTGCACCGCGAACAACTGCCGCACGAAGTTGGCGAACTCCTGGTCCATCGGGATCACCCACGTCCCCGCCGGATGCGAAATCCCCTCGAATTCCACAGCCTCCCGCAGCTGGCGAACCTCCACGCCGTTGAACGCCAAGCGCCGCAGCATCTCCACCGCCGCCACCGGATCGCGCTGGTCCTGGGGCACGAAGAACGCGTACGGAGGTTCGTTCTCGTACTGGGCAATCACGTCGCGCCCCGCCTGATAGCGGTTGTACAAGACGTCGGTCCTGTACTTGGCGGCGAAGTCCAGCACCGATATGGAAGCGGTCAGCATGTAGTCCACGGCGTCCCGCAGTCGCCACCAGCCGCCTTCCCACGGACTGCTGTACAAGGACTGCGGCCGCAGGTCGCGGGCGCGCGCCGGGAAGTCCGAAATCGTATAGAAATGGGGCGTCGCGTAGCGGTACAACCCCGTTTCCGTCAGGAACGACGCCACGTTGTGAAAGTTGTTGGCGTGGTCCATGAATCCGGGGTACCAGTTGTCGAAGCCCGTTCCCATGTGCGTGGCGCCCCGCTGGCCGCGCTCCTCCAGGGCCTGGGCCATGGACATGCCGATCAGGTTGACCGTGCGCCACATCAGCGGGTGCACGTGGGGCGAAATGGGTTCGGCGAAAGGCGGAATCCAGATGCGAGTGGGGAAGGGCGAACTCTGGTGATGGTTGTAGAGGATCTGCGGTTCCCACTCGCGGGCAACGCGCGTGACCATCCGGGATTCGACCTGATTGATCATGTACCCGTCCCGGTTGTTGTCGTGTCCGATGTACTTCTGGTACAGGAACGGCGTCGGCGCGACTTCGTAGGGCGTGCCCAGGTTGGAGCGGTACCACTCGGCCACCATGGTCTGGCCGTCGGGGTTGATGGACGGCCACAGGAGCAGGATCACGTTGTCCAGGATGGCCTGGATTTCCGGATCGTCGCCACCGGCGGCCAAGTCGTGGGCCAGCTGGATGGTGTGCTGGGCGTGGGCCACTTCGGTGGCGTGGAGTCCGCCGTCGATGTGGACGATGGCCCGGCCCTCGCGGGCGAGCGAGAGCGCCTCGGCGTCCGTCAGGCCCCGCGGATGCGCCAGCCGCAGGGAGATTTCCTTGTAGCGCGCCAAGTTGCGCAGGTTCTCCGCGCTCGACACCAGGGCGAGAAACACAGGCCTGCCAAACGACGTGCGGCCGACTTCGTGCAGTTCCACGCGGTCGCTGGCGGCGTCCAGCCGCCGGAAGTAATCGAGCGACTCCTCGTAAGTGGCGAGGAAAAAGTCTTCGCCGACGCGGCGTCCGAGCACCGATTCGGGCGTGGGAACCTGGGCCTCGGCGGGGAGCGCAACGACCGCCGCCGCCAAGCCGAATGCGACTGCTCTGATCCGACCAGCGGTCGCCGTGGCCCGAGCGATTGTGGTGGTCCGAGCGGTCGCCGTAGCCCGCGCGACTGTCGTGACCCAACCGGTCGCCGTAGTCCGAGTGATTATCGCAGTCCGAGCGCCACCGGTGGCCCGTTTAATTGCCGTAATTCGCATAGGGTCGTCCACCCGCACTCGCGGGCCGTGGATGCCCCGGGGGAATCCGGCATCGGTGCGGCCAGCGCATCGCGCCGGCGCCGGCCGCACCGTCCGTCGCGGTCAGCCTGGGCCGCCGCCCGTGCTCGCCGCGGTCAGCCTACGCCGCAACCACCGTCCGTCGCGGTCAGCGTGCGCCAAGGCTGACTCCCACCCGGTAGGTCATCAAGTTGGTCTCGCTCACCACCGGGCTGATCTGCAACCGGCCTGCCGTCTGCCGCAAGTCGCCCTTGGTGAGGTATTCGGTCTCTCCATTGTGCTGGTAGGAAGCCGAAAAGTCCAGCGAGACCGGGTGCTTGCCCCGCGAGAGCCGCACCGTCAGCCCGCCGCCCGCCCGCAAAGCGAACTTGAGGTCGTCCAGGTTGGTGCTGGAGGCGAAGTCGTCGGCAAGGAAGTTTGCCCCGCTGACCGAAGAACTCGTGGCGAAATAGGAAATCCCGACCGTGCCGAACACGTACGGCCGAATGGGACCGTTCCCCAGCGCGAACTGCGGCCCTACCCCGGCGGATGCGATGTAGTTGGTCGTCCGAACCGTCACGTCGACGACCTTCACCGTCTGGCTCAGCGGCGACGTGAAGGACTCGGTGCCGTAGACCACGAAGCTCCCCTCCAGGCGCAACGCGGCACTCCGGTTCTCGTCGAGGTAGTAGAGCAGGCCCGCGCCCCCGCCGCCTCCCAGATCGACGTAGTCCTTGAAGGTGCCGAGCGGGACCGCCACGCTGCCGTGAAAGAACAACTCGCCCCGCGTCGGGCCGATCTCGAAGTCGTACTCGGAGTCCGGCTCGTCGTTCTCGTCTTGCCCCACCGCGCCGGGGGCCGCCCAGGCGATCGCGACCGTGGCCAGCAGCGCCGTGTTCCACATGCGTTTCATCGCTTACTCTCCGTTTGCTTTCCAGGTGGTTGAAGGGGGGCGCGCACTCGGCGCCCGTACCTCTATGTACGCTGGAGCGCTCAAAAAGTTCCCGCGCCCTGCCCGCAGGGGGGACGCCAACTCCTCCAGCACCTCCGCATCGGTCTCCCGATCCCGCCGCTCCGCCAATGCCCTCGCCGCCTCCGGCCCCCCGATCCGCCCCAGTGCCCAAGCCGCATGGGCGCGAACCAGCGGAGACGAATCGTCCAAGGCGTCGCGCAACACCGGCGTCGCTCGGGCGGACCCCCAGTTCCCCAGAGCGATGCAGACGTTGCGCAACAGACCGTTTCGCCCCGGCCGCGCCACCGGCGAGTCCGCGAACTCGCGCCGAAACCGCTTGCCCGACATCGACAGCAGCCGCCGGGCCAAGTCCACCAGCGGGGCGCCGTCGAGCCCGCTCCGGGGCGCGTAGGCGGGATCGGCCTCGGCCGCCGAACTCGAGAACTTGGCGTTCCACGGGCAGGTCTCCTGGCAGATGTCGCAGCCGAACACGCGATTCCCGATGGCCGCCCGCAGCTCCCGCGGCATGGTTCCCCTCAGCTCGATCGTCAGGTAGGAGATGCACCGGGTGGCGTCCATCACGGGAGCCCCGTCGGCGTCGCGCCCCAGCAGCGCGCCCGTCGGGCAAGCGTCGATGCAACGGCGGCAGGTGCCGCAATGATCCTCGGCGAAAGGCTCCGACGCGCTCAGCGGCAGGTCGGTGAGCAACACGCCCAGAAAGAAGTACGATCCCCGGCGCGGATGGATGAGCATGGTGTTCTTGCCGAACCAGCCCAGTCCCGCCCGCTGGGCCAGCTCCCGTTCCAGCAACGGGCCCGTGTCCACGTAGATTCGCCGCTCCACCGGGCGCCCGGCGATGTCCTTCAACCGCTCGCCCAACGCTTCGAGGCGGCGGGCCAGCACGTTGTGGTAGTCGAGCCCCCGGGCGTACTTGGCCACGACGGCTTCCCCCGTCGGCCGGGACGCGAACGTCGGCGCGCGCACCCCGGAAGCGGCCTTGACCGGCAACCCATCCCTCGCCCGCTCCTCGCCGGCATAGGAATGAGCCGCGACAATCGCGCTCCGAAAGGACGGCAGCGTCCGGGCGAGGTCTGCCCGCCTCGCCAGCCCGTCCGGCCTCGCCATGTACGACATTCGGCCGTGACGGCCCGACCGTATCCAGCGGCGCAGAAAGTCCGTGTGCGCACTGCGTCCGTCCGTCACGACGCCCGCCATGTCGAAACCCAGCGCCTCGGCTTCGGCCAGCGCGCGTTCTCGGGTGATGGGCCTGCCCCCGGCGCTACGTCGGAACGGGGGCCTTGAAGTCCCGCCCCTTCCAGGTGATCTGCGAGCCGCGAAGCGAGCTCCTGGCGACGATGACCCAGAGGACGGCGGCCCCCAGCGGATAGAGCAGTCCGAGCAAGGCCGAACTACCGGAAATCATCTCCCTGGAGATGCCCGCCCACAGCGCGGAGCTGCACGCATAGATGAAGGCCGCGCAGGCCAGCGCCGGACCTCCCGCCAGATCGACGGCGCCTCCCGCCAAGACGACGGCAGGCGCCAGCCAGAACAGCGGAAGAGCGACGATCGCGCTTGCCAGCAGGATCCGGCCCAGCACCGGCCCGTAGCTCTGCCTGGCTGCGATGCTCATGTTCTTCGACCACCCTTCGACGATCGCTCCCAGCGACTGGTACATCCGCGTCGCCGTGCTGCTGCCTCCGTCCCGAAGCGACACGGTGTAGCCCGCCCGCGTGAAGAGCTGCCCGAGCCGCAAGTCCTCCACGACCGCGTCCTTCACCGCATCGTGGCCTCCGATGGCGTCGTACGCCTCGCGCTTGACGAGCAAGTACTGGCCGGTCGCGACGGCGCGGCGCCACTTCCGTTGGGGGATGGGCCGGTGCAATTGGGGGAATGACTGCATGAGCAGGAAGAAGACCTGCGGCTGCACCAGTCGTTCCCAGAAGCTTCTCGCCTCCTGGCGGCCTGCGACCGACATGACGTCTGCGCGGTCCTCGGCCATCGCGGCCGCCGCCCGGCCCAAGGCTTCAGCGCCGTGCCAGGTGTCTGCGTCGGTGAACAGCAGCCAGTCGCCGCGCGCCGCCTCCGCGCCCTGTCGGCACGCCCACGGCTTGCCCACCCACCCGTCCGGCAACGGGCGTCCGTCGATCACGCGGATTTCCTTGGCTCGGCCCCGGTCCAGCGACCGCGCGATCGCTGCCGTGTCGTCGTCCGACTGGTCGTCCACGACGATGACCTCGAACTCGTCCCAGCGCGACTGCACCACGGAACCGATGCACCGCTCGATGTTCGCCGCCTCGTTACGCGCCGGAACGACGATGGAGACGAACGGGCCGCCCTCCTCCCGGGCGGGCACCACCCGCGGCCGCCGAAGACGCAGCGTCTGCGCTGCCACGACGACGAACCAGCCGGCCGCCACCGCGATTGCGACGGGCCACGTCACGGCGAAAGCAACCGGATCGGCAAGGCCGTCGAGAACGGCATGCTTTCGTCCACGTCCCCTCCCAAGTCGCGGCGCGCACCGTGCGCCGACAAGACTCCCGCGGCAGGACTCGAACCTGCGACCCGACGGTTAACAGCCGTCTGCTCTACCAGCTGAGCTACGCGGGATCAAACATGCGCTCGCGCCCGAAGGACGCCTGCGCGGAAAGGAAAGAATCGCGCCTTCGCGGGCAGGCGTCAATGACCCCGCCTCGGCGTCGCCCCGGGCCCTCGCCCTTACGAACTCCCCAGCCTGCCGTTATGGTCTAGCGGAGGACGGCGGGCCACCCCCGGGGCGGGGCTTGACGCGGGCTAGGCGGTACGGAGCCGCCATGGCTGGCCCGTCCCGGTTCCCATTGGCCGCCGGGTTGACGGGGAGAGAGGCGTTCCAGATGAGGTTTTCCAGAGGCTCCGGATTCCTGGCCGTCGTCCTGCTGGCGCTGGCGGCCTGCGGGATTCGCCCTCGGCCCGCCGTGCCCGACGCGAATGCGGGCACGGTCATCACGGCGTCGGAGATCGCCCGCTCCGAGGCGAGGACCATGTGGGAGGCGCTGCAACGCACCGTGCGGCACGTGCGCTTCCAGGAGTCGGGAACCGGCCGCCCGCAACGCGTTCACCGGCGCGGATCGTCGAGCATCGTCCTCGTCGAGGACATGCCGATCTACATCGACCACGTCCGGGTGCCCGACGTCTCGGTGCTGGCGGCGCTTCCGGCCAAGGGCATCCAGCGCATCCAGGTCTTCACCGGCGTCCACGCCACGACCTTCTACGGCACCAACGCTGGAGACGGGGTCATCCTGATACGCACGCGGGAAGGGCGAGACGCCGGCGTCGACAAGCAAGGGGGACGCCCCGCCCGCACAGGCGAGACGCCCCCCTCTTGAAGCAGGCTTGCCGCCCAGATCCTACGGCAGGCGGTCCAAGCAAAGGTTGGTCTGCTCCTCCAGTCCCGTGAGCGCTTCGTTCTCGTGCTCCTCGAACGGGATGGGGAAGTTCACGTCCGTCCCGTATTCTCCGCCCTTGAAGAAGGCCCCGGTCGGGAACACGTCATTCGCCGAGAACGCGTACTGCCGGATCATCCGGCGCAGGTCGCCTAGCCGGTGCGCGGTTCCGAACAGCCAGCGCGCCCGCTCCTCGAACAGCAGCCGCACGCGCGCATCCTCATCGCTCGGATCGGCCAAAGCCGGCAACGAAGCCCCCCCCGTGCGCAGCGTGTTCAGCGTCGCTAGCCACGGCCCTCCGGAGGCCAGCTCCTGTTCCGCCTGGATCAGCCTCGCCTCGACGCCGCTCGCCAGCACCACGTCCGACTCCTCCGAGTCGTACTTGAGTTGGTGGAAGAGCCGCGTCTCCTCGTCGAAGCCGTTGCGCCCCGAATCCTTCCACGGCACGCGAGAGTCTTCCTGGGACCGGAACGCCACGCCGTTGCTTCCCTCGGCGTCCGAGATCGACCAACGGCGCTGGTTGTGGTTCAGCTCGTAGATGGCGTTGCGCTGTCCGGCGGTGCCTCCCTGCTTGCTCCGCACGCTGTAGGACCAGTCGTCGGGCACGCTTGCCGCCGCCGAAGCCGCGCCTGCCAAGTCGCCCGCCGCCAGCCGCGCCCGCGCCAGCCCTACCGCGGCCAAATGGCGTTGGTCCTCGCTGGAGGAGGCGGCCCCGCCCGCTGCGTCGAAGCTGGCCGTGGCAGCCTGGAGAATCTGCTCGGTCGTCTGGCGTTCGCCGTAGGTGATGTCGCCTTCGTTGGGCGTGTCGCTGAAAGGCACGCCGGAGCAGTAGTTCTCGGCGAAGAAGAGTTCGGAGAAGCCGTTCAGGCTCCACATTTCGGCGATGCGGGCGTCGCCGGGCAGCAGTTCGGCCATGCGCTCGGCGGCGTTCTTGGTCCCCACCCGCGCCCGGTGCAAGGCCCGGTACTGGCCCAAGAGCGTGCCGTTGCGAACGTCCATCTCCCTGCGGTCCACCTGGTTGCGGGTCGGAAACGTCCCCGAGAGATGGAACTCGTCGGTCAGCATCCCGGTGTAGACCACCATGCCGCCGTTGCCGCTCGAAAAGGCGCCGCCAAACAGCCCGATGGCCCCCGCCCAGTACAGTTCCGCGCCCTTCTCGCCGACGACGTCGGCAGGCGTCACGATGTCCGGATCCGTCACCTCCAAGAGGTCGCTGCACGCGGAGCCGGCCAGAACCAGCGCCACAATCGAGGGCCAAGCCCTCTTCGTGATGATGTTGTTCATGGTCGGTCTCCTAGAAGGCGAAGTTGACGCGCAGTGTGTAGTAGCGCACCGGCGGCTGCGTCAGGAATTCCGAGATTCCGAAGTTGTCGCCCGAACCAGCCCAGTTGATCTCGGGATCCATCCCCGTGTAGTCGGTCCACGTCCCCAGGTTGCGCCCGGTCACCACGACGGAGGCTCGGGACGTGCCGATGCGGCTCGTCACCGACTCCGGCAACTGATAGCTCACCGACACCTCGCGCAGCTTCCAGAAGTCGCCCTTCTCCATGTATCCGTGCACCGTCTGGCTGGGATGCAGGAGAGAGGCCACGGCCCGAGCCTGCTCCGCAAGGGGCGTCGCCGGGTCGATCAGGGCGCCGCAGAGCCGGAAGCGGCAGCGGAAGCGCTCGGTGTTGTTGTAGGCGATGTAGTCGCCGCGGTAGTCGAGCAGGCCGTACACGCGGAAGTCGCCGAACAGCTGGAAACTGGTCGAAATCGTCAGTTGGTTCTCCGGCTGGCTGGGTCCGATGTACTCGATGGTGTCGCCGATGACCAACTCCGACGGCGCGATGATGCCGTTGCCGTCCGCGTCGTTCCAGCTCTCGATGGGCCGGGCCCACTGGCCGCCCAGAGGGAAGCCAGGGACGAAACGGGTTTGCGACCCGATCGGCTCGATCCCTTCGCCCAGCGACACGAGCAAGTTGCGGTTGATCGAGCCCGCCACGGTCAAGTCCCAGCTGAAGCTCTCGGTCTCGACGACCGTGCCGTTGACCGCGACTTCGACTCCTTTGTTTTCGACCTCGCCGATGTTGATCCAGCGACTCGCGCTCGCGCCCAGCGAAGGAGCCAGAGGCACGGTGATGAGCGCGCCGCTGGTGCGCTTGGCGTAGTACGTGAACTCCAGCGCCGCCCGCCCGGCGAACATCTCGGCGTCGAAGCCCGCCTCGATCTCGCTCGATTCCTCGGGCTCGAGCGTGCTGTTGCCGACGCTGCCGATCGAGACGCCCGAGCCGGTCACGTCGGCGGGCGTGGTGATGGCGTTGGCGGACAGCGTCCGAATGGCGCTGTTCAAGCCGGGCTGCAGTCCGGAGCGGCCCCAAGCGACGCGCAGCCGGAGCTGGTCGAGAAAGCCGATGGCCGGGAAGAACGCCTCTTCGGAGGCGATCCACGAGACGCCGGCCTTGGGATAGTAGATGAGGTCGAAGTCCTGGCCGAAGGCGCTGTTGTCGTCGGCCCGGATCGCGGCCGTGAGGAACAGACGGTCGTTGAGGCCGAACTGCTGGTCGATGAACAAGCCCGCAGTCTTCTCGGCGACGTGGAACTCGCTCGAAAAAGTCTCCGCCGCTGCGCCGATGGACGATGCGCCGTTCACGATGTTGATGCCCCAGGCCGAAGTGCCGGAAAACTGGTTCTCGAAGTACTGGATGCCGACGGTGGACTTGGACGTGATGGCGTTGGTGAGGTCGAAGGACGCCGTGCTGCTCCCGTCGACCGTGTACTGGTACTGGTTCGAGTAGTCGGTGTCCTTGCGGCCCTGGTTGGACTGGCCCGGCACGCCGATGTCGCGGGCGAAGAACGACACGTCCTTCCGATTGTAGTAGTCCAGTCCCGCGGTCCCCCTGAACTGGAGCCATTCGAACGGATTCCATCCCACCGTGCTGCTGGCCGTCAGGCGTTGCACGTCTTGGTAGAAGGTCCGCCCGAACAACTGGGCCGGTCTCTGGAAGCCCCAAGGGCGTCCGGAATTGGAGCCGCCGAAGAACGCGCTGGGCAGAAAGCCGAACGAGTTGTTGTCGTTGCCCATGTACGCGAAGTGGCTGTCGAGGTACGACAGCCGGGCCGACATCGTCACCTGGTCGGCGACCTGGCTGTTCAGGTTGACGCGCACGTTCCTCCGCTTGAGTTGGTTCGGGCGTTCGACCTCGCCCGTGATGGGAATGCCCCGCGCCTCGAGGTCCTCGCGATCCGCCGAGGGCAGCGAGTACGGCCCGACTTCGCCCTCCAACTCTCCCGCGATGTAGTAGTTGATTCGCTCGGTGCCGCCCGACACCGACAGGCCCAACTGTCCGCGGCTGCCGTCGTCGATCGGCGACAGCTCCGGATCGTGCAGCACTTGATAGGACTCGATCGACGTCTGGGTGCAGAGCCCGCGATCGACCTCGTTGAGGCGGCAAGCTCTCGCGTAGCGCCCGCCCGCCGCGTCGAGTCCGGCGTAGTTGAGCGGATAGGTGTTCGGTTCCTGGATCAGGCCCGTCTCCGCCCAGACGTTCCAGCGCGTCTCGCCCGGGCGGCCGCGCTTGGTGGTGATGCGGATCACGCCGTTCGCGGCCTCGGTGCCGTAGAGCGTCGCCGCCGACGGCCCCTTGACGATCTCGATGGACTCGATGTCTTCCGGGTTGAAGTCGTCCAGCCGCGAGGCGTCCTGCCCGCCCGCGCCCAGCCCGCTCTGGCGGGAGTCCACGCGAATGCCGTCCACGTAGACCAGCGGGTCGTTCGACAGCGAAATGGAGCTCGACCCCCGAATGCGGATGCGGGAACCGACCCCCGACGTGCCCGCGGAGTTGAACACCTGAACCCCGGGGGAACGAGCCTGCAACAGGTCGGAGATGTTGCTGACCGGCGCGATCTCGACCACTGCCGCGGCCTCGATGCCGCCGACCGCGTTGGCGAGCTCGCGCTTTCTCTGCTCGCCCGTCGCCGTCACGACGAGCCCGTCGAGCTGGAGCGTCGAGACGCTCAGCCCGAAATCGACCTGAGCGGTCTCGCCCGCTCCGACCGCGAACTCCTGTGCCACCGGCCCGTATCCGATGAAGACGGCGCGCAGGGAGTGGACGCCCGGCGGGATGTTGGGGATGAGGAAACGGCCCTCGGCGTTCGAGAGCGTAGCGTAGTTGGTTCCTTCGACGTACACCTGGGCGCCGGCCAGCGGGCCCTCGGTCGTTACGTCGCGAACCATGCCGGTCACGGTGCCGCGGTCTTGCGCGGCCACGCTTGTCGGCACGAGCGCCACCGCCAACGCGATGATGCCGATCTGACGAAGAAGTCTCATGTCGTCTCTCCGTGAAGAGGTGAGGAGCGATGCCGTCCCGAAGCGCGCCGCCCCGTTCGCCGGAGGCGCGGCGCGCCCTCTGAAGCCGGGCGACCCCGGGATTGTAGCTTTGATCGGGCGTCGCTGGCAAGTCACACGTTGAACCGAACGTGCACGATGTCGCCGTCGGCGACCACGTACTCCTTCCCCTCGACCCGCATCTTCCCGGCGGCCTTGACCGCCTGCTCCGATCCGTGCTCGGCGAACGCCTCGTAGGGCGTGACCTCCGCGCGAATGAAGCCGCGCTCCAAGTCGCTGTGGATGCGGCCGGCCGCATCCCGCGCCGCCGTCCCCCGCCGAATCGTCCAGGCGCGCACCTCGTCCTCGCCGACCGTGAAGAACGACATCAGGCCCATCAGCCCGTAGGCCGTGCGCACGAACCGGGCCAAGGTCGGCTCCGCCAGCCCGATCTCCTCCAAGAAGTCCTTTCGGTCCACGGGCTCCAGCGTGGCGATTTCGGCCTCGGCGCGGGCCGACAGCACCATCGCGCCGCCCCCCGCCGCTTCGATCCGGGCCTCCATCGCGGGGTCCAACGGCTCGGCCGCCCGGCCCTCGTCCTTGTTCACGGCCACGAGCAGCGGCAGTTCCGTCAGCAGTCCGTAGCCCTTCAGGAAGCGGCGGTCGAGCTCGACCCGCGGCACGAGCCGAAGCGGCTTTTCCTCGCCGAGGGCGGCGGCCATCGTCTCGAAGGCCGCGATCTCGCGTCCGTCCGCGCGTTCCTTGCGGGCCCGGTCCAGGCGTCGCTCCACAATGGCCAAGTCGGCGATCAGGCACTCCTCGTGAAACGCCGTCAGCGCTTCCTCCGGGGCGGCCCTCCCGGGCGACGCCGCGTCGAGGAAGTCGGCCAGGACCAAGCAGACCGCGTCCTGCTCTCGCAAGCGCTGGAGCGTCTTCGGCTGCAACACGGCGCCCGCGGCCCCGTGGTCTCCCGGAACGTCGCAGAGATTCACGTCCGCGTAGGTCGTCTTGCGCGGCGAGAACGCCGACGACAGGAAGTCCACGCGCGGATCCGGCACCGGCACCGCCCCGAGCCGCACCTCGCCGCCGTAGCCCGCCGGCACGTCCAGGCCCGTGAGCGCGTTGAAGAGCGTCGTCTTGCCCGACCCCGCGAAGCCGGCCAGCCCGAACCTCACCGTCGCCTCCTCGCCGTTGCCCGCACCCTGCCGTTCGCCCGTTGCCTGCCCGCACTCCCTGCGCCCGTTCCCGCCCGCCTACACCTATATACTATAGGATATAGGACGCGCGCGCGGACGGCTTGACCACGCTCCTGGGCGCCACGCTCCTGGAGGGGGCATCGCCCAAGTTCCCCCATCAGGGCCTCGTCGTGCTCCTGGATGAGGGGGCTTGGCGTCCGCCGACACCCGTGTTAACTTCCTGTGCTGGCCTTCAACCGGGGGTGGAGGAGCGGACGGACTCGGGCGAGCGCCGGCATTTTGGTGGGGTACCGAAGCGGCCAACCGGGGCAGACTGTAAATCTGCTGGCTCAAGCCTACGTAGGTTCGAATCCTACCCCCACCATGGGCAAGAAGGGGCGGGGCCATGGACGGAAGGGCCGGTCCGCGGGCTCGTCCGCGTTGCGGGAGTAGCTCAGTTGGCTAGAGCGTCAGCCTTCCAAGCTGAGGGTCGCCGGTTCGAGTCCGGTCTCCCGCTCTGTCGTGCGGTGCGCGGGCTTCGGGCCTGCGTGCCGGGAGGGGTGCTCTGGTAGCTCAGTGGTAGAGCGCTTCCTTGGTAAGGAAGAGGTCGCGGGTTCGATCCCCGCCCAGAGCTTGGCGGGGACGGCAAATGGAGGGCGGGCCGGGAGCGGCCTGCGAGAAGGAGAGACGAGAAGAGGCCTGCGGGCGTCCCCAGAGGGAGGCCCGGACGGGTCGAGTTCCTGAAATCAGCGCCCGAGAAGGGCCGCGGCAACTTGGCGACGGGGGGTGAGATGGCGAAGGAGACGTTCGAGCGAACGAAGCCGCACGTGAACGTGGGGACGGTGGGGCACGTGGACCACGGGAAGACGACGTTGACGGCGGCGGTGACGCTGGCGCAGGCGAAGAAGCACGGGGGCTCGGCGGTGGCGTTCGACGAGATCGACAAGGCGCCGGAGGAGCGGGAGCGGGGGATCACGATCGCGACGGCGCACGTGGAGTACGAGACGGAGAATCGTCATTACGCTCACGTGGACTGTCCTGGGCACGCGGACTACGTGAAGAACATGATCACGGGGGCGGCGCAGATGGACGGGGCGATTCTGGTGGTGAGCGCGGCGGACGGGCCGATGCCTCAGACGCGGGAGCACATCTTGCTGGCGCGGCAGGTGAACGTTCCTTACGTGGTGGTGTTCTTGAACAAGGTGGACATGGTGGACGACGAGGAGTTGCTGGAGTTGGTGGAGTTGGAGGTTCGGGAGTTGTTGAGCGAGTACGATTTTCCTGGGGACGATCTGCCGGTGGTGCGTGGGAGCGCGTTGCGGGCGTTGGAGAGCGGGGGGGAGGGGGAGGCTGCGGCGTGCGTGGGGGAGTTGATGGATGCGATCGACGGGTACATTCCGGAGCCGGAGCGGGACGTGGACAAGCCGTTCTTGATGCCTGTGGAGGACGTGTTTTCGATCACGGGCCGGGGGACGGTGGCGACGGGGCGGGTGGAGCGGGGCGTGGTTCGCAAGGGCGAGGAGGTGGAGATTGTGGGGATGGGGGAGGATCGCAAGACTGTGGTGACGGGCGTGGAGATGTTCCGCAAGATCTTGGACGAGGGGCAGGCGGGGGACAACGCGGGGCTGTTGTTGCGGGGCGTGGGGAAGACGGAGATTCAGCGGGGCCAGGTTCTGGCGGCGCCGGGGACGATCACGCCTCACACGAAGTTCAAGGCGGAGGTGTACGTTCTGACGAAGGAGGAGGGGGGCCGCCACACGCCGTTCTTCGACGGGTACCGTCCGCAGTTCTACTTTCGGACGACGGACGTGACGGGTACGGCGCGGCTGGCGGAGGGGGTGGAGATGGTGATGCCGGGGGACAACGTTCAGATGGACGTGGAGCTGATCACGCCGATCGCGATGGACGAGGAGTTGCGCTTCGCGATCCGCGAAGGCGGCCGCACCGTCGGCGCCGGCGTCGTCACCTCCATCGTCGAGTAGACGCACCGAGCCGCCGCCCGCCGACGACGCCCGGCCATGTCTCGCTTGTCCAGCGCCAAGCTCTTCGTGGAAGAGTGCGCGTCCGAGATGCAAAAGGTCACGTGGCCCGACCGCGCGCAGCTGCGCAACGCCACCTGGGTGGTCATCGCCTTCACGATCATCATCTCGGCGATCATCTGGATCATGGACGTCGTCTCCCGCCTGCTGCTCGTCGACTTCGTGATGGGGCTGTTCCGATGAGCGCCGAAGCGAGCCCGGCGGAGGCCACGGAGCGCTGGTATGCGGTGCAGACCCAGGCCCGGCACGAGAACCGCGTCCGCGAACTCATCCAGCAGGAGATCGACAGGCACGCCGCCACCGATCGCGAGATCAGCGAAGTGATGGTGCCGACGCACGACGTCATCGAGATCCGCAACGGCAAGCGAGTGCCGGCCACGCGTCCCCTCTATCCGGGATACGTACTGGTGCGCATGACCCTCAACCAGCGCACCGAGCACAGGCTGTCCGCCCTCAAGGGAGTGCGTCTCGTGCGCCAGGGCGATGCTCCGCAACCGTTGCGCGACGAAGACGTCAACAAGATCATGGGCATCGAGACCGAGGAGGAGACGGCCGCCCGGGAGGAGATCCCCTTCCGCGTGGGCCAGATCGTGGAAGTGATCCAGGGCCCGTTCACCGACTTCTCCGGATCGGTGCAGGAGGTGTACTCGGACAAGGGCAAGGTGAAGGTGGAAGTGTCGCTGTTCGGCCGCCCGACCTCCGTCGAACTCGACTTCACCCAGTTGAAGGGCCTGTAGGGGCCCCGAGAGCGCATCGCATGGCCAAGAAAGTCATCGGCTTCAGCAAGTTGCAGATCCCAGCCGGCCAAGCCAATCCGGCGCCGCCCGTGGGTCCGGCGCTCGGTCAGCACGGCGTCAACATCATGGAGTTCTGCAAGCTGTTCAACTCCCGCACGCAGAAGCAGGCCGGAACCCTGGTGCCCGTCGAGATCACGGTCTACGCGGACCGCACGTTCTCCTTCGTCACCAAGACCGCCCCGGCTTCCTTCCTGATCAAGAAGGCGGCGGGTCTGCCCAAGGCGTCGAGCGAGCCCCACGCGCAGAAGGTGGCCACGCTCACGGCGGCGCAAGTCAAGGAGATCGCGGAAGCGAAGATGGAAGACCTCAACACGACCGACGTCCTGGCCGCGATGCGAATGATCAAGGGCACCGCGCGGTCGATGGGCATCGAAGTCGAAAATGCCTAGGCGCGGCAAGAACAGCACGGGCGCCCGGGACGCGTTCGACCGGCAACTCCGGTACGCGCCCGGCGAAGCGCTCGGCAAGGTGAAGGAGCTGGCCTTCGCCCGCTTCGACGAGAGCGTCGACGTGGCCACGCACTTGGGAGTCGACCCGAGGAAGGCCGACCAGATGGTGCGGGGCACCGTCGTTCTGCCGCACGGCACGGGCAAGACCGTCCGCGTGCTCGCGATCTGCCAGGGCGAGAAGGAGGCCGAGGCCGAGGCGGCGGGCGCGGACTACGTCGGCGTCGACTACGCAGACCGGATAAAGGACGGCTGGCTCGACTTCGACGTGTGCGTCGCCACGCCCGACCTGATGAAGAAGGTGGGCCCCCTGGGCCGGATTCTGGGCCCCCGCGGGCTCATGCCCACGCCCAAGGCCGGCACCGTCACGTTCGACGTGGCGCAGGCGGTCAAGGACGTCAAGGGCGGCAAGATCGAATACCGCGTGGACCGCACCGGCAATCTCCACGCCGCGATCGGCAAGGTGTCCTTCGGGCTGGCGGCCCTGGAGGAGAACCTGAACGCGTTCATGTCCTCGATCCTGCGCGCCAAGCCCGCGGCGGCAAAGGGCGCCTACGTCAAGAGCGTCACCGTTTCGAGCACGATGGGCCCCGGAGTCGCCGTGGACCCCAACAGCTTCACAAGGGCCTGACAGGTGATCAAGGAACAGAAAGAGGCGTTCGTCGCCGACTTCCGCGAGAAGGCGGAGCAGGCCAGCGCGATGTACTTGACCGACTTCACCGGACTCGACGTCAAGGCCATGACGGTTCTGCGGAGCCGCTTGAAGGCCGCGGGCTGCGAGTACCTGGTGGTCAAGAACCGCCTGGCGAAGCGAGCCCTCGACGAGGCCGGCATGGCGGGCATCGTGGATTCCCTGACCGGGCCGACGGGGGTCGTGTTCACCTCCAACGGCGTGGTCGAGGCCGCCAAGTCGGTGGCGGAGTTCGCCAAGGAACACGACGGCAAACCGACGTTCAAGTCGGGCCTCATGGAAGGCAGGGTGCTGGGAGCCGGCGAAGTAGCTCGCATCGCGGAACTGCCGTCGCGCGACGTGCTCCTTTCGATGCTGGCCGGCGCGCTGGGCGGACCGATGGCGGCGCTTGCGAGCGCTCTGGAGGCGAAGGTTGGAGAAATGGCAGGGCTGTTCGAGGCGCTGCGCGACAAGAAGAGCCAAGACGGGAAGGCTGACTAACCCAGGGGCGAAGCCCGGGAGGAAGAGAAGACCATGGCTGTGAACCAAGAGGAATTGCTCGAGACCATTGGCGGCATGACCGTCATCGAGCTCTCCGAGTTCGTCGATGCGTTCAAGAGCAAGTTCAACGTCACGGCGGCCGCGGCGCCGATCGCGGTGATGCCGGGAGCCGGCCCCGCCGAGGCCGCCGCCGAGGAAAAGGACGAGTTCGAAGTCGTCCTCGAGAGCTTCGGCGACAAGAAGATTCAGGTCATCAAGGTCATCCGCGAGATCACCGGGCTCGGCCTGAAGGAAGCCAAGAGCTTGGTCGACGGCGCGCCGAACTCGATCAAGGACGCCGCGCCCAAGGACGAGGCGGAAGAGATCAAGTCCAAACTGGAGGCCGTTGGCGCCAGCGTGATCGTCAAGTAGGTGGTCGCCGGCCGGCCCTGCCCGCCCAGGGATCGTTCCCCGGTGGCGCCGAGGGGCCAAGACGAAGCAGGCCTCGGGTTGTGGTCCCCCCTTGCCCGAGTCACTCGTGGTGGCGGAGCGCGCCCCGGTGCGTTGCCGCGACCCGTTCCCATGCGATGACGGAGGAGCAGCATATTGGCTAGATCAAACGGCGCGCGACCAGTCGTGAGCTTCGCCAAGCTCGGCTCGATCATGAAGATGCCCGAGCTGCTGGACGTGCAGACCGATTCCTTCGAGAAGCTGGTCAAAGGGCTGGGCGAGGACGGACAAGAGGCTGGCGAGGCCTGGGTCTTCGGCCTGGATCGCGTCTTCAAGGACATCTTCCCGATCGAGAGCCCGGCGCGGGACATGAGCTTGGAGTACGTCTCGGCCTCGCTCGGCGAGCCCAAGTACACGGTGGACGAGTGCCTGGAGCGGGGCATGAGCTACTCTGCGCCCCTGACCGCCGTCTTGCGGTTGGCCGTGTACAAGAAGGGAAGCCGCCGGGCGAAGAGAACCCTGGAGAACACCACCGAGAAGGAGGTCTACCTCGGAGATCTCCCCATGCTCACGCGCTTCGGCACCTTCGTGGTGCACGGGGCCGAGCGAGTCGTGGTCAGCCAGTTGCACCGTTCGCCCGGAGTCGTCTTCGAAGAGGACATCCACCCCAACGGATCCAAGTTGCACAAGGCTCGGATCATTCCGTTCCGGGGCTCCTGGGTCGACTTCACCGTGGACATCAACAACATCTGCTACGTCCACATCGACAAGAAGAAGAAGTTCCCGGCGACCACTCTCCTCCGGGCTCTGGGCTACGGCACCGACGCCGACATCTACAAGCTCTTCTTCGAGGTCGTGAAGACCGACGTCCCGCAGGACGAAGACGATGCGGGCGGCCTGCTCGAGGCCGTGATCGCCGAAGACATCGTGGACCCAGAAACCGGCGAAGTGCTGCTCGAACACGGGTCCGAGCTGGACGACGACGGCGTCTTGCTCCTGCAACGCATGAAGCTCGATCACGTCAGTCTCTACCGGCCCTCTTCGCGTGGCGGCCGGGAAGCGCCCGCGCGGAACCCGATCGTCAAGAACACGCTGAAGAAGGACCCGACGGAGACGGAGGAAGAGGCCCTGCGCGCCATCTACTCGCTCCTCCGCCCGGGCGAGGCGCCCAACGTCAAGACCGCCTGGGCCGCGCTGGAGCGGGTCTTCTTCGACCCCAAGCGGTACGACCTGGGCCGCGTGGGACGCTACAAGATCAACCAGCGCTTGGCCTTGCCCACCTCCCGGAGCGAGACGGTTCTCGCGAAGGACGACTTCGTCGCCATCCTCCGCTACCTCGTCGACCTCAACGACGGCCGCGGCCGCACCGACGACATCGACCACCTTGGCAACCGGCGCGTGCGGACCGCCGGCGAACTCATCGCCAGCCAGTTCTCCCTGGGACTCTCGCGCATGGCCCGCTTGGCGCGCGAACGCATGTCCAGCGGCCCGGAGCCCTCGAAGATCAAGATCGACGATCTCGTCAACGCGCGGACGGTCTCGGCCGTGATTCAGCAGTTCTTCGGCTCTTCGCAGCTCAGCCAATTCATGGACCAGACCAATCCGCTGGCCGAACTCACGCACAAGCGCCGGCTGTCGGCGCTGGGGCCGGGGGGACTCACCCGCGAGCGGGCTGGATTCGAGGTTCGCGACGTTCACTATTCACAGTACGGACGCGTGTGCCCCGTCGAGACCCCGGAAGGCGGGAACATCGGCCTCATCACCTCTCTCGCGACCTACGCGCGGATCAACGATCTAGGGTTCGTCGAGACGCCGTACCGGCGAGTGCAACGCGGCCAGGTCACGCACAAGATCGAGTGGCTGTCGGCCAACGAAGAGCAGGAGAAGACGATTGCGCAGGCCAACGCGCCCCTGAAGCCGGGCGGCCGCTTCCGCAGCAAGTACGTGCTGTGCCGCCGCCAGGGCGACTATCCTCTGGTGAGGCCGGCGGACATCGACTACATCGACGTGGCGCCGACGCAGCTGGTCTCGGTGGCCTCGGCGCTGATTCCGTTCCTGGAGCACGACGACGCCAACCGGGCGCTCATGGGCTCCAACATGCAGCGCCAAGCCGTTCCGTTGCTGCGCACCGAAGCGCCGGTCGTGGGGACGGGCATGGAGCGAAAGGTGGCGGCGGACTCCGGCGCCGCGGTCACCGCCACCCGGAACGGCCGCGTCAAGCGGGCCACCGCCGAAGAGATCGTCGTCGACACCGGCCCCAAGCGGGCGAACGCGACGCAACCGCTCGCGAAGTTGTCGCAACACAAGAGTTACCGGCTGAAGAAGTTCTGGCGCACCAACCAGGACACGGCCATCAACCAACGTCCGCTCGTGGGCGTTGGACAACGCGTGAAGGCCGGCGACGTCATTGCCGACGGCTCCTCTACGGATCACGGCCGGCTGGCGCTCGGCCGGAACGTGCAGGTCGCCTTCATGCCGTGGTACGGGTACAACTTCGAGGACGCGATCGTGGTCTCGGAGCGCCTGGTGCGCGACGACGTCTTCACTTCAATCCACATTCAGGAACTGGACCTGCACGTCCGCGACACCAAGCTCGGACCCGAGGAGATCACGCGCGAAATCCCCAACGTCGGCGACGAAGAGCTCCTCGAGCTCGACGAGCACGGCATCGTGCGGGTGGGCGCGCACGTGCGGGCCGGCGACGTTCTCTGCGGCAAGATCACCCCGAAGGGCGAGGTCGAACTTTCGCCTGAAGAGAAGCTCCTGACGGCGATCTTCGGCGACAAGGCCAAGGACGTGAAGAACTCGTCGCTCCGGGTTCCGCCGGGCATGACGGGCACCGTGATCGACGTCAAGGTGTTCTCCCGCCAACCCAACGACCGGTTGCTGGAGGTGGAGCAGGGGACCCGCATCGGGGAGCTGAGAGCCGAGGAACGCGAGATGATCCGGCGCATCGTCGCAGTTCGCGACGCCGAGCTCAAGAAGCTCCTCAGGGACCAAGCGGTTGCACTGTGCCTCAAGAGAGGGACGGTCGAGCCGTTCCTGGAGGAGGACGAGGTCTTCACCACGGAAGTCCTCAGGAAGCTCGATTTCTCGGAGGTGGACCTCGCGACCCTCGGGGTTCAGAACCAGGAGGCCAGCAAGGGCGTCCGCAACCTCATCGATGCGGCCCAGGAGCGCATCGAGCGCGAGCGCGAGCGCACCGAGGAACAGATCGACCGCGCCTACAAGCCGCACGAGCTCCCTCCGGGCGTGATCCAGCTCGTGAAGGTCTACATCGCGGAGAAGCGCAAGCTCTCGGTCGGCGACAAGATGGCCGGGCGCCACGGCAACAAGGGCATCATCGCGCGCATCGCGCCCGAAGAGGACATGCCCTACTTGCCCGACGGCACGGCCGTGGACGTCGTGCTGAATCCGCTGGGCGTTCCTTCGCGCATGAACGTGGGCCAGATCCTGGAGACCCACTTGGGCTGGGCCGCTCGAATCCTCGGATTTGCGGCGGAGACGCCGGTCTTCCACGGCGCCTCCGAAGACGAGATCGCGTTGCTTCTCAAGCTCGCGGGCGCCAAGTGGGCCGCCGAAGCGCTGGGCGGCGGTCTCGAATGGCCGCTCGCCTCCGAAGAGTACGGCCGTTTGGTGGAGATGGCGCAGGCGCATCCGGAGAAGGGCGGCATCAAGATGAGCGACGATGCGGCCAACGGCTCCGACCCGACGGCGCCCGTGGGAATCGGCAAGAGCCTGAACGACTATGTTGGGCTGGCCGGCGACGAGAGCCAGGAGGCCTTGTCGGCGTTCGCGGCCTTCGTCGCCGGGACGGCAGAGGCGCTTGCGGCGCAACGCGGCGAGAGCGTGGCCGAGGCCTTCCCAGCGGCAGCGAGCTTGAAGGCGGGCGAGAATCTCGACTCCGGACTGCTGGAGGAGGCCGTCCAGGAACTGTTGGACAAGGCCGAGATTCTGGCCAATGGCAAGGCTTGGCTCAGGGACGGGCGGAGCGGACAGCGTTTCGACTTCCCGGTCACCGTGGGCACGCTCTACATGCTCAAGTTGTCCCACTTGGTGGACGACAAGATCCATTCTCGGAGCATCGGGCCGTACTCGCTGGTCACGCAGCAGCCGTTGGCGGGCAAGGCCCAGTTCGGAGGACAGCGCTTCGGCGAAATGGAAGTCTGGGCGCTCGAAGCCTACGGCGCGGCGCACACCCTGCAGGAGATCCTGACCGTGAAGTCGGACGACGTCGCGGGCCGGTCGAGGTCCTACGAAGCTCTGGTCAAGGGGGACAACCTGCCGAAGCCGGGCATTCCCGAGTCCTTCCACGTATTGGTCAAGGAACTGCAAGCCCTCGGGATCGACGTGCAGTTGGGACGCGAGGAATGAACGAACCGAATAGAGAACGAGGCCAAGCATGATTGATTTTGCCCGAAGCAGAGACGAACGGCTCACGGACTTCGACTTCATTCAGGTGCGGGTCGCCTCGCCCGAAGACATCCGCGGCTGGTCGCGGGGCGAAGTGATCAAGCCCGAGACCATCAACTACCGGTCCTACCGCCCGGAGCCGAACGGCCTGTTCTGCCAGCGCATCTTCGGTCCCGAGAAGGACTGGGAATGCGCCTGCGGCAAGTACAAGCGCATCCGTTTTCGCGGGATGGTGTGCGACAAGTGCGGCGTCGAGGTGACGGTGGCGCGCGTGCGCCGCGAGCGCATGGGCCACATCGAGCTGGCGGTGCCGATCTGCCACATCTGGTTCTTCAAGACGTTGCCGAGCCAGATGGGCTACTTGCTGGACATGACGCTGAAGAACCTCGAGAGGGTGATCTACTACGCGGACTTCGTGGTGACGAACCCGGGCAAGCAGGAAGTGGAGTACTTGGACCTGCTGACGGAGGACGAGGAGTACGAACTGCGTGTGAAGGCCACCATGGAGGGCGACGGCGAGTTCAAGGCGGAGATCGGCGCCGAAGCCGTGCGGACGTTGCTGAGGCAGCTCGATTCTCCGGAACTGGCGCCGCGCGACTGGAACAAGGACGGCCGGGGTCTGGACCGGTTGTCCGGATGGTTGCGTCACGAGATCGCGACCGAGACGTCGCAGCACCGGAAGCGGAAGAAGTTGAAGCGCCTCAAGATCGTGGACGCTTTCCGCGGTTCGGGGAACACGCCGGACAAGCGCAACAAGCCGGAGTGGATGGTGCTGGAGGCGATCCCGGTGCTTCCGCCGGCCATCCGGCCGCTGGTGCCGCTGGACGGCGGGCGATTCGCCACGTCGGACTTGAACGACTTGTACCGCAGGGTCATCAACCGCAACAACCGTCTGAAGAAGCTGATGGACCTGGGCGCGCCCGACGTGATCCTGCGCAACGAGAAGCGAATGTTGCAGGAGTCGGTGGACGCCCTGTTCGACAACGGCAGGAAGGCCAAGTCCATTCGGGGCCGGGGCAAGCGGCCGCTGAAGTCGCTCTCGGACAATCTGAAGGGCAAGCAGGGACGGTTCCGGCAGAACCTGCTCGGCAAGCGCGTGGACTACTCGGGGCGCTCGGTGATCGTGGTGGGGCCGGAGCTCATGCTGCACCAGTGCGGGTTGCCGAAGGCGATGGCGGTCGAGCTGTTCAAGCCGTTCATCATCCACGAGCTCGAGAAGCGCGGCGAAGCCGAGACGGTGAAGCAGGCCAAGAAGCTCGTGGAGATCAACGACCCGAAGGTGTACGAGGTGCTGGAGGACATCATCCGGGATCACCCGGTGCTCCTCAACCGCGCGCCGACGCTTCACCGGCTGGGGATACAAGCGTTCGAACCGGTGCTGGTCGAGGGCAAGGCGATCCGGGTTCACCCGCTGGTCTGCGCGGCCTTCAACGCCGACTTCGACGGCGACGCGATGGCGGTGCACGTGCCGCTGTCGTTCGAGGCGCAGATGGAGGCGCGCGTGCTCATGCTGTCCAGCAACAACCTGTTGCTGCCGTCGAACGGGCGGCCGGTGACGGCGCCGACGCAGGACATCGTGATCGGCTGCTACTACCTGACGAAGCCGCCGTTCGAGATCGCGAGCTTGGAGCAGCGCCTGGGCCATGCGAACACGCCGGAGAGCGTTCGGGCGGAGGCGGAGGAGAAGCGCGCCAAGCTCTACGGCAACGCCCAGCGGTTCTCGTCCTACGGCGAGGTGGAGATGGCCTTGGATCAGGGCCGCGTGAACTTCCGCACGCCCTGTTGGTTCTGGCCGCGGAGCGGCGGAGCGGCCGAGGCGGCGCAGGAGAGCGACGCATCTCCGTGGATTCCGACGACGGTGGGACGCGTGCTGTTCAACTCCATAATCCCGGAGCCCGTCGGCTTCTTGAACGAGACGTTCAGCAAGGGCGAGTTGGCCGACCTCGTGTTCCTGTGCTTCACGGAGGCCGGTCTGGCCGAGACGACGCGCTTCCTCGACCACTTGAAGGACTTCGGATTCCGGTACGCGACGATGGGCGGCATCTCGGTGGGCGTGGACGACCTGGAAGTGCCGCGTCAGAAGCCGGAGATTCTGGGCGACGCCAACGTGGAGGCGGCGCGCTTCCAGGAGGCCTACGAAGACGGCGTCATCTCGGAGGGCGAGCGGTACAACAAGATCATCGACACCTGGACGCATGCGAACAACGACGTGGCGGACGCGATGGTGGGCCACCTCGAGCGGTCGAAGGGCGGCTTCAATCCCGTGTTCATGATGATGGCGTCGGGCGCGCGCGGGAATCGCGACCAGATGCGGCAGCTGGCGGGAATGCGCGGCCTCATGGCGAAGCCGCAGAAGAAGCTCACGGGCGGCCACGGCGAGATCATCGAGAGCCCGATCAAGTCGAACTTCCGCGAGGGCCTGACGGTCGTCGAGTACTTCATCTCGACGCACGGCGCCCGCAAGGGGCTGGCCGACACGGCTCTGAAGACCGCGGACGCGGGCTATCTCACGCGACGGCTGGTCGACGTGGCGCAGGACGTGACGATCACGGAGTCCGACTGCGGTACGATCTTCGCGCTGGACATGAGCGCGCTGAAGGAGGGCGAGGACATCATCGAGCCGCTGGCCGACCGGATCGTGGGCAACGTGGCCTCGGAGGACGTGTTCGATCCGGTGAGCGGCGAGATGCTTCTCGAGGGCAACGCGATCATCACCGAAGAGGCGGCGGAGGCCATCGAGCAGGCGGGCATTCAGATGGTCAAGATCCGGTCCGTGCTCACCTGCGAGAGCGCGCGGGGGGTTTGCCAGATGTGCTACGGCCGCAACTTGGCGACAATGGCGCCGGTGGACATCGGCGAGGCGGTGGGGATCTTGGCGGCCCAGTCCATCGGCGAGCCGGGTACCCAGCTGACGTTGCGCACCTTCCACATCGGCGGCACGAGCGCGCGCATCGCGGCGCAGAACCAGCGGAAGTCCAAGATCGGGGGCGTGGTCGGCCTCGAGCGCGTGGCGACGGTCGAGGATCGCAACGGGCAGCGCATCGTCACTTCGCGCGAGGGGCGCATCGTCGTCAAGACGCGCGACGGCCAAGTGCGCAGCCGGCTCTCGGTGCCGTACGGCGCGGCCATCAGCGTCGAAGAGGAGCAGGTCATCCAGGCGGGCGACATGCTTTTCAGTTGGGACCCCTATTCGGAGCCGATCGTGGCCGACCTGCCCGGCGTGGTGCACTTCGGCGACATCGTCCAGGAACGCACCATGCGCGAAGAACTGGACGAGTCCACGGGGCGGCGCCAGCGCACCATCATCGAGGACCGCGACAAGAAGCTCCATCCCACCGTCCGCATCCTGTCCGGAGAGTCGCCCACCAGCGAGTTGCTGAAGGAGTTCATCGTGCCGGTCGGCGCGCAGCTCCGGTGCACGGACGGCCAAGCCGTGCAACCGGGCGACCAGATCGCCAAGATCGCCCGCGACGTGTACAAGGTGCACGACATCACCGGCGGCCTGCCCCGGGTCTCCGAGCTCTTCGAAGCGCGCAAGCCCAAGGACCCGGCCATCGTCACCGAGATCGACGGAGAGGTGTCGTTCGGCGACATCAAGCGTGGCAAGAGGGAAGTGTTCGTGACGCCCCGCAGCGAGAGGGATCGCAAGACGTACGAGATCCCCGTTGGCAAGCACATGCGCGTCCATCAAGGCGACCAAGTGCGCGCGGGCGACCGGCTGTCGGACGGCTCGATCAACCCGCACGACATCTTGCAGATCAAGGGGACGCGGGCCGTGCAGGAATACCTGCTCAACGAGATCCAGGAGGTCTACCGTCTGCAGGGCGTCAAGATCAACGACAAGCACATCGGCGTGATCGTGCGCCAGATGCTTCAGAAGGTGAAGGTCGTGAAGTCGGGCGAGACGGGGTTGCTCGAGGGCGACCAAGTGGACCGCGTCGCGTTCCGTCGCATCAACGAGAAGGCCGCCGCCGAGGGCCGCAAGGCCGCCCGGTCCGAGCCGCTGCTGCTGGGCGTGACCAAGACCAGCCTGTACACGGAGTCGTTCATCTCGGCGGCTTCGTTCCAGGAGACCACGCGCGTTCTGACGGACGCCGCCGTCCGGGGAGCGAAGGACGACCTGAGCGGCCTCAAGGAGAACATCGTCATCGGCCACGTCATTCCGGCCGGGACGGGCGTCCACCGCTGGCACGACGTCGAGTTCGAGGTCGAGCACGAGTTCTACGAGGACGAGGTCTTGCCGCTGACGGGCTTCGACCACGTGCTTCCTGCGCTGGGCCAAGTGGGCGCGGACTTGATGGAGAGCTTGGCCGCGGGCCGCACGCCCGAGGACGAGGCCGCGGTTGCCGTTGGCGTCGTTGCGACGGAGAGCGAGGAGGCCGCCGGCGAAGTCGCCGTCGAGGAAGCCGCGCCGGCCGCCGCCCAGCAGACGGCCGTTGCGGAGGCCCCGGTTGCCGAGGAGGCCCCCGCCGCCGCGGTCGAAAAGGCCTCCGGCGATGCGTAGCCGCGCCGGTGCCCATTGTTTGACAGGCCCAAGTCCCGTCGCTACGTTTAGCGTTCTGTCCTCGAACGCGGACATGCGAGGACGACTGCGAACAACCATCTCACGAGGTTCGGTTCAGGCACGATGCCCACGGTAAACCAACTCCTGCGGAAGGGCCGCAAGCGGCTCTCGAAGAAGAACAAGTCGCCCGCCCTGCAGAGAAATCCGCAGAAGCGCGGAGTGTGCACGCGGGTGTACACCACCACGCCCAAGAAGCCGAACTCGGCGTTGCGCAAGGTGGCCCGCGTCCGCCTCACCAACGGCTACGAAGTGACGGCCTACATCGGGGGCGAGGGCCACAATCTGCAGGAGCACTCGATCGTGCTGATCCGCGGGGGACGCGTGCGCGACTTGCCCGGGGTGCGCTATCACGTCGTTCGAGGCACGCTGGACGCGTCGGGCGTGGGCGAGCGCAAGCAGGGCCGGTCCAAGTACGGCGCCAAGCGGCCCAAGTAGGCCGTGCCGACGCCAAGCGCTTCAAGGACGCCAGAGATCTTCTTCCAGTGAGTCGTCGCACGAGGGCGGTACGCCGCCGAATACCGGACGATCCGCGTTTCGGGTCGCATGTGGTGCAGAAGTTCATCAACGGACTGATGATGAACGGCAACAAGTCCCTCGCGGAGCGCATCTTCTACGAGGCGATGGACATCGTGGAAGACAAGGTGGGACAGCCCGCCATCGGGGTGTTCAACCAAGCGCTGAGCAACGCCAAGCCGGCACTGGAGGTGAAGAGCCGGCGGGTGGGCGGCGCCACGTACCAAGTGCCCATCGAGGTGCGGCCGGAGCGACGCCAGGCCCTCGCCATCAAGTGGCTCATCGGGTTCGCCCGCGACCGCGGCGAACGCACCATGGCGGAGCGGCTGGCCGGCGAGATCCTTGCGGCGGGCCGAGGCGAGGGCGCCACGGTCAAGAAGAAGGACGACACCCACCGGATGGCCGAGGCCAACAAGGCGTTCGCCCACTACCGCTGGTAGGCGTCAGTCGCTCGGCGTGAGCGTCCAGCGCTCCGCCGCCGCCGACTCCACCTTCTCCCGGGAATAGAAGACGGGGAAGTAGCGGTCGGCAGCCCAGAGTTGGAAGAGGTTGCGGTAGAACGGCGAGTCGGGATCGCCGGACTGGCCGGGGTTGTTGGCGCCGAGCGTCCGGTCCCAGTCGCCGGTGTCCACGATGATCCGAAACGACGCGCCCGAACTCTGGTTGTCGCCGCCGCCCGTGTTGTTGAGCGTGTAGCTGTTCCCGCCTCGCGGCGCGGGCCCGACGGAAAAGCGTCCGGCCAGCGCCTCCGGCACGGCGCCCGACAGGGGATGGCGGATCGTGGCGTGCTTGTACGCGGGCTGCCCGTAGCGCCAGGTCTTCATGTTGCCGCCCAGCTTCGCCTCGAGGTCGCGCACGGCTTCTTCCAGGCTGCGGAGGAGCAGGGCGTCGCGCCCGGCGACGGGATCCGGGCCGAACGCCTCTCCCGGCCTCTCCAAGTGCGCCAGGATCTTGGTCATCGCCATGCTCCGCAGGAAGTTGCGGACGACGCCCCTCGGAGCCGCAACGTCGTAAACGTTGCGCCGCACGCGCCGCTCGAACGCGACGTAGATGCCCGCCGCCACCGACTCGGGCGAGAGGCGGAAGTCCCAATCCAGCAACAGCCGGCGAGCCTCCTCGGCGGCGGGCAGGCTCGGCGACAGGCCACGGAGCATCGGCGAGAGCGCGCGGGCAGGCAGCGACAGGTAGTCGGTCTGGAGCGCCGCCATGTCCTCGAGCGAGTGGCGGCGGCCCGAGCCCAGCGCCTCCGACGCCCGCTCCCACCGATACGGATCCGACCATTCCCATCCGATGGCGTCCCGATGGGGGTAGTCCGGCGGCGTCAGGTGGTTGTTCGCCGTGGCGAAGAAGCCGTCGGGCGGATTGAGCGCGCTGGGCTTGGCCGGAATCGGCAGATAGCCGTCCCACTCGTAGCGGCCGTCGCCGGGCACCGGCACCAAGCCCGACCAGTTTCGTCGCACGGGCGCGATCCCCACGGCCTGCCAGCCGATGTTCCCGTCGCGGTCGGCCCAGACCATGTTCTCGCCGGGGATGTTCGAGTAGCTGCACGCCTCCACGAACTCCTCCCACGTCTTGGCTTGGTCCATGCGCAGGCTGGCCAAGTAGGGGGCGCCACCCGGCTCCAGCCACGCCGCCCGCACCGCGTAGGCCACATGGTTCTCGAGGTCCTCGTAGACGACCGGGCCGTGGCGCGTGTACTTGAGCTCGGCCCGGTGCGGCCTCTGTCCCTTCACGGGAACCTCTTCGACGATCACCGTCATCTCCTCCCAGCCGTCCCCGTAGCGGTAGCGGTTGGGATCGGCGGGATCGGTCTCGTACACGTACAGGTCTTCGCCGTCCGTCCTGAAGACCGTGAGGCCCCACGCCCCGTGCCCGTTGTGGCCGATGCTCACGCCGGGGATCTCCGGCTCGCCCCCACCGATCACGTTCCAGCCCGGCCCGACCAAGTGCACCCAATACCGCAGCGACGGCGCCGCCTGGGCGCGATGCGGGTCGTTGGCCATCATGGGAAAGCCGCTCGCGGAAAGCCGCCCGCTCACCACCCAGTTGTTTGAGCCCGTGCTCTCGTGGTCCGCGTCCGTCCGTCCGGCGGCGCTCGGTCGGCTGCCCAAGGCCTCTGGGTCCGCCCGGTAGCCGCCGACAGGCCTTTCACGGCCGAATCCGCCGTCCAGCGCCGACCGGGCCGCGCCGTTGCCGCGGTGCTCCGGCGCCAGGTGTTCGGGCCGAAAGCGAATCGGTTTCCTGAACGCGTTGTACAGCCGGAGGACGTCGGCCTGCAGGAGGTTGCCGTCGATCGCCGGATCCAGGTCGATCTCCGGGTCTCCGGGGTGGAAGTTGGCCACCTGCTTGACCGCCTCGCTGCCCGCCGCGGCAACGGCCCGGCCGTAGTTCAGCTCCGCGCCGATGTTGCTCAGCAGTCCCTGATGGCGCGAGACGACCACCTCCGGGGTCCATCGCCTGGGCCGGATCCCCAGCAGTTCGAACTCGGCGGGCAACAGAGACGAATCGGCCTCGGTCCGCGCAATCCAAGCGTTCACGCCCTCCACGTAGGCCCGGATGATCTCGGCGCCCCGGTCGTGATAGTGGTTCATCTCCCGGGTCATGTCTCCGCGGTACTTGAAGAGGCGAAACCCGATGTCGCGCTCGATCTCCGACGGCCCCAGCATTTCGGCCGCCGTCCCCGTCGCCTGCGCCCGCCACACTTCGAACTGGAAGAGGCGATCCCGCGCCGCCGCGTAGCCCTGCGCGAAGAAGAGGTCGTGCTCCGTCTCGGCGTAGATGTGGTTGATGCCCCAGCGGTCGCGCACGATCTCCACAGGCGCTTTCAGGCCCGGCACCTGGACGCGGCGCTCGAGAGAGCCCCGGCCTCCTGCTGCGCCCCAGTCCCCCGCGACGCTCCGGTCTGCGGCGCCATGGCCCTCTTGGGCGGCCAGCTCCGCGCCGACGCCGCCCGCGAGGACGACCAAGCCGGCCAGCACGGGGGCCGCCGACGGCAGGGCGGCGGGGCGAACGCGACCGGCGACCGGCCCGGCCGAGACGGCCGGCATCCGAGCCGCGGACAATGCGACGGCGAGGAAATCGAACTTGAACCTCATGCGGCCTCTCTTGGTGGTTGCAAGCGTGGCTCTTGCCCGCCAATGTACGCAACCCCCGCTGGCCACGCAGTTCGCGCGAGAAGGAGGAGTACCACGCGCGGTCCGCTGTTCCGGGGATCGGCGACCGCTTCGCCCCGCTCGGCCCTGAGGATCCGACGAGGACGCCGGCCGGGCCGTCGGAATCGTCGCCCCCCCCACGGTTGAAACGGGGGCGGAGGGGCAGGTTGACGCTCCGCGGGAGCGATGCTACCGTTAATGGTCTGTCCAGGAAATCCTGGAACGAGCCCGTGGGCCGTCGGGCGCGCTTGGTCGCCAAGCGCGCCTTTCTTCGGCTTGGGGGGTCCGAAGACGACCGACGACCAAGCAGGTTCCGACGGCAATTGACGCACGAACACGCTTTCCACCCGAGAAGACGCAATAGATGGCCAGGATCACGCCGCTCTCGCGGCTACGCAACATCGGCATCATGGCCCACATCGATGCCGGCAAGACCACCACGACGGAGCGGATCCTGTTCTACACGGGCAGGCTCCACCGCATGGGAGAGGTCCACGAAGGCGCCGCGGCCATGGACTGGATGGAGCAGGAGCAGGAGCGCGGCATCACCATCACCTCCGCCGCCACCACCGCGTACTGGCGCCGCAAGGACCACGACTACCGGATCAACATCATCGACACGCCCGGCCACGTGGACTTCACGGCGGAGGTGGAGCGCTCGCTGCGAGTCCTGGACGGGTCCGTGGCCGTGTTCTGCGCCGTGGGCGGCGTCGAGCCGCAGTCCGAGACGGTCTGGCGCCAAGCGGACCGCTACGGAGTGCCCCGCATCGCCTTCGTCAACAAGATGGACCGAACCGGGGCGGACTTCGAGAACGTCATCGAGACGATGCGAACCCGGTTGGGCGCCAACGCCTTCGCGGTGCAGTACCCGATGGGCGAGGCCGACCTCTTCACGGGCGTCATCGACATCGTGGGGATGAGGGCGGTCGTGTGGGACGAGGAACTCGGCTCCACCTTCACGGAGCTGGAGATTCCCGATTCCTTGCGCGGGCGCGCCGAGGAGCTCCGCCACGAGCTGGTGGAAGCCGCCGTGGAGCACCACGACGAACTCCTGGAGAAGTACCTGGGCGGCGACGAGCTCACGGACGACGAAGTGCGCACGGCCATCCGCTCGGCCACGAGTTCGGGAACGCTCTTCCCCGTCTTCTGCGGCTCGGCCTTCAAGAACAAGGGGGTCCAGCGGCTGCTGGACGGCGTCATCGACTATCTGCCCTCGCCGGCGGACGTGCCCGCCATCACGGGACGCCTTCCTCACGGCGACGCGGGCGTGGAGGCCCGGGCAGCCTCCGACGACGCGCCCTTCGCCGCCCTCGCCTTCAAGATCATGACCGACCCGTTCGTCGGGAGGCTCACCTATCTGCGCGTGTACTCGGGATCCCTGCCGAAGGGCAGCCGCCTGTTCAACGCCACGCGCGACCGCAAGGAACGGGCTGGCCGGCTCCTCCAGATGCACGCGAACAAGAGGGAAGAGCGCGACGAAGTGTACGCGGGCGACATCGTCGCGGTGATCGGCTTCAAGGACGTCCGGACCGGCGACACGCTCTGCCACCCGGACCACCCGGTCATCCTCGAGGCGATGGACTTCCCGGAGCCGGTGATCGCGGTGGCCATCGAGCCCCGCACCAAGGCCGACCAGGACAAGCTGGGCAAGGGCTTGGCCAAGCTCGCCGAGGAAGATCCGACCTTCCGCGTGTCCACCGACTCCGAGACGGGACAGACGATCATCAGCGGCATGGGCGAACTTCACCTCGAGATCATCGTGGACCGCCTGCGCCGGGAGTTCTCGGTGGGCGCCAACATCGGCCGCCCGCAGGTCGCCTACCGCGAGACGATTCGCCGGGCCGCCGCCAAGGTGGAGGGCCGCTTCGTGCGCCAGACCGGCGGCCGCGGGCAGTACGGCCACGTGGTCGTCGACATTGCGCCGGGCGAGGCCGGATCGGGTTTCGTCTTCGAGGACCGGGTCAAGAACGGGGTCGTGCCCCGGGAGTACATTCCCTCGGTGGAGCGCGGCGTCGAAGCGGCGCTGGACTCGGGCGCCGTGGCCGGATATCCCGTGGTCGACGTCAAGGTCGCCTTGGTCGACGGCTCGTATCACGACGTGGACTCCAGCGAGATGGCCTTTCGCGTCGCGGGCTCGATGGCCTTGCGGGCCGCCGTCAAGAGAGCGGATCCCGTTCTCTTGGAGCCCGTCATGGACGTGGAGGTGGTCACGCCTCACGAATACATGGGCGACCTCATCGGCGACCTTTCGTCGCGGCGGGGCAAAGTGGGCGGCATGACGGACCGGGGAGACGCGCAAGTCATCGGCGCCAGCGTTCCCCTAGGGGAGATGTTCGGGTATTCGACTGCGTTGCGTTCGCTCAGCCAGGGCCGCGCGGTCTTCACCATGCAGTTCTCGCACTACCAGGAAGTGGCCCGCAGCAGGGCCGAGGAAATCGTTCAGGCCGGCGCGTAGCGGCCTGACTTGACGCGCCGGCGGCAACCGGCGACGGGGGGTGAGATGGCGAAGGAGACGTTCGAGCGAACGAAGCCGCACGTGAACGTGGGGACGGTGGGGCACGTGGACCACGGGAAGACGACGTTGACGGCGGCGGTGACGCTGGCGCAGGCGAAGAAGCACGGGGGCTCGGCGGTGGCGTTCGACGAGATCGACAAGGCGCCGGAGGAGCGGGAGCGGGGGATCACGATCGCGACGGCGCACGTGGAGTACGAGACGGAGAATCGTCATTACGCTCACGTGGACTGTCCTGGGCACGCGGACTACGTGAAGAACATGATCACGGGGGCGGCGCAGATGGACGGGGCGATTCTGGTGGTGAGCGCGGCGGACGGGCCGATGCCTCAGACGCGGGAGCACATCTTGCTGGCGCGGCAGGTGAACGTTCCTTACGTGGTGGTGTTCTTGAACAAGGTGGACATGGTGGACGACGAGGAGTTGCTGGAGTTGGTGGAGTTGGAGGTTCGGGAGTTGTTGAGCGAGTACGATTTTCCTGGGGACGATCTGCCGGTGGTGCGTGGGAGCGCGTTGCGGGCGTTGGAGAGCGGGGGGGAGGGGGAGGCTGCGGCGTGCGTGGGGGAGTTGATGGATGCGATCGACGGGTACATTCCGGAGCCGGAGCGGGACGTGGACAAGCCGTTCTTGATGCCTGTGGAGGACGTGTTTTCGATCACGGGCCGGGGGACGGTGGCGACGGGGCGGGTGGAGCGGGGCGTGGTTCGCAAGGGCGAGGAGGTGGAGATTGTGGGGATGGGGGAGGATCGCAAGACTGTGGTGACGGGCGTGGAGATGTTCCGCAAGATCTTGGACGAGGGGCAGGCGGGGGACAACGCGGGGCTGTTGTTGCGGGGCGTGGGGAAGACGGAGATTCAGCGGGGCCAGGTTCTGGCGGCGCCGGGGACGATCACGCCTCACACGAAGTTCAAGGCGGAGGTGTACGTTCTGACGAAGGAGGAGGGGGGCCGCCACACGCCGTTCTTCGACGGGTACCGTCCGCAGTTCTACTTTCGGACGACGGACGTGACGGGTACGGCGCGGCTGGCGGAGGGGGTGGAGATGGTGATGCCGGGGGACAACGTTCAGATGGACGTGGAGCTGATCACGCCGATCGCGATGGACGAGGAGCTGCGCTTCGCGATCCGCGAAGGCGGCCGCACCGTCGGCGCCGGCGTCGTCACCTCCATCGTCGAGTAGGCGCAGAAGGCGAACCGGGCGAAAAGGCGGCCGACCGATGGCGAAGAAAAAGAGCGTTGCCGAGAAGGACAAGGTGATGGTGGACCGGATTCGGATCCGGCTGAAGGCCTTCGACCACTGGATCGTGGACCAGACCGCCGCCGACATCGTCCGCACCGCGCAGAAGACGGGCGCCACGATTCGGGGTCCGATTCCGTTGCCCACGCGCCGGCAGCGCTGGACCGTGCTGCGCTCCCCCCACATCGACAAGAAGAGCCGCGAGCAGTTCGAGCTGAGGACGCACAAGCGCCTGATCGACATCGTGGAGAGCCGCCCTCAAACCATCGAAGCGCTCACGACGCTGGATCTTCCGGCCGGCGTGGACGTCGAGATCAAGGTGGGCTGACCATGCCGGGGCTGATAGGCAGAAAAGTGGGCATGACCCGGGTCTTCACCGACGAAGGCCGCGTGGTTCCCGTGACGGTGGTGGAGGCGGGCCCCTGCCGCGTCCTTCAAGTCAAGACGGCCGCCTCCGACGGGTACGAGGCCGTTCAGCTCGGCTACGGCGCCAAGAAGCCCAAGCGAGCCAGCAAGGCCGAGGCCGGGCACGCGGCCAAGGTCGGCGTGGACGCCGCGCCCCGCCTCGTTCGCGAGTTCCGCCCCTCCGGCGGCCAGGAGTACGAGCCGGGCCAGATGCTCACGGTGGAGCTGTTCGAACCGGGACAGGAAGTGCGCGTCACCGGAGTCACCAAGGGACGGGGATTTCAGGGCGTGGTGAAGCGCCACGGCTTCAGCGGACGGCCCGCATCCCACGGACATCCCATGGCTCGCAACCCGGGATCGATGGGTCCGGGCACCGATCCCTCCCGGGTGATCAAGGGCAAGAAGTTGCCGGGCCGCATGGGCGGCGCCCGCAGAACCGTCCGCGGCATGTCCGTCGTTCGCGTGGACCCGCAGCGGAACCTTCTCTTCCTGCGAGGCGGCGTTCCGGGCGGACGGAACAGCTACGTCCTGATCCGCGGGTAGCCCAACCATGCATCCAGCCCGGTACTTCAAGGCGGATGGCGCCGCCGCAGCCAGCGTGACCCTGCCGGAGGCCCTCTTCGACGGCGTGGTCAACGAGGCCGTGCTTCACCAGGCGGTGAAGGCGTACTTGGCCAACCAGCGCCGGGGCACCGCCGCGAAGAAGAACCGGAGCGCCGTCGCCGGCGGCAGCCGCAAGCCCTGGCGCCAGAAGGGCACCGGACGGGCTCGCCAGGGGACCATCCGCGCCGTGCAGTGGCGGGGCGGCGGCAGAGCGTTTCCGCCGCGCCCGCATTCCTGGACGCAACGGACGCCCAAGCGCGTCAGGGCCCTGGCGCGGCGCTCCGCCTTCAACAGCCGGGCCGCCGAGGGCCGCGTCATGGTGATCGAGCGCTACGACTTCGAGGCGCCCAAGACCCGCGCACTGGTGGGATTGCTCGACAAGATCGGCGTGTCGGGCAACGTCCTCTTGCTGACGCACGGCCTCAACCGCGAGCTGTTCCTTTCGAGCCGCAATCTCCCCGGCGTGCACGTGCTGCCCTTCGGGACGGAGTCGGCCTACGACGTCGTCTGGTCGGCGACCGTGATCATCGAAGAGGAGGCCCTGGGCGGCCCGTTGCCCGAAGTCGCCGAGGCGGAGGCCGCCGACGCTGTCGCAGCCGAGTCCGCCGAAGCGGAGGACGTCGACCGTCCCGCGCCCGAAGTCGCCGAAGCGAACGACGCCGACCGCGTAGCAACCGAAGTCGCCGAAACGGACGATGCCGCGGCCGCTGCGGACGAGCCTGCGGAAGCCGAGTCCGCCGACGCCACGCGAGGAGCCAGCGAGTAATGCGCGAGCCCTACGACGTCATCATCGCCCCGGTGGTCACCGAGAAGACCACGGCGCAGATGGAATCGAGCCTCTACACCTTTCTCGTCAACACGCGGGCCAACAAGCACGAGATCCTGCGGGCGGTCGAGTCGTTGTGGGACGTCAAGGTGCGCGGTGTCCGCACCATGCGGTACGGCGGCAGGGCGAAGCGGGCGTTGCTGGGCCGCATGGCCAAGAACTGGAACCTGGGCCGGACGCCGTCCTACAAGAAGGCGTTGGTGCAGTTGGCCGACGGCGACGAGATCGACTTCTACGAGGCGGGCTGAGGAACCATGGCGCTCAAGAGATTCAAGCCGGTCACGCCGGGCAGCCGCTTTCGGTCCGTGACGCGCAAGGAAGCGATCACGCGGTCCGAGCCGGAGAAGTCGCTCGTGGAGCCCCTCAAGAAGTCGGGCGGGCGCAATCACCACGGGCGCATAACGGCAAGACGGCGCGGCGGCGGAGCCAAGCGCCGCTACCGCCGAATCGACTTCCGTCGCGACAAGCACGGGATTCCCGGCCGCATCGCCGAGATCGAGTACGACCCCAACCGTTCGGCCCTCATCGCGCTGGTCCACTACGAGGACGGCGAGAAGCGCTACATGCTGCATGCGCGCGGCACGAAGGTGGGCGACGCCGTGATATCGGGACCCGGCTCCGACGTGCGCCCCGGCAACGCCCTGCCGCTCGGAGAGATTCCGCTCGGCACGTTGGTCCACAACGTCGAGATGAAGCCGGGCAAGGGCGGGCAGATGGCGCGCTCCGCGGGCGCCGCCGTCCAGGTGGTCGCGCGCGAAGGCGACTACGTGAGCTTGCGTCTCCCCTCCACCGAAATCCGGCGCATCCACAAGCGGTGCTTGGCCACCATCGGGCAAGTCGGCAACGTGGACCACAATCTCCAGTCGCTGGGCAAGGCCGGGGCCTCGCGGCACCGGGGCCGCCGTCCGAAGGTGCGCGGCGTTGCCATGAACCCGGTGGACCACCCGTTGGGGGGCGGCGAGGGCAAGGCCTCGGGCGGGCGCCCGCCGGTCACGCCGTGGGGCAAGCCGGAGGGCGCCAAGACTCGCAAGAAGAAGAAGCCGTCGAACAAGTTCATCGTCCGCGGGCGCAAGCGCGGCAAGGCGACGCGCTGATCATGAACATGCCGGAATCGAGCTGAACTCCATGCCGCGAAGCGTCAAGAAGGGTCCGTTCATCGACGAGAAGCTCCTCCGCAAGGTGGAGATGATGAATGCCCGCAACGAGAGAACCGTGATCCGCACCTGGGCGCGCGCGAGCACGATATCGCCCGAGTTCGTCGGACACACGATCGCCGTTCACAACGGGAACAAGTTCATTCCGGTCTTCGTCAGCGAGAACATGGTGGGCCACAAGCTCGGCGAGTTTGCGCCGACGCGGCTGTTCCGCGGCCACGGCGGCAAGCTGGCCGACAAGCGTTCGAGGATTTAGGACACCGTCATGGAAGCAAAGGCCATCGCCAAGCACGTGAGAATGAGTCCGAGGAAGGTGCGCTTGGTCGTCGACCAGATTCGCGGCCGGCTCGTCGCGGATGCCATCGCCATCCTGGCCTTCTCGAAGAAGGCAGCCGCCGTTCCGGTGGGGAAGACGTTGCGTTCCGCCGTGGCCAACGCCCAGGACTTGGCCGACCGCGACGGCGAGCGGGTCGACGTCGACGAACTCGTCGTGCGCCGCGCCTTCGTCGACGAAGGGCCCAGGCTCAAGCGATGGAAGGCGGCCGCGATGGGCCGGGCCGCGCCGCGCCGCCGCCGCACCAGCCACGTCACCGTCGTGGTGGCCGAGAAAGAGGATTAGGGCATGGGCCAGAAGACTCACCCCCACGGATTCCGGCTTGGCATCGTCGCCGACTGGGAGTCGCAGTGGTACGCCGAGCGGGACTTCCCGAAGCTCCTCAAGGAGGACCACACGATACGGTCCTACGTGTGGCGCAGGTTGCATCACGTGGCGGTCGGCCGCGTCAGGATCGCGCGCAAGCCGTCCAAGATCGTGGTGACCATCCACACGGCCCGGCCCGGCGTGGTGATCGGCAAGCGGGGCGCCGAGGTGGACAAGCTCAGCGGCGAGCTCTCGGTGCTGACGGACAGCGAAGTGTCGGTCAACGTGGAGGAGATCAAGCGGCAGGAACTCCACCCGCGCCTGGTCGCGGACAACGTGGCTCACCAGATCGTCCAGCGCGCCTCGTTTCGGCGGGCGATGAAGCGGGCGGTGCAGTCGGCCATGCGCGCGGGCGCGGAGGGCATTCGGATTCAGTGCGCGGGCCGGCTGGGCGGGGCGGAAATCGCGCGCACCGAGCGCTACAACGAAGGCCGCGTGCCGTTGCACACGCTGCGGGCGGAGATCGACTATGCGCATGTGGACGCGCGCACGACGTACGGCACCATCGGGGTGAAGTGCTGGATATTCAAGGGCGAAGTGATCGAGGACCGGTTCGGCCGGACGTACTCGACCGGCTCGGCGGCCTGACCGGCAGGGAGCAAGGAAATGCTGTCTCCAAAACGGGTGAAGCGCAGAAAGACCCACAAGGGAAAGATGCGCGGAAAGGCCTACCGCGGGAGCAAGGTTTCGTTCGGCGAATACGGGCTCCAGGCGCTCGAGGCCAGCTGGATCACCAACCGGCAGATCGAGTCCGCTCGCGTGGCCATCACGCGCCACGTGAAGAGGGGCGGCAAGGTCTGGATTCGCATCTTCCCGGACAAGCCCGTCACGAAGAAGCCGGCCGAGACGCGCATGGGGAAGGGCAAGGGCAATCCCGAGGAGTGGGTCGCGGTGGTGAAGCCGGGCAGGATCATGTTCGAATTGGAGGGCGTGCCTGCCGAGACGGCGCGCCGGGCCATGCGGCTGGCGTCGTTCAAGCTGCCGGTGAAGACACGTTTCGTGGTGCGGGAATCTCAGCTGTAGAGCCCCGCGGCCGCATTCGGAGAAGAGAGAGATGAAGGCAGAGGAAATTCGAGACCTTGGCGACGCCGAGCTCGGCCACGAGCTTGCGGACCGGAAGCTGGAACTGTTTCGGCTCCGCTTTCGCCGGGCCACCATGGAACTTGAGAACCCGAAGCTCCTCCGGAAGATCCGGCGCGACATCGCCCGCATCAAGACGATCTTGCACGAGCGCCGCCTGGAACGCGAGCGCAGCGGAGGCGGGCGCCCGTGAGCGGCTCGTCCGGAACGGCGACGGGCGGCGGCCTGCGCAGCAGGCGCAAGGTGCGCACCGGCAAAGTGGTGGCCGACGCCGCCGACAAGACGGTGACCGTCGTGGTCGGACGCCGGTTCGCGCATCCGCTCTACGGCAAGCTGGTCACCCGCACGAAGAGATATCACGCGCACGACGAGGCGAACGAGTTTCGGGTCGGCGACACGGTGCGGATCATGGAGACGCGGCCGTTGTCCAAGACCAAGAGATGGCGTGTCGTGGAACTGATCAACCGGCCCGCCTGACGAGCTGGCGTGAGAGAACTGGGTAACGTCGATGATTCAGCAGGAATCCATGCTCAAGATTGCCGACAACACCGGCGCCAAGCGGGCGTTGTGCATTC
The DNA here is from genome assembly GCA_958295645.1 of Longimicrobiales bacterium. GTDB lineage: Bacteria > Gemmatimonadota > Gemmatimonadetes > Longimicrobiales > Gaopeijiaceae. Next base: position 305,681 of record OY282361.1, read on the forward strand.
GCGTGCTGGGCGGCTCCGGACGCCGCTACGCGCGCATCGGCGACCGCGTGATCGTTTCGATCAAGGACGCGGTCCCCAACGCCTCGGTGAAGAAGGGCGAGGTGACCGAGGCGGTCGTGGTGCGCACGGCCAAGGAGACCTGTCGCCGCGACGGCAGCTACATCTGCTTCGACGACAACGCGGCGGTGCTCATCAACGCGCAGAAGGAGCCTCGGGGCACGCGCATCTTCGGCCCGGTCGGGCGTGAACTCCGCGAGAAGCGCTACATGAGGATCGTCTCGTTGGCGCCCGAGGTGCTGTGATCATGGCACGGCCCAAGATGCGGATCATGAAGGGCGACCGGGTGAAGGTCGTGCGCGGCAACCACCGCGACGCGGAGGGAACCGTGTTGCGCGTTCTGCCCCGGTCCAACCGGATCGTCATCCAAGGCGTGAACATGCGCAAGCGCCATACCCGCCCCTCCCAGGCCAACCCGGAGGGCGGCGTGATCACCTTCGAAGCGCCCGTCCACGCCTCCAACGTCATGCTCGTGGACGGCGCCACGGGAGACGCCACGCGAGTGCGCATCCGCGTGGCCGAGGACGGAACCAAGGAACGAATCGCCGTGAAGAGCGGCAATCCGGTGCCCAAGCCGGAGCGGCCGGCCGGCTAGGGCCGGAGGAGCGAGACGATGACGCCCAGACTCTTGACGCACTACCGAGAGGTCGCCCGCCCGGCCCTGCAGGAGCAGTTCGGCTTCGCAAACAGCCATCAGATTCCCAACGTCCTGAAGGTGACGCTGAACGTGGGCGTCGGCGAAGCCAGCCGGGACCGCAAGCTCGTGGAGTCGGTCGCCGAGGAGCTGGCCGCGATCTCGGGCCAGCGGCCGGTCGTCACGCGGGCGCGCAAGTCCATCGCCAACTTCAAGTTGCGCGAGGGGATGCCGGTGGGCGCCTCGGTCACGCTCCGGAGCCGGCGGATGTGGGAGTTCCTCGACCGGCTGGTCTCGGTCGCAACGCCGCGCATCCGCGACTTTCGCGGGCTCAGCAGCCGTTCCTTCGACGGGCGCGGCAACTACACGATGGGCATCCGCGAGCAGATCATCTTCCCCGAAGTGGACTACGACAAGGTCAGCCGCATCCACGGCATGGACGTCTCCGTGGTCACTTCGACGAACAAGGACGACCAAGCGTACGCGTTGCTGCGGCAGCTGGGGTTCCCCTTCCGGGGCCAGACGCCCGTGATTGTCGGTGCGCAAGCCTGATGTGCCCCGCGACGCCGGCCGGCCCGGGGCCGAGCACTGAAGAGGAACCGAACCGACGATGATGACCGATCCTGTAGCGGACATGCTGACCCGCATCCGCAACGCCGGCACGGCCGGCCTCCGCTGGGCGGACATGCCGCTCTCCAAGCTCAAGGTGGAGGTGGCGCGCCTGCTGAAGGAAAACGCCTTCGTGTACGACTACAAGGTCCTGAACGACGGCCGCCACGGATTGCTTCGCGTGTATCTCAAGTACCACGAGGGCAGCCCCGTGATCCGGCGCATCGCCCGCGTGTCCAAGCCGGGTCGGCGCCAGTACGTGGGCGTGGACGAGATCCCCCGCGTCCGCAACGGGCTCGGCATCGCGATCCTCTCGACGTCGCGCGGGTTGCTGTCCGACAGAGCGGCGCGGGCCGAACGGGTCGGCGGCGAAGTTCTGGCCGTGGTCTGGTAGCGGAGGAGGAGATCGTGTCTCGTATTGGCAAGATGCCGGTGCCGGTGCCCTCCGGCGTCTCGGTGACGCTCGACGGGCGTCGCATGGCGGCGAAGGGACCGCACGGCGAGCTCCAACTGCAGGTGGCGCCGCCCATCGCGGTGCGGTGGCGGGCGCCCGAGGACAAGACGCTGGTGGTGACCCGTCCCTCGGACGAGAAGGCGCACAAGGCGCTTCACGGCTTGATGCGGTCGCTGATCGCCAACGTGATCCAGGGCGTCAGCGAGGGCTTCAGCAAGACCCTGGAGATCGTGGGGGTCGGATACCGGGCCGACGCGAAGGACGGCGGACTGCATCTGAGGCTCGGCTTCTCCCATCCCATCGACTTCCCCGCCCCCGAGGGAATCACCTTCGAGACGCCCAGCCAGACGACCATCGTCGTGCGGGGCGCCGACAAGCAGCAGGTTGGCCACGTGGCGGCCGTGATCCGGGCCTTCCGTCCCCCGGAACCGTACAAGGGCAAGGGGATTCGTTATCGCGGAGAACAAGTCCGGCGCAAGGCCGGCAAGACCGCCGGAACGTGATGCGACCGCGCAACGGGATGCGACCGCGTTCGGGCCAAAGGATCGACTGGCAATGATCAAACCGAGCAAGCTCAGGAAGAGCCGCAAGCTCCAGCGGCGCCGGCGCCACGCGCGCATTCGCAAAAAGGTGCACGGCACGCGAGGCCGTCCGCGGCTGGTCGTGTTCCGCTCGCTTCGCCACATCGAGGGCCAAGTGATCGACGACGACGCGCACCGCACGCTGGCGGGCTTGTCGACGCTGGCGCCCGAGCTTCGCGGCTTCGAGCCGGAGGAGGGAACGCGGCGCAAGGTCGAGGCGGCCCGGGCGGCGGGCAAGCTGCTGGCCGAGCGGGCGAAGGACCGCGGCGTCACCACCGTGGTCTTCGACCGGGGCGGATTCAAGTACCACGGACGTGTGAAGGCCTTCGCCGAAGGCGCCCGTGAGGGAGGGTTGGCGTTCTGATGGCCAGGGACAAGCCGCCGCGGGAGGGCTCGGAGCAGGTCGAGAACGTGATCTACGTCAACCGCGTGGCGAAGGTGGTGAAGGGCGGCCGGAGATTCTCCTTCAGCGCGCTGGTGGCGGCCGGGAACCAAGCGGGCCGGGTCGGAATCGCGCAGGCCAAGGCGAACGAGGTGGCGGAGGCCATCCGCAAGGCGTTCGAGCAGGCGCGTCGCAACATGGTGGACGTGCCCGTGATCCGCGGGACCATTCCGCACGACATCGTGGGCCGGTGCGGCGCAGGCCGGGTCTTGCTGCGGCCGGCCGCGCCGGGAACGGGCGTCATCGCGGGCGGCCCGGTGCGGGCCGTGCTGGAGGCGGCGGGCGTGACCGACGTGTTGACGAAGAGCCTGGGCACGAACAACCCGATCAACGTGGCGCGGGCGACGTTCGACGGGCTCGAGAACCTCGTGACCGCCTACGAAGTCGCCGCCGAGCGCGGGGCGACGCTCGAACAGCTCGGGCTGGCCGGCCATGGCTGAGGCCAAGGGCGGGAAGCGGTTGCGGATCACCCAGGTGCGCAGCGCCGTGGGCCGCCAGAAGGTGCAGCGGCGGGTGTTGCAGGCGCTCGGGATCAAGGGACATCAGAGGGCGGCGGTACATGACGACACGCCAGCCATCCGAGGCATGATCGCCAAGGTGGATTATCTGGTCGAAGTGACGGAGGTGGAGCAAGGATGATCGGACTGCACAACCTCGGCGCTCCGGAGAAGGCGCACCGCGCCCGCAAGCGCGTGGGCCGCGGTGCGGGGTCGGGCAAGGGCAAGACTTCCGGAAGGGGCGAGAAGGGTCAGAACTCGCGTTCGGGCGGCGGCGTGCCGGCCTGGTTCGAAGGCGGCCAGATGCCGTTGCAGCGGCGCATCCCCAAGCGGGGATTCAAGAATCGCAACCGGATCGAGTACCAGGTCGTCAATGTCGGCGACCTCGGCAGGGTGACCGGCGAAGCGACGCCGGATTCGCTCAAGGAAGCGGGCCTGATCCGCTCCCTGCGGCGGCCCGTCAAGCTCCTGGGAAGCGGCGAGGCGCCGGCCGGCCTGCGTTGCCAGGTGCACTGGGCGAGCGCGACGGCGCGCCGCAAGATCGACGAGGGCGGCGGCTCGGTCGAGATCGTGGGCCGAAGGGCCTGATGGCCAACCCGATCCCCAACCTGTTCCGGGCGCCGGAGCTGAAGAAGAAGATCCTCTTCACGCTCTTCATCATGTTCGTGTACCGCCTGGGGTCGCACATCACCGTGCCCGGCCTCGACGTGGTCGCGTTGCAGCGCCAGTTCGCCCAGGTCGCGCAGACCTTCCTGGGCGTCTTCGACATGTTCGTCGGGGGCGGCCTGAGCCGGGCCACCATCCTGGCTCTGGGCATCATGCCGTACATCTCCGCGAGCATCATGTTCCAGCTGCTCGCGGCGGTGGTTCCGAAGGTCGAGAAGCTTCAGAAGGAGGGCGAGGAAGGCCGCAAGAAGCTGACGCAGTGGACGCGGTACACGACCGTGCTTCTGTGCATCGTCCAGTCGTACGCCTACGCCTCGTTCCTCCAGGGCCTCGCCGGAGCGGTTCGCGACCCGGGCATGGGCTTCGTGCTCACCACCGTGATCGTGCTCACCGTCGGGGGCGTCTTCGTGATGTGGCTGGGCGAGCAGATCACCGAGCGGGGCATCGGCAACGGCATGTCCCTGCTGATCTTCTTCTCCATCATCCAGGGCTTCCCTCAGGCCGTCGCCAACACTTGGGAGTCGGTTCGGCTGGACGAGATCGGCGGCCTGGAGATCATCGCGTTGCTGGGCATCGTGGTGGGCATCACCGCCGGAGTGGTCGCCATGACGATGGCCTCCCGGAAGATACCCATTCAGATCCCGCGCAAGGTGGTGGGGCGGGGACGCATCCAAGAGGGCCAGAAGAGCTTCATTCCGTTGCGCGTGAACTCGGCGGGCGTGATGCCGATCATCTTCGCCCAGTCCTTCATCGTGGTCCCCGGCACGATCGCCGCGTTCAGTTCCATACCTCTGGTCCAGGACGTGGCCGACGTCTTCCAGCCCGGCAACTGGGCCTACTACCTGACCTACGGGTTTCTGATCGTCTTCTTCACCTACTTCTACACCGCCATCATCTTCAACCCGGCCGACTTGGCCGAGAACCTGAAGAAGCAGGGCGCGTTCATCCCGGGCGTGAAGCCGGGGGCGCGCACGGCGGAGTACATCGACCGCGTGCTCACGCGCGTCACGTTGCCCGGGTCCCTCTACTTGGCGCTCATCGCGCTGTTGCCGTATTGGATCTTGGACATCTTCAACGTTCCCACGTTCTTCTTCGGCGGCACCAGCCTTCTGATCGTCGTCGGCGTGGGCCTCGACACGGTTCAGCAGGCCCAGCAACACCTGCTGTTGCGCCACTACGACGGCTTCATGAAGAAGGGCAGGGTCAAGATGCGCGGTCGCCAGCGCTACATGTAGGGATTGGGCTGTGCATAGGGAAGAGGCGCCGAGCCGCGAACAGGGGCCGGTCGTCGTGCTGCTGGGCTCGCCCGGCGTCGGAAAGGGCACGCAGGGCGTTCGCCTGGGGCGCGAGCTGGGATGGGCGCACCTCTCGACGGGGGACTTGTTGCGCGAGGCGCGTTCGGCGGGCGCTCCGCTGGGGAAGGCGGCGCAGGAGTACATGGATGTCGGCCGCTTGGTGCCCGACGAACTGATGGTGGCGTTGCTGAGCGAGAAGTTGGCCGCCATGCCGGAGGAGCAGGGGGTGATTCTCGACGGCTTCCCCCGCACGGAGGCGCAGGCCAGCGCGCTGGACGACGCGCTGGACAAGGCCGGCCGCCGGGTCGGCCGGGTAGTGCTGCTGGACGCTCCGGAGCCCGTCTTGGTCAAGCGCATATCGGGCCGTCGCCTGTCCCCCAGCGGACGCGTCTACAACGTGCACTACGACCCGCCGCACCGCGACGGGATATGCGACGACACCGGCGAGCCCCTCCTGCACCGTTCGGACGACCGCCCCGACGCGGTGAGAACGCGGCTGGCCGTCTACCGGGAGACGACGGCGCCCCTGGTCGGCCGCTACGAGCAGCGGGGACTGCTGGTGCACGTGGACGGGCAGGGCGCCATCGACGAAGTCCACGGCGCGCTGCTGGCGGCCGTGAAGGCGTAGGGACGATGGCCCGCCGAGCCTCGGCGAAGTCGCCGGAGGAGATCGCTGCGATGGAGCGCGCCGGCCGGGTCGTCGGAATGCTGTTCGCCGAGATCGAGTCGAAGATCCGTCCGGGTATTGCGACCGGCGCGCTCGACAAGTTCGTCGACGAATTCGTGCGCTCCTGCGAAGGCGCCGTGCCGGCCTTCAAGGGGCTCTACGGCTTTCCCGGAAGCGCCTGCATCAGCATCAACAACGAGATCGTGCACGGCATTCCGGGACCCCGGACGTTGCGCGACGGCGACATCGTGTCCATCGACGTGGGCGTGCGGCGCGACGGCTGGTGCGCCGACTCGGCCTTTACCTATCCCGTGGGCGAGATCAGCGCTGGGGCCGCTCGGCTTCTGCAGGTGACGCGCGAGGCTCTCGGAGCGGCGGTGGCGGCTGCGCAGGCCGGCGGCCGGGTCGGCGACATCGGGGCGGCCGTCGAAGCCGTGGTGGCCGGATGCGGAATGACGATCGTGAAGGACTTGGTGGGCCACGGCATCGGGCGGGAAGTCCACGAGGAACCACAGGTGCCCAACCAGGGCCGCGTCGGCGCCGGACCTCTCCTACTGGAAGGGACGACGCTGGCGATCGAGCCGATGGTGTCGTTGGGGACGGGGCGGATACGGACGCTGGCCGACCGGTGGACGACCAGCACCGCCGACAGATCGCTGTCGGCCCACTTCGAGCACACGGTGGCCGTGACCGCGGAGGGGCCGCGTGTCCTCACCGGGGGGGGAATCTGGGACGGGGAGGGCGCTGCCCGGATGCCGCAGGCCTGCGAAGCTGGGACGCCGGGCGCCTGCGAAGCCGGGACGCCGGGGGCCTCGGGCTACGCTCCGCTGGCCTCTACCGCATCCGCGTCCTGATGGTTAGTTTCAATGGCTGTCCGGCGAATGAGCCTTTGCTCGCCGGAGAACCGTCCGCCGGACGAATGAAGGCGCGAGGAGAACAGGCCGCATGAAGGTTCGAACCAGCGTAAAGCCGATGTGCGAGTACTGCCGGGTCGTGCGCAGGAAGGGCGTCGTGCGCATCATCTGCAGCCGGAATCCGCGCCACAAGCAGCGCCAGGGCTGACGGGGAGGCGGGGACGGGATGGCGCGAATAGCGGGAGTCGATCTCCCCAGGAGCAAGCGGATCGAAGTGGCGCTCACCTACGTCTACGGCCTGGGCCGGACGAGGGCCCGCCGCATCCTCGAAGCGACGGGGATCGATCCGAACCTCCGGACCCACGAGCTGAGCGACGAAGACGCCAGCTTGCTGCGCCGGGAGATCGAGCAGAACCACAAGGTCGAGGGCGCGTTGCGCACCGAGGTCTCCATGAACATCAAGCGGCTCATGGACATCGGTTGCTACCGCGGTCTGCGGCACCGTCGCGGGTTGCCGGTTCGCGGCCAGCGGACGCACACCAACGCTCGCACGAAGAAGGGGCCCCGCCGGGCCATCGCCGGCAAGAAGAAGGCGCCCAAGAAGTAGGGCAAGGCCTGCTCGCGGGCGCTACCGCAACGCGCAATGGGGGCCCGGCCCCCGCTTAAGGACGGCCTCTGTTGGCAAAGCCGAAATCGACGAGAAGCAAGAAGTCCAAGAAGATCGTGGAGTCGGAGGGCGTCGCTCACGTCAAGGCGACGTTCAACAACACCCTGATCACGATTGCCGACAACTCGGGCAACGTGCTGGTTTGGGCCTCCGCGGGGACGGCGGGCTTCAAGGGCTCCAAGAAGTCCACGCCGTTCGCCGCGACCATGGCCGCCGAGAAGGCCGGCCGGGACGCGGTGGCGCTGGGCGTGCGCAAGGTGGTCGTGCGCGTTCGGGGCCCGGGCTCCGGGCGCGAATCGGCGATACAGGCTCTCTCGGCGGCCGGCCTGCAAGTCAAGTCCATCCACGACGTGACGCCGTTGCCGCACAACGGTTGCCGGCCGCCCAAGAAGCGTCGCGTCTAGCCGCGCCCCTACCGAGACCTGCATCCAGCCATGTCGCGATATACCGGACCCGTCTGCAAGCGCTGCCGCCGAGAGGGGCAGAAGCTGTTCCTCAAGGGCGCCAAGTGCTACACCGAGAAGTGTCCCGTCGAGAGGCGGCAGTATCCGCCCGGCCAACACGGCCCGGCGTCGGTGCGCCGCCGCAAGCAGTCCGCCTACTCGGTGCAGCTGCGCGAGAAGCAGAAGGTGAAGCGCATTTACGGACTGCACGAGAAGCAGTTCCGCAACCTGTTCGAATACGCGGCCTCGCGGCCGGGCGTGACGGGCCAGAATCTGGTGATCGCGCTCGAGACTCGCCTGGACAACGTCGTGTTTCGCTTGGGTTTCGCGGCGAGCAGAAGGCAGGCCAGACAGTTGGTGCGGCACCGTCACGTGCAGGTCGACGGCTCCTTGGTGGACATCCCCAGCTACCGCGTGTCCGCCGGCCAGGAGATCGCGTTGCGCGAGGGGTCGCGCGAGTTGGACATCGTGGCGGCGAGCCTGGGCGCGCGAACCCGTCCGCCCCTCATGGAGTGGCTGGCCCTGGACGAGAAGAGCCGCGTGGGCCGGATCGTCCGGGATCCCGAGAGGGGCGAGATCCCCTTGCCGGCACAGGAACAGCTGATCGTCGAACTCTACTCCAAGTGACGTCCGCGACCGCATCGCCCGACAGCCTGCGTTCCGCTTGCGGCGGCCTCTGTCGCGCCCTTTGGAGAACCGCTAAGAAACGGAGGAGGATTTTTTGGAGATTGACATGACGGGTCTCGTGCTGCCGGAGCGCATCGAGACCACCAAGGCGTCCGCTGACGGCAAGTCGGCCGAGTTCGTGATGGAGCCGCTGGAAAGGGGCTTCGGACACACGCTCGGCAACGCCATTCGAAGGGTGTTGCTCTCGTCGTTGCGGGGCTCCGCGGTCTGGGGTCTTCGCAGCAACGGCGTCCTCCACGAACACGCGACGATCACGTCGGTCGTCGAAGACGTGCACCAAGTCATTCACAACCTCAAGGCGCTCGTGATCACGCTGGACGAGGGCGTCGAGGAGGCCGTGCTGAAGATCGAGACGCGCAAGGCCGGCGCCGTCACCGCCGCCTCGATCCTGGCTCCGGCGTCGGTCACCATTCACGATCCGACCCAGCACATTCTGACTCTGCAGGACGATCGCGATCTCGACATCGAGCTCTACGTCAACAAGGGGAGGGGCTTCGTCCTCGCCGACCAGATGCCCGCGGCCGAGGCCGGCCCGGTGGGCATGGTTCGCATCGACGCGATCTACAACCCCGTTCTACGGGCCAACTTCACGGTCCAGGAGACGCGGGTCGGCCAGCGGACCGACTTCGACAAGCTCACGGTTCGAGTCGAGACGAACGGTTCCGTGCGCCCCGACGAGGCCATCCACTCGGCGGCGGCGCTGGTGCAGCGCTACGTCGGCTTCATGCTCGACTTTGGTTCGGACCTTCCGGCGGCCTCGCCGAGGCCCGCGGCGCTGATGCCGGCCCATGTCGCCGAGTTGCTCGGCAGGCCCATCAACGACGTCGCGGAGCTCAGCGTCCGCTGGCGGAACGCCTTCCAGAAGGAGTCGATCAAGACGTTGCGCGATCTGGTCGGCCGCAACCGGGCGAAGGTGCTCGAAATCGAGAATTTCGGAGAGAGAACCGTCGACGAGCTGGTCGGCGCTCTCGAGAAGATGGAACTTCGGCTCGGCATGCAGATCGAAGAGGACGAGGAGGGGCGCCTCCGCGTCTTCGAAGAGCCCGCGGCGCGAGACGAGTAGCCGGACGAGAGGGAACAACCCATGCGTCACAGAAAGAAGGGGCGCGGACTGTCGCGCTCGCCCAGCCACAGAAAAGCGCTCTTGAGGAACTTGGCCGCTTCCTTGTTTCTTCACGAGCGGATCACCACGACGACGGCCCGGGCGAAGGAGCTCAGGCCGTATGCCGAGCGGCTGGTCACCATGGCCAAGCGGGGCGACCTGCACGCGCGCCGGCTGGCGGCTCGGCGCATCGCGGACCGGGACGTGCTGGGCAAGCTGTTCGACGACATCGGCCCCCGCTACGCGGAGCGGCCGGGCGGGTACGTCCGCATCTTGAAGCTGGGAAACCGCAAAGGCGACGCCGCCGAAATGGCGCTTGTGGAGTTGGTGTGATAGAATGCCCGCGGCCGGCCCGCCTCGAAGGCCGGCTCCGCTAGACCGATCCAACGAGAGAACCGAGGAGGACAGATGGCAGCGCTCGTGAAGTCCCGTGTCGGCGCCGGACATGTCGGCACGTTGCTGATGGTGGCGGCATTCCTGGCGGTGGCCGGGTTCTTGTATTGGCTCTCGCAGGTGGCCGTGCCGACGGAGAGTCCGGACGACGAGGCCCCGCGCGGCGTGGACGACGAGGGGTTGTTGGTGGACTTCGCGGAGTTCTCGACCGGCACGGACGCGTACGTCGACCAGACGATCACGTTGCGGGGCGTGACGGTCACGCAAAAGTTCGGCCCCCACGCCTTCTGGACCACGCTGAGCGACGAGGGCAACACGTCCTACTTGGTTCATCTCTCGGCGGCTGCCATCGCGGATTCCGTCGAGTTGGTGGCGAACGCTCCCTACGACTTGTCCGGGACCGTCCACAGCATGACCGATTCCGTCTTGGACGCCTGGGCCGCCGACGGAGACTTTGTGCAGGAGAACGATCGCTTCTTGGCAGAGTACGCCATTGATTTCCTGGAAGCGGCTCAAGTCGCGGCGGTCGGCCCGGAGACCGGGACTCCCGGCGCCTGATGCTTCCGGCGGTCGCGTCGCTGAAGCGGTTCGTTTCGGCGGCGGCATGACGAGGGACGGTCCTCAGGAGGACGGTACGGAGAAGCCCCTGGCCGCCCCCGCCAACTTCGGGCGGGGGCCGGAGGCGACCGGAGCCGGAAGCGCCGTCTTTGGCGTGGTGGGCTTGGGCTACGTGGGGCTTCCGCTGGCCGTCGAGGCGGCGAAGAACGGCATCCGCGTCGTAGCCTTCGACGTGGACGAGGAGGTCGTCGCCGGAATCGCCGACGGACGCAGCCACATCCGCGACGTCCCCTCGGAGGAGGTGGCAAGAGCGCGCGGCCGCGGTCTGTTGCGAGCAACGACCAGTCCCGGGGACCTCGCCGGTTGTCACGCCGTGGCCATCTGCGTCCCCACGCCGCTGTCCAAGGGGCGCGAGCCGGACATCTCCTACGTTCTGGCTGCTTCCAAGACCGTCTCCGCCGTCCTCGCTCCAGGCCAGATCGTGGCCCTGGAGTCCACGACGTACCCCGGGATGACGCGGGAACTGGTGCGGCCCGTGCTGGAGGAGAGCGGTCTTCGGGTCGGCGAGGACTTCCACCTGTGCTTCTCGCCCGAGCGCGTCGACCCCGCCAACGAGACCTGGGGAATCCGCAACACGCCGAAGATCGTCGGCGGCGTGACCTCCGCCTGCACGCGCGCCGGCACGGCCTTCTACTCTCGGTTCGTGGAGACGGTGGTGCCGGTGTCCTCGGCGGAGGTCGCGGAGTTCGCCAAGATCCTCGAGAACGCCTTTCGGGCCGTGAACATCGGGCTGGCCAACGAGATGGCCGTGATCGCCGACAGGCTGGGGCTGGACATCTGGGAAGTGATCGACGCCGCGGGGACCAAGCCGTTCGGGTTCATGACGTTCGAGCCGGGACCGGGGTTGGGAGGACACTGCATCCCCGTGGACCCCCACTACTTGTCCTGGAAGATGCGTACGATGGACTGCCCCACGCGGTTCATCGATCTCGCCTCCGAAATCAACCGCGAGATGCCCGCCTTCGTGGTCGGCAAGATCCGCAAGGCGCTCAACGGCAGCGGCAAGCCCGTGAACGGCTCGCGCGTGCTGATCGTCGGCGTCGCCTACAAGCGGGACGTTCCGGACGTGCGGGAGTCGCCCGCCCTGGACGTGCTGGATCTGTTGGCCCGCGAGGGCGCCGACGTGCGCTATCACGACCCCTACGTGCCCGAGTGGGCCACGGGGGACGGACGGACGCTGCAATCGGCGCCGCTGAGCCGAAGCGTCTTCCGGGAAACCGACGCGGTGGTGGTCGTCACGGACCACGCCTGCGTCGACTACGGACGGCTCCTGCGCCTCTCGCCGATCCTGGTCGACGCCAGGAACGTGACCCGAAGCGAGCGAGCGTTGCGAGGAGAGGCGTCGGTCCCGCCGTGGATCGTGAAGGACGGGCGGGAAGGCCGCAGGGAGCCCCGGGCCAGCGCAACGGGATCGGAAGGCTGACGTGAACATCGCCGTCTTGGGCACCGGCTACGTGGGGCTGACCGCTGGGGCGTGCCTAGCCGAGGCGGGCCATCGAGTGGTCTGTTGCGACGTGGACGAGACTGTGATCGCGGTGCTTCGCCGCGGAGAGCTTCACTTCTTCGAGCCGGGCTTGGCGGAGGTCGTGGCAAGCAACGTGAAGAGCGGCAAGCTGCGGTTCACCGCCGACGTGGCGGAGGGCGTCAGGGCCTCCTACATGGTCTTCGTGACCGTGGGAACGCCCAGCCGGGAGGACGGGTCCGCCGACGTCGAGCCCGTGCTGGCGGCGGTGTCGGGCATTGCCCGCGCGATGGACGGCGAGAGGATCGTCGTGCTGAAGAGCACGGTGCCCGTCGGAACCGCGCGTCGCGTCCGCGCCCTGTTGCAGGCGGAGACCAAGTACCGGGCGTACGTGTGCTCGAACCCCGAGTTCTTGAGGGAGGGGAGCGCCGTCGCGGATTTCATGAGGCCCGAGCGCGTGGTGCTCGGAGTGGAGGACGAAGCGGCCGGCCGGACGCTCCGAGGTCTCTACGAGCCCTTCCTCCCGCCGGACGGGAAGATCATCATGATGGACACGACCTCGGCCGAGCTCCTCAAGTATGCGGCGAACGCCATGCTGGCCAGCCGCGTCAGCCTCATGAACTCGATCGCGCAGTTGTGCGAGAAGGTCGGCGCCGACGTGGAGAAGGTTCGGCTGGGCGTCGGTTCGGACTTGCGAATCGGGCCGCTCTTCCTTCGGGCGGGCATTGGATACGGAGGGTCCTGCCTGCCGAAGGACGTCGAGGCGCTCACCCGGACGATGCGCGACCAGGAAGTGGACGCCTTGGTGCTCGAAGCCGTGGATCGCGTCAACGAACGGCAGAAGCGCCGACTCCTCGAGATGGTGGTGGACCAGTTCGGCGAGAACTTGGCGGGACGGACGTTCGCCATCTGGGGGTTGTCCTTCAAGCCCGGCACCGACGACATGCGCGAGGCGCCGAGCCTCGTCACGATCCGGGGACTCTTGGAGCGAGGCGCGAGAGTGAAGGCGCACGACCCGGCGGCGATGGGGCGGGCGGCGCAGATCCTGGACGAGGCCGTCGAATACGGGGAAGGGTGCTACGACGTGCTTGAAGGCGCCGACGCGCTCGTCATTCACTCCGAGTGGCAGGTCTACCGAGATCCGGACTTTGCCGCCATGCACGCCATGATGAAGCAGCCGGTCGTCTTCGACGGACGCAACCTCTTCCAGCCGGACGAGATGGAGAACCGCAACTTCGAGTACCGTTCGATCGGGCGCCGGCACGTCCGAGGTCGAGTCGGCGCGGAGCGTCTGGCCGCGCGAGCCGTGAGCGGCTGATCATGCGAGTCGTCGTCTTCGGCGCGGCCGGCTTCCTGGGTTCGCACCTCGTGGACCGTTGTCTGAGCGAGGGCTATCGCGTGGTGGGCGTCGACAACCTGTGCACCGGCGCCTCGGAGAACCTGGCCCATCTCGTGAACGAGCCGCGCTTCGACTTCGTGGAACACGACATCTGCGAGCCGTTCTTCGTGGAGGAGAAGGTCGGCGGAGTCTTCAATCTCGCCTCGCCGGCCAGTCCGATCGTCTTCGAAGTCATGCCCGTCGAAGCCATGCTGGCAGGCGGCGCCGGGACCCACCACACGCTGGGGTTGGCCCGCCGCCACGGGGCGCGCTATCTGCTGGCTTCCACGTCGGAGGTGTACGGCGACCCGCGCGTGCACCCGCAGCCCGAGAGCTACTGGGGCAACGTCAACCCGGTGGGGGTGCGGAGCGTGTACGACGAAGCCAAGCGTTACGGGGAAGCGCTCGCCTTCGCGTACCGCCGCAAGCACGGCACGAACGCGGTCGTGGCCAGGATCTTCAACACGTACGGGCCCCGCATGAGGGCCGACGACGGGCGCGTGATGCCCAACTTCATCGTCCAGTCGCTGCAGGGCGAGCCGCTGACCGTCTACGGCGACGGCACGCAGACGCGGTCGTTCTGCTACGTGGACGATCTCGTGGACGGCCTCTTCCGGCTGTTTCGCTCCGATCTGGCCGGGCCGGTCAACCTGGGCCGCCCGGACGAGATGACCATGCTCGAGCTGGCGAACGTGATCCGCGAAGAGACCGGTTCGAAGGTGCCGCTCGTGGAGTGTCCTCTGCCCGAAGAGGACCCGGCCCGGCGTTGCCCGGACATCTCGTTGGCCCGCCGGGAGTTGGGCTGGAACCCGCAAGTCGAGTTGCGCGAGGGGATTCGCAAGACGGTGGAGTACTTTCGGCAGGCGTTGCGGCAGAAATAGCCGCGCGTCGCAGGGACGGAGGCGAGTTGGGGCGGGTGGCGCCGTCGCCATCGGTTAAGTTTGTTCCACGGGTCACCGGTCGAGGGTCGTCGCCGGCATCGGTGGCCGTGCCCATGGCCGGCCAGATTGCGTTCCCGTGCGAACTCGAAGTCGAGCAGTGCGAAATGCCCAAAGCGAAGAAGCCCGAGGTCAACTCCGCCGTGTCGTTGCGCCTGCGCGGCCTGGACCGGCAACCGCCCCAGCCGGGGGCCGTGTCGCAGAGCATGCGCAGGGCGAGGCGGGCTTTGGCGGGGATCCTCCTGGCGCTTGCGGGCGGTTGCGGGATCGATCCCGGCGAAGAGACGGCGCGGCTGAGGGGCGACGGCGCCTTTGCTCGGGGAGAGTACGAGGAGGCGCTGGCCGAGTATCGCCTCTCGCTCCTTCGGGAGAATCCGGGCGCCGACGGGATGGTTCGGGTCGCGCACGCCTACGCGGCGCTGGGAAGGGTGGACGACGCGCGTTCGCTTTACGAGCGGGCCGTCCGCGAAGACGCCGTGCACGCGGGGCAGGCGGTGGCCGACTTCATCGCGGTGGCCAAGCGGGCGCATGCGAACGGGGACGCCTATGGATTGGCTTCGGCGGTCGAGGCGGCCTCGGCGTTCCAGCCCGGCTTGGTGGTCGAGGACTTGGCGTTGCCGCTGGCCCGTCACTACACGGCCGCGGGCGAACCGGTGCGTGCGCTGCCGCTCTATCTGATGGTTCTGGGGGCCACCCGAGACGACCCGGATCTAGTGCTGGAGACCGCGCGCGCGCACCACGAGATCGGCGACTGCGAGCGAGCCTTGTCGCTCTTCGAGGAATTCGGCGACTTGGCGCCGCGCCGTGCGCGCGAGACCCGCTGGCACGTGGGCTCCTGCTCCTTCCAGCTCGCGGGCGAACGAATCGCCGACGACCGCTTGGAAGAGGCGTTGGGGCACTTGGACAGGCTCCTGCGGTTGCAGGAACCCAAGACGCTGGTTCCGCGAACCCACCATCAGCGGGCGCAGCTGCTCGAACGACTGGGCGAATGCGGGGCGGCGGTAGAGGCGTATCGAAGGGTCGTGCAGGCGTCGGCGTCGGGTTCGGGGCCCCTGGTGGAGTCGGCGCGCGCCAGGATCGACGAGATCCGCTTCGGCGGGCGGGACGGGGCGGAGGGGACGTGTTGACGAGACGACTGGCGGCGCGGGTGGCGGTGGCGGGCGCCTTGCTGTCGGCGGCCTGCTCTTCCACGCCCGCGTTCTCGGGATGGACGGCGGAACAGCTGTTCGAGCACGGCGAGCAGGCGTTCGCCGAGCGGGACTGGGACGAGGCGCGCGACGCCTTCGAGCATGTGCTGCTCGCGTTTCCGGGGTTTGGGCAAGTGGTGCAGGCGCGGTTCTACTTGGCCCAGACCTTCTTCGAGGACGAGGAGTTCGTGAGCGCCGTTTCCGAGTTCACGCGCATCGTGCAGTCGTACCCCGACCACGAACGCGCCGGCGACGCTTGGATGGGACTCTGCCGGTCGTACGCGGCCATGTCGCCGAATCCGCAGCGGGACCAGCAGTACACGCAGCAGGCGCGCACCACCTGCGACAACGTGGCCGTCGACTTTCGGGGCACGGCCGTCGGGGACTCGGCCGCCGCCGTCGCCGGCCAGATGTTCGACAAGCTCGCGGCCAGGGCGTACGGCGAAGCCCACTTCTACTTCCAGCGGGACATCTACGAATCCGCGGAGCTCGGCTTCCTTCAGCTGCTCGAGGAGTTCCCGAACACCGAGTCCGCTCCTCTTGCGCTGGCGCGCCTGATCGAGATCTACGAGGAGTGGGGCTGGGACGAGGAGCGCGAGGAGCACGAAACGCGGCTCCTGGAGGAGTACCCCGATTCGTCGCCGGCCCAGGAGTTGGCAAGAGCGAGGCCGGATTCCACGGCGGCGGCGAGCGCTGGAGCCGAACCGCCGGGCTGGGGGGCGCGCCCGTCCGCCGGAGAGCCGGGTGGGACGCCGGAATGGGGGCCCCGCTGCACGTAGGAGTCTTCGGCGGGTCGTTCGATCCGCCTCACGTCGGACACGCGGCGGTGGCGGCCGGAGTCGCCGCGGCGGCTGGGCTGGATCGCGTGCTCTGGGTGCCGGCGGCGAATCCTCCGCACAAGCCGAACCGTACGCTGGCGGCTCCCGAAGCACGGGCCCGCATGGTACGGGCGGCGATTCGGGACGATCCCCGCTTCGAACTCTGCACGCTGGAGCTGGAGCGCGGGTCCACCTCCTTCACGGCCGACACGTTGCGGGCGCTGCGGGCCGCCCACCCGGACTGGCGGCTCTCGCTTATCCTGGGCGCGGACCAGATGGCCGGCTTCGCCACCTGGAGGGAGCCCTGCGCCGTCGCCGCCCTGGCGCAGCTGGTCGTGGCTCCCCGATGCGGCCGCCACGGCGCCGGATCGGGCACGACCCAGTTCGCGCCTCGGCTTGTCGAGACGATCCGAACGGACCTCTCGTCCACGAACATTCGGGACCGCGCCCGCCGCGGGCTGTCCCTTTCGCCTATGGTCACGTCCAGCGTGATGGCCCTTATTCAAAGCGAAACGCTCTACCGCCGCCGACCGACCTCTAGGGGGCCGGGCGGCAGGAGCCAGGAGGCGGCTCTCCGTCCCGCGCGGGGCGGAGCCGAGAAAACGCGATGATCAAAGGAATCGTCAAGAAAATCGTCGGTTCGCGACATGCGCGCGAAGTGAGGCGGTTGAACCCGATGGTCGCGGAGATCAACGAGCGCTTCGCCGCCTTGGCCGCGTTGCCGGAGGGCGCCTTGGAGGAGAAGACGGCGGAGTTCCGGCGCCGGATCACCGAACGAACGACGGAGGTCGCCGGGCAGATCGAGTCCCTCAAGGGCCGCAAACGGGTCAGCGCAGACCCCGAGGAGCGCGAGACCTTGAGCTTGGAGATCAGCAAGCTGGAGGCCCGCTCGCTGGAACGGCTGGGCAAGGCCCTGGACGAGATCCTGCCGGAGGCCTTCGCGGTGGTCAAGGAAGCCTGCCGCCGCCTGATGGGACGAGAGGTCGTGGTGACTGGACACCGAATGCCCTGGGACATGATCCCCTACGACGTGCAGCTGATCGGGGCCGTGCAGCTGCACCGGGGACAGGTGGCCGAGATGACGACCGGCGAAGGCAAGACGCTGGTGGCCACGATGCCGCTCTACCTCAACGCCCTTGCCGGAAGGGGCGCGCATCTGGTCACCGTCAATTCGTACCTCGCCCAGCGCGACGCGGAATGGATGGGGTCGATCTACCGGATGCTGGGCCTGACCGTGGACTGCATCGACCTCTACGATCCGGGATCGCCGGAGCGCCGGGCCGCCTATCACGCGGACATCACCTACGGCACCAACAACGAGTTCGGCTTCGACTACCTTCGCGACAACATGGTCCACTCGCTGGAGCAGCGCGTCCAGAGGGGCCACGCGTACGCGATCATCGACGAAGTGGACTCCATCCTGATCGACGAAGCGCGCACGCCGCTGATCATCTCCGGGCCGGTCAGCCGCGACACCTCCACGCCCTTCAAGAAGATGGCACCGGTGGTGGGCGCCCTCTACCGCAAGCAGTCGCGCCTAGTGGGCGAGATGATCGCCAAGGCCGCGAGGCTCCTCGACTCGGGCGGCGAGGACGAATACGAGGCGGGCGAGCTGCTGCTGGCGGCCAAGCGCGGCGGCCCCAAGAACAAGCGGCTGATGAAGCTGTTCGCGGACGAACCCGCCGTCGTGAAGCTGGTCGAGAAGGTCGAGGCCGACTACATGCGCGACAAGCGCCTGCACGAGATCGACGAGCTGCTCCTGTTCGCGATGGACGAGAAGGGCAGCGCCGTCCATCTCTCGGACGCGGGGCTGGACGAACTCTCGCCCGGCGAACCGGAGGCCTTCGTGGTGCCCGACCTGTCCGAGACGATGGGGGAGATACAGGACGACGAGGAGCTTCCGGTCGACGCCAAGCGGGAGAAGATCGCCGAGCTGGAGTCCGAGTACGCCGACAAGTCGCAGAAGATACACGTCATCCACCAGCTGCTGAAGGCGTACACGCTGTTTCGCAAGGACGAGCGGTACATCGTGGGCGAGGACGGCTCGATCGTCATCGTGGACGAGTTCACCGGCCGGCAGATGCCGGGGCGCCGCTGGAGCGACGGGCTTCACCAGGCGGTCGAGGCCAAGGAGGGCGTGGAGATCCGCGGCGAGACCCAGACGCTGGCGACCATCACCATCCAGAACTACTTCAGGATGTACGACAAGCTGGCGGGCATGACGGGGACGGCCGAGACGGAGGAGACCGAGTTCCACCAGATCTACAACTTGGACGTGGCGGTCATTCCCACGAACCGGCCCATCGCGCGCGACGACCGCGACGACCTGATCTTCCGCACCAAGCGCGAGAAGTACACTGCCATCATGGACGAGGTCGAGCGCCTCAACCGCCTTGATCTGCCTGTGCTCGTGGGGACGACCAACGTCGAGGTCTCGGAGACGCTGTCGCGAATGCTGAAGCGGCGCGGACTGCGGCACAACGTGCTGAACGCGAAGCAGCACCAGCGCGAGTCGGAGATCGTCGCGGAGGCGGGGCGCCCGGGCGCCGTGACCATCGCGACCAACATGGCCGGGCGCGGGACCGACATCAAGCTGGGCGAAGGGGTCACGGGCTCGCGCACCATCGGCTGGGCGCGGGAACGCGATCTGGACCCGGAGTCGCTGGCGCCCGCCGATCCCGTCCGCTACGAGGACCTGGCCGACAAGCCGGGCGACTACGTGATCGAGGAAGGCGGCCTGCACATCCTGGGTTCGGAGCGCCACGAGGCCCGGCGGATCGACAGGCAGCTGCGGGGCCGGGCGGGCCGGCAGGGCGACCCGGGGGCGTCGCAGTTCTTCCTGTCGCTGGAGGACGACCTGATGCGCCTCTTCGGGGGCATGGGGCGGATCGCCGGGGCCATGGAGCGGATGGGGGCGGAGGAGGGCGAAGTCATCGTGCATCCGCTGGTCACGCGCTCCATCGGGCGGGCGCAGAAGCGGGTGGAGGGCAACAACTTCGAAGCGCGCAAGCGGCTCCTGGACTACGACGACGTCATGAACCAGCAACGCGAGGTCATCTACGACCTGCGGTTGTTCGCGCTGGAGGGCGGCGAAGACCTGAAGGGCGAGATCTGGGAGATGATCCACCAGGCCATGGAGACGGTCTTCGAGGACTGCCTGCCGGAAGCAGGCCTGGCCGAAGGGCTCGACGTGAACGGCCTGCGGCAGCGAATGCTCCTCGACCTTCACACGGCGCTGCCCCGCTTGGACGGCGAAGCGAACCCGGAGGACCTGGAGAGGGATGCCGTGCTGGAGGAGGCGGAGGCGGCGGTTCGCGGTTCGTTCGACCGCCAGATCGAGGCCTTCGGCGAGCACGCCGAGAAGGTCATGAGCTTCGTCCTGCTCTCGACCATCGACAGCAAGTGGAAGGACCATCTGTACGACCTGGACCACCTGAAGGCGTCGATCGGATTTCGCGGCTGGGGACAGAAGGACCCCTTGGTCGAGTACAAGAAGGAAGCCTACGAGATGTTCGTCGGCTTGATGGACGACCTCCGGCGCACGGTGACGCAGCAGTTCTTCCGCCTGCGAATCGAGCAGAGGCCGCCGATGCGGCATCCGGCGGCGGGCCAGGGCCGGTTCGTGTATTCGGGGCCGGCCGCGGCGGGTGCGGGTGGGGCCGGGCGGGGCGTGGGAGCGGCAGGAGGGGGCGCGGGTGGGGTGGGCGCGGGCGCTGGCCGGATCGGTCGTCGGGAGCGGGAAGGGGTGGACGCGATGGGGATGGCGGTGCCTGCGGGGCGGCGCGCAGGGCCGGCTCCAGGAGCGCCGGGCGCCGATGTCCGCCGGCTCTCGACGAACAGGGAGCCGGCGCGGCCGAGGGCGCCGGTCACCGTCGAGAAGGCCCCGGGGCGCAACGCTCCCTGTCCTTGCGGCAGCGGAAAGAAGTACAAGAAGTGCCACGGGGCGTCGGCGTAGGCCGCCGCTCGCCTCCGGAGGCGCGTCCTCGCGAGCGGTTGCGCCGCTACGGGCCGGGGCCGCTCTCGGAGCAGGAGCTGCTCGCGCTGGTGATCGGGTCGGGCGCGGCCTCGACGTCGGCGGGAACGCTGGCGGAGCGGGTGTTGGCGCTGTCCGACGGAAGGCTGTGGGACTTGGGGCGCGTGGACCAGGACCGGCTGACGGCCATATCGGGGATCGGCACGGCCGGGGCGGCGAGGATCGTCGCCGCCATCGAGCTGGGCAAGCGGGTGGCGTCGGCCAGAACCGCGCGCGAGGAGCCGATCACCGGTCCGCGCGACGTCCACGCCATGTTCGCCGCCAGCTTGGCCCATCTCCCCCACGAGGAGTTCCACGTGCTGCTGCTCGACGCCCAGAACGCGCCCATCTGCCAGCGGCAGGTCACGCGGGGCATCTTGGACGCCTCCTTGATACACCCGCGCGAAGTGTTTCGCGACGCCATCGTGTTGCGCGCGGCGGCGCTCATCCTCGTCCACAACCACCCGTCCGGCAACCCTGATCCCTCGGGCGAGGACGTCAGGGTCACGCGCCAACTGTCGGCGGCGGGCGACCAACTGGGCATCCCCGTGCTGGACCACATCATCGTCGCGGGCAAGGACTTCTCGTCGCTGGCGGGGCGAGGGTGTCTGAGGGGGTCTGCGGAGGATTGAGCGACTGGTGACCGCATGAGCGTCAACACCGGCACCGAGGCGCAACGCGCCTTCGACCTGCGGCCCGACCAGCCGATACGTGTTCCCTTCGAACGCATCTTCGCGGAAGCTGGCACAACCACAGAGAAGGGCCGCTGGTTCGAGCATCTGTTCATGGCGGTTGCGCGGGAGCTGCCCGACTTCCAAGTGGCGGACATCTGGACGTGGCGGGAGTGGCCCGAGCGCCTGGAGCGGACGGGGCTTGACGGACGCGACACGGGCATAGACCTCGTTGCGGAGCTGACGAGCGGCAGCTTGGTGGCCGTCCAGTGCAAGTGCTACGACGGCAGCCACCGCGTTGCCAAGCCGGACGTGGACAGCTTCATCAGCGCCTCCGACGGCGACGTGTTCGATCTCCGATGGGTTGTCTCCACCTGCCCTTGGAACGCCAACGCCGAGAGCGCGATCAGGAACAAGAAGCCGGAAGTCCGCCGGATCGACTTCCTGGACTATCTGGACCGCACGATTCTTGAACTGGGCAGGCCCACCGAGAGGCGCGAGCCGAAGCCGTTGCAGCGCCAAGCCATTGAAGCCGTCTTGGACGGACTGGAGACCCAGGGCAACGACCGCGGCAAGCTGGTCATGGCCTGCGGCACGGGCAAGACGTTCACGTCCCTGCGGATTGCGGAGCGCTTGGTTCCCGACGACGGACGGATTCTCTTCGCGGCGCCGACGATCTCGCTGGTGTCGCAGGCCAGGCGGGAGTGGCTGACGCACACCGTCCGACCCATGTCGGCGCTTGTCGTGTGCTCCGACTCCACCGCGGGAGGCAGGGGGGAGCGGCACGAGGCCGGACCGGACGATCTGGTGTGTCCGGTACTGACGGATCCGTCGAAAGTAGCGGCGCATCTTGCGGGCGACAGCGGAGTCAAAGCGGTGTTCTGCACCTATCAGTCCCTCGACGTGGTCGTGAGGGCGCAACACGGGCACGACGATCCGCGCTTCGACTTGGCCGTCGCCGACGAAGCGCACCGCACAACGGGCATCGACGTGGCCGACCGCAAGGTCAACTTCCAGCACTTTCATCACCGGCTGGACGCGAGCCGGCGCATCTACATGACGGCCACGGAGCGCATCTACAGGGCGAAGTCCAAGAGCAAGGCGAAGGAGAAGGGGCTGGACGTCGTGGACATGTCGGACTTGGACACGTACGGGCCTCTTCTGCACAAGCTCAAGTTCAAGGACGCGGTGGCGGCGGGCGAACTGTCGGACTACCGAGTGATCGTGCTGGGCGTCCACGAGAGCCATCTGACGCCGGGCATCCGCAGGTCGCTGGACAGCGCCGCCCCCAGCGCCAGGGTGGACGAGTCGGATCTGCTCCGGCTCTACGGAACCGCCCTGGCAATGAACGGATACGTGCGCGGCGGACCGGTCGAAGTGCCGAACCGCTTGCCTCGCACGCTGGCCTTCGCCTCGCGAGTCGTCCGTTCCCAGTGGTTTGCCGACACGCTTTCGACCAACCGCACGTTGAAGGGGCAAATCACACGCAGGCTGGAGGGCGACGCCCGGGCGCTGGACGTGCAGGCCGTGCACCTGGACGCCCGCAACAGCGCCATCGAACGAGGCGACAAGCTCCGCTGGCTGAACGACGCGAAACGCGCCAACGAGTCCCGCATGATCTGCAACGTCCGCCTGTTCACCGAGGGCGTGGACGTGCCGGCGCTGGACGCGGTGTCGTTCCTCGATCCGCGAACCAGCCAGATCGACATCGTGCAGTCGGTCGGGCGCGTGATGCGGAAGGCCGAAGGCAAGCGGTTCGGCTACATCGTTGTCCCCGTGGCCCTGGCGGAAGGAGAGGACATCGTCGACAAGCTGGAGAAGCGAGACGACGACTACCGCGCGATCGGGCAGGTCCTTCGGGCGTTGCAGTCCCACGACGAGCGGCTGGCCGAGGCGACCGGCGACTTCGTGACGGCGCATCAGACGAAGCCCCTGTCGCAGCTCTCGCCGGAAGACCGCGACGAGACGTTCGCGCGCGAACGGCAACGGGAGTTCGACCTGACGCCCGTGGACGCCGCCAGCATCTTCACGCACATCGGCGCCGCATCCGGCCTGGGCAAGCCCGGCCAGATGACCGCCGAGACGATTGCCGACGCGGTGAAGCTGGCGGCTGCCTACCTTGCCGCCGACCAGGCGATTCTCGATGCCGCGCGTGATGTCTTGGAACTGCCGGCCGCCGAAGACAAGGAGACCTCCGTCGTCGCCGCGCTGCTGCTCTGCAACGCCTGTCTGCTGCATAAGCGGCTGAAGTCCGATTCCGAGAGCATGAGGGCCTTGCCGGGACTCGACGGGGTTGCTCGCGCCAACGATCCTGTGGAGCGCCTCCGGGCCGCGTGGGAAGTCGTCCTCGAGAGGGACTACGAGCCCGTCTTCCGCCCCCCGCTGGCGCTTCTGGAGCGGTTCCAGTCTGCCTCTCTGAGGTACAGGGAATCCCCCCCCCCCCCCCCCCGGAATTCTTCCCTACGCGACGACAGAGGACCTTGCGATGTCGAGGGCCTCGCTCGACCATGCCGACTCACGCCACGACAACATCAAGAAGGCGGTGCAGGTCCTGGCAGAGCGCGCCGAGAGCCTTGCCGACTCGCTCAACGAACTGGGTTACGACCACGCGGGGCCGCTGTACCACCGCATTCTCGGAAGCGCGGAGAGCGACGGCGCCTTCTACACGAACAACGTCTCCGCGCTCATGTTGGCCGGACTGGCGCTCTCGCCCGACTTGGTGGACTGGTCCGACTACGAGGCGGCGACCAGCCTGCGAATCCTCGACCCTGCGTGCGGCACGGGCACGCTGCTCATGGCCGCGCTCAAGACGATCAAGGACAGGGGGCTCGAAGGTGGCGCGTTCACGCAGGACACGCTGACCGACGCGCACAAGAAGCTCGTAGAACGATCGATCCACGGCGTGGACATCAACTATCACGCCACCCAGTTCGCCGCGTCCAACCTCACGCTGGGAGCGCCGAGCGTCGACTACGAGGCCATGTCGGTGCACACGCTCCAGCATGGTCCGCAGCGCGACGGAACGATACGCCTGGGCAGCCTGGAGCTTCTCCGGGACGCGGTGGCCGGCCAGGCGCCCGATCTGTTTGGGATTGCCAAGACCGCCAGGGTCGTGGAGCGGGGGCGTCCGAGCAAACACGCTCCCGCGCCGGACCTCCGGAAGCAGGACGTCGTCCTGATGAACCCGCCGTTCACTGCCAACGACAAGCGCGGACGCAAGTACGACAAGACTGAACTGAAGCGGATGCAGCAGGCGGAAAAGAGGACAAGGGAGGTGGTTGCGACGGCCGACCCCGAGGGCGGAGCGTCGATCGACTTCAACAGCATTCGGACGTTCTTCACGCCGATGGCCGACGTCTTGCTCAGGACCGACACCGGCGTTCTCGGCACGATATTGCCGACCACTGCGTGCACGGGCACATCGGGCGTCGAAGAGCGCAGGTTTCTGGCAAGCCGCTTCCACATCGACGTGATAGTGACGACCCACGATCCCAAGCGTCCCAACTTTTCGGAGAACACGGACATTCACGAGACGTTGCTGGTGTGCAGGCGCAAGACCGAGCGGAACGCCGGTGCTCCAACGCTCTTCGTGTCGCTCGCGCACAAGTGCGACCACCCGTCCGAGATTGCGGAAGTCTGTGATTGGCTGGCAGCGGTGCACGGCCGACGCCCGCACAAGTGGCACTCGCTCTTTGAATGGCCCGAGGCACGGGTGGCGGCGGGCGACTGGTCGCCTGCGCAGTGGTTCGACGGGGCATTGGCCCTGATCGCTGGCGAGATCGAAGCACTGGCGGGGTTGACGCCATTGGGGGAGATGGCGCTGGTGGAGCCGGCGGGGCGAAGGGTGAGAGATGCCTTTCTGAACCCGCGGAAGAACAGGCCGAGACCCGACTACCCAGTCATGTGGCTCCACCAGACGGGCAAGCGGACGACGATGAGGGCGTCGGTCGATTATGTGACGGAGCCGAAGGCCGGCAAAGGGAGGTATGCGCGGAAGCTGTGGCCGAGGGCGAGTCGATTGCTGGTCGCGGCGAAGCTCAACCCCCAGGCCGTTCGAACGGCCTCCATCCTCGTCGACGAGCCGGTGCTGGGCAACGCTTGGATCCCCGTAACGCCCCTTGGTGACTTGTCGGAGACCGCCGCGAAGGTGCAGATGCGCGTGCAGAAGGCATGGTGCGCCTTCCTGAACTCGACGCCGGGCGCAGTTCTGTTCCTGAATCGCCGATCAAAGAAGCTGACCTACCCTGCCTATTCGCTCGATAGCCTACGGTCCCTGCCGTGTCCGGACCCCTCGAAGGTGAAAATCGAGCGGCTTGCCACTGCGTGCGACGAACTCCGAGACCGGGAGCTCTTGCCCTGGCCGCAGATGGATCAGTGCCCGGTTCGGGCGCGGCTGGACGCCGTCGCCGGCGAGACGCTAGGCATTCAGCCCGAGCAAATCGCCAAATGGCGCGGCAAGCTGGTCGCCGAGCCGACGATCTCCAACAAGGAGCAAACTGTCGGCGAATAGGGGTAATCCGCTGTGCGGGGCGGCCGCGTCTAGCTCGCAGTGTCCAGCCGGAAGGGATCTATCTGATTCTGTGGTTCATACGGAAGGTCAGTAGCTTGCCCTGGCGGGCTTTCTTGCCTTCCTCCCGTGCCTGCTTTGCCCGAGCGATTCGCTCTCGCCAGTCCTCGTCGGGGAACGAGACACGCACCAGTGCGGGCGCGGGTCTCGGCTCGGATCCAGACTTCGCCGCATCAGCGGTCTCCTGCGACATGTCGCTCGCTTCCTTGCCAAGTCCTAAGTGGATGATCTCCAAAGCGAAACCTAACGCCCTCGGTCGCCGTCCGGTACGGGCCGGTTCTTCCGACGTGGCGGATCCGAGCCGCCAATCTGCCGGAATGGCAGGTCCACGAGACCGTTACGACGGATACCGCTTCCCGGCTGAATGCCAATTCACCGTACAGGGCGCGAGACGCTTGACGGCGGTCGAACGGGGGGGGGGGGGGGGGGGGGCATTGGGGATCGACCCGGCGGGCATGGTCTTGACCTCGGCGCGAGGCCCGAAGCTGCCGAAGCTGGGATGGACCCGTCGATGGCGTCGGCAGATCCGCGAGAAGCCCACCACCACACCAAGGGGAGGACATTTCTACTTTGGCCTACCTCCGGACATTTCTACTTTGGTTTGACACTTGATCCGGCGCTAGGACTTGCGCGAAACGGGAATCGTTCTCATTCTTGATAGCTGGTACTTCCAGCATCGCCTCACAGCCGAAAGTAGGATCCTGTGTCGACCAAGAGTCGCAGGCAACGACGGCTCGCAGGCGCAGTAGTCGCTGTGGCCTCGGCCGTGGGCACGGCCCTTGCTCCGTCTCGAACGACCGCGACCATGCCTTCAACCGGGGTCTCGTCGGCCACGTGGCAACGGAGGCCGTCATCGACATGGCGGCTGACAGCACATACGTCTTCGTGCTGTTTCGAGGCGAGACGGAATTCCAGCAACAAATTATTGACGTCTACCGTGTAGAGACGGGAGAATATGCTGGGTCGTTCATGTTGCCGCATGCCATTGGGTACGTGGCAGCACTGCCGGATGGACTATTAGCGACACTCGAGACCGTATTCTTTCCAACCATCAGAGTATGGCAAATCTCATCAAAAACCTGGGCACGACGATGAAGCTGGGTCAAAAGACAGCAATCGAAGAAGATCCGAAGGAAACGCGGACATTCGCACGGATCCGCCCCACGTCGTTTCTTCGGTCGGCTACTTTCTTGCTGTCTTTTTGTTCGATCGCGATGGCGTGCAGTCGCGACCGCGTGGATGTGCCCTCGGCCTTCTTCGGTGGGTCATGCAGCTTAGATGCGACATTGCCGTGTGCCGACTGCCTTGATTGGACCCTTGAGACTACCTTGGGCGATTCTGTGGAGTCGGAGGCTGATCAAGGATTCCTTGAAGACCGCGGGACGCTTAACAGTATCGTTCGCGATCAAGTTGGCAACTACTGGATCGGTCAGCGAGAGACCATTAAGATTTTTAGTCCCACAGGCGACTACTTGCAGTCGGTGGGACGAGCGGGTCAAGGGCCGATGGAATTCGATTTCGCACAGCCTATGTATGTAGACTCGGCTGGCCTCGTACATGTATTCGACATAGGAAACAGGAGAGTCTCAAAAATAGATTCGTCCCTTGGCTTGATCGACGAAAATATGCTTCCCGTGTCTTCGAACGCCATGGTCGCTATTGCCGGCGGAGAGCAGTACGCCATTCAAGCATGGATACCGACGGCAGATCGTATTGGCTTTCCTTTGCACATTATCGAGCACGGCGACATCATTCATTCCTTCGGTGTGGAAACCGAATCGGACCAAGTGGATCGCTCGTTGTCCGATTTCACAGCGAGACGATTTCTCGCAGTAGATTCGAACGACAATATATTTAGTTCGCATCATTATGATTTGTTAATAGAAGCATGGTCGAGTACTGGTCAGCTTGTCGGGCGCATGGAAGGTCCGCCAATTCATGATGGCTCGCGAACGGGGGGAGCATGGACCGACGAGAATCCGCCCTGGCACCGAATCTATGACATTCACATTGACGATCGAGGCTACTTGCGGATAGCGTATTGGTATCGTCGGCCGGATTGGAGGGAGAATATGACCGAGAAAACCCGGCGGGTTGTGCTTGCGCCGAGCGACGGCACGTTGCAGTCATACTACCACAGTCGCATTGATGTCGTTGATGTTGATGGATGTAAGACAATTGCCTCTCAATGGCGTGAACCCGGCGGTTTATTGATGGCCTTTGTCGACGACGACTTGCTTGCCGAACTCAACTACACAAGCAGTGGTGAGACTTTCTTGAAGATCTGGCGTGTCTCTCTCAACCGCTAGATGAGAGAGGGGACCATGACGGTCAAGCGGCCGGGGAGCGGCGCAGGCAGACCGTCGAACGCCGTCGGGACGCCCAGCGTCGGTCGCACCTGAACGTCCGCTCATCCCGGAAGCCCTTCCCGCCCGCAGACATTGGCCTAGATTTTCTTCCGCCGTAGGCCAATCGAGGTGCCGTCGGCGCAACCCGAAACGGAGGCAGGGAAGCATGACGGAGTGTCCGGAGTGCGGAGCGGAGATCGAGCTGGAGGCTGGGACGGTCGAGGCGGAGCTCCTCGAATGCCCGGATTGCGGGATCGAACTGGAGGTGCTGGCCCTCGATCCGGCGACGCTTGGACTTGCGCCGGAAGCGGAGGAGGACTGGGGCGAGTGACGCGCCCCCGGGGTCGGGCCTGAACGAGGCGGAGAGGAGTGGCGGTGAGGGTCGGATTCCTGCATTCGCTGATTCGCAAGGAGGAGAAGCTTCTCCTTGCCGAGTTGCGCGGGCGCCCGGGGGTGGAGCTGGTGTCGCTGGACGACCGGCGGTTGGTGTTCGGCTTGGGGTCGCCGCCGGAGGTCGACTTGGTGCTGGAGCGGTGCATCAACCATTCGCGGGCCATGCACGCGTTGCGCCTGTTCGAGAGCGTCGGCACGCGGTGCGTCAACCGCTACGACGTGGCGAGGCGGTGCGGCGACAAGATCCTCACTGCGACGGCCTTGGCGGAGGCCGGGGTCCCGCAGCCCCGGTGGCGGGTGGCCTTCACGCCGGAGTCGGCGCTGGCGGCGATCGAGGAGCTCGGATATCCGGCGGTGCTCAAGCCGGCGGTGGGGTCGTGGGGGCGGCTGCTCTCCAAGATCAACGACCGGGACGCGGCGGAGACGGTGCTGGAGCACAAGTCGATTCTGGGGACGTATCACCACTCGATCTTCTTCGTTCAGGAATACGTGAGGAAGCAGGGCCGGGACATTCGCAGCTTCGTGATCGGCGACAACTGTGTCGCTGCGGTCTACCGGACGTCCGATCACTGGATCACCAACACGGCGCGGGGCGCCCGGACTTCGCTGTGCCCGGTGACGGCGGAGATCGGCGAGCTTTCGCTGCGGGCGGCGGAGGCGGTGGGCGGCGGCGTGCTGGCGGTCGATCTGCTCGAGCGCGACGGCGAGCTTCTGGCGAACGAAGTCAACTACACCATGGAATTCAAGAACAGCATAGACGTGACCGGCGTGAACATCCCGGCGGAGATCGTGTCCTACGCGCTGGCCCAGCGAGGGCGATCCGCGTGAAGGTCGTGCGCGAGAGGCTCCCAAGCGAACGGCCGGGGCCGGCGGAGCGGCAAGCGCCGTGATTCGCGTCTCGATCGTCGGCGCCTCGGGCTACGCGGGGGGAGAGTTGCTCAGGCTGATGCTGGGCCATCCGAACGTCCGCGTCGGCCAAGTCACGTCGAACCGGTTGGCGGGGCGTTTCGTGCACGGCGCGCACCCGAACTTGCGCGGCGCCACGAAGCTCAAGTTTTCTGCGACGGACGAACTCGCCGGCTGCGACGTGCTGTTCGCCTGTCTGCCGCATGGCGAGACTTCGCGCCGGATCGACGAGTTTCGCCGGATCGCGGGCCGGGTCGTCGATCTCGGGGCCGACTTTCGGCTGCCGGAGGCGGCCGCTTTCGAGCGCTGGTACGGGCGGGCGCATCCCCGGCCGGAGTTGCTGGGCCGTTTCGTCGGCGGCATCCCGGAGCTGCACAGGGACGCTCTCGCCGGCGCGGACTTGGTGGCCTGCGCGGGCTGCAACGCGACCGCCGCCGTGCTCGGGCTTCTGCCGCTTTGTCGCGCGGGGCTGGTCGATTCCGCCGTAATCGACGTGAAGGTGGGATCGAGCGAGGCAGGCCGGACGGCAACTGCAGCCAGTCATCACTCGGAGCGAAGCGGGGCCGTGCGGTCGTACAAGCCGACCGGCCATCGCCACACCGGCGAGATCGTCCAGGCGCTGGGGGTCGAAGAGGTGCACATGTCGGCCACGGCCGTCGAGATGGTGCGCGGCGTGCTCGCCACCTGCCACGTCTTCGTGAACCAGGACGTGGACGACCGTGCGCTGTGGAAGCTGTACCGGGAGGCGTACAGGGCGGAGCCGTTCGTGCGCATCGTCAAGGAGCGCGGCGGCGTCCACCGCTATCCGGATCCCAAGCTGCTCGCCGGGACGAACTTCTGCGACGTGGGATTCGAGCGCGACCCGCAGACCAACCGCGTGGTGGTCGTCAGTGCGCTCGACAACCTGATGAAGGGAGCCGCGGGCCAGGCCACGCACGCCTTCAACGCGATGCACGGGTTGCCCGAGACGACGGGCTTGAAGTTCGCCGGCCTGCACCCCGTCTGACCTCTTGCGCATGCACGGCTTGGCCGAGATCATGGCGGTTGGGCAGGTCGTCCTGGTCCCGCGTCATCTGGTCTGACCTGGGCATGTGCCGCTTGTTGTGCGTCCACGGCCCGCAAGGCTTCGACATGGCCGAACACCTCGCCGCCTTCTCCCGCATCGCGCGAGACAGCAGTGAATACCAGGGCGACGGCTGGGGTTGCGCTTGGCTCGACGAGGGCCGCTGGCGCCTCTACCGTTGCCTGGCGCCGGTCTGGGAAGACTCGTTTCGTCCCGAAGGCCGCACCACTCTGCTTGTCGCGCACGCCCGTAGCGCGTTTCGGAACGAGGGAATCCGCCTGGAGAACAACATGCCCTTCTTCGACGGCGAGCGGGTGTTCCTCTTCAACGGGGAGCTTCACGGCGTGCGGATTCGCGAGAGCGGCAGGATCGGCGCCGAGAAGGTGTTCAACTTCGTGAAGCGCTTCGATCGGGGCGACTTCGCCGCCGCACTGCGCCAGGGCTTTGCGGCCATCGAGAAGCGGACTCGTTATGTTCGCGCTATGAACGTGATCGTCGCCGGCGCGTCGGGCGGCGTCCACTTCGCGAGCCGCTTCAACGAATCGCCGGACTATTTCCAGATGAGGATCGCCCAGGTCGACGGCGCCCGCGTGGTCTGCTCCGAGCCCTACCCCGGAGGGGCCGAAGGATGGACGCGCGTGCCGGACGGCGCGGTGGCGGCCCTCGGCGAACCGTGATCCTGGTCAAGATCGGCGGCGGCGAGTCGATCAACCTGCGGGGGATCGCGTCGGACTTGTCGGAGGTGGAGGAGCGCTTCATGGTCGTTCACGGCGCGAATGCGTTGCGCGACGCGCTGGGCCGCCGGCTCGGCATGGAGAAGCGAGTGCTGACGTCGGTCTCGGGCTACGACAGCGTGTACACGGATACGGAGGCGATCGACCTGCTGCTGATGGCGTACGCGGGCCTGCGCAACAAGCGCATCGTCGAGCTCTTGCAGATGCGGGGCGTGGCGGCGGTGGGACTGACCGGGCTGGACGGCGCCGTCGTGCGCGGGACGCGAAACAAGGGAATCCGCGTGCGCGAGGGCGGCAAGACGTTGATCAAGCGAGATCTCTCGGGCAAGCCTCTCGCCATCAACAAGCGCTTGTTCGGCCTGTTGCTGGAGGGCGGGTTCGTGCCGGTGCTGACGGTGCCGATCGCGGACGAAAGCGGCAGGGCGATCAACTCGGAGAACGACGACATCGTGGCGATGCTGGGCAGGGCCCTGCAGGTGGACTGCGTGGTGCAGCTGATCGAGGCGGCCGGGTTCCTGGACGATCCGGACGACCCCGGCTCGGTGATCGGCAGCATGTCCCGCGGGGAGTTGGCGATCCGCGAGGAACAGGCCCAGGGCCGCATGAAGCGGAAGATGCGGGCGTTGCGGCAACTGGCGGAGTCGACCGGGGCGCGCATCCTGATCGCGGACGGACGCACGGCGCATCCGCTCCGAGATGCGCTGGCGGGCGGGGGCACGTTGATCTCGTGAGCGCGAGGACGAGGGGCTCGGTAGCAGGCGGAGGGCCAGGCGCGGTGCGGGCGGCGGCGGTCTCGTGAACGCGGAGGCGGCGGAACGCTTGTTTGCGCTCGAGGTCTTCGCGAAACGGAATCTCGTGATCGTGCGCGGTCGGGGCGCCGAGGTCTGGGACGCGAAGGGGCGGAGGTACTTGGACTGCGTGGCCGGCATCGGCGTCGCCGGCGTGGGGCACGCCAACGAGGCGGTGGCGGAGGCGCTGGCCGCCCAAGCGCGCGTGCTGGTCGCCTGCGCGGGCGTCTTCTACAACGACAGGCGCGCGGCCCTCCTGCGCAAGCTGGTCGAGATCGCGCCCCCTGGACTGGCGCGCGCCTTCCTGTGCAACTCGGGCGCGGAGGCGGTCGAGGCCGCCCTCAAGTTCGCCCGCCTCCACACGGGCCGAGCCAAGGTCGTGGCCGCCATGCGGGGCTTCCACGGCCGCACCATGGGCGCGCTCAGCGCGACGCACAAGAAAGCCTATCGGGACGGTTTCGGGCCGCTCGTCCCCGGCTTCTCCTTCGTGCCGTTCAACGATCCCGCGAAGTTGCGCGGGGCGGTGGACGACGGTGTGGCGGCGGTCGTGCTGGAGCCTGTCCAAGGCGAAGGCGGCGTGCGGCCCGCGGAGCCCGGCTATCTGCGCGCGGCTCGCGAAGCCTGCGACGAGTCCGGCGCGCTCCTAGTGTTCGACGAAGTGCAGACGGGGTTCTGCCGCACGGGCAGGATGTTCGCCTGCGAGCGCCACGGCGTGATTCCCGACATGCTTTGCCTGGCCAAGGGGATTGCGGGCGGGGTGCCCATGGCCGCGGTGCTCTGCCGCGACGGCCTGCGCGTCCCTCCCGGCAAGCATGGCACGACCTTCGGCGGAAATCCCCTGGCCTGCGCGGCCGCCCTCGCCGCCATCGCCTTCATGGAGGAGCGCCGCCTCGCCGAGCGAGCCGAAGAGCTGGGCGCCCGCTTCCGCGACCGGTTCGAGCGGCGGTTGCCGGCCCGAGTGCGGCAGGTGCGCCAAGCCGGGCTCATGATCGGAGTCGAGTTGCGGGAGCGGTGCGGGCCGTTCTTGTCCGCGTTGGCGGATCGGGGGGTGCTGGCGCTGTCGGCCGGCCCCACGGTCCTCCGCCTTCTGCCTCCGCTCGTGGCGACCGAGGAGCAGATCGACGAAGTCGCCGAAGCCCTCCAGGCTGTGTTGGCCTAGCACGGCCATGGCGACGACGACCGTGCCCGAGAGCGCGCAGGCGCTCCGGAAGCTGCCGCAGGCTCTGGCTCGTGCCGTCGAAGAGTCCGAGGGCCGCTTCGACGCGGACGAGGTGCTGGCCGCCTACGAGTTGGCCGCGGAGGCGCACGCGGGCCAAAGGCGGGCTTCGGGCGAGCCGTTCGTCAACCATGCGGTCGAAGTGGCGACGATCGTGGCGGCGCTTCGCTTGGACACCGCCTCCGTGGTCTCGGCGCTGGTGCACGACGTGGTGGAGGACACCACCGTGTCGCTCCAGGGCATCCGCGAGCTGTTCGGGCAAGAGGTGGGCGCCATCGTCGACGGCGTCACCAAGATCGGGCGGGTTCGCTTCCGCTCCCACACCGAGCAACAGGTTGAGAACTACCGCAAGCTCCTTCTCTCCATGGCGCGCGACGTTCGCGTCATCTTGGTGAAGCTGGCCGACCGGCTGCACAACATGCGCACGCTCGACCATTTGCCCCCGGAGAAGCAGGAGTCCGTGGCGCGCGAGACGCGCGAGATATACGCCCCGCTGGCGCACCGGCTGGGGATGGCTGCCATCAAATGGGAACTGGAGGACTTGGCCTTCAAGTTCCTCGACCGCGAAGCCTACGACGAGTTGCGCAAGCTGGTTCGTCAGCGCCGCCGGTCGCGGGAGCGCAACATCCTGGAAATGCAGCGCCCGCTCGAGCAGGCTCTCGAGGAGGCGGGAGTGCAGGCGGAAGTGACGGGCCGTCCGAAGCACCTGTGGTCCATTCACCGCAAGATGGTTCTGCACAACCGCAGCTACGACGAGATCTACGACCTCATGGCGCTGCGCGTCATTACCTCCTCCATTCGCATGTGCTATGCGGCGCTTGGCGTCGTTCACGGACGCTGGACGCCGGTGCAGGACCGCTTCCACGACTATGTGGCCACGCCCAAGTCCAACATGTACCAGTCCATCCACACCACCGTGTACGGACCGGGAGGGCGGAGATACGAAATCCAGATCCGCACCAACGAGATGCACAGGACGGCCGAATACGGAATCGCCGCCCACTGGCTGTACAAGGAGGACGGCAAGGGTACCGGCGTGGACGAGGCGCTCTCCTGGTTGCGGCAAGTCCTGGAGTGGCAAAAGGACGCCAGCGAACCGGAGGAGTTCATGGAATTCCTCCACATGGACCTGTTTCACGGCGAGATATTCGTGTTCACGCCGAAGGGCGAAGTCAAGCAGTTGCCCGTGGGGGCGACGCCGCTCGACTTCGCGTTTTCCGTGCACACGGAGGTCGGCCTTCACTGCGCCGGGGCCAAGGTGAACGACCGGATCGCTCCCTTGTCGTACAAGCTCAAGAACGGCGACTCCGTGGAGATTCTCACCAGCCCGCGCCAGAAGCCGACGCGCGACTGGATGGCGATCGTGAAGACGTCGCGCGCCCGCCAGCGGATCCGTCAATGGATTCGGCGAGAGGAGTTCGACCAGGCCCTTCGCCTGGGCCGCGAGCTGTTTCAGCGCGAACTCCGGCGCGCCCGGCGGCCCAAGCCCGGCGAGGCCGAACGGGAACGAGTCGCGGGGGAGCTGAACTTCGCCGGGTTCGACGAGACCCTGGCGGCGCTCGCCCGCGGCGACATCGGGCCCTCCGCGGTGATCCGGGCCTTCTTCCCGGGCGAGGATCCGGCGGCCGTGGTCAAGCGGTCGCCTTCGGCCCTGGAGCGCATCGCCGACAAGATCCGCAAGTCGAACGACAGCGTCACCATTCAGGGGATGGGCGGCCTCATGGTGCGCTATTCGCGGTGTTGCCAGCCCGTGCCCGGCGACGACGTCATCGGATACATCACCCGCGGCCGCGGCATTTCGATTCACCGCAGCGACTGCTCCAACGTGCTGAACTTGGACAAGGACCCCGGCCGGCGAGTCGAGATCGAATGGAAGGCGGAGCGCAGCGACCGCTTCTTCGTGCACTTGCACATGGAGGGGACGGACCGGCGCGGTCTGCTGAGCGACGTGGCCAAGACGATCACCGAGACGGCCACGGACATTCGGCACGCCGACATGCGCGCGACCGACGGAGGCATGAAGGCGGCCTTCGCAGTCGAGGTGCAGCACCTCGCCCACCTTCGCAAGGTGATGGAGGCGGTGAAGCGCGTGAAGGGCGTGGTTTCCGTGGAGCGGCGCGAGAGCTTTGGGGAAGAAGACCTGCCCGGCGGCCTAGCAGGGAGCGAGAGCGACGGCGGCTCCGCGGGAGGCAAGGGCCACCGTCCGGCCTCCCCGCCTACGGGGTCGCCGGCCGGCGCAAGAGACCACGGCCCCTCGGGCGGGGCGGCCTGACAAGCCTCCGGCCACGGAGCTGACGTTGTCCGGTTTCGAGATTCGAGCGCCGTTCTCGCCGTCGGGCGATCAACCCGGCGCCATAGCCGAGCTGGTGGACGGCCTTCGCTCGGGCGCACGTTGCCAAACGCTCCTGGGCGCCACCGGGACGGGCAAGACGTTGACGATCGCGCACGTCATCGCCCAATCGCAGCGCCCGGCGCTGGTCATGTCCCACAACAAGACGCTGGCGGCCCAGCTCTACGGGGAACTCAAGTCGCTGATGCCCGCCGCCGCGGTGGAATACTTCATTTCCTACTACGACTACTATCAGCCCGAAGCCTACGTTCCCTCGACGGACACGTACATCGAGAAGGACGCCTCCATAAACGAGGACATCGAACGCCTGCGCCTCCGCGCCACCTCGTCATTGATGGAGCGAAGCGACGTGGTCGTCGTTTCTTCGGTGTCTTGCATATACGGCCTCGGCAACCCCGCCGACTACCGGAGCTTGATGGTGCACTTGTCGGTGGGCCAAGCCGTTCCTCGCCAACAGGTTCTGCGCAGCCTGGTGGACATTCTCTACGAGCGCAACGACGTCTCGTTCGAACGCGGCACGTTTCGCGTCCGGGGCGACACCATCGAAGTGTTTCCCGCGTACGACGAACAAGGGATACGGATCGAGTTGTGGGGCGACGAGATCGAGCGCATCACGCGCTTCGACCCTCTCACCGGCAACGCGATTGCGTCGCTCGAGCGCACCGCGGTGTATCCGGCCTCCCACTACGTGACGCCGCGCCGCACGCTCGAAGAGATCGCGCCGCTGATTCGGGAAGAGGTCGCTGCCCAGGCCGCGAACTTCAAGGCGGGGAGCCGTCTCCTCGAAGCCCAGCGCATAGAGACGAGAACGCGGTTCGATCTGGAGATGATGCTGGAAATGGGAACGTGCCCCGGCATCGAGAACTACAGCCGCTACACCAGCGGCCGGCGAGAAGGCGAGCGGCCCGCCTGTCTGTTCGACTACTTCCCCGAAGACTTCCTGGTGATCGTCGACGAGTCGCACGTCACAGTGCCCCAGATACACGGCATGTACAAGGGGGACCGGTCGCGCAAGCTCACGTTGGTCGAGCACGGCTTCCGGCTCCCTTCGGCCATCGACAACCGGCCGCTCATGTTCGAAGAATGGGAATCGTTGCTGAAGCAGGTCGTGTTCGTGTCGGCCACGCCCGGCGACTACGAACTGCAGCGTTGCGCCGGCGTCGTCGTGGAACAGATCATCCGCCCCACCGGCTTGGTCGACCCGCCGATCGACGTCCGTCCCGTCAAGGGCCAAGTGGACGATCTGCTGGCGGAGATCCGGGAGCGGGCAGCCCGCGGTGAACGCGTCCTCGTCACCACGCTCACCAAGCGCATGGCCGAGGACTTGGCCGAGCACTTTCAGTACGTGGGCGTGCGCGTCCGCTACATGCACGCCGACATCGACGCGATCGAGCGCATGGAAATTCTGCGGTCGCTCCGCCTGGGGCGCATCGAAGTGCTGGTCGGCATCAACTTGCTGCGCGAGGGCTTGGACCTGCCGGAGGTCTCGCTGGTCGCGATTCTGGACGCCGA
Source organism: Longimicrobiales bacterium (assembly GCA_958295645.1). Taxonomy (GTDB): domain Bacteria; phylum Gemmatimonadota; class Gemmatimonadetes; order Longimicrobiales; family Gaopeijiaceae. The sequence goes on from OY282361.1 coordinate 342,690, forward strand.
CAAGGAGGGGTTCCTGCGCAATGCGCGCTCCCTGATCCAGACGGTGGGCCGGGCGGCGCGCAACGCCAACGGACGCGCCATCCTCTATGCGGACCGGATCACCGAGTCCATGCGCGTGTGCATCGAGGAGACCGAGCGGCGGCGGCGGGTGCAGCTGGAGCACAACGAGCGCCACGGCATTGTGCCCAAGACGATTCGCAAGAGCGTGGAGGAGATCGAGTGGTCCACGCGGGTCGCGGACGTTCGCGAGGCGCCGGCCGCGCGCGTCGCCGAGACGGAGCCGTCGTATGCGGGCAAGGATCCTGCCGAACTCCTGAAGATCGTCGAGGCGGAGATGACGAAGGCCGCCGAAGCGCTGGACTTCGAGCGTGCGGCGGCGTTGCGGGACCGGTTGTTCGACCTGCGGGCGGCCCGGCCGTGAGGCTCACGGAGGCGCAGGCCGTGGCCTGGGGACGGCGCGCGGGCGAGGGAGCGCGGCCGCCGCTGTTCGTGGGCTTGAGCGGTCCGGTGGGAGCAGGGAAGTCGGTCTTGGCGCGCGCGATCGCCGCGGGTGCCGGGGTCGGGGGATTCGTTCCCTCGCCGACCTTCAACCTCGTCTTCCGCTATCCGTTGCCCGGACGGCCCGCGGGCGCCGTCGTGCACGCCGACCTCTACCGCCTTCGCTCGCAGGAGGAGCTGGCCGGGATCGGTTGGGAGGACCTCTTGGCCGAGCGCGCGGTTCTGCTGGTCGAATGGCCGGAGCGCGCTGGGGACGCGTTGCCGGCCGACCGCTGGGACGTTTCGTTGCGCGTGTTGCCTGGCGAGCCTCACTTGCGCGGTGCCGAGGTTCGGCGAGTGGGGAACCCGGGCCCGTTGCCGAGGCTCGGGGTGGTGCGCGAATGACGGAACTGCCGGGGCGTGGCGGCGACCCCGAAGAAGCCCGGGGCGATTCCGATTCAGCGGGTGTCCGCCTGCCCGCCGCCGCCCGCCCGCCCGCCTGCGCGCTTGCCGTCGAGACGTCCTGGAGCATTGGGTCGGTCGCGATAGCCATTCAAGGGTCGGTGGCGGCGCGCAGATTCCTCGTGGAGCCGCGGGAGCACGGGGCGCGGCTGGTGCCGGCGGTCGCCGAAGTCCTGGAGGAGGCAGGCGCCAAGCCCGGGGATCTCGACGCCGTCGTGGCGGGGGCGGGCCCGGGATCGTTTACCGGCGTGCGAACCGGCGCTGCCGTGGCGAAGGGCTTGGCCGCGGGCCTGGGCGTGCCGCTGTACGCGACCTCGAGCTTGGCGGCCGCGGCCTGCGCCCCCGAGGCTCTGGAGCCGGGAGCGCAGTTGCCGCCGGAGTTTCCGGGCGAGCAGGAGAGCGGCCTTCCTCCGGACGGGGCGGATCAGGGCGACGGAGCCCTGCGCCTCCGCTACGTGCTCTTCGACGCTCGTGGCGGGCGAGTCTACGGGGCCTGCTACGATGTCGGCGTCTCCGGGCCGGTGGAGGTGATGCCGGCGCATGGCGGCACCGTTGTGGACGTAGTCAACCGCCGCCCACCCGCGGGAACCGCGTTCGTGGGCGAAGGCGCCGCCGTGCACGAGAAGCTGCTGCGCGCCGCCGGACATGCCGTAGCGCCTCCGCCTGCGGGGTACGCGGTGGCCGACGCCGTGCTGCGGTGCTGCGACTGGACCCCCGTGGACGTGGCAGGATGGGAGCCCAGCTACGTCAGGCAGTGGTGGCCCGGGTAGACTCGTCCGGCGGACGGGGCCGGAGGCTTGGAACCGCCCCCGTCTCCACTAGATTTTCGAGTCCGCGGGCGCGTGCGCAACCCTCCGAGTCCCCACAGCAAGCCGAAGCCCCGGCTACTGCGTGAAAACGAAATGGCCTACCAGAGTCGCAAGGTACTCGTCACCGGAGGAGCCGGCTTCATCGGCAGCCATGTTGCGGAAGCATATCTGGCACGCGGCGACCAAGTGTGGATCGTCGACGACCTCTCCACCGGCAAGGCCGAGAACATCCCCGAGGGGGCCGTCTTTCACGACATGGACATCGCGGAGCCGCACGTCTGCAACTTGATTCGCGACGTGGGCTTCGACGTGATCAACCACCACGCGGCCCAGATCGACGTGCGCAAGTCCGTCGCCGACCCGCCTCGCGACGCGCGCGTCAACGTCCTGGGTCTTCTCAACGTGCTCGAGGGCGCTCGCGAGGCGGGAGTGGGACGCGTCTTGTTCGCTTCAAGCGGAAGCATCTACGCGGGCAGCCCCCAGCCCCGCGGCGAAGAAGACGAGAAGCGGCCGATCTCGCCCTATGCGATCGGCAAGCTGGCGGGCGAGCACTACCTGGGCTTCTACCGCGAAACGCACGACTTGGAATCGGTGGTGTTGCGCTACAGCAACGTCTACGGGCCGAGGCAGGATCCGCTTCGCAAGACCGGGGTCGTGTCGATCTTCTGCAGCCGGATTGCGGCCGGGGATCCCGTGATCGTTTTCGGAGACGGCGAACAGACTCGAGACTACGTCTTCGTTCGAGACGTCGTGTCGGCGAACTTGGCTCTTACCGATCTGCTCTTGCCCAAGGATCGGAGCGTCGCTGGACGGGCGTTCAACGTGTCGAACGGGACGGGCTCCACCGTCAACGAAATCGCCGATCAGCTGGCCCGGGTGTCCGGCGTCGGCTTCGGCAGAAATCACGCGAGCGCACGAGCCGGCGAAGTGCGCCACAACATCGTCTCCAGCGCCAAGCTCCGGGAGGCTTGCGGCTGGGCGCCGAAGACGCCGTTGGCCGACGGCCTGAAGGAGACGTTCCACTACATCGCCGAGACGCTGGCTGCGCTGCAGCGGGCATGAGTTCGACGTTCTTTCAGTTGCGGGCGCCCCAGGGCCTGCTGGACATGGTGCTGGCGGCGAGCCTGCCCACGATGATCGTCTTGACGGTCTTGTTTCTGTTTTCGATCGTCACGCTCTGGGTGATGCTGGCCAAGTTCCGCCACTTCCGGGCCGTTCGCCGCGACGGCGACCAGTTCCTCGACCGGCTCGACGACGGCATGAGCCTTCAGGAGGCGCAGGTGGTCGTGCGCACCTTGCCGGACTCCCCGTACACGCGAGTGTTCAGGGAGGGGGGCAGCTTCGTGGGCGACATCAGTCCGGGCGGGCTCGGCAAGCCGGCGGCAGCCGGAGGCGAACCGGGTCTGTCGCTCACGCAGCTGGAGGCGTTGCGGATGGTGATGGACAAGGTGAGGGCCGAGGAAGCGGACGACTTGGCGCACGGCCTCAACTGGCTGGCGGTAATCGGATCGGTGTCTCCGTTGCTGGGGCTGATGGGCACGGTCATCGGCATCATGAACACGTTCCTCGGCATCACGCGGGTGGGGTCCACGAACATTTCGGCGGTGGCCCCGGGCATCGCCGAAGCGCTGATCACGACCGTGGCGGGACTGGCTGTGGCGATTCCTTCGGTGATGGCGTACAACCACTTCGTCTCGCGGCTCAACTTGGTGCATGGCGAGCTGGAAGGGTTCGCAAGCGAGTTCATCGGGGCGCTGGCGAAGGAACGGCGGCTATGACCGAGCCCGGACGCCGGGGCCGTCTTCCGGTGCAAGCGGAAATCAACGTGACCAGCCTTGTGGACGTGGCCTTCACGCTGCTGGTCATCTTCATCATCACGGCGCCCGTGCTGCAAGGCGGCGTGGAGGTGAACGTGCCCGAGGGAAGAGCCGGCGTGATCGAAGCCACCGACGACCTGATCATCGTGTCCGTGACCGCGAGCGACTCGGTGTTCTTCGGCACGACCTACGTGCCGCGGAAGGACGTGGCCCCGTTCTTGGCCCGGTTGATCCGCGAGGCCGACCGGAAGGCCGTGTACGTCAAGGGCGACACGCTCGCCGCCTACGGGCGCGTGTACGACGTGATTTCCGCGGTGGTGGAGCAGGAGGGCGCCGAGTTGTTCCTCATCGTCCGGCAAGATTCCCGTTGACGCGGCGTGGCGGAGTTTGCATGAGGGGCGGGCGTGGACGCGCGGACACGAGGGCGTGGGAATGAGGCCCCTGGGGCGGGGGACGCTCGGCATGTCCGCCGGATGCCATGCAGCCGCGCTGACGCTGATCTTCTGGGGCCTGCCCGCCCTCCGCGACGACCCGGTGCGATACGAAGTGATCCGCGTGGAGGTCGTCTCGCCACCGCCCGCGCCGGCGCCGGAAACGGAGGAGGAGACGCCGCCGCCCGCCGAGGACAAGTTGGTGGTCGAGACCCCCGACGACCCTCCGCGCGAGCCGCCGCTGGAGGAGACCGTCGAAGAACCGGAACCCGAACCCGTGCCCGAGCTGCCCGAGCCCGTGCCCGAGCTGCCCGAGCCCGAGCCGGAGCTGCCCGAGCCCGAGCCGGAGCTGCCCGAGCCCGAGCCGGAGCCGGAGCAGCCTGAACCCGAACCGGAGCCGGAGCAGCCTGAACCCGAACCGGAGCCGGGGCAGCCCGAGCCCGAGCAACCCGAGCCTGAGCCTGCGCCCGCCGACCCTCCCCAGGAAACGCCCCCTCCGTCCGCCGAGGCCGTGCGGCCCGATTCGTCCTCTGAAACCGACGCCGAAGAGGGCGGTGAGGACATCAACGTCCGCCAGCAAGGCCTGCAACGCGACTTCTCCGAGTACTGGAGCAATCTCATTCGCCAGATGAAGCGATGCTTTCGGCCCGAGCGCCGTCTCGCCGCCACGGTCAGGTTCGTCGTGCAGCGGGACGGGAGCACGACCGACATCGGCATCTCGAAGTCCTCCGGCAGCTTCGCCTTCGACCTGGACGCGATGGGCGCGGCGGAGTGCATCGGCAAGGCCCAGCGGCTGGGTCCGCTGCCCGACGAGCTGCCCTGGGACTCGGTGCCCGTCGAGATCGAGCTGTCCCCCCCGGGCAGGAGAGGCGGGCCGTGACCGGGAACCTCCGCTGGCGCCTCTTGGCCGCCGGGCTCGCGGCTCTGGCCGCCGGTTTGCCGAGCGACGGGTCGGCCCAGGACGAGAACGTCATCCCCGGCGTCTCGCTGGGCTTGGTGTACGAGGCGGACTATCTGCGCCCGCTGGCCCTGATGCCGTTCTTCGGCACCGGCGCCGAGGGCCACGCGGCGGCCGTGGAGGCGGAGCTGATCATGGCCCGCGACCTGCGCAACAGCGACCGCTTTCGGGTGGTGGACTCCCTGCCCGCGAGCCTAGCGGGCGGCGGGGTGGACTACGGGCTGTGGGACGGCTTCGGCGTGGACCTGCTGGTCACGGGCTCCGTCGAGGACGGAATGGGCGGACGAACCTTGGCAGTCGAGCTCCACGACGTCGTCTACGCCAGGGTGCTGGAACAGGGCCGCTTTCCGATCCCTTCGGCCAGCGACGCCGGCTATCGCATGGCCGTCCACCGGGCGGCGGACGCGATCGTCCTGTGGGCCACCGGAGACCCGGGGGCGGCCGCGACGCGAATCGCGTTCTCCATGCGCACCGATCCCGCCGACGTCGCGACGGAGATATACCTCGTCGACTCGGACGGCGAGAATCTGCGGCGCCTCACGCGAGACGAGAGCAACACGGCCTCGCCGGCGTGGGCGCCCGGCGGCCGCCGCCTCGCCTACACGTCGTGGAAGTCCGGCGAGCCCCGCATCTACGAGAGAAACTTGGCGGACGGGAGCGAACGGATGCTGGAGCCGGGGCGCGCGGGCCAGCAGATCACGCCTGCGTACCATCCCGGCGGCGGCCGGCTCGCCTTCGCGCTGCTGGGAGGGGCGAGGGGCGGCTTGTTCGAGTACGCCGTCGGCGAGGACTGCTGCCTGTCCAGTCTCGGCGGCGGCCGGTACCGCAACGTCCAGCCCACGTATTCGCCCGACGGCACCGAGATCGCCTTCACCTCCGATCGCCTGGGCGTGGCCACGCCCCAGGTGTACGTCATGCCCGCGAGCGGCGGCGAGGCTCGCCTCCTGTCGCCCTACCGCTACGGCCAGGGCGGCTACTTCACCGACCCCGACTGGTCTCCGGTGTCGAGCAAGGTGGCGTTCGCCGGGAGGATTCGCGGCCGCCGCACCCTCTACCAGATACTCGTCGCGGACACGAAGACGGGCGACTCGAGGCTGGTTCAGCTGACGCGCCAGGGCGACAATCAGGACCCCAGCTGGGCGCCCGACGGCCGCCACCTCGTCTTCACCGCCGAACAGGGCGTGTACGTCGTGGATTCCGGCACCGGGCGCATTCGCCGGCTGGTGCGCGTGCAGGGCGCGCGCGCGGAAGACCCGGACTGGTCGCCGCCCTTGCCCCCCGGCAACGGCTAGCCATCATTGCGCGGCGCGCCCAGCCTCTTGCGCGGGGATGCCCAGCCTTGCACGGGACGCGGAAGTTCTCTAAAGTATCCTTGCATCGTTGCGCGTGGCCTGCCCGGCGCACGACACAGCCCCGCGCAGAGAGGCCATGAAACCGCTCACGTCCATCGTCCATGGGAGCCCGGATGTCTGATTCTCGCTTGATTCTCGCCGCTTTCGCCGTGGTTTTCGCCGCCGCTTGCGGGGGAAACGAACCGCCACCTGTGGTCGAGCCCACTGGCCCGACCGCCGAAGAGATTGAGCGGATGCGGCAGGACTCGATCCAGCGGGCAGAAGCGGAGGCGCGGGCGCAGGAGGTTGCCGAGGCGGAGCGAGCCGCGCGGGAAGAAGCGCGGCGGGCCGAAATGGCGCGCCAGACGCTTACGGAGATCGTGTACTTCGATTACGACGAAGCGACGATTCGCTCGGACGCGGAAGCCAAGCTTCGCGAGAAGATCGACATCCTTCGCCGCAATCCGGGCGTCGAACTTCGCATGGAGGGACATGCGGACGAGCGGGGCACGTCGGAATACAACGTCGCCCTGGGCAACGAGCGCGCCGAATCCGTGATCCGGTTCATCAGCGGGTTCGGTCTCGGCGCGGATCGCTTTTCGGCGGTTTCCTACGGCGAGGCGCGTCCCATGGTCGAGGGCAGCGGCGAGAGAGCGTGGGCGAGGAACCGCCGGGTGGAATTCGTCGTGACGGCCGGAGGCGACGACATCGTTCCTTGAGGCGGGGACGGGGAGCCGGGGCGCGAAGGCGTCCGGGCGTGGGCGGAGGCAGAAGCGTGACCGGACGAGGGGAGTGATGCGTAGAAACCTGCCAGCCGTGCGGCTCGCGTCGGCGGTCTTCGTTGCGGCGCTGGCGGGCGGATGCGCGACGAAGAAGGATGTGCGCGACGTTCGGATGGACGTGCGGGCCGCCATCCAGCACCAGGACTCGGTCCTGCGGGCCATGGAGCGCGACCTCCGCGAGGCCGACATGGCCACGCAGGACTCGCTTCGAGCTGTGACCGACATGCTGTTCGATTTCCGCGGCGAGATGAACAACCAGCTCGCGACGGTGCTGGAACAGCTGCTCCTCCTAGGGGAACTCGCAGGCCAGGGCCAGCGCAGCTTGGCCGGGATCAGGGATCAGCTCGACGCGCAACGCTGGGCGTCCGCGAGGACTCCGGCCGCCACGCCGCCCGACTCGGCCGCGCAAGCAGGCGACGAGGCCGATCCCGTCGCCGTGGATCCCGCCACCGAGACCTACGACGCAGCCGTGCGACAAGTCAATCTGGGCAGCTTCACGGTGGCCCGAATGGCCTTCGCGCGCTTCCTGGAAGAGCACCCCAACCACGCGAAGGCCCCCGGCGCCCTTCTCCATCTCGGAGAACTGGCGAGCAACGAGGGCCAGCTGGAAGAGGCCGCCGAGACTTACTTGCGCGTGCCGGAGTTCTTCCCCGTCGCGGAAGAGGTGCCCTCCGCCCTCTACCGGGCCGCGATGGTCTTCGTGGAGCTGGAGGACGTCGCCCGGGCCCGCGAACTTCTCGAGCGGATCGTGAATTCGTACAGCGATCATCCGTTCGCCGCCATGGCGGAGGAGCGGCTGCAGGAGATCCCCTGAGGGCGGGATAGCGGGCCGCCGGCTCGTCGCCCCCCGGAGCCCAGGAAGCCGATCCGATGCAGTGTCCCGCTTGCAGATCCGAATCGAGCAAGGTGGTCGACACACGCACGGCTCGCGGAGGCCGCGCCGTTCGACGCCGTCGCGAATGCTTGGACTGCAACGATCGGTTCACCACCTACGAGTACGTCGAGGAGCGGCCTCTTCAAGTGCTGAAGCGGAGCGGAAGTGCAGAGGACTTTCGGCGCGACAAGTTGCGCGCCGGCGTGGCCAAGGCCTGCGCCAAGCGCCCGGTGTCGCCAAAGGAGATCGAAACGCTTGTGGACGAGATCGAGGACGCCGTCTCGCGCTTCGCCGGCGTGCAGATCGCCTCGGCGAACCTCGGCGAGTTGGTCATGAGCCGCCTGAAGCCGCTCGACAGGGTCGCCTACATCCGCTACGCCTCCGTGTACCGGAACTTCCAGGATGTCGCGGAGTTCGAGCAGGCGGTCGGCGAGCTGCGCCTCCGCGAGCGCCGCGACCGCCTCTCCGCAGGGCAGGCCGAGCTGCCCCTCGGCCCCGGGTGCGCGCAGTAGCGTGGCGGACATGATGAACCGGTTGCGCGACGGTCTGCTGGCCGGCAGGAAGCACCTCAATCCGAAGGCGGAAATGCCCTTCCTCGACCACCTGGAGGAGCTCCGTCGCCGACTGCTGTGGAGCCTGCTCGCGGTGGCGATCTGTTTCGGCATCGGGCTGGCCGTGGTGCACTACTTGGACGTGACGCGGTTCCTCATCGAGCCCGGACAGGAAGTGCTCGGGTCCGAATGGCGCCTCATCTACCTCGCGCCGACCGACTCGTTCTTCATCTTCCTCAAGATTTCCCTGACCGCGGGCTTGGTCTTGGCCTCGCCGATCATCATCTACCACGCCTGGGCCTTTCTGGCGCCGGCGTTGGAGAGGCGGGAGAAGCGGACGCTGGTGCCCGCCTTGTTCATGGGCGTGATCCTCTTCCTGGCGGGCGTGTCGCTGGCCTACTTCATCGCGCTGCCGCTGTCGCTGCGGTTCCTTGTCGGCTTCATGGCGGACGTGATGGTTCCGAGCTGGACGGCGACCGGATACATCGGCTTCGTCGTCATGTTGCTGCTCGGCTTCGGGATTGTCTTCGAACTGCCGGTGGTGGTCCTGATCCTGAGTGTCCTGGGGCTGGTGACTCCGGCTTTCCTGCGGGCCAAGCGGCGCCACGCCATCGTGATCGTGACGGTGGTCGCCGCCCTGCTTTCGCCGGGCGACATGGTGCAGGTCACGGTGCTGATGATGGTGCCGCTGGTGCTGCTCTACGAATTCAGCATTTGGCTCTCGGTGCTCATGTGGAGGAGGCGCGACAAGCACGAAGCCTCGATCGGCGGCGAACCGGCGGCCGGATCGGTGGCGGTGGTTCCCGCACCGGAAGAGGATCCGCCCCCGCCGGAGCCGAACCCGTACACGCACGGCGACCCGGCGCGGGCGCCGAACGACGGCCGGCCCGAGACGGCAGGCGGTTCACGGGAGACCGGCGAGCCGGAGGATTCGCGAGAGAGCGGCGTGCCCCTGGACGGTTCGCGGGAGACTGGCGAGCCGGGCGATTCGGGGGCGCAACCGAACGAGGGCGAGGACGATTCGTCGTGAGAGGCGGGATCGCGTCATGCTTGCGGGGCGGGATGGGGGTCCGCTGGGGGCTGTGCGCATTGGCGCCTGCTCTGGCCCTCGGCGCCGCCCCGGCCGGAGCGCAGGAGGTCGCCGACTCGCTGTTGCAGGAGATGCGCGTTCGCCTGGAGAGGCTCGGCCGGCCGCTCGGAGACTCGACGGGTCTTGCGCCGGTGGACTCGGCAGGCGAGCGGGATCGGCCGAGGCTCTCCGGCAACGACTCGACGCTGCAAGCCCTGCTGGCCCTGCCCGGCTACCAAGTCGTGCAGTACCAGGGGGTCGCGGCCAGCTTCGAAGCGGCCTCCCGCATCCTCACGCTCACGGGCACGCCCGAGTCCGAAGCCGCCTTGATCCGGGGAGGCATGGAGCTGGCGGGCGATTCCGCCCTCGTCTTCAACGAACAGACGGGGCGCTTGGTCACGGTCGGGCGGGAGGCGACCTACCGTCCCCAGCAAGGCGACGAAGTGCAGATGCGCAAGATCATCTACGACTTGAACGAAGAGCGAGGGACGGCCACGGGCGCCCGCACGCAGGCCAACGCGGGCGCGGGCGAGTGGATCGTCGAGGGCGACTTCGACTGGGTGAGCCGGGACGTCTCCTACGGCCACGACATCATCTTCACGAGCTGCGAAGAAGACGTCCCCCACTACCATTTCGTCGCCCGCGCCCTGAAGATGGTTCCCGGCGGCACCATGGTCGCCCGCAACGTGTTGCTCTACTTCGCCGACGTGCCGGTCTTCTGGCTGCCTTTCGTGGCGCAGAGCACCGCGCAGGGACGGCGCTCCGGACTCCTCCCCCTGAGCTTTTCGGTCAACGACATCGTCCGCACCTCGGGGAGCTACTCCCGGCGCATCTCCAACTTGGGCTTCTACTGGGCCATGAGCGACTACACGGACGCGCAGGCGGCCCTGGACTGGTGGAGCGGCAACTACCTGGCCGTGACGGCAGGATTCAGGTACCGCTGGCTGCGGCGCTTTCTCGACGGGCGGGCCAACTTCCGTCAGTTCTGGCGCGAGGGCGGAGGCTCCGAGCTGGCGCTGGACACCAGCCACGAATGGGAGATGTCCGAGAGGATGCAGCTCCGGATGTCTTTCCGTTACGCGTCGAGCGCGGACTTCGTGCGCCAGAATACGTTCGACCCGCGGGAAGTGACGCAGTCGATCGATTCCGACGGGGGTCTCAACCGGCGCTTCGACTGGGGCGCCCTGTCGGTGAGCTTCAACCGGCGGCAGTTCCTTTCCGACGACCGGGTCGAGATGACGCTCCCCACGGCCAACTTGTCGCTGTCCACGATCACGCTGTTCAGGGAGGCGTCGCCGACCCAGGCGCGCTTCTACAACAACATGACGTTGTCGGCCTCCGGCAACTTCTCGCGGTCGATCCGCGACCTGCCTGCCCAAGACACGGCTTCCGACTTCAGCATCGGCATGGCGGACAGCCAATCGCTCTCCGGCGGCTTCTCGACCACTCTGTCCGCGGGCGCGTTCTCGGTGGCGCAGAACGCGAGCCTCAGGCGCAACACGTCGCTCGGACTGCCGGGCGGGTTCTTCGACCCCGAAATGCCGGCTTCGCAGCCCGGCATGAGGAGCCTGGGCGTGGGGAGCCTGGCGGACTTGGAGCGGCCCGTCTTCGCGCCCGCAGCCGCCGCCGAGTCCTTCGACTTCTCGGCGGACGAGCTGACCTGGGCGACCCGGATCAACTACCAGCAAACTTTGGTGGGCTCGACGACGTTGACGCCGCAGCTGGCCATATCGGGCCGGTCGATCCGCTCCGACACCTCCTCCGCAGGCAGCGGCTTCACGGCGGCGCCCAACCGCATTTCGTTCGGCGTTCAGCTCAAGTCGGACATCTACGGCTTCTACGGGGGCGGCCGCATCCGCCACAAGATCTCCCCGAGCTTCGACTACTCCTACTCGCCAGAGACCCGCCCTACGCCGCAGCAGGCCGCGATCTTCGGCTCGCGCGCGATTCAGCCGCGCAACGAAATCCGCATCGGGCTGACCCAGACGTTCGAGGCCCGCAAGGGAGGCGAGGACGCCGACTCGGCAACGGCGCAGGCCGGTCGTCCCGCCGACGACGGTCCCCGGCGCGTCGCCCGCTCGGAGAAGATCACCTTGCTGGCTTGGCGCACCAGCGCCGTCACCTACGACTTCGAGCAAGCCAGCCAACTGGGACACTTCACGCGGGGATTCGCCGACAACCTCCGCATCGCCAACCAGTTCAGCTCCGACTACATGAGGGGGTTGTCGATCTCCACCGAACTAGACGTGTTCGACGACTCGGAGGCGGGCGCGGACGGCGGCAAGCGCGCCTTTTCCCCCTTCCTGTCCAGCGTGAACCTGTCGTTTTCGCTGAACAGCCAGTCGGCGCTGTTCCGCTGGTTGCGGGGCCGCGGCGACGAAGAGGAGACGGAGGCCGAAACGCCCGCGGAGGCCGAAGAGGAAGAGGAGGAGGACCTGCTCGAAGATCCCACGGGGCTCGACGACATGGACTTGGGGGACGCGACGGTCGTCCAAGGCTTCGGCGACGAATCCAGGCGGGGTCGCTCCCGGCAGCGGCAGGGAGGGGTCGGGAGTTGGAACGCCTCGGCGTCGTATTCGCTGGCCCGCGCCCGCGACGCGTCCACGGCCCCGAGCCAGATGCTCCAGGGGTCCCTGAGGTTCCAGCCGACCGACAAGTGGTCGGTGAGTTGGCGCACCTCCTACGACGTCGAAGCGGGCGTGTTCAACGACCACGTCGTGAGTCTCCAGCGCGACCTGCACCGCTGGGACGCCGACTTCTCGTTCCGCCAGACGGCGACCGGCAACTGGAGCTTCCTGTTCGAGGTGTCGCTGTCCGACAACCGCGACCTCCACGTCGACTACGAGCAGCGGACCCGCACGCCCCGATAGCGGCCAAGCGCACGAGGTCCGTCAATCGTCCTCTTCGTCCGTCCTCGCCCGGGGACACACGAGACGGCGAACCGCGCGCAAGTGGTTGCACGGCAAGGGCTTCGCTTCCGGCACGCCTCATGCATCCTTCCTGCGGAGCAAATCCAGACGCGCCGGGCGGCTTGCGCGGGGCCGGCGCTTTCTTCAGGACAGGGAAGCAACAGATGACGAAGAGGACGACAGGGTGGGCGGCCGTGTCCATGGCGTTGGCGCTCGCCGGTTGCGAGGAGGACCGAGTGTTGGTGCAGGACGGGTTGCCGAACGCTCCGCGCGACTTGGAGGGTTCGTACTACGCCGGGGGCGTGGACTTGTCTTGGCGGTTGGGCCGGGGCTGGGACGGAGAGGTGTTCCGCGTCTACGGCAAGCGCGACTCGGACGCCGAGTACTACTTCATCGCCGAGGTGACCAGCTGCGCGGAGGGGCGGTGCGTGTACCGAGACGTGAACGTGCGCCCGGGGATCGCCTACCACTACTACGTGGCCGCCGCCTTTGCGGGCTCCAGTCGCGAACGCGCCGGCGAATCGGTGGAAGTGCACGTGCCCCGGCCGGTCGCGCCTCCCGCGCCGCGGCACGTCGAGGCCGTGGCGCTGGACGGGGCAGTGTACGTTCAGTGGGACAACGCCCCCGCTTCGGAGGAGGACTTCTCGCTCTACGCGGTCTACCTCGACGAGGCGGACGGCAGCGTCCTGCTCGGCGAGACCGATTCGCCCGCCTTCCTCGACCTCCTGGCCGAAAACGGCAAGACGTACGCCTACTTCGTCACGTCCATCGACGAACACGGCCACGAGAGCCGCGGCAGCCCGGCCGCCGAGGCCACTCCCCGCCCCGACTACGCCGGGGAAGTCCTCTTCGCCATGGGCGACTCGGCCGCCGCCTCCGGGTTCCGGTTCGAGGCGTCCGACACGGTGCAGGCCGTGATTGACGGCGCCGACCCGTCGCGTCACTTCCGGCTCGAGGCGCGCGCGGGCGAATTGTGGATCGAGCCGGCCCAAGGCGTCGGAGTGCACTCCACGGTGCGAGCCACGACGGCGCTCAAGTGCGGTCCGGGCTCGGACGGCGACTGCGTCTCTTGGGAGGAGGCGCCCGCCGCCGGCTATGCGAACGACCCGGTTCGGGTGGCCGAGGGGTATACGCTGATGTTCCGCGTCTCGGGCCGGGAACGGAGCGCTTGGTTCGGCGCGGTGAGAGTCGAGCGCGTGGGCGAAGACCGGAGAGGACGCCAGTTCATGATCTTCGACTGGGCGTACCAGACGCAGGCGCACAACCGCGGCCTGGACCGGCGTGGCGAAGCCGGGGCGGGGTAGCGGCCGGCGGCCGTGCCGTGCCGCTTTCGAGCCGGGTGGCCGGCCGCGGCCCGGCGCGTGCTAGGAGCGGGCGAGGGACGGACGGGGGCGCCGGCGGGAGGACCGGCGGTCTTGGAGGCCGTCCCCAACTTCAGCGAGGGACGGGATCCCGCCTTCGTGGCGGCGGTTGCGGAGGCCTACGCGAGGTCGGGATGCGAGGTGGTGCACGCGACCGCGGACCCCGACCACAACCGCTCCGTGCTGACGGTCTTGGGTCTCCCGGAGCCGCTCGTGGAAGGATCGGCCGCGGCCGCCGCGGTTGCGCTGGAGCGCATCGACCTGCGCAGACACCGCGGGGTGCATCCGCGAGTGGGCGCGCTCGACGTGCTGCCGTTCGTGCCGGTTCACGGAGCCGGCATGGCCGAGGCCGTGGAGGCGGCCCGGAGCGCGGCCCGGCGTCTGGCGGCGATGGGGGTGCCGGCATACCTGTACGGGCAGGCCTCCGATCCGCCCGGGCGCAGCTTGGCGGCCATTCGCCGCGGCGGGTTCGAGCGGCTCGCGCGGCTTCAGGAACGGGCTGGAGACAGGAGCGGAGCCGGGGTCGGCCTCGCGGACTTCGCGGGGCTCGACGGCGCCGGGAGGATTTCCAGCGCCTTCGTGCATCCGTCCGCGGGCGCCGTCTGCGTGGGGGCGCGCGGCGTGCTGCTGGCTTGGAACATCGACTTGGCCGGGATCGCGCTGGACAAGGCAGGCGAGATGGCCGCCGAGATCCGTGAATCGGGCGGCGGCTTCCTCGGCGTCCGCGCGCTCGCTCTCCAGTTGCCCCAGCAGAACCGGTTGCAGATATCGATGACGATCGGCGACCTAGCCGCATCCCCGCCTGCCGAGGTCTTTGCGGCGGTCGAGAACTCGGCCCGCCGTCGCGGCGGCTCGGTCGCCGGAACCGAAGTGATCGGCATGTTCCCCAGGGCGCTCGCCGACCGCTCGGCGGCTCTAGCGGTGCAGATACGCGACTGGTCGCAAGACCGCGTCCTCGCTCGCCGGGTGGCCCGCCACGCGGCCTCCAAGTGCGCAACGTCGAAATAATGCTAACTTTGGTGGCCTTCCCACCGCCCCCAGCCCTCCCGCATGAAGAACCTCGTACCGACGCTCGATCGGCCGTTGACGCTCGACCGGCCCGCCGCCCGGCTCCCGCAGATTCGGGCTCCGGTCGAGGAGCGCTTGGAGGAGGTCGTGGACGGACTGCGGCGCGTCGCAACCGCCGATTTTTCGATGATCGACGAGGTCAACTCGTACTTGCTGTCCGTCCCCGGCAAGCTGTTTCGCCCCACGCTTCTGCTGTTGTCCAGCGAGGTGGCCGGCGAGGCCCGGGAAGAGGCAACCCGGATGGCGGTCGCCGTCGAGCTGGTGCACATGGCGACGCTGCTCCACGACGATGCGGTGGACCATTCCGTGCTGCGTCGCGGCATGCCCACCGTCAATTCGCTGTGGACGCACCAGATCGCGATCATCATGGGGGACTACCTGTACAGCCGGTCGGTGACCGAGTTGGCGGAGGTGGGCAATCTCGAGGCGTTGCGGGTCTTGGCTTCCGCCGCCAACGAAATGAGCGTGGGCGAGATGCGGCAGCTCCTGTCCTACGACGACATCGGCTACTCCGAGGCGGAATACTTTCGCCTCGTCGACGCCAAGACGGCTTCGCTCATGTCCGCGGCCTGCGAAATGGGCGCGCTCGCCGGCACGGGGGCTTACAGGCAGCCGTTGCGCCGGTTCGGACGGTGCTTGGGGACCGCCTTTCAGATCGCGGACGACATGCTGGACTACGCCGGCCACCAAGACGAGACCGGCAAGCCGCCGGGGCAGGACCTGCGGGAGCGGAAAGTGACCCTCCCGCTAGTGGGCGCCCTGCGCCAAATGTCCGCCACGAGCGTCGAGCGGGTCCGAGAGATGTTCCGAACCGACGCGCCGACCGAGGCTCAAGTTCAGGAGGTCGTCGGCCTAGTGGTGGAGAACGGCGGGTTGCAGTACGCGCTCGGCAAGGCCCAGGAATATGCGGCGAGCGCCGAGGCGGCCCTCCACTCCCTGGCGCCGAGCGACGCCTTGGACGCGCTGTACGAGTCCGTCGCCTACGCGGTAGACCGTTCTCGCTGACCGAAGCATATGGACGCCACGGATCCGATTCGCAGGGCGCGCATCAACAAGGCCGTCGCGACCGTCGCCGTCGGGTTCGTGTTGGGCGGCCTGCTGACGAAGCTCGCCGAGAGCCTGCCGGAGAGCACCGCCCGCACCGTCTTCACGCAGGGCGTCTCGGCCGAGGTGGGGCCGTTTTCGCTCGACTTGGTCACGGTGGCCATTACCGTGGGCCCGGTCGGCTTCATGCTCAACGCGCTGGTGCTGCTGGCGATCGGAATCGCGGCCGTGGTCGCGCGCTCCTGGATGTAGCCTGGAGGGCTTGGTCGGCTTACATTCCGAACTCAGCCCCGCGGCGCGTTGCCGCTCGGGCGCACTCGGGCATGGGAGGTGGAAATGCCGATCAACTTTGGGCCCATGGAGATGGTCCTCGTCTTCGTTGTCATTTTGCTCCTGTTCGGAGCGAAGCGGCTTCCTGAAATCGGTTCTTCCCTCGGCAAGGGCATCAGAGAATTCAAGTCGTCGGTCAAGGACCTTCAATCCTCGGTTCGCGCCGAGACCGAGATCAAGGCTCCCCCGGGGCCGAACGAACACGTGACTTCCCGCAGCTCGGACTCGCCCGAAGACGGCGAGCCGAGGCGTCTCAAGACCAGCAGCAACTAGAAGACGGGCGGCAACCCCGGCGAAGACGCGTCCTCGTCCGGCGCGGCCAGCACCTCCTCTCGCCGGTCCACGACTTCAGCGGCCTCCCGCAACGCCACCAGCCATTGGTCGAGCCGCGAGTTCCGCAAGCCGGCCACGGTCTGGAGCCGCTGGGCCTCGACCTGCGCGACCCATGCCGCGCTGTCCGCCGCTTCCGATCCGGTGCGCTCCAGCAGAAAGACGTTTTGGTTGGACTCGACCGGATCCGAGACGTCGTCCACGCCGATTCCGAAGGCGGTTCCCACGGCCGCGTTGCGGTAGCCCAGGCCGGGGACGAAGTCGTTGCGCGTGAACGGGCCCGCGTCCCGCACTTCCAGACCCGCTTCGGCGGCGGCTTCCGCTAGCGACCGGCCGCCGCGCACCTGCTCGACCACAAGCCGCGCTTCCTCGGCGGCGACGGCCAGCTTCTTGCGCAACCCGAGCGTCTGGCGAATGGCGGTCTCCGCTTCTTCGGCCGTCATGTAGCCGGCAGGGTCCACCGAGATCAACTCGATGGAATAGAACGAGGCCCGGTTCTCGAAGACCGGGCTCACGTCGCCGGGCGCGGTCTCCGGCTCGAACGCCCATTCGCCTCCTTCGGCGATCGGACCCGCTTCGGGAACCAGCGGCCTCGCCTCGATGATCTCGAGGGTGTCCGCGGACAGCGCGAGCGCGGCCGCGGCCTCGCCCAACGGCATGGTCTCGCCGAGGGCCTCGAGCGAGTCGGCGGCGCCCAGCATGGCGATCTCCGACTCGTCGGTCCGCTCGAACGGCAACAGGACGTGGCGAGCGCGAGCCGAGTCCTGGCCCCAGCGCTCCGTCACTTCAAGGACGTGGAGGCCGAAGTCCGTCTTCACCGGCCCCACCACCCGGTTCAGCCGGGCTGCGAAGACCGCCGAGTCGAACGGACCGGTCATGCGGCCCTTCGGGAACACGCCCAAGTCGCCGCCCGCCTCCGCGGACCCCGGATCGTCCGACTCCCGCTGGGCCGTCTCGCCGAAGTCCGCGCCCCCCCGGAGCGCCTCCAAGAGGCCAGAGGCGCGCTCGAAGGCGGCCGCGGTGTCCTCCGGCGTCGGCGTCTTCGGCAGGGCGACCGACACGATCTGCGCGGTCGCCGGCGTGGCGAAGTCCTCCCGGTTCTCGGCGTAGTGCCGCGCCACCTCGTCGTCGGCGATCTCGACTTGATCGTCGGCGAGCAGAAGGGGATCGAAGGCCACGTACCGAACCGACGACTTCTCGTTGGCGTCCCTGTAGTCGCGCCAGAGCTCGGCGTCCGAGACGTGCACGCCTCGTTCGACTTGGCGGAGCAGCTTGCCTCTGGGGATGACGTCCCGGTAGTACGCCTCGAACTGCAGCAGGATCTCGCTGCTGGCTGTGGCCAGGAACCGCTGGTACTTCGTCATGTCGAACTGGCCGTCGGTCAGAAAGGCCGCGTTGGACTCCAGCCCGGGCGGAGGGGAAGACCGCGCCGCGGCGACCACCTCGTCGTCGGTCACCACGATGCCGCGGCGCCGCAGTTCCTGCGCGACGAGAATCGAGTTGACGACTTCTTCCCAGGCCTGATCCTCGAGTTCGCGGTTCTGCGCGTTGGTCACGGGCTCTTCCTGGGAGGCCTGAACGGCGTCGTAGATGTTGCGGTACGCCGCCATGTACTGGTCGTAGGTGACGGGAGAGCCGTTCACGTGCCCGATCTCGCCGAATCCGCCGGATGTCTGCCCGGTGATGTCCATTCCCCACTCGAAGAACATCAAGCCTCCGAAGGCCAGCAAGGCCAGGAGCATGATCCACTTCGTGTTCTCCCGCATCTGCCGCATCATTTTCGGTGCGTCCTCGGTCCGTGCGTGGCCGGCAAGTCCTCTGCAAAAGAGAAATGGAAGCTAACCCTCCAGCGAACGGCGCTTCAAGCCGGGCGGCGCGAGGTGTTGCGGCCCGGACTGGGAAGCCGTCCACGCCGAGACGCAAGTCCGGCCGCCTCCGATCACGGCGCAACGCGCGGCCCGGATTGACGCCGGAACCGGGGAAACGTACGTTTACGAACTCCGCAGCGACCTGCCGAAGGCCTCCCGCCACGGCTCCTGCCGCCCCTCCGCCTCCCCCGAGACGCCCGCCGCCATGTCTCGCATTTCCGGTCACCACCCCCTCTGCATCGCCGTCGTTCACGGGCCGAACCTCAATTTGCTGGGCGTTCGCGAGACGGAGATATACGGCACGGACTCGCTCGACCGGGTGAACGAGGCCCTCGCGGACTCGGCGGCGGAACTGGGCTGTGCGCTCGAGGTCTTCCAGTCCAATTCGGAAGGCGAGATACTCGACTTCCTGGCCTCGGTCATGCACCGGGCGGACGGCCTCGTCGTCAATCCGGCCGGCCTGGGCCATACGTCGGTCGCGCTCTTGGACGGCCTGCTGGCGGTGGGGCTGCCGTTCGTCGAGGTGCACTTGAGCAACCCGGCGGCCCGCGAGTCCTTTCGGCGGCGCTCGCTGTTGTCCCCGGCTGCGGTCGGCGTGGTCGCGGGCTTCGGACTGGACAGCTATCTTTCAGGGTTTAGGTGTCTCCACAACCACTTGGTTCGCCGGCTGGGGTTGCCTCGCCGTCGCTCTCCGGAGCGCGAACCGCCCGGCCGGGAGGGCTGACGAGGACGCGATGCCTAGTACCGCGGACTTCCGCAACGGCATGGTCTTGGAGATCGGCGGCGCGCTCTGGACCATTTCGTACTTTCAGCACGTGAAGCCGGGCAAGGGGGGCGCGTTCGTGCGAACCAAGCTCAAGAACGTCCTCTCGGGGGCGGTGGTGGACCGGACCTTCCGGGCAGGCGAAAGAGTCGTCGCCGTCCGCTTGGAGCGCCGCCCCGTCAACTATTCCTACACGGACGGCGAACTCTACTACTTCATGGACCAAGAGACCTTCGACATGATCCCGATCAGCGCCGACATGCTGGGCGGCGATCAGCTCAAGTATCTCAAGGAAAACATCGAGTGCGAGGGGCTCGTCCACGACGGCAGCGTCATCAGCGTCGAGTTGCCGGCCTTCGTCGAGCTGGCGGTGACCGAGACGGATCCCGGCTTCAAGGGCGACACGGCCCAGGGCGCCACGAAGGCGGCGACGCTGGAGACGGGCGCCGTCGTGCAGGTGCCCTTGTTCGTGACCACGGGCGACGTGCTCAAGGTCGATCGTCGCGAGCACAAGTATCTGACCCGGGTGAGCGGATGATCGACGAGAAGGTCGTCGAATCGCTGATCCGTCTGCTTGACGAGTCGTCGCTCGACAGCCTCGAGATCGAGCGGGCCGGAACCCGCATCCGCCTCTCGAAGTCGCCCTCGGGCGCCGCGACCGTTGCCGCCTCGTCGCCGCCGACCGTTCCGGCTCCAGCCGCGCCGCCGCCCGCGGCCGAAGTGGACTCCGGTGCGGCCGCGGGATCGGGCCTGACCGAGGTCGCCTCGCCCATGGTCGGCACGTTCTACCGTGCGCCGTCCCCGGAGGCCGATCCCTACGTGAGCGTGGGGGACGCCGTGGCGGTGGGGGACGTGCTGTGCGTGATCGAGGCCATGAAGCTGATGAACGAGCTCGAGTGCGAGGTCGCGGGCCGCGTCGCCGAGGTCTGCGTACGCAACGCCGAGCCGGTGGAGTTCGGACAGGTTCTGTTTCGGATCGATCCTGCCTGACGCGAGGCGGATCCGCCATGTTCAAGAAGCTGTTGGTCGCGAACCGGGGCGAAATCGCCCTGCGCGTGGTGCGTGCCTGCCGCGAGCTGGGGGTGACCGCGGTCGCGGTCTATTCGGAGGCCGATCGCGACTCGTTGCACGTGCGCTTCGCCGACGAGGCGGTGTGCATCGGTCCCGCGCGCGCCTCGCGCTCGTATCTGAACCTGTCGCGCATCTTCGCGGCGGCGGAAATCACGGGAGCGGAGGCGGTGCATCCGGGGTACGGCTTCCTGGCCGAGAACGCGGAGTTCGCCGAGGTCTGCCAGCGCACCGACCTCACCTTCGTCGGACCTTCCCCGGAGCAGATCCGGGCGATGGGCGACAAGGCTTCGGCGCGCGAGACGATGAAGAGCGCGGGCGTGCCGGTCGTTCCAGGGTCGGACGGCGTGGTCGAGGACGAGGCCGAAGCGCTTTCGCAGGCGGCGGAGATCGGCTATCCGGTGATGGTCAAGGCCGCGGCGGGCGGCGGCGGCACGGGCATCCGGATCGTGGAGGGCGAGGACGGTCTCCGGAGGCGGTTCGCCGCGGCGCGGGCCGAGGCCGAGGCGGCCTTCGGCGACCCCGGCATCTACCTCGAGCGCTACGTCCAGCGTCCCCGGCACGTGGAGTTCCAGGTGTTCGGCGACATGCACGGGCGCGTGATGCACGTGGGCGAGCGCGACTGCTCGATCCAGCGGCGCCACCAGAAGCTGGTGGAAGAGGCCCCTTCGGTCGCGCTGACCCCCGAGCTGCGGCGTCGCATGGGCGAGGCGGCGGTCAAGGCCGCCGAGGCGATCGGCTACGTCGGCGCCGGGACGGTGGAATTCTTGCTCGAGCCCTCCGGCGATTTTTACTTCATCGAGATGAACACGCGCATCCAGGTGGAGCATCCGGTCACCGAAGTGACGACGGGCCTGGATCTTGTGAAGGAGCAGATCCGCGTGGCCGCCGGTGCGCCGCTGTCGTTTCCTCCGGATCCGGTGCATCGCGGGCACGCCATCGAGTTTCGGATCAACGCCGAGGATCCGGAACGCAACTTCGCACCGTCGCCGGGCCTGATCACGACGCTGCACCAGCCGGGAGGACCCGGCGTTCGCGTGGACACGCACGCCTATTCGGGATACAGCGTGCCGCCGTTCTACGATTCCCTTCTGGCCAAGCTCGTCGTCTGGGGCGCCACGCGCGACGAGGCCGTGGTGCGGGGCCGGGAAGCTCTGGAGTCCTTCGTGGTCGAGGGCATTTCCACGACGATCGGCTATCTGTCGCGGCTGACCCGCGACGAGGCGTTCATGGCGGGGGACGTGGACACGGGGTTCGTCGCGCGTCTGGCCGCGGACTCGGCGGACTGACGGGCGTGGACGGGGCCGCGGGCCGAAACGGTTCTGGACCGGTTCGAGTGTCCGTGGCGTTCACGGGCGCTGCTGCGCGGCGCGCGGGGGCCGAGGGCAGGACGGTGGTGGTGATCGACGTGGTGCGGGCGACGACCTGCATGGTCGAGGCGCTGGCCAACGGGGCCAGTTCGATCGTGCCCTGCGCGACCTCCCGCGAGGCCGCGGCCTTGGCCGAGGCCGCGGGCCCCGGCGAGGCGCTGCTCTGCGGCGAGCGCGGCGGGCTCCGTATCGACGGGTTCGATCTGGGGAACTCTCCCGGCGAGTTCACCGCGCAGGCCGTAGCGGAGAAACATTTGTTCATGAAGACGACGAACGGCACGGAAGCGTTCCTCGCCGTGACGGACGCGGAGCTTGTCCTCGCGGCCGCGTTCCTGAACTTGGGCGCGGTCGCGGACCGGATCGCGGCTGGCGGCAACGGCGTGATGATCGTCTGCGCAGGCAAGGAGGGCGCCTTCGCGTTGGACGACGCGGTCTGCGCCGGGCACCTCGTGCGCTCGCTCGAAGCGCGCCTTGCACGGGTGAGCCGGCCGCTGGCGCTGGACGACGGGGGCGAGGCCGTCAGGGACTTGGCCGGAGTCCGAAGCGTCTCCGCCGAGATGCTGGCCTCTACCGCCGCGGGACAGGCGCTGGCCCGCGTGGGGCTGGCGGAGGACTTGGCCGTCTGCGCGGACGCCGACCGGCACGCCCTGGCGCCGGAGATGCGCGCCGGCGCGATCGTCGCCGGAGCGGGTTAGATGCCGCCGTCGGCCGCTAGGAAGAAGAGGAGCGCTCCAAAGGCGGCGCGCGGCGGAAGGAAGGGGTCTTCCGGCAAGGGCGGGGGCGGGCGGGACAGCGATCATTCGCCCTTGGCAGCGGTGATCGCGGTTGTGGCCCTGCTTGTCTTCGTGGCCATGTTTCCGCTTGGCCTTCTGGGTTCGCGGGTGGTCGAGTTCTTCCCGTCCGGCAACCCCGTGGGCACCCGTGGGGAGACCGTCGACAGATGGCTCCGGTCGTTCGTGGGGGCCGGGCGCTTCGCGGTTCCGTTCCTCCTGCTCGCCGGCGGGGCCGCGGTGGGGCAGTGGTGGTCGCCGCTTGCCCGCAAACGTTGGCGGATCGTGTCGGCGGCGGCGCTCGTCTTGCTGCCGGTGTCGCTCTTCTTGGCCGAGACCATGAGGAGCGGCGTCGCCGAGGCTACGGCCTGGAGCGGCTACGTGGGCGCCAAGCTGGGCGGTCCGCTCCGGGGGTGGCTAGGGTGGTTCGGGGCCTGGATGATGGTCGGCGGCGGCGTGCTGGGGACGTCGGTGGCCGCCTTCGAGTTCAACCCGTTGCGCGGAAAGAAGGGGTTCGCCGGCAAGGGTGGGGGCGGGCAGGGCAGCGACCGCTTGCGCCTCGCGGCGGCGCTGACCGCGGTTGTGGCCGCGCTCCTCCTCGTGGCCATGTTTCCGCTTGGCCTTCTGGGTTCGCGGGTGGTCGAGTTCTTCCCGCCCGGCAACCCCATGGGCTCCATCGGGGAGGCCTTCAACGGATGGTTGCGCTCGTTCGCGGGGGCCGGGCGCCTCGCGGTTCCGTTCCTCTTGCTCGGCGGCGGGGCCGCGGCTGGGAAGTGGTGGTCGCCGCTGGCCCGCAAGCGTTTGTGGATCGTTTCGGCGGCGGCGCTGGCGCTGGTGCCCGTGTCGCTCTTCTTGGCCGAGACCGCGCGGAGCGGCGTCGCCGAGGCTACGGCCTGGAGCGGCTTCCTGGGCGCCCTGTTGGGCCGCCCGCTCTGGGAGCAGCTAGGGTGGTTCGGCGCCTGGGTGGTGGTCGGCGGCGGCGTGCTGGCGACATCGGTGGCCGTCTCCGGGTTCGACCGCGCCTTGAGGGCGGGCGCCAATCTGTGGACGGTGGCGCGGACGGAGGGGGGCAAGCTGGCCGGCGGCCTACGGGGATGGTTGGGCCGGAGGGAGCCGAAGCGAGCCCAGCGGGGGCGGCGGGCGGGCGCGGGCGGGCGGGCGGTCTCTCGGTCTGCGAAGGCTGGGCCCCCCTCTGGGGCGGCAGCGGGCGGGCCGCACGATGCGGAGGCTGGTCCTTTCGGTGTCGGCCCCGCGGCCAGGGGGGTGGTCAAAGACGATGGGACACTGACAGAGGCGAGCGGCGGGCTGGGGCCGCACCGCGAAGAGGCGGGTTCGCCCGCCGGGACCACGGACGCCGGGGAGGCGACGGGGCCGGGAGGCCTCTCCCGCCCGCGGGACCCGGCGGGCGCCGCCGCGCAGGCCGAGCGGGAACACGAGCTGCCGGGGCTGGAACTGTTGGCCGAGCCGGAGCACGAGAACCGGGCGGGCATGTTGCGCGAACTCGATCGCCTGGGCGAGGTCCTGATCGAGACGCTGAAGACGTTCAACATCCGCAGCGAGATCGGCGGACGGACCACGGGCCCGGCGGTCACCCAATACGAAGTCGTTCCGGCGGCGGGGATCAAGGTCAACCGCATCGCCAACCTGGACGCGGATCTGGCGCTGGCCATGAAGGCGCGCAGCGTACGCATCGTGGCCCCCATTCCCGGCAAGGGCGCCGTGGGCGTGGAGATTCCGAATCCCAAGCCGGAGATGGTGCGCCTGCGGGAGATCCTGGAGGCGCCGGCCTTCGTCAAGTCCAGCGGGGCGCTTCCCTTGGCGCTCGGCAAGGATCTCGCCGGGCATCCCTTCGTCTCGGACCTCGCCAAGATGCCCCACGCGCTCATCGCCGGGGCCACCGGATCCGGCAAGTCCGTCTGCCTCAACACCGTCATTACGAGCTTGGTGTACCGCGCGGGCCCCGGCCGCCTGCGGCTCCTGCTGATCGATCCGAAGATGGTGGAGCTCTCGGCGTACTCGGATCTGCCGCACCTGCGCCATCCCGTCGTGACCGATCCCCGTGACGCGGCCGGCGTCCTCAAGTGGGCCGTCCTGGAGATGGAACGCCGCTATGCGCTGCTGAGCGCCAACGGCGTCCGGTCGCTCAAGGAGTTCAACGAACGCGTCGAGCGCGGGGTCGTCCTGAAGCGCGCCGACAACGGAGCGAGCGGAGGCGGAGCGGGCGGGTCCGTGAACGCGAGCCGCGCGGGCGCTGGAGACGGCCCGGGCAATCTCCCCGGAGAGGGACAGGCGGAGGACGAGGACTGGTGGATATACACGGACGGCCCGCTTCCCTACATCGTCGTGGTCGTCGACGAGCTGGCGGATCTGATGATGACGGTGCAGGCCGAAGTCGAGAAGCCGCTCACGCAGTTGGCCCAAAAGGCGCGCGCCATCGGCATTCACCTGCTGGTGGCGACGCAGCGGCCCAGCGTCAACGTCATCACCGGACTCATCAAGGCCAACTTCCCCTGCCGCATCGCCTTCCGCGTGGCGTCCAAGACGGATTCGCGGACGATTCTCGACCAGAACGGCGCCGACGCCCTCCTGGGCCACGGCGACATGCTCTTCCTGCCGCCCGGCCAGAGCGAGCCCGTGCGGATGCAGGGAGCCTTCATCTCCACCGAGGAGACCGAAGCGCTCATGAACTGGTACCGGGAACAGGCCGACACGCTGGAGGCGGTCAAGGCGCGGGTGTCGGCCGGCGAGGACGACATCCTGGAGGCGGTGCGCGCCATGGAAGGGGGCGGCGACGACGGCCCGGAGCCCATCAAGGGAGATTGGGACCCGCTGTTTCGCGAGGCGGCGGAGGCCTGCGTCCAGCACGGCGCCGGTTCGACGTCCCTGCTGCAGAGGCGCCTGCGGATCGGATACGGCCGCGCGGCCCGAATCGTGGACCAGCTGCACGAGGCCGGCGTCCTGGGACCCCCGGACGGGTCCAAGCCGAGAGAGGTCACGCTCGGCGCCGAGACCCTCGACGAGATTTGCCCCAGTTGACGGCCTGCGCCTTGGCAGACCCGGCCCGGCGCGCCGCCCCCGCCGCCCTTCGATGATCCGGCTCGGAGAGAGCGCCTTCGGCCTCCGCCTGACGCTCCGGGCCCTCGCGCTGGCGGCAGTGACGGCCGCGGCCGCTCCGACCCTCGCCTCGGCCGCTCAGCATCGCAGCGACCCTCGGTCGCCCCGCGCAGCGTTCGAGGCGGCGGTTCGGCTCTACCAGGAGGCGAGCGCCATGTGCGCCGACTTCGAGCAACGGATCGAGATACGCCTCATCGGCCGCACGGTCGAGAGCAGGGGGCGCGTCTGCCAGCAGCGACCCAACCTGTTCTCGATGCGCTTCGCCGAGCCGGCCGGCGACCGGGTGGTGTCGGACGGCGAGAGCCTGTGGGTCTACTACGGCAGCCTCGACGAAGACCAGGTCGTGCGCTATCCGGTGGCGGAGTCGCCCGCGGGGACGGACTTCTTCAAGGAGTTCTTAGCGGAACCGGGGGTGCGCTACGCCTTGGAGGAGGTCGGCGAAGAAGAGGCCGGGGGCGCGCGCTGCTTCGTGGTGGAACTGGCGCCCCTCCGCCCCGGGGCGTACCGGCGGGCACGGTTGTGGATCGACGCGGAGACCCACGTCTTGCGGCGCCTGCAGGTCCACCAGAGCAACAGCGCCGTGCGCACGCTTGCGTTGTCGAACGCGAGGCTCGGGTCCACGGCGGACGACGGCGCTTTTATTTTTCGCCTGCCCGCCGGCGCCCGAGTCGTCTCTCCTGGACGCCCGGCCGGATCGTCCTGAACCCCGCGGGGAACGTCACATGCGAGAAGCACGGCCCATGCGCGGCAGGCTGGGGTTGCGCCGCCTGCGCTGCTTGCCCAAGCGGAAGGGGATCGCGGGCTTCGCGATCGCGCTGGCGGCTCTGTCCTGGCCTCCGGCGGGCCGCCTCTCGGCGCAGGAGTTGGCCGACTACGACTACGAGAACCTCTCGTTCAGGGGCCTGGGCGTGTCGGCGGGGGTCATCTACCCGAACAAGCTGGAACGCGCGGTCTCCTACAACGTGCGAGTGGACATGGGGTTCCTGGGCCCGCAGTTCCGCTTGGTTCCCCATTTGTCGTACTGGCGCTCCGACTTCAACCGGGACGAGCTGTCCGACTTGGAGCTCCGGTTGCGAGACTTGATCCGCCGAAGCCAAGAGGGCCCGGCGCCCGAAGTGGACTTGGGCGTCCTCACCTGGAGCGACTTGGCGGTCGCGGCGGACGCGGAGTACGTCTCGCCCTGGGGCGCTCACGTCGAGTCGTTCGCGGGAACGGGCATCGCCTTTCATCTGATGAGGGGGTCCGGCGAAGCGATACGCGACACGTTCGTGGAAGACCTGCTCAACCGGCTGACCCCGGGCCTCAACGTCCACGCGGGGCTGGCCGCGCTGGTCGCGGGACTCCGGGTTTCCGTGCAGGCTAGGTGGGAGATCATGGACGACCTGTCCTACTTCGACTTCCGCGCCGGCTTGGGCTATGCGTTCGGCGGCCGGGGGGGCGAGTAGGGAGCGAGCGAGGATCGTGCCGGAGCCCGTCCGGGAGCGGCAGAGAGGCCGCGAGAAAGTCCGCCTGGGCATCGTCGGCGCCGGGGCGATCACGCAAGTCATGCACTTGCCGATCCTGGCCGAGCGCGCGGACGTGGAGCTGGCGGCCTTGTCGGACCCGGACGAACACAAGGCGGCGGCGGTGGCTCGGCGGTTCGGCATCCCGCGGGTGGTCGGCGACGACGCCTTGCTGGCGGGCGGCGGGATCGACGGCGTGGTGATCGCGGCCCCGGAATCCCTGCACGAGAGGCTGGCGGCCGCCGCGCTCGAAGCGGGCAAGCACGTGCTCGTGGAACGCCCGCTGTCGCAGTCCGCGCAGGGCGCTCGGCGCTTGGTCGCGCTGGCGAAGGCGGAGGGCAAGGGGCTTGTGGTGGCCATGTCGCACCGGTACCGCACGGATGTGGCGGCCCTGCGGTCGTTCGTGGCCAGCCGGCAGATCGGGGACGCGGCCGCGGTGCGCGCGGCATGGCTCGACCGCAAGGCGCAGCGTCCGGGGAGGCCTTGGCGCGCTCGGCCGGAGGGCTCGGGCGGCGCGCTGGCGGACTTGGGCACGCCGGTCCTCGACTTGGCGCTGTGGGTCCTGGGGTGTCCCTGGGTCGAACGGGTCTCGGCCATGGTCTACGGAGACGAGGGCATGGAGGAGGAGGCGCACGTGCAGGCGGTCGTCGAGGGCGGCACGACGCTCTCGCTGTCGGCCAGCCGGCGGTTCCAGGCGGCGAAGGACAGCCGGGAACTGCGGGTGACGGGGTCGGAGGGGGCCGCCCGCCTCTGGCCGCTGTCCGTGTACAGGCAGGTGGGCGGACGACCCATGGACGTCACGCCGAGGCAGCCGATTCCCCGGGGCGGAGAGGACCTGTTCACCAGCGGATACAGGCGCCTGCTCGACCATTTCGCGAGAGTCGCGTCGGGCGAGGCCGAGGCGCCGCCGCCGGAGGAGCAGGTGGTGCTGGCCGGCCTCGTCGAGGCGGCCTACCGGTCGGCCCGCGAGGGTCGCGAGATCGAATTGGCTTGAGCGGCTCGATGGATTCGCGGCTCGAGGAGCGGCTGTCGGCAGCCGAAGCGCGCCTGCGCCTCGTGGAGGGCGAGTTGGCCCGGCCCGAGGTGCTCCGCGACCAGAGGCTCCTGCGCGAGTTCGGGCGCGAGAGGGCCGCGCTGGTCGTTGTGGCGGACCGGGCGGCCGAAGTGCGCCGTCTGGCCGGCGAGCTGGCCGGCGTGCGCGATCTGGCGGCCTCCCCGGATCTGGAGATGAGGCAGCTGGCCAGCGAGGAAGCGGCCGAACTCGGCGGGCGGCTGGAGGAAGCGACCCGCCGTCTGCGCGAGGCGCTGGCGCCCGCCGATCCGATGGACGACCGCCCGGCCGTCTTGGAAGTTCGGGCGGGCACGGGCGGAGACGAGGCCGCGCTCTTCTGCGCCGCCCTGTTCCGGATGTACCGAGCGCTGGCCGACCGCAAGGGATGGAGGCTCGAGCTGGCGAGCCTCTCCGACGGGATTCCAGGCTCCGTCAAGGAGGCGGTCTTCACGGTGCGGGGCAAAGGGGCGTACGGCCATCTCCGCTACGAGTCGGGAGTCCACCGGGTCCAACGGGTCCCCGACACCGAGAGCCAGGGCCGCGTGCACACGTCGGCCGCGACCGTCGCCGTGTTGCCGGAGGCCAAGGACGTCGAACTCGTGATCGCCCCGGAGGACGTCCGCATCGACGTGTTCCGTTCCTCGGGGCCGGGCGGCCAGTCCGTCAACACGTCCGACTCGGCGGTACGCGTCACGCACGTGCCCACCGGCCTCGTGGTGACCTGCCAGGACGAAAAGTCGCAGCACAAGAACAAGGCCCGGGCCATGAAGGTTCTGCGCTCTCGCCTCCTCGAGCAGATGACGGCCGATCGCGACGCCCAGCGAGCCGCCGAGCGGCGTTCCCAGGTGGGCAGCGGCGACCGCTCGGCCAAGATCCGCACCTACAACTTTCCCCAGAACCGGGTGACCGACCACCGCATCGGCCTCTCCCTCCACCGCCTGGCGGACGTGATGAACGGCGACCTGGACGAACTCGTCTCCGCTCTCCGGCTCGCGCACGAGGAAGAGCGGTGGCAGTCGGACGCGGCGGCGGCCGTCTAGAGATGCCCGCACCGCGTGTGGCGCGACCGCGTGCCGGCCTAGGCCCAGCGTCGAACGCGGCGGCGGCCGTCTAGATGCCCGCGCCGCCCGTCGCCTCCGGACCCCCGCGGCGCTGGACCGTCATGGACGTGATCGAGTGGAGCGGCCCGTACTTGCAGGAGAAGGGCGTGCCGCAAGGCCGCCTCGACGCCGAACACCTCCTCGCGGGCGCACTCGGAGTCCGCCGCCTCGACCTCTACCTGCGCTTCGACCAGCCCCTGGAGCCCCGCGACCTGGCCGCCTACAAGCCGCTCCTCCGCCGACGCGCAGCCCGCGAGCCCCTCCAATACGTGCTGGGCACGGCCCCCTTCCGCACGCTCGACTTGGCCGTCGACCCTCGCGTCGCGATCCCCAGGCCCGAGACCGAACACCTGATCGACGCGCTCGCGGAGGCGGCGTCGCCGGCCGGCCCCTTCGAAGCCGCCCTGGACATCGGCACGGGCTCGGGCGCCATCGCCATCTCGCTGGCGGCGGAGGGGCTCGCCCAGACCGTCACCGCGACCGACGTCTCCGCCGAGGCGCTGGCCGTCGCCCGTGCCAACGCCGAGGCCTGCGGGCAGGCCGCCGTCTCGTTCCGCCACGGCGCGGGAACGCAGGCCGCCGAGCCGCAGACCTACGACCTGATCCTGTCCAATCCGCCCTACCTGAGCGAGGCCGGCTGGGTGAGCGCCGAGCCCGAGATTCGGGAATGGGAGCCCCGTCTGGCGATGGTCGGAGGCGCCCGGGGCCTTGGCGTGCTCAGGGCGCTGACAGCGGGCCTCGGCCAACTCCTGCGCCCGGGCGGCTGGGTGGGATTCGAGGTGGGCGACGGGCAGGCCGACGACGCCGCGGCGATGCTCCGCGCGACCGGATTGGGGGAGACCGCGAGCGTGCGCCGCGACTTGGCCGGGAGGCCGCGCTATGTTTTGATGAGGCGAGACGCCGGGCAGGCCGCGCGGCGCGAAGGAGCCCCGCGGATTCGCCCTTCCCCGCCCGCGACGCCGGCCAGGCCGGCATCCAGCCTGCAACTGCGCGGATCTGCGGTCCACAAGGAGCCGGAGAATGACTGAAGTCCTGGAAATGGCGGAATCGCTCGGCCGAACGATCGGGCGCACCTCGGAACACCGCGTTCTCGCGCGGGCCGTCGAGGCCGCCGACAACGACCGCGAGTTCGTCGCGCTGAACAACGACCTGCAACGCCTGTGGGAGGCCATGAGAGCCACGGTGGCCCGGGGCGAGGAGCCGGACGGAGGCGACTTGCGCCGGCACGACGAGATCGCCGGCAAGCTGCACGCCCTCTCGGTCTACCAGAGCTTGGTGGCGGCGCAGACGAACTTCGACAAGCTGATGACCAAGGTCGACGAGACCATGCGGGAAGGCATGCGCAAAGGCGCCTCTTCGCCGATCCTCGTCGTTTCCTGATCCGCGCGCTTCTTGTCCGCCCCGGAGACCGCGACGCGCGAAAGTGGCCTGAAGGCGCTTCGACGGCCCGTCTACAACCTGATCGATCCGGTCGTGCAGTGGCTGGTGCGCCGGGGCGTGCACCCCAACTTCATCACAGTGATGGGGTTCGTCGCGACCGTGATCGCCGGCGTCCTCTACTCGCGGGACCACGTCCGCACCGCCGGGTTCCTCGTCCTGCTGGGCGGGCTGCTCGACATCTTCGACGGCCGCGTGGCCCGGGTCTCGGGGCTTGCCTCCAAGTTCGGCAACTTCTTCGACTCGACGCTCGACCGAATCTCCGAAATCGCCATGTACCTGGGCTTCATGACCCTGTACAACGACTACGGAGCGGCCATGGCCGACGTGTGGATGATCTACGTCATCACGCTCGCCCTTGGCGGCTCCTTGATGGTCAGCTACACTCGCGCCAAGGCCGAAGCGCTCGGCTTCGACTGCTCGGTGGGATTCATGCAACGCGCCGAACGCATCGTGCTGCTCGGCTTGGCCTCGCTCCTCTTCGGCCTCGCCTGGAACGGCGTCGTCCTGAGCTGGCTGATCGTGATCGTGGCGGTTCTGACCAACGCGACCGCCGTGCAGCGCATCGTCTGGGTCTACCGCCACGGCAAGGGCGTGCCTCTGGGGCGCGCCGCGGGCGCCCACTCCAAGCGTCCGAACGCGGGCGCCGAGCGCAACGGAAAGGAAGGAACCGGTGGAACCACCTGACATCCAGCCGGCGGACGGACGCTTAGGCGTTCTGCTCCCGGGCCTCGGGGCCGTGGCGACCACCGTCGTCGCCGGCGTCGAAGCGGTGCGGCAGGGACTCGCTTTGCCGGTCGGAAGCCTCAGCCAGATGAACACGATCCGGCTGGGGAAGCGAACCGAGGCGCGGACGCCCTTGATCCGCGAACTCGTCGACTTGGCGAGCCTGGAGCATCTCGTGTTCGGCGCCTGGGATCCCATCCCCGACAACGCCTTCGAGAGCGCGGTGGCCGCAGGCGTGCTGGACAGACCCCGGCACCTCGACCCGATCAGCGAGTTCCTCGAGTCGATCGAGCCCATGCCCGCCGTCTTCGACAGCGCCTACGTGAAACGGCTCGACGGTCCCAACAAGAAGCGCGGCGGCAGCAAGATGGACTTGGCGGAAGCGGTTCGGGAAGACATCCGCCGCTTCAAGGAGGCCAACGACTGCGCGCGCGTGGTGATGGTATGGTGCGGCTCCACCGAGATCTTCCTCCGGTCCGGTCCCGCCCATGCGGACGCCGCCGCCTTCGAGGAGGCCCTGCGGCGGTCGGACCCCGCGATCGCGCCCAGCATGATATACGCCTACGCCGCCGTCATGGAGGGCGTCCCCTACGCCAACGGCGCTCCCAATCTCTCGGCCGACGTTCCGGCGCTGGAGCAGCTGGCCGGGGATCGGCAAGTCCCGATCGCGGGCAAGGACTTCAAGACCGGACAGACCCTCATGAAGACCATCCTGGCCCCCGGTCTCAAGGCGAGGATGCTGGGCATCCGAGGCTGGTTCAGCACCAACATCCTCGGCAACCGCGACGGCGAGGTGCTGGACGACCCGGATTCCTTCCGCACCAAGGAGGAGTCCAAGCTCGGAGTGCTCGACTACATCCTCCAGCCCGACATGTACCCCGAGCTGTACGGCGACATCTTTCACAAGGTTCGCATCAACTACTATCCGCCGCGCGGCGACGACAAGGAGGGATGGGACAACCTCGACGTGTACGGATGGCTGGGCTATCCGATGCAGATCAAGGTGGATTTCCTCTGCAAGGACTCGATCCTGGCCGCCCCCATCGTCCTGGACCTCGTCCTGTTCCTCGACTTGGCGAGCCGCGCCGGGCTCGGCGGCATTCAGGAATGGCTCTCCTTCTACTTCAAGAGCCCGCATTGCCCGGAGGGCCTCTATCCGGAACACGACCTGTTCATCCAGCAGTGGAAGCTCAAGAACACCCTCCGCTGGCTGGCCGGCGAAGAGCAGGTGACGCACCTGGGCCGGGAATACTACGAGTAGGCGGGTGAACGAGGGGACGCCGGGCAGGGGCCTGCGCCCCGAGGCTTGCGGAGAGGGCGGCTAGGTGACGGCGGAACGCGGTGCGACGCCGGGGCGCTTCCTGGTTCTCGAGGGCGTCGAGGGAGCGGGGAAGTCCACCCAGGCCAGGCGGCTGGCCGAGTGGTTGCGCGGGCGGGGACTGCCCGTGGTGGAGACACGCGAGCCGGGAGGGACGGGCGTCGGGGAGCGGATCCGCGAGCTGTTGCTGCACGAGCGCGGCCCGCAGATCGGGGCGCCGACCGAGCTTCTCCTGGTGCTGGCCGCCCGGGCGGCGTTCGTGCGCGAGATCGTCAAGCCGGCGCTGGAGCAGGGCGCCTGGGTCGTGTCGGACCGCTTCGCGCCGAGCACGTTCGCGTACCAGGGCTTCGGACGCGGCATTTCGCGGGATCGCATCGCCGTCCTCAACGACTACGCCACGGACGGCCTCCTGCCCGATCTCTGCCTCGTGCTGGACCTGCCGGTGGAGGACGGCTTGGCGCGCAAGAGCGGCGGAGGCCCCCACGACCGCATCGAGTCGGAGGGGCTCGATTTCCTGCGACGGGTTCGGCGTGGGTACCTTACGATGGCGGGGGAGGACGCCCAGGCGGTCGTCGTGCCTGCCGGCGGGTTGCCGGAGGAGGTCGAGCGCCTCGTCCGCCGGGAAGTCTCGGATCGGATGGCCGGGGCATGGAACGCGCCGAGCGGGCAACCGCGGCCGAGCGCGAAACCGCGACGGGAGGAGAAATGAAGCCGGTCGGATCGATGCGGGCACGCACGATGCTCCTGGTCCTCGCCTCCGCCTCCGCCGGATGGCTGGCCCACCGGAAGTTCGGGTCCGACGCCCGCCTGCCCCAGGGCGCCGACGTGCTCGCCGACGTCCTGAGCCGCATCGAAAGCCAGTACGTGGAAGAGGTGGAGCTGGACGACATCTACGGCTCGCTGGCGGACGACCTCGTTCGCCAGCTGGGCGACCCTTATTCGCGCTTCATCACCGAATCGGACTGGGAAGAGCAGCGCATCGGCGTCGAGGGAGACTACGGCGGCGTGGGCCTCGAAGTCGTGGACCAGGACGGCCACATCACCGTAGTGGCGCCCATTCCCGGCACGCCGGCGGCGAAGGCGGGCGTCAGGCCCGGCGACCGCATCGTGGAGGTGGACGGCGAGTCCGTGGAGGGTTGGGCGACGGATCAAGCGGTCCCGCTGCTGCGCGGCAAGCCGGGCACGGACGTGCGAATGGGCGTCCGGCGGATGGGCGTGGAGTCCGTCATGGCCTTCGAGATCACCCGCGAGCGCGTCGTGGTGCCGCAGGTGCCGTTCGCGGCGCTCCTGGACGGCGGCGTGGGATACGTCCCGCTCGCCTCCTTCGGCGGAAGCGCGGCCGCCGCGGTTCGGGCCGCGGTCGATTCGCTGGCGGGCGAGGGCATGCGTTCGCTGGTCCTGGACCTGCGCAGAAACTCCGGCGGGCTTCTCGAAGAAGGACTGGATCTGACCGACGTCTTCCTCGACAAGGGTCTCGAAATCGCGGAGATACGGGGTCGCAATTCCGAGCCCGAGGTGCACCGCGCCAAGACCGGGCAAGCCTACCCGGACCTGCCCGTGGCCGTGCTCGTCGGCCGCTCCACCGCCTCCGCGTCGGAGATCGTGGCCGGCGCGCTGCAGGATCACGACCGCGCGTTGCTGGTGGGCACGCGCACGTTCGGCAAGGGACTGGTGCAAAGCCTCATTCCGCTGTCCGGCGGCAACGTGCTGAGGCTCACCACGGCCCGGTGGTTCACCCCCGCGGGCCGGATGATTCACGACCAAGGCGAAGGGCGCTCCGAGAGACGGGAAGGCGCGCCGACGATCTTGGGAGCGTGGGCGGAGCGCCCGGCCGACCTGTCGCAGGCCCCCCAGGTCACGTCGCGAGGGGGTCGCACGCTGTACGGCGGCGGCGGAATCACCCCGGACCTGTGGACCTCGGGCGACACGCTCACCACGCGTGAAGCCGCCGTGGTCGACGCGGTGTTCGAGTCGGCGGGCGGCGAGTTCTTCCCCGCCGTGCACCGGT
Source organism: Longimicrobiales bacterium (assembly GCA_958295645.1). GTDB lineage: Bacteria > Gemmatimonadota > Gemmatimonadetes > Longimicrobiales > Gaopeijiaceae. The sequence goes on from OY282361.1 coordinate 377,388, forward strand.
GGGCAGTGCGCTACCTGCTGGATCACCCCGGCCTGGCGCCCGGATTCGCGGTCGCCGACGAGGACTTGGAGGATGTCCACGCGACCTTGGCCGAGCGAGGGCTTTCCGTGAGCCTCGGCGAATTCATGGAGGCCCGCCGCTTCTTCGCCCTGCGCTTGGCGGGCGAGGTGGCGCACCAAGCCTGGGGCGACCAGGGCCGTTTCCAGCGCCAGACGGCTGTCGACGCCCAGCTGGAGAAGGCGCGCGAGCTGTTGGCGCAGGCTTTCTCGCCGGAAGAGCTGTTTGCCCTGGCGGGGACCCCGCTGGCGGAGGGGCGGTAGGGGGCTTCGACTTCGAGGGAGTGCGTCGTGACCATAGGAGCGCTGCAACAGAGACCAAGTTGTGCGAGGGGCAGTGGCAACCACGACAGCGTCACGACGGAGCGCCGAAACCTCGAATGGAAGACGTCGTGGCAGGACGAGTACCTAAAGTGGATCTGCGGGTTTGCGAATGCCCAGGGCGGCGTGCTGGAAGTGGGGAGGGACGACGGCGGCACGATCGTGGGAGTGAAGGACGTTCTTCGTCTTCTGGAGGAAATACCTAACAAGGTTCAGTCGCTCTTGGGCATCGTCGTGGACGTGAACCTGAGGTCGGAGGAAGGTGTCGAGTACTTGCAGATCTTGGTCGGTTCGTATCCGCATCCGGTCAGTTACAAGGGGGAATTCCACTACCGGAGCGGGTCCACGAAGCAAGTGCTCACGGGAGATGCGCTGAGCCGGTTTCTTATGTGCAAGCTCGGCAGGACTTGGGACGACGCTCCGATGGCTGGAGTGGGCGTCATGGACTTGGACCGACGAGCGATCGACGCGTTTCACCGGCTAGCGGCCGCCAGCGGGCGGTTGCCGCGGGATGTGCTGGACGAGTCCGACTCCGAAGTAGTCGAGCGGCTCAATCTGCGGGAAGGCGCACGCCTGAAGCGGGCGGCGTTGCTGCTTTTCCACCCGGCGCCCGACCGCTTCTTCAGGGAAGCTTGCGTCAAGGTCGGATACTTTCGGGGTGCGGAGTTGCTGTTTCAGGACGTGATCGAGGGAGACCTGTTCACACAGGTGGACCGAACCGTGGACCTTCTGTACACGAAGTACACGCGGGCGCTTGTGTCGTACCGGGGCGTGCACCGGGTGGAGACGTTTCCCGTGCCTGCGGAAGCGATGCGCGAAGCAGTGGTGAACGCCGTGATTCACCGGGACTACACTCGCCCTGCACCCGTTCAGATTCGGGTCTACGACGACCGCATCATGCTTTGGAATCCAGGGCGCTTGCCGGAGGGTTGGTCGCTGGAGAGGCTTACCGGGACGCATCCTTCGCAGCCGTGCAATCCCGTGGTAGCCAACGCGTTCTTTCGGGCTGGTCTGATTGAAGCCTGGGGCCGGGGCATCCAGCGGATCATCGAGGGTTGCGAGGCGGTAGGAAGTCCGTTGCCACGATGGCGGATCGAGCCGGAAGGCGGGCTGTGGGTCGAGTTCCCGTTCTCGACCGCGTACCAAGCGGCCGACGCCCGGGCCATCCTGGGGGAGGCAAAGGCCGACGAGGGCAGCGCGCGAACTACCCAAGAACAATCATCGACTACCCAAGAAAACGATTGCACTACCCAAGAACTAGAACAGGCTACCCAAGAAACAGAACAGACTACCCAAGAACGCGCGCCCAAGATGGCCCCGACTACCCGAGATCGCATCCTGGCTCTCCTCAAGGCCAAGCCTAGCATCACCCGACGCCTGATCGCCGAGCGCATCGGCATCACGCCGGATGGCGTCAAATACCATCTGGCGAAGTTGCGGAAGGCCGGGATCATCCGGCACGTCGGCCCGACCAAGGCGGGGCGCTGGGAAGTGCTGAAGCAGCACGCCGCCCGGGCCACAAGCAGGGCGGGGAACCGATGATTGGGACATGCCCGTGAACCCGCGCTTCTTTGCACGGCCCGTCCTCAACTCGCCGTACACTGCGCCGAATCGGCACTGGCGCTTGGACGGCGAAGGGCAGCCAACGCACGAGATCGTCCCGAGTCGCCGGCCGGCCGACTTCACGACGCCCGTCCCGAAGCCTCGCCGGGCCGGCCGGGGCGCGGTCGTCGGCTCGGAGCAGGCCGCGTTGGTGCTCGACGAAGGACGCGGCCTGTCCACCGCCGACCAGCAGTACCTGAAGGGCGTCATCAACCGAGTTCGCGAGCACGTGACCCGCTGGCGCGCTATTCCGAACCCGAACGACTGGCGCGTCACGCCCGAGACGGCGCGCATCCTGCGCCACTGGCGGTCCCACCGGTTCAGCGGCGTCCGCCCCTTCTTCTGCCAAGTGGAGGCCGCCGAGACGGCCATCTGGTTCACGGAGGTCGCGCGGCGCACCAAGGCGGGGCGCGAGCTGTTGCAGCACTTGGAAGACGCCAGCCTCGACGCGAACCCGGACCTGCCGCTCTCCCGCATGGCGCTCAAGCTGGCAACCGGCGCAGGCAAGACGACGGTCATGGCGATGCTCATCGCATGGCAGACGATCAACGCCGTCCGCCATCCCGGTAGCCCTCGGTTCAGCCGGGGGTTCCTGGTCGCGGCGCCGGGCATCACCATCCGCGATCGCCTTCGAGTTCTCCAGCCCAACGATCCGAACAGCTACTACAAGTCTCGCGAGCTGGTGCCGGCCGACATGCAACGCGACCTGGACCGAGCCAAGATCGTGATCACCAACTACCACGCCTTCATCCGCCGCGAGAAGATGAAGCTGGCGAAGGGCAGCCGGGCGCTGTTGCAGGGTCGGGGGCGGAGGCCGGAGATCGTCACCAAGGAGACGGAAGGCCAGATGCTCCAGCGCGTGATGCCGGAGCTGATGGGCATGAAGCGCATCATGGTCTTCAACGACGAAGGGCACCACTGCTACCGCGAGAGGCCGCCCGAAGCCAGCGAGGAACGCAGCATCCAGAGCGAAGAAAGGAAGGAGGTCAACAAGAACAAGGAAGCCGCCCGCGTGTGGATATCGGGCTTGGAGGCGGTGCAGCGCAAGCTGGGCATCGTTCGCGTCGTGGACTTGTCGGCGACGCCGTTCTTCCTTCGCGGCTCGGGCTACGCCGAGGGCACCCTCTTCCCCTGGACGATGAGCGACTTCTCTCTGATGGACGCCATCGAGTGCGGGATCGTCAAGCTGCCCCGCGTGCCCATCGCCGACAACATTCCCGGCGGCGAGATGCCCAAGTTCCGCAACCTCTGGGAACACATCGGCAAGAAGATGCCCAAGAAGGGCCGGGGCAAGAGCGCCTCGCCCCTGGATCCGCGAAAGTTGCCGGTGGAGCTGCAAACCGCCTTGGACGCCCTCTACGGCAACTACGAGAAGGTGTTCGAGCTTTGGCGCAAGGCCGAGACCGACGTGCCGCCCTGCTTCATCGTGGTGTGCAACAACACGTCGACGTCCAAGCTCGTGTTCGACTACGTGTCGGGGTTTCTCTGTCCGCCCCTGGACAAGTCCTCGCATCCCGGCAACCAGCGGCTGCACAACGGCCGCCTGTCTCTCTTCCGCAACTTCGACGAGAACGGCGTGCGCTTGGCCCGTCCCCGCACGCTGCTCATCGACAGCGAGCAACTGGAGTCCGGCGAGGCGCTCGACACCGGCTTCCGCAAGGCCGCCGCCGCCCAGATCGACCAGTTCCGGCGCGAGATCGTCCAGCGCACCGGCGACCGCCGCCAAGCGGAGAACCTGTCGGACGCGGACATCCTGCGCGAAGTCATGAACACCGTCGGCAAGGCGGGTCGGCTGGGTGGCGACATTCGTTGCGTCGTGTCCGTCTCGATGCTCACCGAGGGCTGGGACGCCAACAACGTCACGCACGTCCTGGGCGTGCGCGCCTTCGGAACCCAGCTGCTGTGCGAGCAAGTCGTGGGCCGCGCCCTCCGGAGGCAGTCCTACGACCTGAACGACGACGGGCTCTTCAACGTCGAGTACGCCGACGTGCTGGGCATTCCCTTCGACTTCACCGCCGAGCCCGTGATCGCGCCGCCGCAGCCGCCCCGCGAGACGGTGGAGGTGCGGGCGATTCGTCCCGAGCGCGACCCCTGCGAGATCCGCTTTCCCCGCGTGCAGGGCTATCGCGTGGAGCTTCCCGAGGAGCGCCTGTCCGCCACCTTCGACGACGACGCGACCCTGGCGCTGACGCCCGAACTGGTCGGCCCAACCATCACCCGCAACCAAGGCATCATCGGCAAGGGCATCGATCTGACCTTGAAGGGCCTGGAGAAGGTCCGCCGAAACGAACTGCTCTACAACCTGACGTGGCGGCTGCTGGAGACCAAGTGGTGCGACGCGGGCGACGAACCCAAGCTGTACCTGTTCGGCCAACTCAAGCAGATCACGGGCCGCTGGCTCGACGACCACCTCGTGTGCACCGGCGGCACGTTCCCGGCCCAGCTCATGTACCTGGAACTCGCGGACATGGCCTGCGAGCGGATCACCCGGGGGATCGTCTCGCGTCACCAGGGCGACCGCCCCGTCAAAGCGATCGTGGACCCCTACAATCCCTGGGGCTCCACCGCCTCCGTGCGATTCACCACCTCCAAGACGCGCCGCTGGAGGACCGCCGCCGACCAGTGCCACGTCAACTGGGCCGTCTGCGACAGTGACTGGGAGACGCAGTTCTGCCGCGTGGCCGAGGCCGATCCGCGCGTTCGCATCTACGTCAAGAACCAGGGTCTGGGGCTCGACGTCCCTTACCGACACGGCTCCGAGTCGCGCACCTACGTCCCCGACTTCGTCCTGCGGGTGGACGACGGCCACGGCGAAGACGATCTTCTGAACCTCGTGGTCGAGATCAAGGGGTACCGCCGGGAAGACGCCAAGGACAAGAAGCAGACGATGGACGCCTACTGGATCCCCGGCGTGAACAACCTGGGCGGCTTCGGCCGCTGGGCGTTCGCGGAGCTGAAGGACGCGTGGGCGATGGAAGAGGCGCTGGACGCGGCGATTGGGGGGTGGCCGACCTAGCGATGGACACTCGAACCTACACCAACTCGGAGCTCGACGCCCTGCGGGCGATGCCGAAGCACGTGACGAACCCCAAGGCGCGTTGGGCCGACAAGCCGAAGAGCAGGCCCGGTCACCGCCAGCGCACCTTTCGCGCTTCGGCATCGGGCGAGGGGGATGTCGGATTCATAGTTTTTCAGAGGGCCAGCCTTTCCGATCAACGCGATTTCTCTTGCGGACTCGTGTGGACACCTCGCAATGGTCCTCGGCTTTCGCTTGCACGCTACAATGGCCCCGGGCACGAACACGGCGACATCTTTTTTCGTCCACACATCCATCTTGCTTCGGCACGGGCCATCGCGGAGGGAAGGAAGCCCGATTCCGAAGCGGAAGAGACCGACCGGTTTGAGACTGTCGAAGGCGCCCTAGCCTGCCTGATAGCCGATTGCGCCGTAACCGGCCTGCGCACGGAGCCGGACCAACCAAGGCTGACTTTGACATGACGCTTGATCTTGGTGCCGTCCGGAAGCTACTCTGCGAACGATTGTGCCACGATGTGGAGGTAGTCCAGCCCTTTGACGATGCCCTCATGGTCCGAACGCACTTTCGGTTCCCGGACGGCGACACCTACCCCATCCATCTTTCTGTCTCGGCCTCGGGAGGATTGGTGCTGTCCGATCGCGGCCACACGTTGATGCATATCAGCTACGAGCACGAGGTGGACTCATTTATGGACGGAACCCGAGGGATGCTCATGGAACGCATCATGACAGAGAGCGGTCTGCATTGGAATGGCGGCGCTTTCTGTCTTGATACATCGCCAGAAAAGCTGTCCGAAGCTGTTTTCGTGTTCGGCCAGGCGTTGACGAGAATTTACGATCTGACCCTTCTATCGCGGTCCAATGTCGGATCCACGTTCTATGATGATCTGGCTGATCTCTTGACTAGTCTGATCGACGAATCACAAGTCGAGCGAGACTATCGGCCGGCGGTACCGAATTCGGATGCCTATCCCGTGGACTACATGATCAAGGGCAACCAGGAGAATCACGTCTTCCTCTATGGTGTGCCTAATCGGGACAAAGCTCGATTGACGACCATCATGTTGTCGCACTTCCACAGAAGCAGCCTTAGCTTTGAATCGATCATTGTCTTTGAGAATCAGGCAGAGATTCCAAGGCTTGACCTCGCTCGACTGACGGATGTCGGCGGGGACATGGTCTCTTCTCTAGCGGCAACGGACGACCTGGGTCGCAAACTGCGCCAGCGCACGGCCTGACGTGGCGAGGCGACGCCGAGAGCCAAAGCAGGTGGAGGCGCTGACCCACGCTGAGGCGTCTCGCAGGAACATACCCACCGCCGAATACCAGCCGGTCATGGACCCTGCGGACGACGAACCCATCCAGGTCGCCTACGAGCGTCGCAACCGCGACCTTGACCCCCAACTGGTGTGGCGTGGCAAGGATATGCAGGACTGGTCCGACCTAGCGGTTCCGGCTCCACCGCTGTTCATCCAAGAAAAGATTCATCCGAAAGTCTTGATCGACGACCTTCGTCGGCAGAGCCGGGAATCCGCGGCGGCGGGCGAGGATGAACACCCCGACCTCTTCGCCGACTTCAACGGCCTCCCCGAGGGCGACGCCAAGACCGAGTTCTACCAGCACGACGCCAACTGGTCCAACCGGATGATCCTCGGCGACAGCCTCCAAGTCATGGCTTCCCTGGCCGAGCGGGAGGGCCTGCGCGGCAAGGTCCAATGCATCTACATGGACCCGCCCTACGGCATCAAGTTCAACTCCAACTTCCAATGGTCCACCACCAGCCGGGACGTGAAAGACGGAAAAGCCGAACACATGACCCGCGAGCCCGAGCAGGTGAAGGCGTTTCGGGATACCTGGCGAGACGGTGTTCATTCCTACCTGACGTACATGCGGGATCGGCTGACGGTTGCTCGCGATCTCTTGACCGAGAGCGGATCGATCTTCGTGCAGATTGGAGACGAGAACGTGCACCGGGTGAGGGCTTTGATGGACGAGGTGTTTGGGGAGCAGAATTTCGTCAGCTCAATTACGTGCCGTGTTACTAGCGGCACTACGAAGGGACGTTCAATAAAAGGGGTAGCCGACTTTCTGCTTTGGTATTGCAAGGATGCTACGAGAACGAAGTTTCGTCGTTTGCTTGAGAGGCGCGACGTCTTGACTGGAATGTACAATCAAGTGGAAGAAGTCGACGGCTCGCGGCGGTCGATGTCGCCAAAGGAAAGGCAGGATGCGACTACCCTGCCAAGGGGTGCTAGAGCATTCCGAAAATTGCCGTTGCACTCCATGAACACCGGCGATCACGAGCCGCGGCCTGCGTTTGGATCCACGTGGCGAATACCGCCAATGCGAAGTTGGCGGTATTCGCCACGTGGATTTCAACGCCTGCTCGCGGCGAATCGCGTTCAGGCGGACAAGACAGCGTTGAGTTCGATCTACTACCACGGCGACTACGCTGCTTCTGAAATCAGCAACTTGTGGACGGACACCGGCCCGGAGATCGCCAAGTCCTATGTTGTCCAAACAAGCAGGCGATTGATTCAACGCTGCGTCTTGATGACCACCGATCCCGGCGACCTCGTCCTGGACCCTACCTGCGGCTCTGGCACCACCGCTTACGTCGCTGAGCAATGGGGACGTCGCTGGATTACCATCGACACGTCTCGGGTCGCTCTTGCCTTGGCCCGTGCCCGCGTGATGGGAGCTCGCTATCCGTACTACCTGCTCGCGGACTCGAGGGAAGGGCTGGAGAAGGAAGCACGGCTGGCGAGAAGGACGCCTGATGAAGCCAGAGCAACCTCCGGTGACATTCGCCAGGGCTTCGTGTACGAGCGTGTGCCTCACATTACGCTGAAGTCGATCGCGAACAACGCGGAGATCGACGAGATATGGGAGCAGTATCAGCCGATTTTGGAGCAGCTTCGAGCCCGCATCAACAAGGCACGCGACGAAGAGTGGGAGGAATGGGAGATTCCGCGACATGCCGAAGAACCTTGGGACAAAAAAGCTTCTGTGCTTTTCACTCGCCTCAAGAAGGAGCAATGGAAGAAGGAAGCCAACACCTCCAGCGTCCACCGACTTCTCGATGAAATGAACGCGGTCCTGGGACGACGCTACACGATGGAGTCGTTGCCCAAGCGTCCTGCGGATCCGTGGCCCAAGGAGCACGCGACGATTCATGCGGAGTGGTGGAAGGGCCGAGTCGCGCGGCAGAAGGAGATCGACGCATCCATCGCGGCGAAGGCCACCTACGAATACCTGTACGACAAACCCTACGAGGACAAGCGCAGGGTTCGCGTGTCCGGCCCCTTCACGGTGGAAAGCCTCTCGCCGCACCGGGAACTGGGGGTCGCCGAGAACGACGATCTCGTGGACAGCGTGGCTGAAGAGAACCTTGGCTACGGGACGAAGCCGGACTTCGTCGGGATGGTCCTGGAGAACCTGCGCACGGCCGGCGTACAGCAGGCCCACAAAGAAGACAAGATCGCATTCTCCTCGCTGTCGCAGTGGCCCGGCCGGCTGGTGTGCGCGGAGGGTCGGTTCGTCAAGGACGGGGGCCGGTCTCGGACCGAACAACGGGCGGCAGTCTTCGTCGGCCCCGAGTTCGGGACGGTCGCACGGCCCGACTTGGCGGCTGCGGCGCGGGAGGCAGGCGAGGCGGGATTCGACGTGCTGATTGCATGCGCCTTCAACTACGGGCCACACGCGGCCGAGTTCAACAAGCTTGGCCGCATTCCCGTGCTGAAGGCGCGGATGAACGCGGACCTCCACATGGCCGAGGACCTCAAGAACACGGGCAAGGGCAACTTGTTCGTGGTCTTCGGGGAGCCGGACATCGAGATCCTGCCGGCCAACGACGGTGCCCCGGACGACGATCGCATTCGCGTGAAGATTCGCGGCGTCGACGTTTTCCACCCGGGTAGCGGCGAGATACGCAGCGACGGCCCCGACGGAATCGCCTGCTGGTTCATCGACACGGACTACAACGAGGAGAGCTTCTTCGTGCGCCACGCGTACTTTCTCGGCGCCGGCGATCCGTACAAGGCCTTGAAGACGACCCTCAAGGCCGAGATCGACCCGGAAGCGTGGGCCACGCTCAAGAGCGACACGTCCCGGGCCTTCGACCGTCCGAAGACGGGCCGCATCGCGGTCAAGGTCATCAACCACCTGGGCGACGAGGTGATGAAGGTGTTCCGAGCATGAGTTCCACGCCGACGTCCCAGTCCCAACCGACTCGGAGCGAAGTCCTGGACGTTTTGCGCACCCACAAGAGCGAACTGGCTCGCCGATTCCGCGTCGAGGACCTCGCCCGCTTCGGCTCCTTCGGACGCGACCATGCCACCGAGGACAGCGACATCGACATCCTGGTTCGTTTCAACGCGCCGGCGACGCCGAGGTGGTTCTTTGGAACGCAGGCTTACTTGGAAGACTTGCTGGGACGACGCGCGTGGACCTCGTCACGGACAAGGTGCTGCGCCCCGAGTTCCGGCCCTACGTGGAAGCCGAAGCGATCCGTGTCTGAGCGGAAGGCGAAGCCCCGGGACTGGCAAGAGGCCGCCATGTCGGCCGAGTGGACGATGCCTTCTGATCCATGGCGTCAGATGGTTGGACGAATGGGCTCTACTAGGGCTGTGAACCCGAAGCGTAGCCGGATTTCTTCCTCCAGTTCGTACTGAAGTCCAGGTGACGTCAACTCGAACGTATTGCAAGTCTGTATTTCAAGAGCCCCGGCGACGTCAGGCAAGTGCCGATTCGCTCGTTGCTTAGTGGGCTTGGATACCTCCGTGGTCACAATACAACGGCTTGATGGATCCCGAAGCGCATACGCGATTAGGAACGGGTCGCATCCAAGAGTTTGGATTTCGTCGTCCGTAAGGTCGCGAGCGTAGCCCTGATGTACTGCTTGGTCGACTAGACGCGGCTCAGGTTCTTCATTCAGCACAAGCGCGTTCTTGAAATCCATAATGCGCACCCTCCTGGCCAACCCGCACTTACCGCATGCCACTTCTGCGTGAATCTCTACCGGAATCTTGACATGCTCTTCCACGCCCATGTGTGAAAGCCATTCCCAAAACTCGGGAACGCGAGCCATCGGATAGTAATCGCGATCTGCATCAATCAACACATTCGCGTCAAGAAGATACAACATCTGCCGCGCGATTGTTTACCGATGCCTTCGAGAGAACGCGGTGAACGTTGTTGGCAGCGACGGCTAGGAGTCTTCCGGCCTTGATTGTCGTCAGTTCGCCCGAAGCCACGAGCAGGCGGACGACATCGAGCATTCGTGCACCCAGCCTATGCCGTCGCACTTTGTAGTAGCTGGGTCCGCCCTGTGCCCTGCCGAGTTCGGCTTCGCGTTTCGCGGCCCACTTGTCTCGGTAGTGCCTCGACAACGCCCGCCAGTCGACATGGGAGAACATACCCAGACGGTAGAGACGATACGCGACCATAGACGCACTGACGTTGCGGCCTCGAGAGAAATCGCCTACGAGATCGGCAACAGCAGAAATCGCATGCGTCTTTGGCAGTCGAATCTTGGAGAGTTCGTGTTTTGGAAGCAAGTATTCCGATGCTACGTCATTGCAGAATCTCTCAATGGACAGTTCTGGTACGCCTCCGCTGACGGCCGTTTGGCCCAGCCATATGTGCGTCAACTCGTGAAGAAGCGTGAAGGCCCAGGCCCGACGATGGTCGTTGAGATTGACGACCGCGAACGGTGCGATGGGGTCAGCAAGCGCGAAGCCTCGAAAAACGTCGGCATCCATGTTCGTATGGTGGCTACCTAGATTGCCTTCCAGAAGTACGAATACGCCGGTTGCTTCGGCATGTGCACGCAGTACTCGGAAGGCATCGGTCGCCGTCGAGGCCTGTCGGAAATCATCAAGTTGCATGCCCAAAGTCTCGCGAATCGAGACCAGGACGGACTGCACGCCGTCTTCTATCGACCGCGAACCGACGAAGGCAAGTGCTTGGGCACCCTCTTGCTCCTCCATCGCGGACCGCAGAATCGCCATTCGTGCGCGGACTCTTCGAAACAAGGCGTCCAAGCATGCGTCATCCCGAGGAGAGTGCTCGGTCAACACCGTGTTGCGGCAATCTTGTCCTCGTTGCCCGGATGGAGGCGGCGCAGACATGTAGAAGACCACGAGCGGCCGGCGATACTGCTTGGCCATCGTCGTCAACATCGGTCGGCTGGGAGCGACAAGGCCGTCCTCCAGAGCCTGCAATCTCTCGGTGGCCGTGATGCCCTTGGCGTCTTTCAGGTGCAACTTGGAGACGGCTTCTTCGCGGCTCAGGCCTGCGGTTTCCCTGGCCCATCGGAGCACCTGCGGACTTACGTCAGGCATCCGTCCGTGCCCTTCGAGTTCTTGCTTTCTCGTACCGATACGCGGCCACGATGTGATCTTCCGTAAGGTGCGAACCGTCGCCCAGCAGAACCATCTCCTTCATCGCCCGGCGCAAGACGCGCTCCACGTCCGCGTGGCTCGCACCGTCGAACTGTCGCAACAGGTTGCCGTTCGCCACAGCCAAGCTCCTTGGTGGTGCCGTCCTGGACGGCGTTCGAGGAGGGGCGACGCCGTGAATCCTACTAGAGGCCCTTTCGAGCCGCAACCGGACTGATCGTCGTGTCGGACCTGGACGCGGGCCGGGTGTTGCATGGGGCGAGGGGCGGGTGTCATGAGGCTGTTCCGAGCATGAGCGGCCCCACGCCGCCGCTCTCCGCTCCCCAGAATCGGTCCGAATCGACCATGGCGGCGGCCCGCCCGGCAGTACAGGTTTCAGGGGTCGGCGGCCGTCCCGTCCGGAACCATGGCGGCTCCGCTTCGCCAGCTTGTCGCCCGCAACGCTCGGAGGACCGTTTGTTCGTCGATTCTGCGACAATTGAGGTGTGTGCGGGCGCGGGCGGGGCCGGGGCCGAGGCGTTCCGGCGGGAGAAGGGGGTGCCGCGCGGCGGCCCCTCGGGGGGCGACGGGGGGAAGGGAGGCGATGTCGTCTTGGTCGCCGCCGGCGGCCTCTCGACGCTGAGCGAGTTCCGGTACCGCAAGCATCACCGCGCGGAGCGGGGCGCGCACGGCGAGGGGTCGAACCGCACGGGGAGGAGCGGCCAGGACTTGGAACTGCGCGCGCCGCCCGGCACCGAGGTTTTCGACGACGAGACGGCGGCCAAGGTGGGCGAGCTCGTCGAGCCGGGGCAGCGGCTCGTGGTGGCGCGAGGCGGACGGGGCGGGCGGGGCAACGCGCGCTTTGCTTCGCCGACGCGGCAGGCGCCGCGGCGCTGGGAGTCCGGAGGGGAAGGGGAACGGCGGCGGCTTCGCCTGGAGCTCAAGCTGCTCGCCGATGTCGGGCTGGTCGGGGAACCGAACGCGGGGAAGTCCACGTTGCTCTCTCGCGTCAGCGGCGCCAAGCCGAAGATCGCCGGCTATCCGTTCACCACGCTGTCGCCTGTGCTCGGGGTCGTGGACTTGCCGGACTTTCGGTCGTTCGTGCTGGCGGACATCCCCGGCATCATCGAAGGCGCGCATGAAGGCAAGGGCCTGGGCCACCAGTTTCTCCGCCACATCGAGCGCACGCGGGCGCTGTTGCTGCTGGTGCCCGCCGACGTGGCCGATCCGAGCGCCACGCTCGCCGGACTGCGCGCGGAGTTGGAGAAGTACTCCGCCCAGCTGGGTCGCCTGCCGTTCGCGGCGGTGCTGTCGAAGGCGGATCTGTACGCTGGGGGCGTCCCCGTCCGCAGTCTGCCTGCGCCGGGTGCTTGGGCCACGTACAAAGTGAGCGCAACGACCGGCGAAGGGATCGCGGAGTTGCTGGAAGGGTGCTGGCGGCAGGTTCGCGCGGCGCCGGACGCCGACGAGGAGGACGAATGGTAGAGCGGCTGGCAGGCGCGCGGTCGCGCACGCGCGGTCGGCGCGAGGGCAGTTGGCGCACGACGGATTCGAAGCCCGCGCGCACCGAAGGCCCGCCGAGCGCCTTGTTGCTTCGGGCGTTGCCGGGCGTGGGTCCGGTGCGCTTCCGCAAGTTGGTCGACCGGTTCGGGAGCGCCGCCGAGGCGTTGGCCGCTTCCCGCGGCCTGTTCGCGGGGATTGCGGGCGAAGAGGCGGCGCAGGCCCGGGCCGCCGGCAGCTGCGTCGCCCAGGCTTGCCAAGTCGCCGAGCGTTGCGAGCGGCTTGGTGCGCGAGTCCTCGTCTACGGCGCCGACGGCTATCCGCCGCGCTTGGGCGAGTTGCGTGTGCCACCTGCGGTGCTGTTCGTGCTCGGTAGGCTGGAGCTGCTCGCCGCGGACTGCGCCGCCGTGGTGGGCTCCCGAAGAGCGACCGCGTACGGTCGGCGCGTCGCCCGGCGGATCGGCCGAGCCCTGACCGAGCACGGGCGCTGCGTGGTGTCGGGATTGGCCTTGGGGATCGACGCCGAGGCGCACCGGGGCGCATTGCCGGGACCGACGGTCGCAGTTCTGGGTTCCGGCGTCGACGTCCCCGCTCCCGCCAGCAACGCGGACCTCTACGAACAGATCGTCCGAACCGGCGCGGTGGTCTCGGAGTACGAGCCCGGCACGCAAGCCGCGCCCGCCCACTTCCCGGCGCGGAACCGCATCATCGCCGCGCTCTGCGCCGACATCGTCATTGTGGAGGCATCCTCGCGAAGCGGCGCGCTGATCACGGCCGAGATCGCCCTCGACCTGGGCCGCGACATCCACGCGGTGCCCGGCCCCATCGACCGCCCGACCAGCCGGGGCGCCAACCAGCTGTTGGCGGATGGCGCGGAGATCGTGCTGGACGCCAGCCTCGGAGGCGCGGCCGACTCGTCGCGGCCCCTGCCCCCGGAGCCGGAACTGCGCGCAGTCCTCGCAGCGCTTCCCGCGACCCCTGTCACGCTCGACGAACTCGCGCACTTGGTGGACGAGCCCGTCGACTCGGTGGCGGCGTCGGCCACCGTCCTGGAACTGCGCGGCCTCCTGGCCCAGACACGCGACTGCCGCTTCATGAGGACTCCGGGCCGGGCCGCTGGTCTCGTGCCATGACGTCCCTCCATCCAACGGCTCCCGACGCCTCGTCGAGCCTCGTCCGCAACCTCTACGTCCACGCGCCCTTCTGCGCGCGCCGTTGCGTCTACTGCGACTTCGCAGTCGAAGTCGATCGTTCGCCGGACGGTCGCCGCTGGACGTCGACCATCGCTCGCGAACTCGCCTTCCTCCTCGACACCGGCGAAGCGGCCCTGGCGCCGACGCTCGCGACTCTCTACGTGGGCGGCGGCACGCCGTCGCTTTTGGGCCCCGGCCTGGCCGGCGGGATCGCGGACGCGGTGGGCAGGCCGCGCGTGGCCGGCTCCGAACTGGAGTGGACCATGGAGGCCAATCCCGAGTCGTTCACGCCCGCGGTCGCCGAGCAGTGGGCCGCGCAAGGCGTCAACCGCGTCTCCGTCGGGGCGCAGAGCTTTTCCGCGCCTGCGCTCAAGTGGATGGGACGCCTTCACGAGCCCGGGGGCGTCGGGCAGTCCGTCTCCGCGGCTCGTCGCGCGGGCGTGTCGAACATCTCGATCGACCTTCTCTTCGGACTCCCCGGCGAGGTGCCGCGCTCTTGGGAAGCCGACTTGGACCGTGCGCTCGCGCTGGACGTCCCGCACCTCTCCGTCTACGGCCTGACGGTGGAGGAGGCCACGCCGCTCGCCCGCGCGATACGCGAAGGCAGGACCAGTCGCCCCGGGCACCGGCGCTACCAGGAAGAGTACCTGCTCGCCGCCGAGAGGCTGGCCGCCGCGGGATACGAGCACTACGAAGTGTCGAACTTCGCCCGTCCGGGGTTCGCGTCCCGCCACAACCAGTCGTACTGGAACGGGTCGCCTTACTTGGGTCTCGGCAACGGCGCCCACAGCTGCCAAGGACGACGAAGAAGCTGGAACGTGCGCGACTGGCGGGCCTACGAGCAGCAGGTGGCTCGGACCGGAAGCGGACGCGTCGGCGAGGAATCCCTCTCCAGCGACCAGTCCCGCTTGGAAGACGTCTGGCTGGGACTTCGCACCTCGGCGGGCATCGACGCGGCCTCCTTGGGGCCGGCCGCGGTCCGCACGGCCGAGAGCTGGCGGCTCCGAGGCCTTGCCCGAGTCGAAGACGGCGTGATTCGCCTCCTGCCCGAAGGATGGCTTCACCTGGACGACTTGGCCGTCGAAATGGACTTGGCCGCGCCCTTCGCCCGTTGACCTCCCCGCTGGTCCGGCGATTTTCTATAGTTTGGGGGCGTCCCTTTGCTTTGCCTCCGCGCCCCCCGGGGCCCTCGCCCGAGACCGTGCGCCCGAGACCGCCATGGAACTTGTGCAACGCACCGCAGACCGCTCGCTGTCGGAGCGGGAGAAGACCGTGCTGGAGGCCGTCATCCGCACCTACGTGGAGACCGCCGAGCCCGCGGGCAGCCGCACGCTCGCCCGCCGGTACGCGTTCGGCGTCTCCGCCGCCACCATCCGCAACACGATGGCCGACTTGGAGGACAAGGGCTACCTGACCCACCCGCATCCTTCCGCGGGGCGCGTGCCCACGGACATGGCCTACCGCTTCTTCGTGGACCGCATCATGGAGCCCGAAGTGCTCACGCCGTCGCAGCAGGCCCAGATCGAGAACCAGGTGTGGGCCAGCGACTCGACGGTCGAGCGCGTCGTGCGCAACGCCACTCGGGCGTTGGGCGTCCTGGTCAGCGGGCTGGGCGTGGGGTCGGTGCCGCAGCTGGACAACGCCCGCCTCAAGAAGCTGGACTTGGTGGCCGTCTCCGCCAACAAGGTGCTCATGGTCGTGACGGTGCTGAGCGGGCTGGCGCGCACCGTCTACGTCGATCTGCCCGGCGCGGCGCCCGAAAGCATGCTTGCGGAACTCCAGCGGGTGCTCAACGAGCGCCTGGCCGGCCTCACCTTTCGAGAGATCCGCCAGTCCTTCGGGGACCGGCTTCGCGACGCCGCCGGCGACCGGGTCACCCAGGACGCGCTGAACATCTTCATCGAGTCCAGCGAAGACCTCTTCGGGGCCGCGCCCGAGAGGCGCGAACGGGTCCTGCTGGGACGAACGTCGGCCATCGCGACTCAGCCGGAGTTCGCCACCAGCGAGCGGCTGATGGACCTGATCGAACTCACGGAGCGCAAGGACATGCTGGCCTCGATCCTGGGCGAGCGGGCGACGGCGAGCGGGCCCTGCGTGACCATCGGCGCCGAGCACGGCCCCGAACTGGCCGGCTTCACGCTGATTACCTCCGGCTACCGTCTCGGGGGACTGCAGGGGATCGTCGGGGTCATCGGACCCACGCGGATGCCCTACGAGAAGGTCGTGGCGATCGTGGACTACACGTCGTCGCTGGTCACCCGAATGCTGGAGCCCTGAGCCCCGCGCCGCCGCCGCGCACACCGAATCGCGACTGACGATACATGGCCGACTACTACTCTTTGCTCGGCGTTCGCAGGGACGCCAGCCAGGAAGACATCAAGAAGGCGTACCGGAAAGTGGCGCTCAAGCACCACCCGGACCGCAACGCCGGCTCCAAGGAGGCGGAGGAGCGCTTCAAGCAGGCCACCGAAGCGTACGAAGTGCTGCGCGACGCCCGAAAGCGGGCCCGCTACGACCGGTACGGCAAGGAGGGCGTCCGAGGTGCGGGCGGCATGTCCGGCGGCATCGACTTCGCCGACGCGCTGGAGGTCTTCATGCGCGACTTCGGCGGCTTCGGCGGCATCGAGGAGCTCTTCGGCGGCCGTCGCAGGCGGAGCGGCGAGCCCGCCCGAGGGCAGTCGTTGCGGATCAAGATTCCGCTGACGCTCCAGGAGGTGTGTTCCGGCGCGACGAAGTCGGTGCGCGTCGGGGTCCTCGACGCCTGCGACGCCTGCGGCGGAACCGGGGCCGAGGGCGGGGCGCGTCCGTCGCCGTGTCCCGACTGCGGAGGCGCGGGCGAGCAGCGCCGAGTCCAGAGATCGGTGTTCGGCGACTTGGTGAGCGTGGTCACCTGCGGACGTTGCCGGGGCGAGGGCACGCTCGTCATGAACCACTGCCGGGCCTGCCGCGGCGAAGGGCGGACGAGGGCCAGCCGGGACATCCGCGTGAGGGTGCCGCCGGGGGTCTCCTCCCAGAACTACATCACGTTGCGCGGCGAGGGCAACGTGGGATCGCGGGGCGGCCCGCGCGGCGACGTGGTGGCCCATCTGGAGGTGCAGGAGGACGAGCGCTTCAGGCGGGACGGCGACGACCTGCTGGCGGAGGCGCCCGTCACGTTCAGCCAAGCCGTGCTGGGGGCGCGCATCACGGTGCCCACCGTCGAGGGCGAGACTGCGGTGGAGGTGCCGGCCGGGACGCAGAGCGGAACGGTGGTCCGCATCCGGGGCGAGGGCGTGCCCGTGCTCAACGGCCGCCAGCGGGGCGACCTGCTGTGCAGCTTGATCGTCTGGGTGCCGGAGCGGCTCACCGCGGAGCAGGAGAAGGCCGTGCGCATGCTGGGCGCGTTGGAGGACCCGCCGCCCGAGCGGCTTGACCGCGAAGGCAAGCGAGGTTTCTGGTCGAAGGTGAAGGAGGCCCTGGGCTGACGGGAGGCGCTGGGCGGAGCAGGAGGCGCCGGGCTAGTCGGCCGAACCGGCTCTCAGCAGCCGCGGGCGCCCTCGGGAGGGAATTGGCAGCCTTGGGCCGTTTCGTGCGTCCGGAGGCAGATGGCTTGCGCTCGTTCGGCGTTCAGGACCCATCGGCAGACGCTGGTTCGGGAGACTGGATCGACCTCGGCGGCGAGCGTGGCCAGGGTGCGCCAAAGGTGGCTGGCGAGAGCGCTGTGATCGGGCTCGTCGTTCGGCGACATGAGGACCATCCAGGCCACGAGGATCTGCTGTTGCTTCCTCTGGCGGGTCGCGAAGGCGTCGGTGTGCGCTTCGAGGAGCAAGAGGCGGCCGCCCGACTGGTCCGCGAGCGTCCGTAGCGTCCGCAGCGTGGCGCGCGCATCCGGACGTCGCCGGCGCAGCTCGCTGCGGAGCTGTTGCACGGGGAGGGCGCCCGGCCCGCTTCGGCGGAGCACGTCCACGATCTCTTCTATTGTTCTGGTCATGAGCAGTCCGTGGTTGGTGAAGGGGGCGACCGCACGGCCTAGAAGCGTATCGCCGTCGGCGGGCGTTTCCTATGGCAGGATGGGACCACTTTTTGCGGCGACGCGGCGGCGGCGGCATTATTCAAGGCAGCCACGCCGAACGAAAGGGGAACGAACGGTGGGCATTTCGCCGAAAGAGAAGTTGCGCGCCGACATGGCGGAAGCCCGCCGGGCCAAGGATCGGGCCCGCACGCTGGTGCTGTCCACGATGCTGGCCGAAGTGAGGAACCGGGAGATCGAGGCGGGCCGCGAACTCGGCGCCGAGGACGTGGTGGCGGCGGTGGCCAAGGCCGTCAAGCAGCGGCGCGAGGCCGCGGCTCAGATGCGGGCCGCGGGGCGCGAGGAGCTGGCCCGGAGGGAAGAGCAGCAGGCGGAGGTTCTGCAGGAGTACCTGCCGTCGGAGTTGTCGGAGGCCGACGTGCGCGGGCTCGTGCGCGAGATCGTGGACGCCGGCGCCTCCCACCTCGGCGCGGTCATGGGACGTCTGATGCCGAAGATTCGCGGCCGCTTCGACGGGAAGGCCGCTTCGGAGATCGCGAGGCAGGAGCTTGGGTAGCGAGGACTCGCCTTCCCCGGCGCGCACCGCCGAGGCCGGGAGACGGAGACACCGCTGCGACCACGCGAGCGGCTCTTCCCAACGAGCGCTGAGCGTGCTCGAGTACCCCCGGGTGTTGGAGCACGTGGCCTCCTTCGCCGCGACGGGCGCCGGGCGAAGCGCCGTGCTGGCCATGACGCCGACCGGGGACGCGGCCGAAGTGCAGGCGCGCCTGGAGGCCGTGACCGAGACGCGGCGCTTCCTAGCCCGAAGGCCGCAATGGACCCTCTCCGGTTTCGTCGACCCTGGCGACGCGCTGTCGCGCTTGGCGTTGGAGGGCTCCGTGCTGGCGGGCCCCGATCTGGTCCGGCTCGGCTCTCTGCTGGGCGCGGCCGGCTCGCTTCGCCGCGCGCTCGCCGAGGACGCGCGCGACCTCCCAGGCCTTCAGGCTCTGCGCGAGCGCCTGTTCGCGGACCGCGGCCTGGCCGCCTCCATCGGCAGAGCGGTGGGCGAGGACGGGCGCGTGCTCGACACCGCCAGCAAGGAGCTGGCCCGGCTCCGCTCGCGCTTGGCGGGCGCGCACAGACGCGTCGTGGCCCACCTGGAGGCCGTCCTGGCCAAGCTTGCGGAACGCTACCGGGTGGCGGACGCCTCGGTCACGATCCGCGACGGCCGGTACGTGATCCCCGTCCGGCGCGAAGGCAAGGCCGTCGTGGGCGGCTACGTTCACGACGAGTCCGCCTCGGGCGCGACCGTCTTCGCCGAGCCGCCCTCCGCCATCGTCATGACGAATGCGGTTCGGGAGATGGAAAGGGCCGCCGAGCGGGAAGTCCACCGAATCCTTCGCGA
The DNA here is from genome assembly GCA_958295645.1 of Longimicrobiales bacterium. Lineage (GTDB taxonomy): Bacteria > Gemmatimonadota > Gemmatimonadetes > Longimicrobiales > Gaopeijiaceae. The sequence continues at coordinate 396,869 of OY282361.1, forward strand.
ACTGACCGGCCGTTGCAGGCCCTTCGCCGCCGCGTTCTCCGCCTCCCTCGCGGCGCTCGCCGAGATGGACCAGCGGGTCGCCTTGGCCCGGACGGCGGACGACTGGGACGGACACGCCCCCGAAATGTCCGCCGCCGCCGCCTCCTTGTCCGTCAGGCGTGGCCGCCACCCGCTGCTCGCCGCCGCGCGCTCCGATCCCGTACCCTTCGACCTGGACCTCGAACCCGGAGGGGCCGTGGTGGTGGTCACCGGCCCAAACGCCGGCGGCAAGACCGTCTTCCTCAAGTCCGTGGGCCTGATCTCCGCCTTGGCGCAGTCCGGCGTGATCCCCCCCGTGGGCCCGGGCACGCGCCTGCCCGCCTTCCGCTCCTTCTTCGCGGACATCGGCGACGAGCAGTCCATTTCGGACAGCCTTTCCACGTTCTCGGCCCACCTGCGCAACCTCGGCGGCGTCCTCGCGGGCGCCTGCGACGGCTCCTTGGTGCTGGTGGACGAACCCGGCGCCGGCACGGACCCTCGCGAAGGCGAAGCGCTGGCCCGCGCCTTGGTGGAGACCCTGGCGGACCGGGGTTGCGTGGCCGTGGTCACCTCGCATCTGGGCGGCCTGAAGCGCCTGGCGGCGTCCGGCAACCGCGTCTTCAACGCCTCGCTGGAGTTCGACGCCGAGCAGATCGAACCCACCTTCCGATTCCTATGGGGACGCCCCGGCCGCAGCTACGGCCTGGCGATGGCGCGCAGCCTCGGGTTTCCGGCGGCGACGCTCGACCTCGCCGATCGCTTCCGGGACGACGCCGACGCTCGCCTGGACGAACTTCTGTCGAGCTTGCAGAAGCAGGAGGGCCGCGCATCCCGCCTGTCGGAGCAGCTGGGCCGCGAACGCGAACACGCCCGCGCCCGCCTGGAGGGCTTGGAGCGCCGCGAGCGCGCGGTCCTCGAGTCGGAGCAGTCCCGCTTGGCCGAGGCCCGCGCCCGCGCCCGCCGGATGCTGCTCGACGCCCGCCGCGAGGTGGAAGAGGCCATTGCGCGCCTCGAAGCCCGCGTCGCCGCCGGCCATCCGCTGGAAGAGGCCGCGCGGCAGGCCCGCCGTTCCGTCGAGACCGCGGCCCGGGCGTTGCAAGAGACGGACTCGGCCGCCGCCGGCCATCCCGCGAAGCCTCCGCCGCACGGCCAACCCGCCGGGCCGGTCTCGCCTCCCGACCGCCTCGACGCCCAGCCCCCGTCGCCCGGCCAATGGGTCGCCATCGCGGGGTCGGGCGCCTGCGGCCGCGTGGTGGCGCTCGACGGCGACCGCGCCGAAGTCGACGCCGGCGGCCTCCGCATGAGGGTGCCGCTGGTCCGTCTCCGTCCGGCGGACGAGGGCGCCGCCTCCCGCAACGGCCGTCCCCCGCAACGGAGCCGCCGTCCCCAAGACCCCCAGCCGTCCCACGCATTCGCTTCGAATCCCTCCCCCGAGATCGACCTCCGGGGCCAGCGGCCGGACGAAGCCGAGACCTCGCTGGCGAGAGCGGTGGACGACGCGGTCGTGGCCGGCCTCCGCGATCTCCGCGTCATTCACGGCAAGGGAACGGGCGCCCTGCGAGAGCGCGTGGCCCGCGTGCTCGGCGAAGACCCCCGCGTCGAGGAGTTCCGCCCCGGCGGGCCGGGCGAGGGCGGATACGGCGTCACCGTGGCGCGGGTGGGCTGACGTGATTTCGGATCGCGTCGTCGAGGAGGTGCGCGCGCGGGCGGACATCGTGGGCATCATCGGCGAGTTCGTGCGGCTCAAGAAGGCGGGCAAGGAGTTCAAGGGCCTGAGCCCGTTCAAGGAGGAGCGCACGCCGTCGTTCTGCGTGGTCCCGTCGAAGGCGTTCTTCCACGACTTCTCCTCCGGCGAGTCCGGCGACGTGTTCAAGTTCCTGATGAAGCACCAGGGCATGTCCTTCGTGGAGGCCGTCAAGTTCGTCGGCGCCAAGAGCGGCGTGGAGGTTCGCGAGGAGAGGCGCGGCAGGTCGCGCGACGAACTCCTGCGCCCGCACTACGAAGCGCTGGCCTTCGCGGCCGCCTTCTTTCGCGAGCGTCTCGAGGCGGAGGGAGGCAAGGCGGCCCGCGAATATCTGCAAGGCCGGGGGATCGGCATGGAGGTGGCGGAGCGGTACGGCCTCGGACATGCGCCGGACGGCTGGCAGGCGTTCCGCGAGGCCGCCGCCGTGCACGGCATCGACGAGGGACTGCTGTTCGAGCTCGGACTCCTCAAGAGGAGCGAGAAGGCCGGCGCCGCGAGCGCCTACGACGCCTTCCGAAACCGGATCGTCTTTCCCATCCATTCCATCGCGGGACGGGTGACCGGCTTCGGGGGCCGCCTTCTGGGCAAGGAGGGAAGGGGAGCGCCCAAGTACCTCAACTCCCCCGACAGCCCCGTCTTCCACAAGGGAGAGATCCTGTACGGCCTCGACAAGGCCAAGAACCACGTCCGCCGCGAAGGCTGCGTCCTGGTCGCGGAGGGATTCATGGACGTCGTCTCGCTGGGCGCGGTGGGGATTCTCAACGCCGCAGCCCCGCTGGGCACCTCCTTGACCGACGCGCACGCGGCTCTCCTGGCCCGGTACTCGAAGGAGGCGCGACTTCTGTTCGACAGCGATTCCGCGGGACTGCGGGCGACGTTTCGGGCAGCGGACGTTCTCCTGGCCAGCGGCGTCCATCCTTCCGTCGCGACCCTGCCCGACGGCGAGGATCCCGACTCGGTGGCCCGCTCGGGCGGCGCGAAGGCCGTGATGAAGTTCGTCTCGCAGGCCGTGGACGTGCTCGACCGGAAGGTCGCCATCCTCGAAGAGCGCGACTACTTCTCCTCCATCGAGAAGAAGCGCAACGCGCTCGACCGGCTCTTGCCGACGTTGCGGGCCGTGCGCGACCCGGCGCTGCGCGACATGTACTTGGCGAAAGTGTCGGAGCTGACGGGCGTGGAGCGCGCGACCCTGGACGCAGAGCTGCGCAAGGAGCCCGACGGCCTGACCGCGCCCTCCCGCGCCCAGCCGCCCTCCCGCCGCCGTCCCGCGCCCAGGTTCCACGGCCGCGGGCCGGAGCGCACGCTGGTGCAGCTGCTGTTGCGCGACCGCACGTGGATCGACAGGGCGGCCGAGAAGATCGGCCCCGCCGACTTGGAAGATCGCGCCTGCCGTGCGATTTTCCAGGCGTTGATCGACGATCCGGAAATCAAGATCCTGCCTGCGGAGACCGCTCCCGAGACCGTGCGCCGATTCGAGGACTTGATGGCCGATCGCGAGGATCTGGCGCCGGCGAGCCGCATCTTCGACGATGTCGTGTCGAGGATTCAGGCGCGCGAGATCGAACGCCGCAACCTTGACGTCCCGGGCGATGCCGACGAAGCCGAGAAGGCTAGGCTCGCCCAGGAGAAGGAGGAGCTGGTGAAGCAGAAGAACGCTTTGCGTCCCGACTGGAGCAAGACCGCCCGCTGGATCGGCGCTCCCGCGCGGCGAGACGCGCAAGGCGCCCCGTGACGACCAGCGCCGCTTCCATCTCGGTCGTGCTGCGACGGTTGCAGTCGGTGGACCTGCAGATTCGCGAGGTGCGCGGTCGCATCGGCTCCTTCGATCCTCAGTTGGCCGAAGTCGACGCCACGGTGCAGCAGCTGGGGGCCGACGCCGAGACCACGTCGGGCCGGGTCGAGGAGCTGCGCACCGAGGAACGCCGCCTGCAACGCACCTCGAGCGACATGCAGGCTCGCTTGAAGAAGCTCCGGGAGCGCGCCAAGGTGGTGAGGACGGTTCGCGAAGAGGCGGCGGTTCAGGCCGAGACGGGCCATGTGCGGCGCGTGCTGGACTCGGAAGAGCAGGAGAGGATCAACCTGCTCGACCAGGTCAAGCGCTTGGAGGATCGGCTGGCCAGCCAGCAAACGGCCTTGGAGGAGGGGAAGTCGGCCGCCGAGCCGCGCCGCCGGGAACTCGTGGCGGAACGGGATGCGGCTCACGAGGAGTTGGCCGCGTTGGAGGACCGCCGGGAGGGCTTTGCGGCCGGCATCGACTCGCGCTACATGCGCGTCTACGACAACCTCATTCGCAGTGGACGGAAGGCCGCGGTGGCGCCGATGGCGGAGGACGGCGCCTGCGGGGCCTGTTTCTCCGTCATCCCCCTGCAACTTCAGAACGAGATCAGAACTTCGGCGCCGCTGGTGATTTGCGAGGCCTGCGGCGTCATCGTCACCGCTCCCGAAGAGACGGATCAGGGCGACCCCGAGCCCTCCCCAGCGGAGACGTGATCCCGGCTTCGGCCGACGACGGCAGCTGTCGGCCGCCGACGCCCCGCTGGGAACTTGCGCCGCGGCCGCCGACCGAAGCGGTGCGGCGCTTGCAGGAAAGCTTGCGATTGCCGCCCGTGCTGTGCCGCCTCCTGGCCGCAAGGGGCTTGGCCAGCCCGGAGGAGGCGAAGCGCTTCCTCCGCCCGAGGCGCGCGCAGTTGCTGGACCCGGCGGGATTGCGCGGAGCCCCCGAGGCCGCCCGCCGTCTGGCATCGGCCGTCGAGCGGGGCGAACGGGTCGTCGTGCACGGCGACTACGACGCCGACGGGATCGCCGGAACCGCGCTGGCCGTCCACTGGCTGCGCGATCTGGGAGGGAAGGCCGAGGGCCTCTTGCCCAGCCGGCGAGACGGCTACGACCTGTCGCGCGCGGGACTGGAACGCGCGGTCGCGCAGGGCGCAGACGTGCTCATGACGGTGGACTGCGGCATCCGCGCCGGGAAATGGGTGCGGCGGGCTTCCGAGAAGGGCGTCGACGTAGTGGTCACCGACCATCACCTCCCGGGGGCCTCGTTGCCGCCGGCGCTGGCTGTGGTCAATCCCAATCAGCCCGGCTGCGAGTACGCAAACAAGGGCCTCTGCGGCGCGGCGGTCGCCTTCAAGGTGTTGCAGCTGGCCGCGCGGCTGCTCGGCCGTCCCGCCGAGGAGGCTTGGCCGCACCTGGACTTGGTGGGCTTGGCCACCGTGGCCGACCTCGTCCCGCTCGTCGGCGAGAACCGCGTCCTGGCGAGGCTGGGGCTCCACGCCGTCGGCAGCACGGCCCGGCCGGGCCTGCGCGCGCTTGTCGAGAAAGCCTGCGGGGGGTTGCGGGACGGTGTGCCCGACTCGGCGGACGTGGCCTTTCGGATTGCGCCGCGGATCAACGCCGCGGGCAGGGTCGGGCAACCGGAGACCGCCCTGCGGCTTCTGCTTGCCGAGGACGCCGGCGAAGCCCGCCGCCTGGCCGATGTCCTGGAACGCGACAACGCGTTGCGCAAGTCCTTGCAGAAGGACACGCTCGCCGACGCGCTCGCTCAACTGGAGCGCGACTGCGATCCGGTGCGGGACGGCGCCGTGGCGTTGGCGAGCGACGGCTGGCACCCGGGGGTGATCGGAATCGTGGCCTCGCAGGTCGTCGAGCGGGTGTCGCGCCCCGTCGTGCTGTTCGCGATGGACGGCGAGGCCGGCCGGGGAAGCGCCCGCTCCATCCCCGACTTCGACATTCACGCCGCCCTGCAAGCTTGCTCCGAGCACTTGGACCGCTTCGGCGGACACCGGGCCGCGGCCGGGATGGAGATTCGCCGCGTCCGCCTCGACGAGTTCGGAAAGGCTTTTCGCGCCGAGGCCCGGAAGCGGCTGGCCGGCTGCGACCTCCGCCCCGCGCTCGCCGTGGACGTGGAGGTCGGCCTGGAGGAGTTGCGCGGCCCCTTCTTTCGCTACTGCCGCTACATGGGTCCCTTCGGCCAAGGCAACCCGGACCCGGTGTTCGCGGTGCGCAACGCGCAGGCCCAGCGGCCTCGCCGCTTCGGACGGGGGTCGCACATCGAGTTTCGACTGGCCGGCGGCGGCTCCGGCCTGCGCGTGGTCGGCTTCGGCATGGGCGGTCGGCTGTCGCCGGAAGAGCTCTCCTCCGGGCCGGTGGACGTGGCCTTCACGTTGGCGGAGAACCGCCGCGGGCCCTACCCTACGGTTGAAGGCCTAGCGGTGGGGATTCGCTCCTCGGGGTAGCGGATCGTCCTCGCAGCCTTGCCGGAAGTCGCCAAAGCAGCGGCCTGCGCCCTCCCGGCCGAGCCGCTCGACTTGTTCGCCCACGCCGGAGTTGCGGCCCTTGCGGATCATCGCGGGTAAATGGAGAGGCCGGAGGATCTCGCCGGCCTCCGGTCTGCGCCTCCGTCCGACCTCGGGCCGCGTGCGCGAGGCCTGGATGTCGATCCTCGGGCCGCGCGTGGCGGGAGCAACGGTCGCGGATCTGTTCGCGGGCTCCGGCGCGCTGGGGCTGGAAGCGCTCAGCCGAGGCGCGGCCCACGTCACCTTCGTGGAGCGGAGCCGCCACGCCGTCCGCGTTCTGGAGCGCAACATCCGCAACTTGAACGCGGCGGGCGAGAGCGCCGTGATATGCGGCGACGCCATCTCGCATGTGCGCGAGCTGGGCGACGCCCGCTACGACATCGCCCTCGCCGACCCTCCCTACGGCCAGGGCCTCGCCGGTCAACTCCTCGGCCTCTACGAGCAGAGTCCCTTCGCCGCCGAGCTGTGGATCGAACACGGCGCGCTGGAACCCGTGCCCAGTTGCGCCGCCGCCTTCCGGAGGCGCTACGGCCGCACTATGCTCACCAGCGTTCGCACGCCGTTGCGCGCCTCCCCGGCTCCCTTCGCCGACTCGATGCCATGAGCGTTCGCCCGATCGTCGCCGTCTACCCCGGTTCGTTCGACCCCGTGACGCTCGGCCACGAAGACGTGGCCCGCCGCACGCTGTGCTTCTGCGACCGCTTGATCGTCGCCGTGGCCGAGTCCTCGTCCCAGACCAAGAAGACCATGTTCTCGGTCTCCGAGCGGCTGGAACTCATGAAGGCCGTGTTCGCGGGCCAGCCCCGGATCACCTGCGTCTCCTTCACGGGCCTCCTGGTGCACTTCGCCGAACAAGCCGGCGCCCGGTTCATCATTCGAGGGCTCCGCGCCGTGTCCGACTTCGAGTACGAGTTCCAGATGGCGCAGATGAACCGCGAACTGCGTGGCGACATGGAGACCCTGTTCCTGGCTCCGGAAGTCGAGCACTCCTTCCTGTCCGCCTCTCTCGTGCGCGAGGTGGCCTCCATGGGCGGAGACGTGAGCCGCTTCGTCTCCGCGCCCGTGCTGGACCGGCTGCGCGGCCTCTCGAACTCCCGGGCGGAGTGACGTGGGGCTCCCGACGCTTCCCCGGGCGTCTTCCTCTGCCCCGCTCGCAACGCCTTCGGCGGCGTCCGTTCAGCGTGCCTAGGACGTATGGGCCGCCTCTCGTTCGGGCGCCATGCGTGACTTGGCCGCCTTCCCCTCGGCCTCCGGCGTGACTTTCGCCGAGCGCTTGGCGGAGAGGGCAGCCCCGCTCCAACGCCGAATCGCATTTCCGGAGACGGACGACCCGCGGGTTCGGCGGGCGGCCGCCACACTGGCACGCCTGTCGGTCGCGGAGCCGGTGCTGTTGTCGAGGCCCGAGAGCGCCGATGCCCGCTCCGACGACCCGCTCGCGCAGGCCATGCGCATGTTGGCCGAGGGCGCCGTGGACGGTGTCGTGGCGGGAGCGACCTGCCCGACGGCCACGGTCGTGCGGGCCGCGCTTCGCCACGTGGGTCTTCGTGCCGGCGTGCGCACGCTGTCGGCTTGCTTCTTTCTCGAGGTGGGGGACTTCCGCGGTCTGGGCGACGAAGTCCTGGCCTTCGCCGACCCGGCCGTCGTCCCGAACCCGTCCCCGGAGCAGTTGGTCGAGATCGCCTCGGAGGCCGTGCGGCTGTGGCGGCTGGTCGTCGGCGACGAACCAGCGGTCGCCTTCCTCTCGTACTCGACGGCGGGCAGCGCGGACGGCCCCTCCGTGGACAAGATGCGCGAAGCCGCAGTCCGGTTCCGCGAATCGAATCCCGCAGTCGCCTCCGCCGGCGAGATGCAGGCCGACGTGGCCCTGTCGCCGGAGGTCGCGCGTACCAAGTTTCCCGGATCGGCGTCGGGCGGCAGGGCAAACATCCTCGTGTTTCCCAACCTCGACGCCGCCAACATCGGCTACAAGCTCGTGCAGCGTCTGGCGGGCACGCCCGCCTCGGGACCGATCCTCCAAGGACTCGCCGCCCCCGTCAACGACCTGTCGAGGGGCGCCTCCGAAGCGGACATCGTCACCGTCGCCGCGATCACCGCGTTGATGGCCGGCTGACGATCCGGAGTATGGTGACTGGGAAGGTCGGCTACATTCTGTTTCCGCCTAACGACTGCCAGCAGGCAAGACAACGGGAGGCCCTGCCATGAGCGGATACGATCCCCTAGACTACGACAACTTGGCTCGTAGCATCGTCAACGCACTTCTAGATACCAGCCTCTTGTCGTTGCCGCCGGAGCACTTCGAAGGATCGGGCGTCTACGCGATCTACTATACGGAGCCACTCGAGTACAGAGCGGACGCCTTGGCGCGGGGCACCCCGATCTATGTGGGAAAAGCCGTTCCGACGGGCGGAAGAAAAGGTGTCGTGCCAGGGGGTGTCGACAGGGCTCTCTATCGACGTCTGCGGGATCACGCCAAATCAATAACGCATGCGAACAACCTGTCTCTTGACCACGCCAAGTGTCGATACTTGGCATTGGTTCCGGTGTGGACAACTTTGGCGGAGCGCTTCCTCCTCACACATTTTAGGCCATTGTGGAATACAGTGCTAGATGGATTCGGAAATCACGACCCCGGCCATGGTCGGCGCAACAGCGCATGCCCGCGATGGGACATCTTGCATCCCGGGCGCCCGTGGGCCGCAGAGCTACGGTTATCCGAGACCAAGGAAGACATCTTGGCGGATATCCAGGACCGGTAATAATTCTTCGCTTAAGGTGCCCGAAGTTCCACGGCCGTCTCGTACAGGCGCGTCGCCTGCGCAGCCTTGCCGGCACGCACCGATGAATTGACCAAGCTGTTGCCCGTTCGCTTGGTGCGGACCAAGTGCATGCCCGCCAACTCGAACCCTTCCGCCTCGGCGATGTCGGCGAACAGTCTGTCCGTCTTGAATTCGATTCCCTGAAGAACGTTGTTGCCTATCACGACCACTACCGTACCGCCGGGTCGCATCAGCGGTCTCGTTATTCGGCAAAACCTCTGGCAGTCGTTGAAGTACGACGCCGCGTAGTTGGCCCAGCCGGGACCTCCGTATGCTCCCTTGTGGGCGTTGCGTTTTCTCAATTCCCGAAGTTGCCGATCGAGATGCTGCAGTCTCGGGCGGAGCGACACTTCCGGCCCCGCGCGCACCGTCTGCCAGAACTGGCCGAAGCTCTTCAGCTCGATTGCTTTGAGATCCGCAGTGTCCTTGACCATGTCCAACCAGAACAGATGGGGACGAGTGTTCCGAATGTAGTGATAGTTGTTCAAGTAGGGTGGCGAAGTGACGATCAGGTCGATGCTGTGAGCTTCTACAAGATGCGAATGCTCCATGTACGAGATGGGATGAACAGTTGCTGCCGCAGGACGATCGCTCGTGCTCATGTCGTCTCCGAAAGCGACGATGTCCTCGTGAATGTCTCGCAGCTTTTGCCGCATTACGCCGGAAACGTCCGCTTGTTCGATGTTCGGCCTGCCTGCGCCCGCCCGCGTGCCGAGACTGGGTTCGTAGGAATAGTTGGAGAAACCGACCATCACGGAGCCCAGCGACAATCGAAAGATGTCGCTGATCCAGCCGGTCGTCTCGTCGCGAATGAAGTCCAAGCAGGAAAGCACTTGAGGCTCCACGCCCGGGCTGAAGAAGGGCACGCGACTCTTGAAGGCAGGGGGAGGAACAGAGGAAGGTTGTCTGCTGCCGTGCCAACGGCTGTCGTCGCTGTAGTCCTCGAAGTGCTCGATGGCCGCCTCGAGCTTCGCAGGATCGTAAAGAGCAGCCCCTGCCTTGACTCGGCAGGCGAGGGCGGCGTACGGGTTGATTTCGAAGCCGACGGCGTCGTCGCCGTTGCGAACCGCCTCGACGAGGGTGGTCCCCACGCCGGCGAAGGGGTCGAGCACGCGAAGCGCTTCCCTCCTCGTCCTGACGGCTTCCAGAACGCCCCCGACAAATGCACTTGAGAACCCGGCGATCCACGGCACCCATCGGTGCAGCTCGCGCTTGTGGTTGGCGGCGAAGGCCGTGTCGCCGAATCCAGCGAGCCGCAACTCATACTGAGTCGTGGGTTCGGCGACATCGCCGGTGGTCTTGCGCGAGGCCAATCGTGCCTTGGACTCGTAGCGGTCGGCAAGCCATTCCTCCAGGGCACTCCGAAGGAAGCGCCATTCGCGCCCGACCTTGCGAGCAGGCACCCTGCCCTCTCTCGCCATCTCGCCGAGCGTCTTGCGGCCGACGCGAACCAGCTTCGCCGCCTCCGCTAGCGTAAGCACTTGGTCTTTGGTCATATGTTCCCTTAAAGTCTGTCAAACGCCCGCAAATATCCAACCAGCAAGTTAACGTCGTCGCCTTCTCATGGTCAATCGCCCGACTCGGCAGGATGCCGCCGGCTCGCTCGCTTGACCGCCACGGCGGCAAAGGGCAGATTTGAGCTTCGGCAACTTTGGCAGATGCCGCCAACGCAGTCTCCGCAGACGAACAGGGGCCGGGCCATGGCGTTCAGCGTGCACAAACGGGACGGGATCGCGGTCGTCGAGGTGAGCGACAAGCTCATCGTGGCCAACCGCCAGGCGCTCAAGGACAAGGTGCTGGCCGAGGTCGGCGAGGGCGGCCGGAAGTTCGCCATGGACTTCTCGGGCACGACCTACATCGACTCCTCCGGTCTGGGCGTGCTCGTGAGCTTGTCCAAGAAGATCCGTTTCGAGGGCGGGCGCCTTCGCCTGTCGGGGCTCGACGACGATCTGCGCTCGCTCTTCGAGCTGACGAAGCTGGACACGCTCTTTCAGATCGACGACACGCTGGAGGAGTCGCTAGCGGCGTTCTGAGGGGCGGCCGTTCGGCTGCCTCCGGGACGGCGCGCGAGCCGCGGCGACATCGTGGTCGTCAAGGGCGCTTCCCCGCCGGTCGCGGAATTCGTGGAATTCGTGGAGTTCGTCGAGGGCGTCGAGGGCATCGAGCCTGCGGTGGACCATCTGACGAGTTGCTGCGCCGGGATGTGCAGCGATCCCAGGCGGCTCCGCTTCAACCTGCGCATCGGCCTCACCGAAGCCATCTCGAACGCCGTTCTGTACGGCGGCAGCCGAGGAGACAAACGGGTTCGCGTGGAGCTGCGCGCCGTCCCAGGCGAGATACGGGTGCGCGTCGCCGACTCCGGCCAGGGATTCGACCCCGACACCGTGCCCGACCCCCGTCTGCCTGCCAACATCGCCAAGCCGTCCGGCCGCGGCATCTTCCTCATGCGCGCGTTGATGGACGAAGTGTCGTACGACGAGGAAGGAAATTCGGTGACGCTCGTCTTGCGGGATCCGTCGAGCGCCGCCGCCTCCGGCGCCGAACCGTCCGTCGCCTCGAGCAGCGAACCGTCGACCGCCCCCAGCAGCGAGCCGTCCGCCGCCTTCAGCGCTGCCGAGACCGACGAGGCGTCTCCCCTGCCGCGCTTGCCGGAAGCCGCGGTGGCCACGCTGGAAGACTTCCGTAGCGCGCTCGAGATGGACGTTCGCGCCTGGCAAGTTGGGGAGTTGCACCGCCAGCTTGTCGTCTCTCCGCTCGAATCCGAGGGGCCGTTTCGACCGTCCGAATCGTTTCAGGTCGAAGTCGCGGAGGGATCCGTCCTGGAAGTCGAAGTCGCCTGTCGCGACGGCCGGAGCAGGTCCGTCGGCCTTCTGGCGGCGACGTTGCGGCGAACCTGCGAGCTGGCCCGCGTGGCCGAAGACCAGATGTCTCGCGAGATGCAGTTGGCGCACGATCTGCAACTCAAGCTCATTCCCCCCATTCCCTCGGTCGCCGGCATGGAAGCCTCCGCCCGCGTGGTCCCGAATGCGTCGGTGGGCGGCGACTTCTACCAAGTGCTGGCGCTCTCGGAAGGGCGGATCGGCGTGATGATCGGCGACGTCTCAGGACACGGCCTGTCGGCCGCCCTGATCATGGCGCACGCCATCAGCGCGGCGGCCATCTCCGCCGAGGGCGGCGCTCGCCCGGCCACGGTGCTGGAGCGCATCCACAACGCCATCGGCGACGAGCTGGAGTCCACCGAGATGTTCGTGACGCTCTTCTACGGCGTGCTCTCGCCCGAGGAGCCCGAGCTGGTCTATTCCAACGCCGGCCACCCCCACGCCTTCCTGATTCCCGGCGCCGGAAGCCCGCAGCGCCTGGGCGCCACCGATCCCCCCATGGGCATCGCTCCCGTGCCCTTCGCCGAGGCCGAGGCCCCGTGGCGCTCCGGCGAGGATCTCCTCCTCCTCTTCACCGACGGCCTTTCGGACACGCTGGCCTCGCGCCGCCGCCGAAACGGCGAAGCACGGGTCGTGTCCATGGCCGCCCAGCACCGAGACCAGCCGCCCGAGCGCGTCCTGGAACGCCTGTTCGGCATGCGCGCCCCCGCCCGCTCCTTGCTGGCGGACGACCGAACCGCGTTGCTGGTGCGCACGGCCCGGCTGGACGGAGGAGATCGTTCGCCCTCGCAAGCGGACGCCGCGTGAACAAGCACCGCGCCAAGCGCTCGCTGGGACAGAACTTTCTCGTGTCCGCCCCCGTCCAGCGGAAGATCGTCGCGGCCTGCGGCCTCCGGGAGGGCGAGCAGGTTCTGGAGATCGGCCCGGGCCGCGGCGAACTCACCCGTCACTTGGCCGCGACCGGGGCGCGCGTGGTCGCGGTGGAACTCGACGACGCTCTAGCGGCGAGGCTACGCGCCGCCTACCGGGACCATCCGGCGGTGACGATCGTTCACGGGGACGTGCTCGAGGAGGACTTGGCGGCTCTGACCGACTGCTGGCCGGCGACGCGGGTAGTCGGGAACATCCCCTACAACATCACGACGCCGATCCTCTTTCGCTTGCTCCGGCCGCCTTGCCCGGCGGACATCGTGCTCATGGTGCAGGCCGAGGTTGCGCAGCGGATGCTGGCCGCGCCCGGCGGCAAGACCTACGGCGCCCTCTCCGTCGGAGTTGCCCTCCATGCGCGCGCCAGTCGTCTCTTCCCGGTGCCCAGAGGCGCGTTTCGCCCCACGCCGAAGGTGGACTCCGTGGTGGTTCGCGTCGTGCCTCGGTCGCCCGTGGCGCTGGCCCCTGCGGAGGCCGCCCGCGTGCGCACTCTGGTGCGCGCCGCCTTCTCTTGGCGCCGAAAGCAAATCGGCACGATCCTCCGATCCCATCCCGATCTGCGGCTCCCGCCGGAGAAGGCGACCGCAACCTTGCAGGCGCGATCCCTCGATCCAAGGCTGCGCCCGGAGCAGCTTGCCCCAGCGGACTTCGTGGCCTTGAGCGCCGTCCTCCCGGAAGCCGTGCCCCCAGGCGAGCTCCTGGAGCGCCAGCCCGCCTGAACCGCGCTCTGGACGGAACCAGTCTTGGCGACGGTGCGACGTGTTAGCTTCCCCCTTGTGAACAATTTCACAAACCGCATTCCGGACGCGACGGTGCGCCGGTTCTCCTTGTACCTGCGGTTGCTGGAGGAGTTCGAGCGGGCGGGGAAGGCGACGACTGCCAGCACGGCGCTCGCGGAGCACACGGGCGCCACGGCGGCGCAAGTGCGCAAGGATCTCCAGCACCTGGGCTCCATGGGGAAGCGCGGGCTCGGGTACTCGGTCCCGGAACTCGTCGGAGTTCTGCGACGCACGCTCGGACTGGACACGAGTTGGCGCGTGGCGTTGGTGGGCGCGGGCCGGATCGGCAGGGCGCTCTTCGAATACGGCCTCTTTCGGCAGCGGGGATTCGTCATCACGACCGTGATCGACGCCGATCCCGCCAAGGTGGGCAGGAAGCTGCGGGACGTGCGGATTCGGAGCAGCGAGGAACTGGAGCGGGCGCTGCTGGAAGACCGGACGGACTTGGCGATCCTCGCGGTGCCGGCCGCGGCGACACAGGAAATGGCGGACCGGGTCGTCGGCGCGGGCGTCAAGGCGGTGCTGAACTACGCGCCGGTGCAGCTCCGGGCGCCGGCCGGCGTGACGCTGCGTCACGTCAGCATGCTCGTGGAGCTGGAGAGCCTGTCCCACGCCCTCGTGCGGCTGCGGCGACATCCCCCGGCGCCGTCCTCCGGAGCCTCATGAGGGATCCCGCCCCCCGCCTCTCTCTTCTCCAGGTTGCTTGGGCCGCGCTGCAGGACGGGCCGGTTCACACGACCGATCTGGCCGCCGGCGTCCTGCGGCTTCGAGGCCGGCCGGGCGCGGCGTCGGCCGCGGTGTTCGCGTTGCTGGGCGCCGACGACCGCTTCGTGGTGGACGGCGACGGCCTGTGGAGCGTGAGAGGCGGGGCGGACCGGCCGGGCACGCCGCTCTCCCGTCTCTCGTACGCCGTGGTGGACGTCGAGACCACGGGCGGCACGTACCAAGCGGGCCACCGCGTCACGGAGATCGCGATCGTGGAGGTTCGGGGCGGGGCGGTCGCGGACGTGTTCGAGACGCTGGTCAACCCGGGGCGGCGGATCCCGCGCTGGGCCACGCGCCTCACGGGGATCAGCGACGGCATGGTCGTCGCCGCCCCGGCCTTCGACGAGATCGCCGAACAGGTCTTCGAGCGCCTCTCGGGCCGCGTGTTCGTTGCGCACAACGCGAACTTCGACTGGAGCTGGACGCGCGCCCAGCTCCACGAGGCCCTGGGCGACGCGCCGGCGGTGGACCGGCTCTGCACGATCAGCCTGGCGCGCCGCTTCGCTCCGGAGCTGGGACGGCGCAACCTGGACGCGCTCGCGGAACACTTTCGGATCGCGATCGAGGGGCGGCACCGCGCGGCCGGCGACGCGATCGCCACGGCGCGCGTTCTGTTGCGATTGCTGGACCGGGCGGAGTCGCGCGGCGTGGGCGACCTGCATTCCCTCAAGTCGCACCGTCCACCGCGCCGCCGCCGCAACCAGCCGGATCTCTTCGTCGAAGCCAGCCGCCCGGTGCTCGGCAGCGGCTGAGTCGCGCCCACGGGCGGCGGCCGCGAACCCCGGCCGTTGCGACCGGAACGCTCGCGGACAGGGGGCGCCGCGGCCCCGGTTGCAGGCGGTCAATCCGGCGTATCGGTATATTCAAGGTCTTTGCGGTTTCTTCTCGACTGCGCGAGGGGCACGGCGTGAATCCAGCGAATGGCGCGATGCCAGCGAAGGGCGTGAATCCGGCGACGACGCCGGTTGTCTTGGCCGGGGCGAGAACGCCCGTCGGGCGCTTCATGGGCGGGCTGGGTTCGCTGTCGGGGCCCGAGCTTGGGGCCGTGGCGGTGCGGGCCGCGGTGGAGCGGTCGGGCGCCGATCCGGCGGACGTGGACGAGGTCGTGCTGGGCAACGTGGTGAGCGCCGGGGCGGGGCAGGCGCCGGCCCGCCAAGCGGCGATAGGCGGGGGCGTGCCGGTCTCGGTGCCGTCGGTCGGGATCAACAAGGTCTGCGGGTCGGGACTCAAGGCGGTCATGCTGGCCGCGCAGGCCGTGCGGGCGGGCGACGCCTGCCTAGTCGTGGCCGGCGGGTTCGAGTCCATGTCCAACGCGCCCCACTACGTGCGCGGCCTCCGGGGCGGCGTGAAGTTCGGCGACCAGAAGCTGGAGGACGGCCTCGTCCACGACGGCCTGTGGTGCTCGTTCGACCAGCGCCACATGGGGGGACACGCGGAATACACGGCTGCGAAGGCGGAGGTCACGCGGGAGCAGGCGGACGCCTTCGCGGCGGAGTCGCACAGAAAGGCCGTGGCGGCCATCGACCAGGGCGAGTTCGTGCCCGAGATCGCGCCGGTCCACGTGAAGACGCGAAAGGGCGCCTCGGTCGTGGACGTGGACGAGTGCCCCAGGAGGGACACGTCGCCCGAGGCCCTGGCGCGGTTGCGTCCGGCGTTCCCCCGCGACGCGCCCGACGGCGTCGACAACCTGGTGGTGACCGCCGGCAACGCCCCGGGCCTCAACGACGGCGCGGCCGCGCTGGTGGTGGCCAGCCAGGAGTACGCCGACGCCCACGGCCTGCGGTACCAGGCGGTGATCACCGCCGCCGCCGCCGCCGGAACCGACCCGCGCGATCTCTTCTTCGCGCCGGTCGAGGCCGTCCGCAAGCTCGTGCGCGGCGAGCGTTCGGAAGTCGGCGACTACGGCCTGGCCGAAATCAACGAGGCGTTCGCGGTGCAGGCGGTGGCCAACGCGCGCGAGCTGGGCGTGGATCCGGACCGCCTGAATCCCAGGGGCGGCGCCGTCGCGCTGGGACATCCCATTGGCGCCTCCGGAGCCAGGATTCTGGTGACGCTGCTCCACGCAATGGCGGACAAGGATGTCGAGCGCGGCTTTGCGACCCTCTGCCTGGGGGGCGGCGCCGCGGTCGCGCTGTCCGTGAGACGGGCGTAGCCGGCTGGGCGCGGCGCGCATCAAGACACATCGAGCCAAAGAGGAACGACAGGATGTTCGAATCCAAGACCAGCGGCATCGCCGCCACGCGCCCGTGGACGCTGGAGGCCGCGCACGTTCTCTCGCGGAGCCATCGCGTGGGCATCGTGGTCTGGACGGTGGCCTTTTCGCTGCTCACGGCGGCCGGCGCGTATCTCGCGGTCCCTCTGGGCTTCACGCCTGTGCCGATCACGCTGCAGACGCTCTTCGTGCTCTTGTCGGGCGGACTGCTGGGGCCGGTCGCGGGGGCGGCCTCGCAGCTGCTGTACTTGGCGCTGGGGGTGTCGGGCGTGCCCGTCTTTGCCTTCGGAGGGGGAGGGTTGCCTTGGGTGCTGGGCCCCACCGGCGGCTATCTGCTGGCCTTTCCGCTCGCTTCGGCGTTGGTTGGGTGGATTTCCGGAGACTCTCGGGGGCTGTTCCGGCCGGCTGCGGGGCTCGTGGCCGGCACGATCGCGGTCTTCTGGTTCGGCGGCTCTTGGCTCTTGGCCACGACGGACGGGACGCCGCGGGAGATCTTCGCGGTCGCGGTGGCGCCTTTCCTCACGGGCGCGGTGCTCAAGGCCGCCATCGCGCTGGTGGTGATGCGGGGACTCCGGAGACACGTTCGCTGACCGCGCTTCCGTTGGACGCCGGGCGCAGGGAGGGCAAGGAGAGGGCCCAAGGCCTTGCGGTCGGCGAATCAGCCTCTGCCCCTGGGCATCCCGGCTGGTGAAGCCGGATCGCGTAGCCGTCGTCGGCGCGGGCACGATGGGCGCCGGCATCGCGCACGTCTGCGCGTTGGCGGGCGTGCGCGTGGACCTGATCGACGTGTCGGAGCAGGCGGCGGCCCGGGGCAAGGAGGCCGTCGCCCGCAACCTGGACCGCCAGTTGGCGAAGGAGAAGATCACGCGCGGCCAACTGTCCGCGGCCATCGACCGCATCTCCCCTTCGGACGACCTCGCCGCCGCCGCCGCAGCCGGGCTGGCCGTCGAAGCGGTGCCCGAGTCGGCCGACCTCAAGTTCGAGACCTTCGCGGCGCTCGACCGGATTGCGCCGCCCGAAGCGATCCTGGCCTCCAACACCTCCTCCATCTCCATCACCGCCATCGCCGCCCGCACCCGGCGCCCCGGCAAGGTGATCGGCATGCACTTCATGAATCCCGTGCCGGTCATGAAGCTGGTGGAAGTGATCCGGGGACTGGCGACCAGCGACGAGACCGCCCGGGCCACCTCGCAGTTCGCGCAGGCGCTCGGCAAGAGGCCCGTGGAGGTTCGCGACTTCCCCGGCTTCGTCTCCAACCGGGTCCTGGCGCCGATGATCAATGAAGCCGTCTTCGCGCTCATGGAAGGCGTGGCGACTGCCGAGGCCATCGACGAGGTGACGACTCTGGGCATGAACCATCCCATGGGCCCGCTGGCGCTCGCCGACCTGATCGGCCTGGACACCTGCCTGGCCATCCTCGAGGTCCTCCACCGCGAGATCGGCGACGACCGCTACCGCCCGTGCCCCCTGTTGCGCCAGTACGTCGCGGCGGGCTGGCTGGGACGGAAGACGGGCCGCGGCTTCCACGCATACGGCGGATCCGCCTAGATCATGCTCACCTCCGAACAGGTGGACGTGCAGCGCCTCGCCCGCGACTTCGCCGACCAGGAGATCGCCCCCCGCGCCGCCGCTTGGGACCGCGAGCGCGGCTTCGACCGGGCCGTGCTGGACGAGCTTGCGGCGCTGGGCTTCATGGGCATGCTGGTTCCCGAGCGGTACGACGGCCTGGGGCTGGACGTGCCCACCTACGTGGTCGCCCTTGAAGAGATCGCGCGCGGGGACGCCTCGCTGGCGCTCGCCGTCGCCATCCAGAACGGGCCGGTGCCGCACCTGCTCCTGGAGCACGGTACCGAGGAGCAGAGGAGGCGGTGGCTGCCCCGGCTGGCCTCGGGCGAGGTGGTCGCGGGCTTCGCGCTGTCGGAGGAGGGGGCCGGCAGCGACGCGTCCGCGCTGGCGACGACGGCCGCCGAGGAGGACGGCGGATGGACGCTCACGGGCTCCAAGCGGTGGGTGACCAACGGCGGGGCGGCGGGGTTGGTGGTGGTCTTCGCCCGCACGGGGGGCGGCGGTGGCGGGGACCGCGAAGAACGCCGGGAGGGGGAGGCGCACGGTCGCCTCGCGCGTCCGGCGATTGGCGCGTTCTTGGTGGAGACGGCGGCGCAGGGTTACCGTGTTGGGGAGAGGGAAGCCACCATGGGGCACCGCGCCTCCGAGACGGTGTCGGTGCACCTCGAGGGCGTGCGGGTGGGGCCGGACATGTTGTTGGGCGACCCCGCCGGCGGTCTCGGCCAGGCGCTGGGCGCGCTCGACCTCGGACGGATCGGGATCGGAGCGCAGGCCGTCGGCATTGCGCAGGCGGCGATGGAGCACGCCACCGCCTACGCCTGCGAGCGGCGGCAGTTCGGCCGTCCGTTGGCGCGGTTCGGCGCGGTGCGGGCCAAGCTGGCGGCCATGGCGGCCCGAATCGCGGCCTCGCGGGCACTGGTCATGGACGTGGCCCGGCGCTGGAAGGCGGGGCCGCATTCACGCGCACGCGCTGCCCGTTCGGCGATGGCCAAGCTGGTGGCCAGCGAGACCGCCGCATGGGTCACCGACCAAGCGGTGCACGTGCTGGGCGGGTATGGTTACATGCGGGAGTTCCCGGTCGAGAGGCTCATGAGGGACGCCAAGGGGACGGAGATATTCGAGGGAACCAGCGAGATCATGAGACTGGTGATCGGGCGTTCCATGACGGAACGCCGAATCGCCGGAGCGACTTGAGCCGCCCCGCGGGGGCGAAGAGGACAGCAATATGGAGATAGCGGTAACCTCGGCGGCAGAGACCGCCACGCAACCGGGCCTGTTCGGCCTCATGGCGCAACGCCGCCACGAGCAGCTGGCGCTGTGGAGCGAACCGGAGCTGGGCTACCGGGGCATCATCGCCATCCACGACACGACCCTTGGACCCGCGCTGGGCGGGACGCGCTTCTGGAACTACGAAGCCGACCGGGACGCCATCGTGGACGCTTTGCGCCTGTCGCGGGGCATGACGTACAAGGCCGCGGTCAGCGGCGTCAGCCTGGGCGGCGGCAAGTCCGTCATCATCGGCGACAACCGCACGGCCGACCGCGAGGAAATCTTTCGCGCTCACGGGCGGGCCGTCGAGTCCCTGAAGGGCCGCTACATCACCGCCGAAGACGTGGGCACTTCCGTCCACGACATGGAGTTCGTCCGGGAGGAGACGGAGCACGTCGTCGGTCTCCTGGGACGCTCGGGCGACCCGTCTCCCGTCACCGCGTACGGAGTCTTCGTGGGGATGAAGGCCTGCGCCATGGAGCGCTACGGGGACGACTCGCTGGAGGACAGGAAGGTCGCGGTGCAGGGCCTGGGCAACGTGGGCCGGCATCTGTGCGGCTACCTCGTCGAAGCCGGCGCGCGCCTGGTGATCACCGACATTCGTCCGGACCGCCTGCGCGCGGTCGCGGCCGAGCTGCCCGGCGCCGAGACGTCGGCCCCGAACGACATCTACGCCGCCAAGGCCGACATCTTCGCGCCCTGCGCCTTGGGGGCGGTCGTCAACAACCGGACCCTGCGGGTTCTCAGGGTCGACATCATCGCGGGAGCCGCCAACAACCAGCTCGCCGAGAGCCGCCATGGCGAGCTGCTTCACGCCCGCAACATCCTGTACGCCCCCGACTACGTGATCAACGCGGGCGGGCTGGTCAACGTCTACGGCGAACTCCAGGGGTGGGACACGGACCAGGGCAAGCGCAAGGCGGGCGAGATATACGAAACCCTTCTGCGTATCTTCAACCTTTCCAAGAACCAGGACGTGGCCACAAGCGTTGCGGCCGACCGCTTCGCGCGGGCGCGGATTCTGGAGGCTCGCCGCCTTCGGTCCCGGCGGCCCGGACGGAGCCGGACGGAAGCGAACGGAGGCCGGGAGCCGAATGGAACACCTCAAGAGAGACGACCCGCTGGTGTACGGGGCCGCACGCGAGGAGGAGCGTCGGCAACTCGGCTGGCTGGCGATGATCGCCAGCGAGAACTTCACGTCGCCGGCGGTCCGGGAGGCGCTGGGAACGGTCTTCACCCATAAGTACGCGGAGGGCCTTCCCGGCCGCCGCTACTATGGGGGTTGCGTCGTCGTGGACGGCGTAGAGGAGACGGCCCGCGACCGAGCGACCGAGTTGTTCGAGGCCGAGCACGCCAACGTGCAGCCGCACTCGGGCGCGCAGGCCAACATGGCCGCCTACTTCGCGCTGCTGAAGCCCGGGGACCGCGTGCTGGGCATGAACCTCAGCCACGGCGGTCATCTGACGCACGGCTCGCCCGTCAACTTCAGCGGACAGCTCTACGACGTGGACGCGTACGGCGTGCGGCCCGACGACGGTCTGGTCGACTACGACGCGTTGCGCGACCAAGCCGTGCGGACGAGGCCGAAGCTGATCGTGGCGGGCGCGACAGCTTATCCGCGCATGTTGGACTTCGAGGCCTTCGGCCGCATTGCGGAGGATGCGGGCGCCTTCCTGCTCGCCGACATCGCCCACGTCGCCGGGCTGGTGGCGGGTGGGCAGCATCCCAGCCCGGTGCCGCACGCGCATGTGGTGACCGCGACGACCCACAAGACGTTGCGCGGCCCCCGCGGCGGGTTCGTCCTGTGCCGAAGCGAGCATGCCGCTGCCATCGACCGGGCCGTGTTTCCGTGCGTGCAGGGAGGCCCGCTGATGCATGTCGTGGCGGCGAAGGCGGTCGGCTTCGGCGAGGCGTTGCGGCCGGAGTTTCGAGCCTACGCCGGGCGAGTCGTCGAGAACGCCCGGACTCTGGCGCGCGTACTGGCGGGTCGGGGCGTCGAAATCGTCTCCGGGGGCACGGACACGCACTTGGTGCTCGTCGACCTGCGGAACCGCGACCTCACGGGCAAGGAGGCGGAGGCGGCCTTGGAGTGCGCCGGCATCACCACCAACAAGAACACCGTGCCGGGCGATTCCCGCTCGCCCTTCGTCACTTCGGGCCTCCGCATCGGCACTCCCGCGCTCACGACGCGAGGCATGGGCCGCACCGAAATGGAGCGCATCGGAGCCTGGGTCGCCGACGTGCTGGAGCGCCCCGAGGACGAGACGCTGATCAAACGCGTACGGGGCGAATCGGCGGAGCTGTGCGCCGCCTTTCCGCTGTTTCCGGGGAACTAGCGGAGCCCGCCCCAGTGTGTGACATTATCGCTTCATGAGCAACCTTCAATCCCGCGACGAGATTCTGGCTTGGCTTCGGCGGCGGTATCCGCGCTTCCACAGCGACGCCTACGGATTCGTGCTCGAGGCGTTGAACACGGTCATTGCCGGATTGGGCACGAGACGCCACATATCCGGCCGCGAGCTCGTGGACGGCGCGCGCGGCTTGGCCATGGAGCGCTTTGGGCCGCTGGCCCGGGCGGTGCTGGAGCATTGGGGCATTCATTCGACGGACGACTTGGGCGAAATGGTCTTCGCGCTCGTGGACGTAGGCGTTCTCGTCAAGCGGGAAGAGGACTGCCCGGAGGACTTCAAGGACCTCTTCGACTTCGAGGAAGTCTTTGACCGCAACTATCCCTGGACCGTGGCGACCTAGGCGCGCCGAGGAGACGGGCTGATGAGCACGGCCGAAGCGAATTTGACCACGTGCAGGAAGTGCCGCGAAGGCGTCATGCTGCCGCTGTCCGACTATGGACGGGACGGCGCTTCGATTCGCTACAAGGCGTGGGTCTGTTCGCACCCCGACTGTGGGTTCAACATTCGCATCGACAACGGCGAAGTCACGTTCGGCCGTCTGATCGGACAGAGCCGCAAGTAGCCGTGGCCCCGGACAGCCCCGGGGGGCCGTTCGGGAAGCCCGGAACGCGAGGCCCGGCGATGGTCGGCGGCGATTCGGGCGCCTCGGGGGTTCCGTTTGGCGAGTCCGGCGTGGTGGCTCCCACCGCGGCCCAGGCAGCGCGCTTCGACGAGTTGGCCATCCGGCGGCACGGGGTTCCGGGCGCGGCGTTGATGGAGAACGCGGGGAGACAGGCGGCGCTCCTGGTGCAACGGTTGCATCCGCGGGGGCGGGTGGTGGCCCTGGTCGGTTCCGGCAACAACGGCGGCGACGCGCTGGTGTGCTTGCGTGCGCTGGCGGCCTGGGGGCGGGAGGTGGCGGCCGTCGTGGTGGGGCGGCGCCCGGCGCCCGATCCGGTTTTGCACGGATGGGATATGCGGCGGACGACTTTCGATCCGGAGAGGCCGGGCGCTCGGGACGAGGCGGCGGGCCTGTTGTCCGAGGCGTCGGTGGTGGTGGACGGACTGCTGGGCACGGGCATCAAGGGGGCGCCCCGGCCGGCCTGCGCTCAGGTCGTCGAGGCCGCCAACGAGGGACAGGCTCCCGTGGTCGCCCTGGACGCGCCCTCGGGCGTCGACGGCGCGACCGGCCGAGTTCCCGGCGCGAGCGTCGCGGCCGAAGTCACGGTGGCGTTCGGCTGGCCGAAGCTGGGGACGTTGCTGTATCCGGGCCGGGCTCGTTGCGGCCGAATCGTGGCGGTCGAGATCGGCCTGCCCCCTGGTCCCTCGGGCGTCGCGGGCGCTGGGGCCCCGGGCGTCGTGGGTGCTGGGCCGTCCGGCATCCCGGGCGCGGGCGCCGGCTCGTCCTGCGGCTCGGGCCGGCTCACCGGTTCTGGTTCGGGTTCCGGCTCCGGCCCGGAGGAGCCGTGGGCGGAACTCGCGACACCGGGCTGGGTGTCGGCGAGGCTGCCGGGCCGTGCGCCCGGGACGCACAAGAACGCGGTCGGGGCCTTGGCGGTCGTCGCGGGGTCGGCGATGCCGGGCGCGGCGGTGCTTCTCGCGAGGAGCGCGTTTCGTTGCGGGGCAGGGCTGGTGCGCGTCTGCGCGGCCCCGCCCGGCGTCGAACTGGTGGCTGCGTTGCCGGAGGCGATCTTCGTGGCGGCCGACAGCGAGCGGGAGGTGGCCGAGGCCGTGGAGGCGAGTGCGGCGCTGGCCGTGGGTCCCGGACTTGGCGCCGGCCCGGCCGCGGCTCGCCACCTGGGATGGGCGCTGCGGGCCCGCCAGGGCCGGCCCGTCGTGGTGGACGCCGATGCGCTCACGCTGCTGGCGGGCGGGGCGGCGGGAGGATTGCCGGAGTTGGCGGCGGGGGGCGAGGTCGTGCTCACTCCGCATCCCGGCGAAATGGCGCGGCTGGTGGGGACGGACGTGGCGGCCGTCCAGCGCGACCGTCGGGGGGCGGCTCGGTCGCTGGCCGCCTCGACCGGCGCGGTCGTCCTGCTCAAGGGCACGCCTTCCTTGGTGGCCGGCCCCGGCGGAGGCCTGCTCGTCTCCACCTGCGAGAGGCCGTCCGACTTGGCTGTGGCGGGAATGGGCGACGTCCTGGCCGGCGCCGTGGGGGCCTTCCTCGCCCAGCGCGTGCCCGCGTTCGAAGCCGCTGGACTCGCCTTGGGAGTGACGGACAGGGCTGCGGCCGCCGCCGGCTTGGGTCCGGCTCTCTCTCCCTCCGACGTTGTGGAGGCGGTCCCCGGCGCCTTGGCCGCGCGCGGGCCGGGCCGCACCAGCTTGCCGTTCCCCTTCGTCGTCTTCGACCAGCGCCTGCCGAGGTAGGGGCGAGGAGCGCCGAAATGAGCGACGGCCCGGGCGGGGCTGGTTCCTTGACGCGCACGGGGGCCGGGCAAGGCGGCGAGGTCGCGCAGGCGGCGAGCGAGGACGAAATCGTCCGCCGGCTGGCGGCGATAGGGTGGAAGGGCAGCCGGGCGGTGGTCCTCGGGCCGGGCGACGACGCGGCCGTCCTGAGAGGAGGGCTGGTCGTCAGCGCCGACATGAGCGTGGAAGGCGTGCACTTCCGCTTCGACTGGATCTCGGCCGAGGAAGCCGGATTTCGCGCAGGAGCCGCGGCTCTGAGCGACATGGCGGCGATGGGCGCCGACCCCGTGTCCCTGCTGGTCTCGGTCGCGCTTCCCATGGAGGGCGCAGCCGGGGTGGCCGGCGGGCCGGCGGGCCCCGAGGCGTTGCAGCGAGGCGTTGCGGCGGCGGGCGACAGGGCAGGCGTTCCGATCGTGGGCGGCGACGTGTGCCGCTCTCCCGGGCCGCTGGTGGTGGACGTGGTGGCCGTGGGCAGAGCCGTCCGGCCGCTGGTGCGCAGCGGCGCTCGGCCGGGCGACTCTCTGTGGGTTTCGGGCGCGCTCGGCGGGCCGGCGGCGGCGGTGGCAGCCTGGAGCCGGGGACTGGAGCCGGGCGATGCCGCGCGCAGCCGCTTCGTCGCGCCGCCCCATAGGATCGGGCTCGGGCGAGCCCTGGCGGCGGAGGAATTGGCCAGCGCGGCGATCGACGTCTCCGACGGTCTGGTGGCCGACGCTCGCCGGATCGCGGAGCCTTCCGGAGTCCGGCTCTGCATCGACGAAGAACTCGTTCCGGTGGACGCCGCCGCGGGCGGGGACTTGAACTTTGCCCTGCAAGGGGGCGAAGATTATGAACTAATGTTTACAGTCCCGGCCGGCGCGGCGTCGCGCATTGCGCGGATTGGACGGGAGCTGTCGGTGCCGTTGACCCGGATTGGCGTCGTCGAGCGCGGAAGGGGCGTCCTCATGGAACGCAGCGGGAAGCGGCGGAGCAGCGAAGGACTCGGCGGATACGACCACTTCGCCGAGGCGGAGCCGGCGCAGGCGCCGCGACTTGGGCGGGCGGGCGGAGACCACGATTCCGGGGGACTGGGCACGACGCCGCCGGCGGGCAAGCCATGATGCGGGCGGCATGGACGTATTGGGTCGGCCTCCTCTGGACGGTTCGCGTCTGCCTGATGGTCATCGTCCGCGCGGCCCTGAAGTCGCCGTCCCTGGAGTCCTACCAGCAGGAGGGCCCGACGCGCTGGGGCGTTGCGATCTTGCGCGCCGCGAAGGTGCGCGTGGTCTGGAAGGACGCCCATCGGCTTCGCCCGCAGGCCCAGATCCTCGTCGCCAACCACCAGAGCTGGTTCGACATCTTCGTGCTGGCGGGCACTCTTCCGGTCAAGTACAGCTTCGTCGGCAAGAAGGAGTTGGCGAGCATTCCCGGCTTTGGCGCGGCGTGGCGGAGGGTGGGGCACTACGCGATCGACCGGGGCGACAACAAGGCCGCGGCCGCCGCCCTGGGACGGGTGGGCAAGCGCATTGCCGCGGACACGGCCACGGTCGTCATGTTCCCGGAAGGGACCCGCTCCGAGTCGGACCGGATGGCCGAGTTCAAGACGGGCGCCTTCCTGCTGGCCATCAAGGCGCAGGTCCCCGTCGTGCCCGTCGCGCTGGTCGGGACGCATCCCATCATGCCCAAGGGCAGCTGGGCGATCCGTCCGGGCTTGGTCCGAGTGCACGTGGGGGAGCCCATCCCGACGGCCGGGCTCTCGCGAAGGGACCGGCATGCGCTGGCCCGGCGCACGCACGACGCCGTAGCCGAACTCTTGCGCGCCGCCGGCGGACTTCGGGAGCGTCTCGGGACCCAGGGCGGCGACGCCGCTCCGCCGGGCGCCTCCAAGCCGCTCGTGGCGCGCGCGGGAGACCCCCGTCCCGAGACGGAATTGTCGCCGGCGGGCGGCCACTGACCGGAGAGGCTTCGCATGGCCGTCGTCGCCGACATAGCGGCTCGCGAGATACTGGACTCGCGGGGGAATCCCACGGTCGAAGCCGAGGTCGTCCTCGACACCGGGGAGCGCGGCCGCGCCTCCGTTCCCAGCGGGGCGTCGACGGGGGCGCACGAGGCGCTGGAACTCCGCGACGGCGATCCGGGGCGCTACGGTGGACGGGGCGTGTCGCAGGCGGTGGCCAACGTTCGGTCGGAGATCCTGCCCGCCGTCAGGGGCATGGACGCGATGGAGCAGCGCCAAGTGGATTCGGCGATGATCGAGCTCGACGGGTCTCCCGCGAAGCGTCGTCTCGGCGCCAACGCCATCTTGGCCGTGTCGGTCGCCACGGCGCGCGCGGCCGCTGAACATGCGGGCGTCCCGTTGTACCGGCACCTCGGCGGCGCGGGCGCCTGCACGCTTCCCGTTCCGATGATGAACATCCTCAACGGCGGGGCGCACGCCTCCAACAACATCGACATCCAGGAGTTCATGGTGATGCCGGTTGGGGCGGACACCTTCGGGGAAGGCCTGCGCATGGGCGCCGAGATATTCCATGCGCTCAAGCGGGTGCTGGCCGAGAGCGGCAAGAACACGGCGGTGGGCGACGAGGGCGGGTTCGCGCCGAACGCCGGCTCCAGCGACGAAGCCGTCGAGGCGGTTCTGAAGGCCGTCGAGAGAACCGGCCGCCGACCCGGCGAGGACGTCCTGATCGCGGTCGACGCCGCCGCCTCCGAACTGCTGGAGGGCGAACGCTACGTGTTTCCCAAGTCGACGGCGCAGCCGCTCGCCACCGACGGCATGATCGCGTTCTGGGAAGACATGACCGCGCGTTTTCCCGTCGCCAGCCTCGAAGATCCGCTGGGCGAGGACGACTGGGAGGGATGGACGGCCCTGACGGCGAAGCTGGGTTCGCGCTGTCAGGTCGTGGGCGACGACCTGCTGGCCACCAACCGCGGACGGCTCGAACGGAGCTTTCGCGAGAACGCCGCCAACGCCGTCCTGGTCAAGGTGAACCAAGCGGGCACGCTCACCGAGGCGCTCGACGTGGCGCGCTTGGCCCGCGAAGCAGGCTACGGCGTGGTCGTGTCTCACCGATCCGGGGAGACCGAAGACACGCTGATCGCCGACTTGGCCGTCGCGCTGGGTTGCGGCCAGATCAAGACCGGTGCGCCGAGCCGCACGGACCGCGTCGCGAAGTACAACCAGTTGCTGCGAATCGAGGAAGCGCTCGGCGGCCGCGCGCGCTACCCGGGAAGGAGTCTGTGGCCATGAGACGACTGTTCTTGCCCTGCGTGCTGGGATTGGCTCTCTACATCGCCGTCGCGGGCGGCGAGTACAACGTGCTGGAGACCCGTCGCGCCCGGGCGGAGCTGGAGGCCCGCCGCGACCGCCTTCCGGCCGCCCGCCGCGAGATCGACTCGCTCAGGGCCCGAATCGATTCCCTCCAGCACGACGACGCGATGCTGGAACGGTTCGCCCGCGAGCGGTACGGATTCATCCGCGACGGCGAGCTGCTCTACCGCATCTCCGAACCGGCGTCCGACGTGCCGACGGCCGAACGGGGCCGCGCGGCCCCAGAACGTGCGCTCGTCTCCAGAGTGTCCGAGGACGCGGGGCGCTGACTCCAGGGCGGGACCACGCGGCCCGCGGCCCGGGCTGCCGGAGGCTGTGCGGGCGTGGCGCCGACCGCCGGAGCGTCAGCGGACCGGCGACGGAGCTTCAGCGTTGGACAAGCTCGACCCGCGCAAGGATCAGCTGCGGGACGCCCCAGCGTTCGTCTATGTTGTACAACAGAACTCGGTCGTCCTGGAAGAGGATGCTGGCCCCCCAGCGCCGTCCCTCGTGGCCATCCGCAAAGACGACGGGCGTCGCCTCCAGGCTAGCCGGATCCAGGACATAACCGGTGGCTCCTCCAAAGGACGAGACATCGACGAACAGGCGTCCGTCGTCCAGCGGTTGCAGCGTTGTCGCCATTATGACGTTCAGCACGATCGATGGGCCGCCGAAGGCTTCCACCTGTTCGTCGCGCCCCCGAAGCTTTTCCGACCGCGCAGGCTCCGGAAGGAAGTTGGCGCCGAGCAAGGCGCCGTCGGGCGCATAGCTGATCAGCGCCAGATGCGAGCCGTCGAACACGTGAATGGCGCCGTCGGGAGCGACCGCGACGAGATTGGTGCGCCTTCGGAAGACGAAGGCGTCCTCGTCGTCGGGTCGGAGCCTGGGCGGGATTGGCGCAAGGTCGGCCTGCCCGCCCTGGTGGAGTTGCGACAGGTAGTGTGACCGCGAACCGTCGTCCGCAACGAGGATTCCTAGCTCGGGGTGCCAAGCCACGTCGGTGGGGTTGGAACGCAGGGTCGTGCTCTCCAAGAATGTGCCGTCGTGCTCGACGTAGGACACGCGAACCCTGCCTTGGTCCAGGACCGCGATCCGACTTCCGGCGGAGGCGAGCGCTGGGACATATCCGTACTCGCCTGGGCCCTCGCCCTCCCTGCCCGTCGTCTGCAGGAGGTTCAGATTATGGTCGAAGAGCGCTAGACGGTCGTTCCCAGCGTCGGCGACCAGGTAGCCCTGCGCTGTGAGTTCGGCGTCGGAGACTCCAAACAGCGGATCCTCGTCCAGGCGGGGCGCTTGGACAACGACCTCGCCTATCTCGAAGGCGGAAGGCCCTTCAGCGAAGTAGCCGGATTCCACGTCAGCGAAATAGCCGGATTCCAGGTTCAGGCTTCATGACCCCGGTTTTCTTGCGTCGTGGCGTGTCGGCGGGCGGGGCAAGCCCGCCCGCCGACGAATGGGTAATCGTGTAGGAGATGCTGCTTCCGGCGATGCTGATTGTGAACGACTTCTCCACGGTGTAAGTGCCACGGAGCGTGCCGATCCTCGGGTTGCTGGAACCTAAGGTACCAAGCCGCCATGGAAATGTCCGAGGTGGCGCGCCATGGAAATGTCCTCCCCTTGGGGTGGTTCGTGGGCCGCTCTCTGGGCCTCTGCGGGAGGCCGAGAGCACATCGTAGCGTGGCATTGCGGCGGCGACGCTCCCGCCTTTGGCAGCGGCCGGCTCCTCCCTGTCCTTGACACGCCGCCGCCGCTTCGGGAGCTTTCGACCACTTCGCCGGAGTAGCTCAGTCGGTTAGAGCAGCGGAATCATAATCCGCGTGTCGGGGGTTCGAGTCCCTCCTCCGGCATCGGCCGAGATCAGAGGGAGGCCCGCTGGACATCGGCATCCCGGCAGGACTGGCCCCCGCCATCCTTCGGACGGTCCAGCAATTGGCCGTGAAACCAAGCCAGACGTCCGCGCCCTCTTCTGCGCTCCCGCCCGCTCCTGGGACGGCGACTCTCGAGGCGGCCGGCCCGGTTCAGCGGCGGGTTCGCCTGGAAGTCCCGGAGCACGTCCGTCTGGACTACGACTTGGCGGATCTGGGATCCCGCTTCGCCGCCTTCCTGGCCGACTTGGCGCTGCTCGGCGCGACGCTGGCCGTCTTCCTCCTCGCGGCCTCTCGCTTTGCCGCCGGCCCGGGTCTGTTGGAGGCACTCGGCCGAGCCGCGGCGATCATCGTCCTCTTCGCGGCGACTTGGGGCTACTTCGCCGGGTTCGAAGCGCTCTCGGACGGACGGACGCCGGGCAAGCGTCTGCTGGGTCTGCGAACGCTTCACGCCGGCGGCCAGCCCCTCACGGCGAGAGGCGCGATCATTCGCAACTTGGTCCGCGTGGTGGACTTGCAGCCTGCGCTGACGGGGGCGGTCGGCGGCTTGGCGATGATGGCGAGCGGTCGCACGCAGCGCCTGGGGGACTTGGCCGCGGACACCATCGTCGTGCGCGACGACGGCTGGGGACGCCCTCCCTGGGAACACGCTCCGAAAGCCGGAGGACGGGGCCGGCCGCGGCTCGGCGAAGAGCAGTTTGCGCTGCTGTCGAACTACATGCGGCGCAGGGGCGACTTGGCCCCGGCGGTACGGGCGCGCTTGGTCGTTGCGTTGGTGGAGGCGATGCGAACCGTCGTTCCCCCGGATCGGACGGCCAGGCCAGGCGGCGGCGAGGACTACCTGGAGAGCCTCTACCGCGAGGAGTCCGGGCGGCGAGGCGGCGAGGCGGAGGGATGGAAACGGCAGGCCGCCGCTCTCGCGCGACGACGCGGCAAGGCTTGGCGCGCGTACGGCGGTCTAGTGGCGAGGGCCAGGAAGCGCGGCTTGACCCGGCTCGCCGACGACGAAGTCCGCAGGTTCGGACGGCTGTACCGCGGCATGACGGCGGACTTGGCCCGCGCCCGCGCCTACCGAGCGCCGGCGTCGCTGCTCTACGCCCTCGAGAAGTGGACGGGGACGGGCCACAACCTGCTCTACCAAGCGGAGAGGCGGTTCGGTTTCTCGGCGGGGCGCTGGATCGGCGTCGTTCTCCCGCGGGCCGTCCGCGCCCAAGCCGGCGGCGTGGGGCTGGCGGCCCTGATTCTCTTCGGCTCTGGGATGGGGACGTACGCGGCCGTCCGCGCCGACCCTGGTCTTGCCCGGTACATCGTTCCGGCGGCCATGTTCAGCCGCGCCGAGAACACGCCGCAGGGGGATGCCACCGCGGCGTACGTCGACGTGCAGGCGTCGGGGATGCCCGTGCTCGCCTCGGGCGTGATCACCAACAACTTGACGGTCTCGTTCATGGTCTTTGCGGGCGGAATGCTCGCGGGCACGGCCACGGGACTGGTCTTGGCGATCAACGGGGTCTTCCTCGGCGCGGTCTTCGCTCTCTACGCGAACGCGGGCGTCTTCGCGGTGCTCCTCGCTTTCGTGGCGCCGCACGGCGTGCTCGAGCTCGCCGCCATATGCATCTCGGGCGGGGCCGGATTCGGACTGGCGCGGGCGATCCTGCTCCCCGGGCGGCGCAGCCGTCGGCGGGTGCTGGCCGAACAAGCCCGGCGCTCCTTGTCCACGCTGGGATGCGCGGCTCTGCTGCTCCTGCTGGCGGGACTCGTCGAGGGCTTCTATTCGCCGTCGGGGCTGCCGCCGGAGGCGAAGTTCCTCTTCGGCGGCGCGAGCGCGGTCGGCTTGGCGCTGTACTTCGGGATGGCGGGGCGGGGCGGGGGCCAAGCGGCTGGTGCTACAGGAGCCCGCGCTCCCTGACTTCGACGTACATGTCGAGCGAGCGGGCCAGCGTGTCTCCGGGATGGGCGTCCACCACGAGGATGCCGGAGCGTCGCATCGCCGCCAGCGCAGTCGCGCGTGCCTGCACGAGTTCTTCGGCGGCGGCGCGGTGGAAGGCGGACCGCTCGTCGAGCGCAGGCGCCTGAGCCGCGGCCGTCAACTCCGGGTTCTGGATGGCCACCGCGAGCGGAAGATGCACGCGGGCGGCCCGGGCGAGCGAACGCACCAGGGCGCGGGAGACGGTCTCGTCGATCACGTCGCAGAACAGGATCAGGAGCGACCGCTTGCGGAAAGTTCGGGCCAGAGCGGCCAGGGCCAGCGGGTAGTTCGGCTCGACGAGCCGCGTCCGCACGCCGGCGAGCGCCTCCGCGAGCTGGGCTGGATTGGGGCGGCGGGGCGGTGCGACGTACCTTACCTCGTCGTCGAAGACCAGAACCCCGACCCGGTCGCCGTAGGCTCGGGCGCGGCTCGCGAGAAGGAGCGCCGCGGCGAGCGCGAAGTCGGCTCTTTCGCGGTCGAGCACCCGTTCCCGCATGTGGCGGCCGGCGTCGATGGCCAGCACCACGTTCTGATGGCGCTCGGCTTGGTAGGTACGTACGGCGAGCCGGCGGCGCTTGGCCGAGACCTTCCAGTCGAGAGTGCGAGGGTCGTCGCCGCGCACGTAGTCGCGCAGGCTCTCGAACTCGCGCCCTTCGCCCGCTCGCCGGATCCTGCGCTGGCCGCTGTCCAGGAGAGGCCGCCGGACGGCATGCGGCCCCCGCTTTCGGAACTCGCGGATCCCGGGTTGCACGCGAATCGTGTCCGTGCAGGCCGTCGTCTCCTGCTTCCAGGCGAGCCCCCGGGGCCCGAGAGCACGGACATGGATGGAGCCGAGATTCGGAAAGCCCCGCTCGCGCGGCCTCACCCGGTACGAGAGCCGCACGGTGGAACCCGCCGGCACGGCGACCTGCGCGAACGGGTCCCATCCGTCCCCTTCACCCGCTTCGGCGCGCACCAGCGACGGGTCGGCGTCGTCGGTCAGCCTCACCTGAACGTCCCGCGGCCCCTGGTTGGCCAAGTCCACCGCCACCTCGCCCTCCTCTCCCAGCGAGAGCGCCGTCGGCGCGTGGCGCACCGCCGACGGCAGCCGCGCCCGCCGCCCGTCCAGGAACGTCAGAACGAGGACGGCCAAGTCGGCCGCCAACGCGCCCGCCGCCGAGACCAGAAACAGCAGGGAGGCCGCCCCGAACAGCCACAGAGCCCGCGTGGCGGGGACCATTGCGGTCACGGCGGGTTGGCCAAGCTTCGGGGCATCGTCCGCACGGCTACTTGGGCGCTTCGATCCGCTTGAGGAGCACCGCGAGCTCGTCGTCGGACGACCTCCCCTCCACCTCGGCCTCCGGGGCCAGGACGACCCTGTGGCGGAGCACCGGAAAGGACAGCGCCTTCACGTCCTCGGGGACGACGAAGTCGCGTCCTTCCAGGAACGCGTGCGCCTTGGCGGCCTGGTAGAGGGCCACGCCCGCGCGCGGGCTCGCGCCCAACGTGAAGGCCGGTTCATCTCTCGTGGCCCTAATGATGCGGGTCACGTAGCGCCGGACGCGCTCGTCCATGTGGAGGCGGTCCACCGCGCTGCGCGCTTCAAGGAGTTCCTCGCGCGAGACGTGCTCGCCGAGGGCGTACGTCCGCTCGTCGTCCGCCCGGAAGCCCGCGTCGTAGCGGTCCAGGATCTGCCGCTCCGCCTCTTCCGGCGGGTAGCCGGCCACGATCTTCATCGTGAAGCGGTCCACTTGGGCTTCCGGCAGTGGGTACGTGCCTTCGTACTCCACCGGATTCTGCGTCGCGAACACCGTGAAGGCCGCGGGCAGGGGCCGGGTCTCCCCGTCGACGGTGACTTGGCGCTCTTCCATGGCCTCCAGGAGCGCGGCTTGGGTCTTGGGCGGCGCCCGGTTGATCTCGTCGGCCAGGAGCAGGTCGGTGAACACGGGTCCGGCGCGGTACTCGAAGCGGCGCCCCGACTCGTCCAGAATGTTGACGCCCACGAGGTCGCTGGGCATGAGGTCCGGCGTGAACTGAACCCGGCCGAAGGCGAGCCCCAGGCCGCCGGCCAAGGCGCGCACGGCCAGCGTCTTGGCGGTGCCGGGCACGCCCTCGACCAGCGCGTGCCCTCCGGCGAGCAAGGTCACCGCCATCTGCCGAACCATGACGTCCTGCCCCAGCACGATCTGCTCCAGCCCGCTCAACAGCCTGCGCGTTCCCTCGAACGAGGTCATGAAGTTCTCCTTCGTCCGTATTGGTCGACTCCGCCGGCGATCGCCACCAAGTTGGGCGGACTGGACCGCCAGCCCTTCCTGACGCGCTCGACGGCGCTCTTGTGCCTGCCCCTGCGCTCCAACGCTTCCAGCGCCGCCCCGGCCTCGTCGCGGTTGCGGGGCGCCGGGAGGCCGGCCGCTCGGGCCAACCGAGCCGTGAGCAGCAGCGCCGCCGTGTCGCGCGCCCCGGACCGCTCGTAGAGCCTCGCCAGGGCCGAGACGTGCTGCAACGGGGAGTGTCGCGTTTCCCTGGGAGGGTCGCGGGGGGCGCCCAGCCGCATGCCCGCGAAGGCGAGCGCGGCCAAGCCCGCCAAGGCCAGTTGCAGCAGGGCGCGGCCGGCCGGCGTGCCCAGGAGAAACCCCGCCACCGCGCTCGCAGGAGAGCCCAAGCCGTACACGCCGTGGTGGAATTCGTCGAAGAAGACGGTGTCGCCCGGAGCCGTGTATGCCAAGGCGGCGCGCACGGCCAGAACCGCCAGCGGGTCGTCCTTGCTCTGTTCGTTGGACAAGGGCGCCGCGTTCGCGAACATGACGATGCGGCCTTCGCCCAGCGTGGCCAACCCGGCCGCAACGCCGTCGCCGGGTGCCGCCAGCAGCGTGTCGATGGGCACGGCCGACGCACCGGCCGCGGCCGCCGGGCGGCCCAGGGGTTCCGGTGCGTCGTCCGCATCCCCCGCGTTGTCCGCATCCCGCGCACCCGGCGCGTCGCCCGCATCTGGCGCCTCCCCCGCCTCCCCGGCGTCGTCCGCACCCGGCGCGTCGTCCGCGTCCAGCGCCTCCCCCGCCTCCCCCGCGATCGCGTAAGACCCCGGGAGAGCGGGAGGCAGGCCTGCCGTGAGGGCGTGCGGAGTCCAGGCCGGCCCGGGCTCTTCGGCGACCGCGCCGCCCGGTCTCGGCGTTTCGGGCGCGGTGTGGCGGAGCACCAAGCCCAGGGAGTCCAGGATCAAGGGCGCCACCTCCGGCCGCCGGGCGCGCGGCCTGAAGGCGGATCTCCTGAACGAGGGGGCGTAGAGAAGCGTGCCGCCAGCGCGCACCCAGTCCAGGAGAGCGCCGGCCTCGCGCGGACTCGGCGGGTTGGTGGGCTCCAGGACCACCAGCGTGCCGCGCAGGGGGTCCGCGTCTGCGAACGGCGTCATCCGCTGGGCGGTGGGCCTCCCCAACCGGGCCAGCGACCGGCTCAGCCCGGCCACTCCGTCGGGGCTCGTCCTCAAGCTGCTCCGAACGACGACGCCGTCTTCAGCGAAGCCGTCGCGGCCAAGCAGGTACGTCCCGAGCGCGAGCACGGCGGCGAACCCGGTCGCCACCGCCACGGCCTTCGCGTTGCCGGTCACGCCTCGCCCCCGGCGCCGCGGGCCAACGCCTCCAGGTCGCGGTACGCATCCGGCGTAGGGCGTCGTCGGCCGAACGACAGCTCCTGGAAAGCCCGGAGGAACCGGCGCGCCTGGGCGCCCGCCAGACCGGCCGGGACCTCCCGAGCGTACTCGCCGGGGGTCTTGGACGCGTGGAACCCCAGCGTCCCGCTTCGGTCCAGGCGGAGAAGCAGTCCCAGGTACAGCGCCGTGGCGGCCTGCCGGTAGAGTCCCGCGGCGGCCCGGGCAGCGGCGACGCTGGCCCAGTCCTCGGCGGTGCGGGGCGCGTCGGCTCCTGCGTCTCCGCCGTCTTCAGTTCCCCCCGCGCCCGGACGCGCCCTCCGGAGTCCCGCGGCTCGCCACAGCCCCCAAGTCGCCAAGATCGCCACGGCCAGCGCCGCCAGCGTGCGCAGGTCTGCTGGCACGGCCTCCGCGAGTCCCCGCAGGAGATCCCTGACCCGATCCCAAATCGCCCAACCTCCGATCCAGTCGCCGAAGAGGCGGCCGAGCCCGGACGACTCCCTCCGAAAATCCGGCCCGCTCAGCACTTCGTTGATCACGCGGGCGATCTCGGCGGCCGTCGGCCCTGGGTCTTGCAGCACGGGGTCAGCGCGCCAGAGCGTCCGCCGCGGCTTCGATGTCGTACCCCTCGGCGCGCACAAGCCGGTCGTGATACAGCACCATGTGGCAGGCCACCCAGAGGGGCATGGTCACCGCCGAGACCAAGAGCCCCACCGCTGCCCACAGCCACTGCTGGCCGCCACCGGCCGAGACGAGGGACGCGGATCCTCCGGTCAGGTACTCCCACGTGCCGGCGAAGGCGTCCACGGCCAGAGTCGGCAGCAACACCATCACCAAGGCCACGCCGACGAGGGCCGCCATGCGCCAGCGGTCGCCCCGGGCCAGGCGGAAGGACCTCCGCAGGGAACTCAACCCGCCCCGGTCCTCCACGACCACCACAGGCAGAAGCACGGCCGTGCCCGCGACCATCCAGACCAGAAGCGCCAGTCCCGGGAGACTGAACAGCAACATGGTCGCCAAGCCGGCGAAGACGCCGCCGACGGCGATTGCGGCAGCCATTGCGGCCGCCGCGACGGAGAACGCGAGGACAAAGGCCCCGGAGCCGCCCAACAACATGACCGAGCCTGCCGCCGCGATTCGGTGCAGACGTGCGAGCCCGCGCCCGTAGCATTGTGCGACGGCAGGTGGCGGCGCGCCCCTCGTTCTCGCGGCCATGCCGACGGCCAGCGCCATCTTCGCCACCGTGTCCGCCAGAACGACCACGACGACCAACACCGTGGCGTTGGCCAGAACGCCCGCGTCGACGCTCGTTGCTGGAAAGCCGAGCATGACTTCGGCCATGGCGTTCTGGGCGACGACGGTCAGAAACGCGGCGGGCAAGAGGCCCAACAAGGCAACCTGCGTGTACCAGGCGAAGTCGCGCCGGTACAGTTGAAAGGAGAGGTCCAGCACCTCGCCGAAGCCGAGTGGCCGGAGTGGCAGCTCGGACATGGACGGGCTCCCCGGCGTGGATGGGTTCCCCATTGTCCCAGGCGGGACGCGAAGCATGCGACCCGGCAACGGCCGCTGCCAGGAGCAAAGATAGCCCTCCTCGGCTCTCGCGGCGCCGGATTGATTGCTTTCCTCGCATCCGGCACCTTCACTTGGGAGAGGCGACTCGCGCAGTTGCGAGAGAGCGCCAAGGTCACCGCCACGACCTTCTTCTTCGTGGCGACTCGCGCGCAGTTGCGAGAGAGCGTCGCGTGCCGGGCGCCGAGTGGACGGGGACGGAGCCGAGGAGACTGCGAAGATGAAATGGACGCCGTGGTTCATGGCCGAGGTGGCCGCAGCGGACGCCGCCGCCGGATGACGCCGATGGCGCCGGCCGCCCAGCCCGTGGCCTTTGTGACGGGAGCCTCCTCCGGGATCGGGCGGGCCCTTGCGGTTCGGCTGGCCCAGGAAGGCTACGCCGTGGGACTCGCGGCGCGCCGCGCCGAACGGTTGCGGGAGGTTGCGGGCGACGTCGGCGACTATCACGGCGCCGCCTCCGTGCACGAGTGCGACGTGTCCGACTCCGAACAGGTCAGCAAGGCGGTGGCGGCCTGCCGCCTGGCGCTCGGACCCATCGATCTCTTGGTCGCCAACGCGGGCGTCGGGGCGGTCGCGTCCGCGACGGATCTGGACGCCGAGGACGTGAGCCGCATTCTGGCCGTCAACTTCATGGGCGCCGTGCACGCCGTGGAATGCGTTCTTCCCGAGATGCTGCGGCGAGGTTCGGGCCATCTGGTCGCGATCGCCAGCTTGGCCGGCCTCAACGGGATGCCGCAAAGGGCCGCGTACTGCGCGTCGAAGGCCGCCATGATCGCCTTCTTCGAGAGCCTTCGGATGGAACTCCGTCCCGCGGGCGTCGCCGTGACCGTCGTCAACCCTGGCTTCGTGCGCACCGAGATGACGGTGGACGACGGTCGGCCTCGGCCGTTCATCATGGACGTCGACTCCGCCGCGGAGCACATCTGGCGGGCGATCTCGGCGCGACGCGTTTCCGCGGCCTTCCCGTGGCAGCTGGCGCCGGCCGCCATGTTGGCTCGCGCACTGCCCCGGAGCGCCTACGATTGGCTCGTGCGGCGGCTGTTCAGGCCCCCCCGCGGGCGCCCGCCGGCGTGACCGGGACGCCCCGGACCGGATCGTTCGAGGACCGGTTCCGGCAGCACGTGCGGGATTCCGAGGCCTTCGCGGGCGCCGCCGCGGTGATCGTCGGGGTCTCCGGCGGCCTCGATTCCATGACGTTGCTCCACCTGCTCCGTTTCTGCGGGGGCGCTCCGCCCGGCGCCGAACTCCAGGCCGCGCACTTCGACCACCGCATGAGGCCGGAGAGCGGCGAAGACGCCTCCTGGGTTGCCGCCGTCTGCCGCGACTGGGACGTGAAGGTGCATTTGGACCGCGCGCCCGCGCCCGTCCGGAGCGAGGCCGAGGGACGCGAGCTTCGCTACCGGTTCTTCGAAGAGGCGCGGCTCGCCGCGGGCGTCCCGGCGGTCGTGGCGACCGGGCACACGGCCGACGACCAAGCGGAGACGGTTCTGTTCCGCATCGCGCGGGGAAGCGGTCCAACGGGACTTGCCGGCGTGCTTCCGACCCGGACGCCCGGCCTCGTGCGGCCCCTGCTGCCGTTCTGGCGGAGCGAAATCCGCCTCTTCGCGCAGAACAGGGACGTGCCCTTTCGCGAGGATCCGTCGAACCGCGATCTGCGCTGGACCCGCAACCGCTTGAGGCGCTTGGTGCTCCCGGCCTTGGAGGACGCGGTGCCCGGCGCGGCGGCCGCCCTCGCATCGCATGCCGAGGCCAGCCTGCTGCAAGCCCGGGCTCTCGACGAACTCCTGGACCAGCGGATCGCCACCTTGACGGCGCCGCGGCCCGAAGAGTCGCCGCCGCCCGCCGCAGGCCTGACCCTGGACCGCGAAGCGCTCGCCGCCCTCTCGGACCCCGTGCTTGCGCTCGTCCTCCGCCGAGCCGCCGCGCGGACCGGAACCCAACTCGGCCGCCGCGCCACGCGGGCGCTGGTGCGCTTCGTCCGCCATGCCCAGAGCGGAAGGCGGCTCGCACTTCCCCGCGGCGCCGTCGCCGAGCGCCACCTCGGACGCATCGTCTTCCGCCCCGCCCCAGCCCCGCCGCCGCCATCCCCGGCCGACCTGCCCGGCCTTGCGGCCGCGCCCGGGTCCCGGCCGCCCCAGCCTGCCGTCGACGCGCCCGCCGACCCCCCAACCGCCTCCGCCGCCCGCCCCGCCGCGCCCGCCCGCGTGCTTGTCACGCCCGAGCCCGGCGAAGGCGCCTATACGTGCGAGGCAATGCGCGTGGAGGTCGCTTGGGGCCCGGTCCGCCTGCGCCACTTCCCCCATGTGGCGAGCTTTCGCAAGAAGGATGTATCGTTTCCCCTGGTGGTTCGGCCCTGGGCGCCGGGCGACCGCGTGGTCGTGTCCTACGGCAAGAAGAAGGTGAAGAAGCTGCTCCTCGAAGCGCGCGTCTCCCAGTGCGACCGCCCCGGACTGCCGGTCCTGGCCGTCCCCGGCGGACCCGTCGTCTGGGTGCCGGGCGTGACGGACGGCGCTCGGCCGGCCTGGCGTCGCCGAGAGCCGCGCCCAGATTTGCCCAGAACCGAAAGCGCCCCCGAGGACCACCCGTCCCCCTGCTCGGAGCAGCCCCGGACGCCGCCCGCTCCACCTTCTCCCTGGTTCGTGCACGTCAGGTCGTCCGTCGCACCCCTGCCGGGAGTCCCCTCGTGACGCCGCCTCCACCCGCCGCCGCCCGACAAGACCGCGCGGCCGTCCCGCTACCCGCTCCGCCCGCCGCCCGACAAGACCGCGGGGCCGTCCCGCCGCCCGCTCCACCCGCCGCCGAACAAGACCGCGCGGCCCTCCCGCCCCCGAAGACCTTCCCATGACGCCGACCAGCCAACCGTCCCCGGACACCGTCGCCCGAAGCCAACTGGCGGGCCAGCCGTTGCTGCGGGTGATCTACTCCGCCGCGGCCATTCAGAAGCGCGTGAGCGAGCTGGGCCGGGAGATCGCGGCTGCCTATCCCCCCGAAGCGGACGTGCTGGTGCTCGCGCTGATGAAGGGGTCCTTCATCTTCGTGGCCGACTTGGTGCGCAAGATTCCCCGGCCCATCCAGTTCGACTTCATTGCGGCGGGAAGCTACGGGGACCAGCGATCGAGCAGCGGAGAGGTCAAGCTCCTCTACATGCCCGAGAAGTCGCTGGCGGGCCGCAGCGTCGTGCTCGTCGAAGACATCGTCGACAGCGGGCTCACCATCGAACGGCTGACCCCGCTCCTGCGCGCCCGCGGCCCCGCCCGCCTCGACATCTGCGCGCTCCTCCACAAGCGCCGTCCGGGGCTCGCCGAGGAGCCCCGCTGGGTTGGATTCGACGCGCCGGACGAGTATTTGGTGGGCTACGGATTGGACTATGCCGAGGAATTCCGGCATCTTTCCTGCATAGGATCGATTTGACGCGCAACGGGTAACGATGTCCGAGCAGAAAACGCCTCCCAAGAAGGAACCGCCTCAGAAGCAGCTGTCGAAGACGCCGCGCACCGCCGCCGTATGGATTCTCACCGGGCTGACGGTCTTGTTGGCGATGACCTTCTTCAGGGGCGCCGAACGCGCGGGCGGCGAGATCAGCTTGTCGGAGCTCTACCGCCAACTCGATGCCGACAACGTCCTCGAAGTCACGTTCCACGGCGAGGACCGCGTCGAGGGCGAACTCAGGAACACGATCTCGCTCCCCTCGAACGCCGACGTCAGCCGGTTCACCGCGAAGCTGCCGAACGGCCTTTCAGTCGGCTTGGTCGAGAGCCTGCGCGAGCGCGGCGTCGAGATGAACGCCCAGCCCGAGGCGACCGGGTGGGGAGAGCGGCTTTTCTTCGTCCTTCCCTGGATCATCTTGCTCGCCTTCTGGATTTGGATTCTCCGCACCATGCAGGCGGGAGGGAACAAGGCGTTTCAGTTCGGACGCTCGCGGGCCAAGCTGATCAGTCCCGACACCTCGCAGATTCAGTTCTCCGACGTGGCCGGCGCCGACGAGGCCAAGCAGGAGCTAGAGGAGATCGTCGAGTTCCTGAAGGATCCGCCGCGCTTCTCTCGGTTGGGAGGAAGGCTGCCGAAGGGCGTGCTCCTGATCGGCCCCCCCGGGACGGGGAAGACCTTGCTGGCCCGGGCCGTCGCGGGCGAGGCGGGCCGCCCCTTCTTTCAGATGTCGGGCTCCGACTTCGTCGAGATGTTCGTGGGGGTCGGGGCGTCGCGGGTTCGCGACCTGTTCGAGCAGGGGAAGACGCACGCCCCGTGCATCATCTTCGTGGACGAGATCGACGCGGTCGGCCGGCACCGCGGCGCCGGCCTCGGGGGCGGGCACGACGAGCGCGAACAGACGCTCAACGCGCTCCTGGTGGAGATGGACGGCTTCGATTCCAACGAGGGCGTCATTCTCTTGGCGGCGACGAACCGCCCCGACGTGCTCGACCCGGCCTTGCTGCGCCCCGGGCGGTTCGACCGCCAAGTGGTCGTGGACCTGCCCGACGTGAAGGGCCGCGAGGGCATCCTGCGCGTCCACGCCAAGAAGCTGCCGCTGGAGGGGGACGTGGAGTTGTCGATCGTCGCCCGGGGCACGCCGGGGCTGAGCGGAGCGGACCTGTCCAACATCTGCAACGAGGCGGCGCTCTTCGCGGCCCGCCGGGCCGTGGACCGGGTGGCCATGGAGGACTTCGAGCAGGCCAAGGACAAGGTGATGCTGGGCGCGGAACGCCGGAGCATGGTGCTGACGGAATCCGAGCGCGAACTCACCGCCTACCACGAGGCCGGCCACGCGGTGATCGCGGTCAAGGTTCCGGGGCTGGACCCCATCCACAAGGTCACCATCGTGCCGAGGGGCCGGGCGCTCGGCATCACCGCGTCGCTCCCCGAGGAAGACCGGCGGGCCTACACGCGCGATTGGATGACCGGTCAGCTGGCCATGCTGTTCGGAGGCCGCGTAGCCGAGGAAATGGTCTTCGGCCCCGGCAAGATCACGACCGGCGCGAGCAACGACATCGAACGCGCCACCACGATGGCCCGCCGCATGGTCACGCGCTTCGGCATGTCCGACCGCATCGGGCTGATGGCGGTGGGGAACGCCGAGCAGGAGGTCTTCATCGGCCGGGAGCTCGTGCAGCGCCGGGAAGTCTCGGAGCATACCGCCCAGCAGGTGGACGAAGAGGTCAAGCGCATTCTCGACGACGCGCACGACCAGGCCCAGAGCGTGTTGGCGGACAACCAAGATCTTCTCAAGTCGATCGCCAAGGCCTTGCTGGATCGCGAAACGCTCGACGCTGGCGAGCTCGGCCTCCTGGTGGAAGGAAAGACGCTCCCGCCCTTGTCCAGCGGATGGGAGTCCGGGCAACGCCAGTTGGCCCTGCCCGGGGCGGAGGCCAAGTCGGCGCCCAAGCCGAAGATCGGCCTGGGCGGTGCCGAGCCGTTGCCCTCTCCCGGCTAAGCCGCCAGAGCCTGGCCGCCTGCCGGCATCGCGCTTTCCAGGACGTGGCGCAGGCGCCGTTCGTCCACGGAGGTCTCGATCCTGCCGTGCTGGGCGACCGAGATGCGCGACGTCTCTTCGCTCACCACGATCACCACCGCGTCCGTCTCTTCGCTGAGGCCGATGGCGGCCCGGTGGCGCGTGCCCAACGTGCGGTCGGCGACGGGGTTCTGCGTGAGCGGCAGAATGACCCCGGCGGCCGTGATTCGGTCGCCCGTCACGATCACCGCCCCGTCGTGAAGAGGCGACTTGGCGTTGAAGATCGTCTCCAGCAGCTCGGTGGACAGAAGAGCGTCCACCCGGGAGCCCTCCTGCGCGTAGTCCCGCAGTCCCGTTTCGCGCTGCACCGCCAAGATGGCCCCGCATCCGGCTCGCGCGAGCCGCAGGGCGCCGTCCACGAGCTGGTCCACCACGCCGGCCTTGGGACCCGGCGCCAGCAAACGGGCCAGCCGCGTCTCGCCCAGCCGCGTCAACGCCGCCCGCATCTCCGGCTGGAACACCACCAGCGCGGCGATGACGCCGTACTGCAGCAAGGCCGCCAGCAACGTCCGGATCACCGCGAAGTCCAGAATCACCGCCAAGAGGTACATGCCGGCGACGACCCCGATTCCGAGCAGCATCCGCATGGCCCGGGTATCGCGCATGAACAGCAGAATGCGATAGAACAGAAAGAAGACGATGGCGATCTCGATCAGATCGGTCCATCCCGGCGTCAGGAACCGCAACTGTTGCAGAAAACCGCCCACTCGCGCTCCTCGTCCGTCTTCGTCTCGCCCTTGAGATCAACGATAACGGCGCGGGCAGGCGGACGGCGGAGCCGGACCCTCCCCGCGCCTCCCAGGCCGCTGCGGCGAGAGGGCCCGGCCCCGGCCTCCTCCTGATTCCGGCGGGGCCGGCTTGTTGACGCTGGCGGGCGTCCTTCCTTACATTCAACTGGAGGACTCGGATGGCCGAAATGGAGAGCTCGGGATGGCCGGGCTCCTCCCGAGTCCCGAGATGCGGTTCCTTACTTCCCTGGAGCTGACGCTTGGACACGAACTACCAGCTTACCAGCTTGTTTGCCGACGGCGGCGGGATGATGTATCCGCTGGTGCTGTGCTCCCTGATCGCGGTGGGGGTCATCATCGCGAAGGCTTGGACGCTGTGGATCGCCCACCGGGGCGCCACGACGGTGATCGCGCAGGTCGAGGAAGCGGCTTCGGTCGGCGACCTGGAGCGGGCCGCGGCGATCGCGTCGGGCACGCCGGGTCCCGCGGCGGCCATCCTGCTGGCCGGGCTCAAGCGGATCCGCGGCCGCACGCTGGGCAAGGGCGAGCTGGAGCAGGTCGTCGCGACCGCGGGCGCCATCGAGCTCAGCTTCCTGGAGCGGGGCCTGGTGATTCTGGCGACCATCGCCAACGTGGCTCCTCTCATGGGATTCCTGGGAACGGTGGCGGGCATGATCTTCGCCTTCGATTCGATCGCCGCCGCCGGAACGGTGGAGCCGGGCTTGGTCGCCGGGGGCATCAAGGTGGCCCTGCTCACGACCGCCGCCGGGCTGGCCATCGCCATCCCCGTCAACATCGGCTACAATTTCTTCGTGTCGCGGATCGACAAGCTGATCCTGGACATGGACGAGAGCACGCAGAAGATTCTCAACATCGCCTGGGACTTGGAACGAGACGGCAGATTGCAGATCGTCCAGGAAGCGCAGGCGGGGACCTGACCACGCCCTTGGGGACCAGCGCACCCAACCGGCGACACCAAGCGGAGGCGAGCACATGGCGGTGATGGGCAACAAGAAGTCGAAGGTCTCGGACGAGATCCCGTCTTCGTCGATGGCGGACATCGCGTTCCTGCTACTCATCTTCTTTCTGGTGACGACGACGTTCCCCAAGGACAAGGGACTCGCCATCGTCCTTCCGGAGAGCGACGAGACCGTCGAGGTCAGCCAGAAGAACATCCTGCACGTCATCGTCAACCCGGACGGCAGGGTGATCATCAAGCGGGGGGAGAGCCAGCAGGAGCAGACGGTTCG
This sequence comes from Longimicrobiales bacterium, assembly GCA_958295645.1. Taxonomy (GTDB): domain Bacteria; phylum Gemmatimonadota; class Gemmatimonadetes; order Longimicrobiales; family Gaopeijiaceae. The sequence goes on from OY282361.1 coordinate 440,724, forward strand.
CGCGAGCGACGTGGAGCGGATCTGGCGCCAGGACGTGACCGCGAATCCGTTGCTCATCGCCGCGGTGAAGACGCATCCCGAGGCCCCGTACCGGTTCATGATCGACGTGCTCGACGCCTTGCAGTCGGCGGGCTCGGAACGCATATCCATCCAGTTGCTGGAGAGCTAGAGCGAAATGGCCCTGAAATCCGGAGGACTGGAGCGCCAGTCCAAGGCGTCGCACGAGATTCCGTCGTCCTCGATGGCCGACATCGCCTTCCTGCTGCTGATCTTCTTCATGGTGTCCACGGTGTTCCAGACGGACAAGAACAGGAACATCGAGTGGGCGCAGGCCGAGGCCACCGAGAAGATCGACGAGAAGCAAAAGAACATCTTGAACATCTGGGTGGAGTCGAACGGCGACGTCTACATCAGCGACGCCCTGCGCCCTCTGGACCAAGTCAGCGCGATCATCGCTCCGCTGTACCGCGGCAATCGCGAATTGGTCATATCGATCCGGTCGGACCGGACGGTTCCGTACCGGTTCGTCGACGCCGTGCAGCAGGAGCTGGTCGCGGCGGGAGTGGTTCGCGTCGTTTTTGCGACGGAGCTTGAACGCAACATCACAAGGGAGATACGATGATGAACGAGCCGAACATGGAAGACTGGACCGCGAGCGAAGGCGAGGAGCTGCTCGGCACGGCCAACGAACGCTTCAAGCAGGACTTCCCCTCCTGGTTCTGGGGGTCCATGATCGTCGCCGCGGTCGTGCACTTCGGCGTCTTCGCACTCTGGCCCGATCTCCAGGCCGAAGACGTGTCGGTCACCTCCCAGACCATCGAAGCGGTGGACATCACGCCCGAGATCGACATTCCGCCGCCGCCGGCAGCCGTGGCGCGGCCGGCCACGCCGGTCATCGTGGACGCGAGCGTCGCCAACGAGGACATCACGATCGAGTTGACCACCATGGATGCGAACCCGGTCGAGAACCTACCGCCGCCGCCCTCCGAAGTCGAAGTCGACGTGTCGAAGGCGTACACCTACACGCCCATGGACGTCCGGCCCTCTCCTTTGAATTCGGCGGAGGCCAAGAGAGCGCTCGACCGCGCGTATCCCTCGATTCTCAAGGACGCGGGCATCGGCGGCACGGTCGAGGTCAACTTCTACATCGACGAGAACGGCCAGGTGGTGAACGCGTACGTCCGCACCACCTCCGGTCATACTTCGCTGGACGAGGCCGCCATCTCCGTCGCCCACGTGTTCCGGTTCTCGCCGGCGATGAACCGGGACAAGCGCGTGGCGGTTTGGATCTGGTTCCCCATCACGTTCACAGCCAACTAGGCCGCGGCTCTTCGCAACGCGGGCACGCCCCGCCGGCCTAGCGCGGTCGGCGGGGCGTCTTGCATGGCGCCTCCTCAACCCCTTGGGCCAAGCGTGTCATTTCCTCAGCCAAGCGCGCCGGGCACGAGCGCAAGCGCGCCGGACACGAGCGAATACGCGGCCATTGTGCGGGATCGCTTGTCGCGCGTCGCGGAACGGATCGCGGAGGCCACCGGGCGGAGCGGCAGGCCGTCCGGCTCGGTGCGCGTCGTCGCGGTCGCCAAGGGTCATCCGCCCGCGGCGATCGAGGCGGCGCTGGGCGCGGGCGTCGCCGACATCGGCGAGAACCGCGTGGAGGAGCTCGAGACGAAAGCGTCGCTGTTTCGGGACCGCGGCGTGCGCTGGCACATGATCGGCCACGTGCAGAGCCGCAAGGCGACACGCGCCTTCGCGCTGGGCGGGTTGATTCACAGCGTGGACTCGTTGCGCTTGGCCGGGAAGCTGTCGCGCATCGCCGAAGCGGCCGGCCGAAAGGTTCGGATCCTGGTGCAGGCCAACCTGTCGGGCGAGGCCACGAAGGGCGGCTTCGGCGCCGAGGCGGCCCTGGACGGCATCGGGGCCGTATCGGCGTTGCCGGGCCTGCGCGTCGAGGGACTGATGACGATGGCCCCGTTCACGAGCGACGAAGGGGCGGTTCGGGCCGTCTTCGGCCGGGCCAGAGAGATCGCGGCGGCGGCTTCGGCGGCTCTGGGAACGGGACCGCTGGAGCTGTCCATGGGCATGTCCAACGACTACGTAGCGGCCGTGGAGGAGGGCAGCACCATGGTGCGCCTGGGCACGGCCCTGCTGGGGCGCCGCCCCGGATGACGACGCCCGGGTTTGCAGGCGAGACGGGAGGCGGGCGGGACGGCCGTTCCGTGCTTGATGCGTCCGGATTCGCCGAGCGCGAGATGGGCCGCCTGCGCGAGGCCGCGGAGGCGGTGCGGTCGGCCTGTCCGCTGGCGCCTCGGGCCGCGGTCGTGCTGGGCTCGGGCTTGGGCGGCGCCATAGCCGAATGGGAGGCCGAATGCGAGATCCCCTACGAGAACATCCCGCATTTCCCGCGCTCCACGGCGCCGGGCCACCGGGGCCGGCTGATCCTGGGCAGGGTCGGCGGGATGCCGGTGGCCGCCATGCAGGGCCGCTGCCATCTGTACGAGGGCTACTCCGGCGCCGAGGTGGTCTTCCCGGTGCGGGTCATGAAGCTCCTGGGCGTTCGCGTGCTCGTCGCGACGGCCGCGGTCGGCTGTCTCAACGATCTCTGGGCGCCGGGCGACCTGGTGCTCGTCAGCGACCACATCAACCTTCAAGGGGCGAGCCCGCTTGCCGGTCCCAACCTGGACGCCCTGGGACCTCGCTTCCCCGACATGTCGGCGCCGTACGACGCGCAACTCCAAGAGCGGGCCATGGCCTCCGCGGCGGGGGCCGGGATTCGGCTGTGGCGCGGCGTCTACGCGGCCATGGCGGGGCCGCAGCTCGAGACGCGCGCCGAGCATCGCATGCTGCGCACCATGGGGGCCGACGTAGTGGGCATGTCCACCGTGCCCGAGGTGACCGCGGCGCACCACATGGGCCTGCGCGCGCTGGCGCTGGCCGTCGTGACCAACACCTGCCTTCCCGTCCCGGAACCCGCCACCGCCGAATCCGTCGTCGCGGCCGCCCAGACCGCCGCGCCCAACGTGGCCCGCATCGTCGAGGACGTCCTGGCGGCGCTCGCTCGGGCGGAGGAAGCCCTCGCCGGCGATTCCCCCGGCGCGGAGGGCCCGACGCCGGACGAAGTCCCCTGACCATGCGCTTTCCGCAACCCCCTGCGTCTCTGCCCGCCTTGGAAGAGAGCGTGCTGGCCATGTGGCGCGAGCAGGACACGTTCCGGCAATCCCAGGAGGCGGCGGGAGAGGCGGGCGACTTCGTCTTCTTCGAGGGACCGCCGACGGCCAACGGCCGCCCCGGCCTGCACCACGTCGTCAGCCGCGCGATCAAGGATCTCGTGTGCCGCTACCAGACCATGCTGGGCAAGCGCGTCACCCGCATCGCGGGATGGGACACGCACGGCCTGCCGGTCGAGATCGAGGCCCAGAAGCGGCTCGGCATCGCCGGCAAGCAGGAGATCGAGGAACGCGGGGTCGCTTGGTTCAACGAGCAGTGCCGGTCGTCCGTCTTCCTCTACAAGAGAGAGTGGGAGAAGTTCTCCGAGCGGATCGGGTACTGGCTGGACTACTCGCGTCCCTACGCCACGCTGGACCCCAGCTACGTCGAGTCGGTGTGGTGGCTGCTCAAGCAGATGGCGGACCGGGGACTGCTGTACCGGGGGCACAAGGTCGTGCCGTGGTGCCCGGCCGACGAGACGGTTCTCTCCTCCCACGAGCTGTCGCTGGGCTACCGGGACGTCGAGGACCCCTCGCTCTACGCCGTGCTGGACCTGCTGGACGGCTCGGGGCGGGGCCTGCTCGTCTGGACCACGACGCCCTGGACGCTCGTGGCGAACGTGGCCTTGGCGATCAACCCGAAGCTGGAGTACGTGGAGGCCGAACACGAGGGAAGGGTGGTGATCGTGGCCCGCGACCGGGCGGAAGCGCTGCTGGGGAGCGGCGCCCTGCGCGGACGAGTCGCCCCCGAAGACCTCCTCGGGAAGCGCTACCGGCGTCTCTTCGACTTGGTGCCGGAAGCCTGCGCGAAGGGGCGGGCCTGGGAGATCGTGCCCGGCGAGTTCGTGACGTCCGATGAGGGCGCCGGGATCGTGCACTTGGCGCCGGCCTACGGCGCGGACGACTACCAAGCGGGCAAGGAACTGGGCTTGGCCGTGCTGGAGCCGCTTCGGACGGACGGCCGCTTCGACCCGGCGCTGCCGCTCGTGGGCGGCATGTTCTTCAAGGACGCCGACGACGTGCTGGTGGACGACTTGGCCGAGCGAGGCCGCGTCTTCCGGTACGGGCGCAAGGTGCACTCCTACCCGCACTGCTGGCGTTGCGAGTCCCCGCTCGTCTACATGGCGCGCCACAGCTGGTTCGCGCGGACCTCCGAGTTGCGCCGCGATCTGGTGGAAAACAACCAGCAGGTGTCCTGGCATCCGCCGGAAGTGGGCCGCGGCCGCTTCGAGGCATGGCTCAAGGGCGCCGTGGACTGGGCTCTGTCGCGAGACCGGTATTGGGGGACGCCGCTGCCGGTCTGGGTGTCGGAGGACGACCCCGGGCGCGTCGAGTGGATCGGCAGCTTCGAGGAGCTGGCGGCCAAGATGGGCGGTCTGCCGGCGGACTTCGACCCGCACAGACCCTTCATCGACGATCTGGTCTGGACCTGTCCGGAGACCGGCTCGGTCATGCGCCGCACGCCCGAAGTGCTCGACGTGTGGTTCGACTCGGGGGCCATGCCCTGGGCGCAGTGGCACTACCCGTTCGAGAACGGGGAGCAGTTCGAACGCCACTTCCCCGCCGACTTCATCTGCGAGGCGGTGGACCAGACGCGCGGCTGGTTCTATTCGCTCCACGCCATTTCGACTCTGCTCGGCGCCGGCCCCGCGTTTCGCAACGTGATCGTCAACGACCTGATCCTAGACGCTCGGGGCCGCAAGATGTCGAAGTCCCGCGGGAACACCGTGGACCCTTGGGAGGCGGTGGCGGACCTGGGCGCCGACGGCCTGCGCTGGTACCTGATCACCGTCAGCAATCCCTGGCTGCCGACCCGCTACGACCCGACGGCCGCCAAGGAGTCCGCCGCCCGCTTCTTCGACACGCTGTTCAACACGTACCGGTTCTTCGCCTTGTACGGCGAAATCGAGGCCTGGGATCCGTCCGCTTCCGCCCCGCCGCCCGCCGCCCGCCCGGTCTTGGACCGCTGGCTGCTGTCCCGGTTGCAGGGCCTCGTGGTTCGCGCGAGAGCGGAATTGGACGGCTACAACCCCACCCGCGCCTACCGCCAGCTCGCCAGCTTCGTGGACGGCGACCTCTCCAACTGGTACGTGCGGCGCGCGCGGCCGCGCTTCTGGGGCGCCACCCGTGCCGAGGACGCGGCGGCGGCGTTTGCGACGCTCCACGAGACGCTTCGTGTGGTGGCCCTGCTGCTTGCGCCGGTCGCGCCCTTCGCGTCGGACTGGTTGCACCGCGCGCTCGCCGGACGCTCGAGCCACGCCGAACGCTTCCCGGCCGCCGCCCCCGAGCTCGCGGACGAAGCGCTCGAAGCGCAGATGGCGCACGTGCGCGCGCTGAGCACGCTCGCCAGGGCTGCCCGGGAGGAACTCGGCCTGCGCGTGAGGCAGCCGTTGCGGCGGATGCGCGCGGTCGTTCCGGGGCCGCCGCCGACCGGCGACGCCCTGCAGCTGCTCAAGGACGAGATCAACGTGAAGGAGATCGAGTTCGCGGGCTCCGCGGACGGCTTGGCGACCCTCTCCGCGCGTCCCCGGTTTCGTGCGCTCGGACGGCGTTTCGGAAAGCTCACGCCGGAGGCGGCGGAGCGCATTCGCGAGCTGGGCCACGAGGAGCTGGCGGCCTTCCGCGGCGGCGGCGCCCTGAGCGTCCAGGTGGGCGGCGAACGGGTCGAGCTGGGAGCGGAGGACCTCGAGCTCGTGTCCCAGGCGCGCGGCGATTGGGTCGTGCGCTCGGACGGCCGTTGCGTGGCCGCGCTCGACCCGGCGCTCACGGAGGAGCTCGTGCGCGAAGGGTTGGCGCGCGACTTGGTGAACCGCATTCAGCGCGTCCGCAGGGAGGAGGGGCTCGCCGTGAAGGACCGCATTCGTCTGGGCATCGGAGGCGGGCCGGCCGTCGTCGCAGCGGCGCAGGAGCACGGCGGCCACATCGCCCGCGAAACCTTGGCCGTGTCGGTGGAGGCGCGCGAGGCGCTGGGCCGCCAGTTCAAGTCGCGGCACGAGTTCGTGATCTCGGGCGAGGACGTCGTGCTCGGCGTCGCAGCCGTGTCCTGAAGGAGTCGTGCGAGCAGAGCCCGGGCCGGGAAGCCGCCGTCGCTGGACGGCCTCCGAAGGCGCGTCGGGCCGGCTGGACATGCACTTGGCGTCGCAGCTGGAGACGTCGCGCAGCCGAGCGGCCGGGCTGATCGAGGAAGGACGGGTCCTGGTGGACGGCCGGGCGCCGAAGAAGTCCGACCTAGTTGCGGAGGGGCAGGCGATCGAAGTGTCGGTCCCGCCCCCGGCGCCCGCCGCGGCCGAGCCCGAGGACATCCCCATCGACATCCTCTTCGAGGACGCGGACGTGGTCGTGGTCGACAAGCCCGCCGGCCTGGTCGTGCATCCCGCGCCCGGCCATCCGCGCGGCACGCTGGTGAACGCGCTGCTGCACCGTCTGGACGGTCGGCTCTCGGGAATCGGCGGCGCGCTGCGGCCGGGCATCGTGCACCGGCTCGACCGCGACACCTCGGGCCTGATGGTGGCGGCCAAGTCCGGCCGGGCGCACCGGGCGCTGTCGCGGGCCTTGCAGGAACGCGCGGTGGGCCGCACCTACCTGGCGGCGCTCTGGGGCGCCCTGCCGGAATCTCCCCTGGCGGTGGACCGCCCGATCGGCCGGCATCCCCGCGAGCGCAGGCAAATGGCCGTCGTGGCCGGGGGGCGTCCCGCGCAGACCCGGTTCCGGGTGGTCGAGCAGTGGCCCGCGACCTGCCTCTGCGAAGCCAAGTTGACCACCGGCCGCACGCATCAGATTCGCGTCCACGCCGCCGCCGCCGGCCACCCGGTGGTGGGCGACGCCGTGTACGGGGCGGGCCGCGACAGGGGATTCCAAGGCCCGGCCGGACGCTGGGCCCGCGAGTTGGCCCGGCGAACGCCCCGCCAGTTCCTGCACGCCTGCCGACTGGCCTTCGCGCACCCTGCGACCGGCGCCGAGATGGCCTTCGAGTCTCCGTTGCCCCCGGATCTGGAGGGCGTGCGGCGCTGGGCGACGGAATCCTCGAGTTGACCCGTCCCGCAGGCTTCGCTTAGCCTTTGCGTCATGGCGACACAAAACTCCGCTTCCTCTACGACCGCCTCTTCGCTCAAGTTCTCGCGAACCAACGTCTGGTTGCTGGTGGCGGCGCTCGCAACGATTTCGCTGGGCTATTTCCTGCTGGACCAGGGCTCCATCACCGCGGCGCCGGTCTTGCTGGTGCTGGGCTATGTGGTTCTGCTTCCGCTGGCCATCATCGCCTAGCGCTCGGCAGCCGGGCGGCGCCCGGTGATCTCCGCGAAGGATTTGGCGAAGTCGTTCGGCGACCGCACGCTCTTCGCGGACGTGTCCTTCCAGCTTGCGGCCGGGGAGCGCTACGGCGTGGTCGGCGCCAACGGCAGCGGGAAGAGCACGTTGCTCGACATCCTCTCGGGGCGCACCGAGCCCTCGGCCGGGACGGTCTCCATGCCCGGCGGCACGCGGCTCGGGGTTCTGGGACAGCGTCGCTTCCTGAAGGACGCGGACTCCGTGCTGAGCGTCGCGCTCATGGGCAACGAGGAGCTGTGGCGGGCCATGGCGGAGAAGGAGGAGATGCTGGCTGGCCCAGAGGAAGACTTCGACGCGAACCGGTTCTCGCGGCTCGAGGAAGCGGTGCAGCGGCACGACGGCTACGCGGCCGAAGCCGCGGCGGCCTCCATTCTGGAAGGGCTGGGGATTCCGGCCGAGAGTCACGGCCGTCCGCTGTCCACGCTCTCCGGCGGATACAGGCTGCGCGTGGGCCTGGCCCAGGTCCTGGCCGGCAGTCCCGACGCGCTGCTGCTCGACGAGCCCACCAACCACCTGGACGTCCTGTCGATTCGGTGGCTGGAGAAGTTCCTGCAAGGGTTCCGCGGTCCCGTGGCGGTCGTGAGCCACGACCACCGCTTCCTCGACAACGTGGCGACGCACATGCTGGACGTCGACTACGAGACCGTCCTCGCGTATCCGGGCAACTACACGCGCTTCGCCAAGGCCAAGCGGGCCGAGCGGGAGCGCCGCGAGAAGGAGATCGCGGCCCGCCGCCGGGAGATCGCCCGCCACCAGCAGTTCGTGGATCGCTTTCGGGCCAAGGCGACCAAGGCGCGCCAAGCCCAGAGCAAGCTTCGCCTGATCGAGAAGAAGGCCGCAGGGCTGGAGGAACTTCCGCGAAGCTCGAGGCGATACCCGGTCTTTCGCTTCGAGCAGGAGCGGCCCAGCGGTCGCGAAGCGCTCAAGGTGGAAGGCCTCTCGAAGTCCTACGGAGCCAACCAAGTCCTGTCCGGCGTGTCCTTGCGCGTGAACCGCGGAGACCGCCTTGCGATCTTGGGGCCCAACGGAATCGGCAAGTCCACGCTGCTCAAGATCGTCGCCGGGGACTTGGCCGCGGACAGCGGATCCGCCGTCTGGGGATATCAGGCGCAGCCGGGCTACTTCGCTCAGGATCAGGCGCGCCACTTCGACTCCCCGAATCAATCCGCCGAAGCCTGGATCGAAGAGCGTTGCGGCGGAAGAGGCGCCGGCTACGCGCGCGGCCAGATGGGCAAGGCGCTCTTCACCGGCGACGACGCGGCCAAGCGAGTCGGCGACCTGTCGGGGGGCGAAGCGGCCCGGCTCGTGTTCTGCAGTCTGGCGATCCAGCGACCCAACGTGCTGCTCTTGGACGAGCCCACGAACCATCTGGACCTCGAATCGATCGAAGCGCTGGTGGACGGACTGCGCTCGTACGACGGCACGGTGGTCTTCGTCTCCCACGATCGTTGGCTGGTGAGCCGCCTGGCCAACCGGATCGTGGAGATATCGGCGGAGCGGGTTCGCGACTTCCACGGGTCCTACGACGACTACGTGCACTACTGCGGCGACGACCGCCTCGACGCCCCCGCAAGTCGGCCAGCCCGCGCCCGGCGGGAGGCTCGCGCGGAGTCGCGGCGCGAAACCGGCGGGCGTCGCAGGGGCAGGCCCGCCCCGTCCGGGCGGCAGGATGCGGAGGATCGGCAAGGGCGCGTTCTCGCTCGCCTGGAGGCCGCGGAGGAGAGGATGGCGGAGATCGACGCCGTCTTCGCCCAGCCCTCCTACTTCGCCGAGGCCGCGCAGGAAGAGGTGCGGGACCTGAACGCGGAACGCGCGGCGCTCGCGGCCCGGATCGAGGGGCTCGCCGCCGAATGGGACGAGGTGGAGCAGAGGCTGGAGGCGGCGACAGGGGCGGATCGGCTCTAGGCCTGGGGCCGTCGGGCTGGCTTGGCGGTCGGACTTGACGCCGCTCGCGCAACGCACATAAGCTGGAGCGCTGGACACTGGCCGCCTCCATTCCGAGCAGCAGCCCGTGTCCGATCCGCCACGCACCCCCGAAAGCGGAGTTCCCGAAATGGCCCGAGCATCCTCGGACGTCCAGTCCGCCGTTCGCTACGAACCCCCCGACAGGCCGCCCGAACTGCTTTCGGTCGGCATGGCGGCGCAGTTCGCGGTCGTCACGATAGCAGGCATCGTGCTCACGCCCCTGATTGTGATCCGGGCGGCGGGACAGAGCGATTCCTACCTGTCGTGGGCGGTCTTCGCCGCCCTGCTCGTGTCGGGGCTCACTACGATCCTCCAAGCCGTTCGCGTGGGACGGTTCGGCTCCGGATACGTCCTGCTCATGGGCACCTCCGGCGCGTTCATCGCGGTCTGCATCACCGCGCTGGCCGAAGGCGGTCCGCCGTTGCTGGCCACGTTGGTCGTGGTGTCCTCGCTGTTCCAGTTCCTGCTGGCCTCTCGCCTGTCTCTGTTGCGCCGGATCATCACGCCGGCCGTCGCGGGTACCGTGATCATGCTGATCTCGGTCACCGTCATGCCGATCCTCTTCGGCATGATGTCGCAGGTTCAGGCGAACGGCGCCGACGATCTCGCCGCTGGCGGCGGGAACTTCGGCACAGCGGCCGCCGTTGGGATCACCGTCGCCGTCATCGTCGCGATCGTATTGCGGGGCAGCGGCGCGTGGCGTCTCTGGGCGCCGGTGATCGGCGTGGTCGCGGGTGCGCTGGTGTCCGGCGCCTACGACACGGGTGCGGTGGCCTCCGCCTCGTGGCTCGGGGTCCCCGGATCCCGGTGGATGGGCTTGGATCTCAGCTTCGGGCCGGAGTTCTGGGTGCTGTTGCCGGCGTTCGTCTTCGTGACCCTGGTGGGGGCGATCGAGACCATCGGCGACGCCGTGGCCATTCAGAACGTGTCGTGGCGGCATCGGCGTGCGACCGACTACCGGGCCGTGCAGGGCGCGGTGGCTGCGGACGGCGTGGGCAACCTGCTGTCCGGCTTGGCTGCCACGGTGCCGAACACCACATACTCTTCGAGCGTGTCGGTGACGGAGGTGACCGGCGTCGCCGCGCGCCGCGTGGGCGTCTTCATCGGCGTCATCTTCATCGTCCTGGCGTTCTCGCCCAAGGCGACCTCCGTGTTGCTGGCCATTCCCGACGCCGTGATCGGCGCCTACGGACTGGTGCTGATAGCGATACTGTTCATCGTGGGCATGAGGATTGCGGTCACGGACGGACTCGACCTGCGGCAGGGCGTCGTCGTGGGAGTCTCGTTCTGGATCGGCGCGGGATTCCAGGCCAACGCGATCTTCCCGGAGCTGTGGAGCGACCGCATGGCTTCGCTGCTCGGGAACGGCATGACCGCGGGCGGCTTCACGGCCTTGGCCCTGTCGGCGTTCTTCGAGCTGACGCGACCCCGTCGCAAGCGGCTCGCCGTCGGCCTCGACATGGATTCGCTCCCCGAGATCAGGGAGTTCCTGTCGGCGTACGCCTCCAAGCAGGGATGGGACGAGACGGCCGCCGACCGCATGTGCCTGGTGGCCGAGGAGACGCTCGTGATCCTCGCGGAGCACAAGAAGGAGCGCGAGGGAGCCGTCTGGGGCAAGCTGACCGTGGTGGCCGCCGCCGACGGCGACGACGCCGAGTTGGAGTTCATGGCCTCCATCGGCGACGCCAACATCGAGGATCGCCTGGCGCTGCTGGGCGACCGTCCCGCCGAAGCCCCTGCGGAGCGCGAGATATCGCTCCGGCTGTTGCGTCACTTGGCGTCGTCGGTGCACCACCAGCAGTACACCGACGGAGACGTCGTGAAGATTCGCCTGCGCGTTGCCGGACCGCGCGCCGACGAGCAGGCCGCGTAGTGCGGCCGCGTAGACTCGCTCGGACGAGCCGGGCGGCCGGAGCCGCGTAGAACTCGCCGGGCTGGTCGAGCCGAGCCGGAATCGGCGCCGCGCAGACACGCCTGCTCGGTCGAGTCGGCCGGTTGGGGCCGCGCCGACTCGACCGAACTTGGGCCGGGCCCGCTAGGACACGATGCGCCGCCCGGGACGGCCCCTGTACTTCTCGTAGAGCGACTTGTGCTTGTTGTCGAGGCTCACGCCCCGGCCGAGGATGAACAGATCGGTGACCTGCGTCTGAATCTCCAGCGGATCGCCGTCGGTGATCATGATGTTCGCCAGCTTGCCTTCTTCGATCGTGCCAATGCGGTCGCCCAGGCCCAGCATCTCGGCCGCGTTCTTGGTCACGGCCTCGAGGGCCGCCTCGTGGGGAAGTCCATACGGAACGGCCTGCGCCGCTTCGTACGGGAGCGTGCGCGACGCCGAGGAGTTGAAGGTGGCGAAGGCGATCTTGACTCCCGCCGCGTGCAGCTTGCCCGGATTCGCGTAGGCCTCGTCGTAGGCCTCGTCCAGGCCGGAGGGCATCGTCTGCGTCGGCGACAGGATGATCTGCACGTCGTGCTCGGCCAGCCACTCCGCGATCTTCCAGGCCTCTCGCCCGCCCGTGATCACGAACCTGATTTCCTGGCGCTCGGCCCACTCGACCGCGTTGCGGATGTTCCGCTCGCCGTCCGCTCCCAAAAGCACCGGCATCTCGCCGCCGACCACCTTCGCCATCGCTTCGTTCTTCAGGTCCCTGGGCATGTCCACGCCCGCCTTCGCGGCTTGGTCGTAGCGCCGGCCCGCGTCCATCCACTCGTCGAGGCGCTCCACGGCCTCTTCGTACCGTTCCTGCTGCTGGCGCCAGGACCGCGGCGGCCCGAACCGACGTCCCCTGAATCCTCCTCCGCCTCCTAGGCTCGGGTAGCGAATCACCATCGCGGCCCCGGGCTCCACCCACATCTCTTCGACCGTCCAGCCGTCCAGTCCGACGAGAGACGCCTGTCCGGCGATGGAACCGTCGCCCCCTTGGGGTGCGGCCATCGTCAGCGTGATGCCGTTGGCGCGCGCCACGGGGATGTGCTCGCTGGCCGGATGGATCGCGGTCGCCGCCTGCAGGTGCGGATTGAAGTTGCCCTGTTCGCGGGAATCGTTGGTCACGTCCACCGCCCCGATCTCGGTCAGACCGAGGCCCGAGACCGCGTCGAACATGCCGGGGTAGACGTGCTTGCCGGTCGCGTCCACGACCTCCGCGCCCGCCGGCGGTTCCACGTTCTCGCCCACCGCCACGATCCGCCCTTCGCTGATCACCACCGTTCCCACGAACGCCCTGCCCGCCAGCGTGTGCACCGTGCCGCCCTGAATCGCATAGGTCTGGCCGGCCGCGGGGGCGGCCATGCCAAGAGCCAGGACCAAGGCAACTGCGGCCGGGCCGCATTTACGAATCGCTTGCATCGTCAGTTCGCCTCCGTGTGCTTCTCGAGGAGCGCCTTCTTCTCGGTCCGAACGGCCGCTTGGCGCTCTCTGTCCATGTCGATGTCGAAGTACAGCTTGCCGTCCACGTAGGTCTGAACGGCCTTGCCGAACATGCTCAGCGGGTGTCCCTCCCAGATCGTGACGTCGGCGTCCTTGCCTTCGTCGATCGACCCGGTTCGGTCGTCGATGCCGAACTGAATCGCCGGGTTGAGCGTCACCAGACGCAAGGCCTGCTCCTCGTCGAGGCCGCCCCACTTCATGGCTTTGGCGGCTTCCTGGTTGAGGTGCCGGATCTCCTCGCCCGAGTCGGAGTTGATGGACACGAGCACGCCCCGTTCGGTCATCAGGGCGGCGTTGTGGGGGATGGCGTCGTACGCTTCGACCTTGTACGCCCACCAGTCGGAGAACGTGGACGCTCCAGCCCCGTGCGCCGCGATCTCGTCGGCGACCTTGTAGCCCTCGAGCACATGTTGCAACGTGCGCACGCGGAAGCCGAACTCCTCGGCCAGCCGCAACAACTGCAGGATCTCGTCGGCCCGGTAGGAATGGGAATGGACCCACCGCTCGCCCGTCAGTATCTCGGCGAGCGCCTCCAGCTTGAGGTCCCTGCGGGGCGCGACCCCCCTGCTGCCGCTCTCCTCGTAAGCGTCCCATTCCTCCATGTACTCGCGCGCTTCGAGGAAAGCCTGCCGGATCACGTCCTGCACGCCCATTCGCGTCGCCGGGTACCGGTCCGGGTTGCGGTCGCGCTTGGTGTTCTCGCCGAGCGCGAACTTGATGCCCTTGTGCGCGCCGATCAGCAGGTCGTCCGCGTCGGCTCCCCAACGCAGCTTGATCACGGCGTTGCCGCCGCCGACTGGGTTGGCCGAGCCGTGCAGGATGTTGATCGTCGTGACGCCGCCGGCCAGCGCCCGGTACATGCCCAGGTCCTCCGGGCGAATCACGTCTTCGATCGTCACCATCGACGACACGTTGACCGAGCCCTCGTTGATGCTGGTGGCCGCCATGTGCGAATGCGCGTCGATGATGCCCGGCGTGACGTACTTGCCCGTGGCGTCCACCACGACGGCGTCGCGAGGAGCGTCCAGGCCGGCGCCGACGCGGGCGATCTTGCCGTCGCGCAGCAGAACGTCGGTGTTGGCCAGCGTTCCGCGGGATGCCGTCAGCACCGTGGCGTTGCGGATCAAGGTCGCCGGGTCGTCCCGGTACGGACCCTTGTCCGCGCTCATGGGAACGGGCGGGGTCGCCGGGTCGGGACCTGCAGGCCGCCGGCCCATGCGTCCGCGCCGCCGTGGCCCGGGGCGCGAATCCTCTTCCGTTCCGGTCTCGGCCTCCGCTTCGGCTCCAGGCTCCTCGTCCTCGGGGCCCCCGCCGGCCGCCTCTTCCGTCTCGTCGTCGCCGTCCTCCTCCTCGGCGGCGTCCACCTCGAAGAGCTCGCCGTCGACGAAGACCGCCTCGGGGCGCGCGCCCTCGTCCAAGAGGCTCCCGCGCACGAGGATCAGGTTCGCGATCTTGCCCTCCTCGATCGACCCCAGGCGGTCGTCCACGCCGAAGATCTCGGCAGCCGACAGCGTGAGCGCCCGAACCGCTTCTTCCTCCGAGAGGCCTTGCGCGACCGCTCTGCGCACGGCGGGCAGAACCTCTCCCGGGCCGTCCAGGCCGCCGGAGTAGAAGGCGAACTTGACGCCCGCGGCCGCCAGAGCACCCGGCGTGGTCGGCGCCCGGTCGTACAGCCGAAGCTGCTCCAAGGCCGGCTCGGCGTCGGGATCGCCGTCCCGCGGCGGCTCCGGCCAGTCGAGGTCGACCAGCGCCGGAATCCCGTTGGCGGCCAGCAGATCGGCGGCGGCGTAGGCCCCCTGCGCGCCGTAGACGATCGGCGCGACGCCCATTTCCCGCGTGGTGCGGATGGCGCGTCCGACGTCGGAGCGGCTGCCGGCGGGGAACAGGACGGGCCACCCCTCCGCAAACTGCATGCGCACGGGCTCGAGCGAGATGTCCCATTCGGGTCGCCGCTTGCCCGAGGGGTCCGCCTCGTATTCGGCCCACACGTCGCGGTAATGCATGGCGTCGTAGTAGAACTGCTTGAGGTAGGCCAAGACGCCCATGGAACTGCCCGGATACCCGGTGTAGGTGCGGGATCGGTCCTGAACGTTGATCCGCATGGCGACCGGCGTGGCGACCACCATCTCGCGGGGGCGGTCAAAGGAGCCGAGGTTGAGGACGGCGGCCTGGCCGGCGATCAAGCCGGCGTGCAGGGTGCTGACCACGGTCGTGAAGCCGGCGTTGCGCCATTGCTCGAAGCGGTCGTCGCCGCCGTCGATGTCGTCGGCGGCGGTCAGCCAGGACGACGTGCCGGGACGGTCGTCCGGACCCCAGGAATGGTTGCGCTCCTCCTGGTTCGGGGGCCCTCCCGCTCCCCCTCCGCCGAAGCCGGCCCGGGCCGACGGCTCGCCGCCGTGTCCCAGCGTGGTGAAGGCGTCGACCAGACCGGGATAGACGGTCTTGCCCGCGCCGTCCAGGACCCAGGCCCCGGGCGGCGTCTCGACGTTGGCTCCCGCTCTCGCGATCAGCCCGTCTTCGACGACGACGGCGCCGTCTTCCACGACCGAGCCGGACACGGTGACGATTCGGACGCCTTCGATGGCGTACAGGCGCAACCCGGCGGGCCGGGTCGGGCGGGGTTGGGCGGAAAGGACGGCCGGCAGGACGGCCAGGACGGCCAGGGCGCCCAACCGCGCGTGGCGGCCGAGGAGCCCGCGGCCAAGGGGCAGTCTGGAAACTGCTTGCATGAATGATCCTCCTGAAGGGAAGCGCCGACGCCCGGCAGGGCCGGCCGCGCGGCTCGACGACATGCCGGAAAGCATAAGCTCCGAGCGCCGGGTCGGCCAGCGGCGGGGTTCGGCCGGCCGAACCGGCGCGGCTCTCGAGCGTTTGCAGGCGTCGTCCACCACGGTTTATGATACGGTGCGCCGGGCGCTTAGCTCAGCCGGTTCAGAGCGCCTGCCTTACAAGCAGGAGGTCGCTGGTTCGAATCCAGCAGCGCCCATTTTCGCGCCTCGGGCGAACCGCCCTTGATTTTCGGAGCCGAGATTGCGATAATCAAGGGCTAGGCTACTCTCATTCGGAACCGATGCGCGCCGCCTGCGACGACGAATCGTCGTGTCCCGGCGGCGCCGTGCTTGGCAAACCATCCCCCAACCCGAAACGACTGATGAACGCAACAAAGAACTCCAGAAAGATCGCGTTGCCCTGGATTGCAGGCTTGATCCTCTCGGCGACGCCGGCGGCGGCGTTCGCCCAAGGAACCCTCGAGGGCACGATTCGCGCGGAGACCGGAGCGGCCTTGGCCGGCGCCCAAGTGTCTCTGCCCGCTCTCGGCCTCGAAGGCACGGCGGGTCCGGGCGGCGCGTACCGGATCACGGGAATCCCCGCAGGCATTCACGAGGTGCAGGTGTCCTTGATCGGATACCGCACCGTCACCAGCCAAGTCACGGTGGCGGCCGGCCAGACGGCCAACTACAGCGTCAGCTTGGAAGTCGCGGCCATCGCGCTGGAAGGACTTGTCGCGGTGGGCACGCGCGCGCGCCCTCGGGCCGTCACGCAGTCGGCGGTGCCGGTGGACGCGATCTCCTCCGCCGACTTCGTGAACCAGGGCGAGACGGACCTGAGCAACCTGCTGCGCAACATCGCCCCGTCGTACAACGTCAGCATGCAGCCGATCAGCGACGCGGCCACGATCTCGCGTCCAGCCAACCTCCGCAACTTGGCGCCCGACCACACGTTGGTGCTCGTGAACGGCAAGCGGCGCCACCGCGGCGCCATCATCACCTGGCTGGGCAACGGCGTGGCCGACGGTGCGCAGGGCACCGACATCGCGGTCATCCCGGCCATCGCGTTGCGCCAAGTCGAGATCCTGCGCGACGGCGCGTCGGCCCAGTACGGCTCCGACGCCATCGCCGGCGTGATGAACTTCCAGCTCCGGGACGACCGAGACGGCAAGCTCCGCTTCGAGGCCAAGACCGGCGCGTATCCCTTCTACGGCGACGGCGAGTCGCACTCCTTCGCGGGCAACATCGGGTTGCCCCTCGGCGAGACGGGGTTCGTCAACCTGAGCGCCGAGTACGGCAACGTGAATCCCACGGATCGCAGCGTCCAGCGCAACGACGCGCTGCTCCTCATCGGCGCGGGCAACAGCAGCGTCCGCAATCCGGCCCAGATCTGGGGCTCCCCCCACGTGGAGGACGACCTGAAGCTGTGGACCAACTACGGCGCGTTCCTGGGCGACAACGTGCAGCTCTACGGCCACGGGAACTACGCCAGCCGCAAGGTGACCGGCGGGTTCTTCTTCCGTAATCCCAACACCCGCGGCGCCGTCTTCAGCGGCGACGGCGGCAAGACGTTGCTCATCGGCGACATGCTGGACGCCGCCGACGGCGAACTGGACGGCTCGGCCAACTGCCCGGTCGTCAACATCACCCGTGGCGTGCCCGACCCGGTCGCCCTCCAGCAGGTGTTCGACGACCCGAACTGCTTTTCCTTCCAGGAGATGTTCCCAGGAGGCTTCACGCCCAACTTCGGCGGCAACGCCACCGACGCGTCGGTGGTCGGGGGCCTCAAGGGCGTCCTTGGCGACCTCGAGTGGGACGCCAGCGTCGGGTGGGGCAGGAACCACGCCGACTTCTTCATCTACAACACGGTCAACGCGTCCCTGGGTCCGAACACCCCCACGAGCTTCAACCCCGGCGACTACATTCAGGAAGATCTCAATCTGAATCTCGATCTGACGTACGTCGCCGCCGACGGCGTGAACATCGCCGCCGGGGCCGAGCGGCGACAGGAAGGCTTCGAGATCGTCCAGGGCGAGACCGCCTCCTGGACGTTCGGTCCGTTGGCCGACCAGGGCTTCAGCGCCGCGTCCAACGGGTTCCCCGGGTTCAGCCCGATCGCGGCAGGCAATTGGACGCGTTCCAACATTGCAGTGTACGCCGACATCGAACTCCGAGACCCGGTGGCCGACATGTGGACGGTCGGCGGCGCCGTTCGCTTCGAGGACTTCTCGGACTTCGGCTCCACCACCAACTTCAAGGTCGCCGCCCGCTACGGCTTCAACGAGAACTTCGCCCTGAGGGGCAGCGCCAGCACTGGCTTCCGGGCGCCGACGACCGGCCAGCAGAACGCCTTCAACGTGTCCACGGTGTTCGACACGAACCTGGGTGACTTGGTCAACCGGGGGACGATTCCTTCGACTTCCGCAGTGGCCGCGCTCCGAGGCGGCACGCAACTGGAGCCCGAGAAGTCCGTCAACATCGCGGCGGGCGCGGTGGCCGAGATCGGCGACCTGTCCTTCACCGTCGACTACTTCCGAATCGCGCTCAGCGACCGGCTGTCTCAGACCCAGACGTTCAAGCTGACGGATGCCGAGGTCGACCAGCTGATTGCCGAGGGCATTACCAGCGCCCGCAACTTGCGGGAGTTCCGGTTCTTCACCAACGACTTCGACACCAATACCCAGGGCGTCGACATCGTGGCCACCTACACGCCCGAGTCGCTGGACGGGAACACGACGCTCACCTTCCTGTACAACTTCACCGACACGAACGTCACCACTCCCAGTTCGGAGACTCTGGGCGAGACCCGGATACGGCAGCTGGAAGAGGCGCTCCCGCGGAATCGTTGGAACGTCGCGATGAACCAGTTTGCCGGGGACTGGCGCCTCCTGGGACGCCTCAACTGGTACGGCGGCTGGTTCGACGGCGAACTCGCCGCCCAGGCGTATCCCGGCGCTGCCACCATGGACTTGGAGGCCGAGTACTCGCTGGACGAGAACACGAGCTTCACCATCGGCGGGCAGAACGTCCTCAACAGGCTGCCCGACGAGATCCCGAATCCGGCCAGCGTCGGAAACCGCTACAGCGAGTCCACGCCGTGGGGCTTCAACGGCGCCTACTTCTACGCGCGCGTGCAACACACACTGAGTTGGTAGCAACGAGACGAACGGAGCTGTGCGCCTAAGGGCGCGAACGGGCAAGGCAACGCGGCTCGCCATGCTGTGCTTCGGCATGGCGGCCGCAGCCTTGCCTTCGCCTCGGGCCGTTGCGGCCCAGGGCGTCTTGGAAGGGACGGTGCGGAGCGCCTCGTCGAACGATGTCCTGTCCGGCGCCCACGTCGTCATCGAAGCAGTGCGCTTGGGCGGCACGGCCGACCCCGCCGGCCTGTTTCGGATCGGCGGAATTCCCGCGGGGCGGCACGATGTCGAGATCGGTCTCATCGGATATCGCTCGGTGACGCGGACGGTGGAGATCGGGAACGGCCGAACCACCCGCATCGATGTCCTGCTGGACGAGGCCGCGCTGGCTCTGGAGGGCATCGTCGCCGTGGGCAGTCGCAGCCGGCCCCGGACGGCGACGCAGTCCATGGTGCCGATCGACGCAGTCCCGTCGGCCCGGTTCAGAGAGCAGGGCGAAACGGACCTGAGCGACCTGCTCCGAACGGTCATCCCGTCCTACAACGTCAATCCCGAGGCCCGAGGCGACGCGGCCACCATCGTCCGTCCGGCCAACCTGCGCGGCTTGGCGCCCGATCACACCCTGGTTCTGGTCAACGGCAAGCGCAGGCACCGGGCCGCCGTGATCACGTGGATCGGCAACGGCGTCTCGGACGGCGCCCAGGGCGCGGACGTCTCGGCCGTTCCGGCCATTGCGCTTCGGCAGGTCGAAGTGTTGCGCGACGGGGCGTCGGCGCAGTACGGGTCCGACGCCATCGCGGGCGTGGTCAACTTCGAGCTCCGGGACGACCGCTCGGGGGGGCGCGTGGAGGCGCGCACGGGCGGTTTCGGCGACGGCGACGGGGAGTCCTACACCGTGGCGGCCAACGTCGGTCTGCCGCTGGGCCGCACCGGCTTCGCCAATCTCAGCGCCGAGTACGGCGCCACCAACGCGACCAACCGCAGCGTGCAACGCCGGGACGCCGCTGTTCTGGTCGCCGCGGGCAACACGCACGTTCGCGACCCCGCCCAGATCTGGGGCGGCCCCAAGATCGAAGACGACTTCAAGTTGTGGGGCAACTTCGGGGGCGCGCTGGGCGAAGCCGTCCGGCTCTACGGCCATGCGGGATACGCCAGCGAGACGGTGACGGGCGGCTTCTACTTCCGCAATCCGAACACGCGCTCCGGCGTCTTCAGCCTGGACGGGGGCAAGACGCTGCTGATCGGCGACTTGGCCGGAGGTGGATCGAACTGCCCCGTCGTTCGGGTACTCAACGGGGTGCCCGACCCGGCGCAGATCGCAAAGGTTCTCGCCGACCCCAACTGCTTCACGTTTCAGAAGCCCTTTCCGGGCGGCTTCACGCCCCAGTTCGGCGGCGACGTGCTGGACGCTTCGGTGGTCGCGGGCATCAAGGGCGAGACCGGCGGAGGACTGTCCTGGGACGCCAGCGCGAGCTACGGCCTCAACGAAGTGGACTTCTTCATCTACAACACGGTGAACGCGTCCCTGGGTCCGGACACGCCGACCGATTTCGACCCCGGGCTCTATCGCCAGCGAGAACTCAACTTCAACTTCGACGCCGGCTATGCCCCCAACAGCCTGCTCAGCTTGGCTGCAGGCGCGGAATGGCGCCGCGAGACGTTTCGCATCGGCCTCGGAGAGGAGGACTCCTGGCGCATCGGGCCGCTGGCCTCCCAAGGCTTCAGTTCAGGCTCCAACGGCTTCCCCGGCTTCAGTCCCATCGCCGCCGGAGAGTGGGGACGGGCCAACTACGCCCTGTACGGCGACGCGGAGCTGGGCGGCGGCGAACGCCCATGGACCGTGGGCGCGGCCGTCCGTGTCGAAGACTTTCAGAGCTTCGGAACGACCCTGAACGGCAAGTTCGCGGCACGCTACCAGATCGCGGAGCGCTTCGCCCTGCGAGGGAGCATGAGCACCGGATTCCGTGCGCCCACGCCCGGCCAGCAGAACGCCTTCAACGTTTCCACGGAGTTCGACGCCGAGATCAACGATCTCGTCAACAACGGCACGATTCCTTCGACGTCGCGCGTAGCGGCGCTGCGGGGTGGTCGGCCGTTGCAGCCCGAGCGGGCCTTCAACGCCGGCCTGGGCGCCACCTTCCAGTCCGACGCCGTGCGCGTCACGGCCGACTACTTTCGGGTTGCCATGTCCGACCGGCTGGCGCTCACGCAGGTGTTCGCTCTGACCCCGGCGGAGAGAAAGGACTTGGAGGCGGCCGGTATCACCAGCGCCGCCAACTTGCAGAACTTCAGGTTCTTCACGAACGACTTCGAGACCAGGACTCAAGGGGTGGACGTGGTGGCCGCGTTCGAGCCGGGATGGCTGGGCGGCGTCGAAGTCAGCTTGGCCTTCAATCACACCCGCACCAAGGTGACGGCCTACAATCCCGCCGTGCTGGACGAGACCCGGATCCGCCAGCTGCAGGAGGGCCTGCCGCGCACTCGCTGGGTCTACACCGCGGACCGCAGGCTGGGACCGGTCGACCTGCTGGCGCGGCTCAGCTACTACGCGGGCTGGTTCGACGCCCGGGACGACCGCAGCTACCGCGGTGCCCACCTGTTCGACATCGAAGCCACCTACTCCATCGGGGAGTCGCTCTTGCTCACGGCGGGCGGGCAGAACGCGCTCAACCTGCATCCCGAGCCGAACCCCGATCCCGCTCTGCGCGGCAACCGGTACGGGCCGAATGCGCCGTTCGGCACCAACGGCGGCTTCTACTACGTCCGGCTGGGATACGGCTGGAACTAGGCGCGGCTCGCCTCCCGTGAGCGACTCTTCGCCGAGCGGCGACTCCGGCAGCGCCTCCCGAGTCGAATATCGCCGGGCCGAGGACGGTCGCGGGGAGGCGACGAAGTACGCCTCCGGGCCGGGGAGCGGGCGCAAGCGAGGCTGTCTTCCCTTTGCGCTGTTGTCGCTCGCTTTTCGGGGCGCGCTGCTGCTGGTCTTGTTGGTCGCGCTCCCTTTCTACTGTCTGATCCGAGGCGGCGTCTGGGCCTACCAAGCCTTGAGCCTGGACGCTTGGTCCGCGCTGGCGCTTTCGGCCGCCGTCACCATGCTGCTTCTGGTGGCGTACGCGTGGTTTGCGGGTCGGCGCATGGGCGCCGGCAAGGGAGTGCGCAAGCTGTTGCGGCGGTCGGCCGTGGTGTTGGCCTCCGCCTACGTCGCCTACGCGCTCCTGTACGTGGCAGGCGCCAACGTGAAGTCCGAGGAGGTGAGGGCGGAGTATTCGTCGCTGCATCCCATGCTCCGCCTGGCGGCGAGCACCCTCGTGCTCGTCGACAGGGCCGCGGTGATCACCGACGCGGCGCGAACGCGGGACGACTACCGGCGCATGGGGCTCTCCCCGCGCGAGGCCTCGCTCCACTTCCGCCAGGCGAGCGGCTTCGTGCACGCCATCGACCTGCGCACCAAGGGCCGCTCCGAGCGGTGGAACAAGACGGTGGAGCTGGCGTTCTGGGCGATGGGCTTCCACGCGTTGCGCCACATGGGGACCGCCGACCACCTGCACATCTCGTTGCGCCTGCCGGAATAAGCGCCGCCGACGCGGCCGGCCGGGTTCGCCGTCGCGCCCGACTATCCTTCGGCCCGAATCTCCTCGGCCACTTCCTGCACGCGGTCCAGCACGCGCAGCAAGTTCCCGCTCCAGATCTGGGCGATCTCTTCCTCGGAATAGCCTCGTCGCACGAGTTCCAGCGTCACGTTGAAGGTCTCCGAGGCGTCCTGCCATCCCTCCACGCCTCCTCCTCCGTCGAAGTCCGAGCTGATCCCGACGTGCTCCAGTCCGATCAGGTTGACCATGTAGTCGATGTGGTCGGCCAAGTCGGCCACGCTCGCCGGCTCGCCGTCGCCGCGAACGTACGCGCCCAGCGCCACGGTCTGCACCACGCCTCCGTTCTCGGCCACGGCATGCAGCTGCTCGTCGTCCAAGTTGCGACTGTGATCGGTGAGCGCGCGGGCCGATGAGTGCGAAGCGACGACGGGTGCGCGGCTGAGCTCGACCATCTCCATCATCGCCGCCTTCGAAGGGTGCGAGATGTCGATGACGATCCCCAGCCGGTTCAATTCCGCCACCGCCTGGCGTCCCAGATCGCTCAGGCCGCCGTGGAGCCAGTCGTCCTCCGCTTCGCCGGTATGCGAATCCGCGAACTGGCTGTGCCCGTTGTGCGCCAGGGACGCGTACCGGGCGCCGCGCGCGTGGAACTCCTCGAAACGGGCGAGGTCGAGTCCAGCAGGGTAGGCGTTCTCCACGCCGATCATGGCGACTCTCTTGCCGGTTGCGGCGATGCGGCGCACGTCGGCGGAGGAGAACGCGAGTTCGATCCGGTCCGGCGCGATCTCCCCGGCCAGCCGATGGATGGCGTCGAACTTGTCGACCGCGTTCTCGTAGGCCGTCGCGTAGCCCTCGTCGGTCAGGTCGCCTTGGCCCGTGTAGACGATGAACCAAGCCACGTCGAGCCCGCCCGCCTCCATCTTGGGCAACGTGACCTGCGTCGGCAGGTCCATCGTGTAGTTCTGCTCGGCGGTGAAGTTCTCGGTGTTGATGTCGTCGTGCGTGTCCAGCGTAATCACGCGCTCGTGAATGGCGCGCGCGCGAGCCACGAGCTGCTCCTCCGATTCGGTTGCTCCGTTCTCGTCGGAGCCGGCGTCCGACTGCGTGCAGGAGGGGGCCGAGGCCAGCACGGCGACGACGGCCAAGAGGGAAGGGAGGGGAAGAGGGCGGCGTGCTCTCATTGCGGTGGCTCCGTGGCTGGAGGACGTGAGACGGCGAAGGCTGAAGATACTGCGGGCGGGCCGTGCGCGGGACGGCGCGGATGCCGAGCCCGTGGCGCGGCCCGGAGACGTCGTCTGGCGAGCGCCTTCGCGACGCCCCGTCGACGACGGTCTTGGTCGACCTCGCGCCCAACGGAGAATACGGCGTGCGGAGGCACGTTGCTGATGCGCATGGCGGTCGACCTCGCGCCTGTCGGGGAATACGGCGCACGGAGGTGCGCTGCTGGTGCGCGGTTGACCTCGCGCCCGGCAAGGAATACGATCTTGAAGGCGGGGACGCCGGGGGGCGTGCTTGATGCGTTCCGGTCGTGGATGGAGACGTCGTTGACGGTGCGCGGACTTGAGCGCCCGAGAAACCGAGAGGCATCTCGCTTCTGGAGGGAAGAGCCCATGCTGGCGAAGACGAGGAGGCTGATCGTGGACTGCAACGCCGGAGCGGCCCTGTTGCTGGCCGGACTGCCGGTTGCGGCGCTTCCACTGGCGGCGGCCCGGTCGGCCGGACCACCGATGGCGGCGTTGCCCGCTCAAGCGCAAGAGGCCGGCTCGACCGCGGCCGATCTGCAACGATGGGAGAGCCGCCACGCGATCGATGTCGGCGGCGCGACCGTCGAGTACGACGCGGTGATCGGCGGAATCGTGCTCGAGAACGACGAAGGCGCCTCTGCCGCCGAGCTCTACTACACCGCCTACTTTCGCACCAACGGCGTCCCGGCCCGCGACCGGCCTCTCGTCTTCGCCTACAACGGCGGCCCCGGCTCGGCGTCCTTCTGGTTGCACATGGGCATCATGGGGCCGCGCCGCGTCGTCACCCCAGAGGTCGGCCCGCAGGGTGCGCCGCCCTATCCGCTGGAAGACAACGCCTACACGATCCTCGACATCGCCGACATCGTCATGGTGGATCCCATCGGGACGGGCTTCAGCCGCACGCTGGGCGACACGCCGGGTTCCGACTACTGGGGCATCGACGAGGACGCCCGCTCGCTCGCGCAGTTCACCAGGCGCTTCCTCTCGGAGCACGACCGCTGGAACTCGCCCCGCTACCTGCTGGGCGAGAGCTACGGCACCACGCGCTCGGCCGTCCTGGCCCGCCACCTTCAACGCGCCAACGTCGACGTAAACGGCATCGTCCTGGTCTCCGCCGTCCTCCAGTTCAACACCATCCAGTTCGCACCCGGCGACGACCTGCCCTACATCGTGAACCTGCCTGCCTATGCGGTCGCCGCCAACTACCTGGGCGCGCTTCCCGGCGGGCGGCGAGAGGACTTGGCGGCGTTCATGGCCGAAGTCGAGACCTGGGCGCTCACCGACTACGCGACGGCCCTGCTCGCGGGCGGCGCCCTGGATTCCGCGACCCGCGAACGCGTGGCCGAACGGATGCACGAGTACACCGGCCTCGGCCGCGACTTCATCGAGAAGTCCGGCCTGCGCGTCACCGCGCCCGCCTTCGAAGCCGAACTCCTGCGCGACCAGGGCAAGATCGTCGGGCGGCTCGACGCGCGCTTCACCGGACCGGCCGGCGACGTGCTGCAGACCCGTCCCTCGCACGACCCTCAGTCGACCGCGATCAGCTCGGCCTACACCTCCGCCTTCAACAGCTACGTCCGCGACGAACTGGGCTACGACGGCGACCGCGAGTACGTGCCCAGCGGAGGCGTGCGCGACTGGAACTGGGGCCGGCAGGGCGGAGGCGCCTTCGTACGGGGCGGCGGAACCCCCAACGTGGCGCCCGACTTGGCGGAGGCCATCAAGCGGAACCCGCACCTCGAAGTCCTCCTCGTCAACGGCATCTACGACTTGGCGACGCCCTACTTCGCCGCCGTTTGGACGATGGATCGCATGGGCCTGCCGCCGGACCTGCGCGACAACATCCAGCGCGCCGACTTCGCCGCCGGGCACATGATGTACGTGGATCAGTCGCTCCTGCCGCAGTGGAAGGAGACGCTGGACGCCTTCATCCGGCGCACCTCGGGCGCGACGCCGCCCGCCTCGGACTGAGCGGCGGATGAAGTACGCTCGCTTGGGACGAAGCGGCCTGGTCGTGTCCCGCATGGCCTTGGGGTGCATGAGCTTCGGCAGCAAGCGCTGGCGGCCGTGGGTGCTCGAAGAGGAGGAGGCGATGCCGTTCTTCCGCCGCGCCGTGGAACTCGGCGTCAATTTCTTCGACACGGCGGACGTGTACTCGACGGGCGCGAGCGAGGAGATCACCGGCAAGGGCGTGCGGGAGTTCGCGGTTCGCGAAGAAGCGGTCGTGGCCACGAAGGTCCGGCTGAAGATGGGCGACGGGCCGAACCGCGCCGGGCTGTCCCGCAAGCACGTGATCCAGTCCTGCGAAGCCAGCCTGCGGAGACTGGGCCTTGAGAAGATCGACCTGTACCAAGTCCATCGCGCGGATCCCAACACGCCGGTGGAAGAAACGCTGTCGGCGCTGGACCAGCTGGTGCGCGACGGCAAGGTCCTCTACCTCGGCGCGAGTTCCATGTTCGCTTGGGAGCTCATGAAGGCGCTGTCGGTGTCGGAACGCAACGGCTGGGCCAAGTTCGTTTCGATGCAGAATCACTACAACTTGGTCTACCGGGAGGAGGAGCGGGAAATGCTTCCGCTCTGCGCGGACCAGGGGATCGGGGTGATTCCGTGGTCGCCTCTGGCGCGGGGGCTGCTCGGCGGCAACCGGACCCGGGGCAGCCGCGACGCGACGGCCCGCGACGAGTCGGACGCGCCGCTGTACGAGGAGCTGTACGACCAGGAGACCGACTGGGACGTGGTGGAGGCAACCGTGCGAGTGGCCGCGCGACTCGGCCTCCCGTCAGCGCAGGTCGCCCTGGCTTGGTTGCTGGGCAGGCCCGCCGTCGTCTCGCCCATCGTCGGATTCACGCGGCTGGAGCAGTTGGAGGAGGCCGCGGGGGCCGTGTCGCTCGAACTCTCGGAGGCGGACCGAGCCGAGCTGGAGGCCCCTTACCGGCCCCACCCCGTGCGGGGATGGATCGGCGGCCCGCTCCGGCTGCCGGGAATCAGTTCTTGACCGTTGCGCAGGCGCCCCCGCCGGCGCCTTTGCTGGAGCGGGCCGACTTCGAGGCTGCGTACCGGAACGTCGGCCCGCACGTCTACCGGACGCCGTTGCTGCGCTGCCGCTCCCTGAGCGAGGCCTCGGGCCTGGACGTGCGCCTCAAGGCCGAAATGTTCCAGCGGGGCGGCTCCTACAAGGTGCGAGGCCCGATGAACAAGATCGCGCGGCTCTCTCCGGAGGCCCGGGCGAGGGGCATCGTCTGCTCTTCGGCGGGCAACCATGCGCAAGGCGTGGCTCTGGCGGCGCGCCACTACGGAGTCCGGGCGGTGGTCGTCATGGCCGAGAACGCGACGCCCTCGAAGATCGCGGCCACGGAAGGCTACGGCGCGAAGGTCGTGCTCCACGGCAGCATCTGGGACGAGGCCAACGAGAGAGCCCTCGGGCTGGCCGACGCCGAGGGGCTCGTGTACGTCCACCCGTTCGACGACCCGGACCTCGTGGCGGGGCAGGGGACGCTCGGCCTTGAGATCATGGAGGACTTTCCCGAGGCGGAGTTGCTGGTCGTGCCGATCGGAGGCGGAGGACTGCTGTCGGGCGTGGCGATGGCCGCCAAAGCCGTGAAGCCGGATGTTCGGGTCGTCGGCGTGGAGTCCTCGGGAGCGCCGGCGATGAAGCGGAGCGTGGAGGCCGGGCGGCTCGTCACGCTGGACCGGGTGGACTGCGTGATCGACGGCCTGCGGGTGCGCCGGGTGGGCGAGTACACGCGCTCGGTCGTGGCGCGCTTCGTGGACCGGATCGCAACCTTGCCGGACGAGCAGATCTTCGAGGCGGTGCTCTGGCTGATGACGCGCGCCAAGGTGGTGGCCGAGGGTGCGGCCGCGGCCACGGTCGGCGCCTTGCTCCAGGGCTTGGTGGACGCGCCGCGGGGGACCAAGACGGTCTGCGTGCTGAGCGGCGGCAACTTGGACGTGGAGCAGCTGCGCGGCCTGTCGTGGAACTGACCGCCGGCCCGGGGGCCGAGCCCGCACTGCACTTGGTCCGGCTCGCGCCTGAGATCACGCGCAAGTCCAACCGTACGCGGCGGCGCTTCCAACGCCGCTTGGCCGGCAACTTGTCCGAGGCCCTGGCGTCGGGCGGAAGCCGAGCGCGCGTCGAGGACCACTGGAGCCGAATTCGCGTGAAGGCTCCGCCGGCCGCCATGGAGGCGGCCGCCCGCGTCTTCGGAGTCGGGTCGTTCTCCCGGGTGGACGCGGTCGCGCCGGCCGCTCTGGAGGCCATCGTGCGGACGGGGCACGCAACCTACCGGGACTTGGTCGCCGGGCAACGGTACGCGGTCGCCGCCCGCCGCGCGGGACGGCACTCCTTCTCCTCGCAGGACGTGCGCGAGCAGTTGGGCGCGGCGCTGAACCCCTACGGTAAGGTGGACTTGACCAACCCCGACGTGGTCGTGTCGGTGGAAGTCCGCGAGGGCGAGGCGCTCTTCTTCGCGAGCCGCACCGACGGTCCCGGCGGTCTTCCCCTGGGCGTGCAGGGCTCGGCCGTCTGCCTGCTGTCCGGCGGCTTCGACTCGGCGGCCGCCGCTTGGCTGATGCTCAAGCGCGGCGTCGCGCTGGACTATGTCTTCTGCAACTTGGCGGGACCCGCGTTCGAGCGATCGGTGATCCGCGTGGCCAAGGTGTTGGCCGACCGGTGGAGCTACGGTTGCCGTCCGAAGATGCACGTGCTGCCGTTCGGCGAGGCGATCGAAGCGTTGCAGGGCGGGGCGACGCCTCGCTACTGGCAGGTCGTGCTCAAGCGCATGATGTACCGCGCCGCCGCGCAGGTCGCCGAGGAAACTGGAGCGGTGGCGATCGTGACGGGCGAGTCGCTGGGCCAAGTTTCGTCGCAGACGCTCGCCAACCTGAGGGCGATCGACGAGGCGGCGCCGTTGCCCGTGTTGCGGCCGCTCATCGGGTTCGACAAGCAGGAGATCATCGCGCTGGCGACGCGGATCGGCACGGCGGCGCTCTCGGCGCGGATCAAGGAGTACTGTGCGATTCTCGAAGGCAAGCCGGTCACGGCCGCCAAGCCGGCCGCGGTCGATCGCGAGGAGAGCAAGGTGTCCCCCGAGCCGGTCGCCGAGGCCGTCGCGAGCCGAACCGTCATGGACCTCCGCGCGCTGCGCCCGGGCGACATGAGCCGCGAGTACGTCGTCTTGGGCGCGGCGCCTCCGGGCGCGGTGTGGATCGACTGCCGCCTCCCGCACCAGGACGACGGCTGGCGCTTCCCCGCGTCGCGTCGCGTCCTGCCCGCCGAGTTCGCCGACTTGGCCGCCGGACTGGACAAGGATCTCTCGTACATCCTCTTCTGCGACCAGGGCGTCCAGTCCACCATGTTGGCCAATGCGCTGCAGATCGCCGGCTACGACGCCTACGCGTTGGACGGCGGGACCAAGGCGGCGCGCCGCTGGGCGGCGGCGGACGCGCTGGGCGGGCGCGACGTGGCGGCCCGGAGCGCACCCGCCGGCTAGGGTCCCCGTAGAGCTGGCACGCCTCACCGGCGTGGCTACAAGGTTCCGCCCGCCGGCCGGGGTCCCCGTCGAGCGGGCGCCTCTCGATCCATGCGTTGGGCGAGCAGGCTTGCCAGGTGCAGCGGACTCCTGCCGGTCCCGTCGCGAATCTGCGATCGGCAACTGAAGCCGTTTGCCACGATGAAGTCGTCGTCTCCCGCGGCGCGCACGGCGGGCGCCAGATCCAGTTCGGCCATGGCGCGCGAGACGGAGGCGTGCTCGCTCTCGTAACCGAACGATCCCGCCATTCCGCAACAGGTGGACTCCACGGGGACGGCCCGCAGGCCCGCCAGCCCATCCAGGACCCGCACCGCCGCCCCCTGGGTGCCGGCGGCCTTTTGGTGGCAGTGGCCGTGCACGTGCGCCACGCCGGTACCGGGGTCGGCCGCCGCAGGGACGCTCGTCCCGGCGGGATCCCCGAACCGGCCCGCGGTCGGCCCGTCCGGCGCCGCGAGGTATTCGTCCAGGAGGACGGCCCGGCGCGCCACCTCGCGGGCGTCCCTTCCTGGAATCAGCAAAGGCGCGTCCTCTCGCAACGTCAGCAGGCACGACGGCTCGAGCCCGACCACCGGCAGACCGCATGCGGCGAGCGGCGCCAGGGCCTCCACCGTGCGGGTCAGCGCGGCGCGGGCCTGGTCGAGGAGGCCGGCGCTGATCCATGTACGGCCGCAACAGAGGGGTCGGCCGCGGCCCGGAGGCGCCAGGAGGCCGACGCCGCAGCGTCGCAGCACGTCGGCCGCCGCGCGCGCCACCTCCGGCTCGAAGTAGCGGTGAAAGGTGTCCACGAAGAGGACGACCTCCTGCGCTTCCGGCACGAGGCCCTCGGCCTCCGCCCGCGGGGCCCGAGAGTCCGTCTCGCCTTGCGACGGACTCCCAACGGAATCCGCCTTCGTCGCCCCCCGAACCGGCCCGCGCCCGTCCGCCCTGCCCAGTTCCGCCTCTCGGAACGGCCGGCGCCAGCTGGGCAGCGCCCGGTCGGCGCTGACGCCGAGCAGCCGCTCGGCCGCCCGCGCCAGAAAAGCGCTCCGGTTGCGGAGATTGAGCGCCCAGCGCGCCCGCGACGCCACCGGAGCGAATCGCGGCAGCTCCGCGAACACGCGCTGGCGCGCCTCCGCCCGGAGCCCTCGAAGCCGGGTTGCGAAGGCCGACGCCCACCCGCCCCGAGTTCCGCCGCCCGGCCCCCGCCCCCTCCACGCGCCCGCGCCCGTGCTCGCCTCCGGTCGCCCGCCCACGCCTGTTCGGCCGCCCGCCGCGCCGTCCCCCCGTTTCCGCCGAGCGCGCCGCCGCCGGTAGAGCGCCTCCGCCTTCATCCGCGTCATGTCCACGCCCGCCGGGCATTCGCGCCTGCACGCCTTGCAGGCGACGCACAGATCCAGCGCGTCCACCACTTCCGGGGCGGACAGCCCTTCCGGACCCAGCGCTCCGGACATCGCCAAACGCAATACGTTCGCGCGCCCGCGCGTGACGTCCCGTTCCTCGCGCGTGACCCGAAACGACGGACACATCACGCCGGACTTCGTCTTTCGGCAGGCCCCGTTGTTGTTGCAGCGCTCGAGCGACGCCGCGAACCCGCCGGCCTCCGCAAAGCCCATGCCCCGGAGTTCGCCGTCCGCTTGCCGCGCCGCCACGGGCAACCGCGGGCCGTCGGAGCCGACACCTCGCCTGGAGGCCGCCGCTCCGTCCACACGCGGCGCTGTCGCGTTCGTTGCAGTGGGCTTGCGCGGGGGACCGAGTCGCAACAACGCCGCGTCGTCCATGCGGGGGGCGTCCACGATCTTGCCGGGGTTCATCAGGCCCGCCGGATCGAAGGCGCGCTTCACTTCGGTGAAGGCGAGGGCCAGCCGCGAACCCAGCATGGGCTCGATGAACTCCGAACGCAGGATGCCGTCGCCGTGCTCGCCCGAATGCGAGCCGCCCAGCCGCCGGACCACGGCGTGCGTCTCCTCGGCGATGGAGCGCAGCGCCACCAAGTCCGTCGGGTCTCGGACGTCCAGCGACGGCCGGACGTGAAGGCAGCCGACGGAAGCGTGGGCGTACCACGTGCCCCGAGTCCCGTGGCGGGCGAAGATTTCCTCCACGGCCTCCGCGTACTCGGCCAGCCCGGCCAGGGGCACGGCGCAGTCCTCGACGATCGAGACGGGTTTGCGCGGCCCCTTCGCCGACAGGACGATGCTCATCGCCGCGCGGCGGACGCGCCACACGGCCTCTTGGGCGGCGGCGCTCTCGACCCGCGAGAGGCCGCAGCCGCCTCCGCCCGAGCCGGTCGCCTCCTCGAGCGCGTCCAACTTGCGCAGCAACGGCCCCTTCTCCTCCCCCGCGAACTCCACAAGCAGCACCGCCTGCGTCTTGTCGGCAGCGAAGCCCTCCACTGCGCCGCGAAACTCGTCGTTCTCCCTGGCGAGCCGGAGCACCGCGTCGTCCACGAGCTCCACGGCGTGCGGACCCAACTCCACCATGTGCTGAACCGAGTCCAGGGCAGTCCGCAAAGAGGGAAATCCCCAGATCGCCAGCACCCTGTGCCGAGGCCTCCGCGCCAGCTTCAACGTGATGCGCCTGAAGAAGCCCAGCGTGCCCTCGGAGCCCACGAGCAGCTCGGCCATCGACGCGCCGGGCTTCAGAAGGCGGTGCAGGTTGTAGCCGGCCACGTGACGCGCCACGCGGGGCACCTGCCGTCGCAGCTCGGCGGCCTCCCGCTCGACGATCTTCCGGACGCGCGCCTCGATCTCCCCGGCGCGGCTTCCCTCGTTCCCGTACGCTTTCGCTTCTTCAGGACCGAACCGGACGCCCCGATCCTGACTCGCCGCCCGGCCGCCCGATCCGAACTTTGCGACGCCGCCCTCCGGCAACGAGGCCTCGATGGCCAGCACGTTGTCGGCGGTCACGCCGTAGCGAATGGAGCGCGCCCCGCCGCTGTTGTTGCCGGCCATGCCGCCGATCGTGGCCCGGCTGGCCGTCGCCACGTCCACGGGAAAGAACAGCCCCGACGGCGCGAGTTCGCGGTTGAGCGCGTCCAGCACGATGCCCGGCTCGACCGTGGCCGTGCCCTCTGCCAGGTCGGTCTCGCAGACTCTCGTCAGATATCGAGAGGTGTCCACGACGACGGCCCGCCCCACCGTCTGTCCGCACTGCGAGGTGCCGGCGCCCCGCGGAAGCACGGGGACGCCTTCTTCCCGCGCGACCTCCAGCACCGCCTCGACGTCGTCCAAGGTCTTGGGCAGCACGACCCCGAGCGGGGGCCTTTCGTAGATGGAGCCGTCGGTCGAGTAGAGGGCGCGCGAGAGGGCGTCGAACCGAACCGGGCCCTCCACGTGGCGGGCGAGGCGCCGGGCCAAGCGGGACTGGTCGCCTGGACTGGACTCCGCCGGGTGGCTGTCGGGCAGGTGCGTCATTATTTTCCGCGCGAACGCTCCGCGTACGCTCGTGCGGCGCAGAATCGCAAGCTAGGGAGAAGCCAGCGCATGAAACTCGGGAATGGGGCGCATGGGACTCGGGAATAGTCGCGGGGGACCCGCTGAAACGCAAAGGCCGATGCTGGCGGCGGCGCTGGTCGCGGCTTTGGCGCTGGCCGGTTGCGGCGAAGGCGCCCCGGTGGGCCCCGTGGAGATCAAGCTAGGTCATGTGGGCGCGCCGGGCTCCCTCTTCGCGCTCTCCGCCGAAGAGTTCGCGGCCCGGGCCAATGCTCGGCTCGACGGCCTGGGCGAGGTTCTCGTCTACGGCTCCAGCCAGCTGGGGGGCGACGACGTTCTGCTCCAGAAGCTCAAGCTGGGAACGGTGGACTTGGCGTTGCCGTCGTCCATCATGTCCTCGCGCATCGACGCCTTCGGCCTCTTCGAGATGCCCTACCTCGTCCGTAGCCGCGAGCACATGCGCGGCATCGAAGAGGAGATCTTCTGGCCCCGGCTGGCGCCGCTTGCCGAGGAGGAAGGATACCGCGTCCTCGCAGTGTGGGAGAACGGATTCCGACACGTCACCAACAATGTTCGTCCCGTGCGCGCCCCCGCCGATCTCGAAGGCGTCAAGCTCCGTACGCCGCGTGGCACTTGGCGGATCAAGTTGTTCCAGCAGTTCGGCGCCAACCCCACGCCGATGGCGCTGTCCGAGGTGTTCATCGCGCTGAAGACGGGCGTGGTCGACGGCCAGGAGAACCCGCTGTCGCAAATTCACGCGTCCCGGCTGTACGAGGTTCAGGAGTACCTGTCGCTCACCAGCCACGTGTACACGCCGGCATACCTGACGGCGTCGGCGAGCCGGTGGTCCAAGTTGCCGGAGGCCGTGCGCACCGTGCTGGAGGAGGAGGCGAGAGGGGTCCAGGAATTCGTGTTCGAACAGGCCGCGCGGCTCGAGCAGGAGCTGCTCGACGAGATCGAGGCGTCGGGAGTGCTCGTCAACACGGTCGACCGATCCCGGTTCCTGGAGGGCAGCCGGGCGATCTACGACGAGTTCGGCTCTGCGGTCCCTCAGGGCAGCGAACTCGTCGCACTGGCGTTGCCGTTGGCCTACCGCTAGGCGTGATCTCGCCCGGGCGGGCCGCCGAGGCCGCGCGGCGTTGCCGCCGCTGGTTCGAGAGGGCGCTCGAAGTCGCGGTCGTGGCGCTGGTCGCGGCGCTCCTCGCCGTGGTCCTGCTGGGAGTGGCCTCTCGCAAGGCCGGCCAAGCGCTGGTCTGGTACGACGAGGCCGCGTCGGTGCTGCTCGCGTGGCTCTCCTACTACGGGGCCGCGCTGGTCGCGTTGCGCCGCGGGCACATCGGCGTGCCGACGCTGGTCGAGAACTTGCGCGGGCGGACTCGGACCGCGGTCGCGCTGGCGGGCGAAGCGGCGGTCGTGACCTTCTTCGCTGCACTGGCTTGGGCGGGATGGCAGGTTCAGGAGGCGGTGGCGGGGACGACGCTGGTGAGCATGCCCGCGGTGCCCACCGCGCTCGCCCAGTCCGTCATCCCCGTCGGGGCCGTGCTGTTCGTGGCCGCCCAGCTCGCAAGTCTTCCCGGCGCACTCTCCACGGCGCAGCCGCCCTCCCGCGCCGCCCCATGACGGCCGTCCTCCTCCTCCTTTTCGTTCTCCTCGTGCTGGCGAACGTCCCCATCGCCGTCGCGCTGGGGTTGACGGCCGCCTCCGCGATCGTGGCTGCCTCCGGGCTCGAGGCGTTGCCCAACGTGGCCCTGGTGATGTTCTCGGGCGCGACCCGGTTTCCGCTGATCGCGATTCCGCTCTTCATCCTGGCGGGGGCGATCATGAACGCCTCCGGCATCTCGCAGCGCCTCGTGGCCTTCGCCTCGGCGGTCTTCGGGTTCGTCCGGGGCGGCCTGGCCGTCGTGAGCATCGCGGCGTCCCTCTTCTTCGCGGAGATTTCGGGGAGCGCCGTCGCGGACGTCGCCGCCATGGGGTCGATCCTCGTCCCGGCGATGAAGAGGCGCGGATATTCGGCCAACTTCGCGGCCGCGGTCACCTCCTCCTCGGCCACCCTGGCGGTGATCATTCCCCCGTCGATTCCCCTGATCCTGTACGGCGTCATGTCGGGCGCCTCCGTGGTCGAACTCTTCGTGGCGGGCATCTTGCCCGGCGCCGCGGGCGGACTGCTCATGATGTTCGTCGCCTACCTCTGGGCGCGGCGGGCGAACCTGCAGGCCGAGCAGGCGTTCCAGCTCCGCAGGGTCTGGGAGACGTTCAAGGAGGCGGGCTGGTCGCTCGTCCTGCCCGTGATCATCCTGGGCGGCATCTTCAGCGGCTGGGTCACGGCGACCGAGGGGGCCGCCCTGGCGGTGGTCGCCGCGCTCCTGGTCGGCGGCGTGGCGTACCGCGGGCTCACGCGCGAGAAGCTCGCGAGGGCCGTCGTGGAATCGGGCATGCAGACGGCCGTCGTGATGCTGCTGGTGGCCTCGTCGGCTCTCCTGGGAGACTATCTGACCGAAGTGCGCGCGCCGCAGCGGATGGTCGAGACCATCATGGGGCTCACGGACTCCCGCTTGGCGATCCTGGCCCTGCTCAACGGCTTCCTCCTTCTGCTGGGTCTGGTGCTCCACTCCGCAGCGGCCATCATCCTCGTGGTGCCCATCGTCATGCCGCTGGTGGAGGCCGCGGGCATCGACCCCGTCCACTTCGGAATGATCGTCACCCTCAATCTCGGCGTGGGCCAGCAGACCCCTCCCGTGGCCTCGGTTCTGGTCACCGCCTGCTCGGTCGCCAAGACCAGCGTCTGGGGCACGACGCGAACCAACCTCTGGTTCATCGCGGTTCTGTTGGCCATTCTTGCTGCGGTCACCTACGTGCCGGCCTTCTCGCTCTCCTTGGTGGAGGCGTTCTACCGTTGAACTCACGAGACCGCGTGCGCGCCGAGCGCGATGGCGGCTTGGCCACGGTCGTCCTGGACCACCCCGCGAAGCTGAACGTGCTGGACCGGCGCGGGTGGGAGCGCCTGGGCGAAGTCTTTCGGGGGCTGGCGGAAGACGACTCGGTGCGTTGCGTGGTCGTGCGCGGGGCCGGGGAACGGGCCTTCTCGGCGGGCTCCGACATCGGCAGCTTCGCCGAGTCGCGGACAGCCCCAGCCGACGTGCGCCGCTACGCCGACGCCGTGCGGAGCGGCATCGACGGCGTGTGGAACTGCCCGCATCCGACGGTGGCCGCCGTGGAGGGGGTGTGCGCGGGCGGGGGCCTGATCGTCGCATCGTGCTGCGACGTGCGCCTGTGCGGAACCTCCTGCCGCTTCGGCGCGCCGGTGAACCGTCTGGGGCTGACGATGGCGTACGAAGAGATGGCGCCGGTGCTGGCCGCGGCCGGAGCGGGCGCGTTGCTGGAAGTCCTGCTGACCGGCGATTTCGTGGGGGCGGAGAGGGCCCGGGAAATGGGGATCGTGCATCGCATCGCCCCGGACGGCGAAGTCGCGGGCATGGCGCGGGCGCTGGCGGAGACCATCGCGGAGGGCGCGCCATTGGTGAACCGCTGGCACAAGAAGTTCGTTCGCCGCTTGCTGGATACGTCTCCTCTGGCGGCCGACGAGCGGGCGGAGCCCTACGAATCCTGCCAGACCCGCGACTACCGCGAAGGAGTGGCCGCCTTTGTGGAGAAGCGGGAGCCCCGCTTTTTGGGGGAGTAGTGGCCCCCCAGCCCCTCGAAGGCATCCGCGTGTTGGAGATTGCGCATGTCATGGCCGGTCCCGTTTGCGGCCGCATGCTGGCCGATCTCGGCGCCGACGTGGTCAAGGTGGAACGTCCCGGATCCGGGGACCCAACGCGCGCCCTGGCGTTCCCGCCACCGTCCCCCCCGCAGGTCGGCCCTCGGCCGGGGACCGGGCATCCAGGAGTGTCGGGGTCCAGTTTCGGGCCGGCGATTGCCGGCGAGAATGGAGAGACCGCCTCGCCAGGGCCGGTCGACCGGGGGAGCGCCGCTTTCGCCATGCTCAACCGTACGAAGCGGGGCGTCGCCCTCGACCTCAAGAGGGAATCCGGCGCCGCCGCGCTCCGGCGGATGCTGGCCCGCTGCGACGTGGCCATCGAGAACTTCCGGCCCGGCACGATGGAACGACTTGGACTCGGCTACGAGTCGCTCCGAACGGCCAACCCGCGCTTGGTCTACTGTCAGATCACCGGCTTCGGGCGAACAGGACCGCTCGCCGACCGCGCCGCGTTCGACTTGATTGCGCAGGGAATGACCGGCCTTATGAGCATAACCGGCGAAGGACCGGGGCGGTCGCCCATCAAGTGCGGCCCGCCGGTTGCCGACATCACGGCCGGCATCCTGGCGGCGATGGGCGTTCTGGCGGCGCTCTACGATCGCGAGCGCACCGGCCGGGGACGCCTCGTGGACACGTCCGTCTACGAGGCCGGCATCCTGCAGACCCTGTGGCAGTCTGCCGCTGCGCTGGCCACCGGCGAATCTCCCGGCCCGATGGGTTCCGCGCATCCGCTGGCCGCTCCGTACGAGGCCTTCCCCACCAAAGACGAATGGATCACCATCGGCGGCTGGAACCAGGCCAACTGGTTGCGCTTGATCGGCGCCATGGACATGCGGGAGCTGGCCGAGGATCCGCGCTTTTCCGACAACGCGGCCCGGATGCGGAACATCGGCGCGTTGCGAGAAGCGATGCGAACGCGCTTGGCCGAGCGTACAGCGGCGCATTGGCTCCAACGGATGGAGGCCGCCTCGGTGCCGGCGGGTCCCGTCTTGAGCATCGGCGACATGTTGCGGCATCCGCAGACGGCGGCGCGGGAGATGGTCGTGGCGGTTCCGGGCGGCGAGACGGTGCAGAGGACGATCGGCATGCCGGTGAAGCTGTCGGGCACGCGGGCTGCGCCCGCATGTCCTGCACCGGGGCTGGGGGAGCACACCGCCGACGTGCTGGCCGAGTACGGCTTCACCGAAGCGGAGATCGGCGCATTCGGTAGCTGCGAAGCGGACGCCGGCGACGATTGAGGCCGGCTTTCGTCGCTCGCGATTTGCTTTGGTGGCCGAAAGACCCCATATTGGACTTGGTGGGGCGGCGGCATGGTTGCACGGGCCTGACGAGTTCGCTTTGGTGCTTCCGTTGTTGACGTCTCGCTCCCATTATTCGACCGCGCGGCCTTGGTTTTCCTAAGTGGGACCCGGGTCGCCACAGCCGGAGAGGATGTGGCATGAAGAGATCGCGACAGAACCAACTGCACCCGAATCGCTGGAGAACAGCCGCGGCGGCCTTGGTCTTCGTCGGGTTGCTTCCGGCGGGCGGGTTGGCGCAGCAGACCGGTACGGTGACCGGCATGGTCACCGACGACGCCTCTGGCCAGCCGCTCGAGTCCGCGCTCGTGCGGATGGCGGGCCAGGAAGGCGGCGTGCTCACCAACCAGAACGGCCGGTACGTGATGCAGGGGGTGCCGGCGGGGACCCACGACGTCACCTTCGTCATCGTCGGCTACGGGAGCGCCACGTTGCAGGTGAGCGTCGCCGGGGGGCAGACGGCGGTGCTGGACGCCGAGCTTGCCAGCGAGGCGATCCGCTTGCAGGATCTCGTGGTGACCGGGGTGTCCCGTGCGACCCCGCGGGTCAAGTTGCCGTTCACGGTCGAGAAGATCGACGTGGCGGCGGCGCCGGTGCCCGCCATCTCGGCGGAGTCGTTCCTGGTCGGCAAGGTGCCAGGGGTCAAGGTCGTGCGCGGCTCGGGGCAGCCGGGCTCGACGGGTTCCATCCTGTTGCGAGGAGCCACGTCGATCTCCGGAAGCCAGGCGCCGTTGGTCGTCGTCGATGGAGTGATCACCACCACGGCCTTCGACGACTTGGCTACTCTGGACATCGAGTCGATGGAAGTGGTCAAGGGGGCAGCGGGCGCGGCGCTGTACGGTTCCAGGGCGGCGAACGGCGTGGTCCAGATCAGAACCAAACGAGGCAACAGCTTCGGAGCCGACTACAGCCGGATCATCGCCCGCAACGAGTTGGGCCAAGCCCGGCTGGCTGGCTCGATCCAGTTGTCGAAGTACCATCCCTGGGCCACCAACGAGGCGGGAGACTTGGCCTATTGGCAGTTGTGCGACCAGGACAGAGGGGCATGCCCGACTGACGGCGAATATTACAAGATCGCCATTCCGAACTTCACGGATCCGGATGCCAAGCGTCCCGGCTTGGAGAGCCGAGGATCAGTCTTCACGTCGTTCCAAGACAACCCTTGGCCCAGCTCGCTTCCGCTCTACGATCAGGTGAAGCGGGTTTATTCGCCGGGCACGTACATGTCCAACCACTTTGCGACCTCGGGCCAGACGGGGAGCACGAACTATAGGGCCTCGTTCGACAGGAACCAGGAACTCGGAGTTTTGTCGGAGTACAACGACGGCTTCGTTCGCAACGGCTTTCGGTTGAACATCGACCACAAGGTCAGAGACAACCTGGACGTCTCCTTGAGCACTTCGTACACGCAGTCGGAGCAGGAAGACCTGGGAGGCAGCCCGTTCTTCAACCTCACGTTCATGGGTCCGTACGTCGACTTGCTCAAGCGTGATCCCACGTCGATCGGAAAGCGGCATTGCCCGCCACAGGGTTGCCTCATTCTGAACCCGGACCCGCTTTCGGCGGAAGAGAATCCGCTGTACCACTTCGAGCTGGTCGACCTTCGCGACTTTCAGCACGACGTGAAGGCCGCGTTCACCACCCGATGGAGTCCCGCGACTTGGTTCGACCTCGAAGGGCTCTTTGGGCTTGATCGCAACAGCTTCAGCGAGCACAACTTCACGCCGGCAGGCCGAGAGACGACCGACGGAGGCGTCACCACGGGCAGCTACGGCCGGTATCAGTCTCACAGGCGCGACATCAATGCCGAAGCGACGGCCTCGTTTCATCGGTCTTTTGGCGACTTTGCCACGCGCGCCCGAACTCGTTACACGAGAGAAGACCGGCATTTCGAGAACTTCGGTGCCAGCGGTACGGACTTCGTCGCCGCGGGCGTTCGGCGACTGAACAACCTGAACGACGAGAGCTACAGCGCTACTTCGTACCTCCGAGACATCATCGGCGAGTCGTACTTCCTGATCGCCGACGTCGACTACCAAGGGAAGTACATCGTTGGCGGCCTCGTACGGCGAGACGGCTCCAGCTTGTTCGGGGAGGACCAGCGGTGGCAGACGTATTACCGGACGTCGCTCGCTTACCGGATGGCGCAGGAAGACTGGTGGCCGTTCGACGCGGTGAACGAGTTCAAGATCAGCTGGTCGCGAGGAACAGCGGGACGCCGCCCCGGTTTCTCGAACCAGTATGAAACCTATTCGGTTTCTTCCACGGCCATCTCGCCGGTTTCGCTAGGCAACAAGGACTTGAAGCCGCAGAGGTCCACGGAAGACGAATACAACCTGAACTTGGTGTTCTTCAATAAGGTGAGCACCGGCTTTACGTATGCCCAGACCGTTTCGACGGATCAGTTGCTGCAGGTGCCGCTCCCGAGCGTTGGCGGGTTCGGATCGCAATGGCAGAATGCCGGAACGCTGGAGTCCAAGGGTTGGGAATTCTTCGTGGAGGCTCCGATCTTCGAAAGCGAGGACGTGACGTGGACGATGCGGCTTAATGTCGACAAGTTCTCCGAAAAGATCACCGCTTTGGGACGTCCGGCGTACCGCTCGGGATTCTTCTACTATCGCGATGGCGAAGTCTTCGGCTCCTTCTTCGGCGCCAAATGGGCTCAGTCGTGCGCCGATCTCCCCAATGGGGCTCCGTGCGATCAGTTCCAGGTCAACGACGATGGCTTGATGGTCTGGGTCGGAGCCGGAAACAACTACACCGACGGCATGAGCAAGGAGCTTTGGGGAACGAACAGCGACGGCGCTACCGGCGACGACAGATTCCTCTGGGGCATGCCAGTGCGAATGTTTGGCGAGTGCGAGATGCGGCGCCAAGGCGGAGAAGGGTGCAAGGACTTTCTCCACATCGGCAACACGAGGCCCGATCTCAACCTGAGCTGGAGCAACAACTTCCGGTGGCGGGGGCTCTCGGTCTACGCGTTGCTGGACGCCGAGTTGGGGGCCGACGTGTACAATAGGACGCGGCAATGGGCGTATCGGGAAAACCGCTCGGGCGATCAAGACCAGTTCGGCAAGGCCGACGACATGAAGAAGCCTGTGGCGTATTATCAGACGCTGTACAACACGAACGCCATGAACGCGTGGTTCGTTGAAGACGGGACGTTCATCAAGTTGCGCGAGGCGTCCATTCGATACTCGCTCAATCCGGAGTGGCTCGATTCCGCGTTCCGAGGTCGAGTGACGGGCATCGACATCAACCTTATCGGTCGAAATCTCCTGACGTTCACGAACTTCAAGGGGTACGACCCCGAGGTCGCCAACGGCAACGGAGGGTCCGACGTGATCGGGCGCGTGGACAGTTACGGGTACCCGAACTCGCGGGTCTTCTCGGCAAGCCTGCAAGTCATCTTCTAGGATAGGAGAGAAGAGAAAAGTGAAGACACTCCGATACAATGTCGCCATGGGGTTGGCCGTGGCCGTTGCGGTGGCCGCATGTGCGGATCTCGAGGTCGTCAACCAGAACGATCCGGACAGGGAACGAGCGCTGGCGGCCGCCGACGACGTGCAGTCGTTGATCTCCGGGGCTTATCAGAACTGGTGGGCAGTGAGCCACCACAGCTACCCGGGGTCGGCTCTCAGCGTCGGCGCCGACGCTCATTCGTCGTCGTGGGGCAATTGGGCCATGCGCGACACGGGGTGGGAACCCCGAAAGGCGTACAACAACGATCCGTCGTACTCGTACAACAACTTGACCGAGACGCCGTGGGTGTTGTCGTACCGTGCCTTGGCCGCCGTGCGGGACGGGTTTCTGGCCATCGACGGCGGCTTGAGGATCCAGGAAGAGGGCGGGCCCGACAACACCGACAGGGCCCTGGCGTTCGGCAAGCTGATCCAAGCGATGTCCTTCGCAAACTTGGCCCTCCTGTTTGACCGAGCGTTCATCATCGACGAGACCGTCGAGGACGTCGCGGGGGTCGAGTTGGTCGACTACAACGCGATCTGGGCCGCGGCCGAGGCGAAGTTCGGCGAAGTGATTCAGTTGGCCGGAACCGGCGCCTTCACCATTCCATCTGAATGGGTCGGGTACAACGGCACATGGGACGGGGCGTACATGGCGGAGATCGCTCGGGCTTACCGGGCGCGGTACCGGTCGCAAGTGGCTCGTACGGCCGCCGAGCGGGACGCGGTGGACTGGAACGCCGTTCTGCAAGATGCGAGTCCGGGCATCTCGCGCACGTACGCCGGCAATTACGTTGCGGGCGGCAACTGGGCGTGGGCCAGATCCAAGTTGCACACTGCGACTTGGTCCGGCTGGGCGCGGATGGACTATCGGACGATCGGACCAGCGGATGCGTCAGGACAATGGGAGCGTTGGATCAACGCGCCACCGGAGGGAAAAACGCCGTTCGACATCGATACGGACGACCGCAGGATCACCGACGGAACGCCAAACACGAATGGGCTGTATATCCGATATCTTGGAAACAGCCCGTTTCCAGCGGACCGCGGCATCTATCACTACTCCAATTACATTGACCGGCGGTGGGATCACCTTCGCGTACCCGTCAGCTTTATCGGGCAATACCCGGACATGACCGCGAAGGAGTTGGAGTTTCTGGCTGCCGAAGCCAGCTATCGACTTGGCGATCCGGGCCCGATGATGACGACCGTCAACAAGTACCGAACGGAGAACGGCGAGTTGCCGCCGTTTGCGAGTGCGAGCGGACCGGCGCCGGGAGGAGACCGTTGCGTGCCGCAAATGCCGAACGGGTCCTGTGGCGACCTGTGGGAGGCGTTCAAGTACGAGAAGCGGATCGAGCTCTTTCACTATGGAATGGGAACCGAGTACTTCGACGACCGTGGTTGGGGGGACTTGGTGGTCGACACCTGGGAACAGCTTCCGATTCCGGGTAGCGAACTCGAGCTGTTGTTGTTGGAGGTCTATTCGTTCGGTGGTCCCGGCGGCTCGAGTTCTGCGCCGTACGCGGTCACGAAGGAACTGCTGAACGACCAAAGCCCCGATGCGATCAAGGCGAAACTAGAGGTTCTGGAAGCCTTGCGGGCACGTACGATGGAGAAAGTCGACGACTATTCGGTCGTACGGCGCTAAGACTATGCGGATCGGCTTGTTGCGATTCGGTATGCTGGCGTTGGCGCTCGCGCTTGCGGACTGTGCGTCGAGCGGTGGAGCCGCGGTCACGGATTCGTATTGGCGCACGGAAATCGGCCGCGTTAGCCCCTCGATGCTTCAGGGCGCGATAGACAAGGTCTTCAGGAAGCACGCCATCGTCTTGCGACGATCCCAGTTCCAATCGGGTGCCAGGGAGATTTGGTTCGAGACCGAATGGACCAGTAGGCAGATCATGGCGACCGAAGAGGGCGTGGGCGTGACAGCGGCTCGCAATCGTCTCGTTCTGAGAGGATATCGGCTGGAGGCGCAATGGGATGGCGACAGCGTCTATCGCCTCGTATGGCAGTTGGAAAACGAAGTGACGTCAGCCGCGAGTCCGGATTGGCACCCGGCCCCGTTGCCCGACGAAGTGCGGGATCGCTATCGGCCGGTTCTTTCCGACCTCGAGCTTGAGCTGCGGTCGGGGTTGCGGTAGGAGAGGCGACGGCGCGCCGATGGTGGCGGGGGTCGCTCGAGGATCACCTCGGGCG
The DNA here is from genome assembly GCA_958295645.1 of Longimicrobiales bacterium. GTDB lineage: Bacteria > Gemmatimonadota > Gemmatimonadetes > Longimicrobiales > Gaopeijiaceae. The sequence goes on from OY282361.1 coordinate 484,034, forward strand.
GCCCCCGTTGGTTTTTGCGCTCCGGTTCTAGAGATCGAGGAGGCGAACGACGACGACGCGAGATCGCCTCAAGCCGGTCGCCGGGTCGGTGACGTCGAGAACGAGCCGCAGGATGCCCGGAGTCTCGTTTCGCAGATCCAGGTCAAGGAAGTGCTTGGTTGCGGAACCCGTCGTTTCCACGCTCACGCTCACCGTTGCCCTGCCCTCGCGTTCCTCTTCTGCGGGCGGAAACGGGAATGTTTGGTCGTGCCCGAAGAACCTCTCGTCGGACGGAACGACCTGCAGGCGGACGTCGTACGTCTTGGATTGCTGTGCAGGCGTGCCGGCGGGGCGATAGGTCTCGAAGTAGATGCGAAGAAGATCGTTTCGCCAGAAGCGCGTAGCGGGCAACAACGGTACGGGCGAGGCCTCCGGGCGTAACGCCGCCTGCTGCGCAATGCCGACAACCGGGTCGCTGACCTCGAAGCTCGTGGAATCGAACACTAGCGGGGAGTCCACGACGAAGTGACGGCGCCCTGGGAAGGGCGGGGTCCTTGCGGCGGCGCGGCGCTGGGTGTCCATGTCGTGCCTGGCGGCGACGGAGAGATGGCGGACGTGCGGCTCGTGCCGGAGCACGAGAGTAGCGAGCTGACCCTCGGAATCCAACGGCTGCATGGCGGCTCGTTGAATCTCGTCGAGCAGGTGATCTCGAACGATGACGGTGTGATGCGGGACGTAGTCGGCCAGCGCCAAGTCGGCGGGCAGCTTCCCGTCGGTCATTTCGGGCGTCCACAAGGGAGAGGAGACGGCCAACACGAGGATGCGCGGCTTGCCGTCTTGGACGACTCGTGCGACCTGCGCCGAAATGGCGCTCTTGGGCGCGTCGTCGATCTCCGACCAGGCGAGAGGCTTCGGTTGCTTCGCACGCCGGACGTCGTCGTCGATATGCCTCAACGAGGCAGCTTCGAGATAGCCCTCGTTGGGGCGGCCGCCTCGCTGGTTCCAGATTGCCTCCAACTGCGACAAGCGAAGCCCGAACGGCCCGCCCGCACGCGCCAATTCCGTGTAGTAGAAGAGCTCCAAGTAGTACTGCGCCCTGATGCCCGTTGCGATGCGGGACCCAGGACCAAACCGGGAACCGGACGGCAGGATGTCGTGAGGCCCCGCCACGCGTCGAAACGGCCCCGTTCCCTCCTCGTTTCCAAACATGAAGTACGTGAACTCGCGATCGTTCAGCGTTGTGTACCGCCAAATCTCGTATTGCGGCTCGACATCCCACCGGAACAGGTCGTCTCTTGAGACGCCTCGCCATTCGGCTTCTGCGCTGCTGATCTTCATGTGGCCTGCCGTGACCTGGGCGGGTGGCCCATACTTCACGTACAACGTGCCACGATCGTCGGTGCCGAACGGCGAACTGCGGTTGTAGACGTGGTTTTCCCGCGCATAGGCGATGCGCGACCAATGCTCGAGAAGCCGTTCGTTCTCGGGCGTGGTGGGCGTGGGATCCCGTTCGATCCAGAACTGCTTGATCGCGAGCGCCAAGGATACGGGGTCTGCGCGGCCAGCGGCGCTCCAAGCATCGCTCGTGACGGAATCCGCCAGCGCGAAGGTACGCCGTCCCTCGGCAAGAATCTCGCGGCGAGCGTCGTCGTTGGGCGTGAGGCCGGAAAAGCCCCAGTAGAACATGAGGCTGGCCATTTCCTTGTAGCGGTCGATCTCGTGCTCGGCGACAGAAGCGATGAACGCCGTGGCGATGCGGGGATCTTCGGCGCCGACCGCCGTGAGACTGTCCCGAAGTTCGATCCAAAGGTCGAGCGCGCCCACGATGTCGCCGGCTTCCAGGAGCACGCGCCCTCGATCGAACGGGTCGTCGGCGGGCACGGCAACCCTCGCCGCTGCAGTTCGGTTCGCAACGCCAGCGATCATCGCCATGGACAGGAAAGCAACTACACGGAATTGACGCATGCTCGTCTCCCAGTATCGATAAGTCAGAACACGTTGATGCCTGCCGATGCTTCGATGCGGACGTTCGCGTACCAGTTGCCGTTGACCCGTTGCGTGCCTCCGCTGTACGGACCCACGTCGCCGCTCAAAGTCAGCTCGGAGACGTAGCGACCCGTCTTGAGCCGCCCCCCGAGGGTTGCCCGAAAGACGACGTGGCTGCCGCTCTCCCGGAAGATGTCCACAATCGACCTGCACACGGACCGATGGTCGTTGCTGGTTCGAGTCGTGCAGTCGGGCACCGCCAAAGCGTACTGCCGCAGCCCGACGCCGCCGCTCACAAGCGGGCGAATCCGCCATTCGGGGTTGCCTCGGTACGCCCGTAGCTGAACCGTGATCGCGCGAATCGTCGCCGAAGCCGTCTCTGGTTCGCAAAGCGGGCCGCCGCCAAGCACCTCGCAAACGCCCAGGCGGCCGCTGGCTTCGGCGCCGACGGTCGTCTCGAAGCCGAGACGAAGCCCGAGATCGCGATCCGAGAAATCAATGTCGGCTCCGCCGCCCACGACCAACGAGGCGCCCATGTCGGCGACCGTGTTCGCGAGCGGAATCTCGACCAAGTTCGACGGCGCCGTCGCCATCCGGCCGCTTGGCATCTGGTAGCCGGCCTGCACCCACGCCGTAGCCGTCCACGAGCGCACGGAATCTTCCTGGGCAACGCCGGACTGTGAAGAGAGCAGAACCGCGGCTGCTCCCGTCACACCCAGGATCGCCGGTCTCGCCGGATGGCGTCCCCGGACCGCCTGGCCTCCTCGCCAACTGAACCGGCGGGGGCCGAGCAAGGTCGCAATCGCCGAGGGCTCTTGGCGACGCCGGGGTGGTTGTGCGAGGCCGACCATCTCTCTCCTGCGCGGAAGTGCCATGAGTCCGGTTCCTTTTCGGGTGAAACGATAGAGGTTGGACGTGGGCCGGGTCGTCTCCAGTTCCTGCCGCGGAGGCCGTCGCGCTCTGGTCCCGGGCGGGAAGGTCGCGACTACGCGGGTCACGGCTTGCCCAATTCACTCTCGTGCGAGTGTCGCCTGCGCCCCGCTTGAGGAGTGGTCGACGCCATCTAACCTTTAACGTTTCCGCGCTCGCGTTTCAACCCTGGCGCATGGAGGCTGGCGACGGGCGACGCCAAAGGGCTTGATGTGAAGACGTGCGCACGAGCGGTGCGGAAGATGCGCTGGGACGCGTTCGACGGCCTCCCATCGTCGTCCAGTGGGGCTCGGATTGGCGCCGCGGCCTTGACAAGGAGCGCCCGCGAAGGGAAGAATGGCCCTGTGGGCATCAACGGATTGGTTCGGCATCGCGTTGCCGGACCGTACATGGCGAAAGGGCGGCGGATGACGACTGGCGTGGAGAGAACGGCGCGGAGCGGGGGGCGTTGGGGCGGGCAGGATCGTCGGGGTGCGCGGCGGATTGGGCGTGTGGGCCGGGCCTGGGCTGCGAGGCGGGGTTGGGGCGGCCGAGCGACGCCGAGAAGCGTTGCGGGACGGCTGGCGACCGGCAAGCGGTTGGCCGCGCTGGGCGCGCTCGCGCTCGTGCTTGCGGCGGCCGCGGCGCCGGCGGAGGCGCAACAGTACGGAGGCGCGCTTGCCGTGAGCGGCGAACAGGTGCTGATCGGGGAGTCCGGCAACGTTACGCTGCCCGGCATCGTGTACGTGTACGGGCAGGAGGACGGCGGCTGGCGCGAGACCGCAAGGCTCATGGCCTCTCCTGCGGTGGCGTCGCCGGACCAGTTCGGACGGGCGCTTGCGGCGGACGGCGGGCTGGTCGTCGTGGGGTCGCCGGGATGGGACGGCGGGCGGGGGGCCGCGATGTTGTTCGAGATGGGCGCGGGCGGCTGGAGCGAGATTGGGCGGCTGGCGCCGGAAGGGCGCGGGGTGGAATCGGCGGAGTCGGGCTTCGGATCGGCCGTGGCGGTGAGCGAAGGAGTGATCTTGGTCTCGGCGCCGGGCGAGGACGACGGAGCGGGGGCGCTGTACGTCTTCGTTCGCGGGCCAGACGGGCGTTGGGGGCAGAGGAGCCGGGTCGTGCAGCCCCGAGAGGACGGGGAGGAGGAGCGGGTCGCGTTCGGCGCGGTGGTCGCGGTACGCGGCGCGGCGGCCTTGGTCGCCACGCGGGCCGTCGGCGGCCGTCGCGAGGAGCCGTTGCGGCCGGCCAGGGTCTATGCGTTCTCGGTCGACGCGGGCACGGGGCAGTTGGCGTTCGAGGCGGAGCTCGAGGCGCCGGGCGGGCTTGGCGAACGACCGGGCTTCGGGGCCTCGCTCGCGGTGAGCGGCGGCGAGGCGGTTGTGGGCGCTCCGGGCGCGGGCATCGTGCTCCGGTTTCGGCGGAATGCCGAGACGGGCGAGTGGGCGCCGAGCGGGAGGCTGGTGGGGTTCGACTTGGCGGAGGGAGAGAGAGCGCGGTTCGGCGCGGCGGTCGCGCTTGAGGGGTCGGAGGCCTGGGTCGGCGCACCTGGAGGCCGGTCGGATTCGGGCGCCGTCTATCGGTTCGCCAAGGACGAGAGCGGCGCCTGGGCGCTGTCGGTGCGCGTGGACGAACCTGGTTTGTCCGAGCGGGCGGCGTTTGGGGCCGCGGTGGCGGTGGCGGGAGATGTCGCGGTGGTTGGCGCGGGCGGGGTCGACAGCCGGGCGGGCGGCGCTGTCGCGCTGTCGCGGGGCTGGGGAGACGACTGGACCGGGGGCGGGCTGCTGGTCGGGGACCACCGCAGTCCTCCGGCCATCCTGGGCTTGGACGAGGAGATGCCCTGCGAGGAGAACATGGTCGGCCACTTCCCCTGCGACAACGTCGCGGTGCTTTCCTTCCTGCCGATCAAGGACATGGGGGGCGCCAGGGGCGCGCGGTTGAACGACGTCTGGGGATGGACCGACCCGGAGTCGGGCCGCGAGATCGCGATCGTGGGCCGGACGGACGGTGCGGCCTTCGTGGACCTGACCGACCCGCGCAACCCGGTGATGCTCGGCGATCTTCCCAAGACCCCGGGTTCGCAATCCAGCGTGTGGCGCGACATGAAGGTCTTCCGCGACCACGTCTACGTCGTGGCCGACGGGGCGGGCGAGCATGGCGTCCAGGTCTTCGACCTCCGCCGGCTGCGCGAGGAGGCCGGGCCGGATGTGGTGTTCGAGCCCGACTTCACGTACGACGGCATTCACAGCGCACACAACATCGTCCTGAACGAGCAAACGGGCTTCGCCTATGTCGTCGGGAGCAGCGGCGGAGGCACGACCTGCGGGGGTGGCCTTCACATGCTCGCCTTGGACGATCCCGGGCGCCCGGACTTCGCGGGGTGCTTCTTCGACACGTCCACGGGGCGGCGGCGCACGGGGTACTCTCACGACGCGCAGTGCGTCGTCTATCACGGGCCCGACGTGGAGCACCAGGGCAAGGAGCTTTGCTTCGGCTCGAACGAAACCAGGCTCAGCGTGGCCGACGTGACCGACAAGGACGACCCGAAGGCGATTGCGGCAGCGGACTACCCGAATTCGGCGTACGCGCACCAGGGATGGCTCACCGACGATCACCGGTTCTTCTACATGAACGATGAAGGCGACGAACCCCAAGGACTCGTCGAGGGAACCCGGACGCTGATATGGGACTTGGCGGATCTGGATACCCCTGTGCTGGCCGCCGAATACATCGCCGAGACGCCGGACACGGACCACAACTTGTACATCTTGGGCGACTTGATGTACCAGTCGAACTACGGCGCCGGCCTTCGCATCCTGGACATCTCGAACCGCACCGAGCCAGTGGAAATCGCGTACTTCGACAACAGTCCGTACGGAAGCGGCGCGTCGTGGAGCAATTACCCGTACTTCGAGAGCGGCGTGGTCGTCGTGACCAGTACGGGCGACGGATTGTTCATCGTGAGGAACACGGCCAGGAGGAACCTGATTCCGTGACTGCCTGCGGCCCGCTTTGGGACAGGCGGGCGGCCGCATTGTCCCCGTTGCCGGAGATTGCAAGCACGTGACCCCGGACGCGTGGGTCACGCTGGCCGTGATCGTGGTGGCGGTCGCGGTGCTGGTGCGCGACTGGGTCTCGCCGCCGGCCACGTTCATTGCCGCGGTCGTGGTGTTGCTGGTAGCCGGCGTTGTGACGCCGGAGCAGGCGTTCAAAGGCTTCTCCAACCCGGCGCCGGTCACGGTTGCGGCCTTGTACGTGCTGGCGCGCGCGGTCGAGAGGAGCGGGGCGCTGCAGCCGCTTGTGCACGCCACGCTGGGCGGCGGCGGGAGCCTGCGCTGGTCGCTGGCCCGGCTCACCACGCCGGTGGCCGCGGCTTCGGCGTTTTTCAACAACACTCCGATCATCGCAATGCTGACGCCCCAGATCCGCGAGTGGGCGGATCGGCGCGGACACTCGGCTTCGCGTTATCTGATGCCGGTGTCCTTCGCGGCCATTCTGGGCGGCATGACGACCCTCATCGGCACCTCGACCAATCTTGTCGTGTCGGGGCTGTTGCAGGCGCAGGGGCAGGCTCCGTTCACGATGTTCGAGTTGACGCCGATCGCCTTGCCGGTGGCGGCCATGGGGTTGCTCCTGACCATTGGACTGTCTCCCAAGTTGCTGCCGGATCGCCTGTCGCCGCGGCGGGAAGCGCGCACGGGGGACCGCAACTTCACGGTGCGGATGCGGATCGTGGCCGACGGCCCGCTGGACGGCAAGACGGTCGCAGAGGGAGGCTTCACCGAGACGGGCGTTCCGTCGGTCATGGAGATCGAGCGAGGCGGAGAGTGGCTCTCCGAACATTCTCCAGCCACGGCGTTGCGCGGCGAAGACTTGGTGACGTTTGCTGGGCGGCGCATGGAGGACGTGCGGCAGCTGCACGAGCGGCCGGGTCTGGTGTCGGCCCAGGAGCCGCACTTTCCGAGCGAGTTCGGGAGCCCCGACCAGGAGTTCTTCGAGGCGGTGGTCGCGCAGGGCTCGCCGCTGGTTGGACGGACGCTGGCGGACACCCGGTTCTCGTCCTACTACCAGGCCGTCGTGCTGGCGATTCACCGGGCCGGAGAACTCGTTCGCGGCAAGTTGGCCCACACGCCCTTGAGGCCCGGGGACACGTTGCTCCTCATCGCCGACCAGGGCTTCGGCGACCGGTGGCGCGACCGGGCCGACTTCGTGCTCGCAGCCCGAATGGACGCTCCGTCTCCCCGGACGAGCCGCAAGGCGGGGCTCGTGCTGGCCATCGCGGGGGCGATCGTCGTGGGGGCGGGCCTGGGCGTGTTGCCGATCCTGCACTTGTCGCTGATCGGCGCCCTGGCCGTCGTTGGCATCGGGGTGCTGCGGCCTGGCGAGGCGAAGGACGCCATCGACTTCGACGTGATCGTCGTGATCGGGGCGGCCTTCGGTCTGGCGGCGGCGGTCGAGAGCTCGGGGCTCGGGCACGCGGGAGCCAACTTGGTTGCGGAGGGCTTCGGCCGTTTTGGTCCCCAGGGCGCGCTGGCGGGCATCGTGCTGGCGACGGTGGCGCTGAGCTCGGTGATCACCAACAACGCCGCGGCCGCCTTGGTGCTGCCCATCGCTCTGTCCACCGCCGGGGACTTCGGCATCGATCCGCGCACGGCCGCCGTGGCCGTGGCGCTCGCGGCCTCGGCGTCATTCCTGACCCCCGTCAGCTACCAGACCAACCTCATGGTCTACGGCCCTGGAGGCTACCACTTCGGGGACTACCTGCGCCTGGGGACGCCTCTTGTGATCGCGGTGCTGGTGGTGATCATTTCGGCCACGGTCTCGCTGTAGCGGCGGGTCGCCCGGCTTTGGGGGCGGCGCGGCGGTTGCCGGGATCGGTCGGCGGGCCTGCGTCGGCGCGGCGGCCCGCCGGGACCGCTCAGCGAGCCCGGGTCAGCGCGGCCAGGACCGGAGCGACGGCGTTGCGGGCGAGTTCTCGGAGTTCCGCGGCGGTTCGGTTCTGGACGGGGTGCGCCACCCAGGCGATGGCGGGCTCGAAGCCCAGCGCCCGGGCTTGGTGCTGGGCGGCGTCGCGGAAGCGGTCGGTTGCGACCAGCACGCCGGGGACGCCCCTGTCGTCCAACGCTTTGATGTCATGCAGACCGCATGATGTGCACGACCCTCAATCGGCGAGTCCCTCCACGACCACGTCGGCGTGCTCGGCGATGTCGCCGAGAATGGCCGGAGTCGCGGGCTTGGCGTTGGTGGGCTTGGCGAAGCGGCGCGTGCGAACGTCCTGGTCGTGGAGCGCGCGCTCCAGGTAGTCGAGGAACTCGCCGGCGCGGGATTTTCCGATGTCGAAGAGCGCGACCGTCTTGTCGTCCAGAGTAGCGGGAGCGGCAAGGCGGGCGCGGGTCGCGGGCGCCGCCTCGTGGGTCGGGTCGTGGAGCATGACGGGAACGTGGGTCATTCTTCGATCTCTCGTGTGACGGGGTGGGATTCCTTGTAGGCGCCTCCGCCGGGCCAGCCGGCGAGGACGGCTGAGTACATGCCGGCGTCGCCACCGGCGCGAACCAGCGACAGGCCCTCGGGATGGAACTTGGGCACGAGCGGCGGGTTGCGGCCATCCCCGCCGACGTCCGTGCGCCGTTGCGGCCCGTTGCGGCGAACCTCCGCGCCTGCTCGTCGCTGCGACGCGTGGTCGCGAGCCTTCTCGCCCGTTCGTTGCGGGCGCGGCATGCCTTCGGCCACGCCGCCCGCGCCCTGAGCGACTTTCTCGGCCGGACGCAACAGCGCCTCGTGGAGGGCGGCCACGATTCGGCCCCGGCCCCAGCCCGCCTTCCGGTAGATGCCGTAGTGCTCGGGAGCGACGACCAGCAGCGCGGGCGCCCATTCGCACAACTTGGGGTGGCCGACGGCCTGAAGCGCCATGGCCAGGGAGCGCGTCAGCTCCTCGGCGGTTCGGGCCTTGCGGTCGGTCACGCCCTGCAGGCCGTCGCCCGCGAAGAGGGTGACCGCGCTCCTGCCGGGCGTCGCGCCGCGCGAGACCGACAACGGCTCCCATTCGGGATCCGTTTCGTCCTCCGCGAAGCAGAACGTGTACTTCCCCGGGCCGCCGAGCGCCGCCCGGTCGATCTCGCCGGGCCTTCCGCCCCCCACGTTGCGCACGATCAAGTTGAGCGCGCGCCCGATCGTGCCGTTGGCGCGGTTCCCCTGGCCGAGCGCGTTGATGCCCGCGTTCATGCCGATGCGCTTCGCCACGGGGCCGTTGACGACCACCACCGGGCTCGAGAAGCAGGTGCTGCACGTGACGCCGTGAAGCGTGAAGCCGGGGTCCAGCGCGGCCTCCAACGCGCCGATCACGACGGGCAGGTACTCGGGCCGGCAGCCGGCCAGCACGGCGTTGATCGCCGCCTTCTCGACCGTGCACGGAGCCAGAGCCGGCGGGATCCGCCCTATGACGTCGCCGGCGTCCCGTCGCGTCCCCGCGAGCATCCGCAACACGCGCTCCGGCGTCGGGGGGACGACGGGCAGGCCGTCCGTCCAGCCCCGGTCGTAGCAGACCTCAACGGGATCGGCGTAGGGAGCCGTCTCGATCCGGCGGGCGCGAATCCGCCTCTCGCCGAACCGGGCCTGCAACGCTTCGGGCACGCCGGGCTCCAGCGAACGCGATCCGCAGCCGGGGCGGTGCGCGGGAAGCGCGGCCCCCAGCGCACCCAGTCCCGTGAGAGCGCGCCAGTCCTCCTTGCTCCATCCCTCCGCGCGGCCGGTCTCGGCTCCGTCTTCCAAGCGGAGGAGCGTGGGCACCGTCTCGACGCCGTACCGGAACGAATGCTCGAGTTCCGTGTCGTCCACCGTGGCGAGCCCCGCGCCGAGAAACGCGCCGTCGTCCTGCCAATGGACGGCGAGGCTCCCGCCCTCCGCGGCGATGAACCGAAGCGCGGGGGCCACGAGATGGCAGGTCTCGCAGTCGTCCTTGACGAAGGCGAGAAAGCGGATGTGCGGGGCGGGCGTGGCGTCCTCCGTTTCCGTGGGCGCGCGAGCCGCTGGAAGGCGCGGCCGCGCGCCCATGGAAAGATAGCCCGGCTATCCGATCCAGTAGCTCATCTTCACCATGAACACGTCTTCGCTGGGCTCCTCGAACAGCGTGCCCACGTCGCCCAGGGAGAAGTCCCCGGTCTGCGCGTAGTGGTCCCGTCCCTGCGACCATGCGACGAAGAGCGCCGAGCCGGGCTGGTACTCCCAGCGCAGCACCACGTTGGAGCGGAACTGCTTGACGTTGAAGTCGGGGTTTCGGAAGGACTCGGGCGAGCCGTCTCCGTCCACGTCGGCTTCGACGAGACCGTTGTCGGCGACCCTCGACTGCAGGAGGTCGTATCGGTCCTTGTAGGCTTGGGCGCGGGGATCGGAAATCCGCTTGAACTCGCCGTACTCGCCGGCGGAGACGAAGGGTTCCGCGTAGACCTGCAGCGACAGCGTGGGAGAGAACGTCCAGGAGGCGCGCGTGGTGGCGCCGGCCGTCACTTGGCGCAGCTCGCCGAACAGATAGTTCGGCGCGTCGCCGCCGAAGCGCCGGACCCACTGCAGATCCTCGGACCTGAGCCGCATGAAGGGGCCTGCCGACAACGTCATGCTGGACGAGGGGCGCCAATGCAGGCTGGCCTCCGTTCCCCAGGACCAGGAGCCGCTCTCCGGCTTTGCGCTCCAGTTTGCGCCGATGTTGATTCGCAGGGGCTTGCGCGAGTCGGACCGGAGGCCGCCCCAGCCGTTCCAGGAGGCCTCGCGCACGAACATCGGACCGCCGCGAAGGGTGGTGTTGCTGAGTCCTTCGGTGTTGTGATGCACGCCGACGTAGCCGCCCCAGAAGTTGTTCAGCGTGAAGCTCCCGTTGACGTTGCCGCCGGTCGAGTAGCGCTCGCCCCCGAAGCTGTAGGAGGTCCATCCGTTGAAGTTCACGTTCCAGCGCTGGAACCGCTTGGTGGGCTTGTAGCGGTTGTATCCCACCCACACCCAGGGACTCCAGAAGTCGGCCTCGCGCATGAATCCCGCGTCGTTGGTCTCGAAGCCGGGCGACCTCGCCATCACGCCGCTGGCGTAGCGGAAGAAGCCCCCCGAGATCTTGGCGAAGGTCGCGGCGCCGGACCATCCGTTCAGCGAGGTGCGCTCGGGGTCGAAATCGGTGTGACCGGCGTCGGGCCGCTGGAAGTAGCGGGCCGGCGCTCTCTGGGTTCTGGCGATGGCTTGCTCGGAGCCTCGCACGGTGGTGCCGATGAGGTAGCCGGAGAGGAGGAAGCGATCGGCGCCGAAGCGGTGCCGGCCGTCCAGTCCCGCCGTGTAGGCGCCCTTGTGCAGCGCGAGCTCGTCGGCCGCGGCTCCGTTGCGCACCGTCCACGTCGAAATCACGCCGACTGCGCTCTTGCCGTCGCGAAAGTCCTTGCTCAGTCGCCCCACGCCGTAGTGGGCCAAGGGTTCCACCACTTGCGGTTCCAGTAGATTGGAGCCGTCGGCGCGATAGGCCTTCTCGCGGGTCGTGAGCGCGTGCAGAAGTCCCACGGACCAGCCCGTCTGCGTCTTCCCGGAGAGCTTCACGGCGCTGGCGATGCGGGTGCGGTCCGGGGAATCCGCGTAGAGCCTGGAGGAGACCCTTCCACGGGGCGCTCGTCCGATCCGTCTCGAATAGAACAGGTTCTCGCCGCCTCCGTCGTCGCCGGGCGAGAAGGAAAACGAGAAGATGTTCGCACCCTCCACGAAGAACGGCCGCCGCTCGGCGAAGAAGGACTCGAACGCCGTGAGATTGACTTGCGCGGGGTCGGCCTCGACCTGGCCGAAGTCCGGGTTGATCGTGAGATCGAGGGTGATGTCGGTCGTGAGCCCGTACTTGACGTCCCCGCCTATCGCGTACGAGAAGTCCCGCGGATCGTGAAAGGGGTCCTCGGCGGCGCCGGACAGGCTCTCCAGGCGGACGAGCGAATAGGGCAGGACTTCCAGGCGCCTTGGCGGCGACAGGTCGTGCAGGCCCTCGAGGTCCCCGAAGCGCGAGACCATGGCGCCGTCTCCTCGCGACACGGGCGCCCAGAGGCTCTGTTCGAGGTGCCGGGCGACGACGCGGCCGAAGTTGATGCCCCACGTCTGCCGGTCGGCGCCGTTGAAGCGCAGCTGGGAATAAGGGATGCGGAACTCGGCCGTCCATCCCTCCTCGTCCATGGTCGTGGCCACGTCCCAGACGGCGTCCCACGAAGTGTCCTCGTTCGTGTCGTCGAAGAAGTAGGCGTCCACCTTGACGCCGGCCGGATTCACCGAAAACCGAAACGCGGTGCGGCGGTCGTGGTAGCTGTCGATCGCCACGTCCAGCCAGTCCGAGTGGGGACGCTCGTCGCGCCTTGCCAGGCGCGAGACGATGGAGTCGGGCGCTTCGTCGAAGGCGCGGATGCCGACGTAGAGAGCGGCGTCCCCGTAGAGCACGCGGGCCTCGGTTCTCTGCGAGGCCGGTTCCCCTTCGTTCGGCTCGAAGACCACGAAGTTCCGCGCGACCGTCGCCGAGGCCCAGTCCGCTTCGTCCAGGACTCCGTCGACGGCCGGAGTCTCGCCGCTCAAGCGCAACGCCTGGAGGCTGGGCACGACCGCCGCCCCTCCCGCCGCCGCCGTGCTTCCGCTGCTTTCCGCTTCCTGCGCGGCGAGGCCCGCGGCCGTGCCCCTTCCGCCCGGCGTCCCTACCGTCAATGCCATCGCCGCGACGGCCGCGGCCGCCACGGTCCGAACACGCGCCAAGTACCCCCTGCTTCCCCCACCGATGCTGCTTCCCGCGCCACCGATGCTGCTTCTCCCGCCACCCATGCCGTTGCCCTCGCCACCCATGCCCCGCCTCCCGTGTGTTGCCCCGGACGCCGTTGTCCGGCCGGCTTCATGACAGGACGAGAAAACGGGGGTCCAGGTTGCGAAGCGGGCGGCGGCGGCGGGTTTCGATGCGCAGGGGGCCGTGGCCGGGAGAGCGGCCGAAGCGGCGGCGGGAGCTGGCGTTCGTGAAGGCGCTTCCGCCTCCGTCGGTGGGGCCGGGCTTCATCAAGGCGCACGGGCAGGGCAACGACTATCTGGTGTTCGACGAGGGCCGCGGGGCCATGCTGTCGGCTGCGCTCGTCGAGCGGGTTTGCGACCGGCGGCGCGGGGTGGGAGCGGACGGCGTGGTCGTCGTGGAGGCGCCCCGCCCGGGCCGGGAGCCGTTTCTGCGCATGTTCAATCCGGACGGGAGCGAGTTCGAGCGGAGCGGCAACGGTCTCCGCATCGCGGGCGTGCATCTGCGGCGCATGGGGCGGGCGCCGGAGGCTGTGTTCGCGGTCGCGACGGCGGCGGGCCGGGCCCGGCTGGACGTGCGGGGTCCGGGGGTGGGCGGGGTCTACGACGTGCGGGCGGAGATGGGGAAGGTGGAGTTTCCGTGCGGGCCGCCGTTCGTCGCGCCGGGATGGGTCGGCGAAGAGGGGAAGGCGACGTTGCCGTTGCCGGCGGGGGCGGGCCGGGAGCGGGTGGAGGCGGTGCCGGTGTCGGTCGGCAATCCGCATGCGGTGTTGTTCGCCGACTCGTGGGAGGAGGCGGAGGTGGAGCGGTTGGGGCCGTTGGTCGCAGGGCACAGGGTGTTCCCGGCGGGCGCCAACGTGCAGTTCGCGAGCCTGCCGGCGGGGCGCGAGATGGCCGTCCGCATCTGGGAGAGAGGCGTGGGGCGGACCGCCTCTTCGGGCACGTCGGCCTGCGCGGCGGTGGCGGCGGCGGCGAGGACGGGCTTGATGGAGCCGGGGCGGTGCAGGGTGCTGATGGAGGGCGGGCCGATGGAGGTGGACTGGCGGCCGGGTGGCGAGGTGCGGCTGCGCGGGCCGGTCGAGGTCGTGTGCTCCGGCGAGCTGGAGGCGGACTTTCTCGCCGGCTAGGTGCGCACGCGGGCGGCGAGCACGACCGCGACGGCGAAGAAGACCAGGTTGGGGCTCCAGGCCGCCACCCAGGGAGAGAGCGCCCCGGTCTCGCCAACGGCGCCGAAGAGCTGCAGGAGCAGGTAGTAGACGATGGTGACGCTCAGGGACAGGCTGATTCCGAAGGCCGCGCCGCTCTTGCGCGACGTGGTCGCCAACGGAATCCCCAAGAGCACCACCACGAACGTGGCCGCGGCGATCGAGCGCTTTTGCTCCCGCCTCACCAGCAGCTTTCTGGCGTCCCCCCCGGAACGGATGACCGACTGCGCTCGCCGTCCGAGTTCGGCGTACGTCATCTCGTCCTCCTCCGGCGGATCCTCGAGCATGTCTTCGGGACGGACCGAGAGCCCGGGCCGCCGATAGCGTTCGAATCGCCAAGCCTCTTCGCGCCCATTCGCCCGAACCACGCGCAGGTGTCCTTCGTTGAACGTCCAGCCGACATCCGGCCCGGAGTACACGGCTTGGTTCGACCAGACGTGGCGCAAAGAGCCGTCCGGGTCGCGGCTCTCCAGCAGCACGCCGTTCATGGAGCCCATGTCCGCGGACAGGCGTTCGACGGTCAGCGTCTCGCCGTCCTCGGTCGCATACACGAAATTGGTGCGCCAGTCGCGCCGCATCTCGCGTTCCTTGTGGATCTCGGCGGTCTTGCGGTTGGCGGCGGGCGAGATTTCGTCGAGGTAGAACGCTGCGCCCGTCAGGCCCGCCCCGAGCACCCAAAGGGGCGCGAACAGGCGCCGGAACGATACGCCGCCTCCCTTCGCCGCGAGGATCTCTCGGTGCACGGTCATGGAATTGACGGTGAAGACGGCGGCCACCAAGCCGGCGATGGGAAAGCCGAGTACCATGTACTTCGGATAGGTGAACACGTAGCCCCAAGCAATGTCCACCGCCTCCACCCCCCGGTCGAGGTGGAAGTTGAAGTTCTCGGTCGTGTCGCCAATGATGAGCAGGACTGGGACGCACAGGCTGAAGCGGAGGAATATCCCCAGGAACGTGCGGCCGACGAGCCTGTCGAGCGTCCAGGTCACTTGGCGGCTCGACTCCTTCCGAACAGCGAGGCGAGCGACGCGGCGGCGCTGTCGAGCAGGCTGGCCCAGGTGCCGCTTCGAGCCGCGTTCACCCATCGGCCGAGTCGTCCGACCATGGCGACGCCGAGAAGGAAGAAGAGAATGCTGGTCGTCCACATGGCCCAGAAGGGGCTCAGCCGCCCGCGGTCGGCGAGGTCTTCGCCGATTTCCAAGGCTATGCTGTACGTCCCGAAGACCACGGTCGAGACGAGGATCACCATGCCGACTCCGCCCAGCGGGAACCGGACGCCCAGCGGTACGCCGATCAGCACGAACACGATGCACCCGGTCGCCAGGACCAGCTTCTTGTGAATCTCGACTCCGTAAATGTTGGCGCGCCCGGCGAGAAAATCGACGCGCGCGGCCTGCGCCACCGCGTCCGTGTTGGCCCGGATCGTGAGATCGTCGTGCCAACGAGGGCGCAGGGGTTCTCCGTCTCGGGCACGCGCCACCGCCAAGGCCCGCAGGGAATCCGCGGCGGGTCCCACGCCGAGCGCCTGCTCGACGGCCCGTCGCGACTCGGCGCTTGCCTGGGCGCGCACGGTGGCGAGCTCGGACTTCGCTTCGGCGGCGGCTTGGCGCAGCTGCGCCACCGACATCTCGCGCTCGCTGCGGCGGTTGCCCTCTGCCGCCTCGAGAAGATTGCCGACGTCTTTGAGCACGGAGAGCCGGTCGTCGAACTCGGTGCGTTGAAGCGTCCCCGGCGAAGTCCGGTCGATTTCGTAGGCATGTCCGTCTTGCAACCGGAGGTGCAGGTCGGTGAACTGCGCGTTCATGGCCATCTGGCCCTTCGCCGCATACGTCGTGCGGCGGGCCTGCGGCCGGCTCATGTCGTGGATGACGATGTTCCGGAGCTGGTTCAAAACCGGGTCGATGGAGTCGGCCTTCAGGAAGTAGGGTCCCCGGGCGCCGGGAGCGTCGATTCTGTTGTAGACCCTCTCGCGCAGCTGGAAGGTCGGGCTCTTCTGGTAGATGGAGCGTTGCAAGGTGGCCAGCCTGTGGTTGGTCTCGGGGAGGACCAAGTCGTTGAACGCGTAGGTCGTGCCGCCCACCGCCAAGCCGAAGACGGCGACGGGCAGGAGGATCGCCCGCGGGTGCACGCCGCTTCCCGACATGGCCACGGTCTCGCCGGCGGCGCCCATGTCGCTGAAGGCGTGAAGGACGGCCACCAGCACGGCCATCGGGAGCGTGAGCGCGATCGTGAACGGCAGGACGAGCAACGTCGCTTCGGCGATGACGCTGGCGGGCAGGCCCTTGCCCGTGAACGCCTCCAAGAACCGGGCGAAGGTGTCCACGAACATGAGTCCCGTCAGGAGCAGGAGCGAGAAGAAGAACGGTCCGAGAAGCGACCGAACCAAGTGGCGGGTCAGGATCTTCATGAGCGGGTTCGGCCCCGGCTGCGCGCTGCCGGTGGTGTCTCCAAGTGCGGCACGGCATGAAGGTAACCGCTTCGCAACGCCTGGGAGCGTGTCGGCGGGCCGGAGCAGGCGGCCGATCTGGAGTGGACGTGCGGCTGGAGGGCGGCCCCGGCAGGCGCGGCGCCGGGCGGAGGTGGCGGGGCTGGTTGCGGCAGGCCTTGGTCTGCGGGGGCTTGGCGGGCCTCTGCAAGGGCGCGGCGGCGGCCGAGTTGACGGCCACTCCGCCCTCGGCGACTGCGTCGGTTGGCGAAGCGGCTGTCTGGTCTCATCAGCTGCCGCCCGGCCAGCAGGCGGCGGGTCCGGTGCAGGACACGCTCCTGTGGGTGATTCCGCAGCTGAGGGAGCCGCGCCTGCCGCTTCTGGGTCCGCGGCCTCCTCCGGCGCCTGAGGTGCGGTTCGGCTTGGCCTGGGTGCCGGCGGGCCGCCTGCCGGGGGGCTTGGGACCCGCACCGGGTTCGGCGCTGCCGGAGGGCCTGCCTCCTTTGGGCGCGCTGGACTGGTCGCGCGACCGGGGGTTCCGGTTCGGCACGCTGGGCCGGACGGTCGGCTTGGGCGACGTGCCTCCTCCGGTCGCGCCGGGAGGGGCGCGGACGGCTGCTGCGGGCGAACGGCTCGTCAACGAGTTCGCCGACCTGGGCTTTGCCGTGCGGGGCGCCGGGGGACTCGGCGGCGAGTGGGTCCAGTTCCAGCCCTGCGACGAGTCCGTGCAGGCGACCTGCGAGGTGCCGCTGTGGCCGCGCATCCTGTCGGACATTCGCTTCGCGGCGACGGCGGACGGAACCATCGCCGACCGCGTGCGGGTCGACGTGGACTACGATCAGACGCGCGCCTTCGCCGGCTCGAACCGCGTCAACATTCACTACCAGGGCCAGCCCGGAGAGTTCCTGCGGCAGCTCGACGTGGGCGACATCCGCTTCGACTTGCCGCCGTCGCGTTTCCTGCGCGAGGGCGTCCCCGGGGGGAACTTCGGCTTCAGGGCGGTCGCCGAGGCGGGCCCCGTGAACGTGCAGGCCGTCTGGGCGCAGCAGAGCGGGGAGGTCACCTCGCGCCGCTTCCAGCTGGAGAGCGCGGGCCGCGCCTACTCGAGGAGCGACACGCTGGCGCTGGACGACGCCGACTACGCCGCCGGCCAGTTCTTCTTCCTCTTCGATCCCGCGGCGTTCGCGGAGTATCCCCACGTGGACGTGCTCTCCCTGCCGGCGTCCAGCGCCCGCATCCCCGCGGCCCCCGCGACCGATCACCCCATCCAGCTCTACCGCTCGGAGACCGGCCCGTACGCGCAGCAGCAGGTCGAGGGCTACATCCAGGCGGAAGCCGGCGCCGCCCTGGGCGCCGACACCGTGAGCGAATCGGCGTGGTTCCGCTATCTGCAGCCCGGCCAGGACTACGTGGTGCATCCCAGCGGCCTCTGGGTGGCTCTTCGCTCGCCCCTTCGGCCCCAAGAGATGCTGGCCGTCAGCTACGTCGCAACCGCGGGCGACACGATCGGCGCCTACAATCCGGAGCGCATCTACCGGAGCGGCGGGCTGCCGAAGTTGCGGCTGCTCAAGGCCTCCCAGGCGTTTCATCAACCGGGGCGGCCCACGTGGCGGATCGAAATGCACCAGGTCTACCGGGTGTCGTCGTCCAACGACGTGGCGCCCGGGTCGGTTGGTCTGGCGATTTCGCTGGGAGAGGAGAGCGCGGGCCGAACCTTCGCGCGGCGAGCCAACGGCGACGACGTCACTTGGCTGCGCCTGCTGGGGATGGACGAGGAGTCGCCCGCGGACCGGCTGGACGAGACGCAGGTGTACCGTCCCGCTCTCGACTCCTTCGACGACCAGCCGCCCGTCCAAGGAACCTACGTGGTGTTCCCCACCTTGGAGCCCTTCGCCGAGCCCGCGCCCGTCGCCAGTCTCGCGATCGGCGCTGCGGAGGCAAGAGCCGTCTTGGGCGCCAACCGAAACGAGCGCATCTACAGGGCCGCCGATCCGTTCGAGAGGCGCAACGGAGGCATCTTCCGCCTCAACTTCGCCTACGACGTGCGGGGCGCCGGCTTGTTGTCGTCCTTCGACTTGGAGACCGTGGGCATCCGCCCCGGGACGGAGAGGATCGCGCTGGGCGACCAGTTGCTGGTTCGCGACGCGGACTACTCCATCGACTACGACCTGGGGCGGCTCGACCTGGCCGATCCGGACGGGTTGCTGGCCGCCAATCCGTCGCGGACGCTCGAGGCCTCTTGGGAGCAGCGGAGCTTCTTTCAGGTGGCGCCCACGTCGGTCGTGGGGGCGAGCGCGCGCTACGACCTGGGCCGGTACGGCGCGCTCAACCTGTTCGGCCTCTACCAGACGGAGGACGAACTCGTGAGGCGGCCGCAGCTCGGCGTGGAGGCGCGGTCGGTCGGGCTCGGGGGCTTCAGCGGGTCGGTGGACTTGGACGCGCCCCTGGTCAGCCGCGCGCTGGCCGCGATTCCGGGGCTGCGGGCCGGCGAGGGCTCGTCGGTGCGCCTGTCGGGCGAGGCCCTGGTCTCGCTCCCGAACCCCAACACGCAGGGCGCGGCCTACGTCGACGACTTCGACGGCCTGGAAGCGCGCCGGCTGTCCGTCCGCAGCCAGGACTGGCGCCTCGCAAGCCGTCCGGCGTTTCGGGACGGGGCCGAGCACGTCCTGCCCAACGACCTGTCCGAGTCCACCGTGGCCACGCTCTCCTGGCAGCACCAGTGGATCGTGGAGGGCGCCGCCGGCGACAGCATGGGCGTCTTCCGCGGCTTCAATCCCGCCACCGACATCGACCAGCAGATCCGAATATCGGGGAGCGCGGTGCGGGAGCCGGGTCTGCTGGTGCGGTTCGATCCGGGCCGGGGCGACGACGAGGGTCCGCGGGCGTGGTCGGCGGTCACCACCGTGCTGAGCGCCGCGGGGACCGACCTCACCAAGAGCGACTTGCTCGAGTTCTACGTGCGCGACGGGGACTTCCTCGACTTGGTGATCGACGTGGGCGTGGTGAGCGAAGACGCGTTCTTCGTGGACGCGGACGGGGCGCTGAACGGGGTGAAGCCGGGTTCCGGAGTTCCGTGGGGCGCGGGGCGGCTGGACCAGGAGGCCGATCCGCGCCGGGGCGAGGTGTGGGGAGACGCGGCGGACGCGCGGGGCGTCTGGAACGAGCCGTGCTTTCGGGAGCGCGGGCGCGTGTACCGGCTGGGCGACCCGGCGGCCAACTGCACGCGCGGAAACGGCCGTCCCGACTCGGAAGACTTGGACGAGGACGGCGTCCTGGACACGCTGGAGCGCTATCGCCGCTTCGTGATCCCGCTGGACGGATCGTCGCCCTTTCTGGTGCGCGGCCGCGCCGAGACCGGCACCCGCTTTCGGCTGTACAGGATTCCGCTGAGGGATCCCTCCGCGCTGGACGTGGGCGGCGCCGTCACGGAAGCCGAACTTCGAGCGGTGCGGCACGTTCGCTTCACCGTCGCCGGCGCACGGCGAGACTCGTTCGTGCTGACGCGCCTCGGGATCGTGGGATCGACCTGGATCAAGCGATCGATGACGGGCGTGCTTGCGGGAATGGGCGGCGACACGGCCGTGGCCCAGGGGAGGGTCGAGGTGGCTCCGGTCTCGGCCGTGACCGAAGGCGGCGCCTATGTCTCCCCGCCCGGCGTCGTGGAGCAGCTCGACGATCCCACCGCCACGTTCGGAGGACAGGGCGTCGAGTTCAACGAGCGCTCCCTGTCGATTGCGTTCGAGGACCTTCAGCCGGGCCACCGGGCCGAGGTCTACAACCGGTTTCCGCAGCGGCCGCGCGACTTCCTTTCCTACCGCGAGGCACGTCTTTGGGTCGTCGCGGTGCGCGGAGAGTTCAGCCGTTCGTCGCCCGCGTACTTCTTCGTGAAGGTGGGCACGGACGCCGAGAACTTCTACATGTACCGCACGCGCCTCGACCCGGCCGCGACGCCCGGAAGAGCGCGCGAGGGGGACTGGCTCCCGGAAATCGTCGTTTCCTTCGACGAGTGGCTCGCTCTGCGGCGAATCGCGGAGGAGCGCCTCATCCTGGAGCCGCCCGCCGCAGGGGCGCCGCCGCTGGTGGCCTGGTCGGCCGACTCGGCCTACGCGGTGGTGATGCGCGACCGGGGCAGGGCCCCCAACTTGGCCTCCGTGCGCGAGATGAGCATCGGCGTGCTGAACGAGACGGGCACGCCCATGTCGGGCGAGCTGTGGGTGGACGAGATGCGGCTCGACGGAAGCCTCCGGGACGCCGGGGTCGTGTCGGCCTTCGACGCGGTGCTGCGAGGGGGCGACTTCGTTCAGTCGCGCGTCTCCGTGAGGACTCGGGGAGGGTTCTTCCGGCAGCTTCGCGAGGCGCCGTCGTTTCAGGACGAGCGGGCCGTGGAACTGCGGACGTCCTTGCAGATGGGACTCTTGGCGCCCGCGTCGTGGGCACTCGAAGTTCCCGTGGCCGTGACGTACGAGAGTGAGAGGCGGGCGCCGGTCTTCCTGGAGCGCAGCGACGTGCGGGCGGACAGGCTGGCTGGTCTGCGGCGTCCCGGCTTCGGGCGCGTGCGGGCCGACGTCTCGCTGCGCCGCCAAGCCGTGCCCCAGGATGGTTTCTGGCATGCCGTGGCGAACGGGCTCGACCTGCGCGCCGGGGTGGCGCGTTCGTCGTTCCGCACCGTCACGACCGAGAGCGAAGGCGAGGCGGTCAACGGCTTCCTCGGGTACTCGGCGACTCCGGGCCGCCGCGACCTCCCGCTGTTTCCCGGGAGAGTGGGGGACGCCTTGAGGACGGTGCTGCCCAGGTTCCTCGAAGAACGGATCGCGGGGGCGCGGCTTCGCTGGACGCCCGAGCGGCTGGGATTCGAGGGCGATCTGGTGCGCCAGGACTTGAGCACACGCCGCTTCGGCCGGGTCATTCGCAGCCCGGACGACTCTCTTGCCGTGGCGACCGAAGCGCCGCGCAGAACCTTCGCCGCGACGGCCAGGGTGGGCCTGCGTCCGTTCGAGTCGCTGTCCGCCGACCTGGACTTGACCAGTGGGCGCGACTTGTTGGACGTGGCGCGGCTCGCGGCGGACGAAGAGGCCCGCAGCTTGCTGGCCGCCGAGCGAACTCGGGTGGCCAGCATCGACTTCGGATGGGAAGTGGAGCGGCGCATCCGCACGCGGCTCCTCTTCCAGCCCCGGCTGTCCGACTGGGCGCGGACGAGCGTGCAGGTGACGACCCTGTACATGTCGGATCGCAATTCGGACCTGATCGAGCGGCGGGAGGCCCCGGGGCCGCCTCTGGCGCTGTTGCGCAACGCCCGGGGACGGCGCGATCTGACGGCTTCGGTCTCGCTGGATCCTGCCCGCTTGGCCGCTGAACGGCTGGCGGAGCGATCGGCGGCGGCCCTGTTGCTGGACGCCTTCGATCCCCTTTCGTTCACGTACTCGAACGGATTCAGCTCGCGCTTCAACCGCGACGCCGTGAACCCGGGGGCCGTGTACGAACTCGGTTGGGGAGGGCGCGAGGACTTCCTGCGGATAGGGCCGGACTCCGCGTCGGCCTTCAGCCATCGCCGGCGGCTCGCCGTTCGCGGCGGCGCGAGGTTGCCGGGCTCGCTGTCCGTCGGCTTGGGGTACGACCGGTCGCGAAGCGAGACGCTGGACGCGCGGTCCGACAGGGACGTCGTGCGCCGGGTCTGGCCCGATCTGCGTGCGACGGTGGCCGATCTGCCGCGTCCCGGATTCGTCGCTGTGATTCTGCGGCGCTTGACGGCGAGTTGGGGATACCGTCGCGAAACCCGCGCCCGGACCTTCGGCGCCGGAAGCCGGCAGGATCGCTTTCGCGAGGATCGGGAGGTGCCCGTGGGCGTGACTCTGGGGTTCGCCGGCGGCTTGACGCTCGTGTACCGGGGCCGCGTCAACCGAGGCGAGAGCGCCGACCCGACCGGCGACACCCGCCGCCGCGCCAATTCGCATTCGGTGGCCGCCTCCGCCCCGCTGCGTTCGCCGTTGCGGCTGTTCCGGCTCCGGGGCGCGCCGCTGATGCTGACGTTCGACGTGGCCTATGCGGACGAGACGAGGTGCAGGGTCGCCTCGCCGGGCAACCCTTGCGTCCCGTTCATCGACCAGCTGGATCGCACCGCTTCGTTCTCGGTCGATTCCAGCGTGCGCGACTTCCAGCTCGGAGTCCGCTTCCGCTACGCCGACCGGCGCTCCTTCGTGGGCCAGCGCGCCAGCACGACCCGCTTCCGGCTGGACGTCTACGGCCGCTTCGCGCTGACGCCGGCGATGCTGCCGGGTTCGCGGTGAGGAGCTTGGGCGAAACCCCCGCTTTCTTCGGCGTTGGGGGCGTCTCGTCGCTGGCGCGAAGAGGCTCGTTCGCCTATTGTTCGCCCGTGGGCAGGGACGGGCGACGGCTCGGGCGGCCCGCCTTGCTTCAACACGGAGAAGGCAATGTACCGGACCAACTGGAAGGGTTGGACCGTCGCCGTATTCGTGCGCCTTTGGAGCGGCGTCGTTGCTACGTTGGCGGCGGGTGCGCCGGGGGCGGCGACGCAGCAGATTTTGGAAGTTGAAATGGACGCTGGTCGCGAGATCGCCGGCGGTCTTGAGTACTCGTTCGACAATGCGGTCGTGGACTATGGCCGCCGACTGGTGTTGGTCTCGGAGGCCGCCGATCCTCTGGCCGTGACGGCCTACTCGCTGGACGACGGTTCGGTGCAGGGCGTCTTCGGAGGCGGCCGAGCGGGCAACGGCCCGGGCGAACTCATGCACCTGTCAGCGACGGCCGTGGGACCGGACGGGGTCTTCATGTCGGGAAGGGGCAGGGTGCTTTACTGGAGTTGGTCGGGTGCCCTTCTATATCAGTGGACGCCGACCGCGCCGGGAGCGCGCGTCCTCTGCGCATTGAATGGCCGTCCCGCCGTAGCGTTGCAGAAGGGTGTGGTGTTCCGTGGCGACGACGGCGAAAGCGTTGCGTTGGGCGGGGAGGCGCAAACTTGGTTGCGAATGGCGACTCCGACCCGGGCCGCGATGTCGGATGCCGCGCACGCTTACGCTGCAATCAAGATGGCGTGTGCTGATTCGTCCGCCTATGTGCTGACCGACACGGATCATGTCCTCACGGAATACAAGATGGGAGCAGAGCTGCGCTCGGTCGCGATGCCCGCGGAGTTGGTGGAAGCGGCGCGCAAGAGAATGGAGTCCTCCGGCGATGTTTTCCTCCCGAACGGCGAGCCGGCGCGCAACTTCCGGAAGTTCGGGTACAGAGATCTGTTCATGGCCGCCGACGGCCGGCTCGTCATAAGGACATACGGGGTGGCGGCGGGGGCGGTGGTGGACCCGGCGACGGGTTGCTACGCGCTGTTGAGGGACAGGTACCGTTGGGGTGGCCGGAGCTATGCCGGGATGTTCGGCGACAGCATCGTGACCCTGGAGAGCAGCCGGGAACCGATGACGAGGAGGATTGTGAACGGCAAGCGGGTTCCCGTGCATACCTCGGACGACTCGTACATCTTCGTGCGTCCGGTTCGGCCCGCGTCGGGCGAGCCCTGTTCCTAACGGGGCGTTCGCTGTGCACTTGGGAGAAGCCATCGGGAAGAGTTTCGTGGCGACGACGGCGAAAGCGTTGCGTTGGGCGGAGAAGCCAAGCCCCCGGCCTCTATGGATGAGGCGTTCGGCTACTTCCGAACATTGATGGCATGTGCTGATTCGGCCGTGTACGTGCTGGATGGCGCCGGCCATGTCCTCACGGAATACAAGAGGGGAGCCGCGCCGCGCTTGGTCGCGATGCCCGAAGAGGTGGTGGAAGCGGCGCGCGTGGTGGTGGGGTCCTCCAGCGAGTCGCACTTCATGCCCGGGTACATCAAGCTGTTCCTGGCCGTCGATGGTCGGCTCGTCATAATGACGAATACGGCCGGGATAAGGGGGGCGGTGATGGACCGGGCGACGGGTTGCTACGCGCTGTTGAAGGACAGGTTCCATTGGGGTGGCGGGAGCTATGTCGGGATGTTCGGCGACAGCGTCGTGACCTTGGAGGGCAGCCGGCAACCGACGACGGAGATTGTGGACGGCAAGTTGCGCCGTGTGTTTATCACGGAAAAGTCGCACATCTTCGTGCGCCCGGTTCGGCCTGCGTCGGGCGAGCCCTGTTCCTAACGGGCGTTCTTCGACGGGCGCGGCTTCGACCGGGGCCGTGCCCGTTCGCCTGCCCAGCGCCGGAGGGCCGACCTGCTCCGCGAGCCTGTCGCGTCGCTATGGCACTTGTGGAGCCCGTAATCACGGGGTCACGGTTAGTCATCCCGTCAACAGAGCAACAGCCGAGACGACCAACATGAGCGGCTTCACCAGCTCAGGCCGCCCCGCGTAGGCCCCGTCGAGGAGGTCTCCGAGCCCGTCGCACCTCGGCGCAGGAGGCGCTCCGCAGCCAGCGCCGCAAGCGACCGAGGCGGCCCCTGTCGGCCCCGGCAAAGTGGTCTCATCTGGCCATGCCCATGTCCCGCCGCCTCGTCAGGGAACCAGCGTGTGGACGCCACGTCCGGCAAAGTGGTCTCATCTGGCCATGCCCATGTCCCGGGCTTGAGGCCATCGTTTGGGGATGCCCGCGCCGCTCGCTCAGCGGCGGTTGCGCGGCGCCAAGACGCCGGACGGGGAACGCCGCGAAAAGGGGGGAGGCGCGGATGAGCGACCGAGAGAGAAAGAGCATGGTGACGGCGGCGCTGTTGCTGTGCGGAGCCGCGCTGATCCGCTTCCTCGTTGTCGGCGCTGGCCCGGCGCCCGCGCCGCTGGAGGGTCGGCCGTCCATCGCGGACAGCCTCTTGGCGGCTGGCGACTCGGTGGTTGAGGAGAAGGCGCGGCGAAGCAAGCCCCTGGCGCCGGGTGAGCGGATCGATCCCAATGCGGCGGGAGAGGAGGACCTGGATCGCTTGCCGGGCGTCGGAAAGGCGACAGCGGCCCGCATTGTCCAGGAACGGGAGGAGAACGGTGCGTTCGCCAGCGTGGACGAGCTTGCGCGGGTCAAAGGGATCGGGCCCGCCGCCGTGGAGCGAATGCGACCGTTTCTCCGGGTGGGATCGACGGCTGGACAGCGGCTCGGGGCGCGGCCGGCTGGACAGCGGATTGGCGGGCGGTCGGCTGGGCAGCGGAATGGCGGGCGGCCCGCCAGCGTGCGGGAGGGCATCGTGCGCCCGATCGACGTGAACCGCGCCAGCGCCGCCGAGCTCGTCGCGCTTCCGGGAGTCGGTCCGGTGACGGCTCGCCGGATCGTTGCGTTTCGCCAAGAACAGGGCCGGTTCGCCCGAGCGGAGGACTTGACGAAGGTGCCGGGCATCGGGCCCAAGACCTTCGCCCGCATCGCCGCGCTTGTGACGGTGCGGGAATGACGGTCGCCGCATCCGCCGGCCACGCCGATTTCGCCGAATTGTTGCGCGAGATGGTCGCGCGGGGAGCGTCCGATCTTCATGTTGCGGCCGGTTGCCCCGCCAAAGTGCGGATCGACGGAGCGCTGGCCGACGCCGGCGGGGGCGAAGCGCTGTCGCCCGCCGATGCCGCCAGGCTGGTGCACGGCGTCCTGGACGAGACCCAGCGCGAGCGCTTTGAAGCGATCCGCGAGGTGGACTTGGTCCTCTCGGACGAGGAACTGGGGCGGTTCAGGATCAACTGCTTCCGCCAGCGTCGGCATGCGTCGATGGCGGTGCGGCGCATACCGACGAGCGCTCCCCGGCTCGGCGCTCTCGGGCTCCCGCCCGTCGTCGGCCAGCTCGCGGATCGGCCGCGGGGCCTCGTGCTGGTCACGGGCCCGGCAGGTTCGGGCAAGTCGACGACCCTGGCCGCCGTTGTCGACAAGATCAACCGCGACCGCCGCGGCCACGTCGTGACCATCGAGGATCCGGTGGAGTTCGTCCACCGTTCCCGGAGGTGCTTGGTCAGCCAGCGGGAGGTGGGCGCCGACACTCGGGACTTCGCGTCGGCGCTGAGGGCCGCGCTGCGCCAGGATCCCGACGTGCTTCTCATCGGCGAGATGCGAGACGAGGAGACCATCCAGGCCGCGCTCAACTTCGCGGAGACCGGGCACCTCGTCTTGGCGACGCTCCACACGGGTTCCGCCGCCGAATCCGTGAACCGCGTCGTCGACGCCTTCGCCACTGGACGCCAAGCCCAGGTGCGTGCGCAGTTGTCGCTCGTGCTCGAGGGCGTGGTGGCGCAGACGCTCGTCCGGCGCACGGGTTCGCCCGTCCGGAGGAGGCGCGAGGGCGGCGAACACGCCGGGTTCGGCTCGACCGCCGGAGCGGCCGGCCGGGTGGTCGCGGCGGAGATCATGGTGTGCACTCCCGCGGTGCGTGCCGTCATCCGCGACCACAAGGTGCACCAGCTGCCGTCGCTGATTCAGGCGGGCCGACGGCATGGCATGCGAACCATGAACGAGGCGCTCGCCGAACTCTACTTGAGCGGCCGGGCGACCCTGCGCGAAACGCTGAAGCACAGCGGCGACCCGCCTGCGCTCCTCAAGGCCGTGGGCGAGGCGCCGCCCGACGGCGTCGGCGCGTTCCCGGCCGATGCCGGCGCACCCTTCGCGGACGCTCCCCCCTCCGGCGGCCCTGCCTCGTGAAATCCCACCCGTCTCCCGGGCCACGCTCCGGCCGTCCGATTCTCCGGCACGGCGTCCGGCCCCGCGACCTCATGCTGTTCACGCGGCTCTTCGCCACGATGATCCACGCCGGCCTCCCTCTGGTGTCGAGCCTGGACTTGCTCGCCCGGCAAACCGAGAACGCGCGTCTCCGCGAAGCCTTGCGCGACATGGTGCGCCGCGTGGAGTCGGGCGACGCTCTGGCCGACGCGATGATGCGGCATCCCAAAGTGTTCTCGCCCATGTACGCGAACATGGTGGCCGCAGGCGAAGCGAGCGGCGCACTGGACGTCATCTTGGGCCGCTTGGCGAGCTATCAAGAAAAGAGCGAAGCCCTTGCGCGCAAGCTCCGGGGCGCCCTCGTCTATCCTGCCGCCATCGTCGGCGTCGCCGTGCCCGCCACCGTCGTCACCCTGGCCTTCGTGGTCCCGGCGTTCGAAGAGATGTTCGCCTCGGCGGGCGTGCCCCTGCCGCTGCCGACCCGCCTGGTGATCGAGGGGGCGCACTTCGTCGAGCGCTACTGGTGGGTCATGGCGCTCGGTGCCGTCGTGGCGGGCCTCTTGGCCCAGCACGCCTGCCGCACCGACGCCGGACGCTTGGCCGCCGACCGCCTGCTCCTTCGGCTTCCCCTGGTGGGCGGACTGCTCCGCAAGGCGGCGGTCTCCCGCTTTGCCCGCACGCTCGCCACGCTCCTGGCGTCCGGCGTCTCGATCCTGGACGGGCTCGAAGTCACCGCCAAGACCGCGGGCAACCGCGTTGTCGAAGAGGCCGTGACGAAGTCGCGCGCCTCCATCGTCGCGGGCGACACGATCGCGGGCCCGCTGCAGCAGTCCGGCGCATTCCCTCCCTTGGTCGTGCAGATGGTGGACGCGGGGGAAAGAACGGGGGCGCTGGACGAGATGCTGGCCCGCGTGGCCGACTTCTACGACCGCGAGACGAGCGCCGCCGCCGACGCCATGGCCACGGCTGCCGAGCCGATCATGATCGTCGTCCTGGGGGTGGGCATCGGCGGCATCATCGTAGCCATGTATCTCCCCATCTTCGACATGATCAGCGCCGTGGGATGACGGAGCGCCCCGCTGGTCGTTTGCCTCGCGGTCGGCCCTTGGCGAGATTCGGCGCATGTCCAGAGCCTTTGTGAAGGAGGATCGCGAGGAGCGCCCGGCCGACTACCGTTTGCCCGACCCGGATTCTTCCTACTTCGACGAGGCTTGCGCGTGGGCGCTGATCACGGGCGCGGACGAGGGCGACACGCGGGGTGCGGAGCTGGCTACCGGATGCCGGTGGGGCGAGGCCCATCTGGTTCCCTGCGTGGAGGCGATCTTGCAACGCGCCGAGGCCGAGAACCAGGGCCGGGTGGCCCAGCTGTGCCGTCGTTTCATCCGCGCGACGGCGGGTTGACGGTTGCGCTCGGGAGCGTGGGCGTCTTTGCCATGGCCGGCGACGCGGTCGGCGTGGCCCGTGCGGCCAGCGTGGACATCCACTTGCTCGCTCGCGGTCGCCGTGCTGGCGGCCGGCCTCTGGCATGAAGGGGCGGCGGCCGGGCAGACCCCCGAGCCCCCCGAGTCGAGTCGGCATCCCCCCATCGTCGCTCTGCAGTTGCCCGGGGACGCGCGCATCGACTTGGACGGACGACTCGACGAGCCGGCGTGGCAGCGAGCCGCTCCCGCCGCCGACTTCCTTCAGCAGGAGCCGTTGGAAGGCGCCGCTCCGTCCGAGAGGACCGAGGTGCGCATCGCCTTCGACCGGGACGACCTGTACATCGGCGCGATGTTCTACGACGATCCCGCGGGCATCTTGGCGCACCAGCGGCAGCGCGACGCCGGACTGGGGACCGACGATCGCTTCATGTGGATTCTGGACACGTTCTTGGACGGGCGAACGGGGTACTTCTTCGAGATCAATCCAGCCGGCCTCATGGGCGACGGCATCATCACCGGGGGCGGCGGCCGGGGAGGGTTCGGCGTCGGCAAGGCGTGGGACGGCATATGGGAGGCCCGCACGGCCCGGCGGGAGGACGGCTGGTCCGCGGAGATCAGGATTCCCTTCAGGACGCTCAACTTCGATCCCCGGCTGGACACCTGGGGAGTCAACTTCCAGCGGACCATCCGGCGCAAGAACGAAGAGATCCTCTGGCGCGGCCACCGGCGCAACGAGGGGCTCGGCCGGCCCGTGTACGCCGGCCGGCTCGCTGGCCTGCAGGACATGTCGCAGGGCCTGGGCCTGGAAGCCCGGCCTTCCGCCGTGGCCAGCTGGAGGAACGTGCCGGACAACGCCGAACCGACCACGTTCCCGCGCGACCTCAGCCTGGACGTGAGCTACAGCTTGACGTCGAGCCTGCGCCTCTCGGCGAGCGTGAACACCGACTTCGCCGAAGTCGAGAGCGACCAGCGGCGCGTCAATCTCACCCGCTTTCCCCAGCGTTTCCCGGAACGCCGCGCGTTTTTCCTCGAAGGATCGGGCGTCTTCACCTTCGCGCCGAGGAGTGGTCCGTCGCCCTTCTTTTCCCGTCGCATCGGGTTGCGCGACGGCGAGCAAGTCCCCATCCAGTACGGCACCAGGCTCACGGGGCAGGCGGGCCGCTTCGAACTCGGCTTCTACCAGATTGGAACGGGTGCGCACGTCTACGGCGACCCAGGCGACCTCGCGACGATCCCCAGGGAGTCCTTTACAGTGTTTCGCGCCAAGCGTTCGATTTGGGAACAGTCGTCGCTGGGCGTCATCTACACGCGACGTTCCGCTTCGCTCCGCGCGGAAGAGACGGCGGCGGACGCCGGCCACACCGCAGGCGTCGATTTTCAGTTGAACACACGGCGGTTCTTCGGCGACAACCGCTTCGAGTTGGAGGCCTTCGTCGTGTGGAACTCCAACCCCGACCGCTCCGTCGAGCGCTCCTTCGGCGACCTCTCGGCGCGAGGATTCCGCTTCAACTTCCCCAACGACGTGTGGTCGGCGCACTTGTCGTACCGCGAGTTCGGCGACGACTACAGTCCTGCGCTGGGCTTCGTGCGGCGCAACGGATTTCGCAGAGTCGAGCCCCGCATCGGGTGGTCGCCCCGGCCGTCCGGAATCGACTGGATTCGGCGATTCCAGTTCGCGGCCCAGTTCCGGAACTTGACGCAGTTGCGGACGGGCGTTCTCGAGGAGCGCCAGTGGCAACTGGACGTGTTCAGCATCGACTTCGAGAGCGGCGACGACCTGGAGGTTCAGGCGACGCGAACCACCGAATTCCTGGATGACGGTTTCGAGATCGGCGACGGCGTGCGAATTCTACCTGGAGAATACACCAATTGGGAATGGGAAATCGAGGGTCGCACGGCCGGCCGTCGCCGCATTTCCGGTTCGACGAGCTTCGGGCGCGGGGGCTTCTGGGACGGCACGCGCTCGCGGGTGGACGCCCGCCTCACGTTTCGACCGAATCCCGGCGTCAGCCTGTCGGCCAACTTCGAGCACAACGCCGTGGACCTGCCTCGGGGAAGCTTCACGGCCGACGTGTACGAAGCCGAAGCCGAATGGAATCCCAACCAGTGGATCAGCGTGACCAACCAGCTCCAATACGACAACGACAGCGACCTGCTGGGCCTCTTCGCCCGCTTCCGCTGGATATTCCGACCCGGCAACGACGTGTTCTTGGTGTACACGCACAACTGGCGCAACCTGGGCGAGCGCCTCCTGCGCGACCGAAATCTGCAGACCATCTCCCGAGGGGCGGCCGTGAAGGTGAACTACACGTATCGGTTCTAGAGGTGGGAATACCGCTCAACAATCCGCATGTGGCGGCTAGTGGCCGCCGCCAGGTAGCGACGGGTCGTAGATCGGCTTGTGCATATGGCGAGTTCGCAACATTCCGGCATCCAGCTCCCGAAGGCGTTGCTGGGCGATGTCTACATATTCCCGCACGATGTCGCATCCCAAGGCGGCGCGTCCGTGCTTGCGTGCCGCGA
Source organism: Longimicrobiales bacterium (assembly GCA_958295645.1). GTDB lineage: Bacteria > Gemmatimonadota > Gemmatimonadetes > Longimicrobiales > Gaopeijiaceae. The sequence goes on from OY282361.1 coordinate 514,846, forward strand.
TCAGGGACGATCCGACGCCCATGTACGGATCGAGCACGGTGTCGCCGGGTTCGGTCATGGACAGAACCAGCCGCTCGACCAGCTCCACCGGGAACTGGCACGGATGCATTGTTTTTTCCACGTGATTGGCCTTGACGTTGGGGATGCTCCACACGTCGGAGGGGTTCTTTCCCAGGGCGTTGCCCGACTTCTTGCCCTTGTTGGGACCCTTGAAGTACTTCTTGCCCGGATACTTGGAGGGGACGCGGATGGGGTCGAGATCGAAGACGTAGCGATCCGTCTTCGTGAACCAGAGGATGGTCTCGTAACGGCCCGACAGGCGCTTGCGGCAATGGAGTCCGTGGCCGAAGTGCCAGACGATTCGGTTGCGCAGCTTGAGGCCAAGAGCCGTGAAGGCGTCGTACAGGACGATGTCCAGCGGCACGACTTCGCCGTGGCGGACATGGTTTCCCACTTGCCAGCAGATCGATCCGCGGTCGTCGAGGACGCGCACGCACTCCGCGATCGTCCGGGACTGGTGTTGCACGTAGCGCTCCAGCGGCTGCCGGCTCTCGTACGACTTGCCGATGTTGTAGGGCGGCGAGGTCACCACGAGTTGCATCGACCCGTCGGCGAGCGAGGCCAGGAAGTCCCTGTTGTCGGCATGCTCGGCCCTGACGGCCGCCGACTTCCCTTCCGGCGGGTCGAGGATGGTCTGGAGATGGTGTTGGGTCGGCATGAAGTGTTCGCCGGTTCAAGGTCGTCCTGGGCCGAGCGCCACGGCCAAACGAATAATTTGCGACTATCCGGCGCGCGGCCAGGGGTTGGCGTTGGGCCGTCGCCGGAATATGATTCGGAAACGTGCGTCCGTCGCCTTGGTTCTGAGATGGACGGGGTCGCCCGCCAACATAGGAGACCGCAATGAACCGAGATCCCTTGCTGGCTCTGGCGCGTCGCGCCCGGGGGCGTGCCGTGGCATTGAGCGCGGCTGTTGCGGCCGCTCTGGCCGCGTCACCGGGGGCGCGTTCGGCGCAGGAGCCCGGCGTCGTCCAGGACGCCCGCTTTCGTCAGGCGGAGGCGCTGTTCGAGGCGTGGCTCGACGCGAAGATGGCCTACGAGAAGATCCCCGGCCTCTCCGTCGCGCTCGTCCAGGGCCAGGACGTGGTGTGGGCGAAGGGCTACGGCGTCGCCCACCGGGAGGCGCAGGTTCCCGCGACCCCGTCCACGCTCTACTCGATTTGCTCGATCTCGAAGCTGTTCACGTCGATTGGCGTCATGCAGCAGCGCGACGAGGGCAGGCTGCGCCTGCGGGATCCGGTGTCGGAGCGCCTGCCGTGGTACAAGGTCGATCAGGCCCACGGCGGCGGCCCGGTAACGGTGGAAGGCGTCCTCACCCACTCCTCCGGGCTTCCCCGAGAATCGGCCCACCCGTACTGGACTGGCCCGGACTATCCGTTCCCGACCCGCGACGAGATCATCGCGGGCCTCGGTCGGCAGGAGACGCTCTACCCGGCGCACCAGTACTTCCAATACTCGAACCTGGGAATGGCGCTGGCCGGACAGCTCGTGGAGCAAGCGTCGGGGATGTCCTACGACGACTACGTGCGAAGCCGCATCCTGGAGCCGCTGGGCATGAGCGACACCTTCACGGACATCCCCGCGGAGCACGAGGGCGGGCGTTTCGCCACTGGCTACGCCCGGCTGAATCGAGCGGGCGAGAGGCCCAAGGCTCCGATCTTCCAGGCGAGGGGGATCGCGCCCGCGGCCGGTTTCGCTTCGTCGGTGGAGGACTTGGCCCGGTTCGCGTCCTGGCAGTTTCGTCTGTTGGAAGGCGGCGGCGCCGAAGTGCTCGACGCCAACACGTTGCGGGAGATGCATCGCGTCCATTGGGTGGACCCCGACTTCGAGACGATGTGGGGTCTCGGCTTCGCAGTCTCCCGGCGCGACGGCGAGCGCAGCGTCGGCCACGGCGGTTCTTGCCCGGGCTTCCGCTCGACCTTCCAGATGATCCCCGCCAAGAAGCTGGCCGGCGCGGTCATGATCAACGCGCAGGGCGCCAACCCCGGCCAAGTCTGGGCGCGGATGGCAACTCTCTTCGGACCCGCGCTCGAGGCGATTGCGGACGACCCGGAGGGCGCGACGGAGCCTCAGGCCGAGTTGGCCGAGTACGAGGGGCTGTACGAGTCCGACTGGGGCGAGACGGCGATCCTCCGCTGGGACGGCGGCTTGGCCGCGCTGAGGCTGCCCGTGGACGACCCGCTCGACGCCTTGACCGAACTCAAGCGCGACGACGGCGCCGACGACGCTTTTCGCCGCCTCCGGGAGGACGGAGAGCCCGGCGAAGCGCACGTCTTCCACCGCGGTCCCGACGGTCGCGTCGAACGCATGAGCGTCCACGGCAACTTCTCGCGCAAGATTCGATGATTCGGCAAAGGGAGGACGCCCGCCCCCAAATGAAGATCCCATCGGTCTACGAAGACGGCTATGCCGAGGCTAGGCGGCTCGACCCGGGTCTCGCGGACGAGTACCTGCGCCACGTGTCCGTCGGCGACCCGGTTGCCGATGCGGCCGCCGACTCCCTGGCCGACTTCGAGACGTCCCACGGCCACCGCCTCATACGAGCCGGCATGGACGGAGACGCGAAGGCGTTCGCTTCGGCCCCGGCGGCTTTGCGCGAGCTGTTCGAGCGAGCCGAGGAGACCCCCTCTTGGTGGGACGCCAGGGTCGCGCACGCCGGTTGCCGCGCCTTCCACGCCAACTCGGACTTGTTCGTTCCGGCCTTCTTCGTCGTCACGTTGCGCAATGCGAGCACGCTCATTAGTCGCGCCTTCTACGCCACGGGACGCGTCAGAACCGTGCACGGTCTAAGGCGGATTCGCCAGAACACCCGGCACTTCATAGAGATCATGTTGCCCGGGGCGATGGATCGCGAAGGCGACGGTTGGAAGCTTTCCGTGCGCATCCGCCTCGTGCATGCGCAGGTTCGCCGCCTGCTTCGCGACCCCGGCGATTGGGACCCGGAGGACTTCGGCGCTCCGCTCAGTGCGGCCCACATGGGGCTCGCCTCCGCCAACTTCTCGGCCTCCCTGCTTCAGGAGGCAAGCCGTCTGGGCGCCGCCCTGGACGCGGAGTCCCGCACCTCCGTCATGCAGATCTGGCGCTACGCGTCGTGGTTGTTGGGCACGCCGGAAGCGCTCCTGTTCGAGGGCGACGAGTCCGCCACGCTCGCGTTTCGCGACATTGCGGTGGCGTGCGAGCCCTCTCCCGGCGAGGAGGCGTCCGTGATCGCTCAACGGCTGGTCATGGCCCTGCCGCTGGTCGCCGGCTTGGACGAGCCTTCCAAGCAACGGGACTTCCAGGTCCACGCCTTTCGCGTATCCAGAGCCCTCTTGGGCGACGAAACGGCGGATCAGCTGGGCTTCCCCAAGATGTCGACGGCCGGACTGTTGCGATGGATGCGCGTCAAGCGACGGATGCACGACACGCTCCACCGGGCCGCTCCCAAGTTGGCGACCAAGTGGTGGAGCGACCAGTTCATGTTCCTCATGGACGCCGCGATGATCGACGACCTCAGCTATCGGCTTCCCGACAAGCTGAAGGCGGAGGCCGCATCGCCCTGGTAGCGCCGTCGGCCCGCCCCGCGTTTTCCCCGGTGCTCGTGCTCAGCACCGGGCGGTGCGGCTCCACGATGGTGTCGAACATGCTCAACCTGCATCCCCGGGTCCTGAGCTTGTCCGAGTTCTTCAGCTTCGTGGGGACGGGCGCAATGCGCCGCCGCAGGACCACGGGCGAGCAGATGTGGGTTTGGTACGCCCGCCAGCGACGGCGCACGAAGCTGATGTTGCGAGAGGACTTCGAGGAACTCGCCTATCCCTTCGGCGGCCCCGGCGCCCGCTACGGCCTCGACGACGTGCCTCCGATCCTGTGCAGCGCTCTTCCTCATTTGACGCCCGCCCACGACGCGCTCTTCGACGAACTGGGTCCGGTAGTGCGCGCCCGTCCCCGCCAAGCGCCGGCCCTCCACTTTCGCGACTTGTTCGAGTGGCTCTGTCGGCGGATGGAGCGCGACGTGTGGGTCGAGCGCTCGGGAGCTTCGTTGCTCTTCGGCGCTCGCCTGCTTCGCGCGTTCCCCGACGCCCGAGTCGTGCACGTGTATCGGGACGGGCGGGAAACGGCCATCTCGATGAGCCGCCACTACCTTTTCCGCATGATCCTGGCCACCATGCACGCGCTTCGCTCGCGAGGAATCGACGCCATGTCGCAGATGTCTCAGGGCCGCTTCTGGGAGTGGATCGCTCTCTGGCTGGAACCCATGGCCACCCGGTGCCTGGATCCCGCCAAGTTGCCCTACGACAAATTGACGCTGGCGGACTTCGGCGTCTTCTGGAGCGGCATGATCGAGCGCGGCCACGAATTGCTGGCCGGCCTTCCGCCGGACCGGTTGCTGAACGTGGCCTTCGAGGATCTGCGAGCGACGCCGGAACCGCACCTGCGTCGGCTGATCCGGTTCCTGTCGCCGGAACTCGAGGACGACGATTGGGTGCGCGAGGCCTCTAGGCTCCCGCGCCCGCCGCGTGCTCGGACCCACTTCGAGCGATTGGACGCCGCCGACCGGAAAGCGCTGGCGCAAGCCTGCCTGCCAGGGCTGGAGCGGATGGGCTATTCCTTGTGACGAGCGTAGCAACTCGGCGGAGAGGTCCGCCCCGCGTGATGCCGACCGTCTTTGAGGTATGCGCCGGCGCCGGCGGAATGGCCCTGGGTCTCGAGGACGCGGGTCTCAAGCCTGTCGGCCTTGCCGAGAACGATCGTCACGCCTGCGACACGCTTCGCCTGAATCGCGCCGGGTGGCCGGTCATCGAAGCTGACGTGCGCGAGCTGGAGCCGGGCGGCGCTTCGGACGTGGACGTCTTCGCGGGCGGCGTGCCTTGTCCGCCCTTCTCCGTGGCCGGCAGGCAGTTGGGCGCCGCCGACGACCGCGACCTCTTTCCGACAGCGGTAAGCCTGATCAAGAGGATTCGGCCCAAGGCCGTCTTCTTGGAAAACGTGCCGGGCTTCGCGTCGCGGCGGTTCCAGCCCTACAGGCGGGGGCTCGCGGCGGACCTCGACTCGATGGGATACCGCGTCGACTGGCGGGTGTTGAACGCCTGCGACTTCGGCGTTCCGCAGTTGCGGCCCAGGTTCGTGCTTGTTGCTGTTCTCGAACGGTATGCGCCTTACTTCGCTTGGCCGGCGCCCAACGGCCGAAGAACCACGGTGGGCGAGGCTTTGGAGGACTTGATGGCGGAAAACGGCTGGCCGGGTGCTCCCCAATGGGCGAAGCGGGCCAGCCACGTGGCGCCCACGCTGGTCGGCGGATCGAAGAGGCACGGTGGGGCCGACCTGGGGCCGACTCGCGCCCGGGCAGCGTGGAAGAAGCTAGGAGTCAATGGCCTGTCGCTGGCCGAAGAGGCACCGGCGCCCGACTTCCCCGAGGACTCGCTCCCGCGCCTCACCGTTCGCATGGCGGCCCGCATCCAGGGCTTTCCCGACTCGTGGCAGTTCTGCGGAAGCAAGACGGCGGCCTACCGCCAAGTCGGCAACGCGCTTCCTCCAGCGGTCGCAACGGCAGTCGGCCAAGCCATCGCCGACGCGCTTCGGCAGAAGGAACCGGCGGCCGGAGCGGAGCAACTGGAATTCCGGTATGGCCGCCCATGACGGACGGCCTCTTGGACTTTGCCCGGAGACGGTTTCATGAGAGCCTGCGGTCAAGGCTGTGGTCGGTCCGAGACGGCATTCCAAGCAACTCGGACAGAAGCAACCAAGCCAGCGTGCACATCGGCCGAGCCTTTGCGGGTGCCGTGGGCGCAACCGCAGACTTGCCGCGCCTAGGCGGGTCGGCTGCAGGTAGCGAATTCGAGCGGTGCGTAGCTGGCTTCCTTGGCGATGCCATGGCATCCCTCGCGCACCTCCACGCGGGAGGCTTGCGCATCTTGAAGGGCTCGGCCATTTCGAACTTCGAGCAGTATGCGCACTTGAGCGCTCTTGAAGAAGTGGCCGCGGCCAACCCCGAATTGGCAGCGGCTCTGGGCAGCGACTACACGATCAAACCCGACGTCGTCGTAGTCCGGTCGCCCGAAGCCGAGGAGCGAATCAACTTGGATGGCCGGGTCGTGAGCAACGAATCGGCGCGCCTGGCTCCGTTGCGGCGGGCCAACAACCCCGATGATCTTCTGCACGCGAGCATCTCCTGCAAGTGGACGATACGGAGCGATCGCACCCAGAACTCCCGCGCCGAAGCGCTCAATCTTCTGCGAAACCGGAAGGGACGGGCTCCCCACGTGATCGTCGTCACTGCCGAGCCGCTGCCCAGCCGCCTTGCCTCCATCGCCATGGGCACCGGAGACATCGATTGCACCTACCATGTTGCGTTGCATGAACTCGAACATGCCGTCGCAGCGTCCCGGTGGGACGACGCCAGGGAGATGCTCGGCATCATGATCAAGGGGAAGAGGTTGCGCGACATCTCCGACCTCCCTCTTGATCTCTGCATCTGATCCTCTGCCGTGGCAGAGTACAAGCCGAAGTCCCGCGAAGAGATACGGCGGAACATGTCGGCGATCCGAAGCACCGGGGGCAAGGCGGAAGTAGCCCTTCGCTCGATTCTGCACCGGCGCGGGCTTCGCTTTCGCAAGAACGACAAGAGGCTCGTCGGCAAGCCCGACATCGTCTTCGCGGGGGCTCGGGTGGCGGTGTTCGTCGACGGCGACTACTGGCACGCCCGGGTGCTTCGGGAGCGCGGACCGGCGGCCCTCGGGGAGCGGATCAAGACCGCGAACCGGGCCTACTGGATCGACAAGTTCACCCGGCGGGTCGCGCGGGACGACGAAGTCGCGGCGCAGCTCGGGGCCCTCGGATGGACCGTCCTGCGTCTGTGGGAATCGGACGTGCGCGGGGATCCGGAGGCCGCGGCGGACCTCGTGGAAAGGGCTGTTTCGGGCGGAAGAAAACAGCCGGGGCAGACGGCGGGGGCTCCGAGCTCCAGCACGCCGGCCGAACTCTGAATGCCCGCGGGACGCCAAGCCGCGGGCCGTCGCTACGACGACGCGACCTCCTCCGCCATTTCCCGGAGGCCCAACGCCTCCACGCCGCCTCCCTTGGGGTAGCGGTCGTCGCCGCCGTGGACCAGGAAGGCGCGGTCGGCGGGAACGTCTTCCAATGCCGTGCGGAGTCCTCGCGAAACGGCGGGCGCGCTGCTTCGCTTGATCTCCACGGCCCACAACCGGCCGCCGGGCATCTCCAGGAGGAGGTCGATCTCGGCCCCGGTGGCCGTTCGGTAGAAGCTGGCCTGGGCTTCTTCGGGCGCCGCGCGGATCAAGGTTTCCACGGCAAAGCCCTCCCAGCTCGGGCCCGCCACGGGGTGGCCCAGCGCCTCGTCGGCGGAGCCCAAGCGCAGCAAGGCATGAACAAGGCCGCTGTCGCGGATGTAGACCTTGGGCGACTTGACCAGCCGCTTGCGGACATTGGCGTGAAACGACGGCAGGCGCCGCACCAACAGGAGATCCGCCAAGAGGTCCAAGTAGCGGGCGACCGTCTTGCCGTCCACGGCCAAGCTGCGGGCCAGCTGCGCGCCGTTCCAGAGTCCACCTTGGGAGTGGGCCAGCATGGTCCAGAAGCGGCGCAGGGTGACGGCCGGAATGCGCGGCCCCAGTTCCGGGATGTCGCGCTCCAGGTAGGTGCGTACGAAGTTCTCTCGCCAAAGTGCGCCGGCTCGCTCGTTGGGCGCCAAGAACGAGCGGGGAAAGCCGCCCCTGGCCCAAAGGTCCATGGCTTCGCCCCGGCGCACCTCCCGGACGTCGATGGGGGCCAACTCCAAGTAGCCGATCCGGCCCGCGAGGCTCTCGCTCGTTTGCCGCAACAGATCCATCGACGCCGAACCCAGGAGCAGAAACTGACCCGACGGCTCGCCGCGGCGAATGCGCTCGTCGACGATTCCCCGCAACACGGGGAACAACTCGGGCGTCCGATGAATCTCGTCGAGGATCACGAGTCGGTCCCGCACGGTTTCCAGGTACCCGGCCGCGTCGGACAGCCGGTCCAGATGGGCTGGGTTTTCCAAGTCGAGGTACAGTGCCTTGCCGGATCCGCCCGGCCCGCCGTGTCCGCCGCCGCCCGGTGCGCAAAGGGCGTCCGCGATGTTGCGAGCCAGCGTTGTCTTGCCGACTTGGCGCGGACCCAGCAACGCGACGGCCGGGAAGAGACGCAGGTACTCCACTAGTCGCGTGGCCAGCAAGCGGGGCACGAATCGGCTGTTCATCCCTGCAATTATGGCACGGCAGTCCAGAATTGCGAAATATCCAGCCCTACCGAAACGCCCTCTGAATCTCCTCCAGCGTCGTCGCCCCCGGGCACAACTCTTCGAACGAGCAATGCGCCAGCGGCGCGTCAGCGGTGCCGTGAATGCCGTGGAAGTCCGTCTCGGAGCCTGGGCGGCCCGGCGGTTCCAGGTGCAGGAGTCCAGTTGCGACCTCGCCGGCCCGCTGGCGCTCCCGGACGTAGGCGTAGACCCGGTCGCGGTCCCGGGGGTCGTAGTCCGCAGGCACCTTGCGGAACTGGATGCGACTCCCGTCGTGCATGACGACGGTGCGGGCGTCCCCGGCTTCGTAGGTGGTCTCGATTTCTTCGGCCGGGGGCACGAAGTCGGCGTGCACTAGGGCGTTCACGTGGTCCCGCGTGTACTCGTAGCTCTTTGTGGAGCCGTGGTGGTCGTTGAAGGTGACGCAGGGCGAGATCACATCCACCAAGGCGAACCCGCGATGTCGCAGCCCGGCCTTGAGAATGGGGACGAGCTGCTCCTTGTCGCCCGAGAAGCTCCGCGCCACGAAGCCCGCCCCCAGGCTAAGCGCCAGCAGCACGGGATCGATGGGATGCTCGCGGCTGACCTGTCCGCGCTTGGCTTTCGAGCCCCGGTCGGCCGAGGCCGAGAACTGCCCTTTGGTCAGGCCGTAGACGCCGTTGTTCTCCAGGACGTACAGCATGTCCACGTTGCGGCGGACGACGTGAGCGAACTGGCCCATGCCGATGGACAGGCTGTCTCCGTCGCCCGAGACGCCGATGCAGACCAGTTCCCGGTTGGCCGCGTGCGCGCCGGTGGTGATGGAAGGCATCCGGCCGTGGACCGCGTTGAAGCCGTGGGCCTCCTTGAGGAAGTACGCCGGCGTCTTGCCGCTGCAGCCGATGCCCGACGTCTTGACGACCTTGTGCGGCTCGATGTCCATCTCCCAGAAGGCTTGCACGATCGCCGCCGTGATGGAGTCGTGCCCGCACCCCGCGCACAGAGTGGACATGCCGCCTTCGTAGTCGCGGCGCGTGAGGCCCAGCCGGTTGGTGGCGAGTCCGGGATGCCGCACCCGGGGCTTGGCGATGTGGGTCACGGATTCCTCTCCTCGGACGGGACGGCAGGCGTCTGCGCCGGGACCGTCTGCGTGGTCGCGGCCGCCGCTGCCGTCCGCGCCTGCAGGTAGGGCGCGAGACCCTCCATGACGTGGTGGCGGCTCATGGGGAGCCCTCCGTAGTAGCGCACGGGGATCAGGCTCTCCTTGGGCGCGGACGTCTCGGTTGCCAGGAGATTGAGCAGCTGGCCGTCTCGGTTCTGTTCGACGACGAAGTTCCTCTCGTGGCCCTGCAGGAACGCCTCGACGGAGGGGTGGAAGGGGAAGGCGCGGATCCGCAGGAAGTCGGCCGCGACCCCAAGCCGCTCAAGCTCCTCCAGGGCCTCCAGCGCCGCGCCCCGGCAGCCGCCGACGGTGACGAGCCCGATGCGCACCTGCTTGTTGGAAGGGCTTCCGGCGGGGTCGCCGCCCGAGCCGTCGGGGGCGATCTCGACCCGGCGTCCAGAACCGTCGCCGTCCGGGTTGCGGCCTTCGCCGGACGGCTCTTCGGCCCACGCCACTTCCGGTGCCGGGAGATGCCGTGCCGTCCCGTCGATCTTGCGGCGCAGGCGGTCCATCACGTCCGAATACGGCTCCGAGTCCTCCGTGTAGGCGCCGTACCGATCGTGGCCCGAGCCCCGGGTCACGAAGGCTCCGTTCGGATGCACGCCCGGCAGGGTGCGGTTGGGGACGCCGTCCCCGTCCACGTCCAGATAGCGATGAAAGGTTCCCGCGCCCTCCAGCTCTGCCGCCGACAGCACCTTCCCCCGGTCGGGGCGGTAGGCGTCGTCCCAGGCCAGCTTGGGCACGACCCAATCGTTCATGCCGATGTCCAGGTCGCTCAGCACGAACACCGGCGTTTGGAAGCGGTCCGCCAGGTCGAACGCCTCGACGGCGAAGTCGAAGCACTCCCGCGGATCGGACGGGAAGAGCACGACGTGCTTGGTGTCGCCGTGCGACGCGTAGGCGGCGAACTGGATGTCCGCCTGCTGAGTCCGCGTCGGCATTCCGGTGGACGGTCCCACGCGCTGCACGTCGAAGAACACCGACGGAATCTCCGCGTAGTAGGCCAGCCCGATGAACTCGCTCATCAGCGACAAGCCCGCTCCGCTCGTGGACGTGAAGGCGCGCGCGCCGGTCCAGGCGGCGCCGACGACCATTCCCGCGGCCGCCAGTTCGTCCTCCGCCTGCACGATGGCGAAGTTGTTCTTGCCCGTGTCCGGATCCTTGCGATGCTGGTGGCAGAAGGCGGTGAAGGCGTCCACCAGCGACGTGGAAGGAGTGATGGGATACCAAGCGGCCACCGTCGCCCCGGCGTAGACGCAACCCAGCGCCGCCGCGGTGTTGCCGTCCACGAGGATGCTGTCCTCGTTGCCGTCCATGCGCTCCAAGTGCGTGGGCAGAGGACAGTCGAAGCGCTGCCGCGCGTAGTCGGCGCCCAAGTCGATGGCCAGGAAGTTGGCGTCCAGGAGCTTCGGCTTGGCCGCGAAAGTCTCCCGCAGCAGCTCCTTGACCAAGTCCAGGTCGATGTTCAGCAGCGCGGCCATGGCCCCGACGTAGCAGATGTTCTTCATGAGGATCCGCGTCCGGGCGCCCTGGAAGTTCTCCACGGTCATGCGGGCCAGCGGAATGCCCAGAAAGGCCACGTCTTCGCGGCCCAGCCCCCGCGGCAACGGCCAACTGGAGTCGTGGAGGACCCAGCCACCGGATGCGGTCTCGGCGATGTCGCGCGCGTAGGTCGCCGGGTTCATCGCCACTACGAGGTCGAACTGGGCCGTGCGGGCGGTGTGGCCCCGGGCGTTGGCGCGGATCTCGTACCAAGTCGGCAGGCCCTGGATGTTGGACGGGAAGAGGTTCTTGCCGGACACGGGCACGCCCATGCGGAAGATGGCCCGCCGGAGCAGGCCGTTGGCGCTCGCGGAGCCCGTTCCGTTGACCGTCCCGATCTTGAAGGCCATGTCGTTGACCCGAGGCGCGGCCCGCTGGGCGGACGCCGCGTTCACCCAGTGGACTCCAGGGTCGGCGCGAGTTCCGGATAGACGACCTGTCCCGCGTGCAGACCGCCCGCTTCCAGGCCCGCGTAGGGGAGGAGCAGGTCGGACTTTCGCATGTCCCAGGCCGCCGTCGGACATCGTTCCGCGCACAGCCCGCAGTGAATGCACAAGTCCTCGTCCTTCACCATGATCCTGCCCGTCTGCGGCAGGTCCTCGGACACGAACAGCGGCTCCTCCGGGTGAAGAAGCGGCGCCGTCAGCCTCTGCGCCAAGTCCTCCTCCGGCCCGTTGTGCGTGATGGTCAGGCAGTCCAAGGGACAGATGTCGATGCAGGCGTCGCACTCTATGCACAGGTTCGCTTCGAAGTGGGTCTGCGCGTCGCAGTTGAGACAGCGTTCGACCTCGGCGAGCGACTGTTCGATGTCGAATCCCTCTTCCACTTCGATGTCCATCCGCTCGAAGCGCTTCTTCAGGTCGACGTGGCGCATCTTGGCGCGCTGGGCCTCGTCGTAGTCGTTGGAATACGTCCACTCGTGCAGCCCCATCTTCTGGCTGATCAGATTCATGCCCTCCGCCGGACGGGCCTCCAGCGATTCGCCGTTGCAGTAGGCGTGAATGGAAATCGCCGCCTGGTGCCCGTGCTCGACTGCCCAGATGATGTTCTCCGGCCCCCAGGCGGCGTCGCCTCCCATGAAGACTCCGGAGCGCGTCGTCATGAAGGTGGTCTTGTCCACCACGGGCATGTCCCAGTCGTTGAACTCGATGCCGATGTCGCGCTCGATCCACGGGAAGGCCGTGTCCTGCCCGATGGCCAGGATGACCTCGTCGCAGGGGATGACCTTGCTGCCTACCGTCTCGCTCCTGAGACGCCCGCCTTCGCCCTCGCGCCAGCGCACCAGATCGAACTCCATGCCGACCAGCTTGCCGTCCTCCACGACGAAGCGCGACGGCGAGTGGTTCTCCAGGATCTCGACCCGTTCCTCCATTGCGTCGTCCAGCTCCCACGGAGAAGCCTTGAAGTACGGCTTGGTCTTGCGCGCCATGACCTTCACGTCCTTCCCGCCCAGCCGCTGCGCCGTCCGGCAGCAGTCCATGGCCGTGTTCCCGACGCCGATCACCAGCACCCGCTCGCCGCAACGCTCGACGTGCCCGAAGCGCACCGATTCCAGCCATTCGATGCCGATGTGGACCTGTTGCGGGGCGTCCCAGCGGCCCGGAATGTCCAGTTCCTTGCCCTTCGGAGCCCCCGATCCGACGAACACGGCGTCGAAATCGCCGCCCAAAATGTCCGCGAGACTGTCCACCGGACTGTCCAGCCGCATGTCCACGCCCATGTCCGTGACGTAGGCGATTTCCTCCCACAGGACTTGGCCCGGCAGCCGGAACTCGGGGATGTTCGTCCACATGAGCCCGCCGGGCTTGGCCAGCTTCTCGAAGATCACGACCTCGTAGCCCAGCGGCATCAGGTCGTTGGCCACGGTCAGCGACGCCGGCCCCGCGCCCACGCACGCGATGCGCTTGCCGTTCTTCTCGGCCGGGATGGACGGCAGGAAGGGCCGGACGTCGTCGCGCAAGTCCGAGGCCACCCGCTTGAGCCTGCAGATCGCCACCGGCTCCCCGTCCAAACGCACCCGCCGGCAAACCGGCTCGCAGGGGCGGTCGCAGGTACGGCCCAGAATCCCCGGGAAGACGTTGGACTTCCGGTTCAGCAGGTAGGATTCCGTGTACTGCCCGTTGGCGATGAGCCGGATGTATTCCGGAATGTCCGTGTGGGCCGGGCACCCCCATTGGCAGTCCACCACGCGGTGGTAGTGGCGCGGGTCCCGCGTGTCGGTGGGCTTCATGAAGCTGTCCGTGGACTCCATGGCGCCAAATCTAGTGGCCGTGCGGGCAGAGGCGAAAGCCTGTTGGGCTATGGGGTCGCCCCGAGGAAGGGGGTGGATGAGGCGTGGCGCCGGGCCGAAGGAGCGCGGAACCGCCCGGCCGGGCAAGGCGCCCGTCGGCCGAGCAAGGCCGTGCGGTTGAACCTGTCCCAGGGCGGCCCCATCTTGTCGGTTCACGTCCACGTTGCCACGGAGCCCGCCGTTGCCGAACAGAATTGCGTCCTTCCGCATCCAAGGCTTTCGGTCCCTCGCGGACGTCGACGTCGCGGACGTGCCCATGGCCACGGTCCTGATCGGCACCAATTGCTCGGGCAAGTCCAACCTCGTCATCGTGGCAACCCTGTCGCCGTTGCTGGTCGACAACTTCGGCCTCGACGAGATCGTCGTCCTGGAAATGGAGGAGGGCCGAACGAAGGTGCGTCGCTTCGACGGAGCTCAGTACGGCCGGTGGCTCGAAGACTATTCGACCGGCGAACTCTGGCAAAAGAACGTGCTGGGCGGGCGACCGTGATTCGCCTTGCGGTGTCGGTGCTGCCCACGCCCAGATCGCCGAAGACGGGAGCCTACCGATGACGTTGGACCTGTCAGCGGTTCAGAAGATGATCGCCAGCGGAGAGTCGGAGACCATCGAACTCAAGCGCAGCACGGCGGAGCGCGACCCGGCGGCGAGAGGGCTTTGCGCGATGCTCAACCACCGGGGCGGCAGTGTACTGTTCGGCGTGAGCCCCGATGGTGCGATCGTGGGACAGGAAGTCAGCGGCCGCACCATTGAACGTCTAGTCCAGCAGTTTGCGAAGATTGACCCGCCGGCCTTCCCTAGCGTGGACCGCGTCCCGGTCAGAGGCGAACTGGAAGTCATCGTTGTGACGGTCCCGGCTGGGCACAGCCGCCCGTACAGCTACAACAACCAGGCGTGGCGAAGAGTCGGCAACACCAACCGCGCCCTGTCGCGTGACGAATACAACCAGATGGTACTGAAGTTCATGCATGCGACGCGCAGATGGGAGAACGAGCCTGAGCCAACCTGGACGGTGGCCGACCTCGACGTGGAGGAGATTCGTCGAACGGTTGGGACGGCCGTCGAGATTGGTCGCCTGGACGAGCCGGACACGCGCGAGCCGCACGCGCTGTTGCGGGGGCTGGGTCTGACCGTCGAGGACGTGCTGTTGCGCGCGGCAGTTGTATTGTTCGGCAAGAAGGACCGCATGGCCGCGGAGTATCCGCAATGCACGGTAAGGGCCGCTCGCTTCCTGGGGACGGATCGGTCGGAGTTCTTGGACAACCGGCAGTTTCACGGCAACGCGATTGAACTGCTGGCCAGCAGCCAGCGCTTCGTGCGGGAGAATCTCAGCATCGCCAGCAGGTTCGAGCCGGACAACTTCCTGCGGATCGACGAACCTTCGTATCCGCCGCTGGCGGTGCGCGAGGCTCTGGCGAACGCGATCTGTCATCGGGACTACTCGTCCGGGGGCGGGGCCATCCACCTTGCGATGTACGACGACCGATTGGAGATTGCTTCCCCCGGTGCCCTGCCTTCCGAACTCACGCCGAGCGCGTTGTACGAACCTCATCGCTCCCTGCCCTGGAACCCGCTGGTCGCCAATGTCTTCTTCCGTCGCGGGATCGTGGAGATGTGGGGCCAAGGCACGCTGAAGATGGTGAAACTGGCCACGGCCGCCGGCCTGCCCAGGCCGGAAATCGAGGACGAGCACGGAGCGGTGACAGTTCGTTTTCGGCCCGACGGTCACATTCCGCGATACGTACACGTCAAACTGTCCGGGCGACATCGGGCCATCTTGGCGCTTCTCGCCTCCAAGGGGCCGCTTCCCCTCCGCGAGATTGCCAAGGAGATACGGCGCGAGTCGGGGTCCCGCCATTCGATGGCACAGGAGAGGCGGAGGCTTCAGCAGGCGTTGCAGGAGCTGCAGGCATACCGCTTGGTCGAGTGCTGGGGCGCCGGATCCGGAGCGCTGTGGGAGCGCACGTAGTGCGAGTCCACAACGGTACCGAGCCCGACCTGGTGGCCGAGGAGCATCGCTTTACGGTTCGCCTGTTGAAGACGCGCGCAGAGTGAAGACAACGCCCATGCTGGGTTCGGAATTCTCCAGAGCACCGGCCAAGAGAGAAGAATTGTCTTCACAAGCAGTGTGCTCAGCGGGGTTTGCTCTGGCTCTTTTCGCCGCCGCGGGATTCGCCTCGTCGCCCCTAGCCGCCCAGCCCTCCCCCGCCGCCCAACCTTCCCCCACCTCCCCCAACCAAACCCTCCTCGCAGGCCTCGAATTCCGCCCGCTCGGCCCCGCCTTCATGTCCGGCCGCATCGCGGACATCGCCGTGGATCCCGCCGACCGAAGCACCTGGTACGTCGCGACCGCCTCCTCCAACGTCTGGAAGACCGAGAACCGGGGCACCACGTGGACGCCGGTCTTCGACGACTACCCGTCCTACTCCACGGGCGCCGTCGCCGTCGACCCCAACGACTCCAACGTGATCTGGCTGGGCGCCGGCGAGAACACCAGCCAGCGGAGCGTGGGTTGGGGCGACGGCGTGTACAGGAGCCTGGACGGCGGCCGCACCTGGGCGAACATGGGCCTTCGCACCTCCGAGCACGTGGGCAGGATCGCGGTGGACCCGCGGGACTCGGACGTGGTCTACGTGGCGGCGATGGGCGGTCTGTGGGCGCCGGGGGGCGACCGGGGGCTGTTCAAGACGACCGACGGTGGCACGACCTGGGTTTCGGCGCTGCAGATCAGCGAGCACACGGGCGTCGCCGACGTTCACCTCGACCCTCGCGACCCGGACGTTCTCTACGCGGTGGCCTACCAGCGGCGCAGGCATGTGGGCGTGCTGGTGGCGGGCGGCCCCGAGTCGGGGGTTTGGAAGAGCGTGGACGGCGGGGCGACGTGGCGCGACGTCACGAGGGGACTGCCGCAGGGCGACTTGGGGCGGATTGCGCTGGCCGTGTCGCCGGTGGACCCGGACGTGGTCTACGCCTTGGTCGCCGCCGCCGAGGATCGAAGCGGCTTCTATCGCTCGCCGGACCGGGCCGAGTCCTGGACCCGCATGTCCGGCTACATCGTGGTGGACCCCCAGTACTACGGCGAGCTCTATCCGGATCCTCACCGCATGGACCGGGTCTACGCCGCGGACGTGCGGCTCCACGTCACCGAGGACGGCGGGCGGACCTTCGAGCCCGTCAACACGCGCTTCAAGCACGTGGACAACCATGCCGTCGTCTTCGATCCGGCAGACCCGGAATACCTGCTCGTGGGCACCGACGGCGGCATCTACGAGTCCTTCGACCGGGCGAAGACATGGCGGTACGCAGCGAATCTGCCGCTGACCCAGTTCTACCGGGTCGGGCTGGACGACGCCGCGCCCTTCTACACCGTCTACGGCGGCACGCAGGACAACTCCTCCGTCGGCGGACCCTCCCGCACCGCCAACGTGCACGGCATCCGCAACAGCGACTGGTTCGTCACGCACGGGGGCGACGGCTTCCAGGTGCGGGTCGAGCCCGGCAACCCGAACATCCTCTACACGCAGTCCCAGTACGCCGGAATCGTCCGCTACGACCGGGCCAGCGGCGAAACCATCGACATCCAGCCCCAGCCCGAGGCCGGAGAAGGCGCGCTGCGCTGGCACTGGGACTCGCCGCTGCTGATCAGCCCGCACGATCCGCGCCGGGTCTGGTTCGCCGCCCAGAAGCTCTTCCGCTCCGACGACCGCTCCGACCGCTGGACCGCCGTCAGCGGCGACCTGAGCCGCGGGCTGGATCGCAACCAGCGGCCCGTGATGGGGCGCATCTGGCCGCCGGAGGCCGTGTGGAAGAACGTCTTCACCTCCCCGTACGGGACGATCGTGGCGTTGGACGAGTCGCCGCTCGTCGAAGGGCTCCTCTACGTGGGCACCGACGACGGGCTGGTGCAGGTCAGCGAGGACGGCGGCGGCGCCTGGCGCCGACAGGAGGCGTTCCCCGGCGTCCCGGCCATGGCCTACGTGGCGGACGTGGTCGCCTCTCGCCACGAGCCGGATCGGGTCTACGCCGTCTTCAACAACCACAAGGAGGGGGACTTTCGGCCTTACGTGGCCCGGAGCGAGGATCGGGGAGCGACGTGGGAGGGCATCGCGGGGGACTTGCCGGAGGGGCAGGCGGCCTGGGCTCTGGTGGAGGACCACGTGGACCCGAACCTGCTGTTCCTGGGGACGGAATTCGGGCTCTTCGCGACGTTCGACGGCGCAGTGCCAGGCGATGGGACGCCGGGCGGCCGGGCTCGGAACGGCCGGACGCGGAACGGTCGGGCTCGGAGCGGCGGTCCCTCCTGGGTGCGGCTGAAGGGCGGCCTGCCCACGATCGCCGTGCGGGATCTGGAGATTCAGCGGCGCGAGAACGACTTGGTCCTGGCGACGTTCGGGCGCGGCTTCTACGTGCTGGACGACTACTCGCCGCTGCGGTTCATGGGAGAGGCGCTGGCGGTCGAGCAGGCGTATCTGTTCCCGGTGAAGGACGCCTGGGCCCACGTCCCGAGCCGGCCCATGGGGGGACAGGAGAAGGGGACGATGGGCGACGCCTTCTTCAACGCGCCCAACCCGCCTTTCGGCGCCGTCTTCACGTACTATCTGCCCGAGGACTTCGAGTCGGCGAAGGAGCGCCGCAAGCGGGAGGAGCAGGAGCGCCTGGCCCGCGGGGAGGAGATCGCGTACCCGGAGCGGGAGACGCTGGCGGCCGAGGACGTGGAGCGGCCGCCCGAGGTGCTGCTGGTGGTCTCCGACGAGGCTGGCGACGTGGTGCGCCGGGTTCCCGGCCTCCGTCGGGCGGGGCTGCACCGAGTGGCGTGGAACCTGCGGTACGCCTCGACGGCGCCGCCCCGGCTGGCCGACAGGGAAGGGGACGGTCCCATGGTCGCGCCCGGCCTCTTCTCGGTTCGGCCGGTGATCGTTCGAGGCGGGGACTACGAGGAGCTGGCGCCGCCCCGGTCGTTCCGCGTCGAATCCCTGGGCGCGGCCACCCTGCCGGCCGCCGACCGCGACGCGCTCCTCGCCTTCCAGCGCGAAGTGGCCGCGCTCCAACGCGTCGCGGTCGCCGTCGACCGGGCGGCCCGGGAAACCGCCGAACGCCTAGACCTCCTCCGTCGCGCCGTCCGGGCGGTGCCCGGTCTGGACGCGGCTTCCTACGAGACGCGCATCGCCGCCTTCGAAGCCCGGCTCTTCGACGTTCGCCGCGTCCTCTCCCGGGACCGCACGGCGCTGGACCGCGCCGAGTTCGCGCCCCCGTCCATCATCGACCGGATCGGACGCATCGCACGAGCCGGCTTCACCGCCACCTCGGCGCCGACCGCGACCCACCGAGAGAGCCGGGCGGTCGCGTCGGACCAGCTGGCCGAAGTGTCCGAGGCGCTGCGGGCTCTGGTGGAAGACGAACTGGCCGCGCTGGAGAGGGAACTGGAAGCCGCTGGCGTCCCGTGGACCCCGGGACGACCCATTCCCCGCTGGCCGCCCGGCTAGCCCAGGCGCAGGAGTCCCTGTCCCGGCGTCCCGCTTCTGCTGCGACGCATCGCGACGTCAGCTTGCGACGAACCGAGTCGACCGTGATCCCCCGAAATCCCGCCTGCTGTTCGATCCAGGCATGGTTGGCAAGCAGGCGCTCCGTGTGATGTAGCACCAAGAGGCCCCCCTGCATGAATGGAGACGCAGTCGGGCCGAATTCCGGCGTGTCATTTTTCTTCACGCCCTCTTCAACGAGCATGTCCGATCCTGGGCTGGCGGGGACTGTCGGCAACCCAATCGTCCCGTCGCGTCGGGAGTGTCACACCGGTCGGCTATCCTTTCGCCGAAACCCGGTCGCTCCGGCTTTGACGCTTCGCCCGGTCGCTCCAGGCAAGTCCTAATAGGGAGGGAACATGAAGAGCAGGATGAAGACGCTTGTCGGATTGGCAATTGGCGCGCTCGCGTTGCCGCTGGTTGCCTGCGAATCCATGATGCCGGAACGATATTCCCGTGTGCGGCTTTCCCTGCCGACCACCGTCACTGTTGCAAGAACCGAAACCGTCGGCCAGTGGGCCCTAGTGAGGGTCGGCGATGGTCTCGAGGAGCGCCTGTCTGTCATGATCGCAAGGAAAGACGAGGAAACGGGCATGTTTCATATCGTTGCGGATTGCCAGGGCAGCTACGTCATCGAGGCCACGTCGCCGCAAGGCGCCTACATCGCGACCGCGTCGTTCAGGGTCGACAGGACTTTTGGCGGGTGCGAAGTCGATTGGATCGTGCCCCCGTCGTGGGACGAGCCCACTCGCGTCTCCTAGCGTCCCGGCAGGCGTGTCTGGCGGCCGTCGAGCGCGTCCGCCAGACGCCTGTCACGGCCCCATCGTTCCTATCGGGATCACGCCGACCCGTCCATTGGGAACCGCTCCGTATCCGCTGGGAACGATCACGGCCAAGGCGGCAGGCTCGCCATAGTTGCTGCTGGCCTTCATCCGCTTGGCGATCTTCGCAAGGTTGGCCATGCCTTCCGCGATCCGGCGCTCGCCCAGCTTGACCTCGAACGCCGCCCATCTGCCCTCGCCGTCTTCGACGATGGCGTCCACTTCCAGGCCGTCCTTTTCTCTGTAGTGGAACACATGGGCGTCGGCGGCTTGGGCGTAGACCCGAAGGTCCCGGATCACCATTGACTCGAAGAGGAGGCCGAGCGTCGCCAGGTCGCCTATCAGACGGGACGGGGTGGCACGCGACGCCGCAACCGCCAGCGACGGATCCGCAAAGTGCCTCACGGGCGTCTTGCGCAGGGTGGTTCGAGAACGCAAGTGCGGCGACCACGCGGGCTGGTCCTCGACGATCATGAGCCGCTCCAGAACCTCCAGGTATTCGGCGGCCGTGCTGTCCTTGAAGGCGGGTCCAGTGCCTCGAACGTCTCTGGCCAGCGTCGCGACGCTCGCCGGCGTGGCCACGTTGCGGGCCAGCGACTGCAACAGCCTTCCGACCTTGACGGGGTCGCGGCGCTTGTCTCCCGCCTGCTGAATGTCGGCGCGCTGGATCTCCGACAAGTAGTCCCGGTTGGCTCTCATGGCTTGCGCGAGGTTGCGGCCCAAGTTTCCGGGCCAGCCCCCGGCGCACACCAGCTCCGCGAGGCGCCGAATGGCGAGGATGGACCGAGCCGACCGCTGGGGTTCTCCCGCCAACAGGCCGGCCAACGATATCTCTCCCGTGGACTGTCCCGCCTCGAAGAGCGACATCGGACGCATCCGCAATCGAGTAAGGCGTCCCGCGCCGGTATGGCGGGTGATGTCGTCGGCGGGCACGGCCGAACCAGTGAGGACGAACTGGCCAGGGAGGCCCCGCCTGTCCACGGACTTGCGGATGTGGTTCCATATGGCCGGTTTCGTCTGCCATTCGTCGACGAGGCGGGGCGTGTCGCCTTCGAGGACGGACGCCGGGTCGACATCGACCATCTCGCGGGCGGCGGCGTCCACGTCCAGGAACACCGCGCTGGCTGCTACCGTCTCGGCAGTCGCGGTCTTTCCGCAGGCCTTGGGGCCCTCGATGACGACCGCGCCAGTGGCCGACAGCCTTTCGGCCAGCTCCGCGTCGACGATCCGGGGAAGGTACTTCATGATTCTGAACGAATAAGCTTCCGACGCGGCTCCGGCAAGACCGCCGCGAGCCGCCAGGGGAAGATTCGGCGAAGTTTTAGGGGAAGATTCGGCGAACAATCAGGGGAAGATTCGGCGAAGTATGGTCGTTCTGCCTCGAAACGGCTTTGACGACCAGCCCGCCTCCGGCGCATTCTGGTGCTTCGCAAGCCGTCTGGGCGCCGTCATTCCGTGCCTGGCGGGTCGTCGCCACGCCCAAGGAGCTTTCTGATAGCCTGCTTGGCCGACCGCATCAATCGCTTTCGTCTGGGGGATCGGACCGGCCGATCTTCTTGAGGCGCTCTTCCACTTCCTCGGCGGCCGCTGAAGTCAGCGTTGCTATGCGGGATGCAAGATCTCTCAACACTCCCGTGTCGTCGGCCTTCTTCGCAAGGAGGGTGACAGTCATCCCGGCGAGGATGCTCGCGACCAGCGCGACCGATGCGGGACCGCCGGCTACCGCGACCAGGGGCACCACGGCCATCGGCGCTGCGGTTCCCACCGCGCCTTCTATCAACTCCTTCACGCAACCCTCGTAGTCTCCGGTCTTGCGGCCCTCCGTGAACGCCTTTGCCAGGGCTGCGAAGGCCACGACTCCGACGATTGGATTGCGCTTGACGACCGCGACTAGCCCAGTGTTTGCGAAGATGCGCGCGAAGTGCTTGACTTCGCCTCTATTCCAGCGGAAGAGGAGAGCCGCGCTGCCAAGCAGGCTGGACGCGATGTCGGCCGCGTCGTAGGTGACCAGATCCGCAAACCACTTCTTGGGCATGCCGAACTTCGCCTTGAGCGAGTTGGCGACTCTGTGGTACGCATCTTCGTTCCAGGTGAGGAAAGGCAGGCCGGCAGAGGTGGTGACGTCTCGGAAGAGAGAGGACGATATTCCCTTGGCTCGGGTTACGATACCGTCGTCGATGCCAGCGTTTCTTGCGGCTTTGAACGCGCCCCAGGGCGTATGGCTCCCGTCGAATATTCGATGCAGACCGCCGCCGATCCCGGTCTTCAGAAACTCGGCGTCCATCGCCTTGTCGTAGATCGTCGGAGCGCCCTTGACCAACTGCCCCAGCATGTCGTTCAAGTTGGTCGCCAGCTGAGTGGCCAGGACCCCTTGACCCATGTCGTGGAGCCACTTGACCGCCCTTGACGCGGCCCGGGCGGTGCGGCGGCGTAGTGGTGCAGCGCTGTCGTAGGCCCACGCCAAGGCATCTCCCGCCGTGGACGCGGCCCCATGCACTCGCCCGGCGACTAGCACCAGGACCTTCGACCAGCATCCCGGAGGCAGCTTGTCCGGCCGCCGACGCTCGTCGAGATCGGCTTCGACCCATTCCCTGATTGTCGTTGCCGCCGGATCGGACTTGCGAGTCAGTGTTTCCGGCGAATGCTCTCCGCGGTTCCTCGGCATCGTGGACTTCTCCTCTCGCGACTACGGTGAGCGTGGCGGGCGCTCGAACCTATCTCAAAAACCGAGATGCTTGAAGAAGATGCAGATCGCCGACAGCTGCACGAAGGCCAGAAAGTTCTCCGGATGATGCTCCCAGCGGATCAGAAGCCTGCGCTTCCACTGCATCCAGCCGAAGAACCGCTCCACGATCCACCGCCGCTTCGCCCGGCGCAGACGGCGACCGTCCTGCGTGCGCCGTCTCCGGTTGCGACGGTGCGGCGCGATCATCTCCACCCCCCGCTCCCGCAGTGCCGCGTCCAGAGCGTCGCTGTCGTACGCCTTGTCTCCGATCAGGTTCGCCGGCGCCTCCTGCGCGAAACGCCAAGTCCAACGACAACTGCACCAGCTTCGATTCGTGCGGGTTGGCCGGATGCGTGCTCAACGACAGCGGAAGCCCGCAACGGTCCACGATCGCCATGATCTTCACGCCCTTGCCCGCCTTCGCGACTCCCACGTCCGCACCCCCGCCCTTTGCCCGCGCGAACGACGCGTCCACGTACGCCTCCGTTCCGTCGAAGAGGCCCCGCTGCTTCGCTTCCCCCGCCAAGTCCTCCAGCACTCGCTCGAGCACACCCGCCCGGACCCACGCTTGAAACCGCCGGTGCACCGTCTTGTAGTTCGGGCAGCACTGCGGCAGAAACCGCCACTGCGCCCCCGTGTGCAGAATCCACAGCACCGCTTCCAGCACACGCCGAGTCGGCGCCGGCGGCCGTCCCCGCCTCCCCTTCGGCCTCGCCTCCTCGGGAAAGTGGCAACGCACACGCTCCCACTGCCTGTCGCTCAAAAGCACTTCCTTCATGCTTGAACATACCCCATCTCGTCGACCCCCGCAACCTTCTCATGTTTTTGAGATAAGTTCTCACACTTGTTGCTAGTCTTCGTCAGTTTCGCGACGTTCGCAAGTGTGGCTGCGCCGTCCTCGGATCGTTCTGGTTCTGTTCCGGCAAGACGTCCGCGGGGCGACAGGGGAAGATTTGGCGAAACTTTAGGGGAAGATTCGGCGAAACTCTCGGCCCTCCGGCACACTCTGGCGCTCCGCAAGCCGTCTGGGCGCCGTCATTCCGTGCCTGGCGGGTCGTCGCCACGCCCAAGGAGCTTTCTAGTCGCCTGGCCTGGCGGGTCGTTGCCACGCCCAAGGAGCTTTCTAATCGCCGGCTTGGCCGACCGGATCAATCGCTTTCGTCCGGGGGGCCGGCCGATCTTCTTGAGGTGCTCTTCCGCTTCCTCGGCGGCCGCTGAAGTCAGCGTTGCTATGCGGGATGCAAGATCACTCAACACTCCCGTGTCGTCGGCCTTTTTCGCGAGCACGGTGACAGTTATCCCGGCGAGGATGCTCGCGGCCAGCGCGACCGATGCGGGGCCGCCCGCCGCCACGACCAGGGGCACCACGATCATCGGCACTGCGGTCCCCGCCGCGCCTTCTGCCAACTCCTTCACGCAACCCTCGTAGTCTCCGGTCTTGCGACCCTCCGTGAACGCCTTCGCCAAGGCGGTGAAGGCCACAACTCCAACGATTGGATTGCGCTTGAGGATCGCGACTAGCCCAGTGCTTGCGAAGATGCGCGCGAAGTGCCTGACTTCGCCGTCATTCCAGCGGAAGAGGAGTGCCGCGCTGCCAAGCAGTCCGGACACGATGTCGGCCGCGTCGTAGGTGACCAGATCCTCGAACCACTTCTTGGGCATGCCGAACGTCGCCTTGAGCCAGTCGGCGATCTTGTGGTAGGCATCTTCGTTCCAGGTGAAGAAAGGCAGGCCGGCAGTGGTGGTGACGTCTCGGAAGAGCGAGAACGTTATTTCCTTGGCTCGAGTTATGATGCTGTCGTCGATGCCAGCGTTTCTTGCGGCTTTGAACGCGCCCCAGGGCGTATGACCTCCATCGAATACTCGGTGCAGGCGGCCGCCGATCCAGGTCCTCAGAAACTCGGCGTCCATCGCCTTGTCGTAGATCGTCGGGGCACCCTTGACCAACTGCGCCAGCATGTCGTTCAGGTTGGTCGCCAGCAGAGTGGTCAGGGCTCCTTGACCCATATCGTGGAGCCAGTTGACTGCCGTTGACGCAGCTCGGGCCGTACGTCGGCGCAGAGGTGCTACCCACGCCAAGGCATCCTCCGCCGTGGGCGCAGCCATCGCCCGCTGACGCAGGAGCGCCAGCACCAAGTCGATCGTAGGCGTAGGCGTGCCCACCAGCCCCGCCATTTCTTGCACGGCGGCGCCCATGGCGTCGATCTCCAACGGACGCCCAGCCTGCAAGTCCTGCAGCATTGACGTTCGGTGTGCGCCGACCTTGCCGGTTCCGTCTATCCGCTTCTCCAGGCTGATGCGAAACCGGACGCCCAGGGCTTCGCCGACCTGTTGGGCCTCGGCCATCATCGACTTGGCCACGGTGCGTGTGCCGAGCTCGCTCGCAATCCGGTCCAGCGTGGCCAACGTCAGTGCGCTGATGGGGTTGAAGGCAACATTGCCCCAGAGCTTGACCCAGATCTCGTCGCGAATCGGACGCACCCGGGCGCGGAAGCCGGCTTCGGCCAAGATGTGGCGAAGCGTCTCGACCCGTTTTGTGCTTTCGCCCGAGGGCTCGCCCAGCGTCAACCGGTCCTCGGACAGATGGCGGATCACGCCGGGCGCCACGATCTCCGTGGCCGGGTAGACGACGCACCCGATGGCCCGCTCGGGGCCGATCCCGTCCCACTGCTTCCCGCCGGGATCGACGCTATCGAGGCGGTGGCCGTCGAAGTCGCCGCCCGAGCGGTAGAAGTACCACCAGGGCACGCCGTTTTGTGCAGTGACGACCGCTGTGTTCGGACCGAGCAGAGGCTGCATCGCGTCGACCGCGCCCGGGGTGGCGTGCGCCTTCAGCGTCACGATCACGTAGTCTTGGGGGCCGGCCTCCGCTGGATCGTCGGTGGAGAAGGGCCGCGCGTTCAGTTCTCCTTTGTCGGTGATCACCGTCACGCCGTCCTGCCGCATCGCCTCCAAGTGCGGCCCGCGGGCGATCAGCGTCGTTTCCACGCCGACTTGCGCCAACCGCAGGCCCAGGTACCCGCCCGTGGCGCCCGCGCCGAAGACCGCGACCTTCACGTCGGCCTGGGACGGGCCGGGGACTCCGCTCGCGCCCCGGACTTTGCCCGGTGCTCACCATCCGCTGTTCCACTCGTGTCCTTCGTCGCGCCGAGTCCAAGCCGCTCGGCCAACCCGATCCGCTGCACTTTGCCCGTGGGCCCCGTGGGGATTGCGTCCATGATCACAATCTCGCGCGGCACCTTGAATGCGGCAAGGCGCTCGGACGCGAAAGCGCGGATGCCGTCCGGTGCGGCCGATTCGCGGTCCGCGTCGGTTTCCTCCTTCGGCGCACGTAAGGCCCCCTCCCGCAGCACCACTGCGGCCGCCACCTCCTCGCCCAGCTTCGGATGCGGGATGGCGAAGGTCACCGCCTGTCGCACGCCGGCATGTTGCATGAGGACTTCGTCCACTTCGCGCGGCGACACTTTCTCGCCGCCCCGGTTGATGATCTCCTTCAAGCGCCCGGTGACGGCGAAGCAGCCGTCTTCGTCGCGAAAGCCTTGGTCGCCGGTGCGAAACCAGCCGTTGGTGAACGCGGCCTCGTTGGCGGCTGGGTTGTTCTCGTATCCAGGCGTCACGTTGGGGCCGCGAACGACGATCTCGCCCGTCTCGCCGGGCGGCAGATGGACGCCGTCCTCGTCCATGACCGACATTTCGGGTCCCGCCGCCGGACCCACCGTGCCCAGCTTGCGACGCGCCGGGAGCAAGGGACTGCAAGTCATCTGATGGGCGGCCTCGGTCATGCCGTACGATTCCAGGACGGGTGCGCCGAAGGTCTCTTCCAGCTCGCGGGCAACGCGAGTCGGCAGAGCCGCCGAAGAGGAGCGAACGAAGCGTAGCCGCGCACGCGCCACGGCCTCCGGGTTCCGCGCGGCGCGGGCCAAGACGGCTTGATGCATGGCCGGGACGGCGGAATACCACGTTGGGACGCAGTCGTCCATCCAGCCGAAGAACTTGAGAGCGTCGAACCCCGGCGCGCAGTAGACGCAGGCCCCCGCCGCCAGCGACCCCAAGACGCAGGCCGCCAGCCCGTGGATGTGGAACAGCGGCATGACGTTCAGGCAACGGTCGCCGGGAACCAGCGACAACGCCTCCCGAATATGCAGCGCGGAGGCGCACAGGTTCCGGTGAAGCAGGGGAACGACCTTGGGGCGGGATGTGGTGCCCGACGTGTGGAGAACCAAGGCGGTGTCGTTGGGCCTGGCCGGGTCGCTGGGCCGGGCCATCCCGTCCGACCCGGCCTCGCCCGCCCGCTTGCCCCTGTCGCAACCCGCCGCCCCCACGATGCGAAACGTCCCGGTGGGATCGCCCTCCTGCACGCGGATCTCCAGCACGGCCACGTCCAGAGCGGCAGCCGCCGACCGTGCCCGGGAATCGCAGCCCTCCGTCAACATCAGCGCCTTGATCCCCAGGTCCGACAAGTAGAAGGCGAACTCGCGCTCCGTGTACGCGGGATTCAGCGGCGCCGCCACGGCCCCGGTAGCGACCGACACGAAAGCCGCCGCCGCCTCGGGTCCGCCGGGCAGGACGATGGCCACCCGGTCGCCTCGTCCCACGCCCCGGTCGCGCAACCCTCCGATCGTCCGCACCGCGTGCTTGCGCAGACAGTCGTAGGTCGCGCTGCGGCGTCCGGGGGCCGCAAGCGCAAAGTCGTTGGGCGCACCGGCCAGGAGCAGGTCGAAGACGGTGGAGGGGGCGGTCATGCCGATGAGAATCGCATCACGACCGTCCTGCCCCAAGCCCGCCGCCGACATACGCCGTGCGCCGCAAGGGTCGCAAGAGACTGGAGCAGACTCACGTTCGACGGATGCCCGAGCGCCTGGGACGCCGGCGGGGAGACCGCCCGGTAGCGCGGGTTTGCGGCTTCTCGCCTTGCCAATCATCTTCGACACTGCAATGACGGCGGCCGCGCAAGAGATCGATTCATGGGGAAAATCGAAGGAATCAGGGTCAAGAACTACCGAGTCCTCAAGAACGTCGTATTCGGCAAGTTGTGGAACACGCAGAAAGTCGCACCGCTGACTCCGCTGACCGCGGTCATTGGCAAGAACGGAGTCGGCAAGAGTTCTCTTTTCGACGCCTTTGGTTTCTTGGCCGACTGCCTGAAGTTGGGCGTCGAGGAGGCCTGCGACGCTCGTGGCCGTGGCGGCTTCCAGCGCATCCGGTCCCAAGGGAGTAAGGAGCCGATCGAATTCGAGATTTGTTATCGACAAGATTCGAGAACTCGGCCTATCACGTACGAACTCGCCATCGACAGCGACAACTCCCGTCGCCCCTATGTGTCAAGCGAGCGTCTCAGGCAACGGCGCAGGGGTCAGCGCTACGGTCGGCCCTTCTCGTTCTTGATCATGGAAGACGGGAAGGGCGTTGCCTGGAAGGGAGATGCCCACGCGCCGGTAGAAGCGTCCGGCTCCGAGTTGGACAAGTTGCGGGAGATTGGGTCAGAGGAGAGCGCGGACAGGGAAGAGGTAGAACTCGAAGACAAGCGCAGGTTGGGCATCGCGACGCTTGGCGCGCTGAAGCAGCATCCCCGCATGTCGTCGTTTCGCAATTTTGTGGAGGGTTGGTACCTGAGCTATTTTGCCCCGAACACTGCCCGTGGCTTGCCGTTGGCCGGGCCGCAAAGGCACTTGAGCGTCCATGGCGACAATCTAGGCAATGTAGTTCAGTTCATGGAACGCCGGCACCCGCGACGATTCAAGGGCATCTTGCAACGGATTTCCGAGAGAGTACCCGGAATCCACAATATTGATACTGATCGAAGCCCTGATGGGCGACTGTTGCTCCGGTTTAACGACAAGGGGTTCCAAGATCCGTTCTATGCACAGCAGGTGTCCGACGGCACGTTGAAGTTGTTTGCCTACTTGCTCTTGCTGGAAGACCCTTCGCCACCGCCGTTTATTTGCGTCGAAGAACCGGAAAACGGACTGTATCACAAGTTGCTGGAAACTCTTGCTCGCGAGATGCGCGATCATGCGCCGAAGACGCAAGTTCTTGTCACGACGCACCAGCCTTACTTTGTTGACGCGCTCAGCCCAAACGAGACGTGGATACTCGAGAAAGGAGCCGATGGGTTCGCCGCGATTCGGCGGGCGAGCGACGACCCCATAGTCGAATCGATGGTGAACGAGGGTCTGCCGCTCGGTAGCCTCTGGTACGGCGATTATCTGGATTGAGATCGCGACGGCGTGCGAGACTTGGCGAGAGGCTGACTTGGCCGGACAACGACTCGCCGCCGTCAACCCCCTCCCAAAGTCACCCTGCCCCCCACGTACACTCCACGGCCTGGAGCGGGGAACCCCCACACCTCTTCGTATCCGGCGCCTAGGAGGTTCTCCGCCCTCACGGTCAGGGCGACGCCCGCCCGCCGCCCCCGGCCCCCAGCCAGCCGCAGGTTGGCGCCCAAGTCCACGGTTGAATACGCCGGCATCACGACGGGCGCCGCCGACCAGACCGCGAAGTCGCGATCCTCGCGCGCGCCCACGTGGCGCAGGCCCAAGTCCAGCGTCAGCCGCTCCTGTGCCGACACGGAGGCGGTGGCCGTGAACGCATGTTCAGGGCGCCGAAGCAGTGGCTGTCCCTCCACGAAGGTTGCCCCGGGGCCCTCGTCGAAACCGCTGTCGTCCACTCGAGTTCGCAACCAAGTGTAGGAGCCGCCGAGTCGAAGCGGCCCGAAACCGGCCTCGGCCTCCGCCTCCAGGCCGCGGCTGCGCGCCCTCGCGACGTTGTGGAAGTTGGGGCCACCCGGCACGGGCGGAGAGAAGGTGTACTGGACGAGGTTGCGGAAGTTCTGCGAGAAGGCCGTCAGGGAAACGGAGGCGCCTGCGCCGATCTGCTGGTCCACGTCGGCTTCGAAGCCGGTCGAGCGCTCGGGAGCCAGATCGGGATTTCCAGAAGCGTAGGCCGATCCGAACGACTCGTCGAAGGTGGGCTCCTTGATTGCCGTCCCCGCCGAGGCGCGCAGCCGCGTGCCCGCCGGAGAGAGCCGCCATACGACTCCGGCGCGCCATGTCGCGGCCGTCCGTCGGCGAGACCTTCCGAACCGAAGAACCCAAGCGTGTCCGCCGGGCCGTCCGGGGCGTCGTCGTTGCCAGAGTCCCACTCGTGCAAGGCCAGCGCCAGGCGCGTCTCGAAGGCGTCCGTCCACCTGCGGCCTGCATCCACGGTTGCGACCAGGGCGTCGCCGAACGTGTAGGCGTTGCGATCCACGACCGCTCCCGACCCGTCGGTGGGGAAGTGGAAACGCTGCTTCTCATGGCGGACGGAGAGCGTCACGTCGGTCTGCGCGTTCGGCCTCGCCTGCACGCGCCCCGTCGCCGTCGTCGCGCGGTGGCCGTTGTTGAAGTCGAGGATGCCGTCCGTGTCGTTTCGGCCCAAGGAGAAGGCGTAGGACAGCGCCCCGGTACCGCCGGAGGCCCCGCCGCGCCATTGCCGCGTCCCGAAGCTCCCAGCGCGAAACGACAGGTCGGCGGACGGCGCCCCGCGCCCCTGCCGCGTAAACACGTGGATCACGCCGCTCACCGCGTCCGAGCCGTACAGCGCCGAGGCCGGCCCGCGCAAGATCTCGATTCGCTCGACGCCGTCCACCGTCATCGAACCGAAGTCGAAGCGTCCGCCCGGCTCGTTCACGCTGACCCCGTCCACCAGCACCTGCACATGGTCGGACTCGCCTCCCCGGAGGAATGCCGAGGTCGTGGCGCCGAAGGAGCCGCCCCGGACGACGGCGAGCGAGGCGACTTGCCGCAAGGCGTCGGCCACGTACTTGATCCCGGCCCGCTGCAACGCCTCGCCTTCGATGACGGTGATGCGGGCGGCGACGGTCCAGGCGGGTGCGGGCCGCCGGTTGGCGGTGACGACGAGACCCTCGAGGGGAATGGGTTCTTGCGCTTGAACGGGAGCGTCGGCGGCGCCCAGAAGTGTTGCCAGGAAGACGGCGGTGCAGGTGGCGCGTCGCGAAACTCGATGTCCGCGAGGCTCCGCCCGGAAAGCGGAAGGCCAGCGGCGGCGAAAGTGCGAAGACGCCGGGAAAGGGGGATGCGCGGCGTGTCTCATGTCGGCTCTCCTTCCCCGCGCGGAAGAAGAGGGAGAGGCCGGGCGAACGCGCCGGCTCGGACACCCTCACCTCCCCGCGGAGGTGTTGAAATGGGCGCCGAAGGAGATCGTCAATCCCGCGAGCCCGCCGTCCCCTCCGGCAACGCCAGCGCCACCAGCTCGCCCGGATGGCCGCGCGCGCCTACCGCGACCACGACGAACTGCCGCCCCTCGTGCATGTAGGTCATCGGCAGGCCCGTCTGGTTGGCCGGCAGCTCGATCTCCGCCAACACCGCCCCCGTCGCCTTGTCGTGCGCGCGCAGCATGGCGCCCCCCGATCCCGCTGCCGCGAACATCCCGCCGCCCTCTCCGGCGAACAGCAGCGTCTTCGTGGCCAGCAGCCCGCCTCGGTCCATGCGTCCCGTCCTTCCCACGTCGATGCCTTCCAGCGCGGGATGATCCTTGACGTAGTCGGGCGCCTCGCCGTTGGGCACTTGCCATGCGATCTCGCCGGCGTTCAGGTCGATGGCCGTGATCCGTCCCCACGGGGGCTTGAACAGCGGCAGCCCTTGCGGACCGCCGCCGCCCCGCAGCCGCAATCCGCCGCCGCGCACGAAGTCCATGCTCGACACGTCGGGGTCGTGCACGAGCGAGATGACGCTGGGACTGGTGGCCGACTGGACGAACAGATGGCCCGACTCCGGATCGAAGGCGCCTCCGGGCCAGTTGGCGCCGCCCAGAAAACCCGGGACCATCAGCGTGCCCTGGGTGCCGTCCTCCTCGGCGACGGAGGGCGGCGTGTACAGCGGTCCCCAGCGCAGCCGGGACAGGATCGCCTCGGCCTCGGCCCGCAGTTCCGGCGTGAAGTCGATCAGGTCTTCCGGGTCCACGCCCTGCCTGTCGAACGGCGGCGGCTTGGTGGGGAAGGGTTGCGTGGGCGAGGTGCGCTCGCCGGGCACGTCGGACTGGGCGACGGGGCGCTCCTCGACGGGCCAGAGCGGTTCGCCGGTCCGCCTGTCGAAGACGAAGGTGAAGGTCTGCTTCGTCAGTTGCGCGACGGCGGAAACGGGCCGGCCGTCCACCACGAGATCGGCCAGGATCGGCGGCGCGGGGAGGTCGTAGTCCCAGATGCCGTGGTGCACGGTCTGGAAGTGCCATTTCCGCTCGCCGGTGGCGGCTTCCAGGGCGACCAAGCTCTGGGAGAACAGGTTGTCGCCGGGCCGGTGGCCGCCGTAGTAGTCGCCGGTGGGGGCCTCGACGGGCAGATACACGAGTCCCAGGGCGGTGTCGGCGGTGATCGCCGTCCAGACGGCCGCGTTGCCGGTGTACTGCCAGGACCCGTCCTCCCAGGTGTCGTGGCCGTGCTCGCCGGGCTGGGGGATGGTGTGGAAGGTCCAAAGGCGCCGGCCGGTCGCCGCGTCGTATCCGCGCACGTGCCCGGGGGGCATCTCGGGCGAGGGAGGCGCGTTGCCCGCCGGCAGCGCAGAGCCCACGACGACGACCCCGCCGACGACCACCGGCGGCGAACTCGATCCTATCGGCGCGCGCTCGAGGTCCACGTCGCGCCCCAGTTCCAGCCGGAGGTCCACGATGCCGCCCTCGCCGAAGCCCTCCGCGGGCCGGCCGGAAGCCGCGTCCAGCGCCACCAAGCGGAAGCCCGGCGTCACGAAGAAGATTCTCGGCCCCGTCTCCAGCGACTCCCAGTACGCCACGCCCCGGCCCGAGTTGCGCCGCGGCGCCGACCGCTCGCCCTCGTCCAGCCGGTAGGTCCACAGGGTCTCGCCGGTGCCCGGATCGACGGCGGCGACGGCGCGTCGGTAGCCGGCGGTCGCGTAGAGCGTCGAGTCCACCATGATCGGCGTCGTCCGATAGTTGAACTCGGGCACGGGGCCGAAGTTGGCGGCCTGCCATCGCCAAACGACCTCCAGCGAGGCCACGTTGCTCCGGTCGATCTGATCGAGGGGCGCGTACCGCGTGTTGCCGGCGTCCCCGCCGTAGTGGCGCCACTGCCCGTCCGCGGCTCCCCGCTGCAAGGCGGCCCCGTCCCCCCGCAACGCCAGGGCCGCCGAGACCGCGCATAAGGCGGCCCTCGCCAGCCGCGCGACGGCCTGGAATTGTTCACGGTCGCCGTTCAAGGGGGCTCCTCGGTCGAGACTCGGAAGCGGCGGAGAAGCCTCCCGGGGCTGTCCCCCGCGCTCCTGTGAAAGTACGTTGCCCGGCGTCCCGCGTGAAGCCGCCGCCCGGCTCCTGCGTAGACAAGGACGCGCACCACGCACGCAGACGCGCAACCGCCGCCGCCAGTTGGGGGACGCCAACCCGAATGCTCACCGCCTACATCGCTTGCTTCGCCGTTGGCGGCGTTCTGTTGGCGCTGTCGTTCTTCGGCGACTTCCTGGACGCCGACGCCGACGTTTCCGCAGATGTCGACGTGGACGGCGACGCCTTCATGGGGGCCGCCTCCACGATCCTCTCGTTGCGCACGGCCGTCTACGCGCTCTTCGGGTTCGGCGCCACGGGCACCGCGCTCCACTTCCTCTGGGACGGAGCGCGCTTCGGGACTACGGCGCTGGCGGCGGGCGCCACGGGACTCGTCTCGGGAGCGCTCGTCAGCACGGCCTTCCGCTATCTGAAGGGCAGCGAGGCGGGCGTCATCGAGGGCGAGGAGACGTTCGTCGGCTTGGCCGGCAAAGTCGCCTTGGAGATTGGTCCGGGCAGTCCCGGGCAGGTGCAGATCCAGCGGGGAGGCCGCCAAGTCCGCGTCAGGGCCCGCGTGAACGACGCCTACGCGGGCGACGGGCCATTGGAGGCGGGCCGCGCGGTCGTCGTGGTGGAGATGAAGAAAGGGGTCGCGGCAGTGGCCCCCGTGGACGCGAAGCTGCTGGAAGACTAGCCGCCGGGCCGCCCAGCGCCGAAGAGCTCGTCGCCGGGGAGGTCCAGCCTGTGCGCTCCTGCGCAAGAGGAAGCACCGACAACCGGGCCGCAGCGCCCGAGAAAGAAGAGACGCCGACAAATGGAATCCCTGCAACTCGGACTGACCATCGCCGGAATCGTGGCCGTCGCCGCCATCGTGCTGATCGCGACGATCAAGAAGCTCATCGTCATCGTGCCGCCGAACCGGGCCGCCGTCCTGACCGGCCGAAGGCGCCAGCTGACCGACGGCCAAGCCGTGGGCTACCGCTCCATATCGGGCGGGCGCACGCTCCGGGTCCCCATCATCGAGACCGTCCAGCACGTCAACCTGGAGACCATTCCGATCGAGGTGTCGGTCAGCAACGCGTTCTCCAAGGGCAACATCCCGCTCAACGTGGAGGCCATCGCCAACGTCAAGGTGGCGTCGGAGCCCGAGTGGGTGTTCAACAACGCGGTGGAGCGCCTGCTGGGGAAGACGGAAGGGGCAGTCCGCGCGCTGGCCCAGGACACGCTCACCGGCAACCTGCGCGGCGTCCTCGCGACCATGACCCCGGAGGCCGTCAACGAGGATCGGCTCGGGTTCGCCAAGGCGTTGTCCGAGGACGCGGGAGAGGACTTGGCCTCGCTCGGGTTTCACCTGGACGTGCTCAAGATCCAGAACGTGAGCGACGAACGGGGCTACCTGGAGGCCATCGGCCGCGAGAAGTCCGCCGAAGCGATTCGGCAGGCCGAGATCGCCGAAGCCAGGGCCGAGGCCGACACGCGCGAAGCCAGGGCCGAGGCGGTTCGGCGGGCCGAGGTGCGCGAGGCCGGGGCCTCGATCAAGGTGGCGGAGGCGCGAAACTCCCTGCGGGTGCGCCAGGCCGAGCTGGACCAGGAGAGCGTGACCGCCGAGAAGATCGCGGGCGTGCGCGCTCGGGAGGCCGAGATCGAGGCCGAGAAGGTCTTGGAGGCCAAGCGGGTCGAGCGCGAGGAGCAGCGTCTCCGCGCCGACGTGATCGAGCCGGCGGAGGCCGAGAAGATTGCGGCCTTTGCCAGGGCCGAGGCGGAGGCTGCGCCGATCCTGGCCCGCGGCAAGGCGCAGGTGGAGGTGTTGCGCCGGTTGTCCGCGGAAGTGCGCGCCGGCGGGGACGACGCCTTCTCGGTGTTCATTGCCGAGAAGCTGCCCGAGCTGCTCGAGACCACGGTGGAGGCGGTCAAGGGCGTGGACATCGACCGCTTGGTGGTGATGGACGGCGGAGACGGAGGAGGGGTGGCCAACGCGCTCAATCAGCGGGTCAAGGGCGCCTACGGCACGCTCGAGGGACTGGCCTCGGTGCTCGGACTCGACATCGGGCAGGTGTTGCGGCGGGTCGGCGGCCCGGCCGAAGAGCAGAGGGGAGCCGTCGCCAAGCTTCCCGCGGACTGACGTTGCGGGGCGGGGCCTCCGCGCTACGCGGTCGCCACCGCCCCGTTGCCGTTTCGTGACATCCGCCCGGTATTGTTGAGCGACACTCCTGCGCAGTATCGTTGCGCGGGTTCGCGCCGCCGCCCGGGCGGCACCGGCCCGCGGGCCTTCGCCTTCCGCGGGAGGCCGGCGTTCCGCATTTGGCAGACCGGCGAGAGGCCAGCCGATGATGAAGCGAGCAATCCCGTTGTCCGTCCTCCTGCTTTCGCTCGGATGCGGGGGCGACCGCCCGCAACGCGCGGTCATTCAGAACAAGGGGTCCGACACCCTGCTCAATGTGGCCCAGGCGTGGGCGGAAGCGTACAGCGTGGTGGACCCCAACGTCCTGATCGCGGTGACGGGCGGGGGATCGGGCACGGGCATTTCGGCAATGATCAACGGTACGGTGGACATCGCCAACTCCTCTCGCCGAATGCGCGAACGAGAGTTGGCCGCCGCGCGCGAGAACGGCATCGAAGCGGTCGAGCACGTCGTGGGATACGACGCCCTTGCCGTCTTCCTGCACGAAGACAATCCCATTGGGGCGATGACGCTGGCGCAGATCAGGGACGTGTTCGGGGAGGACGGGGCGGTGGAGCGTTGGTCCGACCTGGGCGTGTCGGTGCCGGGTTGCCCCTCCGACGAGGTCGTGCGCGTCAGTCGCCAGAACAACTCCGGCACGTACGCCTACTTCAGGGACGCGGTGCTCGGGGCCGACATGGAATTCCGCCTGGGTTCGCGCGACATGCACGGCTCCAAGGACGTCGTGGACCTGGTGGAGAACACGCCCTGCGCGATCGGATACAGCGGGCTCGCCTACGCCACCGAGCACGTTCGCATCCCGTGCGTGGCCG
This sequence comes from Longimicrobiales bacterium, assembly GCA_958295645.1. Classification (GTDB taxonomy): domain Bacteria; phylum Gemmatimonadota; class Gemmatimonadetes; order Longimicrobiales; family Gaopeijiaceae. Next base: position 550,453 of record OY282361.1, read on the forward strand.
CGGAGGAGGGCGCCGACTGCGTGACTCCGACGGTGGCGACCGCAGTGAGCGGGACCTACCCGATCGCCCGGCCGCTCTTCATGTACACGGCCGGACATCCGCGCGGGCCGGTCGAGCTGTACATGGAATGGATCCTGTCGGACGAGGGACAGTGCGTGATCTTGGGCCGCGGCTATGCGTCGGTCCGGGAGATCGGGTGCGGCTGAATCTCGGGCGCCTCCGCCCGGGCCCCTCGTCGATCGTCGTTCTGAAACGCGCCTTGCGGCCCGGCCGAGGACCGCAACCCCCGGCTCGCGCTGGGCCGGAGGCAGGCTCGCAGCTGTGAACGCGCCGGCGGGATCCGGCCCCGACATGGATCGGAGGGACTTCGCCTGGTACTCCGACCGGGCCGCGCAGGCGCTGATCTTTGCGGGCGGCCTGTCGGCCGTCGTCTTCGTGGTCGGCATCTTCGTGTTCGTGACCAAGGAAGGGCTCTCCTTCGTCTTCGGCGCGCTCGACGTGGGCGAGTTCTTCACCTCCATCGCCTGGCGTCCGACCTCCTCGACGCCGACCTACGGCGCGCTCGCCCTGTTCGTGGGGACGGCCAGCGTGACGGGCATCGCCATGCTGTTCTCGGTGCCGCTCGCCCTGGGCGCGGCGTTGTACATCGGCGAGTTCGCCACGGGCAAGCTCCGCGAGACCTTGAAGATCCTGGTGGAACTGCTGGCGGCCATTCCTTCGGTGGTGTGGGGATTCGTCGGCATGTCCATCATGAACCCGCTCATCATCCGCACGTTCGACGTGCCGGTGGGCTTGAGCGCGCTCAACGCGGGCATCATCCTCGGGCTGATGGCGGCCCCGATCATGGCCACGATCGCGGAAGACGCGCTCAAGGCGGTGCCCGACGGCTACCGAGAGGCGGCGGAGGCTCTGGGCGCCACGCGCTGGGAAGTCGTCTGGAAAGTGGTCGTGCCCGCCAGCCGAAACGGCCTGCTCGCCGCCGTGCTGCTGGGCGTCGGGCGCGGCTTCGGCGAGACCATGGCCGTGCTGATGGCTTCCGGACACGCCATCAACCTCCCCACCAGCCCCTTCGACTCGGTCCGCGCGCTGACCGCCACCATCGCCGCCGAGCTCGGCGACACCGCCTACGGATCGGACCACTACGGATCGCTCTTCACCCTGGGCATCATGCTGTTCGCGGTCACGTTCGCCATCAACCTGACGGCGGATCTCGTGGTGCGGGGCATCAGGAAGAAATAGGCCGTGTTCGCCACGACCTCTCTCACCCGCCGGAGCTACCGCACGCAGGCTCTGGCCAAGGCGGCCCTCTTCTTCACGACCGTCGTGCTCGTGATTCCCGTCCTGCTGGTCTTGGGCACGCTCCTCTGGCGCGGCGGGCCGGTGATTTCCTGGGCCTTCCTGGCAACCCCGCCAGCCAGCGACGGAGGCGGCGGAATCGCGTTGCCGCTGGTGGGCACGGTATGGCTGGTGGTGGTGGCGCTGCTGGCTTCGGTGCCGGTCGGTGTGGCCGCGGCCCTGTACCTCAGCGAGTACGCGCCGGACAACTTCCTGACCCGCGCCATCAACTTGGCGATCGTCAACCTGGCGGGCGTGCCTTCGATCGTGCACGCGCTCTTCGGGCTCGGGGCATTCGTGCTCTTCTTCGACTTCGGGACCAGCATCCTCGCGGCCAGCCTGACCCTGGCGGTGATGACGCTGCCCGTGGTGATCGTGGCCACGCGGGAATCCCTCCAAGCGGTTCCGCGGGCCTTTCGCGAGGCCTGCTGGAACATGGGCGCGACGCGCTGGCAGACCATCCGCAAGGTGGTCCTGCCCAACTCGGTGAGCGGCGTGCTGACCGGCGTGATCCTGGAGGTCTCGCGCACGGCGGGCGAGACCGCGCCCATCATGTTCACCGGCGCGGCGGCCTTCATGCTGTTTCATCCCGAGAGCGTCATGGACCAGACCATGGCCATGTCGCTGCACCTGTACGTCATCGCCACGCAGACGCCGGGGGTGCCCGAGGCGCTGCCCTACGGGGTGGCCCTGGCCCTCGTCTCCATCGTGATCTTCATGAACGCCGTGTCGATCGCGTTTCGCGTGTACCTCCGGGGCCTCAAGAAGTGGTAGCGGAGCCGAAGGCGGCCGGCCCGCGCTACGACGAGCGGCCCTTGGTCGAAGTCCGCGACCTGGCGGTCTCGTATCAGGGCAAGCCCGCGCTCCAGGATGCGACGCTCGAGGTCTACCCGAACGAGATCTTCGGCGTCATCGGCCCGGCGAACAGCGGCAAGACCTCGTTCCTGCGGGCGCTCAACCGGATGGACGCCTTCACCCGGGGCATGGACGTGCGCGGCTCGATCCGGATCAACGGCAAGGACACGCGGGACTGGCGGAACTTGTACGCCCTCCGAAGCCGCATCGGCGTGGTCTTCCCGTTGCCCGTGGGACTGCCGCTCAGCGTCTTCGACAACGTGGCCTTCGCGCCGCGCCTGCGTGGCGTCCGCAAGAAGGCGGCTCTGGAAGAGGTGGTCGAGCGGTGCTTGGTGCGGGCCGCGCTCTGGGACGAAGTCAAGGATCGACTGGACACTCTGGGCAGCCTGCTCTCGGGTGGACAGCAGCAGCGCCTGACCATCGCCCGCGCCCTCTCGCAGGAACCGGAGCTCCTGCTGCTCGACGAGTTCTCCATCGCCGTGGATCCAGTCACGACGATGCGCATCGAAGACGTGCTCAAGGAACTCCGCTCCGAGCTGACGATCGTGCTGGTGACGAACTTGGTCCAACAGGCGCGCCGCCTCGCCGACCGGACGGCCTTCTTCCTGACCGGCGAAGTGGTGGAGATCGGAAGGACCGAAGACCTGTTCTCCGGCCAGGCCGCCGACCCGCGCACCACCGGCTACATCGAGGGTCGCTTTGGCTAGCGGGACGAGTGGTCCGGGGGCGGAACTCGCGATCGAGACGCGCGGTCTCAACCTCTGGTACGGCGACTTTCAGGCGCTTTTCGACGTCGAGCTGCAAGTGAAGCAGGGCATAGTGACCTCGATGATCGGCCCCTCGGGATGCGGCAAGTCCACCGTCCTGCGCACCTGCAACCGCATCGCCGAGCGGCTGGGCTACGTGCGCACGACGGGCAGCGTGCTCGTGCACGGCGAAGACGTGTTCGGTTCCGGCGTGGAGATCGTGCAGGTGCGCAAGCAGGTCGGGATGGTCTTCCAGCGGCCCAATCCGCTGCCGGTCTCGGTTCGGGCCAACGTCCTGTTCGGATTCCGGCTGCACGAAGCCCGCCTCCGCCGGGTGACGGCGGCGGAAGAGGAGGAGGCGCTGGAGACCGCGCTTCGCCGCGTGCTGCTCTGGGACGCGGTGAAGGACCGGCTCGATCGTCCCGCGACGAGCCTTTCGCTCGAGGAGCAGCAGAAGCTGTGCATTGCCCGCCTGCTTCCGGTCAAGCCGCGCGTCCTCTTGATGGACGAACCCTGCTCGGCGCTCGATCCGGCAGGCACCGAAGCGGTGGAGGACATGATCCGCGAGCTGAGCGGCGACTACACGATTCTGATCGTGACCCACAACTTGGCGCAGGCAAGGCGCGCCTCCAGCGAATGCGTCTTCATGCTGATGGGCCGCATCGCCGAAAGCGGTTCCACCGAGGACATGTTCCGCAGTCCGCGGCGCTCCGAGACGGCGGACTACATCGAGGGCCGCTACGGATGAGGGACAGACGGCGGACTACGTCGAAGGCCGCTACGGCCGAGGGGCAGACGGCGGACGACATCGAAGGCCGCTACGACTGAGGGGCAGACGACGACCTGCGCGGGCTTCGGCGTCCCGTAGCCGACCAGACCCGAAACGGACCCCGATCCGCGACGACGACGAGGCTCCGAAAGTGAGCGCCCAGGATACGGCCGGCCGGAATCCGGCGCTGCACGACCAGGAGGACCTGCCCGCCGCGGCGCAACATCGCGGGCGCCTGCGAGGCGAGTTCCGCGAGGGCTCGCGTGCTGGGCCTGCCGCCTTCGTGGATGGGTGGATTGGAGACGATCAGGTCGTACGGGGCCCGGGCGGCCTGTGGACCCCGGGCCAAGATTATGCGGGCGCCGGGCACGTTGCGGGCGGCGGCCGCCAGCGAAATCGCGTCGTGGTCCAGGAGATCGGCCTCCGCCGCCTCTCCAGCTCGCTCCAGCGCGGCGGCCGCGACGATGCCCGTGCCGGCGCCGTAGTCCAGGAGGCGCGCGCCCGGCGGTAGCCGCGGCAGGCTCTCGGCGAGCAAGGCCGTGCCGGGGTCGAGCCGGCCGAAGGCGAACACGCCGGGGTAGTGAAGCCACCGCCGATCTCCCTTGCCCCAGTCCAGCGTCGTCTCGAACGCCCAGTGCTCCAGGCCGTCCGGGCGAGGGGGCGGCCCCACTCTCCTGGCCGAGAGAACGCGGCAGCGGCCCTTCGCCAACACGGTTCGGGGCGTTGCCGTCCCAGCCGGAAAGCGCTTGGCCGCCGAGCGGAGGCCGTCGCGGTTGGCGCCGTACAGGAGAACGCGGCCCCCGTCCTGCACTCGCGCGGCCGCGGCGTGCAGAAGCATCGCGGCCTCCTGCCCGGACCGGGGCATTCGCACCCAGACCTCTCCGAAGCGGCCCTCCGGCGGCCAGGCCGAGCACGGCCGTTCCCGCCTCTTGAAGCGGCTCCAGCACGCCGCCGCCGCGCCGGTGCTCTCAAGGGCCTCCAGCAGCAGCCCGTCCGCCTCGCCGACAACGAGAGCGGTCGCTCCCGCCGCTCCGTCGGCTGCGCGGGCCCACTCCGCGGCCACCCGCGAGGCCTCTCCGCGGCCGGTCATCTTCGCGGCGGCGCCCCGGCCTCCTCCTCCGCGGAAGCGAGCAGTTCGCCCAGCACCGTCCCGGCCAGGTCGCTCGGAAAACCGACCTTGTAGGTCGCCTTGAAGACGTTCGCGCCTCCGTTGCGGATGGCCGCCGCGACCTCGGCCCCGACGGGCTCGAGCAACCCGGCGTGCAGCAGCTGCAGGGGATCGGCGGCGGCGATCTTGGGCGTCGCTTCCCAGGCGCGGCGAAACTCCTCGTCGCGATCCAGGAGTTGCCGAAACAGGTACTGCATCCAGAAGTACACCCCCAGCTTGGGGTGCTCGACCGTGGGCATCAGAAGCCCCTCGTACGGCCGGCCCCACCGGCGGCCGCAACCGTGACGGAAGCGCAGGTGGGTGGTCCGCGCAGCGACCCGCTCGCCCGTCAAGCGCACTCTGCTCAGCAGCCCTCCTCCCGCAACGGGCCGTCCGGCGGCCCTCCTCCGCGTCTTCTCGAGCAGCCGCAGGGACTCGGCGAACCAGCGGGCCACGACCAGGGAGCCCGGCCGAGCGGCCAACAGCCAGCTGTCCACGGGGCGGTCGCAGGAAGGGCGATCGTACCCGAAGAAGCCGCTGGGAGCCGTGACCCCGTCGATCCACGCGTCCAGAGGCTTGGCGCACCACAGCGTGGCGTCCGCCCACACCCCGCCGTGCCTCGCGAGCAGCGCCAAGCGCAGCAGGTCGGAGCGCGCCGGCAACGCGGGACGCGCCTCCTCCACGATCGGCGGGAGGACCTCCCCGACGGCGTCGCTGTTCGCGTCCAGCTGGTGGACGACCCATCCCGGATTCCTGCGCCGCCACGTCTCGCCGCAACGTTGCACGACCCCGGGCGCGGCCCCCCACCCCTGGTGCCAGTAGGTCCAAATCCGGCGAGGCAGGGGCTTGGCCGGCGGCCCGCCGTTCACAGCAAAGGCGCCAGGAGGCCGCCCGCGTTCTCCGCAAGGCGGCTGGGCCAGTGGCGGCGCGACCAGGCGGCGGGGTCCACGGTCCTGCAGTCTAGGAGGTAGCGTTCCTGCAGGGAGCGCAGCCGCGAGGCGAAGTCGCTGTCGTACACCAAGGTGGTGATCTCGAAGTTGATGTCGAAGCTGCGGCGGTCCATGTTGGCCGTGCTGACCATGGCGAAGTCCCGGTCCACGGTCATGGTCTTGGCGTGCAGGAGGCCCTTTCTGAACTCGTGCACCTGCGCGCCGGCGTTGAGAAGCCCCTGGTAGTAGCTTCGGCTGGCCAAGCCGACGAGGAGAGAGTCGTTGCGGGCCGGAACCACGACGATCGTCGAGACGCCGCGCAGCGCCGCGGTGGTGAGCGCCGCCATGGTGCCTTCGTCGGGCACGAAGTAGGGCGTGGTCAGCACGAGTTCTTCGCGAGCGGTGTGGATCGCGGACTGGATCACGCGCACGAGCGCTTGGTTCCTGGAGTTGACGCCGCTGCCGATCACCTGCACGACCGTGCCGTCGTCGTGCTGCTCGGGCCCGGTCGCGATCAGGTGGTCGAGGCTCTGGCCCGTGTCCAGGTACCAGTCCTCCACGAACAACGCCTGCAAGTCGCGCACGGCGGGGCCGTCGATTCGCAGCGTCGCGTCGATCCACGGAGCGAACTTGGGCTTGGGACGAAAGGCTGCCGAGGCCACGTTGTGGCTGCCCGTGTAGCCGACGAGCCCGTCCACGACCACGATCTTGCGATGGTTCCTCATGTCGAAGCGGATCGAGGCGATCTGGTCGATGCGCGTCGGCAGCGCGCGGACGATCTGCACGCCCCGTCTCTTCATTTCCTGGCAGAGGCTGGACTTGAGGAAGTCGGCGGATCCCACGTTGTCGGCCAGCAGGCGGCAGTCCACCCCCTGGCCCGCGCGCTCGATCAGCGCCTCGCCCAGCTTGCGCCCGACTTCGTCGTCCAGGTAGATGTAGGAGAGAAGGTGCACGTGACGTTGCGCCCGGCCGATGTCCGCCATCAACGCGTCGACGAAGTCGTCCGTGCGCGCCAACAGCGTGAGCCGGTTGCCCGCCCGCGGCTCCGTGTCGCTGACTAGGCCCGCCAGCCGCGCCACCGCGCGGGACGTTCCCGGCCGCAGGGAGGGAGCGGCGGCCTCTCGCCAGGCGCGCTTCAGCACGGTTCGGATGGTGCCTTGAATCACCCGGTGCCGGCGCTTGCGCCTGCTGCCCGGCCTTACTTCCCCCAAGATCATGTACAGCGCGACGCCGATCACGGGCACCGCCAAGATCACCAATATCCAGGCCATGGACGAAGACTGGCGGGTCCGCGGACGCAACAGCACGAACACCACGAAGACCATCTGGAGAACGACGACGACGCTCCCGCCCAGGACCAGGACGGCGCCCAGGCCGGTCATCGCGCCGCTGCTTCCGCGGCGGAGCGTCCTAGGGGCGGCTCCCCCGAAACGAGGCGGCCACGACCAGCGTCTTCAGCAGTATCCGCATGTCCCATAGGCTGTTTCGATGCCGGATGTAATGGAGATCGTATTCCAGCTTGGCTTCGGCCCCGGAGACGGTCTGGCTGTAGCCGCATTCGATCTGGGCCAGCCCCGTGACGCCGGGCTTCACGATGTGGCGCAGGTCGTAGTAGGGAATTCGCTTGCGGAACTCGTCGGCAAGTTCGCAGATCTCGGGCCGCGGTCCAACCAAGCTCATGTCTCCCCGCAACACGTTCCAGAGCTGGGGCAACTCGTCCCAGTGGGTCCTGCGGAGAAAACGGCCGAGCCGGGTGATCCGGGGGTCGGCCGGCTGCGTGGGCCCGAACTGCTCCGCATTGGCCACCATCGTGCGGAACTTGTTGATGACGAAGGGCTGGTTCCGCAGTCCCACCCGCTCCTGCCTGAACAGCGCCGGGCCCCTGGACGTAAGGCGGATCGCCAGGTACGCGAGCAGCAGCAGGGGCGAGGCCACCAGCAGGCCGAACGCCGACAACGCGATGTCGACAAGACGCTTGAGTCGGTCGTCGAGCGCCTGGCCCCAACCCAGGAACCGGAACGAGAACGCGACCCACCAGTCCTCGACGTGCCGAATGGGCAGCCTTCGCGTCAGCATCTCGACGCAGGGGCCGATGTCCTGCACTTCCACGCCCATGCGCTTGCACAGGATCAGCTGCTGGTACACGTCCTTGCGTCCGGCCAAGCCCGACGGCGCGACCGCGATCAGCCGGATGCCCGCGGCGCCCACCACCCTGGAGACGTCGGACGCGGGTCGCCGGCCGGCTTGGCGGCCCCACTTGGAGACCTGGATTTCGCCATTGGGCAACGCCTTGAATTCGACATCCACCCGGTACGACTTGTCGCGCCTCAACGCTTCGCCGAGTTCCTGCAGGCCGGGGCCGTATCCCAGCACTGCAACGGGAATGGGCGCGACGCGAGCCCGGATGCGTTCGCCGCCGGTTCGCCTCCAAACGAGCAGGGCGGGCAACGCGAGAAGGTAGTAGACGGCCACCGCGGTCCGTCCCAGGCCCACGGCGGGGACGAAGAACGAAATCGTGCTGGAAACGAGAACCGCGAGTCCCAGACCGAAGAGCAGTCGCGTCGACAGGCCGTTGGCCCGGTGATAGACCCGCTCGTCGTAGCAGCCCGCCAAGTAGAGGCCGAAGACGGAGCATCCGGCCAGCACGAGGGGGACGTTGACGATTGCCGGCGTGCGCACGGCCGCGATGGCCACCGTCGCCGCCAGGGAGGCCGCGATGGCGACCGCGTCTCCAAGCAGGAACACCCTCCCGCCGCTGGAGATGCGGGGCCTGCCGGCGTTCGGCTGCGCTCCCGGGAAGACCTCGAGGGGTACGGATTGCCCCTCTAGCGGCGGCGGCGGTGCGATGCCTTCCGGTTCAGCGGCGATGCGCGGTCGGGCTGACGTGGCCATTGGAGAAGAAGAGGGGGGGGGGGGGGGGAGCCAAAGGAGTGCCTACTGGTCGTTCGAAGGCGGCACGATCATGATGTGCGCCCCCGGCGTGCCGGGATTCATGATCCAGGGGCCGCCGGGTTGTGGTTCGGGCGACAGGCCCGTGGAGGCGGCTGTGGCGCCCGGCACGTAGATCACCCACCGGACCCGTCCTTCGCCGGTCAGCGTCTCGGAGTCCCAGAGGCCGTCGAAGACGTACTGCGTGGCCGACGCGGCGGGGGTGGCAAGGGCGCCGGACTCCATTTCCTCCCACCGGATCCGGTACCGGTCCTCGTGCGAAACGCTGTCAGCCGACAGCTCCCGGCCACGGGCGAAGTAGGGTTCCAGCGAGGCGTGGTAGCATGAACTGGAGAAACGTTCGCGGGCCGGATTCGCGGCCAAGCAGACGAAGTCGCCCGAGCCTGCCCTGATCTCGACCACGCTGCCGTCGGCCGCATACCCCAGGAGGCGCGCCTCCGCCGCCTTGTCGGCCGGGGCCGCGAGCAACGCCTGCGCGGTCTGTTCCTCCAGGTTGGGCACTTGCGCGTTGGCGCCGCCGCATGCGGACAGCGCGAGCGCGCTGGAGACGATCGAGCGGGCGTTCTTCATAGGGCGGTGGCCTCTCTGTGGGAGACTACGGGGCGGGTCGTGGACGGAAGGCGCCGTGCGCCGTCCGGAAAGCGGATGATGCTCGGGCGGTGGTTCTCCGCCGCCAGGAAGCGCAGCAACCCCCCTCTCGATATGCTGGTCGTCTTGGAGTTGTCGAGCGGATGAAAGTTGAGCGGGGGATTCTCCAAGAGCTCCTCGTCCAGGGCGACGTTGACGATTCCCTCGCGGTCGTTGAGGACGGCGAACGGCGAGACGGCGCCGGCCCGGATGCCGAGATGGGCGGCCAAGCGGCGCCGGCTGCAGAACGTGAGCCGCTTCGTGCCCAGCCGTTCGGCGAGCCAAGCCAAGTCCACCGCGCGGTCGCTCCGGCAGGAGACCAGCCAATGCCGCTCCTTCTTGTCGCGCAGGAACAGGTTCTTCGAGTGGGAGCCGGGAATCCGCCCGCGCAGCCGCCGTGCTTCCTCCACCGTGAACACGGGCGCGTGGTCGATGGTCTCGTGATCGACGCCGAGCGCGTCCAGGCGGGCGTGCAAATCCGCGGACGACTTGGGCCTCGTGCCATCGGCCAGCTTGAGCGGGGCGGCATCCATGGCCTCTAACGTAACGATTGAAGAGGCTTGGCAATGGCCGGATGGGACGCTGCCGGCCGGTTGCCGGGTCTAACGGGGCTACCGGGCCTCGCTTCCCAGCACCTGATCCAGCGCCCGTTCCAGCGTGGCGAGGGTGCGATCCACGTCGTGCAGCTTGTCGAGCCCGAACAATCCCAAGCGGAACGTCCGAAAGTCTTCGGGTTCGTCGCAGGCCAGCGGCACGCCCGCCGCGATCTGGAGGCCGGCCCGGGCGAACTTCGTGCCGTTGGCGATCTCGGGATCCCGGGTATGGCAGACCACCACTCCGTCGGCTTGGTAGGGGGCGGCGGCCACGTTGCGCAGGTCCCGCCGGGCGAGCAGCGCCCGGGTCTTGGCCCCCAGAAGGCGCTGCAGGCCGCGGGCGCGGTCGAATCCCGTGGCCCTGATCTCGTCCATCGCGGAGGCCAGGAGGCGCAGCGCGTCCGTCGGCATGGTCGTGTGGTAGAGGTGCGCGCCGGTCTCGTAGGCTTCCGCGACGCGCAGCCACGTCCCCAGGTCGCAGGAGAAGCTGGAGCTCCGCGAGGAGCGGAGGGCCGCCTCCGCCGCCGGGCCCAACATCACCAGCCCGGCGCAGGGAGAGCCGCTCCAGCCCTTTTGGGGCGCGCTCACGAGCACGTCCACGCCAGAGGAGGCCATGTCGATCCACTCGGCGCCCGAGGCGATGCAGTCCAGCACGAACAGCCCGCCTCCCCGGTGCGTCGCCTCCGCCACGGCCGCCAAGTACTCCGCCGTCAGCATCATTCCCGAGGACGTCTCGACGTGCGGCGCGAACACCACCGCCGGCCGCTGGGCCTCGATCGCCTCCACGACCTCGCCAAGCGGCGGCGGCGAGAAGGCCGGCGGAGCCGCATCGTCGTGCACGGCCTTCAGCACGCGGTGCTCCGAGGCGATCGACCCCGCGTCCAGGATCTGGCTCCAGCGGTAGCTGAACCAGCCGTTGCGGATCACGAGGCAGGCCTTGCCGGCCGCGAACTGGCGGGCCACGGCCTCCATGGCGAAGGTGCCCCCGCCGGGGACGACCGCCGCTCTCTCGGCGCCGTACGCCTCCTTGAGCGTCGCGCAGACCTTCCTCATCACTTCGCGGAAGGCCGCGGACATGTGGTTCAGCGACCGGTCCGTGAACACCACCGAGTACTCGAGCAGGCCGTCCGGGTCGATGTCCGGGCGCAGTCCAGGCACTCTTCGACTCCCTTTGCAATTCAGCGGCTTGTCGTGGCGCCGCCAACGACGGGCGGGCGTCCATCGGCGTTACGTTAACCGTTCGCCGCGCCGCGCGTGGGCTCCGACCGGCCCCCGCCGCGCCCTCGCTCCGGATTCTGGCCCCCTCGCCAGGGAAACCACAAGACGTCCGCCCGTGAAACGCCTTCCCGTCCTGCTCTCCGCGATCCTTGTCGCCGCCGCCTCTTGGGGGTGCGGCGGCGGAGCGGTCGCCGAGCTGAGATACGAGATCACCCGCCAGCTGCCTCACGACACGCTGGCGTACACGCAAGGACTCCTGCTCCAGGACGGGACCTTCTTCGAGAGCACCGGACAGCGGGGCAGGTCGCAGCTGCGCCAAGTCGAGGTCGCGACCGGAGAGGTGCTGCGCGCCCGCGACCTGGACGCCGAGCACTTCGGGGAGGGGTTGGCCGCCACGGGCGCCAGGCTGGTTCAGCTCACTTGGCAGGCGGGGCTGGCGTTCGTGTACGACGCGGCCACGTTCGAGGTCGTGGACACGCTGCGGTACGAGGGCGAGGGATGGGGGCTGTGCTACGACGGCGAAGCGCTCTTCATGTCCAACGGCTCCTCCGTCCTCACGCGGCGCGACCCGGGCACGCTGGCCGTCCTCGGCGAGGTGCGGGTCACGCGGGACGGCTTCAGCCAGAGGGACCTGAACGAGCTCGAGTGCGTGGACGACCACGTCTACGCCAACGTCTACGGGTCCAACACGATCGTCAGGATCGACAAGCGCACCGGCGAGGTGACGGGCGAAGTGGACGCCTACGGACTCTTCCTGCAGAGTTCGCGCCCGGCGGACGAGGGCGCCGTCCTGAACGGCATCGCCTACGACCCGGCGACCGGCCTGTTCTATTTGACCGGCAAGCTGTGGGCCGACATGTTCGAGGTTCGGATCACGGAGGGATGACCGCCGGCGCGCCTGTTGCCGCGCCGGGAAGCGACCGGAGGAGAGCCTTGCCCCAGTCCAGCGTCCTCGACATGAGCGACGATCTGCTCGGCGCCATGAACCAGCAAGTCGCCAACGAGCTGGGCGCCTCCGTGCAGTACGTTCTCGTCGCCTCCTACTTCGACGGCCGGAGCCTGCCCGGGCTCGCGCGCTTCTTTCATGCGCAGGCCGGCGAGGAGCGCGACCACGCCATGCGCTTCGCCCGGTTCGTGGTCGATTCCGGCGCGCAGCTGCGGATTCCGGCGATTCCGGAGCAGCAGAGCGACTTCGCGTCGGCCTCGGCGGCCGTGGGCTTGGCGTTGGACTGGGAGGAAGAGGTGACGCGCCAGATCCTGGCGCTCGTGGACCGGGCGCGGCGGGACCGCAACGTCGTCGCGGAACGCTTTTTGGACTGGTTCGTCAACGAGCAGCACGAGGAGGTGACGACCATGCGGGAACTGCTGGACGTGGTCGAGCACGCGGGCGAGGACGACCTGCTCGCCGTCGAGGAGCGCTTGGCGCGCGAGGGGATGCCTGCCGGGGGCTCCTCCGCGAGGCCTGCGTAGGGCCGGGCGCGTGCCGGTCTTCGAGTACCTCTGCAAGGAGTGCGCGCAGGAGTTCGAGCTCTTGGTGCGGGGCTCGGCGGCGCCGTCGTGTCCGGCCTGCGGCGGCCAGGAGCTGGAGAAGCTCATGTCCTTGCCCCGCGTCAAGTCCTCCGCGACCCGGGGCGTGGCCATGCGCGCGGCCAAGCGGCGCGACGCGAAGCAGGCGCGCGACAGGATGCACGAACGAATTCGCTACGAACAAAGCCACGACCGCCACGGATAAGCGGCGGTTCGGCGGAGGTCAGGCCCAGCGCCGCGGCCGCGTGGTCCCGTGCATGAACAGGTTGGCCGCCGCGCGTCCGCCGAGAAACGCCAACGAAGCCGCGGCCACGCCGGTCAGGGTGGAATGCCGCGACGCCACGAGGAAGATCGCCGTCGCGGCCGCCAGTTCCAGGGCGGTCGCGACCGTGATGGTCGCCGTGCGCCGGTCCAGCACCAACCGGGCGCGTTGGCAGGACATCCATACCGCCAGGGCCGGCAGCGGCACGAGGATGACGGCGGGCAGCCGCGCGTAGGCGGCGAGGCCGGGCGCGAGTCCGAAGATGCGCTCGAACCAAAGGCCGAACAGCGGAGTGCAGGCGGCCAGGGCCAGTCCGGCGACCGACGCGAGCGCGAGCAGAAGCCCGAACCGGTTCAGGGCGGGCAAGTTTCGTCGGCTGGCGCTGCCCAGGGCGATGACGGCCTCCTGGTAGCTGAGTCCGACGGCGCGAAACAGGAAGACCAGCGCGTGCACGGCCGGGAACACCGCCAGCGACTCGAGCGGCGCATGGGCCCGCGTCATGAAGAAGGTGGCCAAGGGTTGCATGGCCAAGTTCATCATCGACGTGAGGGCCAAGGGATAGTAGAACGAGACGATTCCCGCCCAGCTCATTGGCGGCCCGCGGCGCGCAGGCCCGGCCAGGAGCCGGCGGACGACGCCTGCGGCCATGACACGCGTGGCGGCGGCCTCCACGCACACTCCGACGACCAGCCCGGCGGCGCCCGCCCAGACCCCGGGGACGCCGGGCACGGCGGAGAACGCCAGCACGGCCGCGGACATGGCGGCCAGCCGTGCGACCGTGCCCGCGGCGACTTGGCGCGTCTTGCCCGCGCCGATGACGACCCCGTGCAGGAACCGCCGGTATCCGATCGCCGCGGCCCAAGGCAGGTAGATCCAGAGCGCGCCATGGACGAGCCGCGCGATTTCCTCCGGCAGCTTCAGGAGCTCCAAGGCCCAGCGGTCGAACACTGGGGGCACGAGGAACAGGCAAATGAGGCCGGTGGCGAAGAGGTTGACGCCCACGCTGAAGCGGCGGAGCCGCCGGTAGCTGTCGCCGTCTCGCACGAGGGCGGTCGCGGTGCTCATGAGCATCATCACCGGCGCTTCGACGAGAACCGCGATCGCGAAGGCGACCCCGTGCGCCGCCAAGTTGATCAAGGGATCCGGCATGCGCGCGATGGCCGCAACCAGAATCGGACCCTCGAGCGCCATCATGATCCAGGTGGCCACGAGCGGGTACCAGAACCGCGCGATGCCGCTCTGCGACAATGCGGCGCCCGAAGACGGACCGTCGCCTGGGTTCATGGGGATTCGCTCTCGCGGCGTGCGTGACCCGGAGCCGGCCCGTGGCTGGGGTTCGGCGACCTGCTGCTTCGCCGCGAGGCGAGCGGGCCGCTGGCCGTCAAAGGTCGGCCAACAGCCGATTGTTCACAACCTTCTTTCCGCCTAGATTTGGAACATGACGGACTAGATTTGGAACATGACGGAATGGCGTCCCGCTCTTCTCACGACCCCCAGCCAGTTGACGTGATCGACCTTCGCAGCGACACGGTCACGAAGCCCAGCAAGGCGATGCGCGAAGCCATGGCGCGCGCGCCAGTGGGCGACGACGTGTACGGGGACGACCCCACCGTCGGGTGCTTGGAGTCGCGGGTCGCCGAGGTGCTGGGCAAGGAGGAGGCCGTCTACGTGCCGACCGGGACCATGGCCAACCAAGCCGCCATCCGGGCGCACACCCAGTCCGGCGACCGCGTGCTGCTGGACTGGGGAACCCACTCGGTACGCTCCGAGAGCGGAGGTCCCGCGGCCCTGTCGGGAGTGACCGCGGACCGCATTCTGGGCAAGAGGGGCGTGTTCACGGCGGCGCAGCTCGTAGCCACGGCGGGCAAGGCGCGCGGGGGCAGGCCCGACTTCTGCACGCCCCCCGCCACGCTCCTCTGCGTGGAGAACACGCACAATGCGGGCGGCGGCAAGGTCTGGCCGCTCGACGCCCTCGACGAAGTGGCGCGCACGGGCCGTTCGCTGGGGTTGCGGACGCATCTCGACGGCGCCCGGCTCTGGAACGCATCCGCCGCGACCGGCGTCTCCGAAGCGCGCTGGGCCCGCGAGTTCGACAGCGTGTCGGTCTGCTTCTCGAAGGGCCTGGGGGCGCCGCTGGGATCGGCGGTCGCCGGCTCGCGCGACTTCGTGCAGCGCGTGCGGCGCTTCAAGCAGCTCTTCGGCGGCGGCTTTCGCCAAGCCGGCATCGTCGCGGCGGGAGCGCTCCACGCGCTGGAGCGCCACCGCGACGGCCTGCCGCTCGATCACAAGAAGGCGCAGGCGCTGGCCGGGGAGCTGGCGAGCCTCCCCGCCGTGAACCTGCGCCCCGAGAGCGTGGAGACGAACATCGTCCGTTTCGAGGTGGCGACCAGCGCGGCGAACTTCGTGGAGGCCTGCCGCCGGGAGGGCGTGGTCATGCTGGACACGGGGCCGCGGCAGGTCCGCGCCGTCACGCACCGGGACGTCTCCATGGACGAGATCGGACGGGCGGCCGAAGTGATGGCGCACAGCCTCGAGGGCTTGCAGAGGTGACCCGCCGCTGGAAGTGGCTCGCCCTGTCCGCCTTGGCGGTCCTTGCTCTCGGCGTGGGCTCGGCCGGTCTGTACCACCTGTCCGAGATGGCGCGCGTGCGCAGAGCGCTGGTCCAGCACGAAGAGGCGAGCAACGTGACCCACGCCGAGCTGCTCATGGAGTTTCCGCGGGCGATTCGCGAGAGTTCGGGCGTCGCAGCGAGCGTGCTTAACCCGGGACTGTTCTGGACCCACAACGATTCGGGTCACGGGCCGATCCTCTACGCGGTCAGGCCGTCCGACAGTCTCCTGGCGGAGGTTCGCTTGGACGGCGCCCCCTCCCGGGACTGGGAGGACATCGCGACCGGGCCGTGCCTGCGCGAGGCGAGGAGAACCTGCCTCTACGTGGGCGACATCGGCGACAACAGAGCCAGAAGGCGGTCCTTGACGTTGCTGCTGGCCGAAGAACCCCGTCTCTCCGGCTCGGGTGCCCTGCCGGAGGAGATCGAATGGACCGCGATCCCGCTCGCCTACCATGGCGGCCCCCGGAACGCCGAGGCGCTTGCGGTTTCGCAAAGCGGCGACCTCCTCGTCGTGAGCCGCAGCGGCATCGTGTTCCGCGCCTCGCGCCAGGACCTGGAGGCCGGCCTGGACGGGAGCCTCGTCGTGCTCTACGCGGACGGCGCTCTGGCGCTCGCCCCGTCGCCTCCCGCTTACGACAAGGGCGTCGTGACCGCGGCGGCCACCGTCGGCGCCGACCTCGTCGTGAGAACGTACGAAGGGATACACTTCTACCACCGGACGGGAAATCGGTGGGAGGAGGCGCGGCAACCCTGCTGGGCGGGACACCTGGGCCCGCTCGGCGAAGGCTTGGACGTGGCCCCTCCCGATCTCCTCTACCTGACGCGGGAGCAATGGTTCGGCTTCGGCCGGCCGGCCGCGCTGCACCGCGTCACCTGTCCGCCGTGAGCCCCGGCTAGGCGGCACCGGGCTGCGCGAGACGGGCGGCCCGGCGAAGCGCCAGGGTCGCGACGAGCCAGGTGGCTCCAGCCAGCGGCGCGCCCGCGGCCAGCCATCCGAACGTGACCGGGTACTGGTCGCCGGGATAGAGCACCGAAGGCGCGAAGGCCAGGGCCACCCCCGTGGCGAATCCTCCCGCCACGAGCGCAGCCAGCCCCCATGCCCAGTTCCGGGAGCGAACCCCGATCAGGGCGGCGACGATCCCCAGCCAGACGGCCAAGATGTTGCCGGTCACCGCCATCGAGAGCCGGTAAGGGTGATGGAGCAGGGTCCCGTCGAAGGCCTGCCCCGTCCCGGGAAACCACCCGGCCCGCGAGGCGGCGAGCACCGCGACGACGGCCGCTCCGTACGCAAGCGCAGCGGCCTGCTCCCGCCGAAGCGGACGTTCCTTCGATTGACGAAATGCGTGCACGAGTCTTCAGTCCTCTGTGGATTGGAATGAGCTTTACGATGCAAAGTTAATGCAATCGAGCACGGCCAGTTGAAAAATAATTTAGGCTTGCCTAAACTTTACTCCGACGCCGACGGAACTTGCCGCGGCGCCAACGGACTTGCCCCGACGCCGACGGATTCCCTGCCGCCAACTCTCTCATGAGCGATCCAGCCTTCAACCTCCTCCTCTTTGCGGCGCTCGCGCTGGGCGGGGCCCTGCTGCTGCTGCCCGGATCGGGGTTGCTGGCCCGGGCGCGGCGCCTTTGGCGGTTGACGGAGCGCGTCCGCCTGGAGGACGTGCTCAAGCAGCTGCACAAGCTCGAGTACGAGAGACGCCCGGCTACGGCCGCCGCCGTCGCTGCGGGCGTTCGGATGCGCCGCCAACGGGCGGCCGCCTTGCTGGATGTCCTGGAGTCGCAAGGACTCGCGGCCTCTCGGGCGGAGCGCTTCCGGTTGACCGAAGGCGGCCGGGCGTACGCGCTGCGCATCGTTCGCACGCACCGTCTGTGGGAGCGCTTCCTGGCGGATCGCACCGGGGTTCGGCCGGAGGACTGGCACG
Organism: Longimicrobiales bacterium; assembly: GCA_958295645.1. GTDB lineage: Bacteria > Gemmatimonadota > Gemmatimonadetes > Longimicrobiales > Gaopeijiaceae. The sequence continues at coordinate 567,949 of OY282361.1, forward strand.
AGGAGGCCGAGAGGCGAGAGCACCAGCTGACCGCCTCCGACGCCGACGACCTCGCCATGGCTCTGGGCAATCCGGCGTACGATCCCCACGGCGACCCCATTCCCACGGCTGCGGGAGACATGCCCGCTCCCTCCGGGGCGCCTCTGGCCACGTTGAGGCCGGGACAGCACGCCCTCGTCACGCACGTCGAAGACGAGCCGCGCGACGCCTACCACGAACTCGTCGCCGCGGGCCTCGCGCCGATGCTGCCGGTCGAGCGTCTCGAGGGGCCTCCGGGCAGTGTGCGTATTCGGCTCGCGGGCGTGGAGCGGGATGTGTCGGCCGCGGCCGCGGCCAACGTGACGGTCGAGGCCTGCGCGGAGCCGCCGGGGCCCTCGTGGTCCTCGACGCTGGCGGAGCTGGCCCCCGGGCAGTCGGCCCCCGTGGCGGGCCTGTCGCCGTTGTGCAGAGGCCCGGCCCGGCGGCGCTTGCTGGATCTGGGCGTCGTCCCCGGGACGGTCGTCCGCGCGCGCTTGAGGGCCCCCGGAGGCGGCCCCGTGGCCTACGAGGTTCGGGGGGCGCTGGTCGCGTTGCGGCGGGAGCAGGCCGCGCTGGTCTACGTGGAAGAGGCCGCGCAGGAGGCGGAGGCGCCGTGAGGGCCGCAGGTGCGGGCGGCCGGGCCAGGCCGGTCGACGTGCCAGCGGGCGCCGAGCCGAAGCCGGCCCGCAATCTGGTGCGGCTGGGGCTCGACTCGGGGAAGTGGGACTGCTTGGTGGCTCTGGCCGGCAATCCCAACGTCGGCAAGACCACGGTGTTCAACGCGCTGACCGGGTTGCGCCAGCATACCGGCAACTGGCCCGGCAAGACGGTGACCCGGGCGGAGGGCGTGTTCGCGCACCGGGGCCGGCGCGTCAAGGTGGTGGACCTGCCGGGCGCCTATTCGCTGCGGGCCGGCAGCGTGGACGAAGAGGTGGCCCGCGACTTCGTGCTGTTCGGCCGGCCGGACGTGACCGTCGTGGTCGTCGACGCGGCGCGATTGGAGCGCAACCTGGGACTGGCGCTTCAGGTGCTGGAGATCACGAACCAGGTCGTCGTCTGCCTCAACTTGGTGGACGAGGCCCAGCGCCACGGCGTCTCGGTCGACGCGAGACGGCTGTCCAAGGAGCTGGGCGTGCCGGTCGTCCCGGCGGTGGCGAGAAGGGGCGAGGGCATCGAGGAGCTGCTGGACGCGATCGCGGCCGTGGCCTCCGGCTCAAAGCGCACCCGTCCTCGGCGGACAGCGCCCGTGGCATCCGAGGTGGCTGCGGCGGCTCAGGCGCTCGAACCTCTGATCGAGGAAGAGTTTCCGGGACTGCCGAACGGGCGATGGGTCGCGCTTCGGTTGCTTCACGGGGACGAGAGCGTCGCGGCGGCGGTGAGAAGCGGCGAGATCGCGAGCCTGTGCGGAGCGCCTCCGCCTCCCTCTCCGTCCACCGGCAACGGGCGCGGTCCTTCGGGCCCGGAGCGGATTTTGCAGGAGGCGACGCGGCAGCGCTGGTCCGTGGGGCCCGGTCTGGGCGACTCCTTGGCCCAATCTCTCTACCGCGAAGCCGGAGAGATTGCGGAGAACTGCGTGGAGCGCTCCAGCCGGGGCGCCGCCGGCTTCGAGCGAGCGCTGGACCGCTGGCTCACGAGCCCGGCCACGGGCTTCCCCCTCATGCTGGCCGTCTTGGCCGTGGTCTTCTGGGTCACGATCGCCGGCGCCAACGTCCCGTCGGCGATGCTGGCCTCCTTGCTCATCGGCCAAGTGCACCCTCTGCTGCTCGACTTCGGCGCCTTCTCCGGGATGCCGTGGTGGGCGAGCGGCTTTCTCTTCGACGGCGTGTATCTCGCCACCGCCTGGGTCGTGAGCGTCATGCTCCCGCCCATGGCCATCTTCTTCCCCTTGTTCACGTTGCTGGAGGACTTCGGCTATCTCCCGCGGGTGGCGTTCAACCTGGACTTCCTCTTTCGCCGGGCCGGCGCCCACGGCAAGCAGGCGCTCACCATGGCGATGGGCTTCGGATGCAACGCCGCCGGAGTCGTGGCCGCCCGCATCATCGACAGCCCGCGGGAGCGGCTGATCGCCATCGTCACCAACAACTTCTCGTTGTGCAACGGGCGGTGGCCCACGCAAGTACTGATCGCCACCATCTTCATCGGGGCCCTCGCGCCGCCGGCCTTCGCGGGCCTGGTGTCGGCCGCCGCCGTCGTCGCCGTGGCGCTGCTGGGCGTGGCGTTCATGCTGGCCGTCTCGTGGCTGCTGTCCAACACGGTGCTCAAGGGCGAGGCGACCACGTTCTCGCTGGAGCTGCCGCCGTACCGGCCGCCGCGCATCCTCCAGACCCTCTACACGTCGGTGATCGACCGCACGCTCGTCATCCTCTGGCGCGCAGTGGTGTTCGCGATGCCGGCGGGCGCCGCCATCTGGCTGATCTCGAACATCTCGGCCGGGGAACTCTCGCTGGCGGAGCACGCCATCGGCGGCCTCGATCTCTTCGGCCTGCTGGTCGGCCTCAACGGAGTGATCCTGCTTGCGTACGTGATCGCCATCCCCGCCAACGAAATCGTCATTCCGACGATCATGATGCTGACGGTGCTGGCGCTGGGCGATCCGGCGCTCGGGGCAGGGACGGGCGTGATGTTCGAGGCGGACTCCACCGGAGAGATGGCCGCGCTGCTCGAGGCGGGGGGATGGACCCTGCTGACGGGGGCCAACCTCATGCTGTTCAGCCTCCTGCACAACCCCTGCTCGACCACGCTCTACACCATATACAAAGAGACGGGCAGCGCGCGCTGGACTGCCGTGTCGGCCCTGCTGCCGCTCGCCGCGGGGTTCGTCACCTGTTTTCTCGTGGCGCAGACGTGGTGCTTGGTCGCCGGAGGGTGAAGGGCTAGGCGCGCTCCGACATGCACAGGGGCCAGGCGCTCGCTCGCACTTTGGTGCGCTACGTCCACAACGCGCTCCGACGCGCACAGGGGTCAGGCGTACCGGTCGCCGCGGCTGCTGCCCGGCTCCAGGCGCTTGGCCGCGCGCAGGGTCAGGGCAGGGGGCTGTAGGCCGCCTGCAGCATTTCCGCGACCGTGCACAGCTTCACGCGGGGCCGTCCCTGCTCTTTCCCCGCGGCCGTCTCGCGGGCATCCAGCCGCGCCCATCCGTCCTTGTCGATCCAGCGGATGCCGCGCTCCCGCAATGCCTCCGTCACCCCGCTCGGCCGGCCGCCCGCGTTCCGGCGGCCCTTGCGCAAGCTGATTCCCTCCTCCCAGTCCACGGCCAGGGCGGCGACCGTCTCGGACGCGTCCGCCTTGTTGGTGCCGATCACCCCCGACGGCCCCCGCTTGGCCCAGCCCGCCACGTATTCGCCCGGCGCAGGCCGCCCCTTCGCCCCTAGCACCCGCCCCCCTTCGTTGGGGATCACGCTCAGGCGCTCGTCGAACGGAACGCCGGGCACCGGCTCGCCGCGATAGCCCACCGAGCGGAGCGCCATTCCGCAGTCGATCCTCTCCGTCTCGCCGATGCCGCGGGCGCGCAGAACTCCGTCCTTCCCCGCCTCCAGCCCATTGCGCTCGACCCGAACCGCCGACACGCGCCCCTCCCGCCCCTCGATCGCCACCGGCGAGACCAGAAAGCGAAACCGGACGATCCGGTCGCCCGCCTCCGGCCCGGCTCGCGCATACCCCCTCAGCACCTCCATGTTCCGGCTGCGCACCCGATCCGACTCCGCGAGCGCCCGGCTTGCGGCGTCCAGCGCCAAGTCGCTTTCGTCCACGACCGCCGAAACGCCCTCCAGGCCGCCGAATTCCTTGAGTTCCGGCGTCGCGAACGACGCCTGCGCAGGTCCGCGGCGCCCCAGAACCAGGACCTCTTGCACACGGCTCTCGCGAAGCGCCCGGAGCGCGTGACAAGCGATGTCGGTCCTCGCGAGCCGCTCGGCGCCGAGCACGAGGATGCGCGCCACGTCGAGCGCCACGTTGCCGTTTCCCACGACCACGACCCGCCGGCACGCCAGATCGAAGCGCCTGTCCCGGTAATGCGGATGCCCGTTGTACCAGCCCACGAAGGCCGTGGCGGCGTGGCTCCCCTCGAGCCCCTCTCCCGGGACGCGCATCCGCCGGTCCCTCTGCGACCCCACCGCGTAGACGATCTGGTCGTACAGGCCCCGCAGCACGTCCACCTCCAGGCCGGCGCCCACGTCGACGTTGCCGAAGTACCGGACCTCCTCCCTGGCGAGCAGCTTGGCGAACACCCGCGAGACGGACTTGATGGGCTCGTGGTCGGGCGCCACGCCGTCCCGAACCAGTCCATAAGGCGCCGGAAGGCGGTTGAAGAGGTCGATCCGGGCTCCTGGCACGGCCTTGAGCAGAGCGGCGACCGTGAAGAAGCCCGCGGGGCCGGCTCCGACGACCGCGATTCGGGCGGGGGTGTTCATCCGTTTGGGGCTGGCCGCCTGCCGAAGGAGGAGGACGCGTTGGTTGACCTGTTCGTAGTTAACGAACGAGCTTTCTCGGGGCAACGACTCTCTCCGCCGCGACGGGGGCGGCGAGCGCGGGCCGGAGGACGGAGCACGAACCGAAGGACAACCTTGGAGGCGGCATGAACGAAGAGAGGAAGCGGCGGGGTAGGCTGGGCGCCGGGCTGGCGTCCCTGTTTTTCTGCTTGGCCTGCGGAGGGGGGGACTCCGCCGAGGAGGGAGAGGCGCCTGGAGCCCCCGAGACGGCAGGCCAGGAAGGCGGGGCCGCCGCCGTCGAGGTGGCCCCGGGCGGGGAGGCGCTCGAAGTCGACCCGGCGCTGTTGCCGGAAGGCGTGACCGCGGAGATGGTGCAGGAGGGACGAGACCTGTTCCGCGGCGGGGGCATCTGCTACACCTGCCACATGCAGGACGGCCAGGGCGGGCCGTTGGCCCCCGACTTGACCGACTCGGACTGGCTCAACGTGGACGGAGAGTACGAATCCATTGTGGAGCTCGTGAAGACGGGGGTCGCGCAACCGGTCGAGCATCCCGGGGTCATGTTGCCGAGAGCCGGCATGAGCCTGACGGACGAGCAGGTGGCCGCCGTGGCCGCCTACGCCTACATGCTCAGCCGGCTCTGACCCTGCGGGCGCCGTCTGCCCGAGAACCGCAACCGAACAGGTCCCCTTGCGGCCCGGCCCGAGCGAAGTCGTCGGTGGACAGGACGGGTGGGCGGCGGTCCAGGCCGAACTTCCTCGCCGCCGCTCCGAACAGCGAGGCCAAGTTCCGGGCGTAGGTCCCCTGGCCCCGGAACCGCCGGTGAAAGGCCGAGTCGTTGAGCCTGCCGCCCCTCGATTCCCTAATCCTGGCGAGCACCTTCTCCTTGCGGTGCGGGAAGCGCGAGGCCAGCCAGGTCACGAAGTGCTGGTCGACGCCTGCGGGAAGGCGCAGCAGAAGGAAGGCGGCCCTCGTGGCTCCGGCCTCGGCGGCGGCCTCCAGGATGGCCGGCATTTCGTGATCGGTCAGGCCGGGGACGACCGGCGCGACGTTGACGCAGACCGGAACTCCCGCGGCGGACAGGACGCGAATGGCCTCCAGGCGCTTGGCGGGAATGGACGTCCGAGGCTCCATGATCCGCTGCAGCGCGTTGTCCAGGGTCGTCACCGACAGCGCGACGCTGGCGCAACTGCGCTCCGCCATCTCCGCCAGGATGTCCGCGTCTCGGGCGACCAGGCGATTCTTGGTGACGACGCAGACCGGGTTGCGAAACTCCCGCAAGACGGAGAGACATGCCCGCGTGAGCCCGAGACGGCGTTCGACGGGCTGATAGGGATCGGTCACCCCCGAGAGGCCAATCAACCGAGGCTTCCAGGAGGGCCGGGAGAGCGCCCTGCGAAGAAGCTCGGGCGCCCTGCGCTTGACCAGGATCTTGCGCTCGAAGTCCAGACCGGAGGAGAATCCCAGGAACTCGTGGGTCGGTCTGGCGTAGCAGTAGACGCATCCGTGCTCGCATCCCCGGTAGGGGTTGATGGAGTGGCTGAAGGGCACGTCGGGGCTCTGGTTGGCGGAGAGGATCGTCCGGGATGCGTCCTCCAGGAACTCGGTCTTCGGCGGCGGGTCCCCGGCGCTCGAGGAGTCGGGAACCAGATGCACGCGTTCGAAGCGGTTGGGAGGATCGTAGGGGACGGCGCGTCCGCGAATCTGGGCCGGCTCGCGAATCTGATGGAGTATCATCCCTTGAAGTTCGCGTTTTGTTCGGTTTTTGGCAAGAAGGCGGAGCCCCGATGGAGCTAGAGCAGCTGGAGAAGAGGCTGGCGGGCCTGTCCGACCGCACGCTGCGCTACCACTACATCATCCAGCTGGGGCGAAGACTGCCGCCGATGCCTCCCGAGCTGAAGAACGGCGACACCATGGTGCGCGGGTGCATGAGCCCTGCTTGGCTTTCAGGCGGGCTGGACGAGAGCGAGCCGCCCGCGCTCCGCTTCGTGGGCGATTCGGAGTCCGTGATCGTCAAGGGGCTGTTCGCCATCCTGGCGGGCGTATTCAACGGAAAGACGCCGGAGGAGGCTCTGGCCATAGACCTCTCGGACGTCTTCGACCGTCTGGGGTTGGGCGAGGCACTCAGCCCCAACCGGCGAAACGGCTTTTACTCGATGGTGGAGCAGATTCGCCGAGCCGCGGCCTCTCTTGCGAGCGAGACCGCCTTGGGTTCAGGGGCCTGAAGGAGCCGGACGGCATGGCGCCGCCCAGCGCTGCCAGCTAGAGGACTTCGATCTCGTACCCGAGCCGCCAGTTCTCCATGTTCTCCGGGTCGGCCGACGCCTCGTCTCCCGGTTGCACGACGGCGGCGTGGCCCTCGATGGGACCGGTGAACTCTCGGCGGTACGGCGCCAGCTGGTCGTTGGCCGAGAACTGGTCCAATTCCTCGCCGTTGAACTCCACGACCAAGTGGTCGGTCACCTCCCCTTCGAAGACGACCCTGTCCAGCTTGCTAAGCTTGTTCCAGCGCGGATGGTCCGAAATCGAGTAGTGACCCGCCCTGGGAACCCTCGTCTCCTGAACCTTCCCGCCGTGGTTGTCGGTCCACACCTTGGCGCGAAAGACGAATTCGCCCTTTTCCTTGAAGAAAGGCTCCAGGTTGTCGAGGATCTGCACCCACCGGAGGGTGACCCGCACGCTCTTGCCCGTCGACTCCGCCATTTCCGCTCCTTTGTGAACCATGCGCCTGCGGCCGTGCGGCCCGGCCTGTCGCCCGACAAGATACCGGAAACCGGGTTGCCAGTCCAGAACCGGCCCGCCGGCCTGGATCCAGCGCCGCTCCCGCTGGGGAGGCCGGATCCGGTCGGGTCGCCGGATTGGCAGCGGGCCAGCGAATTGACGGGCCCGCCAGCGCTGGACTAGGTTGGCCGCAGACCGTTGCCCCGCCATCCCCGATTCGCCGCCCGGCCGCTCCCGACTGGTGTCCCCCGCTCCCGATAGTTCGCGTCCGCCGGCCGGAGCTCCGCCGCCCGGCGCCGGACGCGGGTCGAGAGACGTGGCGTTGCTGCTGGGGATTCGCTTGGCGACCCTGGGCTTGGCGGTCGCCGTCCAGTCGGCTCTGGCGCGCACCCTCCTCCCGGCCGACCGGGGCGCCTACGCGCTGGTCACCTCGGTGGCCGTCTTTCTGTGCATGGCCTCCACAGCGAGCGTCCACCACGGCGCCCAGTACGAGATCCTCACCAAGAAGACGAGTCCTTCCCAAGGCATGTCCGCGGCGCTCGCCATCTCCGTGGTGGGCTCGCTCCTGGCCGCCGCCGTTGCGGTTCCGGTCGTTCTGGCCGTAGTCGGCGCCTCCGGAGACGCGAACGAGCGGACGTTCCTGCTCGCGTTGACGGTGATGCCGTTGTACGCGTTCACGACGACGGCGAACGGCCTGTTGCTCGCGTTCTCGCGGTTCGGCGCGATGGGACTCGTGGAGCTGGTCATGGCCTTCTTCCAGCTCGCGGGCACGTTGCTTCTGGCGGGCCAGCTGGCGTTGGGCGTGGACGGCGCGGTCGTCGCCTTCACCGCCTGCGTCGCGGTGGGCGGCGTTCTTGCGGTCGGCTTCCTGCGCCTCAAGTGCGGCGTCGCTTTGCAGGCTCCGACGCGCGCCGGATTGCTGGCGGTGCTGCGATACGGCCGCAAGATCCACGTGGCCAACATCTGCGAGTTTCTGGAGCCGCGGATCGGGATCCTGGTCCTCTGGCTTCTGGCGAGCAGCGCCGAAGTGGGCTTCTTCGCGGCCGCGAGCGTGCTGGCCGTGGGCATGTACGCGTTGCCGGCCGCCTTCAGCGGGGCGCTGCTGCCTCGCATCACGGGCGCCGACCAGTCGCAGCCGTTCTTGGTGGCCTTTTCGCTCAGGATCGTCGGGTGGGCCGCGGCGCTGGGCGTGCTGGCCCTCTTCGCCGCGCGGGGACCGTTCGTGCGCACGGTTCTGGGCGACGAGTTCCTTCCGGTCGTCTCGTTGGTGCCGGCGCTCGGACCGGGAATGGTGGCCGGGGCGCTGTCCATTGTGGTCGTCGCCTACCTCAAGGCCGAGGGCCGCCCGGAACTCCCCTCGTACGCGGCCTTGATCCAGGTCGCTTCGATGACCTTCCTCACCTTCCTGCTGTATCCGCGAATGGGCTTGGTCGGGGCGGCCTGGGCGCTCTCCATCGCCCTGGTTGCCCGCGGTCTCTTCCTGCTGGCCTTCTTTTGCAGGCTCTCGGGCGAAGCGTGGACCTCGGCCTGGAGGCTGCGGCGCGCGGATCTCGCGATGCTCCGGCAAGGAGTTCTGGCGATGGCGCCTCGGCGGGTGCGGGGGTGAAGCCCAAGCGGGCGGCGTTGTTTCTCCCGTCCCTGGAGGGCGGAGGAGCCGAAAGGCACCTGCTGAGCGTCGCCAAGGGCCTCGTGGAGCATGGATTCTCCGTCGACATGGTCTTGGCGCGGGCCGCCGGGCCCTTCCTGCCGCTCCTGCCCCCCGGCGTCAGGCTGATCGATCTCCAGTCGAAGAAGACGCTCGCCAGTCTCCCCGGCCTGCTCGAGTACCTGAAGAGCGAGCGTCCGGAGGCGATGTTGCCGTCCCTGAACGCCATCGTGACGGCCCTGGTCGCCAAGAAGTTCTTCGCCAAGGACGTGCGCGTCGTGGCGAACTACCAGAGCACGTTCTCCGAGGAGATGAGGCACGCGCCCAGGGCCGGAAGGGCGGCGATGACGGCGCTGCGCCTCCTGCTTCCCACCGCCGACGCCGTCGTCGTGGCCTCGCGGGGAGCCGCCGAGGACTTGACCGACCGCGTACCCGCGGTTCGGGGGAGGACCCGTGTGATCTGGAATGCCGTCGATGTCCCGCCTCGCGCCTCCGTGGCGGCCGTGCCGCATCCCTGGTTCGAGAATCCGGGGCCTCCAATCGTCTTGTCCGTGGGCCGTCTCGACGCCGGGAAGGATCACCGGACGCTGCTCAAGGCGTTCGCCGAAGTGCGCAGGCGTCGTCCAGTGCGCCTCGTCGTGCTGGGCGAGGGCCCGCTTCGGGCTTCGCTGGAGTCGCTCTCGCGCAGCCTAGGGGTCGACGGCTGCGTGGATTTCCCCGGATTCCAGCCCAACCCCTACGGCTACATGGCCCGTGCGCAGGTGTTCGCGTTCTCGTCGAGGTTCGAAGGGATGCCGGTCGTTCTGCTCGAAGCCTTGGCCTTCGGCACGCCGGTCGTCAGCACCGACTGCCCCCACGGCCCGGCCGAGATCCTCGAAGAAGGCAGGTGGGGACGGCTCGTCCCGGTCGGAGACTGGCGGAGCATGGCCGAGGCCGTCTTGGCGACGCTCGAGAGTCCCCCGGCGCCAGGTCCCCTTATCGACCGGGCCCGAGCCTTCTCGGCCTTCTCGACAGCCGGCCGGTTCGCGGAGGCGCTCTTCCCGGGGTTCTGATTGATTCGCCCGTGCGTTACATTCCCCCTGTTAAGCGGGATCGGATTCCTTCAGGAGCGACGACTTTGAAAGAGCAAGGCGAGCCGACCGGCGTCGCCGGCGAGGATCTGGAGGCACACTCCGGGTCCGGCGAGCCGACGCTCGACTTTTCGTTGTTTGCGCTCGGCGCCGTGTTCTTGCGCCATGGCCGGGTCATCCTGCTGAGCGCTCTTGCCTTGAGTTTCGCAGCAGCGGCCAAGAACTGGCTCCGCGAGCCCGAGTACTCGACGCGGGCGATCATCCGGGGCCAGCAGCGGCAGGAGACCGACCTTCTCTCCGCGGCCGACGGCCTCGCGCAGCGTTTGGGCTTGAGCTCCGCCGGGAGGGGCCTGCATCCGTTGCGCTTGAAGCAAGTGCTCAACTCGCGCGAAGTGCTCGATTCCGTCGGCAGCCGCCTCTACACGGTCGAGACCGAGGACGGGATCAAGCGTCTTCATTTGGCGGATCTTCTGGAGGTCCGGCGCCCGGGCGAGGAGAGGAGGCGGAGGCGGGTGAGAGGTTGGTTGCGCGGCGCCGTTCTCGTGCAGCCCGATTTGCCGACGAGTTCGATTTCGATCGTGGTGCGGTCCCGCTGGCCTCGCATTTCCCAGAGCATCGCGCAACAGTTGATCTCCGAGGTCGACCGGTTCAACGTCGAGACCCGGCAGACCAGTTCGCGAGCGGAGCGAGAATTCATCGAGGGGCAGCTGGACTCCGCGGCCCATGCCTTGACGAAGGCCGAGGTCGCGTTGCAGGAGTTCAAAGACGCGAACAGAGAGTACGGCGAATGGTCTCCGCTGACGGTCGAGCACGGCCGACTGGCGGAGGACGTGACGCAGAAGCGCCGACTGTACGCGAACTTGAGGGTGAGGTACGACGACGCCAAGGTCTCGGAAGTCCGCGACACTCCCGTCATAACCGTGATTCAACATCCGTTTCTGCCGGAGCAGCCCGCCTCCCAGGGCTTGATCCGCGGAGCTGCGTCCGGGTTCGTGGCAGGCGGCTTGGTTGCCTTCATGGTGGTCTTGCTGGTGCAGTACTTCACGAAGTCGGCCAATGCCGCCGTGCACCGCGAACTTCGAATGGCGTGGAACCACTTCGTCGCGTCGATGCCAGTCCCCTTTCTTCGCAACCTGAAGAGAAAATGACCCGAACCCCAGTCTGTTCAGCAGGGCGTGGTTCCTGCTCTGGCCTGCTTGCGTTTGCGCTGGCGGCGGCGCCGGTTGCAGGAGCTTCGGCCGTGCCGTCGTCGCCTGCCCCCGCACTTGATCTGCAGGACCGGTCCGCAATCGAGGCCCAGATCCAGGCCAGCGGGATGACGATTGCCCAGCTTCAGGCGATGGCTCGGCAGTCGGGTATGAGCCAAGCCCAGATCCGCCAACGACTTGTGACGGAGGGATACGATCCCGCTTTGGTGGACGAACTCTTCTTGGGCGTGGGCGCCGGTCTGGAGGTCGGCACGACCGCGCCGTCGCCGTTTGCGAGCGACAGGTTGGTGGAGGCGTTGAGCGCCCTGGGCTTGCTGTCGGAGACGAACCCACGGGACCAAGGTGCACAGCCGGCCGAAGCAGAAATGGAAGAGACGGAGGACGGAGCCGCCGGGGCCGCCCGCCTCCGTGTGTTCGGCAGCGACGTCTTTGGCAGGGGCGCAATGGAGCCCGTGCATTCCGGGCCGGCCGGGGCAGACTACGTACTGGGACCTGGAGACGCGCTTCTTGTCGTTCTGGCCGGCGACGTGGAACGGGTGCACAGGCCAATAGTCACTCGCGAAGGGGTGGTGATCATGCCCCGCGTTGGCCAGATGGTCGTCTCTGGATTGTCGCTAGCCGAGTTCGAGGATCGTCTGGAGCAACGGCTCCGCGCCGTCTACAGCGACGTGGGGAGGGATGCGAGCGCCCGCATCCGCTTCTCGGTGTCGATCGGCAGACTTCGAACCATTCAAGTGCATGTCGTCGGGGCCGTGACCAATCCCGGCTCGTACTTGGTGAGTTCCGTAGCCACCTTGATCGACGCCCTCTACAGGGCTGGAGGCCCGACGAGCCGAGGGAGCTACCGGCATGTGCGGCTGGTGCGCGGCAACGAAGTGATCGAGGCGGATCTATATCCCTACATCACGTCGGGCGGTCCCGGCTCGTATCCGAGGTTGCGCGGGGGAGATGTCGTCCACGTGCCGTGGGTCGGAAAGCAAGTGACGGTCCGCGGGCAGATACGCAATCCGGCCGTCTACGAACTCCGCGACGGGGAGAGCTTGGCCGACGTGCTGGGATTCGCTGGTGGTCTGTTGCCGACCGGGCGAAGCGACTTGGCGAACGTCGAGCGGATCCTGCCGCTGGACGTCCGAGGCGGGCTGACGGACCGTGTCTTCATGAACGCTCCGCTGGACTCGGTGTTGCAGGGAGCGGCCTCGTTCCCGCTCGAGGCGGGCGACGACGTCGAAGTCCTGCCGATTCGGGAGCGAGTTCTCAATCTCGTCAGTGTCTCGGGTGCGGTATCGTGGGCGGGAGCCTACGAGTTGGAGCCCGGCATGAGGTTGAGCGACCTTCTTGCCAGAGCGGGAGGCTTGACCCAGGACGCCCATTTGAGCGAGATACAGATCGTGCGAGTGGACGTGAGCGACGAGAGCCGGACGATGATTCGTCACGATTTGAGCGTGGACCCGGCCGGTCCGCTCCTTGTCGGCCGGGACGAGGTCATAGTGTTCTCCAAGGCGGTGCTGAGGTCCGCAGACTCGGTGTCGATCGAAGGACATGTCCGTCGGCCCGGCAGGTATCCTTTTGTGGAAGGGATGACCGCGGGCGACATGATCATGCTGGCCGGCGGCTACACGATAGGAGCGGTGCCATGGCGCGTCGAGATTTCCCGGCTTGTGAAGGGAGAGACAATGTACGAGACGGAGACGGTCGTCTCGGGAGTCCGACCGACGGTCGCCGGGTTCCTCAGTAGTGGCAACTCGTCCGGTGGGCTGGCGGCCGTCGAGGTGCCGCTCCAGTCACGCGACCGCGTCTTCGTCCGAGGGCAGACCGGTTACGACGTGGCGGGCAGCGTGGTCTTTTTGAGCGGACAGTTCGTGAGTCCAGGAACATACGTGTTGGAGACGGCCGAGGAACGCTTGTCCTCAATGATCGCCAGGGCCGGCGGACTGACCGATGTTGCGTTGCAGGACATCCGGATCGTCCGCGAAGGAGCAACGGTCGCGGTCGACTACGGAAAAGCCGTGACTATGCCAGGATCCATTGACGATCCAATCATGCGGAACGGCGACGAAGTGATTGCGCCTTTGCAACGGAACACGGTGGTGGTTGGAGGCGCGGTGGCTTTCGCGACGGAAGTGACCTTTCGCGCCGGGTTGTCGGTCCCGGACATGATTTCGGAGGCGGGCGGATTTGCCGAGGACGCGTACCGCGACGGCGTAAGCGTTTCCTATCCAGACGGCTCGCGGGCGACGACGAAGAAGACGTTGGGTTTGTTTCGCTCCTATCCGCGGCTTCGATCAGGCGCAAGGATCTTTGTCCCAACATACCACTCGGCCGCCGAGGGGTTCGATTGGAGTCAAGCGGTTGCGACGGTGTTGCAGCTCTCTACCGCGGTCGCGACCTTGATCATCGCCACAAACTCCGCCAGATAAGGTCTCAGGGCCTCGCGCGCTGGATGTCGTTCGGCGCGGCATAGATGAACAGGGTCGATCCTTGGCGGACGACCCTGCCCGCAACGCGCACGGGCAGGCCTACCCGGTCCAGCACCCTCTTGCCCACGGGCTCGCCCTTCGGACCTGCCAGCACCAATGCCTGCGTTCGGCCATTGGCGAGCGTGACCCGCAGCAGAGGCGGCACGCCCCCTCGGAGGCACAACGCCGCGCAGGCCCGGTGGACGACGCCGGCGCCAGGATTCATGACGCCCATGTAGCACTTCGCTCCCACGATCTCGCCTTCGACGACTTGGCGTCCCAGGTTCTCGGCTACCGCGCCTGTCGGCGGCGGCCGCGGACGAGCAGGCTCGACCGAACCCGGAACCACCTCGACCATCGTGTGGCCGTCCCGGAAGACCAGCGTGCCCTCGAGCGTGGCCCATTCGCCGACGACGCCGGCCACCAAGCGGTCGGCCCCGCGCTTGCCGGGGCCAGCCAGCAGATAGCGGGACGACGTGGGTCCTCGAGGAACGATCAGAGACGGGTACGGATCGGCGACGACGAATCCCATGGCGGAACGGACGGCGCCGAACTCGAAGGACGCCTTCGGCAGCCTGCGCTGGCTTTCCGCGGCCACGAGCGCGGCCGCGACGGCCGCCACTAGGCTTCCCGCCGCCAACCGGCGGCCCCACCCGTGGCGCTCCACTGTCGCGGCGTCCCCGGCGGCTTCTCCGATGCGTCCGCTGCGGGCGGTGGCGCCGGGCGCGTTGGGCGCCCTTCGGATCCAGACCCACCCGTCCCGCAGTCGGGTGTCGTACGTCTCGATGCAGTCCGGGTACGGCGGCGGAGCGCGGCCGGTCGCTGGATCGAACTGAAACCCGTGCCAAGGACAGGTGACGTACCCGTCGACGATCTTGCCTTCGCCGAGGGGACCCATCTGGTGGCTGCACGTGTTGGAAACGCACACGACCGAACGGCCGTTGCGGAACACGGCCACCCGTCTCTCGCCCAGCCGAACGACGCGTCCGCGCCCCTCCGCGAGCTCCTCCGCCCGAATGGTGCGCGAGTAGTCCTCGCCGTCGAGCTGCTGCGACGGCTCGTCTGTGCCGCCGTCCTTCGAGCGCGTGCGCTCGCGCCACCCCGCAACGAAATGCATCCCGAAGACGGCAGCCGCCGTGGCCGCCGTCGTCGCCCAGGCGTAGTCGCGAGCCTCTTGCTGCAGAGCTCCGAACGCGATGTGGCCGAGCAGCGCCGCATAGGCGGGGTACGCGAGCATGTGCAAGGCCTTCCAGAGGCCGGGCCCGAGGTTGGCCAGCCAGAAGTCGTGACTCGTCGCCGCCATCAAGAAGAGCACGACCAGCACGGCCGCGCCCAACAGCTGGAACGTCGCCCCGCCCAGAGCGCCTGTTGTCGCGCCTCCGCCTTGCAGGAGGCTGGCCAAGGGATTCAGGTCGCCCAGGAAATGGAACTGAAACAGGGCGGTGGCGCCGTGGACCAAGGCTAGGAGAAACGTCGCCACGCCGAGATGGCGGCGGTTGCGGAGCAGGGGCAAGAAGCGCGGCGAAACGCGCGCCAGGGGCCCGGCCAGCAGAACGCCCGACATCATGACGAAGGCCAACGTGCCGGAGAGCCGCATGACCAGCGTCTCGGCAGTCATGTTGGGTTGGCCCGAGAGCGTGGTCAGGGCGAACACGACCGCATAGACCAGCACGAACGCGGCTATCGCGAGGTCGTATTTCTTCTTGTCCGGCGACCAAGCCACCGCTCGGTATGTGTGGCTCACCGGCGAGGCTCCGGCAACGGCTTCTCGGCAAGACGGAGACCGCGGGCGAAGTCGGCCAGGACAAGGATGCCGCCCTCCGCCGGCATCTTCGGCGCCGCCACGGACGAACGAACCGAATTGACGCTGCCCAGCGTGTCCGACGCGCCCGGCCTCTCCAGAATCAGGCCGGGTTCCGCCGCGTCCAGACCGTCGGGGAGGGACACATGGAACCAGCCTCGGTCCCCGTTGCTGGAATACGCCGCCACTGCGGGTCCCTGCGGAGTGTCCAGCACGACGGACCATTGGGGAGCGGAGTCGGCGCCGCCGGCCCCCGAGAACGGATGCGCCACCGGCGCCGGCCGGCTCGGGCGGGCGACCCATGCGGCCACCAGAAGACATGCGCTCGCCATGCCGCTGGCCAGCGTCAGGACCAAGTGAGCGCGCCGGTGTCCTCGCCTCACGCCTTCCTCCGCTGGGCGGCCCACCACTTCCACAGCAGCAGGGGCCAGAGCGCCGTCACCCCAGGCGCGATCAGCAGGCGAAAGCCCCAGGAGCCGCGCCCCGCCGCGGAATCCAGCGCCGCCACGCCCCGCCACAAGAACGAGACCGCGAAGACCGCACCGGCCGTCGCGTAGCCGGCGGTTGCCGCCAGGGCCATGTCTGAGAACATGCGTCTTCTTCTCGGGATTGAACGTTCCGTGGGCCTCGTAGATTGCTCAAGCATAGCCAACCGGGACGGCGCCGGCCAGCTGGACGCGACTTGCCCCGAGGTGCGCTTTCTTCCATTTTTTCCTCATGACCGACATTTCGGCAACCCGCTCTCTGCTGTCCGTGATCGTGCCCTGCTTCAACGAGGGCGCGAGCCTTCGGCAGACTCACGACACACTGGCGGCAACGCTCGGCGACTTGCCCGGAATCGATCTTGAGATCCTCTATGTGGACGACGGCAGTCGCGACACCACGCTTGAAGTCCTGAAGGACATCCATAGAACAAGTTCGCAGGTGCGGATCCTGTCTCTGTCGCGCAACTTCGGCAAGGAAGGCGCCGTTGCCGCGGGGATCTGCTATGCGGAGGGCGACGTCGTCGTGGCCATGGACGCGGATCTCCAAGAGCCTCCTGCCGTCGTCTTGGAGATGCTCGACCGGTGGCGTGGCGGCGCCGACGTCGTATACGGCGTGCGCCTCTCGCGCAAGAGTGATTCCTTCTTGGTGCGTTGGTCCTCTGTTGCGTACGAGAGAGTGCACAACTGGCTGGCCGGCAACCAGCGCTTGGACGGCAGGTGCGACTTTCAACTCTTTACGCGTCCCGTGGCAGACGTCCTGAAGTCGATGCCGGAGCGATGCCGCTTCCACCGCGGTATGCTTGCTTGGATGGGATTTCGCCAGGAGCCAGTGTACTTCGAGCGCCCAGCGCGCTTGTCCGGGACGCCGAAGATTCGCTTCTGGCGCCGGTTGCAGCATGCAAGAAGCTCGTTCTTGGCGACCTCCATTGCGCCACTCCGCATAGCCCTGGCCGTCGGCGTCCTAGTGACAGGAGCGGCCGTCCTCCTCGCGTGCGGCGTACTGGGCGTTCAAGTCTTTGGCGGAGATTGGCCGCCCCTCTGGGTATTGCTGTCCGCGCCTGCTTTGTTGCTGATCGGTCTCCACTTTACGACTATGGGACTTCTCGGCGAGTACGTCGGGGCTGCGTTTCAGGAATCCCTTGCGCGTCCTCTCTTCCTCGTGAAGGAGGAGATCGGATTTGGCGCCGGCTTGGCCGAAGCGTCGCGGGTGGGCGCCGAGAACCTCTCCGCCGACTGTAGTGCAGCGCAGACGCGAGAACGACCTTCGACGGCAACTGCCGCTTTGTGACCAGCGACGTCGCGGGACAACGGGCTTGGTTTGCGCCAATGGTAGTCTGCCTGTTTTGGGCGTTCGCCCTATTGCGGGTGTTCGAACTGCCGGAGCTTCCTCGGCACGTGCCGGCGCTGGCCCGCGTCGTCTTCTTGGCCCAGCTCGCCTGCATCGTCGCCTTGCTGGCCTTCGCCGGCGTCCAAGCGCTTGCACGTTTGGGCGCTCCGGCGACGTTGTTCATGGCTAGTTCGGCCGCTCACCTGTTCATCGGAGGCGCCCTAGCCTACCTGCAGTTCTCGTCGCTCAAGCTGAGTACGCTGGGAGGGCACGCAAGGAATCACGTGGTGGCCGGCGCGGCGTTCGTCGTCACTGTGCTTGGCACGCGAATGGTCATCGACAAATGGGGAACGGACAGGACGATTCGAGGTGTCCTGCTTGTGTTGATGCTGAGTTGCGCCGTGACGATAGTCATGCCCGTATGGTTGTGGAACGGCTTTCCCGAGATTCCGGGCGTGACCCTGCAACTCGGCCAACACTTCGGTGCATTTACGAGTCCTATGATCAGTTCGTTTGTTGCTGGTTCAACCGCCGTGATCGGCATAGTAATGCTGGATCGCAAGCGTACGGCAGGCCTCGGCTACTTGGCGCTGACATTGGGCGTCCTGGCCGTGGCTATGTCTTTTTCCAAGGGTGGCATGTTCGGCTTTATCGTCGTCTTCGCTTTTCTTGTCGTGCTGGGCGGAAGCGCGCGCCGCTGGCGCCTACTGGCTTGGACGGCGATCGCCGCGGTTGTTGGAACCGTCGTGCTGGCCAGGATCGATCTTCTTCCCTTGCTGGACATGAGTCAAGCCTTCAAGATAGACGAATTTCTCTCGTTGTTGCGTGGCGAAGTCACCGGCGACGTTCTTTCAGGTCGTGACTTCTTGTGGTCCCTCGCCTGGGAGAAGTACGCCGAGTCGCCCATTCTCGGATCGGGATATGGCGAGATGATCAGTTTGGAAGGGGCGCCGCTGGTGGGCGCGAGATACCAACAGGCGCGCGGCGGAGCGCACAACCACTATCTCGGGTTGGGCGGCGAGGCCGGCATTTTTCCCGTCCTCTTCTTCCTCTTGGCTTTGCTTTTCGTGTGTCGTCCGTTGTGGACGTTGCCGCGGTCGCCGGGCACGGACGTTGCCGCGGGCGTGGCGGTTCTACTGTTCTTCGTGACGGTGGTCGAGTCGGGTGTGCACGTGTGGCATTCAAGCATGTTCGTCGTTGCCGTGTGCTGTGCGGTGGTGGCGGACGCAGTGGACAAGCACAGGTGTGGGCGGGGACCGCGAGGGACCTAGGCGGGCCGAATCAAGGTGCCGGAGGCGACCGTGACCGCGTGGCCCGCCAACTCGACCCGCTCGCCGAGGCTTCGCACGGCGAGTTCGCCGCCGCGGGCCGAACGTTGCCGTGCCGACAGGTTGGTCTTGCCGAGCACGGCGGCCCAGTACGGCGTCAGGGTCGTGTGGGCGACTCCCGTGACCGGGTCTTCGTCCACGCCCACCCAAGGTCCGAAGAACCGGGAGACGAAGTCGACGGCCGGGTCGTCGCCCGGGGCCGTGACGGCAACGCCCATGAGGCCGCCGGGCAGGGCAATCCGGGCCAAGAGGCCGAAATCGGGACGAACGGCCGTCACCTCGTCCTCGGAGGCCAGGACCACGATCGCCACTTTTCCGGAAACGGCGAATGCCGCAGACCCCGGCACCGGACCGGCGAGAGCGCCGGGATGCTCGTCGCCTGCGGAAGGCAACCCCAGCGCCTCCGGCAACCCCGGGGGCATCGGGGCCGCGACCGGCGGGTTCGACGGCAGGTCCATGACGAGGCGGCCCGCGGCCTGGCGGACGTTGAGGACGCCGGAGGCCGAGCGAAAGGCCACGGGCCCGCGAAGACCCTTCTCGCGGAGCAGCACATGGGCGCTGGCAAGGGTGGCGTGACCACACAGCGGCACCTCCACGGTGGGCGTGAACCAGCGCAACCGGCGAGCGCCGCCGGGGCCCGGCGCGTAGACGAAGGCCGTCTCCGACAGATTCATTTCGCGAGCGACGACCTGCATGGCGGCATCGGACAGATCGTCCGCCTCCATGCACACCGCCGCGGGATTGCCGCGAAACGGCACGTCGGAAAACGCGTCCACGACGTGGTACGGAATGCTTGCGTTCCCCACGCCACGCCCGGGTTCGGGACGGCCGGTTGCGGCCGGCCGGTTCGGAACGGAAATGCCGGTCGCGGCCGGCCGGCGGCCTGCGGGAACAGCGCCGTAAATTGCCATGGACGACAAGATAGCCCTCGCCCCTTGCCTTGCGCCTCCTCGTGTCGCAAAATCCGTTGGTGGCCGACCGTTCGTCGCATTTCGCCGACAGGCCGGTCCGGCCTCAGCCGACCACTCCTTCCCCACGGCCCCGTCGCCGCCCGAACGCCAACGAGCCCATGCTTTCCGACATCGCCATCGCCCAGAGCCACGACATCAAGCCCATCGCCGAGATCGCCGCGCGCGCCGGCCTCGCGGAGCACGAGATTCAACTCTTCGGGCGCTACAAGGCCAAGGTGCCCCTCGGCGTCGTCCAGGCCAGGCCGAGCCGCGATTCCAAGCTGGTCTTGGTCACGGGCGTCAGCCCCACGGCGGCCGGCGAGGGCAAGTCCACCACTTCCGTTGGGCTCGCCGACGCTCTGACGCTCCGGGGCCGCAATCCGGCGCTCTGCATCCGCGAGCCGTCCTTGGGCCCCGTCTTCGGCATCAAGGGGGGAGCGGCCGGCGGCGGCCGGTCGCAGGTCGTGCCCATGGAGGACATCAACCTCCACTTCACCGGCGACTTCCACGCCATTACGTCGGCCCACGCGCTCTTGTCGGCCATGCTGGACAATCACTTGTTCCGGCCCAATTCCACTGGGCTGGACCACCGGCGCATCACCTGGGGCAGGGCCGTGGACATGAACGACCGAGCGCTTCGCGACGTGGTCGTCGGCCTGGGCGGTCCTCTCGGCGGCATCCCCCGCCAGGACCGCTTCATGATCACGGCCGCTTCGGAAGTGATGGCGGTCTTCTGCTTGGCGCGGGACTTGGCCGACCTGCAGGAGCGCCTCGGAAACATCATCGTGGGATACACGCGCAGCCGGGAACCCGTGCGTTGCCGAGACATCGGCGCCCACGTCCCGATGACGATCCTCCTCAAGGACGCCGTCCATCCCAATCTCGTGCAGACGCTGGGCGGGACGCCTGCCCTCGTCCATGGCGGGCCGTTCGCCAACATCGCGCACGGCTGCAACTCCTTGATCGCGACCCGCGCCGGGATGAAGCTGGGCGACATCGTGGTCACCGAAGCGGGCTTCGGGGCGGACCTGGGCGCCGAGAAGTTCTTCGACATCAAGTGCCGCTTGGGCGGACTGTCGCCGGACGCGGTGGCCGTGGTGGCCACGATCCGGGCGCTCAAGATGAACGGCGGGGCGGACAGCCGCTCGCTGGCGCAGGAGGACGTGGCCGCGCTGGAGAAGGGAATGGCCAACCTGTTCGGCCACGTGGAGAACGTGGCGCGCTTCGGGGTGCCCGCGGTTGTGGCGCTCAACCGATTCGCCACCGACACGCCGGAGGAAGTGAGGACGTTGCTGGACGCCTGTGCCGAGCGGGGCGTGGCCGCCGTGGAAGCCGACCCGCACGGCGGCGGCGGCGAGGGATGCCTGGACTTGGCCGACGCGGTCTGGGAGTTGGCGCAGAGCGGAACCGCCGCCTTCCGTCCTCTGTATCCGAACGACATGCGCCTGGCCCAAAAGATCGAGACGGTGGCGACTCGCATCTACGGCGCGACCGGCGTGGACTTCCTGCCGGGCGTGGAAGAGGAGCTGTCGCGCCTCGAGTCCTTCGGCTTGGCGGAGGCGCCCGTCTGCATCGCCAAGACGCAGTACTCGTTCTCCGACAATCCGGCGTTGCTGGGGCGGCCCACGGGCTTCCGGATCGCGGTGCGCGAGGTGACGCCCTCCGCGGGCGCCGGCTTCGTGGTGGCCAAGACCGGCGCCATCATGACCATGCCCGGCTTGGCGGCCAAGCCCGCCGCTTTGTCGATGTCCATCACGGACGACGGAGTGGTGGGCGGGCTCATGTAGCCGGGCCGTGGCGGAGGCGGGCGGGCTGGGGGAGTACTGGCGGCGCAATCTGCGGTGCCTGGCGGTTCTGCTGGGAATCTGGTTCCTGGTCTCCTACGGCTTCGGCATCGTCTTGGCCGGCCCGCTGGACGCCCTGCGGATTCCGGGCACGGGCTTCAAGCTGGGATTCTGGTTCGCGCAGCAAGGGTCGATCTACGTCTTCGTGGCGCTGATCTTCGTGTACGCGCGCCTGATGAACCGGCTGGACCAGGAGTTCGGAGTGTCGGAGGAATGAGGGCCGGATTGCAGGGTCCGGTTCGAGCGGCCGGGCCGTTGCGGCTTCTAGTGGGCGTGTTGCGGCGCCCGCCGAAGAAGAGCTGACGGCGGCGGCGGATGGACGTTCGGGGCTGGACCTTCGTCATGGTGGGCGCCTCCTTTGCCCTGTACGTCGCCGTCGCGATCCGCTCCCGGGCGGGCTCCACCAAGGACTTCTACGTTGCGGGGACGGGAGTCTCGCCCTTGGCCAACGGCATGGCCACGGCGTCGGACTGGATGTCCGCGGCCTCCTTCATCTCTATGGCGGGCCTGATCTCCTTTCTGGGATACGACGGTTCCGTCTACCTGATGGGCTGGACGGGCGGCTACGTCCTCCTCGCCCTTCTGCTGGCGCCCTATCTGCGCAAGTTCGGCGCCTACACCGTGCCCGACTTCGTGGGCGACCGGTACTACTCGCAGGTTGCGCGGATCGTGGCGGTGCTCTGCGCGATCTTCGTCTCGTTCACCTACGTGAGCGGCCAGATGCGGGGCGTCGGGATCGTCTTCAGCCGCTTCCTGGAGGTGGACGTGGGCCTGGGCGTGGCCATCGGCATGGCCATCGTCTTCTTCTACGCCTTCCTGGGCGGGATGAAGGGCATCACCTACACGCAGGTCGCCCAGTACTGCGTGCTGATCTTCGCCTACATGGTGCCGGCCATCTTCCTGGCCGTGATGATGACGGGCGTTCCCGTCCCGCAGCTGGGATTCGGCGGCGCCGACCCCGAGACCGGCGTCTTCCTGCTGGACAAGCTCGACGGCCTTCACAGGGAGCTGGGCTTCGCGCCCTACACCGAGGGGGCCAAGTCCATGATCGACGTGGCCTTCATCACCGCGGCTCTCATGGTGGGCACCGCCGGCCTGCCCCACGTCATCGTCCGCTTCTACACGGTGCGCCGGGTTCGCGACGCGCGCACTTCGGTGGGATGGGCGCTGGTCTTCATCGCGGTGCTGTACACGACGGCGCCGGCAATCGCCGTCTTCGCCCGCACGAATCTGCTGGACACGGTCTCGAACCAGCCCTACGCGGAGATGCCCGAGTGGTTCACGAAGTGGGAGGCCACGGGGCTCGTGTCGTTCGAGGATCACGACGGGGACGGCCGCATCCGTTACGTGGGGCCGGAACGCGAGCCTGCCCCGGAGGGCTCCGGCGCGAACGAGCTGACGGTGAACCCGGACATCATGGTGCTGGCCAACCCCGAGATATCGAGACTGCCGAACTGGGTGGTGGGACTCGTGGCGGCCGGCGGGCTTGCGGCGGCGCTGTCCACGGCTGCCGGGCTTCTTCTGGTGGTGTCGTCGGCGGTCAGCCACGACCTGTTGAAGCGGGCGTTTCGGCCGGGCATATCCGAGAAGGGAGAGTTGCGGGCGGCTCGCGCCAGCGTGGCGGTGGCGGTGCTCTTGGCGGGCTATCTGGGCGTCAATCCGCCCGGCTTCGTGGCCCAGACCGTGGCCTTCGCCTTCGGTTTGGCGGCCTCCTCCTTCTTCCCCGCCATCGTGCTGGGAATCTTCACCAAGACCATGAACCGCGAGGGAGCCGTCGCGGGCATGGTGGCGGGAATCGGATTCACCGCTGCCTACATCGTCTACTTCCGCTTCGCGAATCCCGCCGCCGACACTCCCGAGCACTGGTGGTTCGGGATTTCGCCAGAAGGGATCGGAACCGTGGGAATGCTGGTGAACTTCGCCGTCGCCCTGTTGGTCTCCCGGTTCGCCCCGGCCCCGCCCCCGAGGGTGTGCCGCTTGGTGGACGGGATTCGGTCTCCGCGGCAGGGGTAAGCTTATCTGCGCCAGCCCGGGGCCACTTCCACGGGGCCTGCTGCGCGGAGCCGGGCGGGGACAGCGCCGGACCATTCTCGGGCCACGCTGCGGATGCGGCCGGTGGCCGGGTCGGTGAAGACGGCGAGGCGCGCGGAGGCGGCCATGTCGCGGGTCGCCAGGCCCTCCGGTCCGGACAGCGCGACGGCCTGCAATGCAGTCCTCCACGCCGGGCGAAATGGTATGGCGAAGAGGAAGCTCCGGCCTCCGTGGTCCACCTGATCCGGCGCGAAGGAAAACGAGAACATCTCGGCGCCGCCCGCGTCGTATCCGGCTAGGCGATAGGGGCCGGGCCTCTCGGGGACCTTGACCGGCGCGCGCCACCCGAAGGTCGGCTCGAGGCGCAGGCGGCCGTCCCGAATCCCGCCCCACAGCAACAGCGTCTCGACCCGTCGGCCCGGGCGGCTCGTCGCAGCGGTCGCCATCCGATAGTCCATCGCCTTGCGGAAGTTGTAGTCGCTGATCCAATACGGACGGCAGTAGGACATGAGGTCCACGAACCGGCGGGGATCGAAGAGCCGGCCCGGCCGTCCGGGAGCGGAGAACTCGTAGCCCCAGACGCCGGTGGACGCCCCCTGGTAGGGGAAGTCCACGTCCACGCCGAATGGGCCGCCGCAGGGGGCGTGGCCCAAGCTCATGTTGTGCCCGACTTCATGCGCCAGCGTCGAGGCGAACTCGTGGGATGCGGTCAGTGCGCTTCGGCCCGGCTGGAAGGCGATCCCGACGAACTGCCAGAAGCCCCGCGACCGGATCAGCCGCGGCGCCGCGAAGATGCCATGGTAGTACCGGTCCGTGCCGCCCGCCTCCAGATGGCGGAGCACCTCGATCTCGTCCAAGAGGCCGGGCCCGCCCCTTCGCGTCGTGTCCGCCCACGTGAAATAGGGCTCGCGCACCGTGACGTCGACGCGGGCGGCGGGGAACAGCGCCTGGACGAACCGCATGCCTTCGGCGTCCTGCGCGCCCAGGCCCCGCGCGAACTCCAGGACCGCCGCGTTGGTGGCTTGGTTGGCTTCCCAGCCCGTACTGAACCGGGACGACGGTCACGGCCAAGGGCCGGACGTTGCGGATGTCGAGGGCAGTTCGCCCCTCGGACGGTACGCGCTTCGCGCTTCGCGCGGTGAAGGGCATCGCGTTGTCGGGATCGAGTTCCACGACCATCTCGGTTCCGGGTTGCAGTACGGCGCCCGGAATCTCCGCATTGAAGCTGCGGCCGAGGAATCCTTCGTGGACGGCGGTCGGAACGCCCGCGGGCGGCGCCTCCAAGGCAGCCACGTAAACGGACGTGCCGTCACGGAAGAACGTGGCCCGGGCGGCGGGCCGAAAGGCGTTGGCGCTGT
The DNA here is from genome assembly GCA_958295645.1 of Longimicrobiales bacterium. Taxonomy (GTDB): domain Bacteria; phylum Gemmatimonadota; class Gemmatimonadetes; order Longimicrobiales; family Gaopeijiaceae. The sequence goes on from OY282361.1 coordinate 592,618, forward strand.
CGCTTCGGACGAAGGCCCGAAGAAGTGCGCGGCGGCCCGCCACGAGAGGCACGCCGCCCGCCAAGTGCCCCCGGCCGCGGACAGCTCGACCGTCATGGGGAACGGCGCGGCCTGAGCGAGCTTCGCCGCGACTTGGGCGGGTCCCGGGGCGAGCGGGTTCGGGTTGTCGGTTCGCTCGAGGTCGACGACGAGCGAGAAGGGGCTGCCTGGGTTGGGCGCCAAGCGCAGCTCTTGAAGCGCGCCCGTGCCCTCGAACATCCCTGGCGGCAGGGACTCCAGCAGGTTGCCCCCGAGGTGCAAGCTCCGGAGACTGGAGAGTCCGGCGAACAGGGCGGGCGGAAGCGACGCGAGAGAGTTGCCGGTTGACGCCCAGGTCCACGGCAGTCAGGCTCGACAGCTGGGCGAGGGCGGCTGTCGGCACTTCGGTGAGGCGGTTGCGGCCTAGGCTGAGGTAATGGAGGCTACGGAGACCGGAGAACGCGCCGTCGGCCAGTTGGACGAACGTGTTGTCGTCCAGATGGAGTCTGCGCAAAGACGAGAGGCCGTCGAAGGCGCGGGCGGTCAGGGCGACCAGCCGGTTGCCTGAGAGATGCAGGCTTTGGAGTCCGGACAGTCCCGCGAAGTCGCCGCTCTGCAACGACGCGATCTCCGGTCCGGCCGGTGGACGGTATCTGGCGTAGGGCCCAGTCAGGTCGAGTTCCACGATGTCGGCGAGGTCGGCCGCCGCCACGTCGGCGCAACCTGACCGTCCGGTGGCGGCGGCCAGGGCGGTCGCGGCGGCCAGGGCGGTCGCGACGGCGGCGGTGCGGTTGCACAGGCTGGCGCCCGCCGATGCGGCCGGGACGCGGAGGACGAGCTGGCCGACCGAAGCGGTGAGTTCCTGGCGCCCCAGCTCCGGCCGGTCCGCCATCTCGCCGACGCCCGCCCGGCTGCATCGGTGGTCTGCGACGCCGGTTGAACCGACCCGCCGCCGGCCGAGACCGCGAAGCGCACGGTCGCTCCCGCGAACGAGGCCCCGCCGGGGCCGGCCACCACGACCACGACCGGCTCGGCCAGCGTGTCGCCCGAGAACGCCTGCTGGCCGCCCCCCGACACCAGCGCAATCGACGCGGGCGCACTAGGAGGCGGCTCTGGCGGAGGCGGCGGTTCGATGTCGCCTCCGTCGCCGCATGAGGCAAGCGCCACGACTGCCGCCGCGAGCGCAAGAAGCGTCGCGCGGCCCCCCGAAGGCGACTGGCTCAGAACGCAATCCTTATGTGCGGGACTTGACGACCGCGAGGCCGGCGACGCCGAGCCCGCCCAGAATCGCGAGGCCGCCCAACGCCAAGGCGGGCTGGGTCGCGACGACGACGCCAAGCGCCAAGACGTACAACAACGCCACGACGCCGGCCGTCCAGACGCCGCCAGGCGTCTTCATGGGACGGGGGACTTCGGGCCGTGCGCGGCGCAACTTGAAGAAGGCCGACAAGACCATCAAGTCGACCGAGATCGCGACCAGCATCATGAACCGGATGAGCCATTCCACGGCTCCCGTGGCCGCCAGCGCCAGGATGACGACTCCGATCAGAAGCAGGCCGGCGATCGGAGTCCCGCTCTGCGACACGCGGGTGAAGGCCGTGGGCGCGAGACCCGAGCGGGCAAGGGCGTACGTCACGCGGGGCACGCCCAGGAAATTGACGTTGGTGGAGCTGACCAGGATGAGGATGCTGGCGACCACCACGAACGTGGCGGCTCCGTCGCCGAGGACGCTCTGCACGGCGTCCCGGGCCACCAGCTCCGATCCCGCCATCTCCGCCGGAGTGAGCGCCGCCAAGTAGGCCAAGTTCACCATCAAGTACAGCACGGCGACCAACGCGGCTCCGCCGACGAGCACCCTGGGCAGCGCCAAGCCGGGATTCTTGATCTCCTCCGACATCTTGGACGCGTCTTCCCAGCCGTAGTAGGCGAAGGCGACCGACTGGTAGGCAAGCGCGAACCCCAGCAGGGAGGCGTGTTCGACCGTCGGCGCCGCCGCCAGTCCCGCGCCGCCTCCGGCCGACAGACCCGCCGCGGCAATGCCGGCGAGCACCGCGATCTTGACGGCGGTGGTCGCGTTTTGGAACGCCGTCCCCACCTTCAGGCCGCCCGTGTGCAGCACGACGAACGCCGCGACCACGCCGGCCGCGAGCCACGGCACCGACCCGCTTCCCGCCAGGAGCACCACGTACTCGGCGATGGCGACCGCCTTGATCGCGCCGGAGAACGCTCGGGTCACAAGCACCTCCGACCACCCCGCCACGAACCCCGCCACGGGACCGAACGCCTCCTGCGCGTAGACGTACTTGCCGCCCGCCTTGGGGAACGCCGCGGCCATCTCGGCGAGCACCAGCGTGCTCAGTCCCGCCAAGAAGCCGCCGAACGTCCATACCGCAAGAATGAGCCAGCCGTTGCCGAGGTGGCCGGCGATCAGCCCGGGAGTGCGCAGGATGCCCGCGCCGATCACGATCCCGGCGGTGATCGCGAGTCCGTCCCGGACCCTCAGCACGCGCTTGAGGCCGCTCACCGTCGCGCGGCGCCGCCCCCCGGCATCGCCCTATGCCGCCTTCCACTCCCTGGCGGCCTGCCCCAGGAACGTCAGCACCAAGACCGCGTCCACGACGTGCCAGACCCACCAGAGGTCCAGATTCGCCAAGTCGAAGATCGCCAGATTGACGACGCACCCGACCGCTACGAAAGCGAACCCGCCCTGGAGACGCCGCACCGCGGGCCTGTCTTCTTCAGCGGAGAGCCGGGCGAACCAATACCCGCAGATTGCCGTGTACAGGGCGTCGATCCACGGCCAAGAGTCCATGAAGCCGCCCGGCGAACGCAGAATTGTGCCGTCCGGCGTTCCGACGAGACCGGCGATCCACATGTTCGAGGCGACCAGCACGGCAGTGGCAACGAGAAGCAACGCGCCAAGCTTGCGGCTGCGATCAGCCATTTTTCGACCTCCATTTCGCGACGAGACGCTACAGGGCCAAAGGGAACGCTCCTCCCGCCGCTTCGAGGACGCCTGCGGGCGGGCAAGCGCCGTGACGGTACGCCGCTCCGCCAAGCTCGGCAAGTCGTCGCCGTCCCGTCGCAGAGCCCCGCCAATCGAACCCGCCCCGGTAGCCGCTGGCGCCCGCCGAACAGCTCGCCTGCCGAAGCGCCCGCCCGTCAATAGAGCAACGCCAGGATCGCCCAGTAGGGCAACAACCCGGGCGCCGCCGCCAGCACGGCCCTGCCGAGGCTGGTGCGAAGCCCGTGGCGGGCGGCCACCACGCCGGTGACGAGCATCCAGGGCGCCGCGGCGGCGTGCAGCAGGCCCCCGACCCAGGGCACGAAGGCGAGCGCCGCCAGGATGCCGGGCGCCCGGGCGAAGGCGAGGGGCCGCATCACTTCGCCGCGCGTTGCGGAGCACCCCAGGAGCTTGGTCCCGATCCAGTGCGAGACCACGCCCCAGAGCAACCAGTGCGCCATGCCTGCCAGCGCCTGCCAGGCCATGTGGACAGGCCCCAGCTCGGCCTCGGCGGCCGCCACGCCCAACGCCGCCAAGGCCGCCACGCAGGTCGCCTGAACGTTTGCGTCCCGGTCGTCCCTGGCGGCTTGGTAGGCCGTCGCGCGGAGCGCCGCGGCTCCGACCGTTCTCCTCGCGCACCCTCGAAAGCGCTTGCCCATCGCACAGGGAGGATAGAAAATCCGGCGGTCCCGGGCAACCGTGCGGGTCGCTGGGCCGCGCCGTCGCGCCGAGGAACCGTCGTCGGCTGGTTGGGAATCGCCACCACGCCACGGCGCCGCCGTCGGCTGGCAAGGGAACTGCCGCCGAACGGCTCCAGCGGGCCGGAGGAGACTCGAAAGTGGAGGCGGTCGGTCGTAGCTTGTTCGTTGCCGGCGGCGCTCGCACGCTCGGCTTCGCCTGCCCGGGAATACGCCATGATCCTGCCTCCGTTGCTCGACCGCGCTGGACGCGCCGCGTGTCTCGGGAGTCCAGCCGTGGCCGACGAGCAGGGCAGCTGGACCTACGGGGACCTGCTGGCCGCCGCGGAATCCTTTCGCCGCCGGGCCTGCGCCGTCTCCCCGGAGTTGGCCGGCCGAAGACTGGCGTACTTGGCGCCGCCCGGGCGCGCGCACGTCGCGGTTCAACTGGGCGCCTGGACTGCGGGCGCGGCCGCCGTCCCGCTGGCGCTTTCCCATCCCTTGCGCGAACTCGAATACGTGCTGGACGACGCGGAGCCCGCCCTGGTCGCCGCCGACCCTTCGATCGAGCAGTCGAAAGCCCTGCTGCGCGCCGCGAAGAGCCGGGGCTTGGTCACGTTGACGGTCTCGGAGGGCGACGTTGCCGCTGGGCCGGGCGAAGAGTCCGCTGGGAACGCCGCCACGTCGGACGAGGAGCCGCCTGGAAGCGCGGCCGTGCCGGTCTCGGCGGGCGGCGGTGGCGGTTCGGCGGCCTTCATCGTGTACACCAGCGGCACCACCGGCCGCCCGAAGGGGGTTCTGCTCACGCACGACAACTTGGCGGCGCAGGCCCGCTCGCTGGGGCGCGCCTGGGGCTGGTCGGCTCGCGACCGCATCCTGCACGTCCTCCCGCTGCACCATGTCCACGGGCTCGTCAACGCGCTCTTCTGCGCCCTGTGGTCCGGATCCGCCTGCGAGTTCGGCCCGCCCCAGCCGGAAGCCGTCTGGGAGCGCTGGGCCTCCGGCGGCATCACCTTGTTCATGGCCGTGCCGACCACCTACGCGAGGCTGGTCTGCGCTTGGGAGGAGGCGCCCGCGGAGAGGCGGCGGCGCTGGTCGCGTGGCGCGGCGCAGTTGCGGCTCATGGTGTCGGGATCGGCCGCGCTGCCCGCCTCCACCTTCGAGCGGTGGCGCGAGATCACCGGCCACGAGCTGCTGGAGCGCTACGGCATGACCGAGACCGGGATGACGCTTTCCAATCCGCTGAGCGGCCCGCGCCGCGCCGGGCGCGTCGGCCTGCCGCTGCCAGGCGTGGAACTGCGCCTCGTGCGCGGGGATGGGGCTGGCGGGGACGGCGACGCTGGCGAGGACGGCGGCGACAGGGCCGGCGGGGACGGCAGGAACGTCGAGGACCGTAGCGGCGGCCCCCGGCAGGGCGACTCCGGCGAGATCGAAGTCAGGGGCCCGCAGGTGTCGCCGGGATATTGGCGGCGCCCCGAGGACACGGCGGCGGCATTTCGCGAAGGCTGGTTCAAGACGGGCGACCAGGCCCGGTTGGACGACGGCTCCTACCGCATCCTGGGCCGCCGGGGCTCCGACCTGTTCAAGACGGGCGGCTATCGCGTCTCGGCGGTCGAGGTCGAGGAGCTGTACAGGACGCATCCCGGACTGCGCGACGTGGCGGTGGCCGGCCTGCCGGACCCGGAGTGGGGCCACCGCCTTTGCGCGGCCTACGTCCCGGAAAGTGGAGCGCGGCTTGCGGCGGAGGAGCTGCGCCAGTGGGGCAAGAGGCGGCTGGCGCCGTACAAGGTGCCCCGCGAGTTCAAGGCGGTGGAGAGTCTGCCCCGCACGTCGATAGGCAAGGTGCGCAAGACTTCGGTAGCCCTCATGTTCAGCGGGGCGGATACGGCCCCGGCAGCCCGCGGGGCGCCTGGCGACCGGCCCGTGCGCGGCCTCCCCAACCCTACGGGCAGCGGCAGATGATCGACGGCGTTCTCGACAACCTGCGCACGTACTGGATCGCGTACGCGCTGCTCGCCGCCTACACGATTCTGCTCGCCCGCCACGCCTGGGCGGGCAACCGGCGCACGCGGGGCGTCGCCGACTACTTCGTGGGCGGCCGGTCGATAGGCCCCGTCGCCATCGGCCTCTCCTTCTTCGCCACGTACTCGAGCACAAACTCGTTCGTGGGGTTCTCGGGCCAAGCATACGACTGGGGCGTCACCTGGTTCCTTCTCGTTCCCTTCGTCGTGGGCATGAGCCTCTTCGCTTGGCTGGCCGTCGCCCCGAGACTGCGGACCTTCACCGAGTCCATGGGGTCGCTCACGATCCCGGACTTCATCGGCTTTCGCTTCGGCAGCTCGGGCGCGCGCTTCCTGGCGGCTCTGATCGTGCTGATGGCCTCCTTCTTCTACATGACGGGGGTCTTCAAGGGCATCGGCAACCTGCTCGAGGTCTTCCTGGAGATTCCCTACCGGGGCGCGATCGCGGTGGTCCTCGTCGTGGTGATGGTGTACACGGTGGCGGGCGGATTCATTTCGGTGGTGAAGACCGACGCGTTGCAGGGCTTGGTCATGATCCTGGCCGCCGCGTTGCTGTTCCGGGGCGTCACGGCGGCCGCCGGCGGGCTTGGGTCGTGGCGGGACCTCGCCTCCAGCGCAACGGAGGCGCCCTTGTTGGAGTGGGGCGGAAGCGTGCCCGTCTCCCTGGTCTTGGGCGTGGTGTTCGCGACGACGATCAAGTTTGCGGTGGAGCCCCGCCAGCTGTCGCGGTTCTACGCGCTGGAGAGCCGGGAGGCGGCGCGCCGAGGCCTCTGGGTGTCCACGCTCGCCTTCACCGTCGTCTACGCCCTGCTCATCCCGGTCGGCCTCTACGCCCGCAACGTCATCCCCGGCGGCATCGCCGACACCGACCTCGTGGTGCCGCGCCTGCTGGCTGCCGACGGCGTGTTCTCGGCGGGATCGGGCGCCTTCCTGCTCGTGGCGATGGTGGCGGCCGCCATGTCCTCGCTGGACAGCGTGTTGCTGGTGATGGCCTCCACCATGGAGCGCGACGTCGTGGGGGTCGCCCGCCGCCGGCTGCGCTCCTGGCGGACCCACGGCGACGCCCTCGAGACTTCCGGCGGCGCCGAGGCGGGGGGTGGTCCCGGGACGGAGACCGACGCCGAGGCGGGCGGTGGCCCCGAGGCGGAGACCGGCGCCGAGGCAGGGGGTGACTCCGAGCCGGAGAGCCGTGCGAAGGCAAAGGCCGCCGCCGCCGAACGTTCCATGCTGGGCCGAACCCGCTTGTGGGTGGCCCTGTTCGCCGTGATCACCGCCGTCATCGCGCTCAATCCTCCTGGGGGCGTGGTCAGGCTGACGAGCCTGTCGGGCGCGGTCTACGGCGCCTGCTTCGCTCCGCCGCTCGTCCTGGGACTCTACTGGCGCCGGGGGAACGGCAGGGCCACGGTGGCGGCCTTCGCCACCGGGCTGACCGTCCTAGTTCTGTGGCCCGAGTCCCGCATCCACGAGGTGTTCCCGGCCGTGGCGCTCTCGTTTCTCGCCTACGTCGCCGTCGCCATCGCGACCCGGCAACGGGAGTCCGCCGACATCGACCGCCTGTTCAAGGACGAACAGTCCGGAGGCCCGACGCCGTCGGCGAAATTCGATCCCGAATCGCCGGCGCTTGAACTCTCGGGTCACGAACCGCCTCCCGGACCCTCGTCCGACCGCGCCGTCGGCTTGGTGTTCGCCGCCGCGGCCGCCGTGGTGGGCCTGTGGCCGTTGACGGCAGGCGGCCCGCCCAGAGGGTGGGCGCTGGGATTGGCGGGAGCCTTCGCGCTGGTGGCCGTGGTCAAGCCGGAACTGCTGGCGCCGCTGAACAAGGCATGGTACCGGCTCGGCATGGCGCTTCACCGCCTTGCGAGCCCGGTCGTCGTCGCCGTAATATACTATGTTGCCGTCGTGCCCACGGGCCTGCTGTTGCGGGTCTTCGGAAAGGACGTCTTGCGCTTGCGTTTCGACTCCACGGCGGACAGCTACTGGATGCTTCGGGATCCCGCGGAATCGCCTCCGGAGTCGATGAAGAACCAATACTAGATTCGTCCTGGCCGCCGTGGCCGGGCGGACACAGGGAGGAGAGCATGAAGTTTTTTGCGCCGTTTCGATTTCTGCGGGAGTTCTGGGGATTCCTGCGCGTGCGCAAGAAGTATTGGCTGTTTCCCGTCATCGTTTGGTTGCTCGTGCTGGGCGCGATATTCGTGCTGGTCCAGGGCAGCCCCGTGGCGCCGATGATCTACCCCATCTTCTGAGGGAGGCTCGCGCAAGGCCGGTGCGTGTCCTCGGCATTTCGGCGTTCTACCACGACAGCGCGGCGGCGCTGGTGGAAGACGGCCGCATCGTTGCCGCCGCCCAGGAAGAGCGGTTCACCCGCCGCAAGCACGACGCCTCCTACCCGGCGCATGCCGTCGAGTGGTGCTTGGCCCAGGGCGCCGTCGCCCCAAGGGATCTCGACCGGGTCGTCTTCTACGACAAGCCGTTTCTCAAGTTCGAACGATTGCTGGAGACGACCGTCGCCTTCGCGCCCAAGGGATTTCGATCCTTTGCCAAGGCCATGCCGGTCTGGATCAAGGAAAAGCTGTTCCAGAAGAACCTGTTGCTCCGCAAGCTCGAGACCCTGGAGCCGGAGACCGGATGGCGCGAGAAGCTGCTCTTCGCCGAGCACCACGAGTCCCATGCGGCCAGCGCCTTCTATCCGTCGCCGTTTCGCGAAGCCGCCGTGCTCACCATGGACGGCGTGGGCGAATGGGCCACCACCTCCGCCGGCGTAGGCCGCGGCGCCGATATCGAGTTGACGCGCGAGATCCACTTTCCCCACTCCCTGGGGCTTCTCTATTCGACCTTCACCTACTACACCGGCTTCAGAGTCAACTCGGGCGAGTACAAGGTCATGGGCCTGGCGCCCTACGGCGAGCCCCTCTTCGCGCAGTCGATCCTCGACAACCTGATCGACATCAAGCCCGACGGATCCTTCCGGCTGAACCTGGACTACTTCGGCTACTGCACCGGCCTCGAGATGACCAACAGCCGGTTCGACGCCCTCTTCGGCGGGCGAGCCCGTGCGCCCGGCGAGCCTCTGGAGCAACGGCACATGGACTTGGCCGCCTCGGTGCAGGCGGTCGTGGAGGAGGCCGTGCTGCGGCTGACCCGTTCGCTGAGCGAGGAAACGGGCTTGCGACGCCTGTGCCTGGCGGGGGGCGTGGCGCTCAACTGCGTGGCCAACGGCAAGGCGCTCCGCGACGGACGCTTCGACGACATCTGGATTCAGCCGGCCGCGGGCGACGCGGGAGGCGCGCTCGGGGCCGCCCTGCTGGCGAGCCACCGCCTGCTCGGCGAACCCCGCTGGTCCACCGCCGAGAACGGCAGCGGGGGCGACGCCATGGACGCCATGGAGGGCGCCTTCCTGGGCCCCGAGTACACGCAGGAAGAGACGGCCCAGGCCTTGGACGAGGCGGGCGCCCGGTACGAGGCGCTGTCCGACGAGGCGCTGGTCGGAGCGGCGGCCTCCGCGCTCGCCGACGGCAAGGTCGTGGGCTGGTTCCAAGGCCGCATGGAGTTCGGCCCTCGCGCTCTGGGCGCCCGGTCCATTCTGGGGGACCCTCGCAACCCGGACATGCAGAGGATGCTCAACCTCAAGGTGAAGTTCCGGGAGTCCTTCCGCCCCTTCGCTCCCAGCGTGCTGGCCCCCGAGGCCTCCGACTGGTTCGAACTCGATTGCGACAGCCCCTACATGCTGCTCGTGGCGAACGTCAAGCAGGAACGCCGGCGGGTGGAGGAGGCCGGGGCCCCGGAGCGCTTCGGCGTCGACAGGCTGCACGTGCCCCGCTCGGACGTGCCCGCCGTGACCCACGTGGACTTCTCGGCCCGCGTGCAGACCGTGCATCCCACCACCAACCCCCGCTACTACGCGCTGATCGAGGCCTTCAAGGAACGCACGGGTTGTCCCGTCCTCGTCAACACCAGCTTCAACGTCCGGGGAGAGCCCATCGTCTGCACGCCCGAGGACGCCTTTCGCTGCTTCATGGGCACGGGGATGGACTGCTTGGCCGCCGGCAACTGCTTCCTTCGCAAGGAAGAGCAGGATCCCGCCTTGGCGGGCGAGGCGCACAAGGACGGCTTCGAGCCGGACTGACCCCTATCCCCCGGTTCCCGGCTCTCCCGCCGCCGCCGGATGGACGGCCACCGGGCACACCTTCAGCTCCGCCGTGAGCGTGGCGGGATCGTACCCGCCCCCCGTCAAGACGTTGACCGGCACGTCGTCGAAGGAGAAGGAGGCGAAAACCGTCCCCATGGGCGACCGGTCCGTGGCCCGCACCTTGATCCTCACGTTGCCCCGCGGGCTCCTCATCTCGGCCCAGCCGCCGTCTTCCAGGCCCCAGCCCGCGACGTCGGCCGGGTGCACTTCGAGAGCTTCCTCCGCCGCAAGGTAGTCGATCCCGGCCGAACGCCCCGTCTGCGTGCGCGTGTGGTACGACGGCAGCCGCCGTCCCGTGGTCAGCCAGACGGGGTACTCGTCGGAGATGGTCTCGGCCGGATCGCGGTACTCGGTGAGCGAGAAGATTCCGCGTCCGTTCTCGAACTCGCCTTCGTGCAGACGGGGGGTGCCCGGGTGATCGGCGTGCGGCACCGGCCAATGGTATTCCCCGTGCTCGATCCTGTCCCAGTCGAGCCCTTGGTAGGTGGGCGACAGACGGCAGAGTTCGTTGAAGACTTCCTTGGCCGACTGGAAGCCGAAGCCCTCCCAGCCCATGCGCTCCGCGAGCCGCGAGACGATCCACCAGTCGGGCTTGGCCTCGCCGGGCGGGGGGACGGCGGCCCGCAGGCGCTGGACGCGGCGTTCTGTGTTGGCGCAGACGCCGTCGGTCTCCGCCCAGGCCGTGGCAGGGAACACCACGTCGGCCATCTGGGCGGTCTCGGTCATGAAGAGATCGATCACGACCAGGAAGTCCAGGCTCTTCAGGGCGTGCTCGCAGTGGTTGCGGTCGGGGTCCGAGACGACGGTGTTCTCGCCGTCCACGATCATCGCCCGGATGCGGTCGCCGGCCAGCTCCAGCGCCGTGACCTTGGTCATGCCCTCCTCGAGGTCCGTCTCGCGCCCGTACGCTTGGCGGAACTTGGCCTGCGCGGCCGGATCGACCACCGGCTGAAAGCCCGGATAGTTGTTGGGAATCGCGCCCGAATCTCCCGCGCCCTGAATGTTGTTCTGTCCGCGCATGGGATTCACGCCGGTGCCCTCGCGCCCGAAGTTGCCGGTGAGCAGCGCCAAGTTGCAGAGGCTCCGAACGTTGTCCACGCCGCAGATGTGCTCGGTGATTCCCAGCGTGTAGTAGATCGCGCCCCGCGACGCCCGGCCGTACATCTGGGCCGCGGCCTCGATGTCCCGGGCCGGCACCTCGCAGATCTCCGACGCCCACTCGCAGGTCAGCGGCTCCACGTGGCGGAGAAACGCCTCGCCGCCCCGCGTCCGCTCCGCCATGAACTTCTCGTCGGCCAACCCGTCGCGCACGATCACGTGGGCCATTGCCAGAAGCAACGGCACGTCGGAGCCCACGCGGATGGGCAGATGGACGTGAGCCAAGTCCGCAAGCGGCACGCGCCGGGGGTCGGCGACGATCATCCGCGCTCCTCGGGCAATCGCCTTCTTGAGCCGGGTGGCCGCCACGGGATGGCATTCCGTCATGTTCGTGCCGATGCAGAACATCACGTCGGCCTTCTCCATGTCGGCAAGCGGGTTCGACATCGCCCCGCGTCCTATGGTTGCCGCCAGACCGGCGACCGAGGGAGCGTGTCAGGCTCGGCTGCAGTTGTCGATGTGGTTCGTCCCCAGTCCCGCCCGGATGAAGCGCTGCATCATGTACGCGGCCTCGTGCGGCGCCCGCCCGGAGGCGACTCCGTAGACGGCGTGCCGGCCATGCTCCGCGACGACCTTGCCAAGTCCCTCTGCGGCTCGGTCCAGCGCCTTGTCCCAGGAAGCCGGACGCAGCTCCCCGGTCTCCCGGTCGCGGACGAACGGGGTGGCCAGGCGATCCCGGTGATGGACGAAGTCGTAGGCGAACTGGCCCTTCACGCACAGGGCGCCCTCGTTCGCGGGCCCGTCCATGGCGGGAAGGACTCCGACGATCTTGTCCCCTCGCGACATCACGTCCACCGAGCACCCGACGCCGCAGTAGGTGCAGATGGTACGCGTGGTCTTGGTCTCGCCCGGCACGTCGCGGTTCGCCAGCGCCTTCAGGTCGGCCAGCGCGCCGGTAGGGCAGGTCTGCACGCACTGCCCGCAGAAGGTGCAGGCGGAGTCCTTCAGCAGGCCGTCGAACTCGGTGACGATCTGCGTGCTGAAGCCGCGGTTCGCCACCGAGATGGCGTAGTCGCCCTCCTGTTCGGCGCAGACTCGGACGCAGCGGTAGCAGGAGATGCAGTTGTCGTAGTCGCGGCCGATGAACGGGTTGTCGTCGTCGATCCGGCTCTGGCCCGACCGGGCGCCGCGGAACCGGCCGGGGCGCGCGTCGTAGCGGTCGAGCAGCGCGCCCATCTCCTGCGAGGCGTACCCGTGCAGCGGGTCCACGCGGGCGTCGCGGTTCTCCGAGGCCACCATCTCGACGAGCGTCCGGCGGCGTTCTTCGAGGCGGGCGGTCCGGCTGCGCACGACCATGCCGGCTTCGGCCCGCGTCGCGCAGGAGGCGACCGGGTTGCGCTGCCCTTCCACCTCGACCACGCACAGGCGGCAACCGCCGAACGGCTCCAGCCGCGGATCGTAGCAGAGCGCCGGAATGTCCCGGCCGTGCCGGTCTGCCACCTCGTAGATCGTCTCGCCCTCGGCGAAAGCGAGTCGCTCGCCGTCCAGAACCAGCGTGGCTCGTGCGCCGTTGCGCTTCATGTCCCCCATCCTTCCTCCATCCGTCTCCGCAGTTCCTCCGGAAAATACCGAAGCAGGCTCTCCGTCAGCAGGGGGGCGGCCTGGCCCAAGCCGCAGGCGCTGGTCTCCTTCATCGTCTCGTTCAGGTCCGCCACCTCGTCCACCCATTCGTCGAAGCCGGAGGGACCCTCGCCGTTCAGCCTCTCCGCCAGCCGCTGCGTCCCGATCCGGCAGGGGAAGCACTTGCCGCAGGACTCCTCGGCAAAGAACTCCATGGCATTATGGGTGGCGGCGACCATGTCGCGCGAATCGTCGAACACGATGATGCCGCCTGCGCCCAGGAAGCTTCCGCGCGCCCGCAACGAGGGTTCGTCGAGCGTGGCGCCGAAGTCGCGCTCGCCCAGGAAGCCGCCCGAGAGGCCCGCCATCGTCGCCGCTCGAAAACGGCGCCCGGGCGGAGGTCCGCCGCACCAGTCGTGGAGCAGCTCGGCGAGCGGCAGCCCGATGGGCGCCTCGTAGTTGCCGGGGCGGCGCACGTCCCCCGACACGCTCAGGACCTTCGTGCCCGCGTGGCCGTCGCACCCCAGCCCCCGGTACCAGTCTGGCCCCTGCGCGAGGATCGGCGGAACCGAAGCCAGCGTCTCGACGTTGTTCACCGCCGTGGGCAGGTTCTCGTAGCCGTGCGTCACTGGGAACGGCGGCCGGTTTCGGGGGAAGGGATGGCGGCCCTCCAGCGAATTGAGCAACGACGTCTCCTCGCCGCAGATGTAGGCGCCTGCGCCCCGGCGGACCACGATCCCGAAGGAGAACTCCGTGTCCAGGACGCGGCCTCCCAGAAGCCCGGCGCCTTCGGCCTCGGCCACGGCCGCCTCGAGAACGCCGAACGTCTCCGGATACTCGTAGCGGAGATACACGAGCCCCCGCTCGGCGCCCGTCGCGTAGCCGGCCAGCAGCATCCCCTCCAACAGCGCGTGCGGGTCGTGGTCCATTAGCGCGCGATCCTTGAAGCAGCCGGGCTCGCCTTCGTCCGCGTTGCAGACGATGGTCTTGGGCCCGCCCGGCGCCTCTCGCACGGCGCGCCACTTCCGGCCCGTCGGGAATCCCGCGCCGCCGCGCCCGGCCAGCCCGCTCTGGTCGATCTCGCGGATCACATCGCCGGGCGACATGTCCCGCAGCGCCTTGGCGAGCGCTTCGTAGCCGCCCTGGCTCCGGTAGCCCTCCAAGCTGGCCCGTCCAGCCTCGCGAATCCCCGCGAAGACGCACTCCCGCACGCCTTCCGGAGGCTCCGGCGGCAACGGGGACGGCCCGCTTTGCAGAGCGCCGCCCGGCCGTCCGGTCAAGACGCCGCCGCCGTGGAGGACGGGCACTGGCTCGTCGCAGCGTCCCGGGCAGGGCATGGGGGCCGGGTCGTGCCCCGCCGCCCGGAGGTCCGCCGCGACCTCGTCCGCGCCCGCGAGACGACACACCGGCCCGTTGCAGAAGCGCGGCCGCCCGCCGCAGCCCGGCTCCCGGGAGAAGTGGTGGTAGAACGTGACCGTGCCAAAGAGCTCGGCGATGGGCATGTCCAGCCCGTCCGCCACCGCCTGCAACGCCTCCTCCGAGAGGTGCCCGTCCCGTTCGTGGAACTCGTGCAGCAACGGCAGAAGCGGCGCAGGGCGGTTCTTCCACCGGGCCACGAGTTCGTCGTTGGCGGGGGCTGGCATTCTCGTCGGCGGTTCCTCTGCGGGTTTGGGCGCGGCTGGTTGGCGCGATGGAACATATGTTTGTACCCGGGATTCGGCCAAACCTGTGCACAGAGGGGGAGCGGGGAGAACATGGCGACGACGAGGCGGCGCAGGATCGTGCGCGTCCGATCCGAGCGGGTGCGCGGCGAGCGGTTCTCGGTGCGCGGCGACCACGTGGCCGCCGAAGAGCCGCTCGAGGTGCGCCTTCAGGAGCCCGCTTCGGCGGGGGGACGCGAACACGTGGTGTCCGTGACGATGCGCACGCCGGGCGACGACTTCGAGCTCGCCGCCGGCTTCCTGCTCACCGAGGGGGTCGTGGCGGATCGCTCGGCCATCGCGGGCGTCCGTTACTGCCGGAGCGTGGAGCCGCAGGAATACAACGTCGTCACGGTGACTCTCCGCACCGCCGGAGCCTTCGATCCGGCCTCGGTGTCCCGCAACTTCTACGTCACTTCGGCCTGCGGGGTCTGCGGGAAGGCTTCTCTGGACGCGGTCGAGGCGCAGGGATGCAAGCCCGTGGCGAACGGCTTCGAAATACGGGACGAGATCCTGCGGACGGTGCCGGATGCGCTCAAGCCGTCCCAGCGCGTGTTCGGGCGCACGGGGGGCATTCACGCCGCCGGCCTCTTCGGGCCCAGCGGAGAGGTGTGGCTCGTGCGGGAGGACGTGGGGCGCCACAACGCGGTGGACAAGGTCGTCGGCGCGCTGGCGCTGGGAGGCGCGGCCCCCGAGAGGCCGCCGGGACTGGTCGTGTCGGGCCGGTCTTCGTTCGAGATCCTCCAGAAGGCGGCCATGGCGGGCTTCCCCATGGTGGTCGCGGTCGGTGCGCCGTCCAGTCTGGCGGTGGACTTCGCTCGCCGGTTCAACATGACGCTGGTGGGATTCGCCAAGCGCAGCGGCTACAACGTGTACGCGGGGGCGGAGCGCATTGCGGGGCTGGACCGCTTGTCAGGAGGCGCGGACGGGGGACGGGGGGCCGCGGCGCCCGGGGCTGAAGCGAGCGACGGCTTGCAGGCGGGGCCGTCGAACGGGGGACGGGAGAGGTGAAGCTGCTCGGGGCGGTGCTGGCGGGGGGAGGCAGCAGACGGTTCGGTTCGCCCAAGGCGCTGGCGCGGCTCCATGGCCGGCCGCTGTGGCGCCTCGCCTGCGACCGGCTGGAGGCCGTCTGCGACAGGGTGGTCGTCGTCGCCAACGATCCTCGGGTCGCGCGAGCGGTGGAAGAGGACGGCCAAGACCGCGAAGAGGACGGCCAAGACGGCATGGGCCCCCGGAGCGGCCCGCAGGCTGGTTCCGGCCGTGCGGGGGCCGCCGCCGCCAAGCCGCCGGGCCGGCGTCGAAGCGTGGCGGACGACCTGCGTCCGGGCCTGGGTCCGCTGGCGGGCATCGAGACGGCCTTGGCGCTGGCGGCCCATCGAGGCATGGACGCGGCGCTCGTGCTGGCCGTGGACATGCCCTGGGTGGACGGCGGGGTGCTGTCGCGCTTGGCCGAGGCTTGGCGGGCGGGCGGGGGCGCCAGGGCCGCCGTCCCCCGGGTCGGGCCGGGAACGCCGGAGGAGCCGCTTTGCGCGGTCTATCCCGTCTCGGCGCTGGCGGCGGCGGCCGCCGCGCTCGACGAGGGCCGGCGAACGGCCGCCGCCTTCGCCCGCGGAATCGGTGCCGAAGCCGTCGGGGCGGGCGCGCCCGCCGAGGCGTTCGCCAGCGTGAACGAGCCCTGCGACCTGCCGCCGCCGGCGATCTCCGTGGTGGGCAACAAGAACTCCGGCAAGACCACGCTGGCGGTGCGGATCGTCGCCGAGCTCCGGCGCCGAGGCCGCCGGGTGATGTCGGCCAAGCACGGCCACAACTTTCGCCTCGACACGCCCGGCACCGATTCCTGGCGCCACCGCCACGAAGGCCAAGCCGAGCGGGTCCTGCTCGCGGGGCCGGCCGAATTCGCTCTCCTGGGCGACTGGAGCGGCGGCGCCGAGCCCTCGCTGGACGCGCTTCTCCTCCGCCACCTCCAGGAAGCGGAGATCGTGGTGGCGGAGGGGTTTCGGGCGGCGGCGGCGCCGAAGGTGGAGGTGTATCGCGCCAGCGCCCAGTCCGAAGCCGTCTTCGGGCCGATGCGGGCTCGGTCGGCCGGCGTCCTCTGCGCGGTGACCGACTGGCCCGAGGCGCCGTGGACGGTGCCAGCCTTCGCCGCCGCCGCCCCCGAGACCGCCTCGCGCGTGACGGACATGGTGGAAGAGGCCCTGTTGCCGAGCGGGCGCGGGGGCCGGGGCTCTGCGCCGGGGGTCGCAGGCTCTGAAACGCGGTTGCGCAGGCAGTCGTAGGGATCGACGGTGGTGGAACGGCGGCGGCTTCAGCGAGAATACGGCATGACTCGACGGACGCGCAGGAAGGGAAAGACGCGCAGGTTGCTCGCCGGTGGGGCGCTCGCCGCCTGCGCCTGGGCCGCGACCGACCGCGTCGCCGGGCAGGACGTTCGCGAACTGGGCGCGCGGGTGGCCTCCGTGTATAACTTGGCGGGCTCGGTTTCGGTGGTGCCCGGCGAGGGTCGAAGCGTGGTCGTCGAGGTCACGCGCCGGGGCCCGGACGCCGATCGTCTTCGGATCGAGACCGGGAAAGTGCGGGGAAGGGAGTCCCTGCGCGTGATCTTCCCGGGCGACCGCGTGATCTATCGCCGGGCAGCCGGCCGGCATTCGCTGAGGGTCGCGCGCGACGGCACGTTCTTCGACGGCGGGCGGGGCGGCCGCGAAGTCGTGATCTCGAACCGCGGACGAGGTATCGAGGCGCATGCCGACATCGTGGTTCGCGTCCCTCGAGGGAGTGATCTGAAAGTCTATGCGGGCGGCGCCGTCGCCGTCGCTCGAGACGCGGAGGCCAATCTCGCGTTCAAAATCGGCGCTGGCGCGGTGGACGTCTCGGGCGTGAGGGGCGACCTGCTCGTCGACACCGGGTCGGGGTGGGTATCCGTCTCCGACGTCCACGGACGCGTGCATTTGGACACCGGCTCCGGGCGGGTTCGGCTGGCGGACGTCTCGGGACGGACGCTGGAGGTCGACACCGGATCGGGCGCAGTGGAGGGCCGGAACGTCTCGGCGAAGACCGTCGTGGTGGACACCGGCTCCGGGCGCGTCCGCTTCGAAGGCTTGTCGGCCCCCAGAGTCGAGTGCGACACGGGCAGCGGATCGGTACATCTCGCGCTCCTCTCGGACGTCGACCGGCTCATCGTGGACACCGGCTCCGGCGCGGTCACGCTTCTCGTCCCCGAAGAACTGGGCGCGGAACTGCGGCTCGACACGAGTTCCGGCCGGATCAGCGTGGACGTGCCCGGCGCCGTCGTGGACATCTCCAAGCGCGGCTATCTGCGCGGAACTCTGGGCGACGGCGTCGGACGCGTCGTAGTGGACACCGGCAGCGGCAACGTGAAGATCCGCGGCAACTGAGCCGACGCGACCCGCCGCCGCGCCAGTACCGCCGGTACCCTCAGTTCGTGCGCACGACCGGCACCTCGACCCGGTAGGCCTCCCATTCGACGACCAGCGTGGCGGAGTCCGCCGACACGTCTTCGAACGACATCATGAGCCTCTCGACGTGTTCGTTGGCGGCGACCGGGACCGTGCCCGAGCCGACGTCCGACGCCATCACCTCTTCGCTGATCGGGCGGCCCCATCGCTCGGCGACGCCGTTCACCACGATGTCCCACGACTTCTCGCCGACCACCGCGTACAGCGAATAGGATCCGGCGGGCACGTCCACGCCCGCCACCGAGGCGGCGAAGGGCAAGTGGATCGCCGTGGCCTCGTTCGCTCCCAACCGCCAAGGCGTTCCGTAGGGATGCGCATCCCCGCCCACCATGGTGCGCCCCCGGGCCGACGGCGCCCCGTAGCAGACCTTGACCATGTCGCCGCCCAAGCTGGCGGTGGCCGAGTCGGGCGGACTCGCCCGGTCCGCGGTGTCGCCGCCTCCAGGGCAGGCCTGGGCGTCCAAGCCCGAAGCTCCGAACCCGAGGGCCGCCCCCAGGAACAACATGCGAATTGCGTTCTTCATCGTGCGCTTCCTTTCGTGGTGGAGAGGCCGCCCGTGGCGGCGTCGGCCTCCGATTCAAACGTTGCCAAACCTACACGGACGACGGCGGGGCGTCCAAGGCCTTCGTCCGCACCGCGGGCCCTCGGAGCACGCCGCCCTGCACGTTCGCCGCCTGTCACCGTGCACGTTCGCCGCCCGCCGGGACCTTGTCCGCGCCACTGGCCGTCGAGGGCTTGCGATTGACCTTGTCCTTCGGTTGCGTACATTTACGGACTGTCCAGGGGCGGGCGCCTTTGCACCGAACACCAGCCGCGGTTGCGCGCGGGCGGAGGGTGTCGGGCCATTGGAGCCGCCCGCGCGGGCAGACGAGACAGCAGCGAATGTTCCGCCCAGGGAGACGAGAGGACATGACGACGTTTGGACGCTATGGCGCCGCAGGTGCGGCCGTTTTCGCAATGTGGCTGGCCGCCCCGGCCCCGGCGGATGCGCAGATGGAAGAGCGGCACCGCGTAATGGTCACCGCCCTGATGCCGAAACAGGGCGCCGACGACGACTTCGGCAAGGACTTGGCGAAGGAGTTGCGCAAGCTCATCAACGAGTCGCACACGCACCAGCCGGTGGAAGAGAAGGAGATCAAGAACGCGGCGAAGCAGTACGACATCGACATGGAGGACATCGACTGCATCGTCGGCGTTCAGCTCGGGACCCAGATCCGGGCGAACCTGGTCTTCTGCGGAAGCTACACGGAAGACGAACAGGCCAAGACCGTCGCGCTCGCCGAGATGCGCTTCCAGGCGCCCGGCGGCGCCTCCTTCCCCGTCCCGGACGCGACCTGGGGAGAGAAGGAGTACAGGGAGGCGGCCCAGGCCATCTACGTCGAGTTCGGGACCTACATCGACCAGATCCGGCGCGCCACCTTCTGCGGCCAGTACTTCAACTCGGGAGACTACGCCAGCGCCGAGGAGAACTGCTTGGCCGCCCTCGCCCTGAAGGACGACGACGCCCAGTCGCGGTACGTGTACGCAATGATCTCCATGCAGCGGGGGCGGGACGCCGAGGAAGCCGGCGACGCCGGGGCCGCGCAAGAGTTCTTCACGACCTCCTACGTCGAAGCCAAGACGTTGCTCGAGCAGGACGCTCTCCACGAGCAGGGGCTCGAGCTGGCGGGTTTCCTGGCGGCCAAGCTGGATCATCCCGACGAGGCTCGCGATCACTACGCCCAGTTCCTGCAGCTGGATCCGGGCAACTCCACGGTGCGGATGAGGGTCGCCTACGACTTGGCCCTGGCCGGGGACGAGTACGGTGCGATGCTGTTGATCGAAGAGGGTCTCGCCCGCGACGCGGAGAACGTGGACATGCTGCTTCAGCACGCCTCCTTCGCGGCGCGGGCCGCGCAGAAGAACCGGGAAGGCGCGGCAGAGGACGAGCCCCTCTCCGACGAGGCCCGCGAACTCTACGAGAAGGTTCTCGGTTCCTACGCCGGCGCGTACGAGGTGCAGGGCGAAGACATGGACGTCGTGCATCTGCGCAACATGATCGCCGCCTACAGCGAACTCGGGCAGTTCGCCGAAGCGGTGTCGATGGCCCAGCGGGTGCTCCGGACGCACGGAGAGGAAGCGCAGCTCTGGTCTCTGTACGCGGACGTGCTCAAGAAGGGCGGGCAGTTGGACGACGCCATCGCGGCGCTCGACACGGTCGAGATGCGCGACGCCGACTACCCCAACGTCAAGGCCAGGCAGGGCAGCTGGCTCCTCGAGGCGGATCGGCCGAGGGACGCCGTCCCCTTCCTGCAGGCGGCCGTCCAGAAGGGCGAGCAGTCGGCGGACGCGATGGCCCGCCTTCTCTTCGCCGACGCGCACAGGAAGGGCGTGCGCAAGGACGACTGGGCCTACGCGATCAACATGTTGGAGGAGGCCAAGGGCTCCTTCGAGGCCGCAGTCTCGGAAGCGGTCGCCGGCGAGCTCGACTTCTGGCATGCCTACTCGCTTTACCAGCGGGCGAAGCAAGTCTCGGGCCCGGAGACGGTCCAGTCCGCGCAACGGGCCCTGCCCATGTTCCAGAGCGCCGCCCGGCTGTTCGCCTTGCCGCGCGTGGCGGGATACGCGAGGACCCAGCCGAGCATCGCGCTCCAACAGCTTCGCGACGCGACCCAGCAGTACGTCGAGATTCAAGAGGCGTTGATCCAGCGAGGCACGTAGCCCTGAGTTCCTTTTCTCCGGCGTGCAGGAGCGTCGCGGGCCCGGTCGGCCTGCGGCGCCCTTTTCCCGGCTCGACGCGACGGGGCATCGGCCTCGAGAGGCGGCCTCCGCGCAGAGAGGGCAGGCGAAAGGATATCTGATGTTCGGGCCTAGGCTGGACTACTGGCTGTTGCGGCCGATCGTCCGCCGCCCTGCGCTTGGCCCCGTCGCGCCCGGCCCCGCCCCGGACGCGACGGTCGGCGGCCTGCGCCTGCGGAAGTTCAACAAGCGCCTGGCCGGGGGCATTCCGCTCGCGGAAGGGCTTCGCTACTTGGACGCCGGCTGCGGTCGGGGCGACATGGCCGTGGCGTTGGCGCAGGCGAGCGGGGGATTCGTCAAGGGTGTCGACGTCAATCCGGCCTCTGTCGGCGCCGCCCGGAGACTCCTGGCATCGACGTCGCTCGATCCGGCAAAGGTCGAGTTCGAGTGCGCCGACGTCCTGGCCCTTCGGGAGTCCGGCGAGAAGTTCGACGTCGTCGTGAGCCATGAGGCATTGGAGCACTACGCCGACCCGGAGGCCTTTCTCGCGACCTGCTTCGAACTTCTGAAGGACGACGGGAGCCGTCTGGTCGCGGGCTTCGGACCCCTGTTTCGCGCACCGCTCAACACTCATGTCGACTACATGTTCAAGTTTCCGATTCCCTGGGCCGCCCTGCTGTTCTCGGAGACGGCCCTTCTCCGGTTGCGAAGCGAGTTCCATCGCCCGAACGACCCTGCCGCCCGGTGGGAGGACATCAAGGGCGGGCTCAACCGGATGCGCTATTCCCAGTTTCTCCACTGGGTCGGCTGCTGCGGCTTCACCACCGAGCGTCTAGTCGTCAACCTGCAGCTCAAGCGGTGGCCGCCGCTTTGGGCCGTGTCTTCCGCGTTGGTGCGCCTCCCCGTCCTGAGAGACTACTTCGCGACCTCCGTCTACGGAGTCTTCCGGCCAAGTCGAACCGGCGCCTAGCCGGTCGCGAGGGCGGTCGTGTCCGTCCGTCTTCGCGCCGACCTGGGACGTAGCGTACGTCGGCGCCTCCACGCGGGTTCCGCGGCGAGCCGACTGGCGCCGGCCACGTTCGTCGCCGACCCCGTCCCCCGCGCACTCGCACCGACGAGCACGAGACCTCGCCGGCTCCGTCTTGAGCTGACCCCGCCCCCGCCCTAGTCGCGCCCGCTTCGAGCGACTCGAGGGGGCCTCCATTTGCCAAAAGGGAAGTAAATGGTTAAAGTGGGAAGCCGTGGGAAAGAATGGGATGAACTCCGGAAGGCGGAACGGTGGCCAGACTTCTCGGACGTTACGAGTACCAAATCGACGCCAAGGGGCGCGTCAGCTTCCCCTCGGCGTTTCGGCGCGCGCTGGGGGCGCAGCAGGAGGAGTCGCCTGGGTCGCCGCGCTCTTTCTCGGCGCTTGTTCTGTTGCAGTGGCGGGAGACCCACCTGGACCTCCTGCCTGCATCGACCTGGGAGACGATCGAGCAGCGGCTGATGGAGCACCGGCGCGCGCGGGGAGACGCGGGCGCCTACTTGAGACGAATCACGGCGCGGGCCAGCGAAGTGGATCCCGACGACCATGGACGCATACGCATCCCATCGTGGCTGAGGGAGGGCGCGGGACTCGACAGCGCCGCTCTCTTCATCGGCGCGGTGGACCGCATCGAGGTATGGAATCCCGAGCGCTTCGCGGACGAAGCCGCTGCGCAGCCTTCGGATGACGACTTCGCACCCCGCATCTTCGGCTGAGGCCGGCGATGCCCAAGCCGAGGGCCGCGATGCGCAAGCGCATGGCTATCACCGACCCGTCCTCGTGGCCGAAGTCGTGAACTGGCTGGCCCAAGGTCCGCCCGGCCTTTATCTGGACGGGACAGCGGGCGGCGCCGGTCATGCCGCGGCGTTGCTGCAATGTCGTGGGGACTGCCAGGTGCTGGCGGTCGACCGAGACCCCGAGGCCGTCCAGGCGGCGAGCGAACGCTTGGCCGAGTTCGGCGGCCGCGCACGCGTCGAGCAGAGCTCCTTTCAAGAGGCCTGTTGCAGCGCCGCGGTGCGGGAGGCCGGGCTGGCGGGCGCGCTCCTGGATCTGGGAGCGAGTTCGCGGCAACTGGACGACGACGACCGCGGCTTCACGTTTCGCCGGGGCGCGCCGCTCGACATGCGCATGGACCCCGGCGCCGGCCTCGACGCTTCCCGTTTCCTGGCCGAAGCGGCCCCGGCCGAGTTGGCTGGTGCGCTTCGGGAAGGGCAGGCTCCCAGGCCGGCCGCGGTGAGCGTCCGCATCGTCCGCCGCCGCGCGCGGGCTCCGTTGCGCACCAGCGACGACTTGGTCGGGGCGCTGGAGTCGGCGCTTCGCCGCCGCTCCACGCACGCCGAGAAGGCGCGGCTGTTCCAGGCGCTTCGCATCCGCGTGAACGACGAGTTCGGTGCGCTGAAGGCCGGGCTGGAGGCGATCCGCAACGTGTTGCGTCCCGGCGGCGTGGTGGCCGTGATCTCGTACCACTCCGGCGAGGACCGCATCGTGAAGCGGGCGTTTCGCCGCTGGAGCGATCCGAACGCCGGCCTTCCCCCGCGTCTTCCGGTGCTCGCTGTGGAGTCGGCGCCCGCCGGGACGGCGCTCGCGAGGAAGCCCGTGAAGGCGTCGGAGGCGGAGGCGGAGGCCAATCCGCGGGCCCGGGGCGCGCGCTTGAGGGCTTGGAGGCGGGCGGCGTGAGGGCGCGCGGGACGCGGGCGCGCGGCGCGAGGCCTCCTGGCAAGAGGACCCGCGGCCTGAGGACCGGCGCGGGCGCCAAGAGCATCGCCGGCCGGGCGGCCTTCGCGACTGCGGCGCTGCTGGCCGCCTTGGCCCTGGTGGCATGGCGCCAGTCCACGACTCGCGAGACCATGCAGGAGATCGAGGAGATCGGCCGTGATCTCGCGATCGCCGCGGACGAACGGGAGGAGTTGGCGCGCCGCGTCTCCCAGCTGGAAGCGCGCCCCCATGTCGCCGCCGAAGCGGCCGAGCGCCTCGGCCTGCGTTCTCCGAGCGACCACGAGGTGGTGATCCCGGCGGGAGGGGAGTGGTGAGCCGGCCCCGCGCCCGCAGCGACCCGTACCGAAAGGTGCGCCTGCGTTGCCGCTTTCTCCTGGCGTCCTGGCTGGTCGCGGCGGCGGGCTTGGTGGCGCGGGCCGCCGAAGTACAGGTGGTGGAGAGGGCCGCTTGGACGGCCGGGGCGCTTGCCCAGCACCAGAAGAGCAAGACGATTCCCGCGCCCCGGGGCCGAATCCTCGACCGCAACGGCAACGAGCTGGCGGTCAGCCACTGGCGGGCCTCGGTGGCCGTGGCGCCCGGCGAGATCCGTGATCGCGAGTTGGTGCAGGCGGCCCTGGTCGAGCACTTGGGCGTGCGTCGCAGGACGGCGCGAAACGCCACCGATCCGGCCCGGCCGTGGCGCGTCGTGCCGGGACGGTACTCGGCGACGCAGGTGGCAGGCCTGCGGGGCGTGAGAGGCTTGCACGTCGAGCGCGAGCTGCGACGGCTGTATCCGAGGGAAGGGCTCGCGCGGGGCATCATCGGGTCGGTGGTGGACCAAAAGGGAAGCGGGGGCGTCGAGCAGACGATGGACTCTGTGCTGGCGGGGCAGGCGGGAAGCGAGATCGTCGCGCGGGACAACCAGGGACGGGAGATACCCGGGCAGGTGGTCGAGGTGCGGCCCCCGGCGCCGGGCCGCGACGTCCTCCTGACCATCGACATGGACGTGCAGGCCATCGCCGAGGAGATGCTCTCCTCCGCCGTGGAAGACACCGACGCCCGGGGCGGCGACCTGATCGTCACCGACCCCGCCACCGGCGAGATACTCGCCATGTCGTCCATCTCCGACGGCGGGCGAACCAGCCTGTCCGCGGTGAACACCAGCTACGAGCCGGGTTCGACCGTCAAGCCGTTCACCTCGGCCGCGCTTCTCCAGCACGGCGCCGCCGAACTCGACGACTCCGTGGACACGGGCGACGGCACATGGACCGTGCAGGGCCGCCGGATCACCGACATCGACGGGGGCGGCTGGCTGACGCTCCACGAAGTGATTCGGCAGTCCTCCAACACCGGCATAGCCAAGTTCGCTTCGCGCCTGACGCCGGCGCAGCAGTACACCACGTTCCGGGACTTCGGCTTCGGCACGCGCACCGGGGTGTTGCTCCCCGGCGAGGCGTCCGGTCTGCTCCGCAGGCCCGAGCAGTGGTCCGGCCAGTCCGGCCATTCGCTCTCGTTTGGCTACGAGCTGGCGGTCACGCCCCTGCAGATGGCGATGGCCTTCGGGGTGCTCGCCAACGGCGGCATGCTGATGGAGCCGCGGCTGGTCAAGCAGGTGGGAAGCGCGGACGGCCGTTCGGCGCGGTTCGCGCGTCCCCGGGGCATTCGCCAGGTCGTGCCCCGCTGGGTGACGGAGCAGCTGACGCCGGTGCTCGTCGACGTGGTGGAGAGCGGCACGGCGACGCGCGCCCGGATGTCCTCCTTTCTGGTCGCCGGAAAGAGCGGCACTGCCCGGGCGGTCGGATCGAACGGACGCTACGAGCGGGGAGCCTACCACGCGTCCTTCGGGGCGTACTTCCCGGCAGACGATCCGCAGCTGCTGTTCTTCGTGAAGCTGAACCGTCCGCAGGGCGGCTACTACGGGGGCGCCACGGCCGCGCCGGTGACTCGCGCGATGCTGGAATCGCTGCTCTCGGCGCGCCAAGTCCCGCTCGACCGCAGGGCACTCGCCTTGGCGCAGCGCGAGCGGGGGCCCTCGCCGTCCTCCACGCCGCTCGTGCGGTTTGCCATGGCGGGGGCCACGGGGCCGAGCCGGGACTGGGACGGCGCCGTGCCGGACGGGCGGCGCGGGGCCGAGGGGCTGATGACGTTGCCGGCGCTGGACGGCGCGCCTATGCGGGTGGCCCTGCGGCAGCTGCACAAGATGGGACTGCGCGTGCGCGTCGAGGGGCACGGTCCGGTCGCGGCGACGCTTCCGGCGGGCGGCCGCGCCGTTCGCGCGGGCGACACGATCCGGGTCTTGGGTCTGGGGAAGTGAGCGTGTCCCTGTCGCGCGTCGTGGCGGCCCTCGAGGACGAGGGCGTGGCGGTGCGGGCGATCCCGGGGACGGCGCCCGACGGCTGGGCGGCGCTCGAGGTGGCGGGCGTGCAGCAGGACTCGCGCGCGGTGGGCCCGGGCGACCTCTTCGTGGCCTGGAAGGGCGCCCGCGCGGACGGGCACGAGTACGTCGGGGCCGCCGCGGAGGCGGGCGCCGCCGCCGCCGTCGTGGAGCGGCCGGTGCGCGGGGCGAAGCTGCCGCAGCTGCAGGTCGGCAACGCTCGCCGGGCGGCCGCGCTGGCTTCGGGACTCGTGGCCGGGTCGCCCTGGCGCCGCATGACCACGATCGGCGTGACGGGCACCAACGGGAAGACCACCACGACGCTCCTGCTCCGGGGCCTGCTGGGCCGCTCCGCCTCCGTGGCCGCCGTCGGGACGCTGGGAACCACGGACGCGGAGGGCAGGGCCCTCCCCGGCACGGCGGGCCTCACCACGCCCGGCCCCGCCGAGCTGGCGCGGCGCTTGTCGGCGTTGGCCGAGGAGGGCGTCCAGGCGGTCGTCCTCGAAGCCTCCTCCCACGCGCTGGCCCAGCACCGCTTGGACAGCGTCCGCTTCGACGCCACGGTCTTCACCAACCTGACGCGCGATCACTTGGACTACCACGGCAGCCGGGACCGGTATCTCGCCGCAAAGGCCCGCCTGCTCGAGCTGGGCAAGGAGAACGCGATCGCGGTGGTGAACGCCGACGACGAGGCCTGGCGCGCCCTGGACGCGCCGGGACGCCTGCTGTCCTACGGGCTGGGATCCGAAGCGGCCGTCCGGGCCCGCGACGTCCGCACCACGTTGCAGAACAGCGCGTTTCGCCTGGAATGGGAGGGCGCATCGGCGCAGGCGACGCTCCCTCTGCCGGGCCTGTTCAATGTCTACAACGCCTTGGCCGCCGCCGCCTGTGCGCTCGCCCTGGGCCATGCGCTGAACGCCGTGGCGGCGGGCTTGGCCGAGAGCGTCCCGGCGCCCGGTCGGCTGGAGCGGATCGCCTCCGCCCCGTTCGACGTCTTCCGGGATTTCGCCCACACGCCCGACGCGCTGGAGCAGGTCCTGAAGGCGGTGCGCCCCATGGTGAAGGGGCGGCTGTTCGTCGTCTTCGGGGCCGGCGGAGAGCGCGACGCGGAGAAGCGCCCGCAGATGGGGGCGGCCGTGTCGCGGTACGCGGACGTGGCGGTCGTCACGTCGGACAATCCGCGCCGCGAAGATCCGGCGGCCATCGTGCGGCAGGTGGCGGCCGGCGTGAGCGCCTCCGAATCGGTGGAGCTCGTGGACCGGCGCGAGGCGATCGAATGGGCGTTGGCCGCGGCCCGCCCGGACGATCTGGTGCTGCTGGCCGGCAAGGGCCACGAGACCTGTCAGGTCGTGGGCACGACCTCGCTGCCGTTCGACGAGCGCGAGATCGTCGCGGAGGCGCTGGCCAGGGCGGAGGAGGGCGCCCACCCGCAGCGGCCCCGCCGAGAAGCGTCCGCGCGGGCCGAGGGGGGCGGGTCGTGAGGGCCGGGGGACGGTGGAGCGACGGCTCGGTGCGCCGGGCCTTGGGGCTGCCGGGCGGCGGTGGGGCGGAGGAGCGGTTCGAAGGCGTCTGCACGGATTCGCGAACGGCGCTCCCGGGAGACGTCTTCGTGGCGATCCGGGGGGAGCGGTTCGACGGGCACGCGTTCCTGGCGGAGGCGGTGGAGAGGGGTTGCCGGGCCGTGGTGGCGGAGGACGCTCCGGACGAGTGCGCGGCGCAGGCGCGGGTCTACCGCGTTCCCTGCACGCTCAAGGCGCTCGGCGACTTGGCGCTCCACCACCGTCGCCGGCTGGCCGCGCCGGTGGTCGGCATTACGGGCTCCTCGGGGAAGACGACCGTCAAGGACATGACGATGGCGGCGCTCGGCTCGCTGCCCCGCGTGCACGGGACGGTCGGGAACCGCAACAACCGCGTGGGCACGCCGATGACGATCCTGTCCGCTCCCGAGAACGCCTCCGCGCTCGTCCTGGAAATGGGGACCAACGAGCCCGGCGAGATCGCCGAGCTGGCCCGGATCGGCCGGCCCTCCGCGGGCGTGGTCACCACCGTCGCGGAGGCGCACACGGAACGGCTGGGGGACTTGGCGGGCGTCCTGGCGGAGAAGCTCGATCTTCTCCGCGCCGTCGAGGGCCGGGGGTCGACGCTGGTCGGCGACGAGCCGCCGCGCTTGGCGGAGGAGGCTCGCGAGATCGACCCGGCGGTGGGCGTCTGCGGCTGGTCGGACCGGGCCGGCGCCGCTCGTCCTTCGGGCGCGCGCCTGCGGGCGAACGGGTCCTACGCCTTCGACTGGGAGGGCCGGCGGGTCGCGTTGCAGGCGCCGGGCCGCCATGGCGTCTACAACGCGCTGCTGGCCCTCGCCACCGCCCGGTTGCTGGGCGTTTCGGCCGCCGCCGCGGCCGCCGGGGTGTCCGGCGCGGTCCTGGGGGCGATGCGGGGAGAAGTGCGAACGGTCGGCAGCCTCAGGGTGCTCGTGGACTGCTACAACGCCAACCCGCAGAGCGTGGTCGCGGCGGTGGCCGCCCTGGAAGGCATGGAGGCGCCCGGCCGGCGCGTGGCCATCCTGGGCACCATGCGCGAGCTGGGCGAGCGCTCCGAGGCCATCCATAGCCGCACGCTGCACCGCGTGCTCGCCAGCAAGATCGACCGGTTTCTGCTCCTGGGAGCGTTCGCCCGCGCCCGCGCAGGGATGGACGACGAACGAGTGTGCTCCGCCTCCGACGCCGACTTCGAGCGCCTGATGCTCCTGCTGCGCCCGGACGACACGGTGCTGCTCAAGGCGTCCCGGGCCTGCCGCTTCGAGCGCGCCCTTCCCGAGATGGAATCCGCCTTCGACAAGGCGAGGAACTGATGTTCCACCACTGGTTCCCCGGCTTGGCCGACGTCCACATCGTCTTCAATCTGTTCAACTATCTGACGTTCCGGTCCGCCGGAGCGTTGGTGACGGCTTTGCTGGCCGTCCTCGCCATCGGCCCAGGCGTCATCGCCCGGCTCAAGCGCCGCGGCATCGTGGACGTCCCGCGGGCGCATCACCCCTCCGCCGACGCTCCCCAACGCGATCCCAAGGCGAACATGGGCGGCGTGCTCATCGTCTCGGCGGTGGTGGCCGCCACCCTGCTGTGGGCCGAGCTGGCCAATCCCTACACGATGGCCGCGCTCTCCGCGATCCTCGCGATGGCCGCGCTCGGATTCCTGGACGACTATCTCAAGGTGGTGCGGCGAACCCCGGGCGGCTTGGTGGAGCGCTACAAATGGGCCGGCTCGCTGGCGTTCGGCGCCCTCTTCGCGGTGGCGGCCTTGTACCTCGTCCCCGCGGGCTCGGCCGAGGCAGCTGGTTCCTCCGCGTTGGCCCAGCCCGGAGCGCCTCCCGAGACGAGGTCTCTCGCCTGGTGGCTGGCGGCGCCGAGCGACCCGTTCGGCCCCACGACGGTCAACCTGCCGGTGTTCGACGAATGGGCGCTCGCCTTTCCGCCGGCTCTCTTCGTCCTGTGGGTGACCGGCGTGCTCGTGGGCACCACTCACGCGGTCAACCTCTCGGACGGGCTGGACGGACTCGCACCGGGCCTCGTGGCCATCGCCTCGGGCGCGTTTGCAGTGTTCGCGTACGTGATCGGCCGCGTGGACACCTCGGCGTACCTGGGGCTGTTCTATCTCCGCGGTTCGGGCGAGCTGGCGGTGTTCGCCTCCGCGATCACCGGGGCCACGCTGGGCTTTCTCTGGTTCAACGCGCCGCCCGCCAAGGTCATCATGGGCGACACCGGAGCGCTGGGCCTCGGCGGAGCTCTCGGCGCGGTGGCGATCCTGCTCAAGGCCGAGATCCTGCTGGCCTTCGTCGGCGGCGTGTTCGTGCTCGAGGCGGGCTCCTCGCTGATCCAAAAACAGTACTTCAAGTATTCACGACGCCGGTTCGGAGAAGGGCGTCGCCTGTTCCTCATGGCGCCCCTCCATCACCACTGCCAGAAGAAGGGATGGGCCGACGTTCAAATCGTGATCCGGTTCTGGATCCTCGGGGTCCTGTTCGCGATGGTCGGCTTCGCGACGCTCAAGCTTCGATAAGAGATGGAAGTCGAAAAGACATAAGTGAAGGACGGCGAAAAACATAAGAGATGGACAGTGAATACAGCGGAAAGAAAGCAACCGAAAAGATTGCAGTGATTGGGTTGGGCGCGAGCGGAGAGGCCGCCGTGCGCTTGGCCCTGGCCAAAGGAGCTGAGGTTCATGTCAGCGATGCGAGCAACGACCCTGCAGTTGCAGACCGTGGAGCCGGGTTGCGAGACCTTGGAGCCCGCGTCGAGCTGGGCGGACACGCCCTGGCGCCGCTGGTCTCGGCGGACACCGTCGTCGCCAGTCCGGGAATCCCCCCCGATTCTCCGGTGCTCTCCGCCCTTCGCGCACGGGGCGTCCGTTGGATATCGGAGCCTGACTTCGCCTGCCGGTTCCTCTCGAGTCCACTGATCGTGGTGACGGGCACGAACGGCAAGACGACCACCGCGGCGCTCGCGGCTCACCTGCTGGCGGGGGCCGGGCTGACCGCGGCCTTGGGCGGCAACGTGAGCGGCGCCATGGCCGCTCCGGCCTCGGCGCTCGCCGCCTTGGAGCCGCCGCCGGACCGCATCGTGCTCGAGCTGTCGTCCTTCCAGCTGGCCGAGACTCGGCGGCTTCGTCCCGCCGTGGGAGTGATGACCAACTTGGCCTCGGATCACTTGGACCGCTACGGCTCTCTGGAGGCCTACTACCGGGACAAGCGCCGGCTCTTCGAACTCGGCGGCGACTCCACGACCTGGGTGCTCAACGCGGACGACCCACGCGTCTTGGAGATGAGCCGCGACGCGCCCGGCAAGCGGCTGGCCTTCTCGCTGGAGCGGCCTTCGCGCCCCGGGGCTTGGCTGTCCGGCCGGGACTTCGTGATGGATTTGGAGGGATCGGAGCGGCAGCCGAGCGGCGGACAAAGCGAACGAATCGCCGGCGTGGACGACCTCCAGCTCGCGGGCGGCCACAACCAAGCCAACGCGCTTGCGGCCCTGCTGGCTGCCGCGGCCGCGGGCGCCGACCCAGGAATCGCCGCCGCCGCGCTCTCCACGTTCGCTCCGCTGCCCCACCGGCTCGAGCCCGTGGGAACGATCGGCGGGGTTCGCTGGATCAACGACTCGAAGGCGACCAACGTGGCCGCCGCCCGAAGCGCGCTGGCCGCGATGAAGGGGCCGCTGGCGTTGCTGCTGGGCGGCCAGGACAAGGGAGAGGACTTCCGCGAACTCGTCCCCGCCTTGAGGGACAAGGCGCGGGTGGTGCTGGCCTACGGCGCCGCCGCCGAACGGGCGGCCAAGCAGATCGGACCGGCGGCCGGCGGGGACGTGGAGGTGCGCGTGGTCCGCGGCGGATTCGAGGAAGTGGTGGCGGAGGGCCAGGCGCTGGCGAGGGCGGGCGAGACGCTGTTGCTGTCGCCGGCCTGCGCCAGCTTCGACATGTTCGCGAACTACGAGGTCCGCGGCGACGCCTTTCGCGCGCTGGCGGGCAGGATGTCGCAGTGAGGAGGGCCAGTGGGCCGGCCCGGAGCTGCGGTGCGGGAGCCGTGGGCCGGTGACCAGAGTCGGCTTGCCGAGAAGGCGGCGACGGCGCCCCCGCGGACCTTGGGCCATGGATGTCGCTCCGGGCCCCGTCGGCTCGCTCCCCGAGACTGGGCTGGGCCGCGGCTGGGAGTCCGCCGCCATCGTGGGCATCACGGCGGTGCTGCTCCTCTTCGGCCTGCTGACGCTGTACGGCGCGACCTCGGTGATGGCCCAGAGCGGCGACCTGCTCCACTATCACTACTTGACGCGCCAGGGCGCCGGCGTCGCGATCGGGCTCGCGGCCATGCTGCTCTGCGCGCGCATCCCGACCGAATGGTGGCAGAGGCTGGCCGGGCCCATGATGGCGGTCTCGGCGATTCTCCTGATCGTGATCGTCCTGCCGTTCACCCAGGACATCGCGCCGGTCGTCAACGGGGCCAGGAGGTGGCTCCGGATCGGCGTCACGATTCAGCCGTCCGACTTGGCCAAGCTGGCGGTGGTGGTGTGGACCGCGGCGCTGGCCGTCCGCAAGCAGCCGCAGTTCCGAAGCCTCCGGCGAGGTCTGGCCCCGTTTCTGGCCGGGTGGGCCGTCATTCTGGTTCCCGTGATGCTGGAGCCCGACTTCTCGACCGCCTGCGTCATCTTGGCCGCGGGCCTCCTGATCCTCTTCGTGGGCGGTGCGCGCATCGGCCACTTCTGCTTCTTGGCCCTCCTGGTTCTTCCCTTCGCGGGCGCCATGTTCACCAAGGGATACCGCGAGACCCGCTGGGAATCGCTCTTCCTCGACCCCGGGGTCGTCCCCCGCGGTTCGGGGTTTCAGAGCTACCAGAGCCTCATCGCGATGGGGTCGGGTGGCGTCGCCGGCGTGGGATTCGGAAAGGGCCACCAGAAGTACGGATTCCTCCCCGAGGCCCACAACGACTACATCTTCGCGATGATCGGCGAGGAGTGGGGCTTCGTCGGCAGCGTGGCGGTGATCCTGGCGTTCGTGGCCCTGATCTTCATCGGCTTCCGCGTGGCCCGCTCGGCGAAGAACCTGTTCAGCGAACTGCTGGCGGTGGGCGTCGTCTCGCTCGTTGCGCTGCAGGCGTTCGTCCACGTCGGCGTGGCGCTGGGCGTGCTGCCCTCGACGGGACTGTCGTTGCCGTTCATCTCGTTCGGGCGCACCAACATGATCGTGCTGCTCGCCGCGGTCGGCATCCTGCTGGCCGTGGCGCGGGAAGCGCCCGAGGAGCGGTCGAGCCGGGTCGGCGGGACGCGGGGAGCGGCGGAAGGGCGGTCCGACCGGGCCGTGGCGAGGGCCGTCTGATGGTGGTCGTGTTCGCCGGGGGCAAGACGGCGGGGCATTTCCACCCGGCGCGCAACATCGCCGAGGCGTTGCTCGCGGTCTGGGAGGGCGGGGCGGAGGGCGCGGGCGGGGCGGCTTCCTCCGGGGGTTCGCGGGGCGGCTTGGCGGCCCGGAGCCATGCGGGTCGGCGCGCGGACGGAGCGGCCCCGTCGCTCTTCTTCGTGGGGGCCGAGGGGGGGATCGAGGCTCGCGAGCTGCCACGGCTGGGATACGATCACCTCTTGTTTCCGCTGCGGGGGCTGGCTCGCCCGTCGGGGCGGGGCGGGGCCGGCACGGACGCCGAGGGGGTCGTGCGGCGGTTCGCCGGGGCGATGGCGGGCAACGCGCAGGCCGTCTGGCTGCTGTGCCGGGCCGTCCGGCGCCTGCTGGCGGAGTTCCGCCGTCGCCGGGCCGCCGCGGTCGTGCTCACCGGAGGGTATGCGGCGGCCCCGGCGGGGATCGCCGGCATCTTGCTTCGGCTGCCGCTGGCGCTCCAGGAGCAAAACGTCCACGCGGGCAAGACCACCCGGCTCATGGCCCGGTGGGCGGCCCAGATACACGTCGCTCATCCGGAAGCGGCGGCGGACTTGCCTCGCTCGGCGAGGGCCCGGGCGCAGGACACGGGGAATCCGATTCGCCCGCTCCCGCCCCCCAGCGACCGGAGGCCAGGCCCGGCGCGGGCCGCCTTGGGTCTCCCCCGGGAGGGCCCGGTCGTGCTCCTGGTGGGAGGCAGCCAGGGCGCCCGAGCCCTCAACCGCGCCGCGTTGGAAGCGCTCCCGAACCCGGCGCCCGGCGGCGGTTGCGTGCTGTGGGTGACCGGCCGGTCGCACTACGAGTCGCTGCGCCGCACCGTGCAAGAACGGTTCGATTCCGTCCCCCGAACGGGCGAAGGGGCTTGCGGCGCCGGGCCGTTGCGCGAACGCCTGCGCATGGTTCCCTATCTGGAGCCCGAGGCGATGTACCTGGCGCTTGCCGCGGCCACGCTGGCGATCTCTCGCGCCGGCGCCATGGCCACCTCGGAGTTCCTTGCCTGGGGGCTGCCGGCGATCCTGGTGCCCCTGCCGACGGCGGCGGCCGACCATCAGAGCCGCAACGCCGTGGCCTTGGAGCGCGCCGGGGCGGCCATGGTCGTCCCGGAACGCGACGATGCGGGCCGTCCGCTCTCGGGCGAGCGGCTGTGGGGGGCGGCGACGACTCTCCTGGCCTCGCCGGAGCGGCTGGCGGCGATGTCGCGGGCCGCTCTTGGCCGCGCCCGCCCAGGCGCTGCCGCGGAGACGGCCCGCGCCGTGGCCTCGCTGTTGCCGGCCCGCGCCGGAGGCGTCGCATGAGGCGCGCGACGGGACTGCGGCGATCGGCGGAGACGGGCGTGGTGCACTTCATGGGCGTCGGCGGGGCGGGAATGCTGCCGCTGGCCGAACTCGTGCTGGCGCAGGGCGGGCGGGTGTCGGGTTGCGACCTGGCCGCCAGCCGCCCGGTCGATGCGCTCGCGGCCCAGGGAATGGACTTCAGCGTGGGGCACGATCCGGCGCACGTCGCGACGGCCGCCGCCGTCGTGGCCACCTCCGCGGTGCCGGCCGCGCACCCGGAGCTGGCCGCTGCCGCGAGCGCGGGCGTTCCGGTGCTGAAGCGGGCGGCCGCCCTGGGCCAGTGGGTGAACGAAGGCAGGGTGGTGGGCGTCGCCGGAACCCACGGGAAGACCACGACGACCGCGATGGCCGGCCACGTCCTGGCGCAGGCAGGCGCCGATCCCACCTGCCTCGTCGGGGGCGAAGTCCACGGCTGGGGCGGCAACCTGCGCCGGGGCGGCTCGGACCTCTTCGTCGTGGAGGCCGACGAGTACGACCGTTCCTTTCTGTCGCTGCGCCCGGAAGTGGCGGTCGTCGCCAACGTGGAGGCCGACCACTTGGACACGTACGGCGACCTGGCCGGCCTGGCAGCCGGGTTCGCGGCCTACGCGGAGCGAGTTCGGGAGGGCGGAACCCTCTGGGTCTGCGCGGACGATCCGGGCGCCATGCGGCTGGCCGGGGCAGGCCGGGGACGAACCCGCACCTACGGCTTGTCCGAGGATGCCGGGCTGCACGCCGCTTCCGTCCGCACGGCCGGGCCGGACACGATCTTCTCGGTGGCCGAGGACGGGGCGCCCGCGGCCGAACTGCGCATCTCCTCGCCCGGCCTCCACAACGTGCGCAACGCGCTTGCGGCCGCGGGGGTTGCGCGCGCTCTCGGGGCGTCGTGGGACCGCATCCGGGAGGGTCTGGACACCTTCGCCGGCGTGGGACGGCGCTACGACGTGCTGGGCGCCGCGGACGGCGTCGAGGTCGTGGACGACTACGCCCATCATCCCACCGAGGTGTCCGCCACCCTGGCCGCGGCTCGCGAGGCCAATCCCGGGCGGCGGATCGTGGCCGTCTTTCAGCCCCACCTCTACAGCCGGACCCGCGACTGCCGCGAGCCGTTCGGCCGCGCCCTCGCCGCGGCAGACGCGGTTTGGGTCACCGACGTGTACGCCGCCCGCGAAAAGCCGATTCCCGGCGTCACCGGCGAGACGGTCGCACAGGCGGTCGCGAGCGCCGGCGCCTCCGCCACGTATCACACGCCTCTGTCCACGCTGGCCGCCGCCCTGGCCGAGCGCTTGCGTTCGGACGACCTGTGCGTGGTCATGGGAGCCGGTTCGATCACCGACGTTGCGCACGAGCTGCTCGGGGCCTTGCGGGAGCGTCAGGAATGAACCGCCGTCGCCGGGAACGCCTGGCCCGCCGCCGCCGCGCCGAAGAGGCGCCGCCCAAGCAGGCGAAGCAGCCGAGAACGGGCGGACGCAGCCCGCGCAAGCCGGCATCTCCCCCAAGCCGCGCATCTTCCGCACTCCGCACCCCCCGCACGCACGCCTCTTCCCGAAGCCGTGCGTCCTCCGCATCCCCCCCAACCCCCCGCACGCCCGCCTCTTCCCGCAGACGCCCCTCGCTCGCCCCCCGCACCCCCCGCCCGCGCTCTCCCCTCCGCTCCCGCAAGCCGGCCCCTCCGCTGTCCGGCCGACAGGTCGCGAAGCGCCTCGCCGCCCTCGTCGCGGCAACCGCCGCCGTGGCCGTCGGCACCTTCTTCGGCCTTCGCGCGGCGACACGGCTGCCCCTCTTCCTGGTCGACGACATCGAGGTCTACGGCCTGCGCTACGCCGCCAAGGACGAAGTGCGCACGCTCGCCGGCTTGGACGAGGCCGCGAGCATCTGGGGCTCCAGGGCCGACTGGCGCCGCCGCGTGGAGTCCCATCCCATGATCGATTCGGTTCAGGTCGTGCGCAGATTGCCCTCGACCCTGATCTTTCGCGTCGCGGAGGCGGAGCCGGTCGCGCTCATCGCCGCGCCGCTGGTCATGGCGGTGGACAGGCGCGGAAACCCGCTCCCCATCGACCCGGCGAACCCCGTGCTGGACCTGCCGCTGGTCAGCGTGCTGACCCCCGACTCGGCGGGCTCCTGGGGCCTCGGCGTCCTGGCGCGCGAAATGGAGCATGTGGCCCAAGTGGCGCCCGAGATCTTCGCCGTCATCTCGGAGGCGCACCTGCAGGATCAGCTGGTGACGTTTCACGTCGGCGACTTGGGACTCAAGATCCGCTACGCGCCGCCCATTTCGGAGCGCCGCCTGCGCGAAGGCATCGTCGCCATGAACGACGCGCTCGAACGCTTTCCCGATCGGCCCGTGGCGGAGGTGGATCTCCGCTTCGCAGACCAGGTCGTGGTGAGGACGAGCGGCGCATCCGCCTCGGGAGCGGCCTCGTGAGACTGATCACCGGCCTGGACATCGGCTCGGCCCACACGCGGGCGGTCATCGGCGAGTTCGTCGACGACATGAGCCGCCCCGAGCTGCGCGTCCTGGGGGTCGGTTGCGCACCGACGTCCGGAGTGCGCAAGGATGCGGTCGTGGACCTGGAGGAGGCGACGGCCTGTATTCGGAGCGCCCTGGAGGAGGCCGAGATCATGGCGGGCGCCGGCGTCGACCGCGTCTACGTGGGGATTTCCGGCGACCACATGGACGCCCACCGGTCCGTCGGCGTGGTGGCGGTCGCGACCGCGGAAATCGTTCGCAGGGACGTGGACCGCGTGCACGAAGTGGCGCGCGCCCTTCCGCTGGCCGACGACAGGGAGCTGCTGCACGCCATCCCGCAGGACTACGTGGTGGACCAGCAGCGCGGCATCGCCGACCCCGTCGGCATGTCGGGCACGCGCTTGGAGACCGACCTGTGCCTGGTCACGGCCTCGTCGGCAGTCGTGGAGAACATCACGCGCGCCGTCGAGAAGGCCGGCTACCGCGTTCAGGACCGCATCCTCGAACCGCTGGCTTCGGCTCGCGCGGTCCTGCACGAGGACGAAAAGGAGCTGGGCGTGGCCATGGTGGACCTGGGCGACGCCTCGACGGGATTCGCCCTGTGCTTCGAGGGGAAGATCCGCGACCTGCGGGTTCTGCCGTTGGGGGGCGCCACCCTCACCGGCGACCTGATCCGCGGCCTGTCGATTCCGTTCGCGGAGGCCAAGCGGGTCAAGGAGGTCCACGGGGCGGCCTTCGGCAAAGCAGTGGATCCGGCCGAGAGGATCGATCTCCCGAGCGCCAACGGAAGCCCCCGCACGGTGGCTCGCCGCCACGTCGCCGAGATCATGGAGGAGCGGCTGGACAACCTCTTCCTGCATCTCCGCCAACGCATTCACGGTCTGCACCCCGAGGTTCGGCTGGGCGCCGGCATCGTGATCGTGGGCAAGGGCGCGACGATTCCCGGGATCACCGACTTGGCCCGCAAGCAGCTGGCCGCGCCCGCCCGCGTCGGAACCGCCCAGGAGGGCCTGTCGGGTCTCGTCGACGCGGTGGCCAAGCCCGACTTCGCCGCCGCCGCCGGACTCGCGCTGCTCGGAGCCGACTACTTCATGGAAACTGGAGAGGGCGCCTCGACGGCCGCATCGGGAATCGCCACCCGCGCGGCTGCGTGGCTGAAGGAATTCTTCTGAGGAACGGACTTGTTCACAGAGCCGGGACAAGGAGTCCCGAAAGGAGCGGATGAGATGATCTTCGAACTGGACAACGCCGCCTGCACCAGCGCGTTGATGCGCGTGATCGGCGTCGGCGGAGCGGGCGGCAACGCCGTCAACCGCATGATCGACGAGGATCTGGAAGGCGTCGAGTTCATTTCGGCCAACACGGACGCGCAAGCCCTGGCGCAGTCCAACGCGCCGAAGCGGATTCAGCTGGGCAAGCGCCTGACGCGCGGGCTGGGCGCTGGAGCACGGCCCGGGGTCGGACGCCAAGCGATCGCCGAGGACGCGGAGGAGGTGCGCGACATCCTCGAGGGCTCGGACCTCGTCTTCATCGCGGCCGGAATGGGCGGCGGGACGGGGACGGGCGCCGCCCCGGTGATCGGCGAGATGGCGCGCGAACTCGGCGCTCTGGCCATTGCCGTGGTGACCCGCCCGTTTTCCTTCGAGGGCAAGAAGCGCATGCGCCAAGCCGAACAGGGGCTCGCGGAACTGCGCCGGGCGGTCGATACTATGATCATCGTGCCCAACGACCGGCTCCTGACGGTCGCGGGCAAGGGAATGTCGTTCAGGGACGCGCTGAAGAAAGCGGACGAAGTGTTGCTTCACGCCACGCAGGGCATCAGCGACTTGATTCGCGTGAGCGGCGACGTCAACGTGGACTTCGCGGACGTGCGGACGATCATGTCCTCCTGCGGGGCGGCCTTGATGGGGACGGGCACGGGTCGCGGCGAAGCGCGGGCGGTCAAGGCGGCGAGCGACGCGGTGGCGTCCCCGTTGCTGGACAACGTGTCGATCTTGGGAGCCAAGGGAGTGCTCATCAACATCACCGGCGGGTCGGACTTGGCGATCGGCGAGGTCACCGAGATATCGACGATGATTCAGGAGGAGGCGGGGGACGAGGCCGAGATCATCTTCGGCGCGGTCCAGGATTCCACGATGGACGGCGAGGTGCGGGTGACGCTGATCGCGACCGGCTTCGACGACCAGCCCGGCGAGGCCGTGGAGGAGGCCGGCGTTCGCTCGCGGCTCGGCCACGCCACGGGCGGGACCGAAGCTCGGCCGGCGCTGGGCCGGGTGTCGGCGGCCAACGGGGCTCCGCGGCGCGTCGGCTCCTCTCCCGGGATCGGGCGGGAGGCCGGATCCCGCCAGCCGGCCATGGCGGCCCACGGGGCGCGGCCGGCGACGGGCCGGACGGCTCCGCTTGCCTCTCGCGGCGGCAATGGCCAATTGTTCAGAGACGGGGCCCGGCCGGAGCGCCGGACTGGCGGGTTGGCGCCGGCGAACGGCGGTGCGCGACCCTCCAATGCGTCTCGGTCCGCGACGCCGACGGCGCCGATTCTGGACGTCGAACTGCCCACCTTCATCAAGAGGATCAACGCCTGAAGACGCCATTCGAACGCCCAACCGGCCGGCGCGCCGTCGTCCTGGCCGCGGTCTTGGCGGCGGCGGCCGCCGCGACCATCACCTGGCTTTTCGTCCAGCCTCCCCCGGTTCCGTACGCCGGAGAGGCCCCTGTCGTCGAGGCGCGGCTGCCGGAGCGCGTGGACGCGCGGGAAGTCGCGCCGGGCTCCACGCTGGGAACCCTGCTGGAGGAGGCGGGCGTGCTCGGCCCCGACCGGCACAACGTCCTTCTGGCCTTCGCCGAAGTCGCCGATCCCCGGCGAGTCAGGGCCGGCGCGCAGGTTCGGGTCCGCTGGCAGGGCGTTCCCGAGGCGCTGAAGGGCGTGGACGTTCTGCTCGACCGAGACCGAACCGTCCAGGTGCGGCGCGAGGGGCCGGCGTGGTCCTCTTCGGAGGCCGTCGCGCCGGTCGCCACCGACACGGTGTTCGCCGCCGGCGCGATCCAAAGCATGCTCTGGACCTCGGTCACGGGATTGGACGCGCTCGCGGACATGCCGCCGTCCGACCGCGAACGCGTGCTTCACCGGCTGGACCAAGTCTTCCAATGGCAGGTGGACTTCTCGCGCGAGATCCGCTCCGGGGACTCCTTTCGCTTCGTGCTCGAGCGCCGAGTCCGAAGCGACGGCAGCATGCGCTCCGGACGCCTGCTGGCGGCCGAGCTCGTCAACCAGGGGCGGGCGCATCATGCGATCTGGTTCGACCCCAACGGAGACGGCGAGGGCACGTGGTACGACCGGGAGGGTCTGTCCGTGCGCCGGGCGTTCCTCCGCAGGCCTCTGGACTTCCGGCGCATCTCGTCGCGGTTCTCGCCTTCCCGGCGCCATCCCGTGCTCGGGACTTGGCGTGCGCACCGGGGAGTGGACTACTCGGCCGACGCGGGCACGCCCGTGATGGCGACCGGAAACGGCGTAATCGTGCGACGGGATTGGAGCGACACGTACGGCCGGGTCGTCGACGTCCGGCATCCCAACGGCTTCCTGACGCGCTACGCCCACCTGCGCGACTGGAGACGTGGCCAGCGGATCGGCACGCGCGTGGCCCAGGGCGAAGTCGTCGGCTACGTCGGGATGACCGGGTTGGCGACGGGACCCCACCTCCACTACGAAATGCACAGGGCGGGTCGGCGCGTGGACCCGCTGGCCATTGAGTTGCCTGCGGGGGATCCCGTGCCCGCCGACGACTTGGAGCGGTGGGAACACGA
Organism: Longimicrobiales bacterium; assembly: GCA_958295645.1. Classification (GTDB taxonomy): domain Bacteria; phylum Gemmatimonadota; class Gemmatimonadetes; order Longimicrobiales; family Gaopeijiaceae. Next base: position 632,719 of record OY282361.1, read on the forward strand.
GAGCCGCAGCCGCTTGGAGATGTTGTTCGCGCTGCCCGGACAGGAAGCGTGGGCGGCGGCCGAGCGCACTGAGGCGGTGGCGGGGGAGACCGGCTCCTGACGGTTGCGGTCCTGGCCGTCTTGGCGCTGGCGGCCGGCTTTGCCACCTGGGTCTACTTGCGCTGGGAGCTGGCTGTGCGCAGCCGCCCCCTCCTGCTGGCCGCCCGGCTGGCGGCGCTCGCGAGCTTGGCCGCGATCCTGTGGAATCCGGAGGGGGGCCGCTGGGCCGGAGGCGGCGCGGCGACTCGCTTCGTGATCCTCGACGCCAGCCTCTCGATGACGGCACGGACCCCGGACGGCGTTGCGGTCTGGGACGGCGCGGCGGCACGCGCCCAGGCGCTGGCGGCCGAGGGCGCTCGCGTTCTGTTGGCTGGCGGCGGCGTGCGCGCGGTCGCGGGCGATTCGCTTGGCATGGCGGCGCCGGCGGGCGTGGAGTCGTTGCTGGCCCCGGCCGTGGCGGTCGCGGCCGAAGCGGGCGCGCACGAGATCGTCGTGCTCACGGACGGGCGGTTGCAGGACCCCGTAGCCGCGGTCTCGGCCGCCCGAAGGCTGGGGGTCGGGCTGGCGGCCGACACGGTCTGGGGCGGGAGAGCCGCGGCCGCCCAGTTGGGATTGGCCCGCCTGGCCGTGCCCGCGGCGGCGGAGGGGGGCGTGCCGGTCGCTGGACGGGTCGAAGTCCAGGGAGACTGGGGTGCGGACTCGGTGGCGGTGTCGGTCTCGGTCGACGGCGCGGCACGCCGAGTTCTCTGGCTGAGCGGCGAGGCGGGCCCGGGGATGCGCTCTGCCGACTTCTCGCTCGGCGGGATGTCCCCCGGAGAGCGCCGCCTCTCGGCGCGCATCGAACACGAAGACGCCTTCCCGGCCGACGACGAGCGCCTGGCGACTGTGCGCATCGACCCGGAGGAGACCGGCATTCTCCTGGTCGCCTGGTCGCCCGGCTGGGAGCCGCGGTTTCTCCTGCCCGTTCTGAAGCAGGTCACCGGACTGCCGGTGCGGGGGTTCCTGCGCACGGGCGCGGACCGGTACCACGCCATGGACCCGTCGGGGGAAGGGGCTGGAGGGGCCGTCGGCGGCTCCGCGATGCGCTCCCTCGTTCAGCAGGCGGGGCTGGTCGTGGCGGTAGGCGTGGACGAGTCCAACCGCGCGATCGTGGAGGCGGCGGCCGGTCGTGCGCGCCGCCTGGTGGTCTTCGCGAGGGACGTGGCCGGGGCGGCGGCGGGCGGCGTGGTCGCTCGCGGCCCCGTGGCGGGCGAGTGGTACGTGGAGGAGGCGCCGCCGTCGCCTGTGGCGGGGGACTTGGCGGGCGTTTCCTGGCAGGGTCTGCCGCCGCTGGCGGGCCTCCTGCCCGCCGAGGAGGGGCGGGGGCGGGTCGCGCTTGCCGCTCGCCGAACGGGGGACGACGGGACGCAGCCGGTCTTGGTGCTGCGCGAGACGGAGGGTCGGCGCGTGGCCACGGCGCTGGCCGGCGGCTTCTGGCGCTGGGCTTTTCGCGACGGGCGGCCCCGGGAGGCGTACCGGCGGCTGTGGGCCGCGGTCGGCGGCTGGGCGGTTGCCGGCGCGCCGCCGCCGCCGGGCTCGCGGGTGCGGCCTGCGCAAGACGTCGTGCCTCGGGGCGCCCCCGTTCGCTGGCGCGCGGGGAGCGCGGCGGGAGGCGAGATGGCGTTGACGGTCTCCGCTCCGGGCGGTCCTCCCGTGCTGGACACGGCGCTGGCGGTTTCCGGTTCGGGGGCGCTCTCCACGCCCGCGTTCCCGCCGGGCGAGTACGAGTACCGCGCCGTCTCGGCAGCCGACACCACGAGGGGCCGGTTCGAGGTCGAGCAGTTCACCGGCGAAATGCTGCGCCCGGTCGTGGACCTGGCCATGCTGTCGGCGCCCTCGCCCGCCGGTGCGGGAGGACGGGGCGCCCGCCCGCTCCGCACGTCGCCGGTTCCCTATTTTCTAGTCCTCGCGGTTCTGTGCGCCGAATGGATCGGACGGAGGCGCGCCGGGTTGCGGTAGCGGGCGCCGCCGCCGGCGTCCCGGAGCACTCCTCTCGAGGCAAGGACCGGCCCATGCGCGCTCTTCGCGGCGAGAAACGAAGCAAGTCCGGCCGCTCGGCGTTGCGGCGACTGCTGGCCCGGGCGCTCTCGCCGTCCTTTCGCCGCATCGACGAGGCGACTCTGGAGGAGATCGAAGAGCGCCTGATCATGGCCGACTTCGGCGTCGAGGCCGCCATGCGCTGCGTCGAGGCGGTGGAGGCCTCCGTTCGGAAGGGCGAGTCCGCGCGGGAGCCTCTCGCCGCGGAGCTCCGCACCATTCTGGGCCACGAACGCGCCGAGCCCCTCGCCGTCGCCGCCCGCCCGCCGACCGTGCACTTGCTCGTCGGCGTCAACGGCGCCGGCAAGACCACCACGGCCGGCAAGCTCGCAGCCGGGCTCGCGGCGGACGGCGGCCAGTCGGTGATCCTGGCGGCCGCCGACACCTACCGCGCGGGCGCCGCCGAGCAGCTCGAACGCTGGGCCGAGCGCGTCGGCGCGGGCTTCGTGCGCGGACAACCGGGCGGCGACCCCGCGGCCGTGGCCTTCGACGCGATCGACGCCGCCAAGGCGCGCGGGGCGGACGCCGTCCTCGTGGACACCGCAGGCCGCCTCCACACGCAGGAGGGCCTCATGGCGGAACTCGCCAAGATCGATCGGGTCGTCCGCGCGCAGCACCCGGATGCGCCGCAGGAGACTCTGCTCGTGCTGGACGCCACCGCCGGCCAGAACAGCTTGGTCCAGGCCCGAGCGTTCTCCAAGGCCGTGGCGGTCAGCGGCGTAGTCCTCGCCAAGATGGACTCGACGGCGCGCGGAGGCGTCGCCGTGGCCCTGAAGCAGGAGCTGGGCCTCTCCGTGCGGCTGGTCGGCGTCGGCGAAGGCCTCGGCGACCTCGAAGTCTTCGATCCAGAAGACTTCGTGCAAGGAGCTCTTGCGGCCCCATGAGCGCCGCGCCGTTCCCATCCCCGGCGCCAACGCCCCCATGCGCGCCGCGTCAGCGTCCCCGCGCCGCCGCCATCCGCCCCATGCGCCCCCCCCCGTCCCCGCTCCCGGCGCCAACGCCCCCATGAGCGCCGCGCCGTCCCCGCTCCCGGCGCTCGGCCCGCTCGACAAGCCCGTCGGCTTCCTCAAGGGGGTGGGTCCGAGGTGGGCCGAGGCGCTGGGCCGCATGGGCATCCTGTGCGCGCGCGACCTCCTCTATCACGCCCCTCGCGACTACGACGACGCCTCGACCGTGACCCCGGCGGCGCTCGCGACCGTCGGAGCGGACGTGGCCGTCGTCGGCAGAATTCGCAACACCGGCGTCGTCCCAACGCGCTCCGGACTCAAGATCTTCCAAGCCGTCTTGGAGGACGACAGCGGCGCCGTCACCTGTTCTTGGCCGGGGCAGCCGTGGGTCGGCCGAACCCTGCGCAAGGGCGACCGGCTCCTGGTGCGCGGCCCGGTCAAGTTCTTTCACGGACGCCAGATTCAGCCGCGCGAACACGCCGTGCTGAGCCGCGACGGCCAGGCCGCCAACGAAGGCAAGGTCTTCGTCGTGTATCCCGCCTCCGAAGACGTCCCGCAGTGGTTCCTGCGCCGCACGATCGGGCGCAACCTGGATTGGCTCGTTCAGCAGGCCCGCCAGGAGGAGTTCCTGGAACCGAAGGAGCGCGCCGCTCTCGACCTGATGGAATCGGCGGCGGCCCTCGAAGCCCTCCATCGCCCCCGCGCCCGCGCCGACACGGAGCCCGCCCGCCGCCGGCTCGCCTTCGACGAACTCTTCTTCGAGCAGCTCCTCCAGGCGCGCGCCAGGCACGACGCGACCCGCGCCAAGCCGGGCATCGCCTTCGAACGCAGCAACGAACTCGTCAAGCGCCTGTACGAGTCGCTTCCGTTCGCGCTCACCAAGGCGCAGATCGGAGCGCTGCGCGAGATCATGGCCGACATGAGTTCCGAGAGGCGCATGAACCGCATGCTTCAGGGCGACGTCGGATCGGGCAAGACGGTGGTGGCGCTCTTCGCGATGCTCCGCGCCGTCGAAGCCGGCTACCAGGCGGCGCTCATGGCCCCGACGGAAATCCTGGCCGAGCAGCACGCCCGCAGCGTGGCCAAGCTTCTGGGAGACCTGCCGGTGGAAGCAGCAACGATGACGGGGTCGGCCGCGGGCCGTCGCAGAGAAAAGGAACGCGCGCACGTGGCGTCGGGCCGCGCCCGGTTGGCGATCGGGACCCACGCGCTCATTCAGGAGGGCGTCGAGTTCGAGGCGCTGGGGCTGGTGGTGGTGGACGAACAGCACCGTTTCGGGGTGCGGCAACGCCTGGCCCTGGCCAACAGGGAGCCCTGGCCGGACCTGCTGGTCATGTCGGCCACGCCGATCCCGCGGTCCATGTCCATGGCCCTGCACGGCGACATGGACATGAGCGTCATGGACGAACTGCCCGCCGGGCGCCGGCCCGTGACGACTCGGGTGGTGCGCTCCGCCGAGCGAGAGGGCGTGCTGGCCGAGGTCGCGCGCGCCGTGGCCGAGGGACGGCAGGCCTACTTGGTCTACCCGGCGATCGAGGAGCAGGAGAGGGACGGGCTGCCGTCGGCCGAGGCCGCCTTCGAGCGCCTGAAGGACGCCGAGTTCGCTGGACGAAGGCTGGCCCTGCTTCACGGACGGCTTCCGGGCGCGGAGAAGGATCGCATCATGCGCGCCTTCCAAGCGGGCCGAATCGACGTCCTGGTGGCCACGACCGTCGTGGAGGTGGGCGTGGACGTGCCCAACGCCACGGTCATGGTCGTCGAGCAGGCGGAGCGCTTCGGGCTCTCCCAGCTGCACCAGCTGCGCGGACGGATAGGGCGGGGGACAGAGGCCGGGCTGTGCGTGCTGATCTCGGACGGCGCGGAGGAACGCCTAGGCGTGCTGGCGCGCACCACCGACGGCTTCGAGATCGCCTCCGAAGATCTGCGCCTGCGAGGTCCCGGCGACCTCTTCGGCGCTCAGCAGCACGGCCACGCCGTCAAGCTCAAGTTCGCCGACCTGTTTCAGGACCGCGACCTCCTCCAGTTGGCCCAAGAACGCGCCCGGGGCATCGTGGACGCCGATCCGGCGCTGGCGGCCAAGCGCAACCAGATCCTCCTCGCATGTCTTCAGCGCCGCTGCCGAGACCGCGCCGGCCTCTTCGGCGTCGGGTGACCCGGCCTGGCGGGCGACGGCCTGGTTGACAGCAACGCCTCCTCGGCGGGATCATTTGCCTCTCCCGGCTCGCCGCCCTCCCGGCACGCAACCCAGCGCTCCCATGGTCCCACCTCCCAAGCAGGACGACACGGCCGCCGCTCCGCCAGCGGCTCGGCCAAGTCGCCCGCAGACGCCCGAGGCGGGCGAATCGCAGGCTCCGATCTCCTGCCTCGTCAAGGATCTGGGCGCCGTGGTGGGCCGCATGGCAACGGTTTCCGGCTGGGTGGAGACGGTGCGCGCGCACAAGAACGTGGCCTTCGTGATGCTTCGCGACGGCACGGGAGTCGTGCAGGCCGTAGTGGGGAGGAAGGACGTCTCCGCCGAGACGTGGGAACGCGCCGCGACCCTGGCGCAGGAAGCCTGCGTCCTCCTGGCCGGGACGATCCGGGCGGATCCGCGTTCGCCGGGCGGCTTCGAGATGGGCGTCTCCGGCATCGACGTGGCGGGGGCGAGCGACGACTACCCCTTGCAGCCCAAGGAGCACGGCGTCGAGTTCCTGCTGGACCATCGTCATCTCTGGCTGCGGTCAAGCCGGCAGCGCGCCGGGCTTCGGGTCCGCGCGGAGGTGGAGCAGGCCATCCACGACTTCCTGTACGAGAACGAATTCGTGCGCGTGGACACCCCCATCCTCACCGGCGCGATCGGCGAGTCTGCCGGCGCCCTGTTCGAGACCGACTACTTCGGACAGCGCGCCTTCCTGGCCCAGACCGGACAGCTCTACGTCGAGTGCGCCTGCCCGGCGTTCCGAAAGGTCTATTGCTTCGGCCCCACCTTCCGGGCGGAAAAGTCGAAGACCCGCCGCCACCTGACCGAATTCTGGATGGTCGAGCCCGAAGTCGCCTTCGCGGATTCCGACGAGAACATGGATCTGCAGGAGGCCTTCGTCTCCTACGTCGTCCGCCGGGCGCTGGAGCGATGCGAAAAGGAGCTGGCGACGCTCGAAAGGGACACGACCGCGCTGGAGGCGGTGGTTCCGCCCTTCCCGCGAATCAGCTACAGCGAGGCGGTCGAGCGTCTCGTCGCGGAGGGCCACCCCTTCGACTGGGGCGCCGACCTGGGCGCGCCCGAGGAAAGGCGCGTCTCGAGCTGGTTCGGCAAGCCCGTCTTCGTGCACGACTATCCGAAGAGCGCCAAGGCGTTCTACATGAAGGAGAACCCGGCCGACCCCCGCACCGTGCTCTGCAACGACCTGCTGGCGCCGGAGGGCTACGGCGAGATCGTCGGCGGGAGCCAGCGCGAGGACGACCACGGACGGCTGCTGGCGCGGATTCGCGAAGGGGACCTGCCCGAAGAGGCGTACGGATGGTACCTCGATCTGCGCAAGTTCGGGACCTTTCCGCACTCGGGCTTCGGGCTGGGCCTCGAACGCACGGTGGGGTGGATCACGGGCCGGCCGCACATTCGCGAGCTCGTCCCGTTCCCCCGAACCATCAACCGCTTAGCCCCCTGACGACGGGCCGCGCGGTCTCGGCTCCTCGCTTGCAGGCCCCCGGCGACCTGCCGGCCCCGGATTGCTTGCAGTCCGCCCGCCCCTGATCCGCAGTGGCGACCCTCGTCCTCGATCTCACGGATAAGCGGCCCATCTGGGCCTTCCCGGGATGGGCTCGCGACCGAATAGCAGGCGCGGTTCCGGAGGGATGGTCGGTGGCCGTGCTCGACGCCGAGGCGAGCGGGGCGGGGGACGGGATGCAGCGGACGCCGCCGGAACTCCTGGCCGAGGCGCACGACCTGCGCGTCTACGTGGGATACGGGGTCCCCGCCGAGCTCGTCGAGGCCGCCCCAGGCCTGGAATGGGCGCACTCCGGCGCGGCGGGCGTGACCTCTTCGTTGACCCCGGAGATGCTGTCCCGCCCGATCCGCTTCACCAACTCCGCCGGCATCCACGGACCGCCGGTGGCCGAGACGGCGCTGGCCGCGATGCTCCACTTCGCGCGCGGAATCGACCTCGCCGTGCAGGCGCAACGCGAAGGACGTTGGGGCGCGGAGGACTTCTGGGGCGTCGGCTCGCCGGTGGCGGAACTCGGCGCTGCCGTGGTCGGCGTGATCGGCTTCGGCGGCATCGGCCGCGAACTGGCGCGCCGTGCGCTGGGGATGGGCAGCCGGGTTCTCGCGCTCCGGCGCCTGGGAGGCCAGTCCGGCGCCCCCGCGTCCCCAACCGAACGCCTCGGCCCCGACGGGTTCTCCGCCGCCGAGCACGGGCGGATTGCCGGAGGCGCTTTCGACTCCGCGACGCGGCTCGAAGTCTCGGCAGGCGAAGAGGCGCTGAACCGCATCGTCGGCCTCGCCGACTACCTCGTGTTGGCGGCTCCGGAGACGCCTCTGACCCGCGGCATGATCGATCGCGGGCGCCTGTTCTCGATGAAGCCGGGCTCGGTCCTGGTGAACGTGGCTCGCGGCGCTCTCGTGGACGAGGACGCGTTGCTCGACGCGCTTGACTCAGGCCCTCTTCGGGGCGCTGCGCTCGACGTGTTCCGCAAGGAGCCGCTACTGCCCGGGCACCCGTTCTTCTCGCATCCGCGAGTCCTGATGACGCCGCACGTCTCGGCTACCACGCCGCTCTACTGGAAGCGGCAGACCGAACTCGTCGCCGACAACATCGGCCGGTTCGTGCGCGGCGAACCGCTCCGAAACGTCGTGGACAAGCGCGAAGGCTACTGATCCGGAGTTGCCGGCTGAACCGAGGCGGCAACGCCCCCGCCACGGCCTTCCATCTCCTTCACTTCGTCCCAGAGCTGGTCCAATCGTTCCAAGGCGGCGCCCGGCATTGCGATTCCACGCGCCCCGGCCAGCTCCTCGACCGCGCGAAACCGCCGCTCGAACTTGCGGGTGGCCTGCAACAAGGCCGTCCGAGGCTCCACGCCCACGGCGCGCGCCAAATTGACGACCGCAAAGAGCAGGTCGCCGACTTCCTCTTCCAGAGCCTCCCTAGCACCGCCTCCGTGCAACAAGCCGGCCACCTCGCCCGTCTCCTCGCGCACGCAGGCCAGAGGACCGACCGCATCCGGCCAGTCGAACCCCTTCGCGCCCGCCCTCTCCTGCGCCTCGAACGCTTGAACCAGCGCCGAGCCACGGCCCTCTCCCTGCCCGCAAGGCCGACTCGCGATCAGTGCGCCTCGTTGGGATGCAAATGCGGTCATGCAACTGACGAAATTCTCGCTGCCATCATTTCTTGATGTCTCCCTCTGCAACAGCGATGTAGTACAGTTCCGCTCCAGCGAGCAGGAGCAGAACACAGGACACGACGAAGACTTCCATGTTGCTCATTTTAGTCTCCTTTCAGAACCACGTATTGCAGAGCCTCTGAGACTACGGCGACCAAGCACGCAGCCGCCAATGTCGGCCAACCCCGCGCGGTCGCAGTACGGGAATAAAGGCGACCTCGGAGGAAAACGCAAACACTGCGTCTTCTTCGGAGCAACAGCGGGCAACGCCGCCGAAATCCATCGCGCGCGCATTATGTTTCGACGGGATCGGCGATCCGGGGCCGAACCTGCGGGCCTCCTGCAACAGAGACGGATCGCCAGCCTTGCATCCAGCATCCGGCACACGAGTTCTGGCCAGCAGCGCGCCGCCGCTGTCCGCCGACCCGAACGAGCGCGCTTGGGTCGAAATCGATGGCGGCGCGCTCCTGCGCAACTTGGAGCGGGTCCGAGAGGCCGCTGCCCCGGGCGCGAAGCTGATCCCGATGGTGAAGTCCGACGCCTACGGCATCGGGGTGCGGCGCGCGGTCGCGACGTTGCAGAGGGCCCGTCCGTTCGGATTCGGAGTCGCAACCGTTGCGGAGGGCGCCGAGCTGCGGCGCATGGGCGTGCGCGAGCCGGTCGTGATTCTCTGCCCGGTTCCACCCTCCACGCTCGCGACCGCCGTGCAGGCCGGCCTCGTCCCCTGCGTTTCCGATCTCTCGGCGCTCGCCGCCCTTCGCGAAGCCGCGGCTGCGGCCCCTGGCCCCGTTCCCTTCCAGATCGAAGTGGACACGGGGATGGGCCGGGCCGGGTTCTGCCTGCACGAGCGGTCCGGCTGGTGGGAGGCCGTCGCGGCCGCCGCCCGGGGCAACCTGCGCCTCTTCGGCGTGTTCACGCACCTGCACTCGGCCGACGAGCCCGACTTGGCCAGCGCCCGCCGCCAGGTCGAACGCTTCGACGAGTTCGCCGCCTGGGTCCGCCAGGCGCCGGAAGCGCAGGAGGACATGCTCTTCCACTGTTCCAACAGCGCAGGCGCCCTTCGCCTCCGCTCCGTCGCCGAAAACGCCGTGCGGCCGGGAATCTTCCTCTACGGAGGATGCTCGTTCGAGGCCCCGGTCCGCCCGGAGCCGGTGGTGGCGCTGCAGGCGCGCATCGCGCTCGTCAGGGACGTGCCCGAGGGGACGACTGCGGGCTACGGAGCCACCTACCGCGCCTCCGGCCGGGAACGCTGGGCCACCGTGGCCGCCGGCTACGGCGACGGCCTGCCGCGGAGCCTCGGAAACAAGGGGGCCGCCTTGGTCGCCGGAGGCACGGCGAGGATCGTCGGACGGGTCTCCATGAACGCCGTGGTGCTCCGTCTGGGGGCCGACGTGCCCGCAACCGTCACCGCCGGAGATGTCGTTACCTTTGTCGGGGGCGACTCCGGGTCGGAAACCAGCTTGGAGCGCGTCGCGGAGGCCGCGGGGACGATCGGCTACGAGATTCTGACCGGCCTTTCGCCCAAGTTGCCCAGAACCTGGCTGGAATCCTGATGGTTGATGCCCCCAAGTCGCTGGTCGAGACCGCCTTCGCGGCCGTTGCGCGCGCCCATGCGCCCTATTCGCGCTTGCGGGTGGGCGCGGCGCTGGAGACGGATTCCGGCGAATGCTTCGCGGGATGCAACGTCGAGAACGCCTCCTACGGGCTGACGCTGTGTGCGGAACGGGCGGCGGTTGCCGTCGCGGTCGCCGCCGGCCAACGCCGCTTCCGCCGGCTGGTGGTGGCCACCGACTGCGAGCGGGTCGTGCCTCCGTGCGGCGCCTGCCGGCAGTTCCTGGCCGAGTTCGGGCCGGACCTCGAGGTCTTCGGCGTTGCGGTCTCGGAGACGAAGCGCTGGTTGCTGCGCGAACTCCTCCCCGAGCCTTTCGAGTTCGCACCGCCCGGCGGCCCGGGAGACGGCCGGTGACGCTGCGCTCGGCCGTCGCCGCAATCGCAGTCGCAGTGGTCGCGAGCGCCTGCCAGGAGCAGCTCCCGACGTCGGCGCGCGACACGCTGATTCCGGCGGGAATCGTCGTCGAGGTCGTGCTGCCCTTCGACGAGTTCGGATCCGACCTTCGCGTCTACGGCGGATTCGGGCGGACCTCGGAGCGGGGCGGGGGATTCGTCGCGCACGAGTTCGGCGCAGGCACGGATCCCGATGCGCCGGCTCGCCCGGGCCTTCAGGCGACGACCCTGATCGGGTTCGGCGGCTATCCCGCCTCCGCCTCCGTTCGCGACACGGCCGGAACGACCCGGACGGACTCCTCTCTCACCTTCCTTTCGGGCCGCATCTACGCCGCCTTCGACACCGTGGGCAGCGTCGCGCCCGGCCCGGTCGGGCTGGTCGTGCACGAGATCGCGGACCCCTGGGACAGGACGACCGCCACATGGGAGTTCGCCGTGGACACTGCGGGCGACCCCACCCCTTGGTCGGCGCCCGGCGGCGGATCGCCCCAGGAGATCGGCCGCGCGACGTGGGACCGCGCGCAGGGGGATTCCGTCTTCGTTTCGGTGGACTCGGCGCTCGTCCACGCCTGGGCCGACACCGCCCGCGACTTCCACGGAATCCGCCTGGAGGCCAGCACCCCGGGGACGCGGCTCGAGCTGCGCGGCCTGGGCCTGAGACTGCAGACGCGGCCCAGCCTCAACCCGGACACGCTGCTCGACCTCGCCGTGTCCGCCCGCAGCAGCACCTTCATCTACGACCCGCCCGCTCCCCCGCCCGCACCCGGCGAGGCGCGCGTCGGCGGCGTCCCGGCCTGGCGAACGGTGCTGAACGTCGCGGAGCCCGCCGACCTGAACGGCCCTCCGTCTCTCTGCGCCGCGGTTCCGTGCCCCGTGCGCATCGAAGACCGGCACGTTTCCTACGCGGGCTTGCAGCTCTTCTCGCGAGTCCCGGCCGCGGCCTACGCTCCCTCCGACACGCTGGCCATCGAGGTCCGCACCGTGCTGGCGCCGGCCTTCCTGCCCAAGTCCCCGCTGGGACCGTCCATCACCGGCCTGACCGGGGAACGGCTCGCCCCGGAGTGGTTCGCGCCGCCCGCGGGCGAAGTGGTCGAGATTCCGGTGACCGGGCTCGTGCGGGGCCTGCTGAACGAGGAGACTTCGGACGGCGCCCGCGCCTCCAGAGCCATCGCCCTCCTCTCGGTCCTCGAGCCCCTGTCGCTCGAATACGTCTCCTTCGAGAGCGAAGACCCGGCCCGCAGGCCCCGTCTGCGGTTGATCCTCAGCTTCTCCGAAGGCGGCGGATGAGCCCCGTGCGAAGCCTCCGCCGGCCGCGACGGCGCCTCTCCATGCGGGCGAGACTTCCCGCCTTCCTCGCCGGAGTCTTGCTGGCGGCGTCGGCCTTGCCGAACCAGACCTCGGCGCAGTCGCTCATGGGCGTCCGCGGCTTGGGCATCCTCGGCGGAGCGGCAGGCGGCCGGGCCTCGGCGGCGGGCAACCTCGGCATCGGCCTCGCGGGAGTGGAGATTTCGGCCACCGACCCGACCGCCGGCAGCGGCCTCGCCTTTCCCACGATCAGCGTGACGATGCAGCCCACCTGGGGCGAATTCGAGTTGGGTCAGGAGCGGGGCGACGTCCGCGTCACCCGTTTTCCCCTGATCGGAATCGCGTTTCCGGTCGCCGCAGCCGGGGGCGTGTTCACGGCGGCTGTTTCGGGGCAGATGGACCAGCGGTGGGCCGGGGAAGTGCCCCGCGTCGTGGACATCGGAGCCGGCGTGCCGGTCTCCGATCGCTTCGAGGCCGACGGAGGGATATCCGTCCTGCGCGCGGGCTGGGTGCAGCGAATCGGCAGTTCGTTCGTCGCCGGGCTGTCGGCGGGCGCTTACCTGGGCCGCCTGGACCAGACCTTCGACCGCACGCTCGACTCCTTGGTGCTCGGCGGCGACGTGCGCAACTTCGTTCAGGAGGGCGCATGGAGGTACAGCGGCGCTGTCGTGACCGCCGGCGCCAGCGCCGCCCCGCACCGGCTGATTCACCTCGCGGCCACCGTGGAGTGGTCCAGCGACATCCGAGCCACGCCCGCCGACAGCGCCCGCGGCGAGCCCGGGACCTATGCGATTCCGTTGCGAGTCTTGGCGGGCGCGACGGGCCGGCTGACCCCGCGCCTGGCGCTCAACGCCTCCGTCGCCTACCAGGACTGGTCGGGCGCCAAGGGCTTCGCCGCGGGGGCGACGACGGGCGCCAAGTACAGTTTCGGAGCTGGGCTGGAGATGCAGGTGGTTCGCGGCGCTCGCCGGAGCCTTCCGGTGCGCGCGGGATATCGGCGCCTGGCTCAGCCCTTCCGGTTCGAGTCCGCCGACCCGATGGAGACCGTCTGGTCGATCGGCGCCGGCCTCAACCTGCTGGAGAGCGAGGGCGTTCGCCGCGGCTGGCTGGACATCGGCCTCGAGCGCGGCAGCCGGTCGAGCGCGCCGCTGGTCGAGCGCTACTGGCGGATGACGGCTTCGCTCGGGATTTCCCAGTTCTGAAGCAGGCGGCCCTGATGCGCGTCCACTACAAGACGTTCGGCTGCAAGGCGAACCAGTACGACACCGAACGCATGCGCCAGGCCTTGGAGGAGGCGGGCGCCCGGCGCGGACAGGCGGCGCTGGACTCCGCGGAGTTGTGCGTCGTCAACACCTGCACGGTCACCAACCGCGCCGACGCCGACGCGCGGCGTTTCGTTCGCCGGGTGGCTCGCCGCAACCCCCGCGCCGTCGTGGTCGTGGCCGGCTGCTCGGCGGCGTTGCGGGCGGACGAGTACTTGGAGATGGAGGAGGTGGCGGGCGTCGTCGGCGGACACGAGCCCGGCGACGTGCTGGCCGCTGCCCGGACCGCCCTCGCCGCCGCGGACGACAGCCTCCAGGAGACGCAACCTCCGCAACCCCCCGGCATGGCCTCCCCGGCAGAGGCGAATCCGGCCACACCGCCGCCACCGCCCCGCCGCCGCTTGCTCCAGCTGGGCGCCCAGCTCCCCTTGGACCGCGAGAGCCTCGAGCCCGTGGCCGCGACCGTGTTGCGCCGCCGCGCCGGGGCCACGCGCGGCTGGCTGAAGGTGCAGGACGGCTGCGACCGCAAATGCGCCTTCTGCGCCACCCGCCTAGCGCGCGGACCCAGCCGCAGCCGGCCCCCGGAGGAAGTCGTCGCCGAAGCGCTGGCGCTGGCGCGGACCCATCCCGAACTGGTCGTCACGGGCGTCCACATCGGCCACTACGGCCGCGACCTGTCCCCTCGGCAGTCGCTCACCGGCTTGGTGCGGCGCCTGCTGGACGAGGCCCCGGAGACGCGCTTCCGCCTCGGCAGCATCGAGGCCACGGAGGTGGACGACGGCATGATCGCGCTCATGGCCGGTTCCGGCGGACGCCTGGCGCCGCATCTCCACATGCCTTTGCAGAGCGGGGCGGACCCCGTGCTGCGCCGGATGAGGCGCTGGCACACCCGCGAACGCTACCGCCGCCGCGTGCTCCGCATCGCCGCCGAGACGGGACCCGTCGGCATGGGCGCGGACGTCATCACGGGCTTTCCCGGCGAGTCCGCCGCCGACCACGAGCAAACCCGCGCCCTGGTCGAGGAGCTCCCGTTCACCTATCTCCACGTGTTCCCCTATTCGCGGCGCGACGGCACGGCCGCGGCAGACCTTCCCGGTCGCGTGCCCGAGCGGATCGCGCACGAACGCGGCGCCGAACTCCGAGAGATCGCGGCAGCCAAGGGCCGCGAGTACGCCCGAAGCCGTGGCGGCGCCGAGACGGAAGTGGTCGTGGAGGGACTGGGAGGCGCCGCGCTCACCGGCGACTACCTGCGCGTTGCCGTGGCCTCGCCGGAGCCGCCCGATCCCTCCGTCCTGCACCGCGGCCGCCTCACCCCCGACGGTTCCTCCGTCGTCGTCGACGCGACTGCCTTCCCCGGAGCGCCCTCGTGAGCCCGGCGGCCCGCCTCTCCTCGTCTTCCGACCTGGGCTCGGCGGCCCCCGCCCCCGCGTCCTCCGGCCCGAGCGCTCCCGCTCCCGCCCCCGCCTCCCGGGGCCGGGCGTACGTCGAGACCTACGGATGCCAGATGAACGTCGCCGACGGCGAGCTCATGGAAGGCGTCCTCGAGGCGAGCGGCTACGAAATCGCCGCCTCGCCGGAGGCCGCGGACGTGATCCTGGTCAACACCTGCGCGATTCGCGAACACGCCGAGCAGCGCGTGCTGGGGCGCGTAGGCCAGCTCGCCGCCGTCAAGCGCGAGCGCCCCGGGGTGGTCCTGGGCGTGACCGGATGCATGGCCCAACGAATGGGCGACGACCTGCTGGACAAGGCGCCCCACGTCGACCTCGTTCTGGGCCCGGACGGCTATCGCGGCCTCGACGGCCTCCTTCGCCGCCTCCGCGCACCCAGCGGCCGCCCGCGCCGCTTGTCCGTGGTCGACCTGTCCCGCGAGGAGAACTACCGCGGCCTGGAGCAGCGCCGGCGTTCCTCGGTCTCGGCCTGGATCCCCATCCAACGCGGATGCGACCACCGCTGCACCTTCTGCATCGTGCCCTACGTTCGCGGCCCGGAGAAGAACCGCGATCCCGCCGACGTGCTGGCCGAAGTCCGCCAGCTGGCCGCCCAAGGCGTCACGGAGGCCACCTTTCTGGGCCAGACCGTCAACTCCTACGCGCACGACGGCTGGACGTTCGCCCGCCTGCTGCGCGAGGCCGCCCGGGTGCCGGGCATCCGCCGCCTGCGATTCACCTCGCCCCATCCCAACGACGTCTCGGAGGAGCTGGTGGACGCCATCGCCTCGGAGGATGCCGTCTGCGAACAGCTCCATCTGCCCGTCCAGTCGGGCAGCGACCGCACGCTCAAGCGCATGCTCCGGCGCTACACGGTGGACTCGTTCCTGGAGAAGGTGGAGATGGTACGGGCCGCCGTGCCCGGCATCGCGCTGTCCACGGACGTCATCGCGGCCTTCCCGGGCGAGACCGAGGAGGAATTCGAGGAGACGCTCGCCCTCCTTCGGCAGGTTCGCTTCGACGACGTCTTCACCTACCGGTACAGCCCTCGCGACGGCACTCCCGCCACGCGACTGCCACCCGCCCAGTTCGTTCCTCCGGCCGTCGCCCAAGACCGCCTCGAACGGCTCATCGTCCTCACCCGGCGGATTCAGTCCGAAGTCAACCGCAGCGAAGTGGGGCGCACCGAGGAGCTGTTGATCGAGCGCGTCGGCCGGCGCGGTGGCACCGTGCTGGGACGCACGCGCCGCTTCAAGGCGGCCGTCCTCCCCGGCTCCGAGGAGGACGTCGGCCGCTACCTCTCGGTCCGGCTGGCCAGCACCACCGGCGCCACCTTCGTCGCCGAGCGCCTGGCCCGCTCGGCGCAGGCCGCCTAAGGGGCCGTGGCAGGCGCACCGAACCGAGAGGCCGCCGGCCTGCGCGTGCCCTTCGTCGTCACGATCGACACGGAGGGCGACAACGAGTGGGCCAAGCCCAAGAACCCGACGGACCGGAACGCCGCCTGGCTGCCCCGCTTTCAGGAGTTGTGCGAGCGCTACCGGCTTCGGCCCACCTATCTCGTGGACCACACGATGGCGACCTCGCCGGCGTTTCAGGAGTTCGGGCGAGACGTCCTTGCCCGGCGCAAGGCCGAGATCGGCATGCACCTGCACGCCTGGAACTCGCCGCCGATCGTGCCTCTCACGGCTCGCGACCACGAAATCCAACCCGTTCTGACCGCCTACCCCAGCGAGGTCATGCGGCAGAAGATCGTCTATCAGTCGGAGCTGCTGGAACAGACCTTCGAGACCCCTATGCTGAGCCATAGGGCCGGCCGGTTCGGGTTCGACGAGCGCTATGCGGCGATCCTCGCCGAGCTGGGCTACTTGGTCGATTCCTCCGTCACCCCGCACGTGAACTGGGAGGCGCTGGCCCTGGCAACCCGTCGCCCGCACCAAGGCCAGTCTCCTGTTTTCGTGCCCGGCGGTCCGGACTTCTCGCGATGCCCGGAGGAGCCCTACTGGATCGATCCGGACGACCTCTGCAACCCCGCCGGCGGCTCTTCGCTGCTCGAGGTTCCGGTGACGATCAGGAATCGCTGGCCGGGATGGATTGACACGCCCAGGCCAAGCGGGCAGAGCGCCCGCGACCTGCCGAAACGCATCTTGAACCGCCTGTACCGGGCCCGCGTCTGGATCTATCCCCGCTCCACGGAGGAGAAAATGCTCCGATGGATCGTGCAGGAAGGACTGCGGCGGCAGGCCACGCACCTGATGTTCTTTCAGCATTCCTCGGAGTTCATGCCCGGGGGAAGCCCGTGGACGGTCGACGAGTCGGACATCGAGAGGCAGTACGAGAAGACGGAGGCGCTGTTCGAGATCGTGGCCGGCTCCTGCGAGGCCATGACGCTGGCGGAGTTCCATGCTCATTGGTCCCGGCGACGCCCGCCGGCCTAGAGAGGCGAAGCCATGCGAGTCCTGGGCATATCCTCGCTGGACACCGACGCGACGGCGAGCCTGCACGTCGACGGCGGATGGCACGTCGCCGCCGAGGAAAGGTTCTCGCGCAAGAAGCTTCACGCGGGGTTCCCGAAGCTTGCCACGAGGCATGTGCTCGAGAGCGCCGGCTTGGCGCCCGAAGAGATCGACTGCGTAGCCTATCCGTTTCGGCCCTGGTGGCGCGAGACCGCGCACATTGCCGGCGGCTATCTGCGCGACGCGCCCCGCAACGTGTTCGAACCCTGGGGATCGGCGGCAAGGCACATGGGCTCCTACGCCAAGTGGTGCGCCATGGCCATCCGCAATCACCGGAAGTTCGATCGCGAGCTGCTGCGCGAACTTGCGGCGCTCGGCATTCGCGGCGGCCCGAGGCGCGTCGAGCATCACTTGGCGCACGCGGCGGGCGCGTATCTCACGAGCGGATTCGAGGAAGCGCTGGCCGTCACGCTGGACTGGTACGGCAGCGGCCTGGCGGGCTCCGTGAGCGCCTGCACGCCAAGCGGCATCCGGCGCCTGAAGGCGTTCCGGTACCCTCACTCCATGGGGCTGATGTACGCCCAGGTCACGCGCGCCTTGGGCTTCACGGCGACGCGGCACGAGGGCAAGATCGTCGGACTGGCGGCCTTCGGGTCCTCCGCCGTGGCTGGCGAGGAGGTCAGGCGGTGCTTCACGGTTCGAAACGGGGGCCTGCGATACCGGCGGGGCATGGACGAAGCCTTTGCGCGGGCCCTTGCGCGCCGACATTCGCGCGAAGACGTGGCCGCCGCGTACCAGCACGCGTTGGAGGCCGTCGTCTGCAAGGTGGCCGGGCACTGGATCAAGGAAACTGGACTCCACAACATCGTGTTTTCCGGCGGGGTCGCGGCCAACGTGAAGCTCAGCCAAGCCATCGCGGCGTTGCACCCCGACGTCCGCATCTTCATTCACCCGGCGATGGGCGACGGCGGCACCGGAGTCGGCGCAACCCTGTCGCTTCTGCTCGACGCAGGCTTGGCGGCCTCCTGCGAATGGGAGACCTGCTTTCTCGGTCCCTCCTACGACGACCGGCAGATGGAAGCCGCGCTCATCGAGGCCGGACTTCGGCCCGAGCGTCCGAAGCGCTGGGCGGAAGCGGTGGCGAGCCTACTGGCCGACGGCAAGGTCGTGGCGAGGTTCGGCGGCCCCATGGAATACGGACCACGCGCGCTGGGAAACCGCTCCATACTCTGCGCCGCCACGGATCCGTCGGTCAACGACTGGCTCAACCAGCGGCTGGGTCGCACCGAGTTCATGCCCTTCGCGCCCGCGACCCTCGGGGGCCGCCACACGTCCCGCTACAAGGACGTCGAGCGCGTCGAGCTGCCGGCCCGGTTCATGACGATCACGGTCGAGTGCACCGATCTCATGAAGCGGGAAGCGCCCGCCGCAGTGCACGTGGACGGCACCGCGCGCCCGCAGATCGTCTGGGCCGAAGAGAACGCCGGCCTGCACGCGATCCTGGAGGCGTACCATCGCCGAACCGGCATCCCGACTCTGATCAACACCTCGTTCAACATGCACGAGGAGCCGATCGTCTGCACCCCGCAGGACGCCCTCCGCGCCTTCGAGCGAGGCGACCTGGACGCCCTGTCCATGGGGCCGTTCTTGGTCGAGCGGCCCGGGCCCGGCCGCCGAGCGCGGGCGAACCCGTGAGCCGCCTCCTGCGCCTGCTGGCCCTGGCGGCGGTCGTCGCGCTCGGCGTGGGCTTCGCGAAGGCCAACGCCGGACGGCGGGTCGTGGTGGACTTGGGGCTCTACACGTTCCACAGCGTCCCGGTGACCTTCGTGGCCTTCGGCGGCGCGGTGGCGGGCATGGGCGTGATGCTGGTGGCGGGCATCGCCTCCGATCTGAAGGTGCGGCGGCTGCTGCGGGCCTCGCAGGAACTCTCGGACGAAGAGGGAGGCCCGCGCTTGGAGTGACGACGGCGCCCCCGGTGCTCTGGATCGCCGTGGGCTTCGCCGCGGGAGCGGCAGCCGGCACGGCCACCGGTTCCAGCGGAATCGTCCTCCTCCCCCTGTTGGCCGCGTTGCCCATTCTGCTATGGCGCGGCCCCAAGTCCCGCGCCATGGGTCTCCTGCTCGCGGCGGCGGCCGGACTGGCCTGGGCGGGATCCGCCCGGAGCGCCCAGGAACGCTGCACGGCCGAAATCGCCGACGGAACGCGGGCGGTCGCGTCGGGCTACTTCGTCCAGACGAGCGAGCGCGGCTCCAGCTTCCGCGCCGCGACCGGCCCCGGCAGCCAGTGCGGGGGCCTCGCCAGGGTCTACATGCGCGAGGGCGTCCCTCCGGAGGCGCGCTTCGTCGCCGTCGAGGGCCGCTGGCGCAGGACGGTGCGCCCGGACGGCTCCGAGTCTCTCTACCTGAGTGCCGTGTCGGTGCGGTCCGCGCTGGGCCGCGTGCCCCTGCACGTCCGTGCCAGGACGGCGGTTCGCCGGCGCGCGGCCGAGGCGGTTCGGCGGCGGCTGGGGGTGCAGGCCGGCGTCGCCTCCGCGCTGGTGCTGGCCGAGCGCGACGGAATCCCCCCGGACCTCCGCGACGCCTTCGCCCGGTCGGGCAGCGCCCACCTCCTCTCCATATCGGGATTCCACGTGGGCGTGATCGCCGGCCTGCTGGGCATCCTGGCCACCGCGGCCGGCGCCACGCCCCGGGGCCGCGCGGCCTGGGTCGCGGTCGGCGTCTGGGTCTACGTCCTCCTCATCGGCGCCCCCACCTCGGCCATCCGCGCCGCCTGGATGGCGACCGCCTTCGTCCTGGGCCGGCTCCGCCGCGTGCCCGCCCGCGCCCTGGGCGCCCTCGGCTTCTCCATGCTGATGATCGTCCTGCTGACCCCTCTGGTCGCCGCCGGGGCGGGCTTCCAGCTCACCGTCGCGGGCACGGCCGGCATTCTCGTGACCGCCAAGTGGATCATCCGCCGCTGGCCTTCCCACCGAGGCCGCAACTGGATCGCCCCGCCCGTCGCCGCCGGCCTGGGCGCCTCCCTGTTCACCGCCCCCGTGCTCGCCTTCCACTTCGGCCAGATCCCCCTGCTGTCGCTCCCTTCGTCGATCCTCCTGACGCCCCTGGTCGCCGCCGCCGTCCCGGGCATCCTGCTCGCGATCCTGCTGGACGTCCTCCACCTGCCCGGAACCGCCTTCGCCGGAGCGGGGGCGGAGGGCCTGCTCCAAGCCGTCACGCAGGCCGCCCGAGCGCTGGGCGCCGTCCCCGGCGCGGTCTGGCTGGTCACACCCCAAGAGGCCGCCCTGCTCGCCGCGGGCGCCGCGCTTCCGTGGCTGGGCGGCTCCTTCTCCTGGCGGGTTCGCCCAGCGGCGCGGGTCGGGGCCGCCGCCCTGAGCGCCTGCGCCGTGCTCTGGCTGGGCCAAGCGGGCCTCTCTCTGGCCGGCCGGGGCCAAGTCGAGATCGTGGCGATCGACGTGGGGCAGGGCGACGCCATAGCCGTGCGCACCCCGGGCGGCCGCTGGCTCCTCGTGGACGCCGGTCCCCGCTTCGCCGACGCCGACGCCGGCCTCACCCGCGTCGTTCCCTACCTGCGCGCCCGGGGCGTCCGGCGGCTCGAGGCCGTGATCCTGACCCATCCCGACGAAGACCACGCCGGCGGCCTCGCCTCCGTGCTGGACAACATGCCCGTCTCGGTGGTCCTGGGTCCGGGCTTCGGAGGCGGACAGGCGGGCCACATGGCCGGCCTCCGCGAGGCCCGGGACGCCGGAACCCCCTGGCGGCGCGCGGCCGCCGGCGACCTCTGGACCATCGACGGCGTGTCCTTCCAAGTCCTCAGCCCCGATCTCGCGACCGACGAAGCCCGCCCCGCCCCCGACGCGCCCAACGACTGGTCCGTCGTCCTGCGCCTGTCCTACGGCGACTTCGACGCCCTGCTCATGGGAGACGCCGACGCCCGCATCGAGCAACGCCTTCTGGACACGGGCGAAGCCGAACTCCTCAAGGCGGGCCACCACGGCAGCCGCACCTCCACGTCGGAGCCCTTCCTGCGCGCCGTGCGCCCTTCCTACGCCCTGATCTCGGCCGGCGCGCGCAACCGCTACGGCCATCCCGATCCCGTCGTCCTGGCCCGCCTCGAGCGCATCGGCGCCCAAGTCTTCCGCACCGACCTGCACGGCACCGTCTCCGTGACCGCCCGCGCCGACGGCTCGGTCAAAGTGCGCACCCGCCGCTGACCCTGGTTATTTTCAACCATGCGCGCCAAAGTCGTGACCATCGACCGCCACATCATCGACCAGGAGCGGAAGCACCCGGGCGCCTCGGGTCGGTTCTCCGCGCTCCTCTACGACATCGCGCTGGCGGCGAAGCTCATCTCGCGCGAGGTCAACAAGGCGGGCCTCGTCGACGTCCTCGGCAAGACCGGCGCGACCAACGTGCAGGGCGAGGAAGTGCAGAAGCTGGACGACTTCGCCCAGGAAGTCATCGTCAAGGCCATGGACCACGCGGGCCACCTGTGCTGCATGGTCTCCGAAGAGTGCGACGACATCATCCCCATCCCCGGAAAGTTCGAGACCGGCAACTACGTCCTGCTCTTCGACCCGCTCGACGGCTCCTCCAACATCGGCGTCAACGTCTCGATCGGCACCATCTTCTCGATTCACCACAAGGTGTCGCCCGGCCGCCACGGCACGCTGGAAGACTGCCTGCAGCCGGGCTCCAGGCAAGTGGCGGCAGGATACATCGTCTACGGCTCGTCCACGATGCTCGTCTACACGACCGGCAAGGACGGCGGCGCGCACGGCTTCACGCTCGATCCGTCCATCGGCGAGTTCCTCTTGAGCCATCCGAACATCCGCCTTCCCGAGCCGCCCGCCCGCATCTATTCGGTGAACGAGGCCTACTACCCGCGCTGGTCCCCGGGCCAGCAGCGGCTGGTGGACCACTTCCGCGGCATGAACGGGGAGAGCGGCGGAGGCTACAAGTCGCGCTACATTGGTTCGTTGGTCTCCGACTTCCATCGCACCCTGCTCGTGGGCGGCCTGTTCATGTACCCTCTGGAGAAGCGCGCCCCCGCGGGCAAGCTGAGGATCCTCTACGAGGCGGCCCCGCTGGCGCTGGTCTGCGAAGCGGCCGGCGGCCGGGCCTCCGACGGTGCGCGAGACGTCCTCGACATCGTCCCCAAGGGGCTTCACGACCGCACTCCGCTCTTCCTGGGCTCCCGGCATCTGGTGGACTTGGCCGAGCAGTACTTGCGGGAAGGATCAGAATCATGACCCCGAGTTCGGCATGAAATTGCGACTGATTTAAGGTTTTCTGACGCTCACGGCCACGGAGAGGGGATTCCCATGTCCTTTGTTTGCAAACATTTAGCTCCAAACGCCGACGTGGCGCCGATTTTGCCAATGACATGTAGAATCAACAGTTGTCCTGCCCGTCGGCGACTGTCCGGCGGAAAACGGGCGACGAACTCCATCCAACAGGGAGAATGGAGAGAAGCATGAGCAGACAGAAGCTGATGGCGGCTGCGGCGTTGTTGTTGGCGCCCTTGGCGGCGTGCGACGAAGGCACGCCTCCTCCGCCGACGGGCGCGATCGAGGGGCAGGTGTCGATCGAGGGCCAGGGAGTGGACGGCGTGACGGTGACGTTGAGCGACGGGAAGTCGGCGACGACGGCCGGCGGCGGGTCGTACCGTTTTGCGGGAGTGGAAGGCGGGACGTACACGGTGACGATCAGCGGGTATCCGTCGGACGCGAGCTTCGATGCGACGTCGGCGTCGGCGGTGATCGCGACGGCGGACCAGGTGGTGAGGCTGAACTTCGCGGGCTCGTACATTCGAACGGCGAGCGTTCTGGGCGCGGTGACGGTGGAGGGCGCGGGCCAGGCGAACGTGAAGGTGACGTTGTCGGGGATGTCGAGCGCCACGGCGACGACGAGCGCCGACGGGGCGTACGCGTTCACGGGACTTCGCGCGGGGACGTACACGGTGGAGATTTCGGAGTTCGACGCGGGCTCGTACGGGTTTTCGAACACGAGCCAGAGCGCGACGGTGGGCGTGGGCGCGTCGGCGAGCGTGAACTTCGATGGGACGCACATCCGGACGGCGCGCGTTCTCGGCACGGTGACGGTGGAGGGCGAGGGACTCGGCGGGGTGTTGGTGAGCCTGTCGGGGGTTTCGGAGGCGACGGCGACGACGGACGACGCGGGGTCGTACGCGTTCACGAACCTGCAGGCGGGTACGTACGCAGTGGCGATTTCGGGGTTCGACGCTTCGCAGTACGGGTTTGACGCGGCGACGCTCAACGCGACGGTGGGCGTGGGCGAGACGGCGAATCTGAACTTTATGGGGACGGCGTTGCGGACGGCGGGCATTACGGGCATGGTGACGGTGGAGGGCGAGGGGCTCGGCGGGGTGACGGTGAACCTGTCGGGGACTTCGGAGGCGACGGCGACGACGGACAACACGGGGTCGTACGCGTTCGATTCGTTGGCTGCGGGTTCGTACGTGCTGGCGATTTCGGCGTTCGACGCGGACTCGTACGACTTCAACGTGCAGGCGAAGAGCGCGACGGTGGCCGCGGGCGGTACGGCGAGCGTGGACTTCACGGGTTCGCACATCCGGACGGCGGACATTAGCGGCAAGGTGATGGTGGAGGGCGAGGGACTCGGCGGGGTGGTGGTGAGCCTGTCGGGGGCTTCGGAGGCGACGGCGACGACGGACGACGCAGGGTCGTACGCGTTCCCGGACCTGCGGGCGGGTTCGTACACGGTGGAGATTGCGTTCGACGCTTCGCAGTACGATTTCGACGTGGTGACGCTCAACGCGACGGTGGCCGTGGGCGGGTCGGCGACGAATCTGAACTTCACGGGTTCGCACATCCGGACGGCGGGCATTAGCGGCACGGTGGCGGTGGACGGCCAACTACTCGGCGGGGTGGTGGTGAGCCTGTCGGGGGTTTCGGAGGCGAAGGAGACGACGAACGCAGCGGGGTCGTACGCGTTCACGGGTCTGCAGGCGGGTTCGTACACGGTGGAGATTTCGGAGTTCGGCGCGGGCTTGTACGAGTTTTCGGACACGAGCAAGAGCGCGACGGTGGCCGTGGGCGAGTCGGAGACCGTGAACTTCACGGGTTCGCACATCCGGACGGCGGGCATTAGCGGCAAGGTGATGGTGGGGGACGAGGGAATCTCCGGGGTGGTGGTGAGCCTGTCGGGGGTTTCGGAGGCGGAGGACACGACGGACGCAACGGGGTCGTACGCGTTCACGGATCTGCAGGCGGGTTCGTACGTGCTGGAGATTTCGGAGTTCGACGAGACCCTGTACGAGTTCGATGTGGTGGCGACCAGCGCGAAGGTGGCCGTGGGCGAGTCGGAGAACGTGAACTTCACGGGTTCGCACATCCGGACGGCGAGCATTAGCGGCACGGTGGCGGTGGAGGGCGGAGGAATCGGCGGGGTGGTGGTGAGCCTGTCGGGGGTTTCGGAGGCGAAGGCCACGACGGACGCAGCGGGGTCGTACGCGTTCACGGGTCTGCAGGCGGGTTCGTACACGGTGGAGATTTCGGAGTTCGACGCGGACTTGTACGAGTTTTCGGACACGAGCAAGAGCGCGACGGTGGCCGTGGGCGCCTCGGAGAACGTGAACTTCACGGGTTCGCACATCCGGACGGCGGGCATTAGCGGCAAGGTGATGGTGGGGGAGATGGGAATCGAGGATGTAGTGGTGAAACTGTCGGGGGTTTCGGAGGCGGAGGACACGACGGACGCAACGGGATCGTACGCGTTCACGGGTCTGCAGGCGGGTTCGTACACGGTGGAGATTTCGGAGTTCGACGCGGGCTTGTACCAGTTCGCCGCGACGACGCTCAACGCGACGGTGGCCGTGGGCGGCACGGCGAGCGTGGACTTCCCGGGGACGGCGTTGCGGGCGGCGGGCTTCTCGGGCCGCTTGTTCGTGGACGAGATACAGAAGAACAACGAGCTTGACCTGGGCGAGGCGTTGCTGGAGGTGGCCGGCGTGCCGGTGGTGCTGGTGGGTCCCACGGTGATCGACTCGGACACGACGCGGACGAACGCGCAGGGGATGTACACGTTCGATGAGTTGACTGCGGGGAGCTACCGCTTGACGGTGCTCCATGACCATGAGGACGCGGCGGATCTGCCTTCGTGGGTGGGCTACGGCGGCGCCCCGGACGGCTACTTGATGGAGGTGACGTCGCCGGGTATGCAGACGGTGAACTTCCCGTTCGACATCACGATGCAGACGGTGAAGATGAAGGCGATGTACGGGGCCGAGGAGCAGAATGGCGATCCTGCGGTGGGCGTGCGGGTGAACCTGCACGCGACATCGGGCGCGGCGACGGCCGGCGGCACCGGCGCGCTGGGCTCGAAGCTGACGGACGAGGAGGGCAACGTGACGTTCACGTTCGAGCGCACCAAGGACACGGGTCCGGGCGGCGGGTTGGTGTACGCCCGTGCGACGGCGGTGAACGGCACGGAGCTGATCAGCGACGGGACGATGCCGGTGGAGTACCAGCCGACGACGCACGAGGTGACGCTGGCGGCTCCGTTCCGGGTGTTGAGCACGCGTGCGGTGCTGGAGTTCGCGGTTGAGAACTTGAGCAACGACGGAGAGAGCGGCGGCGACGCGATGCCGGGCTGGACGGCGTACGTGTGGCACGACGCCATGGACGCCGACACTCTGGCGCCGGCGATAGACACGCTGCCGTCGGGAGCGACGGACGGCATGGTGAAGATGACGTACGACGGCATGAAGCCGGGCGACACCCGCCACATCCGGCTGGCGGGCCCGCCGGAGGTTTCGGCGGAGAGCCAGCCCAACTCGGTGACGAAGGGCGAGAGCTTCAAGCTGACGGCGACGAAGGGCAAGGACGGCGGCCTGAGGACCAAGGCTCTGGACAAGGTGAGTACGACGACCGAGACGCCGTTCCTGACGTACACGCACGACGGGCTGTCGGTTCCGGCGACGAAGATGGACGTGGGCACGATGGCGGTGACGTTCACCACCCAGACGCTGACGGTCGGCGTCCACCACGAGCGCGACAACATCGCGGGCTTCACCAACGTCGCCCCCGGCGACGTCCGGCCCACGGACGATGATCTTGGTGCCGCGAGGGCGGACGCCACGCTTCAACTGTCCATGCGGGACAGCCGCACCGGCTACCCGGTGCCTCTCGATGACGGAGACGGCGGAGAAACGAACATGCCCAAGAAGCCGGCCTATGGAACGGGCTTGGCCACGTGGACAAAGCTGGATTCGGACATCAACCTCATCGTGGAGGCTGAGTTCGAGAACAACTTGAAGGGCGTCACCCCGGACCGGCTGAACGTGTTCGACTTGACGACCGAGGGCACGGAAACCAAGGGGTCCTTCGGCTCCGACGGCGGGCTCGTGCCGGTCGTCATGTTCTGTCCGCAGACGGTGACGGACGGGCCGGCGTACAGCGACGACTGCTCCACGTTCGGGTACAAGTTCCAGAGTGGGGAGATCAATCTGAGGGCCCATTCGAGGACCTATCCGTCCGGCGACAGCGTGGTCGCCACCGGGGTTAAGATCAAGGCCGTGAGGATCGAAGGCGTGGGCGCCACTTCTCCGACCGACGAAACGACGAACGACGACGGCGAGGCTGGTTTCGAGAATCTCGTGGACGGCACGTACGTGGTGACGCTCTCGCCCGACACGAAGGGGCTATGGGGATTCGGCACTCGCTCTCCAGACACAGTGACCATCCTGGGAGGCGCGGACGCCGCGGAACACAACCTAGGCCAAAGCCTCGCCGACACGTTGACGGCTTACGCCATTCACCAGAAGACGATGATTCAGGGCACGGTGGTGAACGACCGCGACGGCGGCGGGGCGGGCAACGATGTCGTCGACGACGGGGAGACGGAGGAGGGAATCCTGTTGAGGCTGGTACGGGGGACTCGGACGATTGTTGCGACGACGACCACGAACGCGGACGGCGAGTACGATTTCGAGGACGTGGCCGAGGGAACGTACCAAGTCCACGGCCCGACTGGGTCCAACTACGTTCTCTGCGCGGCGACGGCGAAGCAGAATACTTGCAGCACGACAACGGCGGCGAAGTCGGCTTCGATAACGACTACGGCGGAGGACACGGTGGCCGAACGGCACGACGTGTTGCCTGTGTGGAACTACTTCGCCTACGGCATCGACAGCGAACGCGCGGAGAGCTACGACTTCGTGGTGGTGTTCACGGACGGCCGCATGGAAGGCCATGTCGAGCGCGTCGACAACACCGAGACGCCGCCGGTTACGACGGACTTCGAAGGCGTCACGGTGGATGCGTTCCTGTGCGAGACGTGGAGCAGCGGCTGCACCGAGTTCGTCAGAAGTGGCTTGCCGGACGAGTCGGTGCAGACCGACGAGGACGGAGAATGGTCGATGACTGGCTTGAGGGAGGGGATCTACCGGATCACGGTGGATGTTCCGCAGGGCGAGACCGCGACTCCGGCCATGATCGAGACCACCGGCGGGCAGATATTGATGGGCAAAAACGCGCGGACGCGGAGTCTCGACTTCAGCATCGCGAATTAGTAGCATGACGGCCGCCGGCAGGTCCTCGTAGTCGCGAGGGCCTGCCGAAGGCCGGAGCAGCAAGGCTCGCCCCCGTCCGGTTCGCGCCGGACGGGGGCGAGTTTTTACGTGCGCCTGGAGTCGCCTGTTGCGTCTCGGTCCAAGAGAGGCGCGGGATAAGCGCCGGAGAAGCAGGCGTCGCAGAAAGGCGCGCCATCGGCGACGGACTGGGTCATGCCGTCGAGCGACAGGTAGCCGAGAGAATCGACGCCCAGTTCGGCGGCCGTACCGGCGACGGACAGGCGCGAGCCTATGAGTTCTTCGCGCGAGGGCATGTCGATCCCGTAGAAGCAAGGGAATCGCACGGGGGGGCTGGCGATGCGCAAATGGACCTCTCGGGCGCCTGCGTTCTGGATGAACTTGACCAGGCTGCGCGAAGTCGTGCCGCGCACCAGCGAGTCGTCCACGACCACCACGCGTTGTCCGGCCAGCACCTCGCGAACCGGGTTGTACTTGATGCGGGCGCCGAAGTCGCGGTCGGCCTGGGAGGCGCGGATGAAGGTGCGCCCTACGTAGTGATTGCGCAGCAGACC
The DNA here is from genome assembly GCA_958295645.1 of Longimicrobiales bacterium. Taxonomy (GTDB): domain Bacteria; phylum Gemmatimonadota; class Gemmatimonadetes; order Longimicrobiales; family Gaopeijiaceae. The sequence continues at coordinate 660,710 of OY282361.1, forward strand.
GAGTTCGTACGGGATCTTGCTTTGCTCGCTGAAACCGAGCCCGGCGGAGTTGGCGCTGTCGGGGACGCTGATCACGCAATCCGCATCGACCGGGTGCTCGCGAGCGAGCTGGCGGCCGAACGCCCGCCTGGCCCGGTCCACGCCCATGCCCCAGATGCGCGAATCCGGCCGCGCGAAGTAGACCAGCTCGAAGATGCACGGAGCCGGGGTCGTCGGATGCAGGCCGGGCAGGCTGGCCGCCTTGCCGCCCTCGACTCGCAGCAGCTCGCCCGCCTTCACGTCGCGAACGAACTCGGCGCCCACGATGTCCAAGGCGCAGGTCTCGCTCGCGAGCACGTGTCCTTGCCCGAGCTTGCCCAGCACGAGGGGGCGGAAGCCTCTCGGATCGCGCACCGCGAACATGGCGTCGCCCACCGTGACGACCAGCGAGTAGGCGCCTTCCAAGAAGCTCAGCGCGTCGCGGATCTGGGCTTCGACAGACGTGTGCCGGGAACGGGCGATCAGGTGAACGATCACCTCGGAATCCGACGAACTCTGAAAGATGGCGCCCTCGGCGACCAACTGCTTCTTCAGCGTCTGCGCGTTCGTGAGATTGCCGTTGTGAGCGATCGCCAAGTCTCCCTCGGCGTAGCGGACCACGATCGGCTGCGCGTTCGCCCGCTGTCCGTCTCCCGCGGTCGAATACCGCACGTGTCCAAGAGCGGTGCGGCCCTCGAGGGAGGAAATGCGCTTCGCGCCGAAGACGTCCGAGACGAGGCCGAGGTCCTTGTGGAGACTCGCGCAGCCGTCGTGCACGGCGCAGATGCCCGCGGCTTCCTGGCCACGGTGCTGAAGCGCATAGAGGCCGAGGAAGATGAGTTCGGCGGCGCCGTCGATGCCGCTGATGCCGACGATGCCGCATTCCTCGCGCGGCCGGTCGTCCAGTTCGCGGACCGGAACGTCGCAGGTGCGGCGCACAGAGGTCATGCCTTCGCTTCGCTTTGGTTCATGACGCGGGGAATCGCGCCGAAATACTCGCCCGCGACGCGCTCCAGGGGCAAGCAGAGCGAGGAAGACGCCGTCTCGATTCGGAGCGGCTCCGTCGGCCCGGCGACGATCCCGACTCTGGCTGCGGGGACGCCGTGGACCTCGGCCGTCCGCTGCACCTCTTCCACGTCTTGGGGCGCGCAGCTGACCACGACGCGCCCCTGGTCTTCGCCGAACAACAAGGCGGCGCAGGCGATCGAGGGCTGCCGCAGCCGCACGGAGGCGCCCAGGCTCCTCGCGGGGGCTCCTGGGCGCAGACAGCACTCGGCGAGCGTCGCGGCCAGTCCGCCCGCCGAGACGTCGTGCGCGGACTTGAGCAGACGGCGCTGGTTGGCGGCCAGCACGGCCCTCTGCAACGCCCGCTCGGCGGCGAGATCGACGGCGGGAGGTTCGCCCGCCACCAGGCCGTGCAGGCGGTAGAGATACTCGGAGCCGCCGAGTTCGCCCTTGTTGGCGCCGAGCAGCAGGATCGCGTCCCCCTCGCTTTGGAAGAAGTGGCGCAGGACGGCCTCCAAGTCCTCGACGAGTCCCACCATGCCCACCACCGGCGTGGGATGCACGGGCCGCCCGTCCGTCTCGTTGTAGAAGGACACGTTGCCCCCGGTGACGGGCGTCTCGAAGAACGCGCAGGCGTCCCGCAGGCCCAGAACGGCCTCCCGGAACTGCCAGTAGACCCCGGGCTTGAGCGGGTTGCCGAAGTTGAGGTTGTTGGTGACGGCGAGAGGGAGCGCGCCGGCGCACACCAAGTTGCGGGCCGCCTCTGCCACCGCCCCCATCGCTCCCGAGCGAGGATTCAGGAAGGTGAAGCGCCCGTTGCAGTCCACGGTGGCGGCGATGCCGCGATGTGTGCCCGGGATGCGCACGACGCCCGCGTCTCCCCCCGGGCGCTCGGCCGTGGCTGCCCGGACGGTCGTGTCGTACTGCTCGTAGACCCAGCGCTTCGAAGCCACGTTGGGCGAGCCAAGGACGGCCCAGAAGGCCTCTTCGATGCCGGAGGGGGGCGTCGCGCGGCCTGCCAGGTCCGCGGTGCGGCGCGAGCGGGCCTCCGGGGATTCCGCGCCTTCGCGCTCGTACGCCGGACATCCCTCCGTGAGATGCAGGGCGGGGACGTCGGCCACGACCAGGCCGTCTTCCAGGACGCGAAAGGCCCCCGTGTCGGTGACCCGGCCGACGACCGCGGCCTCGAGCTCCCACTTCTCCAGAACGGCCCGGACGCGCCCTTCGGCTCCGGCGCGCGCCACCACCAGCATCCGCTCCTGCGATTCCGACAGCAGGATTTCGTACGGGGTCATGCCCGGCTCGCGAACCGGCGCCGCCGACACGTCGATCTCCACGCCGTTGCCGGCACGGCCCGCCATTTCCGCCCCGCAGGACGTGAGCCCCGCGGCGCCCATGTCCTGAATGCCCACGATGTGGCCGCCCGCCACCAGCTCCAACGACGCCTCCAGAAGGAGCTTTTCCGTGAAGGGATCGCCCACCTGCACCTGCGGGCGGCTCGACTCCTCCTGGTCGGCCGAGAGCTCGTCGGAGGCGAACGTGGCTCCGTGGATGCCGTCCCTGCCGGTCCGCGCGCCGACCGCCATCAGCGTGTTGCCCACGCCCTCGGCGGCGCCGCGCATCAGGTCGTCGCGCTTCATCAGGCCCAGGCACATCGCGTTGACCAGGGGATTGTCGGCGTATCCGCTGTCGAACTGGACTTCGCCGCCGATGCAGGGAATGCCCACGCAGTTGCCGTAGTCGCCGATTCCCTTGACCACGCCCGCGAACAGGTAGCGCGTGCGGGCGGAGTCGAGATCGCCGAAGCGCAGCGAGTTGAGCGTGGCGACCGGCCGGGCGCCCATCGTGAAGATGTCTCGCAGGATGCCGCCGACGCCGGTTGCGGCGCCCTGGTACGGCTCCACCGCGGACGGGTGGTTGTGGGACTCGATCTTGAAGGCCAGCGCGAATCCGCCGCCCACGTCCACCACGCCGGCGTTCTCGCCCGGGCCCTGAATGACCCAGGGCGCACTTGTGGGAAGCAGCCGGAGCAGGCGCTTCGAGTTCTTGTAGCCGCAGTGCTCGGACCACATGGCCGAGAAGACGCCGAGTTCGGTGAAGGTCGGGGTTCGGCCCAAGATGCCCAGGATTCGGTCGAACTCTTCGGCCGAGAGGCCGTGCTCGGCGGCGACCTCGGGAGTGACGGCGGGATCGCCGGGGCGCGGCTGGGGCGCGGGGCGGTCGGGGTCAGGGGGTGGCGGAGGCGCCGTGGCCGAGCGGTCCGCTCGCGCGTCCAGTCCGCGAGGCGCTCGGGGCGCCTCCGACAGCCCGCCTGGGACCGCCGCGCCCCTGCCGTTCGGCCTGCCCGCGCGTTGCGCCTTGGCCAGCGAGGCGAAGAACGGGAGCCCGTCCGCCGAACCGAGGACGGCTTCGACGGCGCGATCCGGGTGGGGCATCATGCCGAGGACGTTGCCGCGGTCGTTGACGATGCCCGCGATCTGGTTCAGCGAGCCGTTGGGATTGGCCTCCGGCCCCGCCGATCCCGAGGCGTCGCAGTAGCGAAAGACGACTTGGCCCGCCGCCTCGATCTCCGCCAGCGTCTCCGGATCCGCGTAGTAGGCGCCGTCCGCGTGCGAGAGAGGCATTCGGAGAACCCGGGGGGCCATGTCCGCGTAGGCCGACGTGAAGGGCGTGTCGGTCCTCTCGACCAGGAGGTGGCAGTCGTGGGACTGGAAGCGGAGCGAGCGGTTGGGGAGCAGCGCGCCGGGCAGAAGGCCGGCCTCGCACAGGATCTGGAAGCCGTTGCAGATGCCGGCGACCAGTCCCCCTTCGCGAGCGAAGGCCACCACGGCCTCCATGACGGGGCTGAAGCGGGCGATGGCGCCGGGACGCAGATAGTCGCCGTGCGCGAAGCCGCCGGGGACGATCACGACGTCCGCGTCTCCCAGGGAGGTCTCGCGGTGCCACAGGAGGCGAGCCGAGCCGCCGGCCATCTCCACGGACCGCAGGCAGTCCTGGTCGCAGTTCGAGCCCGGAAAGGTGACGACGACGGCGTTCACGGCGTTTCCCCCGTGCGTTCGTCCGGCCCGTCGCTTGTCGTGAAACGCGGTGGCTCGGCGTTCACGGCGCCTCTTCGGGGCCGCAGGCGCGTATCTCGAAGTCCTCGGTGACGGGGTTGGCGAGAAGCTTGCGGCACATGTCGCGCGCCTGGTCCTGCGCGGCTTCCTCGGACGGAGCGCGCACGTCCAGGAAAATCGCCTTGCCGGAGCGGACCTCCTCGACCGAATCGTAGCCGAGCGCCGCGAGAGCGTGCTGGATCGCCTTGCCCTGCGGGTCGAGCAGTCCCGGTCTGGGGGCGATGACGATCTCCATTCTGAATCGGTTCAACGTCTGCGTTTCCTATGGGTCGTGGCTTGGCCCGCGAGAGGTCTTGCGCCGGCCCGGCGACAGGTCTCCGTAGTCGACTTCTCGGGGCTCGTCGAGGGAATCGCCTGGATCGTCCATCAGAGGGTCGCGTTCCGGCAGGCGCTCCAAGAGTCCCATGAAGACCGAGCGCAGGAGTCCCCAAGAAGTGTACGCCACGGCGGCCGGATAGAACACGTGTCGCGGCACGGCCAACGCCAGCAACGCGCCGGCCGCCACGAGTCCCGCGGTTGCGCGTCCTCTGCCGGTGCGCAGATCGAAGCGGGGCACCATCGCGTACGGAACGTGGCTCAGCATCAGCACCGAGAGCAGCACCATCGTGATGGCTACGATTTCGGGCCAGGGCAGGGTCCCGAGCTGCTCTTGGAAGAAGGCGGTCTGCGTGAACGGATAGTGGGTGCAAAGGACGATGGCCGCCGTCGGCGACGGCAGCCCGTGATACTGCCGCTTGGCCTCGCCGCCCTGCTCGACCGTGAAGCGGGCCAAGCGTCCGATCACCGCCGCCAGATAGACGAAGCCGATCACCCAGCCCCAGTCCGATTCGCTGAAGTGCAGCTGGATCATCACCACCGCGGGCGCGACGCCGAAGGAGACCGCGTCGGTGAGCGAATCGAGTTGCGCGCCGAAAGCCGAGCCGGTTCGCGTGAACCTCGCGACTCTTCCGTCGAGCATGTCGAGCGTCGCGGCGACCACGACGAACCAGGCCGCCAGCGCGAAGTCGCCCCGGATCGCTGCGACCAGCGCGTAGAGGCCGAAGAAGAGGTTGCCGAGCGTGAACGCCGAGGGGAGGATGACGACGCCTCTTCGGAGGGTGCGGCGCGCCGGGCCCGGTGCTTGAGAGAGGCCCAGCCGGGGGCCGTCGCGGCGAGCCTCGTTGCCGAGGTGGCCGTTCGAGCGTGGGGGAGGCGTCACGGGGCCGACTCCGGCGGGAGCGCTCCGGGCTGGTTGTCCGGCCCTGCGCCGCTGGACGTGGGGTCTGGCTTCGCCGCAGGGGGCCGGACTTGCGCGACCGGGGTCTCTCCTCCCTTCAAACGATCGCCGGGCCGGACGCCGACCTGCCATTCCGGCGGCACCAGCAGGTCCACGCGCGAGCCGAAGCGGATCAGCCCGATGCGTTCGCCCTTGGCGAGTTCTGCGCCCTCGCGGGGGTAGGTGACGATCCGGCGGGCCGCCAGGCCGGCGACTTGCCGCACGACGACTGGCCCGGACGGGGTCGCCATGCCCAGGGAGGCCCGTTCGTTGCGACTGCCGGCGTCCTCGCGCCATGCGGCCAAGTGTCGTCCTCCCTTGTACTCGTACGAGGTCACCTGCGCGGCCAGCGGCGCTCGCTGCACGTGCACGTCCAGAAGGCCGAGGAAGATCGTGATGCGGGTCGCGGGGCCGTCCATGAACGTTGTGCGCACCGAATGGTCCACGCTCGTGACCTTGCCGTCCGCGGGCGAGACCACCACCTCCGCGTCTTCGGGAATCCGCCTCTCGGGATCGCGGAAAAAGTACGCCATGAAGACCGCCGCCGCCCCCGTCGCGCAGGGTACGGCCAGCCTGGCGCCCCATCCGCCGGCGCCGGCCCAGGCGATGCCGCCGACCGTCGCCGCCATCGCCGCCAGCACGAACGGGAGACCCTCGCACGCCATGGGAACTCTCCGGGTCACGCTGCCAGCTCCGGCGGCTCGAAGTCGCGCAGGTGCGACCCCGTGAGTTGGCGAAAGAGCTCGCGGTAGCGTGCGGAGGCGGCTTCGGTCACGGCGGGAGGGAGCGGGGGCGGAGGGGCGCGGCGGTTCCATCCCGGGACGGCGTCGAGATAGTCGCGGATCGGCTGCTTGTCCAGGGAGGACTGTCCGCGTCCTGGGGCGTAGCTTCGGGCGGGCCAGAAGCGGGAGGAGTCCGGGGTGAGCGCTTCGTCGATCAGGAGGACGGCGCCGCCGGAGGCGCTCCCGAACTCGAACTTGGTGTCGGCGAGGAGGATGCCGCGTTCGTCGGCCGCGGCGTGGGCGCGGGCGAAGAGGGCGAGCGAGCGGCGGCGCACTTCCGCGGCCAGGTCGGCGCCGAGCAAGGCCGCGGCGCGTCCGAACGTGATGTTCTCGTCGTGCCCCTCCTGCGCCTTGGTGGCCGGCGAGAACACCGGGGGATCGAGGGCGGCGCTCTCGACCAAGCCCGCCGGGAGGGGTTCGCCCGCCAGTGTCCCCGACTCGCGGTACTCCTGCCAGGCCGAACCGGCCAAGTGGCCGCGCACGACGCATTCGACCGGCGCGGGACGGGTGCGGCGGACCAAGCTCGTCCGCCCCTCCCACTGGTCCGTGCACCGGGCCAGGGCGGGGACGGCCCGGCAGATGTCCTCCGTGCGCGTGGAGAGGAGATGGTGCGGCGTGCCGGACAAGTGCGTGGCCAGCCACCAGGCGGTGATCTGGGTCAGGACGCGGCCCTTGTCCGGGACGCCCTCCGCCATGACGACGTCGAAGGCGCTCACGCGGTCGGTGGCGACCAGCAGCAGCCGGTCTCCGGAGGCGCGGTAGACGTCGCGCACCTTCCCCCGGTGCAGCAACGGAAGCGGCAGATCGCTCTGGAGGAGAGGCATTCCGGGCTCGAGGCGCTTCGGTCTCAGACGCGCACGTCTTCGCCAGGATCGCCGCCGCCGCGGTCCTGCGTCGCCCCGCTGGGCCAGAGCGCGGAGGCCGCCTGCTCTTCGGCGCGGGCCTCCCGAGCGCGCAGGAGGGCAGGGCGCACGTGCTCGGCCAGGAACTCGTCCACCTGCTCCGGCGCCCGCCCGACGAGCCGCCCGGGCTCCGCCAGCCGCCGCATCTCCTCCGCGCTCGTCCCCAAGGCTTCGTCCGCCGCGATGCGCTCCACCAGGCCGGGGTCTTCGCCTTCGGTCGCCCGGCGGGCCGCCTCCAAGGCGTGGACCCGAATGCGCTCGTGCAGGTCCTGGCGGTCGCCGCCCAAGGCCGACGCCTCCATGAGCACGGACTCCAGAGCCATGAACGGGAGATGGGCGGCCAAGTTCGAGGCGACGACGCGCGTATTGATCCGGAGCCCGCCGGCAACGTTCGCCGCCAGCAGTAGGACCGCGTCCGTGGCCATGTAGGCGTCGGGCACCGCCAAGCGCTTGTTGGCGGAGTCGTCGAGCGTGCGCTCCAGCCACTGGGTCGCGGCCGTGTGGGCGGGGTCGGCGGCCAGGACGGCCACGTGGCGCGCGAGGGCGCAGATCCGCTCCGAGCGCATGGGGTTGCGCTTGTAGGGCATCGCCGAGGATCCCACTTGTTCCGTCTCGAAGGGCTCCTCCACCTCGCGCAGGTGGGCCAGCAGGCGGATGTCGTGGGCCATCTTGGAGGTGGAGGCGGCCACGCCCGCCAAGCAGGACAGCATCGCGTAGTCCACCTTTCGCGGGTAGGTCTGGCCCGACACCGGATATGCGGAGTCGAAGCCGAGCCGGCGGCAGACGGCGGCCTCCAGTTGCGCGACCTTGCCGTGGTCGCCGCCGCAGAGCTGGAGGAAGGAGGCCTGGGTCCCGGTGGTGCCGCGCAGTCCCCGCAGCCGCAGCGACCGCATTCTGTGGCCGATGTCCTCCAGGTCCAACAGGAGGTCCTGCATCCAGAGCGAGGCGCGCTTGCCGACGGTCGTGGGCTGGGCGGGCTGAAAGTGCGTGTACGCGAGGGTCGCGGTGGCGCGGTGTTCCTCGGCGACGCGGGCGAGGGCCTCGACGGCGGCCGCGGTGCGGTCGCGAACCAGGGCCATGGCGGCGCGGTGCTGGACGATGTCGGTGTTGTCGGCGACGAAGGCGCTGGTGGCGCCCAAGTGGAGGAAGGGCCGGGCGGAGGGGGCGGCCTCGCCGAAGACGTGCACGTGGGCCATGACGTCGTGCCGAAAGCGCTGCTCGTACTTCGCGGCGGCGGCGAGATCGATGTCGTCCAGGGCCGCCCGCATCTCGGCGAGGGCGGAGGCGGGAATGTTCAGCCCGGCCTCCCGCTGGGCCTCGGCCAGAGCGAGCCACAGCCGCCTCCAGGTGCCGAAGCGAAACGAAGGCGCGAAGATGCGCTCCATTTCGCGGGAGGCGTAGCGGGCGGCCAGCGGATGCCGGTAGCGGTGGTCCGCCGCCGGGCCGGCCGCCCTCTTCTCCGGCGACGTGGCGTCTACGTCCACTCGAGTTGTCCCGTTCGGATCGTGCGGCCTCCTCGTTCGAACACCAGCACGAAGGGGCGTCCCCGCTGCTGCGTTCGGCGGAGGTGCCGGGCCGCCTCGTCCGCCGTGCGGAGCCGCTGGTTGTTGACGGCCAGGATCACGTCCCCCGGCGACAGCCCCGTCACCCGCGACAGCGCCTCCGAGATCTTCACGACCAGCGCCCCGGAGAGCGATCCCAAGCGTCTTTCCGCCCGTATGGCGTCGGTCACCGTCACCACTTCCAAGTCGCGCACGATCTCGATCCTGGCCGCCGTGGACGAAGGCACGTCCGCCGCGCGGATCCAGACGGAGTCCGGCCCCTCGAGGACGAGCAGCGTCCGGTCGCCCGCCCTCATGTCCAACATGCCGGCGGCGAAGTCGAGGGGCGTGATCATCCGCCGGCCCGCCGCCTGCACCAAGCGCGAGCCCGCCCGGATTCCCGCGGCCGCGGCCGGCGAGCCCGGAATCACCCGCGCGACCCTCACGCCGCGGGAACGCCCGAACTCGTCCGCCTCCACCGCGTCCACCTCCAGCCCGGTCCAGGCGCGCCGAACCGCCCCGTGCCGGACGATGTCTCCGGCGACCCGTAGCGCGCGGTCGATGGGAATCGCGAATCCGAGCCCCTCGCTGCCGCCGGAGCGCGACAGGATCGACGTGTTGACGCCGACCACCTCGCCCAGCGCGTTGACCAGGGGCCCGCCCGAATTGCCCGGATTGATGGAGGCGTCCGTCTGGATCATGCCGAGGTAGACGCCCTCCTCGCCGCTGGAGACGATGTGGCGGCCCACCGCGCTCACGACGCCCGCCGTCACCGAAGGCTCGGGGTTGGAGAGCAGGCCGCCGAACGGATTGCCGATGGCGACCGTCCATTCGCCGATCAGCAGCCCCTCGGCGGTGCCCAGCGGCGCCACCGGGAGACTGCGGGCCCCGTCCAAGGCCAGCACGGCGACATCGGTCCTGGGGTCGGAGCCCACGAGGCGCGCGGGGAAGTCTCGGCCGTCGGGCAGGGTCACGAGGACTTGGGTGGCGTTCTCGACGACGTGGTGGTTGGTCAGGACCGTCCCGTCCGCGTCCACCACGAAGCCGGAGCCGAGCCCGCGCGTCTCGCGAAACGGCAGGAAGTAGTCCTCGAAGAAGCTGAGGCGGCGCACCCGTTCGCGGCGTAGCGCCGACACGGTGGCCACAGCGGGCGCGACCCTGCGAGCGGCTCGCACGATTGCGGTGGTGCGAGTCTCGGCGGCAGTCGCCGACATGGAGGAGGACTGGGCGGCGGCGGGCGACGGCCCCATTGCGAGGGCTCCGAGCGTCAGGGCGGCTGCGGCCAAGGCGGCGAGGCGGGTTGCGCGGCCGTTCCTGGCGGGTTCGGAGGCGGTGCTCGGGGCCGGGCTCTCGGTGGCGCCGGCGGGAGTGGCCTGCCCCTGGGCAGACCGATGCAGACGGCGTACGTCTTTCACGCCGGGCTCCCAATGGCGCCGGCGGGAGTGGCCGGCCCCTGGTCTTCTCTGCGCATGTCGTCGGCGTAGTTCACTCGGGCGAGAAAAAGGCCGCTCGGCGGAGCGGGGCGCGAGGTGCGGAGGCCCGGTTCGGCGTTCAGCAGGCGGGCCATGTCGGAGACCGGCCGGGCGCCCCGGCCGATGTCCACCATCGTGCCGACCAAGTATCGCACCATCCGGTGCAGAAACCGGTTGGCCGTGATGTCGAAGATCGCGCCCATCCCGTTCCATTCGCGCCAGCCGGCCTGTTCCACCCGGCAACGGTAGCCGCGGTGGGGCTGCCCCGCCTTGGCGAAGGCGCGAAAGTCGTGAGCTCCGGTCAGGGACTCCGCGGCCAGCGCGGCCAAGTCGCGGTCGAACGGCCGGTCGAGCGGCCAGCACCATTGGCGCCGAAACGGCGAGGCGGCCTGCGGCGCGGTTCCGACGCGATAGGCGTACGTGCGCGACACCGCCTCGTAGCGCGGGTGGAACTCGCCTGGCACGGCCTCGACGCGCTCGATCCAGATGGCGCCGGGCAGGAGCGCGTTGAGCGACTTCGCCAGCGCGCCCGCGCTCCAGGACGGCGGCATGTCCACGACGGCCACCTGTCCGCAGGCGTGCACGCCCGCGTCGGTGCGCCCCGCTCCCAGAACGACCCGGCGCCCGGCGGCCAAGCGCTTGGCCGCACGCTCGATCTCTCCTTGAACCGTGGGCCCGCCGGGCTGGACTTGCCAGCCGTGAAGAGCGGAGCCGTCGTAGTGAACCGTCAGCTTGAAGCGCGTGTCTGGGTCGCTCATGGCTTCGTCTGCGCGGTCTCGGGCGGCTGGTGGCCTCGGCCCGGGTCGGCGATCTTGGCGCGGCCCGCGAACGTCTGCGAACGTCCTAATCTGTCGAATCTCCGCCCGCCGGGCGAACGGGGGCGCCCGTCGCCGACGAACGCGTGGGTTTCCGGTTTGCGCCGGTCGCCGGGCGAACGGAGGCGACTCCGCCGGGCCGAGCTTGTCGGGGAACCCTGCGGAGAGGATATTCGACCCTCCCGCCGGAGCGCATCCCGCTTCCCACTCCAGGGCCACGTCCAGCATGTCCGCAGCGTCTTCCGAACTCGGCGGCCTGATTGCGAAGGCGGCCTCCGGGCAGGATCTGTCCGCCGCCGAGGCCAGGGCCGCCTTCCGGTGCATGATGGCGGGCGAGGCCTCGCCGGTGCGCATCGCGGCGCTGCTGGCCGCCCTGCAGGCGAAGGGGACGGTCGCGGCGGAGGTGGTCGGCGGGGTGGAGGCGCTCGCCGAAGTCATGGTGCGCGTGCCAGCTCGCCGACCCGGCGAGCTGGTGGACACCTGCGGCACGGGCGGCGGGCGGGTCTCGACGTTCAACGTGTCCACGGCGGCGGCGCTGGTCGCGGCGGCGGGCGGCGTAAGGGTGGCCAAGCACGGCAACCGCTCCTTCACGTCGCAGTGCGGCAGCGCCGACGTGCTGGAGGCCCTCGGAGTGGCCGTCGAGATCTCGCCCGCCCGCATGGCGGCGGCTCTGTCGGCGACCGGCATCACGTTCATGTTCGCGCCGCGGCTGCACCCGGCGATGCGTCACGCGGTCCAGGTTCGGCGCGAGCTGGGCTTCCACACGATCATGAACCTGCTGGGCCCGTTGGCCAATCCCGCCGGCGCCCAGCGGCAGGTCGTGGGCGTGGCCGACCCCGCCCACTTGGAACTGGTGGCCGGCAGCCTGGCCGAACTCGGCCGCCGCAGGGCTCTGGTGGTGCACGGGGCGCCGGGAATGGACGAGGTGAGCCCCTGCGGACCGACCATGGTCGCGGAAGTGGACAGGGGACGGGTGTCCCGCTACGTCGTGGAGCCCAGCGAGATGGGCGTGGCCCCGGCGCCGGAATGCGAACTCGCCGGCGGACCGCCCAGCCGGAACGCGGTCATCGTGCGGGCGGTGCTGGACGGGTCGGAACGCGGCGCCCCCCGCTCGGCGGCGCTGGTCAACGCCGCCGCGGCGTTTCTTGTGGCCGGCGAGGTGGACAGCCTGCGCGAAGGGGCGGAGCGGGCAGGCCAAGCCATCGACTCCGGAGCTGCCGAAGCCAAGCTGGCCGCCCTCGCATCCGCCGTGCGGCCAAGCGAAACGCCGCCGGCCGCCGCGGGATAGCCGACAGCCGTTAGTGAACCGTGTCCGGGGACGCGCTGTCGGCGCGAAAGTCTCCCGGTTCCGGCCGCTTGGCCGCCGGGGAATCGTCAGGCGCAGGCGCGGACGACTGCGCTCCCGCCGACTGCCGTGTCACCACCACTTTAGTGGCGTCGCGCGTCACCCGTCCCACCGCGAACATCATCTTCATATTATGCCTCCGGTCGTGCGTGCTCGTTCCTCGTCATACTTATACTCCGGACGAGCCGCAAAAGTTCCGCTTCGCATTTTCAGTACGTCCTGATCAGCCCCACGACCAGTCCCTGGATCCTCACGTTGGCAGCCGGCTCGAAGATCGGCTTCATGCGGGGATTGGCAGGCTGGAGCCGCACTCGGCCGCCCGGTTCGCGATAGAGCCTCTTGACCGTGGCCGAGTCGCCGCCGACCAGCGCGACGACGACCTTGCCGTTCGGCGCCGTCTTGCACGCCTTGACCACGATGTAGTCGCCGTCGCGGATCTGCTCGTCGATCATGGACTCGCCGGAGACGCGCAGGACGTAGTGGTTGCGCTGGCCGCGGATCATCCCCGGCGGCACGGGCAGGGTCTCCTGGGTCTGGACGGCTTCGATGGGCTCGCCCGCGGCCACCGTCCCCAAGAGCGGCAGCGGGATCGCCGGATCGCGGTCGTCCAGCGGGAACTCCACCGACCGGCTCTCCCTGTATCTTCTACGAATGTATCCCTTGCGCTCGAGGTTGGAGAGGTGCTCGTGGACCGTGGCCAGCGACGTGTAGCCGAATTCCTCGCGGATTTCGTGGAAGCTCGGCGCGAAGCCGCTGCGGGCGATGAAGTCGCGCAGGTAGTCCAGGATTTCCTTTTGCCGCTTCGTGAGTGCCATGACTTTCCACTCGAGTGAAGGTGAGGGGGACTTTGGGGAGGCCGCGCCGGGGCCGCTCCTCCGTCCGAACGACGCCCGAAATGAACGTAACCGAAAATAAACCGAATCGCAACTGGGCGGATGGCTGACGGCATCTTGGACCGAATCGCCGCGTCGAAGGCGGAAGAGATATCGACGTTGCGGGCGAGGCGAAAGGACTTGGCTCGCGCGGCCCGGGACATGCCTCCCCCCCGTCCCGTCCTGGAGGGCCTGCGCGGCCGCCGGCAGCTGGGAGTCTTCGCCGAGGTCAAGCGCAGATCGCCGGGCGCGGGCGACATCGACCCGCAGCTGGAGCCCGCGGAACTGGCCTGCGCCTACGAGGCCGGCGGGGCGACGGCGGTCAGCGTGCTCACGGACGGTCCGTGGTTCGGGGGCTCCCTGGCCGATCTCGGCGCGGTGGCGCGGGCGGTCGGCATCCCCGTCCTGCGCAAGGACTTCGTGCTGGACCCGGTGCAGCTCGCCGAGGCGCGCGCGGCCGGCGCCGACATGGTGCTCCTGATCGCCCGCCTTCTGGACGGGCCGCTGCTGGCCGACCTGGAGGCCGAAGCTCGCGAAATGGGCATGACCGCCCTGGTGGAAGTCCACGACGAACGGGAGCTGGCCGCCGCGCTGGAGGCGGAGGCGGCGCTCGTGGGCGTCAACAACCGCGACCTGCGGACCTTCGCGACCGACTTGGCGGTGACGGAGCGGCTGGCCCGCCATGTGCCGCCGAACGTCGTGCTGGTGTCCGAGAGCGGCATCGCGGAGGCGAAGGACGCGCGGCGAGTGGCGGAGGCGGGCGCCGACGCGGTGCTGGTGGGCGAGGCGCTGGTGCGGAGCGGGGACCCTCGCGCTGGGGTGGCGGCGTTGGCGGCGGTGGAGCGGAGAGGGCGGGGGCGTGTGTGGGCGCGCTGGAAGCGGGGGCGAGGCGTCGGCGTCAAGATTTGCGGCGTGACGGAGGCGGCGGGCGCACGGGCGGCGGAGACGGCGGGGGCGAGCTTCATGGGGGTGATTCTGTCGCCGGGGTATGGGCGGAGCGTGCCGGTGGAACGGGCGCGGGGGCTCTACGGGCTCTTCTCGGGGGTGCGCGTCGGCGTCTTCGTCGATGCTGGGCCGGGGCGGGTGTCCCGGGCGGCGGAGGAGCTGGCCTTGGACGTGGTCCAGCTGCACGGCGGCGAATCCCCGGAGACGGCCGCCCGGATCGCGGACGCGGGGCCTTGGGCCGTCTGGAAGTCCTTTTCCGTGAAGCCGGGCCGGTCGCTGTCCCGCTTGGCCCGGGAGGTCGAGGCTTACCGGGGCGTGCTCGACGGGGTGCTGGCCGACGCCTGGCATGACGGGGCGCCCGGCGGGACCGGACGCTCGTTCGCCTGGGCCGGAGTGGGGGATGCGGTGCGGGAGTGCGCGGGGGAGGCGTTGTTCGTCGTCGCGGGAGGGCTCGGGCCCGAGAACGTGGCCGCGGCCGTCGGCGCCCTGGGCCCCGACGTCGTGGACGCCAGCTCCGGCGTGGAGTCGGCCGTCGGCGTGAAGGACGCTGCGAAGGCGTTTGCGTTCGTGGAGGCGGCTCGGCGCGCTTCGGCCGCCGGACGGCGGAATTGACGGTGGCGGGCGGCGAACGCGGGGAGCCCGGTCGGTTCGGCGGCTACGGAGGCCGCTACGTCCCCGAGACCCTGGTCCCGGCGTTGGACGAACTTTCCGTGGCGTACGCGGCGGCCTCCGCCGACCCGGAGTTCGCCTCCGGCTTGGACGCGCTGGCGGCGAAGTACGTGGGCCGTCCCACGCCTCTGTACCGGGCTCGTCGCCTGGAAGCCGCCTGCGGCGTGGCGCCCGTCCATCTCAAACGCGAAGACCTCAACCACACCGGCGCGCACAAGATCAACAACACGCTCGGCCAGGCGATGCTGGCGCTGCGGATGGGCAAGCCCAGGATCATCGCCGAGACAGGCGCGGGCCAGCACGGAGTGGCGACGGCCACGGCCTGCGCCCTGTTCGACCTGGACTGCGTCGTGTACATGGGCGTGGAGGACATCGAGCGGCAGTCCCTCAACGTCCACCGCATGGGACTTCTGGGCGCCGAGGTGCGGCCGGTGGCCTCCGGCGCGGGGACGCTCAAGGACGCCACCAACGAGGCGCTCCGCGATTGGGTCGCGAACGTGGGCAACACGCACTACGTCATCGGTTCGGTCGTGGGGCCGCATCCATTTCCCAGGATCGTGCGCGACTTCCAGGCGGTGATCGGACGCGAGGCGCGGCGGCAGTTCCTCGAGGCGGAGGGTCGCCTTCCGGTAGCGGTGGTGGCCTGCGTAGGCGGCGGCTCCAACGCCATGGGGATGTTCCACGCCTTCGTGGACGACGAGGGCGTCGATCTGATCGGCGTGGAGGCGGCGGGGCACGGGGTCGGCACCGGGAAGTCCTCCGCCTCGCTGGCCGAGGGCCGCCCCGGGGTTCTGCACGGCTCGCTGAGCTATCTGCTTCAGGACGACGACGGCCAAGTCCGTCCCGCGCATTCGGCGGCCGCGGGCCTGGACTACCCGGGGGTCGGCCCCGAGCACGCCCATTTGAAGGACTCGGGGCGGGCGCGCTACGTGAGCGTCGGCGACGCCGAGGCGCAGGAGGCGTTCCGGCTCCTGGCCCGCTTGGAGGGGATCGTTCCTGCGCTGGAGTCGGCGCACGCCCTGGCCTGGGTGCAGGAGGCGGGCAGGCGCGGGTCGCTCGAGGGCCCGGTGGCGGTGTGCCTGAGCGGACGCGGGGACAAGGACGTGGGGCGGGGGGACGGAGGGCGCGGCTGGCGTGGCGATTGACGAGCGCCGCGCGGGTGGAGGGGGACGCCTTCCGGGTGCGATTGGGAGGCGGTTCGCGACGCTGGCCGCGGCTGGTCGGCCGGGTTTCGTCCCCTACGTGACGGCGGGGTTCCCTTCGCTCGCCCACACGGCCGAACTCCTGGCCGGATTGGCCGAGGCCGGGGCCGACGTGATCGAGCTGGGCGTTCCGTTCAGCGATCCCGTGGCGGACGGGCCGACGATCCAGCGCTCCTGCCAGCGCGCGCTGGAGGCGGGCACGACGCTCGACGGCGTGCTGGACGCGCTGGCCCGCTTCCGGAGCCGTAGCGACGTCCCCGTCGTCGTGTTCTCCTACCTGAATCCGTTGCACAGCCGGGGAATCGGGACGTTCCTGCGCGAAGCCGCCGACGCGGGCGCCGACGGCCTGCTGGTCACCGACTTGCCCGTGGGCGCCGATCCCGCCCTGGAGGCGCAACTTGTCCAGTCCCCGCTCGACTCGGTTCGCTTGGCCGCTCCCACCACGCCCCCCGGCCGGCTCGCCGAGATCGCGCGGGCGTCCCAGGGCTTCCTCTACTACGTCGCGCGAACCGGCGTGACGGGCGCGCGGGCCGAACTCCGCAACGAGCTGGCCGAGGAGCTGAGCGCGGTCCGAGCCCTGTCGCCCCGTCCGGTCGCGGCCGGCTTCGGCATCTCGTCGCCTGCGCAGGCCCGAGTGGTCGGCGCCGTCGCGGACGCGGCCGTCGTGGGCAGCGCTCTGGTGGACCGCTTGGAAGAAGCCGGCGTGGAGAGCGCGGTGGAGCTGGCCCGGGCCCTGCGACGGGCGCTGGACTAGCGTTCTGGGCACGGCCCTCCCGGTCGCGGATGTACCGGGCTTTGCGGCGCGCTGGCCTAGCCGTTGGGCGGCGCGGGCGTCTGGTCGCGCTGCGAAGGCGGCTCTCGATCGCAGGCCAGCCGATCGGTCAGACTGGGATCGGGCGTCGCGAACACGGTTTCCACCCGTGCGGGCGCGACGCCGCCGGGCGCCGAGCCCCGGGGCTTGCGGACCCACTTGCGGCGCGTCCAGTCCACCGGCACTTGGCTGGATCCGCGGGCCCGAGAATGGTTGGCGGCCAAGACGGCGGCTTGGTTCAGGTCGGCGGCGGGCGGGCGCTCGGGATGGTTCCAGCGGAGAACGACGTGGGCGCCGGCCGAATGGCGGGCGTGGAGCCAGATGTCGTTGGGGCGCGAACGCCGGAACGTGAGTTCGTCGTTGCGGCGCGGGCCGCGGCCCACGCGGATTTCCAACCCGCCGGAGCTGCGGTAGGTGCGGTAGGGAAGGGCGGCGGCGGTCGGGCCGGGGCGCGCACGAGCGACCGCCTTCTCCAGGGCCGCGACCTCTTCAAGGGCGAGCCCGGCTTCCAAGCGCCGCTGCCGCATTGCTTCGATGCGGGCCAGCTCCTCTTGGGTGGCGGCTAGGACGCGGGCCAGTCCGGGGGCTGCGCGTTCCAGACGCGCGGCGCGGCGAAAGAGCCTGTTGGCGTGATCCTGGGGCCGAAGCTCCGGATCGAGCCGCAGGGTGCGGCGCCCGCCGTCGAACTCGGGCAGCGAAATCTCCGTCGCATCGCGCGGAATCTCGTGGAGGGACGACAGGATCAGGGTTGCGTCCTGGCGCAGGCGGTCGGCCCCGGCGGCGTTCTCCAGCGCCTCGCGTAGCCGCTTGGCCTTGCGCGACAGCCGGCCGGCTTCGGCCTCGATCAGTTGGGCGGCGCGGCCGCTCTGAGCGCCGTCGAGGCCCGCCGCCGCCGTGCGCATGGCCTCCAGGAGCGTCGACGCGGCAGTGGCGGCCACTCCCGAGACGGGCCAGGGATAGGGCTGCGGCCCCTCCGCGAGATGCAGGACTTGGGGCGCGACCTCTTCCATGCGGACCATCGAGACCCACCGCGCGAAGCCCTTCTCCGGCGTCGAGGCCCCGAGCAGATGCGCCGCGTTGAGGCCGGAGGCGTAGGCCGCGCCGGACAACAGGTTGCGCTTGGCGCCGCCCGGGTCGCCACTCGTGGCCATCTCCGTCCAAGCGCGCAAGTCGATCCGCTCCGGCCCGCCGCAGTCCGCCTGCTCCGCCTGCCGTCCCTCCGCTGGCTCCGCCCGCCGTCCCCCCTCCGGGGCCGCCCACTTGCCCCCGATCCTCTGCGAAGGCGCCTTGGTCGCCACCAGCCGCTTTCGGACGACCAACGACGGCCCTTCCGCCAGGAGCACGTTCCACCGATTCGCCGAGAAGTCCACGACCAGCGCCGGATCCGGCCTGCTTCCACGCACCCGGCGCAGCCTCGCCAGCACCATCCGTTCGTCGGCCACCGCTTCGGCGCCCACGAACACGGCTGCCAACGCCTCGGCCTTGATCACGGGCTCCTGAGCCTGTTCCACGATCACGAAACCGCGTCCCGGCCACAGATCGATCGTCACCAGGCACTCGCGAAAGTAGGCGACGGCTTGCCGAGACTCGCGCCGCAGCCACAACGCGCGAAGACGCGACCCGGCCAGCCGCTCCGAGAGTTCGCCAGCGACGGCGCGCGCAAGGCATGCGTCCCAGATCATCAGCGTCTCCGGCTTTGGCCCGGCCGCGGTTCGCACGGGTCCGCGGCGACCCGCACGGCCCGGCGGCATCCCGTCTTGCCCCACGGCGCACGGCTCGGCAGCAAACCCGCACGGTCCCGCAACAACCCGCATAATCCCGCAACAATCCGCATAGCCCCGCAACAACCCGCGCGGCTCGGCGGCAAACCCGCACGGCCCCGCGGCAACCCGTGCCGGCCCGCCACGAGCCGGTGTTACCCTTGTCGGCGAGGTCTCGAATCGTCCCCAAGGTAGCGAAACCGGCCCTTCCCCCCGAAGCGTCCGCCCCTCAAGCGTTGCGTCCAGCCTCCACCACCCCCAGGACCAGCGAGTCCCAGAACCCGCACAAGAATCCCCCCCGCCGCCGCCCATAGCACGCGTGCGGCCCAACCCAACGCCGATCCCGCGATCGCAACCGCCAACCCTCTCCACCCCCTCGTCGCCGCCGCCGCGGAGGGCGAGCTCCCCGCCTGGGCCGCGGCTACCCCGGCGCGCCGCCGCCACATGGCCCGGGTCGCCGACGTGCTCGACCGCTGGGCCGCCGACTTCGGCTTCTCGGAGCGCCGAACGATCGCTTGGCGGGCCGCCGGTCACCTCCACGACGCCCTTCGCGACGCCCCGCCGCCCGAGCTGGCGATGCGCTTTCCGCGGACCGCCTCGCTGCCCGGACGCGCCCGCCACGGCCCCGCGGCGGCGATCCTGCTCCGCAGAGAAGGCCTGGACGATGCCGAGCTGCTCCGCGCAGTCCGCTGGCACACCCTTGGGTCGCGCAAGTTCGGACTCCTCGGCAAGGCGCTCTACGCGGCGGACTTCTTGGAGCCGGGCCGTCCCGCCCGGAGCCGCTGGCGGGCCGAATTGCGCGCTCGAGTGCCCGCCGAGATCGACCTCGTGCTCGCGGAGATAGCCGCCAGTCGAATCGATTACCTTTTGCGTGCGGGGCGTCCCTTGCAGCCGCGAACCATCAGGTTCTGGAATTCCCTCGTCGCCGGGTAGAGTCGATGCGCGGTTCAGTCAAGAAGGGGTTGCTGGCGCTCGCCGGGGGCGCCGCCGTCGCGCTGGTGGCATCGGCTCTGGTGCAGTGGATTCCCGGCGGCAAGACCGAGGGGCCCGCGCCTTCTCCGGGGCGCGTGACGGTGGACGTGCGCAACGCGGGAGGCGTCGAGGGGATGGGGCGCGCCGCCACCGACCGGCTCCGAACCGCCGGCTTCGACGTGGTGGACTTCGGCAACGCCTCCGCCTTCGATCAGGATTCCTCCGTGGTGATCGACAGGGTGGGGAACCTGCGGACGGCCTCGGCGGTCGCGAACGTGCTGGGCATCGGCCGCGTCGCGAGCGAGCCGAACCCGAAACTGTTCGTGGACGTCACCGTAAGGCTTGGGGCGGACTGGCGCGCGCCGGAACCGGAACCCGTGGAGGAGCCCGAGTCCGATCCCGGCGGCCTGCTGAACTGGTTGCGCGGCCTCGTGAGCGCTAGGTGACCGGCCGAGGAGCGGCGGGGACGGCAGGGGGTGCCGCCCGCCCCCGGAAGAGCAGGTGACCATGCCCAAGAAGAACGTGGGCGCGGCGGGCCGAACGGAGGGCCAGGGCGGGACGGCGAAGCGGGACTCTGCGACCGGCGGCGGCGGCAAGCAGGCGCAGGCGCCCAGAGCCCGGAAATCGCTGCTTTCGTTGATGAGCTTGGTCGTGCAGATCATCGTCCTCGTGCTCGTCATTCGGACTTTCCTGGTGGCGACGTTCGTCATCACCTCCGGTTCCATGGAGGGCACGTTGCTGGAGGGCGACTTTCTCGTCGTCAACAGGGCCGCCATCGGCTCGCGAGTCCCGTTCACGGACGTGCGCATTCCCGGATACTCGCAGCCGCGCCGCGGCGACATTCTGGTCTTCGACCCCATTCACGAAGACGACGTGACCGTCGTCAAGCGGCTGGTCGGCATGCCCGGCGACACCCTCGAGATGCGCGGCCGCGCACTGTACGTGAACGGGGTCGCCCAGGACGAGCCCTACGTCGTCAAGTCCGCCCCGTCGGCCGACGCCCACGACCCGAGCATGATGTGGCAGCTCGGCCACCTCGTCGGAGGGCCGCGCCAGGACTACCGGCCCACGCGCGATCACTGGGGACCCGTCGCGGTGCCCGAAGGCCGCTACTTCATGTTGGGAGACAACAGGGACGCGAGCCTGGACTCCCGCTTCTGGGGATTCCTGGATCGCGGGCGCTTCGAAGGCCGCGCCATGATCATCTACTACTCGTACAACCGAGAGTCGTTCAGGCCCTTCCCCTGGATCAGGGAGATACGGGCAAGCCGGATCGGGAATCTGATTCGCTGACCCGCCGGGCAGGGCGACTTTGCGCGGCCGCCCGCAACTGCCCGCAAGCGGCGTCGATGTCCCGCCCCCGCGGCTCGCGCACGGCCGCCGCGACCCCGGCCGCCCGCAAGGCGTCCAAGAACGCCCGCACCCGCGCCGGACGGCTGGGCCGCCAGTCCACGTAGGGGATGGGGTTGAAGGGGATGAGGTTGACGAAGGCCTCGGCCCTGAGCGCCAGCCGGGCCAGGTCGCCGACCAGCGAACGGCCGTCGTTGACGTCGCGGATCATGGTGTACTCGAACGTCGTGCGACGGCCTCCCTTGCGCCGAAAGGCGTCCAGAGCCTCCATCAGCTCGCCGAGCGGGTAGCGCCTCTCCAGGGGCACGAGCTCGGCCCGCAGGCTGGAGACGGGCGCGTGCAGGGAGACCGCCAAGCGGAACTGCTCCTCGCGCTCCGCCAACGCCAAGATCCCCGGGACCACGCCCACGGTCGAGACGGTGACGCGCCGCGCGCCGACCCCGTATCCCGCGTTCAGAATCGTCAGCGCGGGGAAGACGGCGCGGCGGTTGGCCAGCGGTTCGCCCATCCCCATGAACACGACGTTCGTGATCGGACCCGCGCCGCGTGCGCGCGCCCACCTCGCCGCCGCCCGGTACTGCCCCGCGATCTCGCCGGCCGAGAGCTGGCGGCCGAAGCCGGACCAGCCCGTTGCGCAGAACCGGCAACCCAAGGCGCAGCCCGCCTGCGAAGAAATGCACAGCGTGAGCCTGCGGCCCGCCGGGATCAGGACGCTCTCCACCACTTCGCCGTCCTCGAGGCGCCACAGGTGCTTCACGCTGCCGTCCGCCGACTCCGCGACCTTGGCCTCGGCCGGCTCGGCGAGCCGAAACGCGCCTCCCAGGGCCGTCCGCTCGAGCGCGGGCAGATTGGTCATCCCGCCGACCGCCGAGACTTCGCCCGCGAACACCCAGTCGGCGACTTGACGGGCGCGGTAGCCGGGCTGCCCCCGGGCGCGGAAGTGCTCCTTCAGCTGCCGTCCGAGTTCGGCGGGCGCCATGCCCAGCAGGTCGGGGCGGTCGAGGGATTCCATGGAGCGCTGTCTTTCCCAGGTCCGAAGGGGGGCCGCTTGAAGGCGGCGTTGCCGGTACCTTAAGCTTATCGTCGGCCAGCCTCCGGCGCCGCCCGCGCCCGCGGGCGGGGAATCTATCGAGCGCGTCCGGCCCGCTGGCGGCGACGAGGGCCGCTCGCGCCCGTGGGCGGGAAACCACCTCGGCGGGAGAGGAGCATCACTTGAATTCGGTCGCAGAGAGCCGCACGGCCATGCGTTCGTGCGGGGCGGGCTTGGTCGGCTTGGAGCAAGCCGGGACCGAGTTGCAGATCGCCGGATGGGTGCACCGCCGCCGGGACTTGGGCGGTCTCGTCTTTCTGGACCTGCGGGACCGCTCGGGCGTTCTCCAGGCTTCGGTGGGGCCCGGCTGGTCCGCGGAGGAGGCCGTGGCCGCGGCCCGCGAGCTGCGCGCCGAGGACGTCGTCCATGTCCGCGGCACGGTCGAGCCGCGCCCCGAGGCGGCCCGCAACCCGGAAATGGCCACCGGCGACGTCGAAGTCAGAGTGTCCGAGCTGCGCTTGCTCAACCGGGCGCGCACCCCCGCGATTCCTGTGCGCCGCGCCCCCGGCGAAGAGCTGCCCTCCGAGGACCTGCGGCTCCGCCATCGCGTCTTGGATCTGCGCCGTCCCGAGCTTCAGACCGCCCTCGCGCTGCGCCACCGCATGTTGCTCGCGACGCGCAACTACTTCGACTCCCAGGACTTCCTGGAGATCGAGACGCCGGCGCTCACCAAGCCGACCCCGGAGGGCGCCCGCGACTTTCTGGTGCCGAGCCGCGTTCACCCCGGCGAGTTCTTCGCGTTGCCCCAGAGCCCGCAGTTGTACAAGCAGCTGCTGATGGCGGCCGGCTTCGACCGCTACATGCAGATCGCCCGATGCTTTCGCGACGAAGACCTCCGGGCGGATCGCCAGCCCGAGTTCACCCAGATCGACGTCGAGGCGTCCTTCGTCGGCCCCGAAGACGTCTACCGCTGGTGCGAGGGACTGATGGCGGCCCTGGCGCCCGTCGTGGGCGTCGAGGCCGAGGTTCCGTTCCCGCGTCTCTCGTACGACGAGGCGATGGAGCGCTTCGGCAGCGACCGCCCCGACCTGCGCTACGACTTGGAGGTGCGCGACCTGACGGCGGCGCTCGGCGGTCTGGAAGCGCCCGTGCTGCGCTCGGCGACGGGGGCGGGCGGGCGCATTCGCGGACTGCTGGTCGAAGGGGGCGCCTCGCTGTCGCGCAAGCAGATCGGCGGCGTGGAGGCGGCGGCCAAGGCGGCGGGCGCGCCGGGCTTGCTCTGGGCGAAGATGGGGGAGGGCGGGGCGACGGGGCCGCTGGGCCGGTTCCTTGAAGAGGGGACGGCGGAGCGCTTGGGCATGGCGGTGGGGGACTTGCTGCTGGTTGCGGCGGGGGCCGACCTGACGACTTCGCCGGCATTGGCGGCGGCCCGGGCCGCCGTGGCGGAGGCGGCCGGCCTGCGGCGCCGGACCGCGCACGCTTGGTTGTGGGTGACCGGCTTCCCCGTCTTCGAAGAGGCCGGCGGCGGTGCGCTCGCGGCGGCCCACCACCCGTTCGTGCGGCCGGCCGCCGCCGACCTTCCGTTGCTGGACTCGGACCCGCTGGCCGTGCGCGGCTTGGCCTACGATCTGGTGTACAACGGCGCCGAGCTGGGGTCGGGCAGCATGAGGAACCACGACGCCGACCTGCAGGCGCGCATCTTGGAGATGCTGGGCCTGGGCCGCGACGAGATCGAGGCCAAGTTCGGCTTCCTCCTTCGCGCCCTGAGGTCCGGCGCGCCTCCGCACGGCGGGGTCGCGCTCGGCGCCGACAGAATGGCGGCCTGCTTCTCCGGGGCCTCCAGCCTGCGCGACGTGGTGGCCTTCCCCAAGACGACGGCCGCGAGGGCGCTCTTCGAGTCTGCGCCGGCACCGGTCGCGAGCGACGATCTGGCCGAACTCGGACTCCGGCTGGCGGCGGACCCGGGGCGCGAGTGACCACGGGAGCCGCATCCGGCGAAGGCCGGTTCCTTCGGAGGCCGGCGGTCGGCGGCCTTCCCCGGTCGCGAGCGAGCAACCAGGCGCCGGGAGAGCACCGGATCGACGCGGCGGGGGCCGACCATCTCCTGCTCGCGGGCGTCGCGGACTGCAATTTGCGCGAGCTGGCCTCGCTCTTCGGCGTGCAGGTCGTGCTGCGCGGCGACGGGTTGCTGCTGGCGGGTCCGCCGGGGCCGGTGGCCGGCGCCGCGCGCGTGGCGGCGCACATGATCGAGCTCGCGCGCCTGGGCAAGCCGTTCGGGACGCCCGACGTGGCCCGCTTCGCCTCCGCGCTGGCCGACGATGCGGGACCCGCCGCCCAAGAGGACGACGAGCGGCTCCGAATCGCGGTGCCGGGCGCCGGGCGCGTGGTCGTCCCCCGCTCGGACGGGCAGCGAGCCTACCTGCAGGCGATGGAGGAGTCGGACGTGGTCGTGGGAATCGGCCCGGCCGGCACCGGCAAGACCTACCTGGCGGTGGCGCGAGCGGTGAGCGACCTGTTCCGCAAGCGGGTGCGGCGCATCGTCCTGGCGCGCCCGGCCGTCGAGGCGGGCGAGAACCTCGGCTTCCTCCCCGGCGACCTGCAGGAAAAGGTGGACCCGTATCTGCGGCCCCTCTACGACGCGCTGGAAGACATGATGCCCCCGGCCCGCATCCGCCGCGGCATCGCCGACCGCGCAATCGAGATCGCCCCGCTGGCCTACATGCGCGGACGGACGCTTTCGGGCGCCTTCGTCATCCTCGACGAGGCGCAGAACGCCACGGCCGCCCAGATGAAGATGTTCCTGACGCGCCTGGGCGCCGATTCGCGCGTCGTCATCACCGGCGACAAGACGCAGATCGACCTCCCGCCGGCCCAGACGTCGGGCTTGGTGCAGATCGAGGACGTCTTGGGAGGCGTCCAGGGAATCGAATTCGTCTACATGGACGCAGGCGACGTGGCCCGGCACCGCTTGGTGGCCGAGATCGTCAAGGCGTACGAAGCCGCGGGCCAGCGCGAGGCCGTCGCGGCGCCCCTCCCGCCGGCCGACCCCGAATGAGCATCGGCCTCTCGGGGGCGCCGCAACGGCGGTGGCCGGACGCCGTGGTGCGCCACGGCGCTCGTGCGCTCGTGCTCGTCGGACTGGGCGGCGGGGTTGCCGCCTTGTTCCTTCCGGAGGCGGGCGTGGTGGTGGGACGATACCAGGAGGGCAGGGCGGCCGAGCGGGACTTCCTCGCGCAGATCCCGTTCTCGGTGCCCAAGGACCCGGTCGCCCTGACGGCGGAGCGCGATGCGGCCGCGGCCGCCGTGATCCCGACGTTCGTGTTCCGCGAGGATGCGGCCGACTCGGCCTTGGCCGCGCTGGCCAAGTTCTTCGCGGCCGTCGACTCGGCGGCGGCGGCCGCGGGGACGGCGGGCGCCGGAGCCGTGCTGGCTCGCGCGGGGATCGGCCAGGCGACCGCCTCGCAGGTGGAGCTCGTGGCGTCGCAGCCGGCCTCGAGGCGGCTCCACGGTTTGGCCGCGCCCGCCTTTCGGTCGCTGCTTCCCCGCGGCGTGACGGCGCCGGGCGCCCTCTCAGGCTTCTCCGACGACTCCGTGCGGCTCGTGCGCAACGGCTCCGCTTCGCTGGTCTCCCGGGCTTCCGTCCTGTCGGGCCGCGAATTCTACGATCGCGCTCTCGCCGCCCGCCCGCCCGGCGACGAGACCGACCTCCTGCGCATGATCCTGGCGCGGCACCTCGTGCCCAGCTTGGCGCCGGACCGTGTCCGCATCGAACGCGAGCAGGCCGCGGCGCGCGAGGCGGTTCCGTCTCTGCTGGCCGAGGTCGTGGAGGGCGAGGCCATCGTGAGGGCGCATCAGCGCATCGGCCCCGCCGAGCAGCGGCGGCTGGCCGCCTATCGCGCCGCCCTGCAAGCGGCGGGGGTCGGCTCCGGCCGCTCGCGCCTCCCCGGGTTGCTCGGCGGCACGATCCTGAACACGATGCTCCTCGGCGCCTTCGGGCTGCTCATGCTGTTCTACCGCCCCGAGGTCTACCATTCGTTTCGTGCGCTGGCGACCGTGGCCGGCATCTTCGCCGTCTACTTCCTGGCGGCGTTCCTGGTCGAGAGGCAGGGGTTGCCGGCGGCGGCGCTCCCGATCGTCTTCGTGGCCATATCGCTGGCGATCCTGTGGGACGGCCGAATGGCCGCCTTGGCCGTCTTCGTGCTTGCCTCCCTCACCATCCTCCAGCCGCCCTTCGCCGAGGCGCACGTCTTCGCGACGGTCGCGGTGGGCGGAGCCGCGGCCTCGCTGGCGGTCAGGGCGTTTCGCAGGCTTTCCCAGACTTGGCTGTACATCGCCTTGATCTCCGTGGCCTACGCGACGGCCGTCCTCGGCCTGCACCTGCGCGGCGCCGAATTCGAATGGGCGCCGTACCTCGCCGGGGCGCTCGGCAGCGCGGTCGTCGGCGCCATCCTGTCCATCGGCTTCCTGCCCGTCTTGGAGTGGCTGACGGGGATCACCACGGAGTCGACCTTGATCGGCTGGGCCGATACGAACCGGCCCATCATGCGTCGGCTCGCGGAGGAAGCCCCCGGCACGTTCGCGCACACGATGCAGGTGGCGGCCCTGGCCGAGGCGGGCGCGGGCGCCGTCGGAGCGCGAGCGTTGCTGTGCCGCGCAGGGGCCTACTATCACGATGTCGGCAAGCTGGGTCGTCCGGAGTACTTCATCGAGAACCAACAGGGCGAGAATCCCCACGACGCGCTGCCCCCCGAGGAATCGGCCGCAATCGTGCGCGACCATGTCGTGGAGGGCCTCAAGATGGCCCGGCGCCACCGCGTTCCCAAGGTGATCTCGCAGTTCATCGCCGAGCACCACGGCGACCAGACGATCGGCTCGTTCCTCCGGCAAGCGCGCGCCGAGGCGGAATCGGAGGGAAGAGATCCCCCGGAGTCCGCGGCGTTTCGCTATCCGGGCCCCCGCCCCCAGAGCCGGGAGACGGCGGTCGCGATGCTGGCCGACGCCGCCGAGTCGGCCGTCCGCGCGATGGAGAAGCCCACCGAAGAACGCATCGCGGAGCTGGTGGAGCGCATCGTCGCCGACAGGCTGGAGCGCGGCCAGCTGGACGACTCCGGCCTGACCCTGCGCGACATCGCGACCCTCAAGAAGCGCTTCGTCGCGGTTCTGCGAGGCGTCCACCACCGCCGAATCGGCTACGCGGAGACGCGGCGGCTCACCGAGGCTCCGCCCGCAGGACGACCCGCTTGATCACCGTCCACGTCAACGTCGACGTCCCCTGCGACGTGCCCTGCGATCTCGTGCGGACGGTCCTCTGCGGTGCCCTGGCACGGGAGGGCGTCGAGAACGCCGAGCTGTCCGTCACGTTTCTGAGCGACGCCCGCATGACCCGAATGCACGCCCGGCACCTCGGACGGCCTCACGCCGCGGACGTGATCTCCTTCGCCCTTCACGAGCCCGGCGAGGCTCCGCTGGGCGACGTCTACGTCGGCGCGGATCAAGCGTTGCGCCAAGCCGCGGAGGCCGGCGTGGACGGAGCGGAGGAGATGGCGCGCTTGGCGTTGCACGGGACCCTGCACGTGCTGGGCTACGATCATCCTTCCGGGCCCGAGCGCACGGCGAGCGAGATGTTCCGCATCCAGGAAGAGGTGATGGCCGCGGCCGTTCGCGGCGCCGCGAACGGCCGGCCCGACGAACCCCTTCGCGGGAGACGAAGCCCGTGATGTCCGGCGTGGCGCCCGGCCGCTCCGCCCAGCCCGAAGCCGCCGAGTTGCTTGCCCTGGCCGAGACCGGCGACTTCGAACGTCTCGCCGCGCTGGCCGGGGACCTGCACCCCTCCGACATCGCCGACTTGGTGGCGTCGGTGCCGGACGACGGCCGTCTTCGCATCCTCCAGGCGCTCCCGACCGAAGTGGCCTCGGAGACGCTGGCCGAGATGGAGGAGGACGAGGATCGCGCGCAGCTGCTGGTGGCGCTCGACTCGGCGAGGGGCGCGGAGCTCGTCCGGGAGCTGGCCGACGACGACGCCGCCGACCTGGTGGGCGAGCTGGAACCCGCCGACCGCGACCGCCTCTTGGCCGCGTTGCCCAGCGAGGAGGCGGAGGAGATCCGCGACCTGCTCCGCTTCGGCGAGGAGACCGCGGGCGGCCTGATGACGACCGCGCTGGTCTCGGTCCCCGCCGAGTCCACCGCCGGAGAGGCCATCGGCGAGGTGCGCCGCCGGGGCCGCGAAGTGGACGACTTCTACACCGTCTTCGTGGTCGACGAAACGGGGCGGCTCAAGGGCACGGTGCCGCTCGACGACCTGATTCTGGCCGACCCGGCCGACCCCGTCGCCTCCCTCGCGGAGCCGCTGGGCGCCACCGTCCACCCCGACACCGACCAGGAGGAGGTCGGGCGCTTCATGGGCCGCTACAACTTGGTCGCCGTCCCGGTGGTCGACGCCTCGGGCGTGCTCCTGGGTCGCATCACCTTCGACGACGTGGTGGACGTGATGGAGGAGGAGACGACGGAGGACATCCTGAAGCTGGCCGGCCTGCCGGACGACGAAGAGCTCAAGTCCGGATGGCGCGAGGCGGTGCGGACGCGGCTGCCCTGGCTGGTGCTCAACTTGGCGACCGCGACCTTGGCCGCGTCGGTCGTCCTCCGCTACAAGGACGTCGTCGAGGGATTCGTGTTCCTGGCCTTCCTGATGCCCGTCGTCGCCGCGCTGGGCGGCAATACCGGCACGCAGGCGCTGGCCGTCACGATCCGCCGAATCGCCGTGGGCGAGGACCTGCGTCCGCGCCCCTGGGGAGTCGTGGGCAAGGAGGTTCTCGTCGGCCTGCTGAACGGGCTGATCCTGGGGCTCTGCTTCGCCCTGTTCGCCTATTTCCTGGACGGCGATCCGCGCATGGGCGTCGTGGTGCTGCTGGCGATGTGGACGAACATCGTCGTGGCGGGCTTCGCCGGGGCGATGATTCCGACCGTGTTGCACCGCCTGGGCGTGGATCCGGCCGTGGCCTCGTCCGTCTTCGTGCAGACGCTGACCGACTTGGTGGGCTTCGCGATGGTCCTGAGCCTCGCCGCGGCGCTGCTGTGAGGGCGCGCGCCCTGCCGAGCGAGTTCGGGCCGTCGGCTTCGTGAGCCGCGCTGTCTCGATGGACCGGCTCGCGGAAGAGTTCCGGGCGGGCAGGCGGCCGGCCCTCGCGCGCGCCATTTCGATGGCCGAACTGGCCCGGCCCGAGGTCGGCGATCTGCTGGGACGCCTCCTTCCGGCGCCTCGCCGAGCACGCCGGTTCGGGCTGACCGGGCCTCCCGGGGCGGGGAAGTCGAGCTTGGCGGCGGGCGTGGCCGCGCTGTTGCGGGAGCGCGGCGAGGACGTGGCGATCATCGCGGTGGACCCCACGTCGCCGTTCTCGGGCGGTGCGTTGCTGGGCGACCGCATTCGCATGAACGACCTGAGCACGGATCCGGGCGTCTTCATCCGATCGATGGCGACCCGGGGCTCGTTGGGCGGTTTGGCGGCGGCCACCCGCGACGCGCTCGATCTGCTGGACGCCTTCGGCTTCGACAACGTCCTGGTGGAGACGGTCGGCGTGGGCCAAACGGAGCTGGAGGTGGCCGCCGCGGCCGACACGGTGGCAGTCGTGCTGGTGCCCGAGTCCGGCGACGGCGTGCAGACCATGAAGGCCGGCCTCATGGAGATCGCCGACCTGTTCGTGGTGAACAAGGCCGATCGTCCCGGCGCGGGCCGCTTGTCCCGCGACATCCGGCAGGCGTTGGACCTCAGGCGGGGAACGGCCCTCGCCGGCGCATCCGGCCACCATGGCGTCGGCTTCTCCCGCTCCGACCCGCCCGGCCATGGCGCCGCCCGCGACGACGGCCAAGCTCGCCGTCCGCCCCACGCCGCCGCTCACGAAGACGGCGGAGCGGGGGAATGGGAGACGCCCGTCCTCGGGACCTCGGCAGGACGGGGCGAGGGCCTCGCCGAGTTGCTGGAGGGACTGCTGGCGCACCGCCGCCACCTCGAAGAAAGCGGGGAGATCGTGGACCGCCGCCAAGCTCGCGCCCGCCTGCATGTTCGCGATTTGGTCGCGGCCCGGTTGCTCGAGCGCGCCGACCGCTTCCAGGCCTCCTCGGAAGACCTGTCGCACTGGGTCCCGGAGGTGGCGGCGGGCCGCGAGAGCGTCCACAGAGTGGCGGAGTTGCTGGCGAACGCGATATTGAAGAAGGCGGACACGCCTCGACGCGAAGCCCGGCGCTAGAAAAGGAGCCCGCCGCATGTCCTCCACACACAGCCAGCTCCTGGACCTTCGGCCGACCGAGACCAGCGAAGCCGGGACGCCCAGCGAGGCAAGATCCGCCTGGGAGGCGCGCTACAAGGATGCCCCCGCTAGGCTCCGCTCGTTCTCGTCCGTCTCCGGAAACGAAGTGCGCCCCCTCTACATGCCGGCCGACGCCCCCGGCGGCTACGAGGACCGCCTGGGCTTTCCAGGCGCCTTCCCCTTCACGCGCGGTCCGTACTCCACCATGTACCGCACGCGTCTCTGGACCATGCGCCAGTTCGCGGGCTTCGCCACTGCCGAAGAGACCAACGTCCGCTACAAGTATCTGCTGGCCAACGGGCAGACCGGCCTCTCCGTCGCCTTCGACTTCCCGACGCTCATGGGCTACGACAGCGACCACCCGCGCTCGCTCGGCGAAGTCGGCGTCTGCGGCGTGGCGATCTCGTCGCTCGCCGACATGGAGACGCTGTTCGACGGCATCCCGCTCGGCGACGTCTCGGTGTCGATGACCATCAACGGGCCGGCCATCATCCTCTTCTGCTTCTACGTGGCGGCGGCGGAGCGGCAGGGAGTTCCGCTGTCCGAGTTGCGCGGAACCGTCCAAAACGACATCCTCAAGGAATATCAGGCCCAGCACGCCTGGGTGTTCCCGCCCGAGCCCGCGCTGCGCCTGATCCTGGACATGTTCGAGTGGTGCACCGAGAACACGCCGCGCTACAACCCCGTCTCCATCTCGGGCTACCACATCCGCGAAGCCGGCGCCACCGCGGGCCAGGAACTCGGATTCACGCTCGCCAACGGCTTCGAGTACGTGCGCAGAGCCGTCGAGCGGGGCCTCGACGTGGACGTGTTCGCGCCGCGCCTCTCCTTCTTCTTCGACGTGCACAACGACTTCTTCGAGGAAGCCGCCAAGTTCCGCGCGGCCCGCCGCATCTGGGCCAAGGGGATGCGCGACCGCTTCGGCGCCCGGAATCCGCTGGCCTGGCGCCTCCGCACGCACGCGCAGACCGCCGGCGTCACGCTCACCGCCCAGCAGCCCGAGAACAACATCGTGCGCGTCGCCTACCAAGCGCTCGCCGCCGTGCTCGGGGGCGCGCAGTCCCTTCACACCAACTCGATGGACGAGACCCTGGCGCTTCCCACCGAGAAGGCCGTCACCATCGCGCTCCGGACTCAGCAGATCCTCGCCTACGAAAGCGGCGTCCCCAACACCATCGACCCGCTGGCCGGCTCCTACTACGTGGAGTCGCTGACCGACCAGCTCGAGGCCGAAGCCGAGGAGATCTTCGCCCGCGTGGAGGCCCAGGGCGGCGTCGTCCCCGGCATCGAGAGCGCCTGGTTCCAGCGCCAGATCGCCAACTCGGCCGCGCGCCAGCAGAGGGAAATCGAGGCTGGAGCGCGCAAGGTCGTCGGCCTCAACGACTTCACGGACGGTGCGGAGGCCGTCGAGATCGAGACGCTCAGCATCGATCCGTCCGTGGAGGCGCGGCAACGGGAGCGCATGGCGAATCTGCGGGCCGAGCGCGACGACGAGCGCGCCAGCGCCGCCCTGGCCGAGCTGCGGGTTGCCGCGGCGGGTCAGGGAAACATGGTGCCGCCCATCGTCGAGTGCGCTCGCGCCATGTGCACGCTCTACGAAATCAGGGCCGCCATGGAGGAGGTCTTCGGCGCCTACCGGGAGCCCGTGTTCCTGTAGGGAGAAGGCCGGGCGCGCGTTGACACCCGGCCAGTCCCCGGCGAAACTTCAGGGCTGGCGTCTTCAAGCGGCGTCCAGCGGCGACGCCGCTCCCGAGGGGCGGCGAGCGGTGGCTGGACAATCGCAATCTCCTCTACCGGGAGTGTTTCAGGCAACATGTTCAAGTCGTTTCGCGGGCGCGTTATCGTCGTCGTGGCCGCCCTCGCCGTGGCCGGCTATTCGCTGTGGCAGAGGGGCGTCAAGCAGGGACTCGATCTCCAGGGCGGCATGCATCTGGTGTTGGAGATCGACGACCCGGAGGGCCTCATGACCGACGAGCGCCGAGCCGACGCGATCGACCGCGCCGAGCGCATCCTCCGCACGCGCATCGACCAGTTCGGCGTCGAGGAGCCGCTGATTCAGAAGATCGGCCGAGACCGGCTGATCGTGGAGCTCGCGGGCATCGACGACGAGACGCGCGCCAAGGAGATCATCAACCAGCAGGCCTTCCTGGAGTGGAAACTGGTCCTGGCGACCACGGAGGTGCACGACGACCTGGAGCGGCTGGACCGCGCCGTCGTGGCGGCCCTGGGCGAAGAGGGCCTCAGGGAAATGGGCCGGGCCGTGGAGGCTTCGCCCGATCCGACCGGCTCCATCGGCGACCTGCTGTTCGGCCGGGCGGACTCCGACTCCGCCGACTCCGCCGCCGCCGAATCGTCCGTCTCCGACTCCGCCGCGGCGTCCCCCGCCGAAGAGACCGAAGCCGCCGAGGACTCGGCCGGCTTGAACTTCCGTCCCTTCACCGGGCTGCTGAACCAAGGCGGCACGGGCAACTACCTGGTGGACGCGCAGGACGTCGAGACCGCCGCCGAGTTCATGACCCTCGAGGAGTTCCAGCGCGCGCTTCCCCGCAACGTCTCCCTGCAGTGGGGCTGGGAGGACTCGATCGGGATCGGGGGACGGTTCTACCGCGAGCTGTACGTGCTCGAGGACGAGGCCTTCCTCACCGGCGACCAGCTCGAAGACGCCTCGGCGACCCGGGACCCGCAGACCAACTTGGCCCAGGTGCTGTTCGAGCTGAACCGCCGCGGCGGCCGCGACTTCCAGCGCCTCACGAGCGCCCACATCGGCGACCCGATCGCCATCGTGCTGGACGGCGAGGTCGTGAGCGCGCCCGTGGTGCGCGACCGGATCGGGGCGAACGGCTCCATCGACCTGGGCACCGCCGACATGTCCGAGGCCGTGGACCTCGCGCTGGTGCTGCGGGCGGGCGCGTTGCCGGCCCCGCTCCAGATCATGGAGGAGCGAACCGTGGGTCCGTCGCTGGGCCAGGATTCGATCGACAAGGGCCGGGTGGCGGGCATCGTGGGCGTGATCGCGGTCCTGACGATCATGATCCTGTACTACCGAGTCGCGGGAATGCTCGCGATTGTGGCGCTGGGCGCGTACCTCGTGCTCGTCATGGGGGGACTGTCGGCCGTCGACGCGACGCTGACCCTGCCTGGCATCGCGGGACTCATCCTCTCCATCGGGATGGCGGTGGACGCGAACGTGCTCATCTTCGAGCGAATACGCGAGGAGCTCGAGGGCGGCCGCGCGGTTCGGGCCGCGGTGGAGGAAGGATTCGGCAACGCCGTCTCGGCGATCGTGGACGCCAACATCACGACGCTCATCACGGGCGTGATCCTGTTCCAGTTCGGGACCGGCGCCGTGCGCGGCTTCGCGGTCACCCTCTGCATCGGCATCGTCGCCTCCTTCTTCTCGGCCCTCTACGTGACGCGCACGCTCTTCCTGCTGTATCTGTCCGGCAAGCGCGCCCCGCAGCGCGTGAGCATCTAGGGAGCCCCGGTCCATGTGGCTCTTTCACGAGGCGAAGTACCAGTTCATCGCCAAGCGCCGGGTTGCGTTCTGGGCCTCGGCCGCCTTTCTGGTCCTGGGCATCGCCGCCATGGGCTGGAATGCGGCCTCGACCGGCAAGCTGCTGAACTACGGCGTGGACTTCACGGGCGGCACGCTGGTCCAGGTCCGCTTCGACGTGCCCGCGACCGACAACGACCTGCGCCAAGCCCTGGGCGGCGCCGAGGCTCCCCCGATCACGCGCTTCGGCGCCGACAACGAGTTCGTGATTCGCGCTCCGGTGCAGGAGGGATCGAGCATCGACGAGACGGCGGCCGGGATCGCGGCCCAGATCGGCGGAACCTACGGCGCAGACGACTTCGAGATCGTGCGCCGCGAGCTGGTCGGGCCCAAGATCGGAGCCGAGCTGCAGCAGAAGGCGGTCTTGGCCATCCTGTTCTCGTTGGTTCTCACGCTGATCTACATCGCGATCCGCTTCGAGTTCCGCTTCGGCGTGGCCTCCGTCGTCGCCACCGCGCACGACATGCTCGCCACGCTCGGGTTCCTGGCCATATTCCGCGTCGAGATATCGTTGCCGACGGTGGCCGCCATACTCACGATCCTGGGGTACTCGCTCAACGACACCATCGTCGTCTTCGACCGCATCCGCGAGAACCTCAACAAGAAGGGCGGACGCAGGCAGGATCCGCAGGGCTTGGTCAACCGCTCCATCAACGAGACGTTGCCCCGCACAGTGCTGACGTCGGGCACCACGCTGGCCGTGCTGATGTCGTTGCTGGTGTTGGGCGGGGTGGTCAACCGCGACTTCGCCACGGTGCTGATCCTGGGCGTGCTGATCGGCACGTATTCGTCCATCTTCATCGCCTCGCCCGCGCTCCTGGAGATTCAGAGGAGGTACGGCACGGCCGCCGACGCGGAGGACAAGAAACGCCAGCGCCGGACGGCCGCGACGGTGTGAGGTTCACCGACTCTCACTGCCACCTCACCGACGAAGCCTTCGCGCCCGACTTGGCCGCCGTGCTCGCTCGGGCCCGGGCCGCCGGCACGACGCGCATCGTGACCGTGGCCTCCAGCGGCTCCGATTCCCGCGCCGCGGCCGCTCTCGCAGAGTCCCGCGAGGGGATGTGGTGCTCGGCGGGCGTCCATCCTCATGCCGCCGCGGCCGCCGACCCCGGCTTGGCCGTTGTGCGGGACTCGGCGGCGCGCCCGAAGTGCGTGGCGATCGGCGAGACGGGGTTGGACTATCATTATGACAACGCTCCTCGCGACAAGCAACGACGCAACTTCGCCGCGCACGCCCAGTTGGCGGCCGAGTTGGAACTGCCGCTGATCGTGCATTCGAGGGAGGCGGAGGCCGACACGGCGGCGCTGGTCAGGGAGGGCGGGGAGGAGGTGCGGGGGGTGATTCACTGCTTCACGGGGTCCGCCGAGCTGATGGCGGAGGCGCTCCGGGCCGGATGGCTCGTCTCCTTCACGGGCCTGGCCAGCTTCAAGAGCTTCGACGCCGACTTGGTGCGCGACGTGCCCGCGGACCGGTACATGATCGAGACCGACGCTCCCTACCTAGCCCCCGTCCCCAAGCGCGGACGGCGCAACGAGCCGGCCTTCGCACGCCATGTCGCCGAAGCGGTCTCGCGCATCCGCGAGGAGCCGCTCGAGCAGGTCGCCCGCGAGACCTGGGCCAACGCGTCGCGTTTCTTCGGGCTGGTGGACGGCTTGGCGCTGGACGACGGGCCGGCCGCGCCGCCCCCTCGGCCCGCCGAATCCCTCTCCGCATGACGAGGCGCCGCGGGCCCCGGCCACGGGTCAAGGTGCTGCCGGACCACGTGGCGAACCAGATCGCGGCGGGCGAGGTGGTCGAGCGTCCGGCGTCGGCCGTCAAGGAGCTGGTCGAGAACGCCGTGGACGCCCGCGCGGAGACGGTTCGGATCGTGCTGGAGGGCGGCGGCAAGACGCGGATCACGGTGGCCGACGACGGCTGGGGGATGACCCGCGACGACGTGCTGGCCAGCCTCGACCGCCACGCCACGAGCAAGATTCGCCACGCGGAGGACCTTCACGAGATCCGGACCCTGGGCTTCCGGGGCGAGGCGCTGCCGTCGATCGCCGCCGTCTCGCGCATGGTGATGGAGTCGGCGGTCGCGGAAGAGGACGCGGGCGTCCGGGTGCGCGTGCTCGCGGGCAAGATACAGGGCATCGAAGAGACCGCGCGGCGGCCGGGGACCACCGTGGACGTGCGCAACCTGTTCCTGAACACGCCGGTGCGGGCTCGCTTCCTCAAGAAGCCGAGCGCGGAAGCACGGGTCGTCTCCGAGGTGGTCCACACGCTGGCCTTGGCCAACTTGGGCGTGCGCTTCGTCCTGGAGTCCGGAGGCCGCCGGGCGCTGGACTTGGCCGCCGGGCGCGACTTGGCCGGGCGGATCGGCGAGATCTGGAAGGACGCCGGGGAGGCCGGGCTGATTTCGCTCGCCGGAGAGCGCGGCGACCTTCGCCTCGCGGGGGCGATCCAGCGGCCCGATCTGGCCCGCAGCGGATTTCGGCGCCGGCAGCTCTTCGTCAATGGGCGTCCGTTTCGCGATGCGGCCCTGGTTGCGGCCGCCGACCGCGGCTACCGGACGACCGTGCCCGAGGGGGCCCGGCCTTGGCAGTTCCTGTTCCTCGACCTCCCGCCCGGCCTGGTGGACGTCAACGTGCATCCGGGCAAGGCCGAGGTGCGCTTCCGGGACCGCGCGGCCGTGGAGAGCTTCGTGGAAGAGGTCGTGCGGGAGACGCTGCAGCGCGCGGACTCGGCCGCCGCCTTCGGGCGCCCCGACCCTCCCGGGATCGTCCGGGAAGGCGTCTCGGGCAGGTTCGGCGGGGCGGCGGGCGGGGGCGCGTCCAGCGCGGTCGACGGCCCGCCGGGCGGCCGCGCCTCCGAGGAGGAAGGCGGCGAGGCCGGAGACGGCGAGAGCCCGGCGGCGGGGGAGGGCGGGCCCGCGGGCGGCAGCCAGATGATCCTTTTTCCGCCGAGGCAGGACGGCGAGGAGTCCGCCGGCGCGCCCGAGGACGTGTACCTTCCGCAGGCGCCGAGACCGTCGCTGCTCCAAATCCACAACAGCTTCATCCTGGCGGAGACGCGCGAAGGCATGATCTTCGTGGACCAGCACGCCGCGCACGAACGCATTCTCTACGAGCGAACCGTGGCGGGCTTCGCAAGCAGCGAGGGCGAAGGCCAGCGCCTGCTGTTCCCGTTCACGATCCGGCTCACGCGCCAGGAGCTCGAGGCGATCCAGTCGGTGTCGGGCCTGCTGGCCGGCCTCGGATTCGAGTTGGAGCCGTTCGGGCCGGACGCGCTTCTGGTGCAGTCCGTGCCCAATCCGCATCGCTATTTCGACGCCGAGCGCTGCATTCGCGAGATGGTCCACGAATTGGCGCACGGCTCCGATCTCATGCGGGTCGCCCGGAACCAGAACGACCGCGTCGCCATGAGCTTCGCCTGCAAGGGCGCGATCAAGGCGGGCCAGAAGCTGGAGCCGGAGGAAATGCAGGAACTCTTCGACCAGCTGTTCGCCACCGAGCTCCCCTATCACGACGTGCACGGGCGGCCGACCGTCGTGCGGCTCGGCATCGGCGAACTGCAGCGCAAGTTCGGGCGCACGTGAACCGGGCCTCCGCGGGCGTGCAGGCGCGCACCGGCCGGCCGTCTTCGCCGCAGCGCACGGCCTCTCGTCCGCGGGCCGCTGCCGCCGCTCCCAGCTTCCTGGCCATCGCCGGCCCGACCGCCGTGGGCAAGACGGCCCTCGCCCTGGCCGCGGCTCGCGAACTCGGCGGCGAGATCGTCTCGATGGACTCGCGCCAAGCCTACCGGGGCATGGACGTCGGCACGGCCAAGCCGACTCCCGGGGAGCGGGCGCTCGTCGCGCACCACGGGCTCGACGTTCGGGACCCCGGCGAGCGCTACGGGGCCGGGCAGTTCGGGCGGGACGCGAGAGGCTGGATCGCCGACGTTCGGAGCCGGGGCCAGGTTGCGGTGCTGGCCGGCGGCACGGGACTCTTCCTGCGCGCGCTCACGCATCCGGTCTTCGAGGAGCCGGCGTCGGCGCGGCGCGGCCGCGGCCGCTTGGAGTCGGTGCTGGGACGGATGCCCTCTGCCGAACTTGCGCGCTGGACAAGGGCGCTCGACCGCGAGCGGGCGGAGCTGGCGGTCGCCGGGGGCCGGCAGCGGATGCTCCGAACGGTCGCGGTAGCGCTGCTCACGGGCCGCCCGCTGTCGTGGTGGCACCGCAATGGTCCGCCCTCCGCTGAACCGCTCCGCGCCTGCGTCTGCCTGGTGGAAGCGCCGTCCACCGTGCTCCGCCGCCGCATCGACGACCGCGTCCTCGCAATGGTCGAGCAGGGCTTCGCCGAGGAGGTCGCGGGCCTCCTGCAGGCGGGGCGCCGGCCTTCCGACCCGGGCATGAGCGCGCTGGGCTACCGCGAGATGGCCGACCACGTGGAAGGCCGCATCGCGCTGGACGAGGCGGTCGCGCGCATCCAGCAGGCCACTTGGCGCTACGCCCGCCGCCAGCGCACGTGGTTTCGCCACCAGCTGGGCGAGGGCCCGCACCTAGTCGTCGACGGCACGGCGCCGCTGCCCCTCCAGCTCGAAGCGGTCGCGGAGGCTTGGCGCAGCCGGGCCGGACGCGCATGAAGATCGGCATCACCTGCTACCCCACCTACGGCGGCTCGGGCGCGGTGGCCACCGAGCTGGGCATCGGCCTGGCGGCGCAGGGCCACCAAGTCCACTTCATCTCCTACGCGCAGCCCTTCCGGCTCTCCGGCTTCCACGAGCGCGTGTACTTCCATGAAGTGGAAATGGACAGCTATCCGTTGTTCGAGCATCCTCCGTACACGCTCGCTTTGGCCGCCGCCATTCACGACACCGCGCTGCGCGAGCAGCTCGACGTCGTCCACGTCCACTACGCCATCCCCCACGCCACCTCCGCCTGGATCGCCTGCGAGATGCTGGAGGGCCGGAGCGGTCCGCCGCTCGTCACCACCCTTCACGGCACCGACGTGACCTTGGTGGGACAGCACCCCTCGCTGCACGCCATCACCCGCTTCTCCATCCTGCGCTCCCAGCGCATCACGGCGGTTTCGCGCTACCTGAAGGAGGCCACCGTGCGCGACTTCGGAGTGCCGGGCGAGCGCATCCAAGTCGTCCCCAACTTCGTGGACACGGACCGGTACCGCCGGGACCGCGGGCCGAGCCGCCGCGGCGTCTTCGCGCCTGGAGACGAGAAGGTCGTCTCGCACATCTCCAACTTCCGTCCGCTCAAGCGCGTCTCGGACGTGATCGACATCTTCGCGGGCGTCCGGCGGCGCGTTGCGGCTCGGCTGGTGATGGTGGGCGACGGCCCCGACCGTCCGCGCGCCGAAGAACGCGCCCGTGCCTTGGGGATCGGCGGCGACGTGGTGTTCCTGGGCAAGCACGTGGCCGTGGAAGAGATATTGGCCTCCACCGACCTGTTCCTGATGGCCAGCGAGAGCGAGTCGTTCGGGCTGGCCGCGCTCGAGGCCATGGCCTGCGGCGCGCCGGTCGTCGCGTACAGAGCGGGGGGCGTGCCCGAGGTCGTGGCCGACGGCGAAACGGGCGTCCTGGTTCCGGTCGGCGCCGTGGACGAAGCGGCCGAGGCCGGCGTCGCGATTCTGGGCGACGCGGCGCTGTGGGGGCGCATGAGCGGCGCGGGACGGCTCGTCGCCGAGAACTTCGCGGTGCGCAGAGTGCTTCCGATGTACGAGGCGTGCTACGAATCGGTGATGCGGACGCCGGGGTCGTGACATGGTGGGAGGGCGCGGCGCTGGGCTTGGTTCAGGGACTGACGGAGTTCCTGCCGGTGTCGAGTTCGGGCCACTTGGTGATCGGACAGGCGCTGCTGGGCGTCGATCCGGCGGGCGTGGGCTTCGAGGTGTCGTTGCATCTGGCGACGCTGGCCTCGGTGGTCGTCGCCTACCGCCGGCGCATCGGCGCGCTCCTCTTGGGCCTGGCGCGCCGCGAACCCGCGCATCTCCGCTACGGAGGACTGCTGGTTCTGGCGTCGGTCCCCGCGGGCGTGGCGGGGGTGGGATTCGGCGGCTTCTTCGCGCGTCTGTTCGAAGCGGAGGCGGTGACGGGAGCGGCGCTCGTCGTCACGGGCTTCGTGCTGTGGACGTCCAGGTGGGCGTGGCGGGGGCAGGAGGGCGGGCGCCCTGGGTGGCGCGCGGCGGTGGGGATGGGCCTCGCGCAGGCGGCGGCCATCGTGCCCGGCGTCTCGCGCTCCGGGACGACCGTGGTGGCGGGGTTGTGGGGCGGGGTGGCGCCGGCCGAGGCGGCGGCCTTCTCGTTTCTGATGTACATGCCGGCAGCGGCCGGGGCGGCCTTGCTGGAGTTGCCCGCCATGGTCTCCGCGCCGCCCGGCCAGAGTGCGGGCGCTTGGCCGCTGGCGGTGGGCGGGGCGGCGGCCTGCCTGTCGGGCGTCTTCGCCATACGGCTGTTCGGCACGCTTCTCGAACGCGGATCCCTGCACCGGTTCGCGCCGTACTTGTGGACCGCCGGGATCGCATTCCTGGCCTACGCGACGCTCGCTTGAGCGGTCTCGCGCACCAAGCGCCCGGCTCCGCTCCTGGCCTTCTTGCGCAGTGGGGCGGACTCTCGGCGGCCCAGTGGGCAGGCCGCTTCGGCCTCGCCACGGTGGAGCTTCACGCCCGGGTCGGCTCCACCAACGACCGCGCCCGCGCCCTGGTGCGGGAAGGGCGGCCGTTGCCCGCGCTCGTCGTGGCCTGCCGCCAATCCGGCGGGAGAGGGCGTCGCGGACGGCGATGGGAATCGGACAGCCCCCTCGGCCTGTGGTTCACGGTGGCTCTGGCCGGCCGCCGGCACGGCCCGAGCGACCCGGTGTCGCTCCGCGCGGGGCTGGCGGCCGCTCTGGCGGTGGAGTCGGTGGCGCCGGGGCTGGCGATCCGAATCAAGTGGCCCAACGATCTCATGGCCGGGGCACGCAAGCTGGGCGGCGTTCTCTGCGAGCGCGCCGGGAAGGCCGTCGTCGCCGGCATCGGCCTCAACCTCGGGCACCGCCCGGCCGACCTGCCCGAGGCCATCTTCGCGCGAGCCACCTCGGTGCGCATCGAGACCGGGCGGCCGGTGCGGCGAGGACCCGTCCTCCAAGCCGTCCTCCGACGGCTCGAAGTCCTCCAGCGGCCCGCTCCCGTCATTCCGCCCCCCGAACTCGCCCAACTCGAGGCCCGCTCCTTCCTGGCCGGCCGGCGGCTGTCGGTGAGCGGCCTCGTCCGCACCTCTTCCGGCGCCAAGCGCAAAGTCGAAGCGTTGCCGGCGCTGGCCGGTTCCCTCCGTCCGGGCGGGGAACTGGAAGTCCGCGCCGAAGACGGCGAGACTCTGCACTTGGTCGCGGGAACCGTGGAGTCCACCTCGCCGGCCCCCGGCCCGGCGCCCGAAGGAGACCGCCTGTGAGCCGCCAGCTCGTCGCCGACGTGGGCAATACCGAGACCGTCGTAGGCCTGCTCGATCTCGACGGCGGCGAAGTGCTGGACCACTGGCGCATCAGCACGCTGTCCGCTCGCAGCTCCGCCGAGTACCGCGTCCTGCTCTCGGCGCTCCTGGATTCCGGTCCGCACGAGGCGGAGCCGATGCGCAGAGGCGTCGTCGCCTCGGTCGTGCCCTCCGCCACGCCCGCGCTGCGCCGGGCCATGTCGGAGCTCGTCGAGGGAGACGTGTTCGTGGTGACGGCCGCCTCCGGCCTGCCGATCCGGCTCGACGTCGACGAGCCGCTGACCGTGGGCGCGGACCGCATCGTCAACACGCTGGCCGCCAAGGTTCGCTTCGGCCGCGACACGATCGCCGTGGACTTGGGCACCGCCACGACCTTCGACTGCATCACGGCCGAGGGCGTGTTTTGCGGCGGCGTCATCGCGCCGGGCCCGAGCGCCGGCCTGCAATGGCTCACGCGCAACGCCGCCAAGCTCCCCACGGTCGAGCTGGCTCCGCCGGACGCCGTGATCGGCAGGCGCACGGAGACGTGCATGCAGAGCGGCGTGTTCCATTCCGCCGTGGACGCCGTGGACGGCATCGTGGCCCGGATCAAGGCGAGTTGGGCGGCGGTGGACCCACTGGTGGTCGCGACCGGCGGATTCGCCAGCGTAATCGGCCCCTTCGCGCGTTCGGTGGATCGGATCGAGCCGTTCTTGACGTTGCAGGGCTTGGGAATCGCGGGGGCGCACCTGGACTGCACTTGACGCCGCGGCGCGTTGTGCACAACTTTCGGCTCGTTGGCACTCGCCTTCTTCGAGTGCCAACAACAAGCGAGTGGCGGCCGCGGCCGCCCGAACCCGAATCACGCTGTTCCAAACAGGAGGAGTGCATGTCTGCCGCAGACAAGATCCAGCCGTTGGCGGATCGCGTGGTGGTACGAGCTCTCGAAGAGGGCGAGCAGATGAGGGGTGGCCTGTACATCCCCGACACCGCGAAGGAGAAGCCCCAGGAGGGCGAAGTCGTCGCGGTGGGTCCCGGCAAGCTGTCCGACGCCGGCGACCGGGTTCCCATGGAAGTCGCCGCCGGGAACAAAGTCCTTTACGGCAAGTACAGCGGCACGGAGGTCACGGTCGACGGAGACCAGTACCTGATTCTCCGCGAATCCGACATCCTTGCCGTCGTCAACGACTGATCACGCACCTCCAGGAGAAGCAAGAGACATGGCAGCGAAGGAACTGGTATTCGATACCGATGCGCGCGCCCGGCTGAAGGCCGGCGTGGACAAGCTGACCAAGGCGGTCATGGTCACGCTGGGCCCCAAGGGCCGAAACGTGGTGCTGGACCGCAAGTTCGGATCCCCCACGGTCACCAAGGACGGCGTTTCGGTGGCCAAGGAAGTGGAACTCGAGGATCCCGTCGAGAACATGGGCGCCCAGATGGTCAAGGAAGTGGCGACCAAGACATCCGACGTGGCCGGCGACGGCACCACCACCGCCACCGTGCTGGCCGAGGCCATCTTCACCGAGGGTCTCAAGAACGTCACCGCCGGTTCGAACCCGATGGGCATCCGCCGGGGCATCGACACCGGCGTGGAGGCCGTCGTGGAACGGCTCGCCTCGGCCTCGACGGAAACGAAGGGCAAGAAGGAGATCGCCCAGGTGGGCGCCGTCTCCGCGAACAACAACATGGAGATCGGCGACCTGATCGCCGAGGCCATGGAGAAGGTCGGCAAGGACGGCGTCATCACCGTCGAGGAGGCTCGCGGGCTGGAGACGGAGCTGGACACGGTCGAGGGCATGCAGTTCGACCGCGGCTATCTGTCGCCCTACTTCGTGACCGATCCCGAGCGGATGGAGGCGGTTCTCGAGGATCCGATGATCCTCATCCACGACAAGAAGATCTCGTCCATGAAGGACCTGCTGCCGATCCTCGAGAAGGTCGCGCAGATGGGCAAGCCGCTCATGGTCATCGCCGAGGACGTGGAGGGCGAAGCGCTGGCGACGCTGGTCGTCAACAAGTTGCGCGGCACGCTCAAGGTGGCGGCGGTCAAGGCGCCCGGCTTCGGAGACCGTCGCAAGGCCATGCTGCAGGACATCGCGGTCCTGACCGGCGGCCAAGTCATCTCCGAGGAAGTGGGCTTCAAGCTGGAGAACGCCGTGGCGAGCGACTTGGGCACCGCGAAGCGCGTGGTCATCGACAAGGACGACACGACGATCATCGACGGCGCCGGCGCTGAGGACAAGATCCAGGGCCGCATCGAGGAGATCAAGGTCGCGGTCGACAAGTCCACCTCCGACTACGACCGGGAGAAGCTCCAGGAGCGCTTGGCCAAGCTGGCCGGGGGCGTGGCGGTCATCAACGTCGGCGCGGCGACCGAGACGGAGATGAAAGAGAAGAAGGCGTTGGTCGAAGACGCGTTGCACGCGACGCGGGCCGCCGTGCAGGAGGGCATCGTGCCAGGCGGCGGCGTGGCGTTGCTGCGTGCCCAGGCGGCGCTCGACGACCTGCAGCACGAGGGCGACGAGAGGATCGGCATGGACATCCTGCGCCGCGCGCTCGAGTCGCCGATCCGGCAGATCGCGGCCAACGCGGGCGCCGAGGGCGCCATTGTCGTGGCCAAGGTGCGCGACGGCGAGGGCGGCTACGGTTACAACGCCCAGACCGACAACTACGAGGACTTGGTGTCGGCGGGCGTCATCGACCCCACCAAGGTCGTGCGCACCGCCCTGCAGAACGCGGCGTCGATCGCGAGCCTGCTGCTGACCACCGAGGCCGTGGTGGTCGAGAAGCCCGAAGAGGAGAAGCCGATGCCCGGGGGCGGGGGCGGCGGCGACATGGGCGGGATGTACTAGGAACCGGAGCCGGGCCGGGCGGCCCTCTTTCGCGAGGGGGCCGCCCGCCCGGTTTCGTGCTCTTCAAGGCGGGGTTCGGGCGCGAATGCGGCGCTCCGGACCCCGTTCTTGTTGTGGCGGGCTTGCTCTTGCGGCGGGCCTTCTTCTTGCGGCCCGGAACCCCTTCCCAATCGCGGCGCCAAGGGCGGCTCCCCCGCGGAGCGCTCGGTAGGGCCGACGGCCTGTCCTCGGAAGCAGTCCCGTTTGGCCATGTAGGCGCCCCGAGATACTTGGCATTGTTCCTTCGCCGGACAACCAACTCCGGCCTGTCGCGTGTCGCGGCCCCTGAGGCCGTCGCCGCCGCCTGCGGACGAGACTCGGGTAGCGCGGGACTGGCGACAGACCATTACCTTTGGGCGGGAGCGACCCGCGGGAACGGAAAGAGCACCCATGGATTTCGAAAACTGGCTCGGGACCCTGACCACCGTCGCGATCATGTGCGGGGCCATGTTTACATTGGGGCGCTGGCTTCGAGCGCAGACGAACGACCAGATCAGCGCCTTCAAGGAGTCCGTCGATCGCCAGTTCGCCGTCGTGGACCAGCGGTTCGCCACGGTCGACCAGCGGTTTGCCGAGATGAGAGACTACGTGGACCAGCGGTTTGCTGCGGTCGACCGACGATTCGTCGCGATCGACCAGCGGTTTGTTGCGATCGACCAGCGGTTTGTCGAGGCGAAGGAGTCGTCCGACCGCCAGTTTGCCATCGTGGACCAGCGGTTTGCCGCGATCGATCAACGGTTTGCCGCGATCGATCAACGGTTTGTCGCGGTCGACCGGCGGTTCGAGGACTTGCATGACTTGGTGGAGCGTCGGTCTCGGGAGAACAAGGAGGATCACGCGGCCGTCCTGCGTAGCGTCAAG
This sequence comes from Longimicrobiales bacterium, assembly GCA_958295645.1. Taxonomy (GTDB): domain Bacteria; phylum Gemmatimonadota; class Gemmatimonadetes; order Longimicrobiales; family Gaopeijiaceae. The sequence continues at coordinate 705,600 of OY282361.1, forward strand.
GAGTCCGCGCAGCTGGTGGTGGGATTCATGAACCGGCGGTTCGAGGACGCGGGCAAACGGATGGACGAGATGAGCAAGCGCATCGACGACCTGCGGTCGCACGTCGATGCCGGCGGCCGAGCCGTTCTGCGGCGCGAGCACGCCTAGTCGGCCGTCCGCGCCATGTGCATGCCCTCTAGACTCGTCTTGGCCGCCGGGATCGTCGCCGCCCTGGCGTTGCCCGCCGCCGCTCAGCAGGTCGGCCCCGCGAACGGCAGTCTCGTCGTCGCCGGGGGCGCGCTTCGCGATCCGGCCGTCTTCGCCCGGTTCGTCGAGTTGGCGGGCGGCCCCTCGGCGCCCATCGTGGTGATCCCGACGGCAGGGGGGGCGGACGACTACGACGAGTACTTTCGCGGTCGGCGGGCCTTCGAGAGGGCGGGGGCGCGCCAGGTCGTCGTGCTCCACACCTACGACCCGGCGGTGGCCGACACCGAGGCGTTCGTGGAGCCGTTGCGAAAGGCGCGGGGCGTGTGGTTCACCGGCGGACGGCAGTGGCGGCTGGCCGACGCCTATCTGAACACCAGGGTCCACGACGCTCTCCGGGACGTGCTGGAGCGCGGCGGAGTCGTCGGCGGCTCGTCGGCGGGGGCGTCGATCCAAGGCTCGTACTTGGTCAGAGGCGACACGCGCACCAACACGGTCATGATGGGGGACCACGAGGTTGGCCTCGGGTTTCTGAAGGGCGTGGCGATAGACCAACATCTGCTTCGCCGCAACCGTCACTTCGACTTGGTCGAGGTGATCCGCGCGAAGCCGGAGCTTCTGGGCATCGGACTCGACGAGAACACCGCGATCGTGGTGCAGGGCGACCGTTTCGAGGTCGTCGGGCAGAGCTACGCGGTCATCTACGACGCCCAGGCCACGCTCGACACCGGCGGCCTCTTCTACTTCCTGGCTCCCGGCGACCGGTACGACATGGCCGCCCGCGAGGCGTTCCGCCCCAGCCGCGGCGAAGAGCCGCTGGGCCGCGTCACCGGCAAGCCTTGGCCACCCGGCCCGCCGCCTCCCCACCGCTGACCATGCAGGCCCGTCCGCACGGACGCTCGCACGGCCCGCAGCAACCGGGCCCGGACGGCCCCGCCGAAGCGGACGGCCTCCAGCCCATTCACGTCGCCCTGCCCGACGGGCGCGAGATCCGCCTGCCCGCGGGCGCCACCGGCGCCGACCTGGCCGCGCACATCGGCCCGGGTCTCGCCAAGGCCGCTCTGGCCGCGGTCGTCGACGGCGAGACCGTCGACTTGGGCCGCGTCCTCCTGCACGGCGCCTCGGTTCGCCTCCTCACCGACCGCGACCCCGAGGCCCTGCCCGTCCTCCGCCACTCGGCGGCTCACGTGCTCGCCACTGCGGTCCGCGAGATCGTTCCCGGCGCGGGGATCGGCTTCGGCCCCGCCATCGACGACGGCTTCTACTACGACTTCGACGTGCCCGAGCCGTTCACGCCCGAGCAGGTGGAGGCCGTCGAGCGGCGGATGGCGGCCGTGGCCAGCGCGGACCACCCCTTCGAGCGCCGCGTCGTGACCCGCGACGAGGCCCGCGAACTCTTCGCCGACGATCCCCTCAAGCTGGAGCACCTCGAAGAACTCGCCGACGACGAGGTCGTCACCGTCTACCGGGACGGTCCCTTCCTCGACCTCTGCCGCGGTCCCCACGTTCCGAGCACAGGCCGGCTGAAGCACTACAAGCTGCTGGCCGCGGCCGGGGCCTACTGGCGCGGCGACGAGAACCGCCGGATGCTCCAGCGCATCTACGGCACCGCCTTCTTCCGCAAAGCCGACCTCGACGCCCACCTGCACCGCCTGGAGGAGGCCAAGAAGCGGGACCACCGCATCCTGGGCAAGCAGCTCGACCTCTATTCCATCCAAGACGAAGTCGGCGCCGGACTCGTCCTCTGGCACCCGAACGGAGGGCGCGTTCGCCGCGCGATCGAGGACTTCCTGAAGCAGACCCTCGTCAAGCACGGATACGAACTCGTCTTCACCCCGCACGTGGCCAGCGAGGAGCTCTACCGCCTGTCCGGCCACCTGGACGTCTTCGCCGACGACATGTTCCCGGCCATGGACGACGACGGCGACCGCTTCCGGCTCAAGCCGATGAACTGCCCGCACCACTTCATGATCTACCGCGCCGCCCGCCGTTCCTACCGCGACCTGCCGTTGCGCTATGCGGAGCTGGGCACCTGCTACCGCTACGAGCGTTCGGGCGCCCTGCACGGGATGCTGCGCGTGCGTTCCTTCACCCAGGACGACGCCCACATCTTCATCCGCGAGGACCAGATCGAGGAGGAGTACGCGCGCCTGCTGGAACTGGAGCACGACCTGCTCGGCGCCTTCGGATACGAGTACCGGACGGCGCTGTCCACGCGTCCCGAGAAGGCCATCGGCGACCCGGCGGTCTACGACGCGGCCTCGAACCGTCTGGCCGCCGTCTTGCGCGACCGCGGCCTCGACTACGAGCTCGACGAGGGCGGCGGCGCCTTCTACGGCCCCAAGGTGGACATCCTGGTCACCGACGCGCTGGGCCGGGAGTGGCAGGGCGGAACCTTCCAGCTCGACTTCCTCATGCCCGAGCGCTTCGGCCTGGCGTACGTGGGCGCCGACAACCGCCGCCACAACGCCGTGGTGATCCACCGCACGCTTCTGGGCTCGATGGAACGCTTCGTGGGCGGACTCGTGGAGCACTACGCCGGCGCGTTCCCGCTCTGGCTGGCGCCCTGCCAAGTGCGCGTCCTGCCCGTGTCGGAGCAGTGGGCGGAGTATGCGCGAGGGCTGGCGGACCGGCTCGACCGGGCCGGCCTGCGCGTCCAGGTCGAGGAGCGGGAGAGCCTCGGCTACCGGATTCGGGCCGCCGAGACCCAGAAGGTCCCCTACATGGCGATCGTCGGCGAGCGCGAGGCCGAGGACGGCACCGTGGCCGTGCGGAAGCGGGGCGCCAAGAGAAAGCAGGAGACGATGGCGGCGGACGCCTTCGCGAAGCGGCTCCGTGAAGAGACGGACAGCCGGGCGCTGGGGTGAGGTCCGGAAGAAGGCTGTCCACCAAGACCGACAACTACACTAGGCCCTTGCAAGGGCAGAGGATGGAGAGCAAATGTGCACGATTTGCGGACCTAACTCGACGCTGATAGTGATCGATGTGGTGCTTTGCGTTGCTTTTGGCATCATCGCGCTGATGGCGTTTAGGCGAAGAGAACGATTCGAGGAGTCGCCCCGAGAAGCTTATTGGTGGGGGCTGTCCGCGCTCGGGGGCTTCATGTGTTGGGGATTCCGGAATCAATACCGCGAAATGTCTGATTGCCTTAGCAGTGGTGGCTGCGAAGGCTTGGCCACCGCGGCGTTCGCCTTTCAAGTTCTTGCGACTGTCGTGGCCATTGCGTGTTTCACGTATGCTTTTTTCGGGATCGTCGACATGTCTGTCGACAGGGTCGTGAGGAGAGTCGAGGAAGGCGAGGCAGTCGGGAGGGCGGAGGACGTGGAGAGCGAATGACCGGAGTTCGGCCGTCGGCCACTCTGCGCTAGGCGACGGCAGGCTTCTGAATCGGGATTCGGCCACGATCGACGCGACCCGCCGCGAGCGGGCGGCGCGTCGGTTGCGAGGTCGCTGAACGCAGCCGGATTCCCCGGAACATTTGCGTCTTGCTCGGCGTTCGGCGGGGTTATATTTAGCGGCTTGCCCCGGGCCGGTCCCTGGAACCGATGGCGGGTCGGTTCCGTAGTGTCCGCTAGCGGCTGGCCCCACATCCCCCCCAATCCGGCCTCCCCGCGCAGGATACGGAGACCGGCAGAGAACGCCTGGAGCGCCGCCCTTCGCGCGGCGGCGAAGCGCAACCCATGACCGAAACACAGGAATCCACGGGGGCCGTCGCCTACGGTTCCCAGCCCCGACGACGATTCGACCCGGACGAGATATCGCCGGAACTCGTCCACGACACCTACGGCGAAGAAGTCCTCGACATCTCGCGCGACGACTTCGAGGCGATGCTCGCGGAGCACCAGACGGCGCGAGGCGACATCCGCGAGGGCGAGATCGTCAAGGCCCGCGTCCTGCGGGTCACCGGTTCGACGGTGATCCTGGAGTTCGGCTTCAAGAGCGAGGGCGCCGTCTCCTTGGACGAATTCAAGGACGGCGGGGAGGTCGAGCCGGGCCAGGAAGTGGAAGTTCTCCTGGAGAGCTTGGAGGACGACGACGGCGTGGTCGTTCTGTCCAAGAAGAAGGCCGACTTCCTGCGCGTCTGGGAGCTGATTCGCGAGGCGTACGACAACGACCAGCCGGTCAAAGGGTTGTTGACCCAGAAGATCAAGGGCGGCGTGACCGTCGACATCATGGGCGTGGACGCCTTCCTGCCCGGGTCGCAGATCGCTCTGCGAAGAGTCCCCAACATCGAAGACCGGATCGGCGAGACGTACGACTTCAAGATCATCAAGCTGAACAAGCGACGGCGCAACATCGTCGTCTCGCGACGGGTCATTCTGGAACGGGAGCGCAAAGAGAAGCGTTCGACGCTGGTGAAGGAACTGCTGAAGGGCCAAGTGCGCGAAGGCGTGGTCAAGAACATCACGGACTTCGGCGCCTTCATCGACTTGGGCGGCTTGGACGGCCTGCTCCACATCACCGACATGTCGTGGGGGCGCGTGGGCCACCCGTCGGAAGTCGTGGACATCGGGGCCAGCTTGGACGTGAAAGTGCTGGACGTAGACTGGGACCGCGAGCGCATCTCGCTGGGGTTCAAGCAGCTCCTGCCGTACCCCTGGAACGACATCGCCGAGCGCTATCCGGTCGGGGCGCGGGTTCGCGGCAAGGTGGTCTCGATCACGAACTACGGCGCCTTCGTCGAGTTGCAGAAGGGCGTCGAAGGACTGGTGCACATCTCCGAGATGTCGTGGAGAAGGAACGTGCGCCATCCCTCCAAGCTGGTGGCCGTCGGCGACGAGATCGAGGCGGTGGTGCTCCGCGTGGACCCCAAGGACGAGAAGATCTCGCTCGGGATGAAGCAGACGAAGGAGGATCCGTGGCTGGCCTTGCCTCACAAGTACCCGGCGGGCACGCGGCTGGCGGGCACCGTCCGCAACCTGACCACATTCGGCGCGTTCATCGAGATCGAGCCGGGCATCGACGGCCTCGTTCACGTGTCGGACATGAGCTGGACGAAGCACGTCGAGCATCCTTCCGAAATCGTGCGCAAGGGCGACCAGCTCGACGTGATCGTCTTGGACGTGGATTCCGACAAGAAGCGCGTGTCGTTGGGCGTCAAGCAGCTGCAAGAGGATCCCTGGCCGGAGCTGGCGCTTCGGTTTGCGGTCGGCCTGGAGCAGGAGGCAACCGTCGTTCGGGTCCAGGACAAGGGATTGGCCGTGGACTTGGGCGACGACGTGGAGGGCTTCGTGCCCGCCGCGCAGACGAGCGTGGCCGCGGGCGGGCTGGGCGAGTACTTCCGGGTCGGCGAGACGATTTCCCTGCGGGTCACGGCCTCGGAGGCGGCTGAACGGCGCATCCAGCTCGAGGTCTTGGAGACCCCCGAGCGGCGGAAGACGGGAAGCGCCGTCGAAGTGACGGACGAGGAGCCGGAGGACGGCGAAGCGGACCCAGCGGACGGCGACGGCGAAGCAGGTCCGGAGGACGACAAAGCGGCCCCGGAGCCGGAAGACGCCCCAGGGGACGAAGAGCCCGAGAGCGCCGAGGAGTCCGAGCAGGGAAGCCACGAGGCGCCGGCCGAGGAGGACAGTTGAGCGCACGATGATCGGAGCGCTCCACGCGAACCGGTCGCGGCGGCTTCTCGGCGCCGTGTTGCTGGCGGCCTGCCTGCCGGCGAATCCCGAGAGCGTGCCGGCCTCCTTTCCCGCGCCCACCAGCTATCCGCCGGTCGCGGCCGGAGACTATTCGCCCGCCGACCACGCCGGCGCCGAGGCGCTGATGAACGCCGCCCGTGCCGCGCTCGCGGCTCGCGAATATGCTGTCGCGCGCAAGGCGGCCGGTCAGGTGGCGCAGGAATACCCCTCGGCGCCCGGCACGTCGGAGGCGCTTTGGGTCCTGGCGCTCGCGGCCCAGGCCGAAGGCGACCATGGCGAGGCCGCCGAGAGGGCAGGGGCGTTGGCCCTCGTGCTGGGCGCCGACCATCCGGCGTTTCCGGAGGTGCAGGATCTGCGCGCCGAGTCCCTGTTCGACTCCGGCGACCTGCTGGCGGCGGCCGAGACTTCGCTGGGCCTTCCCGGCGACGCCTACGCGGACGCGGCGGCGGCGCGCGTCGAAGCGGCGGTGGCGACTCTCGACCGCGACGAACTGGCTCGGCTCGCCGCCGGTGCAGTCGGCGGCCAACCAGAGCGCCGGTTCGCTCCGGTGTTCGCGGAACTGGCCCTGGTGACCGCCTTCGCGGGCGACTCCGGGACTTCGCGAGCGTACGCCCGGCGGGCGCGGGAGGCGGGCGCGGAGGGCAGGGCGGCTCGCATGTCCGCGGCCGTGCTGTCCGGCGACCTGTCGGGCCTCGGGCCTGCGGCGCCCGTGATCGGCGTGGTGCTGCCGTTCTCGGGCCCGCCGAACAATCGCGCCTACGCCGAGTCGTTCTGGGAGGGCGTGGAGGTGGCCTCGGCCATGGCGCAACGCACGGGGGTGCGCGTCGAGGTCGTCCGCGAGGACAACCGCGGCACGCGCCTCGGCAGCGCCCGCGGCGTCCGGGCGGTGGCCTCGCGCGGCGCGGTGGCGATCCTCGGGCCGTTGCGCGACTCGACCGTTTTCGAGGCGGCGCAGGCCAAGCCCAGTCGGGTCCCGCTGTTCTCGCCGACGGCCCGGCGCGTTCCCGAGGCTGCAGGCGTCTACAGCTTGGGCGCCGCGAGCCCCCTGGCCGCCCGCACGCTCGCCGGGGCGCTGGCGGAGCTCGGGTACGCGAGCGCGGCGCTGCTCCACGGTTCCGGCTACGGCGAGACCCTGGAGGCGCGCGTGTTCCGGCGCGCCTTCGCGACGGCCGGCGGCCGGGTGGAGCGCAGCGTCCAATACCCGAGCGGCGTGACGACCTTCATCGAACCGTTGGGCGAGGTGGCCGCGCTGCTGCCCGAGCTGCTCGTCGTGCTGGCCACGGCCGCCGAATTGGAACTGCTTGCGCCGCAGATGTCGTTCATGGGACTGGACACGCTCGGCATCCAGGTCGCGGGCACGGCGGCCTGGAGTTCCCCCGGGGTGATGAACGCGGTGGCCCAGCGCCACACGGATCGGGTGATCGCCGTCAGCCCGTCTCCTCCGGGCTCCCGCGAGGAGACGCGAGAGGCGTTCCGCGCCGAATACGAGAATCGCTTCCGCAAGACGTTGCAGAGCGAAGTGCCGGCCGTCGGCTTCGACCTGTTCCGAATTGCGCTGGCCGCGTACGGAGAAGGCATCCGCAGGGTCGGCGCCGCCGCGGGAGGCGCCGAGAGGGTGACGAGGCTTCGCGGCGCGACCGGGATATTTTCGGTCGTGGACGGGCGGCTGGAGCGCGAGGCGTTTCCGGTTCGCATCTTCGAGGGCGCCCTTCTGCCCTTGGACGCCGTCCTTCCGGAACTGCCGCCCCGGGTTCCGCCGCCAAGCTCCCGCAACGGGAGTCGGCCCGAACCCGCCGACGGCGCGTGACCGCCCCCGCCTCTACGGGCGCCACGTTGGCCGCCGCGCCTGTTCCTGCCCGGTTTCGGCGCCGCGGATGACCGGCAAACGGGCGATCGAACGGCTCGAAGCCCGCAGGCGAGAGGCCGAGCTGGGCGGCGGTGAGGAGCGGATCAAGGCCCAGCACGCGAGGGGCAAGCTGCTCGCCCGCGAGAGGCTCGACTTGCTCCTGGACGAGAGTTCCTTCGTCGAGATGGGCCGGTTCGTCACCCACCGGTGCCGCGACTTCGGGTTGGACGACCGCCAAGTCCTGGGCGACGGCGTGGTGACCGGCTACGGGACGATCCGCGGCCGCTTGGTCTACGTGTTCTCCCAAGACTTCACGGTCTTCGGCGGCTCGTTGGGCGAGGCGCACGCCGGGAAGATCGTCAAGGTGCAGGAGATGGCCATGAAGAACGGGGCGCCGCTGGTCGGCCTCAACGACTCGGGAGGCGCGCGCATCCAGGAGGGCGTGGTCTCGCTGGGCGGCTACGCCGACATCTTTCTGCGCAACACCCTGGCGTCGGGCGTGGTGCCTCAGATCAGCGCAATCTTGGGACCATGCGCGGGCGGAGCCGTGTACTCGCCGGCCATCACCGATTGGGTGTACATGGTGCGGGGCGCCAGCTACATGTTCGTGACCGGGCCCGACGTGGTGAAGACCGTCACCCACGAGACCATCGACATGGAGGGCTTGGGAGGCGCCGACGTCCACGCGGAGAAGTCCGGCGTGGCCCATTTCGTCCACGACACCGAGGCGGAGTGCCTGGCCGCCGTGCGGGATCTGTTCAAGTACATCCCCCAGAACAACGCGCAGCGCCCTCCAGCCGGCTCCGGCCGCGACCCCCACGACCGCCGCGAAGAGTCCCTGGCCGACATGGCCCCGGACAATCCCAACCTCCCGTACGACATGCTCGAGGTGATTCGCGCGGTTGTCGACGACGGCGACTTCTACGAGGTCCACGCTCGGTTCGCCCCCAACATCGTGACCGGATTCGCTCACGTCGGAGGGCGCTCGGTGGGCGTCGTCGCGAACCAGCCGGCCGTGCTCGCGGGCGTGCTGGACATCGATTCGTCGGACAAGGGGGCCCGCTTCGTGCGCTTTTGCGACGCCTTCAACATCCCCCTGGTCGTGTTCGAAGACGTGCCCGGCTTTCTGCCCGGCGTGAGCCAGGAGCACGGCGGCATCATCCGCCACGGCGCCAAGCTGCTCTACGCCTTCAGCGAGGCCACCGTGCCCAAGGTCACGGTCATCACCCGCAAGGCGTACGGAGGCGCCTACGACGTGATGAATTCCAAGCACGTTCGCGGCGACGTGAACTTGGCTTGGCCCGCGGCCGAGATCGCCGTCATGGGACCGAAGGGGGCGGTCGAGATTCTGTTTCGCAAGGAGATCGCGGAGGCCGATGATCCGAAGGCCGCGGCCGAAGCGAAGATGAAGGAATACCGCGAGGCGTTCGCGCATCCCTACGCGGCCGCCTCCCGGGGCTACGTGGACGACGTGATCGACCCCAGGGACACGCGGCCGCGCTTGGCCAACGCCTTGGACATGCTGTCGGAGAAGCGCGACGCCAATCCCCCGAAGAAGCACGGCAACATCCCTCTCTGAATCCGGTTCCGCCCGCCCGCGCTGCGCCCGGCGCAACCGCAGGCTCCGCTGGGCGCCGAGGCGGGGCCGGGCAACCCTGGCGCCCTGTCCACCGTCCCAAGTTCAGCGGCCCTTGCCGCGGAGGGCCTGCCCACGGCCCATTCGGACGAACTCGACGACGACAGGATGCACAAGCATGAGAAACTCGAAGAAACCACGGCTGGCGCTGGCGTCGGCGCTGGCGATCGTGTGCGCATTGCCCTTGCCGGGGACGGCGCACCAACCCGACACGTTGCACATCGACCTGTCGATTCCGCCGATCCGGATGGTGGCGCGCCCGCATTACCAGCTCGGGGTCTACATCGGCTCGGCAGAGGGCCGCGGCGTGGCCGTCACGGGAGTCACGAGTGGCGGCCCGGCGGAGGAAGCGGGGATACGGAAGGGAGATGTTGTCACTTCCGTCGCCGGCCGCGACTTGACCCAGCCGCTGAACGCCGGCTTGGAGGAAGAGTTCCACGGCAACGAGTCCATCGAGGCGCAACGGCTGCGCGTCGTGCTTCGGGACCTCCTCCTCGAAGAAGAGGAGCCAGTGGAGGTGCTCGTCCTCCGGGGAGACGAGACGCTGGCGTTCGATGTCGTGCCGCGGAAGAGGTACGTCCACTTTGTCAGAGGACTGACGGAGATCCGAGACCGCATGCGCCACGACATGGCGGGCGAGACGTACGCCACGGCGCGGGCGTTGCGGGACAGTGCGCTCAAGGCTCAAGAAAGCGCCCTGCGGCTCATGCGCGACACGCTGCACGCCGCCAAGGTGTGGGCGCACGAATTGAAGGAATTGGCCGTCGACACGGGGTTGGTGCGGTTGGGCGAGCAAACGGCCGAAGCGATGTCCAGGCTTGCCGACTCGCTGGGCCGCTGGAAGACGAAGCCGCGAATCGCAGTGTCGGGCGCCTGGGGACTACTGCCGGGGCATGAAGTCCACCTCGACGGCTGGTCGTACTTCGGGCACGCGGCGCACGGTCTCGACCTCGTGGAGCTGAATCCGGACCTCGGCGCCTATTTCGGAACCAGTTCCGGCGTCTTGATCGCGGACGTGGACGAAGACTCGGCGACGGGCCTGCGCGCGGGCGATGTCGTCGTGAGCGTGGACGGCCGCGAAGTCGGCGACATCGAGAAGCTACGGCGAATTCTCCGGTCGTACGAGCACGACGAAGAAATCCGCTTCGGAATCTGGCGCGACGGCGCGCAGACCACGGTCGAGGGCGCTCTGAAGTAACTTTCGGGCGGAGGGCGGCCCTTCGCCGGGCGCGCCCAGCGAGTTCATATTGCCTCCCCGGAGGCGCCGCGCCTTGATCCAGTCCGTGTTGGTCGCCAACCGGGGCGAGATCGCGGTTCGGATAATTCGGGCCGCCCGCGAGATGGGGATTCGCTCGGTGGCGGTCTTTTCCGAGCCCGACCGAACGGCCCCGCATGTCATGCTGGCCGACGAGGCCTACGCGATCGGCCCTGCGCCGGCGTCCCGGAGCTACTTGGACGTCGGCAGGGTGATCGCCGCGGCTCGCGAGGCGAACGTGGACGCGGTGCATCCGGGGTACGGCTTCCTGGCCGAGCGCGGGCACTTCGCCGAAGCGGTGGCGCGGGCGGGCATGACGTTCGTGGGTCCTCGGCCCGAGACGATCCTGGCGATGGGCGACAAGACGGCGGCGCGCGAGCGAATGCGGGCGGCAGGCGTGCCGGTGGTGCCCGGCACGGCGAGACCGTTGGCGTCGGCGGCGGAGGCCCGGAGCACGGCCGAGTCGATCGGCTTTCCCGTCGTGCTCAAGGCGGCGGCGGGGGGCGGAGGCAAGGGGATGCGGGTCGTGCGCCGGGCGGAGGACGTGGAAGGCGCCTTCGAGGCGGCGGGCCGGGAGGCGGAATCGGCCTTCGGCGACGGCCGCCTCTACGTGGAGCGCTTCCTGGAGCGCCCTCGCCATGTGGAGATGCAGGTCTTCGGCGACGGGTCCGGCAACGTGGTCCATCTCTTCGAGCGCGAGTGCTCGATCCAACGGCGCCACCAGAAGCTCGTGGAGGAAGCGCCTTCGCCGGCCTTGGCGCCCGAGGACCGCGAACGCATGGGCCGGGCGGCCGTCCGTGCGGCCCGGGCCGTGGACTACGTGGGCGCCGGCACGGTCGAGTTCCTCTGGCACGGAGGCGAGTTCTATTTTCTGGAGATGAACACGCGGCTTCAGGTCGAACATCCGGTCACCGAGATGGTCACCGGGGTCGACTTGGTCGAGTGGCAGTTCCGCGTCGCCTCCGGGGAAGACCTGCCGTTGCGCCAGCCGGAGATCCCCCTGCGCGGACACGCGGTGGAGTGCCGCATCACGAGCGAGTCGCCGTTCGACGGCTTTCTTCCGGCCACGGGCGTGGTGGACGAACTCGAAGTTCCCGGCGGCCCGGGCCTGCGCTGGGACGGCGGCATCTCGCGCGGCTCCGAAATCGGCCTGCACTACGACTCGCTCCTGGGCAAGCTCGTCGCGCACGGTCCGGACAGGGCGGCGGCCGTTCGGCGCATGAGAGGGGCCCTCGCCGAACTGGAGATCGCCGGGGTGGCCACGAGCGCGCCCCTGCTCGCGCGAATCATGGAGGAGCGCGACTTCCTGGCCGGCGAGCTGTCCACGGCCTACTTGGAAGACCATCCGGCGCTCTTCGACTCGGCGTTGCCGACCGGCGCCGAGGCCGCATTGGCCGCGGCGGCCGCTCTGCTCGAGCATCGAGCGCGCGCCGAGCGAGCGGCCCCGAGGATTCGGACCGGCGCGGAGCCCCTGTCGAACTGGCAACGGGGGCTGGCCGGGTGAGCCGTCCCATGGCGCCGAGGCCGGTTTGCTACCGGGTTGCGTTGCCCGGCGGCGACCATGCCGTTGAGGTGGCAGGAACCAGCGTCCGCGTCGGCGATGTAGCCGGGAGTGTCCGCGTGGGCGGCCGCGAGGTGGCCTGCGACCTGGCCCAGGCCGGCGAGGCCAAGCGATTCTCGCTCCTGATGGACGGCCGGTCCTGGGGCTTCGTGGCGCGGGGCGGTGCCGGCGGCCGGTGGGAGTTCTTGCTGGAGGGGCGCACGGTCGCGGCGGAAGCCCTGGACGAGCGCGCCGCCAGGATCCGGGACATGTCGCCCCGAACCGAGGCCGGGACGCGTCTCGAGGCGGTCAGGGCGCCGATGCCCGGCCTGGTCGTCCAGGTGTCGGTGCGGGCCGGGGACCAAGTGGCGGCCGGAGACCGCGTGGCGGTGGTGGAGGCCATGAAGATGGAGAACGAACTCCGCGCAACGGCGGACGGGAGGGTCGCGAGGGTGCTGGTCGAAGTCGGCGCGGCGGTGGAGAAGGATCAGCCGCTTGTGGAGTTCGAGGAGCAGGCGTGAGTTCCGGCGGGGACGCGCCCCGGACTTCCGGCGAGGTGCCTCTCGGTCCCGTCGTGGCCGGCTGGCCCGGAGGCTTCTGCCCGGAGACCGACCTTGGACAGCCCGGGGAGTTCCCGTTCACACGGGGCATCCACGCTTCCATGTACAGCGGCCGCCTGTGGACGATGCGCCAGTACGCGGGCTTTGGGACGGCCGAAGAGACGAACCGGCGCTATCGCTTCCTCCTGGACCGCGGCACCACCGGCCTTTCCGTGGCCTTCGATCTGCCCACTCAAATGGGTCTCGACTCCGACGCGTCCTTGGCGGCGGGCGAGGTAGGCCGGGTCGGCGTCGCCGTCGACTCGCTGGCCGACATGCGGACGCTCTTTCGGGACATCGCGCTGGATCGCGTCTCCTGCTCGATGACCATCAACGCGACCGCCTCCGTCTTGCTCGCTCTCTACGTCGCGCTGGCCGACGAGCAAGGCATCCCGAGAGACCGCCTGAGCGGCACCGTCCAGAACGACATCCTCAAGGAATACGTGGCCCGGGGCACCTTCGTCTATCCCGTCCGGCCTTCGTTGCGGCTGGCTGGAGACGTCGTCGCCTTCTGCGCGCGCGAGATGCCGCGCTGGAACCCCGTCTCCGTGTCCGGCTACCACATCCGCGAAGCCGGCTCGACGGCGGCCCAGGAAATCGGCTTCACGCTCTCGAACGGTCTCGAGTACGTGAGCCAAGCCCTCTCCAGGGGCCTTCGCATAGAGGAGTTCGCGGGGCGCATGTCCTTCTTCTTCGCGGCCCACAACGACCTCTTCGAGGAAGTCGCCAAGTTCCGCGCCGCTCGCCGCATTTGGGCTCGTCTCATGCGGGAGCGCTTCGAGGCGCCCGATTCCTGCTGCCGCCTCCGCTTTCACACGCAGACCGGCGGCTCCACGCTGACGGCCCAGCAGCCGATGAACAACGTCGTGCGCGTGACGGTGCAGGCGCTGGCCGCGGCCCTGGGCGGCACCCAGTCCCTCCACACCAACGGCTACGACGAGGCGCTCGGGCTGCCGTCCGCGTCCTCGGCGGCGCTGGCCCTGCGCACGCAGCAAGTCCTCGCCGAGGAGTCCGGCGTCGCCGCCTGGGTGGACCCGCTGGGAGGCAGCTTCGTGGTCGAGACGTTGACGCAACGGCTCGAAGCCGAGGCGCTCGACTGCATGAGGCGGGTGGAGGAGCACGGAGGAGCGGCCGAGGCCATCGGCGTCATGCAGGACGACATCCACAGGGCCGCGTACAAGTTCCAAAGGGAGATCGAATCCGGTGCTCGCGCGGTCGTCGGCGTGAACCGTCACCAAAGCGGAGAGGCTCCCGACCCGCCCGTCCAGCCCAGCTACCAGGAGATGGAGGCCCGGCAGAGGGCGTCGCTCGCGGCTCGCCGCGAGGCGCGCGACGGCGAGCGGGCAACGCAGCGCCTGCGACAGGTGCGCGAAGCGGCGGCCGGCGACGACAACCTGTTGCCGGTCATGATCGGTGCGGTCAAGGCCGGGGCCACTCTGGGAGAAATCAGCGACGAACTCCGGCGCGTGTGGGGAACGTACCGAAACCCAGTCTGATCCCGTTTGCGGGCGCCCGGACACCCGGCCTCCGGGCCCGGTTCGCAGGCGCGCCGGAAGGGGCCGCGGCGCCATGTTATCTTGCGGATTGCCGTCGGGCGCGCACGCCCGCGAACTCTCGCGTTTCGCCAGGAAGGAGGAGTCCCGCCCGCCGCCATGCCGACCTACGACTACAGATGCCGCGACTGCGGCCACGGGTTCGAGGTTTTTCAGAGGATGAGCGACGAGCCGGGGGCCGACTGCACCGAGTGCGGCGGCAGCGCGCAACGGCTCATATCGGGGGGCGGCGGACTCCTGTTCAAGGGCGAGGGATTCTACATCACCGACTACCGGTCCGACGCCTACAAGAAGAAGGCGGAACGCGACGCCGGCCGACGGGACGGCAGCACGGCGGGAGACGGCGGTGCGGCGGGAGACGGCAAGGCGGCTGGCGATGGCAAGGCCGCGGGCAGCGGCAAGGCGGCTGGCGACGGTAAGGCGGTTGGCGACGGCGCGAAGGACAAGGCCGCGAAGACTGGCTTGGCGGGATCCGCGGGCGGCGCGGGCAAGGATCGTAACCGGAGGCGTTCGAGAGGGCCGGGCAATGCGTCCTCCGGCGCGGGCGGTTTGTCGTCCGGCGCTGGCCGGAAGGGCGGCCGAGACGAATGAGCGCGGAGCCGACAGAGCGGATTGCCGCGTCGCTGGAGCGCGCGGTGGCCGAAATGGGCGCGGCGGGCGTGCAGGTGCGCCTGGAGCGGCCCCGCGTCGGCAGCCACGGCGACTGGGCGTCCAACGTGGCGATGGTTCTGGCTCCGAAGCTGGGCCGGCCTCCCCGGCAGGTGGCCGAGGACCTCCTGAACCGCGCCGGGGAGATCGAGGGCGTGGACCGCGCCGAAGTAGCGGGGCCGGGATTCCTGAACTTCTTCTTGGACGCGGGCGCCTCGGGCAGCGCCCTCCCGCGAATCCTCGATATGGGCGACCGCTACGGCAGCGGCGACGAAGGGGCCGGCCGGGCCGTCATGGTCGAGTTCGTCTCGGCCAATCCCACCGGCCCGCTGCACCTGGGACACGGCCGCCAGGCGGCGCTCGGCGACGCCATCGCCCGGCTCCTTGAATGGACGGGCTGGAAGGCGCACCGCGAGTTCTACTTCAACGACGCCGGCGGACAGATCGACCGCCTCGCGGAGAGCGTGCGCGCCCGTTTCCAACAGATCTTCGGCCGCGACGAGCCCGTCCCCGAGAACGGCTACCACGGCGAGTACGTGGCCGAGATCGCCGCCGCCTTTCGGGAGCGGCACGGCGACCGGTACCGAGACGACCGCACCGAGGCGGCGCTCGAGGCGATGCGCGCCTTCGCCGTGGCTCGCCTGCGCCAGGAGCACGAGACCGGCCTGGAGGCCTTCGGCGTTCGCTTCGACGAGTACTATCCGGAGACGCGCCTCTACTCCGACGGCCGCGTCCGCGAGACCATCCAGGCGCTGGACGAGACAGGCCTCACGTACCGCCAGGACGGCGCCTGCTGGCTCCGCACTACGCGCTTCGGCGACCAGAAGGACCGCGTCATGGTCAAGAGCGACGGCTCGCCCACCTACTTCCTGCCCGACGTCGCCTACCACATGTCGAAATGGGAGCGCGGCTTCCACCACGTGATCAACGTCCAAGGCGCCGATCACCACAGCACGACGGACCGGGTGAGGGCCGGCCTGCAAGCCCTTGGGCGGCCTCCCGAATACCCCGAGTACGTGCTGCATCAGATGGTGACGGTGGAGCGCGACGGCCAGGAGATCCGCTTTTCCAAGCGCGCCGGCTCGTACACCACCTTGGCCGGCTTGGTCGCCGAGGTCGGCGCCGAGGTGGCCCGCTATTTCTTTCTCATGCGCCGTCCCGAGGCTCACTTGGTCTTCGACCTGGATCTCGCGCTGGATCAGTCCGAGAAGAATCCGGTCTACAAGGTGCAGTACGCGCACGCGCGCCTCTGCCAGCTCTTGGATCAGGGCGCGAAGGGCGTTGTCGTCGGGCGGGGAACGCAGTCCCCCAGCGCGCCTCGCCGGCTCCTGGACCAGGGCGCGAAGAAAGGGCGCGACCTCTCCGGTGCGCGGGCGGATCCGAGGTTGCTGACGGCCGCGGCAGAACGGGACTTGGCGCGGCAGCTCGGCGAGTTCCCGGCGTTCGTCGAGCGCGCTGCCGCGAACCGCGCTCCGCAAGTCGTGTGCGCCTACCTGGAACAGACGGCGGGCTTGGTGAACTCCTGGTATCAGGCCGGCCATCCGTCCAGAGGCCCGGAACTCTCGGCCCTGGTCGGGAACGAAGCGTTGCGCAACGCCCGGTTGACGCTGGCCCGCGCGGCCCGCACGGTCCTGCGCAACGGTCTCGCCGTGCTGGGCCTCCAGGCCCCAAAACGCATGCACCGGGAGGTGCCGGACGTGGTCGGCGGCGGGGTTGGGGTCGGGCAAGGCGTGCCGGCCGAGGGCATTGTTGCGGCGGCCGTCGAGGGTCGCGCTCGGCCCGTCGCGGATGGCGGGCCGAGTGCCGCAAGTCGCGCCCGGTCGGCCGTTGCGGGTGGCAGGCCGTCCGCCGCAAGTCGCGCGCAGTCGGCCGCCGCGGGCTGAGCCGTGTCCGTCCTGGTCGTGGGAAGCGTGGCCCTCGACACGGTGGAGACGCCCGTCGGCCGGGCCGACCGCGTGCTGGGCGGGTCGGCGGTCTTCTTCGCGGCCGCGGCCTCTTTGCTGGCGGACCTGCGCATGGTCGGGGTCGTGGGGGACGACTATCCGTTGCCCGAACTGGGATTCCTGGCCGCTCGCGGCGCCGACCTCGAAGGCGTCGTGCGCGCACCGGGGCGGAGCTTCTTCTGGGCGGGCCGCTACAGCCGGGACTTCGCGACCCGGGAGACGTTGGAGACGGACCTAGGCGTGTTCGCCTCCTTCAGCCCGGACGTTCCTGGCGGGTATCGCGACTCGGAAATCGTCTTCCTGGGCAACATCGACCCTTCGCTCCAACTGCGCGTGCTGGACCAGATGGACGCCCCGGCGCTGGTCGCCGCCGACACCATGAACTACTGGATCGAAGGCGCCAGGGAGGCTCTGCTGGAGGTGGTGGGCCGCCTGGACGTCCTGTTCTGCAACGACGACGAGGTGCGCGCGCTGGCGGGCGAGGCCAATCTGGCCGAGGCGGCCCGCTGGGTTCGCGCGCGCGGTCCCTCGGTCGTGGTGGTCAAGAAGGGCGAGCACGGAGCGGCCGTCTTCGCGCGAGACTGGACCTTCTTCGTGCCCGGATTCCCCGTGGCGAAAGTGATCGATCCGACGGGCGCGGGCGACGCCTTCGCCGGCGGCTTCCTCGGATGGCTGGACAGGGCGGACCTCGGCTGCAGGGAGGACTGGAAGCGGGCGGCGGCGACGGGTTCGGCGATGGGCGCCTTCGCGGCGGAGGCCTTCTCGGTGGACCGCTTCCGCGGCCTCCGCCTCGAAGACGTGCACGCGCGGGTCTGCGCTCTCGGCGAAATGACGGCGTTCGATCCTCTCGGCGTCCCGGCCGGGGCGTGACGGCGGAGAAGGCGGCGGCGGGCCGGGAGGGGCTCGCGTACAAGGCGGCGGGCGTCGACCTGGACGCGGCCGCGCGCGCCAAGCAATCGTTCGCGGCCTTGCTCGATTCCACGCGCGACGCCCGCACGCTGTCGGCTCTGGGCGCCTTCGGCGGCTGCTACGCCGTGCCCAAGGGGATGGCCGATCCCGTACTCGTGGCGAGCGCGGACGGCGTGGGCACCAAGCTCAAGGTGGCCTTCGCCGCGGGCCGACACGACTCGATCGGGCGCGACCTCGTGAACCACTGCGTCAACGACGTCTTGGTGCAGGGGGCGCATCCGATCTTCTTCCTCGACTACCTGGCCACCGGGGCTCTGGACGACGGCGTGGCGCGTTCGGTCGTAGAGGGCGTGGCCCGCGCCTGCCGCGAGAACTCCTGCGTGCTGCTCGGCGGAGAGACCGCAGAGATGCCCGGCTTCTACGCCGCTGGCGAGTACGACTTGGCCGGGTTCGTCGTTGGCGTCGTGGACCGGTCTCGCTTGCTTGACGGCTCGGCCGTTCGCCGCGGCGACCGTCTGGTCGGCGTTGCGTCGAGCGGACTGCACACCAACGGCTACACGCTGGCGCGATCCATCGTGTTCGACCGCATGGGCCTGACGGCGGGCGACGACTTCCCCGGCGAGGCCGGCGCATCGGTGGCCGACGTGCTCCTGCGCGTGCACCGGTCGTATCTCGGCTTGGCTGGCCCCTTGCTGGAAGAGGGCGCGGTCTCCGCGATGGCTCACGTCACGGGCGGCGGAATCGAGGACAACCTGCCGAGGGTGCTGCCCGAGGGCCTCGGCGCCCGGGTCGACTGCGGATCGTGGCCGGTGCCCAACGTGTTTCGGGCGCTGGCGAAGGGCGGACAAGTCGACATCCGGGAGATGCACCGCGTGTTCAACATGGGCGTGGGCATGGTGCTGATCGTGCCGCCCGACTGGACGGACCGTGCGCTGGAGGCCGCGGCGGGCAAGGCGTGGGAGATCGGAGAGGTCGTGGAGGGCGTCGGCGTGGAAATGGCCGGGGTGGCGTGACGCCCTGCCGGCGGATTGGCCGCGCCGCCGCTGGCCTTGCTCTGGCCGGCTTGGCCCTGGGAGGCCCCGCGGGCGGCGCTGGTGCGCTGGCGAGCGTTGCGCTCCAGACGTCCGGCTCGGAACCGGCGAGCGCCACGGCCCGGTTGGCGGCGACCTGCGCGGCGGAGACCGCGGTCGGCTCGGCGGCCTGCCGGGAGCTGGCGTTGGCGGCCGCCTCGGCGCAGCGGGGAATCGGCTTGGCCTCCGCGCTCGGCAGCGACATTCCGGGTTCGTCCAGCACCATGGGCCGCCGAATCGGGAAGATGCCCCGGATCGGCCTGTCGATAGCGGCGACGGGAGTGCGCATGGGCACTCCCAGGCTGACCGGCGCCGACCTGGGGGCCCTCGAAGAACGCGACACGGCCTGGCTGACCGGGCTTCGGGTCGGCGCGGCCGCCGGCGTGCTGAATGGATTTCAGCCGGCCACGGCGGTCGGGGGCCTGCTCTCGGTGGACGTCGTCGCGACCTATTCGCTGTTGCGGCTGCCGGAAGCGGCGGGCTTCGAAGGCTGGTCCTCGGGCGCCGGCGCCGGCCTGCGCGTCGGACTGGTGCGGGAATCTTTCACGCTGCCGGGCATCTCGGTCTCCGCAATGAGGCGCTGGCGGGGCCGCCTTCGAGCGGGGGCGGCCCCGGGCGCCGGCCCCTCCTCGGTGGAGACCGACCTCACCACGACGTCGTTGCGGGCCATGGTGGGAAAGAACTGGTTCTTCGTCGGCCTCCTCGGGGGGGTCGGCTGGGACCGCTACGAAGGCGACGCTCGCCTGTCCGCCTCTTCGGACGACGACGCGGGCGCTGCAGTGCAGGGCCGGTTGCGCTCCAGCCGGCGCCTCTACTTCGCGGGCGCTTGGTTCAGCTATCTCGTGTCGCGCATGTCCTTGGAAGCCGGACTGGCCGAAGGCACGGCCGACCCGTTTCCGGAGAGAACCGCGGCTTTCGACCCCGGCGAACGCACGTGGTTCGTCTCGGCGGCGGTCCGGATCACGCTTTGACCGGAGGCGCGCGTCCGGGCGTTGATCCGGGGACGGCGGCGGACCGGCGGCACCTTGCTCGCGCGGTCGAGTTGGGGCGCGGGGGATGGGGCCGCGTTCACCCCAACCCGATGGTCGGCGCCGTGGTCGTGCTGGACGGCAGAGTCGTGGCGGAGGCGCACCACGAGGAATTCGGCGGAGCGCACGCCGAGGTTCTCGCGCTGGCCTCCGGCGGCGACGTGCGCGGGGCCACCGTCTACGCGAGCTTGGAGCCCTGCGTCCACGAGGGCAAGACGCCGCCGTGCACCGACGCGCTGATCGCGGCCGGCGTTGCGCGCGTGGTCTTCTGGGCCGCCGAACCCGGCCTGCGGGAGGGCGGGGGCGGGGAGCGGTTGCGAGCGGCCGGCGTGCAGGCCGAGGGACCGTTCGGCGACCCCGCGGACTGGGCAGGCGAGAACCCGTTCTTCTTTCACCGCCGCCGCCGGCCGTTCGTGGCTCTCAAGCTGGCGGTCAGCGCGGACGGGCGCATCGCTCCGGCGGCCGGCCGGCGCGTGTGGCTGACCGGGCCGGGCGCCCGCCGGGAAGCGCACCGCATCCGGGCCGGCTTCGACGCGATTCTCGTGGGGACGGGCACCTGGAAGGCGGACGACCCCCGCCTGACGGTTCGAGGGCCGGTGACGCCCCGGATCCTCCCGGCGAGGGTACTGCTCGACGGGGACGGCGAGCTGCCCGCAGAGGCGCGCGCCCTCAACGGTCGCGGTGGCCCCGCGGTAGTCGCGGTGTCGCGCGAACGGGCCGCCGCCGTGCGGAGGCGCCTGGGCGACCGTGCGGACGTCGTCCCCCTGGCCAAGGCAGCCTCGCAAGCGGAGGAGGGCAGAGCACTCCACGCCGCGCTCCGAGAGGGCCGCCTCGATCTCGCCGCGCTGTTGGCGGCCTTGCGGGAACGCGGAATCGAGCGTGTCCTGTGCGAGGGCGGCGGCGTGCTGGGCGCGTCTCTCGCGGCACGGCGCCACGTGGATCGCATTTACCTCTTCCTGGCCCCGCAGGCTGTCGGCCCCGCAGGCGTGCCGGCCTTCCCCGCCGACGATGCCGCCGACCTGCCTGCGACGGAGCTGGCGGAGTATCTTCTGGGACTCGCCGCGCGCACGGGCTCCGAGCCGCATCCCGCGCCGGCCGGATGGCGGATCGCGGCGGGCCCCGACCGGCTCGGCGCCGACTCGCTCGTCGTCTTGGACAAGAAAGACTGATCCGCGTGTTCACCGGCATCGTGGAAGAGCAGGGGCTCGTCGCGTCGGTCCGCGACACGGAGGGCGGCCGCAGGCTGGAAGTGGGCGCGACCTTCGCTGGAGGACTCGTTCCCGGCCAGTCGGTCGCTGTGGACGGCGCCTGCCTGACCGTGCGCGCTTGCGAAGCGGGGTCGTTCGCGGTGGATCTCGGCGCTTCGACGCTGCAACGCACGATCGCCTCCGGGTACGCCCGAGGGACGTTCGTCAACCTGGAGAGGGCCGCCAGGATCGGCGACCGCCTGGACGGCCACATCGTGCAAGGCCACGTCGACGCCCAAGCCCGGCTCGACCAACTGCGGCGCCGCGGGAACACGCGCTTCCTCGTGTTTCGGTTGCCGGCCGACACGTTTGCGGATATGGTGCCCCGGGGTTCCGTCGCCTTCAACGGCGTCAGCCTCACGGTGAATCGCCTCGAGGAGCCTGCGTTCTGCGAAGTCGCAGTGATCCCGCACACTTGGGAGCACACGAATCTCTCGGCCCTGCACCCCGGCGACGCCGCCAACGTGGAGACCGACGTGGTCGGCAAGTACGTGCGTAGAATGGTCGAGGCTCGCAACTCCGCTCTCTCCCCCGCCGGCCATGGCGTTTGATGCGATCCCCGAGGCGATCGCCGAGATTGCCGCGGGCAAGCTCGTGATCGTGGCCGACGACGAGGACCGCGAGAACGAGGGCGACCTCGTCGGCGCGGCGGAGAAGATCACGCCCGAGATGGTCAACTTCATGACCAAGCAGGGGCGGGGCCTCATTTGCGTGGCCGTCACGGCCGAGCGCGCCGACGCACTGGAGCTGCCGCTCATGACGGAGCGCGGCACAGACCCGCGCAGCACCGCGTTCACCGTTTCCGTGGACGCGCACCACCGCTTCGGGGTCACCACCGGCATTTCCGCCTACGACCGGGCCAAGACCGTCGAGGTCCTCGCCGACCCCTCTTCGGGACCCGGCGACCTTCAGCGGCCGGGCCACGTGTTTCCGCTCCGGGCCCGTCGCGGCGGCGTCCTGCGCCGCGTGGGACAGACCGAGGCCGCGGTCGACTTGGCCAGGGCCTCCGGGCTCGCACCGGTGGGCGTCATCTGCGAAATCCTCAACGAAGACGGCACCATGGCCCGGCGGGACCAGCTTCGCGCGATGGCCGCCGAGCACGGGCTCAAGTTCGTGACGGTCGAGCAGTTGGTGGCGTACCGCCTGGCCCGCGAGCGCCTCGTGCGACGGGTGGTCGAAGCGCCGTTGCGCACCCCGTGGGGCGACTTTCGCGCCTTCGGCTACCGCACGGAGATCGACGACCGCGTGCACGTTGCGCTGGTCGCCGGCGCCGTCGAGGGGGAACCCGGCGTCCTGGTGCGCATGCACGCCGAGAATCCCCTTGCCGAGACCTTTGCGTCGCTGGACGAGCCGGGCGGCAACCTGCTTGCCGGGGCGATGGAGCGCATTCGCGAGGAAGGACGCGGCGTCATCGTGTACATTCGCAGGGAGCGAACGGGCGACTGGCTGGTGAGGCGCCTTCGAGGCCAGCCCGCGCCGTCCGCCGCCCCCGGGCCCTCCGCCCCCGAGGAGGGCGAGCAGGTGCTTCGAGACTACGGGATCGGCGCCCAAGTCCTCCTCGATCTGGGACTGACGTCGATTCGTCTCCTCACCAACAGCCGCCGGCACATCGTGGGCCTGGACGGGTACGCCTTGGAAGTGCTGGGCCGGGAGCCCTTCGAAGGCTTGCGGGCCCGCGACCCGTGACGGCCGCCAACGACATGCGCATCGCTCTGCTGGTGGCGCGCTTCAACAGTCTTGTCACCGAGCAGTTGCTGGCCGGCGCCCGCCGCCGCCTCCTCGCCAGCGGCCTAGCCCAGGACCAGGTGGCCGTCGTGCGCGTTCCCGGCGCCTGGGAGCTGCCTCAGGCGGCGCAACGGCTGGTCCGCTCGGGCAAGTACGACGCCGTCGTCGCTCTCGGCTGCGTGATTCGCGGCGCCACTGCGCACTTCGACTATGTCGCCGGCCAAGCCAGCGACGGGCTCGGGCGCGTGGCGCTGGCCGCGGGAATCCCCGTCGCCTTCGGCGTCCTGACCACCGAGAACGCCGAGCAGGCTCGGGAGCGGGCGGACCCACAGGGCGCCGACAAGGGCGGCGAAGCGGCCCAAGCCGCCCTGGACATGCTCGCCGTGTACGGCAGCCACTGACCGTTGGCCTCGCAGCTCGCCCCTCGCGAACGGCACGACCGGGGCCGTTCGCGCGCCTGGTTCCTGCAGGTGCACTACCGCTGGGAGGCGGAGGGCGCCGCGAACGGCTTGGACGCGGCCCTGGAAAAGACCCTTGCGCGCCGACAGGTCTCCGCGGCTCGCGTCGACTACCTGGAACGGCTCGTGCGCGCCTTCGCCGCCAACCACGCCCAAGTCGACGAGATGATCGCCGCCGCGGCCGACAACTGGCGCATCGAGCGCCTGTCCGTGATGGACCGGGGCGTCCTGCGGCTGGGCGCCACGGAACTGCTCTGCATGAAGGACGTGCCAGGCAAAGTGGCGGTCAAGGAATCGGTTCGGCTCGCCGACCGCTACGGCGGCGACGAGTCGTCGCGCTTCGTCAACGGCGTGCTGGACGCCGTGTACCGGTCGGAGCGCCGCAGGTGAGCCGCGCCCAGCAGCCCATGCCGCCGCCGAAGTCCCCCGAAGCCGCCCAGCCCGGGGCCGCGTCGCGCCGCCGCCTCCGCATCCTGGTGGTCAACTGGCTCGACCGAATGAACCCGCGGGCGGGCGGCGCCGAGGAGCACCTTCACCAAGTCTTCCGACGGCTCGCCTCCGCCGGCCACAGCGTCACCCTGCTGTGCTCCAACTGGCCCGGCGGCGAACCCGCGGCCCGCGTGGACGGCATGAGCGTCCACCGCACGGGCGGCCGGTACACGTTCAACCTTGCGGCCCCCGCCTACGCCCGCCGCCACCTGCCGGGGCCGTTCGACATCGTCGTCGAAGACCTCAACAAAGTGCCCATGTTCGCCCCGTATTGGGCAAACGCGGCCCACGGCGTGCTGCTTGTGCATCACCTGTTCGGCCTGACGGCGTTTCGCGAGGTCAACGTCTTTCTCGCCGCAGCCACTTGGCTGTTCGAGAGGACCATTCCGTGGGCGTTTCGCCGCCTGCCCTGCGTCGCGGTCTCCGACAGCACCCGGCGAGACCTGATTCGCCGGGGCCTCGACGCCTCCCGCATCTCGGTCGTTCCCAACGGCGTGGCCATGGCCGAGCTCTGGCCGGCGCCCAAACGCTACCCCACGCCCACGGCCGTCTTCCTGGGCCGTCTGCAGCGCTACAAGCGAGTGGACTTGGTCCTGCGGGCCACGGCGGAGCTTCGCCGGCGGGGAATCGACCTCGACCTGATCGTGGCCGGCCGGGGTCACGCCAGGGCCGGGCTGGAGAAGGCGGCCCGCAGGCTGGGCATCGCCGACCGGATTCGCTTCGCAGGGTTCGTGAGCGCCGGCGAGAAGCGCGAGATGCTGTCCAAGGCGTGGGTTCACGTCCTGACCTCGCCGAAGGAGGGCTGGGGCATCGCTTCGGTCGAAGCCTCCGCCTGCGGCACGGCCACGGTGGCCTCGGATTCTCCCGGCTTGCGCGACACCGTGCTGCATGGCGAGACCGGCCTGCTCGTACCGCACGGCGACATCGGCGCGCTCGCCGATGCCCTCGCCTCGATTCTCGACACCGAACGGCGCGACGGCATGGGGCGGGCCGCGAGGCGCATGGCCGAGCAGTACACGTGGGACAGGGCCGCCGACGCCTTCGAGGACATGTTCCAGTCCCTCGCGGCGGCCGGCGCGGGCCAAATGGCGGACGCCTCCTTGCGCGAGCGCCGGGCGGGCGCCAAGTTGCAGTAGTCTGGACAGCCGAGAATGCCCTCGATCCACGGGTCGGCGTCGCTCGGCTCGCCTCGGCGGCCTCCAGCGCGACGGTTGCCCGTACCGCGAGAACCACTCCCGTCGGCATCGCCATGCAAGTACAGATCACCGCACAGGGTTGCGAGGCGTCCGGCGCGGTTCGCCGGCAGGCCGAGGCCATGGCCGGGCGCTGGCCGCGCTTCGATCCCGCCGTGGCCAAGACCAGCTTCGTCTTCCGCATCCAAGGCCGAACTCATTCGGCCGAGGCCATCGTCCACAGACGCCGCCTGGAGACCGTCGTCGCGCGGGCCGAGGCCGGCAACTTCCGCAGCGCCCTCGACGAACTCGACGGACGCATGAAGCGCATCCTCAAGAAGGATCGCGAGCGGCGCAAGACGTACCGCCCCGCCCACGGCCCCAGTTCGTGACCTACGCGGCCAAGCAAGACGTCCTTTCCGCCCTCGGAATCGAGGACTCCAACCCCGGCGGCTTCGGAGGCGACTGGACCGGCTCCGGCCACCCTCTGGCCGTGCAGTCGCCCATTGACGGAAGCCGCATCGCCACCGTCGCCCAAGTCACCGAAGACGAGTACGACGCCATAGCGGAGCGCGCCCATCGCGCCTTCCTCGAGTGGCGTCGCGTGCCGCCGCCCCGCCGCGGCGAGGTCGTGCGCCGTCTGGGCAACCGCCTGCGCGCCAACAAGGAGGCGCTTGGCGCCCTGGTGACGCTGGAAATGGGCAAGATCAGGACCGAGGGCGAAGGCGAAGTACAGGAGATGATCGACGTCTGCGACTTCGCCACCGGCCTCTCGCGGCAGCTCTACGGGCTCACGATGGCCAGCGAACGGCCCGGCCATCACATGCGCGAGCAATGGCATCCGCTGGGCGTGGTCGGCGTGGTGAGCGCCTTCAACTTCCCGGTGGCGGTGTGGTCGTGGAACGCGGCCGTGGCCGCCGTGTGCGGCGACGCGATCCTGTGGAAGCCCGCCTCCGGCACGCCGCTCACGGCCATCGCCGTGACGAAGATGGCGGAAGCGGTCTGCCGCGAGTCCGGCGTCGATCCGGCCGTCTTCAGCTTGGTCGTGGGCAAGGGGTCGGTGGTCGGCGACCGGATGCTCCGCGACCGCCGCGTCCCCCTCGTGTCGGCGACCGGTTCCTGCGGCGTGGGCCGCCGCGTGGCGCAGGTTGTGGGCGAGCGGCTGGGCCGGACGATCCTCGAACTCGGCGGCAACAACGCCATCGTCGTGACGCCGCACGCCAACATGGACCTCGCCGTCCGTTCCATCGTGTTCGGCGCGGTGGGCACCGCCGGCCAGCGCTGCACCAGCACGCGCCGGGTCATTGCGCACCGGTCCGTGATGGACGAACTCGCCGAGCGCTTGGTGCGGGCCTACCGCAACGTGCGCATCGGCAATCCGCTGGAGGAGGGCGTCCTCATGGGCCCGGTCGTGAACCAGCAGGCCGTGGACGACCTGCTGGCCGCGCGCCGCCGCGTGGTGGAGGAGGGCGGCGAGATCCTGTACGGCGGCGAACGGCTGAACGGCCCCGATCATCCCGGCGGCCTGTACGTGACGCCGTGCATCGCGGCGGCCGAGAACCGCTACCGCATCGTGCAGGAAGAGACCTTCGCTCCGATTCTCTACCTGATCGGCTACGGCGATGCCGCCACCTCCCGAGCGGATTCGGTCGAGGAGATCGGCGAGGCCGTCGATCTCCACAACGGCGTCCCGCAGGGCCTCTCGTCGGCCATCTTCACCGATCACTTCCGCGAGGCCGAACTCTTCCTGTCCCACCGCGGCAGCGACTGCGGAATCGCCAACGTCAACATCGGCACGTCAGGCGCCGAGATCGGCGGCGCCTTCGGCGGCGAAAAGGAGACCGGCGGAGGACGTGAGTCCGGCTCCGACGCATGGAAAGCCTACATGCGCCGCCAGACCAACACCGTCAACTGGAGCACCGACCTCCCCCTGGCCCAAGGCGTCGAGTTCACGGCCTGACGGCGATTCGCCCCGACCGCCCCCAAGAGGGCGCGAGTTGCGGCCCGATCTCGCATGGAGCCGCGTCGGCGGGGATCGTGGTGCGCAGCCAAGGTCGAGCAGCCGGCGCCTTACGGGTCGCTGCAGTCCCGCTGGAACCCGCAGTTGAGGCACGTCACCTTGCAGTGTCTCTCCACCACCGCGCCGCCGCACAACTCGCAGCGCGGCTCGGACAGCGCCAAGTACTGCCGGCTCAGCGCCACGTAGTGCGCCGAACTCCGTTCGACCCAGGCGGCGGCGCCCTCGCCCAGCGGCAGCGCCCGCCCCGGCACGCCCGCGACCAGTCGGCCGTCCGGCACCACCATTCCCTCCTTGACCAGCGCCCCGGCGGCCACCAAGCAACCCTCGCCGATCTCGGCTCGTTGCAGCACGACCGCGTTCATGCCCACCACGGCGCCGCGCCCGATCCGGCAGCTCTCCAGCACCGCTCCATGCCCGATGGTCGCCTCGTCCTCCACCAAGGTCGGGCCGTGGTCGCTCACGTGCACCACCGCGTTGTCCTGCACGTTGGCCCGCGCCCCAATCCCGATCACGTTGTCGGGATGGTCCCCGCGCAGCACCGCCCCGTACCAGACGCTGGCCTCCTCGCCGATCTCCACGTGGCCGACCACGACCGCGTTGGGCGCGAGGAACGCGCTGGCCGCCACGCGAGGACGCCGCCCGCCGAACTCGACGATGCGCACCGTCACGATCCAGCCTCCCGGCGCTCGGCGCCGCTTGCCGTCGCGATCCCAGCCTCCCCGCGCTCGGCGCCACTTGCCGTCGTGGCCGGACCTCCCCGCGCTCGACCCTGGCGCACCCTCACGGCTCCGCCTCCACCGCCGGGAGCCGCTTCAACCGAGCCCGGATCACCTGCGTCTCCGAGGCCTCGAGCACCTCGACCCGCGCCCCTTCCGCCTCGAACGCGGTTCCCTGCGCGGGCACCTTGCCCATCTCGTCGGCGATGAAGCCGTTGAGCGACCGGTTCTCGCCGGCGGGCAGCGCAAAGCCGAACCGCTCGTTGATCTCCCGCAGCTCCGCCGTCCCCGCGGCGACGATCTCGTCGTCCGAAATCCGCGTGAGCGGGTCGTCCTCCAAGTCCGTCTCGTCCACGATTTCGCCCACCAACTCCTCCAGCACGTCTTCCAGCGTGATGAGTCCGTCGGTCCCCCCGAACTCGTCCGCGACGATTCCCATGTGGGTTCGCCGCGCCCGGAAGTCGCTCAGCAACTTGGCCAGCGAAAGCGAACCGGGCACGAACATCGGCGTCCGCGCGAGTTCGGACAGGGTCGCGCTCCCGCGCCCCGCGACCAGGGCCCGGTAGGCCTCGCGCAGATGCAGGATGCCGGTCACGTCGTCGATGGTGTCGCGGTAGACCGGCACCCGCGAGTGCAACGCGGCGTCCATCTCGCCGACGATCTCCTCGACGCGCAACGAGTCGCGCCAAGCGAAGATGTCCACGCGCGGCGTCATGGCGTCCCAGGCCGTCAACTCGTCCAGCTTGAAGGCCCGCTCCACCAGCCGGTGTTCGTCCGCCTCGACGATTCCCGCGTCCGTCCCGATGTCGAGCGCCTCGCGCACCTGGAGCTCGTTGGGCGAGGCGCCGCCGTCCCGCCGCCCGTGCGAGAGCCGCCGTTCCAAGAGCCGGAAGGGCAGCAGCAGGCGGCCGAAGAAGCCGGAGCCCCACCGCAGCAACGGCGCCGCGGCCAGCGCGAGACGCACGGGCCGCCTGCCTGCAAGACCCCGCGCCACCACGTCCCCCGCCAGGAACACCACGAGCGCCACGGCCGCGCCTCCGCCCAGCGTCGCCCAAGGCCGGCCGCCCCACCCCGCGTGCACCGCCGCCGTCCCCGCCGCCACCGCCCCCAGCGCGCAAAGCGCCTGAAGAATCCCGAGCGGAGAGGCCGCGACTTGGCCCGCCCGAACCGCGGACAGCGCATCGGCCCCGGCGAATCCCTCGTCCGACAGCACCCGCGCCCCCGAATCGCCGATCTTCAGCACCGCCGCCCGCGCCGCCGCCAAGCCCGCCGACAGCACCAGCAGCACGACCGCCGCCAATGCCGCCGTCAGCGCCACGACCGCGCTCCCGCCCTTGGCGCCCTGCCGGCCCTCGTTGCCCGCCCCCCACGGCCCCTCCACCGGACCGAGAGTCGGCCAGGACTTGGAGGCTGGTCCTCCGCCCCCGTCGGCTCTAGGTCCATTTGCGGCTCTCGCGCAGAAGCTCGCTCACCACGTCGCGGGTGCTCAGCCCCTCGGCCTCGCCGTCGAAGTTGATCACGATCCGGTGCGCCAAGATCGAAGGAGCGATGTCGCGCACGTCCTCCATCGAAGGCACGGGCACGCCCCGAAACGCCGCCCGCGCCTTGGCCCCCAGCACCAAGTACTGCGAGGCGCGCGGCCCCGCGCCCCAACTGATGTACCGCTTCGCCACGCCCGCCTGCTCGTCGCCGCCCGGCCGCGTCGAACGCGCCAGCCGCACCGCGAAGCCCACGAGCGAGGGGGGCGCCGGAATACGCCGCACCAGCTTCTGCAACTCGACGATCTCGTTGCCGTGCACGACCGGATCGACCTCCACGTCCTGCACTTCCTGCGTGAGCGCTGCGATCTTCTCCTCTTCCTCGCGATCCGGGTAGCCGATCCGCAGATCGAACATGAACCGGTCGAGCTGCGCCTCCGGCAGGGGATACGTCCCCTCCTGCTCGATCGGGTTCTGCGTGGCCAGCACGAAGAAGGGCGGCGCCAGCGAGTACGTCTTGCCCGCCGCGGTGACCTCGCGCTCCTGCATCGCCTCCAGCAAGGCCGCTTGGGTCTTCGGCGGCGTGCGGTTGATCTCGTCCGCCAAGACGATGTTGGCGAAGATCGGCCCTTGCACGAAGCGGAAGACGCGCTCGCCCGTGACCTTGTTCTCCTCGATCACGTCCGTGCCCGTGATGTCCGTGGGCATCAGGTCGGGCGTGAACTGGATGCGGGAGAAGTCGAGGTGCAGCGCCTCGGCCAGCGTCGAGATGATCAGGGTCTTGGCGAGCCCGGGGACCCCCACCAGCAGGACGTGCCCGTTGGCCAGCATGGCCGTTACCAGACTGTCCACGATGTGCTGCTGGCCCACGATCCGGCGTTCGACGGCGGTCCGCAACTCCGAGGCGATCTCCCCGGCGCGGCCGAGCAGGCGCACGTCGTCCACGTGTTCCTCCACCGCAAGAGTCGGCGAAGGTGGGACTGCTGTAGCCAAGGGGGGGGAAGGCATGACGGGGATCCGGGAGTTCGTGCGGCGAGCGTCGCCAAGAATAGACAAGGCTCCGTGCCGACGGTCAAGCGCCAACGTCCCGATTTCGAGCCGCCGAACCGCGCTTGCGAATTTTTTCACAAGCACTAGCTTTCCTTGGGGAGCGCCGCCCCGAAGGCGTTCCGACACGCCCGTTCGCGAGCCCGCCGAAAGAACGCCGAGAGAGCCCTGGACGCATCGTTGAAGAACGGACGCAACGCCCATGGGCGCGCCTCGCGCGGACTGGGCGGCTTGGAACGCTACGCGGGCTACGGGCTGGCGTTGGCGGCGGCGGTCGTCTTTGGCGGCTGGGCCGGGCTGGCGTTGGATCAATGGCTGGGAACCGCGCCGCTGTTCCTGCTTCTCGGGGGCTTGTCGGCGGCGGGAGCGGGGACGTACACGATCTACGTGCGGCTGATCGTCGAGCCGAACAAGAAGGCGGAGGAGGAGAGAGAGCCGTGACCCGGTCGCAGCAGTACGTGGCCGCAGCCTGCTCGGTGGTTTCGGCGGGCGTCCTCGCGGCGGCGCTCTTCCTGGACGCCAGCGGCCGAACCGCGGTCGCATGGGCCGGTTGCGGCGTCCTGGCCGTCCAGCTCGCTCTGCACTTCGCTCTGCGGGGATGGCGCGCCCGCAACGACCGCTTCTACGCGGCCATCGTGGCGGCCTTCGCGACCCGTGCGATCGTGGCCCTGGCGGCAGTCCTGCTCGTCGCGGCGCCGGCGCTGCTGGATCCGGCGCCGTTCGTGCTAGCCCTGGCCTTCTTCATGGTCGGCGTCTCCTTCCTCGAGCCGGTGATCGAGTCCTGGCTCCCCACTCGCAGGCGCAGGACGTCCGGCGCATGAGACTGCTCCCGGCTGGACTCCGCCCCTGGATCGCCTCCCGAGGCCAGTCGGCCCCGCAGGATCACGGCCCCTCGAGCGGCCAGGACTTCGACCTGGGCCGCGACGTCCTGGCCGATCACATCCTGAACTCGCCCGACTACCACGGCCTGTTCGGCACGGCCATCCACTTCCCGCGCTGGGAGCTCTGGGGCATCGACCTCTCGATCGACAAGCACACGTTCCTGTTGCTCGTCGCCGCGGTCCTCGCCACCACGGCCGTGGTCTGGGCGGCCCGCGTGGTCGCGAGAGCCGGCCCCGGGCAGGCTCCCTCCGGGTTCGCGAACGCCGTCGAGGCCATGTTCGTCTTCTTCCGCGACGACGTCTGCAAGTCCAACATCGGCCCCGGCTACCAGCGGTTCCTGCCCTTCGTCCTCACTCTCTTCTTCTTCATCCTGTCGATGAACCTGCTGGGCCTCGTGCCCTGGGGCGGTTCGGCGACGGGGAACCTCTCGGTCACGGCCGCGCTCGCGGTCGTCACCTTCCTCGTGACCGAGATATCGGGCGCGCTCAAGCTGGGCCCCCGGGGCTACATGCGAACGATCTTCTTCGTGCCCGAAGGCGTGGGCGGAGCCGGCCGGGTCTTCATGCTTGCTCTCATGGCCCCGATCGAATTGCTGGGCAAGATCACGAAGCCGCTCGCGCTCGCGATCCGGCTCTTCGCCAACATGACCGCGGGCCATATGTTGATCTTCACGGTTCTGGGCCTTGTCTTCGTCTTCGCCGAGTGGGCAGGCGTCCGCTGGTTCGTCGCCGGCGCGTCCTTCGGGATGGTCGTGGCCTTCCTCCTCATGGAACTCTTGATCGCGGTCATCCAGGCGTACGTCTTCGCCATGTTGTCGGCCGTCTTCATCGGCATGATGCAGCACGAGCACTAAAACGAATCCCAACCCCCCGACCCACGGAGAAGAGATGCTTTACGGAATGCTGTCCGCGTTGCAGGAAGTCGACGCGCAATCGATCAACGAAGCCAAGAACTACATGGCCCTGCTGGGTGCGGGCATCGGCGCGGGACTCGCCGCGATCGGCGCCGGCCTCGGCATCGGCCGCATCGGCGAAGGCGCGACTCAAGCGATCGCGCGCCAGCCCGACGCGACGGCCGACATCCGGGCCACCGCTCTTCTGCTGGCGATCTTCATCGAAGGGGTCGCGCTCTTCGGCATCATCATCGCGGCCACCCTCAAGTTCGTCGGATGAGCAGGCCGGCGGCAGGGCCGCCTCGCGCCTGGGGCGGCCGGCGGGCCTTGGCGTTGCGCACCCTCGCAGGGCGGGCCGTCGGCCTGGCGCCCCATGGAGGCGGCCGAGGCGGGACGCGGCCACCCTTGGTGTTCGGCGGTGCGGCTTGTCTGCTCTTCGCCGCTCCTGCGGCCCTCCTCGCTCAGGAAAGCGGCGGCTGGAACCAGCTCTTCAGCGTCAAGCCCGGGCTCTCCATCTGGACCTTGGCCACCTTTGCCGCGGTGATGTTCGTCTTGGGCCGCTACGCGTGGGGGCCGCTCACGAGGGCGCTCGAGGCGCGCCAAACCGGCATCCAGGGCGACATCGACGAAGCCCGCCGCCAGCGCGAGGAGGCGGAGACGCTTCTTGCCCAGTACCGCGAGCAGCTGGTCGAGGGCCGGCGCCAGGTCCAGGCCATGATGGCCGAAGGACGCGAAGCGGCCGAACGCCTTCGCAAGGAGCTGGAGGCCAAGGCCCGCGACGAGAGCCAGGCGATCCTCGAGAACACGCGCAAGGAGATTCGCCACGAGCGCGCGGCCGCCGTCGAAGCCGTGCGCCGGGAGGCCGTGGACGTGGCCTTGGCCGCAGCCTCTCGCTTGGTGTCCGAGCGTCTCGACGCGGAGCGCGACCGGCGGCTGGTGGCCGACTACATTGGCCGGATGGCGGAGGCCGAGGAGGGACTGCAGGCGTGAGCCGGAGCAGGCAGGACGCGGTCGTGCGCAACTACGCCGAGGTCGCGTTCGAGTTGGCCGAGCGCCACGAGGGTCCGGAGGCCTTCGGCGAAGCGCTGGCGGCCGTCGCCCTGCTGTGGGAGGATCCGGCCGTGAGCCGCTTCTTCGCCACTCCGAGGGTGCCGGCGGCGGCCAAGAACCAGGCGCTGGACGAAGCGTTCGCGGAACTCCCGCAGATGCTGGTTCGCTTCCTGAAGACGGTCGTGGCGATGCGGCGCCAGGATCGAATCCCCGCCGTCGCGGCCCACTACGCGACCCTGCTGGACCGGCGAATGGGACGCAGGCACATGGACGTGACGCTGGCCCGGCCGCTGGACGAGGCCAGTTCGCAAGACATGGAGGCGCGGCTCTCCAAGGCCGTCGGCGCCGACGTGACCGCACAGTTTCGCGTCGACCCCTCGATTCTCGGGGGCGTCGTGATCCACGAAGGCGACACCGTGTACGACGGATCGGTGAAGCGCCGTCTGGACGGACTGCGCCGCCTGCTCCTCCACGGCCGCGAGTCCCACGCCTAGAGACGACAAGGAAACCACAGAGAGATCATGGCAGACTCACAACTTCGGGCGGGAGAGCTCAAGGGCGTCCTGCTCGCCCAGATCGAGAACTACGAAGAAGCCCTCCAAGCGGAGGAGGTCGGCGAAGTCCTCGAGGTCAAGGACGGGGTCGCGCGCATCTACGGACTGACGAAGGCGGTCGCCAGCGAAATGCTGGAGATCACGTCGTCCGAGACCGGCGAGGTGGTGGTCGCGCTCGCGCTCAACTTGGAAGAGGACAACATCGGCGCCGTCGTGATGGGGGAGTGGGCGGGCCTGCGGGAAGGCGACAGAGTCCGCCGCACCGGCCGCGTCCTGGACGTGCCCGTGGGCGACGCCTACTTGGGCCGCGTCGTCGACCCGCTGGGCGCCCCGGTGGACGGCGGATCCCCCGTCGAGACGACGGAGCGCCGCCAGATCGACGTGGTCGCTCCCGGCATCGTGAAGCGCCAGCCCGTCAAGGAGCCCCTCCAGACCGGCATCAAGGCGATCGACGCCATGATTCCCATCGGGCGCGGCCAGCGCGAGCTGATCATCGGCGACCGCCAGACGGGCAAGACCGCCATCGCCGTGGACGCGATCATCAACCAGAAGGACACCGGCGTCGTCTGCGTCTACTGCGCCGTGGGGCAACGCGCCGGCAACGTGGCCGCGGTCGTGGAGACGCTGCGCCGGCACGGAGCGATGGACTACACCATCGTAGTCGCGGCCAACGCCTCCGATCCGGCCCCCATGCAGTACATCGCTCCCTATTCGGCCACCGCGCTCGCCGAGCACTTCATGTGGAAGGGCCGGCACGCCCTCGTCATCTACGACGACCTCTCCAAGCAGGCCCAGGCCTACCGGCAACTTTCGCTGGTGCTTCGCCGCCCGCCCGGCCGCGAGGCGTACCCCGGCGACGTCTTCTATCTCCACTCGCGCCTGTTGGAGCGCGCGGCCAAGCTCTCCGACCAGCTCGGCGGCGGCTCGCTCACCGCGCTCCCCGTCATCGAGACGCAGGCCGGCGACGTTTCGGCCTACATCCCCACCAACGTCATCTCCATCACCGACGGCCAGATCTACCTGGAGCCCGACCTCTTCAACTCGGGCGTGCGACCCGCCGTCAACGTGGGCATATCGGTCTCGCGAGTCGGCGGCGCGGCCCAAGTCAAGGCCATGAAGTCCGTGGCCGGCCGCCTCCGGCTCGACCTCGCCCAGTTCCGCGCCATGGAGACCTTCGCGCAGTTCGCCTCGGACCTGGACGCGGCCACGCAGCAGCAGCTGGCTCGCGGCCAGCGCACCGTGGAGATGCTGAAGCAGCCGCAGTACCGCCCCGTCCCCGTCGAGCAGCAGATCATTGCCATCTACGCGGTCGTCAACGCCCACCTGGACGACGTGGACGTGGCCCAAGTCCGCGCCTGGGAACGCGGCTTCCTGGAGTTCGCGCAGGCCGGCTACGGGGACGTCCTCACAGGGCTTCGCCAGGAAGGGCGCCTCACCGACGACATCGAAGCCCGCCTCAAGGACTGCATCGAGCAGTACAACGAGACCTTCCGAGCCGAGGCGGACGCGGCCCGAGCGGCGCCGGCCCCGGCGCAGGCGGCTTCGGCCCGGACGGCGGAGGCGGGAGCCTAGGCGTGGCTGGTTCCCGCGACGTCCTCCGGCGGATCAAGTCCGTCCGCAGCACGCGCAAGATCACGCGCACCATGGAGCTCGTGGCCACGTCCAAGCTCAAGCGCGCAATGGACCGCGTCGCCGCGGCACGCCCCTACGCCGAGGCCGCCGAAGACTTGGTGCGCGGCCTCAACGCGCCCTCGCTCGCCCAGGATCACGCCCTGCTGCGCCAACCCGCCGAGACCAAGCGCGCGGCGGTTCTGCTGCTCACGGCCAACCGCGGCTTCTGCGGCGCGTTCAACTCCAACCTCATCCGCGAGGCCCAGCGCTGCCTGGCCAAGCTGGAGGAAGAGGGCGCAGAGACCGAGCTGCACGTCGCGGGCAAGAAGGGCTTGGCCTACTTCCGCTTCCGAGGCAGGGCGATCGCCTCCGCCACCACGGGCATCGGCGACGACCCCAGCCCCGGAGACGCCGAGGCCCTCGTGGGCCCCCTCCGCGAACGCTTCGCGGCGGGCGAGCTGGACACCGTCGCGATGGTGTCGGCCGAGTTCCGCTCGGCCATGTCCACGCCGCCGAGGACCACAGACGTCCTGCCCGTGGCGCCCGCTCCCGGCCGCCGGTCCGGCGACGCGTTCATCCTGTCGCCCTCGGCAGGCGAGATCGTGGCCCGCCTGCTTCCGGCCTACGTCCGCGCCACCGTCTACGGCGCGCTGGCCGAGAACGCCGCCGGAGAGCAGGGCGCCCGCCGCGCCGCGATGAAGAGCGCGACCGACAACGCAGGCGACATCCTCGACAACCTGACCCGCAGCTACAACCGCGCGCGCCAAGCCCAGATCACGCAGGAGATCGCGGAGATCGTCGGCGGGGCGGCCGCGCTCGAATAAGAGAACCCTTACCGCCAAGAGCAGACAGAGCAAAGACGCATGGCCGAGAACAACGTTGGCCGGGTGGTGCAAGTCATCGGACCGGTCCTCGACGTGGAGTTCGCCCCGGAGAACCTGCCCGAGATCTACAACGCCCTTCGCCTGACCGCCGAGTCGGAGTCGGGCCGCGCGATCGACCTGGTGGCCGAGGTGCAGCAGCACGTCGGACGCGCCCAAGTCCGCGCGGTCTCGATGAGTTCCACCGACGGAGTGCGGCGCGGCATGGAGGTCGTGGACACGGGCCGCGCGATTGCGATGCCGGTGGGCGAGTCGGCGCTCGGGCGCATTCTGAACGTCCTGGGCGAGCCCGTGGACGAGCAGGGACCCGTGGCCGGAGGCGCCGAGACCGAACGCTGGCCCATCCATCGCTTGGCGCCCAGCTTCGACGACCTGGAGCCCAAGACCGAGATCTTCGAGACCGGCATCAAGGTGGTGGACTTGCTGGCCCCCTACGTGAAGGGCGGCAAGACGGGCCTCTTCGGCGGCGCGGGCGTGGGCAAGACCGTCATCATCATGGAGCTCATCAACAACATCGCCATGGAGCACGGCGGCCGTTCCGTCTTCTGCGGCGTCGGCGAGCGCACCCGCGAGGGCAACGACCTGTGGCTCGAGATGAAGGAATCGGGCGTGCTCGACTCCACGGCCCTGGTCTACGGGCAGATGAACGAGCCGCCGGGCGCTCGCCTGCGCGTCGGACTCTCCGGCCTGACGATCGCCGAGTACTTTCGCGACGTGGAGAAGCAGGACGTGCTGCTGTTCATCGACAACATCTTCCGCTTCACGCAGGCCGGCTCCGAGGTCTCGGCCCTGCTGGGCAGGATGCCTTCGGCGGTGGGATACCAGCCCACGCTAGGCACCGAGATGGGCGAGCTGCAGGAGCGCATCACGTCCACGCGGCAGGGTTCCATCACCTCCGTTCAGGCCATCTACGTGCCCGCCGACGACCTCACCGACCCCGCTCCGGCCGCGGCCTTCACCCACTTGGACGCCACGACGGTGCTGTCCCGGGAGATATCCGAGAAGGGCATCTACCCGGCCGTCGATCCGCTGGACTCCTCCTCGCGCATCCTCGATCCGCAGTTCATCGGCGAGCGCCATTACGAGGTGGCGGGCAGCGTGCAGCGGATCCTGCAGCGCTACAAGGACCTCCAGGACATCATCGCGATCCTGGGCATGGACGAGCTCAGCGAGGAGGACAAGATCATCGTCGCGCGCGCACGTCGGCTCGAACGCTTCCTGTCCCAGCCGTTCTTCGTCGCGACGGCGTTCACCAACATCCCCGGCTGCTACGTCAAGCTGGAGGACACCATAGAGTCCTTCGAGCGCGTCGCGGCCGGCGAGTTCGACCACTTGCCCGAGCAGGCGTTCTACATGAAGGGCGGGATCGATCAGGTGATCGAGGCGGCCGAGGCGATGGGCGTGCGGACGGCCGCGTAAAGCCATGGCGCTCCTGCAACTGCGCGTGCTGACGCCCGAGCGCGTCGTGCTCGAGGGCGGCGTCCGGTCGCTGGTGGCCCCCGCCTGGGACGGCCGCGTGGGCGTGCTTCCCAGGCACGCCGCGTTCCTCTCGATTCTGCGCGAGGGACCGCTGGAGTTCCTCTCCGAGGACGGGGAGCGCCGCGAAATCCGGATTGACGGCGGCGTCCTGAAGGTCGAATCCGGCCAGGCCGTCGTCTTGGCCGACGGCGCAGGGGAACCCGGCGAGGCGCGAGAATCCGGCGCCGCACGGTGACGGGCCGGTGAAGCGCCGGTGAAGCTGGACCTGCACATCCACAGCCACGCCTCCGACGGCGCCTGCTCGCCCGCCGAGGTCGTGGAGCGGGCCGTCGCCGGGGGGCTGGACGTCATCGCGCTGGCGGACCACGACACCGTGGCCGGAGTTCGCCCGGCCATGAAGGCCGCCCGGGGCCTGCCGATTCAGGTGATTCCCGCCGTCGAGATGAGCAGCGCCATCGGCGGCAAGGACATCCACATCCTGGCGTATCTGGTGGACTTGGATTCGCTGGCGCTTACGGCCCTGGCCCGGCGCGGGACCGAACGACGCGCCGCCCGCATGGCCGAAATGGTCGAGCGGCTTGCCCGGCGCGGCGTCATGGTGACGCACGAGCGTCTCGAGGCGCAACGGGCATCTCCGGCCACCGCGTTCGTCCGTCCTCACTTGGCTCGTGCGCTGGTCGCCTCCGGCTACGCGGCCAGCGTGCCCGACGCCTTCGCGCGCTTCATCGGCGAGGGCTGTCCGGCCTACGTCCCCACCAAGATCGCCAAGCCGCGCGAAGTCATCGAGGCCGCTCTCGCCGCCGGCGGGGTCCCTGTTTGGGCTCATCCGCCCGCCAGGACGTGGCAGGATCACCTGCCCGAGCTGGTGCGGGCGGGCCTGGCGGGGCTCGAAGTCTTTCGTCCTCCGGGCCGCTCCGCCAGCGTGACCAGCCTGGAGGACGCGGCCCGGCGCCACCGCCTGCTCATGACGGGCGGGTCGGACTGGCACGGCCCCGCCGCCGGTACGCGCCTGGGCGACTTCTACGTGCGCGCCGAAGACGTGCAGCCGTTCCTGGCCAAGGCCGGGATGTAGCTGTTCCGCCGGGAGGCCTGCCCGGCAAGGCGTGGCACCTGTCCCCGCAAGGTGCGGCATTTGACTTCCCCCGCCGTTCCGTTACGTTTCAAGACTGTTCGCGCTCCATGTCCGGATCGCCCGCCGGAAATCCAGTTGCGGGAGGCCGGATCGCGCGAACGCTCCGCTTTTTGAAAAACCAGGGTAGAGGGAAGGGAAGTGCCTTAGGTCGCTCCATCCCACCCGAGCCGGGTTCGTCCGTCGCTTCGCGCGGCAGCGGATTTCGGCGGCGGTGCGGCGGGAGCGTACGTGTTGGAAGGCGACGGTGGACTAGCTCGAATTGGCGTTGCGCGCGGACGGCCGGATGGTCGGTTGCTCCGGGTGCGGCACGAGAAAGGGCTGGTCAAGCGAGAAAGTGCACACGGCGGATGCCTTGGCACAGACCGGCGACGAAGGACGTGGCAAGCTGCGAAAAGCCTCGGGGAGCTGCAAGCAAGCATCGATCCGGGGATGTCCGAATGGGGGAACCCGGCGGGAGCGATTCCGTCACCCTTGCGAGGGAGCCAACCCAGGGAACTGAAACATCTAAGTACCTGGAGGAAAAGAAATCAATCGAGATTCCCAGAGTAGCGGCGAGCGAAAAGGGAAGAGCCTAAACCCGGTTCGAGGCAACTCGGCCGGGGGTTGTGGGGCCGCACATTGCGGGTTGCCGAAGCGTAGCGGAACGGTGCTGGAACGTACGACCGCAGAGGGTGAGAGTCCCGTACGCGAAACGCGAGTAGGCAGTCTGGTGCGGACCCCGAGTAGGCCGGGACACGTGAAACCCTGGCTGAATCCGGGAGGACCATCTTCCAAGGCTAAATACGAGTCTGTGACCGATAGCGAATAGTACCGTGAGGGAAAGGTGAAAAGAACGCCTGACGGCGAGTGAAATAGACCCTGAAACCGTGTGCATACAAGCGGTCGGAGCTCGGCCCGCGTCTTCGGACGCGGGGACGGGTGACGGCGTGCCTTTTGCATTATGATCCGGCGAGTTGCTCCTCGCGTGCAAGGTTAAGGACCTCAGGTCCGGAGCCGAAGCGAAAGCGAGTCTCAATAGGGCGCCAAGTGCGCGGGGGCAGACCCGAAACCGACGCGATCTATCCATGGCCAGGGTGAAGCTGGGGTAACACCTGGTGGAGGCCCGAACCGTTGTGGGTTGAAAACTGCTCGGATGAGCTGTGGATAGGGGTGAAAGGCCAATCAAGCTCGGAGATAGCTGGTTCTCCCCGAAATATATTTAGGTATAGCCTCAGGGAATTGTCTCGAGGAGGTAGAGCACTGAATGGGCTAGGGGCCTCACCAGGTTACCGAACCCAATCAAACTCCGAATGCCTCAGAGATGTATCCTGGGAGTCAGTGGGCGGGCGATAATGTCCGTCCGCGAGAGGGAAAGAGCCCAGACCGTCAGCTAAGGCCCCCAAGTTCATGCTAAGTGACAAAGGATGTGGATATGCAGAGACAGCTAGGAGGTTGGCTTAGAAGCAGCCATGCCTTTAAAGAGTGCGTAATAGCTCACTAGTCAAGTGGATCTGCGCCGATAATGGTCGGGACTCAAGCATGGCGCCGAAGCTACGGATGACGAAAGTCATGGTAGGGGAGCATTCTCTGGTCGGTGAAGCGGACCCGGGAGGGCATCCGTGGAGAGCAGAGAAGAGAGTATGCCGGAATGAGTACGCGATAAACAGGGTGAGAATCCCTGTCACCGAAAGCCTAAGGGTTCCGGAGCCAGGCTTATCCGCTCCGGGTTAGTCGGCCCCTAAGCCGAGGCCGAAGGGCGTAGGCGATGGGAAACAGGTCAATATTCCTGTACCGGCTAGGTAGCGTTCGACCATGAGGGGGGACGCGGGAGTGACAGGACCGTCGGGTGGTGGAATATCCGATGCAAGGTGGTAGGCGATGAGAGGGGATAAAAGACCTCTTTAGCCGAGCGCCGATGCCGAAGGGCCAATTTGGCCCGCAAAGGGTCCGTAATCATGCCGCCAAGAAAAGCCTCGCATGGGAGTTGCCTGGTCGACCGTACCG
Organism: Longimicrobiales bacterium; assembly: GCA_958295645.1. Classification (GTDB taxonomy): domain Bacteria; phylum Gemmatimonadota; class Gemmatimonadetes; order Longimicrobiales; family Gaopeijiaceae. Next base: position 746,262 of record OY282361.1, read on the forward strand.
CAAACGGACACACGTAGGCGAGGCGAGTAGCCTAAGGTGCTCGAGTGATCCGCGGAGAAGGAACTCGGCAAAATGTCCCCGTAACTTCGGGAGAAGGGGAGCCCGTGGTAGGTGAACCACGACGCGTGGGGAGCCGAAGCGGGCCGCAGAGAATCGGCCCAAGCGACTGTTTAGTAAAAACACAGGTGTCTGCAAAGTCGCGCAAGACGACGTATAGGCACTGACGCCTGCCCGGTGCCGGAAGGTTAAAGGGAGGGGTTAGGGGTAACCCGAAGCTCTAAACTGAAGCCCCGGTAAACGGCGGCCGTAACTATAACGGTCCTAAGGTAGCGAAATTCCTTGTCGGGTAAGTTCCGACCTGCACGAATGGCGTAACGACTTGGGCGCTGTCTCCTCCGCGAGCTCGGCGAAATTGGAGTATCGGTGAGGATACCGATTACCCGCGACAGGACAAAAAGACCCCGTGCACCTTTACTGCAGCCTGTCATTGGGTCTTGGCTTTGAATGTGTAGGATAGGTGGGAGACTGCGAACTGCCCTCGCTAGGGGGTGGGGAGTCACTGGTGAAATACCACCCTTACAATGTCGAGGCTCTAACCCAGGGGAGTGAATCCTCCTCGGGAACAGTGGCAGGTGGGTAGTTTGACTGGGGCGGTCGCCTCCCAAAAGGTAACGGAGGCGCGCAAAGGTTCCCTCAGCGCGGTCGGCAATCGCGCGAAGAGTGCAAAGGCATAAGGGAGCTTGACTGCGAGACCGACGGGTCGAGCAGGAACGAAAGTTGGCCTTAGTGATCCGGCGGTTCCGAATGGAAGGGCCGTCGCTCAACGGATAAAAGGTACGCCGGGGATAACAGGCTTATCGCCCCCGAGAGTTCACATCGACGGGGCGGTTTGGCACCTCGATGTCGGCTTATCGCATCCTGGGGCTGGAGAAGGTCCCAAGGGTCGGGCTGTTCGCCCGTTAAAGCGGTACATGAGCTGGGTTTAGAACGTCGTGAGACAGTTCGGTCTGTATCCGTCGTGGGCGTTGGAGTATTGAGGGGAGCTGTTCCTAGTACGAGAGGACCGGAATGGACTGACCTCTCGTGTACCGGTTGTTCCGCCAGGGGCATTGCCGGGTAGCGACGTCGGGAAGGGATAACCGCTGAAAGCATCTAAGTGGGAAGCCCACCCCAAGATTAGTACTCCCAGACCTTCGGGTCTCTTAAGGGCCGTGCGAGACGAGCACGTTGATAGGCGGCAAGTGGAAGCGTGGCGACACGTGCAGCTGAGCCGTACTAATGGCCCGAGAGGCTTGACCAGCATCCTTTCCGCGCTTTTCGACACGACAAGGCGCTTCCCCGACCTCTTCCCTTGGGCGGTTTCGCGAGTGACTTCCGGCTGTGACGCAATTCTAACGGTTGCGTCGGCACGGCTGGGGGTCGGGCGTCGAAGCCGCACGACATGGCTGGTGGCCACAGCGCAGGGGTCACACCCGATCCCATCCCGAACTCGGAAGTTAAGCCCTGCCGCGCGGATGGTACTGCTGGAGCGATCCGGTGGAAGAGTACGTCGTTGCCAGCCTGCTTGTGAACGCCCCGTTCGGCCGAGATGCGCCGGGCGGGGCGTTTCTTTTACTGGGGGTCTGCCGCGCCGGGGGCCGCGACCGAGCGGGCCGGGCGGGGCGGAGTCGGGCCGGGCGAACGGGCGGCCTCCGAAGTCGCGAGAAGCTGGCGCACGGCGCGGGCGGGCTCGGCGGAGCGCATGACGGCGCCGGCGACGGCGCAACCGGCGGCCCCAGTGGCGAGAAGGTCGGCGACGTCGGCGGGCTTGACGCCGCCGATGGCGACCACGGGCGCTTCGACGGCCTGGACGACGGCGGCCAGTCCCGAAGGACCGATGGGGTCGCCGTCGGCGGTCTTCGTTCGCGTGGCGAAGACGGCGCCGCATCCGATGTAGTCGGCTCCTGCGGCGACGGCCGCGCGGGCGTCGGCGGGCGTGCGCGCGGAGCGCCCGATCAGGAACGGCCTCGGCGCGATCCGCCGGGCGGCGGCGACCGGAAGGTCGTGGGAACCGAGGTGGACGCCGTCGGCCTCGGCCGCCAGCGCCAAGTCGGTGCGGTCGTTGACGAAGAAGAGCGCGCCGGCGGCGTGGGCGGCCGTTCGGAGGCGGCGGGCGAGAGGGAGGACGGCGCGGGGCGGAAGCGTTTTGTCGCGGAGCTGGACGGCGGGGGCGCCGGCGTCGAGGGCCAGTTCGACGATCTCTTCGAGCGCACGGACCGAACGGTTGCCGCGGTCGGTCACGACGATCAGGGCGAGGCGCCGGAGGAGGTCGTCGCGCTCGGGGGTCATTCGCGTTGGGCGGCCTCGCGGCGAACCCGAATGCGGGCGTTGTTGTGGGCGCGCAGGGAGCGCGTGAAGACGTGCTCGCCGTTGGGCCGGGCGACGAAGTAGTAGTAGTCGGTGTCGGCGGGATCGAGAGCGGCGTCGAGCGCGGCCTTGCCCGGGGCGCCGATGGGGCCGGGCGGGAGTCCGGCGTGCGCGTACGTGTTGTACGGGTGGTCGGCCACCGAATCGATGGCGGCGTAGAGCAGCCGGGATCTGTGGCCGCCCAATGCGTACAGCACCGTGGGGTCGGCCTGCAACCGCATGCCGACGCGCAACCGGTTGTGGTAGACGCTGGAGATCGTCGGCATCTCGGATTCGGCGCTCGATTCGGCCTGTATGATTGAGGCGAGCGTGACGGCCTCGCGCTCCGTCAGGCCCGTTTCCGCGAGGCGCGCCCGGCGCTCCGGCGTCCAGTAGCGGTGGTATTGGGCCGTCATGGCGGCGACGAAGTGGCCGGGACCCACCCCCTTGGCGAGACGATAGGTGTCGGGGAAGAGGTATCCTTCGATCCCCGGCCCCGGCACCTCCCAGACGCGGTGAAGCGTGTCCCCGGCCAGTTCCGCAAGAACCTCGGCGGAGTCGTGCATCTCGGTGAACCGGGCAATCCGGCCTGCGATCTCCTCGAGCACGAGCCCCTCCGGGAACGTGGCCGGAAAGGTCTCCACCCGGCCGGCGGCGAGGGTCTCGATGAGCGTCCCGTACCGCTCTCCGCGGTCGAGCTTGTAGATGCCGGCCTTGACCGACCCGTCGAGCCCGCGCAACCGAGCGTAGATGCGAAAGAGGCCCGGCCGGGCAATCACTTGGCGAGCTTCGAGACTGTCCGCCACGGCCTGGAACGACGAGCCCGGAGCGATATGGACGTACGTCTCGCCGCCCGGCAGGCGCGGCCCGGCCAACGTGGCCGTCGCGACGACAGCCAAGGCGAGGCCGCCCGTGCCGGCGACGAGTGCGCGCCCCGACGTCACCCAGCGGCCCCGCTTCGGCCGGCCTCGGGCGTGCGGCTGCGCTGGGCGTCCAGCCAGTCCTGCAAGATGACCGCCGCCGCGCCGGCGTCGATTCGAGCCTTGTCCTCTCTCTTCTTGCGCGGCAGCCCCGCGGACCGGATGCGAGCCTCTGCCTCCGCCGACGAATAGCGTTCGTCCTGAAAGGCGACTGACAGTCCCCCCCTTTCCGCGAGCCGCTCTCCGAACGAGCGCACTTCCGCCGTCCAGTCGCTCTCGCGGCCCTCTGGGTCCAAGGGCAGGCCGACCACGACCAGGTGCACCCGACGGCGGCTGGCGATTTCCAGCAACCGTGCCACGGGAGGCCGCTTGCCCGACCGGCGCGTCAACGTCGTCAAAGGCGTCGCCAGCATGTCCGTCGCGTCGCTCACGGCGACTCCGATGCGGCGCCGTCCGTAGTCGATGCCCATCGTGCGGCCCACTTCCTTGGCGAGACCGGCAGCTCCGTCCAGGGCGGCTCGGCCGACGCGCGCGTCAGAGGCGGTCATGACAAGCCCGCTCCTTCGGGCGCCGTCTTCGACGGGTCTCGGCTTCATGGCTGCCAACGGCTGGCATGGACAACTCCGGTGAAGGCGCACGGCGGATTAACCGCGACTGCTCGGCCAACGCATCTATTCTAGCAATGGTGACCAGCGATGTTCGCCGAGACAGTCGGTAGCTCAAAGTCGAGAACCAGGGCTTCAAGACGGAGTGGGGGAGCTCGCCCCACCTTGCGGCCGGCTGATGTCGAGCACGACCACCCGGACGAGGCGGCGTTGCTTCGGCGACAGTTGTTGGCGGAGCCGCTCCTCCAGCTCCAAGGGCGACTTGGGGCGGGTGCCGCTACGTGGGACCATGCACGTGGTACCGAACCATAGAGCCAGATAGATGCCATGTCCCCCGGCTGCCGGGTCGCGCGTATACCTCTGGATCAGCTGTTTCTTGATCGCGCTCCACAGCGTGCGATTGTCAGCCTTCTTGATCTCGATGGGAATCGCCGGGGTGCCGCTGGGGCCGGAGACGCGAATGTCGGTTCGCGTGTCGTCCGCGTAGTGTACTTCGGGTTGGGTGTCCAGGTACAGCGGCTGAAGGCGAAGCCGCAACATCCCCAATAGCGCATCGCGGCAGGAGTTCTCGGATTTTGGCGTTATCGGCTTCCCCGCGCTGTCTTCGTTCCAAAACAGCCGCCAGTCGTCGGCGTTGCCGTCGCGGATCTCTCGAGCGAGGATCGCGAGTTGATCCACCACTACTTCTGCAAGGTCGTTCACGTTGGCGGGCCGCCCGCCAGATATCACGTCTGCGATGTCTTCAAGCGACGGATGCCGAAAGCTCGCTTCGCGACGTAACTCAGCTTGGTCTTCGCGGGCTCGACTAAGCGTATCGTGCCATGAGGCTAGTGCAGGGTCGTCCAACAAGAGGCCGAGCACACGGCTTGCCGACCTCTTCGGCTCCTTGGACAGGTACTCGATGCATCGCTGAACGACGTACCCTCCAGAGCCTTCAAGCCAGTCAGGGGTACAGCGACTTCCGAACATCGCAATCAACGCGCAAGCACCGCCCGTGCCGGCGCATCGGGGCGAGAAACGCGCGTTGCCCGTACCGCCAGCACAGTGATCGGCCAGCCGGCTAGCTCGAGTGGCACGTCCCGCGGCGACAAACTCGGCCGACTGCTTCAGAAACTGTCGCGGCCACATTCGGAGTCCTGTCCCGAGCCAAACAGCCTTTTGTGCCGTATCCATACTGGTAAGATCCACCTTGCGTCGGACGACATCGAGCACATGGTCTTTCGGCAGGTGCCGCAAACCGGCGTCGACGACCGAGCCGAGTTGCACAGCCTGCCACTTTCTTGCCCGAGTCGGAAACGCCGCCAGCAACTTTGGGATCGCCAGAGTTGCCACAGGGGGGTATTGGCTGGCGTACTGTTGCAAATGGTGTTCTTCGCATCTGCGTCGGCCGCGAATCCGAGCGGTGTGGACGGCAGTAAACACTTCGGTAACAAGCTCGGGATTATCGTCAAGCAGTGCTTCTACCCAACGCGGCAAGTTTTTATCCATGAGAACGGTCAAGTAATAAGTCCCTAACGCGCTACGCAACCGATCGTCTCCGAACGTCAGCAGGGTCGCGACGTCACGTTCGCCGAGCTCTGCGAGACCGGCCAAGAACGGGTATGCCCGCGGAAACACTTGGCCTTCCTCGTCCATCCTTAGGAGATCGGCAAGACTGGGAATATCGTCCTCCTCCGCAACTCGGCAGAGCACACGCAACGCCGTGTCGACGGCGTCGTCGTCGGTGTCGTCGTCAGGGTCCCGGGCAAGCCACTTCTTCAACCGGTCAATCGGTCGCGGGAGCGAGGGCGCCAGCGTAGGAATGCCAAGGTATACTGCGGCAAGGTCCTGAAGAAGCCGTGGCGGTATATGGTTTTCCAGCAGACAAGTTCGCCGTTGACGAGCGTTACGACGGAAGCGTTCGTTGGGGCGAGGCAGACGAGTGTTGACGGCTTGTAGTTGCTCTTCGTCGTATTTGGCGGATTGCTTAAGGATGTCGACGAGCACTGGCTCACCGTGGACCTGAGGCAATGCCCACTTCAGCCAGTCGTTGGGGGCGAGCCGCCAGCGCCGTCCCGCCACGGCCATTTCCAGATACCTCCTCGCAACGTCCGGGGACGATGCAGAAGCAAGCGCTTCATCGAAACACAACCTTTTGGCCTCGTTCGACTCGAGCCCCAGAAAAAGAAGACCTCGCACACGCTCGTGTCCCCGCAAGAAGTCGTAGCGGTTGCCGATGTCGTCCACGCCATGTTGCGTGGCAGACGACAACTGCAGGTCGCGGCGTACATATTCCCGCACCAAAGCTCGTCTCTTGTCTGGATGCTGTATCAACCAAGACTGCACCGGGCTGTCGACGCCGTATGCGGGGCCAAACTCGGGGTGCGCCGACAACCAGTCGTACAATCGGCTGACGCTCACGAGGCGGCCGTGCAGCTGGAGACCTCGGTCTAGGAGCCGAAGGACTGTGGCCGGATCGACCGCCTCGACCAACCGGCGATTCGGCGTTACGAATGCGTCATGAACGTCGGCGACTAATTCATCAGGCGTCTGCTTGTCGAGTGCACGGCACAGATGCCCCTGGAAGATGGTCCCAGCAGTCGCTGGCACGAACTCGGCGAGTGCCATCGGTGCTAGGTGCTGTGGATAGAGCTCTCGAATGAGAAGCCCTCGAAGTTCCTGGTTGAGGTCCGTGACGTGTCCTAGGTTCAAGTCGCGCAACATATCGACGATGAGGCTGACGCTCTCGCCGCCTTCCTTCGCGATGCGTGCGGCGGCGGCAAGCGCCTGCTTTCTCGCCGCAAACCACCAGCGGTCGTCTCTCGCCACTGCGACAGCCTCTCGAACGGAAAACTCATGGCCTGGCGACGGTGTGGACGCTAGGCCCCTAAACAGAAATTCCACGACCGATTGGATTTCGTCGCTCGGCTCTCGGTTCGCGACGTGGTGCCGAAGAAAGGCGATCGTGTCGGGGTTGACCAGTGTGGAACGAATGGCTGGATCCACATGGCGCAAGATAGGCCCGCGATGACGGGAAAGTCTCGCCAAGCTCTTGACGAGTTGCAACTTGTGATCCCGCGGAAAATCTGTAGGATCGCCGGAGATCAGTACTTCAAGAGGCAACTGTTCCACGAGCCGTCGTCGCACGTTGCAATTCAGGGTTGCAAGCCAAGCTGCGAGTCCCCGAAGACTCGGAACGACGATGCCGTCATCGCCCTCAAGTAGGGTAAGCACGCGGCTGGCGAGTACGCCGGGCTTGTCCGTGATTCGCTCGTGGAGGTGCTTGGCCGCCAGATACTCGGCGATGCTCCGATGGAACGGCACAAGGACTTCGAGGCGGTCGTCAAACGAAAACAGGTTGGTGTGCAACGCCTGCGTCATGGCGCGTCGGTCCGCGGCCGACTCCGGGATGTCTTCCAGGCACAACGGTGCGCCGGCGTTCGAGTCGGATATGGCGCCAAGGCTGATGTGATCTCGTTTTCCGAGCAGGAGAAACGTGGCCCAGTGGCCGGCTGCGGCGACCTTGTCGTTGATGCTCACGGCTGTGGGTCGATCGGCGACTTCGTGTTCGTCGTTGCGCTCGGTGGCCAAGGCACGGCACGCACGTTCGAACGTGTCTTGCCGGCTCTCGGGCCATGCGCAGTCCGTTGCGACCGCGTCAGTCAGCAAGCGAAGCGTAAGCGGGTTGCCGACGAGTCCATGAAGGTTACGGTCCCTAGCTGTTGCGAGAAATCCGTCGGCATTCGGTAGCCCGCGGTTGGTGAGAATCAGCTTGGCGTCCTCTTCGGTCAGCGGGTCCAGATGAAGCAGGAGCAAGTCTTCGTAGGCTGGAAGCGACCGCAACTGGTCAAGATCATTGGCGGTCAACCAAGCGGCACGGCACGAGAGCCGCACGCGAGGCGCGTGCATTCTTTCCAGTTTTCCCAGAATCTCGTCAAGCGGGGCACGCCAGTCTCCCCCTCCAGCCCGCACCTCGTCCAGCCCGTCAATGAACAAGATCTTGTCACTCCACTTGGGCTCGCGATCCATGTCCGAGCGTAGAAAATGGCGCGCCGTGACATAGATGCAGGCGTCGGACTTGGCGGCGGCCTCGAACTCGGTGGTCTTTCCCGAACCGGGGTCGCCTAGCAGCACGAAAGCGGTCGCGTCGCGGAAATTGGAGAGCGGCCGCGAGTCTACGCGCTGGCCGGACGAGAGTGCGACGATGGGATTGTGCTGCCGACCGGTCTGCGACCGTCCGTCGTCGTCGCCACGGTCGAGTCGGGTTACCGTGCGTGAAACGTTCACCCTTCGTCCAGCCAATGCGCGGCGGGCTCCCACAGGAATTCGTTGAGCGGCACCCCGCCTCCGCCGACAAGGAGCGTTCGAGCACCGAGAAAGCGAGTGCGGAACTCGTCCAGGCCTCTTGTCGCGCCGCTCCTCGCGCCGCTCTTCACTTCGATGCCGAGCACCCGAGGTCCGCGCGTCAGGACGAAGTCGACTTCGTGGTTGTCGTGTCGCCAGTAGTGGAGCTTGGCCGCTGGCGGCAACGTGTTGTGGAGATGAGCCCCGACAGCGCTCTCGACGATCCTTCCCCAGAGGCTGCGATCTTGCGTCGCTTCGTCAAGGGAGTAGCCCAGATGCGCGGTCATCACGGCGGTGTCGAGCACGTTCAACTTCGGCGGAGCCGCCCGGCGGAGGTGGCTCCTGCCGGAATACTTCGATAGCCCGGCGGCTAATCCCGCGTCTTCGAGCAGGTGCAGGTATCGAGCCAGCGTGGTAGCGTTGCCGGCGTCCTGGAGTTGGCCGAGCATCTTGTTGAAGGAAAGGATTTGCCCCGAATAGTCCTGCACCAACTTCATGAGTTGCCGCAAGAGGGCGGGCTTGTCCACTCTCGCCAGCGAAAGGATGTCCTTGCTGATGGTGGGTTGGACGATGGCGTCGAGGACATAGGCGCGCCAGGCATCCAGGTCGCCTCGCACCTGGGCGACCGCCGGATAACCCCCGAAGAACACGTACTCGTCCAAGGTAAAGTCGAAGGCTGACGCGATCTCGCGAAAGGACCATTGGCGCACATGCACGGGCCTGAAGCGGCCCGTCAAGCTCTCGTAGAGGCCCGTCATCATGTCCCAGGGGGCGGAGCCCAGGACTACGACCCTCAGCGGGCACGCCTCCGCCCGGTCACGGTCCCACAGCCCCTTGACCAACCCGGACCAGTTTCGGATGTGTTGCACCTCATCCAGGGCAAGGATGAATCCCGACTCGCGCGCTCTCGCTTCTCGGCGAGCGTGCTCCCAGATGTTGACGAGCCACTCCCGGCCCGGCACGTCGCCGGCTCGTCCGAAACGAACGTCGTTGGCGTCCGGGTCGTCGACGGCGATGAGCCAGTGGTGGATGCCCGTGCGTCGCAGGGCTTGGTCGACCAGCGTGGTCTTGCCAGTCTGCCGGGGGCCAGTGACTGCCACGATAAGTGCCGACTGCTCGGCGGTTAGCAATTCGGTAAGGTGAGCGACTAGAGGCCTCTCGTACTGGCGCATGCGTTGATGATCCGGCAATTGAAGAGTTTCTTGCGGTAACGTAATTAACGATGATCGTAGATGCTGGTCAAGCGGAAAGGGCTTGGGATTGCGGCACTTTGGGGCGCGTCCGAGTCCATCATTGATGATTTTTCCATGGTGACGTAATCACGAATCCGAGATCGGTCGCGCTCGACGCCCGCCCGGCTCAGACCAGCCGCAACGCCTCCACGGCGGCCCGGAACTCGCCGTCCTGCTCCACGGCGAGCTCCATCTCGGCGAGGACTTCGAGGTCGCGTTGCAGCGTGCGTTTGGAGAGGGAGTCGTACGTGCGGGCGAGGGCCGGGTCCAGCGAGGCTAGGTCGGCAGGCTCGAAGGGACGATCCAGGGGAAGGGACAGGGCCAGCTCGCGGCGGCGGCGAAAGACGCTCTTCTTGCGGTGCTCGTGGGCGTCGAAGCGGGCGAAGACGAGGGCGCGCCAAGCGGCCGGCCATTGGCGGCGGCGGATTGCCCGCTCGAGGTCGGCCAAGCCGTCCCGGAAGCCGCCGACGGCGTAGGCGACGAACGACGTGAGCGAACGGTCGGCGATCGCCTGGCGGAGGATCCGCTCGTAGGTGCGCCGCCTCTTGGCGTAGTGGACCGAGAGCAGCTGGCAGGCGGCGGCGGGGACTCCCGCTCGCATGAGCACGTAGGATTCGAGGAGGCGCGCGGTGCGTCCGTTGCCGTCGCCGAACGGGCGAATCCAAGCCAAGTAGACATGCGTTGCCACGGCTTGCACTACGGCGGGCGCGGCGTCGTGGGCGCTGTCGGCGGGGCCGGCCGTGTCGGCATCCGGAAACTCGCTGTCCAGCCACTCGCACAGCCGTTCCACGAGAGCGGGGACGTCGCGCGCCGGAGGGCCGACGATGTCGCCCGTTCCGTCTTCCGCGCGGAACTGCCCAGGCGTGGCGCCGAAGTGCGCTCCGAGGTCCTTGCCGACGACCCGGTGCGTCCGCAACACCAGGGCCGGGGAGACCGGTACAGCCGTACCGCGCGAGGCCTCCTTCAGAAGCATCCGCGCGGCCTTGAGGACGTTCCTCGCTTCGGCCGCTAGGCGCCTTCGACTTCCCGGCAACCGCCCTCCGCCAAGAATCTTCGCGACTTCCTCCTCCGAGAGCGTGCTGTCGGCGAGCGACAGCGTTGCGGCCGTCCCCTTGGCCATCGCCGCTCGCACCAGCCGGTCGCGACGCTCGGGCGGCACAGGCGTCTCCAGCAGTCCGGCGATGCTGGCGTCGCACCAGCCAAGCTGATATCGCGTCGTCGGCGACAGTCCCCAATGACGCCGGAAGCGCGGCGAGGAAAAGCGAGGCGTTGCACCGGCAGCGGCCATGCGTCTCCTTCGCGGCTTGGGGGCCTCGGCCTCCCGACGGACTCTTTGACAGATTTCCGGTAGAATCTGACGTATGCCATTCCTCTGTCAAGCGAGCCCGGCCAGGGCGCTGGGACAAGAAGCTGCGCACTTGTCCGGTCCCCGGGCTCGTCCGGCACGGATGCCCGACCCCTTTCTTGTCGCGCCTGCGAATCGCCAGATTTAGAGAGACCGCCCGGCCTCGACCTCTCGCCACGCCCGCCTCGCTCACAGCCGCCCGGAGTCCCCGTGCCTGCCCCCTATCGCCACGCGACCGTCCCCCCGCACGGCCTTCCCATCACCGATGGCGCCGACGGCGGCCTTCAAGTCCCCGACAATCCCATCGTTCCCTTCGTGGAAGGCGACGGGATCGGCCCGGACATCTGGGCGGCCACCCGCCATGTGGTGGATGCGGCCGTCTCGAACGCCTATGGAGGCGCCCGCGCCATTGCGTGGATGGAGGTCTTCGCCGGCGAGAAGGCCCACGAGCGTACCGGTGAATGGCTGCCCCAGGAGACTCTGGACGCCTTCACCGAGTTCGGGGTCGCCGTCAAGGGGCCGCTCACGACCCCGGTGGGCGGCGGCATCCGGTCCCTCAACGTGACGATCCGGCAGGTCCTGGATCTGTACTCGTGCATTCGTCCGGTGCGTTGGATTCCGGGCGTTCCTTCCCCGGTCCGCAATCCGGGCGACCTCGACGTGGTCGTCTTCCGCGAGAACACGGAAGACGTGTACGCGGGCGTGGAATGGGCGGCGGGAACGCCCGAGGCGGAGCGGCTCCGCGAGTTTCTTGGGGAGCGTCTCGGCGCCCGGATTCGCGAGGGCAGCGGCCTCGGCGTCAAGCCGGTGAGCGCGTTCGGCACCAAGCGTCACGTGGCAGCGGCGATTCGCTATGCCCTGGCCCACGACAGGGAGTCGGTCACGCTGGTCCACAAGGGGAACATCATGAAGTTCACCGAGGGCGCCTTCCGGGACTGGGGCTACGAGGTGGCGCGGGAGGCGTTCCCCGCCGAGACCGTGCCCGAGTCGCGCATTTGGGAGGGCGAGGACATGGCCGGGCGGGTCGTGATCGGAGACCGGATCGCGGACGCCATGTTCCAGCAGGTCTTGTTGCGTCCGGCCGAGTACTCGGTGCTGGCGACGCCGAATCTCAACGGCGACTATCTGTCGGACGCCTGCGCGGCCCAGGTCGGGGGCCTGGGAATGGCTCCGGGGGCCAACGTCGGCGACGCTGTCGCGGTCTTCGAGGCGACCCACGGGACGGCGCCCAAGTACGCGGGGCAGGACAAGGTGAATCCGGGGTCGCTGATTCTGTCGGCGGCGATGATGCTTGAGCATCTGGGATGGGACGAGGCGGCCCGGGCGGTGAACCGGGGGTTGGAGGGGGCCGTTCGAGCGCGGAAGGTGACGTACGACTTGGCGCGCCAGATGGACGGCGCCGAGGAAGTGTCGACGTCCCGCTTCGGCGAGGCCGTCGCCGCCTGCATGTAGGAGAGCGGCGATGCGCTTGGAGACGATGCGGGGGGCGGACGGCCCGTTCGTTGCGCCGTTGGTGGTCGTTGCGGTGGCGGAGGGGAGCGGCGAGGAGGAGGCGGGCTCGCTGGCCGCCTGGGACGAGCCGGCTTGGCGCGTGTTGACCGCGGCAAGGGCGGCCGGGGACTTTGCGGGCAAGGCAGGGGAGACCGTTCTGGCTTACGGAGGCGCCTCTTCGGCCCCGGGGCGCGTGCTTTGTTGCGGGGTCGGGCCCCGGGAGTCGCTTTCGCCCGAGCGGATGCGCGAATTGGGAGGAAGGGCGGTGCGCGCCGCCGAGCGTTGCCGCGTGACGGCGCTGGCGGTGGTCGCGGATCACTTGGTGGGGGATGGAGAGGGCGGCGCGAGGCTGTGGCAGGGCTTGGCGGAGGGGCTCGTGTTGGCCTCCTGGCGGTACGACGAGCTTCGGACGCTCGTGCCGGACGGCGGAGGGGGCGAGCGGCCGCGCCGATCCGGGGAACGACCTTCTCCGGGGCTGGAATCCGCTTCAGCCGCGGGGCCGCCTCCGCCGGCTGTGGAGGAAGCCGTCCTGGTTGGAGCCGCCGCCGGAACCGCTGCCGGAGCCGCGCGCACGGGCCAGGTGTTCGCCGATGGCGAGAACTTGGCGCGCACTCTGCAGGCGCGGCCGGGAAACCTGCTCACGCCGGCCCGGTTGGCGAAGGAGGCGGAGCGCGTCGCCGACGAGTCGGGGTTGGCCTGCCGGATTCTCGGCCAGCGCGAACTCGAGGCCGAGCGCATGGGCGCGCTGCTGGCCGTGGCGCGCGGTTCCACCGAGGAGCCCCGCCTGGTCGTGCTGCGCCACGACGGCGGCCGACCCGGCGAACCCCCGTTGGCGCTGGTGGGCAAGGGACTGACCTTCGACGCCGGCGGCATCTCCATCAAGCCTGCGAAGGGCATGGAGGAGATGAAGTACGACATGTCGGGCGGGGCGGCCGTGCTGGGCGCGATGCAGGCCGTGGGACGGCTCGGGCTGCCGGTCAACGTGATCGGCGTCGTCCCGAGTTCCGAGAACCTGCTGGGCGGGGCGGCCACGAAGCCGGGCGACGTGGTGACCACGCGCGCCGGGAAGACCGTCGAGGTGATCAACACCGACGCCGAGGGCCGCTTGATCCTGGCCGACGCGCTCGACTACGCCGCCGACGAGGAGCCCGCCGCCATAGTCGATTGCGCCACGTTGACCGGCGCCTGCGTGGTGGCGCTGGGCCGCCATCGGTCGGGCCTTCTGGGCAACGACGACGCACTGCTGAGCGAGGTGGCCGAAGCCGGCGAGGCGGCGAACCAGCCCGTCTGGCGCCTGCCGATCGGCGCCCCGTACCGCGAGCAGCTCGACAGCGACTTCGCCGACCTGAAGAACGTGGGCGGGCGCGAAGGCGGCGCCGTCACGGCAGCCTGCTTTCTCGCCGAGTTCGTGCGCGGCGTGCCCTGGGCGCATCTCGACGTCGCGGGCACGGCCTACGGCAAGACCGAGAGGCCGTATCTCCGCAACGGTCCGGCAGGGACTCCGTGCAGGCTCCTGTTGGAGTGGGTGCGGGCGAGGGCGGTCGGCCGGGCGCGCGCGGCGGACGCGAGCGCCGGCCGGCACGCCTGAGGCCGTGGGAGAGCGCGCCGCCGCGTGGGACAAGGCCCTCCCGCGAATGTCCGGGCCGAAGGCTCCGCGGCCGGCAACGCTGCTGCTCCCTGTTCTCGGCGCCGCCCTAGCCGTGCTGCCAGCCAAGTGGGCCGCCGCCGATCCTCCGGACTGGCAGGAGCCGCCGCCCCCGGACACCGTCGCCGACTCCACCGCCGCCGCCGCGGCCACCGACAGCGCGGCCGCCGCCCAAGGCGATTCCACGGTCGTGGACAGTCTGCCGCTGCCCCACGTCCTTCCGTCGCTGGACGACATCGGGCCTTCGCGCGGCGCTCCCGGCGTCTGGGAGTGGGACCGCGCGGCGCTCTTGGCGGCTCGCGGACAGACGCTACTGGATCTGCTGTCGCAGGTGCCGGGAGCGCTGGCCGTGCGAAGCGGCGACTTCGGCGCTCCAGCGACGGCGGTCCCGGTCGGCTTCGCCGGAGGTGGGCTGCGACTCTACTTCGACGGCGTCGAACACCTGCCGTTGACCGGCGCGGTGCCCGACCTCTCGCGGGTGACGTTGTCGGGGCTGGAGGGGATTCGCGTGATTCGCCGGGGCAGCGGGATCGAGGTGCATCTGTTCCGTTTGGTTCATGCCGACGCCCGGCCGTACTCGCTCATCGAGGCGGGCACGGGCGACCTGGACACGAACATCTTGCGGGCCACGTTCTCCTTTCCCCGGCTCGTGCGCGGGAAGGGCGCGGCGGCCCTGGAGCGGCTTGACGCGCAGGGGCCGGACGACGCGGGCGCGGTGACGGGGGGATGGTTCCGCTACAGCCTTCACCGCGGAGACGCGGCGGGACTGCGCTTCGAGTACCGGCGCGTGTCGGCCAAGCAGTCCGTTCCGCCGGAGGCGCCGGCCGCCGGAGCCCAGCGTTCCGACTGGACGGTGCAGGGCTCTTGGGCCCCGTTGGACGGCATGCTCGCGGAGGCCTGGGCGACCGGTGCGTCCATTGCGCCCTCCCCGGATTCCGCGCCGAGTTCGGGGCCGGCGGCGGTGACGGCCTTGGCGCGGCGGCAGTACGGCGGACGACTCTCGGGCCGGAGGGGATGGCTCTGGGGCCGCGCCGCATTGCGCACGAACGACGGCGCCGGGGTGCCGGAGCGGGAGCTGTCGGCGGAGCTGTCGGCGTCGCATTCGCGCTGGGGGGGAGCGAGCGTCCAGGGCTGGCAGGAGAAGTGGGGCGGGGACTCCGGATCCGGGTACGACCTCCGCGTCTGGGCGGCGCCGGCGTCGTTCCTGACGCTGTTCGGCGAGGCGGGAGACGGACGCCGGTCGGCGGCGTTGCGCGGGAGGGCCGCGCTCCCGGCGGACTCGGCGGGGATGGGACCGGAGGACGAGTCCAGCGATCCGCCGGACAGCCGCTTCGTGGAGCGAACCCGCCTGCGATACGGTGCGAGCGCTCACCGGTGGGGGGTCGAGTTGTCGGCCGCGCGGATCGCGGTGGAAGCCGACTCGGTCTGGCCGACGCAGTTGCCGTTCGACCGCGACGGGTTGGTCCTGCCTCAACCTAGGCGCGCGGGCTGGGATCTGTCGGTGCGCCTGCCGCTGCGGCCGCGCGGCCTGTTCCTGCGAGGCCAGGCGCAGCTGTGGGACGCGCGGGATTCCGTCTCGGCGCCGCCGGACTCGGTCTCGCCGCCGCCGCCTCTCGTCTACTTTCCCGATCATGTCTACGACGCGGCCCTGTCTTTCCACCGCGCCTTTCTCGAGACGGAGAACTTCGAGCTGTGGGTGGACCTGGGCGCCCGGGGGCGAGCGGCGATGGCCGTGCCCGTGCCCGAGAAGCCGGAGGACGGCACGGTCATGCCGACGGCGGCCGAAGGCGAAGGAGAGGACGCGCGGACTCCGTCGGTCGTGCCTTTCTACCAGAGCTGGTATCTCCGCGTTCAGATGCGGTTCCTCTCGGTGAACATCTTCCTGAACGTGGAGAACCTGACTTTGCGCGACTACAACCAGGACGTGCCGGGGCGTCTGCTTCCGGGGACGCGGGGCCTCTACGGGATCCGCTGGACGCTGTGGAACTGAAGGGTTGCGCGTGGAGCCGGGGACTTGGATCCGGTCGGGCGGGGGTGGCGGCGTGATCCGCAGCATGACGGGATACGGGGCGGCGGAGAGGGCGTTGCCGGGAGGACGCCTGCTGCGCGTCGAAGCTCGCGCGATCAACCACCGCCATCTGAGCACGAGCGTCCGCCTGCCGGTCGGGTGGGGGGATATGGAGCCTGTGGTGGTCGGCCGGGCTCGGGCGGCGTTGCGGCGCGGCCGGGTGTCGCTGTCGGTGCGGTGTGGGGGCGGCGGCGACGCCGGGGCGCCCTCGAGCGGGTTGCGGTTGGACGAAGAGAGAGTGCTCCGGGCGGTCGAACTCCTCCGCGAAGCCTGTGCGCGCTTGGGCGTCGACGACCGGCTGGACGCGGCGGCCCTGGCTCGGTTGCCGGGGGCGTGGCGCACAGAGCCGGACGACGGCGACCCTCCCCCGGAGAGCGTCGCGCTGGCGGACTGCGTGGACGAAGCGCTGCGGGGCGTGACGCGGATGCGGGAGGCCGAGGGTCGGCGCCTGGAGAAGGCGTTGCGAAGGAGCGCGGCGGAGATTGCCAGCGCGGTGGACAGCATCGAGGCGCGGGCGCCCGAGCGGCTGGTTCGCCAGCGCGACCGCCTGCGGGAGCAAGTCCGCGTGCTGGCCGCCGGGGCGGACGCCGACGAGGATCGCTTGGCCCGCGAGGTGGCCTACTTGGCCGCGAAGTGGGACATCTCGGAAGAAATCGTGCGATTGCGGTCCCATCTGCAGATGTTTCTCGACGTGCTCGGCGCGCCGGCCGGCAAGCCCGCCGGGAAGCGGCTCGAATTCGTGGCCCAGGAGATGAACCGCGAGGCGAACACGATCGGCGCCAAGGCCAACGACGCAGCCATCTCCGCGGCGGTGGTGGCGATCAAGGACGAACTCGAGCGGATTCGAGAGCAGGCGGAGAACGTGGAATGACGGCGCGGCCACGGCTTCTCGTGCTGGTCGGCCCCTCGGGGGCGGGGAAGACGGCGATTGCCCGGCGCCTGGTCGAGCGACAGCCCGGCCGGTTCGCGCTCTCGGTCTCGGCCACCACGCGCCGGCCGCGGCGCGGCGAGCAGGCTGGCGTGGAGTACGACTTCGTCTCGCGCAAGGAATTCGAGGCCATGATCGGCGCAGGCGCTCTGGCCGAATGGGCGGAGGTGCACGGCCGCTACTACGGGACTCCCTGGCGCAATCTGGGCGGGCTCGCGACGACTCCGGCCGCCGCGTCGGCATCGAGTCCTTCGGAACCGGTGGCCCAGGAGCCGATCCTCGTCCTGGACATCGACATCCAGGGTGCGCGGCAAATCATGGTGCGCAAGCCGGGCGCTTTGGTTATCTTTGTCGTTCCCCCTGGGCCCGGGCCATGGCTGAAGCGGCTTCGCGGAAGAGGGACGGAGTCGCCCCGCGAGATCGCCAAGCGTCTGTCCACTGCGTTGCGCGAGATCGAAGAGGTTTCCTCCCTCTGCGATGCGCCTTCGTTCGGCGGATTCGTGGTCAACGGGACCGTCGGCCAAGCCGCGCGGGACGTCGTGTCCGTGCTCGAGGCGGGCGCGGGGGGAAGCGAGTCGGCGAAGGACGCCGGGCATGCGAAGATTGCGGCCCTGTGCCGAGGTTTGGCGCAGGGCGCCCGGCTGGAAATTGCGCGGCTCTGGGAGTCCGCCCTGGATCAGCGGGCGGGAGCGGGAGGAAAGCGGGCGGACGCCGGCGCAGAGCGCCCTGAGAGAGATCGAATCCAAGCCGAGGAAAGAGCATGAGAGTCTTCTCCCCCGAACTCGTCGCCGAGCACAACCAGAGCAAGTACCTGGGCGTGCTCGTGGCAGCCAAGTACGCGCGCGAACTCAATCAGCTGCCCACCGAGCCGTACGGCGACCAGAAGAAGCTGACGACCCGCGCCCTCGAGGCGATCACCTCCGGCCAAGTGGACTACAGCTTGGTCGAGCGCAGGCGGACTGGACCGGAGTAGCGTCTTGCCGCCGGGCTCCGAACCCCCGGACGCCCGCGAGCCGCGCGACGCCTTGCCGCCGGAGCCGCTCTCCACGCCGGAGCCGTTCCCCTCCGACGCCCGCGAGCCGCGCCCTCCGTGGCAGGGCAAGAGAGTGGTCCTGGGAGTCTCGGGAGGCATCGCGGCCTACAAGTCGGTTCAGGCGGCCCGCGACTTGACCGTCTTCGGGGCGACCGTCGACGTCGTCCTCACGCCTGCCGCCACGGAGTTCGTGGCTCCCCTCTCGTTCGCCGGCGTCACGGGCAGGGAGCCCTGTCGGAGCACGTTCGGCATCGGCGCCGACGGCGCCCTGCACATGGACTTGGCGCGCAAAGCGGACTGCGTCTGCGTCGCGCCCGCCACGGCCGACCTGCTCGCGCGGGCCGCCTCCGGCCAAGCCGACGACCTGCTCGCGGCCGTCCTTCTGGCGACCCGTGCCCCGGTGCTGGTGGCGCCGGCCATGAACGACGCCATGTTCGCGCATCCGCAGACCCAGGCCAACTTGTCCCGGCTGGAGAACGTGTTCGGCTACAGGCGCGTGGGACCCGTCGCGGGCAGGCTGGCCGCAGGCGAAGGGAGCGGAGCGGGCCGCATGGTCGAGCCGAGCGTCGTCGTTCAGGCGGTGGGGCGCGCTCTGGCGGGGGATTCGGCTCTTGCGGGCGTCCACGTGCTGGTGACCGCCGGGCCGACCTGGGAGCCGCTGGACCCGGTGCGCTACTTCGGCAACCGCTCGTCGGGCAAGATGGGATACGCCTTGGCCGCGGCGGCTTGGCAGCGAGGCGCCGAGGTGACCCTGGTGTCCGGACCGTCCGGCGAAGAGCCTCCGTGGGGCGTCGAGCTGGTCCGGGTGGAGACCGCGCTCGAGATGCGCGAAGCCGTCCTGGATCGAGCGGGCGGCGCCGCTGTCGCCGTCCACGCCGCGGCCGTTTCCGACTACCGGCCCCGCCAGGTCTTGAGCGAGAAGATCAGGAAGAGCGAGACGGGCAGCGGAATGGACGTGCCCGTCGTCTCGAATCCCGACATTGCGACCGAGTCGCGCAGGCGCATGCCGCCCGGCGGCGTCTCCGTGGGCTTCGCCTTGGAGACTTCCGACGTCGTGGCGCGGGCGAAGGCGAAATTGGCGAACAAGGGATTCGACTTCATCGTCGCGAACCGCGCCGGCGTGGAAGGCGAGGGCTTCGGCGCCGACACCAACCGCGCCTTCATCGTCGAGCCCGACAATGCGCCCCGGGAGCTGCCGCTGATGCCCAAGGACGCTCTGGCCGGCCGGATCATGGAGTTGATCGAAGGGAGGCTGGCGGGTTGAGCGAGGCCGCCGAGCGCTTGGCGGTCTATCTCGACCAGCGCCGCCGCCTGGGCGAGCCGGCGTTGGCGCCCTCCGCCCCGGCCGAGATGGTGGAACTGGCGGCCGCGGCAGCCGCGCGGGGGCTGCTGGGCCCGCCCGACGCGGATGAGACGCGCGGCGGGGGCGCGGAGAGAGGCGCAGGGCGGCGAAGTCCAGCTGGCGCGGCCGATACCGTCCTCCCAACCGGCGCGGCCGAGACGGCTCGGTGGGCCGCCTCGGCGGGTTACGACGACTTGCGCAAGGCTGCCTTGGGCTGCACGCGTTGCCGACTCGCCGGTGGACGCAGGAACGTTGCCTTCTCGGACGGCAGCCCGGACGCGCGCCTTGTCGTGGTGGGCGAAGCGCCGGGTGCGGAGGAGGACGCGACGGGATTGCCGTTCGTGGGGCAGGCGGGCAAGCTCTTGGACCTCATGCTCGCTGCCGTCGGGCTGTCCCGGAAGGAGTCGGTGTACATATGCAACGTCCTCAAGTGCCGGCCGCCGGGCAATCGCAACCCGATGCCCGACGAGATCGAGGCCTGCGCGCCCTTTCTGAAGCGCCAGATCGAGCTGGTGGCGCCGGCGGCGCTGCTGGCCGTCGGTGCCTTCGCGGCAAACTGGCTTGCCGCGTCCCATTCGGCCCCGGGCCAGTCCCAAAGAGCCCTGGGCAAGCTGCGGGGCGAAGTGTACCGTTACGGTGCGACGCCGCTGGTGGTCACCTATCACCCGGCGGCCTTGTTGAGGAACCCGGCATGGAGCCGGTTGGCCTGGGACGATCTGCAGCTGCTCCGCCGAGTGATGGACGAGAAGTGACGCGGCCGCCCAAGACGGGCGGACATCGGCTGGAAGCGCGGGGCGGTTCGCGGCGCCGCCCGGGGCCAGGAGGACGGACGTGAGCGAGGCGATTCCCCTTCAAACCGATGTCGAGGAGCAGGCGCCGGAACGCCGCTCGTCTTCCGAGCGCCAGTCCCCGTTCGCGCCCGTAGCCGAAGCCTCCGTGTTGGGAGGCATGCTGATCGACGGCACCGCGGTGGCCCGCGCTCTGGAAGTCGTGGACGACTCCATGTTCTTCCGGGAGGCGCACCGGCGGTTGTTCCGGGCCATGACGCGTCTGTTCGAGCGAGGCAGCGTGCTGGACGTCATCACCGTCTCGGAAGAACTCAAGAACGCGGGCGAGCTCGACGACGCGGGCGGCCTGGAGTATCTGGCCTCCTTGCTGGATGCGGTTCCCACGGCCGCCAACATCGAGTACCACGCCCGCATCGTCGGGGAGAAGGCCCTCCTGCGCCGGCTGCTCGAAGCGGCCAACGAGATCGCGCGCGACGTCTACGATCCTGGCGAATCGACTGCCGAGGAACTGTTGGACCGGGCCGAGAACCGCGTGTTCGCCGTCTCCCAGTCCCGCGGCCGGGCCGGATTCGTGTGGATCAAGGAAATCCTTTGGCCGACCTTCGAACGCATCGACAAGCTTCAGGAGTCGGCGGGCGGCATCTCCGGATTGCCGACGGGCTTCGTGGACCTCGATCAGATGACCACCGGACTGCAGCCCGGCGATCTCGTCGTCGTCGCGGGCCGCCCGTCCATGGGCAAGACGTCGTGGGTGCTCAACGTGTCGCAGTCGGTCGCTCTCAACCAAGCCACGCCCGTGGCGATCTTCAGCTTGGAGATGTCCAAGGAGCAGCTTGTTCAGCGATTCCTTTGCGCCGAAGGACGGGTGGACGCCCAGAGACTGCGGCGCGGCCTCCTGTCGCCGGACGAGTACCAGCGCCTCGGGAGGGCGTCGGGGCGTCTCAACACGGCGCCCATTTGGATCGACGACTCGGCCACGTCCAACGTGCTCGAGATGAAGGCGAAAGCGCGGCGCCTCAAGTCGGAATCCGACCTCGGTCTGATCGTGGTCGACTACATGCAGCTGATGTCGTCGTCCAGCGGAAGGAGCGACGGCAGGGTGCAGGAGATCAGCGAGATATCGAGGGGTCTCAAGGCGATGGCGAGGGAGATCGGCGTCCCGCTGATCGCGCTCAGCCAGCTCAGCCGCGCCCCGGAGCAGCGCACGGATCGCCGTCCCCAGCTGTCGGATCTCAGGGACAGCGGGTCCATCGAGCAGGACGCCGACTTGGTGATGTTCCTCTACCGTCCCGAGTACTACGACGGTCCGGCCGACAAGGACGGGAACTCGCTCGTGGGCAAGGCCGAGCTGATTCTGTCGAAGCAGCGCAACGGCCCCACGGGCAAGATCGACCTGTTCTTCCACAAGGAATTCACGCGCTTCGACTCGGTGGCGCCGGAGCGAGAACGCGAGAGCGGGGAAGGCGGGCATTGAGCGGGAGCGGCGTCGTCGTGCTGGTGCCGGCGGCCGGTTCGGGCGAGAGGATGGGCGGCGCGCACAAGCCGTTCCTCCGGATCGGCGGGCGAACGGTGCTGGAGTTGGCGCTGGAACGCTTCCTGGCCAGGCCGGAGGTGACGGAGGTGGTCGTCGCGATGCCGGCCGGGCTCCTGGAGCCGGAGGCGGCGGAGGTGGCGGCGGTTCAGGGTCTGGACTCGCGGATTTGCGTGGTCGAGGGCGGGGCCAGCCGCTTCGACTCCGTGGCCTGCGCGTTTGCGGCCGTTCGGTCGGAGGCGCAGGTGGTGGCGGTCCACGACGGTGCGCGCCCCTTTCCGCCAGCCGAAGCCGTCGAGGCCTGCATCCGGGCGGCGGCGGGCGGCTCGGTCGCGGCCGTGGGGACTCCGATTGCCGACACGCTCAAGCGGGTGGACGAGCGCGGTCTTGTCGCCGAGACGATTCCGAGGGCCTCGCTGTGGCGCGCCCAGACGCCGCAGATGTTTCCGCGGGAGGTCTTCGCCCGCGGGGTGGCGCATTGCCGGGCGGCAGGAGCTTCGCCCACGGACGACGCGGCCATGGCCGAAGCCGTGGGCGCCCCCGTGCAGATGGTGGCCGCCTCCTCCGCCAACCTCAAGATCACGCTCCCGGACGACGTGCGGGTGGCGGAGTGCCTGCGGCGTTCGGGACTCGCGTGACCGGCCCGGCGCTTGGCGGAGGTCTGGCCGACTGTGCGCGTCGGTTGCGGGCGGGCGAGTTGGCGGTGCACCCGGCCGAGACCGTGTACGGCTTCGGGGGGACTCTGGAACGGCGTCCGCTGGAGGCGTTGCGGGCGTTGAAGGGACGGCAGTCCGGCGGGTTCGTCGTCCTGATCCCGGCCCTGGAGAGCGCGGAGCCGCTTCTGGGAGATGCCGGCCGCCTGCTGGCGCGGGCCTTCTGGCCGGGCCCGCTGACGCTCGTGGCCGACGATCCGGCCGGTTGCTTTCCCGCGGGAGCCAAGGCGCCGGACGGGTCGGTGGCGTTGAGGGTTCCCGGGCGGGAGGACACTCTGGCTTTGCTGCGGGAGGTCGGCGCGCCGCTGACGTCGACGTCGGCCAACGCTCCGGGCGGACGCCCGGCGGTCACGGCGGCCGAGGCGCTTGCGACGGCTCGCGGACTGGGACACGAGCTGGCGGTCCTCGACGGCGGCCGCCTGCCGGGTGGGCGCTCGTCCACCTTGGTCCGGGCCGGGCCGGGGCCTCCGCTGCTGCTGCGCCGCGGCCAAGTGGCCGAGCGCGACTTGGCGCGGGCGCTCGGCGGCGAGATCGTTGTCTCCGAGGACGCCCCCGGCCCGGCGCCCTTCGTGATCACGTTCGTCTGCACGGGCAACACGTGCCGCTCTCCGATGGCCGAGGCCATCGCCCGCAGGGCCGTCGAGCGCGGAGGCGTTTCCGGCATTGAAGTGCGGTCGGCCGGCGTGGCGGCGGGGCTGGGAGCGCCGGCGAGCGAGGGAGCGCGGCGGGCTGCCGCGGAGGCCGGGCTGGACTTGGCGCGGCACCGCAGCACGCCTCTGTCCCGCGAGATGGTGCAGTCGTCCAGCCTGATCCTGTGCATGGGACGCAGCCACGCGGACCAAGTCGAGGCCCTGGGGGGCGGCGACCGTTGCAGGCTGCTGAGGGAGATGGCGGCCGACACGAGCCGGGCCGGCGGGAGGCCTTCGACGGGCGAGACGGGCTTGGCTGGCCGAACCGCCGAGGTGGCGGATCCGTTCGGTGGCGGCGACGACCTCTACAGGGAGACGTTCTTGGAGTTGGAGGAGGCCGTGGAGGCGGTCTTGGGCGGGCTGGCGCGCGACCGTGGGTAGCCATGGCGCCGTGGGCCGCCGCGTGTACGCCATCCTCGGCGATCCCGTCTCGCACAGCCTCTCGCCGGCCATCCACAACGCGGCCTTTCGGGCGGCGGGGCGGAAGGCGCGGTACGAGGCGCGAGCCGTGTCCGCTTCCGAATGCGGGACGACGCTGCGCCGGCTTGCGCTCCGCGGCGGCGGCGGCAACGTCACCGTGCCGCACAAGGAGCGGGCCCTGCCGTTCCTGGATCGGCGGACGGAAGCGGTCGCCGCGACGGGCGCCTGCAACACGTTCTGGGCGGAGGACGGCGCGGTCTGGGGCGACAACACCGACGTGGCCGGATTCCAGACCGTGTGGCGCGAGGCGACGGCGGGCCGGGCTGGGCCTCTCGACGTGCTCGTTCTGGGCGCGGGGGGCGCGGCTCGGGCGGTCGTCGCGGCGCTGCTCGGGGATCGCCGGACGGGACGCATCGGCCTCTGGAACCGCACTCCCGAGCGAGCCCGCGCCGTGGTGCGCCACTTCGGCAGCCCCTGCGCCGTGGCGCTGGCGGACTGGCGGTCGAGCGGGGCGGACGCGCTGGTCAATGCGACTTCCGCGGGCATGAACGGCGGACCTGCGCCCGTCGACCTGCGACTCCTGGCCCAGCCTCCGGGCGCAGTCTTGGATCTCGTGTACGGCCGCGAGTCCACCGCGCTGGTGCGGCAAGCGAAGGGCATGGGCGTGGCCGCCACCGACGGCCGGCAGATGCTCCTGCGGCAAGCGGAGGCGTCCTACGAGCGCTGGTTTGGGGAGCCGCCTCCGCAGGGAGTCATGCGTTGCGCGCTCGGGTAGCGGTCTTGGGCAGCCGCGGCTCCGCGGCCGACCGGTCGGCGACCGAAGCGACAGGGCGCCTCTCGCCGGGTCGGCTGGCGGGAAGCGTCGCGGCGTTGCTGGAATTCTTGTTGCCCGCGGCCTGCGCAGCCTGCGGCGGCTCGGTGGAGGAAGCGGCCGGATCGGGGCCCGTCTGCCGGAACTGCCGTCTGGCGCTTCCCGCCGTCCCGTTGCCGGTGTGCGATCGTTGCGGCGCCCCCTCGGGAACCGGCCGTGCGCCCGCCTGTCTGGAATGCGCCGACTGGCCCGGCGGGTTGCGCGGCGCCCGTGCGGCCTGTCTCCTGGAGTCGCCCGCCCGCGAACTGGTGCACGCGCTCAAGTACCAAGGTTGGCGCGGCGCCGGCCTCTTCATGGGCGAGGAAATGGCGAAGCGGGCCGGTCCGGCCGTCCGCGAGGCGGACTGCGTGGCGCCCGTGCCCACGGCCGCGCGCAACATGCGGCGCCGGGGCTACAATCAGGCCCGGGTGATCGCCGGGGCGCTCGCGGACGCCCTCGACGTCCCCCTCGCGGACTGCCTCGAACGGCGCCGCCAGGAGGGCACGCAAACCGCCTTGAACCCAGCCCAGCGCAAGGCTAACGTGAGTAGTGCGTTCGCGCTCGCTCCGGGCGGAGGCGCCGCGGTCGAGGGACGCCAAGTCGTGCTGGTCGACGACGTGCTCACGACGGGCGCCACGGTGCTGGCCGCCTTCAGGGCGATGGCGCCGGCAGCCCCCGTCGGCGTGTTCGCGTATGCGTTCGCGCGCACGGTTCCCCTGTCCGCCGCCTCGGACTCCGGCGACGAACCTTCCCTTCCAGAGCTGAGGTAAGACATGAAGATCCGAGTTGCCGTCAACGGATTCGGGCGCATCGGCCGCAACGTCGTGCGCGCGGCCAAGCGCTCCGGCGCTCCGTTCGACTTCGTCGCCGTCAACGACTTGGCCGGCAGCGAGACGCTCGCGCATCTCCTCAAGCACGACTCCGTCCACGGCCGTTATCCGGGGTCCGTGGAAGCGGCGGAGGGGAGCTTGGTCGTGGACGGCGACATGATCCGCGTCCTCTCGGAGCGCGATCCGGCCAAGTTGCCATGGGGCGACTTGGGGGTGGACGTCGTGGTGGAGGCGACGGGCCTCTTCCGAAGCCGAGACCAAGCCGGCAAGCACCTCGAGGCCGGAGCCCGAAAGGTCGTGATTTCGGCGCCCGCCAAGGATGAAGACGTCACCATCGTCTTCGGCGTCAACCACGACCGCTACGACCCGGATCGGCATCACGTCATTTCCAACGCAAGCTGCACGACGAACTGCCTGGCGCCCGTCGCCAAGGTCTTGTCGAGCGAGTTCGGGTTCGTGCGCGGCCTCATGACCACGATCCACTCCTACACGGGCGGCCAAGCCATCCTCGACGCGCCGCACAAGGACCTGCGCCGGGGACGGGCGGCCGCGATGAGCATGATTCCGACCACTACGGGCGCAGCGCGCGCCATCGGCCTAGTGTTGCCGGAGCTGCAAGGCAAGCTGGACGGAATGGCCATTCGCGTGCCGACGCCGAACGTGTCGCTGGTGGACCTCGTGGCCGAAGTCGAGCGTCCAGCGACGGCCGAGGCCGTCAACGACGCCTTTCGGGCGGCCGCCGGGGCCGGCTTGGCGGGCGTGCTGGAGGTCGAGGACGCGCCCCTCGTCTCGGTGGACTTCACGGGCGCCGCCGCCAGTTCGGTGGTCGACGCTCCGAGCACCTCCGTCATGGACGACCGGATGGTGAAGGTCTTGTCCTGGTACGACAACGAGTGGGGATACTCGGCCAGGGTGGTGGACTTGGCCGGGTACGTCGGCGGCCTGCTCTCCTGACAGCGCCGGGGAGGCCGCCGCTGCATCCGAAGAAGGGCCTGGACGACCTCCCGGTCGCCGCGTTGCCGGGAGCCACCGTCCTCCTGCGCGCCGACTTCAACGTTCCCGTGTCCAGCGGGGAAGTGGCGGACGACACTCGCATCCGGCGCACATTGCCGACTATCCGGCGCCTTGTCCGTGCGGGAGCGCGCGTGGCCGTCTTGTCGCACCTAGGGCGCCCCCGGGGCGAGCCCGATCCCGGCCTGACCTTGGCGCCGGTTGCACGCCGTCTGTCGGAGTTGCTGGGACGGCCGCGCGATGCGGTTCGCTTCGTTCGCCACGCCTCCGGCGAACCTGCCGCGGCCGCGGTCGCAAGGCTCGCGGTCGGCGAAGTGCTGCTCCTCGAGAACACCCGCTTCCTGCCGGGAGAGGCCGCCAACGCGCGATCCCTCGCGAGGGAGTGGGCCTCCTGGGCCGACCACTTCGTCACGGAGGCCTTCGGCACGGCCCACCGGGCCCACGCTTCCACGGACGCGCTCCCCCGCGCCGTGCGCGACAAGGGCGGCGAGGCCGTCGCCGGCGAGCTCGTGGAGCGCGAGATCGCCTGCCTGGGCCGCGCCCTGGACGAGCCGGCCCGGCCTTTCGTGGCAGTGCTCGGCGGAGCCAAGATCTCGGACAAGATCGAGTTGGTCGAGGCTCTCTTGGGCCGCGCGGACGTGCTGCTGGCCGGGGGCGCCATGGCCAACGTGTTCCTGCGCGCCCTGGGGCTGGAGACGGGTACTTCGCTTGTGGAGGACGGGGCGGTGGACGTGGCGCGACGGCTCCTGGACATGGCCGGGCCGCGTCTGTCGCTTCCCGTGGACTGCGTGGTGGCCGGACGGGTCGAGCCGGGCGCCGAGACACGGGTCGCTCCGCGGACGGAAGTCGGCGCCGGCGAGGCCATTGTCGACATCGGACCCACCACGGCGGAGCTGTACGGCCGCCGCATCGCCGAGGCGGGGACGGTCGTGTGGAACGGCCCCATGGGCGTGTTCGAGATGGACGGCTTCGGGGCCGGAACGACCAAGGTGGGCTTGGCGGCCGCCTCTGCCGCGGCCCGAGGGGCGACCGCGATCGTAGGAGGAGGAGACTCGGCGGCCGCGGCGAAGTTCGCAGGCGTGGCCGACCGCGTCACGCACGTGTCCACGGGCGGCGGGGCCGCGCTCGAGTTCTTGGCCTGCAAGGAGATGCCGGGGCTCGCCGCGCTGTCCGACCGATCCCCTTCGGCGGAGGTGGCGCGATGAATCAACGTCCGGTGGTAGAACCCGGCGCGGCCGGGGCGGCCGAGGCGGGCCCAGGGCCTGGGACAGGCGCCCTGCGCCGCCCGATCGTGGCGGCCAACTGGAAGATGAACTTGGGTCCTTCGAGGGCGGCCGCCTTCTTCGCGGCGTTTCGGCTTGGCCCGAACGTGAGCCGGGTGCGGTTGCAGTTCTTCGTGCCCGCGGTCTCCTTGGCCGCGGCGAGGACCGCGGCGAAGGTCGCGGCCGAATTCGGCATCCAGAACGTCCATTGGGAGCGCGAGGGCGCCTTGACCGGCGAGACCTCGGCCGAGATGGCCCGAGAGGCGGGGGTAGCGTTGGCCCTGGTCGGGCACTCCGAGCGCCGCCATGTCTTCGGGGAGACGGACGCCGAAGTGGCGCGCAAGACGCGGGCCGTGTCGCGAGCCGGCCTGACGCCCGTCGTCTGCGTGGGCGAACGCCTGGAGGAGCGCCGCGCGGGACGCTTGGAAGAGGTCCTCCGCCGGCAAGTGGGCGCCTTCGTCGGCGCGCTGGCAGGCGCGAAGGAGTGGATGGTCGCCTACGAGCCCGTCTGGGCGATCGGCACCGGTGAAACGGCCACGCCGCAGGACGCGTTCGAGGCACACGAGATCGTCCGCGCGGCATTGGGGGAGGCCGGCCCCGGCCCGATCCTCTACGGCGGCAGCGTCAAGCCGGGCAACGCCGCCGAACTCCTGGGCGTCCACGGCGTCGACGGCGTTCTCGTGGGCGGAGCGAGCCTGGATCCGGCCGAGTTCGCCGGAATCGTCGCGGCCGCGACCTGACCGGCGGCCCAACGACGACCTGGAGACGCGCTGGCTTCAAGGCCCGGCCGCCTGGGGACGCACCGACTTGGACGCCCGGCCCGGCCGCCTGGAGACCTGCCGACCCTAGCCCAGCGGCCCGGAGACCCGCCGGCTTTGAGGCCCGGCCCAGCGGCCCGGAGACGCACCGGCTTGGAAGCCCGGCCCAGCCCTCGGCTCCGCGAATTGACATGCCGTCCCGTTTCGGGCATGTTCCAACCTTCCCGGGGCCGCCCGCCGCTTGCGCCGCGCCATCCCGCTGACCGCATACTTCGAGAGCAAATGTACGGATTCCTGTTGGCCCTTCTGGTACTGGACGGAGTCTTCCTGGCCGTCGTGATCCTGCTTCAAGCCGGCAAGGGCGGGGGGCTGGCCGCGGTGGGAGGAGGCGCGGCGGCGACCGAGGTGCTAGGCGGCCGCCAGGCGACGACCCTCTTGACGCGCGCGACCTGGGTCGCCGGAGCGGCCTTCATGGTCATCGCGCTGATCCTGGCGATTCTTTCCTCGCGCAACGAACTGCCGACGTCGGTGCTGGAAGGCGTGGGAGCCCCTGCTTCCGTGGCGCCGGAGCCGATCTTGGGAGGCGGGGGGGCCGCGAGCGACGGGTTGCTCCTTCCCGGCGCCGGCGACGAGCCGTCCGACCCGTCTGCGGGCGCCGGCGACGATCCGCCGGACGAGGGCTCGGAAGGGCCGCCGCCGGGCCCGACCGGATAAGGCCCCCGGCGCCCAAGGCTGCGCGACGTTGCCACCGGCGGGGGAAGAGACTTTCGTCGCTGGCGCGCTGTCGGCGCGCGATGCGGAGGACATGCTCTACTGCGGCTTCCAGGCCGGCGCGTTGGAAGGCGCCGTGCGGGACTTGGTCCAAACCGGAGCGCTCGCTCGCGATTTTGCGGCCTTTCGCGTCGACCGGCGCGCCGTCGTCGTCGCCTGCGCCATGCGGACTCCGCCCAGCGGAGGCGACATCTGCTGCCCGGGTCCGCTTTCGCCTGGGCCGGCGCTGGCTTTCGGCGCGACTCCGCTCGAGTTCTTGCGATGCGCCGCCGGCAAGGGCACCTCTCCCGCCTCGGCGCGCGCGGGCGGACGCAGCTGGACCGACGTGCGCAGAGGGTTGGTGGCTTGCGAAGGTCCGGCGGGCGGCATGACCCAGGTGATGGCCGGAGTGGCCTTCGCGTTTCAGCGCAGGGGCCAGTCGAGGGCAGCGCTGGTGTTCGAAGACCGGAGGGCCGTCGAGACCGGCCGCTGGCACGAGGGAATGAGCTTCGCTACCGCGCTGCGAGTCCCCTTGATCGTCGTGCTGGCCTCCGTGCCGGGTGCGCAAGCGAGCGCCTTCGACCCCGCCGCGGCCGCCGCCAACTACGGACTCGAGGCGGTCTCGCTGGCTGGAGAGCCGTTGTCGCGAGTCCACGAGCGGGTCGCAGCGGCGCGGCGGCGGGCGGTGGAAGGCGGGGGACCGTCTCTGCTGGATCTTGGCCCGCGGCATGTGGACGACGAGTGGAACGAGACACAGTTGGCCGAATGGCCCGGCGGCGGCCAGGTCGCGAGGCGCCGCGCCGAAAAAGCGGCCGTGGCGGCCGTGCAGAGCGCCGTGGCCAGGCTGGCCGCAGAGCCCGCCCCGCAGAGCGCCGACGCGCTCGCTTCCGCGCTGTCCGACGCCCCAATGCTCCCGCACTGGACGCGGGACGATCCCCCGAACCCCGGCGCCCGCAGGCCGGCTCTTGCCGGGCACGAGCGGTTCGGGGAGTCCCGCCGTCCGGAGCCGCCGAACCCCGGCGACGGCACGCACGCCATCGTCGGCGAGCCCGGCTCAGGCCACATCCGCCCGAGCCTTCCCGATCCGCCAGATGCCGACTGACGCGCCGCCCGAGCCCGCCCAGCAGCCCGGAGGCGCCGGAGAGGCGCAACCGGCCGCTCGGACGGCGCCGCCCGAGCAGGTTGCCCGCACGCGCATGGGCCAGCCCGCGACCTTCCTCGAAGCCGTCAGCGAGGCCCTCTGGGAAGAGATGGAGCGGGACGAGCGAGTGTTCCTCCTGGGCGAGGACATCGGTGCGTACGGCGGCGCCTTCAAGCTCACGAAGGGGTTCCTGGAGCGGTTCGGTCCCCTCCGGGTGGTGGACACGCCGATCGCGGAAGGCGGATTCACGGGAGCGGCCGCCGGCGCAGCGCACATGGGCCTCCGGCCCGTCGTCGAGATGCAGTTCATGGACTTCATCTCGCCCGCCTACGACGTCCTCACCAACTACGTGGCCACGTCGCTCTACCGGGGCGCCGGGCCGTTGCCCTTGGTGGTGCGCGGGCCGGTCGGAGGCGGTGCCCGAGCGGGCCCGTTTCACTCGCAGAACGTCGAGATGGCCTTCTTCCACACGCCGGGACTGAAGATCGTCTATCCTTCGACCCCGCGAGACGCCAAGGGCCTGCTCAAGAGCGCCATTCGCGACGACAATCCCGTGATCTTCGAGGAGCACAAGGGCCTGTACCGCGCCCCCCGGTTCCGGGAACTCCTGCCTGCCGAGGACTATGCGATTCCGCTCGGCAAGGCCCGCGTGGCGCTCGAAGGCGACGACCTCACCATCGTCACGTACGGGCTCATGGTGCACCGCTGCCTCGAAGCGGCGGACGCGCTGGCCCGGGACGGCATACGGGCCGAGGTGATCGACTTGCGCACGCTGCTGCCGATGGACGAAGACGCCGTCGTCGCTTCGGTCCGCAAGACGTCGAAGCTGCTGATCGTCCACGAGGACACGCGAACCGGCGGCATCGCCGGGGAGATTGCGATCCGCATGAACGAGCGGGCGTTCGAATGGCTGGACGGTCCGATCCTGCGGGTCGCCGCCATCGACTCGCCCGTGCCGTTCGCCGCGCCGCTGGAGGACTATTTCCTGCCCTCCGTCGGCGATGTGACCGCAGCCGGACGTTATCTTCACAAGTATTGACGCCTTGGCCCAGCCGCCGCGCCGGCTCGGAGCGCCGCCGACTGGAGGTTGCGCACAGCGCCGGACTACCGCCCCAGAGGGAGAAGCGCACGTGTCTCGTATCGAAGTTCCGATGCCCCAAATGGGCGAGTCGATCGCGGAGGGAACCGTCTCCAAGTGGCTGAAGAAGCCCGGCGAGGTCGTCGAACGCGACGAACCCGTCCTGGAGATTTCGACGGACAAGGTCGACGCCGAGATCCCGTCGCCGGCCGCCGGCACGCTCGCGGAGATATTGGTAGCCGAGGGAGAGACCGTCGAGGTCGGAGCGATCGTGGCCTACATCGAGAGCGGCGTGGGGGCGCAGGACGCGCAGCCGGCCGGCCCCGAGACGCCAAGCGCAACAGGGGACGGAGCGGGTCCCGCACCCCACACTGCGCCTAGGGCCGAGCCCTCGCCCGTGCCCGAACCCGCCGCCTCCGCCGATCGCCCCGCGGCCCCGGAGAGCCGCGAGCAACGCCTGCGCACGAAGTCCACGCCGGTCGTCCGGCGCATCGCCGAGGAGGCGGCCGTGGACGTCGCCATGGTCGCCGGCACCGGCCACCTCGGCAGGGTCACCAAGCAGGACATCCTGTCCTACATCGACGACGGCGGAACTGCTCCCGCGACCCCCTCCGCGCCGACCCCTCCGCCTGCGCCCGTCGCCTCCGCGCAACCGCCGCAACCCGCTCCGTCCTTCGCGCCTTCGCCGGACTCGTTGTGGGAGCGCTTCCACGACGAGGTCGAGCACCCCGTGTTCCCGGTTCGCGAGGGCGACCGCGTCGAAACGATGGACAAGATGCGCCGCCTCACCGCCCGCCACATGGTGCTGGCCAAGCGCATCGCGCCCCACGTCCACTCCTTCATCGAAGTCGACTTCTCGGCGGTGGATCGCATCCGCAGGCAGAACCGGGAGCATTGGGCCGCGCAGGGCGCCCGCGTTTCCTACACCGCGTTCGTGGCCTGGGCCTGCGCCCGCGTCCTCCGCGACTTCCCGTCGATCAACGCCACGGTCTCGGGCAACGGCGTCATCTACCGCGGCTCGGTGAACCTGGGCATGGCCGTGGACCTCGATCCCGGCTTGATCGTCCCCGTCGTCCACGATGCGGGCAACCTGAGCCTGGCCGGAATCGGCAAGCAGATCGTGGACGTCGCGGAGAGAGCGCGCGCGCGTCGGCTCGCCCCGCAGGAGATTCAGGGCGGCACCTTCACGATCACCAACCCCGGCGTGCTGGGCACCATCGTCGGGATGCCGGTCATCCCCAAGGGGACGGCGGCGATTCTCGGCACCGGCGCGATCGAGAAGCGCGTGGTCGTGCTGGCCGACCCGAAGAGCGGGGAAGACGTCATGGCGATTCGGAAGCGCGCCTACTTCTCGCTCGGTTACGACCACCGGCTCGTGGACGGCGCGGACGCGGCCCGTTTCCTTGCGCAGCTGAAGGCGTTGCTGGAGGACTTCCCGGCGGAGGCGTGAAGGGAGACGCCGTGGCGAGGACGGCGACGACTGCCGGAGCGCCAAGGGCGCGATCGGCGCGGACGGCTCCAGCGGCAGACGCAACGGACGCGGCCCCGGCGGTGGATTGGCCCGAGCGCACCCTGGCGGTGCGGCGACTAGGCCGAGTCGAGTACGGCGAGGCTCTCGCCTTGCAGGCCCGTCTGGTCCAGCAGCGTCGGCGCGGAGACATCCCCGACACGTTGTTGCTCTTGGAGCACTCCCACGTCGTCACCCTGGGTTCGTCGGCCCGCGACGAGCACGTCCTGCTGTCCCGCGACGAGCTGGCGGGACGTGGCATCGGCCTCTACAGGGCGGGGCGCGGCGGCGACGTCACCTATCACGGGCCCGGCCAGCTGGTGGGCTACCCGGTTCTGGACCTGAAGCCCGACCGCAGGGACCTGCACGCCTATCTGCGCAGCATCGAGGGCGTGCTGCTGCGTGCGCTGGCCGCCTTCGGCCTGGAGGGGCGGCGGGACACCAGCGCCACCGGCGTCTGGGTGAACGAGGCCAAGGTGGCGGCGATCGGCGTGCGCGTGTCCTCCGGCTGGATTTCGTCCCACGGCTTCGCGCTCAACGCGAACACCGACCTCTCCTACTTCTCGGCCATCGTTCCGTGCGGCCTCGCGGGCCGGCCCGTGACCAGCCTCAGCCAGTTGCTGGGTCGGGACTTGGCTCCTGCCGACGCAGCGGACGCCGTGGCGGCGGCCGTGGTCGCGGAGTTCGGCTACGGCGCGGCGAACGACTGCGGCGCCGACGGTAGCCGCCGCCACACGCGCGCCGTGTCGCGCGCCGGTGCGGCCACCGTCTCCCTCTCCGCATGAACCAAGACGGCAGCCGCGGCCGGCCTGCGGCTTGCCGGCTAGCCCGAGGCGCGTTCCGGCGGAGGCAAGAACTCGTCGAAGTCCAGGAAGCGTCCGCGCGCGCCGCGTTGCTTGTGCAGCCAGGATCGAAACTCCGAGGGCACGAGGCCGTCCGAGGAGGTCTGCTCGCGGGCGGCCCGCGTGGCCAAGTGATCGACGTATTCGTTGCGGGGGTTGCCCGCATGGCCCTTGACCCAATGCCACTGCACTTGGCGCCCCAGGAGCACGGCGTCCAGCCTGCGCCACATCTCCAGGTTCTCGATCGGGCCGCCCTTGCGCTTCCACCCGCGCCTCTTCCAGGCCGGCATCCACGTCGAGGCGCCTTGCACCAAGTACTGCGAGTCCGAGACGAAAGTCGCGTGGTGCGGCTGGCGGAGCGCTTGCAGGGACACGATCGCGATTTCCAGGGCCATGCGGTTGTTGGTCGTGTCGGCTGCGGACAACCACAGCTCCTTTCGCAACCACGACTCGCCAGTCCACGCTTCCAGCAGTGCCCCCGCGCCACCGGGACGGCGCTGGCCGGCGAACTGGTTGCCCAAGCAGGACTCGTCGGCGTGGATGTAGACTTCCGGTGTTGACGTCATGCGTGCCTCTGGCCGGTTGGGCGGACGCTAAGCAGACATGAAAGATACGGCGGTCTCCCTTGTCCACGACCCCCGACTTCGGTAGGCTGAACTCGCAATGACGCCCGCCTATCTCCTGCTCGAAGACGGCCGCCGCTTCGACGGCGCCGTGCTGGGCGCTCCCGGCGTCGCGGTCGGCGAGGTCGTGTTCAACACGGCGATGACCGGATACCAGGAGGTCCTCACGGATCCGTCCTACTCCGGCCAGCTCGTCGCGATGACATGCCCGCTGATCGGCAACTACGGGACGAACGCCGAAGACCCCGAGTCGGCCCGGCCCCAGGTCGGCGGCTTCGTGGTGCGGGAAGCGGCGCGCGCTCCGAGTTCGTGGCGGAGCCGGGAGACGCTGGAGGAATACTTGGCGCGGCACGGCGTCGTGGGGATTCGCGAAGTGGACACCCGCAGCCTGACGCGCCACATACGCTCGCGGGGCGCGATGCGCGGCGGGATCGCCGGGGCGGACACGGACCCGGGCGAACTCATGGCCCGCGTGCTGGCGCACCCGAAGATGGAGGACCTGGACTTGGCCTGCGGCGTCTCGACGGAGGAGCCGTACGAGAGCCGGCCCGAGCACGGCTCCGCCCGCCACGTCGTGGCTTTCGACTTCGGGGTC
Source organism: Longimicrobiales bacterium (assembly GCA_958295645.1). GTDB lineage: Bacteria > Gemmatimonadota > Gemmatimonadetes > Longimicrobiales > Gaopeijiaceae. The sequence goes on from OY282361.1 coordinate 780,967, forward strand.
AAGGACAACTCGGTGCGGATGCTGGCCCAGCGGGGATGCCGCGTCACCGTGGCGCCCGCCGGCACGACCGCGCAGGAGGCGCTGGCGATGGAACCCGACGGCCTCTTCCTGTCCAACGGGCCGGGCGACCCGGCGGCTTTGGAGCAGGCCGTGGCGACCGTTCGCGAACTTGCCGCCGCCGGCCTGCCGGTCTTCGGCATATGCCTGGGGCACCAGCTGATCGCGCGCGCCTTCGGCGGGGCCACGTTCAAGTTGCCCTTCGGCCACCACGGCGCCAACCATCCGGTGCGCAACCACGACAGGGGAACGGTCGAGATCACCTCGCAGAACCACGGGTTCGCCGTCCAAGCGGGGCATGGCGACGCCGTCGCGGGCGCCCCCGAGCTGCGCGTCACCCACACGAACCTCTACGACGGCACCGTGGCCGGCGTCGCGCACCGCTCGTTGCCGGTGCTGGGCGTCCAGTATCACCCCGAAGCCGCTCCCGGACCTCACGACAGCCACTATCTCTTCGACGACTTCGTGGCGCTCATGGACGGCCGCCCCGCCAGCGTCCGCCACGACCCTCCGGCAGCGTCGCAACGCCTTGACGCCCCGGGCTCGGTTCGGCTTATTTAGGCTTCGATCCGCCGGGCCGTCCGGCAAGCCACGTGCCTCGGAGCCAAAAGGGAGGAAGTGGACGATGACGAAGGCGGACATCGTGGACCAAGTTGCGACTGCCATCGGACCCGGGCTGAGCCGCAACGAGTGCGCCCTCGTCGTGGACGGCTTCCTCAACGCGGTCAAGCAGGCCCTGGCGCGCGGAGAGAACATCGAGATCCGCCGGTTCGGCACGTTCAAGGTGCGGGAGCGCAAGCCGCGCCGGGCTCGCAATCCGCGCACCGGCGAGACCGTCGAAGTGCCGGCCCGCACCGTTCCCGTGTTCAAGGCGTCGGACCATTTTCGGCGCAAGGTGGAGCAGTTGCGCCCCGCGCAGGGGACGTCCTACTCCTCGCGCGACAAGCCCTACGTCACCTTCTCGGTACCCGACTCCTCCACGCCGGCCCGTCCAGGGTAGGCCGGCCCTGCGCCCCGTGCGCGTCTCCGTTCTGCTCTTCGCGATCTACCGGGAACTGGCCGGAACGGGGAACCTCGACGTGTCGCTCCCGGAACGATCCGACGTGCGCGCGCTTCTGGCGGCGTTGCGCGGGCGGGGCCGACTCTCGGCTCTTCCCGCCGAGGTGTCTGTGGCGGTCAACCGCCAGTACGCGGAGCCGGGGACGATCCTGGCCGACGGCGACGAAGTGGCGTTGATTCCGCCGGTCTCGGGAGGGTGACGGTGGCCTGGAGCGACGTCGGATTCGGCGAGATCGCGCCCGCGGTCGTGCTGGAGCGAGTCGGCGCCGGCGGCCACGGCGCCGTCAATCTGTTCCTGGGCGTCGTGCGCGACAGCAACGAGGGCCGGCCCGTGTCGGGCATGGAATACGAGGCCTACGAGGCCATGGCCCGCGAACAGCTGGCCGCCATCGTGGCGGAGGCGGAGAGGGCCTTGCGCGGAGGCGGCCGCGTGGCGGCGGTGCACAGGTTGGGGGACTTGAAGGTGGGCGAGACGAGCGTGGCGGTGGCGGTCTCCACACCTCACCGGGCGGCCGCGTTCGAGGCGGCCCGCAGGGTGATGGAGGAGATCAAGGTTCGCTTGCCCGTGTGGAAGAGGGAGCGCTACTTGGACGGTTCGCCGGAGTGGCTCGGCGGCCAGGCGCCGCCCGTGGGCGCCGGAGGCGACCGGACACGCGAAGACCGGCACGCCCGCGTCGGCCCGGCCGGCCCGGAGGCGTAGAGCGGCCCCGTGAGGCTTGGCATGGCGACGCCGGTTGCGGGAATCGCGCCCGTCGCGGGAGGGCCGTTCGTGGCGGGAATCGCCGATGCCGCGGGGGGCGCCGCCGGAGCCATGGTGGACGGCTTCGGACGACGCGTCGAGTACCTTCGCATCTCGGTCACCGACAAGTGCAACCTTCGGTGCGTGTACTGCATGCCCGAGGAGGGACTGCACTGGCTGCGCCGCGACGAGATACTCAGCTACGAGGAGATTGCAGAGGTGGTCCGCGTCATGGCCGGCATGGGGTTGCGCCGGCTTCGCCTCACGGGCGGCGAGCCGCTGGTGCGAAAGGACTTGGCCCGCTTGGCGTCGCTCCTGTCGGCCGTCGAAGGGATCGAGGACATAGCTCTCTCGACGAACGCGGTGCTCCTGGCCCCCGTGGCGCAGATCCTGCGCGAGGCCGGGGTCTCGCGGGTCAACATCTCGCTGGATTCCCTGAAGCCGGAACGGGCCGACGAAATGGCCCGCCGGCCCGGCACGCTCGCCAGGGCGCTCGAGGGTTTGGACGCCGCTCTGGAGGCGGGCTTCGACCCCGTCAAGATCAACGTGGTCCTGGTGCGGGGAGTGAACGACGACGAGGTGCCCGCCTTCGCCGAGCTCGCCCGAACCCGGCCCCTGCACGTGCGCTTCATCGAGATCATGCCGACCGAGTCCAACCTGGACCTCAGCGCGGACAACTTCCTCTCCTGCGACGAAGCGCTCGCGGCCATCTCGGCCGTGGACGAACTGCGTCCGGTGCCCGGCCCTCCCGGCAACGGCCCCGCAACCTACTTCGCGCAGCCCGGCGCGCTGGGGACCATCGGCGCCATCACTCCGATGAGCCACAACTTCTGCGATCGCTGCAATCGCATGCGCCTCACCGCCGACGGGCATCTGCGGCCCTGCCTCTTCGGCGACCTCCAGACCCCGTTGCGCGACGCTCTCCGGCGAGGCGAGGACCTTCGTCCGCTCGTCGCCGAGACCCTTCGGATCAAGCCCGAGCGCCACATGCTGGTGCAGGGATCGTCGGTGGGGTCCGGCGGCCTTGTAGCTTTGTCCCAGACCGGGGGCTGACGCTCCCATTCACGCCGGCTGGATCGTTGGGCTCGCGGCGCGGACCGGCGGCCCCGGCCCGAGAGAAAGGGAAGACCAGATGGCCAAGAAGATCACGGTGATCGGCGCTGGACATGTCGGCGAAGTCTGCGCGCAGCGTCTCGCCGAACAGGAGCTGTGCGAGGAAGTCGTCCTGATCGACATCGTCGAGGGCATCCCTCAGGGGAAGGGACTCGACCAGTGGCAGAGCGCGCCCGTGGAAGGGTTCGACACGCGGGTCTCCGGATCGAACGGCTACGGCCCCGCCGAGGGATCGGATCTCTTCATCGTGACCGCCGGGATCGCGCGCAAGCCGGGCATGAGCCGGGACGACCTGCTTCGCACCAACGCGGGCATCGTGCGCTCGGTGGGGCGGGAGATCGCCCGGGTCGCGCCCGAGGCGGTGGTGATCGTCGTCTCCAACCCGCTCGACGTGATGGCCGGCGTGATGAAGGAGGCCACCGGATTCCCCCGCGAACGAGTGGTCGGCATGGCCGGCGTCCTGGACACGGCTCGCTTCCGCGCCTTCATCGCCATGGAGCTTGACGTAAGCGTCCAGGACATCCAGGCGCTCGTGCTGGGCGGGCACGGCGACACGATGGTGCCCTTGGCCTCGTACGCGTCGGTGAGCGGGATCCCTCTGACGCAGCTGATGGAGCCGGATCGCCTGCAGGCCGTCGTTCAGCGGACTCGGGACGGCGGCGCCGAGATCGTGGCTCACCTCAAGACCGGCAGCGCCTACTACGCGCCCTCCGCCGCCGCCGTGCAGATGGCCGCGGCCATCGTCAGGAACCAGCGCCGCATCCTGCCCGCGGCCGCCTACCTGGAGGGCGAGTACGGCCAGGAGGGCATCTACCTGGGCGTGCCCTGCAAGCTGGGCGCCGGCGGAATCCTCGAAATCGTCCAGGTCGACCTGACGGAGGGCGAGCAGGCGGCGCTGGCCAAGAGCGCGGATCACGTGCGCGCCACGAAGGCGGCGCTGGCGGAAGACTAACCCGGCCGGCCTGCTGCGGCGAAGGACCGGTTACAGCCGCGGCAGCGCCACCCCCTTTTGGTCCTGGTACTTGCCCTTGCGGTCGGCATAGGTGACTTCCGGCGTCTCGTCTCCCTGGAAGAAGACCAGTTGGGCTATGCCTTCGCCCCCGTAGATGCGGGCGGGCAACGGCGTCGTGTTCGAGATCTCCAGGGTCAGATAGCCCTCCCAGCCCGGCTCCAGCGGCGTCACGTTGACGATGATGCCGCAGCGGGCGTAGGTGCTCTTGCCCACGCACAGCACGAGCACGTCCGGCGGGACCCGAAACCGCTCGACCGTCCGAGCCAGCGCGAACGAATTGGGAGGGATGATGCACTCGCTCCCGTTCACGTCCACGAAGGACCGCTCGTCGAACGCCTTCGGGTCCACGACCAAGTTGTGAACGTTCGTGAAGACCTTGAACTCGGGAGCGACGCGGATGTCGTAGCCGAACGAGGAGAGGCCGTACGAGATGCTGCCGTTGCGCACCTGGCCCGCCTCGAAGGGCTCGATCATCCGGCGCTCCCGGGCCATCCGGCGGATCCAGCGGTCGCTCTTGACGGGCATGGAGGAGTTGCGAAGAAGAGGGGTGGGGGACGGACGGCCGTTGCCGGAAGACGACGGGCAAGATAGCCGCGCGGCCCGCGTGTCGCCAAGCGACGCGGACGAGGGCGCACTGCGGGCAGGCGGCGAAGCGTCGCCCGACCAGTACGCCGATCGGCGCGGACGAGGGTTCGCCTGCACTTGGGCGATCTGCGCAACCGTGGGCGTCCTGCGTTCCGGCGCCCCTCCGCGGTCTCCTTCAGCGGAGTCGAGCCAGCTCGATCGGTGGCTCGGTGGGCACTTCAAACAAGTCACGTCTGTTTATGTAGACAAAAACAAACATTAATGACAAAAATGTATACGAAATACAACGTCTTCAGGACAAATATTGGATGCCAAGCACCACCAAGGAAACCATGGCGAGTCCCGCCGACGTTGGCCCGTGCCAAGCCGCACCGCGGGCGAAAGCAGATCGACGGTGCCTAGCCGCCGGCGGCCGCCGACCTTGAGCTTCGGCGCCGCCTGCCGTATCTTCTTGGCCGTAGGGCTCGTGAAAGAATTCACAAGCGGGGGTCGGCGAGCAGGGGGCCGGCCGGCGCCGCCGGGTCGTGCGCTTGGCGGCGGCATGGAGCGATCATCAGATGGCGACATCCTACATTCCGCTCCTGATCATCCTGGGCGTGTCGGTGGTCAACGCGGTCGGCATGGCCGTGGCCTCCCACGTGCTCAACCCCAGCCGTCCGACGCCCCAGAAGGCCATGCCGTACGAGTCGGGCATGATTCCGTTGGGCGACACGCGGGCGCGGTTCTCGATCAAGTTCTACATGGTCGCCATCAGCTTCATCGTCTTCGACCTGGAGGCGATTTTTCTGATCCCGTGGGCCGTGCGGATGCGCGAGCTGGGCTGGGGACCGTTCGTGGCCGTGTTCCTCTTCGTGGTCGTGCTCGCCGTTGGACTGGCGTACGAATGGAAGAAAGGGGGCTTGGAATGGGACTAGACCGCCCGGGCGTCCTGGGGGCCGGCACGCCGGCCTTCTTGACCACCAAGCTGGACTTCGTGGTCAACTGGGCGCGGCGCAACTCGCTCTGGCCGATGCCGTTCGGAACCGCCTGCTGCGCGATCGAGATGATGGCTTCGGCGGCCAGCAACTACGACTTGGCGCGCTTCGGCATGGAGCGGATGTCGTTCAGCCCGCGGCAGGCCGACGTGCTGATCTGCGCGGGTCGCGTGCCCTACAAGCTCGCGCCGGTTCTGCGCCGCATCTGGGATCAGATGATGCAGCCCAAGTGGTGCATCTCGATGGGCGCGTGCGCCTCTTCGGGCGGCGTCTTCGACGTGTATTCGATGGTGCAGGGGATCGACACGATCGTGCCCGTGGACGTCTACATCCCCGGGTGCCCGCCGCGCCCGGAGGCGTTGATCTACGGCCTCATGATGGTCCAGGAGAAGATACGCGGCGAGAGCTTGACCCGGCACGCGGAACTGCGGGCCGAAGAGCCGTCGGCGGCCGGCCGGCCGCGCGCGGACGAGCAGGAGGTCGTCGACCTGACCGGGCCCTTCGGAAACTCGACGCAGCAGAACCGCTTGAGCGGGAGCGTCGAGACCAGCGCCGTGGGCCGTCCCGCCGACCGGCTGCCTTGAGGTTCGCGCGTTGACGGCCGGCCGCTCCTCGGAAGCCAATGGGTCCTCGAGCGCCAACGGGTTCGACTTCGGCGCCGTGGCGAAGGGTCCGGTTTCGTCCTCCAGCGCTTCGCGGACGCCTTCCGAGAGCGCGAGCGGCGTTCCGCGCAATCCGTCCGTCTCCGCGCTGCGCGGCCAGTTCGGCGACGCCGTGCTGCGAAGCCAAGTCAACGCGGGCGACCAGGACGTCGTGTACGTCGAGCCGGAGCGCATCTTGGACGTCCTGCGCTGGCTCCGGGAGACGCCGGAGGAGCACTACGACCATCTCGCCGACGTCACCGCGGTGGACTACGGAGGCGGCCACCCTTTGGAGGTCGTGTACCAGCTTTGGTCCATCCCGCACCGCAGGGCGCTCCGCCTCAAGTGCGAGCTCCCGCTTCCGTCGCTGGAAATCGACAGCGCCACCGCGATCTGGACGGGCGCCGACTGGCTCGAGCGCGAGGTGTACGACATGTTCGGCGTGCGCTTCCGGGGGCATCCCAACCTGCGCCGCATTCTGATGCCGGACAACTACGCCGAGGGCCATCCCCTGCGGAAGGACTTCCCGCTGCGGGGCCGGTTCTCCCGCGCCGAGCAGACCCGCCGGGCTCTGTCCCAGGAGCCGGAGGACTACTACGCTCCCGGCGAACTCGCGAACCGGACGCCGCAGACCGCGGACGACACGGAAGGCGGCGCAGCCTGATGGCGGTGCGAACCGTGGAGTTCGACGCGGCTCGAAACCCCGAGATGGGACCGGGCGGGACGCTCGTCGCGAGCCCCGGGGCACCCTTCGACGCCCCGGAGCCCCGCTGGGACTCCGAGACCATGCTCGTCAACGTGGGCCCGCAGCACCCTGCCACCCACGGAGTGCTGCGACTGATAGTGGAGCTGGACGGCGAGACGGTGGTCAAGGTCGTGCCCCGGCTCGGCTACCTCCACTCGTCCTTCGAGAAGCTGGGCGAATACCGGTCGTGGAACCAGATCGTGCCGCTCACCGACCGGATGGACTATCTCGCGCCGCTCATCTACAACTGCGCCTACGTCATGGCGGTCGAGAAGCTGATGGGCATCGAGGTCACCGACCGGTGCCGCGTCGCGCGCGTGATCTGCATGGAGATGGATCGCATCTTCTCGCACCTGCTCTGGCTGGGCACCTGGTCCATCGACGTGGGCGCCTTCACCCCGTTCCTCTACGCCTTCCAGCAACGCGAGAAGGTGTACAAGCTGCACGAGGCGCTGACCGGCGCCCGCATCACGACCTCCGCGACGCGCATCGGCGGGATGATGGCCGACCTGCCCGAAGGGTGGACGCGGGGCGTGCGGGAGTTCGCGGACAACCTGCCGGCCACGCTCGACGAGATCGACGGACTGCTGACCTGCAACGCCATCCACGTCGGGCGCACCCAGGGAATCGGCGCGATCTCGGCGGACGACGCGGTGGCCCACGGTCTGACGGGGGCCAACCTGCGCGCGAGCGGCGTCCCCTACGACGTGCGCAAGGACCGGCCCTACTACGACTACGAGAACTACGACTTCGAAGTCCCCATCGGATGCCATGGCGATTGCTACGACCGCTACTTGGTGCGCATGGAGGAGATGCGCCAGAGTCTGCGCATCCTGCACCAAGCCCTGGACGGTCTTCCGGCCGGCCCCATGGACGTGGACGATCCGCGCGTCAGCCTGCCCTCCAAGACGGACTGCATGTCCGACATGGAGTCGATGATCCACCACTTCAAGCTGGTCACCGACGGCATTCCGGCGCCCGCCGAGGACTGTTGGTTCTCGGTCGAAGGATCGAAGGGCGAGCTCGGGATGTACGTGGTCGGCGACGGGGGGCCGAAGCCGGTGCGCTGGCGCATTCGCCCGCCCTCGCTCGTCAACCTGTCCGCGATCCCGGCGCTGGCGGAAGGCCACCTGATGGCCGACCTGATCGTCATCAACGCGAGCCTGGACATCGTCCTGGGCGAGATCGACCGGTGAGCGAAGCCCCCTTCCGCAATCCGGGATGGGCCGGCAACACGGGCGAGTTCGACTTGGCCGAGGCGGACGTGCGGGGCGTCGTCGCCTCGGACGGGCCGCCCGCCGACGGGGGCCATCCCAGCGTCGCCCCGAGCCTGCCGTACATGCTTGCGGCCAAGGATCCGGCCGCGCCGTTGTTCGAAGGCCCGCACCTGGAGCGCTTCGAGAAGATCAAGAGCCGCTATCCCACAGCACGCGCCGCCCTGCTGCCTGCGCTCAACCTGGCCCAGGAACTGCGCGGCTTCCTCTCGCCCGAGACGATGGACGAGGTGGCGGCCCTGCTCGGGCTCAGCAACGCCTACGTGCGCGGCGTGGCGACCTTCTACACGATGTACAACAAGCGGCCCGTGGGACGCTTTCTCGTGCAAGTGTGCACCAACATCTCCTGCAACCTCCGGGGCGCCGAGGACGTGCTGGCCGCCTTCCTGGCGCACGCCGGCACGGAGCTGGGCGAGACCTCGGAGGACGGGACCTTCACGGTGGTGGAGGCCGAGTGCTTGGCCGCCTGCGGATTTCCGACCTGCGTCCAGATCAATTCGCGCTACTTCGAGGACGTGGGACCGGCGGACGTGCCCGGCATCGTCGACCGCCTCCAGGGCGAGCTGCAGAGCGGCGCCGCGGTGTGAGAGGCTGACGTGGCGTATCCCTACCGGCACGACCGCGAAGTGCGGGTCATGAGCGAGGCGTTCGGCGATCCTGCCGCCCGCACGCTCGAGGGATGGAAGGCCCGGGGCGGCTACCAGGGAATCGCGCGGGCGCTCGAGATCGGACGGGCCGCGACAGTGGACGAGGTGAAGGCGTCCGGGCTCCGAGGCCGGGGCGGCGCGGGCTTCCCGACGGGCGTGAAGTGGTCGTTCATGCCCCGCGAACAGAACCCGGGGCGGCCCCACTACCTGCTTTGCAACGCCGACGAGTCCGAGCCGGGCACCTTCAAGGATCGGGAAATCATTCGCTGGACGCCGCACCAGCTCGTCGAAGGATGCCTGATCGGAGCGTACGCCATCGGCGCGGCCCATTGCTACATCTACCTGCGCGGCGAGTTCTTCGAGGCCACGGGCGTGCTGGCCCAGGCGCTCGAAGAAGCCTACGCGGCGGGCCTGGCCGGCCCGGACGTGCTCGGCTCGGGCGTGCAGATCGACCTGACGCTGCATGTGGGCGCGGGCGCGTACATCTGCGGCGAGGAGACCGGCCTGATGAATTCGCTGGAAGGCCGCAGGGGCGAGCCCCGCATCAAGCCGCCGTTCCCCGCCGCTGCCGGGGCGTTCGGCATGCCCACGACCATCAACAACGTGGAGACGCTGGCCGCAGTGCCCGGCATCCTGCGCCACGGCGGGGAGTGGTACCGCCAGTGGGGCACCGAGAAGAGCCCTGGCACCAAGCTGTTCTGCGTGTCCGGCCACGTGAGCCGGCCCGGCAACTACGAGCTGCCGTTGGGGTTCCCCATGATGGACCTGATCGAAGACGTCTGCGGGGGGATTCCGGGCGGCAAGGCGCTCAAGGCGGTCATTCCGGGCGGCAGCTCGGTGCCGATCATGAGCGCCGACGAGTGCGAGTCCTGCGAACTCTGCTACGAGGGCGTGGCCGCCGCCGGGTCGATGCTCGGCTGCGCGTCGGTGATAGTGATGGACGAGACCGCCGACATCGTGAAGCAGGTGCGGCGGATGGCGGACTTCTACGCTCACGAGTCCTGCGGTCAGTGCACGCCGTGCCGTGAAGGGACGGCCTGGGCCAGCCGCATCCTCCGCCGGATCGAGGAGGGACGCGGCAAGCCGGACGACCTGGACACGCTCCTCCAGATTTCGGACCAAATGACGGGCACCACCATCTGCGTCCTGTCCGACTCGTTGGCGGCGCCCATCGTTTCTGCCATCGAGAAGTTCCGCGACGAGTTCCTCGCCCTGATCCGCCGCGGCGAAAGGGTGGGGGCCGCGTGAAGCGCGCGAGGAGGCGCAATGCCCGATAACGGACGCTCGCCCGCCGGCGCGGCCACGGTCACGCTGACGATAGACGACCGCGAGGTCACCGTGCCGAAGGGCACGTCGTTGCTCGAGGCCGCCGCCCTGCAGGGAACGGCGCTGCCCCACTACTGCTACCATCCCGGCCTGTCGGCGCCGGCGCAGTGCCGCATCTGCCTAGTCGAGGTGGAAGGGGCGCCGAAGCTGCAACCGTCCTGCGTCACCATGGCCCAGGACGGCCAAGTCGTGAAGACGGACAGCCCCGAAGCGCTCAAGATGCGCAAGGGCGTGCTGGAGTTCTACCTGGTCAACCACCCGCTGGACTGCCCGATCTGCGACATGTCGGGCGAATGCAAGCTTCAGGACTACGTGTTCGCCGAGGGACGCGAGCACGGACGGGGAAGGGAACCCAAGCGCGTCTTCGGGCGCGACGACTTCGGCGGCGACGTGCTGTACTACGGGGATCGTTGCGTGATGTGCACGCGGTGCGTGCGGTTCATGGACGAAGTGGCCCGCGACTCGCGCCTGACGGTTGTGGAACGCGGGAGTCGGGCCGTCATCGACACGTTCTTCGACGAAGGCTTGGAGGGAGCGTCGTTCGCGGGCAACGTGGTGGACATCTGCCCCGTCGGCGCGCTCGTGTCGAAGGACTTCCTGCACAAGGCGAGGGCTTGGGACCTGGACAGCACGCCGTCGGTGTGTCCCGGGTGCAGCCAAGGGTGCAACATCGAACTGCACACGCGCGACAACTTGGTTCAGCGCCTCAAGCCTCGCGAGAACGCCGAGGTCAACGGGCACTGGATGTGCGATTTCGGCCGGGCGAACTACGAGGGACTGAACCGGGGCGGCCGTCTGGAGGCTCCGGCGGCCGGGCGCGGCGCGAAGAGACGGCCGGCCGGATGGGACGAGGCGCTCGGACAGCTCTTCGCGCGGCTCCAGGCGGCCGCCGGGGCGGACGTGAAGATCGTGGGCTCGGCGGAATGGTCGTGCGAGGGGTTGGCGGCGCTTGCCGCGGTGGGAGCGGAGACGGGAGAGGTGTCGGCGCGGGTCTTCCGGTCGCGGTGCGCCGCCGACGAGGATCGGCTTCCCGGCTTCCCGGCGCTTGCGCGCAGGCGCGACTTGGCGCCGAACGTGGACGGCGCGCGCACGCTCGGCTTCTCGCGGGTCGGCGGCGAGGACGCGGCCGGCGGGCTGGAGGAGGTCGCCGCTCACGACGGGGTCCTCTTCGTGCTGGGCGACGATCTGGCGGACCAGGAGGCGGCCTTCGGCGAGGCGGCGAGCCTGTTCGTCTACATGGGCGCGCACGGGTCGGAGGCGGCCGCGAACGCCGACTTCGTGCTGCCGGTGACGACGTTCGCCGAACAGGAGGGCACGTTCGTCAACGTGCAGCAGCGCGTGCAGCGGTTCTGGCCGGGACTGAGGGCGCCGGGCGAGGCAAGGCCCGCTTGGCTGGTGCTGGGGGCGCTGCTGGCGGCTCTGCGGGGCGGGGAGGCGGCCCCGGCGAGCGCGGCGGCGGCGTTCTCCTGGTTGGCCGGCGAGCGCGCGGCCTTTGCCGGCCTGTCCTACGAGGGGCTGGGCGCCGAGGGGGCTCCGCTGGCGGCCCCGGCCGGAGGGAACGGGGCGGCGTGACCCCCATCGAGCCTGGGTTCTGGTTCGTGGCCGCCGGCGCCGCGAAGGTGCTGGCCGTGTTCTCGATCGTCATGGTGGCGGTGGCGTACATGACGCTCGCCGAGCGACGCGTGTCGGCCTTCATCCAGGACCGGCTGGGACCCAACCGCGTGGGGCGCTTCGGATGGCTTCAGCCGATCGCGGACGGGATCAAGAACATCCTCAAGGAAGAGACCATGCCGGGGACGGCGTCCAGGTTCTACTTCCTTCTCGGTCCGGCCCTGGCCATCATTCCGGCGACGGCCACGTTCGCGGTGATTCCATTCGCCGCGCCGTTGCCCACGCCCAAGGGCGCCGTGGACATGGTCGTGGCCGACGTTCCCGTGGGCATCCTGTACATCCTGGCGTTGTCTTCGCTGGCCGTGTACGGGCTCGTGCTGGCCGGTTGGGCGTCCAACAACAAGTACGCTTTCCTGGGAGGACTGCGGGCGTCGGCCCAGATGATCTCCTACGAAGTCGCCTTGGGACTCAGCCTGATCGCGGTGCTCATGATGACGGGCAACGTGACCCTCACGGAAGTGGTGCGGCAGCAGCAGGAGCTCGGCTTGTGGTTCGTGCTTCCGCTCTCTCTGGCTTTCGTCTTCTTCGTGGTCTCGGCCTTTGCGGAGACCAACCGACTGCCGTTCGACATGCCCGAGGCCGAGTCGGAGCTGATCACCGGATACCACACCGAGTACTCCGCGATGAAGTTCTCGATGTTCTTCATCGCGGAATACGCTCACGTGCTGACCGCTTCGGCGCTCATGGCCACGCTCTTCTTCGGGGGCTGGGACGTCCCGTTCTGGAAGGGCGACAACATGTTCTGGCACGACGGCGCCCTGATTCGCGGCTTCGACGAGGCGGGTGCCCCGGTTCTCGCGGCGCCGAGCCTGTGGATCACCCTCGCCACGCTGGCGTCCTTCGCGGCCAAGACCGCGTTCTTCGTCTTTCTCTTCATCTGGGTGCGCTGGACGCTGCCCCGCTTCCGCTACGACCAAGTCATGCACTTGGGCTGGAAGGTGATGCTGCCGGCGGCGCTGGGTTACGTCGTGCTGATGGCGGGGACCATGCTCGTGCTCGCCCAGCTGGGCGTGGAGTTCGGCCTTCGGTACGGGCTGGCCCTCACGGGCGTGAGCGGGCTGGCCACCCTGGCGTTCTTCTTCTTCCTGGATCGCGATCGCATCGTCGGAGGCGCGCACGCGAAGCGAAAGTTCTCCTCAGGCCGCTTGGCGTCCGCCGCGGCGTCCAACGACTAGAGACACGGGAGCGGCAAGGCAATGGCGATATCGGTCAAGGTGATGAAGCGTCCGGAGGCCGGGCGCACCTCCTACATGCGGGCGACTCTCAAGGGGATGAGCCTCACGTTCAAGCACTTGGTGCGACCACAGGCGGCGACCCTGGAATACCCGGAAGAGCAACCGGACCTGCATCCGCGCTGGCGGGGCACGCACCGCATGGAGGTTCACGCGGACGGCAGGCCCAAGTGCGTCGCATGCGGCCTGTGCCCGACGGTCTGCCCGGCGAACTGCATTCGTCTCGTCGGAGGGGAGGACGACCAGGGCGTCCGCTATCCGATCGTCTACGAGATCGACGAGTTTCGGTGCATCTTCTGCGGCATGTGCCAGGAGGTGTGTCCCGTCGAGGCGATTCACGTGGGGCACCACTTCGAGAACGCCGAGTACGAGCGCGACCGCTTCGTCTACGACCTGGACCGCCTGATGGACCAGGACCATTCGACCACGTTGCTCTGGGACCCTTCGGACCGGCGCTCGGAATGACCGACGTCCTCTTCGTGCTGTTCGCCGTGGTCGCCCTGGGAGGAGCGGCCGGGGTCGTCTTGGGACGCAGCCCCGTGGCCAGCCTGCTGTTCATGGTGGCCACGCTGGCGAGCGTCGCGGGGATCTTCGTGCTCTTGGAGGCGCACTTTCTGGCCGCCGTCCAAGTGATGGTCTACGCGGGGGCGATCATGGTGTTGTTCCTGTTCGTCATCATGTTGCTCAACCTGGGCCACGACTACCGCGCGGACCTCAAGTTCGGGCTGTGGTCGTTGCTGGCGTTGTCGGTGTCGGGGCTGACGGGGGGACTGTTGTGGACGTTCTTGGCCGACCCCGTCCCTGCCGGGGCGCTCGGCGGGGCGGCGGCCTCGGCGATCGACGCGGCCGTGGCGGAGAAGGGAGCGGTGGGCGCGATTGCAGACCCCCTGTTCACCGACTACGTGGTCGCCTTCGAGCTCACGGGCTTGCTCCTGCTGGTCGCCATCGTGGCCGCGGTCGTCCTGGCGAAGCCGCGCTCCGGGGAGGAGCAGGAATGCTGACGTACGCTCTGCCTCTGAGCGCGGCGCTCTTCGCGATCGGCACGCTGGGCGTGGTGGTGCGGCGCAACGCCATCGTGATGTTCCTGTGCATCGAGCTGCAGCTCAACGCGGTCAACTTGGCTTTTGTGGCCCTCTCCCGGCAGGTGGGCATCGAGGGCCAGCTGTTCGTCTTCTTCGTGATGACCGTGGCCGCGGCGGAAGCTGCGGTGGGCCTGGCGATCATCATCGCCGTCTTCCGCCACCAACGGACCGTGCAAGTGGACCGATTCAACCTGTTGAGATGGTGACTCGGTGACCAGTCTCTCTCGCATCCTCGGTGCAATGCCGTCTTCCTCCTCCTCCGGCGCGACGGCCCCGTTTGCGGATCCGGCGTCCTCGGCGCTCTCCGAAGCGGCCGCTCTCCCGGTGCAGCAGGCGGCGGTCTGGGAGCCGTTCCTGCCGTGGATGGTGGTCCTGTTGCCCCTTCTGGGCTTCGTCGCGAACGGACTTCTGGCTTTGGTCTCGGCCACGCGGTCGGCGGCCGCAGTGCGAGCGGGCGGGACGGAGGACTCTCTCTCCCTGGACGGAGGCCGGCCGCGCACGCACCGGTGGCCCACGTACATAGGTCCCGGCGTGATGATCGCCGCCTTCCTCCTGGCCATCGTCAACTTCGCGGGAATGCTGGGCGCCGACCTGCACGAGCCGGTGGTGGCCGGCCCCTACTGGACTTGGCTCGCCACCTCTTCGCTCCGGATCGACGTGGCGCTCCACCTCGACCAGCTGTCGATGATCATGATGCTGGTCGTGACCGGAGTCGGCTCGCTGATCCACGTCTTCAGCGTCGGCTACATGCGCGACGATCCCGGCTACCCGCGCTACTTCGCCTACCTCAACCTGTTCGTCTTCTTCATGCTCGTGCTGGTGCTGGGCGCCGGGTACCCCTTGATGTTCGTGGGATGGGAAGGGGTCGGCCTCTGCAGCTATCTGCTGATCGGCTACTGGTTTGCCGACCGCGAGAAGGCCGACGCGGGAAAGAAGGCGTTCATCGTCAACCGCATCGGCGACTTCGGATTCCTGCTGGCGATGTTCCTGCTGTTCGACAACATTGGCGCCCTGGACTTCGTCTCCGTCTTCGAGGGCGCGGAGGCGGCGTTCTCCGACAACCGAGCCCTGGTGACGACGGCGACTCTGCTGTTCATGCTCGGCGCGGCCGGCAAGAGCGCGCAGGTGCCCCTGCACGTCTGGCTGCCGGACGCAATGGCCGGCCCCACGCCCGTCTCGGCGCTGATTCACGCCGCGACCATGGTGACCGCCGGCGTCTACGTGATCGCGCGCTCGTCGGCGCTGTTCGCGCTCGCGCCCGCCAGCCAAGCCGTGGTGGCCGGGATCGGGGCGCTGACCGCGCTACTGGCCGCCACCATCGCCCTGCGGCAGTACGACATCAAGAAAGTGCTGGCGTACTCGACGGTGTCGCAGCTCGGCTTCATGTTCCTGGCGGCCGGCGTGGGGGCCTATACCGCGGCCGTCTTCCACCTTGTCACGCACGCCTTCTTCAAGGCTCTGCTGTTCCTGGGCGCCGGCGCGGTCATCCACTCCCTGCACCACGCCTTCCACGAGACGGGGAGCAAGGCGGACGCTCAGGACATGCGCAACATGGGCGGGCTCCGCGCCAAGATGCCGGTCACCTGGGCGGTGATGGGGATTGCCACGCTGGCGATTGCGGGCGTCTGGCCCCTGGCCGGCTTCTTCTCCAAGGACGAGATCATCTGGTACGCGGGCGCTTGGGCGGGCGCGCCGGGCAACGCCAACGGCTCTTGGTACGTGGTCTTCTGGGTCGTCGCGCTTGCCACTGCCTTGCTGACGGCCTTCTACATGACCCGGCTGATGGTCATGACCTTCCACGGGCGCTCCCGCCTGGGCGATGCCGAGCAGCGCCATGTGCACGACTCGCCCTGGGTGATGCGGGCGCCGCTGATCGTCCTCGCGGTTCTTTCGGTCGCGGGCGGCCTGCTCAACGTGCCGGAGTCGTTGCGCGTGCTCGTCTTCGGCGCCGCGCCCTTCGAGTGGCTGCATCACTGGCTGGAACCGGTCACGCACGCGGCCGCCGAGATTCAGGTCGCGGGGATGGGAGAGGCCGCGCATCAATCGCCGGTGGGCGGCGGCGAATTGACCTGGGCCTTGATCTCGACGGTCGCGGCGCTGGCCGTGGTCGGGGGCGCGTTCGCCGTGCTGCGCAAGCGCCTCTACCGGACGGCGGCCGAGGACGCGGATCCGCGAACCGGGCTCGCGCTCGCCCTGGAACGAAAGTGGTACTTCGACGAGGCCTACGACCGCGCGGTGGTGCGGCCCGTGCTCGCTCTTTCGCGCTGGTGCTGGAAAATCGTCGACGGGATCGTAATCGACGGTTTCGTCAATCTCGCCGCCGCCCTGGCGCGCTTGGCCGGATGGACGACGAGCCTCTTCCATACGGGCCAGGTCAACACCTACGCCTTCGTGCTGGCGCTGGGCGTGCTCGCTGTGCTCGGGGCGGTGTACCTGCCATGACGTCCTTGCTCGCCTCCGTCGCCTACGAGACGTGGATCCTGCACTTCCTCGTTCTGGGGCCGGTCGCCGGCATGATTCACGTGCTGGCCTCCCCCGCCGAACGCGCCAAGCGGATCGCGCTCGGCTGGTCCGTGGCGGTCTTCGCGGCCAGCACCGGCCTCTGGTGGGCCTTCGAGCCCGGGGCCGGCTTCGCGTTCCGTTTCGCGACGCCGTGGATTTCGCTGTGGGGCGTGGAATACGCCTTGGGCCTGGACGGCATCTCCCTGTTCATGGTGCTGCTCTCCACGCTGACGACGCCGGTCGTCGTCCTCGCGTCGTTCAGGTACGTCGCGACGCGCCAGAAGGCGTTCTACGCGCTGGTGATGCTGCTGGCCGCGGGCGTCTCGGGCGTTTTCTTGGCGACGGACGTCTTCCTGTTCTACGTGTTCTTCGAGCTCACGCTGGTGCCGATGTACTTCATCGTCGGCATCTGGGGCGGGGAGCGGCGCATCTACGCGGCCGTCAAGTTCTTCCTCTACACGGCGCTGGGGTCGTTGCTCATGCTGGTCGCGATCCTCTACGTGTACTTCAGCGCCGGGACCGGCTCCTTCAGCTACGAGGCGTTCCTGGCGGCGGATCTGACTCTGACGGAGCAACTGTGGCTGTTCGCGGCCTTCGCGGCGGCCTTCGCCATCAAGGTGCCCGTCTTCCCGCTGCACACCTGGCTTCCCGACGCACACGTCGAGGCCCCCACTCCCGGCTCGGTCGTGCTTGCGGCGGTGCTGCTGAAGATCGGCGCGTACGGATTCCTGCGGTTCCTTCTCCCGCTCTTCCCGGATGCGGTCCAGCACCCGGCGGTCACGGCCACGATGCTGGCTCTGGGCACCGCGGGCATCGTCTACGCGGCATGGGTCGCCGCAGTGCAGCCCGACGCCAAGAAGCTGGTGGCCTACACGTCGGTGGCGCACATGGGATTCGTCGTCGTCGGAGTGTTCGCGTTGACCGTCAACGGCCTCCAGGGCGGCCTCATGGTGATGCTGAGCCACGGCGTCTCCACGGGCGCGCTCTTCCTTCTGCTGGGGATGATGTACGAACGGCGCCACACGCGCCGCATCGAAGACTTCGGCGGCTTGGCGCGAGTGGCCCCGCTGTTCTCCACGGCCTTCGTGATCACGGCGCTGGCCTCCATTGGGCTTCCCGGAACGAGCGGGTTCGTCGGCGAGTTCCTCGCCCTGCTGGGCCTGTTCGAGAGGCACCCGGTCGTGGCGGCGGTGGCCGCGACCGGAGTGATCTTCGCCGCCTACTACATGCTCCCGATGGTGCAGAAGATCCTCTTCAACGAGTTGGACAAGCCGGAGAACCGTTCTTTCCCCGACCTCTCGCGGCGAGAGGCGGTGGTCCTGGCGCCTCTCGTGGCCCTGATGATCTGGGTCGGCGTGCATCCAGCGCCTTTCCTGGAGCGCATGGGCCCGAGCGTGGAAGCCGTGCTGGAGCAGGTGGACCGTGACGCGGGCGTGTTGTTGGAGGCGGTGGAGCCGGGCGTCGGCGCCGCGCTGGAGCAGGTGGAGCCGGGTACGGGCGCCGTGCTGGAGCAGGTGAGCCAGAGCGCGATTGGCGCCGTCTCGCCCCCTCCCGCCTCGGACGACATCGCGCGGGCGGCGGAGCGCGACGCAACCGCCACCGGGAACACCGGGCAGGCGAGCAGGGGGGCCGCGGAGCCGGGGGCGGGCGGGCGAGAGACGCCGGAGCGTCGGCCATGACGCTCGACTACTCGTCCAGCTTCCACTACCTGGTCGCGCTGCTGCCGGAATGCGTGCTGTTCGTCGGCGGCATGGGGGTGCTGCTCGCGGGCGTGTCCAAGACGGACGAGCAGCGGCGGCCGGAACTGGGATGGCTCGCCCTGGCCGTGCTTGCGGCGGCGGCAGTGGCGAACGGCTGGCTGTATTCGGTGAGCGAGAGCGGGGCCACCGCCATGATCGCGGTGGACAAGTTCCGCCTCTTCGCCAACTGGGTGTTCATCGTGGGAGCCGCGTTGACCATTGCGATTTCGCTCGCCTACGTCTCCCGGCAACGGCTCCAGGCCGCCGAATACTATGCGCTGATCGCCTTCGCCACGGTCGGCATGATGGTCGTGGCCGCCTCTCGCGATCTGATGATCGTGTTCCTGGGCATGGAGACGGTGTCGATCGCGGTCTACGCGCTGGCCGCATTCAACCGCCGCGACCCGCGATCGGCCGAAGCGGGACTCAAGTACTTCCTCTTGGGCGCCTTCGCCAGCGGTTTCCTGTTGTTCGGCATTGCGCTGATCTACGGGGCGGCGGGGAGCACCAACCTGCAAGCCATCGCGGTCGCGGTGCAGGACGGCGCGGCCGCCGGCGGCCTGATGATCCCCGGCATGGCGCTGCTGGTGACGGGCTTCGCCTTCAAGGTGTCGGCCGTGCCGTTCCACATGTGGACGCCGGACGCGTACGAAGGCGCTCCCACACCCGTGACGGCCTACATGGCCTCGGCGGTCAAGGCGGCCGCTTTCGTTGCCTTCGCACGAATCCTGTTCGTGGGATTGGACGGGGTCTACGACCAGTGGTTCCCCATCCTTTGGTGGATCGCGGCCGCCACGATGGTGGTCGGCAACTTGGTGGCCGTCGTCCAGTCCAGCATCAAGCGCATGTTGGCGTACTCGTCCATCGCGCACGGAGGCTATCTGCTGGTTGCCTTGGTGGCCGCCAACGACGCGGCCGCGGCCGGCCTCTTGTTCTATCTGTTCGTCTACACGGTGACGACCGTCGGCGCGTTTGCGGTGGTTGTGACGGTCGGCCGGCAGTCGGAAAGGGACACGGCGATCGAGAAGTACGCCGGATACGGATGGCGCAGGCCGGTCCTGGGCACGCTGATGACCTTGTTCCTGTTGTCTCTCGCCGGCTTTCCGGGAACGGGCGGGTTCATGGCCAAGTTCTACGTGCTGCAGGGCGCCGCGGAGGCGCACCTGTGGTGGCTGCTCGTGGTCCTGGTCCTCACTACCTTGGTCTCCTACTGGTACTACCTGCGCGTAGCGTGGTTCATGTGGATGAAGGAGGCTCCGGAAGGCGCGGTTCACCGCGTGGGAGGCGCGACGCCGTTCGCGATCTACGTCGTCCTGCTCGTCTGCGGCGGCATCGTCCTGGCGACGGGACTGTTGCCGGGCGCCGCGATCGACTTGGCGCAGGGGTCGGTGGAGGGCCTACGCCACTGGGTGGCGGGGACGGCGCCCGCGCACTGACGGCGCCGACGCCCCCCGGCTGACGCCCTCGCCGCCAACGCCGCCCCAGCGGGAGCCGTCCCCTCGCCGCCGCCCGTCTATCCCTTCGGCTTCTCCACCTGCAGCTCCACGATGTCGGGGCTCCAGCGGTCGTCGCCCAGCAGGTGCTTGACGAAATACTCGGCGCGCAGCCAGTACCAATAGTCGCTCATGTTGCCGAACCCGTGACGCTGCCCCGGAAAGATGAAGAAGTCGAAGCGCTTGTTGGCGCGAATCAGCGCCTCCGCCATGCGGAAGGTGCCCGCGTGGTGCACGTTGTTGTCGATGTCGCCCGTGGTCAGCAGCAGGCGCCCCTTTAGGTTCGCGGCCAAGTCCGAGTTGCGATCGATGTCGTATTCGAACCCCGTCACGGCGCCGGTGGAGTCCGTCACTTCCTTCACGCCGTCGTGTTTCTCCGACCAATTGAGGTTGTACACGTCGTTGTTGTGATTGCCGGCCGACGACACCGCCACCTTGAAGAAGTCCGGATACACCAGCATCGCCGCGGTCGACATGAAGCCGCCGCCGGAGTGCCCGTAGATGCCCACCCGGTCCAAGTCGATGAAGTCGTGGCGGTCGGCCAGCTGCTCGATGGCCGCCTTCTTGTCGGCCAAGCCGTAGTCGCGGAGGTTGCCGTAGCCGTAGTTGTGGTACCACTTCGACCGGTCCGGGTGCCCGCCCCGGTTGCCCACCGTGACCACGACGAAGCCGAACTGCGCCAGCCCCTGCTCGTACGGGTTGAGCGAGAAGGACTTGGCCACCGACTCCGTCTGGGGACCCGGATAGACGTATGCGACGATCGGGTAGGTCTTGGTGGAATCGAAGTCGTAGGGGCGGTACATGACCCCGTACAGATCCGTCACGCCGTCGGCCGACTTTACCGTGTACGGCTCCGGAAAATCGTATCCCGCCGCGCGCAACTGCGACAGGTCGGCTTCCTCCAGGTCCATGATCTTGCGTCCCCGGGCGTCATGGAGCGCGGAGGTGGGCGTCGCGTCGACCCGGGAGTAGTTGTCCACGAAGTAACGCGCCGACTCCGAGACTTCGCTTCTGTGATCGGAGTTGCCGGGGTTGAGCAGCGCAAGGCCGGCGCCGTCGAGTCCCACGCGGTACGTGTGCATGTAGTAGGGGTCTTCGCCGTCTTCGCGGCCGTTGGCGCGAAACAGGACGTAGCCGCCTTCCTCGTTCAAGCCCGTGATCGCGTCCACGTGCCACGGCCCTTCGGTCAGCCGGGCCTTTGCAACGCCGTCCGGCCCATAGCGGTACAAGTGCGCCCACCCGTCCCGTTCCGACCACCAGATCAGGTCGCCGTTCGCCAGCCGTCGCGGCGTCTGGTGCTCCACGTACGTGTTGAGGCGCTCCTCGACGACCACCGTGGTCTCGCCCGTGGCCGGGTTCGCTCTCACGACGTCCACGCGGTGCTGGTCGCGGCTGCGGCGCCAGTAGTAGAGTTCGTCGGGACGATCCGAGAGCCACTTGACGATGCGAATCTCGTCGGGTCCGCCGAAGCGGCCCGAGGGGTCGGAGAACACACCCATCCGCTGGTCCTTCCATGGGTCGGCGGCGATTTCCCGAACCTCGCGGGACTCCATGTCGAGCGCCCACAGACTGGTCTGGGAGACGTTCTCTTCGCCGGGCATCTCGTACTTGTAGCTCTCGAGCTGCGGACGCTTGTTGCCCACCGCGTGCACGACCCACAGTTCGCCGACTTCCCGGCGATCCCGGCGAGTCAGGGCGAAGTAGCGCGAATCGTGCGACCAGCTGACGCCTGGCCACTGGCGCTTGGAGAACTCCTTCTCGGTCTCCTCGTCGTGCCTGCCTCTTCCCTGGGAGCCGAAGGCGAAGTCCTTCACCCCGTCGGTCGTCAGCTGAATCTCTTCGACTTCCACCTCCTCTTCGGCGTCGTCGGCCTCGTCTCCGGACTTGCCGCGGCGCGCTTCGAGGATCTTCTCGTACTCTTCCCAACTCATCATCCAGAGGTTGAACTCCCGCGAAAACACGACCCAGGCCGTGTCCGGAGAGACGCTGGCCCAGTCCGCGTGATTGTCGGGCGCTTCGTAGTCCTCGATCTCCTGAACCGTCCGAGTCGCCACGTCGTAGGTGAAGTGATGGACTTTCTTGCGGGTGCGAGAGCGCTCTTCGCCGTCCTGCTCGTCCTCTTCCTCGTCTTCCATTTCGTCGTCTTCCTGCTCCTCTTCCTCCTCCACTTCTTCGTCCTGCGACGACGTCACGTCGAACTGAAGCGTGTTGGCGTCCGTGAAGCGAATGGCGCGAATGGGCAGGTGCTTGGCGTCCCAGGGGTCGCGCGTGATGCGTGTGAGTTCGGCGGCGATGCGATCGTTGTCGAATATCTCGGTCTTGGCGCCGCGCGCCGGGTCCACGACGTAGAAGCGCTTGCCGTCCGAAGTCTCCCACTCGTACCAGAAGCGGTCCGAACCCTTGATCCAGCGCGGCGCAATCCGCAACGAGTGCGCCATATCGCGGATCTTGTACGGCGCGAAGCGTGCCGCCATCTCGTAGTTGGCAGGCCCCTCCCCGTCCTGGGCGAGCGCCTCCCCGCTCGGCGCCGCCGCGAGGAAGCCAGCCAGCAGGGCTAGGGGAGAGAGGGTCGTCCGGCCGCATCTGAAGCGGTTTCGAAGCGTCATCCAGCGATCTCCTGCAAGTGGGTCGTCGGGCATTGGGGGTTGCAAGTGTAGCCGCCGGGCGTGGATGCCGCTACCAGCGACGGGCGCCCATCGCGCCATGTAGCCGCCCGCCGTTCGGCGCGTTATTGCATGGCGTGAATCCCCAACCCTCTGCTCGCGTCGTTGCGGCGGCCCGAGCCGTCCTCAAGGAACGCTTCGGTTTCGACGCCTTTCGACCCGGCCAGGAAAAGCTGATCGAGGGGACGCTCTCGGGGCGCGACGCGCTGGGCGTCCTGCCCACGGGCGGCGGCAAGACGCTCTGCTTTCAGCTGCCGGCCTTTCTCCTGGAGGGTCTCGTCGTGGTCGCGAGTCCGTTGCTTTCGCTGATGCAGGACCAGGTCTTCCGGGCGCGCCAGCTGGGTCTCCGGGCCGCGTCCCTCACCTCGCAGGACGCCAAGGAATCGCAACGGCGCACCGAACAGGCGATTCGCGAGCGGCGGCTCGACCTGTTGTTCTGCTCGCCCGAGCGCCTGGAGGCGGTCCGCCTCGCGACCCTGCTCGCCTCGGCGCGGACGGCGTTGCTCGTTGTGGACGAAGCGCACTGCATTTCCGAATGGGGACACGACTTCCGGCCTGCCTTCCGCCGCATCGGGCGCCTTCGAGCCGCGGCCGCCGGCGCCCCCGTGCTGGCCGTGACCGCCACGGCCACGCCGGCCGTAAGGGACGACATCGCCCGCGTCTGCCGCATGGACGACCCGCTCCGGATCACGACGTCGTTCGACCGCCCGAACATTCGCTGGCTCGCGGTTCGCGCAGGCGCAGGCGTGGAACGGGTGCGCGCCGTGGCGCGTTGCATACGCAGGCTGCCGGACATCGCGGACCAGGCCGTGATCGTGTACGCGCCCACCAGGCGCGCGGTGGCGGCGGTTCGGCGGGCGCTGGCCGGCTACGGGATCGCGGGAGACGCCTATCACGCCGCATTGCCTGCCGAAGAGCGCCAGGCGGTCCAGGAGCGCTTCATGTCGCGGGAGTGCAACTTGGTGGTCGCCACCTGCGCCTTCGGCATGGGCATCGACCGCGGCGATGTGCGGGCGGTCTTCCACTACGCCTTTCCGGGGTCGTTGGAGAGCTACTACCAAGAGGCCGGGCGGGCGGGCAGGGACGGCGCTCCGTCCTTGGCGCTGGGCTTCGTCAACCCTCTCGACTGGGCGATTCCCGAGGCGTTCCTGGAGAAGTCGTTCCCGCGCCCGCGGGCCGTGCTCCGGTTCCTCGCGAAGGTCGCGTCCATGGGGTCGTCGGCGGCGGCCGAGACACGGTCGCTTCTGGGACCGGGCGACGCTCACGCGACGCTCCTACGCTGGGCTGGGCGCTCCGGCGCGCTGCGCCTCGATCCCGCCCTCGAGGCTTGGCTGGCCGACGGGGAAGGCGAGGCGCCCCCGTCCCCGTCCGCCACGCCGTTGGCCGCGCTCACCGGGCGGCCTCCCGACCTCGGCTCCCTGCAGGCCGCCCGCAAGCAGGCCCAGGAGCGGTTGCGCGCCATGCAGCGATACTGCCACGGGCGAAAGTGCCGAAGGGCCGTCCTCCTGCGTTATCTTGGAGAAGAGGTCGCGTGGCGTTCATGCGGTTCCTGCGACCGTTGCGAGTCTCGCCGGAGCTGAAGAGGCGTCGGGCGCTCGTTCCTCCCTTTCCTTGCGCGGGCCCCGCGATGCATCCGTTCATGGACTCCAGCCATCTCGCCTTGCAGGCCGCCGTGCGCGACTACGCGCTCGAATCCGTCGCACCGGTCGCTCGCGAGCTGGACGAAACGGCCCGCTTTCCCTGGGACAACGTCCGCGCGATGGGCGAACGCGGCTGGCTGGGCGTCCCCGTCCCCGAAGAGTTCGGCGGCATGGGCCTCGACTACCTGTCCTACGTGGTGGTCGTCGAAGAGCTGGCCAAGCACGACGCGAGCCACGCCATCACGGTCGCGGCCCACACGACCCTGGGGATCGCGCCGATCGTGGCGTTCGGCAGCGAAGAGCAGAGGCGCCGCTTCGTTCCCTTTCTCGCCTCCGGCCAGGTGCTCGGCGGCTTCGGGTTGACCGAGCCGGAGGCGGGCTCGGATTCGTCGGGGACCCGGACCCGCGCCGTGGCGGAGAACGGCGGCTACCGGATCGACGGCGGCAAGATCTTCATCACCCACGCGGGGGTGGGCGAGATATTCGTGGTCGCGGCCTCCACCGATCCGTCCAAGGGCGCGCGCGGGATCACCAACTTCGTCGTCTGCAAGCCGACCACCGCGATGGAGGAGGCCAGGCGCACTGGAGTCGGCCATCGCCCGGAGCTGCCGTACACGCCTGGCGTGACGGCCGGCAAGAAGGAGGACAAGCTGGGCTGGCGGGCCTCGGACACGCGGGAGCTGCGGTTCGACGGCGCGTGGGTGCGCGAAGATCAGCGGCTCGGCGAAGAGGGGCAGGGCTTCGCCAACTTCATGCGCACCCTGGACGCGGGCAGGATCGGGATTGCGGCGCTGTCGCTGGGGATCGCCCAGGGCGCCTTGGCCTGCGCGGTCGGCTATGCTGCCCGCCGTCGGCAGTTCGGACGGCCTGTGTGGGACTTCCAGGAGGTGCAGTTCGGCTTGGCGGGCTTGGCCGCCGAGATCGAGGCCGCGCGCCATCTCACCTATCACGCGGCTTGGCTCAAGGAACGCGGGGCCGCCTTCGCCAAGGAGGCGGCGATGGCCAAGCTGGTCGCCTCCGAACTGGCGACGAAGACCGCCCGTGCCGCCGTGCAGTTCATGGGTGGCGCGGGGTACACGGCCGACTATCCCGCCGAGCGGATGTTGCGCGACGCCAAGGCCTGCGAGATCGGCGAAGGGACCAGCGAGATTCAGAAGATGGTGAT
The DNA here is from genome assembly GCA_958295645.1 of Longimicrobiales bacterium. Taxonomy (GTDB): domain Bacteria; phylum Gemmatimonadota; class Gemmatimonadetes; order Longimicrobiales; family Gaopeijiaceae. Next base: position 806,326 of record OY282361.1, read on the forward strand.
TGGCCGGCATCTCGCCGAAGAGTTCAAGGCGGTTCCCGAGGAATTCGGGACGGCCGCCCGCGAGCGCAAATCGGTCCCCCGCGAATTAGGGACGGCCGCCCGCGAGCGTGAGCCGGCTCTTCGCGAGTTCGGGACGGCCGCCGAGGCGTGATCTAGGGCCGCCGGGCGGGAAGCTCTCCAACGTGAAACGCGAAATACTGGTCAGCGTCTCGGGCGGCGAAGCCTGGGTGGCGCTGAAGGAAGACGGCGCTCTCGCCGAGACCATGTTCGAGCGGCCGGGCCCCGGCCGGCTTGTCGGCGACGTGTTTTTGGGCCGGGTGGAGGCCGTCCTTCCCGGCATCCAAGCTTCGTTCGTGGACATCGGCCAGGAGAAGGCCGCGTTTCTCCACGCCTCGGACGTGGTTCGCGAAGAGGCGCAAGAATCCGGCGACGGACGCTCGGGGCGCCGCAACCGCGAGACGGCTCCGATCCAAGAGGCCGTCCAGCGGGGCCAGTCCATGCTGGTGCAGGTCACCAAGGAGCCCATTTCCACGAAGGGTCCGCGCGTGACCGCCGAGATATCGCTCGCCGGCCGTTTCCTCGTCTACCTGCCCCAGTCCGGCCACGTGGGCGTGAGCCGCAAGATCGGCGAGCGGGCAGAACGGGCGCGCCTGCGACGGATGGCCAAGGCTGTCGTGCAGGACGGGCAGGGCGGGCTCATCGTGCGGACGGCGGGCGAAGAGCTGTCCGAACGGAGGCTCGCGGACGAGTACCGCCAGCTCCAGGAGCGTTGGGACGGCATCCTCCGCAGGGCTGCGTCCTCCGAACCGCCCGCTCTCGTCCACGAAGAGGCGAAGCTGGTGTCGGGCATCGTCCGCGACCTCTTCACGGACAAGTTCGACGCTTTCACGATCGACGACCGGGACACGCACAAGGACATCGTCGAGTACGTGCGCGCCTTCGCCCCCGAGTTGCTGGACCGTGTCCATCTCTACAACGGCGGCACGCCGCTGTTCGATCATGCGGGCGTCAACGAGGCGCTCCGGCGCGCCGTGCGCCGCAAGGTGGACCTGCCGACCGGCGGACACGTCGTCATCGAGCAAACGGAGGCGCTGGTGTCGGTGGACGTGAACACCGGACGCTTCACGGGCAAGAAGAAGAGCCCCGAGGACACGATCCTGAAGACGAACCTGGAGGCGGCGCGGGAGGTCGCGACCCAGTTGCGCGTGCGCGATGCGGGCGGGATCATCGTGATCGACTTCATCGACATGGAGTCGGAGGAGCACCAGGATGCGGTGCTGCGCGAGTTGCGGGACCGGCTGACGCGGGACCGCGCGCGAACGCGCACGTTCGGGATGTCCGCCCTGGGGCTCGTCGAGATGACGCGCCAGCGCGTGCGGCCTTCGTTGCTCCACGCGCTCACCGAACCGTGCAACGAGTGCGGCGGGGACGGCCGCGTGGCGGTCGCGGCCACCGTGCTCCGCGACATCGAACGCTCCGTGCGCAGGGCTGGCGCCTCGGGCGAGTCGCAGATTCTGGCAAAGGTGCACCCGCGCGTGGCGCTGCACGCCCTGGAGACCGAGCCCGGCTACGTGCAGGCGCTGGGCAAGCGCGCGGGCCTCCGCATGGACATGCTGGACGATCCCTTGCTGCGCATGGGCGACTTCCGGCTCCTGTCGGGGCGAGCCGAGATCGACGTGACGGAGAAGTACTGCAGGTAGGTTCGCTTGGCGCCGGTAGAGGACGCCGTGCCGGCGCGGGAGGGTCGGGAATTGACTCTGCTGGCGGACCTGCTAACTTCTTGGGCTGGGCATTTTCGGCGGCGACGCCGGGCGGAACGAATCGCAAGGGAAGGCCTCAAGGCACATGTTCGCGGTCTTCAGGACGGGTGGAAAGCAATTCCGGGCTGAGCCGGGGACGACGCTCCGGGTGCCGGTTCTCGACGCGGAGCCGGGCGCCACGGTGACGTTCGAAGACGTCTTGCTGGCGTCGGAGGGCGACCGCGTGTCGGTGGGAGCGCCGCTGGTGAAGGGCGCCACGGTGACCGCGGAGGTGCTGGCCCAGGACCGGACCAAGAAGTTGATCGTGTTCAAGCGGAAGCGTCGCAAGGGCTTTCGCCGAAAGCAGGGTCACCGACAGGGCTTCACGGTCGTGCGCGTCGCGGACATCGCGGTCTGACGAGGGGAACGAAATGGCTCACAAGAAAGGCGTGGGGTCGTCCAGAAACGGCCGCGACAGCAATCCCAAGCGACTAGGCGTGAAGCGCTACGGCGGCCAGCGCGTGCTGGCGGGCGCGATCCTCGTGCGCCAGCGGGGCACCAAGTTCCATCCCGGCAACGGGGTCGGGCGCGGCAGGGACGACACGCTCTTCGCCACGGTGGACGGCTTCGTCAAGTTCGAGAATCTACGCCGTCGCAACGTGATTTCCGTGTACGCGGAGCGCACGTAGGGTCGCGCAGGTCAGCGTCTCTCCGGGTGCGTCTGCTCCTCGCGCGCCCAGGCGACGACAGACGCGCGAGAGCCGCTACGGGCGCCCTGGGGTCTGCTCCTCGCGTGCCCAGGCGATGATCTTCCACACGAGGTCGCGCACGAGCTCTTCCTCCACGCCAGCGGCCCGCGCCATCTCGGCGGCACGGCGCACGACGGCGGCCTCTCTAGGCGGATCCGTGACCGGCAGGCCCAGTTGCCGCTTGAGGTCTCCGATGGCCTGCACCAGCGTTCGCCTGCGGCTGATGACGCCCACCAAGTCCTTGTCGCAGTCCATGATTTCGTCGCGCAGGCGGGCAAGCGCGGCCCGTGCCTCCACGCCCGCCTCCGCCGAACCTGCCGTCTCGTCAGACATCGACGAACTTCTCCACGTGACCAGCGTCCTGCGGCTTGCCGGCCAGGCTCGCGATCGCCAGCACCGGGAGATGCACGAGCAGTCCCAAGATTCCCTCGTGCACGCCGAAGGGCTTGAGCGCCGGATTCAGAAAGAAGAACACGGCGGTGCTCGCACCGGCGACGAGACCCCATAGGACGCCCGCGGTGGTCGCCCGCCTCCAGTACAAGGCCGCCAGCACCGCGGGCATGAACTGGCAGACGATGCCGTAGGAAGCCAGCAAGAGGTCGACGAGCGAAGCGTTCTCCTCCAGGGCCAGTGCGTAGGCCAGCGCGCCCACGCCCACGACCAGAAACCGCATCAGCAGGCGCTGCGCCTTGTCCGACAGCTTCCTGAAGGGCTGCACGCCGTCCTCGACGACCACGGAGGCTCCAGCGTGCAGCAAGGCGTCCCCGGTGGACATCGAGGCCGACAGCGCGCCGGCGCAGAACAACCCGACGACGAGAGCCGGCAGCTCGGTGCGCACCACCAGGAACGGCAGCACGACGTCCGCCGACGGGGGCGCCTCCGGGAAGAGGACACCGGCGAATCCGATGAGGAAGACGGGAATCAGGAACAACTGAAAGGTGGGGAAGAGGACGACGGTTCGCCGGATCGTGCGGTCGTCCTTGGCCGTGAACGCCTTCATGAAGAGGTGCGGCAGCATGGTGAATCCGATCGCGCTCACGAGGATGGCGGTCGAATACGCGCCCCAAGTCCACGGAGCGCCGGCGCCGTCGAGTCCAGGAAACGACAGCAACTCGGGCCGCTCCGACAGGATTTGCTCGAACATGGGTCCGACTCCGCCGTAGAGCTTGCTCGGCAGATAGAGCCCAAGGGTCCAGGCGATCGCCAACATGAAGATCCCCTGGAAGGCGTTCGTCCATCCCACCGCCGAGACGCCGCGCGCCAGCACGTAGACCATGACGACCCCGTACGCCACCGCCGCTCCCGCCCAGAGCGGAATGCGCCCGTCGGTCACGGCCTCGATCACGATGCCCGCGCCCCTGATCTGGATCGTCACGTAGGGCACGAAGGCCGCCAGCGTCAACGCCGCCATGAGCGCCGACAGCCCGCGCGACGGAAACCGGCCGGTCAGCAGCTGAGCCTGCGTAACGAAGCCGAACCGCCGCCCCAAAGCCGCCACCTTGGGTCCGACGGTGTACCACGGAGCCATGCCCAGAACGCCGTACGAAAGAATGTAGAAGGCAGCCGCGCCCCGCGAATACGCCCATCCCGGCCCACCCAGGAAGGCGAAGGCGGAGAACACCGACGCCCCCGTGATGAAGTACATGACCACCAGGCCGAAGTCGCGGTCGCCCGCCACGTATCCCTGCACGCTCTTGGAGGCCCGTCGGCCGGCCAGCAGCCCCACGGCCAGCGTCGCGGCCAAGTAGGCGGCGATGACCAGGGTTATGAGCGTGAACTTATCCATGCATGGACTTGGACTGGGATGCTGCTTCGGGCGGCGACTCGCCTTCCAAGCGGCTCCTGCGGGCCTGGCGGGCGCCGGTGCGCTCGCGGGCCGCGTCCATGCGCCAGAACAGGAACAGGCTGCCGAGCAGCCAAGCCGCCACCCAGGCCATCTGGCGGGGCAGACCGAGCACAAAGGGGTCCGGCGTGTTCACGAGCGTCTGGCCGGGCCACGTGACGGCCGCCGCGAACAGCAGGTGGTAAGCCCAGGCGATCCGGCCCCACGTCCTGAACGGCATCTTGGCCTCTTTCGCGCGGGTGTGTGGTGAACCTAGCCTAGCCTACTTCCGCGTGAGCGCTCCACTTCTCGAAGGACTGGCCGGACGCCGGCAAGCGGATGTCGATGGTCTTTCGAGGCGCGACGTCGACCGGCCGGGTCGGGCCAAGCTCCGTGCCGTTGGAGAGGTGGGCCACGGCGCAGGCAGCCAGCGCCACGGCGAGCAGGAGGCCGACGCTCGCCAACGAACGGCAACTCCGGCTGAGGCGTTGGCCGGTCTCCACGGGTCAGTCCTTGCCCTCGTGCTCGCCCTGCTTCTTGCCTTCGCCCGATTCCTCCTCGTTGCCGGATTCGCCGGACTCCCGTCCTTCGTGCTCGTCGTCTTCTCCGTCGTGTTCGCCTTCGGCTCCGCCGAATTCGGCGTGGGCGCTCCATGTCTCGAAGGCATCGTCGGAGGCCTCCAGGACCACCTCGCGACTCTCGCCGGGAGCCAAGTCGCCCGGGGTCGTCGGCCCAAGTTCGACGCCGTTGGACAAGTGGACCTCCACACGCACGCTCGTCAGTGGTTCCGCGCCGACGTTCTCCACCGTGCCCGTGAAGGCGTTGGCCTGTTCGTCGTAGGCGAGCATCAAGCGCGACCCGGCGTGCTCGTGGTCGTAGGTCTCGTCCTTGGCCAGCTGCTCGGCCGATTCCTCCGCGCCGTCGGGCGCCGCGAGTTCGGCCTCGCCGGCCTCCGCGGACTCTTCGACGTACGCGTCGTCGCCGTCGCCGGACGGGCCGCAGGCGACCAGGAGGCATGCCGTCGCCGACAGGAGTCTCGTGCTTCTCGTCATCTTGATTTCTCCGTTCGTGGTGGTGGTTCCTCGGACGCCGATGCGCTTGCCAAGATAGCCGCTTGCGCCGCAAGGTCAATGAACGAGGGTCTTCGTACCTGGGCAAGGGGACTGACGCCGGACAGCCGAGCAGTCGCCGTGCGACCGGGTCAAGGAGAGGGTGGAGCTAGCCGCCACCGCGCCGACGCTTCTCGACGAACGCCCTGACGCCCTCCTGGCCGTCGTCGGAGGCGAAGGCCTCGAGGAACAGCTCCTTCTCCAGCGCGAGGCCGGCAGACAGGGGACGTTCGCCGGCTTCGAGCACGGCCTTCTTGACGAGCCGCAGCGCCACGGGGCTCCAGCGGGCCATTCGCGTCGCGACTTCGCGAGCTTTCTCGAGATGATCGCCCTCGTCCACCAAGAACTCGATCAAGCCGATGCGGTGGGCCTCCTCGGCATCGACGAGGTCGCCGGAGAGGCCGAGACGGAGGGCCTGGCCGGGTCCCACCAAGCGGGCGAGGCGCTGCGTGCCACCGGCGCCTGGGATAAGGCCGAGGCGGATCTCGAACTGGCCGAACCGGGCGGTGGCGTCGGCGACTCGGACGTCGCAGGCGAGCGCGAGTTCGGCGCCGCCCCCAATGCAGAAGCCGTGGACGGCGCAGACCACGGGCTTCGGAAACTCGGCGAGCGCCTCGTACACGCGTCGCCTGTCGTATACGGCGCGTTGCTCCTCGGGCGTGCGAGAGGCGAACTCGTTCACGTCGGCGCCCGCCACGAAGGCGTCGCCCGCGCCGTGGAGGATGGCGACCTTCACGTCGTCGCGGGCGGCCAAGGCGTCGAAGGCGTCCGCGAGGGCTTGACGCACGGCCTCGTTCAAGGCGTTCAGCTTCTCGGGGCGGTTGATCTCCACCTCGCCGACGGCGTTGCGCACGGAAACCCGCACGGTGCGGGAATCGGAGAGTTGTGGCGCCGAATTCAAGAAAGGCCGCGCGACGCGGTCGCCGTGCCGCTCCTAGTCGGGGACTTGCGGTCTCCCGCCGCGGACTTGCCGCTCCAGTCGTAGAATCCGCGGCCGGACTTCTTGCCGAGCTTGCCTTCGGCGACCATGCGCTCCAGCAGGGCGGGGGGACGGAAGGCCTCCGAGCTCAGTGTCTCGTGCAGGTGGCGTGCGATGCCCAAGCGCACGTCCAGCCCCACCAAGTCGGTCACCTTGAGCGGTCCCATCGGGTGACGGTAGCCGAGTTCCATGGCCTTGTCGATGTCGGGGGGCGACGCCACGCCGGCTTCGACCATGCGAATCGCCTCGAGCCCCAGCGCCACGCCCAGGCGGGAGGACGCGAAGCCGGGCGAATCGGCGACCACGATGGGCTCCTTGCCGAGGTCCCGCACGAACTCCAGGCAGCGTTCCAACGTCTCGACGCCGGTCTTGGGGCCTTCGACGACTTCGACGAGGGCCATCAGGTGGACGGGGTTGAAGAAGTGAAGACCGAGAAACCGATCCGGCGAGGGCAGTCCGTCCGCCATCGCGCCGACCGAAAGCGACGACGTATTGGTAGCCAGAACCGCCTTCGACGGCGTTGCCGGGGCGACCGAGCCGACGGCCTCGGCGACCGACCGCAACACCGCCGTCTTCAGCTCCATCGATTCGGGAACGGCCTCGATCACCAAGTCGGCCTCCTGCACGGCCTCCTCCAGCCGGCGCGCGGCCCGGAGGCGGGACAGCGCGGCCTCGCGGGCGGCTTCCGCCACCTTGCCCAGGGCCACGCCCTTGTCCAGCGTGGCGGCGATGCGCACCATGCCGCGCCGCAGCTCCGCCTCGCCGGCGTCGTGGAGCGCGGTCGGGTACCCGGCCATGGCGGCCGCCTGGGCGATGCCATGGCCCATCGTCCCCGCGCCCACTACGGCGACGCGGGAGAAGGGCCGGCCGAATGGGCGCGCGGCTCCTGACGGGCGGGCGGGAGCGGTCTCCCGCGCGGAGTCCCGCGACGCCGCCGACACGTCAGGCCCTCTCGATCACGGTGGCGATGCCCTGGCCGACGCCGACGCACATCGTCGCCAGGCCCAGCGTCGCGTCGCGGCGGCGCATCTCGTGCGCCAGGGTCGCCAGAATGCGGGCGCCGGAGCAGCCGATCGGGTGCCCCAGAGCGATCGCGCCGCCGTTGACGTTGACCGCGCCGGGATTCAGGCCGAGTTCGCGAATGCACGGAATCGCTTGCGCAGCGAAGGCCTCGTTGACTTCGGCGAGGGCCAAGTCTCCCGCGACCACGCCCGCCCGCTCCATGCATCGCCGCGACGCGGGCACCGGGCCGATGCCCATGCGCGCCGGGTCCACTCCGGCGACCGCGCAGGCCCGGATCGACGCCATCGGCTCCAGGCCGAGCGAGGCGGCCTTGCGGGCCTCGACCACGAGCAGGGCCGCGGCGCCGTCGTTGATGCCGGAGGAGTTGCCGGCGGTAACCGTTCCGTCCTTCGCGAACACGGGACGAAGTCCGGCCAGCGACTCCGGCGCGACGCCGGGCCGGGGGTGCTCGTCCTCCTCCACCGTCACCGGCCCGCCCCGGCGGCGAGGCACGCTCACGGGCACCGTTTCGGCGGCGAAGCGGCCTTCCGCCACCGCCTTCGCCGCCTTGCGCTGGCTGTCCAAGGCGAAGGCGTCCTGATCCTCCCGCGACACTCCGAACTCCTGCGCCACCGTCTCCGCGGTCTCTCCCAGGCTCGCCGTCCAGGCGCCGGGAAAGCGCGGGTTCGGAAACCGCCAGCCCAGAACCGTGTCCGCGACCCCCGGGACGCCGCGCGCGTAGCCTCGTTCGGGCTTGAGCATGACGATCGGCGCACGGCTCATGGACTCGACGCCGCCTGCCACGAACACGTCTCCCTCTCCGGCGCGGATCGCGTGAAAGGCGCTGCACACGGCCTGCATTCCCGAGCCGCAAAGGCGGTTCACCGTCTGGCCCGGCCTCTCCACCGGCAGTCCGGCGCGGAGCAGGGCCATCCGCGCCACGTTGCGGTTGTCTTCGCCCGCTTGGTTCGCGCAGCCGAAGATCACGTCGTCCACCAGCTCCGGCGGCAGCCCGCTGCGCGCCACTAGGGCCTCGATCACGACGGCCGCCAAGTCGTCCGGGCGAACCCGCGCCAATGCGCCGCCGTGTCGTCCGATGGGCGTGCGGACGGCCTCCACGATCCAGGCCTCTCTCATGGCGCCGCCGTTATCCTGGGCGCCGTTTCCGGAGCGCCGTCGCCTCCGGAGCCGGCATCTCGACGACCGCCTCCACCGCTAGCCGTCCAGGGCCACCCATACGCTCTTGACGCGCGTGTACTTCTCCAGGGCAGTGCGGAAGCCGAGGTCGCGCCCGAAGCCGCTCTCCTTGCATCCCCCGAACGGCGAGGCCGGCGCGTACTGGTTGTAGGTGTTCACCCAGACCGTGCCCGCGTCGATGGCGGCGGCCATTCGGTGCGCCTTGCCGACGTCGCGCGTCCAGACGCCCGCGGCCAACCCGTAGCAGGAGTCGTTGGCCTTGGCGATGGCGTCGTCCACGTCCCGGAACGGAATCACCGCCGCCACCGGCCCGAATATCTCCTCGCGCGCGATGGACATCGCCGGCTCGACGCCAGAAAAAACCGTCGCGTTCACGAAGTTGCCTTGCCCGTTCACCGTCACCCTGTCCCCGCCCGCCTCGAGGCGCGCCCCCTCGCGGCGTCCCGCCTCGATGTAGCCCATCACCCGGTCCAGCTGCGCCTCGCTGACGACCGCGCCCAGCCGCGTCTTCGGATCCATCGGATCGCCCGCCGGCATTTGCTTCGCGCGCGCCGCCAGCCCCGCCACGAAGTCGTCGTGCACCGAATCCTCCACGAGAATGCGGCTGCCGGCCGCGCAGACCTCTCCCTTCCCGTAGAACACGCCCATGGAGGCGCCCCTCACCGCCTGCTTCAGGTCGGCATCGGCAAAGACCACGTTGGGCGACTTGCCCCCGAGCTCCAGCGAGACCGGCTTCAGCGTCGCCGAAGCCTCGCGCATCACGCGGCGCCCAACCGCCGTGGAGCCCGTGAACGAGATCGCGTCCACGCCCGCGTGCCTCACCAGCGCCGCGCCCGCCGTCTCGCCGAAACCCGGCACCACGTTCAGGACCCCGGCCGGAAACCCCGCCTGGGCCGCCAACTCGCCGAAGCGAAGCGCCGTCAGCGGCGTCTGCTCCGCGGGCTTGAGAACCACCGTGTTTCCGCAGGCGAGCGCCGGTGCCACCTTCCAGGCCGCCATGGACAGCGGGAAGTTCCACGGAATGATCGCCCCCACGACGCCCAGCGGCTCCCGCAGAGCGTAGTTGAGGAAAGGACCCTGCACGGGGATCACGTCCCCCTGAACCTTGTCGGCCAGCCCTGCGTAGTACCGCAACGTTCGGACCACCGAGGGCAGGTCCACCCGCCGCGCCTCGAAGTAGGGCTTGCCGTTGTCCCGTGTCTCGAGCCGCGCCAGCTCGTCCGCGTGACTCTCGACCAACTCCGAGAGCTTCCACAGCAGGCGCGACCGCTCCTGGGGATCCATTCGGCGCCAACGATCGTCGGCAAAGGCCGTCCGGGCCGCTTCGACGGCGCAGTCCACGTCCTCCGGACCCGCCTCGGCCACCTCCGCCAGCGTCTTGCCCGTCGCAGGGTTCGTCGACTCGAACGTCCCGCCCGCCCGGGCGTCGCACCAGGCGCCGCCGATCCACAGGCGGGTGCGGAGGGGCTCCGCGTCCGCGGCCTTCGTCGCGTCGGTCCCCTCCGCCACGCGCCTCAGCCGCCCTGGAACTCGGGCCTGCGCTTCTCCACGTAGGCGCTCAGCCCCTCGCGGGCGTCCTCGCTGGCGAAGAGCTGCTGCTGCAGCTCGCGTTCCAACGCCAGCGCCGCTTCGAACGAGAGGTCGGCGCCCGTCTGCACGGAGCGCTTGATGGCGCCCACCGCCTTCGCCGCCATGCGAGGGGGACAGAACCCCCGCGCGTACTCGACGACGCGTTCCATGAATTCGGGGTGCGTCTCCGTCTCCCAGACCTCGTTGACGATGCCCATCTCCAAGGCACGGTCGAACCCGAAGGTGCGGCCGCCTGCCATCAGCTCGATGGACTTGGCTTTGCCCACTAGCCTAGCCAGCCGCTGGGTGCCGCCGGTCCCCGGCAGCACGCCCAGGTTGACCTCCGGCAGCCCGGTCTTGCCGCGTCCCGCCCTTGCGACGCGAAGGTCGGCGGCCATCGCGATCTCCAGCCCGCCGCCCACCGCGTGGCCGTTGAGCGCCGCGACGACCAGCTTCGGCGTCTGCTCCAGCCGGTTCAGCGTCTCGTTCGCGTGCAGGCAGAAGTAGTACTTGAACTCGGGCGTCACATCGGCCAGCATCCCGATGTCGGCCCCGGCGGAGAAGAACTTCTCGCCCTGGCCGGTCACCACGACGACGTGCACGTCTCCGTCGAAGCGCGCCTTCAGGACGGCGTCGTCGAGCTGGCGCATCATCTCGTGCGTGTACGTGTTCGCGGGCGGATCGTCCAGGGCGAGGACGGCCACGCCGTCGCTGGACTCGTAGTGAACGAGGGCTTTTCCGGGCATTGTTGCGCTTGTCTTGGGGGGAGGACGGGGCCAAGAAGATAACATGGAGCCGCGGACGCTAGATTGTTTGCGGGCGCCGGCGCGTACTTGTTCATGTCCGGAGCAGCGAAGCAGTTTCGATCTAGCGGGAAGGAGCGGGGCCATGGACGACAAGAGGCGGTGGAATCGAAGCTTGGCCGGGAGGACGGGCGCGAACGCGGCCGTGGGCGCGAGCACGTTCTTGGCGCTGGCGCTGGTTCAGTTGGCCGTGCAGCTCCCGCTTGCGGCCCAGCAGCCCGTTCTGCGGGTTCCGGTGAACGGCACCGTCGAGATGGGGCTGGCGCCCTTCATCGAGCGGACGCTGGACGAGGCGGAGGCCGCCGGTGCGCGCGCGGTCGTGTTGGACATCGAGACCTTCGGCGGACGAGTGGACGCGGCCGAGCGCATCGTGAGCGCGGTGAGCCGGGCCGGCGTGCCGGTCTACTCGTACGTCAACATGCACGCCTATTCGGCCGGGGCCATGATCGCCCTGGCGGCCGAGCGCGTGTTCATGCGCAACGGGGCGGCGATGGGGGCCGTGACCCCGGTGGACGGGCAGGGCGTCAAGGCCTCCGAGAAGATCGTGTCGGTGATGCGTGGGCGCATGAGGGCGCTTGCCGAGGCGCGGGGCCTGGATCCGGCGATTGCCGAGGCGATGGTCGACGAGGAGATCGAGGTCGAGGGGGTCGTGGAGCGCGGCAAGCTTCTGACGCTCACTGCCGAGGAGGCGGCGGCGCTGGGATACGCGGAGGTGGTGGACGACTGGGCGGGACTGGCGGCCGCGCTGGACCTGAGCGACGCGCCGGTCGCCGAGGCGCGGGTCAACTGGGCGGAGCGGCTCGTGCGGTTCTTCACCAATCCGGTGATCGCGCCCTTCCTGCTGTCGATCGGCTTCCTCGGCCTGATCGTGGAGGTCAAGACGGCGGGCTTCGGCTTGGCGGGGGCGGCGGGGCTGCTCGCGCTGGGGCTCTTCTTCGGCGCCCACCTGCTCGTGGGGCTGGCGGGCATCGAGAGCCTGATCCTGCTGGGCGCGGGAGTCGTGCTGCTCGCCATCGAGGTCCTCGTGGTGCCGGGAGTGGGCGTCTTCGGGATCACCGGGGGGCTTGCGCTGGCAGGCGGCATTTTCCTGGCCATGCTGGGCGATCTGCCCGGCGGGGCCGACTTTACCCGGGCGGCGGGCGTGCTGAGCGCCTCGATACTCCTCTTCCTCGTCAGCGCCTGGGTGCTTCTGCGAACGTTGCCGGGCAACTGGCGTCTTCAGCGCAGCGGCGTTCTATTGCCCGAGTCCACGGACCGGCGGGACGGCTACACCTCGGCCGACGTGCGGCCGGAACTCGTGGGCGCGGAAGGCGTCGCGATCACCGCGCTCCGGCCCGCGGGGATGGGGCTGTTCGGCGAAGAGCGGCTCGATGTCGTCTCCGAGAGCGAGTGGATCGAGGAAGGCACCAGGATCCGCGTCCTCAGCGCCGAGGGCTATCGTCACATCGTGCGCGCCGCCAAGCCCGCCAAGAAGGCATCGAAGTCGAAGTAGCCGGACCAGGACACTCGAACCAGCGCTTCTCCAGAAGACCAAGGAACTTTCCCGATGGAAGACCTCGCACTCAACAGCACCATCCTTGTGCTCGCCGCCGTCCTGGTGGCCCTGCTCGTTCTCAGCTGGGCCGTGCCGGTGCGGCTCTGGATCGAGGCCACGTTCTCCGGTGTGCGCCTGGGCTTGGGCAGCCTGGTGGGGATGCGGCTGCGCAAGGTGAGCCCGCCGGCCGTCGTCCGTCCGCTGATCGCCTCGACGAAGGCCGGACTGCCGCTCGACGTCTCGCATCTCGAGGCGCACTACTTGGCCGGGGGCGACGTGGACCGCGTGGTGCGGGCGTTGATCAGCGCGGACAAGGCCACCATCGAGCTGCCCTTCCAGCAGGCGGCGGCGATCGACTTGGCGGGCCGGGACGTCTTCGAGGCCGTGCAGGTGTCGGTGAATCCGAAGGTGGTGCAGACGCCCCGGGTCGCGGCCATGGCCAAGGACGGCATTCAGTTGATCGCGGTGGCGCGCGTCACGGTTCGGGCGAACATCAACCGCCTGGTGGGCGGCGCCGGCGAGGAGACCATCCTGGCGCGGGTCGGGGAAGGCATCGTCTCCACCATCGGGTCCGCCGACTCGCACAAGGCCGTGCTGGAGAATCCGGACGCGATCTCCAAGACGGTTCTCCAAAAGGGGCTCGACTCGGGGACCGCCTTCGAGATCCTGTCCATCGACATCGCCGACGTGGACGTGGGCAAGAACATCGGCGCCGAGCTCCAGACCGACCAAGCGGAGGCGGACAAGCGGGTCGCCCAGGCCCGGGCCGAGGAGCGGCGGGCGATGGCGATGGCCCACGAACAGGAGATGAAGGCGCGCGTGGAGGAAATGAGGGCGGAAGTCATCGCCGCTGAAGCCAAGATTCCGCTTGCCATGGCCGACGCCTTCCGCAGCGGCAATCTCGGCATCATGGACTACGCGAAGTACCGGAACATCGAGTCCGACACGCACATGCGTGAGTCGATCGCCCAGGGGGACGAGGAATCGTCCGACCCCGCGGCCGTCTAGGCGCGGGGGCGTAGAGCAGCATGGACACCCGCCTCGTCGTTCTGCTGGCGGTCATCGCGCTCCTGCAGTCTCTGTTTGCGAAGAAGAAGGCGAAGGAACGCGAGGCCGAGGCCGAGCAGGGGCTGGACGCAGTTCCTGAAGGCGGCGGACTTGCGGAGGGCGTTGGCGTGCCTGGAGCGTCGGCTTCCGGCGGGGACGGGGCGCCGGGCGTCGGCGCTGCGAAGGTTGGGGGCAAGAGAAGCGTCCTCGCGGAACTGTTCGCGGAGATCGAGGCGCAGGCCAAGCGGGACTCGCCGTTCCCGGGCGAGGGTTTGCCGCGCGAATCGGCCGAACCGGTTCGTCCGAAGGCGGCCGCGATCCTCTCTTCCGGCGCTCGGCAGCAAGAGGAGTTGCCGAGCTTCGGCCTGCCCGAGCCGGAGCCCGCTGGGGCCGACCGGCCGGTACCGGCCACGCGACCAGGCGCGCGGCCGAGAGCGCCGCGCGGCCAGCCCAGTCAGTCGCGCGAGTCCTCGAATTGGGAGCTGGGGTCGGCGGCCTGGCAACCGGTTGACGATCCGCCTCCTCGCCCGGAGCGGCCCTCCTCCGAGCGGCCGGCCGAGGTCGCCGCGGCTCCGTCCCCTCCGTCTCCTCCCTCCCGTCCGGCGCGTCAGGCCGTTCGGGCCGCGACCGACGGCGGACCGTATGGACTGCGGACGCGAGAGGGCCTGCAGCGGATCATCGTGGCCCGCGAAGTGCTGGGTCCGCCGTTGGCTCTGAGACGGGGCGGCCAAGAGGCTTCCTGGCAGTAGCCCGGAACGACAAGCCTTGCAGGCGAGCACCTGTCGATATCGGCGACAGGGCACCTTTTGGCCGATAGGCCACTGCTGACGCCCGAGTTGGCTGCACGCAATCCTCCAAACAGCAAGGGAGAAGCAGAATGAAGAAGCAGGGCAACGTTGTGCGCGGGTTGTGGGTCATCTTCGTCGTAGCCCTCGTGGCTTTGGTAGTCTTCAGCGAGCGCAAACCCAACATTCCGACTGATCCAGCACCTGCGCCTGCAGTAGACAGCGAGCCGGAGCTTGATCCGGAACCCGAGCCGGAACTGGTGTCGAGCGATACCCTGTCTTTGGTCATTGCCGTCAATCACTTGTATGCCATAAGAGAAGAGCTCGGCTTGGTGGCGGTAGGATGTCCGGCCAGCAGCGAAATGGTGCTGAACTTCCTGGAGTCGCCGGAAGCGAATCCGCGCACTGACATGTCGATACAGTTGCGGATAGACGCGCTTAGGCTAGCAAGCGCTCGCGCCAAGATGGTTCGCGCCAAGCAAAAACTGATCTGCGGGCGTTAGGTCTCGTCCCGTGAACCTGTGCGACATGTGCGCATCCCGCCGGTTGCTGGTGGATCAACGTCTCCTCTGTTGCCGACGGGTCAACTCGCCGCCATCTTCCGCAACACCGTCTGCAGTATCCCGCCGTTGCGATAGTACTCCACCTCGACGGCCGAGTCGAGACGCACTAGGGCCTTGAAGCGCGTGCTCGATCCCCCCGAACCGTCCGAGCCCTCGGGCCGCGACACGGCGACTTCGACAGCGCCCCGAGGCGCCAGCCCGGCGGCGATGCCGGCGATGTCGTACGTCTCCAGCCCGGTCAGGCCCAGCGACTCCACCCCCTCGCCGTCCTGGAACTGCAGAGGCAGCACCCCCATCCCCACCAGATTGGAGCGGTGGATGCGCTCGTAGCTCTCGGCGATCACCGCCTTCACGCCCAGCAGCAAAGTCCCCTTGGCCGCCCAGTCCCGGGAGCTTCCCGTGCCGTATTCGCGGCCTGCGAGCACCACCAGCGGCGTCCCAGCCTCCCGGTAACGGGCCGCCGCCTCGAAGATGGGCGCGACGTCGCCGCTGGGAACGTGAAGCGTGTAGCCGCCCTCCTTGCCGTCGAGAAGCAGGTTCCTCATGCGCACGTTGGCGAAGGTCCCCCGCATCATCACCTCGTGATTGCCCCGGCGCGACCCGAAGGTGTTGAAGCGGATCGGGTCCACGCCCCGCTCCCGCAGGTACCGGCCGGCGGGCTCGTCCTTGGGGATGGCGCCGGCCGGCGAGATGTGGTCGGTGGTGACGGTCTGGCCCAGCAGCGCCAGGACGCGGGCGCCCGACACGTCTTCCAGCGGCGGCGGCTCCGCTCCCATGCCGTCGAAGAAGGGAGGGTTGCGGATGTAGGTGGACTCCGCGTCCCAGTCGTACAGGGTGCCTTCCTCGGGCAACGGCAGGGCGCGCCATCGCTCGTCGCCGTCGAACACGCGGCCGTAGCGCTCGCGGTACATCTGCGGCTTGAGCGATGCGGCCACGGTGTCCCGAACCTGCTCCGGCGACGGCCAGATGTCGGCCAGAAAGACCGGATCGCCGGCAGGGTCCCGTCCCAGGGGCTCCCGGCGCAGGTCCACGTCGATCCGCCCGGCGAGCGCGAAGGCCACGACCAACATGGGAGAGGCCAAGTAGTTGGCGCGCACCAGCGTGTGAATCCGCGCCTCGAAGTTGCGGTTGCCCGACAGGATCGAGGCGACGACCAAGCCGTTCCTCGCGACCGCCTCCGCCACGGGCCCGGGCAACGGTCCGCTGTTGCCGATGCAAGTCGTGCAGCCGTATCCCACCACGTTGAAGCGCAGCTCCTCCAGATACCGCATGAGGCCCGCCGCCTCCAGGTAGTCGGTGACCACCTGCGAGCCCGGCGCCATGCTGGTCTTCACCCAGGGCTTGACCTCCAGCCCCAGTTCTCGGGCTCTCTTGGCCATCAGCCCGGCGCCCACCATCACCGACGGATTCGACGTGTTCGTGCAGCTGGTGATGGCGGCAACGACGATGGAGCCGTCGCCGATCTCGACCTGTTGTCCGTCCATTTCGATTTGGGCCGTCGCGCGAGCAGGTGGAGCGACGCCGTTTCCGCTCTTCGGCAGGCCCGAGGGCCGCAGGTTGGGCAGGTCGCGCGGGAAAGCAAGGGCGATGTCGGCGAGTGCGATCCGGTCTTGCGGACGCTTCGGCCCCGCCAAGCTGGGCTCGACCGCGGAAAGATCCAGCTCCAACGTGGACGAGTACTCGGGATCGGGCGTGTCGTCGGTGCGAAAGAGCCCCTGCTCCTTGGCCACGCGCTCGACCCGGGCCACGTGTCCCGGGTTGCGACCGGTGCCGGCCAAGTAGCGCAGGGCTTCGTCGTCCACGGGAAAGAATCCCACCGTGGCCCCGTACTCGGGCGACATGTTGGCCAGCGTGGCCTTGTCCGGCAGGCTCAGGCCCGACAGTCCGGCTCCGTAGTACTCCACGAAGCGGCCCACCACGCCGTGCGCTCTGAGCATCTCGGTCACGCGGAGGACCAAGTCGGTGGCGGTGGTGCCTTCGGAGAGCGCCCCCGTGAACTTCACGCCCACGACCTCCGGCAGCAGCATGTGGTACGGCTCCCCGAGAAGCACCGCCTCCGCCTCGATGCCGCCCACGCCCCAGCCCACCACGCCCAGCCCGTTGATCATGGTGGTGTGCGAGTCGGTTCCGACCAGCGTGTCGGGGTAGGCCAGGAAGAGGCCGTCGTGCTCCCTCCTGTGCACCACCGCCGCCAGGTACTCCAGATTGACTTGGTGGACGATTCCAGTGCCCGGCGGAACAACGCGGTAGTTCTCGAAGGCTTCCTGCGCCCACCGAAGCAGCGCGTACCGCTCCCGGTTCCGCTCGTACTCGCGGGCCACGTTCTTCTCGAAGGCGTGTTCCGTCCCGAAGAAGTCCACCTGCACGGAGTGGTCGATGACCAAGTCGGCGGGGACGAGGGGGTTGATGCGCTGGGGGTCTCCTCCCATCGCGCGGAGCCCGTCCCGCATGGAGGCCAGGTCCACGATGGCGGGCACGCCGGTGAAGTCCTGAAGCACGACGCGGGTCGGCATGAAGGGGAAGCCGGGCCGTCGCCCGCCGGGACGCCAAGCCGCAACCGTCTCCACGTCGCCGGGCGTGACGTGGCCGTTCGCGTCGCCGGCGTTTCGAAGGACGTTCTCCAGCAACACGCGGATGGAGAAGGGCAGCCGGTCCAAGGAGGACAGTACGCCGGCATGCTCCAGCCGGGCGAGGCTGTAGTAGGACGTGGGACCTTCCGGAAGGTCCAGCGAGGCGAGGGCGCCGAAGGAGTCGGGGGGTCGCTGTGGCAAGGGGGTCGGCGTCTCCTGGCGAAGAGGCTGCGGGAGTCCGGGGGCGTCGCGGGGTGTCGAGGCGTTGCGGGGTCGTGCTCGCGGCCGCTCGTGGAGGGACTTGGCGGCGACGCTCCATCCCTGGCCTTGAACCGCGGCGACGCCCACTACCATGGCGACGCCCCGGCCAGAGTTCAAGGCGGCCGGGAGCGGCGGCAGGCCGAGAGCGCTTTGCGAATCGGGTCGGATCGGCTAGGCTAGTTGCCCAGCCGAGGTGGCGGAACCGGTAGACGCGAAGGTCTCAAAAACCTTTGCCCTTGCGGGCGTGAGGGTTCGAGTCCCTCCCTCGGCACTAGGCGGGACGGATTGCCGGCGTCGTGCCGGGCCGGTCGGCAGGCCCGGCGCTCGACCTGCTCTCGGGAGAGCGATCCTTTGCCGCCTCCTTCACCGACTTCAGCACCTCCCGCGTCAGGTCCCACCGGTTGAAGCCCTGGCGGCCGTAGTCCAGGCCGCGGCGGACGATCACGAGATCGTGCGTCGGCACGACGACCACGTACTGGCCGCGATTGCCGGCGGTCGAGTAGGCGTCGGATGGAACGTCGGTTCGGTCGTCGGGGACGAGCCACCACTGGCCGCCGTAGAAGGCGCCGCGTTCCGCCGTGGACGGGGCGGGAGTGCGCACGAAGTCGATCCACTCCTCCGACAGGATGCGCTCGCCGTTCCAGAGGCCGCCGTTCAGGTAGAGGAGGCCGAAGCGGGCCAAGTCGCGGGCGTTCGTATAGACTTGGCTGCTCAAGATGAAGTCGCCGAACCTGTCCACGCTCAACAGCGTGTTGCGCATTCCGATGCGGTCCAGGAGTGCCTTGCGGGGGAAGGCCAGGTAGTCGTCGCCGAGAGCCAGCTTCATGGCGTAGACGCCGAGCAGGGTGTCGTAGTTCTCGTAGTCCCAGTTGCTGCCCGGCCGCCGTATCAGAGCCCGACGGCGCGCGCCCTCGACCGAACTCGCGCCGGCCCAATAGGACATGCCCGAGCCCGTGGCGTACTCCAACCGCCGGTTGTCCACGGGGTAGAGGCCGCTGGACATGTTGAGGACCTGCCGCAGGGTGACGGCCGACCTGGGATCGGTCTCCGGAGCGGCGGCGCGCGGCAGCCAGTCGAAGCCCAGCGGAGCGTCCAGATCCAGCCGGCCTTCGTCCGCGAGAATGCCGATCAGGGTCACGGCGATGCTCTTGGCGGTCGACCAAGTGCGCGTGCGGGTGGACATGTCCACGCCCGGGGCGTACCGCTCGTGAACGATGCGGCCGCCGTGCACGACCAGCAGGCCCAACGTGACCTGCTCCTCCGACTCGCGGTCGAAAGCCCAGTCGGAGGCGGCTTGGAGGGCTTCCGCGTCCACGCCCGGCGGAAGCGGCGACTCCTGCACCAGGTCGCCGTCGGGCCAAGCGATCGCCGCCGCGTCGCCCGGCGGCGACGGCATGTCCAGCTGGGGCAAGTGGTCGATGTCGTCCCAGGTCTGGCCGGGCGCCATGATCACGCATCCCAGTCCCTCCCGGAAGGCGGCCCGCATGACCGGCACGTATCCCGGAGCGCCGACGGCGACGGCCCTTCGCTCCCAGTCCACCTCGTAGTCGCCGCCCTCGGCGGTCCCCGCCGGCCTGCCCAGCGACCCCTGGACGTAGGCCATTTCCTGTTCGAAGACTTGCTGGAGCGTCCGCTTCGACGTGAACAGCCCGTTGCAAAGGAAGACTGCCTGCATCCCGCGGCTGATCGTCTCGCGGTTGAAGCGCCAGTAGTCGTAGGCTTCTTCCTGCTGCGCGGTCGCGGCGGCGACGGGGACGGCGGCGGCCGCGGGAGAGACGGCGACGGCGGCGAGGATCAAGAGGCGGAACGGCTTCATTGGTGCGACCCTGCTGGTTGAGTGAGACGGACGGACGGCCCTCGTGTCGGCGGACGACTCGGCGGCCGTCGAACCGCATCGTACGAGTCCACGGGCCTGGGGGGCAAGGCAGCCGGTTCGGTGGCGCCGTCCGGCGACGGGGCTATCTTCGCAGTGGCGCCTCGATGGGCGCCCTAGTGTCGCAATCGCAAGGAGGAGGAAATCATGAGCATCAAGCGACTGGCCGCGGTTCTGGTGGCCCTGGGAACGGCGGCGGCGCTCTGGCCGGAGGCGAGAACGCCCGAGAGCCCGGAGATTCGAGTCTACAAGTCGCCCACCTGCGGCTGTTGCTCCAACTGGGTGGAGCACATGCGGGAAGCCGGCTTCCGGGTGGTGGCGGAAGACGTGTCGGACATGCGGGCAGTCAAGCGCCGAGAAGGGGTTCCGCTCGACCTGGCTTCCTGCCATACGGCCGTCGTCGAAGGGTACGTCGTCGAGGGGCACGTGCCCGCCCGCGTCGTCCGGTCCTTCTTGGAAGCGGCGCCTTCGGTGGCGGGGCTGGCCGTCCCCGGGATGCCGGTGGGGTCGCCGGGAATGGAAGGCGGCAACCCGCAGCCCTACGACGTCGTCGCCTTCGACGGAGCGGGGAACCGGACGGTCTTCGAGCACATCGGGCGGTAGCCGGAGGCGCAGTCGGCGGGCGTGTCGCCGCCGCGCTCGGGCCTGTTGAAGGCTGCCGGGCGGTGATAGCTTTCAAGGCTGTCGTTGCGCATCCGCCCGTTCTGCGTCCCCGTCAACCGACCGCCATTCCTCAAGAAGAAAATGCCCGAGAACTCGCCCAGAAGCACGCTGTCCGTCACCGACAACCGCACGGGCAGGCAGTACGAGCTGGACGTCCTCGACGGAAACGTCGTGCGGGCCATGGACCTGCGGCAGATCAAGGTCTCCGACGGCGACTTCGGGATGATGGCGTACGACCCGGGCTTCACGAACACGGCCTTCACGACGAGCCGCGTCACGGACGTGGACGGCGGGCGGGGCGTCCTGGAGTACAGGGGCTACCCGATCGAGCAGCTGGCCGAGCGATCCACCTTCTTGGAGGTCGCCTACCTGCTCCTCAAGGGGGAGTTGCCGACGCAGGCGCAGCTGGACGGCTTCGTGCGCGGCGTGACCTTCCACACCTACGTCCACGAGAACGTCCTGACCCTGATCAAGGGCTTTCGCTACGACGCGCACGCGATGGGCATGATGATATCGCTGGTCGCCGCGCTGTCGACGTTCTATCCCGAAGCCAAGGACGTGGACGACGCGGACAGCCGCGCCGCGCAGATCAACCGCTTGGTCGCCAAGATGCCCACGCTGGCCGCGCTGACCTACCGGCACCACAGGGGGCTGCCGTACATCTATCCGGAGAACGAACTCTCCTACCCGGCCAACTTCCTGAACATGCTCTTCCGCATCGGCGGGCGGGACTACCGCCCCAACCCGGTGCTGGAGCGCGCCTTGGACGTTCTCTTCATCCTGCATGCGGATCACGAGCAGAACTGTTCGACCACGGCCATGCGGGTCATCGGGAGTTCCCGGGCCGACCCCTTCTCGGCCATGGCCGGCGCGATGGCCGCCCTATACGGCCCTCTGCACGGCGGCGCCAACGAGGCCGTGCTGCGGATGCTGTCGGAGATCGGTCACACAGGGAACATCCCCGCGTTCATGGAGAGCGTCCGCAAGGGCGAACGGCGCCTCATGGGCTTCGGCCACCGCGTCTACAAGGCGTACGACCCCCGCGCGTCCATCATCAAGAGGACCGCCGAGGACGTCTTCGCGGTCACCGGACGCAACCCGCTCCTGGACGTGGCGCTCGAACTCGAGAAGATCGCGTTGCAGGAGGAGTATTTCGTCAAGCGGCACCTGTATCCCAACGTGGACTTCTACTCGGGGCTGATCTACCAAGCCATGGGCTTTCCGGTCGAACTGTTCCCGGTGCTCTTTGCGATTCCGCGCACGGTGGGATGGCTTGCCCAGTGGGAGGAGATGGTCCAGGACCCGGAGCAGCGGATCGCGCGCCCCAGGCAGGTGTTCAAGGGGTGCGAGCCGCGCGACTACGTGCCGGTGGAGTCTCGGTGAAGGCGCAACGCGGTTCGTTCCTGCGGGCGTACGCCGCGGCGGCCGCGCTGGTTCTTGTGTCGGCCTGCGCGGGGCGCGGCAGCGGGTTTCTGCCGCCCGGGCACGACATGGCGAGCGCCGGCGAGATCGAGATCGTCGTGCGGAACGGCAACTTCAACCAAGTGACGGTCTACACGGTGCGCGGCGGCGCGCAACGGCGGCTCGGCATCGTCGGCGGCAAGGCCGAGGTCGTCTTCAGAACCGACTGGGATTATCCCGAACTTCAGTTGAGGGTCAAGTTCCTGGCCGGGCCCGACTACTTCACGGAGAGGTTGCCGGTCGGCGCGGGCGAGACGCTCGAACTGTTCATCCCGTCCCGGTCCCTGGCGGCTTCTTGACCCGGCGCCGGGCCGGGCGCCTCCTCGCCGGCTTCCTCTCTCCCGGCCTCCTCTCTCGTCGCTTCCTTTCTCGTCCCGCGCCTTCGGCCTTGGCCGTCCCCTGCGCGGCCGTCCCCGGCTTCAGGGTTCGGGCGGGCGCACCGGAACTTGCCCGGTGATCCCGCAGCGCTTGATCGCCAGCAAACGGGCGGGCGAGGAGATCGACCCGGCGGAGTTCCGGTCCTTCTTGGCGGGCTACCTGGACGGCCGAGTCGAGGACAGCCAGATGGCCGCCTTCCTCATGGCGGTCTGCTTCAACGGCCTGGGGGACAAAGAGCTGGCCGTGCTCGTCGACGCGATGATCCGCTCCGGCGAGAGCCTCGACCGCGACGCCGGACCGCCGGGTCCCCGCGTGGACAAGCACTCGACCGGAGGCGTCGGCGACAAGGTCTCGCTCCCCTTGGCGCCCCTGGCGGCGGAAATGGGCATGGTGGTTCCGATGATCTCGGGCCGCGGCCTGGGGCACACCGGCGGCACGCTGGACAAGCTGGAGTCCATTCCCGGCTTCGAGACCCGCATCTCGCTGGAGCGGTTCCACGCCGTCCTCCGCGACACCGGGTGCGCCATGATCGGCCAGACCCGCGAGATCGCGCCGCTGGACCGCCGGCTCTACGCGCTGCGGGACGTGACGGCGACGGTTGCCTCCCTGCCGCTGATCACCGCCTCGATCATGTCCAAGAAGCTGGCGGAGACCCTGGACGGCTTGGTGCTGGACGTGAAGGTGGGAAGCGGCGCCTTCCTGTCGTCGGCCGAAGAGGCGCGTGCGCTGGCCGAGGCGATGGTGCGGGTGGGCGCCTCTCGGGGACTGGAGGTGACGGCCGTGCTGTCGGCGATGGACCGGCCTCTGGGGCGGGCCGTCGGCCACGGGCTGGAGGTGGAGGAGGCCGTCGAGTGCCTGTCGGGCGGCGGGCCGGAGGACTTGCGCGAACTGACGGTGGAGCTGGCCGCGGAGATGGCGTTGGCCGGCGGCTTGGCGGCGTCGCTGGACGAGGGACGCGGCGCTGCAGAAGCGCTCTTGGCGTCGGGCGCGGCGCTGGAGCGCTTCTGCCGGATGGTGAGCGCGCAGGGGGGCGATCCCGGCTTCGTCGCATCCGGCCGGGGATTGCCCGCGGCGCCGCTGCAACGCCCGGTCCTCGCGGCTCGGGCGGGCGTGGTGGCTGCGGTGGAACCCCGCGAGCTGGGGTATGCGTTGGTCGCCCTGGGCGGCGGCAGAACTCGGCAGGATCAGGAGATCGATCCGAGGGCGGGCTTCCGCCTCGAAGTCCAGGTGGGCCAGGAGGTGGAGGAGGGCCGGCCGCTGGCCGTCGTGCATGGGGCGGGCGAAGATCGGATCGCGGCCGCCGAGAGGGCGGTGGCCGGCGCGTTCCGGATTGCGGAGTCGGCGGATACGGACGGCCTGCCCTTGATCCTGGAGCGGTTGAGCGCGTCCGAGAACTCGCGCCTCGGTTAGCTCGGCGGGTCGCGGGGAGACAGCAGCGCGGCGCTGGCGCTTGTCGCGAGGCGCCCGGCCTAGGAATCGCTGGCGAACACCTCGTAGACGATTCCTTCGCGGGCCAGGGCGGTCTCGAGTTCGGCGGCGGCGCCCGCCTGGATCTTCAGCGCGATCCCGCACTTGGCTTCGGACTGCGGAGGCGCGGGAACCACCTCGGCGGGGATCGACTGCTCGCGCGCCACGTCCTCCGCCCACATGGCATGGTGGGTCGTCTTGAAGACGAAAGTGCGGGGGCCGGAGTCAGCTGCAGGTGCGGGTTGGCTCGTCATCGGGGTTCGCGTGGAAGGGAAGGGGAGGGGGAGGACGGCCCGCTTTCGCGGTCGCAGGCCTTCGTGGGCTCGGTGCCCGGAAGGTAATGCTCGTCGTAGGCGTCCGAGTCGGGACACCAGCGAGAGGCCAGCGTGCCGGTCTTGCCGTCGATTCGGCGGATGACGACGCCTTCGGGCCAGGCCCAGCGCATGGGCACCGGCAGGACGGCCTCGCTGCCCGCCTCCGCACCCTCCGCCGAGAGGCTGTCCCCGGCAGGCGCCCCGCCCCCGCCGTCCCATCCGTAGTAGAGACGTCTCGCGAATTCGCCCCACACCGGCGAGGCGAACCGGCCGCCGGTCGCGCCCTCCACGATAGGAATCGGCTGGTCCATGCCGAACCACACCGCCGCCACCAAGTTGGGCGTAAACCCGATGAACCAGATGTCGCTGCCCTCGTTCGTGGTGCCGGTCTTGCCGGCGGCCGGCACTTCACGCGGCAAGCCCGCGCGCAGGCGCACCCCGGTGTAGCCCGTGCCGCGCGGGTTGTCCACCACGTCCTCCAACAAGGAGACCGTCAGCCGTGCCACGGCGGGATCCAGCGCCCGCTCCCTTTCGGGCTGGGGCTCCCACAGCGCTTCGCCGTCGGCGCTCTCGACCCGGAGGATGGGGAAGGGCCGCACGCGCTCGCCCAGGGTAGCCAGCGTGGCGTACGCTTCCAGCATCTGAACCGGGATCACCTCGGCGGCGCCGATGGTGGTGGACGGAAACGGCTCGACTTCGGTTCGGATCCCCAGCCGGTGGGCCATCTGGGCGACCGACTCCAGTCCGATCCTCATGCCGGTCTTGATGGAGGCCATGTTGATCGACCGCCGAAGCCCTTCCCGAATGGTGATCCACCCCGCGAACTCGGGGTTGTAGTTGCTCGGACGCCAAGTCGTCCCGTCGGCCTGGTCCAAGACGACGGGACCGTCCAGAACCATCTCCGAGGCGGGAATGCCGTTTTCCAGCGCGGCGGCGTAGACGAACGGCTTGAAGGACGAGCCTGCTTGGCGGCGGGCCTGCGTCGCGCGGTTGAACTTCGATTCGCCGAAGTCGCGTCCCCCGATCATCGCCCGCACTTGGCCCGTGACCGGATCGGCGGCGACGAACATGCCCTGGACGTAGGGCAGACCCCCGGCGCCGCGGCTCGCCGCGCTGTCGGAGACCTCGCCGTAGCGCGGATGCGGGTAGTCGGGCCAGTTTTCGATCCGGCTCCACCCATTGGCCATCGCCGCCTCCGCCGCCATCTGCATGTCGAGGTCCAAGGTGGTGTAGACCTTGAGTCCGGCGTTGTTGAGCAGCCGGTTGCCGAACCGGTCGTCGACGAGCACGCGCACCCACTCGACGAAGTAGGGCGCCCGGGTCTCGACGGTCTTGGCGCGCTCGGTGGGCACGGGCTCGGCCTGCCAGCGCTCCACATCGGCCTCCTCCAGGTATCCTTGGCGGCCCATCAGGGTCAGCACGAGGTCGCGCCGCCGCTTGGCGGCCTCGGGGCGCCGCAACGGGGAGTAGCGTTCCGGCAGGTTGGCGACGGCGGCCAGAAGCGCGGCTTCGGCCGGGTTCATGTCGGTCGCGTTCTTGCCGAAGTAGTTCCTCGAAGCGGTCTGGATTCCGTACCAGCCGTGGGCCAGCCCGATCTGGTTCATGTACGCTTCGATGATCTGGTCCTTCGTGTACGCGTCCTCGAGCGCGAGCGCGACTTGCCACTCCTTGAGCTTGCGCACGACCCGCTTCTCGAAGCCCAGGCGCTCGGTCCACATGTTGCGGGCGAGCTGCTGCGTGATCGTGCTGCCGCCTCCGCCGGAGAGCGACAAGGTTCGCGCGGCCTCCAGCACTGCCCGCGCAATGCCTCTCCAATCGAGCCCCCGGTGGCTGTAGAAGCGGCGGTCTTCGATGGCGATGAACGCCTGCGGCACGTAGGGAGGCAGGCTCGACAGCGAGACCGGCGTTCGCCGCTCCGCCCCGATTTCGGCCACCAGCTGTCCGTCGCGGGAGTAGATCTTGCTCGTCTGGCGAGGCTCGTACGTGTAGATTTGGGCGATCGACGGGCAGTCGTTGCAGAGGTTTCGCCAAGCTCCGGCGGCCGCGCCGAAGAGCCCCGCGGCAAGGAAGAGGAAAACGAGCCAGACCGTCTTCGGAACGCGCGCGATCCGGGCTCTGCCCCGGGCGGCCAGTCGCGGGCCGCCGGCCGCCAGTCGCAGTCGAATCATCTCGTTCGCAAGTCGGTGATGGTGTTCAGGCGTCGCACCGCCCCAAATCTAATCGCCCCCTTGCCGTCCGATTCTCGTTGCCGTCCGATCTCTCCGAAGTCGTTCGATCTCCCGCTCCCGTTGCCGGACACGGCCCGTCGCCGATGAACTCCGTGTTGCGACGGGCCGCCGCGGCGGTTGTGCTGGGCTTGGGCGCCAGTTGCGCGCGCGCTCCCGACCCGCTGGTGAACGGGGACCCTGCCTTGGCCTCGCTCGCCGCGGAACTGCTGCCGGAGGCCGAGCGCAGGTCGGGAATGCGCGCCGTCGGCCCGATCCGCGTGTCGGCCAAGACGAAGGCGGAGCTGGAGACGTTCCTGGTCGAGAAGCTCGCGGAGGAGATGCCTCGACCGGCCGAGACCGCGGCGCCGTACGTGGCCCTGGGGCTCCTGCCTTCGGGGCTCGACCTCGGGAACCTGCTTCTGTCGCTCCACATGGAGCAGGTGGCGGGCTTCTACGAGCCCGACTCGGCGGCGCTGTTCGTGATCGCGGACCAGTCGCAGAACCTGCTGAGGCCGCTCTTGGTCCACGAACTGGTGCACGCGATTCAGGATCAGCACGTGAGCTTGGACTCGTTGACGGATCCGGGGCTGGGCAACGACGCGCGCATGGCGGCCAGGGCGGCCGTCGAGGGCCACGCCATGTTGGCGACGATGGAGTGGGCGGCGGGGCGCGACCTCGCCCGGCACGAGGCGGAGGCGATGCGGGCCTCGGTCCTGGCAGAGGCGGAAGATCGGTACCCCTTGCTGGCGGCGGCGCCGGCGGTCGTCCGGGAGGCGATGCTGTTTCCGTACCTCGAAGGCGTGAGCTTCGTGCAGGAGGTCCGGCGGCGGGGCGAAGGCCGTGCGGCGCCGTTGGGGGCGCTTCTGCCGCTCTCCACCGAACAGGTCGCGGATCCGGGCACGTTGCTGGGGACGCTCGCAGACCCGCCGGTGAGACTCGCGTTTTCGCGCACTGGGGCGGGCGGGGAGGCTCTTGGGGACGCTCGCGCCGCCGCCGCTTCGGGCGCCCAGGCCGCGGTTGCGCGCACCGAGTCCGGGGTGGGAGCCAGGCCGGTGCGCCAAGACAACTTGGGCCAGATGGAGCTGGGGGTGTTGGCCGAGGCCTGGGGCGGCGACCGGTCGTTGGCCCGGGGTTGGGAGGGCGACGTCTACGCGCTGTTCGGCTCGCGGGGACGGTGGTCGTTGCGTTGGATCGTGGTTTGGGACGAGCCTGCGCGCAGGGACGCCTTCGTTGCCTGGGCGGCGGGGGCGCCGGGGACGCCGCTGGGAGTTCGGGTGGCGCCGGTGGAGGTGGAGGGGTTGCCGGGAGCGGAGGTCGTGTCCGGCAGGCCGCCGCCGGGCTGGGTGGTTCGGATCGTTCGAGACGAGAAGGCGCCGGCGTGAAGGGTCCGCGCCAAGTCCGGGTTCGCTCGGCATCGGGGGGGTACACGGTCCACGTGGGGTCCGGCGCGGTGGAACTCGCGGGCGAGGCGGCGAGGCGGGCTGCGCCTTCGGGAAGGTGCGCGCTGGTGGCCGACGCGCGGGTCGCGGCGCTCTGGGGGGACCGCGTGACGGGCGTCCTGGCCGAAGCGGGAATGGACGTGACGAGGGCGGCGTTCCCGGCCGGGGAAGCGAACAAGACGCGCGAGACCTGGGCCCGCCTGACCGACGAGCTGCTGGAGGCGGGCCTCGGCCGCGACTGCTGCGTCGTTGCGTTGGGGGGCGGCGTCTCCGGCGACTTGGCCGGGTTCGTGGCGGCCACGTACCTGCGGGGCGTGCCAGTGCTGCAGATCCCGACGACCACCCTCGCGATGATCGACGCCTCGGTGGGGGGCAAGACCGGCGTCGATCACCCGGCGGGCAAGAATCTCGTGGGAGCCTTTCACCCGCCCTGCGCCGTGCTGGCCGATCCGTGCTTTCTGGACACGTTGCCGACGGGCCGCAGGGCCGAGGGGTTCGCCGAGGCCGTCAAGCACGGCGTGGTCGCCGACGCTTCCTATGCGCGCTGGCTGGCGGCGAAGGCCGCGTCGTTGCTCGGCGCGGAGGCGGACTCGGTGGAGCAGGCCGTCGCGAGGTCGGTGGAGATCAAGGCGGAGATCGTCTCCGGCGACGAGTTCGAGGCGGGCCGCCGCCAAGTCCTCAACTTCGGCCACACCGTGGGGCATGCGCTCGAGGCCGCCTCCGGCTACGCGTTGCCGCACGGGCGCGCCGTCGCCGCCGGCATGGTGGCGGAGGCCCGCATCGGCGAAGAGGCCGGCGTCACGGCGCCGGGCACGGCGGACGAGGTGGCCGCCCTGGTGCGCGCATTCGGGTTGTCCGCGCGCTGGCCCGCCTCCGCGGACCCCACCGGGCTGGCGGCCCTCATGTCCAAGGACAAGAAGACCCGGGGCGGCGTCGTGCACGTCGTCCTCTTGGAGGAGGTGGGACGAGTCCAGGCCGCGGCGGATGCGGCCGTGCCGGTTCCCGCGGCCGAGCTCCTGCGAATCATGCAGCGATGGGGCCGTGAGTCCGATTGACTCCGGCGGGCCAATCCGCCAAACTCCAAGTGCCCGCCGCGCAAGGCATGTTGGCCGGAGGACACATGGCGCCTCTTGAGCGCTCGCAGGACATCACAATCTCGTCGCTCCTGGCCCGGCGCGCCGCCGAGCGCCCCGCGGCCCCGCTCCTGCTGTCGGAGGACGGAGCGCTCTCCTACGCCGAAGTGGACCGCCAGGCCACGGCCATGGCGGCGTCGCTCGCCAACCTGGGCCTGCGGGAGAACGACCGAATCGCGCTCGTTCTGCCTGCTTGGCCGGAATTCGCCATCGCCGCGTTTGCCGCCGTCAAGCTCGGCGCCGTGCTCGTGCCCCTGGATCCCCGGCTGTCCTCCGCCGACTTGCGCTACCGTCTCCGCCACTCGGGGGCCGCCTGCGCGATCTCCGCCGAAGACGCCTACGGCATCGACTACCTCCAGCTCTTCGAGAACTTGCTGGTCGACCTGCCGGAACTCGAGCACGTCGTCACCGTGGGCAAGGAAGACCTGTGGCACGACGACCGCATCTTCCAATGGGAAGACCTCGTCTCGGCCGGCGAGGGCCGCAGCTTCTCGGCGCCGCCCCTCGAACCCGGCAAGTCGTTCGCGATCCTGTACACGTCGGGCGTCTCCGGCAAGCCGAAGGGCGTCGAGCTGAGCCACGCCAACGTGATCCATGCGGCCGGCGAGACCATCCGGGCCGCGGGGCTGATGGCCGGCGACGTGGTCGTGGGGGTCACTGCGCTCTTCCACGTCTTCGGCCTGGGACCCGGGCTCGTGGGCACGGTGATGGGCGGCGCCAGCCTCGTGCTCCAGGACGGCTTCGATCCCGCCGAGACGCTTGGCCTCGTGGAGCGCCACGACGCCACGGTGCACTACGGAGTGCCCACCCTGTTCGCCATGGAGCTGGACGCAGCCGAGCGCCGAGGACGCTTTCCCCGATCCGTGCGCGTCTGCGTGGCCTCGGGAGCGCCGGTGCGGGACGGCTTGGCCAAGCGGATCGAAGAGGGCTTCGGCGCCCCTCTGCTGGTGGCCTACTCGCTGACCGAGGCCGCCTCCACGCTTGCGGTCACACGTCCCGAGGACCCCCCGGACAAGCGCGCCTCGACGCTGGGACGCCCTGTCAAGGACACGAGCGTGCGCGTCGCCAGCGACGACGGCGACACGCTGCCGCCCGAGAGCGTGGGCGAACTCTGGGTGCGCGGGCCGGGCGTGATGCGCGGCTACCACCGGCAGCCCCGGGAGACGGGCCACGTCCTCGACGGCGACGGACACGTGCGCACCGGCGACATCGGCATGGTGGACGCGGACGGCTACATCCACTTGGTCGGGCGGCGCGACGACGTGATCATCCGCGGCGGCTACAACGTGCACCCGAGCGAAGTCGAAGACCGTTTGGCCGCCCATCCGGCCGTGGACCGAGCAGCGGTGGTCGGCGTTTCCGACGACGTCTTGGGCGATGCGATTTTCGCTTGCGTCGTCCTGGTGGAGGGCGGCGTCGTCACCCCTGCCGAGCTTCGCGAATGGGGCGCGACGACGCTGGCCGCGTACAAGTTGCCCGACTCGGTTACTTTCATGGACGATCTTCCCCTCACGAGCACTGGCAAGGTTTCGCGCAACGAATTGGCGCGCATGGTGTCGGCGGGGGGACTCAACGCACTAAGGCAGAACGAAGACAACTGATGGTGAACCCCTATTCCCGGGGGCCTCGCGCCGACCCTAGACCGGTACCGGCGGAGGCGCCCAACGCCGCATTGCTCATCGATTTCGACAACGTCACGATGGGAATGCGGAGCGACTTGGCAAAAGAACTTCAGACGTTGCTCGGCACCGACATCATCAAGGGCAAGGTGACGGTGCAGCGAGCATACGCGGACTGGCGCCGCTACCCGCAGTACATCGTGCCTCTTTCCGAGGCGTCGATCGACCTCATCTTCGCCCCGGCCTACGGCAGTTCCAAGAAGAACGCCACGGACATCCGAATGGCCATCGACGGCATGGAGCTTGTCTTCATCCGTCCCGAGATCGGAACGTTCATCCTGCTGACGGGCGACTCGGACTTCTCGAGCCTTGTCCTGAAGCTCAAGGAATACGGCAAGTACGTGATCGGCATCGGCATTCAGGAGTCCAGTTCGGACATCCTCGTGCAGAACTGCGACGAGTACTATTCGTACACGTCTCTCGCCGGCCTCAGCAAGACGTCCAACGGCAAGTCGGCCGCCGCCGATCCTTGGCAATGCGCGACGGAGGCCCTGGAGCGGATGGCCTCCCGGGGCGACGTGATGCGGTCCGACCGTCTCAAGCAGGTGATGATGGAGATGTCGCCGGGCTTCGACGAACGGAACCTGGGATTCAGGAAGTTCTCGAGGTTCTTGGTGGAGGCCGCCAGCAGGGGGCTGATGCAGATCGAGCGGGGCCAGAACGGACAGTATTCGGTGGCGTTGCCCGGGGACGGGAAGGCGGCTGCCGGGCCGAAAGCCGGCGGAGCGGCCAGAACCGGCGACGGGGGGAAGTCCGGCGAGGGGCGCAAGTCCGGCGGAGGCGCCAAGGCCGGCGAGAACGGCAAGGACGCCGGACGCGGGAAGGCCGGCGAGAGGACCAAGACGGCCGAGACGCCCAGCGGCCGGGAAGCTGCGAGCCGCAAGGAGAGCCCGGGAAAGCGTGCCGGCGACGACGCCCACGCCCGGGACGGCGCTCGTGCAGAGGACGGAGCCCGTTCCGAACGAGCCGGCGCGGCGAATCCCGCCCCGGCGCTGGACCTCTTGCGGCGGGCGCTCGAGGGCTTCCACGAGAGGGGCCGGCACAGCGTGAGGGATTCGACCGTCAAGCGGAGGCTGCTGTCGATGAATCCGAGCTTCGACGAGAGCGCTCTGGGCTTCTCCAAGTTCAGCAAGTTCCTTCAGTTCGCGGCGGATCAGCGCCAAGTCGCCTTGGCTCCGTTGGAGGGTGGCGGCTTCGAAGTGCGCCTGCGCAGGAACGGCCGAGAGTCCGGCTCCGTCCCGGACGGTGCGGGCGAGCCGCCCAGGACGGCCCAGGCTGGCGGAGGACGCGAGCACGGTTCCGCCGGCGAGAGTGCGGAGGCCTCCGTGGATGCGAAGGCGCTCGGCCTGCCCTCCGCGGAGGACGCCGTGACGAGCTACTTGGCGAACCGCTACCGCGGCGTGGGCGTGAAGACGGCCGAGACGCTGGTGAGCGCTTTCGGCCCGCAGCTCTTCTCGGTGTTGCAGCGGGATCCGGACAAGGTGCGCAAGCTGTTGCCCCCGGGCCGGGCGGACCGCGTGCTGCTCGCCTGGAAGGAGGACTACGAACGGCGGGTTGGGCAGGTCAAGGCAAAGGCGAAGGCCGCGGAGCCGGTTGCCGGCCGTCCGCGGGGACATCGAGGCGACCGGCCCCGTCCCCGTTCAAATGCGCAGGCCGCGAACGTCCCGCAACATCGAGAGCCGAGCGAGGGAACGGAGGAGGGCAGGCGAGCGAGCGAGTCGTCCGCGCCGGACGCCCCGGGGCGGAGCAGGACCGCCCAACGGGAACTGGCCGGCTTGGCGTTGCAGGAAGAGCCGGTGGTTCAGGAAGCGGCCGCCGAGCCCGAGAAGTCGTCCGGGATCGTCGGTTTCTTGAAGCAGGCGGCCCGGCGCACCAGGGGCCGTGGCGGCCGGGAGGGCTGACCCGCGCCCCGCGACATGCCGGCCTGCCCGAGCCCGGCCTCGGCGCGGCTCGTCTCCACGAGGCGGCCTCCGCCCGCCGGGCTTCTCGAAGGAGAATGCCGCGAGGCTGCCCGCCGGCTGCTGGGGGCGGCGCTGTCTTCCACGGTGGACGGCCGCGAGACGAGCGGCGTGATCGTGGAGGCGGAAGCCTACCTGGGGCCGCACGACCCGGCCAGCCATGCGCGAGCCTCGACCGGGCGAACCGCCCGCAACGACGCCATGTTCGGCGACTCCGGCACTCTGTACGTCTACCTCTCTCACGGCTTGCATCACTGCGCCAACGTCGTGACCGGAGAACGTGGAGATCCCGCCGCCGTGCTGATCCGCTCGCTCGAGCCGGTGAAGGGCCTCGCGGTCATGGCGGAGCGGCGCGGCCGCGAGACGGACCTGTGCAGCGGGCCGGGGCGGCTGTGCCAAGCGTTGGGGATCACGCTCCGCCACAACGGACATTCGCTGCGCCGTCCGCCGGTGCGGCTGCTCGAAGGCGCGTCGTTCGCCGACTCGCAAGTCGGCGTCTCCGGCCGAATCGGCGTCTCCCGCGCCGCGGACTGGCCGTTGCGGTTCTTCGTGAAGGGCCATCCGGCCGTGAAGGCGCCCCGGCAGTAGCGACATGCGCCGTCCTTCGTTAGCTTTGTAATGCAAAGTCCATCTCGCACCTCTTCGGAAAGAGGAAACTCATGAAGGCGAATCATCCACTGAACGAACCCGCGTGCCGAGAAGGCCGGAGGGGGCGCGCTTCGGCCCTCGCAGCTGCGCCGTCTAGCGGAGCCGCAACATGAAGGCGGCGCCCATTCGACGACTGGCCTCCAAGGGCCGCGCAACCGCCGTGAGGTTTCCCGAAGTCCTCGTGTGCGCCGCGGTCGCCGTCGTGGGCGGCGTGGTCGGCGTCAACGAGGAAGGCAACGACGCCACGGTTTGGGTCAAGCTCTGGATGGCGGGCAGCCTGGGACTCCCTCTCTTCGCGGCGCTCGCGTTGGCGAGCGAACGCCATGGCTGGGCGACCCTGACGCGGGGACTGGCGACGGTCGGCGGCATGGCTGTTCTCGCCGTCGTCTTCGTCGCCTTCGGGCGGTGGGGAGAAGCAAGCTGGGGACAGCGCTACATCCACCTGTCCGCCACGCTGCACATGGCCGTTGCGGTCGTCCCTTACGTGCGGGCCAAGGAGCCCTGGGGCTTCTGGCACTACAACCGGTCGTTGCTCTTCCGCTTCGCGATGGCCGGGGTGTACGCCGCGGCGACCTTCGCCGGGCTTGCGCTGGCCCTGGCGGCGATCGACAATCTGCTGGGGGTCGACGTCCCCGACATCACCTATCCCCGGGTCTTCTTCGTCGCCGCCTTCGGGTTGCACCCGTTGATCTTCCTGGCCGGAGTGCCGCGGGACTTCCACGCACTGGAGGCGGTTCGGGAGTACCCGGCGTGGTTGCGCGTGTTCTCCCAGCACGTGATGCTGCCGTTGGTCGCGCTGTACGTTGCGATCCTCATGGTCTACATGGGGAAGATCCTCCTGACGGGCACTTGGCCGAGCGGCTGGATCAGCTACTTGGTGTCGGGGCTGGCCGTGGCGGGCATCTTCTCGCTCCTCATGGTGCATCCCGAGCGAATGCGCACCGAGCACAGCTGGATCGACCACTACGCGCTGGCGTTCTGGATCGCCGTCCTGCCTTCGGCCGGGATGGTCGGCATGGCGCTCTGGCAGCGGTTCCAGCAGTACGGAGTGACGGAGAGACGCTATCTGCTGGGACTGCTGGCGGTTTGGCTGGCCGGGGCGGCGGTGCACCGCGTGGTCACGCGCACCCGCGACATCAAGTCGATTCCGCTGGCGCTGGCCGTCTTGGGCGCGTTGTCCTTCGTGGGACCGTGGTCGGCCTACGCGGTCGCCGAGAGGAGCCAGACGGCCCGCATCGAGCGGATATTGTCGGCGCGCGGCGTCCTCGACGAAGGGGCCCTCGCGGCTTCAGCGCAGGAGATTCCCTTCGACGAGTGGCGGCAGGTCGAAGACGCCGTGGCGTACCTCGTGGACAACCACGGAACGGACATCATCGACGCCTGGTCCGGCGGCGTCCGGGAGGCGGCCGGCATCTTGGCGGACGAGGACGGGGAACCAGCCGGCCAGGCTGCCGGGAACGCCCGGGTAGCTCGGGTCATGGAGCGCCTGGGGGTGCTCCCGGGTCCCAGCGGGCGGCCCGTCGAGATTAGGGCCGCGTCGCCGGCGATGCCCGTCTCGGCAGGCGGCTACGACCTGCTGCTGGCTCATTGGGAGCGCGCAGAGGCGTGGGTGCCGCGGGACCGGGAAGGGTCGCCGGCCGGATCCGAGGCCATCCCGCCCGGACAGGAGCCGTCGGACTCCCCCGAGGGCGACACCGTGGCCGTGCGCCTGTCGGAAGACGGCCGGGAGATCGTGGTCGCGTTCCTGGGGCAGGAGTCGAGGGCCTCTCTGGATCGCCTGATCCAATTGGCCGCGAGCCCGCGCGCTCAGGTGAGCGACGGCCGTAGCGAAGCCTTCGCGGAGACTCTGGAAGCGCCCGTCGAAGCGCTGGCGCTGGACTTGCCCGACCTGCTCGGCGGCGCGCGTCTCCTGCTTCGGCGGCTTCGCGTGGAGCGCTTGGACGACGGGCCCGCGGCCACGGAATTCTCCGTCGAAGCCCTGTTGCTGCGGACCAGTTCGGAGGACGCGCCCGGGTAGCGGACGAGTGCGGGCGGCAGACGTTAGTTTGTTCGGCATGAGCGATCCAGGTTGGATTTCGATCCTGCCGCCGTTGCTGGCAATCGGCTTGGCCATCGCGACGCGCCAAGTCTACCTGTCGTTGGCGGGCGGCATCTGGCTGGGCTGGTCCATCCTGCACGGCTGGAACTTCGCCTCCGGGCTGGCGGAGACGATCGAGTCGGCGGTGCGCGTGCTGGCCTCGCCCGGCGACGCCAAGGTGATCATGTTCACGCTGGTCATGGGCGCGCTGATCGCCACGCTGGGGTCCTCGGGCGGAGTGGCGGGGTTCGTCGCCTGGCTGGAGCGGAACCGCTGGGTGACCAACGGACGCCGTGCGCAATTCCTGGCCTGGGCCACCGGCGTGGTCATCTTCATCGAGTCCAACATCACGGTGCTGGTGGCCGGCTCCGTCTCCCGGCCGCTCTTCGACCGCTTCCGCGTGTCGCGGGAGAAGCTCGCCTACCTGATCGACTCCACCAGCGCGCCGATATGCATCCTGATTCCGCTGAACGCCTGGGGAGCGTACAACTTGCGGCTCCTGGCGGACGAGGGGATGGGCGACTCGGCCGCTTGGATCCTGCTGCTCAAGTCGATCCCCTTCAACTTCTACGCCTTCGCCGCCGTGATTCTGGCGCTGGCGGTGGCCGCGCTGCGGCTCGACTGGGGTCCCATGAAGCGCGCCGAAGCGCGGGCCGCAGGCGGCGAGGTCCTCCGCCCCGGAGCCACCCCGATGATGGACGAGGGCGTGCTGGGCGGCGACGGGGATCCGTCCATCCGCCCGAGGGCCGCGAACATGGTGGCGCCGGTGGTGGCCCTCGTCGTGCTCATGCCCGCCGGGTTGTGGGTGACGGGAGACGGCAACCTCACGGCCGGGGACGGCTCGACCGCGGTGCTCTGGGCTTCGCTCGGCGCGCTGGCGGTGGCCTGGGCGATGCTCCTGGCCCAGCGCGCCTGTTCCGTGGACAAGCTGGTGCGCACCGCTCTCAAGGGGGCGGGCGGCCTGGTCCCGCTGGCGCTCATTCTCGTCCTGGCGCTCGCGCTCAAAGAGGTCGCGGGCGAACTGGGGACGGGCGCCTACGTGGCGGGCGTCGCCGAGGGAACGCTGCCGCCCGCGGCCTTCCT
This sequence comes from Longimicrobiales bacterium, assembly GCA_958295645.1. Taxonomy (GTDB): domain Bacteria; phylum Gemmatimonadota; class Gemmatimonadetes; order Longimicrobiales; family Gaopeijiaceae. The sequence continues at coordinate 842,435 of OY282361.1, forward strand.
GCCGCTGGTCTTCCTGGTCTCGTCGGCGGTCGCGTTCTCGATCGGGTCGAGCTGGGGGACCTTCGCCATCATGATTCCGATCGCGGTTCCGGTTGCCGGGCTCATGGAGCTGGCGCCTGCGCCGTTCCTGGCCGCCGCGTTGTCGGGCGGAATCTTCGGCGATCACTGCTCCCCCGTGAGCGACACGACGATCGTATCTTCAATGGCCTCCGCGACCGACCACGTGGACCACGTGCGGACCCAGCTGCCCTACGCCTTGGCGGGAGGCGCGGTCGCGGCCGCCTGCTTCGCCCTGACCGGGGCCTTCTTGTAACCGGTCTCGGCAGCTGCAGCCCGGCCGCGGCCGGAGGAGAGGCCCCAGCCCACCTGCGAGCAACCCAGTGAACATCGCCGTGTGCATCAAGCGGGTGCCCGACACGGGAACCCGGATTCGCATCGCCGAGACGGGCGACGGCGTCGAGACCGACGGCGTGAAGTACGTCATGGGCCCGTACGACGAGTTCGCGGTGGAGGCCGCGCTGCAGCTGGCGGAGGCCGCGGAAGGGGGAGAGGTGGCCCTGCTGGCGTACGGCCCTCCGGCCACGCAGGAAGCGTTGCGGTCGGGCTTGGCGATGGGCGCGCATCGGGCGGTCTTGCTGGCGGGCGAACCGACGATGGACGGATGGGCCACGGCCCGCACGTTGGCGGCGGAGCTGTCGGGCTGGGAGGCGGATCTGGTCTTGTTCGGAGTCAAGGCGGTGGACAGCGACCAGCAGCAGGTCGGGCCGATGGTGGCCGAGCTGCTGGGCCGGCCCTGTGCGACGGCCGTCTCGTCGATGGACGTGTCGGAGGGCGTGGCGACATGCCGCAGGGTCGTCGAAGGCGGTCGCGAAGTGGTCGAGATGACCCTGCCCGCCGCGGCCACGATCACGAAGGGCCAGTACGAGCCGCGCTACGCGTCGCTGCGGGGGATCATGGCGGCCAAGCGGAAGCCGTTGGAGCAGAAGGCGGCCAAAGAGGCGGCGGTGGAGCTGGTGGTCGAGGCGCTGGAGTATCCGCCGCCGCGCCCGCCCGGGCGGATCCTCGGCGAGGGGCCGGCGGCGGCGGCGGAGCTCGTGCGCCTGTTGCGCGAAGAAGACAAGGCGATCTAGCCGTGGGCGAGAAAGCGGGCGGCGGCGGAGCAGCGGGCGAGCGCGGGGCTGGCCGCGTGCTCGCGGTGGCCGAAGTGGCGGGCGGGACGTTGCGAGGCGCGTCCTTGGAGGTGGTCTCGGCGGCGCGGAGGCTTGCGGACGCGTGGGGTGGCGCGGTGGACGCGGTGGTGTTGGGCGAGCCCGGCGCGGCCGAAGCGGCTTCGGGGCTGGCCAAGTGGGGGGCCGACCGCGTCGTCGGCATCGAGGCGGCGGGGTTCGGGGCGGCCGGCCCAGGCGCGCATGCGGGCGCCGTGGCCGCGACGGTGCGGGAAGGCAGCCACCGGGCGGCGCTGTTTTCGGCGACTCCCTCGGGCAGGGACGTGGCGCCGCGGGTGGCGGCCAAGTTGCGGTGTCCGCTGCTCACCGACGTGACGGCCTTGGACGTCCAGGGAGGGAGCGTGACCGCGATCCGGCCCGCGTACGCCGGCAAGGTGCTGGCCCGCGTCCGTTGCACTGGCGATCGCCTGCTGGCCTCGTTGCGGCCGAACGCCTTGTCGGCGGTTGCGAGTCCCCGCGAGCCCGTCGTCGAAGTTCGGCCTCCCGACCCGGAGACGGGCAGCGAGGGTTACCGAGTCGCCGGGTTCGAGCCGTCCGGCGGCGCCTTCGTGGACGTGTCGGAAGCCAGCGTCGTGGTTTCGGGCGGACGGGGCATGAAAGCGCCCGAGAACTGGGGCGTCCTCGAAGACCTCAGGGACGCTCTGGGCGAGGCCGCGGCCCTGGGGGCTTCGCGCGCCGTGGTGGATGCGGGTTGGCGTCCCCACGCCGAACAGGTCGGACAGACGGGCAAGACCGTGACCCCCGACCTCTACTTCGCGATCGGCATATCCGGCGCCGTCCAGCACTTGGCCGGCATGCGCACCGCCAAAGTCGTGGTCGCCGTGAACGCGGACCCGGACGCCCCGATATTCGGCGTGGCCGACTACGGGATCGTGGGCGATCTGTTCGAAGTCGTGCCGGCCATCGCCGAGGCCGTCCGCAAGCTGGGCGGATAGCGGACCTCAGCCTCCGGGCGGGCCTCCCAGGAACTCGACCGGGTCGACTTCCCGGCCCCAGCGCCACACTTCCAGATGCAGGTGGGGACCGGCCGCGGCTCCCGACTGGCCTGTCTTGCCGAGGACGGTCCCCTTGTCCACTTCCCGCCCGGCCGCGACCGACACTTCGGACAGGTGGGCGTACACGGAGAGCAGGCTCTCGCTGTGGTCCACCCAGACGACTTGGCCGTATCCGCTCATCGGACCGGCGAAGCGCACGCGGCCCGGCAGCAGGGGGAGCACGGGAGTTCCGACGGGAACCGCGATGTCGAGGCCGCGGTGCACGTCTGGCAACATCCCTTCCATGCGAAATCCATAAGGCGAGGCCAACGGGCCGCGCACCGGCCATTGGGGCGCCTGGCAAGAGGCCGCGAGCGACGCCAGCGCCAGGACGCCCGCGGCCCGCGTCGTTGCCGCCCGTCGCGCTCGCGCGAAGAGGCCCGGCCCGCGGCACACCCGCGCCAGAACGCCCGCGGCTCGCGTCGCCGCCCGTCGCGCTCGCGGGAACAGACCCGGCCCGCGGCACACCAGCATTGCGGCGCCCGCCTCCCGCGTCATTGCCATGCGCCCGGCAACAGCATCACGCGCACCTCTTCGCCCTGCGCCACCAAGCGGCTCTCCTCGGGCACCACCGCCAGTCCGTCCGCCTCCCGCAACGAGCGTACCAAGCCGCTGCCTTGAGGTCCGGCGAGGCGGCAGCGCGGACCTCCCGCTGCCAGACCCCGGTCCAGCCGCACCCGCAGGAACTGGGTCGCGCCGCGGGATCCCGCCAAGTCTTCCCCGGCCGTTGCGGCGGCGAACACGCCTTCGGGCTCGGACACCCCAAGCAAGGCGCGCAGGTACGGCACGGCCAGCACGTGGAAGGTCACGAATGCGGAGGCCGGGTTGCCCGGCAGCCCGAAGACCGGAACGCTCCGGCCCGCATGGGGCAGGAGTCCGAATGAGACCGGGCTTCCCGGCCGGATGCGCGCCCGCCAGAAGCGGAGCTCGAACCCCTGCCGCGCGAGGACGCGCTTCACGAGGTCCCGTTCCCCCATGGACGCGCCCCCCGTCGCCACCAGCACGTCCGCCGCCTGCAGTCCCTCCAGCTTCTCCTCGATGGCCGCCGCCTCGTCGGCCGCCACGCCCAGATCCACCGCGACGCCTCCCGCCTCGGCCACGCCCGCGACGATCATCCCCCGGTTGGTGTCCGGCACCGCCCGTCCCTGCACGACTTCGCCGAACCGGCTCGGCCCGGCCAGCTCGCTGCCGCTCGACAACACTCCGACGCGCGGCCTGCGGCGCACCGCCACCCGGGTTCGGCCGCAGGCCAGGAGAACCGCCAGCGCTCCCGAATGCACCACCGCGCCCGCCGGCAGGGCCTCTTCTCCCTCCCGCAAGTCTTGCCCCGCGGCCCGGACGTGCCTGCCCAGGTCGTCGGTTCGGTGCACCGTCACGAACCCCGGCTGAGCCTCTCCGTCCGTGTGCTCCACGCGCACGACGGAGTCGAACCCGGCCGGCAACGGCGCCCCCGTCATGATCCGCACCGCGGACCCGGCGGGCAGGTCGTCGAGCGGAACGGCGCCCGGGTACGAGGTTGCCGTCACGGGAAGCCGGAGATCCGGAGGGGCGGGGTCGGGCAGGTCGCCGCTGCGCACGGCGAACCCGTCCATCGCGCTGTTGTCCCAGGCGGGCAAGGTGGCCCGGGCGCGAACCGGCTCCGCAAGGACGCGTCCCAAGGCCTCGTTCGCCGCCACTTGTTCCGCCGGCATCGGCGTCGTCGCGTCCGCCAGCACGCGACTCAAGGCCTCGGGGTACGACAGCCAGTCGGCGCGGAGGCACTCGAAGCCGGCCATGTCGCCCGCGAGTCAGAACCGCAAAGAGAGACCGACCGACAAGCCGTACCCCGCGACCCACTCGCGCTCCACCACGCCGTCGGGATACTTGGCCTCGTCGTCGAAGCCGTTGGGAGTTCGGAGCCGCCAGAGCATCATCTCGCCGTCCATCCGCAACATGAGGCGCGACCCGAGCGCGATGCGAAGCCCGGTCCCGGCCGAAGCCGTGAACGCGGTCCCGAAGTCGAAGCGGTCCGCAGCGTCGAGCGACTCCTCCAGTTCGCCGGCGTCGGCGGCGTCGTACGCCATGCCCGCGCCCGCGAAGACGAAAGGGCTGAGGGCGCGCCAAGTCCTTCGCCCGGTCAGGCTGAATCCCAAGCGAACGCTGGCCATCAGCATGGCCACGTCCGTGTCGCCGATCACGCGGTCGTCTGCGGCCCGGCGCGGATCGATCACGTGGCGGCTCCCCTGCGAATAGCTGGCCAAGCCCTCGAAGAAGAGCGGGCCGCTCACTTCGATTGCGTACCTTCCTCCGAAGGACCAGTCCAAGCTCGGACCAAGGTTCAGCGAGCCCCGTCCGAAGGAAAACACCGTCCCGGCTGCGCCCGCCTCCTGTCCGTGCTCGATGTGGCGATAGGACGAGGGGACGACCTGCGCCGCGGCCGGTCTTGCGACGGTCGCAATCAGCGTCAGCAGTGGCGCCAAAGCGCCGATGGCACGGGACATGGCCGGGCAAGGCGTCCGGTCGGGGGGACGGGCGGCGACAGCAAGCATGAATCTAATCGGAATCGCCCGCCGGGAGACGGAGCGGGAGGCGGACGCACGCCGGGCGGCGCGTGGGCCACGGCAGGCGGGGCGACAGTTGTTTATATTCCGTTGCGCTGTACGACGGCCGAGCGTTGTGCGACGGCTGCATACTCCATGGTGAAGGGGCTCGGATTGGCGATTCGCTGCTCGACGTGTGGCGAGACGCTTCGCGCCGGCGAGGAGCGTTGCCCGACCTGCGGCTCCGTCGTCGGCCGCCGCCCGTCGCCGGCCTCCCGACCGGACGTTCGCCAGTGCATGCGTTGCGGATTCGCAGGCGAGCCCGTCTTGTATTTCCGCAAGGGCAGCCACCGCGCGATTCTGATAGCGGCCGGCATCTTCACCTACGGCATCGGCGGCCTCGTCTACTACGCGGCCCGGCGCAAGCATCCGGTCTGCCCTCGGTGCGGGATTGGCTGGGAGCATGCTCGCGAGGTGGGCGAGACGCCCGCGCTGGCGCCGGCCGAAAGCGGCGGCTCGAGCGTGGTGGCGGCGTCGCGGCCCCCGTGGGGAGGTGCCGTCCGACGCGTGGCCGGAGCCGGCTTGGCGGGGCTCGGAGCGTTCTTGATCGTTGCCGTCGGCGCTGCGCAGCAGGTGCTTGAGGCCGCGCTGGTCGGATCGGCCATGGGACTGGCGGGCTCCGCGCTGCTCTTGTCCGGGCGGCGAGCTCTGCAGAAGCGCCGCCAAGCGGTCTTCAACCGCCTGTGTCGCAGAGTGCTGATGCTCGCGCGCCAGCGGGGCGCCGTGGTCACGGTCACGGAGGTCGCCACCGAACTCGACCTCTCGTTGCCGGCGGCGGAGAAGCTCCTGCAGGCGATGGACGACGGGTTGCGGGTCCGGTCCGAAGTCAGCGAAGAAGGCATCATCTACTACGAGTTCCCGGAGGTCAAGCACGGCGCCAAGCTTCGCGAGATAGCGCCGTCGGCCTGACGCCGACTTCAGCCGAACCTGCTTATGCGAAAGTTCGTGGACGACAAAGGAAGGACTTGGACGGCGTCGGTCGCCCGGAGCGAGAGCGGCGACTACAAGGGGCGTTGCCACTTGGCGCTGGAAGAGGCGAGTTCCGCGGGAAAGCGCCGCGTGGAACTCGCGGACGTTCGCTGGAACTCGTTGCGGACGGGCGAGAGAACGGTGGAGACGATGTCGGACGTCGAGTTGCGGCGCCGGTTGCGCGCCGCTCTGGGGCGAGACGCGCGTTCCTAGTGACGCCGAGGCCGCTCCGGGCCATGGCGGACCTCTGCGCGGCGGAACTCTGAGCAGCCCAGGCAGGTGTTCGGAGGGGTCGTCCCAGGGGAACTCGGAGAGCGGGGGCGTTCGCTCGTCCCGGGCTCTCCACCTCTTCGTGGGCGCTCTGTCCGCGGCGGGGGGCTTGCATGTTCTGTTGCGGACTTCGGGGCGCGGCGCCGCGTTGGCGGGCGACTCGATGGCGATGTGGTCGGCCTCGATCAACCTGCTGGCGGGCGACGGCTTGGTGGACTTCTCGGGCGAGCCGCTGACGCTCTGGCCGCCGCTCTTCTCGTTCGTGCTGGCGGCCGCGGCCTGGGTCGGCCTGGATCCGCTGGAGGCGGGCCGCTGGCTGAACGCGGCGGCCTTCGCCGGGACGATCCTGCTTGCCGGTCTCTGGCTCGCCAAGCTCGTTCGGTCGCGGGCGGTCGCGGCCGGGGGAGCGCTGGCGGTCGCGGTCTCGTATCCGCTGAACGTGTATGCGGCCTATCTGTTGACCGAGCCCTTGACGATCCTGTTCATCCTGGCCGGGCTCGTTCATCTGGACGGGTTCCTGCACCGTCGGCGAGGCATGTCCGCCTTGCTGTGGGCAGGCGCCTTCGCGGCCTTGGCGACGGTGACGCGGTATCCGGGCGTTGCGCTGGTGTTGGCCGGAACGGGCGCCCTGCTGTGGAACCGAAGCGCCCCGCTCGCCCGCAGGATGAGGCACGCGGCGGTCTTCGGGGCGGTCTCGTCGGCGCCGCTGGCGGTGGTCCTGGCCAGAAACTGGGCCGCGACGGGGACCGCGACGGGCCACCGGGACGTCTTCGCGGCGGGGCACGGCTTGTTGGATTCTCTCGTCTCCACCGCCAAGTCGCTTGCTACTTGGGCGGTTCCAGGCGCGGGGCCGGAGTGGTTCCCCCATCTGCCGTGGATCGCCGCCGCCGCCCTGCCTCTCGCCGCCGCCGTCGCGTTGGTCGCGTTCCCGGGAGCGCTGCGTCGCGGGACCTCCGCTGCCGCGCCCGCGGTGGATCCGGCGGCCCGCACGTGTCTCCTGTTTGCGGCGGTCTACCTCGTCTTCCTGTTCGCGACGACCGCCCGGAACGCCGGACAACCGATCGACAGCCGGTACCTCTTGCTCCTGTTCGTCCCGGTGGTCGTTGCGGGCGCGCTGCTCGCGGACCGCTTCCTGCGCTTCCCCGCGCCGGGGCGAAGCGCAGTCGCCAAGCGGGCGGCCGCCACCGTCGCGTTGGCCGGTTGCCTGGTCCACTTCGGCTTCGCGGTTCGCAAGAACGTGGGGGTCACGAAGGAATGGATGGATCGCGGCGACGCCACCTGGGCCGCTCTCAACAGCGCGTACTGGGACGGATCGGAGACGCTGCGGCGCGTAGGCGGCGAGCGGTTGGACAGCGTGGTCTACAGCAACGCGGCCGCCTTGCTCTGGCATCGCGACGCCACGGCGCCCCCGGGGACGTATCGTCACTTGCCGCTGAAGACGCCGCAGTTGGCGCGCGGCTTGGATCCGGGCGGCGCCGTCGTGTGGTTCGACGGCCTGCTGTATCGCCTGACGGAATACGGCGCCGAGGAACTCTCTGCGATGCCGGGCGTCGAGGTCCTGACCACCTGGCCGGACGGCAAGCTGCTCCGGGCCGGCTCGGCCGAGGGCGGGCTCTAGGGCTCCTTAGAACGTCATAGAGGGAAAATGCACGTAATTGAGGGCAGTTGCGGGACGCTGAGACGCTAACTGCCGGCGAGCGGATCCGGCGCGGGTCTGGGACGCGCCCTGACCGGCTTCTTCTTGGCGGGCTTGGCGGGCGAGCCCACGTACACGGTGCTGGGCCTGGTGTCGCGCGTGACTACGGCTCCGGCGCCGATCATGGAATCGGCCCCGAGCTCCACCCCGGCGAGAACCGTCGCGTGGTAGGCGATCCTGACTCGTTCGCCGACGACCGTCTGCGGAGTTCGCACGCGCTGGGCGTCGGAGACGTCGTGGCTGTGCGAGTACACGTTGGCGTAGTCGGAGATCGAGGCGCCGTCGCCGATCCGAATGCCCCCGCGGTCGTCGAGCAGCACGTGGCGGTGGACCACGACGTCGTCGCCCACTTCAAGCCCGTAGCCGAACGTCAGCTTCACGAAATGAAAGGCTTTGAAGTTCTCCCCGCAGCTCGCGAATATCCTCTTCGCCAGCATCCGGCGGAACTTCACCCCCAGATGCACGTTCTCGCCGAGCAGGCTTTTGTCGAACATCTCCCACAACCAGATCAGCGGCTTGACGCTTCGGTACCGCTCGACGTCGGTCTCGGCGTAGTACTCGGGCTCGAGCGTGATCCTCCGGGGATCGAGCTGGTCGAGCAGGACGCGAGTCGGCAACGTCAGCTGGCCAGGAGCCGCGTCCTCTTCGGTCATGACTCCGCCCGGCAGGAAGATGTCTCCCAACACCCTCCGGCAGAACTCGTTGCGATCGGTGCCGGGGTCCGACAGCTCCTCGTCCAGCGCGGCGATCCATCGGTCGTACCTGCGTTCGGCGCCGCCCCCGATCGGGACCCTCCGCAGAGGGAGGAAGCGATAGTCGTGCGATGGCGGCATGTCGGGCGGTTCGGCGTGCTTGGTGGCGCCGCACGGACGCGGAGCTGCACCCGGGCGGAGTAGAAGAATAATCGCGGCGGCTTGCGCGGGGGGCAGGGCATCGGCGGCCCCGGTTCACGCCCGCGTCGGATCGCGGCGGCTTGCGCGGAGGGCAGGGCATCGGCGTTATTGATCCCTATGCACGACGTGTTGCGGTCCCGCGTGATGCGGAAGATCGAAAGCCTCCCGGAGGCGCAGATGTACGCCGTCTTGGACTACATCGACTTCCTGGAGTCGAAGTACGCGCCGGCCGAGAAGAAGAGGCGCGCGGGCGGGTTGCAGAGGCTCGCCGAGGGCCTCGAGGACGGCCTGCGCAAGCGCGCGTTCAACCCGTCCAACCTGCGCGAGGCCTTCCAGGTCATCGCGGCCGCCGACCGGGCGTTGAGCGGCGTGGCCGAGGCGGGCCGTCACATTCTGGGGGAGATCTCGGGGGGCGGACGGACGGAGGAAGGCGAGACCGGCGACGGCGCGGAGGACGCGGACCCGCGGCCCGGCAGGCGCCGCGGCCCGGCCTCCAGCGAAGGCCGCAGGCCTGGAGATTGATTGACCACGCGCGGCCGCAGCGGGTATATTGACCCATGCCGCGCGGCCAGGACACCCCGGATCTCACGCCAGTGAAGCGTTTCCCGGAAGCCCTCACGTTCGACGACGTCCTGTTGACGCCCGGACGTTCCGAAGTCCATCCGAAGGACGTGGACGTCTCCACGCGGCTGACCGCCCGCATCGGCCTCCAGGTGCCGCTCCTGTCCGCGGCGATGGACACCGTTACGGAAGCCGCGATGGCCATCGCGATGGCGCGCGAAGGCGGGGTCGGCGTCGTCCACAAGAACATGCCGGTGGACCGCCAAGCCGAGGAGGTGGATCGCGTCAAGCGGTCCGAGAGCGGCATGATCCTCAAGCCGATCACGCTGGAGCCCGGCGCGCCGATCGGGCGGGCGCACGAGTTGATGACCCGCTTCTCGATAAGCGGCGTTCCGATCGTCGAGGAAGGCGGCGAGCTGGTCGGCATCGTCACCAACCGCGACCTGCTGTTCGAGGTCGATCTCGACAGGCCCGTCTCGGCCTTGATGACATCGGAGGGATTGGTCACCGCGCCCGAGGGGACCACGCTGGACGAGGCGGAGGGCATCCTGCACGGCCACCGCATCGAGAAGCTGCCCGTCGTCGACGACCAGGGGCGCTTGGTGGGGCTGATCACGGTCAAGGACATCGCCAAGCGCCGTCAGTTTCCCAACGCCTGCAAGGACGATCACGGCCGGCTTCGCGTCGGCGCGGCCATCGGGGCGTCGGCGCAGGACCTGGACCGCGCCCGGGCGCTCGTCGCGGCGAGCGCGGACTTCCTCGTGGTAGACACGGCGCACGGCCATGCGGAGGGCGTCCTGCGCGCGGTGGCCCGCGTCCGGGAGGCGTTTCCGGACCAGGATCTGATCGCGGGCAACGTGGCCACGGCCGAGGGCGCCCGCGCCCTGGCGGAACGCGGCGCGAACGCGATCAAGGTGGGCGTGGGACCGGGGTCGATCTGCACGACCCGCGTGGTGACGGGGGTCGGCGTGCCGCAGCTGACCGCGGTGATGGAGGCCGTGCGCGGCGTCGAGGGCGAGGTGCCGGTCGTCGCCGACGGCGGAATCCGCTATTCCGGGGACGCGGTCAAGGCGTTGGCCGCCGGAGCGAGCTGTGTCATGATGGGCTCGGTGCTGGCGGGGACCGAGGAGTCGCCGGGCGAGGCGTTCTTGCTCGAGGGCCGGCGCTTCAAGGTGGTGAGGGGGATGGGGTCTCTGTCCGCGATGGAGGACGGGTCGGCCGATCGGTACTTTCAGGACGGCGGGCCGCGAAAGCTGGTGCCGGAGGGGATCGAGGCGCGAGTGCCGTACAAGGGGCCGGTGTCGGACACGGTGTTCCAGCTGGTCGGCGGACTCCGCAGCGGCATGGGATACTGCGGGGCCGCCTCGCTGGAGCGGTTGAGGGCGGACGCTCGTTTCGTGCGCGTGACGGCGGGCGGCCTGCGCGAGTCTCATCCCCACGACGTGACGATCACCCGCGAGGCCCCGAACTATTCGCACTGAGACGCTAACGGTCGTCCTGCGGCCGGGCCGGTTCGCGTCCCTTGCGGTCCTTCCGGCCGCTTCCGTTGCGATGGCTCTGGCGTCCGCGTGCGGAACGCGCCTGCCTGCGCCCCCGCCGTTGCCGGACGCCGGCGGCGGGGCGCCCCTGGACCACCGTCTTCCGGGCCGCGTGTCGCCGGCCCCTCCGCGGCCGCTCGTCGGCGCACGGCCTTCCACCGACGCAATCCTAGGATCTCCGTGGGCCGTGCACGAAGACATGGACGGCTACGTCGAGCGTTGGGTGGAGATATGGCTGAACCGGGAGCAAGGCGCCTTCGAGCGGGCGCTGGTGCGGATGGGCCGCTACGAGGACTTCGTGTCCGGCGAAATCGCCAAGCGAGGAATGCCGCCTTCTCTCAAGTACCTCCCGCTGATCGAAGGGGGCTACTACCCCAAGGCGTTGTCTCCCGTCGGAGCCGGGGGCATCTGGCAGTTCATGCCGGAAACCGCCCGCTGGCTCGGCCTCGGCGTCGGACCGCTCGTGGACGAGCGCTTCGATCCCTACCTGGCGACGCCCGTCGCGCTGGGCTACCTAGCGCAGCTGCGCAAGCAGTTCAGTTCCTGGTTCCTGGCGCTGGCCGCCTACAACTCCGGCCCCGGGCGCGTTGAACGAATCCTTCGAGAGCACGTCGGCGACATCCCGCGCAGCGACGGCCTCTTCTGGCGCATCCGCGCCCACCTGCCCGCGGAGACGCGCGACTTCGTCCCCAAGTACTTGGTCGCCGCACGTGTCGCCGAAGACCCGCGCCTCTATGGATTCGCCCCGGGCGCCAAGGACGCCTCCCTCGTCCTCGACACGGTGGCAGTGCAGGGCGCCGCCTCCATCGACGTCGTCGCGGAGGCGGCCGGCCTCTCCGAAGACACCGTCCGGTTCCTGAATCCGCATTTGGTGCGTGGCCTCGCGCCGGAGGGCACGACCACGGTCCTGCGGCTTCCCCGCGGGGTCGCGGCGGCCTTCTCGCGACGTTTCGCGGCGATTCCTCCGGACGAACGGGTCACCTTCTACGAGCACACCGTGGCGGCGGGCGAGACCTTGTGGGACATCGCTCGCCGCTACGACGTCGGAGTTGCCGAGATTCGGGCGGCCAACCCGGCGGTGGAGCCCCTGCGATTGCAGATCGGCACGGTGCTCGTGATTCCCAGGCGGGGCCACTTGCCCCGTGCGGCCGCCGGAACCGGCGGGGTCGGCGTGGCCTTCAGCCCTGTTCCCACTCTCCGGACCGGCCTCCCGATTTCTTGACGAGCCGCACGAACTCGATGCTCATGGCCCGGTCGGCCGCCTTCAGCATGTCGTAGGCGGCGAGCAACGCCACCGAGACCGCCGTCATCGCCTCCATCTCGGCGCCCGTGCGTCCGGCGACCCGCGCCGAGGCGACAGCGCGCAGGCCGGGCAACGACGAATCCAGCTCCACGTCCACGGCGACGCTGGCCTCCGGGAGCGCATGGCACAGAGGAATCAGCTCCGCGGTGCGCTTGCCTCCCATGATTCCGGCGATCCGCGCTACTTGCTCCACGTCGCCCTTGGGGTTGTCTCCGCCCTCGAGCAGGCGATAGGCGCGCGGCGAGCAGCGCAGGACGCCTTCGGCCACGGCCTCGCGGCGGGTCCTCCCCTTGCCCGTCACGTCCACCATGGCCGCCTTGCCGCCGTCGCCCAGATGCGTGAGCGGATTGTCGTCGTTCATCGTCGTCCTCCGAAGGTGTCCTTCAGGTCCAGGAGCATGGCCGAAATCAGCAGTTGAGGGTTCGCGTTGCCACTGGCGAGCGCTTGGGCCTCTTCCACGTGCTCGACCGCCGCGGCGACTTGTCCGGGCGACAGCCGCAGACGGCCGGCGGCGCTCCGCAAGAACGAAAGTTGGTCCGCGTTGACGACGTGGTCGTCGCGCCCCAAGCAGACCGCGCCCAGATCGCGAATCCAGAGCGCGAGGGCGGCGAGCAGATCCAACTGCGATCTCGCTCCGCCCGCACTGAACTCCAGTGCGCGCGCGTAGGCGGCGCCGCTTTTGCCCTCCGTGGCGGCCCTCAGCAGGGCCAGCGCCCGGTTGCGCGCTTCCGTCAGGGCGCTGGAAGAGTCGAGGAACCGCAGCGCGACCCCGATGGACCCCTGCGAAAGCGCCGCGGCGGAGTCCGCTTCGGCGGGTTGCGCATCGCATTCCTCCACCAAGAACGCCGAGACGCTCTCGGGGGGCAGAGGCGGTATGCGAATCGGCAACGTGCGCGACCGGATCGTGTCCAGGAGACTCCCCGGCTTGCTGGACGTGAGGATGAAGCGGCAGGGGCCGGGCGGCTCCTCGAGGAGCTTGAGCAGAGCGTTGGCCGCCTCCGGGCTCGCTTCCTGCGGGACGAGATGCTCGGCCTCTCCGACGATGAAGACGTGTTCCTCCGCCGTGGCGGGGCGGCGGTGGGCCTGCTTGCGCAGAGCCCGGACCACGGCGAGGTAGATGCCCCTGACTTCGCCGCCGGGTTCCGTCCGAAGGGGATTCGCGCGCAGCTCGCCCAGCCTCTCGTGGCGCGCGCTTTCGAGCGCTTCTTCGAGCTTGGCGCGGCCGGAGACGCCCTTGGGCCGGGGCAACGGGAAGTACCAGTGGATGTCGGGGTGCTCCAAGCGGAGCGCCCGGCGGCAGCTTCCGCAACGGTCGCAAGGCTTGTCGGGCTCGGCGCAAAGGCGAGTGCGCGCCATCCAGTGGGCGAGCGACTGCTTCCCGCACCCGGGGGGCCCGTGGAGCAGCACGGTGCCCGGCAGCATCCCCCGGGCCAGCGCGCGCCGAAGCGACCTGCGGAGACCTTCGTGCCCGCGAAAACGCGGCATTGCGGACTTGCGGATGTCCCGCTGCGGGATCGCATTGGCCATCTGGGGTCTCCTCGGGTCCCGCTTTCGCCTCTACGCGAGCGGCGCGACGCCTCGCCCGTGCCGGAAGAGCCGGAGGACGGCGTCGTTCTGCTCGCCGATCAAGAATGTGCCAGCGGGCGGGGCAGGCGGCAACGCGCGGCGCCCCAGGCGTCGTCCGTCGATTGCGACGCGAGATGGATTGCCAAGCGCACGGCTTCGGTCATGGACGAGGGGTCGGCGGCGTCCTGGCCTGCGATGGCGAATGCCGTGCCATGGTCGGGAGAGGTGCGCGGGAACGGAAGGCCGATGGTCGCGTTGACGCCTCGCCGAAAGGCCGCGGTCTTGAAGGCGGCCATGCCCACGTCGTGATACGGCGCCACCACGGCGTCGAACTCGCCGGAGAAGGCCCGGCCGAAGACGGTGTCGGCGGGAAACGGACCGGAGACGACGGCGGGATCGTCCTCCAGGATCTCCAGCGCGGCGGGGTAGACGGCTTGCTCCTCGGAACCGAAGAGGCCGCCGTCCGAGGCGTGAGGATTGAGTGCGCAAAGAGCAATGCGCGGGACGGCGATTCGCCAGTGGGCGCGCAGTGCGGCCGAGAGCAGGCGGGTCTGGGAGACCAGCAGGCCGGAGGTCACGAGGGCGGGCACCTGGGCCAAGGCGACGTGCGTGGTTGCGAGCAGCACTCGCTTGGGCGCGGCCCTGGGTGAGCCGCCCCTCGACGCAGACTGGCTCTGCGCGGCATGCGCTTCGTCGGCGCACATGAGCATTCCGACCCGAGCCGCGCCGCAGAGTTCCGCCAGCATCTCGGTGTGCCCGGGCCGGTAGCCCGCCCGCGCCAGCGCCGGTTTCTCCAACGGGGCGGTCACGACTGCGCTCGCCTCGCCGCCCAGCGCCAACGCCGTCGCCCGTTCGACGGCCAGTCCCGCCGCCCGTCCCGGCGCCAAGCCGGCCGCGCCCCCCTCCACCGGTTCGAACTCGCAGCAACGGGGCAGGGAGGCGAAGGCCTCGGCGCACTCCACGGGACCGACAACGCGCGCGAAGTACGCAGTCCCCTCCCGCGCAAGTGCGGCTAGCGCCTTTGCGGCCACCTCAGGTCCCACGCCCCGCGGGTCGCCCGCCGTCACCGCCAAGCGCGGGACGTCCGCTTGCAGCCGCACGCCCCGCGGGTCGCCCGCCGTCACCGCCAAGCGCGAACCGCCGCTTGTGGCATGGCCGCAGCCTCCACCCGTCTACGCCGGGTCACGACCGGACTCAGTTGGACTTGATTTCGACGTACGTCTTGGCCCGGAGCCCATCCAGCAGCGCCGCGAAGCGCTTCTGCTGAACCAGGCTGGTGCGGATGTCGTCGCGCAGGTCTTCGAACTCGAACGCTCCGGCCTCGCGGGTGCCCACGACCTTGAGAACGGCGAAGTGCTCCTTGCCCCGGTACGAGAACTGGATGGGGCCGAGGACTTCTCCGACGGTTTGTTCCCCGCCGAGCGGCGCCAGGTACGCAGGCGGAAGCATCTGCGCGACTTGCTGCCGCGGCACGGTGGCCGAATCGGCCCGGAAAGGGAAGACCAGCGGATCGTGGTGCTCGTCTATGATCTCGCGGAGGCTCCGCCCGTCTCGCGCCTGCGCAGTCAAATCCTCGGCGAGGTCGCGCGCCCGCGCCAAGTCGGCGGTTCCCGTCTCGGGAATGACGAGAATGTGGCGGGCCCGGCGTTCGGCGAAGCGCACTTGGTCGACCTGGATGATGTGGTATCCGAAGTTGGTCTCGACGACCTCGCTGACCTGTCCTTCGAGCAGGCTGAAGGCGGCGTCCTCGAACTCCTCGACGAAGGCGCCCTCCCTGCGGAACCATCCCAGGTCCCCGCCCGCAGGGGCCGATCCGGGATCCTGCGAGTACGTTCGGGCCAGCTCGGCAAAGTCCTCTCCGGCCCGCGCCCTTTCCAGCAGGGACTGGGCCGTGGCCCGGGCGGCCGCCTTCGCAGAGTCGGCCGGCGCCACCGACAGCACGGCCTGCAGGAAGGTGATGGTCGCCGGCCGCTCCTGCAACGTCTCCCGGCCCGCCTCGAACATGGCCCGCATTTCCTCTTCCGAGACCTCCACCGCCGTGCCGCCCATGTTCATCTGCAGGAAGAGCTCGACGAGCTTCTGTTGGCGGACTTGCTCGCGCAGCCTCTCGCGGTATCCCTGCACGGTGAGCCCGGCGCTCTGCAACGCCTGTTCCATCTCGGAGCGCGAGCTGTAGTTGCCTTGCACGTCGTCGAAATGCGCTTGGACCGCCTCCTCGACGGCAGTTTCCTCGACCGAGAGCAAGGTGTCGGCGGCGGCCGTTTGCAACACGATCTGGTGATTCACCAAGTCGTCGAGCTGCTCGCGGAGGAACTGGTCGCGCTCGGCGCTGCCCTCCGGGGGAACCGGCTGTCCTTGGCTCCGTAGCTCGTTCTCCCGCTGGAGAAGCTGGGAAAGGAGGATGACGGAGTCCCCGACCACGGCCACCACTCGGTCCACCGGCAACCTCTCGGCAGCCTGTCCCTGGAGGGGGACGGGAAGAGTTGCAGCGGCCAGGAGGGCCGCGGCGAGGCGGCTTCCGAGGCGGTTCTGGCGCAATGGCCTGCACGACATGCGAAAACTCCCCTGAAAGCGAACGAACCTGCGCGGCGGCTAGCGGCTAGTAGGGTTGGAGGGCCCGCACCCGCCGGGTGGTTGTCGCCACGCGGTGGGCGTGGACGCTCCATGCGCCCCCGGCTCTCAAGAGAAAGCTAACGTTGCCGAGAGGGACGATCGGCTGCTGGCCCGAGACCACGCGCACAAGGGCGGCTTCGACCAGGGCTTCGACCCGCTCGGCCGGCGTGGCCGGCTGAGGAAGCGAGCCGCTCTCGCGTTGCAGGGCTTCGACAGGCTCCGCGGGCATGGCCGGCTGCGCTTCCGCCTCCTGCAACGAATCGGCCGCGCCGGGCGCCGGTCCCGCCGCCGGGTCCGGGTCGTCGTGGAGCCCGATTCGCCGGGCGCGTTCCCGGATGGCCTCGCGCGCCTCGGCGGCCAGCGAGTCCCTCTCCGCGTCGCTCGGCGAAAGGCCGCGGGCGCGCGCCTCGGCGAACAGAAGTTCCTCGCGGCCGAGCCGGAGGAGAGCCGCCTCAAGCTCTTCGTCGGAGGCGCCGGCCACTCCTTCGGCGAATCCGTCCGGCGAACGTCGCGCCAGGAATACGAAGTCGGAAGCCGTGTACGCGCCGCCGCTCCATGTGAGCAACGGGCGTTCGCCGGCACGCGGGGCGAGGCGGGAGGGCCGCGACCGGGCCAGTGCGCGGGAGGCCTCCACCGCGCCGCTCGCGAGGGCCAATCCGGCCGCGGAGTCCAGCATCTGCACGAAGGCCGCCTCCACCTCTGCGAGGCGTTCGAGCCGGATGAGCGCGCGAAAGTCGTCGGCCACCTCCGAGAGTTCGGGGATGTCGATGCGCTCCAGCTTCAGCAAGTGGTACCCCAGCCGGGTCCTGACGGGGCCGCCCACCTCGCCGGGGCTCATGCCGAACACGGCGCTGTCCACGGGGCCCAGCATCTCCCCCCGCACGAAGCTGCCCAGACTCCCGCCGCGCCTCGCATTGCCCGCGTCGTCGCTGAAGGCCGCGGCCAGGCGCGCGAAGTCCTCGCCCTCGGCCAAGCGCGCCCGCAGAGCGTTGGCCGCCGCCAAGACGCTGTCCTGCTGCAGCCGCGTCGCGTCCGTCGGGAAGAGCAGCAGGATTTGGGAGGCGGTCGCGCGGGCCCCGGGCAACTCCGCGGCGAAGCGCTCGGCCATTTCCCGCTCGCTGACGACCGTGTCCACCTCGAGCGCGTCCTCGCGGAGACGTTCCAACATCCGTTCGCGGAGCCCCGGTTCGATGGCCTCGCCGACATCGAGGCCGCCCAGCGTGGGGTCGGACGTCATCTCGGTCGCCAGCAACGTGTAGTCCACCCACAACTCGGCCACCACCCGCACCACCTGCGTGTCCGCGGGAACCGTGCTGTGCTCCGCCACGAGGGCCGCCGCCCCCTCCACGTCCAGCCGGTGTCCGGCCGCTTCGGCCAGGGGACCCCCGCCGCAACCGCCCGCCAGCAACGCGGCACCCACAGCGACCAACGGCGCCCGAGTCCGACTCCCCCCGTTGCGCGGTTGGACGAGGGGCTTGCCCGCCTGAGCTCCGTCCGCTCGTCCTTGTTCCGAGGGCTTGCCCGCGCCGGAGCCGCCGGTCCCTCCCAGGGCGTCCAGCGCACCAACCGCGATTCCCGTCAGGCGCTCCTCAGTCCCGCTCTCCAGCACGACCGAGAGGGGCGCGAGGCGGGGAACCTCCACGCTCACGTCTTCGCCGCCCAGCGCATCTGCGAGCGCCGACATCCTGGGCGCCACGTCCTGCCGGAAGTCCAGCCGCGCACGTCGTCCGTGCACGTGAATGCGGGCTGCTCCGGCGTCTCGGCCCGCTTGGGCGAGCAGGGCTTGGTCCACGAGTCTCCTCGCTTCAGGGGGAAGAGGTCCGAACCGGTCGGCCATCTCCTCGGCCAGCCGGGCCGCATCGCCACGATCCGAAACGCCTGCCAACCGCCGGTAAACATGGAGCTTCTGCCGCTCGTCGGCCACATAGTCGGACGGCAAGTAGGCGCCTTGCTCCATGGCGACCTCGGGCTTGGGAAAGTCGCGCCGCCCGGGCTGGTTGCGGATTCGCTGGACGGCTTGGTTCAGAAGCCGCAGGTAGGTCTCGACTCCCACCGCGTGCGCAAAGCCGGACTGGTCGTCGCCCAGCAGGTTGCCGGCGCCGCGCGCTTGCAGGTCGCGCAGGGCGATCTGATAGCCGCTGCCCAGCTCCGTGTAGTGCTCCAGCACGCTCAGCCGCCCGGCGGCCTCCTCGGAAATGCGTTCCGGGGCGATCAGATAGCAGTAGGCGCGCCGATCCGACCTGCCCACCCGGCCGCGTATCTGATACAGTTGCGACAGGCCGAAGCGATCCGCCCGGTCCACGATCAGCGTGTTGGCGTTCGAAACGTCCAGACCGTTCTCGATGATCGCCGAGCACACCAACACGTCGGTGCGGCCGCCGGCGAACTCGGTCATGGTCCGGTGGAGCCGGCTCGCGCGCATCTGGCCGTGGGCGACGTCCACGCGGGCCGAGGCCACGAGGGCGCGCACGCGTTCGGCCGCGGTCTCGATGGTCTCCACGCGGTTGTGGAGGAAGAACACTTGGCCGCCGCGGTCGATCTCCCGCTCGCAGGCCTCCGCCACGACTCGGTCGTGCCAGGGAACGACGCGCGTGACGATGGGGAGGCGGTCGCGGGGCGGCGTGCGGATCAGCGACATGTCTCGGATGCCGGCCAGCGAGAGATGGAGCGTGCGGGGAATCGGGGTGGCCGAGAGCGTGAGCACGTCCACCGACGTCCGCAGCTGCTTGAGCCGTTCCTTCTGCCGCACGCCCAGGCGCTGTTCCTCGTCGACGACCAGCAGGCCCAGGTCCTTGAAGACGATGTCGCCCGACAGCAGCCGGTGCGTGCCCACGACCACGTCCACGGCGCCGTCTCGCAAGCCGGCCAGGACTTCGCGCTGCTTGGCGGTCCCTTCGAAGCGCGACAACGAGGCGACCTGCACGGGGTAGGTGTCCAGGCGTTCCTTGAACGACCCGGCGTGCTGCGCCGCCAAGACCGTGGTCGGGGCCAGGACGGCCACCTGCTTTCCGTCCTGGACGGCCTTGAACGCGGCCCGCACGGCGACCTCGGTCTTCCCGTATCCGGCGTCCCCGCAGACGAGGCGGTCCATGATTGCGGGGGATTCCATGTCGCGCTTGACCTCTTCCGCCGCGCGCCGCTGGTCGGGGGTGTCCTCGTAGGGAAACGCGGACTCCATTTCGCGTTGCCAGCGCGTGTCGTGCGAGAACGCGTGTCCCGGCTTGGACTTGCGCAGCGCGTACAGGTCGAGGAGCTCGGCCGTCATCCGCTGGATCGCCTCTTCGGTTCTGCGCTTCAGATTCCGCCAGCGCCGTCCGCCGATGCGGTCGAGGCGCGGCGGCTCCGCTTCGGCGTCGGGCGCGACCCAGCGCTCGACTTGGTCCAGCGCGTGGACGGGCACGCGCAACAGCTCCTCGCCGGCGTAGACGATCACCAGCGCATCGAGCGATTCGCCGCCGATCTCGAAGCGTTCCAGGCCTCGAAAGCGGCCGATGCCGTGGTCCATGTGCACGACGTGGTCGCCCGGCGACAGCTGGGCGAGGCTCTCGACGGAGGCGGCTCCGCGGAACCGGCGCGTGGAGGGCCGCCGAAGCCGGCGGCGGAATATCTCGTGGTCGGTGAGGACGTTGGCGGGCGGCGAGGCGGTGGGCAGGCGAAACCCTCCGGAGATGCTGCCGGCGACGACGGTGCAGCCTGCGGACGGGGCGCCCTGCCGGTCCGACACGAGTTCCTCGATCCTTGTCGCCTGGCTTTGGTTCTCGCAGAGGATCGTGGTCGAGGCGCCCGCTCCCGCCGCGGTCGCCAGGAACTTCCGAAGGACCTGCGTGCTGCGATCCACGTGCGGCGGGGGGAGGGCCGAGAACACGACATCGCCCGCCGGCGTCTCGGTCGTGTGGAGCCGGGCGAAGCGGGCCGCGCGCTCGGCGAACCTGCGCGGCTCCAGGAACAGCTCCGCCGGGGCGACGGCGGGATTGCCGTGGCGCTTGGCCCGTTGGAAGCGGCGGCTCGCCTCCCGCCAAAGGGCCTCCGCCTCGCCGGCCCAGTCCGCTTCTCCGTCGCGGACCAAGACGGCGCCGCCCGGCAGGCGGTCCAAGAGCGAGGCGGGCCCTTCGCCCACCGCTCTGTGGTCGCCGTCGTGTCTTGCGGCCGTCCGAAGCCGATCCGGCGCGCTGGGCGCCCTGGCCTCGCCGCCGTCGAAGGCGACCGGCAAGATGTCCACGCTCTGCACGACGTGGGTCGAGAGCTGGTCGCGTACGTCGAAGAGGCGCACCGACTCCACGTCGTCGCCGCTGAACTCGATTCGGGCCGGGCCGGCCGCCCCCAGCGAGAACACGTCCACGATCCCGCCGCGCACGGCGTAGCACCCCACTTCTTCGACGGTGGGCACGCGACGGAAGCCCCGGTCTTCGAGGGCCCCGATCACGGCGTCGCGGCCGGCGGGCGTTCCGGCGGCGACGGTGAAGCGAAGTCCGGCCAAGTCGCCTGGGATTCGGGCCACCTCCTGCAACGCGCGGCGCGTGGCCACCAGGATGCGCGCCCGGCCGGCCAGCACGGACTCCACCGCCTCCACTCTCTGGCCGGACGCCTCGGGCGACTCGCCGCCGCCGTCCTCGGCGGCGAGCTCGCGTTGCGGATAGTGCACGGCGGCCCCAGGGGCCAAGACCTCCAGGTCGCCGAAGCGCTCCTCGGCTTCGGCCGGCCCGGGCGCAACGACCACCCAGAGGCGGTTCGCCATTCCGTCCGACAAGGCGGCCACCAGCGCCATGGGCAACGAGCCCGCCGTCCCGCCGACCGTTCGCCGCTGGCCGGGCGGCGGCATTCCCGCAACCAGCGCTTCGAACGCCCCCGTCGAGGCCGCAGCCGCGGCGGCGGGATGACGGCCGGACCACGCGGACATCCTCTGGGCTTTCGGCGAGCCTGCCGCGCGAGTCGAGCTACTGGCCGGCACGGGCTGGCCCTTGCCGCTCCGCCTGTCCGCCCCGAAGCCGCCGCGGCGCGGCGACCAGGCTCTCGGCCAAGAGCAGTCCGAGCAGCAGAACGATCATCGCCCGCCAGGGCTCCGGCCCGCGTCGCGCGCGAAAGATGCCGTCCCTCCACCCCGGCAGATCGTCCGCCACCGCGACCACGCCCGGAATTGCGCTGCGCAGTTCCGCCATCGAGGCCCGCGCCAAGTCCATTTCGGCAACGGGCGCGTTGACCGCAACGGAGTCGATCACGCTGTCGCCGGCCAGCGCTTCGTAGAACCCGGCCAACCGGGTCTCGAGGAAAGGTCGTCCCTCGTCCACGCCGCGCTCGGCGCCGTCCGGCCCCCGAATGCGCGAGGCGCCGGCGGGCACGGGGAACGGGGAGCCGGCTTCCACTGTCGAGCCGGAACCGGTCCCGCCCAGACGGTCGACGATCCACTCGAGCAAGGGGATCATGGCGGCCGAGACCGGCACGCGGGTCGCCTCCAGGTTCAGGGGCGAGGCGACGAGCATGAACGGGCCGGAGTCCGCGCGGCCCTCGATCAGCCAGGGGTCGCCGGTCGAGAGGGACAGCAACGCGGATCCGGGCCGCGGGAGGGGTGCGGACGCCGGAGCGATGCGGTGGAAGACGGACACTTCGGCATCGTCCAGGGCCGCGGGCGGGCCGCCGGCCGCTTCGGACGATCCGCCGGCCGCCAAGCGGGCGCCGCCGACCGCCGGCCGTTCGTACAAGAAAGGGACGCCTGCCTCGGCCAGCCTGCGGTTGAGGGCCGGCAGCAAGGCCGGGTCTCCGGCCGGCAGCACGACCACCGCCTGGGAAGGCTCCCGCTGGTCCAGTCCTTCGCCCGCCGCGCTGAACAGCACGGCCGCCGCCCGGACGGGCACGCGCACGACGCGGCCGTGTTCCTCCATGACCGCCAGCGCTTCCGTCAAGAAGAAGCCGGCGGGACCCGCAACCCCGACCGGCGTGGCCTCCCGGACGCGCAACGCGAAGTAGCGTCTGTCGTCGGCCGCCAGCGCGTCCGAGTCGATCTCGGCGTAACCGTCCACCCGCCCCGCAGCGAAGGGTCCGGCCGGCAGACGAACCGTGGCCCCGGGAGGTGCGGAGGCCGCCGCGCGAACGCTGCCGCCCACGTACAGCCGCACCCCCACCGCATCCTCCGCTTCGCCGCCAGCCACGGCCACGGCCACCTCCGCACGCCGTCCGGCGAGCGGCCGCAGACCTCCGTCGAACGAGACCATTCGCACCCCGCGGTTGCGCATGTCGCCGCCGGGCGCCGCGAACACGACGACGGGTATGCCGCTCAGCGCGTCCGCGCCCGGCAGTCCAGCGGCGAGCCCCGACGCCTGCATGTCGGTGAGGAGATGGACCTCGCGCGCGGGCAGCACGCTCTGGCCGACGATCTCTCTGGCCCGCCGAACCGTCCTCGGCAAGTCGGCCGGCCCGTGGCTGGGACTCGTCTCGGCGACCGCGTCGCCTGCGCCGGCGGCGCTTGCCCGGATTGCCGGGACCCACGGCGTCCCCGCGCGCAACACCCAGACGACGTCGTCGTGGCCGGCCTTCGCGACGCTCTCCATGGCCGCCGCCTTGATGGCCTCCAGCCGCCGCCGTCCCTCCTCCACGACCGAAGCGCTCATCGAGTTGTCGATCACGATCGCGAGCGCGGTGGGTTCGTGGCTGCCTCCTTCGCCCGCGAAGTGGAGCCGGGCGCCGAGCAGCACGACGACGATCACGACCGCGATGCGCAACAGCAGGAGAAGCAGCTGTTCGGAGCGGATGCGGCGAGCGTGATCCCTTTCGGTCCGCAACAGGTAGCGGATCGCTGGAAACGAGAAGGTCCGGCTTTCCTGGCGCAGAAGGAAGTGCAGCGCCAACGGCACGAGAACCGCCCCGCCGGCCAGGAGGAACCAGGGTGCGAGGAATCCGATCAAGGGAGCCGCTGGCGCTTCCAGAGGTAGGCGCGAAGCGCGTGCGACAGCGAGGCGCTGGTGTCGATCGTGGAGTACGCGATTCCGCGTCCCGCGAGCTTGGTTTCCCATTCCGCGACGGCCTGCTCGACGGCCTCCCGGTAGTGGCGGCGCATGTCGGCGACCGACACCTCCAGCGCCTCTCCCGTCTCGGGATCGACGAACCGGGTGCGGCCGGTGGCGGGCAGGTCCCGCTCGCCGGGATCGATCAAGTGGAACACCATCACTTCGTGCCCCGTGTGCTGAAGGTAGAACAGCGCCTTGGCCGTTCCGGCCGGGTCGACCAGCAGGTCCGACACCAGGACGACCAAGCCCTTTCGCTTCAATCGCATGGCGACGTCCCGAAGCGCGGTCTCCGCGTTGGTGCGCCCGCCGCTCGCCAGCGCATTCAGATGCTTCAGCAGGAGACGCCAGTGCACCTTGCCGCCGCGGCAGCGGATTTGCCTCACGATCCGCTCGTCGAACGCCATCAGTCCCACGATGTCGCCCTGCCGAATCAAGATCAGCGAGACGGCCGCGGCCAAGTGCTTGGCGTACCAGAGCTTGGAGGGCAAGGTCCTGCGGGACGACCAGGCCATCGACTCGCTCACGTCGAGCAGCAGGTGCGCGCGCAGATTCGTCTCCTCTTCGTACTGCTTGACGTAGAACCGGTCCGACCGGGCGAACATTCGCCAGTCCAGCGTCCGCAGGTCGTCGCCCGGACGGTAGGCGCGCAACTCCGCGAACTCCGCCGAGAAGCCGCGGTTCGGCGACCGATGGAGCCCCAGAAGGAAGCCCTGCACGACTTGGCGGGCCACGATGTCGATGCCCCCCAGTTGCGCCAGCGTCTCGGGGCCGAGCAGATCCGCTCGCCGATCGCGGTGGGGGGTGACGGTTTCGTTGGTTGCCATGACCGTTGAATTTGGAAGAAACGCGGGGAAGGGAACAGCCGTCCCCGGGCTCCCTTGCCGGGGCCGTCTTCGCCGTGGACGCCGATTCTCGGCGCGCAGGGGGCTTGGCGGGGTCTACGATCGCCGTCTCGCAGGGGCCGTCGCCGATTCCCGCTGCGCAGGGACTGGCCCGCCGAGCACGTGCGGCACTATGTTGTTGTCGTAGAGGCGCAACCCGCGAAGACCACAACCGGGGAGGCGAGTCCGCGTGCCGAGAACTCTTTTCGCAGCCTTCGTGCTGGCTGGTTTGGCTTTGATCATCGCCGCGGGCGAGGCGGGATCCGGCCCGGCGAGCGCCTCTCCGGTGGCGATCCAGGCCTCTGCGGCAATGGCTCAAGCGTCTTCGGCAACGACCCAGGCGTCTCCCGCGAACGCGAGCGCCTCCGCCGCGACCGGCCGGATTCGCTCGGCCGCCGTCCCGGGCCCGCGCGACGAGGTCGTCCAGCAGTACTGCGTGCGCTGCCACAACGAGCGCCGTTTGCTGGGCAACCTCTCGCTGGAGGACTTCGACGCGGCCGACCCGGCCTCCAACGCGCCCGTGGCCGAGAAGATGATCCGCAAGCTTCGGGCGGGCATGATGCCGCCTCCGGGCGCCCGGAGGCCCGCGCCCGACGTGCTCGTGGACTTGGCGGTCGCGCTGGAAGACGGGATCGATGCGGACGCCGCTCGCCGCCCGAACCCCGGCCGCCGCTCCTTCCAGCGTCTGAACCGAGCCGAGTACGCCCGCGCCGTGCAGGACCTGCTGGGGCTCGAGATCGACGCCTCGGCCTTCCTGCCCGGAGAGACGCTGAGCGCCGGCTTCGACAACGTGGCGGACGTCCAGCACCTCTCGGCCACGTTGCTCGAGGCCTACATGAGGGCGGCCAGCCAAGTCGCCCGGCTCGCGCTGGGCGACGCCCGGGCCACGCCGTCCGAGACGACGTACGAGGTCTCTCGCTACGCCGAGCAGCGCAGCCACGTTCCAGGAGCGCCCTTCGGCACCCGCGGCGGCATCTCCGTGGTCCACAACTTCCCCGCCGACGGCGAGTACCTGTTCCGCTTGGCCTTCCAGCACGAGTCGACGGGCAACTTCTTCGGCCAGACCGCCCCGTTCGACGAGCATGTCGAGATATCGGTGGACGGCCTCCGGGTCGCGCTGATTCCGATGGATCGCTGGATGCACCGCCAGGATCCGAACGGCATGGAGCTGAAGGCCGGCCCCGTGCGCGTCGCCGCCGGGCCCCGCCGCGTCTCAGCGGCATTCCTGAAGCTGGCCGACGGGCCGGTCGAAGACCTCGTCTCGCCGCACGAGTGGTCGCTGGCCGACAAGAAGATCGGTTACTCCTACGGCATCACCGGACTGGCCCACCTGCGAGACATGGCGATCGGCGGCCCCTACGACGCGACGGGCGTCACGCCGTCGCCCGCCTCGCGCCGGGTGATGGTTTGCCGCCCCGCCGAGCCGGCCGAAGAGCTCGCCTGCGCCCGCCGCGTCGCGAAAGACCTGGCGATCCGCGCGTTTCGCCGCCCCGTCGCCTCCTCCGAAGTCGACGACTTGATGGAGCTGTTCGAGCAAGGCGCGGCCGAAGGAGGATTCGCGGTCGGCGTGCGCACGATCCTGCAGGGCGTGCTCGCGAGCCCGGACTTCATCTTCCGCTTCGAACCGCAACCGCCCGGCGTGCGGCCAGGGGACGTCTACGAGATCGGGGGCCCGGCGCTGGCCTCCCGGCTCTCCTTCTTCCTTTGGGGACGCCCGCCCGACGCCGAGTTGGCCGGGGTCGCCTCCGCCGGCCGTCTGGCCGAACCCGGCCTCTTCGAAGAGCAGTTGGACAGGATGCTCGCGGATCCGAGGGCCGAGGCTCTCGGCTCGCGGTTCGCGTCGCAGTGGCTGCGCCTTCAGGACCTGGACAAGGTCCATCCCGACGCGCTCCGCTTCCCCGACTTCCACGCGCAACTGGCGTCGGACATGCGCCGCGAGACCGAGATGTTCTTCCACGGGCTCGTCGCCGAGGGCGGCACCCTCTGGGACCTCCTCTCGGCCGACTACTCCTACATGAACGAGCGCCTCGCCCGCCACTACGGGATTCCCGGCGTGGCCGGCCCGCATTTCCGCAAGGTGCGCTATGTGCGCTCCGAACGGCGCGGCCTCCTGGGGCACGGCAGCATCCTCACGCTTACGTCCCATGCCAACCGCACGTCGCCCGTGCTGCGAGGCAAGTGGGTCATGGAAGTGCTGCTGGGCACGCCCCCGCCCCCGCCGCCTGCCGACGTGCCCGACCTCGACGCGACCGCCGACGCCGACGCAGGCCGCTTCCTCACCGTGCGCGAGAAGTTGGAGGCGCACCGTTCCAACCCGGCCTGCAGTTCCTGCCACCGCGTGATCGACCCCGTCGGCCTGGCCTTGGAGAACTTCGACGTGACCGGCGCCTGGCGCATTCGCGACCGCGGGAACTTGGTGGAGACGACGGGCGAACTCTACGACGGCTCGCCGATCGAGGGCCCGGAGGACCTGAGAACGGCGCTGTTGGGGCGCAAGGAGTCGCTGGCGAGGTCGTTCGCCGAGAACCTGCTGGCCTACGCGCTGGGCCGCAGGGTCGAGTACTACGACATGCCCGTGGTGCGGCGCGTCGCGAGGGCGGCGGCGGACGACGACTACCGGCTCTCCGCGTTCGTGCGGGAGGTGGCGCGCAGCGATCCGTTCCGCTTGGCCCGGGCCGAGGCGGCCGCGGGCGCATCCCCGGACAGAGAACCCTTCTGAAGAAAGCGACTGCGATGCACTTCATCACGGGGAAGGCGGTTCCCAGGCGGACGTTCCTCCGCGGGGCAGGGGCCGCCGTCTCGTTGCCCTTCCTGGACGCCATGATCCCGGCGGGAATCCGGGCGGCCGCGCGCCCGGAGGACCCGACCCGGCTGGTCGCCATCGAGATGGTTCACGGCGCGGCGGGAAGCAACGAATGGGGGGCGTCGCGGAACTACTGGTCGCCGTCGCAGACGGGTCGCGACTTCGACTTGGCGCCGGGCGCCCTGAGCCCGCTCGAGCCCTTCCGCGACTATCTGACCATCGTCAGCGACACCGACGTCGAGCCCGCCGAGGCCAAGAAGCCGAAGGAGATCGGCGGAGACCACTTCCGGTCCAGCGCGACGTTCCTCACCCAGGCGCATCCGAGGCAGACCGAAGGATCGGACATCTTCGTCGGCACCTCCCTGGACCAGGCGTACGCGCAGCGCTTCGGGCGCGACACCCCGCTGCCGTCCATGCAGCTCTGCATCGAGAACGTGGACCAGTCCGGAGGTTGCGCATACGGCTACGCCTGCGTGTACACGGACACGATCAGCTGGGCCTCGCCGACCGAGCCCCTCCCGATGGTTCGCGACCCGCGCGTCGCCTTCGACCAGTTGTTCGGCGCAGGCGGCAGCTCCCAGGAGCGCGCGGCACGCCGCCGAGCCAACCGCAGCGTGCTGGACTTCATCGCTCGCCGGGTCGGGGAGCTGCGCAGGAATCTCGGCGCCGCCGACGTGGCCCGCTTGGATCAGTACCTCGAGAACGTGCGCGAGCTCGAACGCCGCATCCAGCGCGTCGAGGCCCGCAACACGAGCGGCGAGGAGCGCCAGTTGCCGGAGGCTCCGGCCGGCGTGCCCGACTCCTTCGAAGAACACGTCAAGCTCATGTTCGACCTGCAGGCCCTCGCCTTCGCCGCCGACGTCACCCGCGTCTTCTCCTTCAAGATGGGACGCGATTCCTCGGCTCGCGTGTACCCCGAGAGCGGCGTGGACAAGCCCTTCCATCCTGCGTCCCACCACGGCGGCAACGAAGACAACATCTCCGACTTCGCGCAGATCAACCGGTACCACGTCGGCATGCTGCCGTACTTCCTGGAGCGCCTCCAGTCCACGATGGAGGGGGAGACGCACCTGCTGGACAAGACGCTGGTGGTCTACGGATCGCCGATGGGAGACCCCAACGTCCACAACCACAAGCGCTGCCCGCTGTTCCTCGCCGGCGGCGCCAACGGCAGGCTGGACGGGGGCCTGCATCTGCGCGCGCATCCGGGGACGCCCATGGCCAACGTGATGCTGTCGGTGGGACACGCGCTCGGCATGGACGACATGGAACGCTTCGGAAACAGCGCCGGCGCATTCCCCTTGGCGCTCTAGGCCGCCGGCGCCCGCAGTGTTCGGCCTCCTCCGCTCGCGCCTCCGCCCCCGGCTCGCCCGCCCGCGCCCGAGGTCTCTTCGTCCCGCGTTCCGGGCGGCCTTCTTCGCGCCCTTGGCTGGACTCGCGACGGCCTCGCAGGAGCCGCCGCCGGTTCGGCACGAGGCGGAAGGGATCGCAACCCCGGCCCCGGCCGCGATGAGCGCTCGCTTGGCGGCCCTGCGCCCTAGCCCCGTCGCGGACGCCGCGATGAGAGGAGACGCGGAGGCCGTCGCCCGGCTCCTCGCTGCCGGCGCGGATGTCGATGCGCCCCAAGGCGACGGAAT
Source organism: Longimicrobiales bacterium (assembly GCA_958295645.1). Taxonomy (GTDB): domain Bacteria; phylum Gemmatimonadota; class Gemmatimonadetes; order Longimicrobiales; family Gaopeijiaceae. The sequence continues at coordinate 871,002 of OY282361.1, forward strand.
GACGGCGCTCCACTGGGCCGCGCGCAACGACGACCCGTCCTTGGTCCGGGTTCTGCTGGACGCGGGCGCCGACGTGGCCGCGGGCACGCGGATCGGCAGCTACACGCCGCTCCACATGGCCGCCGAGACCGGCGCCGGCGAGGTCGTGGAAGAGCTCTTGCAGGCGGGGGCGGATCCGGAGGCAGAGGCGGAGGGCGCCGGCGGAGCACGCCCGCTTCACTTGGCGGCCGCCTCGGGGAACGAACGTGCGGTGACTGCCTTGCTGGCCGCCGGAGCCGCCGTGAACGCCCCGGAGCAAGCGTGGGGGCAGACGCCGCTCATGTTCGCAGCGTCGGCCGGGCGGACGAAAGCGATTCGGACATTGCTGGAGGCGGGAGCCGACCCCTCGATTCGGACGAGGGTCGTGGACGTGGCCGCGAGGGCCGTGGCCGACAGGATCGAGCGCGCGCAACGCAACGAGGCGATCAAGCAGGGTCGGCCGTGGGACCTGGAGGCGGCGCGCGCACGGCGCCAACAGCAGGCGCAGGCCCGGGAGCTGGCCGAGGCCGCCTCGCGCCTGGAAGGCGAGACCCGGATGATCGAAGAGCCGGAGCCCTTGTCCTACGGAGAACTCGTGGGCGGCCATGGCGGCTTCACCGCGCTTCTGCACGCCGTTCGCGAAGGGCACGCCGAGGCCGCCGTGGCGCTCCTGGACGGCGGGGCCGGCATCGACCAAGCGAGCGGCGGAGACGGGACGAGTCCGCTGCTCATGGCCGTCGTCAACGGCCGCTTCGACTTGGCGACATCGCTCCTGGACAGGGGGGCGGATCCCAATCTCGCCAGCCACGCCGGCACGACCCCCCTCTTCGCCGCCGTCAACACGTACTGGGCGCCCAAGTCGCGCTATCCCCAACAGCACGCGTACATGCAGCAGGAGCACACGTATCTCGAGGTGATGCAGAAGTTGCTGGACGCGGGCGCCGACGCCAACGCCCGCCTGGAGCGGCACCTCTGGTTCGTTTCGTTCAACTTCGACCTGTTGCAGGTCGATCTCACCGGGGCGACGCCCTTCTGGCGAGCCGCCTACGCCTTGGACGTGGAGGCGATGCGCTTGCTCGTGGCCCACGGCGCCGACCCCGGCATCCCCACCCGCATGGTTCCCCGCCGCCGGTACGGACGGGACTCCAGAGCGCAGGAGGACCATTCCGGGTTGCCGCCCGTCCCCCTGAACGGCCCGGCCGTCCATCCCATCCACGCCGCCTCGGGCGTGGGGTACGGACAGGGCTTCGCCGGCAACGCCCACCGCCACGTGCCGGACGGTTGGATCCCCGCGGTGCGCTACTTGGTCGAGGAACTCGGCGCCGACGTCGACGCCCGCGACCACGACGGCTACAGTCCGCTTCACCACGCCGCCGCGAGAGGGGACGACGCGCTCATCCTCTACTTGGTCTCGCAGGGCGCCGACATCACTCACGTGAGCCGGGAGGGCCGCACCACGGCCGACATGGCCAACGGCCCGGTGCAACGCATCCAGCCCTTCCCGGCCACCGTCGCGCTTCTCGAGCGGCTGGGCGCGTCCAACAATCACAACTGCGTTTCGTGCTGATCGCCAACTTCGTGCCGATCGCGAACGGTTTCCTTCCGGCCACGTCTCGGTGCAGACCGACTTCATCCGCAACTTCTGCATAATCGCCCACGTCGATCACGGCAAATCGACGCTCGCCGACCGGCTCTTGGAAGCCACAGGCACGCTGGACGAGCGGCAGATGAGGGACCAAGTCCTCGACTCCAACGAACTCGAGCGGGAGCGAGGCATCACCATCAAGTTGCACGCCGTCTGCATGTCGTACCGCGCGCATGGCGGCGCGACGTACGCGCTCAACCTGATCGACACGCCCGGGCACGTGGACTTCTCCTACGAGGTCTCGCGTTCGCTGGCGGCCTGCGAGGGGGCGTTGCTGGTCGTGGACGCGACTCAAGGGGTGCAGGCCCAGACGCTGTCCAACCTGTTCCTGGCCCTGGACGCGGACCTCGAGATCGTCCCCGTGATCAACAAGATCGACCTTCCCGGCGCCGAACCCGGCCGTCGCCGAGACGAGATCGCGGAACTCATGGGAATCGATCCGGCCTCGGTGCTGCTGGCCAGCGCCAAGGACGGCCGCGGCGTCGACGCAGTCCTGGAAGCCGTGGTGGAGCGCGTCCCGCCGCCCGCGGGCGACGCCGCGGCCCCGCTTCGAGCCCTCATCTTCGATTCCTTCTACGACCAGTACCTGGGCGCGGTTCCCAGCGTCCGCGTGGTGGACGGGGTGGTTCGCGCCGGCATGTCGATCACGTTCGGGACCGTCCAGACCCGGTACGAGGTCACCGAGGTCGGCCGCCAACGGCTGGCGCGCGTCCCCTGCGAGAGCCTGGGTCCCGGCGAGGTCGGCTACGTGGTGGCCGCCGTCAAGGCCGTCTCGGACACGCGGGTGGGCGACACGGTGCTGGACGCCTCCGCACCCGCTGCCGATCTGCTGCCGGGCTACCAGGAGCCGCGGCCCATGGTCTTCGCGGGGCTCTACCCGGCCGAGTCCGACGGCTATCAGGAGCTGCGGGAGGCGCTGGGCCGGCTTCAGCTCAACGACGCGGCGCTGCGCTTCGAGCCCGAGAAGTCCAACGCGCTGGGCTTCGGCTTTCGTTGCGGGTTCCTGGGCCTGCTCCACTTGGAGATCGTGCAGGAGCGGCTGGACCGGGAGTTCGGCGTCAAGCTGGTGACGACCGTGCCCAACGTGGAGTACCGCGTCGCCGTGACGGACGGGGAGGAGATCACGGTGGACAACCCGGCCAATCTGCCGGACCGGGCGAAGGTCGAGTCCATAGCCGAACCGGTCGTGAGCGCCCGCATCGTGGCCCCCGCCCAGTACATCGGGAACGTGCAGAAGCTCTGCCACGACCGCCGGGGCGTGTTTCGGGGGATGAAGTACCTGGACCCGCAGCGCGTCGAAATGGACTACGAGCTGCCGCTTGCCGAGATCGTGCTGGACTTCTACGACCGGCTGAAGGGCGGCACCAGGGGATACGCGGCCCTCGACTACGAGTTCCACGAGCACAGGCCCGGCAAGCTGGTTCGCCTGGACGTGCTCGTCAACGGCGATCCGGTGGACGCCTTCTCGGTGATCCTTCACCGCGACAACGCGTATCAGCATGGGCGGTCGTTGGTGCGCAAGCTCAAGGAGCTGATCCCGCGCCAGCAGTTCGAAGTGGCGCTGCAAGCGGCCATCGGCGGCCAAGTGATCGCCCGCGAGACCGTGCGGCCCCTGCGCAAGAACGTCACCGCGAAATGCTACGGCGGCGACATCACCCGCAAGCGCAAGCTCCTGGAGCGCCAGAAGGAGGGAAAGAAGCGGATGAAGCAGGTCGGGTCCATCGAAATCCCCCAAGAGGCGTTCATGGCGGTTCTGCAGCTGGACGACGAACGGTGACCCGCGAAGCCGCCGCCGCGCCCGCCGAGCGGCCCGCATGTCCCGCGCCTCTCGAGCGGCCTGCCAGTCTCGCGCCCACCGAGCGGCCCGCATGTCCCGCACCTCCGAAGCGGCCTGTCGGTCCCGCGCCTCCCAAGCGGCTCGGGGTCCTGGGCACGCTCGTTCTGGACACCGTCGACCGCCCGGGGCACGCGCTGGCGCCCGGACTCTGGGGCGGCATCGCCTATTCGCTCGCCGCCTTCGATCACGTGCTCCCGCCCGGCTGGACGATCGTTCCGCTGGTCAAGCTGGGCGCGGACTTGGCCGAGCCGGGAAGGCGTTGCCTGCGGACGTTGTCCTGCTCCGCCGACCTGAGCCGGATTCGGGTGATGGGCGAACGCAACAACCAAGTCGAGCTGCGCTACTCCTCGTCCGGTCGGCGGACCGAGCGGTTGCACGGGGGAGTGCCCGGGTGGTCGGGAGAGGAGATCGCGCGGCTCCTGCCGCCGCTGGACGCCCTCTACGTGAACTTCATTTCCGGGATGGAGCTGGACCTGGAGGCGGCGCGCCGCCTGCGCCGAGTTGCCGCGGGCCCCGTCTACGCCGACCTCCATTCGCTCTTCCTGGGCGTCGAAAGCGACGGCCGTCGTTCGCCCCGAGCGCTGCCCGAGGCCGCGGACTTCGCGGCCTGCTTCGACTTCGTGCAGATGAACGAGGACGAATTCGCGCTGTTCCAGTCCAGTTCCGGCTCCGGCGTGTCGGCTGCGGCGCACGCCATGCGGGGCCGCGCCAAGTTGCTTGCGGTCACGCGAGGCCCGGGCGGCGCGGATCTTGTCCAGGCGCCGGATGGGATAGCGACGCCCGAGACGACCCGCGTCCCGCCCGCACGGAGTTGCCAGGACGGCGACCCCACCGGATGCGGAGACGCCTGGGGAGCCGCCTTCTTCGCCCGGCTGCTCGACGGCGCGCCGCCGTCCCACGCGGCCGCCGATGCCAACGCCGTGGCCGCCGCCAACCTGGATTGCAGCGGCGCCCTCGCATTCCGCGCCGCATTGGCTCGTCGTCGGCCGGGGGCCACCCGTCCGCCGCGTCTCGACGCCTCCGCCGCTTGGGTCGCCGACGGCCCGCCACCCGCCGCCGAGCCGGCTCCGCCACGGGAAGTCCGCCCGTGAGAGTGCTCGACGTTCCCGCGTCGCTCGACTACCGCAACGTCGAGTCGCTGTACCAAGCGCTGGCGGACGCGGCGGCCGACCCGGTTCTCTTCGACGCGCGCCGCCTCCGTTGGGTGGACCCGAACGGAATGACGGCGCTGCTCGCCGCCGGAACCACGTCGGCCCGCCGCAGCGGGACGCAACCTCGCATCTCGCTTCCCGAGGACGCGGAGGTGACCAGCTACCTGAGCCGCATGGGCTTCATGCGCGAGGCCGCGGTCGTGTTCGCCGGCGTTCCGCGCGTCCCGGCCCGGCCTGCCTCCCGCGCCTCCGACGTGTTGCTGGAGGTGACGCCGGTCGCCACCAACACCGACGTGCACGCTGTGGTGGATCGCGTCCAGCGCCGCGCCGGCGCCATCTTGCTGTCGCTGCGGTATCCTGCGGCCGCCGTGGTCAAGTTCTCCGTCATTCTGTCCGAGGTCTGCCAGAACATCACCGAGCACGCCGACGGCCGGGGGTGGGTGGCGGCCCAGTCCTACAACTGGACCAAGCGCTTGGGCAGGCGCGTCGTGGTCATCGCGGTCTCCGACGTGGGAAGGGGATTTCGGGCGTCGTTGGCGGACGGCCACGCGGCTCGTTTCGGGGACATGTGGGGGGATGCCAAGGCGCTGGAGGCCGCGTTCCTGCATGGATTCACGCGCTTTCCGGACACCGGGCGAGGACAGGGCTTGCAGCAGATCCGAAAGCAGGTCCGGCGATGGAACGGCCTCGTCTCGATACGCAGCGGAACCGCGCAGATCGCCGACGCGCCCGAGTGGACGGAATCACCGCCGATGAGGGACGGCCTTGCTGCGTTTCCGGGCGCCCAGATCAACATCATGCTACCCGAGCGCGGATGACTGACCCCGTCCGCCGGATCCACATCGACCTCGGCGAAATAGCGCGCGAAGCGGCGACCCCGGTCGGCGCCAATCTGGTGACTCGCCCCACCGGCCGCGCGGTTCGAGGCGCCATCGAGACGAGGCTGGCCGGAGTCCGTCGGCCGGCAGTGACCGTGGTCGACTTCAGTCGAGTCAGCGTCCTGGACTTCAGCTGCGCCGACGAAGTGGTCGCCAAGCTCCTGCTCCGGCATCTCGATCCCGAAGCCCCGCGCGGCTCCTACTTCCTCTTTCGCGTGCTGGACGACGTGCGCGCCCATTCCATATCGGAGGTTCTGGACCGACATCGCCTAGCCGCCGTATGCGACGTCTGCGGCAACCGCTTCCGCCTCTTGGGCACCGTCTCCTCCGACGAACAGGCCGCGTGGGCCGCCGTCGAATCGCGCGGCCGACTTGCGCCCGGCGACGCGGCGGCGCTACTGGGTCGGCGCGGAGAGGAGGCGGTGCTGTCCCTCGCCCGGCGCCGGCTGGTCTACTGCGGTCCCGGCGGCGAGACCACTGCGCTAAGCACTCTGATTCGCGACCGATCGCGGTAGAGCGCTAGCTAGCGGCCTCGGGTCGGCGTTCGCCGCTCCTGTACAGATTCGTCAGACTCTCGAAGAACTGTCGAAAGCTCGGCGAGCGACTGTCTTGCGGTTCCACAAGTGCGCCCATGCGACGCGCTCCCTTCTCTTCGAGCAAGAAGACGATGCGACTCGTCACGGTGCCGTCTTGCCCAGAAATCCCTGCTTCCACAATGCTCCAAGCGAATCTCCTTCCCTCAACAACTTCACAAGCAATTCGTGCTTGGAAGCACGATACGCCGTAGAAAAACCATCCTCCTTGACCAGCCAGAACACTTCGTCAAGCTTGACGCCGTTGACGAAGTCGGGCGAATGCGTGGACGCGAACACTTGGCCGCCCCGCCTAGCATAGTTGCGAAACTCCTCGGACAGCTCGTGCAGCAAATCGGGATACAACTGGTTCTCTGGTTCTTCGATCGCCAACAAGGGGTGCGGCTTGGGATCGTTGAGCAATATCAGATATGCGAACATCTTAATGGTTCCGTCCGAGACGTAACGCGCAATGAAGGGGTCTTGAAACGTGCCGTCACGAAACTGCAGCACCAAACGTCCGTCGTCGGTCGACTTTGCCTTCACATCTCGAATGCCGGGAACGCGATCTCGCATGGACTTAAGAACTAGATCGAAGCGGTCCGAATGCTGTTCATAAAGATATTGGGCCACTTGGGCCACGTTGTCTCCACGGGTCGAAAGGTGCTCAGCGAAACCGGCTTCGGCGCTTGGGCGCGCTTCCGAGATGTGGAAATCCGAAATATGCCAATTCTCGATCAAACTCCTAAACTCCGCCACGACGCGAAACTTCTCGAACTGGCCCAACCCTTTGATCGCCAAGACGTCCGGGCTCTCGAGCTTGTACTCCTCCCGTTGCTCTTTGGCATCGGCTTGGCCGTACGCGGCCTCATTGGTAATTGCATTCCCGGATCCCCGGCTGAAGTCCAAGAAATGCCATGGCTTGCCGTACTGGCCGCGCCTATAGCGGAGAAGCTCTCGTTCGACGACCGGCCGAGTTGTCGCGCCGTCGAGCCCGACGCGAAGCATGTACGTCGCCAAGCGTCCGCCGCTCTCGCGAAACTTGATGGTGATCTCGATGGGGCCATTGTGGCCACGGCTGACGAGGCTACGAAAGCCGCCCCGCTTGGCCACGGCCGACGCGACGTTTTGGGTCAGTGCGTCCTTGAGGAAGGAGAACACGTCGAACAACGTGCTCTTTCCGGCGCCGTTCGCCCCGACAACGACAACAAGCGGACGGAGGTCGGACAGGGTGACCCTCTTGAACAGGCGGTAGTTCTTGATGTCGATTTGTTCGATCTGCGTCTCGCGTTCTCCCCCGGCATGCCGGAACCTGGACGCCTCAACGATAGCCCTGCGGGAGAGGCTTCGACCAGAGCCGCCGACCTGACCCCCGCGCGGTCCGGGGGGCGCCAAGCGCCAAGACCGCGTCGAGACGTAGGGCATGTCGGTGGAACGGGTCGAGCGCGGTCGAGGACCGGGTGGGCTCCAGAGCGGCCTGGGTAGATTACGGGCGGGCGGCAATCACGCAACCGGAGGCGGCGATGGCGAGGCAGGAAGGGCAGGAGACGGAGACGGGCGGGAAGCGGCTCGGCCCGGCGACTGTGGCGATACATGCGGGTCCGGCGGAGCGCAGGCCGGGTGCGCCGGTGGTGGCGCCTCTCGTGCGGAGTTCCACCTTTCATTGGTCCTCCCCGGCCGACGGCGGCGAGTTGCTCTACACGCGCTACGGCAACAACCCCAGCCAAGCTTCCCTGGGGGCAAAGCTCGCCGCGTTGGAGGGCGCCGAGGCCGCGTTGGCGCTGGCGAGCGGCATGGCCGCCATCTCCATGACGCTGCTGGCCGCGACGGAGGCGGGGGACCACATCGTGTCGAGCCGCTACATCTACGGCGCGACTCACACCTTGCTCGCCCACGAACTTCCGCGGCGCGGCGTGACGACCACGTTCGTGGACCCGATCGATCCCGCCTCTTGGGACGCCGCCGTCACCGACCGCACGAAGGTCGTCTACGTCGAGCTGCCCACGAATCCCGCCTTGCGAGTCTTCGACGTCGAGCCCGCCCGCCGCGCCGCCGACCGGGCTGGGGCGATCTTGGCCGCCGACGTCACGTTCGCCACGCCCGTCAACTTCCGCGCCGCCGAGCACGGCGTGGATGCGGTTCTCCATTCGGCGACGAAGTACTTGGGCGGCCACTCCGACCTGATCGCGGGCACGGTCGCCGGCAGCCGCGACCTCGTCGCGGGCGTGGCCAAGATGATGAAGCTGTACGGCCCGTCCATCGACCCCGAGGCGGCTTGGTTGCTCGACCGGGGGTTGCGAACCCTGCCTGCGCGAATGGAGCGCCACAACCGCTCGGCCCATGAACTCGCGCAGTGGCTGGCGGAGGCGGAGGGCGTACGGGCCGCCATTCATCCCGGGTTGCCGTCGCATCCCGACCATGCGGTCGCGCGCCGATTGCTGACGGGTTGCGGCGGCATGGTCTCCGTGATCCTGGAAGGCGGAGGGCGTGCGGCGGACAAGTTCTGCTCCGGCCTGGAGCTCGCGGCTCCGGCGCCGTCGCTGGGCGGCGTCGAGACGCTCGTGTCGCAACCGCGCTACACGTCCCACGCCGGCCTGACTCTCGCCGAACGCGAGGCCGCGGGCATCCCCGACGGCTTCGTGCGCATTTCCGTCGGCCTGGAAGACGTGGAGGACTTGAAGGCGGACTTTGCCCGGGCGCTTTCCTTGGCGGGGGACTGATCGAGCGCCAGCCTTCCGAGGCCGCGCTGGGCGGCTCGCCGAAAGTCTATTCCTCCGCCATGAACGGATAGCGGAAGTCTCGGGGCGGATTCAGGTTTTCCTTGAGCGTGCGCGGCGTGAGCCACTTGAGCACGCTCAGGATCGAGCCCGCCTTGTCGTTGGTGCCCGACGCCCGTCCGCCGCCGAAAGGCTGTTGTCCCACGACCGCCCCCGTCGGCTTGTCGTTGACGTAGAAGTTGCCCGCCGCATACCGCAGCGTCGCCATGGCCTCTTGAACGGCGCTCCGGTCGCGGGCGAAGACCGCGCCCGTCAAGCCGTACGGCGACGTGGAGTCCGCCAAGGCGAGCGTCTCGCTCCACTTGCCGTCGGGGTAGGCGTGGACGGTCACGACCGGCCCGAAGATCTCGTCGCACATGGACTCGCAACCAGGGTCGTCGGCTTCGACGATGGTCGGGCGAATGAAGAAGCCCTCCTTGCCCGTACACGTGCACGCCGGGGCGTCGGTCCGATCCGCGGCACGGCTTCCCGAACACGTGCACGTGCCCCCGGCGACGACTCTGGCCCCGTCTCCCGCCTCGGCCCGAGCGACGTAGCCGCGAATCTTGTCGAACGCTCCCCTGTCGATGACCGCGTTGACGAAGTTGCGAAAGTCGGCCGGATCGCCCATGGCGAGCCCTTCGGTCTCCGCAACGAGCGAATCCTTCAGGCGGCGCCACAACGACTTGGGCACGTAGACGCGCGAGGCGGCCGAGCACTTCTGCCCCTGGTACTCGAACGCTCCACGCACGATCGCCGTCCGCAGCGCGTCCAAGCCGGCGGACTCGTGCGCGACGATGAAGTTCTTGCCGCCGGTCTCGCCCACGAGCCGGGGGTAGGATCGGTATCGCGCGATGTTTCTGCCCACCGTCGTCCACAGAGATCGGAAGACCTCGGTCGAACCCGTGAAGGCAAGCCCGCCGAACTCGGGATGCCCCAAGGCCGCATCGGTGATCTCGCGCGGGTCGCCCGGCACGAAGTCGATCACGCCCGGAGGCAGTCCGGCTTCCTCCAGCAGCTTGTAGGTGTGGTACCCGGACAGGACGGCGTGCTTGGAGGGCTTCCACAGGACTCCGCAACCCGCCAAGGCGGGCATCCCCGCCAAGTTGGCGCCGATCGCGGTGAAGTTGAACGGACTGACCGCGTACACGAATCCCTCGAGCGGCCGGTGGTCGGTGCGGTTCCACACGCCGTCGCTCGAATGCGGCTGCTGCTCGAGGACCTCCTCCAGGAAGGCCGCGCCGTAGCGGTAGAAGTCGACGGTCTCGCAGGCCGCGTCGATTTCGCTCTGAAAGGCGTTCTTGCTCTGGCCCAGCATCGTGGCCGCGTTCAGCCTGGACCGCCACGACGACGACAGCATCTCCGCCGCCCGAAGAAAGACCGCGACCCGATCCTCCCAAGGCCACGAAGCCCATTCGCGCCGGGCCTCCCGGCTTCCCTCGACGGCTCGGCGCGCCTCTTCGGTCCCTGCGCAGTGCCAGACGCCGAGGCGAAGCGACAGATCGTGCGGCGCGCAGACGGGCTGGATGTTGCCGGAGCGAACTTCCTGGCCTCCGATGATCGCCGGAATGTCCACTTCCTCGCCGGACATGCGCTCCAGCTCGGCCTTGAGTTCCGCCCGTTCCGGGCTTCCCGGCGCGTAGTCGAAGACGGGTTCGTTGAAGGGTTCGGGGACGCGGAAGTTTCCTGCCATCGCGGCTTTCTCCGGCAAAAGGCGGTTTCGGGTTAGGGGCGCACAAAGTTAACGATGCGCCGCCGCGTTTGACGCTCGGCGGCGCCCCCGGTAGCTTTTCGGGCTGTCTTGCCTATGCTGGGCAGGTAACGGTGCGGGCGCGATGCGAATCACCACCGGAGTCTCCCCGCATGAACGTTGCCGAACCAACCGCCTCCCCCAACGAATCCGAGCTGGCGGACGCCGTCCGGCGAGCCTTGGCGGCCGTGATCAACCCCGCCACCCAGCAGGATGTGGTGTCCGGCGGGCAGGTCTCGAACGTCGCCGTGGATTCTGACGGCCAGGTGCGTTTCGCGTTTGCGCTGCGCCAGGGCGATCCGGGCGCCATCGTGCGGCAAGCGCGCGCGGCTGCGGAGGCCGTCGAAGGGATCGTGCGGGCCAAGGTGGACGTGGAGTTGCCGCAGACGCCTGCTGCAGCAGCATCGTCGCCGAAGGCGCCCGCCCGGAAGCAGGGACTGGCGCCGGGATCCGTCCCCGCGCCCGTGCCGCAACCCGGCATCCTGCCCGGGGTCAAGCGGATCGTGGCGGTGAGTTCGGGCAAGGGCGGGGTGGGGAAGTCGATGGTGGCGACGAATCTGGCCGTGGCCGCGGCTCAGCGGGGCCTCGTGGCGGGGTTGCTGGATGCGGACATCTACGGGCCCAACATCCCCGTCATGTTCGGCGAGGAGCGCCGGCCTTCGGTGACCGGAGCGAAGGGATCCGAGATGATCGCGCCGCTGGACAAGCACGGCGTGCGCTTGATGAGCCTGGGCTTCCTGCTGAAGCGCGAGCAGCCCGCCATCATGCGCGGCCCGCTGATCTCCGGCGTGCTCAAGCAGTTCATGGAGCAAGTCTCCTGGGGGCCCCTGGACTTGCTGGTGGTGGACATGCCGCCGGGCACGGGAGACGCCCAGCTCTCCTTGGTTCAGACCGTGGAGCTGGACGGCGCCGTCATGGTGACGACGCCGCAGAAGGTGGCGACCGGCGACGTGCTGCGCGGCGTCAGGATGTTCGAGCGCGTCAACACGCGCGTGCTGGGCGTGGTCGAGAACATGTGCGGCTTCCAGCTGCCCGGCTCCGAGGAAGTGGTGGACCTGTTCGGGCGCGGGGGAGGGGAGGCGCTGGCCCGCGAGCTGTCGATCCCGTTCCTGGGCCGAATTCCGCTTGACCTAGCCGTCCGCGAGGCGGGCGACAGGGGAATGCCGACGGTCTTGTCGGCGCCCGACTCCCAGGCGGGAGACGCCCTGCAAGAGATCGCCGGCCGCTTGCTGGCCGCCCTCGACCAACTGGCGCCGAGGGCGCCGTAGCGGTCGCTCTAGGAGCAACCGCCCCCTAGTCCCCCTCCAGCCATTGGCGGTCGGCCGCCGAGAGCGTGCCCCTTCTGACCTTGGCCAGCACTTTGAGGACGATCCAGACGACCAGCATGACGGGGGCCACCTTGAGGAGAAGGAAGCTGGCGATGACGCCGGTCAGGCCTAGCAACGCGCCCACGACCTGGAGGACGATCCAGACGGCCATGATGCTCACGATGCCCACGGCCAAGAATGTCAACAGGGTCCCGATCATCGTTCCTCTCGGCTAACCGACGGGAGCCGCCGGGCGTGCCGGCAACCACGACGCAATCAATATAACGTCATGGCTTTGTCCCGGTTCGGCGGTCGGTCGAGACATCCATCGCGCTCCGGTCGGCATCCGTCGCGCTCGATCCGGCATCCGTCCTGCCGCGGCCGAACTTGCGCAGCAGGGCCGCGCCACGCCCGGCTCGCGGTTGCGCGCTAGGGCACCCATCGCAGATCGACGCTGCCGAGGGCCGCGGTGATCTCGATGTCCAGCTTGTGGTCCGCGTCGTCCCAGTTCAGCGAGTAGTGCCCGTCGTCGCGCTTGACCATGCCGTCCAGGTCGAACGAGGCCAGGAAACGGGGAGCGTCGCGGCGCACGCGCACGCCGAGCGACTCGGGGACGCGCAGCATCAAGGCGCCGAGTCCCATGTCGACGACCAAGCGGGCTTCGGTCTGCCACGATCCCTGCAAGTCGAGCGTAACCGCTCCCACCCCGGCCCTCACCGCGACCCGCTCCGCGTTGAGGTTGCCGAGGCCCGAAATCCTAAAATCGGCGGCGCCGACTTCGAACACCGCCGACTCCATGAGCATTGGATTGGGTTCGTCGATGCGCACCACGGACTCGGAGGCGCCCGTGCTCATTTCCATCCGCTCCAAGGGTACGCCCGTGAGGTCCAACTCGGCATGGCCGGCGCCGAAGCTGATGTCGAGGTCGACCGGCACGGAGGTGGGGAGCCTCAGGTCGAGCTTGTCCTCCCGGCCCTCCCTTCCCAGCCCCCGTGCACGGCGGCCTTCCAGGGACGCGACGCCGACGCGAAGGCGGCCGTTCTCGTAGTCCAGCTTGGGAAGCACGGCGTCCTCGTCGAAGCGTATGCGGGCTTGATAGAGGAGGTTGCGGTCGGTCGCGGGCCGAACGGTCAGGACTCCGGCGCCGTAGCTGATCCGCACACGAAGCTCCTCTTCGCCGGTCACGGTCCGCGACTTGGTGATCGTCTTCCACTTCTGCAAGTACGAGCGGGCCTCGGCGGCCCAATGAACCTCAGTGGGCCAAAGGGCTGCCTTCGCCCAATGGGTTGCGGCGGGCCGGGTTGCGGCGGGCCAATGGGTTTCGCCGGGCAAGCGGGCTTCGGCGGAAGCGGCGAACGACGCCGACGCCACAAGGGCCGCTGAGAGGGCACAAGCTAACCGGCGCTGGCCGCACCGCGATCCGGCATTCATGTCCGGCCCGCAACGCGCCGTCCCCCGCCGCGAGGGCCAAGGATCTTGGAGCCGCGCCATCACTTGCCGTCCTCTTCGCCGTTGCTGGACTCGCCTTCGCCGGGCTCGTCCGCCGCGGAGTCATTCTGGCTCGGTTCGTCCGCCGCGGTGCTCGCCGGCTCCCCGTTCGCATCTTGCGAATCCGGGTCGCCGTGGTTGTCGCGGCTCTCCGGCTCCGGCTCGCTGGCGGTTGCGAAGTCCTCGTGGGAGGACCAGGCGGCGGCCTCCAAGTCGTCTTCGAGTCCCCAACCTGCACGAGGGTTCTTGCCGCCTCGCGTTGTGATCACCGCGCCGAGACCGGTGGCAACGGTGGCAAACACCATCAGCCCTGCGGCCGCTTGGACGAGACGTCCGGTCCAGCCGACGAGCGGAAGAGCGCCGAGCAGGTCGGCGGCCGCGTACGGCACCAGCAACGCGCCGATTCCGACGAGGCTGAGATGCACGGGATTCTGGCGATCCGCCCAATCCAGGAAGCGGACGTTGCGATCCAGGAGCCAGCGTCCGACGTTGCGGCTGGCCGCCGTGAACCCGATGAAAGCGATTGCCACGACCGCCACCGGGAACAACGGCACCCAGATCAGGAGCCCCGGGATGCCGATGATGGTGATCGCCAACGCCGCGATTCCCAGCAGGTAGGCCGGCAACGCCAGGAAGGCCCCGGCCAGCCCCGCGGCAACGTTCTTCGCCGGATTGCGGCCGGCCGCCTGGGCCACCACGTCTCCGCGCTCGCCGGCAAGCTTGGTCGCTCCGGCGGCGAGCAAGCCCACGACGACGAGGCAGAACGCCGTTCCCATCAGGCCCTCCAATGCGCGCCCGATCCGGCCGAAGAAAGAGGGGCCGCGACTAGGGCTGCGGTCGCGGCCCATTTCCATGGCGGCCTCCCGCAGCTCCCGCCGCAGTTCGGCGCGAAGCCGATCCCTCTCCCGCTCTTCAGCGCGGCGGAGCTCCCGCCGGATGTCGACGATCTCGCCGCGAATGGTTCCGCCGCGCCGTTCCACGCTTGATTCCAGGAGGTGGAGGTCTCCGAGCATCCGCGCACCCTCGTGCAGCACCACGGCCCCGTCTACCGCAACCACGTCGCCGTGCACCGTGCCGAACACGTCGAGACGCCCGTCGGCGATCACCAGACTACCGTCCACCGACGCGCTCGACTCGACCACGTAGTCTTCCTTGGCCACTACTCTGAAGGGGTTGCCGCCGATGTAGCTCAACGCCTCCAAGAATCCTTCGACCTGGGTGGCTTCGGCCACCTCGGCGGACCAGTCCCCCGTCGTTGCCAACCGGCTGGCGCTGTTGGCGGCCGCCCCACCGGCCGGACGAAGAGCGGCCTCCAGAGCTCCGTCCACACCGGCCATGATCTCTCGGTCGGCGCCGGAAAGCGTCTCCGAGGGACCCCACTGCAACAGGCGTTGCGCCAACGGCCCGTTCGCCAGAGGGAGGACGTCGGCCAGCAACTCTCTCCACGCTTGGTCGGCTTGGCCGGCCGCCTCGTAGCGGCCCAGGATCTCGTCGTTGGCGCGGGCGGTTCCGTCCGCGAAGGACAACGCGAACTGGCTGCCGTCCGAGAACTCCAGGTGCAGGGACGCCTCCTGGCCGGAAACGACGACGCTGTTCGAGACGACGGTGCGCTCCTGCGCCGAGGCCGCCGCGCAACTCGCGACGAAAAAAGCGCCGGCGAAGGCCGCGACCGTCCGGGGGCTGTCAAACCGATGCATACTTGCCATCCATTTCCGTCGCGCCTGCGACGTTCTTGTACAGGACCCACGCGGAAAGCATCCCCAGCCCGCCCGCCACGCAGAGACCGAGGGCCGCCGCCGAAAACGAGGCGGCGGAGACGCCGTCGAGCATTCCATACGCCTCGCGAACCACGGGACTCCGCGCCAGCGCCCCGAACACGGCTTCCGCCACCCCCGACACGGCTCCGGACGCCTTCGTCCATGCGAACGCGGCCAAGTTGGGCAACGTCACCATGGGCTTGCTCAGGACCAAGTAGGCCGCCACCGCCACGACCGCCACCGGGCCCGTGGCCGCTCCCGACACGAAGGCCAAGCGCCGCCCCTCGCGCGGCCACGCCCACTTCCGAATCCAAGCCAGCGCTCCCTCCAGCGAACGGGCGGGGCGCGGGGCGGGGCGCAGGCGCGCCACCACGCGCTCGGCGAATCCGTCCTGCGGCGCGAAGCCGGGGAGCCGGCCGAGACCCTCGATCAGCCGCCGCGAGGACGCCATCGCCGCCGCCGCTTCTGGATCCCGCGCAACGAAGGCGGCGAGCGCTCGCGCCTGCCGGGGAGCCAGCGCTCCTTCCGCGGCCGCCGCGAACGGATCCAGCGCCAGCGAGCCCGACGTCGCCAGCCAAGCCCGCGCTCGGGCCCATCCCCGGGGCTGCACGTGGCAACTGGCCAGGACGCGAACCGCGAAGCCGCGCCGCGGACGATGCGCATCGAGCGCTCCGAGCCGGGCGAACAGGGACCGGTAGGTGGCAAGCTCGCTCGCCAGCCGTCCGTCCCGGGCGGCCCTGGCCTCGAAGTCCGCAACGGCCGCAACGTTCAGCTCGCCGTCGAGATACGAGAGGATTCGTTGGGTTTGCGCGCTGTTCATTTCGCCTCTCCCGACGGTCTGCACGGCGTGATTCGCTCGGTTGGCACTACGGCGGACTCGGCGCCCCGGTTTCAAGTTTTCGGGGGCCGGGCCGGGCGCCGCGGGAGGCGTCGTCGGGGCTGGCGCGGTCGTCATTCGGGCGCGTTCGGGTCCAAGTGGGCCAGCAGTTCCCGGAGCTCGAGGCGAGCCCGGTGTATGTAGGTCTTCACGGTGCCCAACGGCAAGTCCATGATTTGCGCGATCTCCTCGTACGAATAGCCTTCCACGTGACGCAGCACGGTGGCGGTTCGGTAGTGGGGGCGCAACTTGCCGATGGCCGCTTCGATCTGGTCGCCCAGCTCGCGGTTCTCCGCGTATTCCTCGGGACTCTCGTCCTCCGACTCCAGTTCGATCCGGGTCTGGGCGAGCTCGCTCTCCGTGACGGCCGTGGGCGCGCCGTCGATCGACACGGTGTCGAGGCGTCGCTTGCGCAGGTAGTCGATAGCCAGATTGTTGGCGATCTTGAACAGCCAGCTGGAGAGCTTGTAGCGGGGACTGTAGGTGCCGATCGCGTTGTATGCCCGGACAAAGGACTCCTGGGCCAGGTCTTCCGCGAGTTCCCGGTCTCTCACCATGCGGTAGAGGAGGGAGAAGACGGGCCTCTCGTAGCGGCGCAAAATCTCGCGAAACGCCCGCTCGTCCCCTTCGGCGGCGCGGGCTGCAAGCGTCTGGTCGCTAGGTTCCGATGAATCCACGGAGGGGAACTGTCGGCAAGAGGAACCACGCGGGCTAGGCGGGAGAAGCAACGCGGCCGAACAACGAAGATACGTAAGCCGTCGGCTCCGCGTTCAGTTCCCGCTCGTTTCCGGCGCGCCCCGCGGCCTCCTATCTTTCGTCTTCCGCGCCGGACGTCGCGTTTCGGCCTGTTCCGAGTTTCGGACCCGAAGGAGACTGGCCCGTGGCCGCGCCGACAGAGGCGGAGCCCGCCGCGGGGGCCGAGCGCGCCGAGCAGGTGCGCAGGCTCTTCGGCGAGATCGCTCCGCGCTACGACTTGCTCAACCGCCTGCTCAGCCTGCGGATCGACCAACGGTGGCGCCGCCGGGCTCTCCGCCGCCTCGCCTGGGAAGAGGCTCCCGACGCCATCTACCTGGACGCTTGCGCGGGCACTTTCGATCTGGCTTTGGAACTGGTTCGCCGCCCAGGCTTCGCGGGCCGCGTCGTGGGAACGGACTTCGCGCTGCCCATGCTGGCCGCGGGCGGCTCCAAGATTCGGGGACGCACGGTGTGGCCCGTCTGCGGGGACGCCACGCGTCTGCCGTTCCCCGGCGAGGCGTTCGCGGGAGCGGTCGTGGGATTCGGGGTGCGCAACTTGGCCCAGCTCGAGACGGGCCTTCGCGAGTGCTGCCGCGTGCTGAGGCCGGAAGGCCGGCTTGTGGTCTTGGAGTTCACCGTCCCGCCGGGTCGACTCCTGCGCTTGCTCTACATGCTGTATTTCGAGCACGTGCTGCCCCGCGTCGGCCGGCTCGTGTCGGGACACGGCTGGGCGTATTCGTACCTGCCCAAGTCGGTGAAGGGGTTCCCGGGCCCTGCCGGCTTGGCCGGGGTCATGGAGGACGCGGGCTTCGGGGACGTGCGCTGGGAGCTGGTTACGGGCGGGATCGCGGCAATTCACGTGGGGACGAAGGCGGCTCGGCCAGAACGGTGACGGGACCGAGTTCGGAGGCCGAGCCGTCGAAGCGCGTGGTGTCGCCCAGCAGGAGAATGGTCATTCGAGCGGGGTCCACGTGGTCGCGAAAGACTTTGTGGACGGCGGTCGGCGTCACGCGTCGAATGCCCTCCGCATAGGTCTCCAGCCAGTCCGCCGGCAGCCCCAGGTTCCGGTAGGCCAAGCTGCGCGCCACGATCTGGGAAGGCGTGCGGAAGTTGAAGGCGAAGCCGTTGGACGCTTCGTCGATCTGGCGGGCGACTTCGGCGCTGGGCGGGGGACTGGCCCGCATCGAATCGATGACGGCCAGGAGCAGGCGGGCCGCCGCCAGCGTGGTCTCGGGCTTGGTGCTCGTCAGGGCGCCCACGAGGCCGTCGCTCCGCCGGGGCGTCGTCCAAAGCGACGAGGCGCTGTACGCCAGCCCCTCGCGCGTCCGCACGGCTTGGTTCAGGCGGCTCGAAAGGCCGGAGGCCCCCAGAATGGCGTGGCCCACGCGCGACGCGAAATACGCGGGCGTGCCGTCCCTTCGCACCGAGCTGGAGTGGGCGAGGACCACGACGCTCTGCTCCGTCCTCTTGTGCAGCACGAACACCCCGGGCTCGGCGCGGATGCGCGGTCGCGGCTCCTCCGGCAGCAGACCGCCGGAACAGGGCGGCCAGCCGTCCAGCATCGCCTCGATCAAGGCCGCGGCCTGCTCCCAGCGGATGTCGCCGACCACGCCCAGGGCCATGTTGCCGGGGCAGACGACCGCTCGGTGCACGAACCGAAGCCGCTCCGGCGCCAAGTCGGCCGGTTCCAGATCGGCGGGCTCCATGTTCCACCCGACCGGGTGGTCTCCGTACATGATCGTGTTGAAGCGGCGGAAGGCGAGCGAAGTAGGATCGTCGGCTTGGCGCCGCACGCGCTCGAGCTCCGCGCCGCGCCAGATCTCCACCTCGGCCGAGTCGAAGCGCGGGTTGCGCAGCATCGAAGACCAAAGCGTCACGGCTTCGTCCACGTGCTCGGCCAGCGTGTTGACCCACGACGAACTTCCGCCTCCGCCCTGGCCGAAGCTCATCGACAGAGCCAACGTCTCGATGCGTTCGTCCACTTCCGCGGGGGTCAGGTCGGTCGTCCCGCCGGTGCGCATCAGGGCCGGAAGCCCGGAGACGGCCGCGAAGCGCTCGCGGGGGAAGCGGCGCACCCCGCCCTTGAACGTGGCGTACACGGTGACGAGCGGAAGGCTGCGGTCCTCCAGGAAGAAGACCGGCACCTCGGCGACCGTCTCGGTCCTGACCCGCGGAGGCGAGAACTCGAGCTCCGGGAACTCCATGGCCTCGATACGCGCGCGGACGGATTCGTTCTGCGTCCGCACGGGCTCCTGAGCCCAGGCCGCGGCCGAGCCGGGGTCCGATCCGGCGCCGGGCCAAAGCGCCGCCGCCGGGAGGACCGCTGCCAAGCAAGCCGTCCGAGCGATGCTCAAGGCGGACTCTTGCGGACCATGGTGGCGACCGTGCGGCGCGATTCGACCAAGTAGCGCGTCGCGGCCTCCTGCACGTCGGCAGGCGCCACTTGGCTGATTCGCCGCGACCACCGGAACGTCTCGCGCCAGTCGCCCAGCGCGGCTTCGGACTCGGCCAGCTGGCTGGCGAGCTCCAGGTTGGACGAGAGCCGACGGTACTCGCCTGCTCGGAGCTGGTTTCGGATCCTCGCGAGCGCGGCGGGCTCGGGCGGCGCCGCCTTGATCCGGCCGATCTCCTCGTAGACGGCGCGCTCCAGGTCGCCGGGGGCGTGCGGGGCGCGGGGCACCGCGGAGACGATGAAGAGGCCGGGGTGCGCGGATCCTGGACCCAGCCGCGCGGAGACGTGAACGGCGGAGCGGTCGCGGGCCACCAGACGTTGGTAGAGACGAGTGGTGCGGCCTCCCGTGAGCAGGGCCGCCAGGACTGCAAGGGCGGGGGCGTCGGCGTGCGAACGCGAGACGGCCTTCCAGCCGATCGCCATCCGGGGCTCCGCGTCGAACTCGACCGTGACGCGGCGCTCGCCCGCTTGTTCGGGCTCGGGCGGCGGCAGTGGGGGCGCCGGCGGCCCCGAGGGAATCCCTCCGAAGTACTCGTCGGCCCAGGAGGCCGCTTGGCCCGCGTCAAGGTCCCCCACGACGGCCACGACCGCGTTTTGCGCTCCGTAGTGCGCGCGAAAGAAGTCCTCCACCTGGGGCCGGCCGAGCCGCTCCAAGTCGGAGGCCCGTCCGGCCACCGGCACGCCGTAGGGGTGTTCCTGGAAAGCCGCGGCCAGAAGGGCGGCCTCCAGCACGCCCCCCGGACTGGCTTCCAGCCGCATGCGCCGCTCCTCCCGGACCACGTCGAGTTCGGTGAAGAACTCCCGGAAGACGGGATTGGCGGCGCGGTCGGACTCCAGCGCGAACCAGAGTTGGGCTCGGTTGGCCGGCAGTTCGACGAAGTAGCTCGTGGCCTCGTGCGACGTGGTGGCGTTGAGGCTACGTGCTCCGGCGGTGGAGAGAATCTGATTGAACTCGTTGGGGATTATATGGATACGTGCATCGTCTTCAAGTTTTGCTATAGATGAATCGAAACGTGCGGCGCGAGCGGAATCCGGAAAGCGCGCGCCAGTCTCGGCGACCAGCGAATCGCGGGTTCGGTCGATCTGGTCCATGAGCACGCTCTCCGCCGGCCAGTCGCGCGTGCCGACTTCACGCGACCCCTTGAAGAGCAGATGCTCGAGCACGTGCGCCGCGCCGGTATGGCCGGGACGCTCGTTGACCGATCCCACCGGATAGTGGACGACGAAGGCGACCGTGGGCGACTGGCGCCGCTCCAGGAAGAGGAACGTCATGCCGTTGGCGAGCCTGTGCCGCAGGACGGGAAGCTGCTCGCCGGGCGCTGGGGACTGAGCCTGTTGCGGGTCGCGGGCCGGTGCCTCCTGCGCCGTCGGCGAGGCCGAAGCCGAAGAGACGAGAAGGTGCGCCGCGGCGGTTGCCGCGAAGGCGGGGCGAAGGCATGGACGGCCGCGCCAAGGCCCGGCCCTAGCGCGGAACGGAGGCGGGGTCACCGGTCGGCCGCCGGCGGGAGCGCCTGGCAATGCGGACAGAGGAAGGCCGAGCGGCCTCCGAAGACGATGCGTTCGATGGCGGCGGCGCAGCGGGGGCAAGGGTTGCCGACGGAGCCGTAGGCGCGCAGCGCAGGGCCGAACCCGCCCGGCTGGCCCGAGGCCGTGAGGTAGTTGCGCAGGGTGGTGCCCTGGGCGCGGATCGCCTCGCGCAGGACTCTGCGCAGGCAGCGGTGGAGGCGGACGGCCGCCCGGGCGGAGAATTCGTTGGCGCGACGCATGGGGTGGACGGCGGCGTGCCAGAGGGACTCCACGGCGTAGATGTTGCCGATCCCGGCGATCTTGCGCTGGTCGAGAAGGAGCGAGCGCACGGGAGACTTGGAGGACTCCAGGATCCGCTGCAGGCGCCTCGCGGTGAAGCTGGGAGCGAGCGGCTCCGGACCCAGCCGGGCCGACCAAGCCGGCCAGTCCCGGCGGGGCACGTACGACAGCCGGCCGAAGCGGCGGACGTCGTCGTAGGCGACCGCGCCCCCTCCCTCGAGATGGACGAAGACGGCGCAATGCCGTGCCGACGGCGGCGGCCGCGAACCCGGCGACGGCAGCAGGCGCCCGGTCATCCCCAGGTTGACGACGATGCGATCCTCGTCGTCCAGGAGGACCACGACGTTCTTCCCCCGCCTCCCCACGGCCCGCACGCGCTTGCCCTCGGCGGCGGCCAAGCCGGAGGCGGACCTCGCGACGCCAGCCGCCTCCTCGCACCGTTTCCGCCCGGCCCGGCCCGCCGCGCGCAGGCCGGCGTTCGCGACGACATCCGGACGCAGCACGGTCACCCGGGCGACCGTGCGCCCCGCGAGGAAGACGTCGAGGCCCCTCGAGATGGTCTCCGCCTCGGGGAGCTCGGGCACGTTGCGGCTAGCCCAGCTTCACGGCGGTTCCGGTGGCCGACACCATGAGCATCCCGTTGCCGGAGCCAAGCACTTCGTAGTCCAAGTCCACCGCGACCACGGCGTCCGCGGCCCGGCCGTTCGCTTCGGCCGCCATCTCCCGCAACGCCTCTTCACGGGCCGACTTCAAGGCGTCCTCGTAGGCGCCCGCGCGGCCGCCCACGATGTCGCGCAGGCCGGCCATGATGTCCTTGAAGATGTTCGCGCCGATGATGGCCTCGCCCGTGACGATGCCCAGGTATTCGGCGACCTGCCGTCCTTCGATCGACGGCGTGGTCGTGATGATCATTTCGCGTTCTCCTTGTGAGGAAGGGGGGATTCCGGGCCCGCGCCGTTTCGGCCCAGGCGGGTTCCGGCCGGCTGCCGGCGTCTGGACTCCCGCCAGCCGATGTCTCTGCGGAACTGCTTTCCGTCGAAATCGATCGCCTCGGCGGCGGTCCGGCTTGCGGCGCGGGCGCCTTCGAACGTGGGCGCCACGGCAGTAGCGGCAAGCACTCGCCCTCCGGAGGTCGCCAAGCCCTCCGGGCCCAGAACCGTGCCGGCGTGGAAGACGAACGTCTCGCCGGGCAAGGCCGGGATGGAGACCGGATCGCCCTTCCCGTAGGCACCCGGATATCCGCGAGCCGCCAGGACCGTGCACACCGCGGCCGCATCCCGAAACTCGAGCCGAACCCCGGCCACGCCGTCTCCCCGCGCAACCGCCAGCATGGGCTCCAGTAGCGAGGAGGACAGCAGCGGCAGAACCGCCTGCGTCTCGGGATCGCCGAAGCGGCAGTTGAACTCGACCACCTTCGGGCCCTCGCTGGTGATCATGAGGCCCGCGTACAGGAGCCCCGAAAACGGACATCCAGCCTCGGCCATAGCGGCCAGCACGGGCGTGGCGACGGTGCGTTCGACTTCCTCCAGCAGCTCCTCCGTGGCGAACCCGACGGGGGCGTAGGCGCCCATTCCGCCGGTGTTCGGCCCTCGGTCGCCCTCTCCGGCGCGCTTGTGATCCTGCGAGGGCAGCAAGGGCAGGACGCCGTCGCCGCCGGCCAGGAAGAACACCGAGAGTTCTTCTCCCTCCAAGCATTCTTCGATCACCACCTGCTTGCCCGCCTCGCCGAAGCCGCCCTCAAGCGCATGGCGCGCGGCGGTCACCGCTTCGCCGGCGGTGGGGCACACCGACACGCCCTTGCCCGACGCCAAGCCCGACGCCTTCACCACCACGGGCGGCTGCATGGCGTCGATGCAGGCCTTGGCCGCCGCCAAGTCCTCGTGGACCTCGAAGGCCGCCGTGGGCACGCCGGCCCGGGCCATCAGCCTCTTGGCGAACGCCTTGCTCGACTCGATCCGCGCCGCGGCCGCCGTCGGCCCGAACACCGGAACGCCGAGTTCCCCCAACCGGTCGGCGAGCCCGTCGGCGAGCGGCGCTTCGGGGCCCACGACGGCCAGGTCGATCTTCGCAGCGGCGGCCCACGACGCCAGCCGCGGGTCCCCGGGCGCAAAGTCCACCGCCTCGCAGGCTCCGGCCATGCCCCCGTTGGGCCGGGTCGCGAAGAACGAGGCCTCCGGCGCGTCCCGGCGCAGCTTCCACAGCAACGCGTGCTCGCGGCCTCCGTTGCCGGCGACGAGGATGCGCATGGTCGCGGGCCGCCCGCCCCAGCCTACTTGCGGAAGGAGTCCATGAAGCCCTCGCCCGCCCGCTTGGCCGCGCCCGTCATCTGCTGAAAGATGTCCTTGGCGAAGTCTGTGGCCCCCGACCTGTAGGCCGCGGCGGCCTCGCGCAGGTCGCGCACGTACTCCGGATCGGGCTCGTCGCGCCGCCGGTACTCGCCCCGCAGGACGCGGTCGTACGCCCCCGTCTCGATCCAGGCGCGAAGCTCCGACACCCGCAGCACCCAGAACGGATGCGTCTGCCCGATCAGGTTGAGCACCTTGAAGACCTGGTCGGCCACGTCTCCCGACTCCCGGTACTCCTCGGCCTGCCGCACGAACTCCGGCAACGAGGTCTCGTCGCCCTCTCCGCCCCCGGCCATCGACAGCATGGCCTCCAGGGCCTCGTCCGGCTCCTGAATGGCCAGCAGCCCCGCCCGGTCGGCGGACAGCTCGCTCTTGCGCTGCCACTCCAGCAGCCCCACGAGCACCACCCGGGCGGCCAGGCCCACGATGGGAAAGCCCAGCTTGGCCAGCGCGAGGAGCAGCTCGGTCATGGTTCGGTACAGCACGTGGTCGCTCATCACGTGTCCTAGCTCGTGGCCGAGCACGAAGGCGACCTGGCGGTCGTTCAACAGCCGGATCGTGCCGGAGTTGAGGATGATGAACGGCTTGTCCATGCCGTAGGCGCCCGCGTTCACCACGGGGTTCTGCGAGAGGAAGAGCGGGTACCGCTTGGGAGCGTCCAAGGTCTCGCAGACTTCGCAGTAGAGGTCCCAGATGCGGGGGAACTGGGATGGGCTCACGCGCACGGCGTTGGCCTGGAACGCCAGGCGGACCGGCTTCTCGCCGAAGAATCCGAAAAGCGCGCGCAGCACCTTGTCGAACATGGGCAGTCGGCGCAGAGCCGCGAGGGCGGCGCGATCGGCGGGGTGCTCCCAGACGCGCGAGGAGACGTCGGTGAGGATGCGCCTGGCGCGCGCTTGTTCGGCGGGGCCGGAAGTAGGGTCGTTCATCGGTGTCCTTTCGCCGCGGGGGCCGGATGGGTTCCCATAGCAAGACGATTGCGCGCGCGGCCGGGTTTCCGGGCGGGCTGGTTCCCGGGCCCGGAGGCCGCGGTCATGCCCCGAGGGCCTGGCGGAGGTCGGCGATCAGATCGCGGGCGTCCTCGATGCCCACGGACAGGCGCACCAAGTCGTCCGTTATGCCGTCTCGTAGGCGCAGCTCCTCGGGAATCGCGTCGTGGGTCATCACCACCGGCACGCTGATCATCGACTCGACGCCCCCCAGGCTCGTGGCGAGCTTGAACAGGCGGAGGCGCTGCACCAGGCGCGCCGCGGCGTCGCCGTCCAGACGCACCGAGACCATGCCCGAGAAGCCCCTCATCTGCCTCGCGGCCAACTCGTGCTGCGGATGGGACGGCAGGCCGGGATAGTGCACGGCGCGAACGCCGGCTGCGGTCTCTAGGAACTCCGCGACGCGCTGGCCGTTCTCGTTGTGGCGCTGCATGCGCACATGGAGCGTCTTGGCGCCCCGAAGGACGAGCCAGCAGTCCATGGGGCCGGGGACGGGCCCGGTGGACTTGCGCATGACGCGGAGCTCTTCGGCAAGAGCGTCGTCGTTGGCCACGAGGACGCCGGCGAGGACGTCGGAATGGCCGTTCAGGTACTTGGTGGCGGAGTGCATGACCACGTCGGCGCCCAGATCCAGCGGATTCTGGTTGACGGGCGACGCGAACGTGTTGTCCACGCAAAGGATCGCGCCGTTCTCGTGGGCGACGGCCGCCAGCGCGGCGACGTCGGCGACGCGCAGCATAGGGTTGGTCGGCGTCTCGATGTGGAGCAGCTTGGTCTCCGGGAGCATGGCACGGCGAACCGCGGCCAAGTCCTGGCAATCGACCACCGTGCACTGGATGCCCGCCCGCGGGAGGAGCTCGGCGAACAGTTTGTAGGTGCCGCCGTAGACGTTGGACTCGCTGACGACGTGGCCGCCCGCGGCGACCGTCTTGGCTAGGCAGTCGAGGGAGGCGAGCCCGCTCGAAAAGGCAATGCCGTGCCCTCCGTTCTCCAAGTCGGCGATGTTGGCTTCGGCGGCTTCGCGCGTCGGGTTGTGCAACCTGGCGTACTCGTAGCCCTTGTCCTGCCCCGGGGCCTCCAACACGTACGTCGAGGTCTGGAAGATGGGCGCTGAAACGGCGCCGGTGACGGGCTCCGGCTCTTGGCCTGCGTGGACGCAGCGGGTTGCGAAGCGGTGCGGCGTGTCGGGCAAGCGGACTCTTCCTGGTTGCGCGTGACGGTCGGTTGCGGACGAAGTGGAAAGCTACCCCAAGAGCCTGGGTTGCGCTTGGCCGGAGAGGCGGCTGGCGGGCGGCGGCCGGCGTCGAGCGGCCCGGGGATGCGGCGCGCCCTGCCTTAACTTCATGGGTTCGTTGGCCTGCGCCTGCGTCTTGCCCCCGTCTCCCGAAGCCTGAAGCGCTCCCATGCCCATTCGCCTTCCGAGCGGCCTGATGGTCGGCGTCTCCGGGTTCCGCGGCCGGGTGAGCGAGGCGTTCACGCCCGAGCTGGCCGCCGGTCTGGCGGCGGCCTACGGCACGTTCCTGGCGGAAGAGGGCCGTTCGGGTCCGGTCGTGGTGGGTCGCGATTCGCGGACTTCGGGGCCCATGCTCGCGGCGGCGGCGGCGGCCGGCTTGGTCTCCGCCGGGCGGCGGGTGGTCGATCTCGGCGTCGTGCCCACGCCCACCGTGTTGTTGGCGGCGGCGGACGCGGAGGCGGCGGGCGCCGTCGCGGTCACCGCCAGCCACAACCCGGCCGAATGGAACGCCTTCAAGTTCGCGACGGGGCAGGGAGCGTTCCTGTCGCCGGAGCGCATGGAGCGCTTTCTCGCCTTTCTGGCCGAGCGGAACCCCGTGCGGGCCGCCTGGGACGCCTTGCCGGAGGTAGAGCGCGACGACGGCGCCGGCCGGCGCCACGTGGAGCGGGTTCTGGCGTTGCCGCAGCTGGACGTCGAGCAGGTGCGCCGGGCCGGCCTTCGCATTGCCCTGGACTGCGTGCACGGCGCGGGCGGCGTGGTCTTGCCGGAGTTGCTGAAGCGTCTCGGCTGCGATGTGCGCGCGATCGGCCTCGAGCCGCACGGCCGGTTCCCCCGCGACCCCGAACCCACTGCCCAGAACCTGGGCGACCTGGCCGAGCTGACGGCCTCTTCGGAGGCGGCCGCCGGCCTGGCGGTGGACCCCGACGCGGACCGCCTCTCGCTCGTGGACGAGACCGGCCGGCCCTTGGGCGAGGATATGACCCTGGCGCTCGCCGCGGACGTGGTCCTCCGGCGCTCCCCCGGGATCGTGGTCGCCAACCTGTCCACGAGCCGCGTGGTGGACGACGTCGCCCGGGCCCACGGCTGTCCTCTGCTGCGCGCGCCGGTGGGCGAGGCGAACGTGGCGTGGCGCATGAGGCGGGAAGGCGCGATCGTCGGCGGCGAGGGGAACGGCGGAGTGATTCTCCCGGCGCTGCACTTCACGCGCGACGCCTTGGTCGGCGCCGCGCTGGCGCTCCAGTTCCTGGCGGACGAGCCCGGCGCCGCTTTGTCGGAGCGGGTCGGGCGGTTGCCCGCATACGCGATCGTGAAGAGGAAGGCGCCGTTCCCGCGGGAGGCGCTGCCGGCGGCCTTCGAGGCCCTCCTGCGAGACATGCCCTCCGGGGGAGAGTCCAACCACGAAGACGGACTCCGGATCGATTGGACGGAGCGCCGCGAATGGCTCCATGTGCGGCCCTCGGGCACGGAGCCGGTCGTCCGCCTGATCGCCGAGAGTCCGGCCCCCGGAGAGGGCGCCCGGGAGCTGGTCGCGCAGGCCGAGGGGGTGTTGCGCCGGAGCGGGGGCGGTTGACGCTCTGCCCGCGGCGGCTTTCAATAGGTGCGGCGGCCTCACGGCCCGGCCGCTTCGGCCCGGCTAGACTCGGACGAGACGAACCATGTGCGGAATCATCGGATACGTAGGAGCCCGCGAGGCGGGGTGGATATTGCTCGAAGGCCTCAAGCGGTTGGAATACCGAGGCTACGACTCGGCCGGCATCGCCGTCCTCACGCCGGACGGAGACTTGTTCACCGAGAAGCGGGCGGGCAAGATCGCCGACCTCGAAGGCGTACTGAACGGGCGCATCCCCGAAGGCAGTTGCGGCATCGCGCACACTCGCTGGGCAACGCACGGGCCGCCGACGCGGGTCAACGCGCACCCGCAGCTGTCGGCCGCGCGCGACATCGCGGTCGTCCACAACGGCATCATCGAGAACGCCCCCGTCCAACGGCCCAAGCTGCGGGCGCTCGGCTTCGAGTTCGAGAGCCGGACCGACACCGAAGTCCTCGTTCACCTGATCGATCTGGCGTTTCAGAACTGCGACCTGCTCGAAGACGCCGTGGCAGGCGCGCTCTCGGCCGTGGACGGCGCCTACGGGATCGCGGTCGTGAGCTCGCGCGACCCGGGCAAGATCGTCGTCGCGCGCAAGGGCAGCCCCGTCCTGCTCGGCGTCGGCACGGGCAGCGAGTACCTGGTGTCCTCGGACGTCGGCGCCATGGCCGCGCATACGCAGAACGTCGTCTATCTCCAGGACGGCGACTCGGCGGTGCTGGAGGCGGACGGCTACCGCACCTTCGACTTGGCGCGGCGCAACGTGAGCCGGGGCGTGGAGTTCGTCGACTGGGAGACGAGCGCGGTCACCAAGGAGGGCCACCGCCACTTCATGTACAAGGAGATCGAGGAACAGCCGTCCTCGCTCCACGACGTCATGCGAGGCCGGCTGCTCGAAGAGGAAGGCATGGCCAAGCTGGGGGGCGTGACCATCTCCGACGAGGAGCTTGCGCGCCTGGACCGCATCATCGTCACGGCCTGCGGCACCAGCTGGCACGCCGGCCTGATCGGCGGCCGCATGATGGAGGAGATGGCCCGGATTCCAGTCACCGTGGAATACGCCTCCGAGTTCCGCTACCGGAATCCGGTGCTGGGGCCGAACACGCTCGTCCTGGGGATCAGCCAGTCGGGCGAGACGGCCGACACGCTGGCGGCGCTTCGCGAGGCCAAGCGGCGGGGATGCCGCACCATGGGCATCGTCAACTGCGTCGGATCGAGCATCGCGGCCGAGACCGACTTCGGCGTGTATCTCCATGCCGGACCGGAGATTGGAGTCGCCTCCACCAAGTCCTTCACGAGCCAAGTCGTCGCGCAGATGCTGTTCACGCTCTACGTGGCCCGGCGGCGAAACCTGTCCATCCTGCGCGGGCGCGAACTCGTGCACGCGTTGCGAACGCTGCCCGAGCAGGTCGAGCAGGTGCTGGGCGTGAACGACAAGATACTGGAACTGGCGCAGCGCTACCGCGACAGTCCCAACTTCCTCTATCTAGGTCGCGGCTACCAGTTTCCGATCGCGCTCGAAGGCGCGCTGAAGCTGAAGGAAGTGAGCTACATCCACGCGGAAGGCTATCCGGCGGCCGAGATGAAGCACGGCCCCATCGCGCTCATCGACGAGAACATGCCGGTGGTGGTCCTCGCGCCTCACGACGCCGTGTACGCCAAGACGCTGTCCAACATCGAAGAGGTGAAGGCTCGCCACGGGCGCGTCATCGCGGTGGCCAACGAAGGCGCCGAAGAGGTGCTGGAGCTGGCGGACGAAACCATCGTGGTCCCGAGCACGATGCCGGTTCTGATGCCGGTCCTGACCGTCGTGCCGCTTCAACTGCTGGCGTATCACGTGGCGGTGCTGCGCGGTTGCGACGTGGACCAGCCCCGCAACTTGGCCAAGTCAGTCACGGTCGAGTGAGGGTCGTCGCCCAACGGGTCGCGAAGGCGGCGGTCCGCGCCGGGGGCGTCGTCGTGGGCTCCATCGGGCCGGGGATGGTGGTTCTGGCGGGATTCGCGGAGGACGACGACTTGACGGGAGTCTCGTGGATGGCGAGGCGGTTGGCCGGGCTGCGCGTCTTCGCCGACGAGGCGGGCCGGATGAACCTGTCGCTGGCGGACTGCGGCGGCGAGGCGCTGGTCGTGAGCCAGTTCACTCTGTACGGGGACGCGTCGAAGGGGAGACGGCCCTCCTTCGTGAAGGCGGCGCGCCCGGAGGTCGCCCGGCCGCTCTACGAGGCCTTGGTGGAGGAGTTGGGCCGCGCGTTGGACAGGCCGGTCCAAACGGGACGGTTCGGGGCCGAGATGAAGCTGTCGTTGGTGAACGACGGGCCGGTGACCCTCGTGATCGACAGGTGACTTCGCCTGGCCGCTCCTTCGACGTTGCGGCCGCCTCGCAGCCGGCGGTCGTGCTGGCGTCGGGGTCGCCCCGGCGGGCGCGCATTCTGGAGATGATGGGCCTGTCCTTCGCGGTGGAGCGGCCGAGCGTGGAGGAGCGGCGCAGGCCCGGCGAACGGCCGGCGGCCTACGTGGAGCGCTTGGCCTGCGAGAAGGCGAGGTCCGTGGCAAGCGACCGGCCCTCTGCGCTGACGGTCGCCGGTGACACGGTGGTGGGACTGGACGGCGCGGTGCTCGAGAAGCCGGACGGTCCGGCGGGGGCGGCGGCGATGCTGTCCGCTCTGTCCGGACGCGCCCACACGGTGTACTCCGGCCTTGCGCTGGCCCGGGAAGGCCTCTTGGCCTCCGCGGTCTCCACGGCGCAGGTCTGGTTTCGTCCTCTGGATCGCGAGACGATCGACGCCTACGTGGCGACCGGCGAGCCGCTCGACAAGGCGGCCGCCTACGGCATCCAGGGCTTCGGAGCGGCGCTGGTCGAGCGCGTGGAGGGGGACTACTACGCCGTCGTGGGCCTGTCGGTCGCCTCCTTCGCCGATCTGCTGGGCGCCGTGGGTCTGCGGTACCGTTCAGGCGGCGGGCTGGAGCCGGCGCCGGGGACGGGGCGGAGGTGAGCGTCCCGGCCGTCCTGGCTCTGGATCAGGGCACGACGGGCTCCACCGTGCTGGTGGTCTCCGCCGAAGGAAGGATTCTCGGACGCGCCTACTCCGAGTTCACGCAGCATTTTCCGGTGCCCGGCCGCGTGGAGCACGACGCGGAAGAGCTGTGGCAGGCGACCGTGCGAGTGGCTCGGGAGGCGCTGGCCTCGGCGCAGGCCGACGTGGCGGCGGTGGGCATCGCGAATCAACGCGAGACCGTCGTGGTCTGGGACGCCGAGACCTTGCAGCCGCTCCACCGGGCCGTCGTCTGGCAGGACCGGCGAACCGCCGGCATGTGCCGAGAGTTGAAGGCGGCCGGATGGGAGGACTTGGTGCGGAGGCGAACCGGCCTCCTTCTCGATCCCTACTTCTCCGGGACCAAGCTGCGCTGGATTCTCGATTCCGACCCGTCGCTCGCCGCCCGTGCCGAGGCCGGCGAACTGGCCGCCGGCACGATCGACAGCTGGCTGGTGGCCCGGCTCACCGGCGGCGCGGTTCACGCCACCGACCCCACCAACGCCTCCCGGACTCTGCTCTTCGACCTGGACGCGGGCCAGTGGGACGACGAGCTGCTCGGCCTTCTGGGCGTCCCGCGGCGAATCCTGCCCGAGATCCGCCCCAGCTGCGGCGACTTCGGCACGGCGGCAGGCAGCGCGCTCGGCCTGGACGTTCCCGTCGCAGCGGTGGCGGGCGACCAGCAGGCCGCCTTGTTCGGACACGGCTGCTGGGCCCCGGGCCAGGGAAAGTGCACCTACGGAACCGGTGCGTTCCTGCTCCTTCACACGGGGTCCGAGCGGCCCTCCCCCCGCCCGGGCCTGCTGGCGACCGCGGCCTGCGGCCCGGCCGGCGAGACCGCCTATGCCGTCGAAGGCAGCATCTTCGTCGCCGGCGCCGCCCTGCAGTGGCTGCGCGACGGCCTGGGCCTCCTGGACGAGGCCGCGGACAGCGAGACGCTCGCCCGGTCCCTCGAGGACAACGGAGGCGTCTACATGGTGCCCGCCTTCGCCGGCTTGGGCGCGCCCCACTGGCGTCCCGAAGCGCGCGGGGCCGTCGTCGGCCTGACCCGGGGGACCACCCGCGCTCACATGGCGCGCGCGGCCCTGGAAGCCATGGCCTACGGCACGCGCGATCTGTTGGAGGCGATGGAACAGGACGCAGGCCTCGCCGGCGCGGCCCTCTGCGTGGACGGCGGGGCCGCCCGCAACGACTGGCTCATGCAGTTCACGGCCGGCATCCTGGACCGGCCCCTGCGAAGGCCGCCCGTAGTCGAGACCACGGCGATGGGGGCCGCCGGCCTCGCGGGCGTGGCGGCGGGCCTCTGGTCCTCGGCGGAGGAGTTCGCCGAGTCATGCGCGCCCGGCCGCACGTTCGCGCCCGCCATGGCCTCCCGAGAGCGGGAATCCCTCCTCGCAGGCTGGAGCGCCGCCGTCCGGAGCGTGTTGGCGAGCCTGGACGCCGGCAAGCCTTAGATTCACCAGAGGGAGCGTCGGCTCCGGCGAGGGGCCGACAGATCGCGTCCAGACCCCCGAGACGCTGAAGCGATCCACGTCACGAAAGAAGCGGTGGGCCTCATGAAGAACAGGCGATTCCTCGTTGGCTTGGCTGGTGTTGCGGCGGTCGTCTCGTACCTGATGTGGACGGGCGTGCGGGACAGCATGGTCTACTACATGACGCCCGCCGAACTCGTGGCGCGGATCGAGGCGGAGCCGGCCTTTCGGGACGTGGGCGTCAAGGTGAGCGGCCGGGTGGTCGAGGGCTCCTGGCAGCGCCTGCCGGGCCCCGAGCACGAGTTCAGGGTGGCCGACTTGGCGGACCCGGGAGTCGTCTTCTCCGTCCGCTTCGACGATGTCGTCCCCGACACGTTCAACGATCGCGCCGAGGTGGTCCTGGAAGGGAAGTTCGGACCGGGCGAAGTCTTCGAGGCCCGCACGGTGCTCACCAAGTGCGGCAGCCGGTACGAGGCGGCAAAGGAGGACTTCGCGACGTGACCACGCTGGGCGAGGTCGCCTTGTGGATCGCGTTGCCCATCGCCCTCTGGGGCACTGTTCTCTCCTTCGCCGGCGGACGCACGGGCCGCACCGACTTGGTCCTGAGCGGCGAGCGCGCCGCGTACGCGCTCACGTTCCTGCTCGCCTTGGCCTCGGCCGGGATCGTCGCGGCCTTTCTCGGGGAGCGCTACGAGTTCTGGTACGTGGCCAGCTACTCGAACCGCGAGCTCGACACCTACTTCAAGGTGGCGGGGCTGTGGGCCGGCCAGCGCGGATCGCTCGTCTTCTGGACGCTGCTCCTGTCCGGCTTCGCGTCGATCGCGGTCTTTCGCAACCGCCGCCGCAACCGCGAGTTCATGCCGTACGTGTCGGGGACGTTGCTCGCCATCCTGTCGTTCCTGCTCGTCGTCCTCTTGTTCGCGGAGGTCAATCCGTTCGAGCGCCTGGGCTTCACTCCGGCGAACGGCCGGGGGCTCAATCCGCAGCTGCAGAACTACTGGATGACCATTCATCCGCCGACGCTCTACTTGGGCTTCACCGCCTTCGCGGTTCCGTTCGCCTTCGCCGTCTCCGCGCTGTTGACCGGACGCCTCGACTCGCGCTGGATCGCGGTCACGCGCCGCTGGATTCTGCTCAGCTGGTTCTTCCTCACCAACGGAATCATCTTCGGCATGCGCTGGGCCTACGAAGAGCTGGGCTGGGGCGGCTACTGGTTCTGGGACCCGGTGGAGAACGCCTCGCTGCTGCCCTGGCTGACCGCCACGGCCTTCGTGCATTCCATCCAAATCCAGGAAAACCGCGGCATGCTGAAGGTCTGGAACATGTGCTTGGTGGTGGCCACGTTTCTCCTCACCATCTTCGCCACGTTCCTCACGCGCTCGGGTCTGATCGAGTCGGTGCACAGCTTCGCCGAGAATCTCAAGATCGCCTACATATTCTTGGGATTCCTGGGCGCCGTCGCCGGGATCTGCGCAGTCC
The DNA here is from genome assembly GCA_958295645.1 of Longimicrobiales bacterium. Lineage (GTDB taxonomy): Bacteria > Gemmatimonadota > Gemmatimonadetes > Longimicrobiales > Gaopeijiaceae. The sequence continues at coordinate 904,170 of OY282361.1, forward strand.
TGATCATCTACCGGCTGCCGCTGTTGAAGGGCGAGAGCGCCATACAGTCCTTCGTCTCGCGCGAATCGGCGTTTCTGTTCAACAACCTTCTCTTCGTGGGAATCGCCTTCGCGGTGGTCTGGGGGACGCTCTATCCGCTCATCACGGAGGGCTTCTTCGGCCAGAAGATCAACGTCGGTCCGCCCTACTACAATCGGGTCAACGTGCCGGCCGGCCTGATCCTGTTGGCGTTGATGGGTGTTGGACCGGTGATCGCCTGGCGCCGCGCCTCCAAGCGAAACCTGCGCAAGAACTTCGCCTTGCCGGTGGCGGCGGGCATTGCGGTGGCGGGGGCGCTTCTGGCGCTGGGAGTGCGCCACTGGGCGGCGTTGTCGACGTTCGCCATCTCGGCCTTCGTCCTGACGGTGATCGTGGCCGAGTTCTGGAAGGGGACCCGCGCCCGGGCGCGAATCTCGGGCGAAGGAAGATGGAAGTCGCTGCTCAACCTGGTCGGCCGCAACCGGCGGCGCTGGGGCGGATACGTCGTCCACGCCGGGGTGGTCTTGGTCTTCACGGGCCTTGCGGGCGCCGCCTTCGACGTGGCGGTCACACAGGAGTTGGCGCCGGGAGAGTCGGTCGCGGTGCGGTCGGCCTTCGGGCACGAGTACAGCCTCACCTACGAGAGCCTCTCGCACTCGCGGCCCCGGGCCAGTGCGGCGAACCGCGAGAACGACTGGCGGTGGACGGCGCTGGTGACGGTTCGGCGGGGGGGCGAGCGCTTGGCGGTCATGCGGCCCGAGCGGCGCTTCTATCCGGTGATGGACCAGTCGTCCACGGAAGTCGGCATCCACAGCACGGCCTTCGAGGACGTGTACGTGATCCCGCGGGACGTCGATTTGGAGAGCGGCGCCGAACGGGTGGTGTTCGAGGTCAAGGTTCTGCCGCTGGTGCCATGGATATGGTATGGCGGGATGATCGTGGCCGCTGGCGCGCTCGTGTCGCTCTGGCCCGCCGGGGTTGGATCGGGCCGAACGGCGGCCGGGGGTCGCGTACCGGGCGCCGCGGCCGGCCAAGCCGCATGATGGCGGTCGCCGGCGGCATCGCCCTCGCCGCGGGCGTGCTGCTCTTCGTGCTGGAGCCGCTCCTGTCGGGGCGGGGCGCGCCGGCCTACGGAGGAGACGACCGGCACGACGAGGCCGCCGCCCGGCGGCGGGTGGCTCTGGCCGCGCTTCGGGATCTCGAATACGACCGGGCCACCGGCAAGCTCGACGCGGAGGACTACGCGGCTCTCGAGTCGGACCTGTCCCGGGAGGCGCTCGACGCCCTGGGCGCCGCCGCCGCCGACATGCCGGAGGACCCCGCCGCGGCAGCCTTGGAAAGAGAGATCGCGGCCGTGCGCCAAGCGCTCCGCGAGGGCCTGCAATGCGGCAGTTGCCGCCACGTGAATGCAAGCGGGGCACGCTTCTGCAGTCGTTGCGGCGACCCGCTGGGCGCAGCTTCGTGAGGCTGGAGGGCCGCGGGCTGAGCTGCGCCTACGGCCCGACCGACGCTCTGCAGGACGTGAACTTGGTTGTCGGCGAAGGCGTCCTGGCGGTCTTCGGCCCGAACGGAGCAGGGAAGAGCACGCTCTTGCGGCTGCTGGCCGGAGAGCGGCGGCCCGACCGGGGAAGCGTTCTGCTGGACGGCGTTCCCGTCTCGGCGCACGATGCCGGCTGGCGGAGGCGGATCGGCCTCGTCGGTCACCGCAGCGGCTTGTACGGCAAGCTGACGGTCTCGGAGAACCTGAAGTTCTTCGCTTCGCTGGACGGAGCCGCCGAGTCGGGGAGGGTCGCGGCCGCGCTTGCGGCGGTCGGCGCCTCGGCCTTGGCGAGCCGGCGCGCCGAGGCCTTGTCGCGAGGGGAGCGGCAGCGGGCGGCGCTGGCCCGGGCTCTCGTGCACGACCCCGAGGTCTTGTTCCTGGACGAGCCGTTCACGGGCCTTGACGCGGCGGCGGCCTCGGCGTTGGAGGAGGTCCTGAGCGAGCGCGGGAGGCGCGGGCGCATCATCGTGCTGGTGACCCACGACGTCGTGCGGGGCAAAGCGCTGGCGAACCGGGTCGCCGTGCTGAGCCGCGGCCGCAAGGTGCTCGACTGCGAGGCGGCGGCGGCCGGCGTTCGGCGGATCGTGGACCTGATGGGGGCGCCGCGGCCGCAGTCCCCGGGCAGCCTGGGCGAAGCCGGCCGCCGTTCGGCCGGGGCAGCCGACGGCTCGCAGTCTGCGCGGCCGTGAAGATGCTCCGGTGGGCTTGGCTGATCGCCGTCAAGGACCTGCGGATCGAGTTCCGCGCGCGCGGCCGCTTCCTGGCGATGATCGCGTTCGTGTTGCTGGCGGGCTTCCTGTTCGCGGTCTCGCTCGACCGCACCCGCGTCGACGCCCGGGACGTGGCCGGGCCGCTCGTCTGGCTGGTGATGCTGTTCGCTTCGACGGCCGGGGCCGGCAGGGCCTTCGACGCGGAGGACGAAGCCGGCGCCTTCCGGCATCTGCTTCTCGCGCCGGCGCCGAGACCGGCGATCTTCTTGGGGAAAGCGGCGGCGAACGCGGCGCTCGTCGCGGCCGTCGCGGCGGCCGCCTTCGCCGCTTTCGCCCTCTTCCTGGGCATTCGGGCGCCGGGCGCGCTGGCCTCCCATGCGGGCGTCCTGTTGCCCGGGGTGATCGGCTTGGCGGCCACGGGCACCTTCTTCGGCCGCATTTCCGCCCACAGCTCGTTGGGAGACACCCTGCTGCCCGTCCTGACGTTCCCGCTGCTGGTCCCGATGATGTTCTTCGGGAGCACCGGCACGGCCCGGCTTCTCATGGAGCGGCCGTGGAGCGAGGTCGCCGGCTTCGTCCGCCTGCTCTGGGCCTTCGCCGTCGGCTCCATGGCGGCCGGAAGCCTCCTCTTTCGCCATGTCGTGGACGATTAGATTACAGGCACCGCGCCCCACGCCGGCGCCAGCAGCGGCCGCCGCCCTCCGCCCGTGCCTGGAACGCGCACGGAGGTGGCGGGCTTGCGGCCGGACGGCGGGAACGGCGCGCCAACCTTTATGGACAGGAGCTGGGCCGCGATGGGTTCCAAGTCCGCGACGATCGGCGGAGTTGCGTTCGCGGCGACAGGCGCGGCAATCGTCCTCGCCGCCCACTGGATGGTCGCGTTCTGGGTGCCGACCGAAGCGAGCATGGGCTTGGTCCAGCGGATCTTCTACGTGCACGTGCCCGCCGCTTGGACGACCTTCCTGGCATTCGGACTGGCCGCGCTCGCGAGCGCCGCGTACCTGTGGCTCGAAGACGAGCGTGCCGACGCGGCGGCCGTGGCGGCGGCCGAAGGCGGCCTCGTGTTCGGAGCGATCATGCTGGTGTCGGGACCCCTGTGGGGCCGCATCGCCTGGGGGACCTACTGGACTTGGGAGCCGCGCCTCACCCTCACGTTGTTGCTGTGGTTCACCTACCTGGGGTACTTCCTTTTGCGCAACTCGGTGCGCGACGTCCGCCGGGGCCGGCGCCTCGCGGCGGTCGTGGCCGTCGTCGGCGCGCTCAACATTCCGCTGATTCACGTGAGCGTCTCGTGGTTCCGGTCCCTGCATCCCGAAGCCGTGGTTCTGAATCCTGAAGGTCCGACCCTCCACCCCGACATGCTGGTCACGTTGCTGACTTCGCTCGGAGGCTTCACGATCCTCTTCCTGGGACTCCTCTGGCTACGCTATTCCGCCGAGATGGCCGGCCGCCCCTCGGACGCCGAACCTGCGGAGCAGACGCCGGCATGACGCGTCCGCTCGTTCACGTCCTGCTCGCTTACGGGTTTGCGTGGTTGGCCATCCTGTCTTGGACGTGGCGGATCGCCCGCCTCGGCAAGCGCTCCCCGCCGAAATAGCGCGTCTCGCCGCCCTGGTATCCGTGGCCGGAAACGGTTACATTAGAACTCATGTGTTCGGTAAACCGTGCCGGGACAGGAGTTTTTCGATGTCGCCCGTGCCGGCGGCGAACGCGCACTGCCTTCCCAGTCGCCAACTTCCCCCGTGAGGAGAACTCGCAGATGCCCGCCATTTTCAGACTCCGCCTCGCTGCCTTGGCGCTCGCAGGACTCGGTTCGCTCGCCGGGCTCGGCTTCCCGGCGCCGCAAGCGGCCGCCCAGAGCGTCACCAACACGTTGCGATACGGGACGGGACTCCTCGACGTGCCGACGGCCAAGGTGGCTCCCCACCTGTCGCTCACCGGCGCTTATTCGGGGTTCGGCATATCCGTTGCCAACAGGATCGTCCTCGACCGCAGCGGCAGGGAGATCGCCAAGGGAGAGGCGTACGACAAGTGGGTTTCCGATGGTGCGATCACGTTCGGTCTGTTCGACCGGATCGAACTGGGCGCCACGATCCAGCACTACGACGATCCCGCCAACGGGGGCAACCTTCTCGGGGGTTTCGGCCGTGTCCTCTTGTTGTCGCAGGGCAAAGGGTTCAACGTGGCCGTTGGTGCGCGCTACGTGTCGTCGCCCAGTTTCGGCGACCAGTATCCGGACGAGTTCCAGCCCAACCGGTTCGGCTATCCCGATTCGCGGGTCGTCAAGAACCCGAGCGGACGCGCAGAGTTCAGCGCGAACTTCACGCCTTACGCCGTCGCCACTTTTCACCTGCCCGGGCTTGAGGCCAGCTTCCTGCCGGAGTACGACTTCTCGCTGACAGCTGGATGGGGCGGCGGCATGTTCGGCGCCGGGAGCGATCTCGACTTCTACGGAGCTTCGGACGCTGCGGGGCTCCTGGCCGGAGCCGCGTTGCACCTCTCTATCGGCGATGGGAAGCTGCTCCATCTGATGGGCGAGTTCAACGGCTTCGACCTGAACACGGGCGTTGAACTCGACTGGGGCGGAGTGCGCGTCGGCGCCTTCGTTCTCGGAATGGAGTACGCGGACCAGTCGATGTTCCGCAGCCGGAAGATCGGACTGACCGGCTCGGTGGCCTTCTGCGGCGGCGACGGCGGGCTGTGCAAGCCCAGCTTGTCCGACCGTCCCGCGCCGGACACGGTGACGCTCCCGGCGCCTCCGCCCGACACCGTGTTCGTGGACCGCACCGTGGAGCCGCCGTTGCCCACGGGGACGCCCGCCGCGATCTGCCTTTCCACTGGAGCTGCCGTTCAGGTCGTCGTCACGCCCCAGCTGGACACGCTGGTAGGACCGAACCGGGTGTCCATTCGCAACCTGCGCCCGGGCATCGTCTTTGCCGGAGTCTATGCCGAAGAGCGGACGTGGTTCGTGGACGACGAGGCGATCGAGTTGGAGAGGCGGGCGTTCAGCAAGTCCGGCAATCCACGGTCGCTGAACTGCAACGACATCATGCGGGTCGGCGAGTACGAAGGCGTGCCGTTGTTCGCCGAGCGCTCGGCGGAACGGCCGCTGGAGATGATCTTCGTGCCAGTGCGGCCGGGAGTCTGGCAGGCGTACGAGTACGGCTTGCAGGGCACCCGAGGCTAGCGATGCCCAAGTCCCGGCGCCTCCTCCGCGGAGGCGCCGGGCAGGGTTCTGCACACGCATTGCGAGTCCGCGCCTCGATAACTGCGGGCTCGTCCTGCTTTCGGGGGCAGCCACGGGTCATCGGCCTCTGCCTTGGCCTAGGAGAGCCGCGAGTTCGGGCGACACGTCCTCCGGCGCGTCGATGTCGGATTCCACCGGCAGACAGGTGACGCGGAGGCCGAGTTCGGCGCAGCGCCTCGTCGTCTCCCGAAAGACGTGCTCGGTGCTCCAGCGCATGTCGGCGAACAGGGCGGGTTGCGGCGCCTTGAGTCCGATCAGGTAGTATCCTCCGTCCCTGGCTGGCCCGATCACGATGTCGGCGCAACGCAGCGCGTCCAGCGCTTGGGCAACGGTATCCGCCCCGACCGCGGGCGCGTCCGTGCCGACCACGACCACTGCCCGCGCCCCCTGGGCGAAGGCGGCCCTGGTCGTTCTGGACATGCGGTCGCCCAAGTCGCCGCCTCCTTGGGCCATGAAGGCGCTCGCGCCGCCTCCATCGAGCCAGGCGCGGATCTCGCCTTCGCCGCCGGGCGGGTCGAAGCAGACGACCGTCTGTGCGGGCGCCCCGGCGAGCTGCTCCACGACTTGGCGGCCCAACCGGCGGTACGCCTCGGCGGCTGCTGCTGCTCCCCAGGCGCGGGCCAGGCGCGTCTTGACCTCGCCGGGCCTGGGCGCTTTGGCGAAGACGAGGAGAGCCGCGGGCTTCAGTTGCCCGGGCTCCTCCTGGTTGTGGAGGGCGGGCGGGCGGCGCGCAGGGTAGCGGCGGGCCAGGACGGCGGGATCGGCTCCGGCCAGGAACCGGCTGATCAAAGTCGCGTTGCGCAGGAACGCCCGCACCCGGCCCTCCTCCTCGTAGCGCCGGGCGCTGGTTCGCACACGCGCGGGGAGAGGCGCCAGCCGCCCGCCCGCGGCTAGGCGGCGGTTGAGGGCGACGTCCTCCATGAGCGGCTGGTCCGGGTAGCCCCCCGCCTCCCAGAAGAGTTCGCGCCGGATCAGCAGCCCTTGGTCCCCGTACACGAGGCCCAGCCACCGCTGGCGAACTCGCTGCCCGGCCTCGATCAGCCGGTAGAAGAAGTGGCGATGGGAGATGGCGAGGCCGAAGTGTCCCGCCTGGCGGCGGTCCTCGGCGACGTGCCGCTCGACCGCCCGCAGCGCCTCGCCGTCCAGCCGCGTGTCGGCGTGCAGGAAGAGGAGCCAGCGAGACCCCAGAAAGGCCGCGCCTGCGTTGAACTGGCGGGCGCGTCCCCGCCGGCTTCTCATCACCCAAGCGCCGCCGGCCCGAGCCGCGGCGGCCGTGGCGTCGCGCGATCCGCCGTCGACCACCACGACTTCGTGCGTCAGCTGCAGTTTGGAGAGATCCGCCAGCAGGCCAGGCAGGCTCTCGGCCTCGTCCAGAGCCGGAACGACGACGCCCAACTCTGCCTCCTGCCCGGGCGTCCACACCTTGTCGCGGAATCCGGGATTTGGGGGAGGCGACCCCCCGCGCTCGTCTGAAGATGTCTCCTCGTCGCCCTCGATCGAATACGCAGTCGCGGGGGCCCCCGCGCTCATCGGGGGATGTCGTTCAGAGTCCAGTCGTAGGGAAGGAAGCCGAGCCGGGCCTCGCCGTCCTCCAGCGCTTCGAGGGCGGCGCCGACTGCGTAGCCGGCCAGGAACGACCGCACGCCTTCATGGCCCCCGAAGTCTTCCTGGAACCAATCGAGCACGCGGTTCACGCGCAGCTCGCGCCCCGCTCCGGCAGCGACGATGCGAAAATGGGATTCGTCCACCAGGAAGTTGCGCACGCGGCCGTCGAGCTGGCCGTCCAGTCCTTCGCCCGTGTAGGCCCATGGCATGAGCGCTGGACAACTCCGCGCCGCGCAGTTGACGGCGAAGTGGATGCGCGGGTCGCCCATGGGCCGGATGATCTCGTGTTCGATTTCGTCTTGGGACCGGAGGGCGCCCGCCACGAGGCAGTGCGCTTGCGTGAACACGTCCTCGATCTGCCAGACGGAGTTGGCGGGCCTGCCCGCCAAGCGGTTGCGCAGACCGCGGAGGCCTCCGGCCCGCTCGATGGGGTAGCGCTCCACGACCCGCTTGAGCATGCAGGCGTTGTAGGCGTTGATCCAAAACGCGAGGCGATCGTCGTGGGAGGCGGTTGCCAGCGCGGAGGAGCTGGCGGCGCCGAGCGCGACGAGGTACGCGAACAGTCCGTCGGGACGGGCGGCCAAGCGGGCGTAGTCCACTTCCCCGTCCCGCACGACCTCGTAGAGAACGACCGTGAACGGTTCGTGGGCGGGCAGGGAGTCGCCGGCGCGCTGGATCGGGCGAACCGGGGTCGCGGCCTGGGCGGCCGCAGAGGAGGCCGCGGCGACCCGGACGCTCGTCCCCGCGACCGGAGTCGGCCCGTTGCCCGTCCACCGGAGCTCGGCCGCTTCAGCCCCGGCCCACGGAGCGGCGGCGAGGAGCGCGACGGCGGGCAGGCGCGCGCCGAATCGCTTGAGGATGGCGGGGAGGACGGCCAGCCCGGCGAGCAGCGCGCCCGCGATCAACACCCGAACGAGGGCCTCCCGAGAGGCCTCCTGGGAGCCCTGCAGGAGCGCGTCGGCAAAGAACGTGTACACGACGGTCCCGGGCAGAATGCCGATCAGCGTCGCGCCTGCGTAGACGGGCCAGCGAAGGGCGGTCAGGGCCGCGCCGAAGTTGAGGACGTTGAACGGCACCAGCGGAATCAGCCGCAGGACGAGCAGTCCCGTGAAGCCCTGCCGTTCCACCGCTTCGTCCAGCTTGCGCAGGGCCGCGGAATCCGCCCCGGCAAGCCGGCGGACGCCGTCCCTTCCCAGGAAGCGCGCGAGGACGAAGGCCGCGTTGGCGCCCAAGTTCGCGGCGATCAAGTTGAAGATCGATCCCCAGAAGACCCCGAAGACGGCTCCGCCCGCCAAGGTGAGCACGGTGCCTGGAACCGCCAGCGCGGTCGCCGTCGCATAGGCGGCCACGAAGACGACGGGCGCCCACGGATTGCCGCGCAACCAGGAGATCGCTTCCGCGACGCCCTCCCGGGTCAGGTAGTCGCCCGCCGGAGTCGTCTGGAGGACGGCGTACCCGGCGCCGACCAGACCGACAAGCCCCGCCAGCTTGAGGATCGCCCTTCGGCGGCTTGGGCCGGCCGGCTCTGGCGCACGATCCGGTTCTTGGTCGCGACCCGGCTCGCTCACTTGAGCCAGCTCACGACCCGCTTGAGGGCTCTTCCGGAGCGGCTGTCCAGCCGGCCCCGCATGAACTCGTTCGACGCTCTCTTGACGCTCTCGGCCATGGTCGGATACGGGAAGATCGTCTGCGCCACGCGGCTCAGCGAGATGCCGTTCTGCCTTGCGACGAGAATGGGCGCGAGCAGTTCTCCGGCTCCCTTGGCCACGATCGTGGCGCCCAGGATGCGTCCCCTGCGGTCCGCCGATATCTTCGCGAAGCCGGAGGCTGCGCCGTCGGCGACGGCCCGGTCGAGACCAGCCAGGTCGTAACGGTAGACCGCGCCTCCGGAGGCCCGCGCCTCCTCCTCGCCGAGGCCCACGTGCGCGATCTCCGGATCCGTGTAGGTGACCCGCGGGACGGCGTCCCAGCTCGCCTTCGCCTTGGCGGGCAAGATGGAGTTGCGCAGCGCGGTCTTGGCCATGTACTCGGCCGCGTGGGTGAACTGCGGGCCGCCGGTCACGTCGCCGGCCGCCCACACCGTCTTGGCCGACGTCCGGAGGCGGGCGTCGACGCGCACCGCCCCGCGGAGGGTCTCGATTCCGGCGGCCTCGAGGCCGAGGCCTTCGATTCGCGGTCTGCGGCCGGTCGCGACCAGGATCTGATCGGCCGCGATCCGGCCGGGCGCGTTTCGGTCCGCGGCGACCTGCTCCGAAGCCCCGGCGCCCGCGGCCCGGCCCGGCCCAACCGCCGAAGGGGAGGGCGAGCCGTCTTGCGGAGGCCCGGCGCCGACTGCTCCCAGCTCCACGACCTTGCGTCCGTCGGAGGCCAGCCGCACGGCGACCGCGGTCGTTCCGGTGCGCACGTCGATGCCCTCCGCCGCGAGAACGCCCGCCAAGTGGGCGGAGGCGTCGTCGTCCTCGCCGCCCAAGACGGCCCCCGCGGCCTCCACGATCGTCACCTTCGCGCCGAGCCGCGAGAACGTCTGGGCCAGCTCGACGCCCACCGGGCCGCCTCCCAGCACGATCATCGAGCCGGGCAGCTCGTCCTGGTCGAAGACCGTCTCGTAGGTCCAGTAGCCCGCGCTCGCCAAGCCGGACACGGCGGGCGCCCAGGGTTCCGCGCCGGTCGCGAGGATGAACCGCTTGGCGCGCAACAGGCCGACTCCGTCCACTTCCAGCGCCGAATCGTCTCGGAAACGCGCGGCGCCGAAGTGCACCGCCACGCCCATGTCTCGAAAGCGCTGCGGATCGTCGTGCTTGGCGACGGTGGCGCGAGCGTCGCGCATTCGCTTCATCACCGCCTTGAAGGGATGCCCCTGGCCGGTTGCCCGTAGCCCCAGTTCGCCGGCCTCTTCCATCCGCCGAGCCAAGCGCGCCGAAGCGATCAAGGCCTTGGAGGGCACGCAGCCGGTCCACAGGCAGTCGCCGCCAAGCTCGGCCTTCTCCACGACGGCGGCGCGGAGTCCCAGGTAGGCGGCCCCCGCGGCGGACACCAAGCCGCCCACGCCGCCGCCCACCGCTACGAGGTCGTATTCCCGCGTCAAAAGTGGTCCGTTCTGGCCATGTTCGCGTCCCAGCCGCTCATTTACGTTGTTGAGCACAAATGTGCGGGTTCGCCGCCAGACAGGCCAGAAGTTGTCCGTCTCTTATTTCGTGTTATATTCGGTTTTAGACGACCGACCTACAGACCACCCAGCCCTCAGGGAGCCCGAAGCCAACATGCCCAGACCCACCTCCGTCCCCGCTTCCTCCGACAAAGATCGCAAGCTCAAGGAGAAAGCCCTCGACACCGCCGTCACGCAGATCGAACGCTCCTACGGAAAGGGATCGATCATGCGCATGGGCGCCGCCGCCGCCAATCTTCAGATCGACAGCATCTCGACCGGGGCCGTCAACCTCGACGCAGTGATCGGCATCGGCGGCGTTCCGCGCGGCCGCATCAGCGAGATCTTCGGCCCGGAGTCCTCCGGCAAGACGACCTTGTGCCTCCACGTCATCGCGAACGCCCAGCGCGGCGGCGGCATCGCAGCCTTCATCGACGCCGAGCACGCCCTGGACGTCCAGTACGCGCGCAAGCTGGGCGTGGACGTGGACAACCTGCTCGTGTCGCAGCCGGACACCGGCGAGCAGGCTCTGGAGATCGCCGAAGTGCTGATCCGGAGCAACGCCGTGGACGTCGTCGTGATCGACTCGGTGGCGGCGCTCGTCCCCAGAGCGGAAATCGAAGGGGAGATGGGCGATTCGCACGTCGGGCTGCAGGCGCGGCTGATGAGCCAAGCCCTGCGCAAGCTGACCGGGGCGGTGAACCGGTCCAACGCGGCCGTGATCTTCACCAACCAGATCCGCGAGAAGATCGGCGTGATGTTCGGCAGTCCCGAGACCACGTCGGGCGGCCGCGCCCTCAAGTTCTACTCCTCGCTGCGGATGGACATTCGGCGCATCGGCGCCCTCAAGGAGGGGCCGGAGGTGATCGGCAACCGCACCCGCGTGAAGGTGGTCAAGAACAAGTGCGCGCCGCCGTTCAAGCAGGCCGAGTTCGACATCTTGTACGCGCAGGGGATCAGCCACACCGGCCTGCTGCTCGACCTGGGCGTCGACAAGGGAATCGTGGACAAGTCCGGGTCGTGGTTCTCCTACGGCGACCTCCGGCTGGGGCAGGGCAAGGAGAACGCGCGCGCCTTCCTGGCCGAAAACGACGATGTGGCCGCGGATATCGAGCGGCGCGTCACCAAGGCGCTTGGGGTGGGCAAGGAGAGGGACGAGGAGGCGGGCGTCACGGGCGGCGCTCCGGCTCGCGCGGTCAAGGTGGTCTGAGGGCGTCGCGGAACCGCCAGGGAAGCGAGCCGCGGCGGCATGGGCTAGCTTTGGGGCGCGTCCGCCGGCCGCGGGAACGGTCGTTCGGGCGCGTCCCGCTTCCCGTGCCCGCAGTGGGTCTGCGCGCGTCGTTCCGGGCGCCCGCTTCCCGTCCAAGATGAAATCCACGGAAATTCGCCAGCGGTTCCTGGACTTCTTTCGGGCCCGCGGCCATGAAATCCGGCCGAGTTCTTCGCTGGTGCCGGCCGACGATCCCACGTTGCTGTTCACCAACGCGGGAATGGTCCAGTTCAAGAACGTCTTTCTCGGCGCTTCGGCCTTGCCCTGCAAGCGCGCGGTCACCTCCCAGAAATGCGTGCGCGCCGGCGGCAAGCACAACGACCTGGAGGAAGTGGGCCGCACTGCCCGGCACCACACCTTCTTCGAGATGCTGGGCAACTTCTCGTTCGGCGACTACTTCAAGCAGGAGGCCGTCTCGTACGCCTGGGAGTTTCTGACGGAGGACCTCGGTCTTGATCCGGATCGCCTGTTCGTCACCGTCCACCACACCGACGAGGAGGCCGCCCGCCTCTGGACCCGCGTCGCGGGCGTGCCGCCGGCCCGGATTCACCGGCTGGGGGACGAGAGCAACTTCTGGCAGATGGCCGACACCGGCCCCTGCGGCCCCTGTTCGGAAGTCCACTACGACCTGCGCCCAAGCGCCGAACGAGGGACTGTGCCGGACGCCGAGGAGTTCGAGCGCCGCGGCGAGGCCGGCGAGTTCCTGGAGCTGTGGAACCTCGTCTTCATGCAGTTCGACCGGGACGCGTCGGGCGCCGTCAGCGCGCTTCCCGCTCCCAGCATCGACACCGGGGCTGGGCTGGAGCGCCTCTGCGCCGTGCTGCAGGGCGTGGACACGAACTACCACACGGATCTCTTCCTGCCGTTGCTGGACTGCGCGGCCGAGACCGTGGGACGCCCGTACCAGGCCGGGCAGCCGGAGGCGGTGTCCTACCGGGTCTTGGCCGACCACGCGCGCGCAGTGGCGTTCCTCCTGGCGGACGGCGTGCTGCCTTCCAACGAAGGACGGGGCTACGTGCTCCGGCGCATCCTTCGGCGCGGCGTCCGGCACGCTTGGCTCCTGGGCAGGCGCGAGCCCACGCTGGTGCGAGTGACCGAGGCTGCGATTCGCGAGATGCGGGAGGCCTACCCGGAACTCGGCGCCCGGCGGGCTCATGTGCTGGCCGTCGCGGAGAACGAAGAGGAGCGCTTCTTGGCGACCATCGGCGGCGGACTGGAGCGGCTCGGCCGCCTGGCGCCGCTGCGCGAGGAGGAGGGGCCGACGGAGGAGGCGGGGCGGGCGAACTCGGGCGGTTCGGCTTCGCGGGTTCTGCCGGGCGGCGAGGTCTTCCGCCTGTACGACACCTTCGGGTTCCCGCCGGACCTGACGCGCCTGCTGGCCCGCGAGCGCGGCTACGACGTGGACGTGGACGGCTTCGAGCGCGAACTGGCGGCGCAACGGGAGCGCTCGCGGGCGGACCGGCGCAGCAAGGAGGCGGGCGCAGCGGCGAAGGCGGCTCGCGGCGGTGGGGAAGGGGGGCGCGGCCTCCTCTGGCGGCGCTGGGCCGAGGCTGGGGCGCAGACCTTCGTGGGCTACGACGAGACGAGGACGGAGACCCGGTTGGCGGCGTACGCGGACGCAGGCGAGACCATGGGCTTGGCGCTCGCGGAGAATCCGTTCTATGCCGAGGGCGGCGGCCAGGTGTCCGATCGCGGGGTGGTGTCGGGGGACGGCTGGCGAATGGAAGTGGAGGCGGTGTCCGCGGTGGACGGCTGGGTCGCCGTATGGGGACGGCCCGAGGGCGATTTTCCGGGAGAGGCGGCGTTGGGCGCCGTCGCGCTGGCCGAAGTGGAGGCCGGACTGCGCCGGGACACGCAACGCAACCACACGGCCACGCATCTCCTCCACGCGGGCTTGAAGGGCGTGCTCGGAGCGCACGTCGAGCAGCGCGGCTCGCTGGTGGAGCCGGGTCGGCTGCGGTTCGACTTCGCCCATTCGGGGCCGGTGAGCCGCCACGAGGTGGCCGAGGTGCAGGCGCGGGTCAACGAGGCGGTCTGGGCCGGTCTTCCGGTTCGCACCGAGGTTCGGAGCCGTGAGGAGGCGGTTGCGGCGGGGGCGGTGGCGCTCTTCGGCGAGAAGTACGCCGACCGCGTGCGGGTCGTGGAGGTGCCGGGCGTCGGCATGGAGCTTTGCGGCGGCACCCATGTCCGCAACACGGGCGAGATCGGCCTCCTCGTGGTGACTTCGGAGAGCGGGGTTGCCGCCGGCGTGAGGCGCATCGAAGCCGTGACGGCGGGTGCGGCGCTCGCCTACATGGTGGCCTTCAAGGATCGGCTGGAGTCGCTGGCCGCCTCGGTCAAGGTGCAGCCCGGCGACGTGGAGCGGCGGATGGCCCAGTTGGTGACGGAGGCGGCCGAGCTGGAGAGGCTCCTTGCGAGGCAGGCGCGCGACGGCGCGGGGCAGGCGGAGGTCGTGGCCGAATCCGCCTTCGGCGCCGCGGGGCAGGCCGCCTCCTACAAGGGGGTTCGCATGAAGGTGCGGAGCCCGGACGAAGTGCGCAGCTGGGGGGACGCGTTCCGGGAGTCGGGCGGCGCGGGCGTGGCGGTGGTCGCGGCGGAGATGCCCGGCGGCAAGTGGGTCCTGTTCGCGTTCTCGACAGCGGAGGCCGTGCGCGCGGGCGTGAGGGCCGACGCGGTGGTGCGCGAGGTGGCGGCGTCCGTGGGGGGACGGGGAGGCGGGAAGCCGCACATGGCCCAGGCGGGCGTGGCCGATCCAGAGAAGCTGGAGGACGCGCTTCGAGAGGGCGCCGAACGAGTGCGGCGCTTGGCGGAGCACGCCGCGCCGTGAAGATCGGAGACTGGATCGACGCGCAGGAACCGGCCGTGCCCGCCGGCTTTCGGGCACGTCTTAAGGCGGAAGGGCCGGCGTCGGCCGCTGGATTCGCCGCCGCGGCCGGCGAGGCTCTCGACGAGGCGCTGCATTCCGGCCCGAAAGAACGGGCTGCGACAGCCTCTGCACGCGCTCGCGATCCCAGCCAGCCCGCCCCCGACGAGCGCGACGCCGCCTACTCGCTTTTGGCGGCGGACGCCTACGTCACCTACGCCTGCCTCCTGGCCCTGCGCGAAGACGACGCAGCGGCCGCGCTCGAAGAAATCGCCGCGGCGCTGAGCAAGCCGCCGCCGACCCCCGATCCCCCGCCCGCGGCCCAGCGCCGCGTGCCGAGACGCTCCGCATGACCCGGGGCTACGGGGACTTCCACAGCCACTTGGCGCCCGGCGTGGACGACGGCTCGCCCACGATGGAAGACGCCCTCCATTCCGTGGACCGCATGGTGGGCGCGGGCGTGCGCCGCATCGTCACGACCCCGCACATGCCGGCCTCGCTCGCTCGGGAGCCCCGGCGGTTCGGCGCCTTCCTGGACCGGATAGAAGAGCGGTGGGCCGCGTTGCGCGTTCTCGCGGTTCGCGAGCACCCCGAACTCGACTTCCGCCTCGGCGCGGAGGTCCGGCTGGACACGGCCGAGCCCGATGTCTCCGACCCCCGGATCAGGCTGGGCGGCACGTCGTTCGTGTTGGTGGAGTGGGCCGGCTTCCGCGCGCCGACGGGTTCGCCTGAAGGTCCCGTCGCCGACTCCGGCTGGCGAGCGCTGAGAACGCTGCGCGACGAAGGATTCCTGCCGGTGATCGCTCACCCCGAGCGCTACGCGGGGATCGACGCCGGCCTGGACGCGGTGCGCGCTTGGAAGGACGCGGGCGCCTTCCTGCAGGGCACCTACGGCTCCCTGGTGGGCCAATACGGCTCCGTCGCGCAGGCGCTGATCCGGCGCATGCTGGAGGAAGGACTGCTGGACTACCTGTCTTCCGACTTCCACGGGCGTCCCCGGTACGTGTTGTACATCAGCCAGGGGGCGGACAAGCTGCGACAGTTCGGCGGGGATCGGCAACTCGACCTGCTGGCCAAGGAAAACCCCGCTCGCCTCTTCGCCAACCAATCGCCGTTGCCGGTGCCGCCTCTGCCGGTCGAGGGTCCGCTCGCGGCTCTGCGCAACTGGGCAGAGGGCCGTGCCGCGGCAGCGTCCCTGCAAATGCGAGGCGCGTCGTGACTGCACGAGGAAACGACGCAGGCGCTCCGCTGCGGAGGCCGGACGCCCCCGCAGCAGCCGACTCCAGCTTCGTCGCAAGCGCCCTCGGCGACTTGGCCGCGCTGGCGCAGGTCGTCGCGGACACGCAGAGCGAGGCCGTCGCCGAATACGCGCGACGCGCGGCCGAGACCCTCAGGGCGGGCGGCAAGCTCCTCTTCTGCGGCAACGGAGGCTCGGCCGCGGACGCTCAGCACTTAGCCGCCGAGTACGTGGTTCGCCTGTCTCGCAACCGGCAGGCCCTCCCGGCGCTGGCGCTCACCACGGACACGTCGGTGCTGACCGCCTGCGCCAACGACCTGGGCTACGAAGAGGTGTTTGCGCGCCAACTGCAGGCGCTGGCCCGACCCGGGGACCTCTTGGTCCTGCATTCGACCTCGGGAACGTCTCCGAACCTCGTCCGTGCCGCCGAAGCGGCCCGAGCCGCGGGCATTCCGATCGTGGGAGCGCTCGCGGCGGGCGGCGGGCGGCTGCGGGACTTGGTGGACGTCGCCGTCGTGGTCCCGACCCGCCACACCTCGCGGGCGCAGGAGATCCACTTGGCCATCGGCCACATCGTGTGCGGCCAAGTCGAAGACGAGGTGGCGGAATGACGGTCCGGGAAGGCTCGCTCGATCGTGGGCCCGGCCCATCCGCCGGCCCCAACCTGTCCGCCGGACTGGAGCTGGACTTGGCCGGCAAGCGCGCCTTGGTGACGGGCGGCTCCAGGGGCGTCGGCGCGGCCACCGTCCGGTTGCTGGCCCGCTTGGGCGCCGACACCGGCATTTCGTGCCGCACTAGGCTCGACGAGGCGGAGCAGGTCGTTCGGGAGGCCGAGCGTTGCGGGTCGCGGGCGTGGGCCGACTGCGGCGACTTGTCGGATCCGGAGGCCGTGGCTCGGCTCTTCGCCCGGGTGGACTCGGAGTTCGGAGGACTCGACCTGTTCGTCGGCAACGCGGGCATCTGGCCTGTCGAGGACGTGCCGCTCGCGGAGATGGACGCCGGCCGCTGGCGGCGCACGATGGCCGTCAATCTCGACAGCATCTTCTACACCACGCGGGAAGCGCTTCGCCGCATCTCGCCCGGCGGACGGATCGTGCTGGTGTCGTCCACGGCCGCGCAGCGGGGCGAGGCGGGCCACGGCGACTACGCGGCCACCAAGGGCGCGATCAACTCGCTGGTCAAGGGGCTCTGCGTCGAGGCGGGCGGCAGCAACGTCACCGTCAACGCCGTGGCCCCCGGCTGGATCGACACGGAGATGTCCAGCAAAGCGCTCGAAAGCGAAGCGCGCGCCGCCATCGACGCGGCGATCCCGCTGGGCCGCGTGGCCACGGCCGAGGACGTGGCCGGCGCCATCGCCTTCCTGTGTTCGTCCTGGGCCCGCCACGTCACGGGCGAAGTGCTCAACGTCAACGGGGGAGCGGTTCTGGCCGGATGAGCGTTCGCGTTGAGGTCCCCGGCGCGGTCCGAGGGCTGGTCGAGCGATTGGAGGGCGCCGGTTTCGAGACGTGGATCGTCGGCGGCGCGGTGAGGGACGCCATCGTGGGCAGGCCGGCGAACAGCGCGGTGGCCTGGGACTTGGCTACGGCGGCCTCGCCCTCCCGGGTGCGCCGGCTCTTCCGCCGCACGGTTCCGCTGGGCCTGGAGTACGGCACGGTCGGCGTCTTCGGCGCCGACGGCGTGCTCCACGAGGTCACCACGTTCCGCCGCGACGTCGCCACGTTCGGGCGCAAGGCCACCGTGGCGTTCGGCCACAGCCTCTCGGAGGACCTGGCGCGGCGCGACTTCACCGTCAACGCCATGGCCTGGCACCCGCTCCGGGGCGAGCTGCGCGATCCTCACGAGGGTCGTGCCGACATCGAAGCCGGCGTCCTCCGGGCGGTGGGGGCCGCCTCCAAGCGCTTCCGCGAAGACTACTTGCGCGTCCTGCGCGGATTTCGCTTCGCGGGCGCCCTGGACCTCCGCGTCGAGCCGGCCACCTGGGCGGGCATGGTGGAGTCGGTGCCGGGGCTGGCCCATCTCTCCATGGAGCGCGTGCGCGAGGAGCTGATGAAGACGATGAGCGGCGCGCACCCTTCCCGCACGCTCGCGCTGTACCAGAAGTCCGGCGCCTTCGGCCAGCTTCTGCCCGAGATGGCCGCTCCGCTGGCGCCCGCGGCGCTGGCCGCCGTGGATTCCGCCCGCGCCTGCAGGCCGATCCTCCGCATGGCCGTGCTCCTCCTCTACGGCCTTGGCGGGAGCCCTCTCGGCGAGAGCACTCCGTCCGGGCGCCGCGACGCTGGGGCGACGGCGGGAAAGTTGTTGCGTCGCTTGCGCTTCTCGAACGCGGAGAGAGCGACCGTTGCCGCCGCGATGGCCGGAGGCTTGGCGCCGGACGACCGCATCCGGAGCAGCGACGCGTCCAGACGCCGGTGGGCCGCGGAACTCGGAGGAAGCGCGGCCGCCGCAAGGGCCGCCGTGCGCGACGTCTTTCGCCTCTGGATCGCCGTTCTGCGCTCGGGCGCGGACTGCCCCGGGGCGCTCCAAGTCCTCCGCGAAGTCCGGCGGGACATGCGCGACGGGGTCCCTATGTCGGTGGCCGAACTCGCCGTCGGCGGAGGAGACCTGATCGAACTGGGCTGGACGCCCGGCCCCCGGCTCGGCGAAGCGTTGGGGCGACTGCTGGACGCCGTGTGGCGGACGCCGTCGCTCAACGAGCGGACGCGGCTTCTTCGGCTGGCGGCCGAGTTCGGCCCACCGGACTACGCCGACGGCGCCAAGGACTCTTCCGGATCCGCACGAGGGGCGTGTCGCCAACCGGGCCACGCCGACGGCGCCAAAGACTCTTCAGCGCCCGCGCGAGGGACGCCGTGACTCGCGCGTTCGACTTGTTTCCGCACCCGGAGAAGCGCGAGCCCGGCCGCCCTGGCTCCGACGCGGGCGGAGGAGGCCTCCGCGGTTCCGCCGGCAACGAATCCCCGCCGGGCAGCCATGCGCCCCTGGCCGCCCGCATGAGGCCCCGCAACTTGGCCGAGTTCCAGGGCCAAGAGGCGCTCGTCGGAGAAGGCGGGCCGCTTCGAACCATGATCGACGCCGGGCGCGTCTCCAGCTTCATCTTGTGGGGTCCGCCGGGATCGGGAAAGACGACGCTGGCCCGACTCGTGGCGGAGTCGGCGGAGGCGGCCTTCACGTCCTTCAGTGCGGTGACCGAAGGCGTCGCCCGCGTGCGCGAGATCATCGCGGAGGCCCGTACCCGCCGCCAAGCCTCCGGGCGCGGAACCATCCTCTTCTGCGACGAGATACACCGCTTCAACAAGGCCCAGCAGGACGCCTTCCTCCCCGTGGTGGAGGCCGGCGACGTGGTCCTCGTGGGCGCGACGACCGAGAATCCCAGCTTCGAGGTCGTCCGCCCGCTTCTCTCGCGGGCTCCGGTCGTCGTCCTGGAGCCTCTGTCGGTGGACGACTTGGCCGCTGTCGTCTCCGCCGCGCTGGCCGACGAGGAGCGTGGACTTGGCGCCGTCGGCCTCTCCGCCTCGCCGGACGTCGTGCAACGAATCGCGCAGGCCGCCGACGGAGACGCCCGCCGCGCCCTGGGCATCCTGGAGCGCGCCGCCGAGATCGCCGGGCCGAGCGGCGGGGACCTGTCCGCCGCCGTCGTCGAGACGGCCGTCCAGCATCGCTTCGCCGTGTACGACAAGGCGGGCGACCAGCACTACGATCTCATCTCGGCGCTCCACAAGTCGGTGCGGGGCGGCGACCCCGACGCGGCGCTCTACTGGCTGGGAAGGATGCTGGACGCGGGCGAAGACCCGATGTACCTGGCCCGTCGGCTGGTTCGCATGGCGGTGGAGGACGTCGGCCTCGCCGACCCCGGCGCCCTGGCCGTGGCGCTGGCGGGCCGGGACGGCTACCGCTTCCTGGGATCGCCCGAAGGCGAGCTCGCCCTGGCGCAAACCGCCGCCTACTTGGCCGCAGCGCCCAAGTCGAACCAGCTCTACAAAGGCTGGGGCAGGGCTCTGCAGGCGGCCCGCGACTCCCCCGGCGAGCCTGTCCCCCTCCATCTCCGAAACGCGCCGACGGCTCTCATGAAGGACTTGGGCCACGGCAAAGACTACCTGTACGACCCCGACCAGCCCGGAGGCGTCTCCCGCCAGCGCTACCTTCCCGAGACGCTTGTCGCGGAGCGCTTCTACCGCCCCGGCGACACCGGATGGGAGGCCGAGGCCCGTGCCCGCGTCGAGGAATGGCGCCGCCGCCGAGGATAGACGAGCGATTCCGATCTTGCCGCCAGAACACGAGCCCGGCGAACGGGTTCTTCTCGTGGGAGTTCCGGCCGGCCGCCGCCGCCCCGGCGAAGCGGAGGCCGACCTGGACGAACTCGCCCGCCTGGCGGACACCGCGGGCGGCGTGGTCGCGGGCACGATGGTTCAGCGAATGGCCGCCCCGCAGCCCCGCTACTATCTCGGCTCGGGCAAGGCGCGCGAACTCGCCGAGATGGCCAAGGAGCGAGACGCCGGCCTAGTGGTGTTCGACGACGAACTGACCCCCGCGCAGGGCAGCAACCTGGAGAAGCTGCTCGGCGTGCGGGTGATGGACCGGGCCGAACTCATCCTCGACATCTTCGCCACCCGGGCGCGAACCTACGAGGCCCGCCTGCAAGTCGAGCTCGCGCAGTTGCAGTACCTGCTGCCCCGTCTCAAGCGGATGTGGAGCCACCTCTCGCGCATCCGCGGCGGAATCGGGCTGCGCGGCCCGGGCGAGACCCAGCTGGAGACCGACCGCCGTCTCGTCGGCGCCCGCATCGCCGAACTCCGCCGCAAGCTCAAGAGCGTCGTCCAGGCCCGGGCGACCCGCAGAAGCGGCCGCAAGGGCTGGTTCCGAGCCGCCCTCGTCGGCTACACCAACGCGGGCAAGTCGTCCCTCCTGCAAGCCCTCTCCGGCAAGTCGCAGTTCGTGGAAGACCGCCTCTTCGCCACCCTGGACTCGTCCACGCGCGCCGTACCCCTCGGCGACGACCGCCAAGCCCTGCTGACCGACACCGTCGGCTTCATCCGCAAGCTCCCGCACCACCTCGTCGCCTCCTTCCGCTCCACCCTCGAAGAGGCCCGCGAAGCCGACGTCCTCCTCCACGTCGTCGATTCCGCCAGCCCCGACCTGGAGCGCCACCGCCGCGTCGTCCGCGCCGTCCTGCGCGACCTCGACCTCGACGGACGCCCCCGCATCCCCGTCTTCCACAAGACCGACCTGCTGGACCCTGATGCGCTCCTCGCCCTCAAGAAGCACGCCGCCGAAAACTGCACCACCCCGCCCGTCTTCACGTCGGCCCGCGCCCCCGCCACGCTCGAGCCTCTCCGCCGCGCCCTGGCCGCCCGCATCGACGCGCGGCTGGTTCGGGTTCGCGTGGACTTCCCGGCCAGCGACGGCGAGACCCTGGCCGCCCTGCACCGCGAGGCCAAGGTGTTGCAGCAGGCTCACGAGGGCGAGACGACGACGGTGATCGCGAAGGTGCCGCCCGCACTGGCGGCTCGGTTGCAGTCGCGGGAAGGAGTGCGGGTGGGGAGGGTCGGCCGGGATGCGAGTTGACCGTATTAGGAACTGGCCACTATCATGGCCGAGATTCCGGTTCACAACGGTGATGCCGTAGCCATTTGGTTGTCGAAACCAGCCGTCGGACGAGGAGAGACGCCGCTCGTGACAAAGCCATCCGACAAACCGACAGAGCCTGCGGATGCCTCGTCCGCTGTGGGGAGATTTGCCAAGCTGAAACGGGCTCTAAAGTCTTCAGCCATTTGGTTGTCGAAACCAGTCGTCGGACGAGGAGAGATGCCGCCCGTGACAAAGCCATCCCGCTCGGACGAGCTTCCCGAAGAAGTTTCGGACAAGTCCAAAGACGACAAGCCGACAGAGCCTGGGGACGCCTCGTGCGCTGTGGGGAGACTTGCCAAGTGGATAAAGGATCTAGTCAAGCGGCCAAAGGATCTAGTCAAGCCGACAAAGGCCCTAGTCAAGCGGCCAAAGGCTCCAAAGTTGCCCTACGATCTTCTTCGACTCGTCGACCTTCCTCGACTCGTGGAGAAGAGCATATCAGAAATTGCAAAGTCCATTCGTGAGCTCCGGATACGCAAGATGGATTCAGAGGACTTGCAGCGTGGGCTGATAGCGGAAGATCGCAAGGAGTCGCGCAGGTTCATCTTTCGGCTTGTTGTTGTTGCAGCGGCATTCCTACTTGCCTTGGCGGCGATGTCGATCTTCTCAGAAAACGCCATCCTGGACTTGATCGCATGGCTGGCGGCCCTAGGCGCGGGTTTCGTACTCGGCTACGGTTGGGGTACGCGGCGCCGAAGCTGATTCGCCGCCGGAGCTGACGCGCGACGCTCGCGGGATGCTGGCGGTTCCGACGTCACATCCCCCAGACCACGATCTCGGTGCCGCTCTCGGCGGTGCGGCTTTCCTGGAACACCTTGTCTTCCCAGCTGCGTTCCTCGTCGCGGTCGAAGACGATCAAGTGCCCCGCCTCGGCGTCGCAACGGTCGGTGTACGCCGCCGTCTGCTCCACGCCGTCGGCCACTGTGCGCTCCAGGCTCCAGCGGTCGTGCCGAACCTTGCACTCGACTACGTACTTTCGCACGCGTTCGCCTTGCGGCCACACGACGAGCAAGTCGGTGCGCCCGCCCCCAAGCGCGAATTCCCGTTCTACGCGCCCGCCGCTGTTGACGATCCGTTGCAAGAACGCCTGCAACAGCAACTGCGGCCCTGCTTCCCTGAATCCGTAGCGCTCCGTCCAATGTTCCGAATTCGTCCGGTAGAAGTCCTGAAACGCTTCGATCAGCTTGTTCATGCACAAGGCGCCTGAGGCGTCTACGTACCAAGCCGGGTCGTGCGGAAGGTCGTCCTGGGCGAGCCATGTCAGCTCGCGGGGCACGACTTCAGCGTAGATCGGGTTTGCCATGCGGATCGGCGGGTCGCGGGCGATCAACCCCAGATCCCGAACGTACTCGACGTCTTGAGCGGTATAGCGGGACTCTTCGCTACCGGCCAGGAGCGGTTCGATCACACGCCACACCCGGTCCTCCCGCAACTTGTCGGTCAACTGGTCCAAGTGCGTGTCGCGTCGGAGGATCAGCGTCTCGCGGGCTTCCAGGAGGTCGGCCTCGGTCGCATGGCGAGAGCGGTTGGCCGCCAATGCGCCGCGGAAGCAGGCCTCGTAGGCCAGCGCGTTGACGAGCCATGGCTGGCCTTGGGTCTGGGTCCACACCGTCTCCAGCGCGCCGTCGGTGAACGCCTGGCCGGTCTCGTCGGCGTGCTGCCCAAGAAGAGCCCGCACTTCGTCCTGGGAGAAGTCGCCCAGGCGCAGAGACTCCGCCTTGATGTTGAACGCGCTGCCGCCGGATACGACGGTGTTGGCCGAACTCGAGTGGAAGCGGTAGTCGCGAACGTCCCGGATTCCGCACAGCACCACGCTCTGCGGAAAGCCCCCGGGGCGGAGGTAGTAGCCTGCTCGCAGCTGCCGCAGGACGGCCAGCAACGAGTCGCCCACCAGTGCGTCGATCTCGTCGACGAGCAGAACAAGCGGCTCGGCGCTGGCCCGGGTCCAGCGAGTCAGCGCTACGCGAAGGGCGCTGTGTCCGCCTGCGTTCGCCAGCACTGCGGGCCAGATATTGCCAAGCCGCTCGTCTCCGAGCGTGTCGTACGCCGTCTCGGCCAGCTCGCTCAGCACCGTGCGGATCGCCGCGTCCACATCTTCGCGAGCCGTTGCCGCGCCCTCGACGTTGACGTAGACGCACCGGTAACGGCCTTCTGCGTTCAACAGATCCTGGAGCGCCAGGAGGACGGACGTCTTGCCGGTCTGCCGGGGCGCGTGCAGGACGAAGTACTGCTTCGCGGCGATCAGCTCTCGGATATCGGCAAGGTCGACGCGCTCGAGAGGGGGTATGCAGTAGTGATCCTGCGCCACGACGGGACCGGATCTGTTGAAGCGGCGCATCTCTACGTGGTCTCCCAAAGCTTGGACTTGGGTGCCGCTTCTCGGCCCCGCCTCCATGAATCCTGCCGACTGCGCCCGCCGCACGTCAAGAAGCACGCGCCTGGGGCGGTGGGTTCGCACTGCAACCTCGCCCGGCCGATTATCTTTCCCTTCTGAGGAAAGACGCACGCGGGTATCCGGCCAGCGCAATGGAGCGGCCCCTTTCGCATGAGACTCTTCATCAACATCGACCACGTGGCGACGGTGCGGCAGGCCCGCCGAACCGACGAGCCCGACCCGGTTCGCGCCGCCGTATTGGCCGAGCTCGGCGGGGCGGACGGGATCACCGTCCACCTGCGCGAGGATCGGCGCCACGTGCAGGATCGCGACGTGCGGCTGTTGCAGGAGACCGTTCGGACGGGCCTCAACTTCGAGTTGGCGGCTGCTGGGGACGTGTTGGGGCTTGCCGAGGAGATCGCGCCGATGGCCGCCACGCTGGTGCCGGAGAAGCGCGAGGAGGTGACGACCGAGGGCGGCCTGGACGTAGGATCCGCCGAAGCGCGCGCCCCCTTGAACCAGGCGTTGCGGCGGCTGGAGTCGCGGGGAGTCCGCACGTCGCTCTTCGTCGATCCCGACCGGCAGGCGCTGGACGATGCGGCGAAGCTCCGTCCTCATGCCGTCGAGCTGCACACGGGCGAGTTCGCCAACGCCCGGGGCGACGACGCCAAGCAGGTCGAACTTGCCCGCTTGGCGCAGGCCGCCGCCCACGCCCACTCGCTCGGACTCGCCGTGCACGCGGGCCACGGGCTCACCTACGAGAACGCGACCCCCGTGGCCGCGTTGCCCCATGTCGAGGAGCTGAACATCGGTCACAGCGTCGTGGCGCGGGCGGTCTTCGTCGGCATGGAGCGGGCGGTTCGCGAAATGAAGGAGATCGTCGAGCGGGCTCCCGCACGGGTTCGCGAGCCCGGCGTCTGGATGCCGCCCGCAGGCATCTGAACAGCCGAATGCGCGCCTGGGGGAAGACCGCGGCGGGGATCGCCGTGGTCGCGGCCCTGCTTTGGTGGGTGTTTCGCGGCGTGGACGCGGCCGAAGTCTGGGCTCAAGTCCGCGGCGCCGACTTCTTCTTGCTGTCTCTGGCGATTGCGGCGACCACCGCCGGCTTCTTGGTGAGGGCCGTCCGCTGGCGCTACCTGCTGGCCCCGGTTCAGCCCTCCACGCCGCTTCGTTCGAGGTTCGCGGCGGTCTGCGTCGGCTTCATGGTGAACAATCTGCTGCCGCGCGTGGGAGAGGTGGCCCGGGCGTACTCGTACAGCCGGTTGGAGCCGGTGCCGGCGACCACGGCGTTCGCGACCCTGGTGGTCGAGCGGTTCCTGGACGGCGTAGCGATACTCTTCCTTCTCTTCGTGGCCGTGGCGAGCCCCGGGTTTCCCGCGGAGGACCTGCCGCCGGAGGTGGCGATCGGCATTCGCTCCGTCGCGGGGCTCGTGCTCGTGGTGCTGGTCGGCTCGGTGCTGATGGTGGCGTTGCCGGACCGAAGCACGGCGGTCCTGGGCTGGCTGGCGAACCGGCTCTTGCCCGCCCGGCTGGCCGCCAAGGCCGAGAGCGCCGCGGCCTCCTTCGTGGCGGGCTTCGCGTCCTTGCGAGGATGGCGGCTGCTCGTCCCCGCGGTTGTCTGGAGCGTGGCCTTCTGGGCCCTTCAGTCCCTGTCCTTCTGGATCGGCTTCTTCGCCTTCGGCATCGAACTCCCGTACACGGCCGCCCTGTTCCTGAACGCGACGGTGGCCGTGGCGGTCACGATTCCCACGCCCGGCTACTTCGGGACCTTCCAGGCGGGCTCCATCCTGGCCCTCCGCGACGTCTACGGCGCGGCCGAGGCTCCGGCGCTGGGCTTCGCGGTGGGCTGGCACTTGGGCGCGTTCATCCCCATCACGCTCATGGGGCTGTGGTACGCGAGACGCATCGGCGTGTCGATCGGCGAGATGGGGTCGGGCGGAGCGGGCGCCGGGGACGAGAAACGCGCAGCCCGTTGACTCCCGTCTCGATCGACTGTCCGGCCAAGATCAACTTGTTCTTGCGCATTCTGGCGCGGGAGGACTCGGGGCACCACCAGATCGAGACCTTCTTTCTGGCCGTCGGCCTCTACGATCGGGTAACGGTGGAGCCGGGGGACGAGGGCATTGCGTTGAAAGTTGAAGCGCTCTCAGGCGCGGCCGCTCCCGTCTCTCCCGATTCCTTGGGTCCGCCCGAGGACAACACCGCGTACAGGGCCGCCCAGGCGTTCCATGCCGCTGCCGGACTGCCGCCGGCGACCGTGGTTTCGCTGGTAAAGGGAATCCCGCCGGGCACGGGGCTGGGCGGAGCGTCGTCGGACGCGGCTGGAACGCTGGCGGCGTTGAACCTCCTCCACGGCGAGCCGCTCTCGCGAACCGATCTACCGGCCATCGGCGGCGACATCGGCTCGGACGTGCCCTTCTTCTCCAGCGGGGCGCCCGCGGCGATGGCCTGGGGCAGGGGAGACCGCCTGTTGCCTTGTCCTCCTCTCGGCCCCGCTTCGGTCGTAATCGCGATTCCCAGCGAGCGGACGCCGACGGCGAGCGCCTACGCTTCGACGTCGGCCAAGCTGACCCTGCCGGCCCGCCCGGCCGTGCTGTCCGGCGCCGCGCCGCCGGATTGGGACGCCCTGGCGCGGCTTTGCGGCAACGACTTCGAGGACGAAGCCTTCCGGCGGATGCCCGTCCTTGCCGAGACGTGCGCCCTCTTGAAGAGCGCTGGCGCGGTGTCGGCGGGACTGACCGGAAGCGGCTCCGCGGTCTTCGGCCTGTTCACGGCGCGGGGGGCCGCCGGGCGTTCGGTTGCGCGAGTCCAAGAGCTGAACGGCATCGACGCTGCGGTCGTCGTTCCCGTGCTCGATCGCTCCTGGTTGCCGATGGGCTAGAGCGTTTCGGCGGGCCGGTGGGTCGTCTTGCGCAGGAGAATCATTCAAGCGCTTCGGCCAGACAGGCGCTGGGACAGTATCGACCGAAAATGGGACATGAGAGTGGACATTTTAAGGTATCGGAATCTGCGGAGAGGCTTCTGCGAACATCCGATGCCAGGGGTTGGGGGACATCGGCCGCCGTAAGCGCCGAGGCCGACTTGCCGCCGCCTTCCGCTCCGCGTTAGGATTGTCGGCGCCCCGAGCGGCCCCGCTGCGCGGCCGACTCGAGTATTGGCCCGTCGTCTAATGGCAGGACACTGGTCTTTGGAACCAGCGGTGGTGGTTCGAATCCACCCGGGCCAACTTCGTCGTGCGATCCCGTGGCTAACGTTCGACCAGCGTGATCCGCGCGAGGGCGAGCTGGGAACCGTAGCGCTCGTCTATGCTGTACAACAGGATCTGGTCGTTCTCGAAGTGAGCGTGGGCTCCCCAGCGTCTTCCCTCGTGGCCTTCCGCAAAGACGACGGGCGTCGCTTCCGAGTTTGAAGAGTCCAAGACGTAGCCGATGCCCTCCTCCCCCGATCCCGCCACTCTCACGAACAGGCGGCCGTCGGCCAACGGTTGGAGGATTGTAGCTGTCGACGCCCCCAGAACGATTGACGATCCGCCGAACGTTGCCACGGTCTCAGCGCGCCGCTGAAGCTTGTCCGACCGTGTAGGCTCGGGAAGGAAGTTTAAGCCGCGTAGCGTGCCGTCGGGCGCGTAGCTGACCAGCGCCAGATGAAAGTCGTCGAACACATGGATCATGCCGTCGGGAGTGACGGCGACGAGATTGGTGCGTACCCGGTAGACGCCATCCTGGTCGGTTCGCAAAGCGGTCGGAATCGGCGCGAATGCGACTTGCTTGCCGTCATGGAATCGCGACAGGTAGTGGGGAGGAGAGCCGTTGTCGGCAACGACCAGCCCGAGTTCGGGGTGCCAAGCCACGTCAGTGGGGTTGGGACGCAGGATCGAGCGTTCCAAGAAGGTGCCGTCAGGCTTCACGTAAGAAGCGCTGACACTGCCTACGTCCAATACCACGACCCGATCCGCGGCGGAGGCGATTCTGCGGATAAATTGGTATTCGCCGGGACCGTTGCCCTCTCTGCCCGTCGTGCGAAGCAGATTCAGGTTGCGATCGAATAGCACCAAGCGGTCGTTCCCTGCGTCGACGATCAGGTAGCCTTGTTCGGTTGGCTCGACATCGTCGGCCCAAGCCAACGCGTCCTCGCCCAGGTCCATTGCTTGGGCAATGATCTCGCCGATCTCGAAGGCGGCAGCGCTCTCGGCGAAGTAGCTGGGTTCGGGCTCGGCGTTGCGGGAGTCTGCGTCCGGCCCGCAGGCGCCGGTGGTCAGTAGCAGCGCCGAGATGGTTCTGGCCGTCATGACCTCTTCCGTATTGCGGGTGGAGCGGGGCGCGAACCAACGAGGAGCTGGTTCTCGGGACTTCCCCTTAGCGTGCGAGTGCCCGCGGCAATCGCTTCCGGCGCCGACGGCCTCACCGCCCTTCCGGCGCCCCATACGGATACAGCGTCGTCAGGTCCACGTTCTCGTACGGGAGCGCGTCCAAGAACGTCGTTCCCACGAACGGCTCCGGGGCCTCCACGATCACGATCGTCTTCGCGAATCCGGTCTCGTCGAAGCCGCGGCGAAAGTGGACGCGCGACTTGACCACGAACACGTCGTAGTCGGCGGGGTCGACGTCGCCCAGCTGGAACGCCTCCGGGTACAGCACCTGGGAGTAGGCCGGCGTGAGCACCACCAAGTTCCCTGCGCCGAACGACACGGCGGCGACGGCGTCGTAGCCCAGACCCTCGCCGAAGTACTCCAGCCTGCCCCGAATGCGGTAGGGCGCGCCGCCGGAGGGGGTGAACCCGCCGATCTCGGCGTCGAAGGGATCGCCGGGGCGGGGGCCGGCCTGCGCCAGAGCCTCTAGAGTGGCCGGCGACGTGATGGTTCCGTACAGCACCTTGCCGATCCCCGCTCGCTCGAAGGCCGCAAGGACGTGCGTCGCGTCGCCGGGACGGTCGCTGTGGTCTCCGACGGCCACGGGAGTCCGCCCGTTCGAGACCGCATCCGAGACGATACGGGCCGCCGCCTCCGGGCCGGGAAAGCGTCCCAACGCGAAATCCTCCCGCACGCGCCAGATGAAGTCGCTCATGTCGTCGGCGATCCGATCCGCCAGCGCCTGCTCGTCGTTGGTCATGACGTGGACCGTGGCGCCCACGTCCGGCACGTCCGACCAGGGGTAGCCGTAGAAGACGCTCACGTACGCGCCGGGCTCCCGGGCCTCCCAGCGCCGGGCTCGCTCCATGATGTCCATGGACGGCGAGGCTCCGGTCCACTGAAGCACCGTGGCCGTAATGACGCCGGGCTTTCGAGTGGCCGTGGCCGGCCGGTACTCGCCGCGGGCGGCCAAGCGCAGGGTGTGGGCGGCGCGCTCCCCCTGCCGGCGCGCGTCGTAGTGAGGGTAGCGCTTGGTCGTGAAGGCGAAGTCGGCGTGCTCCAGAAAGGCCGCGTCCTCGTTGCCGTGAAGGTCGAAGGTGGCGGCGATGGGCACGCCGGGTCCCACCACCTCCCGGAACCGGCGGGCGATCTCGGCTTCGGGGCGCGGGACCTCCCGAACGGCCATTGCGCCGTGGAGGGCCAAGTAGACCGCGTCCACCGGCATCCGGGCCTCCAAGTCCGACACCATGGCCTCCAGGAAGTGGTCGAACGTCTCCTTCGTGTTCCAGCTTCGGGAGGAGCCGCCGAAGACGCCGTCCGGCGACGACAGCGGCACCAGTTCCACGTCGCCCAACTCCCGGGCTCGCTGGGCGAAGCCGCGCATGTACGCGCCCGACGCCAACAACGCCTCTCTCGAGAGCGGCTCGCTCTGCCTAAGCCAGTCCTCGACCCGCGTGTCGCCGCCGGGACAGAACGTGCACGTCTCGTGCTGGAACTTGGCCACGGCGAAACGGAGCGGAGCAGGAGGCTCGCCGGGGGTGCAAGAGGAGAGAACGGCTCCGGCGAACGCGGCGAGGAGACCTGCGGCCAGCACGCGTGGAGTCGTTGGGGCCGCGAGTCGGGTGCGGGTCGGCGTCTTGCCGCAATCGTCGACCGGTTTCATCATAGCGATAGTTGTAAGGAGGGAAGACGCCCATACTACGGAATCTCGTGGCAACTTGTCCAGCCGCAGCGACGAGGTCGGACGCTTGGGCCTTCGTCCTTTGGGCGGTGGTTGGGGTTGTGCCGATGGTGGTTCCGGTCGGCGCGGTAGCCGCCTCAGCAACGGGTTGGCCGGGGACATCGAACCACGTGGTGCAGAAGGCCGGCGCCCAACCCATCCACCCCCGCCCACCCCCGCCCGACTCCGCCGACGCCCGCGACCACGCCCGCCGGCTCCAGGCCCGCTTCGAGAGACTCCGCCTTCGCGAGGCCCCGCGCACCTTAGGGGGGCACCCGGAATGCGACGACATCGTGGGGCGGCTCTGCATCTGGCACGGCGACGATCCCGATTCGCTGCCCCGCGAGCCGTCCCCGGTGACCGAGGCGCGGGCGCGGATGCTTGCCGGCCTCGATTCCGTCGCCCTCCGGATTCCCGGGGACGCCTGGGTGTTCGGACAGCGCATCCGCTACTTGGCCGAGGCGGGCCGCCTGGGGGAGGCCGCGGGGCTCGCCGCGGCTTGCGGCCTCCCCGAGGCTTGGCGGTGCGACGCGTACATGGGCTTCGTCCGCCACCAACAGGGAGACGCGCAGGCCGCCGAGGCCGCGTTTCGTTCCGCGCTCGCCGCCATGCCCTCCGAGCGGGCGGCGCAATGGGCGGACGTGTCGCCGCTCCTGGACCGCGGCCTTCGAAGCTGGCTCGAGGCCCAACCGGACTCGGCGACGGCGGCGGAGCATCTGTGGACGCTGGCCGATCCGCTCTTTCTGTCCGCGGGGAACGATCGGTGGACGGCGCACATGAGCCGCTGGACGTACGCCATGAGTTCGGAGCGGACGTGGACGCCGCACCAGATGCGGTGGGGCGACGACTTGACCAAGGTGGTGGTGCGCTACGGCTGGCCGGCGGCCTGGGAGTCGTCCTGGCCGAGGGCGGGCCAGAGGACCGGATCGGCCGTCGGCCACGACTCGCCCGGCGTCCGCCGAACCTTCCCCGGCCGCGAAGTGTTGGAGCCCGGTCGCGAGGCTGCCGTCCACTGGCCGGAGAGCCGACGCGGACCGACCGCGTACCTGCCGCCGTATCTCGACTCGCTGGGCGCCCTCGATGGCCAGATCGGTCGGTTCCGGAGGCCGAACGGGGTCTTCGTCGTCGCCGCGGCCGAAGTGCCGGGCCCGGCGGAACTGCCCGAACCAGCGCCGCAGGCGAAATCGGGGCTGCCGGATCCCGCGTCGCTCGCGAATCCGGCGCTGCCCGGCGAGGCCGCTCTGGCCGGGCTGTTTCTCGCCCGCGACGGCAGAGTTGCGATGAGCGCGTGGGGCGCCGTCGCTCCAGGCGCTGCGGTCCGCCTGTCCGGCCTCGTCCCCGGCGAAGGCACGGGCGTAGTCAGCTTGGAGGCATGGACGCCGAGTCGCCGGGTGGCCTACCGGTTGCGCCAGGGGACGAGCTTGGCCGCCCAGATGCCCGGTCTTCTCGCCCTGTCCGATCTGGTGCTCCTGGAAGCCGCCGCCGACCCGCGGGACGCCTCGCAAACCGCGAACGTCCTTCGAGGCGGCACGGTTTATCGCGGCGACGACTCGCTCAACGTCGCCTTCGAGGTCTACGGCCTCGGCCCCGGGTCCCAAACCATCTCGTTCAGGGCTTGGGTCGCAGGCGGCGAAGGTCTGCTGTCCCGCCTTGCCCGCTGGCTCCGTCTACGGGGTCCGAGCCGAGAAGTGTCCGTGGAGTGGGAAGAAGCGAGCCCTCCTGGACTCCCGCCGCTCTTTCGGGTGTTGCGGCTCCGCCTACCGGGCCTGGACGCTGGAGACTACGAGCTGACGGTCGAAGTCTCCGTCCCAGGGCGGACGCCGACACGGCGGAACCGTCGTTTTGTCGTCGAGCCCATTGGTGCGCCGTAGGCTCCAGCCAGATAGAACCGCGCGGGCGTCAAGCCAGGACGTTCAGCGTTCGACCAACTTGACCCGGGCGAGGACAAGCTGCGGGGAGTCGTAGCGGTCGTCTATGCCGTACAACAGGATTCGGTCGCCTTCGAAGTGGGCTTCGGCTCCCCAGCGTCTCCCTTCGTGGCCTTCCTCGAAGACGACGGGCGTCGCTTCCGAGTTCGGCGGATCGAGCACGTAGCCGATGACTCCTGCCATGGCCGCCCTCACGAACAGGCGCCCGTCGGCAAGCGGCTGGAGGCTTCTTGCCGACGTCCCTCCCAGCACGACCGCGGGTCCACCGAACGCTTCCACGAGTTCGGCGTGCTCTTGAAGTTCCTTTGACCGCGCAGGCTCCGGAAGAAAGTTTGCGTGGAGCAATGTGCCGTCGGGCGCGTAGCTGAGCAGGGCCAGACTGGGACCGTCGAACACATGGACGGCGCCGTCTGGGGTGACTGCGACCAGATTGGTACGATAAACGAAGACGCCCTCGTAGTTGGTTCGGAAGGAAGTGCAGGTTGTGGTCGAAGAGGACCAGCCGGTTGTTCCCTGCGTCGGCGATCAGGTAGCCTTGCTCGGTTGGTTCGGCGTCGGGGGTTGCAAATAACACGTCCTCGCCCAGATCGGGCGCCTGGACGATGACTTCGCCGATCTCGAAGGCGAACGGGCTCTCGGCGAAGTAGCCGAGTTCGGGGCCGGGAACATCGGATTCGGCATTTGGTCCGCAGGCACCCACTACTGCCAGCAACGCCAACGGCTTCGGAGGCTTCATGGCCTTCGTTCCAGTTCCTCGCGCGCACTAGCATGGGCACGCTACCCGCGGGCACGCTACTGCTGGTGCCGTCCGGCTTGGACTCGGGGAAGCGCGGAGTGAGGGGTTCGCCTTGCGGGGGGTTGGAAACGCGTTTCCCGAGGCCATTAAACTACGAGACCCCTTCCTTCATGCCCACGCCCTCCCTGGAGCAAGCTTGAACGACATCCGACTCGCCTGGCTCGCCGCCGCAATCCTCCTCGCCCCAGGCCCTGCCGCCGGCCAAGCCCACAGCCTCGTCTCTCCGGCGGGCGACGTCGACTGGAACCGCTTCTACACGGCGGCCGAGACCGACCAGATCCTCCGGGAGTTCCATGCCCTCTACCCGCACCTGACCGAACTCTACGAGATCGGCGAGAGCTACCGGGGCCGGCCCCTGATGATGATCGAAATCACCAACGAGGCCACGGGCCCGGCGCAGGACAAGCCGGCGTTGTACGTGGACGGGGGCATCCACGCGGGCGAGCTCACGGGCTCCGCCGTGGCGACCCATTTGGTCGGCCATCTCCTGAACGGCTACGGCCGCGACCCTCGCGTCACGGCGCTGCTGGACAGGCGGGCCTTCTACGTGCGGCCCAAGTTCAACCCCGACGGCTCGGACTTGGCGCTCGTCCACGACCAGTTCCTGCGCAGCACCACGCGGCCCGTGGACGAGGACGAGGACGGGACGGCCGACGAGGATCCGCCCCAGGACTTGGACGGCGACGGCTGGATCACGCAGATGCGCGTCGCCGACCCCCACGGCGAATGGGCGGCGGACCCCGAAGACGACCGCATCTTGGTGCGCGACCCCGAGGGGCAAGTCGCCGGAGCGCGCTACACCGTCTTTCGCGAGGGCGTGGACGACGACGGGGACGGCCGCATCAACGAAGACGGCGTCGGAGGCATCGACATGAACCGCAACTTTCCCCGCAATTGGGAGCGACGCCACCTTCAGCCGGGGGCGGGGGACTATCCGCTGTCGGAGCCGGAGACCCGGGCCGCCGCGGAGTTCATCGACGCCCGCCGCAACATCACGGGCATCGTCCACGGCCATACGTCGGGCGGCTTCGTCTACCGGCTGCCCTCCGCCTCGGCGCCTTCGCGGTTCCCCCGGGACGACTTGGCGCTGATCCTCCACTTGGGCGAGGAGTACACGCGGACGACGGGCCGGCCGGTGGTGCCCAGCGCGACCCATCCCACCGAGCACCGCTACGGCACGCTGATCTCCTGGGGCTACTGGGACCACGGCGTGATCGGATGGGTCCCGGAGTACTCGCCGGGGCCGGAGGCGTGGGTGGCCGACTACGACGGCGACGGCGAGGCGAGTCCCGCCGAACAGCACCGCTTCAACGACGAGGAGCTGGGCGGGCGCTACTTCTCGGACTGGAGGCCCTACGACCATCCGCAGCTGGGAGCGGTGGAGATCGGCGGCTGGCACTCCAAGTTCTGGGGCCAGAACCCGCCGCCCGAGTTCCTCGAGGCGGAGACGGCCCAGCAGCTGCCGTGGATTCTCTACTTGGCGGAGCAGGGTCCGCTTCTGGCCGTGACCGAGCCCAGCCTCGTGCCTCTCGGGGAAGAGGGGCTCTTCCGCGTGACCGCGACGGTGTCCAACGAGGGATTCCTGCCGACCAGCCTCACGGGGCGGGGCGCCGTGGGACGCGAGCGGGAGGACCGGTGGGTGGATCGCCAGGTCGTGCGGTCCCCGGCGGTCACGTTGGAGCACGAGGGGCTTGAACTCGTGGCGAACAGTGCGCCGGCGGGCGGGACGGCTCGCGTCGCCGTACCGCATCTGGCCGGCGCCAACTCCTTCCTGGACCGGGGCGCGGGCGCGTCGGCGACGGTGTCCTGGGTGGTGCGGAGGACGGATTCCGGGGCGCGCCTGCGGGTGGTGGCCGCATCGGACAAGGGCGGCGTGGCGCGATCGGGATGGGTCGTCGTGCGGTAATTCCTGGAGACCGCGACCTGCGACGCAAGCAGCCCCGCTTCGGGCGCGAAAGAGGACATTTCTACTTTGGCACGACAGCCTGAACCCTTTGACCGCTGGACATCGCATTCCTCCCGACGTAGCTTCTCCAAGGAGCACCTCCTCGGAGGTAGCGCGGAAGCTGGACGCCATTGCGCGCGTAGCGGAGGAAGCGAAGCAGTCGGCCCGCGCCCTTGAGCACCGCGCCGAGGAAGCCCGCCCATGAGCCCCGCTACCTTGTCCGCCGAGCCGACCACCGACTGGAGCGCGTACTTCCGGGAAGTTGCCCGCCAAGGTGCCGACCAACCTTCGTACGCCCGTTGCGTCGAGGCGTACCGTCGGAGTACCGAAGCACCCAACGCCGTGCCGGGCTTCATGTCGATGCGGATTGCGATCTTGCGCAACGCGACGGTGGAGCCGTGGCTTCCCGAACTCTTCATGGCTCTTCTGCAACGGGGCATCAAGGCGTCGTTTCACGTGGGCGACTACTCCGCCTACGAACAGTACGTCGCCGACTCGTCCGGGCTAGGCGATCGCAGGCCGGACTACGTGTTCCTGTACTTCGACCCGGCAGAGCTGGCCGGCGACGCCCGCCACGATCCTCCCGCCGACATGACGGAGGCTCTTCTGGCTCGCATCGAAGGGATCGTGCAGGGTCTGCTGGACGCCACCGGTGCCGGTTTGGTCGTCGCCAACCTGCCTCCCGGTCTGGCGGAGGCGCACTCGCTTCGCGGGGATCAGGACCCTGGGAGCTGGCATCAGCGTCGGCGCGCGGTGAACCTGGGGCTGGTCGAGCGTCTCTCCGCGAGCCCGCGAACGGCGATTCTGGACCTGGACCGGGTCGTCGGCGAGTACGGCCGATCGAAAGCGTACGACCTGCGCATGGCCTTTCTGGCCCGCAGCCCATTCTCGGCCGGCTTCCTTCCCTGCTTCGCCGACGCCTTTGCGGAGATCGTGGCCGTCGCCGCGCTCCCTCCCAAGAAGTGCGTGGTGGTGGATTGCGACAACACGCTCTGGGGCGGCGTGCTGGGCGAAGACGGGCCGAATCGGGTCGCGATCGGCACCGAGTACCCGGGAAGCGCGTACCGGGAGTTTCAGTTCTTCCTCAAGGGACTGGGGCGGCAAGGCTTCCTGCTGGCGATGAACAGCAAGAACAACGAAGCCGACGTGCTGACGTTCATGGCCGAGTCGCCGGAGATGGCACTGCGCGAAAGAGATTTTGCGGCTCGTCGCGTCAACTGGAGCGACAAGGCGTCGAACATTGAGGAGATTGCCGACGAACTCAACATCGGCCTCGACTCGCTGATCTTCATCGACGACAGCCCGGTGGAATGCGAACGGGTGCGAACGGCCTTCCCGGAGGTCCAAGTTGAGCAGTTCCCGTCGGACCCGCTGGCGATTCCCTCCTTCATGGCTTCGTTGCGCGGCACGGCGCGGCTTCACGTCACGGAAGACGACCTCAAGCGCACTGCCTCCATCCGTGCCAACGCCCAGCGGGAGCGGCTCCGTAGCACGGCCCCGGACATCGACGCCTTCATCCGCAACCTCCAGATCAAGCTGACGATCACCCGGCAAGATCGAAGCACGGTGCACCGCGTCAGCCAGCTCACGCAGCGGACGAACCAGTTCAACCTTGCGACCAAGCGCTACGCAGTCAGCGACGTCGAGCGCCTCATGGACGCCGGCGTCGTCTACGCCATGCGCATGAAGGATCGGTTCTCCGACTACGGCGTGGTGGGGGTGGCGATCGCGACCCCTCGCGGTGACAAGCCGGCGGCAACCGGGGGGAACCAGCCAGCGGCGACCGGGGAACAGTCGGCGGAGACCGGCGAAGAGTGGGAGATCGACTCGTTCTTGATGAGCTGCCGGGCCTTTGGTCGCAAGATCGAGAGCGAACTACTGCGCACCATGCTCCACGACTTGGCGAGGAGCGGTGCGCGGGTCGTCCGCGCGAATCGCGTCGCCACTCCCAAGAACGGGATGACTCGCGACTTCTATTCCCAGCACGGTTTTTCGGAGACGCCGGGCAGCGGCCATTCAGGTTACTGGATCGACCCGAGGGACGCAGGTCGGCACGACCCCGTTGATCACTTCTACAAGAGGGTCACTCTGATCGGCTTCGCAGCCACAGAACCGCAACGCTCCCAGGCGCCCCGATCAGCTCGAACGCGGTGATCCACGTGCGCTGGGCGACTGCCAGGACGATGCTCGCGACGGTGCCGAGGACCGGCTCCAGCATGGCGACCATCGACGCCTCTCGGACGCCCACGCCCGCAGGCGCGAACACGGCTAGGTAGCCCGCCAAGTAGGCGCTGGCAAAGATCGTCGCGAAAAAGAAGAAGGAGCCGTCCGCTCCGATGCTCTTGGCGAACAGGAAGAACGCGAGTCCGTAGACCAGCCACTTAGCGGCGAACGCGGCAATCCACGGCAGCAGCGCAAGACCGGCCACCGATCCCGAGTCGAACTCGGCCTCCGTCCCCCGTCGTCGGTGGAGCAGCCGAAGCACCCACGCCAGCGCCGCCTGCACCCGTCCGTGTCGCGCCACGCCGGCCACGATCAGCAGAAGGGCCACGCCAACCGCCCCGGCAACCCGCGGCGAGACCCCCGACAGCTGTAGCACGGCCCAGCCGCCTAGGATCGCTGCCCCCAGCAAGTGCATCAGCTGAGCAAGCACCGTTGCCGCGACCGCGACGGGAGCCGGGCAGCGCGCCCTCTCGGCCAGAGCCGCCGCGCCGACGATGTGCAGCACCTTGCCGGGCACGTACCGTCCGAAGTTCGCCAAGACGAGGGTCGCGGCGGCGGTCGGCGTCGGAACATGCGGTCCCCCTAAGCGGACGACGAGCTTCGACCACAGCCAAGCGCCAAGGGCGAGTTCGCCGAACAGCGCTGCGAAAGACGACAGAAGAAGCACCCCATCCACCTCCGCCGGCGTCCAGTCGATCGATCGGAGCGCAGCCAGCTGAACGCCGACGCTCTGCAGGACGAACCAAGTGACCAGCCCGGTCAGCGCCAGCTTCGCAACCAAGACACCGTACTTGGCCCACGCTGGTCTCTCGTCCTTTGCCAAGGCCGACATCTTCGCCTACGTCGGCGCGTCCGCTTCTCGGGATCCGGCCGCCTGCCTGGACCCGCGTCCGGCTCCGTCCTCGACGGAGGGCGGCCGACGAACCATCATCACGCGGCCCGGCACGCCGATCACGACCCCGTAGGGCGGAACGTCGGCCGCGACCAGCGTATTGGCGGCCACGGTGGCCATGCGCCCAACGCGAACGCCCGGCAGGATCGTCGCCTTGGCGCCGATATAGGCGTCGTCCTCAATGACTACGGCACTGCTCTTCCGAATGCCGTACGCCTCCTCAAGACGGGAGTTGACTGCCGTCACGTCGGCCAGGATCGACACGGCGTTCGCGATCGTGACTCGCGATCCGATCGTGATCAAGTCGGCCCGTGTGACCTGCAGATTGCGGTCGATGGTGGTCAGCGACCCCACCCTCATGCCCGACGCCCTGTACAAAGCCGCCCGCCAGCCCAGCGGAAACGGAAGCATCGAAGCCAAGTAGCGCAACAGCCTACCCATGTCGGCGCCTCCATCGCTCCAGGTACTCGGCGACGGTCACAATGTCGTATTCGCCCTCGACGCACTGGATGATCTTGTCCAACACCGCGTCGTGGACGCCCTCCACGTAGGGGTGGCCGTACATGAGCGCAAATCGACGGCCGCGTATCTGCGCTACCGCCTCGTCAACGATGCGATCTGCGGCGTGTCCGTGGGCAAGCCCTTGCTCCACGACCGGCACACGGTCCCGGCCCGTCACGTTGACGGGCACCTGATAGTGACGATACTGCGCGCCGTTCGCGTTCTCGGGCCGGAAGGGCTGGTCGCCCGTCATGTCGCCGGCATACGCGAAGCCCTCTCGGTCCAGCAAATCGAGCACGTCTTCGTTCCACTCGAAGCCTGGGCTGGCGAAGCCTTCCGGTCGGCCGTAGCGACCGGCGAACTCCTCGAAAGCGGGACGAAAGAGATACTCCAGCTGGTCGGCGTCGAGTCGATGAACGCCGCGCTGCCATGTCGCGTGATTGACGCCTCCGTGAAGTCCCAGCTCGTGTTCGTCGGCGTGGAGGGCGTCGATCTCCTGTCGATACCTTCGACCCAGATGGGGGTTGAGTGCGATCGTTTCCAGCAGGCCCCGCCAGCGCAGCTTCCGGGCAGTGGGCAGAGCGTTGCGTCGAGCGGAGCTCCTGTCGCGAGTCGGCGGCGACGTCCATCGGGCCCAGCGTTGGCGCAGGGTCGAACCCAAGTCGAAGGTGCGACCGAACGTCACGAAGAAGGTGAACGGCACGCCTCTCCTGCTTGCCACGTCGCGGAGGCGCGGCACCCCGTGCCGCAGGCACTGCACCGAGTCCACGTCGAAGCGAAACGCCAGCACGCCTTTGCTCGACTCCACCGTTAGGGAATCTTGCTTTCCACCAGCGTCTCCATGGCCTCGAAGGACCAAGCGTCCGACACCTCCTCCGGCGTCAGCGCAATGGAGAATTCCTGTTCCACCGCCAAGATAAGGGTAATGTGGTCGATGGAGTCCCACTGGCCGTGAGTCCGCTCCGACATGGAGCGCACGTCGGCGTCCGCGGGAAGACCGAAGACGCGACGAAAGGTCTGTTCCAGCTTCGACGACACGTCGCTCATGGGGAATCGCTGGGTTTAGGGTTCGACCGACCGCGCCGGCGACGTGCACGAGCCAGCGACGGGACCATCAGCATGAGCCCGACCAGGAGGACCGAAGCCGCGCTCACCCGTAGTGCGCGCGCCACCGTAGGCGCCGTGTAGCGCAGGGCGACCACGTGTTCGCCTGGCGACGGCAACTCCACCCCCTGGAGCGTCAGGTTCACTCGGTGGACTTCGACCGGCGCGCCGTCGACTTCTGCCACCCAGCCGGGAAACCAGTTGTCGGAGACGATCAGCAGTCCAGGGCGGCTGGTGGTCACCCGCAACCGCCGGTAGTCCTCCTCGGCCGCTTCCCAGACGACCGCGCCGGCCGCTGGAGCTTCCGCTTCCCCGCCCCAACGCACCGCCAGCGCCTCGGCAAGCTCCGACGCCGGACGGGCGACCACCGCCTCCCGAGCCGGGTCGAAGTCGGGGGACAGTATCCGCGCCAGCGCGGCATCGTCGTCGTCCACCAAAGTCGCCGACCCTGCCACCCACGCTCGCTCCAGACCAGGGTACTCGTAGACGGCTTCGGCGCCTCCTGCGGCAGTGCTGAGTGCCTGGGCACCTTCGTAGGGAACTCGTCCCGCCCGCCCCAGAGACCAGACCACGTACTTGACGTTGAGCATCCGCAGGATGTTGGGGTGAGTGGTGTTCTGCCCGGACGACTGGCTACCCTCCAGGCCCAGGAGCTGCCGGTAGCGCACCAGATCGTTGGGATGGTGCCCGCCGAGCAAGTC
The DNA here is from genome assembly GCA_958295645.1 of Longimicrobiales bacterium. Taxonomy (GTDB): domain Bacteria; phylum Gemmatimonadota; class Gemmatimonadetes; order Longimicrobiales; family Gaopeijiaceae. Next base: position 943,959 of record OY282361.1, read on the forward strand.
CTGCCCGTGCATTGCGTACTCCACGTTCTGGACGTCCCCTCGCATGTCGGCGACTCGGAAGGGCGGAGAGCTCGCCTTCTGGTCGGCCAGGAAGCGGGCGTTGGCGTCGGGGGCGGCCCAGGCGTGGAAGTCGAAGTTGCCGACGAAGGCGCGGTCGATCCGCCCCAAGTCCAGTGCGATCAAGCCTGCCGCGACGACCGCCGCCGTGGTCGCGGACACGATCCCTTCCAGCCTCGCCCACAGCATGGCAACCGCCGCTCCCGCCAGCACGAGCGCGATCCCGAATCCCCGGGTAGCGAAGGGCTCCAGCTTGGCCAGCGCCGCCGAGACCCGCGCGTCGGCCCCGGCGGCCGGATGCAGGACGGTCGTCCAGAAGCGTTCCAGCGCACCGGAGGACTGGAGGACCAACCCGATCAGCAGTAGCCCGAGGACCCCCAGCAACGCGCGCCCTCGAGCACTCGCGAGGAACGCGCCCGGCGACGGCTTCGCGCGCGCGAAGTCGTCTACGCCAACGGCAAGGAGGGTGGTGGCACCGAAGCTGACCAGGAACGCCGCCAGCGACGGGGCGCGGAAGAGGGAAATCCCCGGCACCACCTCGTAGAACAACCGCCAGACCGGCGTGTGGGCGCCAAGCGCAAAGAGAAGCCAGGTCAGGCTCATTCCCGCCATGAACCAGCGAAGGCCCGCCGATGCGCCCCCGGCTTGCGCGCCAGGGTCGAGTCGCGTCCCGCCTCTTCGTCCCTCGCGGGACCTGCACCCAGATCGCGCCCACGCCCCCAGCAGCGCGAAGAGCGCCAGAACCAGAACTGTGACGCCCACGTACTCGTGGTTGAGCTTGACCGCGTTGCGGCCCCAGTAGGTGCCGGAGCCCCAGTCGGCGGCGGCGGCGCTGTTCCCGACGAACTCTGGGACGACCAGGGCTACAGCCTCTTCGGGGTGAAGGGACCACGAGCTGGAGTAGGCGCGGGCTTCCTCGGACGAGGCGGCCGCCGTGGTCGCCGTCCTCCGCGACGCCTCGACCACGTAGCTGGCTGCCGGAAGCAACTGGACCGCCGCCAGCCCCCCGCCGAGAAGCGCGCTCCCCAGGAAGACCGCCGCGGGATGGAAGCGTCGAGCACCCGTTGCCCCCTTCCGCCACTGCTGGACCGTGCGGAAGACCACGTAAGCGGCCACCGAGCCGAAGAGGAAGTACGCCGTCTGGAACTGGGTCGTGAGGCTCGTCAGCGCCACGGCGCCGGCCAGTGCCGCCCCCGTTCGCCCCGACGGCCGGCGCATCACCGACTCGGTCGCCCAGAAGACCAGCGGAGCCAGCGCCGCCACCATCATCTTGCCGTCGTTACCGGGCAAAACCAGCGTCACGATCGCCGGCGCCAAAAGCCACGCCAGCCCCGCCACCGTCGCCCCGTGGCGGCCCAGCCCCAGCTTGCGGACCCATCCGTGCATGAAGAAGCCGCCGGCCAGCACGTGCAACACCAGCTTCCACCCTAGCGCGCGATAGGTATCGGTGACGAAGTAGAGAAGGCTGGTGGGGTAGATCGCGTCCCCCCCCGAAAGCGACTCGACGAACGGCATTCCCCCGTACATCCGCGTGCCCCACAGGGGGAAATCGCCCGCCGCCAGCCGTTCGACGAAGTACGCCCGGGCCATGTAGCCCCCCGCCTGGATCGTGTCGAGGCCGTAGAGCATGGCGTCGGAGAAGATGAACTCGGCGAAGAGGACCACCGTCGCCGCCACGTAGAGCGTACCCGGTAGCCACCAGGAGAGCGGCCGGGCCTGGAAGCGGGCGTTTCGAGCCTTGGACTTGGCTTTTCGCGAGCGGGTGCTAGCCATGGACTGAAGATGGCGACGGGAGGTCGAGAATCTCAAGGAGGCCGCGGTGGATGCTCTTCCAGGGCGGCCCCAGGTCGACGGCGCGGGCCTGCACTCGGAACCCCTCCAGGCGAACTTCGGCGGACAAGGGCTCGTCCACCTGCGGATACAGCAGGATGCCCTCGTGCTGCGCTCCGTGGGGCTTGGTGGCCTGCCGGTTCCGCAGGTACGTGAGCAACTGGTACAGGTTGCCGGACTCAAGGTGCGACCGGCGCGCGCCAGTGTCAAGCGGCCACCCGGGCCGTGTCAAAACCAAGGTAGAAATGCCGGAGGTAGGCAAGGCGCCGGGCGCCCATTGACGCCCACGCCGTAGGTCGCCAACTTCAAGGGCTTTCTCGCGACTGCGTTTCCGCCCAACGCCGGCCATGGACGACACCTACAAGCGCGGCCCCCTCCTCATGCTGGCAGGGCGCGGGAACCTCCCGCTCGCTCACGAGATCGCGCGCAAGCTGGACACCTCGATCGACAACGCCGTCATCTACAACTTCGAGGACGGCGAGATCTTCGTGCGCATCGTCCGCAACGCCCGGGGCCGCGACGTCTTCATCGTGCAGCCGACGGTGGCCGGCGCCGACAACGTCATGGAGCTGCTCCTGCTCGTGGACGCCGCCAAGCGCGCCTCCGCAGCCCGCGTGACCGCCGTCGTGCCCTATTTCGGGTACGGCCGCCAAGACCGCAAGGATCAGCCCCGCGTCGCAATCGGCGCCAAGCTGATGGCCAACCTGATGGTCGCGGCCGGAGCCGACCGCGTCGTCAGCATCGACTTCCACCAGCACCAGATACAGGCGTTCTTCGACATCCCGGTGGACCACCTCTACGCCGCGCCGGTCATCACGCGCTACTTTCTCGAGAAGAGGCTGCGCGACCCGGTGGTGGTCGCTCCCGACGTCGGCTCGGCCCGCATGGCGCGCGGCTTCGCCCGGCGACTGGGCGCGACGTTCGCGATCATCGACAAGCGCCGCCCCGCGCCGAACGTGGCGGAAGTGCTCAACGTCGTCGGCGAGGTCGAGAACCGCACCTGCTTGGTGACCGACGACATGATCGACACCGGGGGCACGATTGCCCACGCCGTGCAGGCCTTGATGGACCGGGGCGCGGGATCGGTCTACGTGGCGGCCACGCACGCGCTCCTGTCGGGCGACGCCGTGGCCAAGCTGTCCGCGGCCCCGCTGCGGGAGGTCGTGGTCACGAACACCATCGACATCCCCGAGGCCAAGCGCTTCGATCGCCTCAAGGTGCTCTCGGTCGCCTCGCTGCTCTCTCGCGCCATCCGCTACATCCACTCGAACGAGTCGGTCAGCCAGCTGTTCGAGATCGAGGGCCGCGAGGCGCCGCCGAAAGTCGCGCTGGCCTGATCCCCCCCGGCGACAACCGCTGAAGAAACCGCAATCTCCGAAGAAGAAGCCGTCCAAATGGAAACGACACTCAACGTTCAGACCCGCGCCGAGTCCGGAAAAGGCGCCGCACGAAGGATCCGCCGCGCCGGAAGAGTGCCCGGCGTCCTCTACGGGGGCGAGGCGGCTCCGGTTCTCGTCTCGGCCGAGGCCATGGAGGCCTGGCGGCTGTTCAACGCGATCTCCGTGGAGAACACGATTCTCCATCTGGTGGTGGACGGCGGAGAGCCCGAGCGCGCCTTGATTCGCGAAATCCAGACGCATCCGTTCCTTCCCAAGCTCCTCCATGTCGACTTCCTGCGCATTCAGCGGGGCAAGCCGATCGAGGTGCAGGTGCCGATCTCGTTGCAGGGCGTGCCCGATGGAGTGCGCACCGAGGGAGGCGTGCTCGACTTGGTCGTCCACGACCTGGCGGTGAAGTGCGTTCCGTCGAAGATCCCCGAGGTGATCGCGCTGGACGTCACGGCGATGAAGATCGGCGACGTGCTCCGGGCCGGGGACCTGGAGATGCCGGAGGGGGTCGAGAACCTCGTCGATCCGGCGCGCACGATCTGCTCGGTGGCTCCGCCGAGGGTGATGGCCGAGGACGAGGACGAGGCGGAGGAAGGCGAGTTCGATGTCGGTCTCGGCGCAGCCCCGGACGTGGGGGAATCCGACGAGGACGCTGGTTGACGCTTGGCGAAGCAGACGCCTGCGGCTCGTCGGCCAAGATCGTCGTGGGCATCGGCAATCCGGGTCCGGAGTACGAGGCCACGCGCCACAACGTCGGCTGGTGGGTGCTCGACCGCTTCGCGTACGATCACGGCCTGGGGCCGTTCGAACGCCGGGGCCGGGCTTGGGAGGCCAGGGGAGAGGCCGGGGGCGCGAACGTTCGGCTGCTCAAGCCGCGCACCTACGTGAACCGCACCGGACAGGCGCTCGGCGGGCTCTGGCTGGACCGCGGATTCCAGGCGGAGAGGGACCTGCTGGTCGTCGCCGACGACGCGAACTTGGCCGTCGGACGGGTTCGGTTGCGGCCGGGGGGCGGAGCCGGGGGCCACAAAGGCCTCAAGTCCGTGAGCGGCGCGCTGGGCACGCAGGACTACGCGCGGCTTCGGATCGGCGTGGGAGAGCGGCCCTCCGGCGTGGACTTGGCCGACTGGGTGCTCTCGGCCATGCCGGCGGAGGACGAGGACGTGGTGGTGGATCTGTTGCCGGAACTCAGCAGGGCCGTGGGCGAGTGGGCGAAGAGCGGGCCCGCCGCGGCCATGAACCAATTCAACCGATGAACCAGAGACGGGGAACCGAAACGTGAACCTCTTGAGCTTGACCGAATGGTCGTGGGCCGCCGGAGTCCTGGGACTCTTCGCCGCGCTGTTCGTCTACCGTTACGTCGTGGCCCAGCCGGTGGGCACGAGCGCCATGTCGGACTTGGCCGACCAGATACACGACGGGGCGATGGCCTTCCTCCGTCGCGAGTACGCCGTGCTTGCGGTGTTCGTGGCCGTGGTCGCCGTTCTCCTCTTCTTCGCCATCGGGCAGCAGTCCGCGCTGGCGTACGTGTTCGGAGCGTTCAGCAGCGTCTTGGCCGGATTCTTCGGCATGAAGGCGGCCACGCGCGCCAACGTGCGCACCTCCGCCGCGGCCAACCGCGAAGGGCAGGGCAAGGCGTTGCGGATCGCCTTCTTCGGGGGCGCCGTGATGGGACTGTCGGTCGCGGCGCTGGGACTGCTGGGGATCGGCGTCCTCTACGTGCTCCTGGCGGCCGACGCGATCCCGGGAACGGGCGAGCTTCCGCGCTTCGCCGAGATCGTCTCCGGGTTCGCCATGGGCGCCTCCTCCATCGCGCTCTTCGCCCGCGTCGGGGGCGGCATCTTCACCAAGGCCGCCGACGTGGGCGCCGACCTCGTGGGCAAGGTCGAGGCGGGCATCCCCGAGGACGATCCCCGCAACCCCGCGACGATCGCCGACAACGTGGGCGACAACGTGGGCGACGTGGCGGGCATGGGCGCGGACATCTTCGAGTCGTACGTGGGCTCGATCGTGGCCACCATCGCCATCGGCGCGACTTCGGCGGCGCTGGCGACGAGCACGACGCAGGCGGTGGCGCTGCCGATCGCCACGGTGCTGGTCGGCCTGCTGTGTTCGTTCGCGGCCATCGGCGCCATGAAGCTTCTGGAGCGCACCGAGCCGGGCGCGGCCTTGCGCAACGTGACGTTCATCGCGGCCGGCCTGTTTCTGGCGATCATGTACTTCGTGGTTCAGGCGATGGGCATGGAGATCGACGGCAAGTCCCCCATGGGGCCGTTCTGGGCGATCCTGGCGGGCACGCTGGTCGGCATCCTCATCGGCATCGTGACCGAGTACTACACGGGCGCCCGCCCGGTTCGGCGCATCGCGGACGCCTCGCGCACGGGCTCCGCCACGAACATCATCACCGGGCTGGCCGTCGGCATGGAATCGACCGCGATCCCGCTGTTGCTCATTTGCGCGGCCATCTTCGTGTCGTTCACGGCGGCGGGGCTCTACGGCATCGGCATCGCCGCGGTGGGCATGCTGGCGACCGTCGGCACGACCATGTCGGTGGACGCCTACGGTCCGGTCGCCGACAACGCGGGCGGCATCAGCGAGATGGCGGGCCTGGGGCCGGAGACCCGCAAGGTGACCGACTCGCTCGACGCCATCGGCAACACGACGGCCGCGATCGGCAAGGGGTTCGCGATCGGGTCTGCGGCACTGACGGCGCTGGCGCTGTTCTCGGCCTACGCTTCGAGCGTGGGGCTCCAGGAGACGGGCATCAACATCGCGGATCCGCAGGTCGTGATCGGGCTCTTCATCGGGGGGATGCTGCCGTTCCTGGTGGGGGCGTTCACGATGACGGCGGTGGGCCGCGCCGCGTCGGGGATGGTGGAGGAGGTGCGCCGCCAGTTCCGGGAGATACCAGGGCTGATGGACGGCTCCGCGAAGCCGGACTCGGCTCGTTGCGTGGACATCTCGACGCGCGCGGCGTTGCGGGAGATGCTTCTGCCGGGGATCACGGCGGTGGCGGCGCCGGTGGTGGTGGGACGCTTCCTGGGCATCGAGGCGCTCGGCGGGCTGCTGGCGGGGGCGACGGTCACCGGCGTCCTGATGGCCCTCTTCATGGCCAACGCGGGCGGCGCCTGGGACAACGCCAAGAAGTACATCGAGGGCGGCGCCCTGGGCGGCAAGGGATCGGACCCCCACAAGGCCGCAGTGGTGGGCGACACCGTGGGCGACCCCTTCAAGGACACCTCCGGCCCGTCGCTCAACATCCTCATCAAGCTGATGAGCGTGGTCGCGCTGGTCCTGGCCCCGTGGCTGGCCAGCTTCGGATGAGCCGCCCGCGCCTTGCTCGGCAGGCCCATCTACCCGCTCCAGTTCGGATCGACGCGCTGGCAGCGTCGTACCGGCGCTTGCTTCGCCGCCAAACCGTGCTTGAGGACGTGGAGCTGGAGGTGGAGCCGGGCGAGGTTGCGGCGCTGGTTGGCCCGAACGGGGCGGGGAAGACGACCCTGTTGCGCATCCTGCTGGGCTTCAAGCAGCCCGACCGGGGGCGGTGCGCCATTGCCGACCTCTCCCCGAGGCTTCCCGGACCCGCGCCCTCCGGCGACCCCTTGGCAGACTTGGCAGCGTTGGAGGACGAGCTTCTGCGCGGCGCCCGGTGACGAGCCGACTGTTGCCGGCGCCGAAGCGGCTCGCGTTGGTGGCGCTCGAGAACGCGCGGAGTTTCGCGGCGCTGGTTGCGTTCGGCGGCGCGATGTACGCGATGTACGCGATGCTCGGAGAAGGCGTGGAGTTGTGGATGGAGTTGGTGCCGGTCTTCCTGGTCGTCTTCGCGCCTTTGGTGGTCGTGGGCAGCTTCCGCGAGACGATGGCGGGCGGAGCCGCTCTCTGGCTTCAGAGGCCGCTGGATCCAGTGCGCTTCTACTTTGCTCGCTTCCCCGAAGTCGCGTTCGTCGCGGTGGTGTCCGCGGTGCTGTTCCGGTGCGCCGCCGTGGCAGTCGGGCTGGCGAGCGGCTGGGAACCCGAGGCGCATCCGTTGCAGCCCCTGCCGAGGGACGCCCTGACAGCCGTTGCGATCGTCGCCGTCGGCTTCGGCCTGTCCTGTTGGTGGGGAGACCGCGGCAGGCTGGCCACCGTCGCCTACCTGGCGATCAGCCTAGCCGTAGCCTTTCCGATGATGCTGGCCGAAACGCCCCAAGGGCCATGGCTGCAAGTCCTCGACGCGGCGCTCTTTCCCTCTGGAGGCCTTTTTCGGGAGACCGCTTGGTTCCTGTCCGGGGGTCCCGGCGCCGACTGGCGCCCAGCGGCTTGGTTCCTCGTTTACGTCGCGGCTTGGCTGGGCGTGGGCGTCGTCGGCATCCGCTTGGTTGCGGAACACCGGGCCAAGTAGGCTGATGCCGCCCAAGACGACCCCCTCCTTTGGCGCCGCGGTCGCCTTCGCGCAGGACCTCATCCGGGTGCCGTCCCTGCCGGGTGACGAGGAGGACGTGGCCCGGCGCGTCGTGCAGGAGATGGAGTCGCTCGGCTACGACGAGGCGTACACGGACGATCTCGGCAGCGTCGTGGGCGTGTTGCGGGGCGGGGCGGGGCCGGCGGTCATGCTGAGTTGCCACCTGGACATGGTGGCCGCCGGCGACGAAGCCGAATGGGAGTTTCCGCCCTTCGGCGGCGTGATCGAGGGCGGCTTCCTGCACGGGCGGGGAGCAATGGACATCAAGGGGCCGCTCGCCCTCCAGACGCACGCGGCCGCGGCTCTCAAGGGCAAGACGGAGGGCGACGTGATCGTGGCCCACACCGTGTTCGAAGAGCGCGGCGGCTGGGGGATGGACCACTTGACGCGCTTGAACGGCGGACTTGCGCCGGCGGCCGTGATCATCGGGGAATCGACCAGGGGCGACATCGCCATCGGGCACCGGGGACGCGCCGAGGTGGAGATCGTGGCCCGCGGCCTGGCCGCCCACGCCTCCGCGCCCGAACGGGCCCGCAACGCGCTCGACCTCGTGCCGGCGATCCTGGCCGGCGTCGGCGACCTGGCCGCGGCTCAGGAATCGGAGGGCCTACTGGGCTCCGCGTCGGTCGTCGCCACGGACATCCAGGCGGCGCCGGCCAGCCGCAACGTGGTCCCCGACGAGGCCCTCGTCGTGCTGGACTGGCGCATCCTGCCGTCCGACACCGAGGAGAGCCTGCTGGCGCGGGTGCGAAGCGCGATCGGCGCCCGCCCCCAGCCGTGGCCGGCGGCCGGCCCGCCCGTCCCCGAGCAAGACCCGTCCGCCGCCAGTCGCGCGCTTGCCGCCTCTCCGGACTGCCGCTTGGCGACCGAAGTGCAGCGCTCCTACACCGGAGTCGAGGCCGAGCGCCGCATCCTGACGCCCGGCTTCCTGATGCCCCCGGATCATCCGGTGGCGGTCGCCGCGGCCCGAGCGGTCGGCCGCCGCCATGCCCCCGGCCCAGCCCGCATCCGCCCCTGGCAGTTCGCCACCGACGGCGGCTGGACGCACGGCGTGCGCGGCATCCCCACCATCGGCTTCGCGCCCGGCGAGGAGCGCCACGCGCACACCAACACCGAGCGCCTCCGCCTGGACGACGCCGCCTGGGCCTACGACCGCTACCTGGCCCTCGTCCCGGCAGTGCAGGCCGCCCTCCGCCGCCCGTAGGCCGCCCTCCGCCCGGCCTCCACACCGCAGAGGCCGGCACTGGCCCCATAGGCTTCCTTCGTGGTTGTGGACTACGCACCGATTGTAAAAGTCATCTTCAATCGGTGCTAACGAGACGCGGGCCCCGCCCATGGGCCGCGGCTGCCCGCCGTGCGCTCGTCAGCCCATTGGCACCGTCGGCAGGATCTTGCCCTCGATCCGCTCGAAGATCTCGTCCAGCGTTTCGCCGGTGATCGTGAGGCCGTGGTTCTTCAGGCCTACCACGCACCGGGCCGGGTCGTCGGCCTCCCGCACGAGATCCGCCACGGCTTTCCCCAACTCGCGGGTGCCGCAGGGGAAGTTGAACTCCGTGCTGGGGATGCCGTCCATCCAACCGTGGACGTGGAGGATGGCCCCCACGCGGGGGTGTTCGCGGTAGATCATCCAGTGCTCGATGGCGTCCACCGAGACGCGGCGCGGTTCGACTCCGGGCGGATGGCCCACCCGCATCCCGTTCCTCTTCGCGTCGTAGTCCTTGACCATCAGGACGTCCTGCCCGACGGTGCGCAGGTTCGACTTGTCCACGCCGCTGGCGCTCATCCAGAACCAGTCGGCGTCGTAGCGGGCCGACAGATTGCCGTAGGACAGGCCGCCGATCCCGAAGAGGCGCTTCACGTGGCGGAAGTCCCGCTCCGGGAGCATCTCGTCCATCGGGAACGGCGCCGGCAGGAGGTCCAGGCCGGCCAGCTTCTTGCCCGCGCGCCGAAGGGAGGCGGTGAGCTCGTCGCCCTTCCAAAGACGTTCCGGCAGGTCGGGCTCGAAGAAGTTCTCGATCACCAGCGTGGAGGACGCGAGCGGGTGAATGCGCTCGTAGACCTGACGGAAGTACTGCTCGCGGCTCGAATACCCCGGCACCGTGTAGTGGCCCTGCTCCAACGTGATAAAGTGCGCGTCGTGCGCGCCGTTGCCGGTCGGAACCAAGCCGACGGCCAAGTTGGCCAGTGCCTGGATCAAGGTGGGGTAGCCTTGGCGGATGGGATCGTCGAAGGGGTCCGGGAACTCGGTCACGGCGCAGACGAAGACGGCCTGCGCGTGTCGGCGCACGGGCTTCGGTTGCCCGCCCGGAAAGAAGTTGACGACGAGCTTGGCGCGGCCGGAGTCGTCGACGAAGCGGTGCCCGTTCGACTCCATCACGTTCTTGAGTCCGTGGGAGAACCACGAGAACGTGCCCGTGTCGGGAGCGCCGGCGAAAGTAAAGTCCATGTCGTGGGACACCTCGTGGTGTGGCGTCGGTTGAATCAACATATAAGGTCGCATTCCGGCGCGATAAGCAAGACGGGGCCGGGGAGCGGCCCGGCTGCGCTCTCGCTCTGCCGCGCTCTCCAGCCCCTCGCAACTTACGCCGGGCCGCCGGGTTGGCTATACTTCGAGGCCCGCTTCGTCTTGGAGGACGGAGCCCGTGACTCGCTTTGCGGACCGAGGGATTCTCTTCCGATGAGACCATACGAAGTCGTCTACATCCTGGACGCGTCGCTGGGCCAGGATGTCGTCGCCGAGAAGATCGGCGGCTTCCACGCCGTGCTGGGGGACGAGACCGCCGCCGTGGACCACTGGGGCGTTCGGCGCCTCGCCTACCCGATCGGCAAGGCCCGGATGGGGTACTACGCGGTCGCTCACGTGACGGCCTCTCCCTCCGCGCTCCCTGAATTCGAGCGCCAACTCAAGCTCGACGAGCAGGTGCTGCGCTACTTGGTCGTGCTCAACGACGGCCAGCCGGCCTCGGGCGATTCCATCTTTGCGGCGGGCGCGCCCGCCGCGACGGACGCCAAGACCGACGAGTCGGCCGCCGGAGAGAGCCCTGGCGACGCCGCGCCTTCGGATGCGGCTCCCGGCGACCGAGCGGTCGCCTCCAAGATGGACGTTGCCGCGGCAGCTGCGGATGCCGAGTCCGTTGGCCCCGTCGCCGAGGCTGGAGAAGGCGGTGCCGCGGACGAGAATCCCGGTGCCGCGGACGGGGCGACGACCGCCGCTGGGGAGTCGGCCGCGGATGGGGCTGATGGGGCTGCCGCCGGGGATGCCGCCGCTGGGGCCACCGGCGACGGGGCCGAAGCGGCTGGGGCTGACTCCGGGGACGCCGCTGGGGTTGACGTTGCTGGGGCAGCAGCAGCAGCAGCCGGGACCGACTCTGCGGGCACCGCTGGGGCTGACGCCAACGACGCCACTGGGGCCGCTGGGGCTACCACCGAAGACGCGGCCACTGGGGACGCCGCCGCCGAGCCCGCCCAACCGGCCTCCGGCCCTCCTGAGTTCACTGGTGCGCGGGGACGCAGCAGGCGTCACGACGCCCCTCGCGTCCTTTTGCTCAACTACAAGGACGTGGCGACGCTTTCTCACTTCATCAGCGAGCAAGGGAAGATTCTGCCCAAGCGCACCACCAAGGTCACCGCCCGCTTCCAGCGCGAGCTGGGGACGGCGGTGAAGCGCGCGCGCTATCTCGCGTTGCTGCCCTACGTCCGCGACCACGAGTCCTGATTCGATGAAGGTCGTTCTCCGCAAGACGGTTCCCAAGCTGGGCGACGCCGGCGACGTCCTCTCGGTGAAGCCCGGCTTCGCGCGCAACTATCTCGTCCCGCAGGGCTTGGCGCACGCCGCCTCGCCGGAAAACATCCGGTCCATCGAGGAGGAGCGCAGGCGCAGCGCCGACGAAGCTCGCAAGAACTACTTGGAGGCGAAGCGGCGGGCGGCGCAGCTCGAGGGACGGGTGGTCACGGTCTCGGCCAAGGCCGGCGAAGGGGGGAAGCTCTTCGGATCCGTCGGAGCCAAGGAGGTGATGGACGCCGTGCACGCGGCCGACATCGATTTTCGCATCGAACGACGGGCGCTCGAACTCGCCGAACCCATCAAGACGGTGGGCGAGCACCGGGTCGCCGTTCGATTGCACGCGGACGTGAGCGCAGAGATCGGGGTGGTCGTGGAGGCCGAAGCGGATTGACCCCGGTGCGAACTGCGCTCGCCCATGCCTGAAGATCAAGAGTTCGAGATGGCCCAGCCGGTTCGCCGGGCCGTTCGTTGCGCCCTCGACCGCAAAGCCGAGGACGTCACGGTCATGGACCTTCGCAACCTGTCTTCGGTAACGGACTTCTTCGTGATCGCCACGGGCCGCTCGGACGTGCACGCGCGCACCATCGCCGAGCACGTCATCGACTCGGCCAAGCGCGACGGGATGAGCCCGGAGCACGTCGAGGGGCTCGACCAGGGCCGCTGGGTTCTGGTGGACTACATTGACTACGTGGTGCACGTCTTCCATCCGGCGGTGCGGGAGTACTACCAGCTGGAGCGCCTCTGGGGCGACGCCAAGACCATAGTCGTCGAAGACGCTTGAGCGCCGCACGCTTCGGAGCGCCGTTGTCGTGAAGCTCAAGTCCCTGAAGATGCAGGGCTTCAAGTCGTTCCCGGACTCCACGACGGTGGAGTTCCACGAGGGCGTCACGGCCGTGGTCGGCCCCAACGGCTGCGGCAAGTCGAACATCGCCGACGCGGTCCGCTGGGTTCTGGGCGAGCAGCGCCCCACGGCCATCCGCGGCGCTCGCATGGAAGAGGCGATCTTCCAGGGGACGGTGTCGCGCCGACCGGTCGGACGCGGATCGGTCGTGCTGGTCGCCTCCAACGAGGACGGCACGTTGCCGGTGCCGTTCGAAGAGGTCGAGATCGCGCGGACCGTCTACCGGGACGGCGGCAGCGAGTACCGGCTGAACCGCACGCCCTGCCGCCTGCGCGACGTGGTGGACATGTGCCGCGACACCGGCCTGGGGACGGGCGGATACTCGGTCATCGAGGTGCGGATGATCGACGCGATCCTGTCGGGCCGGGCCGACGAGCGGCGAGCGCTGTTCGAGGAGGCCGCGGGCGTGGGGAAGTACAAGGACCGCCGCCGCACGGCGTTGCGCCGCCTGGAGCTCTCCGAACTGGACCTGCAACGGGTCGAGTCGGTCATCGAAGAGGTGCGCACGAAGGTTCGTTCGCTCGCGCGCCAGAGGGGACGGGCGCAGCGCTACAAGGACTTGAGGGCGCGCCGCCTGGTGGTCGAACTGGCCGTGGCGCGCGACGGCCTGGCCGAACTGGAGGAGCGCTTGGCGCGCATCGACGGCGAGATCGAAGCCGGGCGCGACGAGGGCGCCGCGGCCGGGGCGCGCCTGGCCGCCGCGGAAACCGGACTGGAGAGCGTGCGCCTGGGGCGCCTGGAGGCCGAGAAGGCGCGCACGGAGGCGGCTCAGGGCCTCGACCGCATCGCGGCGGAACTGTCTCGCGTCGAGAAGGAGAGCGCGGTCGCGGCCGTGCAGATCGACGCCGGACGGCGCCGCTTGGCGCAGATCGAAGAGGAGCAGGCGGCCCTGGAGCGCTTTCGGACAAGCTCTTCCGACGAGCTGGCCGGCCTGCGCGAGGAGCACAGCCGGGAGCAAGCGGCCCTGGAAGCGGCCGCTGCTGGCTTGGCCCAGTGCCGCGAAGTCTCCAGCGAGGCCGGTCGCCGGCTGGAGACGGCCCGCGCCGCCGTCGTCGAGCGCGAGACGGGGGGACGCGAGCTGGCCCGCCGCGTCGCGCAGCTGCAAGGCGACCAAGAGAGCGCCCGCGCTCAGGCCGGCGAGCTGAACCAGCGCATCGGGCAGCTGTCGGAGGACGCCGAGAGCGGCGCAGGCACGCTGGAGAAGTTGCGCGCCCAGAAGGACCTCTTCTCGGAGCGCAGCGCGGGACTCGCGCACAAGGCCGAGGAGGCCGCCCGAGCCTTCGACGCGGCCCGCCGGCGTCTGGCCGAAGCCCGCGAGCGGTTGGCCGAGACGCGGGAGCAGGAAATGGAACTGGAGTCCCGGAGCACGGCGCTCTCCGCCGAGGCGGCAGGACTCCGCAAGATCGCCGAGGCTGCGGGGGAGGCCGAAGCGCTGGCGTCGGCGGCCTGCAAGAGCTTTCCCGGCCGTGTGCGGGGACTCCTTGCGGACTTCGTCTCGGTTCGCGGCACCGGCGCCAAGATCGTGGACGACGCGCTGGGGACGCTCGGCTTCGCGTTGGTGATCGGGAGTCTGGAGGACGCGGCTCCCATCGTGGACTGGTACCGCAAGGAGCCCGGGCGCAAAGCGGGGCTGGTGCTGTTGCCGGCGGGGAAGGCGCCCCGGCCCGCGGGGCCGTTGCCGCCGGGCGTCGCGACCAGCGGGGAGGGAGCGGCCTGGGCGAAAGCCGTTCTCGGCGGCCTGAGCATTCGTTCCGGCCTTCCGGAAAGCGCTGGCGCGGAGGCGCAGGCAGGGGGCGGGGCCATGTGGACGGATGCCTTCGGCGCCCTGCACGTCCTGCCCGAGCACGGTGCTCCCGGGCCGCTGGAGCGGGCGGCCCACCTGGAGTCTCTCGACGCCGAGACCCGCAGTGTCGGACATGACCTAGAAAGCACTCGAAATAAGCGCACGCAACTAGAAGCAGAACAATCAGATAACGAAAGAGATGCAGATGAAGCGTCGGAGCGGTTGCTGAAGAGTCGCGACGACGCTCGGTCGGCGCAGGCGGAGGCCGTGGCTCGATCGGACGAGCGCAGGCGGCTGACCCGCCATCAGGAGGAGACGGCCCGGCGGCTGGAAGCGACCCGAACCGCCCGCGCCCGGGCTCTGGAGCGAGAGAGCGCCGCGGCCGGCGAGCTCGGCGGCTTGGCCGGCGAGGAAGAGGCGCTCGCCACCGCGCTCGAAGAGGTCCGGGCGGCGCTGCTCGTCGCCGAAACCGACTGGCAGGCGGCCCGCGAGGCCCAGTCGGAGGCCGCCGTGCGGGCCACGCGAATCGAAAGCGCCTGCGAGCGGATCGACGGACGCCTGTCGGACACGGAGGCGGCCCTGCGCCGGACCACGGACCGAATCGGCGAACTCAAGGCCGAGACGGGCGAGCTGACGGCCGAGGTCGAGCGTCTAGGGACAGCGGCGAAGGAGGCCGAGACGGTTCTGGAGGCGCTGTTCGCCCAGCGCGACGAAGCCCGTGCCGCCCTCTCGGACCGAGACCGAGTCCTTGAAGACGCCCGGCAGTCGGAGGCCGAACTGGAACGCCGGGTGCGCGAGGTTCGCGCCGCCGAACGGCAGGCGGCGGACCGCAAGCATCAACTCGAGCTGGAGCGGCAGGACGCCGCCAACCAGACCGCCCGGATCGCGGAACGGGTCGAGGGCGAGTGGGGCCGCCCCCTTCAGGTGCTCCTGGCCGAGACGGAACCCGCCGAAGGCTCCGCCGAGGAGCTCCGGGAGGAGTTGGCCGAGATCGTGAAGCGGCTGGAGCGCCTGGGACCCGTCAACATGCTCGCGGTCGAGGAGCACGCCGAGGAGAGCGAGCGGCTGAACTTCCTCGTGAGCCAGCGGGACGACTTGGCCGCCGCCCGTGACGACCTGCGTTCCGCCGTGCGGGACATCAACGCCAAGGCCACGGAGCTGTTCACCAACACGTTCGAAGCCGTCCGCGAACACTTCCAGCGCACTTTCCAGCGCCTGTTCAGCGGCGGCGAAGCCGATCTCTGGCTGGCCGACCCCGACGACCCGCTGGAGTCGCCCGTGGAAATCCACGCGGCCCCCAGGGGAAAGCGGACGCAGCGCATCGACCTGCTCTCCGGGGGCGAACGGGCGCTGACGGCGCTCTCGCTGCTCTTCGGCATCTATCTCTTCAAGCCGAGCCCCTTCTGCTTCCTGGACGAGGTGGACGCGCCGCTCGACGACGCCAACATCGTTCGTTTCGTCAGGTTGCTGCACGCCTTCAAGGCGGACACGCAGTTCGTCGTCATCACCCACAACCCCAGGACCATCGAGGCGGCCGACTGGATCTACGGGGTGACCATGGAGGAGCCCGGCGTGTCTTCGATCGTCGGCGTCCAGTTGGGGCAGGAGGAAGCCGCCCCGGACACGGCCGCTTGACCGGCCCGCGAGGCACGGGCGCCGTCCCCGGGCACGGCCTCCGCCCCAGAAGCTGGGTCTCCGTCCACGAGGCCGCCCGCCCGCCACGGAGAGAAGAATGCTGATCGTAATGGACCACAGGGCCACGCCCGAGGAGATCGAACGCGTGGTGGACGTCATCGGCGCAATGGGCTACGGCGCCAAGCCCATGCCGGGCCGCCAGCGGACGGCCATCGGCCTCGTGGGCAACGACGGGCGCATCGATTCGGCGCGCCTCGAAGGGCTCCCGGGCGTACGAGAGGTCATCAAGGTCAGCAAGCCCTACAAGCAGGTGTCGAGGGAGTGGCGGGAAGAGGACACCCTGATCGAGTTCGGCAACGGCGTGAAGCTCGGAGGCCCGGAAGTCGTCGTGATGGCCGGGCCCTGCGCCGTGGAGGGGCGGGACCAGATCCTGGACATCGCAGCCCAGGTGCGCGAGATGGGCGCGACCGTCCTGCGGGGCGGGGCCTTCAAGCCGAGAACGTCGCCGTACTCGTTTCAGGGTCTGGGCGCCAAGGGGCTGGAGCATCTCGCGGAAGCTCGCGAACGCACCGGGCTGGCGATCGTCACGGAAGCCGTCGACGCCGAGAGCGCCGAGCAGGTGGCCGAGCACGCCGACATGATCCAAATCGGCGCGCGCAACATGCAGAACTACCGGTTGCTGCGTTGCGCCGGGCGCGCCGGGAAGCCCGTGCTGCTGAAGCGCGGCATGTCCGCGACCATCACCGAACTCCTGCTCGCCGCCGAATACCTGCTGAGCGAAGGGAACGCGGCGGTGGCGCTCTGCGAGCGGGGCGTTCGCAGCTTCGACCAGTCCACGCGGAACTTGCTCGACCTCACGGCCGTGCCGCTGGTCAAGTCCCTCACGCACCTGCCCGTCCTCGCCGACCCCAGCCACGGCACCGGCGTGCGCGCCAAGGTCACGCCGATGGCGAGGGCCGCCGTGGCCGCGGGCGCCGACGGCCTGATCGTCGAGGTGCACCCGAACCCGCCCGAGGCGTTGTCGGACGGCGCCCAGAGCCTGTATCCGGCCCAGTTCGGCGAACTCGTGGGCCAGTGCGGCTCGATCGCGGCGGCCATAGGGCGCTCCTTGGCGGCTCTGCCCGTCGGGGAGCCGGCCGCCGACGGACCCCAAGCCGCGACCCGTCCGCCGGAGACGCCCGCCTAACGCCGCCCATCTGGCCATGCCCTCGTCCCGGGCCGGAGGCCATCTTTCGGCAATGGCGGACAAATGGACGACGGGACGGCGTGGGGAGGACTTGGCGGCCGCCTATCTCGCCGAGCGGGGATGGCAAGTGCTGGCCAGAAACTACCGCGCCGGCCCCAAGGAGATCGACTTGATCGCGGGGCGCGGGGGCGTGGTGGCGTTCGTCGAGGTCAAGACGCGCGCGACGACCTCGGGAGGGACCCCGCTGGAGCCCGTCGGGCGAGCCAAGCGGCGAGCGGTGGAGGCGGCCGCGCGCCACTGGATCCGATCCCATGGACCGCCGGGAGCCGAGTACCGGTTCGACGCCGTGGCCGTCGTGATGCGCCGCGGCGAGGCCGCCGTCGACCATTTCCCCGACGCTTGGCGGCCGGGTACGTAGCAGCTGGCGTTTGGCGTTCGAGGCCGATGTTGGATAGCTTCGGAGGCGCCCCAGGTCCGTGGGACGGGAGCCCATGAACCCCGTCAGGACCCCGCCGGTAGCAGCGGTAAGTGCGGCGAGCGTTGCCGCGGAGTGCCTGGGGCGCTTCGCCGCCTCCGGCTCTCGACCCTCCTGCAAGCTCCGTTGCCCCGTGAGGGCGCCGTGTCCCATCTCGCCCTAGCCAGGAAGTACAGGCCTCGCCGGTTCGGCGAAGTGGCGACCCAGGAGCACGTGTCGGAGACCCTGCGGCGTGCCGTCTCCGGAAACCGAGTGGGCCACGCCTACCTCTTTTGCGGCCCGAGGGGCGTCGGCAAGACCACGCTGGCTCGCGTGCTGGCCATGGCGCTCAACTGCGCCGAGCGGACGCCCGAGGGAGAGCCCTGCGCCGCTTGCCGGAGCTGCGAACGCATTTGGGCGGGCCACACGTCGCTGGACGTCGTCGAGATCGACGCCGCCTCCAACCGGGGAGTCGACGACGCCCGGGACCTTCGCCAGCGCGCGATGTACGCGCCCTCCGAGGAGGGCCGTCACAAGGTCTACATCCTCGACGAGGCCCACATGCTCACGCGGGAGGCCTGGAACGCGCTCCTGAAGATCCTGGAAGAGCCGCCGCCCCGCGTGATCTTCGTGTTCGCGACGACGGAAGTCCGCAAGATCGAGCAGACCGCCTCTCCCATCCTCTCGCGCTGCCAGAGGTTTGACTTTCGGCGCATCGGCACCTCCGGCATCAAGGACAGGCTGGCCGAAGTCCTGGACGCGGAAGAGGTCGGCTACGCGCCCGAGGCGCTGAGCGCCATCGCCCGGAGGGCCAACGGGGGGATGAGGGACGGACTCTCGCTGCTGGACCAAGTGCTGGCGTTGTCCGACCGGCAGCTCGAGGTGGACACCGTCGTGCGGGTGCTAGGCGTGGTGCCGGAGGAGCGGTACCTGGACGTGTTCGACATCGTCGCGGAGCACCGGCACGGCGACGTCTTCGAGTTCATGGACGAGCTGGTTCGCGAGGGGTACGATCCCGTCGAGTTCTATCACGGTCTCGCGGAGCGGACTCGGTTGCTGTTGCAGCTTTCGGTGGGGGGAAAACAGCAGGCGGGGGAGGGGATGGCCGGCGAGGCGCTGGCCCAATACGGCAAGCGGGCGGCGGCATTCGCTCCGGGAGACTTGCTTCGAATGCTCGTCATGGCGGCGGACTTGGAGACGGACGGAAGCTTGAGGCGGACCGGACAGCCGCGCCTGCTCGTCGAGATGCTGCTGCTGCGCATGAGCTACATGGACCGCACCGTCGAGCTCGAGGAGGTCGTCCGAGCGCTGGGGGGGAAGCCGGCGGCCCCGGCGAGCGACGCACGGGCTTCGCGTCCTGCGGCTTCGTCTGGGCAAGCGGCGGCGTCCGGCCGCGGTGCCGCGGAATCATCGGCTGGCTCGCCACGGTCCGGTGGCGGAGAAGCGCCTGGGCGGGCTTCGGCCCCCGACGAGGCGTCTGGCCCGGCCTCGGCCGTCACGGAAACGTCCGGTCGGGCATCTGCCGCAACGCCAGCGTCCGCCTCGGCGCCTGCGTCTTCTCCTCCGC
Source organism: Longimicrobiales bacterium (assembly GCA_958295645.1). Classification (GTDB taxonomy): domain Bacteria; phylum Gemmatimonadota; class Gemmatimonadetes; order Longimicrobiales; family Gaopeijiaceae. Next base: position 962,985 of record OY282361.1, read on the forward strand.
GGCCGCCGCTGAGAGACCCCACCTCTTCTCCTCCCGCGTCTCCCCCGAACGAGCTTGCGTCTCCTGCTCCGGGGCCGTCGCCGCACTCGCCCGCCGCTCCTCCTCCGACCGCATCCGCCTCTCCTCCCCAGGGGCAGACGCCGCTCGCGACCGCGTGGCAGGCAGTCCTAGGCGACCCCGAGAGCCTTCCGCCTGGGCTCAGGCCGTTCCTGCGGGGCGCAACGGCCGAGGAGCGGGGCGGCCGCTTGGAAGTGACGCTCCCGCCCGGTCCAGGGGTCGCCAAGGCGCAGGCTCCGGCGGTTCTTCGGAGGCTCAACAAAGCGCTGGCCCTTCATTCGGGGAGGGATTCTGCCGAGATTCTATTCACCGTGGAAAGCGACACGTCGGATCTGGAGCGCGAGCCGGGTTCAGCCGCGCCCGCGGAGGATCCCGGCGAAGCACGGATGAAGGAAGCCGTCAAGCGCACGCCGGCTCTCCAGGCGGCTGTCGCGGAACTGGACTTGGACTTTGTCGACTGACCGCCGCGGTTCGCGCGGGACGTTCGCAATCCCTAGGGATCACCTCGGAAAGCAGGCAGCGAAATGACGAACATTCAGCAGATCATGAAGATGGGCCAGCATCTCCAGGACCGGATCAAGCAGGCCCAGGAGAGCCTGGAGGCAGAGGTTCTGGAAGCGTCGGCCGGCGGCGGCATGGTCACCGCCCGGGTCACCGGCAAGGGCGACTTGACCGCTCTCGTCATCGATCCGACGGTCATCGACCCCACGGATGCCGAGATGCTGGAGGACCTCGTGGTCGCCGCGGTCGCCGCGGCGCAGAAGAAGGCGAGGGGCTTTTCCGAAGAGCACATGCGGCGCGCGGCAGGCCAACTGCCGTTGGGGCTTCCCGGCCTCTTCTAGGGGGGTACGGCGGCTCGTGTCGTCCATCGACAGCCTCGTGCGGGAACTCCGGCGGCTCCCGGGGATCGGCTCGAAGACCGCGTATCGATTGGCCTTCCACCTCGTCAAGGGGTCCGCCGAGGACATGAAGCGGCTGGCCGCCGCGCTGCACGGCGTGGCCGACCGGGTGCACCCTTGCCCGGTCTGCGGCAACTACTGCGAGGAGCGGGTCTGCCCGGTCTGCGCCGATCCCAGACGGGATCGCAGCGTCATCTGTGTGGTGGAGGAGGCCTACGAAGTGGGCGCCATCGAGCGCACGGGCCGCTTCAAGGGACTGTTCCACGTCCTGGGAGGCAGGCTCTCGCCGCTCGACGGCGTGGGACCCGAGGCGCTGGCGTTCGACGGGTTGCTGAGCCGAATCGACGGGGAGGCGGGCGAGCCGTCCGAGGTGATCCTGGCGACCAACGCCAGCGTCGAGGGCGAGGCCACGGCCGTCTATCTGGAGGGTCTCCTGCGGCCGCTCTCCGTGCGGGTGACGCGGCTGGCCCGCGGGATACCGGTCGGCAGCGACCTGGAGTACGTGGACGGCACGACCATCGCCGAAGCGCTCGCCGGGCGACGGGAGATGTCGGCCTGATGGCTTCGAAACTGCGCCGCGCGGGCCTGTTCCTGGCTGGAGCCGCCGCGGCTGGCTTGCTGGTTGCGTTCCTGGTGAAGGACCAAGTGCGCCGACAGCGCCGGAACCTGTTCAGCGCGAACGCGTTCAGGCGGATGGCCGCGTTGCGCCACATGGCCGGAGAGCCCGCCAGCGTGGACGCGATCAACCTGCTGCGCGACTTCGCGGCCTGGGAACCGAGCCGCCTTCTTCGGGGCAGCGCCTTGTCCGTCGTGGAGCGCATGGAGCGCGAGGTGCGGCAAAGGACGGGGAGCGGTTGAATCTCCCCAACGCCGTCACCCTGGCGCGCATCGCCGCCTGTCCGGCGATCTTCTTCCTGGCCTTGTCTTCGTCCACGACGCTCCGCTACGCCGCGTTCGTTCTGTTCTTGACGGCTGCGTTCTCGGACGTGTGGGACGGACACTTGGCCCGAAAGCGCAGCCAGATCACCACTGCCGGCAAGCTGCTCGACCCGATTGCCGACAAGCTGTTGCTGGCCAGCACGCTGCTGCCGTTCTACGTCATCGGCCAGCGGGCCGACGAGATCGTGCGCGTTCCGTGGTGGGGCGCCTTTCCGTTCTGGGCGCTGGTCGTGGTGTTCGGCCGGGAGCTGCTGGTGACGGTGTTTCGCGGCTACGCGATGCGCCGGGGCGTCGTCATTTCGGCGGGGAAGTCCGGCAAGCACAAGGCATTGGCGCAGAATCTCTTCATCGGCGGCCTGCTGCTCTGGTACCCGCTGGAGCGGACGGCGTTGGACGCGAGCTGGTCCGGGGCCGTGTGGGGAGCATGGCGCGCCTTCCACAGCGTCTGGACCGGCCTGCTGCTGGGCGTCGCGCTGGTGCTCACGGTGTACTCCATGATCGACTACCTCTGGAGCCATCGCGCCGTTGCGCGGCGCTAGCGACGACCGGCCCTTCCGCGCCGGGCCGTCCGCCCGCGCCAAGGCCCGTACCGGGGCCTGCCGTTGACGGGGAGCGTGACTGTGGAGTCAGCTGGTCGCATTCCGGACCTCGTCCAGCGGCTGGCGGGGGTGGCGGCGTCGGAGGGCTTGACGGTGGCCACCGCCGAGAGCTGCACCGGCGGCCTGCTGGCGGCGGCGATTACCGCGATGCCGGGCGCCTCGTCGTTCTTCGCGGGCGGCGTGGTGGCCTACTCCGACGAGGCCAAGATCGGGCAGTTGGGCGTCGCTCCCGGCGATCTCCGCGATCACGGGGCGGTCTCGCGGGAGGTGGCCGTGGCCATGGCGCAGGGGGCCTGCCGGCGATTCGCCGCGGGATTGGCGATGGCGGCGACCGGCATTGCAGGGCCGAGCGGAGGGACGTCTGCCAAGCCGGTGGGCACCGTGTGGATCGCCGTCGCCCTGCCTGGCTTGCACGAGGTCCAGCGCATGCGCTTCGGCGGCGACCGGCGTGCGGTTCAGGAACAGAGCGTGGCGGCGGCGTTGTCGATGGCCGCGGACTTTGCCGTCCGCGACGGCCGGCCGCCGGATTTGCCGGTCGCAGGCCCGCTTCCCGCCGACCCGTAGACCGCGGCGGCTTGTTTGGCCAGTTTTCTTTGATCTCCAGCGCCGGGCCCAAGCGTCCCCGGCGCCGATTCTCCCGGCAACACCATGCACCGGCCGTGACCGAAACGACCTCTGGCAACGACTCCGCAGACGAACTGTCCCTCTTCGAGGAAGACGAGGCCCCCGAAGCGACTCCGGCGGCGGATGAGGGGGGCGCGGCGGACGGCGACGCCCCCTCGGCCGACGCGGATCGCGAACCGTCGCCCTCCGGCGAAGACGAATCGCCGCCTCCCGCCGAGTCCAGCGAATCGCCGCCTCCCGCCGAGGCCAGCGAACCGCCGCCCCCCGACGCGGCCAGTGAACCGTCGCCTGCCGACGCGGATCGCGAACCATCGCCCGCCGACGCGGCCAATGAATCGCCGCCCGCCAACGAGTCCAGCGAACCATCGCTCATCGCCGAGTCCAGCGAACCGTCGCCCCCCGACGCGGCCAGCGAACCGTCGCCCAGCGCGGACGACCCCGAAACCCTTCGCGACGAACTCGCACTCTTGCGGGACCAGCGCGTCCGCCTCGCCGCGGACTTCGACAACTACCGCAAGCGGACCGAGGACAGGCTGCGCACCCGCTGGAATCACGCCCAGGCCGACCTGCTGGCTCGCCTGCTCGATCCCCTGGACGACCTCCGCCGCGTCGGCGACTGCGATCCGGAAACCGCGACCATCGAATCCGTCGTAGAGGGGGTCGGCTTGGTGGAGCGCAAGGTCGCGCGGCTCCTCGAAGAGATCGGCGTGGAGGTCGTGGACCCGCAAGGCGAATCGTTCGACCCGGCCACCATGGAGGCGATCATGCGCGTGCCGACCCAGGCGGAGGAGGAAGACGACATGGTGGAACGAGTCGTCCAGCGCGGCTTCACCTTGAACGGGCAGCTCCTGCGCCCCGCGCGGGTAGCCGTCTACAAGGCGGAGTAGCGGGCTTCAGCGACGATGGCGCGTACCGGCAAGGACTACTACCGGATACTTGGAGTCCCCGAGAACGCGGCCGCCGCCACCATCAAGACGGCGTACCGGAAGCTCGCCAAGCAGTATCATCCCGACGCCAACCCTGGGAATCCGGCCGCCGCCGAACGGTTCAAGGAGGTGGGGGAGGCCAACGGCGTGCTCTCCGACCCCTCGAAGCGCAAGAAGTACGACCAGATGCGCAAGCTCGGCGCGTTCGGCATCGGGGGGGCGCGCGCGCCCGGCGCCGGAACCACCACCAGCACGACCGGCTTCTCCTTCGAGGACCTGGGCGGACTGGGGGGATTCTCGGAGATCTTCTCGTCGATCTTCGACCGGGCGCGCAAGGAGGGCGGGCCGCGGACGGGCGGGCCCAGCAAGGGGCGCAACGTCGAGTACAGCGTGGACGTGTTGTTCACGACCGCCGCGGTGGGCGGCAAGGTCGCCCTTTCCGTGCCGATTACCGAGAAGTGCGCGCAGTGCAAGGGATCGGGCGGCGCGCCGGGGGCGGCCTGGAAGCGATGCGAGGAATGCAGCGGCTCGGGGAGCGTTTCCTTCGGCCAAGGCACCTTTGCCGTCAAGCGGCCGTGCCCGGCCTGCGCGGGCCGGGGACGGAAGTCGGCCGAGCCCTGCGGCAGCTGCGACGGCGTCGGCAAGCTGCGGCAGAACCGCAAGCTCCACGTCTCGGTTCCGCCGGGTGCGCAGACCGGCTCCAAGGTTCGGATCCCGGGCCACGGCGAGAGCGGCGAGAGCGGGGGCGCCCCCGGCGACTTGATCATCACGTTCAAGGTCAAGCCCCACCGCTTCTTCCGGCGGGACGGAAACGACATCCAGACGAGGGTGGACATCAATCTCGTGCAGGCGCTCCTGGGCACCAAGATTCGGGTCGCGACGGTCTCCGGGAACAAGGCCGAGCTCCGGATTCCGCCGGGAACGCAGCCCGGGACGCGGTTTCGCCTGACGGGGCGGGGCGTCCGGCGGGACGGCAAGGCGGGCGACCAGATCGTCGAGGTCAGGGTCAGGGTCCCGGAAGCCCTCACGCCGGAAGCCAGGGAGCGCGTGGAGGAGTTGGCGGACCTGCCGGACGTGAAGTGGTAGCGGGGCGGGCGCGGGGACGCTTGGCGACCGGGCTGGGCGGGCGGCTACGGCCGGGTGGCAGGCCCGGCGCGCGTTGCCGGAGACCGCGTTAGGCGTTAGTTGGCAACGGTCGGCGCCGGCGTTCCGCTGATGCGGCCCCCGCCCAGCACTTCGTCCTCCCTGAACAGGACGCTCGACTGGCCCGGCGTGACGGCTCTGGCAGGTTCGTCCAGGGACAGGTGCAGCTTGCCGTCTTCGGCGGCTTCCACGTGGCAGCGAAGGGCGGGGGACCGGTGGCGCAGCTGGACTCGCAGGCTGTCTCCCGGACGCGGCTGGGGCGCGAGCCAGTTGAGGTCGCCCACCGAGACGCGCCCCGAATAGAGCAGGCGCTTGGGGCCGACGACGACTTGCCGGGCGTCGGGCCGAATCTCCAGGACGTAGTAGGGCTCCGGCATTCCGCCGCCGATCCGCTTGCGCTGGCCCACGGTGAAGCCCGCGTAGCCGTCGTGCCGGCCGACCACCTGGCCTCGGTGGTCCACGACGGCCCCCGGAGACAAGGCGGCGTGCGTGGGGAGCAGGCGCGTGCTTAGGAAGTCGCGGTAGTGGCCTTCGGGCACGAAGCAGATTTCTTGGGATTCGGGCTTGTCGGCGGTGGCCAGGCCCATCGCTCTCGCTCGTTGGCGAACCTCGGCCTTGGTCAAGGCCCCCAGGGGGAAGCGCAGGTGCTGGAGGATGCCGGCCGGAAGGGCCCAGAGGAAGTAGGTTTGGTCCTTGGCCGCGTCGGCGCCGCGCAGGAGCCGCGGGCGCGTTCCCTCCGAGTCCAGCCTTGCGTAGTGGCCGGACGCCACCGCGTCGCAGCCCAGGGCCTGCGCGCGCCTCAGCAGATCGCGGAACTTGGTGTTGGAATTGCAGCGGACGCAGGGATTCGGCGTGCGTCCCCGGCCGTACTCGTCCACGAAGTCGTCGATCACGTCGCGCGTGAAGGCCTCCTCCACGTCGAAGACGTAGTGGCGGATGCCGAGCACGTCGGCCACGCGCCGCGCGTCGCGAATCCCGTCGAGCCCGCAGCACGTCTTCGAGTTCCCGGCGGTTCCGCTGTAGCAGAAGGTCTTCATCGTCGCGCCCACGACTTCGTGCCCGGCTTCGACCAGCATCGCCGCCGCCACGGAGGAGTCGACGCCGCCCGACATGGCCGCCAGAACGCGACGGCTCACGACGGGCCTCCCGAGTTCAGTCCGCGGGCCAGGGCGGCGGCCGCCTCGACGGCCTGGACGATCCGATCCGCATGGCGCTCCTCGGTCAGCTTGCCGAAGCTCAGGCGAAGGGTGGCCTCCTTCGGCGCACCCGCGCCCGGCGCCGCTCCCGAATGCTTCGAAGAGGAGCCGCTCGCGCAGGCGGAGCCCGAAGAGGCCGCGACCCCGGCCATGTCGAGGGCGGACAGCAGCATGTCCGTGTCGGCCCCGGGGATGGCGAGCGAGGAGACGTGGGGCGCGCGACGGGCGCCGCCATGATTGACGCGAAGCCCCGGCAGGCGAGCCGCCAAGCGCGACTCGACCGTATCTCGCAGAGCCTTGAGCCGCGCGGCCTCGGCAGGCCTCTCCGCCACGGCCAGCCTCACCGCCTCCGCCATTCCCACCGCTCCAGCCACGTCCTCCGTTCCGGGCCGGAGCCCCCGCTCCTGTCCGCCCCCGTAGTGGAGTCCCCGCGCGAAGTCCGCCCCCGGCGCCACCAGCAGCCCCGCCGCCTTCGGCCCGTACACCTTGTGGCCGGCGACCGTCAGCATGTCCACCGGAGCCCCGTCCAGCCGCAGCGGCACCTTGCCCACCGCCTGCACCGCGTCGCTGTGCAGGACCGCGCCCACCCCCCTGCAATGCGCCGCGACCTCCTCGACCGGCAACCGGAGCCCCGTCTCGTTGTGGACCCACATGCACGACACGAGCGCCGTCCGCCCCGCCGTCGCCGCCCCGGCAAGCGCCCCGATGTCGAGCTCCCCGTCCACCAGGCCGACCACGACCCGCCGCGCCCCCTCCGTCTCGGCCCGCTTGGCCGCCTCGGCCACCGCCGGATGCTCGATCTCCGTCACCACCACCGTGGGCCTCCCCCCGTCCTCCATGACCCGCCGCGCCCATCCCAGCACGGCGATGTTGGCCGACTCCGTGCCCCCGCGCGTGAAGAACACCCGATCCGCGGACACGCCCAGCGCCGCCGCCGCCTCCTCCCGCGCCTCCTCCAGCCGCCGCCTTGCCCGCTGTCCCCACTGGTGCACGCTCGACGGATTCCCGAAGGCGTCCTCACGGCAGGCGGCCATGGCGTCCGCTACCTCGGCGCGCACCGGCGTCGTGGCGGCGTGGTCCGCGTAGATCGGCTCTTGAGAAGTCATGGATTGAAGCTACAGCCGGTGCGCCCGCGAAACGCCTCCACAGGCTCGGACGAGCGGTCGCCCAAGCCGTCGCACCCGCCAGTGCTGCAACTGGCGTCAGGCGGGGCGGCTTTCTATCTTGCCCCGGCTTGGACCTACTGACTTCGCCGCTGTCCGCTTGTCCGCCACCGCCTTCTCGGTCCCCGGCGAACAACGCGGCATGAACAAGGATATGCCCATGAACACCCGCTCTCGGCCCGGCGCCCCCGCCACGTTCCACCGGCGTGCCGACCCGGCGCCGCGCCGAACGACGGCCTTGCCCGCCTCTGCCGCGCTGCTGGCCCTGGTCGTCTCCGCCTGCGGCGACCCGGGAGGCGCTCCGGGCGGAGAGACGGCCGCCGCCGCCGGGGGCTTGGACGGCCCCGACGTCTTGCTCGCCCCCGTCACCGAAGACCTCTATACGGTGGGCGCCTTCGACGGAGAGGACTGGGAGACGTTCGGCACGGTCGAGTCCGTCGCGTTCGATTCCAAGGGCAACCTTCACGTCTTGGACGAGGGCGCCAACCGCGTCGTGGTCGTGGACCCCGGAGGCGAACTGGTTCGCACGGTGGGCAAGGCCGGCGACGGGCCGGGCGAGCTTGGGTCCCCCAGGGCGTTTGCGGTGCTTTCCGGCGACCGGCTGGCCGTCTTCGACTTCGGCATGCCCGGCGCCTTCGACATCTTCGACGCGGACGGCTCCTTCGCCGAGAGCGCGACCGTCGACATGATGGTGGGGATGCTCCCCGGCTCGACGATGCTGCCGTTGCCCGGCGACAGGTTGCTCTCGCCGAACAGCACGCTTCGTCGCATCAACCTCGGCGGCACGGGCGGAGATGCGGAAGACGAAACCGAAGTCCCCGAGGACCGGCGGCCGGTGGTCGTCTTTTCCCTGGACGGCACGCCGCCCCAAGTCGTCTATCAAGCCTGGGACCTGCCCCCCACGGAAGAGTCCGACACCGAGACGATGGAGAGCGAAGGGGGGACCGTGCTCTCCATACATTTCTCGCAGATGAGGGCCTTCGAGCCGGGGTTGCATGTGGGCGTGCTTTCCGACGGCCGAGTCGCCGTGGCCGACTCCGTGGGCCATCGCGTCAAGCTGGTGACCATGGACGGCGTGGTGGACGGCGTCATCGAGCGTCCCATTGCCCCCGTGGCCGTGACCCGGGCCATCGAAGAGGCGGAGAGCGCCCGCCGCTTGGTCGGCCTGGAGGAAGTTCGCCTCCGCGGCGGCGGCCTCGTCAGCGGCATGGAGTTGCCCGACCTCAGCGACATGATGAAGCGCCAAGTCGAGGGGATGACCTTCGCCGCGGAGATTCCAGTCATCGCCGGCCTGGGCGTCGACCGCGAAGACCGCATCTGGGTGGCCAGGACGGCCGCCGAAGGCTTTGGCGACGGCCCCATCGACATCGTCACGCCCGGAGGCGAGTACGTCGGCACGGTGCCGGCGGACGGCCTTCGCATCCCTGCCGCCTTCGGTCCGGACGGCCTCATGGCTTACATCGAGGCCGACGAGCTCGAGATACAGTCCGTCCGGGTGGTGCGGCTGGTGTCGCTCGGCAGGTAGGTGGCCGGGGTCGGAGTGACCGCTGCCGACCTGATCCGCTCCCTGGTGCGCGAAGGCGTTGCGCGCCCGCTCGCGGTCGGGACTGCGGACACGCTTCCGGCGGCCACCGTCGGCGGCGTCGAAGTGGCGGTCTCGCGCTTGCCGGGCGAGCGCTCCATGCGGGCGGAATGGCGCAAGCGAGCGGCCGGAGCCGCCACTCCGCTTCTGCTCATCGCCGACGACCCAGCGACGCCGGGCCGCCTTCTGGCCCTCGGCCCAACCACTCATCAAAGCTCTGTGCGCTCCGTCGGCGACGCGCATCTAGCCAACTCGCTCAAGCAGCTGGCCGGCCTTTCCCCACTGCACGCCGTGCGCCGGCTGACGGCGGACCTGAACCGAGCCGCGGGCGACGGGCTAGCCCTGAACGGCCTGCTCACGCGCCACACGCTGGAGTCCCGCTTCAAGGGAGACCCTGCGCGATGGACTGCGGCGCGGGACGCGGTGGCCGCCCTTCCGACTCCGGGCAGCGCTTGGCGCCAGATGCTGGCGGCGCTCGGATACCGGCTGGAGCGTCTCCCGCAACGAGGCTACCTCGCCTTCCACGAGGGCAAGCCGGTGGCGGTCGTGCATCCCAAGAAGACCGCCGGCGAGCTGGCCCGCCTGGACCGCGACGGACGCCCGCCCGAGGGCCTGCTGGCGGCGGACTGCAAGGAACGGGGCGCCAAGTACGGCATTCTCGCCTTCGGCGGCCGCTTCCGGCTGTTCGACGTCGATTCCCCGCACGGCACCCGCCAGTGGCTCGAGTTGGACGACGCCCTGCTGGACCGCAAGCGACGCCCGTTCCTCGCGCTTCTAGCGCCCCCGTCCTTGGCGGAAGGCGGGTTCGCGGCGCTGCAGGAGGAGGCGCTCAAGTTCGGCGTCGAGCTTCGCGCGCGGCTCGACCGCACGATCCGCCAGGAGGCCCTTCCCGCGCTGGCCGAGGGCATGGAGCGCTGGGCCAAGGACCGCGGCCTGGACCTGGACGACGGCTCCCAGCGCGAGGAGCTCGAGCAGGCGGCGATGACGCTCGTGTTCCGCGCCGTGTTCATCCTGTTCGCGGAAAGTGCCGGGCACCTGCCGATGAACAACGAGTCGTACAGGACTGCGTCCCTGTCGGCATTGGTGACGGAGGCTCACGCCACCAGGTCCAAGCTGAGCCCGGCCTCTTCGTCGCTTTGGGACGGCTTCACGCGGCTGGTGAAGGCGATGCGGTCCGGCAACCCCGCCTGGGACGTTCCCGCCTACAACGGCGCACTGTTCGCGGCCAAGGACTTCGCGGGCGCCGGTCTGCTGGAGCGCATGGAGCTTCGGGACCCCGAGTTCGGGCGCGTCCTGGCGGCCGTGGGCCACGACGCGGCCAAGGGCAGGGGAGTGGACTTCTCCACGCTGGAGATCGCCCACATCGGCCACACCTACGAGTCGCTGCTGAGCCTGCACTTGTCGCTCGCCGCGCGGCCGCTGCGCTACGACGCCAAGAAGGACCGCTACGTGAGTGCCTCGTCGCCGGATTCCGCGGACGTGAAGCGGGGCGGCCTCCTCTGGCAGACCCACGCCGGGGGCCGCAAGGCGGGAGGCGTCTACTACACGCCCGTGGAGATCGTCCGCCACTTGGTGAAGGGAGCCGTCGAACCGCCGTTCGAGCGGCACTTGGCCCAGGTGGCGGAGACGGCGAAGACCGATCCGGAGGCGGCGGCCAAGCTGTTGCTGTCGTTCGCGGTCGTGGACCCGGCCTGCGGCAGCGCCCACTTCCTCGTGCAGGTCGCCGACACGTTGGCGGAGATGACGGTGCGGTTCTTGGCGGAGCGCCCGTTGCCGCCTCTGCTGGACGCGCTGGAGCGTCTGCGGAGCCGGGCGTCCCCCGGCGTGGAATGCGAGGACGCGGCCTTGCTGCGCCGCCTGATCTTGAAGCATTGCGTCTTCGGCGTGGACCGGAGCGCGATGGGCGCGGAAGTAGCCAAGTTGTCCCTGTGGCTGGCGTCGTTCGTACCCGGACTGTCGCTGGCCTACCTGGAACGCAACGTGGTGGTGGGCGACGCGCTGATCGGCGTGGGCGACGCGAAGCCGCTCCTGCACGAAGCCCCGCTGTTCAAGCATATCTTGGACGATGCGCTGAAGGAGGCCACGGCGGCCGTGGGTCGGCTGGCCGACATCGACGATCGCACGCCCGACGAGGTGGCGGCCAGCCAAGCCGCGGATCGGGAGGCATGGGCGGTCACCGCGAGCCTCGACCGGCTGTTCGACTTGTGGACGGCGGAGCAGTTCGGCCTTGTCGGTGCCCGCTCAGACGTGGCGACCCACGGCGTAGAGATCATCGCGGGCGAACACAAGACGGATCTCCTGCGCCGAGCCCGCAAGCTGGCCGACCGCCACCAATTCCTGCACTGGCCGTTGGCTTTCCCGCAAGTGTTCTCGCGTCCGTCGCCCGGGTTCGACGTGGTGGTGGGCAATCCGCCGTGGTCAGAGATAATCGTCGAGGATCTGTCGTTCTACGGACTGTACCGGCCCGGTATCAACGCCCTGGGCGAGAAGGAGCGGAAACGGTGGATCGACGAGCTGGTACGAGAGCGCCCGGAGTTGGTGCAGAGACTGAAGGATCGGAAGGCCCGGGCCGACGACTACCGACGGGGCTTGGCCGGACCTGATACCGCGCGTAGCGACTACGACACCATGGGGGCCACCCCGGATCTGTATAAGTACTTTTGCCAGCGCTACCGGATGCTGGTGCGGGAGGACGGCTTCATCGGCGTGGTGTTGCCGAGATACAGCTTCGTCGCCAAGGGCTCGAAGGAGTTCCGCCAGTGGCTCTGGCGGCGATCCACGACGCGCCGCGTGGACTTCCTCCTGAACAAGAAGCGCTGGGCGTTCGACACGGATCCGCGGTACTCCATCGCCTTGGTCGTCGCCGAGCGCGGGCTTTCGCCGAACAACCACCGGGTATCCGTCGCCGGCACCGCCGAGTCCAAGCCCTTGTGGGCAGAGCAGTCGGCCAGCCCCGGAGTCGCTTTGGCGGTGTCCACCTTCGGCACCGATGGGGAGACGCCTCTGGTCCGCTCTCAAGCGGAGGCCGATCTCCTGGCCCGCATCCGCACGGGCAACCTGTTTCCCCACGGGTCGGACGGGCGGTGGTCCTGCTTTCCCGTGGCCGAGTTGCACGAGACCAACGACAAGAAGCTCTGGGCGCGAGAAGGCGACGCCCGCCTCTGGAAGGGCGAGAGCTTCGGCCAATACGACCCTCACGGAGGCGACGAGCGTTCGATGCCGCCATCCGATGTGCTGAAGGCCAAGGTGCGCAGGCCCCGGCCCGGCGCGGGGTCCCTGTTGGCGCCGATCCTTCCCTTGGCCGTGCGTCGCCAGTCCCTCTTGGCCGAACTCAAGCGCGACAGATTGTGCCTACGAGGTGTCACAAATCGCACGAACTCACGCACCGTGATCGCTTGTTTGGTCCCCCAAGGCATCTTTTTGACAAATGCGGCCCCTTATCTGTCATTTCCGACCGGAGACGCGCGTGCTCGCGCCGCCTGCCTCGGAATCATGAACAGCCTGCCCTTCGACTGGCAGGCCCGCCGGTTCGTCGAGCTCAACGTCAACTTCTTTCTGCTGGAGGGCTTCCATCTTCCGTCCCTCGACGACACCGACTACGACCACATCGCCCGAGCGGCCGCCCGCCTCTCTGCCGTGGACGATCGCTTCGCCGACTTCGCCCAGGAGACCGGCGTGGACCACGGCCCGCTGTCCAACGCCGACCGAACCTCCCTGCGCGTCGACATCGATGCCCGCGTGGCCCGCGCCTGGAACCTCACGCCGGACGACCTCCAGGTCATCTACGACGACTTCACCCTCGCCGCCCTGCCGCCCGCCTACCGCGCCCAGCTGACCCAGCGGCTCGGAGCACTGGTCTGATGCAGGCTGGAGCAGGCACACCCGCCACCCCCGCGAACATCCGATTCGCCCTCCATGCGCGCCGTGCGATGGCCGAGCGCGGTATTCCGGCCGACTGGGTCCTCCGCACCGTACGAAACCCCGACCTTCGATCCAACGATCCCAGCGACTCCGATGTCGAACGTTTTTTCGCCATATTCCAGAGCGGGACGGTCGCGTGCCACGCGTGGCCGTGAACACCAAAGCCCATCCGTGGACGATCTTCACGTCGTTCTTCGACCGCAAGATGGAAGGGGAAGACATGAAGCTGCACGTCGACAAGAGCGCCGACGCGCTCTACCTGCGCCTCGACGATTCGACCATTGTCGAGTCGGAGGAGGTCTCGCCGGGCATCATTCTCGACTACAACGAGTCGGGCCAAGTGATCGGCGTAGAGATGCTCCACCTATCGCGTCGTTCCGCCAAGATGAAGCTGTCGACGCTGGAATTCGAGGCCGCATGACTCGGTGGTCCACCCGCCTTTCTCTTTTCTCCACCCGAGTGCCAGCCCCCCGGTTCCGCGTCGCCACTGGGCGCCACCCCCCGCGGCGGTGACCTCCGGCCCAGCTCCTGGTGGGCGTCGGTAGCCACGCCACGCCGCGCGAGTTTGAACGGACGCTGATGGTCCTTGCCGCCCACGTCTGCCCACTCTCGTCGCGAACGGGACGGTGTTATGCTTCTGCCTGAACCCACGACCTTTCTGCCATAAGGAGATGGAAATGCACATCCTGATCGACCTCGCCTCTCGACACCCCACACGAGAGGCTGTGGACATGCCGCCTGGCGCCGCCTACGACTCTCCTCGCGGCTACTGGGTCAAGGACGGCAAGCCGATGGTATCGAATCCCGCGTGTCGGGCGGCAACGAAGAAGCGCGACATTGAGACAGGCGAAGACCTGAAGGGAACATGACCGACGGCCGGAGGCCCGAGGTTCTGGTGCTCTCCAATCTCTATGATCTAGCCGCGGACATGGTGATCGCCAAACTGGAGGCCGCGGGCGTGCCCTATCTTCGCCTGAATCGACAGGCGTTGGCCCACCATCGCATCACCGTCGATCCCCTGGGGCCGCTAATGACGGTCAAGGGCCCGGTCGGCCGACATGTGGTACGGAACCCAAGCTCAGTATGGTATAGGGCCCCCGTCTTCGACCGAGATGTGTCCGGCATGCGGTTGTCGGTAGACGAGCAACTAAGCAGATCACAGTGGATGGCCTTCCTCAGGTCGATGTCCGTGTTTAGACAGGCTCGCTGGATGAATCACCCGTCCGCGACGTACTTGGCGGAGTCGAAGCCATATCAGCTAGCCGTCGCCGACGACGTCGGCTTCAAGACACCTCGTACGATGGTCACCAATGATGTACGGAGCATCGAAGCAACCTTCCCCGACAATCTCGTAGTCAAGTCGCTGGACACCGTGCTGTTGCACGAAGATATGCATGACTTCTTCACGTATACAACTGTTCTTGGGCGCGACCAGTTATCTGATAGCAACATCTCAAGTGCTCCTATAACTGCGCAACAAGAGCTGAAGAACAAAACTGACTTAAGGGTTACTGTCGTGAGTGATCAGGTGTTTGCAGTGCGCGTTCTGAAGAACCAACGCGGCATAGAGGGTGACTGGCGAATAACACCCAAGGATCAACTTACCTATGCCAGCTGCCAGTTGACGCTGGCCGACGAAGATAGATGCCGCGAACTCGTTCGACGGCTGAAGTTGGCGTTTGCGGCTATTGACCTAGTCGAGAATGATGAAGGTTTGTTCTTCATCGAAGTGAACCCCACGGGCGAATGGAGTTGGTTGGTCGCTGACGATCGGCCTATCGACGCCGCTATAGCGTCTTGGCTAGCCGAGTGATATGTCCAGGTTGTTCAAATGGTTGAAAAAGGCTTCGTACGAGATATTTCCGTTCCATCAACCTTTTGTGGCAAATCGCAAAATCGATTCACGAAAGAACAACAAACAGTCTCGTTACCCCGATATTCCATTGTGGGTGTTGAGGACTCGATTGAAGCAAGAACATGAGAGAGCTCAGTCAATCGAAGCGAAAACGGATCGTCTAGGACAAAGAATTTTGGGATTATTGGCTTTTGTCGTCGCCTTTGTTGGCATATTAGTGACCCTTTCGCCGTCGGTTAGATTGTCAACTTCTGAAGTGGTTGAAGTGGTTATTGGGGTAGTATCGCTAGGGCATATACTTTTTGCATGGTGGTTAACTGTCGGGGCGAACAAGACAGCAAAAGTGCACGGAATGGGAACAGAATTTGAATTCGAAGGAATCCGTGACCGAGAGACATTGGCGTACGAGGTATTCTGTCAAGAGATGGAGAACCTCAAAAAGCACAATTTTAATGATGCATCAGTTATCTCTCTTCGAAACGGCTTGTTTCTGGGCTTAGTGGGTATTCCGATTCTGCATTGGGTAGTCATTCCGATTCTGCGCTGACTCGTCCCATTGCTCCTCGACGTCGTGACGGCTCTGGCAATTATTGCATGCAAGCGGATCGTGTGGCTCATCCCAGCGACGGGAAGGAGTCGGCTGATTCCAGCGGCGGCACAACTGGCCTCTGACCGAACGCCGAACAGGACGCCGTTGACTGGTGGGTCCTCGACGCTAGACGGTCATCCGAAGAGCCTGAGAGTCCCTAGTTACAGAATAAAAGCCGAAGTACTACTTTTCCACGTGCCCCACGGAATCCTCCCGGAAGCAACACTGCAACCGGACCCAGCGATCAGCCCTCAGCATGAGAGCCATCTTGCCCGAACGCACCGCCATAGAATGGACGGACGCCACGTGGAACCCGACGACCGGGTGCGCCCGCGTCTCGGCCGGTTGCGACCACTGCTACGCCGAGCGGTTGTCCAGGCGGTTGCTGGCCACCACCTACCGCGCCCGTCTCCCCGTGGTGAACACGGAGGTGAACCGCCGGGACCCCTTCGCGGTGCGCACATGGCCGGACCGGCTGGAGATACCCGGTTCGTGGCGACAGCCTCGTCGCGTGTTCGTCAACTCCATGTCGGACCTTTTCCACAAGGACGTGCCGGAGGAGTTCGTCCGTCGCTGCTTTCAGGTGATGCTCGGCGTCGGTCGTCACGTCTACCAAGTTCTGACCAAGCGTCCGGGGCGGGCTGCCCAGTTCGTCAAGAGACATGCCGACCTCTTTCCCGCGGGGCTCCCGTCCCACGTCTGGATCGGCACGTCCGTGGAGGATCAGTCGGTCGCGTACCGGGTCCGGCACCTGCTAGGTATCGCGGCTGCGGTTCGCTTCCTGAGCTGCGAGCCGTTGATCGGTCCCATCGACCTGTCCGGATTCCTGCCGTGGCAGGGGCGCGGGTGCGTTAGGGGAGCCGACGACCAGTCTCCGAGGGTCCACTGGGTGATCGTCGGCGGGGAGAGCGGCCCGGGTGCGCGGCGGATGGCCCCCGAATGGGTGCGCGGCATCCGGGACCAGTGCCTTGCCGAAGGCGTGCCGTTCTTCTTCAAGCAGTGGGGAGGCCGGACCCCAAAGGCGCGGGGACGGGAACTGGACGGAACGATCTGGGACGAGTTTCCGCCAGTTGGCCGACCACTGCTAGACAAAGGCTTCGAATGAAGGACGAGACGACGGCTCTAGGTTCGACCGAGCCACCGACCGCCGCCGGAACCCCGGGTTGTCTGGTGTGGCAGCTCCGTGCGACATTCGACAGTTTCCCGCCCATCTCCAGGTGCACGGCCCCCGCATGAGCGTTCCTGCCGCCACGAAGATCATCCTCGCGATGAGGAGTGGGAACCGATGCGCATTGCCCGGTTGCGGCAGGCGGCTGGCGATCGACCCCGAGAAGGGGACGCCCCTGACCGTCGGTTCATCAGCTCCATGGAATCCGAAGACCCCGATTGGCCGAACCGCCTCAAGACGGGATTCGTGATCGAATATCTCCGACTGCGAAAGGAAGGCCACCGGGGCGACGACCTGTTCGAACGCATGTGCGCGTATGCTACCCGCGGCTTCCCAGAACAGACCACCCGGTGCGCCGCCATATCCGTCTTGGTATACCTCTTCGAGGCCTGCGAGGTGTTCGAGCGATGATTCTGCCTACCAAGCACGTCTCGGAGGCCGAGTCTTTGCTGGCGGCCGGCGCAGTGCTGCTCCATGAACTCGACCGCCCGCGGACTCCAACCGAGCTTTGGGAAGCGATCAGAGGCGACGGGATTTCCACGTTCGACAGGTTCGTGCTCGCAGCGGAGATGCTGTACGCGACCGGCGTCGTCAGCTTCCACGACGGGCTTCTGGAGAAGCGCTCGGTATGATTCATCGCGTCTCCGCCAACCGTCCGTCGTTTCGCTCCGTCGAATTCGGGCCCGGCCTCAACGTCGTCCTTGCGGACCGGGCTCCTGCGTCGACCGACAAAGACACGCGCAACGGTCTCGGAAAATCCACGCTGATCGACATCGTCGACTTCTGCCTGGGCGGTCGCGTCCGAAAAGGGGAAGGGCTCGCGATTGACGATCTCGCCGGGTGGGAGTTCACCCTGGAGTTCTCCGTGGACGACGAACGAGTCTCGGCAACGCGCGCCGTGGACGACCCGGGCAAGATCAAGGTCGATTGCCAAGGATTGCCGGGAACGGCGCCGCCGAACACTCTCTTTGGCGAGGCCCTCTACAGGCAAAAGGACTGGCACGCATTGCTCGGCAGGCGCTTGTTTGGCTTCGAGGGCAACGACATTCCCAAGTATGGTCCCTCGTTCCGTAGCCTGATCTCCTACTTTGTTCGCCGTGGCGGCGAGGCGTACTTGGAGCCATTTCACCATCACTCCAAGCAGCTGTCCTGGAACAGGCAGGTCAACGTCGCATACATGCTTGGGCTGAACTGGAAGAACTCGGCGCAGTGGCAGATGCTCAAGGACAAGGAGAAGGCGGTGCGAAGTCTCCAACAAGCCGCCGACGCCGCGCAAGAGCTTGAACAGGGCGCCACCGTCGGAGCGTTGGAGACCACACGGGTTCTTCTCGAAAACCAACTGGGAGCGGAATCGAAGGCGCTGGAAGACTTCAAGGTGCATCCCCAGTACACGTCAATTCAACAGGAGGCGGATCGCCTTACAACCGAACTTCACGATCTGACCAACGCAAACGTCTTGGACCGAAGAACCCTTAAGCGATATCGCGAAGCGGTCGACGAAGAGGAAAAGTCGCCGAGGGTGCCCGTGGCTCGCTTGTACGAAGAGGTTGGCGTCGTCTTCTCGGCAGGTGCCCAGCGCACGCTTGATGAAACGAAGGCATTTCGTGCCCAGATCATTGAAAACAGAAGGCACTTTCTCGCAACGGAGATCGGCAGAATCGAAAGACGGATTGCAGACCGCGACCGCAGGCTCGAAGAACTGACCGAAGAGCGGTCCGGCCATCTCGCGGTCTTGAAGACCCACGGCGCAATGCAGGAGATGACGAATCTTCAAGAACGAGTCGTTCGCATTCGGGAGAGGCTGGAGAGAGTCGTGGCGTCGATCCGCCAGCAAAAGGAGCTGGAATCCCGGAAACGCGAAGTCAGGGACGAAAAAGCCGATCTCGTTCAAGTCGCTAGGCGGGACCACCAGGAACGCAGGGCGGTGTGGCGCCGAGCCATTGGACTGTTCAACGAAAACTCGGAAGCGCTGTACGAAGCTCCTGGAGAGTTGATCATCCACGTAGGCGACAACGGCTTTTCCTATGACGTGGAGATCGACAAGAGCGGCAGCGACGGCGTGGACAAGATGAAGATATTTTGCTTCGACCTGATGCTTCTTCAGTCGAGGCGGGAGCACGAGGGGATCGACTTCCTGATCCACGACAGCATCATCTTTGACGGCGTGGATTCGCGGCAACGGGCACGCGCCCTGGAGAGGGCGAGCGCCGTCACCGGAGCCCTGGGAAAGCAGTACATCTGCACCTTCAACTCCGACATGGTGCCCGGCGCCGACTTCAGCAAAGACTTCGACTTCGACCGCCACGTCAAGCTCCACCTCGAAGACGGCGACCCGTCCGGTAGTCTTCTCGGAATCTCCTTCAACCGATGAAGGAGTTTCGTCGGGAGACACGCCGACCTCTAGAGCTTCGACCTAGCGGCGCGAGGGGCTGTCGAACAGACGGTGCCGGGCGGGATGCGATCCCGAGGCTATCGCTTGTCCCAACTCTTAGGTCAACTGCCCAAGAGGTTTGATCAAGTCGTTCCCGGTGTAGATTGCCTGGGTCGGCAGTGAAGGCGCCCCCGGCCCGGCCCGAACCGGAATTTGGGCCGGAACCCAAGGCCAGAAAGGAATGGCAAGATGGAACTCGTTTCAAGTAGCGAATTCTGGACGATCGTGGCGATCGTGGTGTCTGCCCTTGGCCTGCAACACGCTGTGAAGACCGACGCGCGCAGGGAGCGGCGCAACCTTCGCACAGAAATAGGTAAGCGGTTCGAGGAGGTGGAGAAGCGGCTTACCGAACAGATCGGCGGCGTGAAGCAGGAGCTTGGTCATCGGATCGAGCGGATGGGGGACCTGATGAACGGGAACCACCGGAAGGTGTCCGTCGGGCTCGCCGAAACGAAGGCGGCGGTCAGCGCCTTGAGCGCGAAGCTCGACGAACGCTCGTCCCCGCGCCGACTGGAGGGCGTCGGCCTGCCCAGCGCGACCGGGTCCGTCGCCTCGGAGGTCAGCGTGCGCGAGCCGTCCGGGGGTTACTCGGGGGACGAGCCGGAGGGGCCGGAGGACGGTGGGCGCGACATTGAGGATGAGCGTCTTGACCAGGCTTGAGATGGAACCAGCCAGCCCGACTAGGCGGAACCAAACGACCTGATGCCGGAACGTCCCTCCCTCCTCGACAACCTCGCCGACGCCACCCGTCACGGCGGCGGCCTGTCCTACTTGGCCAGCGACTTCGACGACCGCCACGTGCTGTCCGTCGCCACCGGCTACGTCAACCTGGGCGGGCTGCGCCACTTGGCGACGCTGGCCGAGGGCCGAAACCGCGAGACCCGGCTGCTTCTGGGCGCCATGCCCACCGGCATCGGCGACGAAGTCCCCGCCACGCTCTTCGAACGGACGCTGCTGGCGCTCGGCGAGGAGCGCGATCTGTCCCGCTTCCCGCCCAGCCGGGCGCTCCAGCGGTTGCTCGCCGTCGAAGCTTGGCTGGACCGGCCCGACGTGGCGGTGCGGCGCTACGTGCACGTGTTCCTTCACGGGAAGGCATACCTGTTCGGCGACGACGCCGATGCCCGGGCGGCCCTGGTCACGTCGGCCAACCTGACCTCGGCGGGGATGTGGCGGAACTTGGAACTGGGGCTCGTCCATTACGATCCGCCGGTGGCGAAGCGGGCCGTCCAGTGGTTCGACGCGCTCTGGGACGAGTCCGACGACTTCAAGGACCAGCTTCGCGAGCTGCTGTTTCCCGACCCCGGCCTGCTCGACCCGCGCACCGTCTACTTGCGCGCCCTGCTGGAGCTGCTGGGCGACGACATGGACGAGGAGGACGAGGCGCCGTCCCCCAACGCAGTCCAACTGGCTCCGTTCCAAGACGACGGCTTCCAGCGCGCGCTCGCCATCGTGAGACGGCGACGGGGCGTCGTCTACGCGGACGGCGTGGGCACGGGCAAGACGGAGATCGGCCTTGCGTTCGTGGAGGAGTATGCGATCCGGCGCGGCCTCCACGTGCTGCTCGTGGTGCCGGCCCAGCTTCGCGACCACTGGCGGGATCGGCTCCACCAGACGCGGCTTCCCGCGCAAGTCGTCAGCTATCAGGAGTTCGCCGCCGATCCGCAGCTGGCTGGTCCCACGCTGTCAGGCCGCGGCGGCGCCCTCGGCAAGTCGGCGCTGTCCAACGACAAGGACGCATACCGTCTGATCGTCTTCGACGAGGCCCACGCGCTGCGCAACCCGGGCACGACCTGGTACGGCGCGCTCTCGCGTCTGCTGGGGGGCGAGCCCAAGGACCTCGTGCTCCTGACCGCCACGCCCATCAACAACGGCCTCTGGGACCTGTACCACTTGGTCATGGCCTTCGCGCGCCACGACCGGGCCTTCGAGGTCGCGGGCATCCCGTCGCTGCAGGGCCTGTTCATGCGCGCCGGCGCCAACCAGCAGAACGCCGAGAACCTCGACCCGGACGTGCTCTTCGAGCTTGCGGACATGGTGAGCGTGCGCCGGGACCGCGGCTTCATCGTGCGCGAGTACCCGAACGCGGTCTTCCCGGACGGGACGCCGGTGGCCTTCCCCGAGCCCCGCTTGGCCACGGAGCGCTACGACCTGGACGACGCCGGCCCCGGCCTGGCCACGTACATCGCCGAGCGGATCGACGCCCTGCACATGGCCCGCTACTGTCCGAGCCGCTATCACCGGACGCGCTCCCTGGAGAAGCGGGAGGTCATTCTGAGCGCGCTCTTGCGGTCCGGCGTGCTCAAGCGGCTGGAGTCGTGCTGGCACGCCTGCCTGCTCACGGTCGAGCGGATGCTGAAGGCGCACCGGGCGTTCCTGGCGGCCTGGGAATCGGGCTGGGTTCCCGGCCCGGAGAGCCTGCGCAAGGCGGGCGGCGATCTGGACGAGTCGGCCCTGGCCCAGTGGGTGGAGGACGCGCTGGCGGAAGACGGCGACCAGGAGCCCGCCGCCGACTACGACCCGTCGTTTCGCGACCACGTGCGGCAGGACGCCGCGCGGCTGGAGGAGATTCGGGCGCGCCTGGCCGGGCTCCGTCCCGAGGACGATCCCAAGCTGGCACTGCTTCGCCGCCTGATGAAGAGGTCGCCGTCCAAGAAGGTGGCGGTGTTCACCACCTTCGCCGACACGGTGCGGTACTTGGACGAGCATTTGCCGGATCCGGCCGAGGGCAGGAGCAGGGTGACCGTCGTCGGCGCCGAGACGAACCCCGACCAGCGCACCGCCATGCTGTCCCGCTTCTGCCCCGACACGGTGGTGCGCCCCGGCTTCCGCCCGTCCGACGGGGAAGTGGACTTGTTGCTCAGCAACGACGTGCTCTCCGAAGGCCAGAACCTGCAACAGGCGGCGGCCGTCGTCAGCTACGACATGCCGTGGAACCCGCAGCGCATGGTGCAGCGCTATGGCCGCGTCATCCGCCTCAAGAGTCCCCACGCCGAAGTGCACCTGACCACGATGCTGCCCGAGCCCGGCGACCTCGAAGTGATCCTCAAGCTGGAACGCGCGATCCGCCGCAAGATCGTGGCCGCGCAGCCCTTCGGCATGGAAGTGCAGGTCGTGGAGGACGCCGACGACGAGATGCAGACGTACGCGGCTCGCCTGGCCGAGGGCGACGAGACGCTGCTGGACGAGGCGGAGGGCGGCGGGGGCGGCGCGGACAGTCCCGCCGGACGGGCGGGTGCGGGCGGCCCCAGCGCCGAGGCGTTGCGCGCCGAGTTGCGCCGGGAGCTGGCCGAGGGAAGGGGAGCGGAGCTGCGAAAGCTGCCCTGGGGCGTCGGCGCCGCGTTTCGCCAGGGCCCGGGCGTTCCGTCCTCCGGCGCTCCCGGCCTCTTCTTCGCCTGCCGGGTTCGGGGCGAGCGGTACTGGCGCTACGTGGACGCGGAAGGCGTGCTCTCGGAGCCAGCGGCCATCCTGCGCCGCATCGACCCCGGCTCCGCCCCCGGCGTGGAGGCCGCGGAGGTCGGCCTGGAGGAGGCGTGGGCGCAGGCGGCGGCATCGATCGTCGAGGAATACGAGAGGGGCGCGGGTCTCGTCGGCGAACCGGCCGGCTCGCCGTCCGTCGGCGAAGTCCAGGCGTGGGCGCTGGCCCTGCTGGCCGACCCGTCCGTCACCCTGCCGCCCGGGGGCGAGAACGCTTACGAGGCCTTGCGCGTGGGCCGCAGCCAACCGGTCCGCCGCGCGCTGGGCGCGATCAAGCGGCAGGCCGAGAGCAAGGACATCACCCGCAACGACGCGGCCTCTCGCATCGCCGAAGTGGTCCGCGGCTTCGGCCTCCGAGTCGTCGAGCCGCCCCCGGAACGGGAGCCCGTCACCGCCGACGACGTGGGCGTGGTCTGCTGGATGGCCGTTTGCGCAGAGCAAGCGGGGGACTGAAGCCGGCGGGAGCCCCGTCCCAGCCAAATGCCGAGGCCGCCCGCCCCGGGGCAGCGAGGAGGCGTGCGCCCGGCGGGGAGGCCCGCCTTGCGCCTGCGGCAGGGGCGCCGGCCCATGGTCACGGAAGGCCTTGCCGCTTAAACTAGAACGGCTTTGCGCCCAATCGACGGCGTCGACTTCGCTTCGGATTCCACCCACCCCCCATGGACCTCTACGAATACCAGGCCAGCGAGCGTTTCCGCGCCGCGGGCATGAGGACGAACCAGGGCGTCGTCGCCGAGACGCCCGAGGCCGCTCGCGCCGCCGCCGAGCAGATCGGCGGTCCCGTGATCGTGAAGGCTCAGGTGCACACGGGCGGGCGCGGCAAGGCGGGCGGCGTCAAGCTGGCGGCCAGTCCGGCCGAGGCCCGCGACCGGGCCGGCGCCATCCTGGGCATGGAGATCAAGGGGTTGCGGGTGCGCAAGGTGCTGGTCGCGCCGGCCGAGGACATCGTCTCCGAGGCGTACGCGGGCGTGCTCGTGGACCGGGAGGCCCAGTGTGCGGTCATGATGGTGTCGGCCGAAGGCGGGGTGGACATCGAGGAAGTGGCGGCGCGCGACCCGGGGGCGATCCACAAGGTGCGAGTGGACCCGCGCTACGGCCTGCTCGCGCACCAAGCCCGCTTTCTGGCGGGGCGTCTCTACTCCGACAAGGCGCTGGCCCGCCAGGGCGCGAAGGCGATCGCGCAGCTGTACGACGCCTTCGTCGAAAGCGGCGCCTCCATGGCCGAGATCAACCCGCTGGTGGTGAACGGGGCGGGCGAGGTGGTGGCCCTCGACGCCAAGATGAGCATCGACGACAACGAGCTGTTCCGCCTTCCCGAGATCGAGGCGATGAGGGACGCCGGAGCCGAAGAGCCGGCGTCGCGCCAAGCACGCGCCGCGGGGCTCAGCTTCGTCAAGCTCTCCGGCGCCGTCGGCTGCTGCGTCAACGGCGCGGGGCTGGCGATGGCGACCATGGACCTGGTCAAGTACTACGGGGGCGAGCCCGCCAACTTCTTGGACATCGGCGGCTCCTCGTCCCCCGACAAGGTCGTGGCGGCCCTGGAGATCATCACCACCGACCCGGACGTGAAGGCCATCCTCTTCAACATCTTCGGCGGCATCACGCGCTGCGACGACGTGGCCAAGGGCATCGTCGAGGCCACTAGCCGCGTCGGCTTGGAGGTCCCGCTCGTGATTCGGCTGACCGGCACCAACGAAGCGCTCGCGAAGGACATCCTGGCGGAGGCGGGCTTCCAGTTCGCCTCCTCGATGGACGACGTCGTCGAGAAGGCCGTGAACTTGGCCTCGGCCTGACATGTCGATATTCGTTGACCGCAACACCAGGGTGATCGTCCAGGGGATCACGGGGCGCGACGGGTCGTTTCACGCGCGCCAGATGATGGCGTACGGCACGACCGTCGTGGGCGGCGTGACGCCGGGCAAGGGAGGACGGACGTTCGAGGGGCCGGAGGGACGCTCGGCGCCGGTGTTCGACACCGTCGAGGAGGCGGTGAGCGCGACGGGCGCGGACGCCTCGGTGATCTACGTGCCTCCAGCCTTCGCGGCGGACGCGATCATGGAGGCGGCCGACGCGGGCGTCCGCTTCGTCGTCTGCGTGACCGAAGGCATTCCCGTCTTGGACATGACGCGCGCGCACGCCTTCGCCAGGGACCGCGGCGCCCGGGTGCTCGGCCCCAACTGTCCCGGCGTCATCTGCCCGGGCGAGGCCAAGCTGGGGATCATTCCGGGGGAGATCGCGGCGCCGGGGCCGGTCGGCCTCGTGTCCCGCTCCGGAACGCTCACCTACGAGGCCGTCTACCATCTGACGGCGGCCGGCCTTGGGCAGACCGCCTGCGTCGGAATCGGCGGCGATCCGCTGCCCGGGACCAGCTTCGTGGACTGCCTCGAAGCGTTCGCGGCAGACGGCGTCACCGAAGCGGTCGTGATGATCGGCGAAATCGGAGGCACGGCAGAGCAGGAGGCCGCGGCCTGGGTCAAGCGGCATCTCGAAGTGCCGGCGGTGGGCTTCATCGCCGGGCGGACGGCGCCCCCGGGGCAGCGGATGGGCCATGCGGGCGCCATCGTCAGCGGCTCGGCCGGCACCGCGGCCGAGAAGACGCAGGCGTTCGAGGAGAACGGAGTCCGGGTTGCCGAGCGGCCGGTGGACATCGTGTCGCTCGTCAGGGAGTCCCTCGCGCAGTAGACGGCGGAGGCCCTTTCGGCCCCGAGCGGAGACAGCGAAGACCACGATGAAGCTCCACCAGCTCTTGGCGGAACCCGGCTGGGTGACGGGCGCCAGCGACGGCGACGTGGGCGCGTTGCGGGAGGCCGTGCGCGAGTTGCCGGCGGCCTCTCCTCTGGCGGCCGCCCTGCGGAGCGCCGAGGGGAGCGATGCGGTCCGCTACGGCCTCGTCTGCGACCGGGCCGGCATCCTCGACCTGGGCGAGGAGCAGGGCGAGCCCGGACTGGCGCTGGGTCTGGCGTCTCCCGGAGGCGCCGGCGTGGGAAAGCTCACCTGGATCGCCTGGGGCTTGGCGCGGGAGTCCGTCAACCTCTTCCTGGCCCCCGTCCTGCGACGCTTCTCCTCCGAGGTGCGAAGCGCGGTTCGGGCGGGCGACGCCGGACGCGCGCTCGCTTCTCCGGAGTTTCGCGACGCCGAAGTCGAGACGGACGTGCGCGTCGGCCACGTGTTGACGCCGCTCTCCTACCGCGTGTACCCCGACACGCCGGTTGCGGAAGTCCAGAACCTGATGTTGCGCCGGGACGTGGCGGCCGTGCCCGTCGTCGGCGAGAGCCTGGAGCTTCTCGGACTGATCACGGCCGGCGACGTCCTGCCCCACGCGATGCCGGGCGGGGAAGGCGCGGAACGTCGAAGGCCCGCGGCGCTCGCCCGGCAGGTCATGACGCGCTCGCTCTTCTGCGTGCCGGACGGCGAAAGCTTGGTGGAGGCCGGCCGAGCCCTGGTCGCCCGCAACCTGGCCCAGCTCCCCGTCGTCAAGGATGGGGAGATGGTCGGTTTCCTGGAGCGCGCGACGGTCATGCGCGCCTTTCTCGGACCCTCTACGGAATAAGACTCGAGTGAATCACCCGCCCGGAACGAATCGAACCCTCGCAATCGTCAAGCCCGACGCCGTCGAAAGCGGCGACGCGGGCCGGATCGTCGCCCACCTGGAGGCGGCCGGCTTCAAGCTCAAGGCCGTGCGCATGCTGGCGATGACCCGCGCCCAGGCGCAGGCCTTCTACGCGGTCCACAGGGACCGGCCCTTCTACGAGTCGCTGGTCTCGTTCATGACTTCGGGGCCCTGCGTCCCCATGGTGCTCGAAGCGCCGCAGGCGGTCTCCGGACTTCGCCGCGCCATCGGCGCCACCGACCCGGCCGAAGCCGCCGAGGGCACCGTGCGCCGCCTCTATGCGCAGTCGAAGGAGCGGAACGCCGTTCACGGCTCCGACTCGGACGAGAACGCGCGCAAGGAGATCGAGTTCTTCTTCCCGGAGTTCTCGGCCGGGAACGCGTCCTGAGGAACGGGCGGCCCGATGCGCAGGCGGGATGACGGAGGCTCCGGACCGGCCGGGCAGGCCGCGGGAGCCGGCCGGCGGCGGAGCGGCCTGAGCGTCGGCTTGGCCGGCCTGCGCCAGGGCCGAAAGCTCGTCGTCGAGGGCGTGGTCGGCTCGGAGCCCGAGTTCTGGGAGGGCGCCGAACTTCGGTTTTCGGAGCCGGTGAGGTTCTCCGGCGTGGCCGAGCTCGCGGGGGACGGCTTGGTCGTGCGGGGCTCCTGGTCGGCCTGTCTCGCGTACGACTGCGGACGCTGCCTGAAGCCGTTGCAGGTGCCGATGACGCGGACTGTGGTTCTGGTCTACTCCTTGAACGAGGAGTGGGAGCGGGACGACCCGGACGTGCGCGCCATTGACGCAGGGGCGTCCGAAGCCGACCTTGAGAAGGCGATAAGAGAGGACGTGATTCTGGAGGCGCCGCGGTACGTCCTGCCGGAAGCAGGAGGAGACGGACGTTGCACTCGTTGCGGCGAACCCGTCGGCCGCCCCGAGAAGACCCCCAGCGACGAGAAGCGCCCAGATCCGCGGTGGGCGGCCTTGGAAGCGCTCAAGACCGACTAGGAAGACGATCATGGCCGTCCCCAAGAGGCGAGTATCCAAGCAACGCAAGCGCAAGCGGCGCACGCACTACAAGGCTGCCGAGACCAAGTTGGGCACCTGCTCCAAGACGGGCGACCCGGCGTTGCGGCATCGTGTCTGCCCCACGTCGGGCATGTACCGCGGCCGGACGGTTCTCGAAGTAGACCGAGACTAGGGTCGGCTCCGCCCGCTTCGGGCATTCCATCCCCGACCATGCGGATCGCTCTCGACGCGATGGGCACCGACCACGCGCCCTCCAGCGAGGTCGAGGGCGCGATGCTTGCCGTGCAGGCCGACGGGGCGCTGAACGTCCTGCTCGTCGGCGACGAAGAGGCGATCGGCGCGCACCTGCGCCCTCACGCGGCGAACGACCGAATCTCCGTGGTGCACGCGCCCGACCGCATCACATCGGGCGACTCGCTCGCCTCCGCCCTGCGGCGGCGGCCGCGGTCGTCCATGAGCGTCGGATTGCGCCTGCACGCCAGCCGGGAGGCGGACGCCTTCGTTTCCGCGGGCCCGACGGGCGCGGTGATGGCCGCCTCGCTGTTGGCGCTGGGCGCGCTGTCGGGCGTGGCCCGGCCGACCGTGGCCACGGTGCTGCCCACCGCGCAGGGCGCCACGCTCCTGGCCGACGCCGGAGCGAACATCGAATGCAAGCCGCACCACCTCGGGCAGTTCGCGCGCCTGGGAGCGGTGTACATGCAGGACCTGCACGGCGTGGCCAACCCCCGGGTGGGCCTGCTCAACGTGGGCTCCGAAGCCACCAAGGGAACGGAGATGGTGCAGGAGGCGCACCGGCTCCTGGCCGCCAGCGGACTCAACTTCGTGGGCAACGTGGAGGGACGAGACATCATCCACTGGGCCTGCGACGTGCTCGTCTGCGACGGCTTCGCGGGCAACGTCCTGCTCAAGTGCTACGAGTCCGTGGCCGGCTTTCTCGTCGAGAACCTGCGGTCGCGGCTGAACCCGCAGCAGCTGGACTCGGAGATCGACGAGGTGTTCCGCGTGTTCGACTACGAAGAGTACGGCGGGGCGCCGTTGCTGGGCGTCGACGGAGTGAGCGTGATCTGCCACGGCGGGTCCTCGGCCCGGGCGATCGGCGCCGCCCTGGGAGCCGCCGCCCGCGCCGTCCGCAGCGGCATGGTGGCCCACGTCGCCCGCGACCTCTCGGCCGCCGAATGAAGGGAGCCCGCCTCGTGAACGGAGTCCGTCGCCTCCCCGCATTGCCGCGCCCAGCGAAGGAGCCCGCCACGTGAAGGAATCCAAACCCGTCGTCCGCATCGCGGCCACCGCGCGCTATCTGCCGGACGACGTCCTGGCGAACGCCGACTTGGAGCGTATGGTGAACACGTCCGACGCATGGATTCGGGAGCGCACCGGCATCCTCGAGCGTCGCATCGCACCCAAGGACATGACGGCGGCGGACATGGGCGAGCGCGCCTCGCTGGCCGTCATGGAGAAGACGGGGATCGAGCCGTCGGACATCGACCTGATCATCGTGACGACGGCGACCCCCGACCGCTGGCTGCCGTCCACGGCCTGCGAGGTCCAGTCGCGCATCGGTGCGGCGCGCACGTGCTTCGCCTTCGACTTGCATGCCGCCTGCACGGGCTTCCTCTACGCGCTGTCGGTGGCGGAGGGACAGATCGCCTCGGGCCGCTGCGAGACCGTGCTGGTCGTCTCCACGGAGAAGATGACGTCGATCATCGACTGGGAGGACCGCTCGACCTGCATCCTGTTCGGCGACGGCGCCGGCGCGGCGCTGGTGCGGCCCAGCGACGACGACAAGGGCATCCTGTCCAGCTATCACAGGTCCGACGGCGACATGGCGCTCGTGCTGCAACGTCCCGCCGGAGGCACCGCCAAGCCGATCGACGAGGAAGTGTTGCGCAACCGCGACCACCTGCTCCGCATGTCGGGCCGCGAGGTGTTCAAGTCGGCGGTCCAGTCGATGGCCCGGGCCGGCTCCCTGGCGCTCGAAGGGGCCGGGAAGACCTGCGACGACGTGGACCTGATGGTCCCGCACCAAGCCAACGTGCGCATCATCGAGTCCACGGCGCGCTACGCGGGCATCCCCATGGAGAGGGTGTTCGTCAACCTGCACCGGTACGGCAACATCTCGTCGGCGACGATTCCGGTCGCGCTCGACGAAGCGGCCGAGCAGGGCAAGTTGGCCAACGGCGCCCTGGTGCTGCTGACGGCGTTCGGCGCCGGGCTCACCTGGGGCGCCATGACCATGCGCTGGTAGGGCGCCGAGATGGCCGTGGGCGCGGGAACGGTTGCCGGCGGTGCGGGGACGCCTGCTCGCACGGCGCTCTTGTTCCCCGGGCAGGGATCGCAGCACGTGGGCATGGGCAGGTCCCTCGCGGACAGTCGTCCTGCCGCGCGCGAGACGTTCGAGGAGGCCGACGAGGTCTTGGGCCTTCGCCTCTCGCGGATCGCCTGGGAGGGGCCGGAGGAGGCGTTGCGGGCCACGGAGCACGCGCAACCAGCGCTGTACGTGCATTCGCTGGCGGCCTACCGCGTGGCCAAGGACCGGCTGGGCAGGGTCGCGGTGGCCGCCGGACATTCGCTGGGCGAGCTCTCGGCGCACGCCGCGGCCGGATCGTTCTCCTTCGCCGACGGACTGCGCGCCGTGCGCAAGAGGGGCGAGCTGATGGCGCGCGCCTCCGACTCGGCCCCCGGGACGATGGCCGCCGTCCTGGGCCTGGACGAGGAGACGGTGCGGGCGCTCTGCCGCGAGGTCGGGGAGGCCGGCGCCACGGTGGTGCCCGCCAATCTCAACGCCCCGGGCCAAGTCGTCGTCAGCGGCGAGATCGAAGGCGTGGAGCGCTTGGCCGAGGCGGCGCGGGCGCAGGGCGCCAAGCGGGTGGCGAAGCTGAGCGTGTCGGCGGCCTTTCATTCGCCGCTCATGACGCCGGCGGCCGACGAGTTCCGCGAGCACCTGCATCTGATGCGCTTCGAGCGGCCCGCGTTTCCGGTCGTGTCCAACGTGACCGCCGAGGCGGCCGCCGAGCCCGAGCGCGTTCGCGAGCTTCTCGTGAGGCAGCTGACGGCGCCGGTTCGCTGGATCGACTGCGTGTCCCGCATGGTGGCCATGGGGGCGGAGCGATTCGCCGAGCTGGGGCCGGGCAAGGTCTTGGCGGGACTGAACCGGCGCAACGCCAAGGGCCTGCCGGTCCTGTCGCTGGGGGAAGCCGGGGCGGTGGACGCCATGGAGGATTGGGAGTGACGGGCGGGGGCCCCTTGGCCGGGCAGGTGGCGGTGGTCACCGGCGGCTCGCGGGGGATCGGCCTGGGCGTCGCGGAGGCGCTTGCCGGGGACGGGGCGCGGGTGGCCGTGGTCGCCCGCAACGGCGAACGCGCGGCGGCGGCGGCGGCGGGACTTCCCGGAGAGGGCCATTGCGGGCTCGCCTGCGACGTGGCGAGCGCAGCGGACTGCAAGGAGGCCGTGGCCGAGACCACGAAGCGTCTGGGGCCGGCCGCGATCCTGGTCAACAACGCGGGCATCACGAGGGACAACATCCTGCTCCGGCTTCGCGACGAAGACTGGTCGGCCGTCGTCGAGACCAACCTGGGAGGCGCGTTCAACATGATCCGCGCCACCGCCCGGGCCATGATGAAGCGGCGGGCCGGGTCGATCGTCAACGTGAGTTCGGTGATCGGCTTGACCGGCAACGCGGGGCAGGCCAACTACGCCGCCTCGAAGGCGGGCCTCCACGGCCTGACCAAGTCGGTCGCGCGGGAGCTCGCGCCGCGCGGCATTCGGTGCAACGCGGTGGCCCCCGGCTTCGTTAAGACGGACATGACAGCGGGCCTCGGCGAAGCCCGGACGGAGGAGCTGCGGCAGCGCATTCCGCTGGGCGCCCTGGGCCGTCCCGCCGACGTGGCCGGACTGGTGGCGTTCCTTGCGGGGCCGGGCGCGCGTTACATTACCGGACAGGTGATCGCGGTCGACGGCGGCATGGCCATGTAGGCGGCGGCTCGTTTCGGCGGGTTGCCGGGCCGTCGGCTCGTCTGCGCATCGCATCCCCACCCATCCATCATCCCCAGTGCCCAAACCAAGCCCCAACGGGCGGAGAAGAACACGAACATGTCCGACACTCCGGCAGCCAAGGTCAAGGAAGTCATCATCAACGAGCTCGGCGTCGAGTCCGACAAGGTGGTTCCGGAAGCGTCGTTCGTCGAGGATCTAGGCGCCGACTCGCTGGACACCGTCGAACTCGTCATGGCCTTCGAGGAGGAGTTCGAGATCGACATTCCCGACGAGGACGCGGAGCAGATGCGCACGGTGGGAGATGCGATCTCCTACATCGCGAGCCACACGCAGGGCTGACCGGAGCCCGAGGGGCCGCTGGGCTCCCGCGGGCGCACGCGGCATGGGCGAGGCGCGAGACCGGCGGCGGGTAGTCGTGACCGGCCTGGGGATGGTGAGTCCCGTGGGGCCGGATCTCGAATCGACGTGGCAGGCTCTGTTGGACGGGCAGCCGGGCGGCGGGCCCATCACGCTGTTCGACGCGCACGAAGGCTTCGCCACGCGGATCGCTTGCGAGGTCAAGGACTTCGATCCGCTGCAGCACATGGGCCGCAAGGAAGCCCGCCGCTACGACCGGTTCGCCCAGCTCGCGCTGGCGGCAGCGGACCAGGCGATGGCCTCCGCCGGTCTCGACGGCCCGCCCCCCGGAACCGACCCGGCGGCCTTCGGCGTCATCTTCGGGAGCGGAATCGGCGGAATCGACACCTTCGAGAAGAACTGCGAGGCGCTCCTCGCGAAGGGGCCCGGACGGGTGAGTCCGTTCTTCGTCCCCATGTACATTCCCGACATCGCCCCGGGACTGGTTTCGATTCGGTACGGCCTGAGGGGTCCCAACTACGCGACGGTCTCCGCCTGCGCGTCGAGCGCGCACGCCATCGGGGCCGCGGCCCGGTACATCGAAAGGGGAGACGCCGACCTGATGCTGGCGGGCGGCTCGGAAGCGTCGGTGACGCCGCTCACCATCGGAGGCTTCGCGGCGATGAAGGCCATGTCCACGCGCAACGACGATCCCGAAGGCGCCAGCCGTCCTTTCGACGCGAACCGGGACGGCTTCGTCATCGGCGAGGGCGCCGGCTGCCTGGTGCTGGAAGGACTTGAGCACGCGCAGGACAGGGGAGCGGAGATTCTGGGCGAGATCGCCGGCTACGGGCTGTCGGGCGACGCGCATCACATCACCGCGCCCCCCGACGACGGGTCCGGAGCGCAGTTGGCCATGCGCATGGCGATGAGAGACGCCGGAATCGGGCCGGCCGACATCGCGTACGTCAACGCCCACGGCACGTCCACGCCGCTCAACGACGCCACCGAGACCGTGGCGGTCAAGGCCGTCTTCGGCCCCTGCGCGCAGGACGTGGTCGTCGGTTCCACCAAGTCGATGACCGGCCACCTCCTCGGAGCCGCCGGCGCCGTCGAAGCGGCCTTCTGCCTGATGACCTGCCGAACGGGCAAGATCCCGCCGACCATCAACTTCTCCGAACAGGACGAGGCCTGCGACCTCGAGTACGCCCACGGGGGCCTGATCGAGCGCCCCGTCTCCTACGCCCTGAGCAATTCGTTCGGCTTCGGCGGCCACAACGTGTGCCTCGTCGTGAGGAAGTACGAGGAGTAGGTGCCCGGCGTCCCCTCCGCGCGAATAGGGACCGGATACGACTCTCACCGCTTCGACCCCGCGCACCGGCTCGTGCTCGGGGGCGTGCACTTTCCCGGCTGTCCCGGGCTGGCCGGGTTCTCGGACGGAGACGCGGTCGCCCACGCGGTGATCGACGCCCTCCTGGGGGCCGCGGCGCTCGGCGACGTCGGGAGCCATTTCCCGCCGGGCGACGACCGGTGGCGCGGCGCGGATTCCATGGAGTTGCTGGGCTTGGCCGCCGGCGTGCTGCGCGAGGCGTCCTGGACGGTCGGCAACGTGGACGTGACGGTGGTCTGCGAGCGTCCGAAGATCGGTCCGCGCGCCGCGGAGATGCGGGCGGCCTTGGCCGGACGGCTGGGCGTCTCGCCGGGCCAGGTGTCCGTCAAGGGCAAGACCAACGAAGGCATGGGCTGGATCGGGCGAGGGGAGGGGATCGGCGTGCAGGCGGTCGCGCTGGTGGTTCCGGCCCCGTGAGCGAGACCCAAGCCCGGCGAGGCGCCGCAGGCGTGCCCGGTGGCGTGTTTTCGCGCCTGTGAGCGAGGCCCTCGGCTTTCTGGACAGCCTCTCGCCCGTTGCGGCGTATCTGTTGCTGGGGGTGGGCGCCGCGGTGGAGAACGTGCTGCCGGTCGTGCCCGCCGACACGTTCATCGCGACGGGGGGATTCCTCGCCGGGCTGGGGACGCTCAGCCTGGGCGGCGCGTTCCTGGTGGTCTGGGGATGCAACGCCGGGGGCGCGCTGGCCGTCTACGGCGCGGGCCGCCGGTACGGGCCGGGCTTCCTTCGCACCAAGGCCGGGCGACGGCTCGCCTCGGAAGACCAGATGGCGGCGCTGGCCCGCTTCTACGGGCGCTGGGGCATGGCGGCGATCTTCGCCTCGCGCTTCCTGCCTGGATTCAGGGCGCTGGTGCCGGTGTTCGCGGGCGTTACGGGCCAGACCGCGCTCCGCGTGGCGCCGCCGCTGCTGGTCGCCTCCGCGATCTGGTACGGTGCGCTGCTGAGATTGGGCTACTTGGCGGGCGAGAACCTGGACAAACTGGCCGAGGCGGTCGAGCGCGCGAACGCTTGGCTGCTGGCGGTTTCGGCGATCCTGGCCGTCGCCTTGGGGGCGTGGTGGTGGTGGACGCGCAGGACGGCAAGAGCGGGCGGGGCGGCGAACACGGGGGGTGGGGCAGGGCTGGACGAAGACGCGGGCGCCTGATCGCATCCGGGGAGCGCGTACGGCAATGGACAAGGAAACTAGAGCCGCGACGTACCAGCGCCGTTTCTTCCTGGAGCCCTTTCTGGACTTCCTCAAGCTGGAGAGGGGCTTGCGCGCCAAGACGGTCGCCTCCTACCGAAGCGACATCGCGCGGTTTCTCCGCTTCGCCGCAGAAGTGGACGTCGAGGCGCCGCGCGACCTGAGCGCCGAAGTCCTGCACGACTACGTCGCGCGCATGAGCGCGGACGGCTTGTCTCCCGCCTCGATCCGCCGGGCGCAGTCCGCCTTGCGGGCCTATTTCGCGTTCCTGTCGGACGAGGGCCTCGTGCCCGAGAACCCTTCCGACCGGATGGATCGTCCCAAGATGCCGCGCAGGCTGCCCGGCTTCCTGACCCAGGAGGAGGCCGTTCGGCTGGTCGAGGCGGTCGATCCGGACTCGCCGGTTCATTGGCGGGACAAGGGCCTGCTCGAGCTGCTGTACGCCACGGGCATGCGCGTCAGCGAACTCACTGGACTGAGCCTGCCCCGGCTAGACCTGGGCCAGGGAGACTGCCTCGTCCTAGGGAAGGGGGGCAAGGAACGCCTCGTTCCGGTTGGACGAACCGCCTGCGAGGTGCTGAATCGCTATCTCGCCGGCGTGCGGCCGCGCCTGGACAAGGGACAGAGCCGGGGCGCCGTGTTCCTCAACCAGCGGGGCACTCCGTTGAGCCGGGCGTCGGTATGGACGATCGTCGCCCGGGCCGCGGCCAGGGCCGGCATCCAGCGCAAGGTGTCGCCCCACACGCTCCGCCACTCCTGCGCGACCCATCTCCTCGAAGGCGGAGCGGACCTGGTCGCGGTGCAGGAACTGCTGGGCCACGCTCACGTCGCCACCACCCAGATATACACGCATCTGGACCGCGACTACCTTCGCCGCACGCACAGCCGCTACCACCCGCGGGGCCAGTGACGAGGGCGTCCGGGCCAATCCCTTGCGCCTGCCCAGGCCAACGGTGCGCCTGTCCTCGCCAACCGGGCACCGTCCGGGCCAATCCCTTGAGCCCGACCCGCTCCTACCCCTGCTGAAGCTCTTCGACGGGCACGTAGTGCTTCGCGTACCGGAGGCCGTCGCTGTAGCGCTGTCCGGCAGGATGGGGGACCAGAACGGTGGCGCGCTTCGTGATCCGGTTGACCTTGCCGACGAGGCGCCGCCCCTTGTAGTCGAAGACCACCTGGGAGCCGACGGCGATGCCCGCGCGGGCTGCGCGCTCCCGGCGGGTCAGGAGCTTGTGGGTGAACTCGCGGTGGCCGAACAGGGCTTCAGCCATCTCCTGGAAGGGCCGCCGTCCGCAGCAGGTGGTTCGAGTGGCGGCGAACTCCACGACGTGGACGAACTCGTGTTCGAAGATCCGTTGCAGGGCCTCCAGCCGGTCCGCGCAGCGCAGGCCGGCCACGGTCACGGCGGGATCGTCCGGGCCGAAGCCGTCGAAGAGAAGGAACGACGACAACGCGATCGTCACGTCGGCCGCCGCCGATGCCGGGCCGCGACGATGCGTGGTCGTTCCCGCCGCCCGCGTCATCCTGGACGACAGCCGAAACGAGAGCTTGCCCGGGGCCACCGCCCGCCGGCAGAGACCACCCAGAAACCGATGGTCGTACGCGCTGAAGAGGAAGGCCAGGTCGTCCGCGTGCAGGTCGGCGAAGTCGGGCTCCCGGACATGGGCCGACTCGGCGAGGAGCTCTTGGCGGATTTCCCGTTGGAGACCCCGAATCTCGCTGGGGCCGACTCCGGGAGAGCGGGCGCGCGCCGCCAGCGCGAGGCGAATGGAACGCCGGCTCATGCGAGCGGAGCGGAGGCCGGCCGGAGAGGGCCGCCGGGGCGCCGCAGGCCCAAGCGGCCTATCGCTCGGGGACGGCGGATTCCCTCTTGGCGCCGGCGGCGAACAGTGCGTCCTGGGTCGTGGCGGCCCTGGCCAGCTCCAGAGCTTGAGCGAGGACGTTGTCCCGCTCCGCCTGCACGTCCAAGGCGAGGTGCCGGGCTCCGGCGCGGTTCAGGTACCGGACTTGAGTGCGCCAGTGCACGTACGCGCTGGCGACCGGATTG
This sequence comes from Longimicrobiales bacterium, assembly GCA_958295645.1. Lineage (GTDB taxonomy): Bacteria > Gemmatimonadota > Gemmatimonadetes > Longimicrobiales > Gaopeijiaceae. Next base: position 999,104 of record OY282361.1, read on the forward strand.
CGCACGACGGAGTCCGGGATGCCAGCGTGCTCCAGGGAAGCGATCAGATCGTCCATGTCCGCGGCGAGCAGCGTCTCGATCCGGCTGGCCGCCATCGCCTCCTTGGCGCGCACGAAGGCGTATTCCTCGATCGCGACGAAAAGCGAGAGGCCGGCCTCGTTGGCCGCGGCCAGCAGCGCTCTCTCCTCGGGCTGGAGGAAAGCGTTCTCCACGAGCATGTCGGGGAAGACGCCGCCTCCGGACTGCAAAGCGCGGCCGGTCGCGGTCGTGACGGGCGTTCCGCCGGCTTCGTCTTCGGGCTTGAGCGTGCCGTCGCGGTGTCTCCTGCGGTGCAGGGAGCGGCCCAAGGGCGTGTACCAGGAGCCCGTCGTGACGCTGATCTGCCGCCCGGCCGGGAGGGGGAACACGGTCTGGACGTAGCCCTTGCCGAACGTCCTGCTGCCGACCACCAGCGCCCGGTCGTGGTCCTGCAACGCCCCCGCGATGATCTCGGCCGCCGAGGCCGTGTACTCGTCGACGAGCACCAGGATCGGCGTGTCGGGGCTGCGCGCCGGCGACCACGCTCTCCAGGAGTTGCGGTTCACGGACCCGTCGCGGGCGCGGGCGCCGGCGCTGGCCAGCGTCTTTCCGGGGGAAAGGAAGAGGTCCGCCGTCTGCAACGCCTCGTCCAGGAAGCCGCCGGGGTTGCCGCGCAGGTCGATGACGATGGCGCGGGCGCCCTTGGCGTCGTCCAGCGCCGAGGCCAATTCGGACGCAGCTCCCCGGGCGATCCGGTCGACGAGGATGTAGACGATGTCGTTCGACATGCGGACCGGCGCGACCGCGGACACGTGCACGGTGTCGCGCTCGATGGCCATAGCGATCGGCTGTTCGACGCCGTCGCGCTCCACGCGCAAGGTCACCACCGATCCGGGTTCTCCGCGGATGGCGTCGCGCGCTTGGTCGAGCGACCAGTCGGTGGCGTCGTCCCCCTCGACCCAGACAATGCGGTCGCCGACGATCATCCCGGCTTGTTCGGCCGGCGTCTCGCGGAAGACGGCGGTCACCGTGACGCGGCTTCCCAAGTGCGTGATCTGAACGCCGATGCCCGCGTAGTTGCCGGTGTTGCGTTCCTCGAACTGGCCGTACTCGGCAGGCGTGAACACGGTGGAGTAGGGGTCGTCGAGATGCTCCAGGAGACCGTCGATCGCGCGTTCCCAGATGGTCGAGTCGCCCAAGGCGGGTCCGCCGAGACGCGAAACCGCCAGAAACGCGTCGACGAAGGCGCGGGCCTCGCGGTTGCCGAACGGCTTCAGGTCGGCGGACGCGTCGGGCAACGCCGGGGCCTCCGCGCGTTCTCCGGGGGCCGGCAGCTCCAGCCGGGACAGCGCGGCGGAGTCCAGTTGCTGGAGGAGTCCGTTTGCGGCGCCGTGCCAGAGGGCCGAGTCTCCGAGCGCCGACGCGTGGTGCCGGGCGAGCGTTTGAAGGGCCGCCAGGAAGACGCGGGCCTCGTCGGTCTCGAAGGCCGCGACGGGCGCATCCGCGACCGCGTCGGTAGAGGCGTGGCCCTCTTGGGTCGCCGCGTCCGTGGGAAGCGCGGCGAGAAAGCCGGCGAGGAAGACTGCGCGGGAGCGAAGAGACATGGACGTCCTTGACGGGCTTCTTTGGCGGGAGTTGGTCACGTCCCTAAGTTAATCGCCAAGAACCCCTGGGAGGCGAATCGAAATGGCCGATCGCGTGTTGCAGGTCCAAATCTCGCAGATCAAGCCGGCGAAGGGCGACGTGGCGGCCAACGCCGCGGCGGTGCGAGAGGCGCTGGCGCCGGGGACGGACTTGGCCGTCTTCCCCGAGACCGTGTTGTCCGGATACTTCGTGGAGGGCGCGGTGCGGGAGGTGGCGCTCTCGGCCGGCGAACTCGTGCGCGCTCTCGGCCATCCGCCCACCGGATGCGGTTGCGACGTGGCCTTGGGGTTCTACGAGAGGCACCGCCGCGGCATCTACAACAGCATGGCCTACCTGGCCGCCGCCGGGGAACGCTACGAACTCCTGCACGTGCACCGGAAGGTGTTCCTGCCCACGTACGGACTTTTCGAGGAACGCCGCTTCGTAGCGCCGGGCCTGGACGTGTGCGCGTTCGACACCCGATTCGGGCGGGCCGGAATGCTCGTCTGCGAGGATCTGTGGCACTCGCTTCCCGCTGCGGTGCTGGCCCTCGACGGGGCCGACTTTGTGCTCTGCGGCTCGGCCTCCCCCGCCCGCGGGTTCCGTCCGGAGCAGGCCCGGCCCGCCAATCTGCAGAAGTGGGACCGAATCGCCGCCCGCACCGCGGAGGAGAACGGCGTCTTCGTCTTCGTGTCGCAGCTCGTGGGCTCCGAGGGAGGGAAGCTCTTCGCGGGCGGTTCGACCGCCTGGGGGCCGGCCGGCGACCTCTTGGCGCGGGCCCCCTTGTTCGCGGAGGGAGAGGCGCGTGTCGGCGCCGCCCTGGACGACATCGGAAGGATCAGGGCGCAGCAGCCGCTCCTCTCCGATCTGCGGGCCGCGTTGCCGCAGCTGCGACGCTCGCTGGACCGCGCCTGGACGGCCGACTGGGCGCCCGGGACCGCCACGACTCCTGGCTCGCCGACGGATTCGGCGCCCGGGTCGGCCCGGCATGGCCCCACGCTCGGCTCTGGCGACCCGGCCAGCCAGCCCGCGTCCCCCGAGCGACCCGAAGCGCTGGGCCGCTCCGAACGACCTTCGCCGCCCCGCCGGCCCGGCCCGGAGGACTACGAAGCGCTGGCGATCAATCCCGCGCTCGTGGAGGCCGCTCTGGTGGAGTTCGTCCGCGAGGAGACGTCGCGACGAGGGTTCGCGCGGGTGGTGATCGGCGTCTCCGGCGGGATGGATTCGGCGGTGTCGCTCTTCCTCGCGTGCAAGGCGCTCGGCGCCGCCAGCGTCTTCGGATTCCGCCTGCCGTACGCGACCTCCAGCCCCGACGCGCTGTCTCATGCCGAACTGGCGCTGAAGGCCACCGGCGCGCACGGGCGGATCCTGTCGGTCAGCGCCGCGGTGGACGCCTACGTGGAAGAGCACGAGCCCTCGGTCTCGCCGGCACGCCGCGGGAACCTGGCGGCGCGGCTTCGCTCGGTCGTCCTGTTCGACCAGGCGGCCAAGCTCGGCGCGTTGCCGCTGGGAACCGGGAACAAGAGCGAGCGGCTGCTGGGATACTACACTTGGCACGCGGACGATTCGCCGCCCATCAACCCGCTCGGCGACCTGTTCAAGACCCAGGTCGCGGCGCTGGCCCGGCATCTGGGAATCCCCCAGGAAATCATCGACAAGCCGCCCAGCGCGGATCTCGTTCGGGACGTGCACGACGAGGACGAACTCGGCATCTCCTACGATCGCGCCGACCCTATTCTCCACCGCCTTCTGGAGGGATACTCGCCCGAGGCACTCGTCGAAGGCGGCTTCGACGAGCAGGATGTGCGAACTGTCTGGGGCCGCCTCTCCTCGACGCACTGGAAACGCGATCTGCCGACCGTCGCACTCCTGTCGGACACGGCGATAGGGGAGTCCTATCTGCGTCCGGTGGACTACTAGGATCGATCCCGGAGAGGCGCCTTTTCCCCTGCCGCTTCGCCCGCCGCACCGAGCCATTCTTCGAACAGGGAGGCCGGCGGAGGCAGGTTCTGCTGAAGCCAACGCTCGAAGAGCAGGAATCCCAGAGCGGGGGCGAAGATTTCGGTCGGGTCGGACAGGTGGCCCGCCAGCAGCCGGCGGGCTTCGGAGTTGCCAGGTTGGGAGGTGACATCGTCGCCGGGGGGCGCGGCGCCCATGCTCGCGGCGATCTGCCGGGTCGCGTCGTGCGCGTCCAGCAGGCCCAAGTGCACGAGCGCCGCGAGGCGAGCGGCCTCGGCCTCTGTCCGCGCCAAGTCGGCGGCCTGCGAGAGGGACACCGTGGTGCGGCCGTCGCGGGACCCGGCCTCGGCCGGCGAAGCTTGCGTGGCGAGGGCGAACCAGCGCGCCGCGGGCGCCAACCCGTCCCAGGCGACCAGCAGACGAGTAGCGGATCGAGCAGCGGGCGAGTTGTCTCCGGCGGGGCGGGCAGCGGGCGAGTCGGCTCCGGTGTCGCGTCTGCTGGCTGGACCGTCTGCGCCCACGGCCTCGCGAAGCCAAGCCTGCGAGGCCGCGTCGGCCAGGACCGCTTCCAGGAGGCCGGGAGCGTCCGCTTGGTCTTCTGCGACGTGAATCCACGCCAAGCCGCGGGAAGACGGGGACGCGCCCCGGCGCCAAGCCACCGACACGGGCGGACGGCCTGCCACACGCGGGCCGAACCGCGTCGCCACGGCGGGGGCGGGGCCTGCGCCGAACCACTGGGCGGCAAAGCCCGATGCCAGAGATGCGGCCGACTCCGGCGGAGAGGGATCAAGACGCTCTGCGGACGCCGCCACGCGGCGGGCGGCCTCCATGGCCTCGGCCGCCCGCCCCAGAGTCTCGACCACGTGGTAGGCGCCGTCGAATCCGTAGGTTCGGGCGAGTTCCGACACGACCGCCTCGCCGAGTCCGGGCGCTCCGTTGGCGCGCGGCCCGAAATCGGCGTCCAGCGACCCGAGGAACTCGACAACCGTGCTGCTCGCCGTCTCCAGCGATTGCTCCAGCGCCCACTTCTCGCCTCCCTCGGGCAGTCTCGCGGCGCGCACGGCGGTCTCGGCAATCCACCTCTCCAGGAGGCGTCCCTCCGCAAGCGCCTGATCCGTCAGGATGCGAGGAGGATTCACGAGAGCGGCGGAAGCCGCGTCCAGCAGGTAAGGCAGCTGCCGGGCCCGTTCGGTGAGCGCTCGCCGACGCTCCGGGGGGTCGAGAGCGGGGTCGAGGTCCACCGTGGCCAGCGCCTCGGCCGCCGCGCGAACGTAGTAGAGAGGAGACCGCGCCCACGGGCGAACCCGAAGGAATCCGGCGATGCGGCGATCGAGGAATAGGCCGGGATCGACGGCCGCCGCGAGGCCGCCGGGCGCCTGTGGAAAGAGCCGGGACCCGGCCAAGCCCTCCCGAAGCTCGCGATAGCCGCGCGTGCGTGCCGCGAGACCCTCTTCGCCGAGGTCGCTCAAGCGCCCGGTCTCGCCGGAGAGGCCCAGGAGAACCGCCGTCTCCGGCTCGAAGAAGGACAGGAAAGCCGCGAAACGCTCGTAGGGGCGGGCTTCGCGTTCTTGCACGGGGGAAGCCTGCGCGGGGCGGGCTTCTTGTCCCGGCAACGGACCAACGGGGGAGAGCAGCGCCGCAACGGCCAACAACGCCGATGCTCCGACGCTCACGAAACGCTCTCCGGCAGGTCCTGGCCGGACATGACGCGTCCAGCCGGCATCCGCAGGGGCAGCGGGGTCAGCTCGCCGTCCATGATCTCGGCCAGCGCTTCCTCCTTGCGCCAGTGCGCCTCCAGTTCGGCCACCTCCATTTCGAGCAGCCGCCGCTCCCGCTCTTCGTGAACCGCGATTTCCAACGCGATCTTGCCGATCCGGCCCATCTGCCCGAACCGCATGTGGTCCGGCAGAATCTTGGAGGCGAGATGCCTGGGCCCGCCAGCGACCTCGACCAGCCGCGACGCCTCCTTCACCCGGCGGCCCGAGGCGCCCGAGAAGTGGTGGTACGCGAGAACCCGCCCGAGCATGGCGGCGCTTTCCCGTTCGCCGAGCGCCAGTCCGCTCTCCGCCATGCCGCCGCCGGTTCGCGCGCGCCGCACGTCCGGGCACAGGCGGCAGGGGACGGACAACCGCACCTGCCCGTTCCCCGCCTGCAACACCATCCGCTTCCGCTCGTCGTACCGCGCCGACTCGATCGGGCTGCCGCAGCGGGCGCAGCGTCCCTGGCCGCGCCATGCCGTCCTCCCGAACCGCAACCAGCGAGCCGCTCCGGCTACCGTCCGGGGCAGGTGGTTCCAGAGCAGCCAGGCGCCGACGAAGCTGACGCCGACGGTGGCGGCCGATCCCACGATCGCCGCTCCGGCGCCCAGGGCGCCCGCCGCAGTAAGCTTCTTGTACCGATCGCGGCGTGCCTGCAGCTCCCGGCCGTATCGCCACCAGGCCTCTTCGGTCAGGCCGGCCCGTCCGATCCGCACGATCTCCATGCGGCCTGCCCGGAGCAACGAGACGTGGTCGGTCTCCGCGAGCAGGCGGCCCTCGTCGCGCACCATCCGCTCCAGGTTCTCCAGCGCCTCCCAGCGCGACTCGATGGGCGCCAGCGACCAGCGCTTGCAGGCGCGGCAGACGGCCCAAAGGCGTCCGCGCACGGGGTCGTACGCCACGCGGCGGCCGGCGGCCACGCCGTCCAGCTCGCCGCTGTGCTCGAAGCGGCGGTTGCAGATCACGCACTTGTCGTACATGCTTGGGCTGGTCTCGCTTCCCCTTGCCTTCGTCGCCCGACGCCCAGGGACGCATGGTCGCGGTCATCGACAACTACGACTCGTTCACATGGAACCTAGTTCAGGTCATCGGCGACCTGGGCCGGGCGCCCCGCGTCTTTCGCAACGACGCGATCACTCCCGCCGAACTTCTCCGCGAAGGCGCGAGGCGTCTAGTGCTGTCTCCCGGACCGTGCACGCCTGCCGAAGCGGGCATCAGCATCCAGGCGGTGCGCGAACTCGGGCCGGTCGTGCCGACCTTGGGGGTGTGCCTGGGCCACCAGGCCATCGGCGAAGCGTATGGCGGCAAGACCATTCCCGCGGCGCGTTGCGTGCACGGCAAGGTGAGCGAGGTCCGGCACAGCGGCGATCCCTTGTTCGCGGGCCTGCCCTCGCCGCTTCGCGTGGCCCGGTACCATTCGCTCGTGGCCTCGCCCGAACTCGCCCCGGGCCTCGAGCCGATCGCGTGGAGTGTGGATCCCGCCGACGAAGGCGAAGTCCAGGCGATGCGCCACCGCGAGCACCCCGTCTGGGGCGTGCAGTTCCATCCCGAGTCCTGGTTCACCGAGGGGGGACGCCGCATCCTGGAGAACTTCCTCGGGTTCTGATCGCGGGGTCGTCCACCGGGCGCGCGGCCGGGGCGGCGAGGACGGTTGCTTGCGGGGCCGTCCACCGAGCACGGCCGGGGCGGCGAGGACGGTCGAGGAGGTTGCCGTCTCCAGGACGGGGCACGCAAGTTACGGGGCGTGAACTTCGCGGCTCAACTTCGCGCCGGCGCTTGGCCGACGCCGGCATGAGGCGGGTGCTGGGCGTCATTCCCGCCCGCATCGGCTCGACGCGCCTCCCGCGCAAGCCGCTCCGTCTCCTGCTCGGCAAGCCCTTGATCGAGTGGGTTTGGAACCGGGCGCGCGGCCTGACCGACCGCCTGATCGTCGCCACCGACTCCGAAGAGATCCGCCGCCTGTGCGCCGCAATGGGCGCGGAGGTCGCGATGACGAAGGCCGGCCATCCCTCCGGCACCGACCGCGTCGCGGCCGTCGCGGCGGAGCGCGGGGCAGGGTACGACGTGGTGGTCAACATCCAGGGAGACGAACCGCTGCTCGAGCCCGAGACGGTTCGGGCGGCGGTCGCCATGGTCGACGCGGGCTTCGGGATCGGCACCTGCGCCACGCCGGTGCGCAACGAGGCCGAATTGCTCGACCCGTCGGTCGTGAAGGTCGCGAGGACGGCGGCGGGCAGGGCGTTATACTTCTCGAGGTCGCCGATACCGTACCGCCGGAAGGGATTCGGCCCCGGCCATGGTTGGAACCGGGGTCCGCACCTGAGGCACGTGGGAATCTACGCCTACCGCCGCGAGGTCTTGATGCAGTTCGTCGGCTTTGCTCCGTCGCCGCTGGAGGCGGAGGAAGGGCTCGAGCAGCTGCGCGCCCTGGAGAATGGGATCGCAGTCGGCGTAGGGGTGGTTCCGAGCGCCGAGAGGGGGGTGGACACGGAGGAAGACCTAGCCCGGGCGGAAGACCGGCTCAAGACCCCGAGGGGATGAGAGGAGCGGAGCGGATGGCTTCGGAAGGCACGAGACACGTCTTCGTCACGGGCGGCGTGGTGTCCTCCCTGGGCAAGGGGATCGCCGCGGCCTCCCTCGGCCTGCTGCTCAAGGAGCGCGGCCTGAGCGTGACCCTGCAGAAGCTCGATCCCTACATCAACATCGATCCCGGCACGTTGTCTCCCCTCCAGCACGGCGAGGTCTTCGTCACCGACGACGGCGCGGAGACCGACCTGGACCTCGGACACTACGAACGCTTCGTCGACGCGAGCCTCTCCCAGGCCAACAACGCCACCACGGGCAGCGTCTACCGCACCGTCATCGAGCGCGAGCGGCGGGGCGACTACCTGGGCCGCACCGTCCAGGTGGTGCCGCACGTCACCGACGAGATCAAGCGCTGCGTGCGTGCGGTCGCGGACGGGCACGACGTCGTGATCTCCGAAGTCGGCGGCACAGTCGGCGACATCGAGAGCCTTCCGTTCCTGGAGGCGATCCGGCAGTTCCGCCAGGAGGTCGGGCCGCGCGGCGCCCTTCACGTCCACTTGACGCTCGTGCCGTACATCGAGGCGGCGGGCGAGCTCAAGACCAAGCCGACCCAGCATTCGGTCCGCGAGCTGATGCAGACGGGCATCCAGCCCGCCGTGCTGATCTGCCGGACGGAGCATCCCCTGGGCCAGGGCACCAAGGCCAAGATCGCGAGCTTCACCAACGTCGATCCTGCGGGCGTCGTCGAAGCGCGCGACGTGGAGACGATCTACCAGGTGCCGCTCGAGTTCCGGCGCCAGCGGCTGGACGACTTCGTGCTCTCGTGGTTCGGCATGGACGCGCCCGCGCCGGACTTGGCGCCCTGGAAGCGGATCGTCGAACACATCAAGTCTCCGAAGGCGGGGACGGCTCGAATCGCCGTGGTCGGCAAGTACACCGAGCTGGTGGACGCCTACAAGTCGGTCGAGCAGGCCTTGATCCACGGCGGCATACAGCACGACGCAAGAGTCGAGATCGGCTGGATACCCAGCGAGGACTTGGAGGACGATCTCGATCCGGGCTTCCTGGCCGGCTGGGACGGCCTGCTCGTGCCCGGCGGCTTCGGCGACCGCGGCATCGAGGGCATGGTGAGGGCGATCCGCTGGGCGAGGGAGAACGACCTGCCCTTCCTGGGAATCTGCCTCGGGCTCCAGTGCGCCGTGATCGAGTTCGCGCGCAACGTCTGCGGGATCGAGCGGGCGCATTCCTTCGAGTTCGACGCCCCCTCGCCGGACCCCGTGATCTGCTTGATGGACGAGCAGCGCGAGGTGACGACCAAGGGGGGCACCATGCGGCTCGGGGCTTATTCCGCCAAGCTGGCGCCGGGCTCCAAGGCCGCTTCGGTGTACGGCGCCGAGATCATCAGCGAGCGCCACCGCCATCGCTACGAGGTGAACAACGGGTACCGGGAGAGGTTGGCCAGCCACGGCATGCGGTTCTGCGCCACGTCCCTGGACGGCAAGCTGGTGGAGATGATCGAGCTGCCCGGCCACCCCTGGTTCGTGGCGGGCCAGTTCCATCCCGAACTCAAGAGCCGGCCCAACCGCGCGCACCCGCTCTTCGCGTCCTTCGTGAGGGCCGCCGTTGCTCGCGGCGCGCCCGAGGCGCGAAGGGCGGCGCTCTTGCCGGGCTGAAGGCGCGTGTTCCGAATGGACGGCTTCACGCTGTTCGCGGGCCCCTGCGTGCTCGAAGACGAGGCGCTCAACTTGGAGGTCGCCCGGGGCGTGCGTGCGGCGGCGGCGAGCGCGGGATTGCCCGTGGTGTTCAAGGCGTCGTTCGACAAGGCCAATCGGTCGCGCCTGGCCTCGGCGCGCGGACCCGGACTGGCGCGGGGCCTGGCGTTGTTGCGGGCGGTGCGCGAGGCGACGGGGCTGCCGGTCGTGACCGACGTGCACGAGCCCGCCCAGGCCGGCCCCGTGGGCGAAGTGGCGGACGTCGTCCAGGTGCCCGCGTTTCTCTGCCGGCAGACCGACCTGCTCCGGGCCGCGGGCGCCACGGGCAAGGTCGTGAACGTGAAGAAGGGGCAGTGGATGTCGCCGGAGGCCATGGCCGGTGCCGTGGAGAAGGTGCGCGAGGCGGGCGCCGCACAGGTTCTGGCGACGGAGCGGGGCACGGCCTTCGGCTACGGCGACTTGGTGGTGGACATGCGAGCGTTCCGGCGGGTGCGGCGGGCGGCCGGGGTTCCGGTGATCTTCGACGGCACCCATTCGGTGCAGCAGCCGGGCCGCGGGCGGGACGGGTCTTCGGGCGGTGCGCCGGAGCACATCGGCGCGCTCGTGCGGGCTGCCGTGGCGGCAGGATGCGACGGTCTCTTCCTGGAGGCGCACCCGGAGCCGGCCCGCGCTCCGTCGGACGGCGCGAACATGTTGCCGCTCGACCAGCTGGCCCCGCTCCTGCGCTCGGTCGCGGCGATTCGAGCGGCGGCCGGCAGCGGCGGCGACGGGCCGGACGCGGGGGGCTCCGGCGAGCAAGCAGCCTCATGACCGCCACCGCCTCCGCCGACCCCATGCCCATCTCCCGCGACCTGGCCGTCCGAGTTCGCCTCGTGACGCTGGACGTGGACGGCGTGCTCAGCGACGGAGGCATCTATATTGGTGCCATGCAAGACAATACGCCGATCGAGTTGAAGCGTTTTCACGTCGAAGACGGAATCGCCGTGCGGATGTTGCAGAGGGCGGGCATCCATGTGGCGATCGTTTCCGGACGCGTGTCGGAGGCCACGAGCATCCGGGCCGCCGAACTCGGCATCGACGACGTGATTCAAGACGGCGCCGCGCACAAGTTGCCCGCCATGAACCGGCTCCTGGAGCGGCGCAGCGTGGCTTGGTCCGAAGTGGCGCACTTGGGAGACGACTTGGCCGATCTCCCGATCCTCCGCAGGGTCGGCCTGCCGGCGACCGTCGCCAACGGGGTGCCCGAAGTCCGGCGCCTGGCCGTCTGGCAGAGTTTGCGGGCCGGCGGCAGCGGCGCCGCGAGGGAGTTCGCCGAGGCGATCCTGCGGGCGCGGGGCGAATGGGAGGACTTGGTCGATGAGTATTGCCGCGAGCGTGGCGACTAGCGCGAAGGCGCCTGGAGCGGTCGCCGAAGGCGTGCGGGTGCTGCGCATGGAGGCCGCCGCCGTGGCCGCTCTTGCGGACAGGCTGGGGACCGGCTTCGAGCAGGCCGTGCACCTCGTGTCGGAGGCGGAGGGAGGCGTCGTGGTGTCGGGAGTGGGCAAGTCCGGGATCGTCGCGCGCAAGCTGGCCGCCACGCTCACGTCGACGGGCACGCCGGCGGTCTTCGTGCATCCCGTGGACGCCCTCCACGGCGACCTCGGCGTCATGGGCGCGGGCGGCGTGATGATCCTCTTGTCCAAGAGCGGGGCAACGGCCGAGCTGAGCGGGCTGCTGGACTTCGCGGAGGCCCGCGGAGCGCCGGTCGTCGCGTTGGCGGGGGACCCCAGGTCGCCGCTCGCCCGGCGGGCCGATGCGGCGCTCGACTGCGGCGTGGCCGAGGAGGCCTGCCCGATGGGCTTGGCGCCCACGTCGTCCACGACCGCGGCTCTGGCCATGGGGGACGCCTTGGCGGTGGCCGTTCTCCTCCGCCGGGGCTTCGGCACGGACGACTTCGCCGGCATCCATCCGGGCGGGGCCTTGGGGCGGCGTCTCAACTTGCGCGTGCGCGACGTCATGGAGGGAGAGGACTATCCGGCCGCCGCGCCCAGCGCCCTGGCGCGCGAGATGATCGGACCGCTGGCCCGGATGCGCGGGACGGTGCCTGTGATCGACGAGCGCCGAAGGGTGGTCGGAGTGGTGACCGCGGGCGACCTCACGCGGCTCATGGAGCGCGGATCGGAGTTCTTGGACGTGACGGTCTCGGAGTTCATGACCCGTTCGCCCAAGACGGCGTCTCCCCGGGAGAGGGCGTCGGCGGCTGTCCGGCGCATGGAGGACCATGGCGTCATGGCGCTTCCCGTGGTCGGCGAGAACGGACTCGAGGGGATCGTGCACCTGCACGACCTGCTGCGGGCGGGCGTCTCTTGAAGGGGGGACGCCCTCGCCTCGCGTTCGTCGGCCGCGGCCGCCTGTTTCGGACCGCGTTCTCGGCGCTGGCCGCCGCCTTCCTGCCGGCCGCCTGCGAGCCGGAGGCCGGAAGCCAGGCCGCACCAAGTGAGCTCGCGCGCGTGTCCGCCGACGAAGTCACCTACGACATCACGCACTTCGTCTCCGTCGGCGGAGTCCGGGAAGCCGTGTTGCGCGCCGACAGCATGTTGGCTTGGAGAGACTCCTCGCATGTCGCGCTCGGGCAGTTGGAGCTGTCGATATTCGACGAGCAGGGCCGGAGCCGCGCTACCATCACCGCCGATCATGGACGCTTGCACCCGCAGACGAACGAACTCACCGCGATGGGGAACGCCCGGTTGCGGGTGCCCTCCGAAGACTTGGAGATCATCGGAGCCGAACTGCGGTTCGCTCCCGAGTCCGACCGCATCTGGAGCGACTCGGCGGTGGTGATGCGCCGGGAGCAATGCGAAGCCCAAGGGGACGGCTTCGAAGCCGACTTGAGCTTCGACGACGTGAGGATCGGAAGAACGCGCGAGCAAGGATGCGCGGGGCAGTGAGCGAAGCGTCCCGGAGGCCGGCCGGCGACGGAGGATCGCCAAGCGTCGGTCGTCGTGGCGTGGCTCGTCGAGTGCGCCTTCGCCTGCCGACGCAGCTGGCGATCCTGGGCCTTGCGACTCTGTTGCCCGGCCAGGGCGCCGCCCAGGAAGCAGCCTGCCGGTTGCACGGCGTGGGCGACTATTCGCGTAGCGTGCGCGTCGTCGGCTCCGACCTCTACACACACCACGGGTCGGGAGGCGTGGACTACCGTTGCGAGGACGGCCTGCGGATCGAGGCCGACTCGGCCATCGTCTTCGAGGCCAACAACCAAGTCCATCTCTTCGGCGACGTTCGCTTCGAGGACCAAGGAAGCCAGCTGTCGGCGGACAGCGCCTTCTACTTCGGCGCGGACAAGCAGCTTCGGGCCTGGGGGAACATCAGGGTCAGGGATCACGCGAGCGACGCTCTCATCACCGGCCAGACCCTCAACTACTTCCGCGAATCGGCGATTCGAGAGGTGGACCGGCTGGAGGTCTACGACGGCAATCCGCACGCGACCGTGCCGCCACCCCCGCAACCCGCCGCCGAGCCGCCCGCCGAGTCCGACGGGCCCGTCGCGCCCTACGAGATCGACGCCGGCCACTTCATTCTCGAGGGGCGGCGCCTCTTTCGCGCCCGGGGCGACGTGATCGTCGTCCGAGACTCGTTGCGCACCACCGGCGACACGCTCGTCTACGACATGGAGCGCGGCCTGATGACGGTCACCGGCAACGCGCGCGTGGAGCAGCAGGACTTTGTTCTCACGGCTCGTTCCCTGACCGCCGAGCCCGACGGCCGCGGCGACATGGTGTTGGCGCGGGGCGATGCCCAGCTCGCGGGCGAGAACATGCTGATGGTCGCCCCCGCGATTCGCGTGTTCCTGGCGGGCGGCGCAGCCAGCCGTTTGATCGCCCTGCGCCAAGTCCCGCCCGAGGAAGAGGCTCCGGACGGCCTAGCCGGAGAGGTCGGGCTCTCGCCGGGCGACCAAGCGCGTCTTCGGAGCCTGCTGCAAAGCGAGGCGGCGGCCGCGCTCCAGGGAGACGAGGCGCCTGCGCAACCCTCCATTGCGACCGGTGCTTTCAACTTGTGGGGGGACTCGGTGGAAGTCGTCGCTCCCGGGCAAGTCCTCGACGTGGTGAACGCCGTCGGAGAGGCGCGGGCGGAGACGCTGGCCAACAGGGCCGCCGCGGACTGGGAGGCGCCGGAGATCGCCGCCAAGGACTGGATCAGGGGAGACACCATCGTCGCCCGCTTCGTTCCCGGCGAGCCGGAGACCCCGTCCGAGCCCGCCGAGACAGCCGAGCCCGCGACAGGCCCGCCTCCCGCCCGCCTCGAGACCCTGACGGCCTCCGGAACGGCCACCAGCTTCTACCGCCTTGCCCCGTCCGACACCCTCGAATCCGCCGATACGACGGAGGCCGCCACGCAGCCGGCGCTGCACTATGTTGCGGGAGACCGGATCACAGTGTTTCTCGAAGGCGGCGAGGTCGTGCAGATGGACGTCGAAGGCCAGACCGTCGGATACCATCTCGAGCCGGCCCCGCCGTCCGCCGACTCCGCCGCCGCCGGCCTGGACACGGCCGCCGTCGCCCCGGACACCGCCGCCCTGCGCCGAAGAGGCCACCCGTGGACGTAGCGGTTCCCGCCGCCCGGCCCGGCGCCGAAACGGACCTGGCCTCGCAGTCCGCCTCGGTGTTGCGCGGCGAAGGCCTGACCAAGGTGTACCGACGAACCGCCGTCGTCTCGGAGGTGGACATCGCCGTGCGCCAGAGGGACGTCGTCGGGTTGCTGGGGCCGAACGGGGCAGGGAAGACGACCACGTTCTACATGCTGGTGGGGCTGATTCGCCCCGACGGCGGTCGCGTTTTTCTGGACGACGCCGAACTCACGTCGGTGCCGATGTACAAACGGGCGAGGATGGGGGTCGGCTATCTGTCGCAGGAGCCGTCGGTGTTTCGCAAGCTGACGGTCGCCCAGAACGTCATGGCCATCCTCGAGACGCTGAATCTGTCGCGGCAGGAACGCGCCGCCGGGCTCGAACATCTGCTCGGCGAACTGTCGATCGCCCATCTCCGCGACGCCAAGGCGTACACGCTCTCGGGCGGCGAACGGCGCCGGCTGGAGATCACGAGGGCGCTTGTCCAACGTCCCAAGTTCATGCTCCTGGACGAGCCCTTCGCCGGGATCGACCCCATCGCGGTCAACGACATTCAAGAGATCGTCTCCCGATTGAAGACGAAGGACATCGGAGTCATCATCTCGGACCACAACGTCGAGCAGACGCTGGAGATCGTGGACCGGGCGTTCATCATGTACGAAGGGCGGATCCGGTGCAGCGGCACCGTGCCGGAGCTCGTATGGAACGACGACGTGGCCGATCTCTATCTGGGACCCAGCCTCACCGCCCGCATGAGAAAGAGATTTCCGCCGCCGAACGCCTCTGAGGTCGCATGAGCCGAGCACGCCGCCTGGGGCAGTACGAGGTTCCCCGGCCCGAGATGACGAGCAATCCTCGCCTCTACCAGGCGATGGAGTTGCTGGCGATGCCCATGCCGGAGTTCGAGGCTCGCGTCCACGAGGAGATGGCCGCCAACCCCTTGCTGGAGATCGAAGAGCCGGAAGACGAGTACGAGGACCAGGAGGCCGGCGAAGACGAGGAAGAGGAAGAAGAGGAGGACGACGAAATCGACTGGGACGACGTGCTGTACGACGACGTGGACGGCGTCTCGGAGCGGGGACTGCAGGAGGCATCGGAGTACCGGTCGCCGGTGGTTGCGGTGGCCCGCGGCCTCCACGACCACTTGGAGGATCAGGTCGGCTTGTTGCGCCTGGACGAGCGGGAGATGGCGGTCGCCCGGGAAGTCGTCGGCAACATCGACGACGACGGGTTTCTGGTGTGTTCGGTCGAGGAGGTGGCCGAGAGCGCGAGCGAACTCTTCGCGGAGGCGCGCCGGTTGGCCTTCAGCCGGCTGGACGGAGCCGAGGGCCCGGAGGCGGAAGCGGAGCGGGATCGGCTGGCGTCGTTCTTCGCCGCCGCCGAATGCGAACAAGTGGAGGCCGTGCTGCGCGTCGTGCAGTCCCTCGATCCGGCTGGCGTCGGCGCCCGGGACCTGCCGGAGTGCCTGGCCATCCAGCTCCGCCGAAGCGGCAGGGCCGAGACGCTGGCGCTCCAGATCGTCGAGAATCGGTTTCAGGACTTCATCAACCGGCGCTGGGCGGACATTTCGAACGCCCTGGGCGCGCCCCTCGCGGAAGTGGAGGCCGCGGCCGGCGAGATCGCCAAGCTGGACCCCAAGCCGGGCCGCCAGTACGACGCCGAAGGGGATCACTACGTCCTGCCCGACCTGATCGTGGAGAAGGTTGCGGGGGACTACCGGGTCTTCGCCAACGACGCCGGGCTTCCGAGGCTCCGCGTGGCCCGCTCGTACGTGGAAGTGGCGAGGCAGGGGCGGCTGACGGGCGACAACAAGGCCTTCGTCGCCGACCGCCTGGACGCCGCCAACTGGTTCATTCACGCCATCTCCCAGCGCCGCCAGATCATGATTGCCCTCATGGAGTTCATCTTGGAGCGGCAAAAGGGCTTCTTCGACGAGGGCGTGCGGCATTTGGGGCCGCTCACGATGCGCGAGGCGGCCGAGGAGGTCGGAGTGGCCGAGTCCACGATCTCCCGCGCCACCAACGGGAAGTACGTTCAGTCTCCGGCCGGCGTGCATCCGCTCCGGGATTTCTTCTCGGGCGGGTTCTCGACCATCTCCGGCAAGTCCGTGTCCTCCCGAGGCGTCCAGGCCCGCATCAAGCAGCTCGTGGAGGACGAAGACCAGGCCCGCCCCTTGACGGACGCGGCGATCATGGCCCTTCTCAAGAGCGAAGGGATCAAGATCGCGCGCCGCACCGTGGCCAAGTACCGCGACGCGCTCGGGATACCGACGACCCGAATGCGCCAGCGCCCCTAGCTGCGGACGATCCCCGTGTCCGCGGATCCGCAGCCGATGCCCACGACCTCCGCCAAGAACGCCGTCGTCCGCCCATCGGCCTACAGCGACTTCGCGCTCGTCGTCCCCGCCTACAACGAAGAGCCCAACATGCCGGACCTGATCCGCCAGGTTCGCGCGGCCTTCGACGACCACGGACTTCAGGGCGAGGTGCTGCTCGTGGACGACGGCTCCACGGACGGAACGGCCCGCCTCGCGGAAGCGGAGGCGGCAGGCTGGCCCCTGCTGCGGGTGCTGCGCCATCGAACCAACCAGGGCAAGACCGAAGCGCTTCTGACCGCGGCGGCGGCGACCGACAAGAAGTACTTGGTGCTCTTCGACGCGGACCTGCAGCACCTGCCGCGAGACATCCCCCGGTTCCTGGACAAGCTCGGCGAGGGTTGGGACATCGTCACGGGGCGCAAGGTCGGCGCCTACGACAAGCAGGCCGTCTCTTCGATCTACAACGCGATGAGCCGCCGCATCTTCAGCGTGCCGGTGAGCGACTTCAATTCGATAAAGGCGTTTCGCGCCGACATCCTCGACGTGGTTCGGCTCCGCCACGACTGGCACCGCTTCTTCGTGGTCATGGCGCACGCCGCCGGATTCAGCGCCACCGAGATCGACGTCGAGCTGTATCCGCGGGTGGCGGGCACGTCCAAGTACTCCGGGCCGACCCGCATCTTCGTCGGGCTCCTCGACTTGCTGGCGGTCTGGTTTCAGATACGGTTTTCGCGCAAGCCCATGCTGGCCTTCGGGATGCCGGGGCTGGCGTTCGTCTTCGCGGGAGTGGCGGTGGGCGGCGTCGCGGCGTATCTGCGCTTCGCGGCGGGCGTCGGATACCGGCCGTTGCTCTATTTGGTGATGTTGCTGGTGACGGTCGGCACGCTGTGCTTCGTGGCCGGCTTCCTGGGAGAGATGATCGCTTCGGCCGTCGAGCGGCTGGACGCCCGCAGCGAAGAGGAAGAGGCCGGAGGACGGGGTCCGCGCTAGGCGCCCCGCAGAGTTCGCCCCTGACCCCGCGACATGGCCCTTCCCAAGATCCTCAGCGTGATCGGCACGCGCCCGGAGGCAATCAAGATGCTGCCGGTCGTGCGCTCGCTCGAGGCCCGCGGGGGCGTGGAGCACCGGGTGGCGGTCACCGGACAGCACCAGATGGCGGCCGACATCCTGGAGGCGTTCGGGATCCGGCGCCGCTACGATCTCGAGATCATGACGCCGGGACAGAGCCTTCACGAGGTGGGACGTCGCTGCCTCGACGGTCTGGGCGGCGTCTTGGCGGAGTTCTCGCCCGACGTCGCGATCGTGCAGGGGGACACGGCGACGGTCTTCTTCGCGGGCGTGTCGGCCTTCTTCGAGCGCATCCGACTGGCTCACGTCGAAGCCGGGTTGCGGAGCCACGAGAAGTGGGCCCCCTTTCCCGAGGAGATGCTCCGGCGCATGACAGACGCGATCTCGGACTTCTGTTTCGCTCCCACGGCGGAGGCGGCGGCCAACTTGGCGCGCGAGGGGATCGGCGAGGAGCGGGTCTTCGTGACCGGAAACACGGTGGTCGACGCGCTTCAAGCCATGCGCGCGCGTCCGGCGCCGGTGCAGAACCGCCAACTGGCCGAAATCGTGGAGCGGGCGGGGCGGGGGACGCGCTTGGCGCTGCTCACGGCTCACCGCCGGGAATCGTTCGGGCCGCCGATGGAGGCGGTGTTCGGCGCGGTGGCCGACTTGGCGCGGCGGCACGCCGACGTCGCCGTGCTCTACCCGGTCCACCCCAATCCCCTTGTGCGCGAACCGGCATGGCGCATTCTCGGCGACTGCCCGCGCGTCCACCTGACCGAGCCCCTGGCCTACGGCGACCTGGTGCGGGCGCTCGGCTGCGCGGACCTCGTGTTGACGGACTCCGGCGGCATTCAGGAGGAGGCCTGCGCCTTCGGCGTGCACACGCTGGTGCTGCGCGAGGTGACCGAGCGGCCCGAGGGCCTGCGCGCGGGAGCCGCCACGCTGGTGGGGACCGACCCGGACAGGATCGCGGCCGAGGCGGACCGTCGCCTGGCGGAGGACTCCCCTCGAAGCGGCCTTGCGAATCCGTACGGCGACGGCAGGGCGGGCGAGCGCATAGCCGACGTGTTGCTGGCGGACCTGCTCGGCCTGCCCCGCGCCACCACCGACTGGGCCGGGCCATGACCGTCGCCGTCCACTGCGTCTACTATCCGCCCGAAGTCGGGGGACTGGAGAGTCACGTCCACCATCTGTGCAGGCGGCTGGTCGCCATGGGGCACGACGTTTCAGTCGTGACCTCGCTCTCGCGGCCAGGCTTGCCGGAGCAGGAGGAGAGGGACGGAATCCGGGTCTACCGAACGCCCCTGCCGGCCCGCACGCCCTGGGGCTGGTTCGCGCACGCCGCGGGCTCCACTCCGCAGACGCGGGAGGTGGCGGAGCGCGCCGACGTGGTTCACGCGCAGGCCTTCCCGTCGATTCTGCCCTGCGCGCTGGCGCTGGCCGGCCGGAGCACGCCGCTGGTGGCGACGTTGCACACGTCGCACTTCCTCCGTCTCTGCGCTCGCCGTCCGGCAAGGTGGCCCCTCGGCAAGCTGGTCGGCCTCGCAGACCATTGCTTCGCGGCCAGCGCCGAGATCGCCGACGTCGCCGTCTCCCTCGACCCGTCCCTCCGGATCGAGGCGCTGACCAACGGCGTCGAGACCAGCGTGTTTCATCCCGAAGCCGCAGCGGAGGCGGGGCAGGGCGGGCCATCCGAGCGGAGCGGGGGAGACCGCGGGTCCCCGGCGCGGCCGTGGCGGCTGGTGGTGCCGCGCCGGCTGTTCCCCAAGAACGGCGTGGAGCACTTCGTCCGCGCCATGCCGGAGATTGCGGCCCGGTCCGAAGCGCAAGCGGTGGTGATCGGCGACGGCCCGGAGGGTCCCCGGCTGCAGGCGCTCGCCCGCGAGCTGGGCGTGGCCGGCAACATCGAGTTCCTGGGCGCCCGTCCGCACGAGGAAATGCCCGGCCTGCTCGCCGGCGCCGACTTGGCGGTCTTCCCCTCGCTCATGGAGGCCACCTCGGTCGCGGCCTTGGAGGCGATGGCCTGCGGAGTGCCGGTGGCGGCGAGCGCGGTGGGCGGCCTCCCCGAGATCGTCGACGACGGGGTGGGCGGCCTGTTCCCGCCCGCGGATCCGGCCGCGCTGGCCGCGAAGGTGACCGAGCTGCTCGCCGACCCGGGCTTGGCGGAACGAGGCGCTTTGGCGAGAGGCCGGGTGGTGGAGCAGTGGAGCAACGCGCGGCTGGCCGAGCGCCACGTCGCCGTCTACGAGCGCTTGGCGGGAGGACGACATGCCTAGTCTGCGAACGCCCGGGCCGGTCTGGAGGGCGGGAGGCCTCTTTGCGGTCGAGGCCGGCCTCTCCGGCGGCGCCCCATGAACCGCGCCTCGGACGTGCTCGTCGTCGTCCCCACGTACAACGAACGCGACAACCTTCCCCGCATCGTGCCGCTCGTCCTGGAGCAGGGGCCGCATTTTCACGTGCTCGTCGTGGACGACGCCTCGCCCGACGGCACCGGAGCGGTCGCCGACGGCCTCGCCGCCGCCAGCGAGCGCGTGCACGTGTTGCACCGCACCAGCAAGCTCGGTCTGGGCCCGGCCTACGTGGCGGGATTCCGCTGGGGCTTGTCCGAGCAGTTCGGCGCGATGGTGCAAATGGACGCGGACCTGTCTCATCCCCCGAACAAGCTGCCCGAACTCGCGCGCCAGTGCCTCGCGACCGGCGCGGCGGTGGGTTCGCGCTACGACGGCTCGCGCATGACCGTGGAGAACTGGCCGCAAAGCCGCATGCTGGTCAGCCGGTTCGGCTCCCTCTACGCGAGGGCCGTCACCGGGCTGCCCGTCCGGGACGCCACCGGCGGCTTCAACGGCTTCCGGCGCGACGTGATGGAGCGGATCGGCATCGACCGAATCCGTTCGAGCGGCTACAGCTTCCAGATCGAACTCAAGTACAGGGCGTGGCGAGCCGGATTCCAGTTGCGAGAGGTCCCCTTCGTCTTCGCGGAGCGGCGCGCGGGCACGTCGAAGATGTCCAAGCGGATCGTCCTCGAGGCGGTGTGGCGCGTCTGGCAGATTCGGTTCCTCGATCTGGCCGGCAGGCTCTAGCGGAGGTGGACTGAACATGCCCGATACCGTATAGTTGCTCCAATGCGTTCGGTCTTGTTGTGGGCTTCGGAGAACGAGTGGTGCGCCAAGCGGATGCCGCGCTACAAGTTCGTCAAACGCGCCGTCCGCCGGTTCATGCCCGGAGAGGCGTTGGACGACGCGTTGGACGCTGTCGCGGCGCTGTCGGAGAGGAGGCGCATACCGGCTCTCGTCAGCCTCCTGGGCGAGAACGTGAAGAACGTGGAGGAGGCCCGGGCCGTCGCCCGCCACTACGCCGGAGCGGCCGCCTCCATCGCCGCTCGGGGACTGGACGCTGAAATCTCCCTCAAGCCGACCCATCTGGGGCTGGACTTCGGCTCCGAGGAAGCGCGCCGCAACGTCGCGATGGTGGTCGAGGCCGCCTCCGCCGGAGGCAACTGGGTCTGGCTGGACATGGAGTACAGCCGCTACGTGGACTCCACGCTCGATCTGTACCGGTCGTTGCGCGCCGAGAGCCCCAAAGTCGGCATCTGCCTGCAAGCCTACCTGCACCGGACGGCCGCCGATCTCGAAGCGCTCGTCTCCTCCGGACCTGCGATTCGCCTGGTGAAGGGCGCCTACGCGGAATCCCCGGACGTGGCGATGGCCCGAAAGGAGGACGTCGACGACGCCTTCTACGCGCTGGCCCAGCGGATGTTGGCGCCCGACGCCCAGCGTGCCGGCCTGCGCGCCCGGTTCGCCACCCACGACGGCAAGCTGATTCGCCGGATCGACGAATGGGAGGCCGCCAACGGCCGCAACTGGAGCGCCTTCGAGTACCAGATGCTCTACGGCATCGCCACCGACGAGCAACGGCGCTTGGCGAAGGAAGGGAAGGGGATTCGGGTGCTTGTGAGCTACGGGCGAGATTGGTTCCCCTGGTACGCGCGCCGTCTGGCCGAGCGCCCGGCCAACATGTGGTTCGTCCTGCGGCACTTGGTTCCGGTATGACTTCGGCGGCCGCTCCCTGGACCCGTTTCCGATCGCTCGCGGCGCTTGCCGTTGCCCTCGGCGTTGGCGCCGCCGGATTCGCCTGCGAGCCCGTGGGCGACCAGCAGCCCGCGGGGGTGGAGGACGCGCAGTACGGCCCCCACGCCTCCGCGATCGACGAGGCGCGTCGCATTCTGGACTCGCTACTGGTCGCCGAGAGCATTCCGGGCCTCTCCGCGGCTGTCGGCAGGGAATCGCAAGTCATTTGGTCGCAAGGATTTGGCTTGGCCGATCTCGCCCACGACGTTCCGGTCACGCCGCTGACGAAGTTTCGGGTCGGCAGCGTGTCCAAGCCGATGACCGCGGCCGCCGCGGCTCGCTTGATCGAAGCCGGGGAGCTGGACGCCGACGCCCCGATTCAGACGTACGTGCCATCGTTTCCCGAGAAGAGATGGCCCGTCACGACCCGCCAGCTCGCTGGACACCTGGCCGGCGTGCGCCACTACCGGGGCGCCGAGAACTTCTCGGCCGTGCGCTATCCCACGGTGACCGCCGGTCTGGCCATCTTCCGGGACGATTCCTTGGAGAGCGAGCCCGGAACCGAGTACTCGTACTCGAGCTACGGCTGGAATCTCGTGAGCGCGGTCGTGGAAGGAGCCAGCGGAACCTCGTTCCTGGTCTTCATGGACAGCGTCGTGTTCCGCCCGCTGGGCATGCGCCAGACGACCGCGGACCACACCGACAGCATCGTCCCGCACCGCACCCGCTTCTACGTGCGCGGCTCCGACGGCCGCGTCCTCAACGCCCCCTACGTTGACAACAGCTACAAATGGGCGGGCGGCGGCTTCCTGTCGACGCCCGAAGACCTCCTGCGCTTCGCAAACGCCCACCACCGGCCCGGCTACCTGAGAGCGGAGACCCTCGAACTCCTGTTCGCCTCCCAACGTCTCCAGACCGGCGAGGAGACCGGCTACGGCATCGGCTGGAGGACTCGGCAGAACGCCAGGGGCGAACGAATCGTCGGCCACGGCGGCAGCTCCGTCGGCGGCCGTACGATCATGACGTTGAATCGCGACACGGGCTTGATCGTCGCGATCGTGGCGAATCTGTCGAGCGCACCCATGACCGCCGACCTCGCCAGCCGGATCGAAGACCTCTTCGCCAAGTAGACGGAGCCCGCGAAGAGCGCGAGTTCCGGGGGGGCCTAGGCCCACGACGGGCGCGACGGCAGGGCAGTCCAGGAAGGCCGGAACCCCACGAGGGCGGGTTGTTTGGCACGCCCTGCTGGGCCTCGTTTCTTTAACTTGACATAATATATATTATATGAACTTCTATCGGACTCGACGTCCGCGCCGATAAAGGGTGGGCGCAGCTGTTCCAGCAGCTGCGCCCACTTGCGGTACACGGCAACCATGCTGGGGAGATCAGCGACGCCAAGCGTCGGATCGGGGGATGCCGGAACTCGCCTGGACTTCCAGTCCCCGTTCCGGCAGCACCCGGCCGGCGTCCGGTTGCGCCCCGGCCGCCGACCCGGGCCAGTCGCTGATAATGCCGCGCACTCGGCCCGTGGCCGGGTCCCGCAACAGCGCCGTCGCCGGGCCGGCGCCCGCGCTCATGGCCACGGAGCCGCCGGGGCCCGTCAACGCGATTCGCGACAGAGCGTCCGCCCAATCCGGGTCCGCTGCAAGCGCAAGCGCGAACGACGAGCGGCCGTCGCCGTCGGCCGTCTCCGCCATCTCGAAGCGCTCGGAGAAGAGCACGCGGCCGTCTCCGGCCTCGCCCACGATCCGCCATGCGCCGGCCCCGTCCAGGAGCGACGGCCTGCCGTCGACCACGAACGCCGGGTTCAGGAACGGCGCACCGTCGGCGCTGGTGCCGCCCCAAAGCAGCAGCGCCCGCGTGGGCGGCCCCGCGTAATAGGCCCCGACTCCCGCCTCAGAGTGCAGGCGCCACCGCAACGCGTTTGCGAAGTGGTAGTCGCTGATGCCTTCGCCATCGCAATAGCCCATTAGGTCGTCAACCGTCGCGGGCACCAAGCGCCCGGATCGACGATCCCAGCCCCACGCGCCAGTGCGCCCCCCGGCGTGCGGATAGTCCGCATCGGGATAACCGGCCCCGCCGCAGGGAGCATGCTCAAGATGCATGGTGTGGCCGAACTCGTGCGCGACGATCCAAGGAACCGGCTCAGAGAACATCAACTTGCTGCCGAGCCCTGCCACGCCTCGAGTAAAGGTAGGGTTGTTGAGAGTGCCCATGTAGTAACTGCTGCCCCGCCCCTCCAAGACCTGAATCGCACTGGTCTGGGACAACAGAGCATATGCATTCCTAGTAGAGGTCCAAACGGGTTCGTGAACCGTCACGCTCATGGGCCCCACGGGCAGCAGCCTGCGGGTCCACTTGAAGAGCGAGTCTTCCGCCGTCAGTCCGTTCGTCACGTCCAGAATCGACGAATCAGGCTCGGGCTCCCACAAGAACGGCACCACCGTCACGTCGAACGCCGGCATGTCGTACACGTCCAGTGCCGTTCGCCCCGCCGCGGGAATGCGCCGCGGAACCCCCAGCGCCGGGTCGAGCGCGCCTTCCGGGTCGAGCACCACGACCATCTCCGCACCCGGCCGCAGGACGTCTCCCGGAACCTCGGCGTTCGCCGACAAAGAGAGACTGCCTTCCGCGGTACCGGTCTCGGCCGGTATCGTCCCGCCTCCCGGCGAAAGCCGAACGCTGTGCTTGGACCCGTCGCGCTGGTAAAACGTCGCCCAGCCCGACGGGATGGGCGCACCGCCCGCGTCGGGCGCTGCCACGAGCACGCGCAACAGCCCCGGCCTGCCCGCGACCAGCGGCACGGGAACATCCGCCGACTGCACCACCTGCACGACGTACGCCGTCGCCGTCGCCGCTCCTGCCTGCGCCTTGCATACGGGAACGTACTGCCTCCACATCGACCTCAGCCGCAGCCGAGTGGCGAAGTCGTCTGGAACGCAGATTTCCGTGCCGCCCACGGCGAGTTCCTTCAGCTTGACGAGGTTTGCCAAAGGCAATGTCCCAAACAGGTTCGCGTTGCCGGCCAGCCGCAGCCCCTCCAGGTTGGCCAAGGCGCCCAGTTCGGGCGGGATCTCGCCCGTCAGGCCGTTGCGGCTCAGCCACAGTGTCAACAGGTTGGCCAAGGCGCCCAGCTCGGACGGGATCTCGCCCGTCAGGCCGTTGCGGCTCAGCCACAGTGTCAACAGGTTGGCCAAGGCGCCCAGCTCGGACGGGATCTCGCCCGTCAGGCCGTTGCGGCTCAGCCGCAGATCCTCCAGATTTGCCAAGTTACCCAGCTCGGACGGGATCTCGCCCGTCAGGCCGTTGCTGTGCAGCCACAGCTCCGCCAGGTTGGCCAAGCCGCCCAGTTCGGGCGGGATCACGCCCGTCAGGCCGTTGTATGCCAGGAACAGATACCCCAGGTTGGCCAAGGCGCCGAGTTCGGACGGGATTTCGCCCGTTAGGCCGTTGTAGCCCAGGTTCAGCACCTTCAAGTTGGCCAAGCCGCCCAGTTCGGACGGGATCTCGCCCGTCAGGCCGTTGCGGCTCAGGTTCAGCCACTTCAGGTTGGCCAAGCCGCCCAGTTCGGACGGGATCTCGCCCGTCAGGCCGTTGAAGGACAGGAACAGCCGCTCCAGGTTGGCCAAGTTGCCCAGCTCAGGCGGGATCTCGCCCGTCAGGTTGTTGTTGTACAAGTACAGCCGCGTCAGGTTGGCCAAGTTGCCCAGCTCAGGCGGGATCTCGCCCGTCAGGTCGTTGTAGCCCAGGTTCAGCCGTTGGACGCGGCCGCTTTCGTCCGTCGAGACTCCGTGCCACTCCCCCAGCGGCGCGTCGGTCAGCCAGTTGTCGTGGTTGGCCCACGATCGGCCCCCTGTTGACTCGAACAAGAGGCCCAGCACGTCGCGGTCCGGCAGCGGCGGGCACTCTTTGCCCGTGCCGGAATGCGACGGGATCGAACGCAACCACGTGCGGAACGCGGGATCAGCCGGAGTGCACAGATTCGTGCCGTCGTACGAGAGAGTCCGCAACGGCAAGACGGTCATTCCCAACCGAAAGCGACCGCCGAGTTGGCCGTTTCCGTCGAGCCGCAACTCTCGAAGCAAGTCCAGCGACGCCAAGTCTGCCAGCAGTTCGCCGGACAGGCCGTTTCGGCTCAAGTCCAGTCCGGAGACGCGACCGGAGACGGAATCCGTCTCCACCCCGTGCCAGCCGGCCAAGGGCCCCGGCTGAAGCCAGCCGCCGGACGATGTCCAGGCGGAACCTCGAGTCGAATGATAGACGGATCGGAGCACGGCGGCGTCGGCCTCGTGGCAGAACGGCCCTGCGTGGCGGTCGAGGCTCTCGGCAAAGCTGATGAACCGCCGGGTGCCCGGTGCACACAAGCCAGCGTTCTCATTCCAAAAAAAGTGACTCAGGTTTGGCAGATCGCTGAACGCAGGCGGAATCACGCCCGTCAGGCCGTTGTATGCCAGCCGCAGCCACTCCAGGTTGGCCAAGCCGCCCAGTTCGGGCGGGATCACGCCCGTCAGGCCGTTGTATGCCAGGAACAGATACCCCAGGTTGGCCAAGGCGCCGAGTTCGGACGGGATTTCGCCCGTTAGGCCGTTGCCGCCCAGCCACAGCCCCTCCAGGTTGGCCAAGCCGCCCAGTTCGGGCGGGATCTCGCCCGTCAGGCCGTTGCTGTTCAGGTCCAGAAGCTTCAGGTTGGCCAAGCCGCCCAGTTCGGGCGGGATCTCGCCCGTCAGGCCGTTGTTGCCCAGCCACAGCCTCACCAAGTTGGCCAGGCCGCCCAGTTCGGGCGGGATCTCGCCCGTCAGGCCGTTTTGGGACAGGTCCAGCAACCCCAGGTTGGCCAAGGCGCCCAACTCGGACGGGATCTCGCCCGTTAGGTCGTTGTCCTCCAGAAACAGCGACTTCAGGTTGGCCAAGCCGCCCAGCTCGGACGGAATCTCGCCCGTCAGGCCGTTGTTGCCCAGCCACAGATACTCCAGGTTGGCCAAGGCGCCGAGTTCGGACGGGATCTCGCCCGTCAGGCCGTTGCGGCTCAGGTTCAGCCCCCACTTCAGGTTGGCCAAGCCGCCCAGTTCGGACGGGATCTCGCCCGTCAGGCCGTTGTTGCCCAGGTCCAGAATCGTCAGGTTGGCCAAGGCGCCCAACTCGGACGGGATCTCGCCCGCCAGGCCGTTGTCTCTCAGGTCCAGCCGTTGGACGCGGCCGCTTGCGTCCGTCCAGACTCCGTGCCACGCGTCCAGCGGCGCGTCGGTGAGCCAGTTGTCGTTCTTGGTCCAGTTCGAACCGCCCGTCGCTTCGTACAGAGCCACCAGCACGGCACGGTCGCCAGCGGTCGTCGCGAAGCCGCCGGCCGCAGCCGGAACCGCTTCGACGGGAGGCTCGGTCAACTCGTCGCTGCACGCCGCCGTCGCCGCCAGCCCGAAGGCAAGCGCGGCCGCCGCGCGTCCCAGCGCAACCCTAAGAACATCTCGATGCATAGCAGAACTCCTGGGTGTTGGTGCCCTCGCCGCCGGTCTCATCTCGGCGGTCTCTTCGCAGCCAGCGCGAACTCTCCTGCCGACCGGCAGAGCGCCGGTTGCGACGACGCGCTCGAACGCGGCGGCGAACTCGGCCGGCACGCGCCCGCCGGACTGGGCCGCGAGCTTCGAGCCACTGGCCCGAACTGGATCTGCCCGTCAGGCCGGACGACGGCGCCGGCGAACACCGACGGCGCTCCGGAGTCCGGTCCGCGGGGTCGTCGTGCGACCGGCGTCCCTGTCGCCCGAAGACCCCCTGTCGCCGAAATCGCGAGCTTGAGCGCCCCCGAGCAGTTGTTGTCGGTGTCCGACTCGCCCTCCACCGGGTCCACGCACTCGCCCAGCCATACGACGGTCCCCGGCGACGCCGACGAACTCACCGTCATCGAGGCGGTTCCCCGCACCGACTCGCCGGGGCCGAGCGCAGGCACACGGGACGTCCCGCCCACCATCTCGTCCGAAGTCGTGACGACCGAGTCCGCCGACGCGAACGTCCGCACCCGCGTCGCAGGCGCCGCGGCGTCGCCTCGGTTGCGAATCTCCACCACGTACTCGAAGCTGCCTCCGGGCGCGACCGCCACGCTGTCGGGCGACACGCTCGCCACCAGGTCCGGCGAGCCCGTCACCGCCACCTTGATCGCCGTCGAGCAGTTGTTGTCCACGTCCGACTCGCCCTCCACCGGGTCCACGCACTCGCCCACCCACACGACGGTCCCCGGCGCCAGCGACGCACTCACCGCGAAGGTCGCGGCCCTGCTCGCCGACTCGCCCGGCCCGAGCGCCGGCACGCCGGACGCCTCGCCCACCTCCTGGTCCGAGGTCGTGACGACCGAGTCCGCCGACATGAACGTCCGCACTCGCGTCGCAGGCGCAGCCGCCGTCCCCTGGTTGCGGACCGCCGCCGCGTACTCGAAGCTGCCTCCGGGCGCGACCGCCACGCTGTCGGGCGACACGCTCGCCACCAGGTCCGGCGAGCCCGTCACCGCCACCTTGATCGCCGTCGAGCAGTTGTTGTCCACGTCCGACTCGCCCTCCACCGGGTCCACGCACTCGCCCACCCACACGACGGTCCCCGGCGCCAGCGACGCACTCACCGCGAAGGTCGCGGTCCTGCTCGCCGACTCGCCCGGCCCGAGCGCCGGCACGCCGGACGCCTCGCCCACCTCCTGGTCCGAGGTCGTGACGACCGAGTCCGCCGACATGAACGTCCGCACCCGCGTCGCAGGCGCAGCCGCCGTCCCCTGGTTGCGGACCGCCGCCGCGTACTCGAAGCTGCCTCCGGGCGCGACCGCCACGCTGTCGGGCGACACGCTCGCCACCAGGTCCGGCGAGCCCGTCACCGCCACCTTGATCGCCGTCGAGCAGTTGTTGTCCACGTCCGACTCGCCCTCCACCGGGTCCACGCACTCGCCCACCCACACGACGGTCCCCGGCGCCAGCGACGCACTCACCGCGAAGGTCGCGGTCCTGCTCGCCGACTCGCCCGGCCCGAGCGCCGGCACGCCGGACGCCTCGCCCACCTCGTCGTCCGAGGTCGTGACGACCGAGTCCGCCGACATGAACGTCCTCACCCTCGTCGCAGGCGCAGCCGCCGTCCCCTGGTTGCGGACCGCCGCCGCGTACTCGAAGCTGCCTCCGGGCGCGACCGCCACGCTGTCGGGCGACACGCTCGCCACCAGGTCCGGCGAGCCCGTCACCGCCACCTTGATCGCCGTCGAGCAGTTGTTGTCCACGTCCGACTCGCCCTCCACCGGGTCCACGCACTCGCCCACCCACACGACGGTCCCCGGCGCCAGCGACGCACTCACCGCGAAGGTCGCGGCCCTGCTCGCCGACTCGCCCGGCCCGAGCGCCGGCACGCCGGACGCCTCGCCCACCTCGTCGTCCGAGGTCGTGACGACCGAGTCCGCCGACATGAACGTCCTCACCCTCGTCGCAGGCGCAGCCGCCGTCCCCTGGTTGCGGACCGCCGCCGCGTACTCGAAGCTGCCTCCGGGCGCGACCGACACGCTGTCGGGCGACACGCTCGCCACCAGGTCCGGCGAGCCCGTCACCGCCACCTTGATCGCCGTCGAGCAGTTGTTGTCCACGTCCGACTCGCCCTCCACCGGGTCCACGCACTCGCCCACCCACACGACGGTCCCCGGCGCCAGCGACGCACTCACCGCGAAGGTCGCGGCCCTGCTCGCCGACTCGCCCGGCCCGAGCGCCGGCACGCCGGACGCCTCGCCCACCTCGTCGTCCGAGGTCGTGACGACCGAGTCCGCCGACATGAACGTCCTCACCCTCGTCGCAGGCGCAGCCGCCGTCCCCTGGTTGCGGACCGCCGCCGCGTACTCGAAGCTGCCTCCGGGCGCGACCGACACGCTGTCGGGCGACACGCTCGCCACCAGGTCCGGCGAGCCCGTCACCGCCACCTTGATCGCCGTCGAGCAGTTGTTGTCCACGTCCGACTCGCCCTCCACCGGGTCCACGCACTCGCCCACCCACACGACGGTCCCCGGCGCCAGCGACGCACTCACCGCGAAGGTCGCGGTCCTGCTCGCCGACTCGCCCGGCCCGAGCGCCGGCACGCCGGACGCCTCGCCCACCTCGTCGTCCGAGGTCGTGACGACCGAGTCCGCCGACATGAATGTCCTCACCCTCGTCGCAGGCGCAGCCGCCGTCCCCTGGTTGCGGACCGCCGCCGCGTACTCGAAGCTGCCTCCGGGCGCGACCGACACGCTGTCGGGCGACACGCTCGCCACCAGGTCCGGCGAGCCCGTCACCGCCACCTTGATCGCCGTCGAGCAGTTGTTGTCCACGTCCGACTCGCCCTCCACCGGGTCCACGCACTCGCCCACCCACACGACGGTCCCCGGCGCCAGCGACGCACTCACCGCGAAGGTCGCGGCCCTGCTCGCCGACTCGCCCGGCCCGAGCGCCGGCACGCCGGACGCCTCGCCCACCTCGTCGTCCGAGGTCGTGACGACCGAGTCCGCCGACATGAACGTCCGCACTCGCGTCGCAGGCGCAGCCGCCGTCCCCTGGTTGCGGACCGCCGCCGCGTACTCGAAGCTGCCTCCGGGCGCGACCGCCACGCTGTCGGGCGACACGCTCGCCACCAGGTCCGGCGAGCCCGTCACCGCCACCTTGATCGCCGTCGAGCAG
Organism: Longimicrobiales bacterium; assembly: GCA_958295645.1. Taxonomy (GTDB): domain Bacteria; phylum Gemmatimonadota; class Gemmatimonadetes; order Longimicrobiales; family Gaopeijiaceae. Next base: position 1,029,396 of record OY282361.1, read on the forward strand.
TTGTTGTCCACGTCCGACTCGCCCTCCACCGGGTCCACGCACTCGCCCACCCACACGACGGTCCCCGGCGCCAGCGACGCACTCACCGCGAAGGTCGCGGCCCTGCTCGCCGACTCGCCCGGCCCGAGCGCCGGCACGCCGGACGCCTCGCCCACCTCGTCGTCCGAGGTCGTGACGACCGAGTCCGCCGACATGAACGTCCGCACCCGCGTCGCAGGCGCAGCCGCCGTCCCCTGGTTGCGGACCGCCGCCGCGTACTCGAAGCTGCCTCCGGGCGCGACCGCCACGCTGTCGGGCGACACGCTCGCCACCAGGTCCGGCGAGCCCGTCACCGCCACGGCGAAGCTCAGGCTCGCCGTCAGCCCGCCCGGGTCCCGAGCCGTCACGGTGACCATGGCGGTTCCCAGCGCGACCGGCCGCACTGTCGCCACGGCGCCCGAGATGCTCGCCGCGGCCACGCCGCCGTCGCTCGACGAGACCGCGTACGACAGCGCGTCGCCGTCCGGGTCCGCGAAGTTGTTCGCCACGTCCACCGTCGCCGCCGGCCCGCCCAGCGTCAGCGCCTGGCCGGGTATCGACCCCCGCGCCTCGGGTGCGCGGTTGGCCGGCGGTTCCGGGGGAGGCGGCTCAGTGCCCGAATCCCCCCCACAGGCTGCCAGAATTGATGCGACGGCGACGACCGCCCAGAGAGGCCACTTGTTCCGGCGAACCGGCGGTGCACGGCCAAGGGCCCGTCCGCCACCGAAGCCGTTAGCGCGCACCGCTCTCGACCGTAACCGGCGCCGTCGCACGCAGGTTGCCGAACGTCGCCACGATCGAATCCGTTCCCATCCTCAGCGCGGTGGCCAAGCCGTCGCTTCCTGCCTTGAAGACGCACTGCCGGATGCTCGACCACACGACCTTGCCGGGAAATTCATTGTCGCACTGATCCAAGAGTCTCGCCGAGAAACCTGCGGTGTCGCCGACGGACGTGAGCTTGGCGGAATCAGGAGTGATCTCGATCCTCGTGGGAACGGATGCGGGTCGCGCCGTGGCGGGGATGGACATGGAGCCACCACCGAGGACGCGGGCTACCAGCGTCTGCTTCCCGGATCGACATCCGAGCGTCCAGACCGTTTGGGCACGGCCGGCAGAATCGGTAGCCACGGCGTCGGGAGTTGCCGTCCCGCCACTCGTCGGCGCAAACATGACGGTAGCGCCCTCCATGGGCACGGAGTTCGTCTGCACCTGCACTGCCACAGGGCTGGGCAACGGCTGGCCCACGTAGCCGATCTGGTCAGCGGGCACCACCGTTGGAGTTAGCGACGGTCCGTCCTCGCGCTGCGACAGCCAGGGCGAGAGCGCGATCAGAAGAAGGATCGGCGCACCGAGACACTTGGCGACAAAGCCACGCTTGCTGGGACTTTTAAGTGTCACCAAAAGTGCTTTGCCCGATTTCCTAGCCTGCGTCATGACGGCATCATAAATGTTCTTGAGAACAATTTCGTTGCGGCTCGCGTACAGAACTGTCAAAATCACACCCGCCATTGCTACTAACACTGTCACCACGATATTCAAGACTGCTAGCAATCTGTCGACATTCATCATCAGCATCTTTCCAAGAGGTCGGCTATGGACATCTCGCTGGCGGGCGTCACGTCAGTTCCCGAATCCCACAGGCCACCAGATGCAACGACGACCATCCAGGGAGGCCACTTGTTCCGGCGAACCAGGGGTGCACGGCCAAAAGCCCGTCCGCCATCAAGGTCGTTAGCGCGTGACGTCAGCGGAATCCGGAGTGTTCTCGGTGGGTGCGGGTTGCGCCGTGGCCGTGATGGATATGGAGCCACCGCCGAGGACGCGGGCTACCAGCGTCTGCTGCCCGGATTGACTTCCGAGCGTCCAAATCGTTTGGGCACGGCCAGCAGAATCGGTAACCACGGCGTCGGGAGTTGCCGTCCCGTCGCCGCTCGTCGGCGCAAACACGACGGTAGTGCCCTCCACGGATCCGGAGTTTGTCTGCACCTGCACTGCCACAGGGTCGGGCAACGGCTGGCCCACGTAGCCGATCTGGTCAGCAGGCGCCACGGTTGGACGTAGCTCGCACTGCGACAGCCAAAGCGAGAGCGCGACCAGAAGGATCGCCCCGCCGAGAAACCTGCCAAGTAGAGCGATCTGCGTCTTGACGGCATCAACCTTCTTGTCGACGGCATCCGGCTTCTCGTCGACGTCATCCGGCTTCTCGTCGACGAAGGTCCAAATTATTAATATCAAACCTAGGATCCCTAGCACCGCTAGCACCACGAGCAAGATTGTCTCGGCTAAAGATGTACTCATTCTTCCGAACCCCCTATTAGCAGGCACTTACGTGAGCAGGCCCTTACGTGAACGACTTGCCCGGCGCGGGCTATTGATCAATGACAGGATAGGTACGAACCGCGCGAAGCAATAAACCAAAATCCGGCCAATATGCGACGTTCCCAGACAACTCTTCCTGCTGGGCTTCCATACCGGATTGACACTACCTGCCGCGCGACAACCAGCCGATCGCCCCTACGTCATGTCTTCGGTACACGCTGGCCGGACGTCCGCCGCACGCCGCCGCCCCTCCAACAGCACCTCCCAAGCCCTGCCGCTAGGTCACCGAAGCGTCGCCGCCACCTCCGCTCGCCTCAGCTCGATCAGGCTTCGGTTCGGCCCCAGGCCGTCGGGCGACTCCAGCAGCCGGTCGTAGAGCTCCAGCGCTCCCGCCTGATCCCCGCGTGCCGAGCGCAACCGGGCGGCCGCCGCCAGCGCGTCGCGGCTCTGAAAGCCCAGCTGGGCGTCTTCGGCCAGGCGCAAGTAGAGGGTCTCCGCGCCCTGCATGTTGCCCATGTCCTCGAAGAGAGAGGCGAGGAGCGTCGCGGCTTGCGCGCCCAGCGGGCGTTCCACATTCCTGGCCATGGGCTCCAAGGTCTCGGCGGCCCCCTCGGCGTTCCCCTCTTCGACGAGCAGCTGGGCTAGCGCGATTCGAGCCTCGTCGGACGCGGGCGTGTCGCCGTAGCGCTGCAGGAAGACCTGCAAGTCTTCGCGAACGCCCTCCTGGGCGCCGATGTCGATGCGCTGCTGCAACATCTCGATCCTGGCCGCCGCGTCCGTCCGCAAGTCGCTGCGGTATCCGCGGTAGTACAGGAGCGAGGCGACCGAGACCACCACGACGACCAAGCCCAGCACGAGCACCGTGGCGTTCTGGCGCGCCCAGTTGGTGGCTTGCAACGTGGTCGTCACGAAGGCGTCTTCGTCGGTGGCGGGGGTGTTCGGCTTCGGCGAGCGACCGGTGGGTTTGCGGTAGATGGTCATCGGCGGCGTGCGTCCTGGAGTCCCGCGATGGAGCGTTTGGGGGGCGTGCGCCCGGAGAGTTCGTTAGGTTTGGGCGTCGAGAACCAAATCTAACGTCGGCGGGGCTTGCCATGTTTCGCAGGGGGCGTGTTCGCGGGGATCGTACCCGCCGGGTCGGCTTGGCGGTCGCGCTGGCGGCGGTTCCGGCCGTCCCGGGATGCGGGCCGTCGCCGTCCGGCGAGTCGGGCGCCGCATGGAATCCGGCGTCCAGCCGTCCCGACGTGAGAGGAACTCGAGGCGCGGTCTCGGCCGGACACCCGCTCGCGGCGGCCACGGGACTCGCCGTGTTGCGCGACGGGGGCAACGCCGTGGACGCGGCGGTCGCCATGGCGGCCGTTCTGGCCGTAGTGCGGCCCCACATGAACGGCATCGGCGGCGACGCCTTCGCGATCTTCTACGACGGCGAGACGGGCGCGCTTCACGGACTCAACGGCAGCGGCGGCGCGGGCAGCCGGGCGACCCCCGAGTTCTTCGCCGAGCGGGGCCTCGCGGCCATTCCCGAGACCGGCGCGCTGTCGGTGTCCGTGCCGGGCGCGGTCGCGGCCTGGCACGACGCTCACGCCCGCTTCGGCGCCCTTCCCTTCTCCAGCCTCCTCGCTCCCGCGATCGGCTACGCCGAGGACGGATTCCCGGTCTCGGTTCGCCTGGCAAGCGACATGGCCTCGCAGGGAGAGGCGCTGAACGCCGCCGGCCAAGCCCTGTACTTGCCCGGCGGCCGCCCTCCGTCTCCCGGCGCGTTGCTGCGCAATCCCGCGCTGGCCGCCACCTTGCGAGCGATCGCCGCCGAGGGCAAGGACGCCTTCTACCAAGGCGGCGTCGCCGAACGACTCGCCGCCTTCCTCGACGCCGAAGGAGGCGCGCTCGATCTTTCCGACTTCCGCGAACACGAGTCCACGTGGGTGGCGCCCCTCGCGGCCCGTCACCTGGGCGTCCAACTGCACGTCCTTCCCCCCAACACCCAGGGGATCGCGCAACTTGCGCTTGCCGGCATGGCCGAGCGCCATCCGCTGGCCGAGATGGGGCACAACGCCGCGGCCTACCTGCACACGTTGATCGAACTCAAGAAGCTGGCCTTCGCGGACCGGGACGCCTGGGTGGCGGATCCCGACTTCGCCGACGTTCCGGTCGCACGCCTGCTCGACTCGGACTACTTGGCCGCGCGGTCGCAGGCGTTCGACGCCAACTCCGCCGCCGCAGACGTCGCCACGGGGGAGCCGAGGGCCGTCCAATCCTCCGCTTCCTCCGACGCCGACGCTGGAGGCGCTCCCGCGGGCGGCCCAGGCGCTCTTGACGACTCGGGCGACACCGTGTACCTGACCGCCGTCGATCAATGGGGCAACGCGGTGTCCTGGATTCAGAGCTTGTTCCACGGCTTCGGCTCCGGCCTGCTCGAGCCGGAGACAGGAGTCGTCCTTCACAACCGGGGGTCGCTGCACGTGCTACAGGCGGACCATCCCAACGTCGTCGCGCCCGGAAAGCGTCCTTACCACACGTTGACGCCTCTGCTCGCCACGACCCCGGCAGGCGCGCTGGCCTTCACGCTCGGAACCCCTGGCGGAGACGGCCAGGCCCAGTCCATCATGCAGATTCTCAACAACCTGCTGGTGTTCGGCATGACGCCGCAGGCCGCGATAGAAGCCCCGCGCTTCCGCAGCTACTCCGGCCTCCGCGTCGACGTCGAGGATCGGATTCCGGGCGCCGTCCTGGAGGCGCTGGCCTCGCTAGGCCACGAAGTCTCGGTGGTTTCGGGATGGACGGCCACGTTCGGAGGCGCCCAGATGATCTTCGTGGACGAGGCGAACGGGACGCTCGCCGCCGCCGCGGACCCACGCCGGGAAGCTTATGCATTGGCCTATTGAACCTCGTCGCCGGCTCGCCGGGACCCTGTCCCTTCTTCTCGTGGCGGCCTGCGGCGGCGATTCGTCGCCTCCCCCGCCGCCTCCCCGCATCATCGTCACGCCCCTGTCCGTCGAGGCTCACACGTCGGGCCAGACGTTCCAGTTCTCCGCGCGCGTGGTCGACGACCAGGGGAACCCCGTGACCGGCGCGACCGTCGCTTGGTCGTCCAGTGCGGAGGCCGTGGCCACCGTGTCCCAGTCGGGGTTGGCGACGGTGGCGGGCCAGGGACGGGCGACGATCACCGCGCGAGTCGAGACGGCCTCTGGCACGGCCACCGTCGTCGCCGACTTGAAGCCGGCGGCGTTGATCAAGGTGTCGGGCGACAATCAGACGGTGCCGGCGCTCACGCAGGCGCCGGAGAATCCGACCGTTCGAGTCACGGACGCGGCCGGGTTGCCGCTGTCGGGCCAAGCCGTGGAGTTCGAGGTCTTCGACATCGACGAGAGGGCTAGCGTTTCGCCGCGCTCCACGCGAACGAACGACCAGGGAGAGGCGTCGACCCAATGGACGCTGGGCCGCACCTTCGACGACGCGCAGGCCCTGCGGGTCTACGCGGATTCGTTCTATGTGGACTTCCAAGCCACGGCGACGACGCCCCCGCTGACCGTGTGGACGACGAGCCTGCAACGCTCGCGCGCGACAGTGCCTTATGAAGCGGCCCTGGAGGCGGTCGGGGGCGTGTCGCCCTTGACGTGGTCGGCCGAGCCGGGAGAGTTGCCCGCCGGACTCGCCCTGGATTCCATGGGCGTCCTCAAGGGGGCGGCCGCGGCCGAGGGCACGAGCGAGTTCGACGTCGCCGTCGCGGACGCGGCGGGCGCCGTGGCGACGGGCCGCGTGAGCCTGCGATCCTGCCCCGCGCCCATCTCTCTCGACGTGGGCGAGACCATGATCGTCGCGTCGCACCGGCCCGGCTCCTGCCCTCCGTTCATCCCGGCCGGGAATCCTGGAGATCGCTACCATGTGACGATCGTGCGCACCGTCTCGAGCCCCAACTGGGGCTGGGCGCCCACCCAACTGGAAGTCTCCGAGCCCTGGCCGGGAGCGTCCTCCGACGCGCGGGAAGAGAGTGCGCGCGCCTTGGACGCATCCGCGCAGGACGACGCCCCGCAGGACCACGCTCCCGGCCAGCCGGGCGACGCCGACTCTCCGGGCTTCGGCCCGGGAATGGACAACCAGCGCGCCCGCGCCAAGGCCCGCATTCTGGAGGTCTCGGAGCGGCTGTCTCGCGAGTTCGGCCCCGAAGCGCTGTTGCCCGACCTCCGGAGCGGCCGCGCCGCCCAGCTAAGGGCCGCGGCCGAAACCCCTCCGCCCAACCGTCTCCTCATCAAGCCCACTGAGTGGGAGGGCGATCCCTGCAATGACATTGCCCCCGTGGCGGCCAACTTGGTCGCCTACGACGACTTTCTGGCGATCTACCAAGACTCTGCGCAACAGGCCGTCACGCCACTGGACTCGACCGCGGCGGTGGCGACGATGGAGTACTATGCGGAGCACGGCGCCCCGACGATCGACGAGTACTTCGGCGGCGTGAGCGACATCAACGGCGACGGCCGCATCGTGATCTTCGTCACGCCCGCGGTCCCTAGCAATCTCTGGGCGTACGTCTGGGGGTCCAATTTTTGGTCCGAAGAGCGGTGCGCCGGGTCGAATCGAATGGAAGTGGTCTACTTCAGCTTGGTTCCGTTTGCGTTTTGGGTGGACCAGGAACCCGGACGCTACGAGGTGCTGTCGCTGATGGTACACGAGATCAAGCACGTCTCTTCTCTGTACCGCCGGTCCAGGTCGGGGAACTGGCACCCTCGGTGGGTCGAAGAGGGGACGGCCGAGATAGCGGCCGAAGTCTCGTCCCGGAGGGCCATGGACGCCGCCGGCGGAGTCGGGCGCGGCGAAGCGCTCACGAGAAGCTCGTTTCCTCCGCGCAGCGGCGAGATCGTCACCCCGGAGAACACGGGCTCTCTCAACAGACTCGCCCGAGCCGGCTACGCCTATGCCGGGCCGACGAACGCCGTCACGCACAACCCCTCGGACGACGCCGGCCACTTCTATGGCACCTCTTGGCTGTTTCACCGCTTTCTGGCGGACGCCTACGGCGGCGCGACGACGCTCTCCGACAGCGCCTTCTTCAGAAGCTTGAACGAAGCCGCCACAGCCCCAGGCATCGCCGGAATCGAGCGCGCGACCGGTCGGCCGATGTCCGCCCTCCTGGAAGAGTACGCGACGGCAATGACGTTGGTCGGCACCGGTGCGCCCCAACCCGAACGCGCGTTTCGCACCTACGACTTCCGCTCCGCGTTCACGGACTTCTTCCGGCCGACCCATCCGGATTGGTTGCGCCGCCCGTATCCCTGGGCGGCGACGGGCGCCGAGCCGGCCGGCTTCAGGCCTCGCACCTACTCCGGAGCTTTGTTTCCGAGCGGGATTCGGTTCCACGAGTTCGAGTCCGACGGCCTAGGCGAGGGCATCGAAGTGGCCGCGACGGTGGACGGCGGCGGCGCCGCAAGCGTGATCATCGCCCGGATCCGGTAGAGTCAGGAAATCGCGCGCCCGCCCTCCACCAGCTTCACGATCCAGAGGCCGGAGTTGAGGTCCGACGTGAAGATGTTGCCTTTGTGGATCTGGGCGCCCCAGGTCATGCCCCAGTTGGGGACGGTGGACTGCGAGTCGGTGGTCTTGAAGACGGCGAGTTCCCTGCCCTGGCGGTAGAGGTCGCCGCGCAGCTCGCCCGAGATGTCCACCACGCGCAGTCCGGCCTGGTAGTAGCCGACGTACAGCCGGTCGTCCTCGACCCAGATGTTGTGGGCGCCGGCCTCCGGCACTTCGTAGCGCGCCACTTCGACCGGCTTGTCCGGGTCGGCCATGTCGAGCACGTGGATGTATCCGCGCGCCTCGATGGGCGCATCGGCGTCCCAGTCGCTCGGGAATATCTCGTCGCCCACGAATAGGTAGCGCCCAGCCCGCCAAGCCGTGTGCGTGTTGCCGGCGGGGTACTTGTAGCGCGAGACGAACTGGGGCTCGGTCGGGGTCCCGCCGTGCGTGCCGGCGCCGGTGTCGAGGATCACGACCCCGTCGTCCCAGTACGACAGGTAAGCGTAGCCGTCCTGAACGATCACGTCGTGAAGCGACTTGGACGGAGAGGCCGGAAGTCCCCAGCGCCCCACTTCCTCGGGCTCCGCGGGATTGGAGATGTCGATGATGTGGATGTCCCGCGTGCCGTTGTGCACCGCGTAGACCAGGTCGCCCTCGACCCACACGTTGTGGACGCCGCCCGTGACCGTGCGCTCGTACTCCGACAACACCGAAGGATGCGCCGGGTCGGACAGGTCGAGGATCACGATGCCGTTGCGCCGGTTCGACGCGCCCTCCCGGGTCAGGATGCCGATCCGGGCGCTCTCGTGAATCTTCACGTCGTTGATGCGGCGCGCGTCGAGCTGCACCGAATCCGTGAGCACGGGGGCCGACGGGTCCGTCACGTCCCAGGCCTTCATCCAGTCGTGCATGAAGGTTCCGACGTAGGCGTAGTCGCGTCCGTCCGCGCCCTCGAACACCCAGGTGTCGCCGGAATGATGGCTGGCCGACGCTCCGCGCCCGATCTGGATCAGTTCCCCGGCGGCCCGCCGGGGCGCGACTTCCACCAGGGTCGTCAGGACGCTTGCTTCTCCGACGAGGGCCGTCACCCTGTACGTGCCGGGTTCGGCGGCCACGAAGACGCCCTCGGCGCCCTCGGGCTCGATCTGCGCGCCCGCGCCGTCCACGCTCCAGGCCGGATGCAGCGCCCGTCCGTCCATCGCCGCCCGAAACCGGACCACGTCGCCCGTGCGCACGCGAGCGCCGCTGGGCGAGAGCACGGCCTCCCCCGCCCCGCCCTCTCGAACCTGCACCTCCACCGCGGCCTGCAAGTCGCCCGAGGCCGCCGTGATCCGAGCCTCCCCGGGCATCCGGGCGAAGACGCGCCCCACCGCGTCCACGGCCGCCACCCGCTCGTCGCTGGAGGAGAACACCAGACCGCCGACGGCAACCGGCTCGCCGCTCGCGTCCCATGCCGTCACCGCCACGGGTGCGCTGGCGCCCGCGGGCAGAGTCGGCTCCGGCAACGCGGCGGCCAGCTCCGATGCAGCCGCCTCCCGCACGACGACCATCACGAAGCCCATCGTGTTCCCCGCCCTCGCGGAGACGCGCACTTCGCCGGGCGAGCCCGCGGTCACCCGCCCGTTCTCGTCCACGGTCGCGACCTCCGAAGCCGAGGTGCGCCAACTGAACTCGACGCCCTGCAGGAGGGAGCCGGCCACGTCGAAGGCACGAGCCTCGACCACGGCGGACTCGCCCGGGTCCAGCGCCAGCCGCGCGGGCACGACCTCGATTCGGTCCGGGTCGGCCTGGACGGCCGCGAGCAACATCATCGTCGGTGCGAACATCGACTGCGTCCTTTCTCTTGTCTCTCTTGGTGCGGCGGGCCTGGCGCCCGACGCCCATTACTTGAACACGGAGAACGCAAACGCGACCTTCCGTCTCATGCAACTACAGGATCGGTCCCCGTAGCTCAGGTGGATAGAGCGACTGCCTCCTAAGCAGTAGGCCCCAGGTTCGAGTCCTGGCGGGGACATGGAAGGCCTTTGGCGGCGCGCCGCCGCGCCAGTCCCTCGAGGAGCGCGACCGCCAAGACGCCGGCGGCGAACATCAGGACTATCCCCGGCACGGCAGGGTCTCCGGGGATCGGCAGCGCCGCGACCTCGGCGCCGTCGGGCGCGTGACGAGCGAACGGCCAGAGCGCGCGAAGCGACCCGAGCATGAGCCCTGCCAAGGCCGCCAGCGCCGCGTCCGGCCAGCGCGAGAACAGCCGCCTCAGAATCCGCGCAAACGTAAGCAGGCCGACCGTCATCGCGACGATCATGGTGGCGACCACGATCGCGGCCCCGGCGTCGCCGTGGTAGAGCGTGGCTCGCAGCGCATGGACGACGTAGCCGTAGAGGCCCAGCGCCAGCAGCACGAAGGAGCCGGAGAGGCCGGGCAGGCTCATCGCCGAAATGGCCAGGACGCCCGCCGCGAAGACGTAGGCGAGCGCGGGGTCCCGCCCGCCAGCGAGCGGCTCGGTTTGCGAGACGGAGGCCACGGGAACGGGCGCCCTGACGTCGCGGAGGGCGCCTGGGGGCAGGTTCGCGGCCGTCCCGGCCATCCGCGCCACGACGTCGGCCCGCACGCTCCGGGTCCCGGCGGAGGCCGTCGCGGGCCTGGCGAGCCCGTAGGCTAAGCGAAGGCCGTGCTCGGCGTCGGAGGCCCACAGGGTGGTGTTGGCTGAAGTGAGCACCAGTTCCTCCGCAGCCGGGCGCTCCAGCTCCAGCAGCACGGAGCCCTGCGCGTGGCCGGAGGTCCCCGCACGCAGTCCCGTGAGCCAGAAGGCGGCGAGCGCCGCGGCCAGAGCCAATCCCCAGGCGCGAACAGTCCGCCGCTCCATCCGCCGAATCGGCACGGCCACGGAGGCCAGCACCAGCCCGAAGAACAGCCCGCCCATCTGGCCCGGGTACTCGTCGAGCAACGGCGGAAGGACGCGCGACCCTCCGGCGATGGCCAGCCCTACCCCCAGCGCAAGCGACGCCAGCAGCAGCACGCGTCCGGCATCTCTGCCGTCCGCGTCGTTGACGAGACTGCCCGGATCTCGGGCGCCGACAACCAGCTGGGCTCGGAACTGGGCGCGCCGCAGCCGCCTGGCCATTCGCCAGCCGATTCCGCTCACCGCGTCGAGCGCACGCGGGTAGATCCCCAGCACGAGCGCGACCGTGGCGCCCGACACGCCCGGAACCAAGTCGGCCAGGCCCATGCATATCCCGCGTCCCGCGTTGGCGAGCCAATGCCTCACAGGCGCAGGTTCCACTCGCGGATGTCCGCGATGCGCGCATGGCTCGTCAGATCGAGATGGAGCGGCGTGACCGAAACGTACCCGTCGCGCACGGCCTCGAAGTCGGACTCTGGACCGCTGTCCAGACTCTCGACCGTGCCGCCGATCCAGTAGTACTCGCGCCCGGATGGGTCGGGGGCCCGCGTGACCGCGTCCCTATAGTGGCGGCGGCCGAGTTCCGTGACGCGCACGCCCTCCACTTCGGACGGCGGCACCGGGGGCAGGTTGATGTTGAGCACCTCGCCCGCCGGAATCCCCCGTTCGACGATCCGTCCGAGCAGCTCGGCAAGGGGAGACTGCCAGCCCTCCACTTCCTCGACGCGGCTGCTGGCGAACGAGACGGCCACCGCCGGTATTCTCATGATGGCGGCCTCCATCGCGGCCGCCACGGTGCCCGAATAGAACACGTCCTCGCCCATGTTCGGACCGGCGTTGACCCCCGACAGGCACAGCCCGGGCCGCTCCACGAGAAACTCGTTCACGGCGAGCATCACGCAGTCGGTCGGCGTTCCGTCGATCACGGTGGCGCCGTCCGGAGCGCGCCGCCTGCGCAACGGGTGATGGAGGGTCAGCGCATGGCTGGACGCGCTGCGTTCCCTGTCCGGCGCCACGATGTCCACCGACCCGATGTGATGGGCGGCCTCCGCCAGCACCCGGAGCCCCGGAGACAGATAGCCGTCGTCGTTGGTGCAGAGAATGCGCACGCCTCCTCCGTCAGTCCGCGGGCGCCGCCGCCGGGCCGGACGGAGGGACGGCTGGGTCCGAGGGCGCCGCTGGGCCGGACGACGGGGCTGCCGGGGCCGAGGGCGCCGCTGAACCGGATGGAGAGGCCGCGGGGTCCGCCGCCGCCGCTGGGCTGGACGGAGCGGCTACTGGGCCCGCGGGCGCCGCTGAACCGGATGAAGGCGTTGCTGGATCCGCCGGAGCCGCTGGGAGCGTCAGTGCGGCCTGCGCGGCGAGCAGCCCTTGCTTGATCGAGGCCAGGATGGCGGGCTCGGCCCGCAGCCTCCCCGCTTCGCCGATTTCTCCGTCCTGCCGCATCTCGTTCAGCTTCTGCTTCGCGCCTTCGATGGTGAAGCGCTCCTCGTACAGCAGCTGCTTGACGAGGAGGATGGTCTCGATGTCCTCGACTCGGTAGACGCGGCTGCCGCCACGGTTCTTGCCCGGAGCGATCGCGCCGAACTGGCTTTCCCAATACCGAAGCACGTGAGGCTTGAGCCCCGCGAGGACGCTGACTTCGCCGATCGAGTAGTAGACCTTCTTGACGACGGGTTCCATGTTGGCGCGCGGCCGCATTCCCGTTAGCACCGATTGAAGATGATTTTTACAATCGGTGCGCACGGGCGGCAAGCGCACCAGTGGCGGCGGACGGGTCTTGCTCGGGGACGGTCTTCGCGGGGCGCAGGACTTGAGTTCACGGCTTCTCGTGCGACGGGCCCGTGCCGGGCGCGTCTTCGAAGACCACGTCCGGGTCTTCGGGCTTTGGTTGTCTGGTCATGAGCCGGGACAGCGCCTCGTTTGGATCGGCCCCTTCGGCAACGATGCGGAACACCTCCGTGCAAAGCGGCATCTCCACGCCGGCGCTGGCGGCAAGCTCGTGGACGGCGCGGACGGTCGCCACTCCCTCGGCGACGGTGCGTTCGCCCCGCAAAATCTCGCCAATCGGGCGGCCTTTGCCCAGTTGCACACCCACGGCGCGGTTTCGGCTCAGCTCGCCGGTGCAGGTCAGGACCAGGTCGCCCATTCCGGCCAGCCCCGCGAACGTGGCCCGCTGCGCGCCGAGCGCCTTGCCGAGGCGGCTGGTCTCGGCGATTCCCCGCGTCATCAGGGCGGCCAGCGCATTGTGGCCCAAGCCCAGACCCGACGCGACCCCGGCCGCCAACGCGACCACGTTCTTGAGCGCCCCGGCCAGTTCCACGCCCACCAGGTCCGGCGACGTGTAGACGCGGAACCGGTCCGTCTGGAGAAGCGCCTGGGCGGCGAGACAGGCCGCTTCGTCGCGGCTCGCGACCACGACCGCCGTCGGCGTGCCCGCGGCGACTTCCCGGGCGAAGCTGGGACCCGAGAGAACGCAGAGGCGGCGAACCTGCCGCGCCGGCAGATAGGCCGCGAAGACTTCGTCCATCCGGCGCTTGGTCGCGACCTCGATGCCCTTGGAGCAGGACACCACCAGCGCCTCCTCGGGCATCAGCGCCGCCGCCTGCTCCAGCACTGCGGCCGAGTGTTGCACCGGACACGCCCAAACCACCGAGGCCGCTCCCGCCAGCGCCTCCTCCAGCGAGTTCGTAACCGAGAGCCGCCTGCGATCGAGGGGAACCCCGTCCAGGTAGAGCGCATTGACGCCGGAGGCTTCGACCGAGGCCACGACCTCCGGCTCGCGAGCCCACAAGCGAACCGCGACCGAGCCCGCCAGCAGGCCAGCCAGCGCCGTGCCCCAGGAGCCCGCCCCGATCACCGCCACCGGCGCCCCCTTCCGGTCCGGCAACCCGCCCGAACCCGAACCCGGCGCCGCAGCCACCGCCACCGGCGCCCCCTCCCGGTCCGGCAACCCACCCGAACCCGGGTCCGGCGCCGCGACCCGGCCAGCCCCCGCCGCCGGCCCGGCCTCGCCCACAGAGTCCGCCGCCCCCTGCCCGCCCCCTCGCGCCGGCGGATCAGGCTCTCCCAGCTTGGGCTCCTCGCCGGCCGCCAAGCGCGCCAAGTTGCCCCGGTGCGCCCAGGCGACGAAGACCGCCACGGCAAACATGAACGCCCGCAACGGAGTCCCGGCTCCCGCGTCCAGCCACGCCGCCGCCGCCACCGCCGCGCCGGCCGCCACCGAGGCCAGCGAGACGTACCGCGTCAGCAGGACGATCGTCCCCCACGCAATCACCCCCACGGCCAAGACGGGCAGCGAGAGCGCGGCCAGCGCACCGGCGCCGGTCGCGACTCCCTTTCCCCCCCGAAAGCCGACCCAGAACGAGAACACGTGCCCGACGACGGCGGCCGCGCCGTAGAGCACCCCCCAGGACGGCTCGGCCAGGCCGTCCAGCAGCGGAAACCAAAACGCCGGCGCGAAGCCCTTGACGATGTCCACCAAAATCACCGGCACGCCCGCCCTCCATCCCAGGACGCGGAACGCGTTGGTGGCGCCGAGGTTGCCGCTGCCCTGCCCTCGCAGGTCGATGCCGTAGACCGCGCGCCCGATCCAGTACGAGGCCGGAGTGGCGCCGACGACGTACGCCGCCGCCGCCAGCAGCAGGACCGAGGTCACGATTCGGCCCGGTCGCGCCCGCTCTTGCGGAACCGGAGCCGCACGGGCACGCCGCTCAAGTCCCAACGCCGCCGCAGTCCGTTGGCCAGGTAGCGCCGGTATCCGTCGGGAACGTCGCGCGGGAAGTTGGAGAAGAGGACGAACGTCGGGGGAGCCGTTTCCGCCTGGGTGGCGTACTTGAGCTTGATCGGCCGCCCCCGAACGTGCGGAGGAGCCCGCTTGCTCGTCAGTTCCTGGACGGCTTGGTTCACCTCCGGGGTCTGGATGCGCGTCCGCCGCCGCTCGGCGACGGCGACGACCAGGTCGAGCGCCTTGCGAACGCGCAGGCCGGTCAAGGCCGAGGCGAAGAGGAAGGGCGAGTCGCCGAGAAACGGCGCCCGGCGGCGCACCTCGCGCTCGATCTCCTGGGCCGTGCGCGCGTCCTTCAGCGCCAGGTCCCATTTGTTGCAGACCGCGACGACGCCGCAGCCCGCGTCCCAGGCCGTCCGCGCCACCTTCACGTCCTGGGCGTGGAGCCCCTCCGCGACGTCGATCATCACCAAGCAGACGTCCGCGTCCTTCACCACGCGAGCCGTCCGGACGTTGGCGTAGTACTCCACCGCGTCCCGAATTCGGGCGTGGCGCCGCAGGCCGGCGGTGTCCACGAACGTGATCGCGCGCTGGTGGTACCGCATCTCGAGGTCGACGGGGTCCCGGGTCGTTCCGGCCTGTTCGCTGACCAGCACGCGATCCTCCCCGAAGAGGCGGTTGACGAAGGAGGACTTGCCCGCGTTGGGCTTGCCGATCACCGCCACGCGGACGTCGCTCTCGGTTCGGCCTTCCGTGCCCTCGGGCAGGCAGGCCAGCAGCGCGTCGAAGAGATCGCCCAGTCCCCTTCCCGAGGCCGCGCTGACGGGATGCGGGCGGCCCGTGCCCAGCGCCCAGAAGTCCAGGTGGGACTGCTCGGCGGGCAGCCCGTCCACCTTGTTCACGGCCAGCAGCAGGGGCTTCTCGGCGCGCCGAAGGACTTGGGCCAAGCGCTCGTCCAGCGCATGCACGCCCGCCTTCGAGTCCACCAGGAGGATCACCGCGTCCGCTTCGCCGACGGCCGTCATCGCCTGGCTTCGGATCTGGCGGTCCATCTCCCGCGCGGAGCCCTCGATCACGCCGCCCGTGTCCACGACCAGAAAACGGCGTCCGGCCCACTCCGCCTCGCCGAAGTTGCGGTCGCGGGTCACGCCGGGCGCGTCGTCGACGATGGCGGCTCGCCGTCCGATCGCCCGGTTGAAGAAGGTGGACTTGCCGACGTTGGGGCGGCCCACGATCGCGACCACGGGAAGGCTCACGGGCCGGCCTGCTTCGTTCCCGCACACGGCGGCGGCGAGCTCCCCGACGAACCCAGCACGGCCTCCGGCAGGCCGAACCCCGTCCGCACGGCCGCTGGCTCCAGCCTGCGTTCCACGTCGGCCAGCGACGTGCCGTCGACGAACAGGCCGTCCGCGTTCAGCGCCTCGGCTGGCAACAGCACCACGTCCCCTTCGCGCGGCTCTCCCACCGCAGGCACCACGTCCTGGCCAGCCATCAGCCCCGCGATCGTGACCGTCGGCCCGAAGTACTGGTTCTCCACGGCCACGACCTGCACCTCCGCACGCGTTCGCGCGGCCACCTCCGGAGCGACCCGCGTCATGAAGGGCGCCATGGACCTGCCCGTCGCGATGCGCAGCCGGCGCAGACCGTCGAAGGGGCGCAACCTGTCCTTGCCGGCCTCGAAGTCGTCCAAGAAGGCCCGGAGCGCGCCCACTCCGTTCTCGGCCAGGCCCGCCTCTTCGTAGTAGGCGGCGGAGGGGGGCTCGCGTTCGGCGATCAGGAAGAGTTCGTCGGCGGCGTAGCACCAGGCGCCCCCGCGTTCCGACTGGGCCTTGTCGCGCGCCGCCTCCACTTGGGCCAGGGCGCGTTCCGCCTCCTCGGCCTGCAGGAGCCGAACGGGCCGGTTCAGATTGTGCCGCGTGAGCCCCACCGGCACCACGGACAAGGTCGGGACCCCGTCTCCGAGCGCGTAGAGTTCGCGGATGGTGCGGTCGAGTTCGGCGCCGTCGTTCCAGCCGGGGCAGAGCACGACCTGGGCGTGCACTTGGAGGCCGCCGTTCACGAGGAGCTCCAGCTGGTCGAGGATCGGGGCGGCGCGGTCGTTGCCGAGCAGGCGGTTGCGGACTTGAGGGTCGGTGGCGTGGACGCTCACGTACAGGGGCGATATGCGCTGGTCGACGAGCCGCTGGAGTCCGCGGGGGCCGAGATTGGTCAGCGTGACGTAGCTGCCGTAGGTGAAGGACAGGCGGAAGTCGTCGTCGCGAACCCACAGCGGGCTGCGCGCGCCCGGCGGGTTGCCGTCGATGAAGCAGAAGACGCAGGCGTTCGCGCATTCGCGGATCTTGTCCGCTGCGGGCACGATGCCGAGCGGCTCGGAGAGATCGCGTTCGATTTCGTAGACGACGGTGGCTCCGGCCGGATCGACCGTCTCCAGCTCGAGCCGGGTCTCGGCGGTGCGAAAAGCGAAGTCCAAGGAATCCCGCACCTGCGCCCCGTTGACGCTCAGGACGCGCGTTCCGATGCGCATCTCCAGGGCCTCCCCGAGAGAACCCGAGGCGATTTCAGCGATTCGCACCACGGACGGTCATCTCCCCGCCGAGCAGACGAACCCGGCCGTCCGCAACGGGCGCGCGGCCGCGGAGAACCGGCTGCCCCGCCCTCCTAGCGGTGGCGCGCCAGCATCTCCTGGAACAGGATGTGGTCGCGCACGGTGTTCCAGGTGTACCGCGTGGACAAGCTGTTGACGGTGACGAGGGTCGAGCTGGTGATCAGGGGCTCCAGCAGGCCGATGGCGCGGTCCACGTCGCCCAGTTCCGCGTACGTCTGGGCCCACCGGCGCTGCACGCCCGGCCGGGCTTCGTCGCTGACGGGCATCGACATGGCCTTTTCGAGTTCCGCCCGGGCGTCCGCCATCCTGCCGGCGCGCGCCAAGTTGCGAGCGTACTGCCCTTGCCAGTTGGCCTGGGCGTCCGGGTCGTCGAAGGACAGGGGATTGCGGTCCCATGCGGCTACGAGCTGCCCCCAAAGGATGCGCGACTCGTGCAGGCGGTCTGCCACGCGGTGGACCCACGCCTTCTCGGCCAGGCAACTGCAACGGTGTCCCGGATCCGGATGGTCCAGCGAGAGATCGAGGATCATCTCGTCGAACTCCCCGCCATGAAGCAACGCCGGAAAGGTGTTGGTCACCGCAGCCACCTGCACCGCGGAGAGGCGAACGCGCGCCCGCGCCTTGCGAAACGCTCTTTGCATGCCGTTGACGCCGGCTCCCGAGGCCAGAGCCTGGAACACCTGCTCGCGCACCCATTGGCCCTCCGAGGCTTCGAGCGCCGTGGTGGCCTGCTCCAGCAACTGGGCGGCGACCTCGAAGTCGCCCAGCCGACGCGCCGCCGACGCTCCGCTCATCAACGTCTCGAAGCTCGTTGCGTTGCGAGCCGCCTGCACGCGCGCCATGAGATCCGGCCCAGGCGTCTGCGCTCCGACGAGCGCGACGGGCGGAGCGACAAGGACAACGGCGGCGGCGAGCACGAGTCCATAGCGCATGATGCGGCTCCGAATCAGCAATAGCGAGAAGCAGGTCGCGCACATCGCCTCGCCGACGGCGGGGAAGCGACGCGAAGAAAGCGGGAGACGGGACTCGAACCCGCGACCCTCAGCTTGGGAAGCTGATGCTCTGCCAACTGAGCTACTCCCGCAGTGGCGGCGGCCAAGTTCAAGGGTCGAGGACTTCCAGGTAGTAGGCCATCACCGCCTCGTCGCTCGTGAAGTCGGCCTGGAACGCTTGAGCGACCTCGGCCTCGGGCGCCACCACGCGAACGTCCGTATAGCCGATCACCGCTCCGTCCTCTCCCAGGAAGTGGACTCGCACTTGGACGGTCGTGCCCGCCTCGAGGGACTTGTTGAGGAAGTGGCCGACCAACGAGCCGCCCCCAGCCGACCTCGGCGTCAGCGTCGTTTCCTCGATTTCGAACGTCAGGGCTTGAGCCGTCTCGAGGATCCTGACGGCCTCCTGCTCGTCCCCCGTCTGAACCAGCGCTTGAGCGAAGAGCCTGTAGTTGTACGAGCCGTAGGGATCCAACTCGATCAAGCGCGCACCTACGTCCAACAGCTCTTCCCATGCCTCGGAGTCGAAGAGCGCCTGGGCCAAGTTGTACAGGGCGTCGCGGCTCTCGGGCGCGACTTCCGCCACCATGCGAAACGCGTCGGCCGCCTGCTCGTAGGCTTCGCCTCCGTACAAGCCGACGCCGATGTTCATGTAGTCGCGCAACCCCAAGCCCTCCGCCGACAGGAGGTTGTCGTAGATGGCTTGGGCCGAGTCGGGCATCCCCGCCTCCGAAAGGGCGGCCGCCATGCTCGATAGCGCGGTCACGTCGCCGGGATGCGAAGCCAAGTAGGTCTCGTACTCGGCCACGGCGTCGTCGTAGCGCTCCGTTTGGCTCAGCAGTTGGGCCCTGTTGAAGGAAACGCTCATCTCCCTCTCGGCCCAGCTCGCCAGCATGGCGCTGTCCGCGTCCTCCATTCTGGGGTTGCGGAT
Organism: Longimicrobiales bacterium; assembly: GCA_958295645.1. GTDB lineage: Bacteria > Gemmatimonadota > Gemmatimonadetes > Longimicrobiales > Gaopeijiaceae. The sequence goes on from OY282361.1 coordinate 1,048,392, forward strand.
GATGCCGAGCGCCAGGCCGAAGGCTTCGACGGCGTCCTCGGTACGGCCCTCCATGTTGTAGCTCATGCCCAGGTTGATGAGGGCTTCGGGCCGCTGGCCGGGGAAGATCAGCTCCGCCTTCTCCAAGAGGGGGATGCCTACCGCGGCGTCGCCGGCGTCCAAGGGCTCGATGGCGCTGTTGAACGCGTCGATCCAGGCGGCCTCGCGTTCGATGCGAACGTCTTCCGAGTAGGCCGGGTACAGCTCGAGGGCCTTGACGAAGAGCGTGTCCGCCCCGACGTAGTCGTCCAGGCCGATTTGCGCCTGTCCGGCGAGCATGTACCCCATCGGGTTCGTCGGTTCCTGCATGATCGACGTCGTGGCCGCCGCCAGCGCCTCCCGGTAGCGGGCCTCGCCCCCGTCCGCGGCCTCGCCCGCCTGCAGCAACGCGAACTGAGCCGTTCTCGTGTGCGTGTTGTCCCTGGGGGGGAATCCATCCATGGCGGCGCCGCCTCCCGAGCCGCCGCCGCCCCCGGAGCCCGAGGCGCACCCGCCCATTGCCAGAACGCCTGCCAGCGCCGCGATGAAGCCGAACCGAACCTTGTTCACGCAGTCCTCCTGATTGGGTTGGGCCGGACCTCCCGCCGACAAGCATTCGAGCGCCGCGGGATCCCAGCAAAAGCCAATCCGAAATATATTGGCCAGCCCCGCGCAGGTCAAAAGAGAGGCGAATCGTCCTGGCGCCCGGCGCCCGACGGGCGGGCGCAACCCTCGCGCATGGCCCAGCGAGCCAGCCTCCTAGTTCCCGGCATCCACGGGCAGGCGGCCTGCGGTCAGGAGGACGCTCCGTTCAAGAAGGACAGGATGCGAACCCCCGCGACCTCGCTGAACCCCGGGATGCGCCCGATCTCCTCGGCCGTGGCGTTCCGAACGCCCCGCACCGAACCGAAGCGCGAGAGCAGCGCCTGCTGCCGCTTTGGGCCGACCCCGGGGATTTCGGCGAGTTCCGAACGCAGAGTGCGCCGGGACCGCAACGCCCGGTTGTAGCCGACAGCGACCCGGTGCGCCTCGTCCCGGACCCGCTGCAGGAGGTAGAGCGCTGGAGCCGTCGGCGGGATGCGGACGCCGGGACCCCGCCCCGGCAGGTACACGACCTCTTCCTTCTTGGCGAGCGCGGCCCAGGCGACCCCGGTCTCGCCGGACTCGGCGGCCGCGGCTTGGGCGGCGCCGAGCTGGCCCCGGCCTCCGTCGACCACCACAAGATCGGGAAGCCGGGCCTGGGCGTTGGCCGCCCGGGCGAAGTAGCGGCGAACGGCCTCGGCCATGGACCGGCAGTCGTCGTTGCCGGGTCCGCCCCGAATCCTCATTCGCCGGTATCCGGCGCGGTGGGGCTCCCCGTTCCTGAACGTCGCCACGGCGGCCACCGTCTCGGCTCCCTGGGTATGCGACACGTCGAAGCAGGCAATGAAGCGGGGAACGACCTTCAAGCCCAAGCAGTCCTGGAGTTCGTACAGCGTGTCGCCCGCCCTCGCCGGTGGAGAGAGCCCGCCGGTGCGCACGGCGTCTTCCAGCGCATGGCGAGCGTTGGCTACGGCCAGTTCCACGAGCCTCGCCTTGGCGCCGCGCTTGGGCGTGCGCGCCCGCACTCGCCTGCCCGACTTGCGCGTCAGCACCTGCGCGAGCAGTTCCATGTCCGGGAAGGCGGCGGGCAGGAGCACCTCGCGCGGCAGATCGTCCAGCCCGGCCGCTCCGCTGGCCAGATAGGCGTGCGAGCAGTAGCGGGCGACCAGCGCCTCGTCGGCGTCGCCCGCCTCCGCGGCCAAGAAGTGCGCGTCGCGTCCGCTCATCACGCCGCCGCGGATGCGGAGCTTGACGGCCGCGGCGCGTGCGCCGTCCCGGGCCAAGCCCACGACGTCCTGGTCGCCGCCGCCGGGGGCCTGCACTCGTTGCTGCTCGGCGAGTCCGTTCAGTCCCGCTAGGACGTCTCGATACTGCGCAGCTCGCTCGAACTCCATGCAGGACGATGCCTTGCGCATCTCATCTTCAACTTTTGCTTGAAACTCGGCCACGTCGCCCGCGAGGACGCGGAGCAGCTCGGCGATCATGCTCCGGTAGTCGGCTTCGGACTGCTTCCCCGCGCACGGCGCGTGGCACCGGCCGATGTCGTAGTCCAAGCAGGGCCGCGCGGGGGTCTCGGCCGGCAGGTCGTACCTGCAGGAGCGCACGCCGCAGGTCTTCTTCAGGAGGTCCAGCGCCAGCCTCACCCGGCCCACCGCCACGAACGGCCCGAAGTACTTGGCGCCGTCCCGGCGCAGGCGCCGCGTCAGGTAGGCCCTGGGAAAGCGCTCGCCGACCGTGACCTTGACGTACGGATACTTCTTGTCGTCCCGGAGGTGGATGTTGAACCGGGGCTGGTGCTCCTTGATGAGGTTGGCTTCCAGGATCAGCGCTTCCGCCTCCGAGCCCACCACGAGCGTCTCCACCGACTGCGTGCGGCGAACCAGCTCGCGCGTCTTCACGCCGAGGCCCGTGCCCAGGTAGGAACGGACGCGGGCGCGAAGGTGCTTCGCCTTGCCGGCGTAGAGGATTTCCCCGTCGCGGCTCTTGAAGAGGTAGACGCCCGGCTTGGCCGGGAGGCGACTCGCGGACGCAGGCTCGAACGGGATGCCGGTCTCCTGTTCGCGCGGCGCCATTCTAGCGGTCGCGATCCCGGCGGCGGGCGAACAGCGCCTGGGCACGGGCTCGCAAGCGGAAGGGGGACGAGCCCAGCGCCTCTCCCGTCCCGAGGCAGGCGATCGCGTAGGCGAGCAGGACGGCCAGGGCCGGACCCTGCCGGAACAGCGCCTCCTGCTGGAACAGGGCCTGGACGCCCAGTCCCGCCGCCGCTCCGGCGCCGGCCGCGACCAGCACGCCGGCGGCGCCGGAACTCCAGAGCGACACGCCTCCCAAGCGGCGCGCAAGCCGGGCGCGCAGCAGCGCCAGCTCCAGCCATCGAGCGACCGCCGATCCCAGCGCCAAGCCGGCCGCGCCCAGTCCGTAGGAGCCGACCGTGAAGTTGTCGAACGGAAACATCAGGCCCAGGCCGGCCAGCGCGCCGACCGCCACCGCGAGCAGCGCGATCCGCGCCGGGGTGCGGGTGTCGCCGAGCCCGTGAAACGAGGCCGCCAGGACGCGCGACATGCCGGTGGCGGGCAGGCCGGCGGCGTAGGCGGCCAGCACCCAGCCGGCGGCGGTCGCCTCGTTGCGCCCGAACTCGCCGCCCAACACGTACACGGCCGTCATGACCTCCTCGCGAAAGAGGAGGAATCCCACGGAGGCCGCCACGAGCCCGAACATGGCCGTGCGGATCGCCCGCTCGGTTCGCTCGCGAACGGCCTCGAGGCCCGCCACCCGGTCGCGCGCCAAGTCCGGCAGCGCCGCCGCCGTCACGGAGTGCACGAAGAGCGCGATCGGAACCAGGTAGAGGGTGGTCGCGTACCTCAGGTGCGCGACGGCGCCCGGCAGGAGCGCCGAGGCGAGCCGCGTGTCGATCAGGCCGCTGATGTTGGCCGCTCCACGGGCCGCGACGGCGGGAAAGAAGTTGGACACCACCGTCCGGGTCTCCGGCCGCAGGCGACGCCCGCCCGGAGCCGCGCCCCGCAGATGCCGAACCACGAACGGCAACTGAAACGCGAACTGAAGCACGCCGCCGGCCACCGCGCCCCAGGCCATCGCGATCATCAAGTCCACGCCGAGCAGGCCCGAGGCGGCCGCCGCGACCACCGCCGCGACGATGGCCACGTTCCAAAGCGCCGGCGCCACGTAGGCCGTGAAGAAGCGGCCGTGGCTGTTCAGGATGCCCAGCGTCCAGGCGGACAGGATCAGCACGGCCGACATGGGGAAGAACAGCCGCAGCAGCGTCGTGGTGACCCCTGCCCTGTACTCGTCGAAGTCGGAAACGAACAACGCGACCAGCCAGGGGGCCGCCAGGTATCCCACCAGCGCCAGAAGTCCCGCAGCGGCCGCCAGAAGGCCGAGCACGGACCGGGCCACGCGCGCCGCCTCGTCCTCCCTGCCCTGCTGCAGCAGGCGAGCGTAGACCGGAACGAACGAAGCGCTCAGCGTCCCCTCGCCGAGCAGACTCTGCAGAGCGCCGGGAATGCGGGTCGCCGCCGCCCAAGCGTCCGCCAGCGCGCCGCCTCCGAAATAGAAGGCGAGAACCTGCTCGCGCACGATCCCCAGCATCCGGCTGACGACGATGCCGAAGGCCACGCGCCGGGCCGCCAAGGTCAGGTCTCCTTGGGTCCGCTTGGCGTCCTCCGCCGGTCTCCGCCGGTCGCAGCCCCGTCGTCGCTGGTTCGGCTCGCGAGCAGCTTCTGCAGGAACTGGCTCTCCTCGTCGAGCCGCTCCACTTCACGCCCCAGGCGATCCACCTCCGCCTCCAGGACCGTCACCCGCTCGTGGCCGCCTCCCTCTTCCCCGGCGCCGAGCTTCGGCCGCTCCATCCGGCGCGCGATGGCCCTCCCGAACTGGGAGTCCAGCACGATGGCCAAGATCGGAATCAGCACGACCGCGACGATGATCAGTTGCCAGAACATGGAAGGAAACTACGAAATCTCGGGCGAAGCGGGGTAACGACTCCGCGGTGGCGCGCTGGCGGCCGCGCGGCGTCGTTTCAGGTTACAGCGCCTCGCAGACCTCGGAGAGATCGTACTTCTGCACGTACTCCACGCCCAGATCGACCTCCTGCAACGCGCTCTCTTCGCCCGCCAGCGATCCGATCTGCAACGACGGCACGTCTCCGAGCACCACGCATTGTCCTGCGACTTCCCAGCCGTCCTCCGCCGGGCCTGCTTGAACGATCTCCACTCCGGCGCTGTCCACGGCAACTTGCGCCTCGAGCGGCTCGACGACTCCGCTGCCGAGCGGGGACAGGTGGACGGCCGCCGCCAGCAACAGAACGGCGGCGGCGTCCCCAAAGCGATGGTCGGCCCCGGTCTTCATGCCTCTAATCCTTACCGTTTCCGATTCGTCTAGAGGGTCCCGTATTCGCGGACGTAGAACATACCCGTCAGCGCCGCCAAGTGCCACGGACGGCCTCTCGGGCTTCCCGGGCGAAGCCGCGTCCGTAGCGCATGGCGTATTGCAGAGGCCCCAGGACGCGTTCCTGCGCCTTGCCGCCGGGCCAAAGGTTGACGTGGGCCTTCTCGATCTGGGCCAGCACGGTCGCGTTCTTGCGCTTCACGGCCCGCGCGATCTTCGTCTCCAGCGTCTGGAGCGCCGACAGGCTGGCGTTCCTGGCGCCCTCGACCGCTCCGTGCAACGTGGGGTCGATGTCGCTCACCGCGGCGGCCAGCTCGTCGGCCTGGGACGCGGCCGCCTTGCGCCAACCGTGGATCGGCTCGCTCACCGCGCCGGGCATTCCCTCGCGGGCGAGACGGCTCGCCGCGCCCGCCCCGTCCTGCACCTCGGCAGCCGACAGGCGGAACTTCTCCAGCACCCGCTCGACCTTGCGCTCCACCACGAGCAGCGAGACGCGCGGGGCGGCCACGGGCGGCTCGATCCCATGCAGGCGGAACAGTTCGCCCAGCTGCCCGAAGTACGCCAGCTCCGCCGGGCCGCCGACGTAGGCCAGGGTCGGCAGAAGGAAGCTCTCGACCACCGGGCGAAGCAGCACGTTGGGCGAGGCCGGGAAGTCCGGACTCTCAAGGAGGTCGCGAACTTGGCGGGCGGACAGCTTCTGGCCGGAGCGGCGCAACCTGAATCCCCCGGCGGCGCTCTGCAGGCGGTCTCGGCCCTCGGGCGTGTGCAGGAACACGTTGAGCGCGCCGTCGATCAAGGGGACTTGCAAGGCGTATCCCGCTCGCTTCAGCCGGGCGGCGGTCCCGGCCAGCGCCGACGCGCTGCGGCCGGGGTTCTCCGTCTCGGCCCGCAGCAGGGGCAGGGCCGCTTCCCTCACGGCGGGGTCCGCCGCGTCGACGAAGCCGAGGGGCGCGTCCTCCAGCAGGCTGGCCAGGAGGTCCGCGAAGGCCGTGGCCATGGTGGCCTTGGCATGGTGCGTGCGCCGCAGCAGGGCCAGCATGTCGGCGGAGAAGTCGTTTCGCGGGGAGAGACCAGCAATCTGGTCCACCAGGGCCTCGACGCCCGTTCCCAGGGGAATCCTCGCCAGCGAAGAACGACCCTCGCCGGGCACGCCCTCGAGGGACAGGCGGTGCATCTGGTTGGCGCCGTCGACGAAATGGGCGCGGGCGGCTTCGTTCCAGTCGTGATCGTCGGAGGCCACCCAGAACAGCGGCATCACCGGCTTGCCGGTCGCGTCCGCCAACTCCTCGGCCAACCGCTCGGCCGAGAGCGCCTTGTAGAGGCCGTAGAGCGGCCCGCCGAAGAGCGCCGGCTGCTGTCCCGTCGTGACGAAGTAGCCTCCCCCGTCCACGACCTCGCGGAGCCTTTGCCGCGCGGCTTCGCCCACGGGCCGGATCAGGGGCGCCGCACGGGCCAGCCGCTTCACTCCCCCGCCCTCGTCCAACGTCCTCGCCTTCTTCAGGTAGGACGCCGGCTCCGAGGGCGAGCCGAAGTAGAAGTCGCGGGCCGCGCCGGCGCCCGCCAAGTAGTCGCGAACCAGCTGCGAACCGCCCAGCGGCCGGGGGACGAAGCGCATCAGGCCGCCGCCGCGATCAGGATGCACCGCGGCGACTCGGGCGAGAACGCGGCTTGGTCGTAGCCGCCGAACTTGAAGCGGGGGCGCAGGCCCGCCGCCTCCAGCATCCTCTCCAGGTCGCGGGGCTGGTGCAGGCGCACGCGTTCCACGAAGTCGCGCCCGGGCGCCCCTGCTTCCGGCGCGATCGTGATGCGCTTCTCGACGATGCGCCCGCCGTCCACCAGGCGCCTTCGCTGCGTCACCACGCGGTCGGCGACGATCGTCTCGTCGTCGGTCTTGAGATTGGCCGCCACGTAGGCCGCGTTCAGGAAGTCGAGCAGGAAGACGCCGCCGCTTCCGACGACCCGGCGGACTTCTTCGAGCACCCGCCGGTCGTCCGCTTCGTCGTCGAAGTAGCCGAACGAGGTGAAGTAGGAGGTGACGACGTCGAACGCTCCCGTGCCGAAGGGAAGGCGCCGCATGTCGCCGCGGACCAAGGCGGCTTCCGGGGCGGTCGTCCGGGCCGCCTCCAGCATCGGCAGCGAGAGATCCAGTCCGGTGGCCTGGTGTCCGCTGCGACGGAGTTCGGCCAGGTGCCGTCCGGCGCCGCAGGCGAGGTCCAGGACGCGGGCGCGCGAATCCGCCGGCACCGCCACCTCGAGGAGCTTGACCGCGCGGCGAGCCTCCTCGCGGTCGCGATGGGGATACAACGCCAAGTATTCGCGCCCGAACCACTCGCCGAACCAGGGAGGCTGGTTCACCGCGGCGCCCTCCGCTTCGACGCGGCCCGCGCTCGTTCATCGCGGCCTCTCCGGCTCGCAGGGACCTGCCGCGGACAGCGCCCGTTCATCGCGGCCCCTTGTGATAGGGCTCGTTCTTGAGGATGGCGCCGGCCCGGTAGAGCTGCTCGGCGAGCACCAGCCGAGCGAAGTCGTGCGGCAACGTGAAGGCCGAGAGGGACAGCGCCCGCTCGCAGTCGGCCCGCAACGGCTCCGACAGTCCGTAGGCGCCCCCGACGACGAAATGGACGCCCTGCTCCGGCCCCGTGGCGACACGCTCCAACCATCGGGCCAGCTCGGCGGACGAAGAGGGGTCGCCCTCGCGCGAGACCGCCACGCGCAGGTATCGCGGCCGCAGCTTCGCCCGGATGCCGTCCTCCTCGCGAGCGAGGACTTCGCGGGCCGTCTTCCCGCGGCCCTGCGGCGCCTCGACCGCCTCGAAGCGCCAATACCGCGCCGCCCGTCGTTCGTATTCGCGAACCGGGGCGGCCAGGAGGCCCGGCTTGCCCACCGCCACTAAGCAGATTCGCACGCGGCCCCCGCAGCTCGCTCCGACGCGCCCGCAGGCGGCTCCCGCGACGAGCGCGGCGCCGACTCGCTCCACCGCTCCCCCGCCACCTGCCGCAAGGCCCCGGCGAGCGCCGCAGGCAGGGGCCCGGCCACGCGAAGGCCCACCGCTCGCGCGCCGGGGAACTCCGCCTGCCAGCCTGCCAGCTTGACGGCGTCCTTCTCGGTGCACACGAACGCCCTGCCCGCCCGCCGCGCCCGCAACGCCGCCACGTCGTCGGCCGTGAAGTCGTGATGGTCGGGGAAGGCCGCCAGTTCCAGACGAGCGCCGCCCAGCAGGGCCTGCAACCCCGCCGCGAAGGCGCCGGGCCGGGCGACCGAGCACACCGCCATCACCTCTCCCGAGGGCGGGTCGGCAGGCCGTCCGGCGAGATCCGTCCATGGTCCCATTTCCATGCGCACGTCGGCCGAGGGAATTCCGGGCGCCACCCGCGCCAGCAGTTCGCGCCAAGCCCGTGCCGCGCCGGCTCCCGCCGTCCGGCGGGTCACGAGAACATGGGTGGCCCGCCGAAGGGAACGCAGGGGCTCGCGGTACGGACCCCTGGGGAGCATCCTCACGCGCAGCGGGTCCTCCGCCGCGACCAGCACCACGTCCAGCGCCCGCGCCAGACGCCGGTGCTGGAAGCCGTCGTCCAGCAACGCGATCCGATGGCCACGCGCGTGAGCCGCCGACACCGCGGCCCGCCGGTCCCGTCCGGCAAAGACGGCATCCCGGCCCGACCACCGCCGGTGCAGCGCAGCCTCGTCGGCGTAGCCCCGGCTGATCACCGCCGCGCGAACCCCGGCCCTGGCCAGCCAGTCTCCGATCCAGCGCACCACGGGCGTCTTCCCCGCCCCTCCGGCCACCAGATTGCCCACCGACACCACGGGCATGGGCGCGGCGGGCGGGCGTCTCCGGTCGTACCAGGCGTTCCTCGCGCCCACGCCGCACCGAAACGCGCATTCGGCCGGCGCCAGCAACGGTCCCAGCCATCGCTTCGCCGGCCGGCTCGCCCGGTCCCCGCCCCAGGCGCTCTGCGCGGCCTCGATCGCGCCGCGCATGTTCAGGACGCGCCTCTTCGCGTCGCCGCCTCCGCCACCACGCCCTCGGCCAGATCCGCCACCTTCGCGGAGGCCCCCGGTTCCCCGAGCGCCGCTCGCACCGACGCCAGCCCGGCCACCATCTCGCGGCGCGCCGCCGACCCGGCGTCCAGAAGCGGCTCCAGCGCGGAGGCCAGCGCGGAAGGGCTGGCTTCCTGCTGCGCGAACTCCGGCACGACCCGGTCGCCCGCGACCAAGTTCGCCAGGCAGAAGTGCGGCACGCGCACCAGCCGCCGGGCCAGCCAATACGACGCCGGATGCGCCACGTACGCGGCCACGAACGGCATCCCCGAGAGCGCCGCCTCCAGCGTGCTGGTCCCCGACTTGACCAGCCCCGCCGTGGCCAACGCCCGCAACGACGCCCCGTCTTCGGTGCGCGGGAACGGAAACCGCCCGTACGCGCCCCCCCCCAGCGACCGCGCCTTGCCCACCACCACCTGCAGCCCCGCAACCCGCTCCTGCAACGCCCGCGCCGCGGCCACGAACGGCCCCGCGTGCCGGGCGAGTTCCTGCTCCCGCGAGCCCGGGAACAGCGCCAGAACGGGACGCGCCCGATCCAGACCCAGCGCCTGCGCCAGTCCGTCCGGATCCTCGCGGGGCGGCCTGTCCAGCAACGGATGTCCGACGAAGACCGCCCGTCCCCCGTGGCGTTCGTACAGCGGCGCCTCGAACGGCAGGATCAGCGCGATCCGGTCCGCGGTCCGCGAGAGCCGCCGCGCGCGCCCCGGCTTCCAGGCCCACACCTGCGGCCCGATGTAGTAGAGCACGGGCACCCCGAGGCGAGCGGCCGCGGCGGCGACCCGCAGGTTCAGCCCCGGGTAGTCCACCGCGATCACCACGTCGAAGCCGCCGCCGGCCAGCCGCTGCTTGATCTCGGCCTCCAGCCGCCGAAAGAAGCCCAGCCGCGCCACCACCTCCGCAAATCCCATCACGGCGAGCTCGTCCAGCCTCCGCAGCAGATCGACGCCGGCGGCCTCCAACCTCTCGCCCCCCAAGCCCGTCATCTCGACGGCGGGCCATCTGCGGCGAATCTCGGCGGCGACGAGAGCGCCGTGCGCGTCCCCCGACGCCTCTCCCGCCAGGATCATGACCCGCCGCAACGGCCCGGAGCCGGGCGGCACGCCGGAGGCGCCCACCCAGTCAACCCGTCAGAAGGCCCGCCCGAGATACCACGCGAGCACGAGAATCAGCACGAGGAGAGCGCCGAGCTTCCAAGGCGGCGCCCCCTTCTTGACGTCGATCCACTCCCGCTTACGACGCTGCCGAGCGCGTATGAGCGACATGTTCCTTGATCTGCTGTTCGACCGCCAGGGACAGTTCGAGGGCCTTGCGCCCGTCGGTTCCGCTGACGGCGGGCGGCGCCCGGCCGCAGACCGCGTCGCGAAACGAAGCCAGTTCCGCGGCCAGGGGCTCCGTGCCGTTGCCGCGAATGGGAATGCGCTCCACCACCGATTCCAGCCCTTCCGGGCCCGCCGGCTCCATGCGAGGACGCTCGCCGAGCGCGGTGGCGCCGTCCTTGAGGCGGTAGAAGTGCCCGTCGCCCGCCGCCAAGTCCAGCGACAGGTACCCGGACGGTTGCCAGACGCGCAGCTTGCGCACCCGGCGCTGGGAGATCCTGCTGGCCGTCAGATTGGCGACCGCGCCTCCCTCGAAGCTCACCCGCGCGTGCGCCACGTCCGCGTGCGGGGAGAGCACGGCGGCTCCGGCGGCCAGCACGCTGGCTTCGGCGCGGCCCGTCAGCGTGCTCACCAAGTCGAGATCGTGGATCATGAGGTCCAGCACCACCGCGACTTCCAAGGAACGGGGAGTGAAGCGGGCTAGGCGATGAGACTCCAGGAAGAGCGGTTGGTCCAAGTACGGCCTCGCCGCGACCACGGCCGGATTGAACCGCTCGACGTGACCCGCCTGGACGATCACGCCCCGCTTCTCGGCGGCGTTCACGATGCGGTCCGCGCTCGCCAGCGAGTCCGCCATCGGCTTCTCGACCAACACGTGCAGGCCCCTGTCGATCGCCGCGCAGGCCACCTCCTCGTGCGCGTTCGTGGACGTGGCCACGACGACCGCGTCGCTGCCGGACAGCGCCTCCTCCAGAGACGAGCACGCCCGCACGCCCAAGTCGTCGCCGATCTTGCGGTTGCGCGCCGCGTCCGCGTCGAAGATCCCGGACAGCGAAACGCCTTCGAGGTCGCGGATCACGCGGGCGTGGTGCCGGCCCAAAGCGCCGACGCCCACGACGGCGATCGCTGGAGGGCTCAAGCCGGGCACGGCCTCACGACGTGATCCCTCTCTCGCTGTTGCGCACGAAGTCGAGGAAGTACCGCACCTCCGGGCAAGCCAAGTCCGGATCGGCTTCGGCCGCCGCGATGCCCTGGGCCGGGCTCCCTCCGGATTGGAAGAGCAGCCGGTACGCCTTCTTGAGGCGCCGCCGCACGTCCGGCGGAAACCCCTTGCGCTTGAGGCCCACGCTGTTCAGCCCGTACAGCTTCGGCGACGGATTGCCCACCACGCTGCAATACGGCGGAACGTCCTGCGGCACGCGCGACCCGCCGCCCACGAACGCGTACGCCCCGATCCGCACGAACTGATGGATGGCCACCAGTCCGCTGACGATCGCTCCGTCGGCGATGCTCACGTGGCCCGCCATGTTGGTCGCGTTCGAGACGATCACGTGATTGCCGAGCTCGCAGTCGTGCGCGATGTGGCAGTACGCCATCAAGAGGCAGTCCGAGCCGACCACGGTGCGGCCCGAGGCCGCGGTTCCCCGGTTGAGCGTGGCGAACTCCCGGATCACCGTGCGGTCGCCGACCTCCAGGAACGTCTCCTCGCCCTTGAACTTGAGGTCCTGCGGGTCGCTGCCGAGCACCGCGCCGTTGGCGACGAAGCAGTTCGTGCCGATCGTCGTGTTGCGCTCGACGTAGGCGCGCGGGCCGATCTTCGTGTGGGCGCCGACGCGAACCCCGGGGCCGATCACGGCGAACGGTCCCACCTCGACTCCGGCCGCCAGCTCCGCCTCCGAGTCCACGACCGCCGTCTCGTGCACGCTGGTCGCCGTCTCCTGCAAGAGCGATCCCCGCCTCACTTGTCCACGATCCTGGCGGTCATCTCCGCTTGGGCGACCACCTGTCCGTCCACGGTGCCGGTGCCGCGCATCTTGCAGACCTGCCGCCGGAAGTGGACCATCTCCAGCTCGAAGACGAGCTGGTCGCCGGGCACCACCGGACGGCGCCACTTGACGTTGTCGAGCGACATGAAGTAGACCACCTTGCCCTCCGGGTCGTCGACCGCGTCCATCAGAAGCAGTCCCCCCACCTGCCCCATCGCTTCGATGACGAGGACGCCCGGCATGATCGGGTGCTCCGGAAAGTGGCCGCCGAAGAACGGTTCGTTGATCGTCACGTTCTTGAGCCCCACGATGCGCTTGCGCGACTCGAACTCCAGCACGCGGTCCACCAGCAGCATCGGGTACCGGTGCGGCAGATGCTCCATGATGCGCCCGATCGAGATCGCGCCCCGGGCGCCGGAGCCGGCTTCGCTGATCGCCGCCGCCAGCTTGACGTTGCCCGTGTGGCTCGGCCTTTCGGCCACCACGTGTCCGCGAAAGCGGCCCCCCAGCAGGGCCATGTCGCCCACGATGTCGCCCGCCTTGTGGCGCACGAACTCGTCGGCGAACCGGAGTTCGTCGTTCAGGATCCCGCTGTCGTCGAGAACGACCGTGTTGTCCAGCGAAGCGCCCAGCGCCCGCCCGCGCGCGTGCAGCGCCTCCGCGTCGGCCTTGAACCCGAAGGTGCGCGCCCCGGCCAGATCCTGCGCGAAATGGTTCCCGGTGGCGCAGTAGGAGCCGTATTGACGGCGGATGACGGGATGGGGATAGTCGATCGTCGCCGAGACCCGGAAGCGCGGATCCGGCACGGCCACGTAGGAGCCGCTTCGCTCGTCGCCTGCCGTGACGGGCGCGGACAGCCTGATCACGGAGGCCGGAGCGCGCTGCACCGCCAAGCCTGCTTCGGTCACCGCCGCGACGTAGGGCGCGAAGCTCCCGTCCAGAATCGGAGGCTCGGGTCCGTCCAACTCGATGAGCGCGTTGTCGACTTCAAGCGAGGCCAGGGCCGCGAGCACGTGCTCCACGGTCATGATCTCGGCGTCGCCCCGCCCCAGCGTCGTGCCAAGTTCCGTGCGGGTCACGTACTCCAGCCGGGCGGGCACCTCGGGCGTCCCCGGCAGGTCCGCGCGCAGAAACCGCACGCCGAAAGACTCCGCCGCCGGCTTGATGCGAAGCGCGCTTCGCTGGCCCGAGTGAACGCCGATCCCTTCGAGCGCGACTTCGCTCGCGAGAGTCTGCTGGCGCTCTGCGGCCATCGGCGGAACCGTTGGAATGGGGTTGGTGACCCGTGGGGGCGACGAATCACGCCGGCGAATCGTCCGGGCAAACATCGAAAGCTAACAGTAGCGGCCCGGTCTGCCGCCGAACGACGCCTTCCCGCGACGTCAGTAGGTGGTCCGCCTGACTTCGACTCCGGTTGCCTCACCTGGCGCCAGGACAGGCTTCATCAGCTCTTCCCAGTTCGGATACGTCTTGATTGCCTCTGCCCGGCAACGGTTACCGGCCGGGTTCCTTCCGTCCTCCCGCATCGTCGCCCGAGCGCCGTTCCCGCTCTTCGAGCCTGCCCACCCGCTTCGCCAGCTCCGGCAGCCGCATCAGCCGCGCCATGGCCCGCAAGTAGCTCTTGTGATCGCGCGCCGGATAGCCGGAAACGACCTCGCCGGGGCCCACGTCGCCGATGACGCCGGCCTGCGCGCCGATGCGGGCGCCCGCGCCGATCTCGATGTGGCCGATCAGACCGGCTTGGCCGCCCATCGCCACGCCCGGCCCCGTGCGGGTGGAACCGGCCACGCCCACTTGCGCCACGAGGAGCGAGCCCGGGCCGATCACCACGTTGTGCGCCACGTGCACGAGATTGTCCAGCTTGCTGCCGGCGCCGATCACGGTCTGGCCGATCGAACCCCGGTCGATCGTGCAGTTGGCGCCGATCTCCACGTCGTCCTCGACGACGCAGCCGCCCACCTGAGGAACCTTCACGTGCTGGCCGTCCACCGTGGCGTAGCCGAAACCGTCCACGCCGATCCGCGTTCCCGAGTGGACGATCACGCGCGCGCCCAGGACGCTCCCGGGGTAGAGGGTCGTGTTCGGAAAGAGCACGGTCTCCGGGCCGATGGCCACGTCCTCCCCAACCACGCAGTTGGCCCCGACGGAGGCCCGCTCGCCAATCCTTGCGCCCTGGCCGACGACCGCCCCGGGTCCGACGCTGGCCGACGGATCCACGACGGCCGACGGGTCCACGACAGCGGACGGGTGAACGCCCGGCTTGCCGCCGCCCGGCGATTCGGGATGAAGGAGCCGCAGCAACTCCCCGAGCGCGCGATAGGGATCGCCGACCAGCAACCGGTCGCGCGGTCCCTGCTCCACCGTCGCCAGGGCATCGGCCGCCAGCAGTGCCCGCGCCCGGCATCCCGCCAAGTCCCGCACGTAGCGGCGGTTGGCCAGGAAGGCCAACTCGTCCTCGCCGGCGTCGCGCACCGGGGCGATTTTCGTGAAGGCCGCCCCGCCGTCCCCGACGACGCGCCCTCCCGTCGCGCGCGCCGCCTCGTCCAGCGTCAGGGCGCCTTCGGTCAAGGCCCGCCGCCAGTTCCGCGCAATGCCGCGTGGCGGATGCGAAGGCCGGTCACCGCCCTCCCGGACCAGCGCTGCCGCCCGTCTGAAGCCGGCTGACGACCTCCTGGGTCAGATCGAGCGACGGATCGGCCGTGATGATCGCCCGGGAGGCCACGTCCAGGATCATGGCGTAGTTCCCCTCGACCCGTATCTCCTCGATGACCTCCTTGATCGCGTCCATCACCGGCTGGAACAGATCGACTTGGCGTTGCTGGGCTTGGGTGTTGAGGTCCGCCCGCCGCTGTTGCAGCGCCTGCTCCTGGTTGAGCAGCTCCTGCTCGCGAGCCTGGCGCGCTTCCGGCGTCATGGTCAGCTGCTTCTGGCGGAATTCCTCGGCGCCCGTCCGCAGGCTTTCCTCCAGCTCCTGTATCTCCAGGTCGTAGCCTCGCAAGCTCGCTTGCAAGGCGTTCTGGGCGTCTTGGGCAAGAGCGAACTCGGCCAAGACGGCTTCCGAATTGACGTAGCCCACCTTCGTCGGCTGCGCTTCCAGCGAAACGGCGGCAGCCAGCGCCAAGGCCGCTGCAATGCTCACGGACGAACCACGCATGATTCCCTGATCTCCGGTTGAGTTCTTGTCGGCTCCGCCGGCCCCGGAGGACGGGGACGCGCGAAGTCGTTGTTAATATCGCCTTGTGCGGCAACTTCCAACAATGGCGCAGGCGCTTCGCCTCATGCCCGCGCGCGTCAGAAGTTCGGTCCCATCTTGAAGTGCAGTTGCCATCCGGGAACGTCTTTGTCGAAGCCGTAGGCGTAGTCGAGGCCGATGGGGCCGAACGGCGTCACCAGCTGGACGCCGAAGCCCGCGCCGCGGTAGAGCTTCGAGGAATTGAAGTCCCGCGGATCGTCCCAGAGATTGCCCGCGTCGAAGAAGGCGGCAACGCCGATGTTCGCGTTGATCACCGCCTTTACCTCGGCCGTTCCGGAAAAATACGCGTCGCCGAGGCGGGCGATCTGGGCCACGTTCCGATCGCGCCGCTCGAAGTAGCCGCGCGGGGTGATCGTCGTCTCCTCGTACCCGCGGAGCGGCTGGCCGAACTGGACCCCGCCGAGCCAGAACGACTCGAACGGAAAGCGCGAGGCGTCCCCGAACAGCGCACCGCCGCGCAACCCGGCCGACAAGGCGAACTGGACTCCGCCGGGCGACATGCCGTCCCCTCCCAAGCCCCCGATGGGCACGATCCACTGAGCCTCGACGGTGTTCTTCACGAAGTCCCCGGCCCCGCCCAGCGGTCCGCCGTTCAGCTCGGTCGTCCAGGACTGGAGCGAGCCCGAAGTCGGGAAGAGCGGATGGTTGAGCGTCCGGCGCGTCACGCCGACCGAGAACGAACTGAGCGTGCCCGGCGGCAGCCCGAACAAGGACTCGTCGTCCACGTCCCGGAACAGCTCGTAGCTCGTGCGGGAGAGCGCATAGCCGAAGAACACTCGCGTCCGCAACGAGCCTGGAAACGGTACCCCGAACCGGGTCGTGAATCCCGCGCGCCGCCGCCGGCCCGTCTGGAACTGGAAGAAGCGGTCCGTGGAATTGAAGAGCGAGATGGAGCCGCTCACCGTGGACTGGAAGAGCGCGGGGTCGCTGGCGCTGAGGGTGAAGCTCTGGATGTAGCGCCCGAAGTCCCAGCGGACGCTTCCCGCCTTGGCTTGGCCGAACAGGTTGGGCTGGTCGTAGCCGAGAAAGCCGGAAAGCCCGACGCCGCCGCCGACCGCGGTTCCGAACTGAATCGAGCCCGTCTGCTTCTCCTTCACGGTGAACACGATGTTCACGTCGCCCGTTTCTTGCGGGAGGATCTCGGGAGGCGTCATGGGCGTCTCGAAGAAACCCAGCGACTGGACGTTCTGGAACGACTGCAGCAACAGCGCCTGGCTGTAGACGTCGCCCGGCAACAGGAATATCTTCTCGCGGATGACGCGATCGTAGGTGAAGTCGTTGCCTGCGATCACGACTTTGTTGATGTAGGCCTGCGACCTCTCCTGAACGCGCCATGTCGCCCGAACCTGGGGATTCCCGCTCTCGTCCTCCCCGGTCTTCTCCCAGACCGGCTCCACGAGGGCGTACAGATAGCCCTGGTTGGTGTAGAGTTCCTTGACGCGCTGGGCCCCTTCCTCGAACTCCACCGCGTTGAACACCTGCCCGGTTCGCTCCTCGCCGCGCTGGCCGCCAATCCCCAGCATCCCCAGCAAGCCGCTCGAGCCACGCTCGAAATACCCCTCCAAGGCCTCGGATTCGAACGCCTTCGCCCCTTCGACCATGAACTCGCCGAGGTGGTACTGCGGTCCCTCCGACACCCGCGTTTCGATTCGCGTCTTGCCGGTCTGGGGATCCACGATCAGCGTGTCGCCCAGTATCTCGAAGTCCAGATAGCCCGCCTCGTAGTAGCGCTTCGGCAACGATTCCAGGAGGTCGGTCTCGAACTCGACCTCGTCGTAGTCGCCTCCCCGGAACCACAGAAAGCCCTCGGGCTTCGTGGCCATGGCGTCGCGGAGCTCCTCGTCGGAGAAGTGCTCGTTGCCGGAGAACGCCACCTCCGCGATGGTGACGCGCTGGCCCTCGTCCACCTCCAACACCACGTCGACGCGGCCCTCGGCGCCGGGCACGGGTTCGGCTCGCTGCTCGATGCGCGCGAAGGGGACGCCCCTGCGGCGCAGCTCCTCGCGAATGAACCCCTTGGCCTTCTCGACGCTGTTGGGCGAGAGCGGGGCGTCTTCCTCCAGGCCGCTGGCCTCGATCACGTCGTCGGTCCCCAGCGACTCCAGGCCCGTGATGCGCACGAGGCGCGCGAGCGGCCGTTCCTCCACCTCGAAGACCAGCACGTTCAGCCCCGACGATTCGTCCAGAAAGGCGGCGACGTCCTCGTACTGCCCCGTCGCCCACAACGCCTTGACGGCGCGCTGAATGTCGAGCCAGCTGTTGAGCGAACCGGGCTGAATGCCCGCGGCGCCCACGACGTCGCCGTACTCCAGCCTGACCATGCCCTGCGCGCCGACCGAGTCGATCCGCACCAGCTGTTCGCCGATGGGAGACTGCGCGGCGGCGGCCCCCGGAACCGCGAGCAGCGCCGCGGCGGCCGGCGCCCACCGAAGGCCGTTTGCGACGGCCCGGCATCGCATTGCGAGGGTCACGTCTTGCTGGGAGAGGCGGCCCCGAGCGAAAGCCGTTCGCCGTCCTCGCTCAAGTCGACCGCGATCTCGTCCCCCGGCTCGAACTCGGCCAACAAGATCTTCTCCGAGAGCGGGTCCTCCAGGAAGCGCCGGATGGCCCGCTTCAAGGGACGGGCGCCGAACTTCTCGTCGTATCCCCGGTCCACCAGGAAGTCCACGGCGCCCTGCGTGAGATCGAGCGACATCTTCTCGCGGGCCAGGCGACCCTCCAAGTCCCGGAGGAGAATGTGGACGATCTTTCCGATCTCCTCGCGGCCGAGAGGGTGGAACACGATGGTGTCGTCGAGCCGGTTCAGGAACTCCGGATTGAAGGCGCGGTCGATTTCGTCCTTGACCTTGTCGCGCATGAACTCGTAGCCGGCCGCCGCCCCCGCCTTCTGGAAGCCCAGGCCGCCCTTGGAGATGGCGCGCGCGCCCAAGTTCGACGTCATGATCAGCACGGTGTTCTTGAAGTCGATCGCGCGACCGTAGTTGTCGGTCAGGTGGCCTTCGTCGAGCACCTGCAAGAGCACGTTGAAGACGTCCGGATGGGCCTTTTCGATCTCGTCGAGGAGCACGACCGCGTAAGGCCGGCGGCGCACCGCCTTGGTGAGCGCGCCCGAGTCCTTGTAGCCGACGTATCCGGGCGGGGCGCCGATCAGCCGCGACACCGAGAACCTTTCCATGTACTCGCTCATGTCCACCCGAATCAGGGCGTCCTGGTCGGCGAACAGGAACTCCGCCAGCGTTCGCGCGAGTTCCGTCTTGCCGACGCCGGTGGGCCCCGAGAAGATGAATGAGCCGATCGGCCGGGCCGGATCCTTGAGGCCCGCCCGGCTCCGCCGAATCGCCCGCGAGACGGCCGCGATGGCGTCGTCCTGGCCGACGACCCGCCTGTGGAGCTCCTCCTCCATGTTCACCAGCCGCTCGGTCTCCGCCTGCTGGATGCGCGCCACTGGAATCCCCGTCCACCGGCTCACGATGAAGGCGATGTCGTCCGCGGCCAGCTCGGGCCGGTGCTGCTTGCGCTCCTCTTCCCAGGCCGCCTGCTCTTCCTGGATGCGCTGCCGGATCTCGCGCTCCTGGTCTCGAAGCTGGGCCGCCTGCTCGAAGTCCTGGCTGCGAATGGCCTCTTCCTTCGCCTTCACGGCTTCCGACATCTCCTGCTTGAGCGCTTCGGCGCCGGGCGGGGGCGCCTGGCCCGCGATGCGCGCGCGCGCGCCCGCTTCGTCGATCACGTCGATGGCCTTGTCCGGCAAGAACCGGTCGGTGATGTAGCGGTCCGCCAAGTGTGCCGCCTCGTCCAGCGCCGGGTCGGGGATGACGACCTTGTGGTGCTCCTCGTAGTGGCCGCGCAGGCCGCGGAGAATCTCGACGGTCTCCTCCACCGTGGGAGGGTCCACGACGACCGCCTGAAACCGGCGTTCGAGCGCGCCGTCCGTCTCGACGTGCTTGCGGTACTCGTTGAGCGTCGAGGCGCCGATGCACTGGAGCTCGCCGCGGGCCAGCGCGGGCTTCAACATGCTGGAGGCGTCGATCGCGCCCTCCGCGGCGCCGGCCCCCACGAGCGTGTGCAGCTCGTCGATGAACAGCACGACGTTGCCGTGCCGTTGGATCTCGTTGACCACGGCCTTGAGGCGCTCCTCGAACTGGCCGCGGTACTTCGTGCCCGCGATGACGGAGGCCATGTCCAGCGCGAGCACCCGGTGGGAGCTCAGGACATCGGTCACCTCGCCCTGCGCCACCCGTTGCGCGAGCCCCTCCACGATCGCCGTCTTGCCGACGCCCGGCTCGCCGATCAGCACCGGGTTGTTCTTTCTGCGGCGGCAGAGGATCTCCACGACCCGCTCGAGCTCGCCCGCGCGGCCCACGATCGGGTCCAGCTCCCCGCGCTTGGCCATGGCGGTCAAGTCGCGGCAGAAGTGGTCCAGCGCCGGCGTGCGGGACTTCTTGCCCGGCCGCTTTGCGCCCGACGGGCCCGCCACCAGTTCGGAGACGCCGCCTCCGGAGCCGGGGGCGCCCCCCGAACCCACGTCCGATCCCAGCACCTTCAAGGTCTCGGCTCGGGCGTCGTCGAGCGACACGCCCTGGGCGTTGAGCACCTGGGCCGCAATCCCCTTGGACTCCCGGAGCAACCCCAGGAGAAGGTGCTCGGTGCCCACGTACGAGTGGTTCAGGTCGTGCGCCTCCGCCACCGCGTAGTCCAGGACCTTCTTGGCCGGCGACGTGTACGGCAGCTCGCCGAGCGCGATCGTGGCGTTGCCCTTGCGGACCGACTCTTCGATGCCCTTGTGCACCTTGTCCAGGTTGGCGTTGAGGTTGCCCAGGACGTGCGCCGCGACCCCTTCGCCTTCGCGGATGAGGCCCAGCAGGACGTGTTCGGTGCTGATGTAGTCGTGCTGGAGGCGAATGGCCTCCTGGCGCGCCATCGAGAGCACCTTCCGAACCCGCTCGGTGAAGTTGTATTTCTTCATGTCGGCCGCATCTTCGAAGCTGGCGCCTTTCCATCCGGGGCCTGCGCCTTCCCTAGAATAAGTTCGCGCTCAAGGTTGCGAACCGGAAGTCCCGCCCTTTTCGCCGTTCCCGGCGGCCGCCGAGGCTTCCAGGGCGGTGCGAACGTATTCGGCCCGGTGCGCGTGCCGTTCCTCCGGCGCGAGCTTCCGGCCTGCCGCGTCTTCGAGGTGAGCCGTCTGCGCGAGGATCATGATCTTGTTCTGGAGGCGGACCAGCGGCCCGGGCAGGAGCTCCAGGGCCACGCCCAGCCGCACCCCGGAGAGCAGGCTCATCAGTTCCTCGTACCGCAGGCTGCGGGCGTGCAGGAGCAGGCCGTAGGCCCGCCAGACCTTGTCTTCCGTCGCCGCCCGCGCGTCCCGCATCAGCACCTGCCGCGCCTGGAGCTCGGTCTGGATGACGGTGTCCACGATCCGCGCCACGTGGTCGACCAAGTCTTCCTCGCTCTTGCCCAAGGTGGTCTGATTCGAGATCTGAAAGAAGTTGCCGACCACGCCCGACCCCTCGCCGTAGAGGCCCCTGAACGTCAGCCCGACCTGCGAGACGCCCCGCAGGACCTTCTCGATCTCCTTGGTGAGGACCAACCCCGGCAAGTGGACGAGCGCGGAGGCCCGAAGGCCGGTGCCCACGTTGGTGGGACAGGCGGTCAGGTATCCGAACTCGTTGTGGTAGGCCAGGGGCACCGTCCGGCCGATTTCCTCGTCCAGGCCGTCCACGCGCCGCCAGGCCTCCATCAACTGAAGGCCCGGCGCGAGGCCCTGCAGCCGGAGGTGGTCTTCCTCGTTGACCATCAGGCTCGCCGTGGAGCCCGCCGGCACGATCACGGCCGTCCCCGCCAGCGGCTCCCCGCCGGCGCCGAGGAGCTCCTGCGAGACGAGACGGCGCTCGTGCAGGATGCGGCGCTGCCGTTCGGGGACCGCCGGCATGCGAAGCATCGCGGCGCCCTCGAGGAGCGGCGCCCGGGCGGCGGCCTCCTCGATCCGGCTCAGCACGGCGAGCCGGCCGGCCTCTCCGGCCTGCGAAACGAAGGCGCAGCCCTGCAGGTTGCGGGCGAGCCGAACGCGGGTGGACAGGACCACGTCCGCATGGGGCCCGGTCGCGTCCAGCCAGTCCAGTCCGCGGCCGGAGGCGGAGTCGGGGCCGCTCATGCCTGGGCGCCCGCTTCGAGGGCGCGGATCGCGTCGCGCAACGTGGCCGCGCGCTCGAAGTCCTCGGCCGCAACGGCCTTCTCCAGGCGACCGTGCAGGACGTGCAGGACGTGCAGGCGGCGCCCGGCGTCGTCCGGCGCGGGATCGGGAGGCAGGTACACCTTGCCGGTGTGCTGGCTGGATCCGTGGATCCTTCCCAGGAGTTGCCGCAACTTGACCTCGAAGCAGGCGTAGCACTCCGGACAGCCCAGCCGCCCTCCCTGCTTGAAGCCGGCGCGGGTCAGGCCGCAGAAGCTGCAGCTCTCGGTCTCGCCGGCCGGGTCCGGGGCGCCGCCGCCCAGCTGCGCCAGCATCTCGGCGACGTCGAAGCTGGGGGACGGCTTCAGGCTGATTCCCCGCTTGGCCGCGCACGATTCGCAGTAGTAGTGGTCGGACTGCTTCCCGTCGACCACCTTCTCCAGGCGCACCACGGCCGGATTGTCGCAACCGCCCATGTCGCAGGTCTTGGGATCAGGCATCGACCAGGCTCCCGTCCTCGAGCGTCAGGAGCCGATCCGCCTTCGAGGCGAGATCCAGGTTGTGCGTCGCCACGACCAGCGCCACGCCGCAGCGCTCCTTGAGTTCGAACATGAGTTCATGCACTGCTTGGCTGGACCGGGCGTCCAGGTTCCCCGTGGGCTCGTCGGCCAAGACCACCAAGGGCTCGTTCACCAGAGCCCGGGCCACGGCCACCCGCTGCTGCTCGCCCCCCGACAGCTCCGCGGGCTTGTGGCCGACCCGCCCGGCCAGTCCCACCTGCCGCAACAGGTCCTCCGCGCGAGCCCGGGCCGCGGGAGCGCCGTCGCCGGCGATCAGCGCGGGCATCATCACGTTCTCGACCGCGGTGAACTCCCGCAAGAGATGGTGAAACTGGAAGACGAAGCCGATGCTCCTGTTCCTGAGCGCGGCGATCCGGTCGTCGTCCAGCACCGCGAGGTTCGCGCCCCCCACTTCCACCTGGCCGGCCGTGGGACGGTCCAACGCGCCCAGGAGATGCAGGAGCGTGGACTTCCCCGCCCCGCTCGCCCCGACGATCGCCACGGCCTCGGCGGGGGCGGCCACGAAGTCCAGGTCGCGCAGCACGCGCAGCTCGCCGCCTCCCGGCCCCGAGAACGAGCGGGCCAGCCGGCGCGCCGCCACGGGAGGGGCGACACCCGCCGCATCGCTGGCGTCACTCATGCCGGATCGCCTCGACCGGCTGCAGCCGCGCCGCCTGCCTGGCGGGGTAGATCGTGGCCGCAAACGAGATGAGCAGGCTCGTGCCCGCTATCCAGGCGAGGTCGAAGGGCGAGACCGACACCGGCAGCCGGTCCACCAAGTACACGTCCGGCGGGATGGGGATCAAGCCGTAGCGCTCGATCAACTCGGAGATGCCGATCCCGAGGACGATCCCCGCGAGCGTGCCGATGGCGCCGATCCAAAGACCCTGAAGCAGAAAGACCAGCAGCGTGTCCCTGCGCGTGAGCCCCATCGCCTTCAGAATGCCGATCTCCCGCGTCCGGTCCACGACCACCATGACGAGCGTGCTCACGATGTTGAAGGCGGCCACGAGCACGATGAGCGACAGGACGACTCCCATGCCGAGCTTCTCCAGCTTGAGCGCGCTGAACAGCTGCCGGTTGGTCCGCGTCCAAGGGTCCACCACGTAGGGCCAGCCGCCGACGGCCCGGCGAACCGAGTCCGCCACCTCCTCCGCGCTCCATGGATCCTCCGCCCGGACCCCCACGAAGGAGGCCGTGTTCTCCTCCATCCGCAACAGGTCCTGCACGTCGGACATCGCGGCGTATCCGTTCCTCAGGTCGTAGTCGTAGATGCCCGTGGTGAAGACGCCCGAAATCCGCCACTCGACCATGCGGGTCGCGAAGTCCCCGTTGGGACTCACGTCGAAGCTCTCCAGCGCCACCACGAGCACCGTGTCGCCCTCGAACAGGTTCATGCGTCCGGCCACGCCGCTCCCCAGGACCACCGGCGGGAGGCCGCCCGGAGCGCGTTCGAGCGACAGGCCCCCGGAGCGCAGGCTGTCGTGTATCGCGTTGAGCGGGGGGGCCTCCGCGCCGAGGTCCACGCCGTACAGGTCCAGCACCTCGGAATAGCTGGAGCGGGAGAGGCCGACCCGGGTGAGCACCAAGGGCGAGGCCGTCACGACGCCCTCGACCTCGCGCGCCTGCCGCACCACCTTCCGCCAGTCGTGAAGCCGCAGCGCCTGCCCGGACTCCAAGACCATCACGTGCGGGTTCGACCCGAGAATCTTCTCGCGCAGCTCGTTCGTCATCCCCGTCATCACGCCGATGACCACGATCAGCGCGGTCACGCCGACGACGATCCCGCCCAGCGCGATCCACGTGATGAACGAGAGCAGCCTTCCCCCCTTGCGGGAGGCCAAGTAGCGGCGCGCCAGGAACCAGGCGAGCCGTTTCCGGGAGGTCATTCGCGCCTTCGCCGCCCGCAGGTCGTTGCGAGCCGTCGCACCAAGGTCATTCGCCGCAAGGTCATTCGGCTTCCTTGAGGACCGGAAACAAGATGACGTCGCGTATGGAGGCCTGCCCGGCCAGCAGCATCACCAGCCGGTCGATTCCGATGCCGACGCCGCCGGTGGGCGGCAGGCCGCACTCGAGCGCCTGGACGTAGTCCTCGTCCACCGGATGGGCCTCTCCGTCGCCGGCCGACCGCAACGCGGCCTGGGCGCGGAAGGCCTCCGCCTGGACGGCGGGATCGTTCTGCTCGCTGAAGGCGTTCGCGAGCTCCTGGCCGCCCACGACCAACTCGAACCGCTCGGCCAGCTCGGGCGCTCCCCGCTTGGGCTTCGCCAGCGGACTCATTTCCCTCGGGTGATCGACGACGAAGGCCGGCTGCAGGAGCTTCGGCTGCACGAGCGCGCCGAACAGCTTGTCGAACAGCTTGCCCCGCCCGACGCGATCCACGTCTTCCAGCCCCAAGGCCCGGGCGCGTTCGCGGAGGTCCCCGGCGGCGGCCTCCAGCGGACTCATGCCGAGGGCCTCGCCCAGCGCTTCGACGAAGGGCACACGCGCGAAGGGCGGCTCCAAGCTGATCTCGCCGCCCGGGCCGGACAGGCGCGTCGAGCCGGCGACCGACTCGGCCAGCCGCGCCAAGAGCGACTCGACGAGCGCCATCATGTCTTCGTAGTCGGCGAACGCCTGGTAGAACTCCAGCATCGTGAATTCCGGGTTGTGAAACCGGTCGATGCCCTCGTTGCGGAAATCCTTCGACATCTCGTAGACCCGGTCCAGGCCTCCCACGACGAGCCTCTTGAGGTAGAGCTCGTCGGCGATCCTCAAGTACAGCGTACGGCCCAGCGCCCGGTGCTCGGTCACGAACGGCTCGGCCGCCGCGCCTCCGTAAATGGGCTGGAGCACCGGCGTCTCGACTTCCACGTAGCCCCGGTCGTCCAAGAACTTGCGTATCTCGGAGACGATCCGAGCCCGCGTGCGGAACACTTCGCGCACCCCCGGATTGACCGCCAGGTCCGCGTAGCGGCGGCGGTAGCGCGCTTCCCGGTCCAGGAGCCCCGAGTGCGCGGAGCGCTCGCCCGTCTCCTTGTCCACCTCCGTCTTGCCCAAGGGGAGCGGGCGCAGGCACTTGGCGAGCAGGCGCAGGCTTCGCGCCCGAATCGTGACTTGCCCCGCGCGCGTCCGGAACATCGGTCCCGCCACTTCGATCCAGTCGCCGAGATCGAGGAGCGACAGAGCCTCCCAGGCGCGGGCGCCCAGCACGTTCCGCTTGAGGTGCGTCTGGATGCGCCCCGTGTGGTCCTCCAAGTCCGCAAAGGCGCTGCCCCCGTGCGACCGAAGCGCCACCATGCGGCCCGCCCACGTCCCGTCCTGCCCATCCTCGTCCAGCCTGCCGGCCGCCTCCGCCTCCTCGAAGCGCGCGATCGAAGGGGCGGCCCGCTGGTCGGCGGCCGACGAATACGCGTACGGCTCGACGCCCAGGCGCCTTAGGGCCTCCAGCTTGTCCTGCCGCGCCCGCATGACCCGCGAGAGGGCCTCCGCGCCGTCCTTTGCCGGTCCGTCCTCTCTTGCCGGCCCGCCCTGCTTCACCGGTCGTCCTCGGCGCCGAACTTCTTGAGGAACGCCTCGATGAACGGGTCCAGCCGTCCGTCCAGCACGGCGGCCACGTCGCCGGCCTTCAGCGCAGTGCGGTGATCGGCGACCATCGTGTAGGGCGCCTGGACGTAGGAACGGATCTGGTTGCCCCAGGCGATCTCGGTCTTGGAAGCGTCCATGGCCTGCTTCTCCCGGTCTCGCTCTTCCTTGGCTCTATCGTACAGGGCCGCCTTCAGCATCTTCATGGCCGTCGAGCGGTTCTTGTGCTGCGACCGCTCCTGTTGGCAGGACACCACGATTCCGGTCGGCTCGTGCGTGATGCGGACGGCCGAATCCGTCTTGTTGACGTGCTGCCCGCCCGCCCCCGACGCCCGAAAGGTGTCGACGCGAAGGTCCCCCTCGTCGATCTCGACTTCGATCTCGTCGTCCACCACCGGGTAGACGAAGACGGAGGCGAACGACGTGTGGCGCCGCGACTGCGAGTCGAACGGCGATATCCGCACCAGCCGGTGGACGCCCTTCTCGGCCCGGAGATAGCCGTAGGCGTGGTCGCCCGCGACCTCGAGCGCGACGCTCTTGATGCCGCCGTCCTCGCCGGCCTGCAGGTCCAGCACGCCGACTGCGTAGCCGCGCCGTTCGGCCCAGCGCGAGTACATGCGGAACAGCATCCGCGCCCAGTCCTGGGACTCGAGCCCCCCGGCGCCCGGATGGATGACCAGCATCGCCTCCCGGTGGTCGTCTTCCCCCGAGAGCATGGTCTTGAGTTCCAGGCGAACCAGATCGGACTCCAGCCTCTCGACACCCTCCCGCCACTCCTCCCTGACCTCCGGGTCGTCGTCGTCGTCGAGCAACTCGCCCAACTCCCGCAGTTCGGCGGCCTGCGCGGAGAGAGCCTCCCACGGCTCCACCCAGGCCTTGAGGCGATTGGCCTCGCCGATTACGGCCCTGGCCCGCTCCTGGTTGTCCCAGAAGCCGGGCTTGGCCATCTCCTCGTCCAAGGCGGCGATCCGCCTGCGCCGGCCGACGACGTCAAAGATACCCCCGGAGTTCCTCGACGCGGCAGGTCGCGGCGCCGAGAAGCTGGCTCGGTTCCTGGGGACTGGCCATCGGAGTTTTCCTGTGACGGAGGGAAGGCGGGAACGGCAGGCGGCCCCAAACATAAGAGGAGCCCATGCGGCGAACGGCTGAAACGAGCCGTCAGCGCGTTTGCGCGAAGAGGACGAGATGAAGGCCGTCGTCCCCGGGGAGGGCCGCCAGCCGGGCGGAGACGAAGCCGTCGAGGGCGCTGGCGACATGGTTGACGATCACCATCCAGAGCGCCCGCCTAGCTTGGCTGAACAGGCGGTCGCTTCGGCCGATGAGCCGCGAGAAGCGTTCCCGTTCGCTCCCGGCGCCCCAGTCCCAGAGGTACGGGGGAGCGTATCCGCGTTCTCGGTAGTACTCCAGGGCGCGCGTGAAGCCGGGCGAGTCGCCGGGAGCGCCGGCGTCCACGTTGTAGAGCGCGGCCGCGAGCCCCCAGACCGAACCGTTGTAGGTGGCCAGGTCCGTCTCGGGCTGAATCCCGGGCCGAGACGGATCGGCGTCCCAGGCGCCCGACGCGCCCCAGTTCGACAGCGCTTCGTAGTACGAGAAGTCGCCGTCCCGCCGAGGACCCTGGTTCAGGTCCCGCCGGGCCGCGTCCCAGGCCAAGTCGCGGTACCTGCGCCTCGCCTCTCCGGCGTCGCTTCGCCGCGCCGCGTACAGGAACGCGGACAGCGCCTCGACGCCGGCGTAGAGCAGCCAGCGCCGCGAACCCAACCGGTACTGCGCGAGCCCCGGCACCGCCAGCGACGACAGGAAGGCCTCGCCCTCGCCGATGCGGGCGGCCTGCGTCCGGCGGAGTCCCGGGAGGCCGCTCATGCCCGCGACTCTGGCCGGCCCTGGAAGAACAAGCCCGGAGCCGGCGGATCCGGCGAACCCCCAGGAGGACCGGAAGGCCGAGATCGGCTGCGTCGTGGGCGCAACCGTCCCCGGCGAAATCTCCGTCTGCCAGGGCGGCGCGCAAGCGGCCCGGCCCGGCGTGCAGGCCTCGCCCGCCGATTCCCCTCGTTGCGGCGCTGGGGCCGCCGTCGCGCCGGGCGCGGAGACCAGAGAGGCCGTGAGCGCCGCACCAGCGACGACGAAGCGGCCGGGGCCCAGCGGAGGCCGGGCGCGCGGACGCCTAGAAGGCCACACCGAAGCTGACGTGGACGGGCTCTCTCTCGCCCGTCACCGGCGAACGCGTCAGGGACTTGGCGAGGTGCAGGTCGAAGCGGTCCAGGCGGAATCCGACGCCCACGGACGCCCCGTTGGTGTGGTCGAGTTCGCCGCCGACGTAGCCGGCGCTCACGACGAAGAGGTCCGCGGCCGAGAAGTCCAGGCCCAAGTAGTACGTAGGCGATCCCAAGTCGCGAGCCCGGTCCTCGGTCTCGAGCGCCAGCCACAGCTCCGTGGGGGCGTCGCCGGAGAACCAATGCAACACCTCGTAGGCGGCCGCCAGCCGCAACCGCATCGGGAGCGGATCCGCCTGCTCTTCGTTTCGGATCCGAAAATCGGTGCCCGCGTGCGCGAGCATGGCGCCGAACCGCAGCGGGACGCCGGCGAACGGCACGGCCTGCATGCCCGCGTCCAGCGCGTACGCGGAACTCGTGGTCTCCAAGTCCGGGCACCGGCCCCGGCAGGCGCCCCTGAACTGGACCAGCTTCATGTTGATGCCGGCGTGCACCCGGCCCGCAAACGAGGCCGCGAAGCTGGCGATGGCCAAGTGATTGCGCACCGACAGGGAGCCGAGGACGTTGCCGAACTCGTCCCGCAGATCCTGTTCGCCCACGTCGAGAAGGAAATACGAGGCGCCGAAGGTCCCGACGCCCTTCCACGGCAGAAGCACGCTGATCGCGGTGGACTCGCCGACGAGCTGGTCGCCGCGGTACACCATGACCCGCCTGCGACTTTGCTCGGCCAGCGCGGCGGGGTTCCAGAAGGCGCCCTCCTCGGTCGGCAGCGCGGTCATGGCCCGTCCCAGCCCCACCCCCCGGGCGCCGACGGGCAGCAGCAGAAAGAGCGCGCCCTCCTGCGCCTCCGCCCTGCCGCCGTCCTGCGCAAGCGTCGGAGACGGCGCCGCGGCCGCCACCAACGCGAGCGCCAGCGCCGCCTTGCTCCGCCGCATGGCGCCGAAGTCAGCGCACGCTACGCGGCGCCGCATGACCGAACTCCATGAGTCCCTCCTTCTTTCGTCGCCAACCCGGCCAGACCTTCACCCAGAGATCAAGATAGACGCGCCGCCCCAGGAACTGCTCGATCTTGCGACGGGCCCGCACGCCCAGCCGTTTGATCGCGGCGCCGTCCTTGCCCACCAGAATGCCTTTTTGGGACGCGCGCTCCGCGTTCAGCGAGACGGCGACGTAGGCGGGATCTTGATCGCCGCGGAATTCCTCGACGCGCGCCGCCACCGCGTAGGGCACCT
>OY282361.1:1082500-2885659 GCA_958295645.1 Longimicrobiales bacterium
CTGTCTCGCGGGGGCAAGGCCTCCTAGCCTTCGTCCCCCGCCGTCCCCCGGCTCGCCAGCGCGGCCGCCCTAGCCCGCGGCCGCCTTCTTCGCGGGTTCTTCCTGTTCTTCCTGCGCCTCTCCGGCGGCTTCGCCGGCGCCCAGACTGGCCTTCAGCGCCTCCATCAGGTCGATGATCTTGGTCTCGGGGCGCTCCTGCGGCGCGACGGTGATTTGCTCGCCTTCGATCTTGCGGTCGACGAGTTCCTGCACCCGCTCCTTCACCTCGTCCCGGTATTGGGCGGGGTCGAAGGCGGCCGCGGTGGCGTTGGCGACCAACTGCTTGGCCAGGGCCAACTCCGCGGCGTCCACCGTTCCGTCTTCCTGCGGCACCTCGTCGAAGGAGCGGAGTTCGCCGGGATAGAGCAACTGCTCCAGGACGAGGCCCTCGCCCGCGGGCCGGATCATGGTCAAGTACTGCTTGCCGCGCGCCGAGTACCGCGCGATCGCCACCACCGCGGCCTCCGCCAAGGCGGCCGACAGCAGGCGGTAGGCCCGCCCGCCGCCCCTCGCGGGCCCCAGGTAGTAGGCGCGATCCAAGCACATGCGATCGATCTCGTCGGCGGGAACAAACTCGGCGATCTCGATGAGTTCGGTGGACTGCGCCTCGATGGCCTTGAGTTCGTCCGGCTCGAAGGTCACGTACTGGTTCTTGGCGAACTCGTAGCCCTTGATCATGTCCTCGCGCGGCACGATCTCGCCGCTCCCCGCGTCCACGTACTGCTGCTTGACCCGCGCTCCCGTCTTCCGGTTGATCCAGTTGAAGCGGATCTTGGAGGCCGGCTCCGCGGTCGAGTACAGCTTCACGGGAAGCGAGACGAGACCGAAGGAAATGGTCGCCGTGGCGATGGGACGGGCGCTCATGCCTGAGAATCTGTAGGTTCTGGGCCATGAGATCAACGAGCGAGGCCGGCGAACGCAAGCGCCCGCTTGAAGACTATCGCGCAAAGCGGTCGGCCTCGGCCACCGGCGAGCCCTTCAGCGGGGGGGCGAGCGCGAGCGGACGCCTCTTCGTGGTTCAGAAGCACCGGGCGTCGTCGTTGCATTGGGATCTCCGGCTCGAGATGGACGGCGTGCTCGTCTCCTGGGCGGTGCCCAAGGGGCCTTCGCCCAACCAGTCCGACAAGCGGCTGGCCGTCCACGTCGAGGACCACCCGCTGGAGTACGCGGACTTCGAAGGCGTCGTCCCGCCCGGCAACTACGGCGCGGGGCCGTCCATCCTCTGGGACCGGGGCTCCTGGCAGCCCGTCGGGGACCCGGCCGAGGGCATGGCCGCGGGAAAGCTCCTCTTCGACCTGCACGGCTACAAGCTGCGCGGACGGTGGACGCTGGTTCGGACCAAGGGGGGCGCCGACAACCACTGGCTGCTCATCAAGGAGCGCGACGCCTACGAGGACCCGTCGGGGGGCACCGAAGGCTATCCCGACGACTCGATCCTCTCCGGGCTGACGGTGGAGCAGTTGGGCGAAGGGGGCGACGTGGGCGCGGCGCTTCGGGCGCGGTGCCGATCCCTGGGCGCCGAGGCGGCGGAGGTGGACGGAGGCGGCCTGGCCCTGATGCTCGCGGAGTCGAGCGCCGAGCCGTTTTCCCGGGAGGGCTGGGTGTTCGAGATCAAGTACGACGGCTACCGGGCGCTGGCCGATGGCGGGCGGGCGGCGGCGCGGTTGTTCTCCAGGAACGGCAACGATTTGACGCGGACGTTCCCGGAGGTGGCGCGGGCGGTGCGCGGCCTGCCCTACCGCGGCTTCCTGCTGGACGGCGAGGTCGTGGTGACCGGGGAGTCGGGCGTTCCCAGCTTTCGGCTGATCCAGAAGCGGGGCCGCCTGCGGCGCGAGAGCGACGTGGCTCGGGCGGCGGCCGAGCGGCCCGCGACGTACTTCGCGTTCGACCTGCTCGCGTTCGAGGGATTCGATCTGCGTCCCCTGCCCCTCTTGGCCCGAAAGGAGATCCTGCGCGAGGCGCTGCCGTCGGTCGGGCCGGTGCGGTATTCGGAGCACATCGCCGGCGCCGGAGAGGCGGTGTTCGCGAACGTCGTGGCGATGGGTCTCGAGGGCGTCGTCGGGAAGCGGGCGGAGTCGCCGTACGTCGGGGGGCGCAGCCGCTCTTGGGTCAAGGTGCGAGCCCTGCGCACGGACGACTTCGTGGTGCACGGCTTCACCGAGCCGGAGGTCGGCGACGGATTCGGGGCGCTTCATCTGGCGCAGTACGACGACCGGGGCGAGGCGGTCTACAGGGGCCGGGTGGGCAGCGGGTTCTCGGCCCGGGCGCTGCGCGAGCTGAGCGCGGCGC
Source organism: Longimicrobiales bacterium (assembly GCA_958295645.1). GTDB lineage: Bacteria > Gemmatimonadota > Gemmatimonadetes > Longimicrobiales > Gaopeijiaceae. The sequence continues at coordinate 1,084,829 of OY282361.1, forward strand.
TGCGAGGCCTGGAGCCCTCGCCGCCGCCGAAGCAGGCTGAGGCGGGTCCGGGGCGGCACCGGTGGGTGGCGCCGGCGCTGGTGGCGGAAGTGCGGTACCAGGAGGTGACCGAGGCGGGGCATCTGCGGCAGCCGATCTTCCTGCGCCTTCGCGACGACAAGCCTCCGCGCGAATGCACTGTGCAGGAGGCCGGGCGCGCCTTGCCGGAGCCTGTGCGGGTCGAGCGGTCGGAATCCAAGAAGGTGGTGCACTTCTCGAACCTGGAGAAGATCCTCTGGCCCGAAGACGGATACGCGAAGCAGGACCTGGTGGACTACTACCGGTCGGCGGCCCCTTGGATTCTGCCGCACCTCTCCAGCCGGCCCGTCGTGCTGACGCGCTATCCCGACGGCATCCACGGCAAGTCCTTCTTCCAGAAGCACGCGCCCGAGTTCGCTCCCGCTTGGATGCGTCGGACGCGCATCTACAGCGAGGGCGCCGAGCGGGAGGTCGACTACTTCGTGGCGGAGGACGTCGAATCGCTGCTCTACATCGCCAACAGCGCGAGCATTCCGCTGCATGTGTGGCTCAGCCGCGTCCCGGACGTCGCCCATCCCGACTACTGCGTGCTGGACCTGGACCCGAAGGAGGCACCCTTTGCGCACGTCGTCGAGATCGCGGTCCTGCTCAAGCGGCTGGCCGACGAGATCGCACTGCCGGCGTTCGTCAAGACGAGCGGCTCGACGGGGCTTCACGTGGCCTTCCCGCTCGGCGGCCTCGCGACCTACCAGCAGTCGCGCGCGCTCGGGGAGCTGCTGGCGCTCGCGGTGGTTCGGGAGCTGGGGGAGGTCGCGACGGTGGCGCGCCGTCCCTCCCAGCGCGAAGGCAAGGTGTACGTGGATTTCGTCCAGAACGGGCACGGACGGCTCATCGCGGCCCCGTACTGCGTGCGGCCGCTGCCGGGCGCCCCGGTGTCCGCGCCCTTGGACTGGGCCGAAGTGAAGGCCGGGCTGTCGCTCCGGGACTACACGATCAAGACCGTGCCCGCGCGCATGGCGGCGCTGGGAAGGGATCCGTTCGCCGGGGCGCTGGACATGGAGCCCGACTTGCGAGGGAGCCTCGGCCGGTTGCGGTCGGTACTGGGGATATGAGCGGGGCGGCCGACGTCCGTCGCCGGGCGCGGCTCGTTTAGGCGAAGGCCGCCGTGGGCTGGGGCTCGGGTTGCGGCGAGGGCGAGGGCGCGCGTCAGGCGCGATTGGGAGCGGGGATGCCGAACTCCCGCAAGGTGGTTTCCACCGTGGGGCGCCCGACTCGCATTCTGTCGTCGTTCAGCAGGTACGAGAACAGGTAGCCGGCGGCGAGCATGAGTATGCCGATGAGGAAGCAGTACATCACCGCCCGGTCCGGATACTGGTCCTTGAGGAACCCGACGTACATCGGGCCGAAGATGCCGGCCATGGCCCAGGCCGTGAGGATCACACCGTAGAGGGTGGACATCCTCTTGGTCCCGAACACGGCGAGGATGAAGGGCGGCATGGTCGCGAACCCGCCGCCGAAGCACAGCAGCACGTAGCACACCAGGATCGAGAACACCCACGGGTTGGACTCGGTCATCAGCACCCCGAACACGACCATCTGGCTGGCCAGGAGGATGCGGAACACCTTGACGCGCCCGATTCGGTCGGACAGCGAGCCCCAGAACAGCCTTCCCCCGCCGTTGCACAGGGAACTCGCGGCGATCAGCGTCGCCCCGTATTCGGCGAGGACCGCGGGCTCGAGCGAGGGGTCGGCCAAGCCCCACACTTCCTGCAGCAGCTCGGACTGGAAGCTGATGACCGAAATGCCCGCGGCGATGTTGAAGAAGAACACCAGCCACATGAGGACGAACTGCACGGAGAGCAGGTAGCCCCGGGTCTCCGGGGGCGCGGGAACGGGCGCAGCGACCGTCGCGGGCCGGGCCTCGGCCTCGGCGTCCGGCGGATTGCTCAGCGCCAAGCTGCACGGAACCATGACGCAGGCGAAGACGACGCCCATCCACATGAAGACGAGCGGCAGGTCGCCTTCCGCCCTCGCGATGAGAACCGGCGCGATTCCCTTGCTCATCAGCAACGCGCCCAGCCCGAAGCCCATGACCACGATGCCGCTGACCCGCCCCTTCTTGTCGGGAAACCACTTGACGGCCGTGGTCACCGGGGTTCCGTAGCCGAGGCCGATCCCCATGCCGCCGACGATGCCGAAGCCCAGATGGAACAGGGGCACCAACTCCATGCGGAGCGCCAGGCCTGCGATCAAGTAGCCGACGGCGAACAAGAGGCTGCCCGCCAGGGCCATGCGGCGGGGCCCCACCTTCGGCAGCACCTTGCCCGCCCAGGCAGCCGACATTCCGATCGAGAAGAACGCGGCGCTGATCGCGAGAGCGGTCTCCGTGTACGTCCATCCGTATTGCCGCACCAGGATCGTCTGAAAGAAGCTCCACGCGTAGACCGTGCCGAAGCAGACATGCAACGACGTGCAGCAGAACACCACCATCGCGCGCGGCGGCCGCGCCAGCCGTTGCCAGCTCACCGAGCGCCGGCGCCTCCCCGCGCCTCCCGAGCCCGCGCACCGCCTCCCGCGACGCCCACGACTACCCCGCGCTCTCGCCGGAGTCGGCGTCCGGACGGTTCTCCGAGGCCGTCGGCGAGCGAGCGACGTGCGCGAAGAGCCGCGCCAGGTGTCCGGCCTCGTCGTCGCGTTCCAGCAGCTTGCTGGCGGGCCCGTCCGCGCCGGCGTCCCCTCGGGCCAGGGCCACGGCGTACGCCAGCAGGTCCCCCAAAGGCTTCGCGGCCAAGTTGACGAACCAGATGGACGACAGGAACCCCACCACGACCAGAATGGAAATGAGGTAGTTCTGCTGGCCGATTGCGCGCTGGACCTTCAACGCCACGAGGTCCGTGTCCAAGCCCACGTGGACAGTGCCCGCCATGCCGGCCAGAATGGGCATGCCGACCTCGACGAAGTTCCCCAGGCCCGGCAGTTGTCTCTGCACCGCTTCGGTGCTGTTCGGTTCGCTGTCCAGGATGTCCTGGGGGATGCCGGGCACGAAGGTGTGAGCCAGGAACTCGCCGGTTTCGCTGGTGATGTAGATGTAGCGGATGCTCTGAATCTCGGCGAACTGGTCGATCAGCGACTGCAGGGCGGACAGGTCGCGGTTGAGCAGGATGTCCACGCTCGAATCCGCGATGGTCTTCGCGATGCTGCGGCTGTTGGTCTCGTACTCCGCCGAGAGCTGCGTGTCGATGGTGCGGATCCACAGCAGCGAAGTCGAGATGAGGATCAGGAAGAACAGGAACAGGACGCCGAACAGCGTCTTTCGGAAGAGCTTCTTGACTTTCATCTCAGCCCAGTTCCGCTTCCCAGTCGTCGAGAGTCACGAACCGGTCGTCGTCCACCACCGTGTAGTAGACGCTTTGCAGCCCCTGCCGCCGGTCTGGGCCAAAGGAGACCATCTCTCCGATTCCCAAGTCGAAGTTGCGGACGGAAAACACGGCCTGCTCAAGGTCGCTCCGCTTCGGATCGCTCCCCACGCGGCGCAGGATCTCCACCATCAGCTTGGCGTTGAGGAAGCCTTCGAGGCTGACGAAGCTGTGCGGAAACGGCGTATACGGTTCGGTGACGAGGTCTTGGGGCGGCTGCGGATCGTAGCGCTGCATCATCTCGCGATACTCTTGAACCGCGGGAATGGAGGTGTCGTGGTAGCTGGGCACGACCTGCGAGTTGACGAGGAGTTCGGTGTACCGGCGGCTGTCCTCTTGGCCGTCGGTCAAGAGCTTGAGCAGGTTCTCGCTGCCCACGAACGACAGGTTGGCCATGGGCACGCCCGGGCCGCTTCCGCCCTCCAAGCCGAAATCGACGGCGTCCCGGGCGAAGGCCGCGCAGGCGGCGTAGGAGCCCACGCAGATCACCGCGTCCGGGGAGCCCCTCTTCAGAATCTCCACCTGCTCGCGCATGCTGCTCGTGAACTGTTGGCCGCGCCGGTAGGTGGCCTCGCCGGCGAGATCGAGTCCATGCCGCTCCAGCGCCCGCTTCACGCCCTCCCAGCCGCTGCGTCCGTAGGCGTCGGCTTGGTAGAACACCGCAATGCGCCGCCTGCCGATGCGAACGAAGTTGTCCACCAGTCCACCCGTCTCCTGGCGATACGACGCGCGCAGGTTGAAGGCGAAGTCGCCGTACGGCGGCTCCCTCTGCGGTTGCGCGCCCGTGAAGGGAAAGAAGAGGTAGATGTTCTCGTCCTGGAACTTCTTGAGCAGGGGCAGGACGCGCGTGACCGTCGGCGTGCCCACGTAGCCGAACAGGAGGAAGACCCGGTCCTCGAGCATGAGCGTGCGCGTGTTCTGCACCGAGGGGTCGGGCTGGTAGCCGTCGTCGTACGTCTTGAGGACGATCCGCCGGCCTCCGACGCCGCCCGCCCGGTTGACGTGCTCGAAGTACGCGCTGGCGCCGCGGTAGAGTTCGATGCCGAGGCCCTGCGACGGTCCGGAGAACGCCGCGGAGACGCCCAGCACGATCTCGTCCTGGCGGCCTCTTGCCGAGGGACGAGAGAGGCTCTTTGCCGAGCGCGCCTCCGCCGGCCCCGCCCCGCCTTGCACCGCTCCGGCTGCCTTGGCGGCCGGGCTCAGGACGCAACCCGCCAGCGCGGTCTGCAACATGAGCCGCCGGCTGATGGGCGGAGCGGGTTCTTGGCACGCCTGCTCGGGACTGTCGGCGCCGACTGGGCTCGGGGCGGGCGGGGCTTGCACTGCGTCGCCCGAGCCGGGCTTCGGGCGCTTGCGCGATCGGTTGCTGCCGCAAAGACCGCTTGGACTATTCACGTTCCACGACCCTTCCGCCTTGGGGACGATCGTCAGCCTTTTGGACACGAGTCGATTGGCGAGGCTTCGTCCAAAGTAGTCCCCAAGTTCCTCCGAATCAATGCGCCCGGCTCCGGGTCGCGGCCCATGAAGGCGCGAAACAGCTCCTCCGGGTCGTGGCGGTCCCCCTGCGACAGGACGCAGTCGAGGAACGCCCTGCCCGTCGCCGGATTCATGGAGCCTTCGCTTCGAAAGCGGGAGAAGGCGTCGGCTTCGAGCGTCTCCGACCACAGGTACGAGTAGTACGCGGACGCGTAGCCGCCCCCGAAGACGTGCGAGAAGGAGGCCAGTCCGTGCAGCTCGACGAAGCGCCGCGAGGGCACGAAGGGGCGAAGGGCTTCGGCGGCATACGCCATGAGCGGAGCGTCGCCGCTGTAGCTGCGGTGCAGCTCGAGGTCCAGGTTGGCGAGCGCGACCTGGCGCATCTGGCGCCAGCCGCCCATGAAGCGCCGCGCCGCCAAGAGCTGGTCCAACAGGTCCGGCGGCAACGGCTCGCCAGTCTCGTGATGGCGGGCGAAGACTGCGAGCGGCTCCGCCTCCCAGGTCCAGTTCTCCATGATTTGGGACGGGACCTCCACCCAGTCCCAGGCGACGTTGACGCCGCCCCGTCCCGGAATCTCGACCCGCGAGGCGACGTGGTGAAGCAGATGGCCGAACTCGTGGAACAGCGTCCGCACCTCGGCGTGCGTGAGCAAGGCGGGCCGTCCGCCGGAAGGCGGCGTGAAGTTGGCCCCGACGAAGCCCAGGTTCGGCTCGAATCCCCCGCTCCGGGGACCGCCGGAAATCAAGCTGTCCATCCAGGCCCCCTGCCGCTTGGTGTCCCGCGGGAACCAGTCCGTGTAGAAAGATCCCAAGTGAACGCCCGCCTCGTCGCGCACTTCGAAGAACGAGACGTCCTCGTGCCAGGCGGAGGCGTCCTCCTCCGTCACCGAGAGGCCGAACAGGTGCCTGGCGATCTCGAAGAGGCCGGCCTGCACCTCTTCCAGCGGAAACCACGACCTCAGCGCCTCGTCGTCCACGTCGAAGCGTTCCTTGCGCATCCTCTCCGTCAGGTAGGCCACGTCCCAGGGCTGGAGGGCGCCCATGCCCGCCTGTCGAGCGCGAGCCTCGAGTTGGCGGGCGTCTCGCTCGTAGAAAGGGCGGGTGCGGCCGGCCAAGTCGTCCAGGAAGCGCCTGACCGCCTCGCCGGTGCGCGCCATCGCGTCCTCCAGCCGGTAGTCCGGGAAGCCGTCGTAGCCCAGGAGGCCCGCCAGTTCGCGCCTCGCCGCCAGAATGCGTTCGGCCAGGGGGCCGTTGTCGTGTTCGCCGCCTGCACAGCGGCCCATGTACGCTTCGTAGATCTCTTGCCGGAGCCCCCGGTCGTCGGCGTGCTTGAGGACGGCCTGCACGCTAGGCATGTCCAGCGTCAGCGTCCAGCCGGGCAGGTCTCGCTCCTTCGCGCGCTGGGCCGCCAGGGCGAGAGCGTCCTCCGGGAGTCCCGCGAGAGAGTCGGGCTCCGAGAGGTGCTTGGCGAAGGCGGCCGTCTCGTCCAGCACGTTCTCCTCGAAACGGCGGCCGAGCTCCGCAAGTTCGACTCGCAGCCTCTCCAAGCGTTGCTTCCTTCCCGCTTCGAGGCCGGCGCCGGCGCGGCGAAACTCCCGGAGCGTCTTGCGAAGATGCCTTGCCCGGAGCGCCGAAAGGGCGCCCTCCTCGCGGGAGGCCGAGAACTCGCGCAGCCTCCGGTGGAGTCCGTCGTGGTGGAGCAGGCGGGTCCAGAACTTCGCCAGGTCGGGGAGGGCGGCGGCGTGCGCCTGGCGGAGTGTCGGCGTGGCGTGGACGTTGGCCAAGTGCGAGACGGGCGCCCACACGCGGGCGACCCGGTCGGCGAGGTCGTCGAGCGGCTTCAGGGGGTCGTCGGCTCCGGCGCTTCCGCTCGCCACCTCGTCGATGCGCCTGCGGGCCTCGGCCAACGCCGCCGAGAGGGCGGGTTCGACGTGTTCGGCGCGAATGCGGTCGAAGGGAATGCGGCCGCCCGGCTCCAGGCGCTCCAAGAGAGGATTGTTCAAGGGGACTTCGCTTTCGTTCAGTTCGTCGCGGACTCGGCCGGCAGGCCGCGGACCCATTCGGCGGTCCTCGACGCCAGGGAGGCGAGCACGTCGGCGGCGGTTCGGCCGGAGCGCTTGGGCACGCCAAAGCCGTGGTCGGCCTCTTCGACCACGTGCAGGTCGGCGCGCGAACCCGCCTCCTCCACGACGCGCCGAATCAAGCCGAGGTTCGCGAGCTGGTCTCGCGTCCCTTGGTGAAACAGCATCGGGAGCCGCACGTCCGCCAGGTGGGCCGCGCGCGCCAAGCTGGGCCGGGCGGGCGCATGCAGCGGAAAGCCGAAGAAGACGAGGCCCGCCAAGCCGAACGGCGGCTCTTCGGCGGCGGCAGCCCAGTCGCCCTTCCGCTCCGCCACGAGCGTCGAGGTCATTCGTCCGCCCATCGACTTCCCTCCGGCGAACAACGGCGTCCCCGCGGCCCACCGGCGGCCGTGCTCGAGGGCGCTGGCGGCGACCGCGAGAAGGCGGCGTCTCGGATCGGGCGCCCGCCGGCCGGCCTCGGCGTAGGCGAAGTTGTACCGCAGAACGGAGATGCCCTCGGCGACGAGCGCACCAGCCAAGCCGGCCATGAACGGATGGGTCGTCGGGGCGCCCGCGCCGTGGCCCAGCACGAGAAGGCAGGACGCCTGCGGCGCCTCCGAGAGGATGCCCGAGACGGGGTCGTGCCCTTCCCCGCCGATCGTCACGCGGCGATTTCCGTCCGGCATCCGGCGCCTCGCCGAACTACCAAGCGATTCCGTAGTCCTCGCCGTGGTTGCTGGAGCCGCCCCACATCGTCCCGGCCAGGACGTCGAAGTAGATGGCGTTGATCGGCCCCGAGGTCCGCGCCGAGAACACGAGATCGTAGCCCATCTCGCCCAGCTCCGAGCGCACCCATTCCGGCACGGCGTCGTTGAGGAGAAGACGGCCCGGGCGCGACTCGTGCGACCCGAAGGAATTGCGCAGCTGGTAGCTGTTGAAGTTGGCCGCCTCCGCGGCCTCCTGCACGTTCATGCCGAACTCGACCATGTTCAGAAAGAACTGGAGCAGGTTCTGGTCCTGCGCGTCCCCGCCCTGCACCGCGAACGACAGGAACGGGCGCCCGCCCTTCAGCGCGAGCGACGGCGTCAGCGTGGCGCGGGGGCGCTTGCCCGGCTCCACGACGTTGTACGGGCCGGCGCGCTCGTCGAGCACGAAGCTCTGCATGCGCTGGCTCATCCCGACGCCGGTTCGGCCCGCCACGACCGCTGGAATCCAGGCGCCGGAAGGCGTGGCCGAGACGACCCAGCCGTCGGCGTCGGCCGCCTGAATCGAGGTCGTTCCCGCGTAGAACGACGCCTCGAAGTCGTCGCCGGAGGACTGCGGAGCCGTCGCGGCCTGCGCATGCCAACTCTCCAACAGGTGCAGAAACGGGTTGGGGCCCCCGTCCTGGAACGGATACGGATCGCCCGGCAGGGCCAGCGAATCGTTCTCCTCCCAGTTGATCTGGGCCGTTCGCGACTTCGCGTACTCCTTGGACAACAGGCCCGCGATCGGCTCCTCGGGCGAGAAGTACGGATCGCCGTAATAGAAGTCGCGGTCGGCGAAGGCCAAGTTCATGACTTGGTAGAGCGCGTGCACGTAGCGAGCCGAGTTGTACCCCATGGCCGCCACGTCCATCCCTTCGATCATGTTGAGCGCCTGAAGCAGCACGGGTCCCTGCACCCAGGAGGTGAGCTTGTACACGTCGATGCCCTTGTACGAGGTCATGACGGGCTCTTCCAGGTGCACCTGCCAGTTGGCCAGGTCGGCGAGCGTGTGCAGGCCGCCCTGCTCTTGGGAGCCGCGCACGAACTCCTGTGCGATGTCGCCCTTGTAGAAGCGGTCGTAGGCGGCGTATATGGCCTCCTCGCGGGACGCGCCGGCCGCCAGCGCCTCCGCTTCGGCCTCCACGAGCTTCTCCAGGGTGAGCGCCAAGTCCGCCTGAACGAAGAGGTCGCCGGGCTCCGGGGCCGCACGGCCGGCGCCCGAGTTGGGCAGGAACACGTCCTTCGAGTACGGCCAGGAGGCGAGCCGCTCCTCTTCTCGCTTGATGGCGGAGACGGCCTGGGCCTCGATCGGATACCCCTGCGCCATGTCGATGGACGGCGCCAGCACGTCGGCGAGAGAGAGGCGCCCGAATTCGGCCAGCATCACGAGCAGGCCGCCCGGCGTGCCCGGGGTGACCGCGGCGAGAGGCCCATGGGCTGGGGGAACGTCCATCCCCTTCTCCCGGAAGAACTCGGGCGTGGCCCCCGTGGGCGCGGCGCCGAGCGCGTTGATCCCGACGACCTGGCCCGTCTCCGGGTTGAAGACGAGCGCCTGGGTCTCGCCTCCCCAGCCGAGCACGTCCCACATCGTGGCGGTCGCGCCCAGCATCGCCGCCGCCGCATCGACCGCGTTGCCGCCCTTCAGGAACATCATCGCTCCGGCCGTGGCGCCGAGCGGCTTGCCGGTGATGGCGATCCAGTCCTTGGCGTGGAGGACGGGCTTCTGGGTGCGCTGGGCCGCCGCTCCGGCAGGCAGCAGAACCAGGGCCAGAAGGCAGGCTACGGGCCGGCGGGCGCAACGAGTCATTTGGGCTTCTCCTCTTCGGGCCTTCCGGCCGTGCAGGGCCAATTCCCGCCGTGCGGGTCCGGGTTAGTTTACGATCATGGACTTCATCAGGGCCAAGATCTCCCGAGACATGGAGACGGGCAAGTACCCCGGCCCCGTGGTCACGCGTTTCCCGCCGGAGCCCAACGGGTTCCCACACATCGGCCACGCCAAGGCCATTTGCCTCAACTTCGGGATTGCGGCGGAGCATCCGGGCGGGCGGTGCCACCTTCGGATGGACGACACCAATCCGGGGACCGAGAAGGCCGCATACGTCGAGGCCATGAAGCGGGACATCCGGTGGCTCGGTTTCGATTGGGGCGGGCATTTTCATCACGCGTCGGACTACTTCGAGGACCTGTACGCGTTTGCGCTCGTGCTGGTGGACAAGGGGCTGGCCTACGTGGACGACTCGACCGAGGCCGAGATCCGCGAGCAGCGCGGCGCCCTGACGCGGCCGGGCGTGAACAGCGCGTACCGCGAGCGAACGGCCTCCGAGAACCGCGATCTCTTCGAGCGGATGAGGGCCGGCGAGTTTCCGGACGGGAGCCGGGTGCTGCGGGCCAGGATCGACATGGCCCATCCCAACATGGTCATGCGCGACCCGGTGCTCTACCGGATTCGCCACGCCCGCCACTACCGGCGCGGCGACGACTGGCCGATCTACCCGCTGTACGACTTCGCGCACTGTCTGTCCGACTCCCTGGAGGGCGTCACGCACTCGCTCTGCACTTTGGAGTTCGAGAACAACCGGGAGATCTACGACTGGCTTCTGGAGCACGTGGACGCATCCCGGCCCCGGCCGGAGCAGACCGAGTTCGCGCCGCTGGTGCTCGAGTACGTGGTGATCAGCAAGCGCAAGCTGCGTCCGCTGGTGGAACGAGGCGTGGTCAGGGGCTGGGACGACCCGCGCATGTTCACCTTGGCGGGCTTGCGCCGGCGGGGCGTGACGCCGGAAGCGATTCGCAAGCTGTGCGACATGGTGGGCGTCTCCAAGGCCCAGTCGGTCGTGGACTTGGGGAAGTTCGAGTTCGCGGTGCGGGACGACCTGGAGCGCAGGGCGCCGCGCGCGTTCTGCGTGCTGGAGCCTCTGAAGGTGGTGCTCGCCAACTACCCGGAGGGGCGCGAGGACCGCTTTCCCGCCCCGCGCTTTCCAGGTGCGCCGAACCCCGATCCGGCGGACGCCCGCGAGTTGCCGCTGGGCCGCGTGCTGTACATCGACCGCGAGGACTTCTGCGAGGATCCGCCGCCCGGGTTCCGGCGCCTCGCGCCGGGGGGCCGCGTGCGGCTCAAGTACGCAGGCGTGATCCAGTGCCAGGAAGTCGTGCGAGACCCCGAGACCGGGCGCGTCGCGGAACTGCGTTGCCTGTGGGAGCCGGACGAGGACGAGGACGAGGAACGTGGGACAGCTCGGCCGCGCGTTCGCGCCGCCGTGCACTGGGTTTCGGCCGCGCAGGCCGTCGAGGCCGAGGTGCGCCTCTACGACCGCCTGTTCACCGTGCGCGACCCGTCCGCCGAGGAGGACTTGGAAGCCGTCGTGAATCCTCGCTCGGAACAGGTGGTCGCGGGAGCGTTGGTCGAACCGGGCCTTGCGGGCGCGGCGCCAGGGTCGCGCTACCAGTTCGAGCGCCACGGCTACTTCGTGGTGGACAGCGGGGATTCGGGCGACGGCCGGCTCGTCTTCAACCGGACGGTGGCACTGAGGGATTCGTGGAAGACGCGCACGGGCGCCGCTAAGGACGGGCCGGGCGGCGCGGGCGGGCGAGCCGCGGTCGGCAAAGCGGACCGAAAGCGCGGCCAGGCCGACAGCGAGCCCGGGGCGCCCGACCGCTCCACAGCGACGCAGGGCGACCGAACCGGGAGACGCACGGGTTCGGCGGCCGGGCCGGACGTGGCCGACCCGCGCACAACGAGCGGCGAAGCTCTTCGGGACGAAGGCGCCCGGCGCAACTTCCAGGAGCTGACGGCCCTGGGGGCCAACGAGGCCACCGCGCTGGTCGTCGCCAAGTCGCCCATGCTGGAGAAGGTCTTCCGGGCTGCCCACGCGTTCTATCCGGAGGGAGGCAGGTCGCTTGCGGCGTGGACGGCCAACGAAGTCGCGCGGCTGCTCTCGGGCCGAGGCGAGGGCGACGACGGCCTGGACGCGGGCGAGCTGGCGGCGCTGGCGCGAGCCGTGGACGCGGGCGCTCTCTCGCATCGCCAGGGGCGTGCCGTCCTGCAGGCGCTCGTCGAGACCAACTGCACGTTCGAGGAGGCGCGCGGAAGCCTCCAGCTGACCGAGATCGGCGACCCCGAAGCGATTGAGCCGGTCGCGCGTGCGCTCGTGGCCGAGCACCCCGCCAAGGTCGCCGCCTACCGGGGGGGGCAACGAGGACTGCTGGGCTTCTTCGTGGGCCAAGTGCTCAAGCGAACCGGCGGCGCCACCGACCCGAGAGCCGTCAGTACTCTGCTCCGCAACATCCTCGCCGAAAGGGGCGGGTCCGAATCACCGTAGCGGGCCAAGCGCGCTTGTCGCATGCATTTCCAGGGTTGTCCGCTGGCCGAACGCCTGCACATGTCCACCGCGAGGCCATCAGTCAAAATCAGACGAAGGCGACTCCACCGCTTGACGAGCTAGCCACCCGCCTCCCGCCTGTCGAACCCTGCCGCGAACCCGTCGGAGTCGCGCGGGTCGGGCACGCCCACGAGTCCGCCCGTCTCTGCGTCCACGAAGACGCAGTGGGCGATTCCCTGGCGGCTCCGCCAAGCGACTTCGTGGCCCATGGCGGCCAATGCCGCGGCGTCCTCTTCCGTCATGAATCCCTCTTCGAGGACGGCCACGTCGGGCAACCATTGGTGGTGCATCCGCCGCGACGCGACGGCTTCGGCGGGCGACTGCTCGAAGTCCACCGTGTTCAGCACGAGCTGCAACACCGTGTTGATGATGGTGCGGCCTCCCGGCGAGCCCAGCACCGCCACCAGCCGGCCGTCGCGCGCCAGGATCGTGGGCGTCATGGACGACAGCATGCGTTGCTCCGGCCGGGCCAAGTTCGCCTCCGTGCCGATCAGCCCGCGGTCGGTCGTGAGCCCTGGACGGGCGTTGAAGTCGCCCATCTCGTTGTTGAGGAGAAAGCCGCCGCCCGGCACAGTGATGTAGGACCCGTAGCTGCCTTCCAAGGTGTACGTGACCGAAACCGCCATGCCGTCGGCGTCCACCACCGAATAGTGCGTCGTCTCGGAACTCTCCGGGGACAGGGCGGCGGCCACGTCCTCCACGCTCGACGGCGTGGCGGCCGCTTCGTCGATCCCCGCCCGGACCTCTTCGGCGTATTCCTTGCTCGTCAGTCGTGCCACGGGCACCTCGGCAAAGTCGGGATCCGCGAGGAACGCGGCCCGGTCCCGGAAGGCCCGGCGCATGGCCTCGGCCAAGTGGTGCGCGTAGGCGGGCGTGTTGTGTCCCAAAGCCGCGACGTCGTATCCCTCCAGCAGGTTCAGCATCTCCACGACCGCAACGCCGCCGGAGGACGGAGGCGCCATGCTCACGACGTCGTACCCCCGGTAGGTTCCCTGCACGGGCTCCCGCTCCTTGGCTTCGTAGCGAGCCAAGTCCTCCTCGGTGATCCATCCGCCGCCGACCGTCATCTCGTCCGCAAGCAACTGCGCGGTCAAGCCGGCGTAGAAGCCGTCGCGCCCATCTTCTCGAATGCGCTCCAACGTGCGCCCCAAGTCGCCCTGCACGAGCGTGTCTCCGGCTTGGTACGGCTCGCCTCCGCGAGAGAACTGCGCCAAGGTCGCCGGATAGTCGGCGAACGCGGGCAACATGCGCTCCAGCGAGGCGGCCAGCCGTTCGCTGACCTCGAACCCGCGAGAGGCGAGGCCGGCGGCGGGATCGACGAGATCTCGCCACTGCGCGCTGCCGTGGCGCTCGTGGGCCAGGGCGAACCCCGCGACGGTTCCCGGCACGCCCACCGCCAAGTGGCTGCGGTGATGCAGCGTGCTCGAGTACTCGCCGGCTTCGTCCACGAACATCTCCGGGTGAGCCCGGAGCGGCGCCTTCTCCCGAAAGTCGAAGGCCGTCACGGCTCCGTCGGGAAAGCGGATCACCATGAAGCCGCCTCCGCCGATGTTGCCCGCGGCCGGGTGCGTGACGGCAAGCGCGAAGCCCACGGCCACAGCGGCGTCCACCGCGTTTCCGCCGCGCCGCAACACGTCGGCCCCGATTTCGCTCGCGTTCGGATACGCCGACACCACCATCCCCGCGCTTCCGAGAACGGCGCCTTGGCCGGAGCGGACTTCGGGCAGATCCGCCTCTTGGGAGCCGGGAGCGCACGACAGAACGGAGACGGCGCCGACCGCGACCGTACATAGGATTCCCATGCGCGCGACAGTGCCACGTAGAGGGTTCCTACGCGCACGCTTCTTCCCACGCGCACGATTCCGGCAGGCGCGCCAATGCTGAACTAGAGTCACGGGTCTCATTCTCCCTTTAGGAAGGCTCGGCCTCCAGCCGAGTTGCCGGCCGAAGCGACGGCGGCACGGGCAAGGCCACAGGACTGACTTGCGGCGCGACCAAATCGCGTTCGTTGCGCCGGAACAGATTCACGAAGCCGTGAACCAAGCTGTACATGACCGGTACCAGGACCAAGGTCAAGAACGTGGCGAAGACAATCCCCACGATCACCGCGACGGCCATCGGCCCCCACCACGCGGCCTGATCCCCGCCCCAGTAGAGTTCCGGCGACAACCTCGAGAACAGGCCGAGGAAGTCGATGTTGAGGCCGACGGCCAACGGCACCAGGCCGAGCGCCGTCGTGAGCGCGGTCAACAACACCGGGCGCAGGCGCGTCTTGCCTCCCTGCACGAGCGCCTCCCTCACGCCCAAGCCGTCACGGCGCCGCAGCACGTCGATGTAGTCGATCAGCACGATCGCGTTGTTCACGACGATTCCCGCGAGCGAGATGACCCCCACGCCGGTCATGATGATGACGAAGGGCATCTGGAACACCATGAGCCCGATCAGGACCCCCATGGTGGACAAGATCACCGACGAGAGAATGATGATCGGCTTGACGACCGAATTGAACTGAGAGACGAGGATCAACGCGATCAGCATGAGGGCCGTCACGAAGGCGGTCATGAGAAACGCCTGCGCCTCCGCCTGCTCCTGCTGTTCGCCCGTGAAGCGGAGGCTGTAGCCCGGCGGCAGCTCGGCGGTGAAGCCGGCCAGCAACGTCTCCACCTCGGCCCGCACGCTGTTGCTGTTCAATCCGGCGGCCACTTCGGCGCTGATCGTCGCGACTCGATCCATGTCCTTGCGCCGGATGGAGCCGTAGCCTTCCCCAACCACCCAACGGGCGACCGAGGTGAGCGGAATCTGCTGGCCGTCCGAGAAGACGGACAAACCGGCCAGCGCGGTCAGCTCTCTTCGATCCTCCTCGCGCAACCGGACCATGATGTCGTATTCGTCGTTGCCCGTGCGATACTTGGCCGCCTCGATTCCGTTGATCGCGGCTCTCACCGCGAACCCCACCGCGTTGGTCGAAAGCCCGTGCAGGCTGGCCGCCTCCCGGTCCACTTCCACCTGCAGCTCCGGACGGGCGTCGTTCATGTTGCTCTCGAGCCCAACAAGGTGCGGGTACGCGGGCGAGCCCTCGATGATGGCGATGGTCTCGTCGGCCAGCGCCTTGAGGGTCTCGGGATCCTCGCCGACGATCTCGATGTTGACGGGCGGACCGCTCGCCGGCCCTTCCTCGACTTTGTCCACGCGCACGTCGGCTCCGGCCAGGTCCACGCCGATGCGCGACTGCATTTCGCCGAGCGTGGCGAACGCGTCGAACGCGCGGTCCCGGTAGTCTGCCATGCTCAGCGTGATCCGGCCCGCCTCCGGCCCGCCCGGGCCGCCCCTCGACATCGGATTGAACCCGCCCCCCGAGCCCACCGTGGTCACGACGGACTCCGCGTCCGCGACTCCGGCCACCCCCTCCAGTTCGGACTGCACCCGGGCGGCGTACTCGTTCGTCACGGCGGCCGACGTGCCGACCGGCGCCTCGATGTCCACGATCAAAGCCCTCGGCGGAATGTCCTCCGGGAAGTACTCGACGGGAGGAGCGACGCTGGCGTAGACGACGATCGTCACCACAAGCGCCCCGGCCGACCCCAGCAACACGGTAATGCGGTGATTCAGCGACCACTGCAGGCGCCTCTCGTACCATTGAACGAAGCGGGGAAACCCGCGCGCCATGAAGGCCTTGCTGAGCTGCGCCAGCAGGCGGCCGTGCAGGAACCACAGCGCCGCCGCCGTGCCGAAGAGCATGGCCGCCATCAAGGGATTGGCCAACGCGACGAGCAACACGGCGACGCCGGCGACCGCCCACGCGAACCACTTCGTCCGTCTTCCCGCGGCACGCGGACGGCTTCCCTCGGGACGGAGGAAGATCGAGCACAGGGTCGGCACGATGACCAGCGCGACGAAAAGCGAACTGGTCAGCGTCACGATGAGGGTCAACGGCAGGAACTTCATGAACTCCCCGGACATGCCCGGCCAGAACATCAGGGGCGCAAAGGCCGCGAGCGTGGTCGCCGTAGCGGCGACGACCGGCCCCGCGACCTCTCCCGTGGCCTTCTTCGACGCCGTCTTTCGGTCCCAGCCTTCTTCCACGAACCGGTAGATGTTCTCGACGATCACGATCGCATTGTCCACCAGCATTCCCAGCGCCAAGATGAGCGAGAACAAGACGACCATGTTCATCGACACCCCGAGCAGGCGCAGCGCCACGAAGGACGCGAACATCGACGTGGGGATCGAGACGGCGACGAAGATGGACGTGCGCAACCCCAGCACGAAGAACAGCACGCCGACGATCAGAATCAGGCCGGAAATGATGTTGTTCTGGAGGCTGACGACCATTTTGCCGATGTCTTCGGACGTGTCCGAAGTGATCTGAATCGACGTCGAGGCGGGCATGGCCGGCCTCGTCTCGTCGATCGCGGCTCTCACGGCCGTCGCCGTCTCGATGATGTTTTCCCCCGACCTCTTGATCACGTCGAGCGTGACGACCGGCTCGTCTCCCAGGCGAGCGTAGGTGTTCTTCTCCGCGAACCCGAACTCCACTTCGGCCACGTCGCGGACGTAGACCGGACGGCCGCCGGGCGTGGCGATCACCAAGTCGCGAATGAGCGACGGATCCTCGAACTCGCCGTCCACCCGGACGAGGTACTTCACGCCGCCGACGTCGATCGATCCGCCGGGAACGTTCACGTTCTCCAGGCGAATCGCGTCGAGCACGTCGTTGAACGAGACGTTGTAGTACTTGAGCTTGGCCAAGTCGATGTCCACCTGAACCTCTCGTTCGAGGCCTCCCCGCAGCTCGGCCCTCAACACCGCGGGGATCGACTCGATGCGCTCCTGAAGGTCCTCGCCGATCTCCTTGAGCTTCACGAGTCCGAAGGCGCCGGCCACGTTGACCTGCATGATCGGGACTTCGCTGAACGAGATCTCGAGGACCGACGGCTCTTCCGCGTCGGCAGGCAGTTCGGGCCGGGCCAGATCCACCTTCTCGCGCACGTCCTGCAACGCCTCTTCGATGCTGACGGTCGACTCGAACTCCGCCGTCACCGAGGAGTAGCCCTCCACCGACGTGGACGTCAGCTCCTTGATGTCCGAGATGCCGTTGAGCTCCTCCTCGATCTTGCGCGTGACCAAGCTCTCGACGTCCCCGGGCGCCACCCCGGGATAGATCGTGTTGACGACGATCATCGGGATTTCGATCTCCGGGAACGACTCCTTGGGGATGGCCCGGTACGACGCGAGGCCCGCGATCGTCACGAAGGCGAAGAGGACGATCACCGACGTGGAGTGATCCACCGCCAGCGAAGTCAGCTTGAATTCCTTGTAGGGCCTGCCCCCCGCCCCGCCGTCCTTGCCGCCCTCCGCCTTGCCGGTCATCGCGCTAGTCCCGCGACGAAGGCTGGTTCGACGGGCTCACGACCCGCACGCGGTCCCCGGACGTAAGCCCGTTCTGCCCCACCACCACCACCCTGTCTCCGGCGTTCAAGCCCTCGCCGACGACCGCGTCGTTGCCCTGGCTGGTCACGATTTCGACTCGGCTGGCACGCGCTCTCGCCTCGTCGCCCTCTCCGTCCACGACGAAGGCGACGTAGCCGTAGTCCATCGAAACCAAGACGTCCTGCGACACCACGATGGCGTTCGGGAGGTGCTCCTGGACGACGGTGACCGCAGCCAGCATTTCCGGCTTGATCCGCCGGCCCGGATTGGGCATCGTCAGTTCCACCGGGAACGTGCGGCTGTCCGGGTCCACCGCCGCGCCCGCGTACCGGATCACCGCTTCGAAGCCCTCTCCTTCGAGCACGTCGAACGACACCAGAGCGGTCGCCCCCGGCACCACGTCGAGCGCGAACCGCTCCGGGACGCCCGCCACCACCTTCACCGAATCGATCCGCACGATGCGGGCCACCGGGGTCCCCGGACCGACCATGGTCCCGACTTCGACCATGCGGTCGTCCAGCACGCCGCTGATGGGGGCCGCGATCGTGGTTCGGTCGAGGCGCCCCTGCAAAGCCTCCAGCGTGCCGCCCGTCCGTTCGACGGAAGCCTTGGCCTCCAAGTAGCTGGCCTCCGAGCCGATGCCGTCCTCTTCGTAGAGCCTCTTGCGCCGCTCCCACATCTCCCGGGCGAACTCGGCGTCCGCGGCGGCGGTGCGCACCTGGGCGCGCAGGATGTCGTCGTCCAGCTGGAAGATCGGCTGTCCCTCCTGCACGTTCGCGCCCTTGTCGCGCACGATGCTCCGCACCACGCCCGCCTCCTCCGCCGAGACGGTCACGTCCTGCATCGCCTGCACGACTCCCACCAAGCGGATCGTCCGGTCCAGGGCTCTCGGCTCCAGGCGAACCGTTTCGACGTTCACCACCCGCTCGAACGGTTCGTCGCCGACTTCCGGCGGCGTCTCCGCGCTGCCCGCGCATCCCGCAACGCCGGCGCAGGCCGCGGCCGCCAGCGCGATGCGGGCCGCGGAGCCCGCGATGTCCTTCCTCGCCATCGTCATTCCCTTTCTTCAGCCCCGGCGCGGCCCACGCCGACGAGGTCGACCATGGGCACCTGTCCCGTGGCCTCGTCGAGCCGCGCCCCGGCGGACAGGTAGTCGTAGACCGCCTGGGCGTAGTTGAATTGGCTGCGCCTCAACGCCACCTCGGCATCGGTAAGCTCCAGCTGGCTGCTGATTCCTTCGCGGTACTGCAGTCGCGCGATCTCGTACCCCCGCCGCGCCTGCGAGACGGCCAAACCCTGGCCCGACGCCCGGGCCCGCGCCTCCATCGCCTCGTCCACCAAGTTGCGGAGCTGCGCTTCGGCCCGGTTGGCCATGAAGCCGGTTCGCGCCTCGGCCTGCCGAAGGACGGCGCGCTTCTGTCCGATGCGGGCCTCGCGGCCGAACCCCGAGAAGATGGGCAGGGTCACGCGGATGCCGACCTGCTTGGTCGTGCCGCGCTGGGAAGCGTCCGCGAAGAAGTCCGGCGGCCCGTTTTGCTGGGCGGCGACGCTGTAGCTGCCGAAGGCGACGATCGTGGGCAGGTAGCCCACCTGCTCGATCCGAAGCTCCGTGCGCCGAAGATTTTCCGTGATCTCGAGCTGGCGGATGTCCGACCGTCCGCCCGTGCCTTCGCGGACCAACGCCTCCAAGTCCGCTTCGCTGGCCAAGGTCGTCCCCGCAAGCGCCAGGATGTCTCGGTTGCCGGGGGAGTTGGCGGAGAAGTCGTCCAAGTTCAGCTCCGCAAGTTCGCCGACGACCGAGAGTTCCGTGTCCGGATCCGAGTTGATTTCGGTCGCGAGGCGGCGGGCCGCCGCCACCTGTCGGTTGCGCGCGCGCCGCAGGTCGGGCTCCAGATTCGCGAGTTCGACTTCGAGCCGGAGAACGTCGTAGGCGTCGGCGAGGCCGGCCTCGTTCATGGCCTTGGTTTCCTTGAGCGACAGCTGAACGCGACCGACCGACTCCTCCAGCAGCCGCGCCTCCTCCTGAGCAAGAAGCAAGTCGTAGAAAGCGATCCGGACGCGCGTCACCGTCTGCTGAACCCTTCCGCGCAGCACCTCGCGCTGGAGGCCGCGGTACTGGGAGGCGACGCCCAGCCCGACCATGATGGAGGGTTCGAGCAGATACTGTTCGGCGTTGAGGGACAGGCTCCAGATGTTGTCGGCGCCGA
Source organism: Longimicrobiales bacterium (assembly GCA_958295645.1). Classification (GTDB taxonomy): domain Bacteria; phylum Gemmatimonadota; class Gemmatimonadetes; order Longimicrobiales; family Gaopeijiaceae. The sequence goes on from OY282361.1 coordinate 1,104,561, forward strand.
ACTGGACCGGGATGAACTCGCCCATCTCCGCGCTGGGGTCGAAGATCTGCGCCGGCAGGAAGCTGACCTGCGGCGCGACGTTGCGTGTGTAGGAACTGGACAGGTCCAGGCTGGGATAGAAAGTGCTCCACGTTTCCGAGAGCTGCGTGTCCGCCAGCGCCACTTCCTGCTGGGCGTCGATGATGTCCAGGTTGCGATCCAGCGCGATGCGAACGGCGTCGCTCAGCAGCAACGGCTCGGCGGGCGGGATGGACGGCAAGAGAGCGCGCCGCGGTTCCTGCGCCGCGGAGGCCTCCGGCCCCACGGAGAGGGAGGCCGCCAGGACGGCGGCCAACGTCGCGAGCCTCGGCCTCCGCCCACCTCGCGGTGGAAGCGTCCGCCCGGCAGTCGGCAAGCCCCTGTGCAGGTCGAGTCCCTCTGGTTCTTCTATCGGCATTCTCTGACCGTAGGTTCGGGTGTCCCCCGGGCGCGTCGGTCCGGTTCGATCGGGCATCCAGCCCCTAAGTTGTTACGACGAGCGCCGGCGCCCGGATTCGCCGCAGGCCGTTTCCGCCCGTCTCGTCCAGCTCTTAAATGTACTTCCGCGCCGGGATTCTCGGTGATCGGGCTCGCCATGCGCCCAAGGCTCGCCGCCCCAGCGGCCCCGGCGGCCGGCTGCCGCTCTGTCCGGCTCGCCCGTCGAGCGAGAGGCGGGAGCCCCGCGGCGGACCAGTTTCGGAGCGCCGCTTGACCTTCCCCTCTCGACGATATAGAATTCATGATCATCACCATTCGGCGGCGGCGGGCGAAGTGCGTCCGGCGGGCGCCGGAACAACGTCAGTTGACATGAAGGAGCAGCAGATGCGGACGACGGGAACCGTGAAATGGTTCAACGATGCCAAGGGTTTCGGGTTCATCAGCCCCGAGGCCGGCGAACGTGACTGTTTCGTGCACTACTCGGCCATCGAAGGCGATGGCTTCAAGAGCCTCGCTAACGGCGAGCAGGTCGAGTTCGACATGGTCGATGGCCCCAAGGGGCCGTCGGCGGAGAACGTTACCCGCATCGGAGGGGCGAGCTAAAGCGTGGGATTCCGCCCTCTTGCGGGGGGGCGGAACCGACAAAACGAGCGGGGCCGGCGTTCACGGGGCGCCGGCCCCGCTTTCTTTGCTCACGCGGTTCGCGCCGCTTGCGGGAGCAGGGCCGCGTGCCAGCGTTCGGAGGCGGGACCTTCCCACCGGCCCGTTCTCAAGTCGGACAGGCGAGCGACCGTGTTGTCGAACACGATGGAGTCGGCGGTGATGCGGCCGGAATTCGCCTCGGCCCGAAACGCGGGGCGGGTGGTGCGCTTTATCTGGCCTTGCGCATCCCGGTACCATACGGCCTCGGCGCCCAAGAAACGTGCCCCAGCCGCCGCCGCCAAGCTCTGGATGTCCCGAAACAGGGCGTCGATGGAGCAACCGGACGGCGGCGTCGCGGCTTCGTCCACGCCCACGACCAGGAATCGTTCGTAGAGCAACGCCCGCCCCGACCGCAAGGGCGCTCCGTGGGCGTTCCAGCCGTCCAGGAAGCCGTCCAAGGTCCGCAGGAGAGCCTCGGCGGCGCGCCCCTGCATCTCGCGATCGCTTGGAAATATCCAGATGCGGGCGTCGCCCGGCAGGCCGTCCAGCGACGAAGCGTCCATCGGCGCGGTCGCTCCTCGAGGACTTTTCGCGTGGCCCGAGTCCGGCGGCTGCGTCGTCACGCGCACGACTCTCCTGCCGCGGCCATCAGCGAGACCAAGGCCGGCACGGCTGCGTCGTCACTCACGCGGCCCTCCTCCGCGGAGGCCGTCGCCGTCGTCCGCGCCAGCCGGCGGCGGCGAACCCACCCCCTCGACAGCCGGCCCCTCGGGCGGAGGCGCCTTGTCCAGCAGGACGGCCACCCACTTCAGGTCTTGCGTGTTCTCGAGCATGATCTTCACGATCATCGTGAGCGGCACCGAAAGCAACGCGCCGACAGGTCCCCACAGCCATCCCCAGAAGATCAAGGAAAAGACCACGAACATGGTCGAGAGGCCGAGGCTGCGCCCCATAAGGATGGGCTCCAGCCAGTTGCCGAGCACCACGTTGACCACGAGGTACCCCAAGCCCACGACCAGCGCCGCCTGCACATCGAATCCGGTGACGGCGGCGACTTCGAAGTCGAACTGCACCACGGCGAGCGCCAGCGCCGGCAGGGACGCGAGAATCGAGCCGATCGTCGGCACGTAGTTCAGCCCGAAGGCCACCAGACCCAGCAGAACCGGCGAATCGACCCCCATCATCCACGTCCAAGAGCCCAGCAGGACGCCCGTGGCGAGGCTCACCAGCGTCTTGATCACCAAGTACCGCTGGACCTCTCGGACGATCTTCTGCATCCGGGCGCCCGACGCGCCTCCCCCGCCGCCGATCACGCGGAGCTTCCGGGGCAGCACCGCGGCCTCGCCGAGCGCGAAGGCCAGAATCAGGAAGATCAGGAAGGTGGTGGACACGAAGGAAACCGCCCACCGGAACGCCACGCCGGCCCAGGACACGAAGACCCCGAAGTTGAGCAGCCCCATGACGTCGGCGCGCAGGTCGCCCAGGATCACCCAGCGGCCTTCCATCCGTCCGAGAAGCTCGCTGAGCTGCAACTGGAGCGCCTCGGCGTAGGCCGGTATTCGGGCTTGAAGCTCCGAGAACTGCTGGGCCGAGAGCAACGTCAGGAGGCCGAAGACGCCGGCCACCACCACGACCGTGGCCAAGATCGCGACGGGCAGCGGCACCCGCTTGCTCGTCAGCCAAGCGACGATCGGCATGCTGGTGACCGCCAAGAAGGCGCCCACCGCGAACGGAAGCAGCACCGGTTGCGTCAGCCGCAGGCCGTAGATCAGGATGACGACGACCGCGAGCGTGAAGAGGAGCCGCAGGCCGGGCGTCTGGTCCAGCCGGTCGAAGACCAAGCCCCCGCCTCGCGAGGGTCGCTGTTCGGCCGGGCTCATCTCGAGAACGTCAGCAGATGATGGGAACCAGCGCGCCCGGACGCGTGGCGGCGCCTTCCACATAGGAGATGGTGTACACCCGTATCTGCGCGCACCCCCGGATCACTTCGATCCGATAGGTCTCCGTGGAAGGCAGAGTCGCCAGTTCGCGCACGCCGCCGAACGCCGGAGCGTCGTCCACGTAGATGCGGGGCCGCTGCACGATCGCTCCCCGGGTGCGGATGCAGTCCCGCGGGCGGGTGAAGAGCCCCGTCTCCGGCCCCCTGTCGAAGCAAGAGACGAATTCGAAGCCGGGCTGGCTGTTCAGATAAGAGGCGACGTCGAGGTCCGGCGCGAGCTTGATCTCCGCCTCCGTGAACGTGCTGGCCATGTACGGCAGCACGGCGATGCGGTCCGCCAAGCGATCGACGTACACCTCGATTCCCTCGAGCAGGACGGGCTTGGGCACAACGGCGACCTCGACGTCCTGCCCGGCCTGGATGTCGAGCACCTGCGTCAAGTCCACGTAGCCCAAGCGGGACACCCGGACATGGCTGGGGCCGGGCGGCACGTCGGAGATCGCAAACCGTCCCTCGTCGTCCGTGACGCCCATGATCGCGGAGCCGTCTCGCCGCCGCGTCTCGGTCAAGACGATCACGGCTCCAGGGACGGGCTCGCCCTGCCACGTGTCGATCACGCGGCCGCTGAACACGACCGGCGAGGCCGCGGCTTGGCCGGCCGTCTCGCCGGCCAGCGGCGCCAGGGCCGCGAGCGCGAGCGCCGAGGCCGCAAGAAGCCGAACCAGGGTCTTCGCCGTCAAAGCGCGCGCACGGCGTCCGCGATCTCGCCGAAGGGCGGCAGCACGCCGGGGTCGTCGCTCGCCCAGGCGTAGGCGACGCGTCCGTCCCGGTCGATCACGAAGACGGAGCGCTTGGCCACGCCGCGCAGGCCGAAGAAGTCCTCCTGGAGCACCCCGTAGGCGCGGGCCGCCTCCTTGTTGAAGTCCGAAAGCACGGGAAACTCCACGCCCATCTCTTCGGCCCACTTCTGGTTCGCAAACGGCGAGTCGATGCTGATTCCGAAGATCGCCGCGCCCAATTCGCCCCACATGTCCCAGCGCTCGGCGACGTGACAGAGTTCCTCGGTGCAGGCGCTGGAGAAGGCCAAGGGCACGAAGAGCAGCACGACGGGCAGGCCGCGCCGTTCCGAGAGCGTCACGGGCTTCTCTCCCATGGCCCGCATCAGCGAGAAGTCCGGGGCGGGCTCCCCCACGGCAATCGTGCTCATTCCCCTTCTCCGTTCGTTTGCCTGCGGATTCGAATGCGCGTTCGCTCCTCAAAGCTAATGGCCCGGCGACTCTTCCCCGGCCCGGCGCAGCCCCGGACATTTCTACTTTGGCTTGACACGGCCCCGGACGCCTCCGCTTGCCGCGACGCCGCCGTATTGCCTACATTTGGTGGATTGTCGGCCGGTGCGTCTCCGGCGGGATTGCTCGGAGCCGGGCTGGCTGTCCGTCTGCCTGGAAGGCGCGCATGAACAGAACTCTCCTTGCCCTGGCGGCCGCGGGCGGCGTGCTGGGATTGGGCTTGGCGTTCGAGCAGTCGCCGAAAACGAGCAGGGGCGGCGTGGAGTTCCTCCGCGAGTCCGCGCTGGGCTTGGTTCGCGCGCACAGTTCCACGGCGGGCGACGCCCGGTTCGCCCCGATGGACGCCGCCGTGTCCGCGAACCCCAACGAAGTCGTGGAGCAGTTCTGCACCCGGTGCCACAACGAGCGGCGCAGGACCGGCAATCTCGTGCTGGAGGGCTTCGACGTCGCGAACGCCGCGGAAATGCGTCCGACGATCGAGAAGATGATCCGCAAGCTGCGGGCACGGATGATGCCGCCCGCGGGCGTTCGACGCCCCGAAGCGGAAGTCGTCGCCGCCACGGCCGCCGTGCTCGAGGCCGAGATGGACCGGATCGCCGCCGAGAGTCCGGATCCGGGCCGCCGAACCTTCCAGCGGCTCAACCGGGCCGAGTACGCAAGCGCGGTCAAGGATCTGCTGGGCCTGGACGTGGACGTGAGCGCCTTCCTGCCGCTGGACACGAAGAGCGCGAACTTCGACAACATCGCCGACGTGCAGATGCCTTCGGCGACGGTCATGGAGGGCTACCTGCGGGCAGCCGGCCAAATCAGCCGTCTCGCGCTGGGCGACCCCTCCGCCGAACCGGCCTCCCCCATCTACCGGATTCCCCGGGTGGCCTCGCAGAAGGATCGCGCCGAAGGGGCTCCTCCCGGCACGCGGGGCGGGCTCTCGGTGGTGCACACCTTCCCCGCCGACGGCAAGTACGTCTTCCACATCATGCCGTACGCGGCAGTGGAGGGCGAGGTCTTCGGCCGCACGTTCGGCACCGAGCAGATCGAGGTCTCCATCGACGGAAGGCGGGCCGCGCTGCTCGAGATCGACCGGTGGATGTCGGAATCGGAGCCGACCGGGCTCAACGTTCGCACCGACTCGATCTACGTGACGGCGGGGCCGAAGCGGGTGTCGGTCGCCTTCGTTCGCCAGTTCGAGGGCGAGGTGGACGACTTGATCCGGCCCATCGACCACACGCTGGCGGACGGCCAGATCGGCATTGGCCTCGGCGTCACCACGCAGCAGCACTTGCAGCGGGTCACCATCCTTGGCCCGTTCGACGTGACCGGCGTGTCGGCGACCCCGGCCCGCGAGAGGGTCTTCGCCTGCCGCCCGACGTCGCCGGGCGAGGCGCGCCCCTGCGCCCGCGAAATCGTTCACGGCCTCGCGGCCCAAGCGTACCGGCGGCCCGTGACGGAGGCCGATCTGGAAGGACTGCTGGCGTTCTACGACCAGGGCGCGAAGGCAGGCGGCTTCGAGAGGGGCGTGCGGACGGCCCTGCAGGCGATTCTGGCCAGCCCCCACTTCCTCTTCCGGCTGGAGCGGCGGCCGGAGGAGCCGGCGCAGGACGGCATCCATCCGGTGAACGGGCCGGACTTGGCCTCCAGACTCTCGTTCTTCCTCTGGGGCTCGCCGCCGGACGAGCAGCTCGCCCGGGCGGCAGCGGACGGCGAGCTGGCCGACCCTGCCAAGCTCGAGGCGCAGGCGCGGCGCATGATCGCGGATCCCAGGTCGCGCGCGCTGGCCAGCCGGTTCGCGGCCCAATGGCTTCGCCTTCAGGACCTCGATAAGATCCATCCGGACGCGCTCACCTATCCCTACTTCGACCAGACGCTCGCGAACGCCATGCACCGCGAGACCGAATCGTTCTTCGCGCACATGGTCGCCGAAGACCGTCCGGTTCACGAGCTGCTCACGGCCCCGTACACGTTCGTGAACGAGCGGCTGGCCCGGCACTACGGCATCAGCGGCGTGACCGGTCCCGCGCTGCGGAAGGTGTCCTACCCCGAAGGCGGTCGCCGGGGACTCCTGGGGCACGGCAGCATCCTGACGCTCACGTCGCACCCGGACCGCACGTCCCCCGTGTTGCGCGGAAAGTGGGTCCTCGAAGTTCTGCTGGGCGCTCCACCGCCCCCGCCGCCGCCCGACATCCCGGCCTTCGAAGAGACCGCTGCCGCCGAGGAGGGCCGGTTTCTCACGGTTCGGGAGCGCATGGAGGAGCACCGCGCAAACCCGCAGTGCACGTCCTGCCACAACGTCATCGACCCGCTCGGCCTCGCGCTCGAGAACTTCGACGTGACCGGAGCCTGGCGAACGCGCGACGGCGGGAATCGCGTGGACCCGGCGGGCGTGATGTACGACGGAACCGAGCTGGCCAGCGCCGAAGACCTTCGCAACGCTCTCATGAGCCTCTCGGAGGTCTTCTACCAGACGTTCGCCGAGAACCTGATGGCCTACGCCTTGGGCCGCCGGGTGGAGTACTACGACATGCCGACGATCCGCCGCATCACGCGCGAAGCGGAGACCAACGACTACCGAATGTCGTCCTTCCTCTTGGGGATCGTCGGGAGTCCGCCGTTCCGCACGACGCGGGCGGGCTCGTTGGCCGAGGACGACGCGGAGTTCGGCGCGGAGACCGAACGCCACTAAACTGCGCACGAAGGAGCGCGAGGACGCGACTCGATGAAGATCATCAGCGGAAAACACATCTCCCGGCGCGCCATGCTCAAGGGAACGGGAGCCGCGATCGGCCTTCCATTGCTGGACGCGATGGTGCCCGCGGGCCGGCTGTGGGCGGCCACGCCCAACGCGAAGGCGGCGGACCGTCCCCGCTTGGTGTGCATCGAGCAGGTGCACGGAGCGGCCGGCTGCAACGACTGGGGCGCAGGGCAGAACCTGTGGTCGCCGGCGGCCGTGGGCCGCGACTTCGACCTGTCGCCGACGAGCCTCAAGTCCCTGGAACCGTTTCGGGACTACCTCACCATCGTGAGCGACACCGACGCGCGCATGGCCGACGCGTACGCCCCCAGCGAGATCGGCGGCGACCACTTCCGCACCAGCGCGGTCTTCCTCACCCAGGCGCACCCGAAGCAGACCGAGGGGTCGGACGTGCGCGTGGGTACCTCGATGGACCAGCTGTACGTGCAGCGGTTCGGCCAGGACACGCCGATCCCGTCGCTCCAGCTCTCCATCGAGAACGTGGACCAGGCGGGCGGCTGCGCCTACGGATACGCCTGCGTGTACACCGACACCATCAGCTGGGCCTCGCCGAACGAGCCCTTGCCGATGATTCGCGACCCCCGGGCGGTCTTCGAGCAGTTGTTCGGCGCCGGCGGGACGCCCGAGCAACGCGCCGAACGCCTCAGCACGGACCGGAGCATCCTGGACTGGGTGATGGACGAGATGTCCGCAGTGAGGCGGCAGTTGGATCCGGCGGACGCGCGCAGGTTGGACCAGTACGCGCACAACATTCGCGAGCTGGAACAGCGAATCCAGAGAATCGAAGCCCAGAACTCGAGCGGCGAAGAGCGCCAGATTCCCGAAGCGCCGGTGGGGGTTCCGGACTCGTTCGAGGAGCACGTGAAGCTCATGTTCGACTTGCAGGTGCTGGCGTTCCAGTCGGACACCACGAGGGTGTTCTCGCTTAAGCTGGGGCGCGACGCCTCGCCCCGGGTCTATCCGGAGTCGGGCGTCGACGCGCCGTTCCACGCGGCCTCGCACCATGGCGGGCGCGAGGACCGAGTTCGCAAGTTTGCCAAGATCAACGAGTACCACGTGTCCATGGTCCCCTACTTGCTGAAGAAGTTGCAGGAGGTGGACGAGGGAGACGGAACTCTGCTCGACAAGACGATGATCGTGTACGGATCTGCCATGGCCGACAGCAACCTGCACAACCATATGCGTTGCCCGCTGTTCCTCGCCGGCGGCGCGAACGGCGCACTGGAGGGCGGCCACCACGTTCGCGCCCAGCCGGGCACGCCGATGGCGAACGTGATGCTGAGCCTGTTGCACAAGCTGGGCGCCGACGACATCGAGAAGTTCGGCAACAGCACGGGCCACTTCGCTCTCTAGGCTTTGGACGGCTCGCCGGAGACCGCGGCCGGTCCTCGACTGGGAGGGGGCTGCATGAGGAGAAGAGGAACGAGGCGCCTGCGCGCGCTTCTGGCGTTGTGTGTTGCCGCGCTGGCCGCCGGTGCGGCCGGACCGGCCGATTCTCCGGTGGCGGACGCCGCCGAACGCCGGAATCTCGAGGCCGTTCGGGCGTTGCTTCGCGGCGGCTCGGACCCCAACGCCGCGCAGGCCGACGGCATGACGGCGCTGCACTGGGCCGCGAGCCACGACGACGTCGAGATGGCGACGGCCCTCCTGTACGCGGGCGCGGCCGTGCACGCGACCACGCGCTTGGGCGGCTATGCGCCGTTGCACTTGGCCAGCCGGGCCGGGCACGCCAAGGTCGCCGCGCTGCTCCTGGACGCCGGAGCCGACCCCAATCTGTTCACCACGACGGGCGCCACCGCGATGCACTTCGCGGCGGAAGCGGACGCGGCCTCCGTGGTCGAGGCGCTGGCCGCCCGCGGAGGCGACGTTAACGCGCCCGACGAGTTCGCCGCGCGCACCCCGCTGATGTTCGCGGCCGTGCGAGGCGCCGACGCCGCCGTGCGCGCATTGCTGGCCGCCGGCGCAGACCCGGAGCTCGCGACGCGGGTGAAGGACTACGCGGCGCTCGACCAAGCCATGCGGGCCGAGCAGAAGCGGCGCGCTCGCGTTCGGGCCGCCGCCGAAGAACCGGAGGAAGAAGAGCAGTCCGGCGCCTCCGCCGCTCAGGCGCCGCCACCCGTCGCGCAACCCCAGCCGACCGCGCCGCAGCAACCAGGGAACGCGGCCAGGCCGGCGAGTGCGGCGACGCCCTCGACGCCGACCGACCCTGAAGCGGCCGCGCCGGACTCCGCCCAGGCGCCTGCCCCGCCCCCGGTCAAGGCCCTGACCTCCGCGCAGCAAATCGGCAAGCAGGGCGGGTTCGCGGCGCTCCATTTCGCGGCGCGCGAAGGGCGCCGAAGCACAGCTGCGGCCCTAGCCGACGCTGGAGCGAACATCGACCGGCCCACGGCCGGCGACCAGTCCACCCCCCTGCTCGTCGCCGTCGTCAACGGCAACTACGACTTGGCGCGCGATCTGCTGGCGCGAGGCGCGGATCCCAACTTGGTGAGCGACGACGGCGCGGCACCGCTCTTCGCCACCCTGAACATCGAATGGTCGCTCCGCACTTGGTATCCCCAGCCTCAGGCGTTCCGGCAGCAGGAGACCAGCTACTTGGAGCTCATGGAGTTGTTGTTGAACGCGGGCGCCGACCCCAACCAGCGGACGACGACGCACATCTGGTACGCCGCCTACAACGCGGGCCGCATGGGAGTGGACTTCACGGGCGCGACGCCGTTTTGGCGGGCCGCCTACGCCGTGGACGTCGAGGCCATGCGGCTGCTGGTGGAACACGGGGCCGACCCCGGCATCTGGACGGTCAAATTGCCCAGCCGGCGGCGGTACGTGGATCCGAACTTCCCCGACACGCGGCCGGACGAGTCGCCCGCGGATCCGTCGGGTCTGCTCCCGGTTCCGGTCGGGGGCCCTGCGGTGCACGCGCTGCACGCGGCCTCGGGCGTGGGATTTGGAACGTCGCGGGTGGCCCAGCAGCACCGCGCCGTGCCCGACGGCTGGTTGCCGGCCGTGCGCTACTTGATCGACGAACTGGGGGTGGATCCCAACCTGCGAGACAAGGACGGCTACAACGCCATTCACCACGCGGCGGCCCGGGGCGACAACGCGACCATCTTGTACTTGGTGTCCAGAGGCGCCGACGTGCACGCCGTGAGCCGCCGGGGCCAGACCACGGCCGACTTGGCCAACAGCCCCGAGCAAAGGGCCCAGCCGCACCCGGCCACCGTGGCCTTGTTGGAGAAGCTGGGCTCGCGGAACAACCACCAGTGCAGGTCGTGCGGGGGAAGCCGGTAGCGGTGCGGCCCGGCCCGGCGGTGGCGGTGCGACTCCTGCGCCCAACTGCGGTTGCGGCCCAACTCGCCGTCTTGGGCGTCGCGCTGGGGGTCTTCTCCGCCCCGGCGGCCGCGCACGCGCAGGACACCGAGTGGAACCGCTACACCTTGGACGGACTCGCGGGCGTGCACATCCGCGCCGAGACGAACGACGGATGCCAAGGCGCCGGCCTGTCCGCCGAGTCCGTGCGGGCGGAAGCCGAGGCGATCCTGGCCGCGGCGGCCGTCCCGCTGCTCGCGGACGACGAGATGCTGGCCAGCCCCGGTCTGCCCGAGTTGCGCGTCACCTTCGAGTGCGGCGGAGGAGTCTCGGGAGTCGTCGGCTACGCGGTCTCGGTTCGCGTTCAGCAGGCCACGCAGATGATCCGCGACACGCAGATCACGCTGTCCGAGGCGGTGACCTGGTACGCGACGGCCGTGGGCGTGGCCGAAGCGGCGGCAACCGCGGAGGCGATGAACGCCGCGCTCCGGGCCAAGCTGGCCGAGTTCGCGGAAGCCTTTGAGGCGGCGAACGCGGAGGAGGAAGGCGAAGGCGGCTAGAAGAGAGCGATCTGCCGCGTGAACTTGACGAAGACCGACCTTCCCACGGGGCCGGACATGTCGCCGATCCCCTGAACGTCGTTGTAGACCACGAAGAGCCCGGTGCCCGCGGTGGTCAGCCATCCGAAGCGAACGTTGGCCGACCACTGGTCGACTTGGTCGGAGTACTGCACAAGCGACTGCAGGTAGATGCGCGGCGTGAAGAAGTAGCCGAGGTTCACGCCTGCCAGCGTCGCCGTGAAGTCGCCCTGCGGAAGCCGCACGTCGTTGTAGGCCACTCGGAACGTGGCGCTGGACCGCTCGCCCCGCCGAATGGTCACGTCCGCGCTGGTGGACTTGCGGTTCCCCGACAGGAATCTCCCCCAGTTGAAGCGCGAGTTGAAGGACAGCGTCCGAGACCGGTCGGTGAAGAACACGACCTGCGATTCCCATCCCGCGTACGTGTCCGCCGGGACCACGACGCCAGTGCCCGGAATCTCGAACGGCTCGTACAAGCCCTCGGTCACGTAGTTGGCGCCGCTGTGCAGTTCCATTCCCGAGTGCCATTCCCAGTGGCTGTCGATGTGCCACCGCGACGACTCGTTGAACCCCCGGGCGACGCCGTTTCGCTCCGTGCGGTAGGTGAAGTAGGAGACGTGCGGCCGGATCTCGCGGAAGAACCGCTTCGGGCGGCTGTACCACATCCCGAACAGCTGGTAGTAGCGGTGCCCTCTGCGCGGCAGGAAGCCGACTTCCGGGTTGAAGTTCTCGCCGATCCCCCGCACCGTCGCGTTGGCCCGCCAGTTCCTGCTCACCCATCCGGCGGTCGCGTCCCAGGCCAAGTCGGCGCCGTCCAACCCCGGCGTGTCGGTGCGGGCCACGAACGACGTCAGCGTGAACTGGTCGCCGATCCCCAGGCGTCCGTCCACCGCGTAGGTCCGGTTGTAGTCCCCGTCCACGTCGCTGCCCCGGTCGACGAAGATGCCCCCGACACGGGATCGGTTCGGCAGTTCCTTGGCCAAGCGCGCAACCGAGTAATGGCTCTCCGGCCCGCCGCCCGAGGGCGCGCCGGTTCGGATGTGGAGCAGACCCAAGTTGAGGCCCGCCGCACGCCCCGACAGCCGCCCGCCAGCCTTGATCGGCACGGGTTCTCCGTCCGATATGCCGATGCGCCGGCTGAAGAACAGGTCCGCGCCGCCCGCCCCGACGGTGAAGAAGCCGGCGTTCTCCAGGAAGAACGGGCGCTTCTCCGGGAACAACAGCGAGAATCGCGTCAGATTGACCTGCTGGTCGTCGACTTCGACCTGCGCGAAGTCGGTGTTGGCCGTCACGTCCAAGGTCAGTCCCTGCGTGACCTGCAGCTTCGCCTCGCCCCCGAACTCGGCGTCCCGCTCGAAGGAGGTCTGCGCGTCGTTCTGATAGTCGCGAACCGTGGAGCCGAGGACGTACGGCGTAATCGTCGCCGCCCGGCGGAACGGCGGCGTCACCCCTGCCAACTGGCCCGCGAAGTCCAGGCGGTAGAGCCCGAACTCGCGCGGCACGGCGGACCAGAAGTCCTCTTCGTTGAGACGCCGGATGCGGCGCGAGACGTTGAAGCCCCAGGCGTCCGTCTCGGAGCCGTACCGCAACGTGCTGAATGGTATGCGGAACTCGGCGTACCAGCCCTGGTCGTCCTGGGAGGCGGCCACCGTCCAGCTGCCGTCCCAGTTCTTGTTGAAGCCGCCGCCCGCGCCCGCCTGAAAGCGCCGTCGCGTGTTGCCCCCGCCACCGAGGAAGAAGCCGCCGCCGCTTCCCTGCGCCGCCACCTGCCCGTCGTATTCGATGCCCGCAGGCGTGGTGCCGAACACGAATCCGTTCTGCTGGTCGTTGAAGGTGTCGAAGACCATGAGGACGGCGTCGGCGTCGGTGACTTCGAAGTCCCGGATCGACTCCCCGGATACGATGGCGCCGGGTTGCGAGTCGTAGGCCCAGACCGCCACGTAGACGGCGTCCTGGTCGAAGAGGATGCGCAGCTCGGTCGGCTCCGAAGCGGGCTGGCCGTCGTCGGGCTCGCGCTGGACGAAGTCCGACAGCGGTGGAGCCTCCTGCCAAGCCGCTTCGCCGGGCACGCCGTCGATGACGGGAGGCGTGCTTGTCCAGACGGCGACGGCCGTGCCGGGTTCGGGCTCGGCGGGCGGGCCGGCGCCGTTGGACGGCGGCGCGTCCTGGGCCTGGATCGAGGTGGCGGACGCCGACAGGGCGACGGCCGCGAGGAGCGGGACACGAAAGAGTGCGGGAGAAGGCTCCCGGTTCATGGACGTTTCGCCTTTGGGGGTTCTGGCCGTTCGCGAGGCATCCCTCAAATGTTCACTCTCGGCGACCTGTGCGCGAGTCGCTCGGAGGAGGGGAGCCGTCCGTGGACGGGTCGCGAGCGTGGTCGTGGTCGCGCCTGCCCTGGTGGAACACGACGTGCAGGAGCGTGCCGGCCACGAATGCCTGGTAGAGGTGCACGCCCGGGCCCTCGCCAGCAACGCCGAACAACTCCGGGCCGGCCGCATACCCCGCCACGGTCGCGACGCAGATCGCCGCGGTCCCGAGACCGACGGCGACGGCGCCGTGGCGGGGTTGCAGCAGCCACCAGATCACCGAGCCCACGAGGATGCGATGCATCGTCGTCGCCCAGACAAAGGCCGCGCCGGGTCCGGCGCCCGCCGAGGGCGCGAAGGCCGCCCCTTCGAGCAAGGCGTGAAGGACCATACCGGACATGCCCGCCAAGATGGCCACGTCGTCGGCGCGAGCGGCCCGCGCACGAAAGACGCGCTCGACCGCCGTGACCACGAGCAGTCCCAGGACGACGGCCACCACGGGCAACAGGCGGCCTTCCCGCCAGGCGTCGGGCAGCACCAGCCACGCCACCAAGACGGGAACGGCGATGTACGTGAAGCCGTCCACGGGACGCGTCAGCCGAGGGCGTCCGTGCAACCACGCGTACAGCAGGACGCCGGCCACCGGCGCGGCCGTCGCCGCCGCCAAGCTCCATGGCACGAGAAGCGCTTAAGTCCGTCGCGGACGGGGCGTCAAGCGCACGGGGCGGCGGAGTGGACGCGACGGCGGCCGCCTTCCGCGTTCAGCGGCTCTCGCAAGGCCGGCAGCGCGGAGGTCGTGTCGAGGAAGCGCATGGGCTCAAGGTCGCGCCAGCGGAGGAGCGTAGCAACACCAGGGCGACCGCCGCAAATGGCCGCCGTGTCGTCGGCGCCCGCATCGCGAGCCCGGCGAGCGAGCCCACCAGAAGGTACTGGAGCGGCTGGACCGCCATTCCCGGGACTTCATCGCTCTGTCCCCGTTCTGCATCGTGAGTTCCGTCGGCGCGGACGGCCGAGGCGACGCCTCGCCGAGGGGAGATCCGCCCGGCTTCGTGGCGGTGCCCGACGACCGCACGCTGCTGATCCCCGACCGCCCGGGAAACTATCAGCTCGACTCCTACCAGAACGTGATCGCGAATTCGCAGGTGGGCCTGTTGTTCATGACGCCCGGCTTGAACGAGACGCTACGGGTCAGCGGGGCGGCGGAAATCGTCACCGACGCGGAACTTCTGGCGCCCTTGTCCGTAGGCGGCAAGCCGCCCGTCTCGGGATTGAGCCAACCCGGCAGCGGTTGTACTAGCCGGCCCCCCGGGCGCCCGGGCTCACATGCGTCCGGTAACGCGGACTGGCACCGGCGTGGTTTCGAAGTCGGGGTGCCCCGAGCCCACGGCACCGTGCATTAGGCGGAAGGCGGCGCTGGTTTGGCCCTCGGTGATGCCATCGAGGTGGCCCGTGAAGCCGCCCGGATCGTCGGCGTGGAAATCGGCGATCTGCTCGTCGGAGACCACGACGTCCAGATACAGATCGTCGTCGATGGGAACGGGGTCCCCGTCTTCGTCTACGAAGCGCACGGTGATGGCGGGCGATTCTTCGCCCACGCCGACCTCCAGCTGGCCCGTCCATGTGCGTGCGTCGCCGTCGTAGGACGCGACCGTGCGGCTGTCGATCACGAGCACGGCGCCTTCGGGCTCGGCGTGCATGTCTTCGACCTTGACGGGATCGTCTCCGCAGGCCGCGAAGACCGCCACTGCGACGGCGAGTCCGAGGGAAAGGAACTGGGGGTTCCGGAAGCGGTACGTCATCGTTGAAATTCCTCCTGTGGGGAATTGAGTTGGCCGGCAACGCGGCCGTTGGCAGGTCAAAAGACGACCCGATAGGCGAGGGACAGCCCCCTCCCGGCTTCGGGCATGATCTCCTTGACCCGGGAGAGGTGATTTCGGTAGTTGGCGTTGGTTGCGTTCTCGAGGTTGGCCGTGAGGACGTTGAGGCGCCCGGCCAGGGTAAGGCGCAGGCCCACGGCGGCGTTGAGCAGGGCGTACCCGTCCGTGGGCGATTCGAATTCGCCGACCCGGTCCTGCTCCGCGGCGACTTCGGCCTCGGCGCGCACGAACCAAGCGGGGCGCTCGTACTCCAAAGCCATCCGGGCTCGAAGAGGAGGGATGAGCGGAAGGGGCCGTCCAGTCTTCCGCAACGACCCCTGGACATGCGATGCGGTTCCGTGGAGCACCCAACTTCTGCCGGCGTGCCACTCTGCGGCGGCTTCGAATCCCGACAGCGCGGCGTCGGCGCCCCGGTACTGGTAGACGGGCAGGAGCACTCTGCTGATCTCGCCCGTCGGCTGTCCGTAGACGTAGCCGGAAATCCTGTTGTGGAACCCGGTGAGTTCGGCCCGGAACCGGTCCCTGACGAAGCGAAGGAACACGTCCACGCCCGTGCCAGTCTCGGCGCCGAGCGAGGGATTGCCGACTTCGAAGGAGTAGGCCGCCAAGTGCGGGCCCTCCGAATAGAGTTCGTTGACGTCCGGCGTCCGAAAAGCCCGCGCCGCGCTAGCGCCCAGGATCAAACCCGACTCCGTGGCGTAGAGGATGCCGAGCGAGCCCGAGACGGCCTGGAAGGTGCGGTCGCCGACGGGCCCGATGTCCGCATCGGGATCGTCGCGCAGAGGGTCGATCCGGATCCAGTCGTAACGAAGCCCGCCTTCGATGCGGATCGGATCAAAGTCCACGTCCTGAACGAAGTAGGCCGCCAGCGTCGTCCGGCGGGAGTTCGGCGTGGAAAGCTCTCCGGCGAACGAAAACGCCTCGCGCGAGGCGCGAACGCCCGTCGCGCCACGAGTCGGGCGTCCGGAGAGGATGCCGGTTCCGTCGTGGCGGGCGACAATCTCGGCGCTTGTCGTCTGTCGCTTGAAGAATGTGCCCAGGATGCCGGGCGGTTCGATCTCGCTGTGGCGATACCAAGTGTGCGTTGCGCGGAGCTCGATGCGATCGAAGCGACCGGGCGCCGGGTCCACGACGGTGCGGAACTTGGTGGACATCCGCTCCATCTCGATGCGAACGCCTTCCTCGTGTCCGCCCTCGAACCCGCCCGGGATGCCGTAGTCGTTGCGATAGGACCGGAAGGACGCGCCGGCGTGCCCCCAGTCCGCCACGTACGAGGCGCCTGCTCCGGCGCTCCAGGTGTCGCCGCCGGTGTTGGCCAGAACGCCGGCGGGCGTGTTCAGGTCGCCTGCGCGGCGCCCCGAAGCCTCCACCCGCAGGGGGACTCGGTTCGCGAGGCCGAAGGTTGCGGCCGCGCTCGCCGCGAGCGAGCCGCTCGCCGTCCCGCCCCGGAGAGAGGCCGATCCGGTGGTTTGGCCGAGGGCCGACGAAGGGATTTCGTCGCGGATGACGTTGACGACGCCGCCGAGCGCGTTGCTGCCGTACATGAACGCGACCGGTCCCCGCACCACCTCGACCCGGCGGGCGGAGGAGGCGTCGAGCGCCGTGGCGTGGTCGACGCCGCCGCTCGACACGTCGCCGACCCTCGCCCCGTCTTCCAACAGGAGAACCCGGTCGCCCCCGAGCCCGCGGATGACGGGGCGCGCCGAGGCGGGCCCCATGCTCGCTGCGGCCAGTCCCGGCTCCGCGGCCAGGGCGCTGGCGACCGTGCCGTCAAGACGGCTCTGGAGCTCCTCTCCCGCCACGACGTTGCTCGGTCGGAGAGTCCTCTCGGCAGCCCGCGCCGTGAGCGCCCCGGTCACCACCACCGGGTCCAGCCCTATGGGCGATGCTTCGAGCGTCACGGAGAGGGCGGCGCCCGGCACGGCCGCTTCGATCGTGCGGCCTCGGTATCCTGGCCGGTCGACGCGAACCGCGTGCGCTCCCGCGGCCACTCTCGTCAAGCGAAAGGCGCCGTCGTCGCTCGTGACCGCTGTCTGCCCCGTGCTCACGAGCGAGACGGTCGCTCCAGCCAGCGGCTCCTCCGTCTTGGCGTCGCGCACCACTCCGCCAATCCGGCCCTGCGGCTCCTGGGCCGGGGCATCGGCAACCGCGGCAACGAGCGCGAGCAGAGTCGCCGAGAAGGGGACGAACGCGAAACAGGTGTTGTGAACGGCAGACACGAAATCCTCCAAGGTCTCCTTCGCGGCCTGGGACGGCTCTGGCGAGCGGGTCGCAGGCGAGGACAAGCTTTGCGCCGACCGGACCTGACCGCACCAGGGCGGACGAACATTCGACTGCAATGGGAACCAGAGCGATTTGCTCCGGGAAGATCAGACCTGCGGCGGACCCCTCGGGATCACCGACCCAACCAGGAACTCGAGCCCGGCGTAGGCGACGCCGCCCGTGTCCGTCCAGGAAACAACGACGGAGGGGCCCGGTTCGGTGGCGGTTCCGACGAGCGGCGCGGCAACCGGCGTGGCGAGCGACCGCACCGCCTGGCAGACGAGATGGTTGTGCGCCGCGGGACAGTCCGCGTCTCCCGGCGGTTCGAGATGAACGGGCAGTCCGGTCTCGTCCTGGTCCGCAAGGACGCTCAGCGGCGCCATCGCACCCGACGCGACGACCTGCAACAGGGCGACGGCAAGCAGGGCCAGCCGGCGGACATCCCATTGTGCGGAGCATCGGTAGAACAAGTCGCGGTTCCCGTCGGCGCAAAGCGGGTCGGGTCGGGGATGCCGAACGATAACCCGGCCGACCGTCTTCCGTCAAACGGGCAACGCGAGAAAGCGCCTGTCGCAACGCCGCGGACGGTCGCGTTTCCCGACACGGAGTGGGCCCAGAGGGACTTGAACCCCCGACCGTCGGATTATGAGTCCGCTGCTCTAACCACCTGAGCTATGGGCCCGACGAAATCTAGCTTCACAGCCGGGCGAAGAGCGTCCCGAACATGCGGTCGCCGGCGTCGCCCAGTCCGGGCAGGATGAAGCCGGCGCTGCTGAGCCGGCGGTCCACGGCGCCGGCGTAGACCTGCACGCCGGGGTGGTCCTGGGCTAGGCGGTCCAATCCTTCCGGCGCGGCCAGCACGCACAGGAACCGAACGTCGCGAACGCCCCGCTCCCTGAGCCAAGCCAGCGCGGCCGAGGCGGATCCGCCCGTTCCCAGCATGGGGTCCACGAGGAGGTGGCGCGCGTGTTCGGCCCCCGACGGCAACTTGGCGTAGTAGCGCCTGGGCGCCAGGGTGTGCTCGTCCCGCTCGAACCCCACGTGCCCCACCCTGGCGCCGGGGACGACGCGGAGCACGCCCTCCAGCATCCCCAGCCCGGCCCTCAGGACGGGGACGACGACGAGGTCGTCTTCGCGCACGTGCGTGCCCTGCGTCGTCTCCAGCGGCGTCTCGACGGCCACCGCCTCTTCGTCGAGGTCCAGAGTGACGTGGAAGGTCATGAGCATGGCGATTTCGTTGACCAGCTCGCGGAAGCGCTTCGCGGGCGTTCGCCGGTCGCGGAGGCGAGACAGCTTGTCGCGGACAAGGGGATGGTCGACGACGACGTGGTATGGGTTCATCGCGATTTCCGGTGGGATGGCCGGGCGGGCCGGCGGCCTCTGCGAGCGCGGAGTCCGAACTGGGCCGCCTTCAGTTCGGACGGACGGGCGGGCCGCCAGTCTCCGGAGCCGAGCGCGCCCAACCGAAAGGGGCCGAAGCGAACGCGGCAAAGCGAGGCCGCAGGCCGTCCGGCCGCGGTCAGCAAGCGGCGCACTTCGCGTTTTCGCCCTTCGGTCAAGACGATGCTGACGCCCCAATCGCCGCTCGGCAGGCGCGTCTTGCGAACCCGTTTGGGACGGGCGAATCCGTCCTCCAGCTCGGCCCCGGCCTTGAGCGCGCGGATTCCTTGAGCGGTGATGCCGCCGCCCCGCACGGCGGCGAGGTACTCTCTCTCGACGCCTCCAGAGGGATGGGCGAGCGCGGCGGCCAAGTCTCCGTCGTTCGTGAGCAGGAGCAGGCCCGAGGTGTCCCGGTCGAGGCGTCCGACGTAGCGTAGGCCGGCGGCCCAATCGGGGAGGACGTCGTACACGGTCTCGCCTCCGTGGGGGTCCGCGCGCGTGCAGAGGACGCCGACGGGCTTGTGGAAGACGACCCAGCGACGGGGGGCCGGAGGAACGACTTGGCCGTCCAGGGACACCACGTCCGTCCCGGGCACGACGCGGACGCCCAGTTCCGCGACGACTTCGCCGTTGATCGCGATCCGGCCGTCCCCGAGCATGGTCTCGGCTTGGCGCCGGGAGGCCGCGCCCGCCTGCGAAAGGTACTTCTGGATGCGCACTGGGGCGGCGGAGTCGTTCGGGGTCATTGTCCGGGCTCGGCGGGGCCGGTTTCGGCTTCGGCGGGAGGCGCGGGCGCGGCGGAGGGGCTGGCTTCGGGCTCGGCGGGGCCGGTTGCGGGTTCGGCGGCGGGGCCGTCGTCCGCGTGGGCCAAGACGGCGTCGACGGCTTCGTCGGGGGCCAGTTCAGGGGTGGAGACGGTGGTCTCGCCGCTGGTCTCGTCGTCCGGGAAGGACTCTTGGGCCATGGCCGGGCCGGACAGCACCACCGGCAGTTCCTCGGGCTTGGGAAGGTCGTCCAGGGAGGCCAGCCCGAAGTGCTCCATGAAGCGCGGGGAGGTGCCGTAGAGGACGGGGCGCCCGATGCCGTCTCCGCGTCCCGCTACGTGGATCAGTTCGCGCGCGAGGAGGGTCCGTATCACGCCCGACGAGTTCACGCCGCGGATGCCTTCGATCTCGACGCGGCTGATGGGCTGTCTGTAGGCGACGATGGCCAGCGCCTCCAGCGCGGGTCCCGAAAGGCGCGAGGACTGCGCCACCGTGTCCAGGCGCTCGAGATACGGCGCGAACTCCGGCCGGGTCATGAGCTGCACGCCGTCCGCCACCTGCCGAAGCTCGAACGCGCGGCCGGACTCGTCGTACTGCGCCTTGAGATGCGCGAGAGCGGCTTCGACCCGATCCTCGTCCAGCGCCTCGTCGGCGCGGGCGATCTCCGCGGGCGACAGCGGCGCGTCGCTGGCGAAGAGGACGGCCTCGACGACGCTGGCGTCGTTCACTCTGCGCCGCCTGTCAGGAAGGCGGGCTCCCCTGCTCCGCCGGCGGTCCCGGAGCGCGTTTCCCCGCTGCCCGAGGCTGATGCGGACGACGACGGCGCCACGCTCGACTCGCCGTATTCCGCTCCGATGTCCGCGAGACGCTCGGCCTGCAGGCCTTCCTTCAGCTCGCGACCCGGGTACATCCAGAGCGGCGAGAACGGCTTCCTTTGCCGGAGCGAAACGACCTGTCTCCTGCCCAGCTCCAGTCCCGCCAGCAAGGTGACGACGCCGTGCATCCGCTGCTTCCAGGGCGCCACCAAGCTCCCAAACTCGATGCGGCGCACGCGCCTCAGCGTCTGCAGGATCAAGTCCACCTTGCCGCGCATGGTCACAGGCCGGGCGCCCACCCGATGCTCCGTGCCGCGCTCTTCCGGAGGCTCCACGCCGAGCGCGGCGGCGTACAGGTCGTCCCAGTCGACGGCGAGCGGCACGCCGGACAGGGCGGGCTTGGGCCGCAAGGGCACGTATCCCTTGGCGAAGCGGCGGCGACGGTCGTTCTCGGCGGTGCGGAAGCGCTGGGCGATTTCGCGCACCTGCTCGTATTCGAGAAGCCGTCGCACCAGTTCCGCTCTGGGATCCTCCTCCTCGCCTTCTCCGGCTGGCACAGGCAGCAGCAACCGGGCCTTGATGCGCACCAAGGTGGCCGCCATCTCCAGGAACTCCCCCGCTTCGTCGATCCCCCGCGCCGCCACGCCTTCGATGGCTGCCAGGAACTGGTGCGTGATGGGAGCGATGGGGATGTCGAAGATGTCGATGTCCTGCCTGCGGATGAGGTGGAGCAGCAGGTCGAGCGGCCCCTGGAAGTGGTCGGTGTCGACGACGAGAAGGCCGTCGGCGACCACGTCGGAACCGGCGGCGCCGGGGTTGCCGACCTCGAGGCTGGCGCCGGTCATCCGATCGCGATTCCCATGATCCATGCGAAGACGATCCAGACGGGCGCGAACACCTTGGACAGGGCGCCTGGAACCAATACCAGTGCAAGCAAGAATCCCATGGAGCCGAACTTGCCGAACGTCTGGTAGGGACCTTGGAGTGCAGGCGGAAGAAGCTGGTGCAGAACCCGCGATCCGTCGAGCGGGGGCAAGGGCATCAAGTTGAACCAAGCCAGGATCAAGTTGATCAATATCCCGTAGCTCAAGAACACGAGGATGTGCTCGGCGGCGAAGTTGAACACGCCCGGGACGCCGACAAGCCGAAACGCAATCAGGTACGCCGCCGAAAACGTCGCCGCCAATGCGAGGTTGGCAATGATGCCCGCGAGCGAGACCCGCAGGTCGCCGGCCCGGTAGTCGCGAAAGTTGGCGGGATTCACGGGGACCGGCTTGGCCCAACCGAAGATCAGGTTGCCGGGCAGCAGAAAGAGGACCACCGGGACCAGGAGCGATCCCACCAAGTCCAGGTGCGGCAACGGGTTGAGCGTGATGCGGCCCAGGTCCCGCGCCGTGGAGTCGCCTTCGCGCAACGCCTGCCACGCGTGAGCCACTTCGTGGACCACGACCGAGAAGACGAGAACGGGTACGACGAACAGGAAATCGGATACGCCCATGATCCATGGAATATAAGGTTCGAGAGGCGCTGGGAGCTTCGGGGCGGCCTCTCGCGACGGACGGGTGGCGGCTCGCGGCAGGCCCGCTGGGGCCGGGCGCCCTCTCGCGGCGGACGGGGCGGCGCGGCTTGCTTGACCGCGGGGGGCGCCGGTTCTATTCTTGGTCTTCGTCGGCGTCGGGCCGGCTGGAGCGGAGCAAGCGGAACGCGGAACACGGGAATGCATAGAGATGCCCAACATCAAGAGCGCCAAGAAGCGCATGGAGCTGAGTCGGCGGGCGCGTAGCCGCAACCGGGGGACGCGTTCGCGCATCCGCACTGCGTTGCGCCGCGTGCGCGAAGCGGAGTCGAGCGAGCAGGCCGAGGAGCTTCGCCGCCAGGCCGTCGCGCTGGTGGACCGCGCCGCGGTGCGCCGTGTGCTGCATCCCAACAAGGCCGGGCGGATCAAGTCCCAACTCGACCGCTTGGTGCGCCTGCGGTCGTAGCCGCGGCTCCCGGTTCAGGCCGCTCCTAGTCCTCTAGGCTCCAGACGGTCTCGCCCGCCACGAGGGTGCGAACCGCCCTGCCGACTGCCCTGAAGCCGGCGAACGGCGTGTTGCGGCTTTTGGACAGGAAGGCGCTGGGGTCGATGGTCCAGCGATGCGCCGGATCGAGCAGCACGACATCCGCCGGCCGGCCAGGCTCCAAGCTTCCCCCCGGGAGTCCTAGCGCCCCGGCGGGGCCGGGCGACATTCGCTCGATCAGCGTAGGCAGACCCAGCACGCCGCCCAGCACGAGTTCCGTGTGGAGAACGGCGAAGGCGGTCTCGAGGCCGACGACTCCGAAGGGCGCGTCGTCGAAGGCCTGCTCCTTCTCGTCGTAGTGGCGGGGCGAGTGGTCGGTGGCGATGCAGTCGATCACGCCGTTCGCCAGCGCTTGGCGGAGGGCCTTTGCGTCGGCGGCGGGGCGAAGCGGAGGATCGACCTTGTGCTCCGTGCCGTAGCCCTCCAGGGCTTCGTGGTTCAGAAGCAGGTGATGCGGGGTGGCCTCGGCCGTCACTCGAACGCCTTGATTCTTGGCGCGGCGAAGCAGGCGGCAGGCGGCCGCCGTGGAGACGCGCTGCACGTGCAGGCGCCCTCCCGTCGCCCGGGCCAGCGCCACGTCGCGCGCGACGCCCGTCTCCTCGGCCACCGCCGGCTTCCCGCGGAGCCCCAGCCGCGTCGAGACGACGCCCTCGTGCATGACGCCCCCTTCCGCCAGCCACGGGTCTTCGCAGTGACCCAGCACGGGGACGCCGAAGGACTGCGCGTAGTCCAAGGCCCGGCGCATGAGCAACGTGGACCGCACGGCCTTCCCCTCGGCCAGCGCGACCGCCCCGGCGGCCACGACTTCGCCGAACTCCGTCAGCTGCTCGCCGCGGCAACCCACGGAGAGCGCCGCCGCCGGAAAGACCCGCGCCCCGCCCGCCCTGCGTCCGGCAGCCACCGCGAATCCCACCGCCGCGGGATCGTCGACGACGGGATCGGCGCTGGGCATCGCGCAGAGGGCCGTGTAGCCGCCCGCAGCAGCCGCGCGCGCCCCGGACGCGATCGTCTCCCGGTGCTCGCCGCCCGGCTCGCAAAGGTGCGCGTGCGGGTCCACGAAGCCCGGCGCCATCACCAAACCGGTCGCGTCGAGCACTCGTCCGCCCTCCCCCGCCCCTCCCGAATCCCCCTGCGGAGCCAATCCCTCTCCGACCGCCGCGATTCGTCCATCCTCCACCAGCACGTCGGCCCGCATGTCCAGGCCCTGGGCCGGATCCACCACCCTGCCGCCCCGTATCCAGAGCCGCGCGCCCCCGGCGTCAGGCACGCGCAGCCTCCGATTCGGCCGCCGACGGAGCGCCCCCGGCGAGCAGGTACAGCACGGCCATCCTGACCGCGATGCCGTTCGTCACTTGGCGCAGAATCACCGAATGAGGCCCGTCCGCAACGGCCGAATCGATCTCGACTCCCCGGTTCATGGGACCCGGGTGCAGGATCAGCAGCGGCTTGGGCGCTCTCGCCAGACGTTCCTGCGTCACGCCGAAGACGCGGTTGTATTCGCGCAGGGACGGCACGAAGCCGCCCCGCATCCGCTCCAGCTGGAGCCGCAGCACGTTGAGCGCATCCGCCCATTCGACCGCCTCCCCGACCCGCCGGAACACGCGGGCGCCCATGTCTTCGACCCCGGCGGGCAGGAGCGTGCGCGGTGCGCAGACCGCGACTTCGGCGCCCATCTTGGCCAGCCCGTAGATGTTCGAGCGAGCGACGCGCGAATGGAGGATGTCGCCCAGGATGCAAACCTTGAGGCCCTCGATGGCGCCGAAGTGGTCGCGCAGGGTGAAGAGGTCCAGCAGCGCTTGCGTGGGATGTTCGTGGGCGCCGTCGCCGGCGTTGATCACGTTGGAGGGAATGCGCTCCGCCAGGAAGGCCGCCGCTCCCGCGCTCCAGTGCCGCAGCACGACCATGTCGATCTGCATCGCTTCCAGGTTGCGGGCCGTGTCCACCAGTGTCTCGCCCTTGGTCACCGAGGAGTCCGAGGAGGCGACATGGACGGTGTCCGCCGAAAGCCTCTTCTCGGCGAAGTCGAACGAAAGGCGCGTGCGGGTCGACGGTTCGAAAAAGAGATTGACGACGGTCTTGCCGCGCAGCACGGGCACCTTCTTGATCCGACGCGTCGAGACTTCCTTGAACGGCGTCGCGGTGTCGAGGATCAGAGCGATTTGAGAGGCCGACAGCGGCTCCAGGCCCACGAGGTCCTTCCCCAACGGCGGCGGCGGGCTCGTCTTGGGCGAGGCGCTCATGTGAGGCCGGCGCTCATTCGGGGCGGGCGCTCATCGCGGCGGACGACTCGCGACGGGCTCATTAGGCGCGCCGGCGGAGAGCACGACCCCGAGGTCGCCGTCCACCTCCGGCACCAGCACGTCGATACGTTGGGCGGGCGAAATCTCGCAGGAATGGCCCACCACGTCGGCCTGAACCGGGAGTTCGCGGCCGCCACGGTCCACCAGCACGCAGAGGAGAATCCGCGACGGGCGGCCCAGGTCGGTGAGATCCTTCATGGCGGCGCAGACCGTGCGGCCGGTGTAGAGGACGTCGTCGACGAGGATTACGGTGCGGTCGTCGACGCCGGTCGGCGGCACGCGCGTCTCCCGGACTTCGGGACGCGGGCCGATCTTCATGAGGTCGTCGCGGTAGAAGGTGATGTCGAGGGTGCCCGTGGGGACGAAGCCGTGGCCGGAAGCAGCCAGGGCGCGGCCGATCAGGTCGCTCAAGTGGACTCCGCGCCGCTGAATGCCCATGAGCACCAAGTCTTCGACGCCCTTCACGTGCTGCGCGATCTCTTCGGCCATGCGGGCCACGGCGCGTTCGACGGCGTCGCCGTCCATGAGCACGGCGGAACTGACGGCGGTCACTTTCGGGCGACAGTCACTTGCGTAGGTATGTCCCCTTCGTGGGGAGGCCGGCGGGAACGGAGTGGAAAGTAATTGCGTGCCGGGCGGCCAACCAGCATCATCACTGCGTCGGCTGTTCGCTCGTCGTGAGAAACCCAATCGAGGAAATCGCATGGATCGTCGGTTCAAATGGGGAGTGGCGGCAGTTCTTCTCGCCTTGCCCGGAAGCGCCAGCGCGCAGATGGACAGCGCGGGGACGCAGGTGGACGCCAGCGCGCAGGTGGACGGCGCGCGGACGCAAGAGGCCGGTGTCCAAGTGGAGGTCGAAGGCCCCAAGGTGATTCTGGGCGGCGTACCGTTCTCGCTGACGGTACGCGCGGAGGCGGCGGTCGCCGTGGAAGTCCTGGACGCGCAGGGAACGCTGCTCGCGACGGCGGTCGCCGGGGCTGGCGAGGAGCGGCAGATGCGGGGGATTTCGGTCGAGTCGCGGGCCGCGCTTCCGCTCGTCGTGCGCGCGGGCGGGGCGGCTACGGAGTTTGGGCCGCCGTTCGCTCCCGGATGGTTCTCGCTCCTTCCGCCCCTCCTGGCCATTGTTCTGGCCTTGGTCTTCAAGGAAGTGATCAGCGCGCTCCTCGCGGGCATCTGGCTGGGGGCGCTGGCGGTCACGGGCTACAACCCGGTGCTCGCGACGTGGGCGCTGGTGGACCAATACGTCGTGAACGCGCTCGCCGACGCGGACGGTCACGTGCAGATCGTGGTCTTCAGCCTGCTCCTGGGAGGGATGGTGGGGATCATGGGGAAGAACGGCGGCACCGACGGCATCGTGCGCGCCGTGGCGCCGCTGGCCCGCAACCGGCGGCGGGGCAAGCTGGCCACGGCCCTGGCCGGACTGGCGATCTTCTTCGACGACTACGCGAACACGCTCGTCGTGGGCAACACCATGCGCCCCATCACCGACAAGCTTCGCGTGTCGCGCGAGAAGCTGGCCTACCTCGTCGACTCGACGGCAGCGCCGGTTGCGGCGCTGGTGCCGGTCTCCACCTGGGTCGGGTACGAGATCTCGCTGATCGAGGGAGGGCTGACCTCGGCGGCGGCGACCACCACCGGGGCCGACGCTGCGTTCCTGGACGGATTGAGCCCCTTTGCCGTCTTCCTCGACACCATTCCCTATCTCTTCTATCCCATCCTGGCGATGGCGTTCGTCTTCCTCACCTCTTGGATGAACCGGGACTTCGGTCCCATGGCCCGGGCAGAGAGGCGGTCCGCCGCCGGGGACGGCCTGTCGCGTCCGGGGGCCACCCCCGCCACCGACGCCTCCGGCAGCTTCTTGGCGCCGAAGGAGGGCGTGCCCCGCCGCTGGTGGAACGCCGGCCTCCCGGTTCTGGCCGTAGTGACGGTCGTCCTGGGCGGACTGTACGTGACGGGGAGCGCCGCCGCGGGGCCGGGGGCGTCGCTTCGCGAGGTGTTCGGCGCGGCGGATCCCTTCGACCCGTTGCTCTGGGGGTCGCTGTCCGGGTGCGCCGTGGCCGCCGTGCTCTCGCTGGCCCAGCGTTCGCTCACGCTCTCGGAGTGCGTCGAAGCCTGGACCGGCGGAGTGAAGGCGATGATGGTGGCCATGATCATCCTCACCTTGGCCTGGTCGCTGGGATCGGTGGCACAGGACGTGGGCACCGCCGCCTATCTGGCGCAGATCATCCAGGGCAACCTGCCGTTGTTCCTGCTGCCTGCCTTGGTCTTCGTGACGTCGGGGGCGATGGCCTTCGCCACGGGGACGTCGTGGACCACCATGTCCATCATGATCCCGCTGGTGGTGCCGCTGTCCGTGGTCTTGGCCGGGGGCACCGGCTTCGCCGACGGATCGCAGTACGGACTGCTGCTGGGAACGGTGAGCGCGGTGCTGGCCGGAGCGATCTGGGGCGACCACTGCTCGCCCATCTCCGACACGACCGTGCTGTCGTCCACCGCCGCGGCCTGCGATCACATGGACCACGTGCGCACGCAGATGCCCTACGCGATGCTAGTCGGCACTGTGGCCTTGGTGTTGGGCAGCCTCGGGACGGCGCTCTGGCTGCCGCCGTGGGTGGCGCTGGTTGCGGGGGTGGCGCTGTTGGTCCTGTTCCTGCGTCTCTTTGGCGCGAAAACGCCTGAATTATCAGAAGCGGAGGGGTGATCCGGGCTCCGGGGCGGAGCCGTCCAAGGGGCGGGAGAGGCGTTCAGTCGCGGCCCCTCCGCGCTCGAAAGAATGTGCGCAACAACGTTGCTGATTCGTCGGCGAGCACGCCGCCCTGCACGCGGGCGCGGTGGTTGAGGCGGTCGTCGCGGACCAAGTTGCCCAGGCTGCCCGCCATTCCGGCTTTTGGATCGGCGGCTCCGAAGACCAAGCGCTCCACCCGAGCGAGCACGACGGCGCCTGCGCACTGGGCGCAGGGCTCCAGCGTCGTGTAGAGCGTGCAACCGTCGAGGCGCCAGTCGCCCCGTCGCCGCGCCGCCAGCCGGATGGCCACGAGTTCGGCGTGGGCCGTGGGGTCGGACCATGCCACGGTGCGGTTGTGAGACTCGGCCAGCAACTCGTCGCCCAGCACGACTACGGCGCCCACCGGCACTTCGCCGCGGACTTCGCCCGCCCGTGCCGTTTCAAGTGCTCGGGCCATCCACACTTCGTCTCGGGACCCCGGCTCGGTGGCGTCCAGCCCTGCACGGCTCACGTCGTCGAGCGCAGGGACGCTAATGCGCGGCCGCCGCGCCTCCGGCCGGAATCGGTCCGATGCGCCGGACCAGCGCCGACACGCGTCCGACGAGCACGAGGGAGGCGGGCTCCTCGGCCAAGCCGGAGGAGTCGCGCCCGGCAACGCGGTGCAACGACACTCGGGCGCCGCGCCTTTCCAGGCGATAGTAGTCCGGCACGCCGCCGACGCTGGCAACGACGAGCTGACCGTCGGCCAGCTTCTCCCTCACCACCGGCTCGACGATCAACTGATCCCCTTCTTCGATTCCCAGGGCGCCCAAATGCGCGTTGGCGCGCACCACGAAGCATCCCGCTCCCTCGGCAAGCCGGCGATCGAGCGTCATGCGGATCGAAGCCGCCTTCCGTCCGGATCCCGTGGCCTCGGCCAAGTTGCCGAAGCAGGGCACGGAGGCCGTCTCGGCGTGCAGGTCGACGCCGAGTATGCGAATCCCCCGCGACCGGGAGGGGTCCCTTTCCAGGAAGCCCTTGTCGGCCAGCGCCTGAAGGTGTTCCGAGACCGTCTTGGTGCTCTTGATGCCGAACTCGCGCCCGATTTCGCGAATGGAGGGCTGGTAGGTGTTGGCCCGCAAGTAGCGGACCATGTAGTCGAGGATGTTCCGCTCGGCGTCCGTCAGAACCGACGTGACCTTGGGGCCGACAGCCACGGGCGGGGACGCGCTTGGTCCGTTTCTCATGCAGTGGCGTCGGGCGGGTGGGCGGTGGGGGGAGAAGCCGGCGGAGCGCCGCCCGGGCGGCGAGCGCGCGGGAAGGATACGCATTCGCCCGGCGATGCGCAAACCGGGCTCGGCGGCCTCGCTCGCTCGGGGCGGTCGGCGGCTCGAGCGCCCCTGCGAACCGCCGAGCGGGAGGACGGCGCGGGAACGCTACTCGGGCGGCGCCGAGAGTTGCGCGCCCGCCCTGATCGCCGAGATCGCGTACTCGATTCGCTCCAGGGAGAACCTCCGCCCGACGATCATCAAGACGTCGAAGATCCCCGGAGTCGCGCCCGTTCCCGTCAACGCGAGGCGCAGGGGCTGGAACACCCTCCCCGCCGCGACGCCCAAGTCCTCCGCGAGCGCCCGCAAGGACGCCTCCAGCGCGGCGGCCTCCCAGTCCGTGTCGGCCAAGGCGCCGTGCACCGCCCGCAGGAGCGCCATGGCCTGCTCCGTGTCCCGCCCCCACGCCTTGCGCGCCGCCTTCGCGTCGAAGGCCGCGACGGGGCCGACGTAAGGGCGGGCGAGCGCCGCCATCTCCCGAAAGGAGCTGCTCCTGGGGGCGAGGAGGTGCGCCAGCCGGCTCAACGGCGCCGAACCCGTGCCCGGGCCCAGAACCTGCGATTCCGGCGTCGGGGATCCTCTGGGGGGCAGTCCCGAATCCGTCGTCCAGCCCGTCGGGGCGCCGGTTGCCGGACGGCCGCCGGCCGTCGCGTTCTGTGGGCCGGCCGTTGCGTCTTGCGGGCCGGCCGTCGCGTCTTGCGGGCTGGCCGTCGCGTCTTGCGGGCTGGCCGTCGCCGCTTCTTGGCGCGCTGCGGGCCGGCGCTCGCGATCGAATTCCCGATCGAGGGCCGTCAGCAGTTCCGCCGCGAGTTCCCGGGGCGGCATGCGGGCCATGTACTGCCGGTTGAGCCAGCGGAGCTTGGCGGCGTCGAACACGGCGCCCTTCTTGAGCACGCGATCCAGCGAAAAGCGGTCGACGAGGTCTTCGGCCGCCAGCGTCTCTTCGTCGGTGCCCGGCGACCAGCCGAGCAACGCCAGGAAGTTGAGGAGCGCGGCGGGCAGGATCCCCTCGCGACGGTACGCCTGCATCGATTCGGCGCCGTGCCGCTTGGAGAGGCGGCTGCCGTCGGCGCCCAGGATCAGCGGCAGGTGTCCGAACTGCGGGACCGGCTCGTGCGCCGCGCGGTACAAGAGGATCTGCTTGGGCGTGTTGGAGATGTGGTCGCTGCCGCGCACCACGTGCGTGACGCCCATCGCGTCGTCGTCGGAAACCACGGCCAAGTTGTAGGTCGGCGTTCCGTCGCTCCGCAGGATCACGAAGTCCTCGATCTCTTCGTTGTCGAAGCGCGTCGGGCCGTGGACCAAGTCGTCCCAGTCCGTCTCGCCGTCCGGGACGCGGAAACGGACGGCGAAGGGACGGCCCGCCGCAGCCAGGCGCTCGCGTTCGGCGGCCGGCCACCGGGCAGCCAGCATTCTCGGCAGGCGGGTGACCGCGCCCGTGCCGGCGCTCACGGCGGCCTCCCGCGCCTGGGCGTACTCGGCGGGCGGCGTGAAGTCGCGGTACGCGCGCCCCTCGTCCAAGAGCCCCTGCGCGAAGTCGCGGTGGCGTTCCACGGCCGCCGCCTGGAAGACGGGCTCCTCGTCCCAATCCAGACCGAGCCACCTCAGGCCGTCCAGGATGGCGTCCACATGCTCGGGAAGGCTTCTCTCCCGGTCGGTGTCCTCAATCCGGAGCAGGAACGCGCCGCCGTGGCGCCGTGCCAGCAGCCAGTTGAAGAGCGCGGTTCGGGCGCCGCCGACATGCAGGGCGCCGGTCGGCGACGGCGCGAAGCGAACCCTCACCCAGCGGCCGGGCGGGCCCGGCGGCGCTCGAACAGGTAGTAGAGTCCCGGAGTCGCCGTGAGCACCAAGAAGGTGGAGGACAGGAGGCCGCCGATCAGCGTGTAGGCCAGCGCGTTCCAGATCTTCGAGTTGGCCGTTTCGCTGAAGAGGACGAGCGGCAGCATGCCCAGGATGGTGGTCGTGGCGGTCATGAGAATGGGCCGCACGCGCTCCACGGTGCCCCTGACGAGCGCGTCGCGAAGCTCCAGCCCCTCTTCGGCCCTGAGGTGGTTCACGTGATGCACCAGAAGGATTGCGTTGTTGACCACGATGCCGCCCATCATGATCACGCCGATGTATGCTTCGCGCGTGAAGGGCGTGTCCAGCGCCAGGAATATGGCGAAGACCCCGATCAAGGCCATCGGCACGGTGAGCAACACGCAGAGCGGCAACAGGAAGGATTCGAACAGCGCCGCCGTCACCATGTACACGAGCACGATCGAGACGATCAGAACCAACCGCATCTGGCTCTCTTCTTGACGGCTCCAGAAGAACGACTCCGATTTCTGAACCGTATACCCGGGCGGAACGTCCGTGAAGTCGATGACCGCGTTGTTCGTGACCTCGCCGAACTTGTACGAGCCGCGAAACTCGTAGCCCACCGTGCGCTCGTACTGCTGATCCTCGCGACGAATCGACGCCAGCACGTCCCGCGACTCGACGTCCACCAAGTCGCCGAGGCGCACCGCATTGCCGTCGGCGTTGAGCACCAGCCTCTCGGGAAGGTCTTGCACGTCGATGTCGCGATTGCCTTCCATCTTGACCTCGTAGCGCACTTCGTCGCCGCCCATCTTGATCGTCGAGCGTCCGGCGGTACCCCGCACCGCGGAAAACACTTGGCGAGACAAGTCGTCGACCGGAAGGTTGTGAAACGCGGCCACGTCCCTGCGAACGTCCACGGCGAACTCCGAAGTCCGCTCCCTCTGGCTCCAGCCGGCCTCCGCATTGGTGTTGACGTCCCGAACCCGGGGCAGGCGCTCGAGCCGCGCGCCGATGTCCTGGGCGATGTCGCGCACCTTCTCGTAGTTGTAGCCGAGGATCTTTATTTTGAACTGGGGTGCGGATCCGCCGCCGCCATAGAAGGAGGGGCCGAACCCGTACACATGCACCTCGGCGCCCGTGAAGCCCAGCGAGAACGCGTACAACTGTTCCTTGATCTGGACAGGGATGTTGGTGTGTTCGAGGTGTTCGGGAAACGTCACCCTCGTGTAGCTGCTCGTGCCTTGCACGTTCGAGACGAATTGCTTGACCTCGGGCATCAACCGCAACCGGTCTTCGAAGTACCGGGTCAACTCGTCCACGCGCTCCAAGTCGGATCCGCGAGGCAGCTTGATCTGGATCGAGATGTAGGTGCTCCCGCCCCACACGCCACCCCATGTCACGCCCTTGGCAACGTTCTTGTCGAAGTAGAATCCCGACACGCCGAGCAAGGCCGCGCCAATGAACACGACCGCCCAGGGCCTGCGCAGGCTGCGCACGACGAGCGCCCGGTAGAAGCGCTCGTAGAAGGGCGCCGAGGCAACGCTCCGAACCGAGCGGCGAGCGGGAAGCAGCCTCCGGGCCAATGCGGGAATCAGGCTGAAGGCCACGACCAGCGAGGCCATCAAGGTCATGGCCACGACGAGCGCCATCGGCAGGTAGAAGATGCGCAGTTCGTCCTGCATGTAGACGAAGGGGACGAACACGATCAGCGTGGTGACCGTGGCGGCGAGGACGGGCAACGCCACGCGGGACGAACCTTCGTGGATGGCCTCCTCGGCCAACCGGCCCTGCTGCCATCGCCTGTAGACGTTCTCGAGCACCACGATGGAGTTGTCCACGACCAGTCCGAATCCCATCGCCAAGCCCATCAGCGTGAAGATGTTCAGGGACAGGCCCGACCAGTATATGAGATTGATCGCGATGAGGACCGAGAAGGCGATCGTGCCGAAGACCACGACGGCCGAGCGAAACGAACGCAGGAACAGGAGAAGCACGCCGAAGATCACGGCCACGGACACCAAGGCGCGGTTTCGCAGACTGGAAATCTGCCTGCGGATCTGCGCGCTCTCGTCTGCGTCCAGGATCAGGCCCGTGTTGGCCGGCAACTGCAACTCGATCGATGCGATCCGCTCCTTGACCCGGTCGGCGACCCGCACCGAATTGGCGCCGATCTCCTTGGTGAGAACCAGGCGGACGGCGGGACGGCCGTTGACCCGGTAGTGGCTGCGAAGGTCTTCGTGCGTGTCGCGAACGATGCCGACGTCGGAGACCCGCACCGTGCGCCCTCCGTTGCTCGCGAGTATGGCGTTGCGGATGTCCTGGGCCGAAGCGGCGCGGTTCTGAATGGTGACCGTCCACTCGTTGTCGCCCGCCCGCACCGCCCCCGCCTCGCGCACCAAGTCGAGGTCGCGAAGTTTGCTGGACACGGCGAAGGCCGTCACGTTGAAGGCCGACATCAAGTCTTCGTCCAGCTCCACCTCGAGGAGCCGTTCGCGCCCGCCGTAGACCCTTGTCACGGCCACGCCTTCGATGCGTCTCAGCTCCGGGACGACGTGATCGAGCAGGTATTGCCTCAGGAACTCGAGGGTGCGTGCGCCGGTGAAGGTGTACGTCAGAAACGGCTGGCGCTGCTCCTGGAGATTCGGCGGAGTGTACGGTTGCACCGTGACGCGGTCGATGCTGGGCGGGAGATCGTTTTCCTCGAGAGCGGCCAGCCGTTCGGACAAGTCGAGCCGGGCGAAGTCCATGTCGGTGTCGCGGGCGAACTGAACGTCGATCGTGGCCCGCCCTTCTTCCGAGACGGACGTGACCTTCTCGGTGCCGCGCACGAGCTGGATCGCCGCTTCCAGAGGAGAGGTCAGGAACGCTTCGACGGCCTCGGGCGAGGTGCCCGCCCAGCTCGCCTCCACGGTAAGGCGCGGCAGGCGCGTGTCGGGAACCAGCTCGAGCGGCAGGTTGCGAAACGCGGCCAAGCCGACCAGGGCGACGGCCAAGTAGCCCATGGCGACGGCCACGGGGCGGCGCATGCTGGCGCGGATCACGAGACGGCCCCTTCCGTCGAGGCGAAGCCGGCGGGGACGGGTTGCTTGCGCCGGCCCGGCAGCAGGTTGCGAAGATCCTCCAAGACGGCGTAGGTGACGGGCACCACGACGAGCGTGAGCGCCGTGGCAACGACCAGTCCTCCAATGACCGCCACCGCCATCGGCGCCCTCAGGTCGGCGCCGCGGCCGATGCCCAGCGCCATCGGCGCCAGTCCCAGCACCGTCGTGACGGTCGTCATCACGATGGGCCTGAGCCGAACTTCGCCCGCTTCGAGAATCGCGTCTCGCATGGTGGCGCCCCGGCCGCGCGCTTGGTTGATGAAGTCCACTTTGACGATCGCGTCGTTGACGACGATGCCCACGAGGATCACCACGCCGATCAGGCTCATCGTGTTCATCCCTTCGCCGGCCAGGGCGAGAGCCAGAATCGCGCCGACCAGAGCCAACGGGACGGCCGTCAAGATCGTGAACGGATGGACGAAGGATTCGAACTGCGCCGCCAGGATCATGTAGACCAGCAGCAACGCGAGCGCGAAGGCGAAGGTCAGGTCTCTGAAGGACTTCCGCATTTCCTCGTTCTCGCCGCCGACTTCGGTGCGCACCCCGGCCGGAGGTTGGAGACCGGCGAGCGCCCCGTCCACCGCGACGATGGCGGCTCCCAGTCCGCCAGAAGCCACGTCGGCGTACACCGTGACCACTCTTCCCTGCTCCTCGCGCCGGATCTCGGCCGGCCCAACCGTCTCGCGCACGTCCACCAGCTCGTTCAACGGCACCCGGTTGACGCGGAGGAGCTCGAGCGTGGCGGGATCGTAGCGAAGCGAATCCGGGAGCCGCACCATCACCGCGATCTTGCGGTCGAAGTCCACGAAGCTGGTGGCGAGGTCGCCGCGCATGGAGGTCGCGATGACTTCGGCGACCAAGCGGGGTTCGATCTGGTAGCGGGCGGCCGCCTCCCGGTCGATGCTGATCTGGTATTGGGGTTGCCCGCGTTCCGAACCGATGCGGACGTTCCTGATCTCGGGAAGGCCGCTGGCGAGTCGGCGCTCGACGTCCTCGGCAAAGCCGTAGGCGCTCTCCAGGTCCTCGGACAGGAGACGAACCGCGATGTCGGCCTCGGTGCCGCCGAGCATCTGTCCGAGGGCCGTGGCCTGGCCCGTCTCGAACGAAAGGGAGCCCTCGGGGAAGCCGGAGGCCTCGGTGCGCGCTCTCTCCAGCACGCTCTCGGTGTCCGCGCGTTCGTCCAGCCGCACCTGGAGAACGGCGGTGTTGACGCCGGCGGCTTCTTCCTGTCCTCCGCCCGCCTGCACGTCGCGGCCGATGCGGCTGAAGACGGCGTCCACGCTTGGATCGTCGAGCAACGCTCGTTCCAGGCCGGCCACCGCGTTCCCCGTCGCTTCGAGCGACGTGCCCTCGGGCAGGTCGACTCGAATGGAGAAACTGCCCTGATCTACGTCCGGAAGCAGGTCGGTCTCCAAAGCCGAAGCCAGCAGGAGCGCGCCCGCCAAGGCGCCGCCGGCAACCCCCAAGACCCTGCCGCGGTGGTCGAGTGCGCGCGCGAGCAGGCCGTGATACCAAGTCGCGAAGGCTCCGAAGAGGCGATCGAACACCTGGAACACGGGCGAGAACACCCTGCGGAGCGCGTCGCTCGCCAAGGCGACCCAAAACGCGAGCAGCTGGCGCAGAACCGATCCCAGGAAGCCGACCAGCCGGAACGGCGCCTTCAGCGCCCAGGCGAGGGCGAACCCGGCCCTCCGCCAGAGCCCCTTGGGCGCCTCGGGAGCAGGCGGCGCCACCGCCGGACTCGTGCGGGCGCCGCCGAGGTTGCCCGCCATCGTCGGCAGCAGCGTGAGGGCCACCAGCAAGCTGGCCAGCAGCGAGAACGCCACCGCCAAGGACAGAGAGCTGAACAACTCGCCCGCCACTCCCTCGACGTAGATGATCGGGCCGAAGACCGAGATCGTGGTGAGCGTGGAGGCCGTGATCGCCCCCTGCACCTCTTCGGCGCCCTTGGCCGCGGCCTCCAGCCGACCGGCCCCCGCCTGCCTGTGCCGGAAGATGTTTTCAAGCACGATGATGGAGTTGTCCACGAGCATGCCGACGCCGAGCGCGAGTCCGCCCAGGCTCATGATGTTCAGCGAGACGCCGAACGCGTCCATGAGCGCGAAAGTGCCGATGACCGACACCGGAATGGCCAGCGACACGGCGACGGGATAGCGCGGGTCGCGCAGGAAGAAGAACAGCACCACGAAGGCCAGGAGTCCCCCTAGCACGAGCGCCTGAACCACGTTGCTGATGGAGTCCGAGATGAACTGCGCCTGGTTGGACGCGATCTCCACCGAGAACTCCGGGTATTGCTCGGCCAGCAAGTCCAGCGTGCTCTGGACGTCCTCGGAGACGGCCACGGTGTTGGCGCCCGGTTCCTTGTACACGAGCACGCCCACCGACTCCAGCCCGTCGTAGCGGGCCAGCGCCTCCCGCTCGGCGAACCCGTCCACCACCTCGGCCACGTCGGACAGGCGAACCAAGTGGTACGGCGTCACCTCCTGTTCCGCGCCGGGCGCCGGGTCCGCGGCGGGCTGCTGGCCGCCGGGGGCGCCTTGGCCCGCCCCGCCCTTGCGCGCCACCACGACGTGGCGGATCTCCTCCACGGTCTGGAACTCGCCGAGCGTGCGCAGCGGATAGCGGTAGCGGCCCTGCAGAACCGTGCCCCCCGGCGAAGAGTAGTTGGCCCGCTCGAGCGCGGTGGACAACTCTGCCAGAGTGACGCCGTAGGTGTCCAGCAGAACCGGATCGACGTCGACGTGGATCTCGCGATCCAGGCCGCCGGTCACGGTCGCCTGGGCGACGCCGTCGAGCTGCTCCAGCCGGC
Organism: Longimicrobiales bacterium; assembly: GCA_958295645.1. Classification (GTDB taxonomy): domain Bacteria; phylum Gemmatimonadota; class Gemmatimonadetes; order Longimicrobiales; family Gaopeijiaceae. The sequence continues at coordinate 1,141,026 of OY282361.1, forward strand.
GCCGGAAGATGGTCTCGGCGATCTCCTTGTTGCGAAGGAGGTCGTCCTCCTGCGTCTGGGAGGAGGCGCCTCCGCCGTCCGCCCGCGCCACGGAGATGGTAAGGATCGGCTCGGACTGCGGGTCGACGCGCAGGATGTTGGGCCGCTCCGAGGTCTCGGGCAGCACGTCGCGGATGTTGTCCAGACGCTCGCGGACGTTCAGCGTGGCGAAGTCCATGTCCGTGCCCCAGGCGAAGCGCAGCGTCACGAGACTCACGCCTTCCTGGGAAACCGACGTCACCTTCTCCACCCCGGGGACCGCCGCCGCTTGAGCTTCGACGGGTTCTGTGACCAGCCGCTCGACCTCGGCAGGCGCCACGTCGGGATACGCCGTATGCACGACGAGGCGGGGGAAGCTCACGTCGGGCAACAGGTTGATCGGCAGACGCGTGTACGAAATGACGCCGAGGAGCGCCACGGCCAGTACGAGCATGGCGACAGCTACGGGCCGCCGCACGCACGTCCGGGAGATGGACACAGGTCAGTTCCGCAGGCCGCCGGGAGACGGGTCGTCGGGAGACGGGTCGCCGCCGAGCAACCCCGCGGCCTCGTAGAGGGCCACCAGAACGGTCGCGAACTCGTAGCTTTGGTCCACCGAATCGCGAAGCGCCGAGGCTCGCTCGCGAATGGCGGCCCTGAGCTCCTCGACGCTCTTCACCGCCAACTCGTATTCCTCGCGCACGATGTCGAGCCGCTGGCCGGCAATCTCCAGCCGCCTCGCGCGTTCCGTCGCCCCCTGCCAAGCAGCTTCCAAGTCCACGAAGAATCCGCGGATCTCGCGCTCCGTCTCCAACTCCGTTTGACGGATCGTCTCCGTCGCGTTCCTCACTTCGACTTCGGCCTGCGCGATGGCGAAAGAAGTCTCGAATCGCTGGAAGACCGGGATGGACACGTTCAGCGAACCGCCGCCGGCCATGTCTTTCGGATTCAGATTGAATAGGGCTCCGTTGTTCGACGCAAAAATGCTCCGGCGAACGGAGCCGCTCAGCGAGATCGTCGGCCAGCGTCCCGCCCTGCTGCTCTTCAGAGAAGCCCGCTGCACCGCCAGCGTGGCCCGCGCCTCGACGACCCGCGGGTTCGCTTCCAACGCGTGCGCCACGATGTCGCCGACATTCAGTTCGGCCGGGTCGAACACCTCGGGAGCGGTGCCGTCCACGTCGATCTCGGCAAGCGCCGGGTCCCCGATGTTGCTTCGGAGCGCGAGGAGGCTCTTGTCGAAGGTCGTCCGGGCCTGGTTCACCGCCGTGCGTTGCGTCTCCAGATCCAGTTCGGCGGCCAACACGTCGGAGCGGCCGATGGCGGCGAGGTCGAATCGTCGCCGGGTGAGTTCCGCGTCGCCCTCGCGCTCGGCCAGCAACTGTTCCTCGACGACCAGTCTGGCCTTCTGGCGTTGGGCGGCAAGGAAGTTGCGCCTGACTTCGGCCATGACTCGGTTGAGTTCGCGTTCGCCGCCGCGGCGCGACACGTCGGCCTGGGCTCGGGCCTGTCCGATCGCGTGAAACCGCCGTCCTCCCCGGAAGAGATCGATCGACAGCGAAATGCCTTGGCTCGCGTCGGAGGAGGTCACGGTCTTCGTCACCTCGCGCTCAATCGGATTGCCGAAGTTGTCGAATGCGCTGGAACGCCTGCTGAAGCTGTGGCCGGTGCCGTAGCTCAGGTTGAGGTTCGGGAGAAAGGCGCCCCAGGCCTGACGCGCCTGGGGGCCCGCCAAACCAATGCGGTTCAGGGCTTGCCGGTACTGCGGATTGTGTTCGGCGGCCCGCTTCAGCGCCTCGTCGAGGGTCAGCACGACCGTCTCCCGAGCGGAGGCGCCGACCTCTTGTGCTGCCGCCCCGGTCTCTTGAGCAGGGGTGCCGCTTGCCGCAACGGGGAGGACGGGCAGGCAGGCCGCAATCGCAAGCAACGGCAACCAGCCGTTCGGCGGCCTGCGCCGGGAGCGCCGTCTCGTCCGGACGACGGTGTTGCGCCGGTTGCCGGGGGCGGGTGCGTTCACCGGGTCGGCCTCCCGCCCTCGGCCGCGACATCGTCGACCAGCGTGACCGCCGCGTCGTGAATCAAGTAGAAGTGGCCGTCCACCAGCACGATCTCCCCCGGCTCGACCCAACCGTCCTCGGGCCCCTCTTCGAGAAGTTCGACGAACTCCTTGTTCTGGAGCCCCGGGTTGACGTACCGCCACTTGGCCCGCCCATCCTCCAGGACGAACAGCATGTTGCGGCGGCGCTTCTCCAGGAGAGCCTGCCTCGGGACAAGGATCCGGTTCGGGTAATGCTGCGCTTGGAGCGTGCAGTCGGCGTACATCCCCGGCTTGATCCTGCCGTTCGGATTCGGCAAGTAGACCGTGACGCGCGCCGTCCCCGTCTCCGGATTGACGATCGGGTTGATGCTTGCGATCACTCCCTCGAACGTCGTGTCCGGGAGGGCGGCGAACACCAGCGAGGCGGCCCGTCCCTCGGCGAGGTGCGGGACTTGGGTGCCCAGCACCTGCACCTGAACCTTGATCGGGTTCAGATCCACGACGGTCAGCACTTCCTCTCCCTCCGAGACGTACTGGCCGGGCACGACCTTGAGATCGGCGACCCGCCCGTCGAAGGGAGCGCGGACGGTCGTCTGCTCCAGCTTCAGCACGGCGCGCCGGTGGTCGGCCCGGGCTTGGTCGAGCCCCGTCACGGATCGAGCCAGGCGGGCCCGCTCCGCGCGCGCCTCCTCGTCCAGCTCGTCGTCCGTCAAGGTTCTGGCCCGAAAGTCCACCTCCGCCTTGCGAAGGGCCGCGGCCTTCGCATCGACGTCCAAAGCGTACTCGGTCGTGTCGATCTGGACCATCGCCGCGCCTTCGCGCACACGATCGTTCTCCACGACGTCCACCGAGGTCACGACGCCTGCGGCGCGCGCCTTCAGCTTCGACTGCGCCCTCGCCTCCGACACGCCGCGGGCGTCGAAGGATATCCAGAGCGTGTCGAGCACGGCCGCGGCTCCCGAAACGGGCAGGGGCACCTCGGTCGAGAACTGGGCCTGGACGGACTCGACGGCCGCGGCGTGCTCGCCCGGCTCGTCGCCTTGGCCCTCCTCGCCCGCGTCCGCCGGCATGTTCCGCCAGTAGAATCCGGCCGCGACGGCGGCCAGGACCAGCACGACAGTCAGACCGCCGAGAGCCTTTCGTGAGAGCGCCATGGGTCGAACTCCCCTTCCGATGATGGACTTGGAGACTGCCTGCCAGCCTAGTGGGATTCGGCCTACCGGCGGCGCCGTCCGCGGAGGGCGGATCGCGACGGGCCAAACGTCAGGCTATTTAGCATAGCATGCTTCCGAGTGTTTTGTTACGGCCTGGGCCGTTCGCATGTCGCTTTGGGACGGCGCATCCGGGCTTTCCGGCAAACCCTGGACGGCCTGGGCGCGACTTTGTCGGTGGCCCGAGCGTCTCGCGGTCTGCTACGCGGCAGATCCGCCGAACTTCCGGGCCACGTAGTCGTCCAGAATGCGCTTGAAGTCCTCCACGATGCCGTCGCCCTTGAGCGTGCGAAAATGCGCGCCGTCCACGTACACGGGGGCCTTGGGATCTTCGAAGGCGCCCGGCAGCGAGATGCCTAGGTCGGCGTGCCGGGACTCGCCGGGTCCGTTGACCACGCACCCCATCACGGCAACCTTCAGGTCTTCCACGCCCGGGGCGCTGCGCTTCCAGGCCGGCATCCGTTCGCGGACGTACGACTGGATGTCTTCGGTCATCTCTTGAAAGAACGTGCTCGTCGTCCGGCCGCAGCCCGGACAGGCCGTGACCTGCGGCTCGAAGCTGCGCATCTCCAGCGACTGGAGGATCTGCTGCGCCACCCGCACTTCTTCGGTGCGGTCTCCGCCGGGGCGGGGCGTGAGCGAGACCCGGATGGTGTCGCCGATGCCGTCCAGGAGCAACGGAGCGAGGGCGGCGGCCGTGGCCACGATCCCCTTGGCGCCCATTCCCGCTTCCGTCAGTCCGAGGTGCAGGGGGTGGCTGGTGAGCGGAGCGAGCTGCCGGTACACGGCGACGAGGTCCCGTACGCCGGAGACCTTGGCGCTCAGCAGTATGCGGTTCGGAGGCAGTCCGGCGTTCACTGCGAAGGCCGCCGACCGCACGGCGCTCTCGATCATCGCGTCGCGCAGCACTTCGCTCGCGTCCTTCGGGTCGGCACGCTTGGCGTTCTGATCCATGAGCTCGGTCAGCAGCCTCTGGTCCAGCGAGCCCCAGTTCACGCCGATGCGCACGGCCTTGCCGTTGTCGGCGGCGATTCGGACGATGGTCTGGAAGTTTTCGTCGCGTCGGCTCGTGCCGACGTTGCCGGGGTTGATGCGGTACTTGGCAAGCAGCTGGGCCGCTTCGGGGAATTCCCGCAACAGGACGTGGCCGTTGTAGTGGAAGTCGCCGACGATCGGGACCGAGCAACCCAGGTCGCCCAAGCGGCTGAAGAGTTCCGGCACGGCTGCGGCGGCCTGCTTGTTGTTCACCGTGATCCGCACGATCTCGCTGCCCGCGTCGGCAAGCGCCTTGACCTGCCCGGCGGTCGCGGCGGGATCGGCCGTGTCGGTGTTGGTCATCGACTGCACCACGACGGGGTTGCAGCCGCCGACCTTGACGCCGCCGACGTCCGCCTCGAGTGTGCGGGTGGTGGTTGTCAAGACCTGTGCCCTTGCGTCGCAGTCTTCAGTGGGATGGCTTGGGCCGTCGGCCACGTGGCCACGGAGGGGGTGGGATTCGAACCCACGAGCCCGTGAAGGCGCCGGTTTTCAAGACCGGTGCATTGAACCGCTCTGCCACCCCTCCCTGCCCCGGAAGATGGTCGGACCGGCGACGGGATACAACCGCCCGGCTAGTGCCGGAAGAGACGCTGGCCGGTGAACGCCATCGCGATGCCGTGCTCGTCGGCGGCGTCCACCACTTCCTGATCCCGAATCGAGCCGCCCGGTTGCACGACGGCGCATACGCCCGCCCGCGCGGCCTCGTCCACGGCGTCGCGGAACGGGAAGAAGGCGTCCGAGGCCATGCTTGCTCCCTTCAACTGCTCCGCCAGGCCGGCCTCCGCGACTTTGCGGACGGCCAGGCGCGAGGCGTCCAGGCGGCTGGTCTGGCCGCCCCCGATTCCGAGCGTGGCGCCGTCCTTGGCCAGCACGATCGCATTCGACTTGACCGCGGCCACCACCGCCCAGGCGAACGCCAAGTCGTCCATTTCGGTCTCGGTGGGCCGACGGCGCGTGACTACCCGCCAGCCCGCGCCGTCCTTTGCGTCCGGGGGAGCATCCGCGCCGCCCGGGAAGTCCTCTTCGCCCCGCGGCAAAGCGTCCTCGCGGCCCGAGCAGCCGTCCTTCGCGCCGTAGAAAGGGAGCGCAGGAGGCGACTGCGCGAGCAGGCCCCCGTAGACCGATCGCCGCTCCTCGCCGCCGGGATGCTCGGCCGCGCGCGCCAGGAACCGGGCCGCCGCGCGGAGGGCGTCGCCGGCGCCGCGCCACCAGGCGGATCGAGACGGCTCCATGGGATGCGGCTTCGCCCCCTCCGCTTCGCCGGCCTTGCCCTCGCCGTCCGTTTCGGGGAAGGCCAGCAGGCGGAGGTTCTTCTTTCGAGCCAGCACGGCCCGCGCTTCGGCGGAGAAGGACGGGGCCACCACGCATTCGACGAACATGGCCGCGATTTCGGCCGCGGTCGCCGTGTCCACTGCGCGGTTGAAGGCGACGACCGAGCCGTAGGCGGAGACCGGGTCGGTGCCGCGCGCCCGCAGGAAGGCGTCGGCCAGGGAGGCCCCGGTGGCGAGTCCGCAGGGCGTCGTGTGCTTGACGACGGCGGCGGCCGGCTTCGGACAGAACGCAAATGGCGCCAACGCGCGAAGGGCGCCGTCCATGTCCAGGAAGTTGTTGTAGGACAGCTCCTTGCCCTGCAGCTGGCGGAGCGCGGCCAGGCCTCGGGAGTCGGCGGCGGCGTGGAAGGCGGCGGGCTGGCCCGGGTTCTCGCCGTAGCGAAGAGTTCGCGGGGGCGGGCGGCCGGAGCCGGCGGACTCGTCCTCGGCGAGGAAGCCGGAGGCCGCCGCGTCGTAGTCCGCGGTCAGGGCGAATGCTTTGGCGGCAAGCCGGCGGCGCAAATCGGCGGCGGACGGGCCAGCCGACTGCGTCGCGGCCTCGCCTGCCATGGCTTCGCCCGTTCCGGCCAGCGCGGCGGCGACCTCGTCGTAGTCCGCGGGGTCGCAGACGATCCAGACGTCGCGGTGGTTCTTGGCGGCCGCGCGGAGCATGGCCGGGCCGCCCACGTCCAGGTCGTCCATGGCGGCCTCGACCGTGACGCCGGGCTCGGCGATGGTCTCGCGAAACGGATACAGGTTGACGGCCACCAGATCGATGGGCACGTACCCCTGGCGGGCCAGCGCGTCCATGTCGTCCGGCGCCGCCCGCCGCGCGAGAATGCCCGCGTGCACCGCCGGATGGAGGGTCTTGACCCGGCCCTCCATCATCTCGGGATGCTCCGTCACCGTCGCCACTTCGGTCGCCGCCACGCCCGCCTCCGCGAGAGCCCGCGCGGTGCCGCCCGTCGAGAGAACCTCCCAACCCATGTCCACCAGATCTCTCGCGAAGGCCGCGATTCCGTCCTTGGCCGACACGCTCAGGAGTGCGCGGCGCTTGCTCATGGAACCGTCCCGACCGCCCGCGCCGCCTGTCCGCGCACCGTCCCGCCCGGCAGGCCGGCCTCGCCGCGGAAGGCCGCCCGAACCGCCGCGCGAAGGCCTGGCCCCGACGGCGGCCCCGGCTCCGGCCACCGAAACGGCTTCGGCCCCTCGCGGTGCGCCACGGCCCGGGCCAAGGCGGCCGCCGCCTCGGGAAACAGGACGTGTTCGACCGCCAGCACGCGGGCGGCGAGCGTCTCGGGGGTGTCCTCGGGGAGCACGGGCACGGGCCATTGCGCCATGATCCGGCCCTCGTCGTAGCGCTCGACGACATGGTGCACGGTCGGCCCGGACACCTTCGCTCCGGAGGCCAGCACCGCCTCGTGGACCCGGCGCCCGTACATTCCCCGGCCCCCGAAGGCAGGCAACGGCGCCGGATGGACGTTGAGGATGCGCCCGCGGTACGCCCGGCAGAGTTCCGCGGGCACGAGCCTGAGGAAGCCGGCGAGCAAGACGCCTTCGACTCGATGCTCGCGCAAGGCGGCGAGCAGGCGCGCGCCGGGGCCGAGGCGGTCGGGGAAGCTGGTTCGGTGCACGGGGCGACCCCGGCGGCGGGCGCGGTCTTCGGCGGCGCAGGGCCTGTCGGTCACCACCGCTTCGACGCGGTACGCCCCTTCGGCCTCCTCCTGGTCCAGCAACGCCTCCAGGTTGGTGCCCGACCCGGAGGCGAACACCGCGAAGCGAACCGTCACGCCAACGCGTCCGGGCCCGGCGGGGCCGGCTCCACGGCAAGCGCAGCCAGGAATGGATTGGTTCTGCGCTCGTGCTCGACGGTGGTCGGCGGACCGTGCCCTGGGTAGAGCGTCGTCTCGGGGGGAAGCGCGAGCACCTGCGAGCGAATCGAGTTCATGAGCGTGGGATAGTGGCCTCCCGGCAGGTCGGTGCGGCCTATGGAGCCCAGGAAGACGACGTCTCCCACAAGCGCCAGCGAGGCCTCTCTGCAAACCAGGATCACGTGGCCGGGACTGTGGCCGGGCGCGAACGAGACGCTGAACTCGGTGCCGCCGAACAGGAGCGCGCCGCCCGTCTCCAAGTCCAGGTCCGCCGGCGGCAGCGGGGGAGAGAGGCCGGAACCGGCCAGCTGTCGCGCGAAGAACTCGTAGACCGGCTGTTCGGCCGGATGCAGATGCACGGGTGCGCCCGTGGCCTCCTTGGCCTCGGCCAGCCCTTCCACGTGGTCGAGGTGGGCGTGGGTGAGGAGGATGGCCGCGACGCCGAGCCCGCGGGAACGCGCGACGTCCAGGGCGTCTCCCGTCGCCGCGCCGGGGTCGACCAGGACGGCCGTGCGTCCGTCGGCGCATTCGGCGAGATAGGTGTTCTGCTGGTATGCGCCGCCCGTGAACGACCGAACCTTCACGGCTGGAGACGCTCCGCGCCACCGCGGGCGCCAAAGCGAGACGGCCCGCCGGAAGCGGTCAGACTGTGAACGAACTCCCGCAACCACAGCCTCCCGCGGCCTGCGGATTCCTGAACGAGAACCCCGATCCCATCAACGAACTCACGTAGTCGATCTCGAGGCCTTCCAGGTATTGGGCGCTGAAGGGATCGACGAAGACCCTGATGCCGCTGGCCTCGAAGACCTCGTCGTCCTCCTCGGGCGCGCGGTCGATGTCGACCCCGTACTGAAATCCGGAGCATCCGCCGGGCAGAACCGAGACCCGCAGTCCCGCACCGGCGCCGCCGCCGTGCTCGTCGAGGAAGCCGCGAACCTTGTCCGCCGCCCCCGGCGTGAGAGTGAGCTGCATGTCGCCTGCGACCCCCCATTCTCTGTAGGCCGTCCAAGCTGTCGGCACGGTCAAACCCGTGCCGCCGACGGCCCGAAAAGGACGAACAGAGGCCAAGCCACCGGCTCCAAAACTTATCGTGGGCGTAGCGGGACGTCAACGAAACGGCGCGGGCCTGGAGAGCGGTCGCCGCGCCGCAGAAGGGCCGGGGTCAACTGCGCGCCAAACGTTCCGCGCCTGGAGAGCGGTCCTCTGGGAGCGGTCCTCTGGAGAGCGGCCCTCTGGAGAGCGGCCCACGCCCTAGAAGACGCGAGCCCGCTGCCGTGGGTCGAGCGAGGACGCCCGGGCGTCCTCCGCTTCGAGGCGCTCGACCAAGAGGGAGGCCGCCGCCAAGTCGTCCATCACGTGCACGCCCGGGGGGGCCTCCGGCTCCGACCGCCGACCGTAGCCCGTGCGGACGAGAATCCCCGTGCCTCCGGTCTCGGCGGCCGGGAGCACGTCGGAGATCTTGTCGCCGACGTAGTAGGAACTCGCCAAGCAGAGTCCCAGCTGGGCCGCCGCGCTTCGGTGCATCGCCGTGCTGGGCTTGCGGCAGGTCGAGTCGGGGTCGCCGCCCGGCGGATCCGGACAGAAGCGGGTGGCGTCCATCGCCACGCCTTCCTCCGCCAGCCTGCGCTCCACCTCGGCGGCCACGCGCTGGTAGTCGGCCAGGGTGTAGAGGCCGCGGCCGATTCCGGACTGATTGGTGACCAGGACGATCGCCAAGCCCAGGTCCTTCATGCGGCGGAGTGCCGCGGTCGATCCCTCGATCAGCGAGACCTTGGCGGGGTCGGCCAAGTAGCGGCGCTCCTCGACGATCGTGCCGTCGCGGTCCACGAAGGCGGCCGCGCGAAGCGAGGCGGAGCCCGGGCTCACGACGCCGGGGGACCGCCGCCCGAGAGCGAAGCCAGCGCTGTGGCGACGAGAGAGTCGTCCGCCGGATCGACGGTGCGCAAGTCCGCCAGCAAGGAACCGCTGCGGCCTCTGGCGACGACGGGCGGATCGTGGGCGCGCAGGCCGGCGAGCCATGCCCCCAGGCGGTCTCCGGCGTCGAGGCTCACCAGCGCGGAGGGCAGCCGCACTCCGGGACAGGCGCCGCCGCCGATCACCGACTCGCCTTCGACGACCGTGGCCGCGCCAGGGGGCGTGCCCGCGGCGAACATCGCCTCCAATGCGGCGCAGGCCCGGCCGCGGACGTCCTCGGCGGGCGTTGCGATCATGCGCAGGACCGGGACCGCTTGGAGCGCGCGGGCCGGGTCTCGGTACAGGGCCAGCGTCGCCTCGAGCCCGGCCAGCGTGACCTTGTCGCAGCGCAAGGCACGGCAGAGAGGATGCGACTTGGCCCGGCGGACGAGTTCCTCCGCGCCCGCCACCACGCCGGCCTGCGGCCCCCCGAGGAGCTTGTCGCCCGAGAAGACGACGAGTCCCGCGCCCGCGGCGACGCTCTGGGCCGGGGTGGGCTCGCCTTCCAGTCCAAGAGCGGCGGGATCCGCCAAGAGGCCCGTTCCCAGGTCGTGGATCACGGGCACGCCGGCCCGGGCTCCGAGGGCAGCTAGGTTCTCGACGGAGGCTTCTTCGGTGAAGCCGGAGAGACGGAAGTTGGAGCGGTGCACCTTGAGGACGGCGCCGGCTTGGCCACCGGAGAGGGCGCGTGCGTAGTCCCGCGTCCGCGTCTTGTTGGTGGTGCCGACGGGAACGAGACGTGCGCCGGCCGCCTCCACGACCTCGGGAACGCGAAAACCGCCCCCGATCTCCACGAGTTCGCCGTGCGACACGACCACCCCCCTTCCCCCGGCAAGGGCCGCCAGGGCCAGGGCGAGCGCACCGGCGCCGTTGTTGACGACCAGAGCGTCCTCGGCGCCGACCATCTCCGCGAGGAGGCGCCTGCAACGCTCGTAGCGGGAGCCGCGCTCGCCCGCGGCCAAGTCGAACTCGACGGTGCAGTATCCGGCGGCGGCGGCCATGGCGCTGCGGGCCTCCGTCGCCAGGGGCGCACGGCCCAGGTTCGTGTGCAGGATCACTCCCGTGGCGTTGACGACGGGCCGCACCCAGGCCTCCGCCGCCGTCGCGGCCTCTGCGAGCACTAGGTCGCGGAGCGCGCCGTCCGTCTCGGGCGCCTGCACGACTCCGGCTCGCATGGCCGAGAGCACCGCCCGAACGCGGGCCACGACCCACGGCCGCCCGTGGGCCTCGACGAGCTGGCCGCACCAAGGGCGCGCGAGCACGCGGTCCACGCCCGGTACGAGACGCCGCGGATCGTCGTTGCCGGACACGGACGAAGCGATCAGCGTCCGGGCGGATCCGCGGGGGTCCGCAAGGTGTCCGGCGGGAGCCGCAGCGTGTCCGGCGGGGCTTGCGTCGTGTCCGGCGGGGCTTGCGTCGTGTCCGGCGGGGCTTGCGTCGTGTCCGGCGGGGCTTGCGTCGTGTCCGGCGGGGCTTGCGTCGTGTCCGGCGGCGCCACCGTCGTGTCCGTCTCGGCTCCTTCGGGCGGCACGGCCGTGCTGTCGGAGGCCGGCATCTCCCACAGGAGAACCGTCTTGGCGTCGCGCGTCTCGAGGCCTACCAAGTTGAAGACGCCCGTGAGGACGGCTTCGTAGGCGCGTCCCCGTTCGAGGCCCTCGTCCAGGACTCCGGTCAGCGTCTGCGTCGGCAGCAGGGCTCCGGAGAGGCCGGCGGGCTGGGTCGGCCCGCTCCCGGCGCCCTGCCCGCCCTCGGCGTCCGGCCTACCCGCATCGGCGGCCGCCTCCACCGAATCGGACTGCTCGGCCAGCCATGTCTCGTGCTCGTGCTCGTGAAAGAGGCGGAACACGAGGATGCGGTCGTCGCCTTCGGGGAACAGCACGCCTTCGATCATCTGTCCGGGCGAAGCCGGGTCGAGGTAGTCGTCGAACTCGAAGAGCAACGTCGCCGAGTCCTCCACCGACGCGCTCACCAACTGGGCGGGGGTCGTGTCGGGCTCGATCAGCGAGAGCACGCCGTAGGCCGTGTCCGGCGAAGCGGACAGCAGGCCGGGGGCGCCTCGGGCCGCCGGCTCGCTGGGACCCGCTTCGCCGTCCCGGTCGCGATCCTGCCAGGCGCGGAGGTCGAAGGGGCCGCTGGGCACGTAGCGGAGCGAGTAGAAGCCTTCGCGGTCCGTGTAGTTCCAGTGGGCGACCGTGTCGCCGTCCTGGGCAAAGGCGGCCTCGACGCGCACGCCGGACACGGCCGCTCCCGTCACCCGGTCCTCCACGACCCCGGCCACCACGTTGGGCACGAACTCTCCCCCCGTGGAAACCACCAAGTCGAAGGCGTCGCGCAGGGAGTTGCCGAACATGTCGTTGACGACGGGCAGCACCGTGACGCGGTAGACCCGGCCCGGCGCCAGCCCCCGCTGCGTCTCGACCGAGAGTCCGTCCCTGGCGTGCTTGACACGCACGTTGCCCAGGGGCGGCGAGACGACGACGGCCTCGGCCACGGTCCCGCTCGCCGTGCGTTCGCTGATTCTCTCGCTGAACTTGAACTCGAACTTCCTAACTCCTTCTTCCACAACGGCAAACGTGTCTGGAACCGTCGCCACGACGTAAGGCGGAAAACGGTCTTCCGGGCCTCCGGGCGGGGCCTCCGGACGGGCGCAAGCCCCCAGAGCCGTTCCCGCGACGAGCGCCGCGAGGGCGCCCTTGCAACAGGCGCCGCCCCTCGGCCGGGCCGCAACGACCTCCCCCAAGGGCGGCAAGTCGCTCACGACGAGCCCAGCGCGGCCCGTTTTTCCGCCAGCTTCTCCATCCGCAGGCCCCACGAGGCGGCCTTCTCGCGCTCGCGGTTCACCACTTCCGGCGGGGCCTTGGTCACGAACTGGCGATTGGCCAACTGGGCCTCCACCGCCTTCAGCCGCCCCGCGAGACGCTGAACTTCTCCTTCCAGCTTGGCGCGCTCGCGATCCAGGTCCACCAGTCCCTCCAACGGCAGGAACAGCTCGGTTCCGTCCACGAGAACGGCGCTGGCCCCCGGGGTTCCGGCAACGGGCGCCCCGGCGTCGACGGCATTCACGCGGGCCAGCCGGCGCAGCAGGTCTCCCCTTCCCCAAGCGAGCTCGCCCAGCCTGCCCGGCTTCACGTGCAACCGGATTTCGCGTCCCTCTCCGACGCCGTATTCCTTGCGCAGCGCCCGCACGGCCGCGACCAGCTCCTGGAGCCAAGCGAACTCGCGCTCGGCAACCGGATCGTCCAGGCTCGCGTCGGGCTCCGGCCATCCGGCGGCGGCCAGCATTCCCCGCGCGTCCGGCCGCTCGGGCAACCGTCCCCAGAGCTCCTCCGTCACGAAGGGAACGACCGGATGCAGGAGCCTGCACACCGTGTCGAGCACGTGCACCAGAACCGCGCGCGCGGCCTCGGCTCCTTCGGCCGCCCCGGGTTGACCCGCCTCCCGTCCGCCGGCCTGGCCCGAGAGGCGATCCTTGGCGACCTCCAGGTACCAGTCGGCGAAGTCGCCCCGGAAGAAGTCGCGCAGGCCCTCGACGGCGGCGTGCATCCGGAGCGCTTCCAGGTCCTCGCCGACCCGCCTGACCGCAGCCTGGCGGCGAGAGAGAATCCAGCGGTCCTCCAACCGGAGGTCGCCGGCCACCTCCTCCAACGCCGGCGCCGGCTCCTCGCCTGCGGACTGCAGCACGAACCGGCCTGCGTTCCAGAGCTTGTTGACGAAGTTCCGGCCGGAGGCGAAGGAGGCCTCCAGATCCTCGTGGTCCAGACGGAGGTCCGCCCCCACTCCCGTCCCCGCGACCAGCGTGAAGCGCAGCGCGTCGGCGCCGTAGAGCCGAACCACTTCCAGCGGATCGATGCCGTTGCCCAGGGACTTGGACATCTTGCGCCCCTGCGCGTCGCGGACGGTTCCGTGCAGGTAGACCTCGCCGAACGGCGGCTCGCCCATGGCGTAGCATCCCGCCATGACCATGCGCGCCACCCAGAAGAAGAGGATTTCGGGCGCGGTCGAAAGCACGTGGCCCGGATAGAAGAGGGCCAGGTCGGGCGTCCGGGCCGGCCAGCCGAAGACCGAGAAGGGCCACAGCCAGGAGGAGAACCACGTGTCCAGCACGTCCGGGTCCTGCTCGAGAGCCCGCCCGCCGCAGGCCGCGCACTCGTCCGGGTCCTCCCGCAGGGCCATGACGGCCTCGCAGTCGCCGCAGTACCAGACGGGGATGCGATGGCCCCACCACAGCTGCCGGGAGATGCACCAGTCCCGGATGTTCTCCATCCACTGCTCGTAGACCTTGGTCCAGCGCGGCGGGGCGAAGGTCACCGCGCCGCTCCTCGAGGCGCCCAGCGCCGCCTCGGCCAACGGCTTCATGCGCACGAACCACTGGAGGCTGAGCCGGGACTCCACCACGGTGTCGCAACGGTAGCAACGGGGCACTGCATGCGTGCAGGAGTCGCGTCTCGCCAGCCGCCCCTGGGCGTCCAGCGCGGCCAGCACGGCTTCGCGGGCCTGGCTTCGGCCGAGGCCCCGGAACGCCTCGGGCGCGTTCTCGTTCATGACCGCCCGCTCGTCCATCACGTTCAGCGCCTCCAGCCCCGTCCTCGCGCCGATCTCGAAGTCGGCGGGGTCGTGGGCCGGCGTCACCTTCACCATGCCCGTCCCGAAGTCGGGGTCCACGTGCGCGTCGGCCACCACGGGGATGGTGCGGCCGGCCAGCGGGAGTTCGGCCGCGGCGCCCACCAACGGCGCGTAGCGGGGGTCGCCCGGGGCCACGGCCACGCCGGTGTCGCCGAGCATGGTCTCCGGGCGCGTGGTGGAAACGGTGAGGAACCAGCGGCCCTTCGAATCGCGGTCCACGGCGGTCGCCCCGGCGGCCCTGGCGCGATGGGCCGCCTCCTCGTGCCCCGGAGCCAGCGGATAGCGGAGATGCCACAGCGAGCCCTCCGTCTCCCGGCTCTCGGCCTCCTCGTTGGAGAGCGCGGTCAAGCATCGCGGGCACCAGTTGATGATGTACTCGCCGCGGTAGATCAAGCCGTCCTCGTAGAGCCGCACGAAGATCTCGCGCACCGCCCGGGACAGGCCCTCGTCCAGCGTGAAGCGCGCGCGGCTCCAGTCGCAGCTGCAGCCGATGGCCTTGAGCTGCTCCAGGATCTGGCCGCCGGTGCGGTCCACGTGCTCCCACACGCGACGCACGAACTCTGCGCGGCCCAGGTCGTGGCGGGACAGTCCTTCCTTGGCCAGGCGGCGCTCCACGACGTTCTGGGTCGCGATGCCCGCGTGGTCGGTGCCGGGAATCCAGAGCGCGTTGCGTCCCTGCATCCGCCGCCAGCGGACCAGCACGTCCTGAATGGTGTTGTTCAGGCCGTGTCCCATGTGGAGGACGGCGGTCACGTTGGGGGGCGGGATGACGATCACGAAGGGCTCGGCGCCGCCCGGCTCGGCGGAGGCGCTGAAGCGGCCGCTCTCCTCCCAGAGCCGGAGGACGCGGGGCTCCACGGCCTTGGGGTCGAACACGCTGGGAAGCGCAGCCGGAGCCGTGTGCTCCGGGGTTTCGGAGAGGGCGGCGGGGCTTGGCGGGGCCGTGGGACTCGGCTGCGTCGTGCGGCTCGGCAGGGCCGTGGGGCTTGGCGGGGCCGTGGGGCCTGGCTGGGCCGTGGGGCTTGGCGGGGCCGCCGAACTCGGCTGGGCCGTGGGAGAGCGTTCGGGCGTCAACGGAGAGTCGCGCCCGTGGTGTCGGGCTCGGCGGCTCGGCTGGCCTCTCGGCGCAATCGCATCAGCTTGAGCCGCTCCTTCCAAGTCAGCTGCACGGCCCGGGTGCCGGCGGCCCGGTCGATTTCGCGGAAGCGGAAGGCCCGGTCGGCCTGGTCGCCGTTGTAGTCCGGAGCCGCGCCGAAGGTGAACGGCAACGGGAGCGGAACGCCTCCGAGATAGATGACGCCGTCCTGCGCGCCCCACTTCTTGCCCTCGGAGTCGGTGTAGGTCCAGTCCATCGCCCGGCGCAGGGCTTCCGACTCGGACATGGCGGAGTCCTCCATGGCGCGAATCGCAACGAGGATCTCCATGCGAAGCACCTCGTCCGGGGTCGGGCGCACCAATTCCGGCGCGACCGGCGTCCAGAGCCGCGGGTCGCCCTGCCCCGCCCTCAGCCGGTCCGCCGCCGACCGGTACTGGCCTTCGAAGCGAATGCGCACGTCCTCGTCGAAGGACGGCGCCTCCGGCACTTCGCCGGCCGGCGCCGGCGCGACGACCTCGACGGGCTCGTCCTGGCTGGCCGGGTTGGGCTGCTCCACCTCGACGATCCGCACGGCCTCGATCGCTCGCAGGGCGGACGGGGAGCGAGCGGCCCGCACAGGACCGTCCTCCGGCGGCGCCTCCGGGAAGGCGGGATAGAGCCGGAGCGCGGCCCAGTGCAGGCAAATCGAGAGGAGGAACCCCCCCGCAAGCGGCCATGCGCCTCTGGGCTTGGCCCGGGAGCGGGCGGCCGTCGGGTGATCCTTGGCGTTGGACATGATCCTACAAGTGTACCATCCCGCCGCCGTCCTGGCCGACTTGGGTTCCCGGGCGCAGCTGGCCGGGTTCTAGTATGTCGGCGCCAGCGGCTTGTCGGCCTCCACCGGATTGCTCACCGAGGAGCCGCAGGAGAGCGAGACTTCGACGGCGTCTCCGGGGCGGAGCCGACCGACGCCCTCCGGCGTCCCGGTGGCCAGCAGGTCTCCCGGCAGAAGGGTCATGAAGCGCGAGATGTAGCTCACCAGGAAGCGAAGGGGGAAGATCATGTCGGCGGCCTCTCCCTGCTGGCGCGACTGGCCGTTCACCCGCGTCGAGACGGACAGGGCCTCCGGGTCGAGGCCGGCCGCCTGCACGGGAAGGCCGACCGGACAGAAGGTGTCGAAACCCTTCGCGCGGGTCCATTGGTGGTCTCTTCGCTGGATTGCCCGGGCCGTGACGTCGTTGAGCGCAACGACGCCGGCGACCTGCTCCCAAGCGCGCGACTCGGGCGTGTGGCGGCAACGGCCTCCGATCAACAACCCGATCTCGCCCTCGAAGTCGACACGCCCGGCGTCCGGAGGCACCCGAATGGGCGCGCCCTCGGGAATCAGCGCAGAGGGAGGCTTGAGAAAGAGGAGCGGCTCGGAGGGGACGGCATGGCCCAGCTCGGCCGCGTGGCGCGCGTAGTTCCGGCCCACGCACACGATCTTGCCGACCTCGGAGAACACGCTGGTCCACGAACGATCCTGCGGTTCGAGTGGGCTGTCATGTTCCTGCCCGCGTTCTTCGGTCACGTCAGTCGGCGGGACGCCCGTGGATCGCAGCGCCGACGATCGCCGCCAACGAAGCGACAAGCAGGAAGCCGGCGATGACCGTCCACCAGAAACCCACGTCCGAGCGTCCGCCCTGCCAACCGATGACCGACGTCCGCATCGCGGCCGCGGCCAAGGCGAACAAGCCGAGACCAGCAAGAAACCCTAGGCCCTTCTTCATCGCGAGGCTCCCGTCGAGTGATGGCGTTTGGACCCCGAAAAACTACCGGATTCGCGGTAGCGGGTGCAAGCACCGGAGCCCAGCCTGACGCGCGCCGGCTACGCGACCGCCTGCATCGCCGCCGCCGTGGCTCGGCGTCCCGGCCCTCTCGCTCGGAGCCTACGCCGGACCGGCTGGAGCGGACGGAGCCGGTGGACGGGCCCGGGAGGCGCGGTAGAACTCGTTCAGGCGATCGCGGAGCGCCGGCCAGTCCTCGTAGTGGACCGGCATGGGAGGCAGCGCGGCCTTCAGCAGACGGCCGTACGTCTTCGTCTCGATGCGTTCGTCCAGCAGGACGATGGCCCCCCGGTCGGCCCGGCTCCGAATCAGACGGCCGACGCCCTGCTTCAGCCGGAGTCCCGCCACGGGCACCGAGTAGCCCAGGAAGGGATCTTCGCCCGACGCCTTCATCAGTTCCTCGCGGGCGGCGGTGACGGGCTCGTTGGGCACCAGAAAGGGAAGCTTGTGGATCAGGAGCGCCCGAAGCGGGTCGCCGGGCACGTCGACTCCCTCCCAAAACGAAGCGGTCCCGAGCAGGATGCCGTTTCCCGCCCTCGCGAACTCCCGAATCAGCAGTCCGCGCGGCTTTCGGCCCTGGACGAAGACCGGCCAACGCGCGCTCCCGTGGCTCTCCATCCAGCCGGCGACGCCCTTCAGCGCCTTGTACGACGTGAAGAGGGCCATGACGCCGCCACCCGCGACGGTCGCCAGATCGCACAGCACGCCGCCGACTTCCTCGGAGGGCATCTCGCGCCACCTCGGCGACGACACGGGCCGGTCGTAGGACTTGGCGACGTGCCCGGAGCCGCCCCTGCGTCCGACGGCCAGCAAGCCCTGCCTGCGGTAGTCGAAGGGGGACTCGACGATCTCCTCCCGCACCTGGAGTCCGGGCGCGTTCAGCCCGACCCACTGCCTCACGTAGTCGAAGTCGCCGTCCATCGCCAGCGTCGCGGAGGTGAGGACGGCGGTGTTCACGCGGCCAAACAGATGTTCTTCCAACAGCGGCCCTACGCGCACCGGCGCCGAGGCGACCACGGTTCCGGCGCGGCCCGAACGGAACCCGTCCCTCTCGACCCAGCGAACCCAGTCCTCGCGTTCCAGGTCGCCGGGCAGCAGGCACCGCCGCAACGACGCCTCGACGTCCTCGAGCCTGGATTTCGAGCCTCGCAAGTCCAGCAGCCGTCCCTGCAGGTCCGCGCTCAGCTCCTCGCCGTCCTCCGCCAAGCGTTCGCAGATCCCGCCCAGCTCGCTGCACAGGTCGCCCAACGCCAGCAGGAAGCTCTCGAGCGCCTCGCGGGTCTCGGGATCGTCCGCGGGCTCGAGGCCGGCTCCGGCAGGCAACCTGA
The DNA here is from genome assembly GCA_958295645.1 of Longimicrobiales bacterium. Taxonomy (GTDB): domain Bacteria; phylum Gemmatimonadota; class Gemmatimonadetes; order Longimicrobiales; family Gaopeijiaceae. The sequence continues at coordinate 1,159,314 of OY282361.1, forward strand.
GGCGGTCGCTCCGGCCGGCGTGCATGTCCATCCAGGCCGCGACGGCGGCGAAGCAGTCGTCGGTGCGGGCGCGCGCCGCGGCCACCGCCTTCGGAGCGCGTTCGGCGATCCGTTCGAGCAGCGCCTCGGCCAGCGGCCCCTCCGTCCGGCGAAGCGCGGCGGCGGTGGCGGCGAGCAGCCCTTTCTGCCGCAGGTCGAGCCTGGACAGCAACTTGAGCACGCCGGGGCGCGCGAGTCTCGACAGCATCGACCGGGTCGCCGACTCCTCCAAGTGGTGCGCCTCGTCGAAGATCACGCGGCGGTAGCGCGGCAGGACGGCCGGATGGTCGTAGTTCTGGGCGGCCATTCGCACGCGCAAGTCGGTGAAGAAGAGGGCGTGGTTGACGACGAGCACGTCGGCCACGGCCACCCTTCGGCGGGCCCGGTAGTAGTGGCAGTCGGCGTAGTGCGGGCACTTCTTGCCGAGGCAGGCGTCCGTGTCGCTCTTCACCTCGTCCCAGACTTCCGCCGCAGGCTTGAACGACAGGTCGCTCCGGGAGCCGTCCTGGGTCTTGTCCAGCCAGTCCATGAGCGCTTCGAGATCCGGCGAGCGCCCGTCCGCGAACAAGTCCGCCGCCGACTGGGCCGCCAGCCGGGCCCTGCGGATGGAGACGTAGTTGCGACGGCCCTTGAACAGCGCCCACTTGACCCGCGGCCCGCCCAGCGCCTCCGCCGCCATGGGCAGATCCTTCTCGACGATCTGCTCCTGCAAGTTGATGGTGTTCGTGGAGACGATGGTCTTCTCGCCGTTGCGAAGCGCCCAGTCGGCGGCGGGCAGCAAGTACGCGATGGACTTGCCGGTGCCTGTGCCGGCCTCCACGAGCCCGGTGCCCCCCTCGTTGAAGCAGTCCACGACGAAGCGAAGCATGTCGCGTTGTCCCGGCCGGTCCTCGTACCCCGGCCTTGCCGAGAAGAGGCTGCCGGGGGCCAGCCGCGCGGCCAGCGACGCCCCGTCGAGCCGCTGGGGCTCGGGGGGGGCGGACGTCAAGTCCCCGAACCGCGGCCCCGCGGGCTTGTCCCAGTCCAACATGTCCTGCAGGCGGTCCCAGATCTGCCGGTCCCTCTCCACTCTGGCCCGGGTCTCCTCGCTCACGGCCAGGAGCTCCGAGGGCGTGCTTGCCGTTTGGGCGTCCTTCACCAGCCTATCGAAGTCCTCGTCGGCCAGCCGGCCCTCTGCCCAAAGCGCCTTCAGCGCTTCGACGAGCTGATCCCCAGCGGCTTCCAGCGAGCGTCCGTCGTCTCTGCTTGGCCCGCGCCGGACTTCCTTGGCGGTCTCGCGAATCCGCGCGGCCACGGCCCGAACTCGTTCAAAGCCCGCCCGGAGCTCTTCGACGACGGCCACGAGCTCCGGGAGCGTCTTCGCCCTCACGACCACGTCCAGCAACCGCTCGTAGTCGGCGCGCGAGATCCGGTCGCGGCTCCAGCAGTCCGCGAGCATCTCGACGACCTTGTCGCTGGCCTCTTCGAACGAAGGGGCCGTCACGTCTTCAGCTTCTTCTTCTTCGCGGCGGGAAAGAGCACGTTGTTGAGGATGAGCCGGTAGCCGGGCGAGTTGGGATGCAGGTCCAAGTTGGTGGGCGAGTCCCCGATCTGGTGCTCGGGGTCCTCCGGATCGTGTCCGCCGTAATAGGTCCAGGTTCCCTCGCCGGCCGTTCCATGCAGGTACTTGGCCCGGTCCCCCTCCTTGGCGAGCTGCACGACGCCCGGCTTCAGCCGCTCGGCCGAGAACGACGTGGTGAGCCCGTAGAAGTCGGGCAGGACGGCCTCGTGACTCTGTGTGAGCATCGCCGGAACAGGATCGAACTTGGCCGAGAATTCAAATAAGGTAAAGGTACCTAACTCTTTTCGCCATGGCGTGTTGACTTGATGTCCGTCTATGTCGGAGAAGGCATTCACCGAAGGCGACACCTGCACTTGCGCGTCCTGAAACGCCATTGCCCTGCCCCAGTCCATGCGGTCGCTGGCGGCGGGATCGGGCGGCGTTCCGTCGGAGTAGGCTGCGGCGATGTCCACGCCGGCCGCGGCCAGCGCCAGCTCCAGGGTCTCGGGCGCCGAGCACATGGCGAACAGAAATCCTCCCGCCTCCACGTACGCCTTGATGTCCCGGCCGACCGCCTTCTTGAGCGCGGGCACGTCCGAGAACCCGAGCGCGCGGGCCTGCTCTTCGTTGCGGGCCACTTCCTCCTCCAGCCAGGGCGCACCCGCGTAGGTGATGTAGAACTTGGAGTACTGGCCGGTGAAGTCCTCGTGGTGGAGGTGGAGCCATTCGTAGCGGTCCATGCCGCCGCCCAGGATGTCCTCGTCCCAGACCTTCTCGTAGGGGATCTCGGCGTACTCCAGCGCCATGGTGACGGCGTCGTCCCAGGGGGCGCTGTTGGGCGGCGTGTAGATGGCGATCTTGGTGGCCTTCTCCAGGACAATGGCGTCCATGTTGGACTCGGCGACGACGCCTCGGATGCGCGCCTCCGCCGCCGCGCCGACGGGGGCCGTCGTCACGCCCATGAGGGCCGCACGGCGCCGCACGGCCTCCGTGTCCGGCAGCAGGAAGGCGCCGCCCCGGTAGTTGAGCAGCCACTCCGCCGTGCCGCCTTGGTCCAGGACGGCGTAGGCGAGACCGTACGCTTTGAGGTGATTGGCTTGGCCGCGATCCATCGGGACCAGGACGGACTGGCCCTGGGCTCCGGAGAAGACGGCGGCGGACAACGCGAGCAGGGCTGCCGCGCGGGAGACGGAGGGAGGCCGGATCACGGGCCGGGCCCGGACTCCAGGGCGCGAAGGCGGTTCAGCTCGCGCCGGGCTTCGGGGACGACGGGGTTGCCCGGACGGGCGACGATCAGGGCTTCCAGGATGCGGACGGCCTCGTCCACCCCGTCCGGCCGTTCGGCCAGCGCCTTGGCGAGACGCACGGCCGCGTCGGGAAACTCGTGCGTTTCCGCGTGTCCGGAGACGATGCGGCGGCGGAAGCCTGCGGCGGCCTCCGCGAGTCCGTCCGCTTCCGCGATCCGCGCGGCGAGGGCCAGCAAGGGCGCGCGGTCGCCTTCCGGGAGAGCGGCGATTCCCTCCTCCACCGCCCGGACGGCCTGTTGCGCAGCTCCCCGCCGGGCGAGCACGGCCATGCGGGCCGCGAGACCGGCGCCCGCGGGTCCGAGGCGGCTCATCGTCGCCAGGAGACCGAGCACCTCCGTGGCGGCGATAGGGTTCAGGCCGGGCAACGCTCCCCGCAGGACCTCCAGCGCTTCGGCCACGGCGCCGGCTTCCAGCAACAGGAACCCGCGCTCCAGGCCGGCTCCGGGTCCGGCGGCGCCGTCCAGCGCCTCCAGCGCCGCATCGCGCTCGCCGGCCTTCATGAGAGCCGAGGCCACGGCGGCGGCCGTCTCGTCCAACTCGGGCGCAGTGGGAAACTCGCGGCGGAAGGCCGAGAACACCTGCCGGCCGGCCTGCGGCCCGTCCGCGGCCATCCGCAACCGAACCTCGCCGGCCCAGGCCTCGCTCCGTTCGGGCGATCCCGGTGGAAACGACTCTCGGACGCGCTTCATGGCGTCGGCCGCGGCGGCCGTGTCCCCCGCTGCAACCCCGGCGGCGGCGAGGCGCTCGTCGTTTCTCCGCGCTTCGGCCGGGTCGGCGGCCGTGCTGCGAAGCCGCTCGTAGGTCCATACGGCCGTCGCGTGCAGCCCAAGGTCCTCGGCCTTGCGGGCGAATCCCTTCAGGAACCCGCGCGCCTCGATGTCGCTCAACCTCGGCAACGCGTCGTCCACGATGGTTCGGGCTTCTTCCTCCCATCCCTCCCGGAGCGCCAGCTCGGCGCCGGTCTCCAGCCGCGAGACGGTGCCCGGGGAGGCCCGCAACCCGGAGATCAACCCCTGCACGACCTCGTCGCGGCCCCTCTCCAGTTCGTCCAGGCGGCGGAAGACTTCCGTGGAGCGCACGCGGTCCGAACCCATCGCGTCCGCCCACGCCGCCGCCGCCGCTTCGAAGCGGTCGGCCGCCGCATGCACGTCGCCCAACGCCATCAGCAGCGCGGGCCGCGGACCCAGGGCGCCGAGTCCTTCGCCGAGCAGCGCCGCCGCCGCTTCGAGTTGGCCGCCCGCCGCATAGGCCCGCGCGCCTTCGCGATACGGCCGGGGCGTCCCCGCGTCGGCACGAATCCATCGCCGCACCGAGGCCGCCAAGGCGGCGACCGCACCTGTCTCGCCCAGAATCCGCACTTCCAGCGACCGCACCGACACGGCCCCGGGGTTCGCCTCGAGGTGGGCCTCGACGAGAGGCGCCAACTGCTCGAGCCGTCCGCCGCCGCGAAGCACCCGCTCGAGCGCAAACACCGCCGACGAAGACTGCGGACGCTGGAGCGCCAGCTCGCGCAGCTTTGCTTCCGCGGCCTGCAGGTCTCCCCGGCTCTCCAAGGCCGACGCCTCGCGAAGCATGCGGCCCTCGTAGGGGTCGCTGAACCGGCGTTGGGCATCGAGGGGCACGTCCGCGGCCAAGAGCAGTCCGAGCGCGCCCAAGACTCCGGCGGAGTTGGCGCTCCATCGGCGGCACGGATTCGTCACGCGCCTAACCTTCCCTGTCCGTTGGGAGTTGGCGCTCCATCGGCGGCGCAGGCTCGTCACGCGCCTGGCCTTCCCTGTCCGCTGCGCGGCGGGGCTTCGGCCAGCGGGGGCGCGTTCAGCCGCTGGAAGTAGCGTACCACGAGAGCGTGAACAGCGGGCGGCAGCGTGCGCATCGTCTCTGGGGCGGGCAGACGGTAGCGCCTCTGGTCCATGTCGGAGAGGGACAGGGGCGCCACCTCTCCTTCGGCGAAGGCGCCGGGGCGTTCGGACTCGCGTTCCTGCGACTCCTCGTCTCTTTCCAGGCCGCGGCCCGCGTCGAGGAGACGGTGGAACAGCCGCTCCTGCCGCCGCAGCACTTCCGGATCGAAGCGTCCCTGGGACAGAGCTTCCGCGATTTGACGGGCCTCTTCGGCCAAGCCGGCGACGTCGCCCAGCGAACCATCCTCCCCTTCGTCCTCCTTCTGGGCCATCTCGCCCAGTCCGCCCGCGACTTCCTCCTGCTTGCCGGCCAACTCCTGCGTTTCCCGCGTCGTGGTCTCGGGGCCGAACTGCATGGGGGCGAGCGCAGCGGCATCCTGGACGATGTCTCCCTGTTGCTGGGCCAGCTGCGTCAGCTGCTGCGTCATGGCGTCGCCGGGGGCGGAGGCGCCGGCGGACTGCCCCTGCTGGGCGGCCGCCATGGCCAAGCGCGCCGTTTCGTTCAGGGCGCGGACGACTTCCTCGGCGGTCTTAGAGGGCGGGAGCGCAGTCGGCCGCCGGGCGCCCATGGCCGCAACCGTGCGGTCCAAGTGCTCGAGCGCTTGGCCGGCCGCAGCCAGCAAGTCCCGTCCGCCGGGAGCCGCCATGGCCGTCTCGGTCGCGTAGTTCTCCGCCAAGTTGCGAATCCCCTGCGCGACTGCCGCTTCAGGGCCGCGCAGCTCCGCCAGCTCGGCGGCGCCGGCGCCCCTCATCTGATCCCGCAGTTCGGACTGGCGACGGGCGAGAGCCAGCGCATCCACCGCCGTGCGGGCCAGCGCGCCCTGCAACGCCGCCATGCGCTCCTGCTGCATCTGGGCGCCCGCTTCGTCCAGTTCCCGAGCGGCGCTGGACAGGTCTCCCGCCGCCTGCCCGGCCTGTTGTCCAGCGGCCTGGGCGTCCTGCTGCCGGGCCATCTGGGCCGCCTGCTCCATGCGGGCGCCGCTCTGGGACAACTGGCCGGCCGCGGCTTCCAGCCCCTCTTGCGCGCTCGCGTCGCCCATCCGGCGGATCCGATCCATCAGCTCCTGCACCTCCGCTTCGAGTCCTGCCGCCCTCTCGGCGAGCGCTTCCTGGCGCTGGGCCTCCTGTTCGCCGCCCCCGGACTCGGCCATGGACGCAGCCAGCCTCTCCTGCATCTCGGCCAGGTCCGCCGCCGCCTGCGCGGCCACGTCCAGTCCCTGGTCGAGCGCGGCCCGCTGGAAGGCCGAAAGCGATTCCTCGAGCCTCTGCCGCAATTCCTCCTGGTCTCGAACGGCTCGTTCCAGCGCCTCGGCGACCTCGGCGGCCTCCATCTCGGAGAGCCCGGCCAGTTCGCCGCTCCTCGCTTGGGGCGCCTCCGACAGGGCCTCGGCCAGCTCGCTCAGGCGTTCGCGCGTCTCGTCGCTGGCTAGGCCGCCGTCTTCGAGGGCCTCTTCCAGCGCGGCCAGATCACGGCGCAAGGAGTCCACGGCGGCGGCCATGCGGTCGCGGCGCTCCAGCGCCCGCGCGACTTCCTCGCGGTCGCCGAACTCCTCGCGCCGCGATCCGCGATCTTGCCTGCCCGCACCGCTCTCGCTTCTCTCGAGGAGAGCGCGGCCTTCCTCGTGGGCGGCCGCGGCTTCGGCGGCAAGCGCCTCCGCGGCGGCGGCCGCGCGGTCCATCGCATCGCCGGCCGCCCGGTCGAGATCCAAGGCGCCGGGCACGCGCAGAACCTGTTCGGGAGTCGTCGCGGACTGGGACGACGGGTGGTTGTCCACCGCCCTCGCCAAGTAGCGCACGGTGTCGCCCGGCGAGAGCCGCCAGCCCGAGACGTCCAGAACCGGGCGCACCACCACGCCCGGCGCCCCTTTCGCGGCTGCGCTCAGTACGAGGGGAGCGCCCCGCTCGCCAAACGCGCTGACCCGCCAAGCGACGATCTCGACGCGGCTCACTCCGTAGTCGTCTTGGGCACGGGCGACGAGGGGCTGCCGCATGGACGCGGGGAGGACGCCCACGGCTTCGGGATGCTCGATTTCGATCTCCGGGGGCGAATCGGCGACCAACCGAACCCGCAACGGCTCAGGGACCGCGGCCGCCGCCCCACCCGCCGCGTCGAACCCTTCCCATGCGAAGAGGCCCGGCGCCGTGGGAGTCCAGGCGGCGGAGAAGGAGGCGCCCTGGACTTGAAACTCCACTTCGGTCCGACCGTCTTCCGCGGCCAACCGGAGGCTGCCGATCGCCCGCGTGCCCGTTCCACGAAGCGCGATTCGGGCGCCTTCGACGATTTCGAGCTCGAGCAGGTCCCCCCGGTACTCGCTTGGCGGCAGGCCGGTGTGGGGCGGGTGGGTCACGATGGCCTCCACGCCCGAGACGAAGAGCGGATCCACGGGAGTCAAGACGTACACGGGACTCCGCGCTCCGTCGGCAACCTCGATCCAGTACCGGGTGGCAGCGGCTAGAGGCGGCAGGCTCGTGCGCCCGGCGCCCTCGCGAAGGGGTACCGAGCGGACGCGAAGGACTTGCCCCGTCGCCTCCCAATGCAGCTCCGCGCTGTCGCGCAACGGGGCGTGGACCGCGATTTCGACTGCATGTCCCCGCGGAACCTCGGCCGTTCCGGGTTCTGCGCTCACCGGAGACAAGACGGGTTCGGCCAAGATCGCCAGCGGAGCCGCCAAGCCTCGCCAAGCGTTCGCGGCCTGGCCCGGCGCCCGGACGACCAGCACGGCCAGCGCTCCCGCCATGACCGCAAAGCCGACCCGAGCTTGGCGGGACCGCCTCCCGAGCCGCCGGCCGAGGCGCCCCGACAGGGCTGCAGGGGCGGCGCCTGTCAGCCAGGCGCCTGTCGTCCGCACCGCCAAGTCCCGCAACCGCGCAGAAGTTCCGGGCGGCGCCGCCCGCGACAGCTCGAGGCCGGCCAAGACGGCGCCCTCTTCCAGACCGGCCGCCGCGTCCATCGCCCGCGCGACGGTGCGCTCCCCACCCCATCGCCGCCGCAACCCCCGCCACCACCAAACCGCGCCCGCCGCTACTCCGGCCATCGCCGCCAGGATCGCGAGAGGGCCCGCGCTCCCCGCCGCCCACCCATCGCCGCCCGCGGCCAACTGGGCCGTTGCCAGCAACGCGCAGAACGCGGCCCCGCTCCAGGCCGCCACCACCACGGCCAACCGGCCCGCGACGCTCGCCTGAACGTCCGCGACCGTCCTCTCGATCTCGCGGCTCCCCGCCACGCGGCCACCGCCCACAGCTCCGTGCGCACCCGGTCCAGCGGCGCCAGACCCTCCCGCCACGCCACCTCCCGCCGCGTCGCCGACTCCCGCCGCCGACTGCCTCATCGCCAGAACTCCGGCTGCGACCTCTCCAGCTGGGGTCTCGCCGCCTGCGACCTCTCCTGCCGCGAGCCCCACGCCGGCTGCCTCATCGCAAACAGGAAGATGTTCACGCCCAACTGGAGCGCGGCCTCCCGCACTTCCTCCGGGTCGCTGTGCACTCCCGCGTCCTCCCAGCCGTCGCCCAAGTCCATCTCGAACGTATAGAGCGCCGCCAGCCGGCCCTCGTGGAACAGACCCAACGCCTGCGGACGGCCGCCGTCGTGTTCATGCACCTTCGGCAGGCCGCCGGAAAAGTCGTAGGGCTCGCCGAACAGGGGATGACTCGAGGGCAGTTCGACCCAGCTCTTCTCGGGGAAGACCAGCGCCATCTCTCGCCGGAACGATTCGTCCATTCCGTAGTTGTCGTCCGCATGGAGGAATCCGCCGCTGGTCAAGTAGTCCGCGAGCGCGCGCCGCTCGTCCAGCGTAAAACGTACATTGCCATGCCCCGTCATGTAGATGAACGGATGGTCGCGCAACGAGAGGTCGCCCGGACGCACCACGGCTTCGCGGCTGGCGGTCGCGATGCCGGTGCGCTCGCGCACGGCCGCCAGGAGATTGGGCAGAGAGGACGGATTCGCGTACCAATCGCCGCCTCCGTCGTACTGCAGGCGCGCGATCGTCGCCGGCCCCGCCGACTGTACGGCCGCGCCCAGTGGTGAAGCGCCCGCCGTCGCAACAGCCAAGAAGAACGTCAGGAACGCCGTCCGGACGGAGCGCCCGAGCGCAGGCCGAAACAACTCTTCGCGCTTCACCGACTACGACCGGCCAGGCCGTTCTTGCGCGGCGGCAGGCGGAGCATCGAGCCCGTCGCCGGCCGGCGGCGGGACGCTCGTGTGCTCTTCCCATAACCAGGACCCGAACATCCGAAACTCGTGATCCGAGCGCTGGCCCGTGCGTATCGCCTGCAGTGGGAAGTCCGGGACGGGCGCCCGCATCAAGCACGTCCGGCCGAATCGGACCCCGTAACGCCCGAACGGAAACCACGTCGACAGGTCGCCGTAGAGCGTCCGGTGCGGAGGCAGGTCCCCGGCATTTGCCGGCGCGAGGTGAAGAGCGAAGCGCGCACGCGTATCGGAACGGCTGCACGGCTCCTTCACATACGTCAGGCCGTCCGGTTCGACGTAGACGTCGTATACGGAACGGATGGCCGGCGTGCCCGCCACGGCCGATTCGTACGCCTGCCGGTACCGTCTTGCCACCGGATCATCCTCCGGCAGGGCCACCATCGCCACCTCCATGATCGTGCTGTTGTACACCTTGCGGCTGTGGATCACGGGTCCGTACAACGGCCGCCATCCCGAAGTGCCGCGGTCGCGGTAGATGCTTGCCACGAAGTCCGCCCCTTCGTCGAACACTAGGCGCTCGCGCTGCTCCGGCCGCAGAATTTCCCGGCTGAATTGCACCACGTCCGACCTCGCCTGCATGTGGATCCGCCGGTTCGGGTAGCGGGCCAGCAAGAACTCCAGCGCCTCGCGGTACGGCTCGTCCCAATACGCCATCTCGTACTGTTGGGCCAACTGCTCGGGCGCGCCCTTGTCCACCAACGCGTTGAAGTAGAGCGCCTCGTACGGATGCAGCCGGACCATGGCGGCCACCGTCCAGACCACGCCGAGCCCCGCCAAGCAATAGAGGCCCGCCTTCGCCCTCGGCCTGCGCAACGCCGACGCCGTCCAATGCAGGCCCGCGCCCGCCAGCAACGCGAACGGGGCATGGATGAAGTAGAGATGCCGCCATCCGTTGAAGAGCGTGGGCCGAAGAATCATCACCGCCGCAACCGGCGCCAAGAAGCAGCCCGCGACCAACAGCAGGAACCGCAGGCGGCCGCTGCGAAGCGCCTCGCGCGGACGCGCCGCGGCCTTGGCCAAGACGAGCGCCGTGCCCAGCAGGCCCAAGACCAGCGCCACCGGCGGCGTCGTGACCCCGAACCAGACCGGCACGTAGCGCCTCGGCAAGTCGTAGCTCGACACTCGCTGGCCCTGAAACAACTCGTGCAGCGGGTTGGGGTGATCCGCCGCGACCGCAAACGCCTTGGCGAGCCCGCCCAGGGGATCGGTCCACAGATAGGGCCAGGTCGCGTAGAGACAGGCCGCGCAGGCCAGCAAGAAGGCGCCGCACGCCAGAAGAACGCGCCTTCGCTCCTCCGCTCCGCGCGCCAAGACGACGTCGCACAGTTGCAGGGCCACGACGCCGCCGACCAGCACCACCCCCATGATCCGCATGGAGACGAGCAGGCCCGCGGCCGCGCCGGCGAGCGCGAACGACCGCCACGTGCCCCGGTCGAACGCGCGCCAAGCCCAGAAGAGAGCGATCATGAACATCGCCGCGAACGGAACGTCCTTCGAGTTGAAGAACGAATGCGCGTACAACCGAGGATGAAGCAGGAACATCAGCAACGCGAGCAGCGCCGCCGCCCGGCTGCCGGTCAAGCGATGCGCCAAGAGCGCGCAGAAGAATCCTCCCAGAAGAAAGAACAAGTGCGACAGCAGGTGCCGGGCGAGGTGGACGCCGCGCGTGTCCTCCAGTCCCAGAACGCCTTCGGAGAGGAACCACAGCGGAAGCTCGAACGCCACCCCCTGGATGCGGTCGAAGTCGTCCATCATGTCGGTGTTCTCGCCCGTGACGTAGTCGGCGGCCCGGACGGCCATTTGGCGCCTGCGGTGCTCGTCCGTCGACACGCCGTAGTCGTCGACTGCCGCAACGCCCACTACTGCGAAGAGGAGACACGCGGCGAGCCAGACCAGCGCCGGCCGGCGACGGAGCGCCGCGCCGAGACCGCTGGACGCGAAGAGGGCCCCGCGGCTCACGGTTCGCCAGGCGGAGAAGCAAGCCCGCCGACGGTTCGCGGTGGGACGCTCGTGGTCCCTTTCCACAACCAAGACCTCCCCGAGTACTGGCCCGTGGATATCGTCTTCAGCAGCACGTTCGGAATGGGCGCCCGCATCAGGCACGTCTCGTCCAATCGGACCCCGTGGCGCTCGAACGGAAACCACTGTTGCAAATAGCCGTAGAGCACCCGATCCGGAGGCAGGTCCCCGGCGCTTGCCGGCACGGTGTGAAGAAAGAAGTGCGCACGCGTGTCGGAACGGCTGCACGGCTCCTTCACATACGTCAGGCCGTCCGGTTCGACGTAGACGTCGTATACGGAACGGATGGCCGGCGTGCCCGCCACGGCCGATTCGTACGCCTGCCGATACCGTCTTGCCGTCGGATCGTCCTCCGGCAGGGCCACCATCGCCACCTCCATGATCGTGCTGTTGTACACCTTGCGGCTGTGGATCACGGGTCCGTACAACGGCCGCCATCCCGAAAAACCGCGATCGACGTAGATGCTTGCCACGAAGTCCGCCCCTTCGGCGAACACTAGGCGCTCGCGCTGCTCCGGCCGCAGAATTGTCCGGTTGCGTTGAATTTCGGCCCCCTCGGCCTGCACGTTGATCCGCCGGTTCGGGTAGCGGGCCAGCAAGAACTCCAGCGCCTCGCGGTACGGCTCGTCCCAATACGCCATCTCGTACTGTTGGGCCAACTGCTCGGGCGCGCCCTTGTCCACCAACGCGTTGAAGTAGAGCGCCTCGTACGGATGCAGCCGGACCATGGCGGCCACCGTCCAGACGACGCCGAGCCCCGCCAAGCAATAGAGGCCCGCCTTCGCCCTCGGCCTGCGCAACGCCGACGCCGTCCAATGCAGGCCCGCGCCCGCCAGCAACGCGAACGGGGCATGGATGAAGTAGAGATGCCGCCATCCGTTGAAGAGCGTGGGCCGAAGAATCATCACCGCCGCAACCGGCGCCAAGAAGCAGCCCGCGACCAACAGCAGGAACCGCAGGCGGCCGCTGCGAAGCGCCTCGCGCGGACGCGCCGCGGCCTTGGCCAAGACGAGCGCCGTGCCCAGCAGGCCCAAGACCAGCGCCACCGGCGGCGTCGTGACCCCGAACCAGACCGGCACGTAGCGCCTCGGCAAGTCGTAGCTCGACACTCGCTGGCCCTGAAACAACTCGTGCAGCGGGTTGGGGTGATCCGCCGCGACCGCAAACGCCTCGGCGAGCCCGCCCAGGGGATCGTGCCACAGATAGGGCCAGGTCGCGTAGAGACAGGCCGCGCAGGCCAGCAAGAAAGCGCCGCACGCCAGAAGAACGCGCCTTCGCTCCTCCGCTCCGCGCGCCAAGACGACGTCGCACAGTTGCAGGGCCACGACGCCGCCGACCAGCGCCACGCCCATGATCCGCATGGAGACGAGCAGGCCCGCGGCCGCGCCGGCGAGCGCGAACGACCGCCACGTGCCCCGGTCGAACGCGCGCCAAGCCCAGAAGAGAGCGATCATGAACATCGCCGCGAACGGAACGTCCTTCGAGTTGAAGAACGAATGCGCGTACAACCGAGGATGAAGCAGGAACATCAGCAACGCGAGCAGCGCCGCCGCCCGGCTGCCGGTCAAGCGATGCGCCAAGAGCGCGCAGAAGAATCCTCCCAGAAGAAAGAACAAGTGCGACAGCAGGTGCCGGGCGAGGTGGACGCCGCGCGTGTCCTCCAGTCCCAGAACGCCTTCGGAGAGGAACCACAGCGGAAGCTCGAACGCCACCCCCTGGATGCGGTCGAAGTCGTCCATCATGTCGGTGTTCTCGCCCGTGACGTAGTCGGCGGCCCGGACGGCCATTTGGCGCCTGCGGTGCTCGTCCGTCGACACGCCGTAGTCGTCGACTGCCGCAACGCCCACTACTGCGAAGAGGAGACACGCGGCGAGCCAGACCAGCGCCGGCCGGCGACGGAGCGCCGCGCCGAGACCGCTGGACGCGAAGAGGGCCCCGCGGCTCACGGTTCGCCAGCATTGCAGGGCTCCGCTGCCGACGGCTCGCGGCCAAGCACGCCGGCCGGCGCCAAGTCGTCCTGCCCGGCTCGTGTCGGCTCGGCGGGCCAGTACGCCATGCGAAAGACCTTCCCGCCCGAGGTGTCCGCCGCTACGCAGTAGTCGTGGCCGCCCTGCCCGAGCAGATGCGCCACGTGTGCGGCATCAAAAAACTCGTCCCACGCCTTGGGGTTCGTCATTGGGCGCCAGGCGTGCCGTCGTACGTGCTCCAGGCGTGCCAGAACGAACGAGACGCGTAGTCCACCACCGTCGTCACCTCGTCGGTCCGCAGGGGCAACGTCAGATTGCGCGCCGCCAGCGCCAAGCCGACGCCGATCGCAACCGCCGCGAAAGCGGACTCCGTCCAGGTGACGCGCGCGACCCCCGGGCGGCCGACATCGGGAGAGGCCGCGAACAGAGGCTCAAGACCGCGCCGAAGCGCCAACATTCCGGCCCCCAAGACCACGGAGGCGACCGCCAGTTCGCGGAGCAGACCCACGACTACGGCGTCGGACGGGCCCTCCAACACGAACACGCTGCCGTCCGGCGACAGCCAATCCACGAAGTCGCGGACCCTCCCGACCCCCCACTGAGCAACGACGACCGAGCCCGCAGCCGCCGCGACCAGCGCCCATCCTGCCGCGGCCACGCCTCGAGCAAGACGGGCATCCCGCCCGAGCTCCCCCCCGTCCGTCACTCCGGTCCGCCGGACTCGAGAAGTCGTGTCGCCGCTCACCCGGTTCGGGACGCCTACAAGTGCTGTTCGATCTTCTGCTCGAGGTGCGCCTTCGGCACAGCGCCCACCACGGTGTCCACAAGCTTTCCGCCCTTGAAGAAGAGGATGCTCGGGATCGAACGAACGCCGAAGCGAACCGGCGTCGACTGGTTCTCGTCGACGTTGAGCTTGCCGACCCGCATCCTGCCCGCAAAGTCGTCCGCGATCTCGTTCACGACCGGCCCCACCATCCTGCAGGGCCCGCACCACTCGGCCCAGAAGTCCACCATCGACAAGCCTGCGCCGTCCTCGATCTGGTCGACGAAGTTGTCGTCGGTGATCGTCACTACGTTCGTGCCTTCCGCCATCCTCTGCTTCTCCGTTTTGTCGGGACGCGGTTGGGCGCGCCCTGCGCCCGGCCCGCGTGCGCTCCGCGTTGCCACAAGCTATTGTAAAGATATCCGTTCCCGCGCTTCACCTGCCCGGCCCCTCCATGTCCACAAGACCGGTCGCGCCGGCGTTGCGGCTGGACCACGTCGCCGTCGCCGTCGCCTCGCTGAAAGACGCGCTGCCCGCGTTCGAGCGCCTTGCGGGGCGCCCGGCGGAGTCGCCGCAACGGGTCGAGCCGCAGGGGGTGGACATCTGCTTCGTCGGCCGCCTCGAACTCCTGGCGCCTTTTCGGGCGGGCAGCCCTGTCGCCCGGTTCCTGGAGCGGCGCGGGCCCGGTCTTCACCACATTGCGTACCGGACGGACGACTTGACCGCGCTGATGCGGCGCTTGGCGGACGAGGGCTGCGAGTTCACCTCTGCGGAACCCATGACCGGAGCGGGCGGCCACCGGGTCGCGTTCGTGCACCCGCGATCCACGGGCGGCGTGCTCGTCGAACTGGTCGAGAAGTAGCCTGCCCAGGGCGGTTTCCTGCGCCGGCGAAGCGCCCGAGCCCGGTCCGATCTCTGAGCGCGAAGAAGACCTCGCGGCTCACGGATCGCTGCCAGCATCGCAGGGCTCCGCTGCCGGCGGCTCGCGGCCAAGCACGACGGCCGGCGCCAAGTCGTCCTGTCCGCCTCGCGTCGGCCCGGCGGGCCAGTACGCCATGCGAAAGACCTTCCCGCCCGAGGTGTCGGCCGCTACGCAGTAGTCGTGGCCGCCTTGCCCGAGCAGACGGGCCACGTGCGCGGCCTCGAGCAACTCGTCCCAGGCCGTGGGGTTCGCCATTGGACGCCAGGCGGGCGAGTTCGCCTCGTCGTCGATGAACACGAAGAAGCGAGCGGCGCGGCCCCCGCCCTCCCCGCCGCCGATTTGGCTGATCCAGGTCTTCCCGTTGCCCAGAAAGGGGACGATGACGGGGAGGCTCACCGCGTGCCCCGCCTCCGACAGGTAGACGGCGATCAGTCTGCTCGTCGTCCGGGTGGCCGCGACATAGTCGCCCGGCTCCAGCTCCGCCGCGACCGCAGCAACAAGAGCCGCCGCGTTCGGGGAGTTGGTCGTCTCCCGGGCGAACCGCTCCTGCACTCCAGGTCGTGTGGCCCACACGGCGAACATGCCCGCGACGGCCAACACGCCGGCAACGCGCATGGCCTGAGGCGCCCGGCCCCTCAATTTCGGCAGCGCCCGCCCCAGTGCGGCCTCCCACAGCACGGCGGCCCCGGCGCCCGCCAAGACCATCGACACGAACAACAGGAAGAGCGTCATGCGCGGATCCAGCACAACCGGCCGCACGAGAAGAACCGCTCCCATCCCGGCCACGGCAGCGGCGGCGAGCAGGCCGCCGCGACCCGTCCGCCGACCGGGCACGGCCACGCCCGCCGCCAACGCCAACGCCAACGCCACCTGGGCCCACGCGGGCGTCGCCGCGTGCCATTTGACCCAGGCGACCGTATGCATTGCCACGAACCGATGTCCACCGGGCACGGCATCTGGTTGCACGAAGCGGTTGTTCAGCAGAGCGTCGGGTCCAGCGCCGGCCAACACGGGCGCGTAGAGCAGCGCCGCCAAGCCCAGCGCCGCGCCCGACCACGCCGCCGCCTTCAAGGCGAACCGCGGCAGCGCCCCAGCGCCCCGCTCCCGCCAGCACAGGAGAAGCATCCAGCAGACCGCCACCGCCGCAGGAAGCACCATCAGCGGCATGACGAAGAACCCCAGCCCCACCGCCCCCGCGTACCCCGCCCACCATCGCCCCGCCTCCGGCCGCCTCGCCGCCTCGCTCCCGCACGCCATGGCCAGCACGAAGCACAGCAGCATCAGCGTGTACCCCCGCGCGTTCGAAGCGTACTCCACGAACAGCGGCGACGTCCCCAGCAGCGCCGTCGCGAATCCCGCCGCAAGTCGTCCGTGCTCTCGCCGCACGAACCACCACGTCGCCGCAAGCGCCGCAACGGCCGCCAGGAACGCCGGCATCCTGAGCGCCACCGGGTCCCAGCCGCCCAGCCGATGCGCAACCCAGACCAGCAACGTGTGCAGGACATGGTTGTTCGGCACGTCGTACGTGCTCCAGGCGTGCCAGAACGACTGGGACGCGTAGGACAGCACCGTCGTCGCCTCGTCGGTCCGCATGGGCAACGTCAGGTTGCGTGCCGCCAGCGCCACGCCGGCGCCGATCGCAATCGCCGCGAAGGCGGCGTCCGTCCACGTGACGCGCGCGGCCTCCGGGCTACCGGGATCGGGAGAGGCCGCAAGCAGAGGCCCAAGACCACGCCGAAGCGCCAACATCCCGGCCCCCGAGACCGCTGAGGCGACCGCCAGTTCGCGGAGCAGGCCCGCGACCACGGCGTCGGACATGCCCTCCAACACGAACACGCTGCCGTCCGCCGACAGCCATTCCGCGAGGTCGCGAACCCTCCCGACCCCCCACTGAGCAACGACGGCCAAGCCCGCAGCCGCCGCGACCAGCGCCCATCCCGCCGCGGCCACGCCTCGAGCAAAGCGCGCATCCCGCCGCAGCGGCGCTCCCCCCTCCTCGCCGCCCTCGATCTGGTCGGCGAAGTTGTCGTCGGTGATCGTCACTACGTTCGTGCCTTCCGCCATCCTCTGCTTCTCCGTTTGTCGGGACGCGGTCGGGCGCGCCCTGCGCCCGGCCCGCGTGCGCTCCGCGTTGCCACAAGCTGTTGTAGGACATCCTGTCGCCCGGTTCCTGGAGCGGCGCGGGCCCGGTCTTCACCACGTCGCGTACCGGACGGACGACTTGACCGCGCTGATGCGACGCTTGGCGGACGAGGGCTGCGAGTTCACCTCTGCGGAACCCATGACTGGAGCGGGCGGCCACCGGGTCGCGTTCGTGCACCCGCGATCCACGGGCGGCGTGCTCGTCGAACTGGTCGAGAAGTAGCCTGCCCAGGGCGGTTTCCTGCGCCGGCGAAGCGCCCGAGCCCGGTCCGATCTCTGAGCGCGAAGAAGACCTCGCGGCTCACGGATCGCTGCCAGCATCGCAGGGCTTCGCTACCGACGGCTCGCGGCCAAGCACGACGGCCGGCGCCAAGTCGTCCTGTCCGCCTCGTGTCGGCCCGGCGGGCCAGTACGCCATGCGAAAGACCTTCCCGCCCGAGGTGTCGGCCGCTACGCAGTAGTCGTGGCCGCCTTGCCCGAGCAGACGGGCCACGTGCGCGGCCTCGAGCAACTCGTCCCAGGCCGTGGGGTTCGCCATTGGACGCCAGGCGGGCCAGTTCGCCTCGTCGTCGACGAACACGAAGAAGCGAGCGGCGCGGCCCCCGCCCTCCCCGCCGCCGATTTGGCTGATCCAGGTCTTCCCGTTGCCCAGAAAGGGGACGACGACGGGGAGGCTCACCGCGTGCCCCGCCTCCGACAGGTAGATGGCGATCGGCTTGCTGGTCGGGTCAGGGGCCGCGACGTAGTCGCCCGGCTCCAGCTCCGCCACGACCGCGGCAACAAGAGCCGGCGCGTTCGGGGAGCCAAACGCCTCCCGGGCAAAATGGCCCGCCACTCCAGGTCGCGTGGCCCACCCAGCGGATATGCCCGCGACGGCCAACACGCCGGCAACGCGCATGGCCTGAGGCGCCCGGCCCCTCAATTTCGGCAGCGCCCGCCCCAGTGCGGCCTCCCACAGCACGGCGGCCCCGGCGCCCGCCAAGACCATCGACACGAACAACAGGAAGAGCGTCATGCGCGCCTCCAGCACAACCGGCCGCACGAGAAGAACCGCTCCCATCCCGGCCACGGCGGCGGCGAGCAGGCCGCCGCGACCCGTCCGCCGCCCGGGCGCGGCCACGCCCGCCGCCAACGCCACCGCCAACGCCACCTGGGCCCACGCGGGCGTCGCCGCGTGCCATTTGACCCAGGCGACCGCCGTATGCTTTACCAGGAACCGATGTCCCCCTGGCACGGCATGCGCTTGCACGAATTGGTTGTTCAGCAGAGCGTCGGGCCCAGCGCCGGCCAGCACGGGCGCGTAGAGCAGCGCCGCCAAGCCCAGCGCCGCGCCCGACCACGCCGCCGCCTTCAAGGCGAACCGCGGCAGCGCCCCAGCGCCCCGCTCCCGCCAGCACAGGAGAAGCATCCAGCAGACCGCCACCGCCGCAGGAAGCGCCATCAGCGGCATGACGAAGAACCCCAGCCCCACCGCCCCCGCGTACCCCGCCCACCATCGCCCCGCCTCCGGCCGCCTCGCCGCCTCGCTCCCGCACGCCATGGCCAGCACGAAGCACAGCAGCATCAGCGTGTACCCCCGCGCGTTCGAAGCGTACTCCACGAACAGCGGCGACGTCCCCAGCAGCGCCGTCGCGAATCCCGCCGCAAGTCGTCCGTGCTCTCGCCGCACGAACCACCACGTCGCCGCAAGCGCCGCAACGGCCGCCAGGAACGCCGGCATCCTGAGCGCCACCGGGTCCCAGCCGCCCAGCCGATGCGCAACCCAGACCAGCAACGTGTGCAGGACATGGTTGTTCGGCACGTCGTACGTGCTCCAGGCGTGCCAGAACGACTGGGACGCGTAGGACAGCACCGTCGTCGCCTCGTCGGTCCGCATGGGCAACGTCAGATTGCACGCCGCCAGCGCCACGCCGACGCCGATCACGACCACCGCGAAGGCGGACTCCGTCCAGGTGACGCGCGCGGATTCCGGGCGGCCTGAGTCGGGAGAGGCCGCGAGCAGAGGCCCAAGACCGCGCCGAAGCGCCAACATCCCGGCCCCCGAGACCGCTGAGGCGACCGCCAGTTCGCGGAGCAGGCCCGCGACCACGGCGTCGGACATGCCCTCCAACACGAACACGCTGCCGTCCGCCGACAGCCATTCCGCGAGGTCGCGAACCCTCCCGACCCCCCACTGAGCAACGACGGCCAAGCCCGCAGCCGCCGCGACCAGCGCCCATCCCGCCGCGGCCACGCCTCGAGCAAAGCGCGCATCCCGCCGCAGCGGCGCTCCCCCTCCTCGCCGCCCTCGATCTGGTCGGCGAAGTTGTCGTCGGTGATCGTCACTACGTTCGTGCCTTCCGCCATCCTCTGCTTCTCCGTTTGTCGGGACGCGGTCGGGCGCGCCCTGCGCCCGGCCCGCGTGCGCTCCGCGTTGCCACAAGCTGTTGTAGGACATCCTGTCGCCCGGTTCCTGGAGCGGCGCGGGCCCGGTCTTCACCACGTCGCGTACCGGACGGACGACTTGACCGCGCTGATGCGACGCTTGGCGGACGAGGGCTGCGAGTTCACCTCTGCGGAACCCATGACTGGAGCGGGCGGCCACCGGGTCGCGTTCGTGCACCCGCGATCCACGGGCGGCGTGCTCGTCGAACTGGTCGAGAAGTAGCCTGCCCAGGGCGGTTTCCTGCGCCGGCGAAGCGCCCGAGCCCGGTCCGATCTCTGAGCGCGAAGAAGACCTCGCGGCTCACGGATCGCTGCCAGCATCGCAGGGCTTCGCTGCCGACGGCTCGCGGCCAAGCACGACGGCCGGCGCCAAGTCGTCCTGTCCGCCTCGTGTCGGCCCGGCGGGCCAGTACGCCATGCGAAAGACCTTCCCGCCCGAGGTGTCGGCCGCTACGCAGTAGTCGTGGCCGCCTTGCCCGAGCAGACGGGCCACGTGCGCGGCCTCGGGCGACTCGTCCCAGGCCGTGGGGTTCGCCATTGGACGCCAGGCGGGCCAGTTCGCCTCGTCGTCGACGAACACGAAGAAGCGAGCGGCGCGGCCCCCGCCCTCCCCGCCGCCGATTTGGCTGATCCAGGTCTTCCCGTTGCCCAGAAAGGCGACGACGACGGGGAGGCTCACCGCGTGCCCCGCCTCCGACAGGTAGACGGCGATCGGCTTGCTGGTCGGGTCAGGGGCCGCGACGTAGTCGCCCGGCTCCAGCTCCGCCACGACCGCGGCAACAAGAGCCGGCGCGTTCGGGGAGCCAACCGTCTCCCGGGCAAAATGGCCCGCCACTCCAGGTCGCGTGGCCCACCCAGCGGATATGCCCGCGACGGCCAACACGCCGGCAACGCGCATGGCCTGAGGCGCCCGGCCCCTCAATTTCGGCAGCGCCCGCCCCAGTGCGGCCTCCCACAGCACGGCGGCCCCGGCGCCCGCCAAGACCATCGACACGAACAACAGGAAGAGCGTCATGCGCGCCTCCAGCACAACCGGCCGCACGAGAAGAACCGCTCCCATCCCGGCCACGGCGGCGGCGAGCAGGCCGCCGCGACCCGTCCGCCGCCCGGGCGCGGCCATGCCCGCCGCCAACGCCACCGCCAACGCTACCTGGGCCCACGCGGGCGTCGCCGCGTGCCATTTGACCCAGGCGACCGCCGTATGCTTTACCAGGAACCGATGTCCCCCTGGCACGGCATGCGCTTGCACGAATTGGTTGTTCAGCAGAGCGTCGGGCCCAGCGCCGGCCAGCACGGGCGCGTAGAGCAGCGCCGCCAAGCCCAGCGCCGCGCCCGACCACGCCGCCGTCTTCAAGGCGAACCGCGGCAGCGCCCCAGCGCCCCGCTCCCGCCAGCACAGGAGAAGCATCCAGCAGACCGCCACCGCCGCAGGAAGCGCCATCAGCGGCATGACGAAGAACCCCAGCCCCACCGCCCCCGCATAGCCCGCCCACCATCGCCCCGCCTCCGGCCGCCTCGCCGCCTCGCTCCCGCACGCCATGGCCAGCACGAAGCACAGCAGCATCAGCGTGTACCCCCGCGCGTTCGAAGCGTACTCCACGAACAGCGGCGACGTCCCCAGCAGCGCCGTCGCGAATCCCGCCGCAAGTCGTCCGTGCTCTCGCCGCACGAACCACCACGTCGCCGCAAGCGCCGCAACGGCCGCCAGGAACGCCGGCATCCTGAGCGCCACCGGGTCCCAGCCGCCCAGCCGATGCGCAACCCAGACCAGCAACGTGTGCAGGACATGGTTGTTCGGCATGTCGTACGTGCTCCAGGCGTGCCAGAACGACTGGGACGCGTAGGACAGCACCGTCGTCGCCTCGTCGGTCCGCATGGGCAACGTCAGATTGCACGCCGCCAGCGCCACGCCGACGCCGATCACGACCACCGCGAAGGCGGACTCCGTCCAGGTGACGCGCGCGGATTCCGGGCGGCCTGAGTCGGGAGAGGCCGCGAGCAGAGGCCCAAGACCGCGCCGAAGCGCCAACATCCCGGCCCCCGAGACCGCTGAGGCGACCGCCAGTTCGCGGAGCAGGCCCGCGACCACGGCGTCGGACATGCCCTCCAACACGAACACGCTGCCGTCCGCCGACAGCCATTCCGCGAGGTCGCGAACCCTCCCGACCCCCCACTGAGCAACGACGGCCAAGCCCGCAGCCGCCGCGACCAGCGCCCATCCCGCCGCGGCCACGCCTCGAGCAAAGCGCGCATCCCGCCGCAGCGGCGCTCCCCCTCCTCGCCGCCCTCGATCTGGTCGGCGAAGTTGTCGTCGGTGATCGTCACTACGTTCGTGCCTTCCGCCATCCTCTGCTTCTCCGTTTGTCGGGACGCGGTCGGGCGCGCCCTGCGCCCGGCCCGCGTGCGCTCCGCGTTGCCACAAGCTGTTGTAGGACATCCTGTCGCCCGGTTCCTGGAGCGGCGCGGGCCCGGTCTTCACCACGTCGCGTACCGGACGGACGACTTGACCGCGCTGATGCGACGCTTGGCGGACGAGGGCTGCGAGTTCACCTCTGCGGAACCCATGACTGGAGCGGGCGGCCACCGGGTCGCGTTCGTGCACCCGCGATCCACGGGCGGCGTGCTCGTCGAACTGGTCGAGAAGTAGCCTGCCCAGGGCGGTTTCCTGCGCCGGCGAAGCGCCCGAGCCCGGTCCGATCTCTGAGCGCGAAGAAGACCTCGCGGCTCACGGATCGCTGCCAGCATCGCAGGGCTTCGCTGCCGACGGCTCGCGGCCAAGCACGACGGCCGGCGCCAAGTCGTCCTGTCCGCCTCGTGTCGGCCCGGCGGGCCAGTACGCCATGCGAAAGACCTTCCCGCCCGAGGTGTCGGCCGCTACGCAGTAGTCGTGGCCGCCTTGCCCGAGCAGACGGGCCACGTGCGCGGCCTCGGGCGACTCGTCCCAGGCCGTGGGGTTCGCCATTGGACGCCAGGCGGGCCAGTTCGCCTCGTCGTCGACGAACACGAAGAAGCGAGCGGCGCGGCCCCCGCCCTCCCCGCCGCCGATTTGGCTGATCCAGGTCTTCCCGTTGCCCAGAAAGGCGACGACGACGGGGAGGCTCACCGCGTGCCCCGCCTCCGACAGGTAGACGGCGATCGGCTTGCTGGTCGGGTCAGGGGCCGCGACGTAGTCGCCCGGCTCCAGCTCCGCCACGACCGCGGCAACAAGAGCCGGCGCGTTCGGGGAGCCAACCGTCTCCCGGGCAAAATGGCCCGCCACTCCAGGTCGCGTGGCCCACCCAGCGGATATGCCCGCGACGGCCAACACGCCGGCAACGCGCATGGCCTGAGGCGCCCGGCCCCTCAATTTCGGCAGCGCCCGCCCCAGTGCGGCCTCCCACAGCACGGCGGCCCCGGCGCCCGCCAAGACCATCGACACGAACAACAGGAAGAGCGTCATGCGCGCCTCCAGCACAACCGGCCGCACGAGAAGAACCGCTCCCATCCCGGCCACGGCGGCGGCGAGCAGGCCGCCGCGACCCGTCCGCCGCCCGGGCGCGGCCATGCCCGCCGCCAACGCCACCGCCAACGCTACCTGGGCCCACGCGGGCGTCGCCGCGTGCCATTTGACCCAGGCGACCGCCGTATGCTTTACCAGGAACCGATGTCCCCCTGGCACGGCATGCGCTTGCACGAATTGGTTGTTCAGCAGAGCGTCGGGCCCAGCGCCGGCCAGCACGGGCGCGTAGAGCAGCGCCGCCAAGCCCAGCGCCGCGCCCGACCACGCCGCCGTCTTCAAGGCGAACCGCGGCAGCGCCCCAGCGCCCCGCTCCCGCCAGCACAGGAGAAGCATCCAGCAGACCGCCACCGCCGCAGGAAGCGCCATCAGCGGCATGACGAAGAACCCCAGCCCCACCGCCCCCGCATAGCCCGCCCACCATCGCCCCGCCTCCGGCCGCCTCGCCGCCTCGCTCCCGCACGCCATGGCCAGCACGAAGCACAGCAGCATCAGCGTGTACCCCCGCGCGTTCGAAGCGTACTCCACGAACAGCGGCGACGTCCCCAGCAGCGCCGTCGCGAATCCCGCCGCAAGTCGTCCGTGCTCTCGCCGCACGAACCACCACGTCGCCGCAAGCGCCGCAACGGCCGCCAGGAACGCCGGCATCCTGAGCGCCACCGGGTCCCAGCCGCCCAGCCGATGCGCAACCCAGACCAGCAACGTGTGCAGGACATGGTTGTTCGGCATGTCGTACGTGCTCCAGGCGTGCCAGAACGACTGGGACGCGTAGGACAGCACCGTCGTCGCCTCGTCCGACCGCACCGGCAACGTCAGATTGCACGCCGCCAGCGCCACGCCGACGCCGATCACGACCACCGCGAAGGCGGACTCCGTCCAGGTGACGCGCGCGGATTCCGGGTGGCCTGAGTCGGGAGAGGCCGCGAGCAGAGGCCCAAGACCGCGCCGAAGCGCCAACATCCCGGCCCCCGAGACCGCCGAAGCGACCGCCAGTTCGCGGAGCAGGCCCACGACCCCGGCGTCGGACATGCTTTCCAGCACGCCCACGTTGCCTTTCGGCGAGAGCCATTCCGCGAGGTCGCGGATCGCCCCGACCCCCCACTGAGCAGCGACGGCCAAGCCCGCAGCCGCCGCGACCAGCCCCCATCCCGCCATGGCCACGCCTCGAGCAAGGCGCGCATCCCGCCCCACCCCGGCTCGCGCCGACGTCCCCCCCCTGCCCGCGCCCCTCACTCCGGCTCCGGCCGACGTCCCCGCGTGGCGCTCCGAACCGCGTCGTAGGCCGCCGCCCGAGTCGTCCCCGCGTGGCGGGCCACCACCTTCGCCGCCGGACCCGGCGCCAACCCAGCCTCCAGCAACGCGCCCGCGAGGGCCCGCGCCTCCTCTCCGGCCTCCGCGCTGGCAGCGGCGACGGGCCGCCCCTCCACGACCACCGTCACCTCGCCCCTCGGCGCAACCTCCCGGAAACGCCTCGCGCAGTCCCCGGCGCCCCCGCGCACGATCTCTTCGTGCACTTTCGTGAGCTCGCGGCAGACCGCCACGCGCCGCCCCGGCCCAGCCGCCGTCGCCAAGTCCTCCAGCGTGGCCGCCAAGCGCGCCGCCGATTCGAACAAGACCTGCGTCTCGCGGGCGGCGGCCAGCGCCGCCAGGGCCCTCCGCCGCGCCGCCCCCTTGCGAGGCAGGAATCCCACGAACGTGAACGGCGCGGCGGGCAACCCGGAGACGACCAGCGCCGCCAGCAGGGCCGACGGCCCCGGCACGGGCACAACGTCGTGCTCCGCCTCGGCCGCCGCCCTCACCAGCCGCTCCCCGGGATCGGACAGCAGAGGCGTGCCCGCATCCGACACCAAGGCCACGTCGCGGCCTCCTCCGAGCCAACCCAGCGCCTGCTCGGTCCGCCCAGCCTCGTTGTGGGCGTGAAGAGACAGGGGCCGTACCGCCGCCCCGGCGCGCTCCAGCAGAATCCGCGCTCGCCGGGTGTCTTCGGCCAGCACGTGCGAGGCCGACCGCAACACGCTCCGGGCTCGCTCTGTCAGATCGGACAGGTTGCCGATGGGAGTGGAGACAACGAAGAGCCTCCCTCCGGCTGCGCTCCCCATTACGACTTCGCTCGTGCGCCCCGCGGGCGCACAGGGACGCACCGAGGCGCCCCTGCGCGAGCCACGCGCACCACAGCGCCCACAGGCTTCGTCACCACGGTTCGCGCCTCCGCCACTCTCGGCTTCCTTCCGGGTTTCCGCAGGCTATTGTAAGGCATCCGTTCCCGCGCTTCACCTGCCCGGCCCCCGGCCATGCCCACGGGATCGGGCGCGCCGGCGTTGCGGCTGGCCCACGTCGCCGCCGTCGTCGCGCTCCACGGGGTGGCCCGATCGTCGAGCTAGTCGAGAAGCAGCCTGCCCAGGGCGATTTCCTGCACCAGCCAGGCGCCCGCGCCGGTCCGCACGACCACGACGGGCAGCGCAGGCACGCTTCGGCCCGCTACGTCCAGGTCGGCCAGCAGCCGGACGGTCTCGCCGGACCCGTCCGGAGGCCCCCGGCGGATCGCGAGGAGACTGGCGCGCTCGAGCACCGCCGCGATCAAGGCCATTCGCCGCAGCACGTCGGCCCGGGAGGGGCACGGGTCGCCGGCGCCGATCCACGACCCCAGCCTGCGAAGCGCGCAGCCCGCGCCCCCTTCCGCGGCCTCGCCCAGAGCGCCCTCCGCCGTGCCGAAGAGTCCGGCCATCGCCCAGTGGTCGCCCCGGCCGGCCGCCTCCAAGAACCGCGTCACCGCCTCCTCCGGGCCGCGCACCGGCGAAGGACGCTCCGCCGGCGTCGCGCCGACCGGCCCCGGCCCGGCCCCCGGCGCACAACCCGCGGCCCCCAGGACCAACACGCAGACCAGCGCCGCCACCCGCACCCAGGCCGGCGCCGGCCTCCTCGCCCCGCCCCCTGCGGACCCCGCCTCCGCCGACCGCCGAAACCCACACGGCGCAGACCCGCGCCCGAGTCCCCTCACCCCTCCGCTCGCCCCGCCGGCCCCGCAACCGGCCTGAACTCCAGGCCCTCCGACCCCGGCCTCTCCACGAGCTCCACGGCGGCTCCCGGCGCCAGCGTGCCGTCGAGCATCTCGAGCGCCAAGGGGTCCTGCACCCACCGCTGCACCGCCCGCTTGAGCGGCCGCGCCCCGTAGGCGGGATCGAATCCCTCGCGGGCGACGCGCACCCGAGCGCCGTCCGACACCGCGAGCGCGATGCCCTGCTGGGCCGCCAAGTCCACCACGCGAGCCAGCTGGAGCTTCACGATCTGCTCGATCTCGGCCTCGCCCAGGGGCCGGAACACGACCACGTCGTCCACCCGGTTGAGAAATTCGGGGCGGAACTGCTCCCGCAGCCTGAACTGCACCATTCTCTCCACCTCTTCCCACGGATCGCGAGCCGCGCGCGCCAGGATCTCCGTCCCCGCGATGTTCGACGTCATGACGATCACGGCCTGCCGGAAGTCCACCGTGCGTCCCTGCGCGTCCGTCAGCCGCCCGTCGTCCAGCACCTGCAGGAAGACGTTGAAAACCTTGGGGTGGGCCTTCTCCATTTCGTCCAGGAGGATCACCGAGTGCGGCCGGCGGCGAACCGGCTCCGTCAGCTGGCCGCCCTCCTCGTAGCCCACGTAGCCCGGCGGCGCGCCCAGGAGCCGCGACACCGCATGCGCCTCCATGTACTCGGACATGTCCAGGCGCACCATGGCCCGCTCGTCGTCGAAGAGGAACTCGGCGAGAGCGCGGGCCGTCTCGGTCTTGCCCACGCCCGTCGGCCCCAGAAAGAGGAAGGAGCCCGCCGGCCGATTCGGGTCCTGGATGCCCGCACGAGCGCGCCGGACGGCTCTGGACACCGCGCTCAGCGCCTCCGCCTGTCCCACGACCCGCCGCCCCAGCAGCCCCTCGAGTCCCGCAAGCCGCCGCCGCTCCGACTCCATGAGACGGGTCACGGGAATCCCCGTCCATTCTGCGAGCACCTCGGCCACGTCTTCCGCGGTCACCTCTTCCTTGAGGAACTTTCCCTCCGCCTGGAGCCCGGCCAGGCGCTTCTCGGCCCCGGCGATCTCGTTCAGCGCCCCCGGAATCTCCGAATACTGGATTTCCGCCGCGCGATCGAGCTCGCCCCGCCGCGTGGCCCCGTCCTTCTCGGCGCGCAGGCCCTCCACCCGCTCCTTGAGCTTCTGGATGCGCAGGATTTCCTTCTTCTCCGCCTGCCAGCCCGCCTTCATCCCCTGGCTCGACTCGCGCAGGTCCGCCAACTCGGCGGCGATCCCGCCCAGGCGCTCCTTGGCGCCCGCCTCCTCCTCGCCCGACAACGCCTGCCTCTCGATCTCCAGCTGCACGATTCTGCGCTCCACCTCGTCGATTTCCTCGGGAAGCGACTCGATCTCGATGCGCAGGCGGCTGCCGGCCTCGTCCATCAAGTCGATCGCCTTGTCGGGCAGGAAGCGCCCGCCCACGTAGCGATCCGACAGTCTGGCGGCGGCGATCAACGCATCGTCAGTGATGCGCACGCCGTGATGGACCTCGTAGCGCTCCTTGAGGCCGCGCAGGATGGCGATGCTGGCCTCGACCGAGGGCGGCGCGACGAAGACGGGCTGGAAGCGGCGCTCCAGGGCCGGATCCTTCTCCACGCGCCTGCGGTACTCGTCGAGCGTGGTCGCGCCCACGACGCGCAGATCGCCTCTGGCCAGGGCCGGCTTGAGCATGTTTCCCGCGTCCATCGCGCCCTCCCCTGCGCCCGCGCCCACCAGCGTGTGCATCTCGTCCACGAACAGGACGTAGCGCCCGTCCGCGCGGTTCACGTCCTCCAGCGCCGCCTTCATGCGCTTCTCGAAGTCGCCGCGGTACTTCGCTCCAGCCAGCATGGCGGCAACGTCCAGCGCGGCCAGCGTCTTGCCCTGCAAGGAGCCCGGCACGTCCCCGTCCGCGATCCGCTGCGCCAAGCCCTCGGCGATGGCGGTCTTGCCCACGCCCGCTTCGCCGATCAGCACGGGATTGTTCTTGGTGCGGCGCCCGAGCACCTTGATCAGGCGGCGGATCTCGTCGTCCCGCCCGATGACCGGGTCGAGCTTGCCGCGCCGGGCCATGTCGGTCAGGTCGCGGGAGTAGCGGGCGAGCGCCTGGAACCTCTCCTCGGGGCTCTGGTCGACGACCCGGTGCGACCCCCGGACCGCTTCCAGCGCGGCCTCCACGCGTTCGGCAGTCGCTCCGTTGGCGCGAAGAACGCGAGCCGCCTCGCCCGTGGAGGCCGCCAGTCCGAGGAGCAGGTGCTCGGTCGACACGTAGGCGTCCCCAAGGCGGGCCGCCGCCTGCTCCGCCCCGTCCAAGGCCGCCGTCAGGCCAGGCGAGGCGCCCGGCCTGCCCCCCGTGAGGCGCGGCAGCTTCTCCATGGCGCTCTCCACGGCCGAGGCCACTTGTCCCTCCGGCGCTTCCATCTTCCGAAGCACCGGCAGCACGACGCCGTCCTCCTGCTCCAGCAGGGCCTTCAGCAGGTGGATGCCGCGGGTCTCCGGGTGCTCCCGGCGGCGGGCTTCGGCGACGGCGCCCGCCAGGGCCTCCGCGGCCTTGATCGTCAGTCGATCCTTTGCAGTCATTGGTTCCTCCGTCTTGTTTCAAGTGCGATTTCGGTGTGCGTCTTTCCTCGGACGGCGGGGCCGGACGCCTACTCCACGGCTGCTGCGACGCCTGCCATTTTGGCAGGACATGGAGCCGTCGCCGACCCGAAACCTGCCATTTTGGCAGGACTAGACGCTGGACGAGCCCGCAAGCCTGCCATTTTGGCAGAACCGGCGAAGGCGCCCGCCTCCGCCCTTCCTACCAATGAAAGAATCGGGCCAGCCGCCGGAGCCATGCCCTGCGCAGGCGTCCAGCGGCTCGCCGGCCCGCATCCGCGACGGCTTGACACTGCACGGCGCTTCATCCCAACGTGATTCCATCGGGCCTCTTCGCGCCCGCCGCGCCGGTCCCGAAGCGGATCGCCGTCACGCCCGCCCAAGGAAACCGCCGATGGCCGCGCCTCCCGGCTCCGACGAACGCAAGGGACTGCCGCCCGAGGCCTACGAGGTCGTGCCCGGGGACGAGTACCGCCCCTACGTCCCGCCGAACGCCACGCTGCCCGAGCTGACCTTGCGGGCCGTCCTCATCGGCCTGGCGCTCGCGGTCGTCTTCGGCGCGGCGAACGCGTACCTGGGCCTGCGCGTGGGGCTCACCGTCAGCGCCTCGATTCCCGCCGCGGTCATGGCCGTCGCCGTCTTCCGGGTGCTGCGGCGCGGATCGATCCTCGAGACCAACATGGTCCAGACGATCGGTTCCGCGGGCGAATCGCTGGCCGCCGGAGTCATCTTCACGATCCCCGCGCTCTTCATCTGGAGCCGAACCGACCCGTCCATCGTGGTCGACGTGGTCCAGATCTCGGTCATCGCGGGCCTGGGCGGCATCCTGGGCGTCCTGTTCATGATCCCGCTGCGGCGGTATCTCATCTCGCGCGAGCACGGCAAGCTGCCCTATCCCGAGGGAACGGCCTGCGCCGAAGTGCAGGTGAGCGGCCAGGAAGGCGGCGGCAGGGCGCGGCTCCTGTTCGCGGGCCTGGGCGTCGGAGCCCTGTACCAGGCCCTCGCCAACAGCTCCGGCCTGAGCCTGTGGAACGAGTCGCCGCACGCAAGGCTCCCGAAGAAGGCGGAGATCGGCGGCGACTTCACGCCCGAGCTCCTGGGCGTCGGCTTCATCATCGGACCGAGGATCGCCGCCGTCATGTTCGGCGGCAGCGCCCTGGCCTGGCTGATCCTGATCCCGGCCATCGCCATGTGGGGCGGCGAGGCGACGATCTATCCGGCGGCGGCCTCCATGGCGGACCTAGAGCCGTCCCAGATCTGGCACAACTACATCCGCTACGTGGGCGCGGGCGCCGTCGGCTTCGCCGGCATCGTGACGCTCCTCAAGTCGTTGCCGACCATCGTGGAGTCGTTCAAGCTGGGCGTCGGCCACGCCGGACGCGGCCGCGAGGGCGCGCTGCCCCGGACCCAGCAGGATCTGCCGCTCAAGGTTGTCGTCGGCCTAGCCGTGCTGACGGCGGTGGCCCTGTGGAGCTGGCCGGGGGTGCCGGTCGGCCCGGTGGGCGCGCTGCTCGTGGTGGTCTTCAGCTTCTTCTTCGTCACGGTGTCGAGCCGCATCGTGGGTCTGATCGGGTCGTCGTCGAACCCGGTGTCGGGCATGACCATCGCGGCCCTGATCCTGACGGCGCTCATCTGGGTGGCGCTCGGCCTCGACGACGGAGGCGGGGGCGGCAAGGTGGCCGTGCTCGCGGTGGGGGCCGTCGTCTGCGTCTCGGCGGCGGTGGCGGGCGACACATCGCAGGACCTGAAGACGGGCTTCCTCGTGGGGGCCACGCCGCGCCGAATGCAGGTGGGCGAGATGCTGGGCGTGCTCGCGGCGGCCACGGTGATGGGCGGCGTCCTCGTGGTGCTCAACGAGTCCTACGGAATCGGCGCCGCCAACGGCCTGCCCGCGCCTCAGGCCACGTTGATGGGGTTGGTGATCGACGGCGTTCTGGAGGCGTCGCTGCCCTGGGGCTTCGTGCTGCTCGGGGCGGCGCTGGCGGCCGTGGCGGAGTTCGTGTTCAGGCTGCCGTCGCTGGCGTTCGCGGTGGGACTCTATCTGCCGGTGTCGCTGATGACGCCGATCTTCGTTGGCGGCCTCATGCGCCTGGGTCTGGCGAGGAAGGGTCGGCGCGAGGAGCCGGAGGACGGCCCGCTGGCGGTTCGGCGGCGGGAGCAGGGCGTCCTGTTCGCTTCGGGGCTCATCGCGGGAGCGGCGCTCGTGGGCGTGCTGATCGGCGGCGCGATCTACGTCGTGGGAAGGATCGCCGGCGACCCGTCGGCCGCCTCGATGTGGGTCGTCGGGCACGAATGGATGGACGCCTTGGTGCCGCACGGTTCCGCCGTCGTGGGGACGCTGGCGTTCGCGGCACTCTGCGCGGCTCTGTGGAGAGCGGCGACCCGGATCCGGGAGGAGGACTGAGGGTGCGCCGCGCCGCCGTCCCTGGAGCGCTCTTGGCGGCCGCCCTCCTGGCCGCGGCCTGCGACAGCGGCGCCCCCGCCCCGGCGGACGATCTCGGCCGGGAACTCTTCGTCGACGCCTACGTCGAGCTGAGGCTGGCCGCCATGCGCTCCCCGGACGGCGTGATTCCCGCCGGGGAGCGGGACCGCGTCCTCGCCGAACTCGGCTCCTCGGAGGACGGCATGCTCGCATTCGTCGACGTGCACGGCGAGGACCTGGAATTCATGAAGGTCCTGTGGGAGGAGATCGCAGACCGGATCCGCGACGCCGAGATCGACACGCCGGCGCGCTGACCCTCGATCCGGCGGCGCCCCGCGCCACGTGGTCGCGCTGGCCGATGCGCCGCCGGGCCAGGCGGCGAACGGACGGCGGAGCGCGAAGCCCCTCCTCCTACCTGCCTAGGCAGAGCTTCGCGTCCGCCACGGCGGCCGGATGAACGATTCGTTGCGCCAGCCCGCCTTCCCCGTCGTCCTGCCACTGCACCTGGAGGCCCACCAGAGCCTGCTGGCTTCCCGCGTCCTCCGAGCCCAGGGGCGCGACCCCGAAGGGGCCCAGCATCGTCTGCATGTCCGCCGAGAACAAGAAGTCGCGCATCGCCGCCTCGTCGATCTCGCCGGTCGGCGCCAAGGACGCCTCCAGCGCCCCGGACAGCAGTTCGACGGCCCCGAATCCGCCGGCGGCGTGATATCCCGGCAGTCCGCCGTTGGCTTCCCGGAAGCGCCGGACGAACGTCTCGCTGTCCGTTAGGGCCCCGCGCGTGCGAACCGAGGGAATCCACGGCGCGTTGCCGGCGACGCAACGGGCGAGGTCGCCCACCTCCTGCGCGAACCGCGGATCGGCCGGACCGATGGACCAGCTCGTCAGCATGGGCGCGTATTCGGCGGCGGCGACCGCCTTCGTGAGCTCGATCGCGTCGTGGAGATATCCGCCGCCAATGAGCAGGTCGGCCTCGCTGCGCTTCGCGGCCTCCGCCAGCGCCGCGTGATCGGCGGCGGCGGGCTCGTACGGCTGGTCCAGCACGATCCGCATCCCAGCGGCCTGCGCCGCCGATCGCACGCCCACGGCGACCCCCGACGGGAAGCTCGAGTTCTCCCACACCAGCGCGACCGTCCGGGCCCCGGCGGCGGCAGCCAGCTCCACCGAGCCCTGCAGGTACGTATGCGCCGGGTTGAGCATCTGGACGCTCCACTGCCGTCCCCGACCCGCCCACAAGCTCGTGGAGGCGGCCATGGCGGTGATCAACGGCTTGGAGGCCGCCTCGGTGACGGGGAGCACGCTCTCGGTGACGGAGCTGGCGTACGGCCCGAGCAGGGCGTCGACCGAAGGATCGGCGAGGAACTGGCGGTAGCGCGAGGCGGCCAACTGCGGATTGCTGCGGTCGTCGCGCGTGACGAGTTCCACCAAGCGCCCTCCGATCCCGCCCCGCTCGTTGAGCATCTCGACGCCGAGCGCGTAGCCGGCCCGCATCTTGGCGCCGTCCACGCTCAGGCGTCCCGTCTCCGGATACGAAGCCGCGATGCGGAGGGGGCCCGGCGAACGGCTGAAGCAGGCCTCGGCGTTCGCTGCCGCCGGAGGATGGACGACCCGCTGCGCCAAGCCGCCCTGGCCGTCGTCCTGCCATTGCACCTGAAGACCTTCGAGGACCTGCTGGACGCCTGCGGAGGCGCTCCCGACCGGCGCCACCCCGTAACCGCCCAGTACCGTCTCCGTCTTGGCGGCGAAGAGGAAGTCGCGCAGGACCGCGTGTTCGACGCCCACCGGCGTCAGCGCCATGGCGAGTCCCTGGGAGAGCAGATCCACGGCCCCGAAGGCGGCGGCCTCGTGGTAGCCCGGGTCGCGGCCGTGCTTCTGGCGGAAGCGGGCGATGAACGTCTCGCTGTCGGCCAGCGTGCCTTTGGTCCGAATCGACGGGAGCCAGGGCGTGTTCCCCGCGACGCACCGGGCCAGCGCGCCGACCTCCTCCGCGAACCCGGGATCCGCCGGTCCCAAGGCGAGGCTGGTCAGCTGCGGACGGTAGCCGGCCGCGTTGGCGGCCCTCACCAACCCGACCGCGTCCGGCAGGTAGCCGCCGCCCAGGAACACGTCCGCCCCGGATCGCTTGGCCGCCTCCGCCAAGGCGGCGTGGTCGGCCCCGCCGGGCGAGTAGGACTGGTCCAACACGAGGCGAAGGCCGGCCTGGGCCGCGGACGCTCGGACGCCCGCCGCGACGGAGGCGGGAAAGCGCGAGTCCTCCCACACCAGCGCCGCCGTGCGCGCGCCGCCCTGCGCGGCCAAGGCGACCGATCCGTCCAAGAACTTCGTGGCCGCGTTCAGCATCTGGACGCTCCAGCGGCGGTTCTGCCCCTCCCAGAGCTCCGAAGAGGCGGCCAATCCGGCGACCAGCGGCCTGGAGGCGGCCTCCGTGACCGGCAACACCGCTTCGGTGACCACGCTGCTGTAGGGTCCCAGCAAGGCGGCCACGGCGCTGTCGGCCGCGAACTCGCCGTAGATGCGCGCGGCGGCCACCGGGTCGCTGCCGTCGTCGCGCAACACGAGCTCGACTTGGCGCCCGTCGATGCCGCCCCGTTCGTTGAGCATCTCCACGGCCAGCACGTAGCCGTCGCGCATCTTGCCGCCGTCCGTGCTCAAGTACCCCGACTGCGGGTACGTCGCGGCGATGCGGACCGCCCCTGGTTCGGGCAGCGGCTTGACGGCCTCGGAGCAGGCGGCCAACAGGGGCAACGTGGCGAAGCTTGCGAGAAGGCAGTGGACGGAGCGGCGCATGAGACGACTCCTTCGGGTTTCTCGGAGGATGGAGGGCGCGAACCCGCGCGGGGCGTGGCCTTGTGGGAGCATCAATATAAGACCGGACGACGCCGGGGCCCTGCCGCCGCCTCTACGAGATCACGCGCAACCCCATGGCCTGAATCCGCCGGTCGAACTCGGCCAACTCGCCGGTCAAGAGCGGCTCCATGGCCTCTCGTATCCGGGCCAAGCGCTCCTTGAGGACGGCGTGAACCTCGCCGTGCTGATCCGTGGGGGCGAAGTCGCCCACCGAGACGCTCGTGAACAAGTAGCCCAGGCGCTCGATCAGGCGCGTCGGGTAGCGGATGCCGTCCTGGCCCGTGCCCGTGGCGCGCATCTGGAAGAGGCCCTGCTCCACCGCGACGATGCGCTGGTTCAGGGAATCGGCGACCGCCGACAACGCCTTGGCGACAGCGTCGTCCCGGTCCTCCAGAACGGCCTTTGCGTCCAGCAGTTGGCGGCGTATCCACTCCGTGCGGTTGACGAGAGCCGCGGCGGTCTCGTAGTCGGCGCGGATGTCCTCCAGCATGGCCAGCTGGGCCCGAATGTCGGCCAGGCCGCCCTCGGAGTGGGGATCCTTGCGCACCTCCAGGGTGCGGGACTCGGAGGCCGGGCGGCCGCCGATCGCCAGCGCGACCGAGTATTCGCCCGGGGGTTGCAGGATCACCGCCGCGCCCGGGCCGCCGGGTCCCCCCAGCACGCTCGGCAAGGGCCGCCAGCGCTCGTCGCCCAGCTCGACGTCGTCGGCGTGGAGCGGCTTGGTGCGCAGCTTGATCTCGGTGGCGGGCTCGCCGTTCAAGTCCCACCAGAGGCGGTTCACGCCCGCGGCGCCCGTGCCCTCCAGCGTTCGCACGACCTCGCCGGCGGCGTTCGCGATCTCGATGGTCACGCTGTCGTCCGTTTCCTCGGCCAGCCAGTAGTTGATCGACGCGCCGTAGGGCGGGTTCTCGCCGTCGGACTGGTCGTCGAACATGGCGAACGGCTCCGACACCGGACGGAAACGGTAGGCGGCCCGCGGCGCGAACAGATGCGCGGAAGCGCCGGCGACTTCGGGGGTCAGCTGCTGCAGGGGCGTCACGTCGTCGAGAATCCAGAAGCCCCGGCCGTAGGTGCCCACCACCAAGTCGTTGAAGCGCTCCTGCACCACGAGGCCGTACATCGGCGTGTGCGGCAGGTTGGTGTGGAGGGACTGCCAGCGGCCGCCGTCGTCGAAGGACACGTAGAGGGACGCTTCCGTGCCGAGGTACAGGAGGCCGGGGCGGACGGGGTCCTCGTGGATGCTGCGCGTGTAGCTCAGCACGCCGTCGTCGATGCCGTCGGCGATCCGGGTCCAGGTCTCGCCGTAGTCGGCGGTGCGGTAGGCGCGGGGCGCGAAGCCGCCCACTTGGTGATGCTCGACCACCATGTACGCCTTGCCGGGGGCGTGGCGGGAGGCGTCGATGCCCCGCCCCACCCCGTCCGGCGGAAGGTCCGGGATGGCGCCGGTGACGTTCGTCCAGGTGGCGCCGCCGTCCCGGCTGACGTGCATCAGGCCGTCGTTGGTGCCGGCCCAGAGGACGCCGGGCTCCAAGGGCGACTCGTCGAAGGCGTAGATCACGCAACAGTACTCCACGCCGATGTTGTCCGGGGTAAGCCCGCCGCTGATCCCCATCCGCTCCCGGTTGTTGGTGGTCAGGTCGGGGCTGATCTCTTCCCAGCTCTGACCGCCGTTGGTGGTGCGATGGACGTGCTGGCTGGTCACGTAGAGGGTGTTGCGGTCGTGCGGAGAGAGGAGCAGCGGGAAAGTCCACTGGAAGCGGTAGCGAAGGCTGTCGGCCGGCTGGCCGATGGTGGACTCGGGCCAGACCTCGACTTCGCGGTACTGACGGGTGCGGGCGTCCCAGCGGGAGACGATGCCGCCCCCGCCTCCGGCGCCCGATGCGCTGGACCAGACGATGTGGGGCTCCACGGGGTCGGGCGTGGCGAAGCCCGACTCGCCGCCGCCCACCGTGTGCCACATGCCCCGGGGGATGCCGCTCAGGAAGAGGCCGCCCGTGCGGCTGTTGCTTGGTCCGCGGGCGGAGGGCCCGTCCTGCCGGTTGCCCATGACGTGGTACGGCACCGCGTCGTCCACGGTCACGTGGTACATCTGGGCGATGGGCAGCTGCTGGCGGTACCAGGTCTTGCCCCGGTTGCGGGATATGGCGATGCCGCCGTCGCCCGCCACGATCTGGCGGTCGCCGTCCTCGGGATCGATCCACATGTCGTGATGATCCCACACCGGGCCCTGGAGGAAGGGCGCCGCCGTGGAGGTGACGCCCCCGTCGAGGGTGGTGCTGTAGGCTGCCGCGAGGAAGTAGGCCTCGTCCGCGTCGTCCGGGTTGGCTTCGCAGCGGGTGTAGTAGGCGGTGCGGCCGGCCAGGTCGCGATCGTAGCTGGTCAGCTTCCACTGGCGGCCGCCGTCGTCGGAGCGCCAGAGTTCGCCGCCGTCGGTGTCGCCGCCCTCCCAGGGCACGCCGTCGCCCGTCTCGACGAGCGCGTAGAGGCGGCTGGGATCGTCGGCGCTCGTGCAGAGCGCGATCTTGCCGACTTCGCGCGTGGGCAGGCCGTTCCCTTCGAGCCGCGTCCACGTCGCGCCGCCGTCCCGCGACACGTGGACGGCGCTGCCGGGGCCGCCGGACTTGCGGGTCCAAGTGCGGATGGCGATCTGCCACGTGCCGGCGAACAGCGTGCGCGGGTTGGACGGGTCCATGACCAGATCGCTGGCGCCCGTCTCCTCGTCCACGAACAGCACGTGCTCCCAGGTGGCGCCGCCGTCCAGGGTGCGGAACACGCCTCGTTCGCGTTGCGGGGCGTAGCCGTGGCCGATCGCCGCCGCGTAGACGACGTCCGGGTCGGTGGGATGCACGACGATGCGGCTGATCCGTCCGGTCCCCTCCAGCCCCATGTGGGTCCACGTCTCGCCCGCGTCCAGCGACTTCCAGAGGCCGTTGCCGATGGACACGTTGGAGCGGATGAACGGCTCGCCCGTTCCCGCCCAGACGATGTTGGGATCGGACGGCGCGACCGCCACTTCGCCGATCGCGTGGACCGGCTGGTCGTCGAAGACAGGCCGCCAGTTGACGCCCCCGTCCTCCGTCTTCCAGAGCCCGCCAGAGGCGGCCCCGGCGTAGTAGGTCAGGGGATCGCCCGCCACGCCCGCCACGGACGTGACCCGGTTCCCCACCGGTCCGATGTGGCGGAACTTCATGGCCTCGAAGGCCGACGTGGGGACGTCCTGCGCCCAGGCCGGGCCGGCCACCACTGCCGGGCCGGCCGCGGCGGCGACAAGGATCAGCCCGGCAGCCTCGAGGATGCGAGCACGCATGGATACCTTCCTGGATCGGAGAGCCAAAATCGGACGGCGGACAGACTACTGCGCCAGGGCGCCGGGCGTCCTCCAGCTCACCGGGCGTCCTCCAAGCGCGCCCGAACGACATAGTTCACGTCGAGGGCGTCCTTCGCCACCAGCCACATGCGCCCGTCCCGCAGAACCGGTTTGGCGTCGCCGGTCTCGATGGCGATGTCGGCGACCGCAGTGCCCAAGTACGACCCGTCCGGCGCCAAGACGTCGAAGGCCGCCCCTCCGCTCGACGCGAACTGCACCCACAAATTGCCGTCGCCGGGCATGAAGAGGGATTCGATCACCGGCTTCGCGGCGGGGATCTTGGCTGGGTCCAGCTCTATGCCGGGCGGGGTCCGCTCTCGCAGCTCGGCGATCGCGGAATCGCGCTCCGCCGCCGTCACCGGCGTCGCCGGCCGGTCCACGACGACGACGAAAGCCGTGTCGCCGCGGGGCGTCCAACGGCGAATGCGGTATTGGCCGGCGTCTTCCACCTCCCAGACCGAGCCCTGCGAGTCCACAAGGCGGATTTCGTCGCCGTAGAAGGGCACGGCGGCACACCCTCCGCCTCCTCCGCTGCTCCAGCAATACGCGCTGGGCGGATCGTCGTACGTCGGATACGCACCCATCGGCAACGAGTCGATCGGCGTCATCGTGGAGTCGTAGACGACCACCACTCGCAAGGCCGGCTCCCTGTCGTACTCCACCGATGGGCGAAAGACGCTGCCGTCTTCGCCCATCGCTCCCCTCCAGACTGGACCCCAACTGAAGGACGTGTACTCGTGGGCCTCCTGGAAGCCGTTGCCGGGGTGGAACACCGACATGCGCCCTCGCTGGTCGTCCGGCACCCAAAGACGGCCGCCGGGACCCAGCATGACGCCGTTGCCCCCTTGCGTCTCGCCGGGTCCGTCGCCACGGCCGCCGTGCGTGGCCAGGTGTCCCCCGTCGAAGTCGAACAGCCGCAAGTCCTGGGACTGGTAGTCGAAGACGGCGAATCCGCCGCCGTCCAGCGCGGCCAGCCCCACGATCCAGCCGAAGGCGTCCGGTCCGCCGCCCTGCAACGACCCGACGCGCAGGTCCTCCACGATGTTCCAGTGGGGGGCCGACGGCTCCGCGGGGGACGAGATCGTCACCCGCTCGACCCCGGACGGCAACGTGTCCCTGACGGTCGACCCGGCGCCGGGCGCTCCTTCGCCGCCGCAACCTGCGACGACAAACGCCAGACAGAGCGGCAAGACCGCAGGCCACTGCATCCCTCGCCTCTTCGATCTCATTGCATTGCTCCTCTCCATTCACTGTTCCTCGTCCGTCCATTCCCGCTCGATTCCGTCTATTCCCACTCGATGGTGGACGGAGGCTTGGAACTGACATCGTAGGCCACGCGGTTGACGCCCGCAACTTCGTTGACGATGCGAGCCGACACGCGGCGCAGGAAGGCCGCCTCGAACGGGTACCAGTCGGCCGTCATCCCGTCGGTGGAGGTGACCGCCCGCAGAGCGACCACGTTCTCGTACGTGCGCGCGTCGCCCATCACGCCGACCGAACGAACGGGCAAGAGCGCCGCGAACGCCTGCCAAATGTCGTCGTAGAGGCCGGCTGCCTCGATTTCCTCGAGGAAGATGGCGTCCGCCTCGCGCAAGACGGCCAAGCGGTCTTCGGACACCGGGCCCAGCACGCGGATGGCCAGGCCCGGCCCCGGGAACGGATGGCGGCCCACGACGGCGTCGTCGAGGCCCAGCTCTCGGCCCAGGCGCCTGACTTCGTCCTTGAAGAGGTCGCGCAGCGGCTCGACGAGCTCG
This sequence comes from Longimicrobiales bacterium, assembly GCA_958295645.1. GTDB lineage: Bacteria > Gemmatimonadota > Gemmatimonadetes > Longimicrobiales > Gaopeijiaceae. The sequence continues at coordinate 1,198,059 of OY282361.1, forward strand.
AAGTCCATGTCGTCCGGCAGGCCGCCCACGTTGTGATGCGTCTTGATGACGGCGGAGGGGCCGCCCGAAGACATGGACTCGATCACGTCCGGGTAGAGCGTGCCCTGAACCAGAAAGCGGGCCTGCGAGCCAAGATCCCGAGCGATCCGCTCGAACACGCGGACGAAGCGCTCGCCGATGATCCTTCGCTTCCGTTCGGGCTCCGCGACGCCCTGCAAGGCGTCCAAGAACTCCGTCGCCGCGTCGACGACCACCAGGCGCGTTCCCAGGCGTCCGCGGAAGGTGCGCTCGACCAAGGCCCGCTCGCCCTTGCGCAACAGCCCGGTGTCCACGAAGACGCAGGTCAGGCCGTCGCCGACCGCCCGGTGAACCAGGGCCGCCGCCACCGCCGAGTCCACGCCGCCGGACAAGCCCGCGATGCAGGCCTCGCCGCCCACTGCCTCCCGTATCTGCTCGACCGCTCGAGCGGCGAACGCGCCCGGCGTCCAGTCGCTCGAGCAACCGCAGATGCGAAAGAGGAAGTTGCGCAGGATCTCGGCGCCGCGTGGCGTGTGCGCGACCTCGGGGTGGAACTGCACGCCGTAGACGGGACGGCCGGCCATGCGGAAGGCGGCCACGGGCAGGTCGGGCGTGGATGCGAGCGTCTCGAAGCCCGGGGGCGGCTCGTCCACGTGATCGCCGTGCGAGCACCAGACTTGGACGGGCTCGCCGCCGAAGCCGTGGAAGAGGTCGCCGGAGTCGTGGACGCGAAGCGAGGCGCGGCCGTACTCGCGCTTGCCCGGCCGCACGGCGCCGCCCGCGCCGAGGGCGAGGAGCTGCATGCCGTAGCAGATGCCCAGCACGGGGACCCCGAACGACAGCAGCTTGCGATCCAGTTCCGGGGCGCCCTCGCCGTAGACCGACGAGGGACCGCCCGACAGAACGACGCCCTTGGGAGGCTCGCCCCGGAGTCCCTCGGCCAGCGCCTCCGGCGGTCGTATCTCGCAGAACACGTTGGCTTCCCGAATGCGCCGCGCGATGAGCTGGGTGAACTGGGAACCGAAGTCCACCACGAGAATGCGCTCGGGCATGATCGGGGTCTCCGGCCGCGCTCGGCGGCCCGGCCAACGTCGAAGGAAGTCCGACCTCTAGGCTACGCTCTCCAGCTATGGTGTCAAGCGTTGTTGCCCAGATGGTGGAGGCGGCGCGTCGGGAGCCATGCAGCGGCGCCAGTCGGCCGGGCGGCCCGCCGCGGCCCGCGGGCCTTCCTGCGCCCCTCGGGAGACAGGGCCATGCAACGGCGCCAGCCGGGCCGGACGTCCCGCCGCGGTGCGCGATCGGCTACTGCTTGGCGGGCGGCCAAGTGGTCTCGCCGCGCAACAAGTCCTCGTAGCCTTCTCGGGTGCGCACCAAGCGGGCGACGCCCTGGTGCACCATGACTTCGGCGGGCCGAGGGCGCGAATTGTAGTTGGAAGCCATCGCGAAGCCGTAGGCGCCGGCGGCCCCCACGCACAGAAGGGCGCCTGGACGGGGGAGCCGCAGAAGCCGGTCCTTGGCCAGGAAGTCGCCGCTCTCGCAGACTGGGCCGACGACGTCCACCCGGGCGGGTGCGCCCTGTCCGGCGGGGTCGACGAACTCGATCGGGTGGGCGGCGCCGTAGTAGCTGGGCCGCAGGAAGTCGGTCATGCCGGCGTCCACAACCACGAACGTCTTGTCGCCGGAGCGCTTCACGTAGAGCGCCCGGGTCAGCAACACGCCTGCGGCGGCGACCAGCGAGCGTCCAGGTTCGACGACCAGCGAGAGACTGCGTCCGGCCATCAGGCTGGACACCTCGCCGCCCAGCTGGGCCAAGTCCAGTTCCGCGCCGTCGGCGTCCGCGACCGCGAAGCCGCCTCCGATGTCCACGTAGCGCAGTTGGACGCCCGCGTCGCGCCGACAGCGTTCCGCCACGGCCAGGGCCGTCTTCAGGGCGTCGACGAAGGGACGAACCTCGCGAACCTGGGAGCCGATGTGGACGCAGACGCCCACAGGTTCGAGGAAGCCGTCGGCGCAGGCGCTGCGATACATCTCGGCGGCCTCCGGCGGCGCGACGCCGAACTTCGCGGTGGCGTGGCCGGTCCGGGTGTACTCGTGAGTGGGACTGCGCACGCCCGGGTTGACCCGCACCGCGACGCGAGCCGGCTTCCCCACGCGACGAGCGACCGACGCCAGCAACGCCATTTCCGCTGCGCTCTCGACGTGAAACGACATGATGTCCGCATCGAGACCCTCCTCCATCTCGCGCGCCGTCTTGCCCACGCCCGCAAAGACGATCCGCTCCGGCGGGACTCCTGCGCGAAGGCAACGAAACAGCTCGCCCCCGCTCACCACGTCCGCGCCCGCGCCGCTTCGGGCCAGGAGACCGAGCACCGCCATCGAGGAGTTGGCCTTTGCCGAGTAGGCGACCAGCGGGTCGAGCGGCCTGAAGGCTTCGCGCAGCGCTCGCAGCCGCGCCAGGACATGCGCGCCGCTGTAGACGTAGAGCGGCGTGCCGTGTTCCTCGGCGATCGCGTCCAGAGGGCAAGGGCCGCAGTGCAGAAGGCCCGCGCGCCTCTCGAACGCGCCGCCGCCCGTCAATAGGCGCGCGCCCAGATCACTTCCATGCGCGCCCGGCCGCCGCCCGGGCACTTGGACGGCGCCGCCGGAGAGCGGAATTCCTCGTCCGGGACGACCCGGATGGTGGCCTTGGCCTCCTCCTTGGCACGCCTCTCGACCTCGGGGTCGCCGCTCCAGCCCGAGTACACGAATCCCGCCCCCTCGTCCAGCAACCCGGCCAACTCCCTCACCGACCCGACCTCCTGGCGCACCGTCCGCGCCTCGCGCCGCGCCTTCGCCTCGCCCAAGAGATGGTCCTGCAACGCGCGAAGCCGGGCCCTCATGCCTTCCACCGCCTCCGCCTCGCCCAGCGTCTCCTTGCGCGCGCCGCCTTCCCGCACCACTCGCGGAACCACGACCACCTCGCCCCGCGCCACATCCCGCGGACCGACCTCCAGGCGCACCGGCGCGCCCTTGCGCTCCCAATCGAAGAACCGGGCGCCCACGGACATGTCCAGCCGCCTGTCCACGCGGGCGCGCACGCCCTCGCGTCGCAACGCGTCCGCCAGCTCCTCGCTCTTGGCCAAGACGCCGGCCCCCTCCGCCTCGCCGCCCGCGATGGGCACGACCACGACCTGCGAAGGCGCCAGCTTAGGCGGCACGACGACCCCCGCGTCGTCCCCGTGGGTCATCACGAGTCCCCCGACCAAGCGCGTGGACGCCCCCCAGGACGTGTTCCAGGCGAACTCCTCCCGGCCGTCCCGGTTCTGGAAGGTCAGATCGAACTGCTTGGCGAAGTTCTGCCCCAGCATGTGCGACGTGGCCGCCTGGAGCGCCTTGCCGTCCTGCATGACCGCCTCGCAGGCGTAGCTGCGCACGGCGCCGGCGAACTTCTCGCCGTCCGTCTTCACGCCGGTGACCGGCGGCATGGCCATCCAATCCTCCATGAACCGCCGGTAGATGCCCAGCATGGTGCGGGCCTCCGCTTCGGCCTCCGCTTCGTCCGCGTGCGCGGTGTGGCCTTCCTGCCAGAGGAACTCGGCCGTGCGCAGGAAGAGGCGGGTGCGCAGCTCCCAGCGCATGGCGTTGCCCCATTGGTTGAGCAGCAGCGGCAGGTCGCGGTAGCTCTGCACCCACTTGGCGTACATGGCGTAGATGATCGTCTCGGACGTGGGACGTACCACGTAGGGCTCCTCGAGCTCCTTGCCGCCGGCGTGGGTGACCACGGCAAGCTCGGGCTTGAAGCCTTTCACGTGCTCCTTCTCGCGCTCGATGAAGCTCAAGGGGACGAGAAGCGGGAAGTAGGCGTTCTCGTGACCCGTGGCCTTGAACATGTCGTCGAGGGCGTGCTGCATCTGCTCCCAGATGCCGTAGCCCCAGGGCCGGATGACCATGCTGCCCCTGACGGGCGAATAGTCGGCCAGCTCGGCGCGCTGCACGACTTCGTTGTACCAAGCGCTGAAGTCCTCGCTTCGGCGGGTGAATCCCTTGCGCTTCGACATCTATCGATCCCCTTCCCCGTGGGCCGACTCGGGGCCGGTTCCGGCATTGGCGAGGCCGGCTGGCGACCTAGCGACGCCTCCCGGCAGCAGCGATTCAAGGGCGACCCTCTCCTGTTCGCCCGTCTCGAGGTCGCGGACCGTGGCGGCCCCCGCAGCGGCCTCGTCGGGTCCGATCACGACGGCCCGCCGGGCGCCCGAGCGGGCAGCCATCGCCAGGTGCTTGCGCATGCTTCTCGGCCGCAGCGCGCAAACCGCCGAACCCCCGGCCTTGCGCAGCCGACGGCAGGCTTCGAGCGCCAAGGGCCTCTGCGCCTCTTCCAGCCAGATCACGAAGAAGTCGAACGAGGGCGGCCCGTCCGGCGCCAGTCCCCGCTCCCGCAGCAATTCGCCCAGCACGACGTCGCCCATGCCGAACCCCACCGCGGGCAAGGGATCACCCCCGAGACGGCCAAGCAGGCCGTCGTAGCGGCCGCCGCCGCAGATGGCGCGCAACTCGCCAGCGCGGTCGAAGAGCTCGAAGACGATGCCGGTGTAGTAGGCCAGTCCGCGCACGACGGTGAAGTCGAATTCGGCGTAGGCGCCCAGGCCCATCGCCTCCAGCAGGCAGGCGTGCTCCTCCAGCGGCGCGGCGGTGGCCAGCACCTCCGGGGCGTCCGCGAACCGGCGCTTGAGGTCGTCCAGGGAACCCGCGCCGGCCGCGGCGAGGCCGAGGAGGTCCTCCGCCTGCGCGCTGGACAGCCCCAGCGCTTCGAGGCGCTGCCGACTGGCGGCGGGCCCGGTTCTCTCCGCCTTGTCCAGCGCTTCCAGGCAGCCGCCGACGGCCGCGGAAGGGACCCCCAGGGCGCCGAGCACGGCCACGACGAGCCGTCGGTCGTTGACGCGGGCCGTGAAGTCGGCCGGGCCGAGTCCCAGGGCGCGCACGGCATCCACCGCGACGGCCAAGACTTCGGCGTCGGCGGCCACCGCGGCCTCCCCGACGATGTCCGCGTTGAGCTGGAAGTGCTCGCGGAGCCTGCCGCGCTGGTTGCGCTCGTAGCGGAAGAGCTGCGGAATCGAGAACCACCGGATGGGCTTGGCCATGGCGCGGCCGCGCGACCCCAGCATCCGGGCAAGCGTGGGCGTCATTTCCGGGCGCAGCGCGACCCGCCGGTCCCCGCGGTCGACGAACTCGTAGAGCTGGCCGGCGATCTCGTCTCCGCTCTTCTCGGCGTAGAGCGCCAGCGGCTCCAGCGGCGGCCCGTCGTATTCCGAGAAGCCGTAGCCGCAAGCGACGGCCCGCCACCTCGAGAACACATGGTTGCGAAGGGCCATCTCGTCCGGGCCGAACTCGCGAAATCCCCGTAGCTTCGCCAGGGCCGTCACGGCGGCGAACCCAGGCGGACGTGCTGGCTGGACAAGGTCGGCGCGAGCGGGCTACTTGGACCGCAGCGGGCTCTGTCCCAGAACCGCCAGCACGTCGCCCACCGTGTGGCAGGAGCCCGTCACCACGACGGTCCCGCCTTTCTCCTCGGCCAGCTCGCGGGCGCGCTTGGCAGCTACCGCGACCTGCTCCACGACGTCGACCGGCGCAAGGGCGCCCACCGCCTCCGCCACCAGGCGCGGATTCCATGTGCGTGCGCGCGGAGCGGACATCGGCACGGTGAAGACCGCGTGGTCCGCGATCTCGAGAAGCGGCGGCAGCATCCGCGCCCAGTCCTTGTCGCCGAGCACGCCCAGGAGCGCCACCAGCGGGCGGGCCACGTCCAAGTCGCCCAGCATCCGCGTCAGCGCTTGGACTCCCGCGACGTTGTGCGCCACGTCGAACACGTATCGGACGCCACCCAGTTCGCGGACGTCGCTGCGTCCCGGCCAGTCCACTTCGGCGACGCCCCGAAGCACGGCCTCCCGCGCAGGCGGCCGGGGCAGCAACTCCAAGGCCTTGAGCGCCACCGCCGTGTTGGCGGCCTGGTGGGCCCCCGCCAAAGGCGTCTCCACCTCGACTTCGCCCCACAAGGCCGACGGAAAGCGAAAGCGGGCGCCCTCCGCGCTCACCCGAACGTCCAAGACGTCGCGCCCGGGGTCCACGCGATGCAGGGCGGCGCCCACTCTCTGCGCGCGCGCCTCCAGCTCGGCCATCACCTCGCCGGCGTTCTCGATCGCCACCACTGGAACGCCCGGCTTGATGATTCCGGCCTTCTCGCGGGCGATGGCCGCCAACGTCTTGCCCAGGTAGTCCTGGTGGTCGATGGCGACATTGGTGATCGCCACCACGTCGGGAGAGACGACGTTGGTCGCGTCCAGCCGGCCGCCGAGCCCCACCTCGACGCAAGCCACGCTCACCTCCTCCTCCGCGAAGAGCACGAAGGCCAGCAGGGTCCAGGCCTCGAAGAGCGACATCTTGAGGCGAGCCGCCAGGGGCGCCAGCTCGCCCGCGGTCTGCGCGAGGCGAGAGGGCGGAAGCGGGCGTCCGTCGACGAGAATGCGCTCCCGGTAGGACCACAAGTGGGGAGACGTGTAGAGCCCCACGCGCTCGCCGTGCTTGGCCAGCGCCGACGCCCAGGTCGAGGCCACGGATCCCTTCCCGTTGGTGCCGCCGACATGCAGGCAACGGTACTTGCGATGTGGCGAGGCGAGGGACGAGAGCGCCGTGGACATGCGCTCCAGCCCCCAGTCCACCTTGGCGGGCGCTCCGGGAAACAACGTCTTCCCAAGCCGGTCCGAGCCGGGTATGCGGACACGTTGCGTCACGCGCGCGGCTTCCAGCCCGCCCAGGAATGGCGGAGAAGCTGCCCCACGGCGCTCTTCAGCTCGCGCCGGTCGACCACGGAATCCACCATGCCGTGCTCCTCCAGGAACTCCGCGCTCTGAAATCCGGGCGGCAGCGCCTGCTTGATCGTCTCCTCGATGACCCGCGGCCCGGCGAAACCGATCAGCGCCCCCGGCTCGGCCAAGTTGAAGTCGCCCAGCATGGCGTAGGATGCGGTGACGCCGCCGGTGGTGGGATCCGTCAGGATCGACACGTAGGGCAACGCCCGCTCGTGGAGGCGCGCCAGCACCGCCGACGTCTTGGCCATCTGCATGAGCGAGAAGGCGCCCTCCATCATCCTGGCGCCGCCGGAGGCGCTCACGATCACCAAGGGCGTCTCCTCCTTCAGGGCGCAGCGCCCCGCCCTGGCGATCTTCTCGCCGACCACCGACCCCATGGACCCGCCGATGAAGGCGAAGTCCATGACCGCGAGCGACGCCGGAATGCCCTCGATCCGGCAACGTCCCGCGACGACGGCCTCGTTGCGGCCGGTCTTGCGGCGCGCCTCCTCGAGCCGGTCGGGGTAGGGCTTGCGATCGGCGAAGCCCAACGGGTCGGCGCTCGTCATGCCCGCGTTCGCTTCCTCGAAGGAGCCGGGGTCGGCCAGCAGCTCCACGTAGCGCCCGGCCGAGATGCGCAGGTGGTTCCGGCATTCGGGGCAGACGCCGAAGTTGCGGAGGAAGCGCTCGCGGTACAGGATCTCGCCGCACCCGCCGCACTTGTCGAACACGTCGCGCGGGAGGTCTCGCCGTCCTTCGGCCGTGAGCGGCGTCTTCTGCCGTTTGAACCAAGCCAACGAGAGTCCCCTTTCCGTGCCGTTCAGGAGTCTTCGCTCGCCAGCCGGATCGCTATTGCCGCAGCCAGCCACGACATCAGAAGGAAGGAACCGCCGTAGCTGATGAACGGCAACGGAATGCCCGTGATGGGCACGATGCCGACGGTCATGCCCACGTTGACGAAGACGTGCGTAAGCCAAGCACCTAAGGTACCGACTACGAAAAGCATGGCAAAGTCGCTTCTCGCCGACTCGGCCAGGCGCAGGATGGTCATGAACAAGTACGCGAAGGCCGCGATGACGAGCGACGTGCCCAGGAAGCCGAACTCCTCGCCGACCACGCTGAAGACGAAGTCGGTATGTTGCTCCGGCAAGAAGTTCAGGCGTTTCTGGGTCCCTTCCGCGAAGCCCTTGCCCAGGAGCCCGCCGCTGCCCACGGCCACCTTCGACTGAATGATCTGCCAGCCAGCGCCAAGCGGGTCGTGGAACGGATCGAAGAACACGCGGATGCGGTTCTTCTGGTACTCGGCGAGGGAGTTCCACAGGGGTTGCGCGATGGCGCCGGCCGTCACGTTGGCCAGGATCACGGCTACCGACTCGAACACGTACAGTCGGAAGCGGTGGAAGAAGGCGAAGACGCCCAGGAGCACGATGTAGGCCGACCAAGCCCACACGTTGAACGCCAGGATCAGGCCGATGCCCGGCGAGGCGACCAAGAACAGCAGGTAGATGGGAGTGCCGGCCCAGAAGAGGACCGAGAAGAGGATGCCGACGAAGGCCGCCGCGGTTCCCAGGTCGGGCTGAAGAAGGACGGCGACGAGCGGCAGGCCCACCAGCGCGACCGGCGTCGCCAAGTCCTGGAGGTACTGCGGCGGCGTCTCGCGGTTGCCGAGGTACTTCGCCAGCAGGAGCAACGTGGTCACCTTGGCCGCCTCGGCGGGCTGGAAGCGAAATCCTCCGACCGACAAGAAGCTCTTGACGCTCCCCGCCGGCCCCGGTCCCGTGCCGATCAGGAGCGTGAGCAGCAGCACGGCCACCCAGAACACGTAGGCCGGCGCGGCGGCCCACTCGTACCAGCGTCCCTGCACGCGAATTGCCGCCGCGAACAGCCCCAAGCTCGCAACGAGAATGGTCGCTTGCCGCATCCATGTCCCCTCCACGGAAGCGGTCGGCGCCTCGACCAAGCCCGCGGAGTAAATCATGGCCACGCCGAAGAGCGACAACACCAGCAGCGTCGTCACGAAGGCCACGCTCGGTCCCGTGAGGCGCAGGCGTTCCATTCAGGAGTCCCGGGGCCGCGTCGCCCAGGCCGCGCTTCTCCCGGCCAAGTAGTGCTCGCGCAACGTCTGGACGGTGTCCTGCACGATCCCGTGGCGGGCCCGGAGAAGATAGTCGGCGGTCTTGGCCACCAGCGGCGCCGCCGTCTCGGATCCGCTGTCTCCGAATTCCACCAAGGCCACGACCACGACCTCGGGAGGCCCGCCGGGCAGGCCCGCCATCCCCGCGAACCAAGCGTGATTGGGGCGTCCCCCGCCCGTCTCGGCGGTCCCGGTCTTGCCCATCAAGTCGAAGTGTTCGAGCGAGGACATGTAGGCCGTGCCCCCCGGGGCGGTCACGCGGCGGAGCCCTTCTCGAATCGCCGCCAAGCTCTCTTGGGACACGTCCAGGCGCCAGCTCTCGAGCGTGGGCGCGGAGCGGTACAGGATGGGGGCCGGGGCCGAGCCGTCGCGGGAGATGGCGAGCATGAACTGCGCCATCTTGAGCGGAGCCTGCGCGTTGGGGCCCTGCCCCAACACCAAATTGAGGACCTCGCCTTCGCCGGCCCGGTATCCGAACTGCCGGTCCCAGAAGTCGATGCCGTCCGGGAAAGTGCCGATGGCCTCCTGCGGAAGGTCGATGCCGGTGCCGCGGCCGAAGCCCATGCGGGCGCCGCCGGCCAGCAGCCGCTCGAGTCCGAGGGCCAAGCCGAGCTGGTAGAAGTAGACGTTGCACGAATGCTGAATCGCGCCGGCGAGGTCGAGGCTGCCGTGCCCCTCCGGCTTCCAGCAACGGACCGTGCGGTTCCCGTACCTGAACGTGCCGTCGCACGGCTGGGGAAAGCGATGCTGCGGGTCGATCACGCCTGCCTCCAGGGCGAGCGCCGCGCTCGCGAGCTTCCAGGGCGACCCGGGGGGATACTTGCCCATCGCCGCGCGGCTGTAAAGCGGACTGGTCGGGTCTTGGCTCAAGCGAGCCCAGTTGCCGGGATCCATGACGCCGACAAAGACGTTGGGGTCGAAGGCGGGCTTGGAGTACATGGCCAGGACTCCGCCCGTCTCGACCTCGAGCGCCACGACGGCTCCGTTGAGGCCGGCCGGAAAGATGTGGTGTATCCACTCCATCAAGTCCATGTCCAGATGCAGGTCGAGGTCCTGGCCCGGCACGGCCGGAACTCCGGCGACGCCCTCGAACGAGTCGGCGACTCGTCCGGTCACGTCGACCTCGACGTACCGCGTTCCCCGCTTCCCTCGCAGCCGCGGCTCGTAGAAGGCCTCCACGCCCGCGCGGCCCACGATCGTTCCGGGGCCGGCGTCCGCGAAGCGGCGGGACTCGAGTTCCTCTTCGTTGATCTGGCCGACGTAGCCGATCACGTGCGCACCCACCGGCCCTGCCGGATAGCGGCGCTTGGGGCGCGACTCCAGCAGCACCTGGGGGAAGACGGACCGGCGTTCTTGAACGGCGGCGACCGCGTCGAACGGGACGTCCCCGGCGACCAGGAGCGACCTCACGGGACGGGCGCGGACGCGGGTGGCGAGCGCGTCCACCTGCGCCCCGGTCAGCTCGACGTACTCGCGAAGCCGGGTCAGCGTGGCCAGCATGGTGTCCGGATCCGAAGGCAGAATGGAGACCGCATGGCCCGTGATGTTGTCGGCCAGCGCGCGGCCCGCGCGGTCGCGGATGATCCCGCGCGGCGCCGGCACGATCAACATGCGGAGCCGGTTGGACTCCGATCGGAGCAACCAGTCGGCGCTGCCCAGCACCTGGGCGCGGAAGAAGGCGCCGGCCAGGACGGCCATGAGCGACAAGACGACCCAGCGGGCCATTCTGCCGCGAGCCACCCTCTGGCGTTGGTCCCGCCGTCTCATGGCCTCCTCCTTCTCTCCCGAAACAAGAAATGGACCAGGAGCCCGGTCGCCGTCGCATAGAGCGCCGCGAGCGGCGCAGCCACCAGAATCCGGTCGCTGAACGTCGCCCACCCGGCCGAACCGGAGGCCAGCCACCAAATGAAGTCCAGCGTCCATTTGCCGACGAAGAAGTAGGAGGCCAAGAAAAGAAACGAGTTCCCGACGAAGAGTTGGCGCGTGCGCGAGGCGACGGCGCCCACGAGAGCCATCGCCAGCGCGCTGGCGCCGAAGGTCAACGGCGAGAATGCATCCTGCAGAAGCCCCAGCCCGAAGCCGAGGGCCGCCGTGCTCGGCGTTCGCATGAACCGCGCCCCGAAGAGCACCGCGAGCGTCATCAGGTCCGGCGCCACGTCGCCGATGCCGAGGCCGACCCGGAGCGTCAAGTGCGCCGTCGCCAGAATCGCGACGACGACGCCCGGGCCCACCCTCAACGCAACCCGCCCGTCTTGGCGGGGCCGCCGTCCGCCGCTATGGGACCGGTCGCCGGTCCAGCCCGATCGCCCAAGTCGACCAGCGCGTAGGCGGCCTCACCCGGCTGAACCGCCGGCTCCACGTAGTAGCTCTTGCTCCAGCCCGCCATCGTGGCCGCGACGCCGGCCACCCATCCCACGCGAATGCCGCGAGCGTACGTCCCTCCCCGCCCCGAGGTCAGCAGCTCGGTCCCCGGCTCGAGGTCCGACAGGTAGACCGCGCCGGACAGCACCAAGCGATCCTGCTCCCGAAACTGCCCCCGGTCGGCCAGCACGAGGCCGTGAACCAGCCCGTCGGCGGTCATTGCCGACACGCGGAAGTCGGTGTGGGACCAGTCGAAGCCCAAGGCCGTGCGCGGGCCGACTCTCTGGACTTGGCCCAGGAGGCCGGCCTCGGTGACCACGGCGTCGAACGGGCGGACTCCCTGTTCGGCCCCGGCCGCCATTCTGAAGACGCTCTGATCGGTGGTTCCGGAGCGAATCACGGGCGTCGAGACGTACCGGGTCGGCGCCCGCTCGCTCATCCCCAGCAACTCGCGGAGCTGGCGGTTCTCTTCAGCGAGCGTGCGCTGGGCGGCCACGCGCGAAACCAACGTATCCATCTGCGCGCGCACGCGGTCGAAGTCCCGGCCCAACGTGCGCGCCCTCGCGTAGGCCACGTTCATGGCGACGAAAGGGCTCAGCACGGTGCTCCGGAGGCTCTGGCCCAAGACATCCTGGGCGTCGCTGGGAAGCTTCATCAGAACCGCGGCCGCCATCACGAGAACCAAGGGCACCAGGAAGTCGAACCTCCCGGATGGACTCGCTACGTTGTCTTGGCCCTCCATGCCTTTCCCTCCGCCGCGCCCGAACGCCCTTGCGCGCGCCGGACGCGCAAACCTAGGTCATGAGCACTGGACGGTACTTCTGGAAGTCGTCGAGGACTTCGCCGACGCCCCGCACCACGCAACTCATCGGCTCCGGGTCCACGTGAATGGGAAGCTCGGTCTCGCGTTCGATGAGCTTGTCCAAGCCGCGAATCATGGCCCCGCCGCCCGTCATGACGATGCCGTGGTCCACGATGTCCGACGCCAGCTCCGGCGGCACGATCTCCAACGCCGCGCGCACCGCCTCCACGATCGCGCGAACCGGCTCTTCGATGCAGGCGCGAATCTCGTGCGGGTGCACCAGGACCATTTTGGGGATGCCCGAGACCAAGTCCCGGCCCTTCACCTCCATGCCCCGCTCGTCGTCGATCTCCATCGCCGACCCGATCTGCATCTTGATGATTTCAGCGGTCGGCTCGCCGATCAGCAAGTTGTAGTTCTTGCGCAGGAAGGCCACGATGGACGTGTCGAGCTTGTCTCCCGCCGTGCGGATCGACGTGTCGAGGACAATGCCCGACAGCGCGATCACCGCGATTTCGGTCGTGCCGCCGCCGATGTCGATGACCATGTTGCCACGGGGCGTGTCGATGGGGAGCCCCACGCCGATGGCCGCGGCCATTGGCTCGGCCACCATGTAGACGTCCTTTGCGCCGGCCGCCTGCGCGGAAGAACGCACGGCCCGCAACTCCAGTTGGGTGATGCCGGAAGGCACCCCCACCACGACCCGCGGCCTGATGCGGAAGATGTGCTTGGCCGTCACGTGCCGAAGGAAGTGGCGGAGCATCAGCTCGGCGATGTCCACGTCGGCGATGACGCCGTCCTTGAGCGGGCGGATGGCCGTGATGCCCTCGGGCGTGCGCCCCAGCATGCGCTTCGCCTCGAGGCCCACGCCCATGACCTGCCTGGTGCCCGCCGCGACCGCCACGACCGACGGCTCGTTGAGGACGACGCCCTCTCCTCGCACGTACACCAGCGTGTTGGCCGTCCCGAGGTCCACGCCGATGTCGCTCGTGGGCACCAGCCGCCTCGAATCGAGCAAACGGGAGAAGTAGGACAAACGCGCCCTGGCAGGCCTTGGGAGACTGTCGGTGTGGCAACGAACCGGCGGGAAACATAAGGCTACGGCAGTCGTTCCTCAATAGCCAGCGCACGGCGGGCCACCCCCGACCGGCCGCCGGACGCCCGTCACGCCTCGCCCCCGGCAGTCCGGCCGGGGTTAGGCGACGCCCGCCCTCGCAATCCGCAACGTACAGCTTACGCGCCTCGCCCCCGGCAGTCCGGCCGGGGTCAGGCGACGCCCGTGCTGCCGAAGGCCCCAGCCGCCCGGCCGGTCTGCGACACCTCTGCGGCTTCCTCGACCACCGGCGCCAGGAAGCGCCCGAACACAAGCTGGGCGATCCGGTCCCCCCGTCGAATCTCGAAGGCCTCCGTGCCCATGTTCTTGAGCAGGATCTTGAGTTCTCCGCGGTAGTCGGGATCGATGGTGCCAGGACTGTTCGGCAGCGTGACGCCGTGATGCGCCGCCAATCCCGAACGCGGCCGCACTTGGCACTCCACGCCGGCGGGCAGCTCCATGACCAAGCCGGTCGCGACGGGATGGACGGCGCCGGCCTCCAGGCGCAGCGATTCCGCCGACCGCACGTCGTAGCCCGCCGCTCCGCCCGTGGCCGGCGCCGGCAAGGGGAGATCGGAGTTCGCCGACAGGCGCTTGAAGCGCACCCGGAGGGCCCCGGAGGCGGGCTCCAGGCCGGCCGCGGATACCGGGGCGGAGGCGAAGTCCAGGCGCTCGCAGGGCATTCCGAACGCCTCGGCCACGCCCGGGTGCACGACCCGCCCAGCCGAGACGTTGACGCCCTTGGCCAACGCCGGATCGGCGGCGCAGGCCGCCCGCCAGCCTTCGCTCGCGAGCCTGAGCGCGTAGGGGAGCGTCGCATTCGTGAGCGCCAGGGTGGACGAACGAGGCACCGCGCCCGGCATGTTGCTCACGCCGTAGTGCACCACCCCGTCCACCACGTACACGGGGTCCTCGTGCGTCGTCGGCCGAATCGTCTCCACGCAGCCGCCTTGGTCCACCGCCACGTCCACGACGACCGACCCCGGCCTCATCCGGGCGAGGTCGTCCCTCTCCACGAGGCGGGGCGCCTTTCCGCCCGGCACCAGGACCGCGCCGACCACCAAGTCCGCATCGCCCAACTGCTTGCGCACGGCGTACCGGGTCGAATAGAGCACGCGCACGTTCGCCGGGAGGATGTCGGCCAGCCGCCGCAGGCGCGGCAGCGAGATGTCCATGACCGAGACCCGGGCCCCCAGTCCCGCCGCCATCTTGGCCGCGTGCGTTCCCACCACGCCCCCGCCGAGCACCAGCGCCTTGGCCGGCAGGACGCCCGGCACGCCCCCGAGCAGAATCCCGGAGCCGCCTGCGGGCCGTTCCAAGTACTTCGCGCCCGCCTGCACCGCCATCCTCCCGGCCACTTCGCTCATGGGCGTCAGCAGCGGCAGCTCCCCGCCGGCCGTCTCGACCGTCTCGTAGGCGACGGCCGTGGCCCCGCTGTCCAAGACCGCCCGGGTCAGGGCCTCCGAGGCGGCGAAGTGGAAGTACGTGAAGAGCGTCTGGCCCTCTCGCATTCGGGGCCATTCGGAGGCCACCGGGTCCTTCACCTTGAGGATCATCGCCGCCCGCGCCCAGACCTCTTCGGCCGAGTCCACGACCTGGGCCCCGGTCGCCTCGTAGAAGTCGTCGGTGAAGCCGCTCTCGCTCCCAGCGCCGGCCTGCACGAGCACTTGATGGCCGGCTTGCGACAGGGCGTCCGCTCCGGCCGGGGTCAAGGCGACGCGGTATTCGTTGTTCTTTACTTCGGTGGGCACGCCGACGAGCATGGCAGGGTCTGGCTAGGGGGAACGGTTCGCGGAGGGCGCCTTCGACCGCCGCGGGCCGAGGCAGAGCGCGTTCTGGCCTCCGGGGCGGAACACGGTTTGGGCGACGCGAAGGACGTCCTCCGCCGACACCCGCTCGACCCTCTCCTCCAGTTCGTCCAGAGAGGCGAACGGCAGGTCGTGCAGAGCGAGTTCGGCCAAGCGGCCCAGGCGGCCGCCCGGCGACTCCAGCGACAGGAGCAGATGGCCCTTGACCTGTTCCTTGGCGGCCCGTATCTCGTCGTCCGGCAGGCCGCCGGGCAGCAGTTCGCCACAGATCTCGTCCAAGGCCTCCAGCGCGGCCTCGGCGCAGTCCGGCCGGGTCGCCAGATAGGCGCCCGCCATCCCCGCCCGCGCGTAGGCGGAGTGGAAGGAATGGACGGAGTAGGCGAGCGCGAGGTCTTCGCGAATCCGCTGAAACAGGCGCGAGCTCATGCCGCCCCCGAGAGCCGTGGACAGGAGGAGGGCCGGGTATCGGTCGGGGTCCTTGCGTGCGGGGGCGGGCCAAGCGGCCACCACGTGCACTTGCGCGCCCTCGCGCTCCACCCAGCGCAGGCCGGGATCGGGATCGGCCGGGGTCTCGGCGGGGGCTGCGCAGGCGCCCGCCGGCAGGTGGCCGAAGTGCTCGCCCGCAAGCTCCAGCAAGGCGTCCCCGGCGACCTGGCCCGCCGCCGCGAGGACGAGATTGGCGCCCGCCTGCCAGCCCTCGTGCAGTCGTCGCAGGTCCTCCGTCTCCACCGCGCCTACGGCCTCGCGGGCGCCCAGAATCGAGCGTCCGTAGGGGTGGCCGGGCCAGAATTCCTCCGAATGGAGTTCGAAGACGAGATCGTCGGGCGTGTCCTCCACCGCGGCGATCTCCTCGGCGACGACCTCCTGCTCGCGTTCGAGATCGTCGCAACGCAGCGCCGGGCGCTGGACCAGGTCCGCGAGCACGTCCATCGCCAGGGACAGGTGGCGCGCCGGAACGCGGGCCAGGAAGCCGGTGCGCTCCCGGGACGTGTAGGCGTCGAGCGTGCCTCCCACGCTCTCGAGCGACAGCGCGATCTCGCGGGCGGAGCGCCTCTCGGTGCCCTTGAAGACCATGTGCTCCAAGAGGTGGCCGATGCCCCCGAGTCCGGGCGGATCGTGCACGGCGCCCTGCCGCACCCACAGGCCCACCGCCACCGAACGAACCGCGTTCATCGGCTCGGAGAGCACGCGCATCCCGTTGTCCAGCACAGTCGAACGAAACGACTCGCCGGGCGCGACGGAAGCCGCCACCGCGCTCGCCTCCTCTACGCTAGGCCCGGCTTCGGGCTCCTCCGCCGGCGCGCGAATCTTCCCAGGCGGCCGCCTTCTTGGAGAGCCGCATCCGCCCCTTCTCGTCGATCGACAGCAGCTTCACGCGCACGACGTCGCCCCGCTTCACCACGTCTTCCGTCTTGGCGACCCGTTCGTCGGCCAACTCCGAAATGTGGCAAAGCCCTTCGACGCCCGGCATGATCTCGACGAACGCGCCGAACGTGGTCGTGTTCTTGACGGGGCCTTCGTAGATGCGGCCCACTTCGGGGTCCTGGGCGATCGCCTCGATGATCTCGCGGGCCCGGTCGCTGGCCTCCTGCGAGACCGCCGCGACCTTCACGGTGCCGTCGTCCTCCACCTCAATCGTAGCTCCGGTGTCGTCCTGTATAGCCCTGATGTTCTTTCCTTTAGGGCCAATGATATCACCTATTTTCTGAGGGTTGATGCGGATCGTGGTGATGCGAGGCGCGTGAGGCGAGAGATCGGAGCGAGGCGAGGCCAGGACGGCGTCCATCTCGTCCAGAATGTGCATGCGGCCCCATCGCGCCCGCTCGAGCGCGTCCGCGAGCACCTCCATGGTCAGGCCCTCCATCTTGATGTCCATCTGGATCGACGTCACGCCCTTGCGCGTGCCCGCGACCTTGAAGTCCATGTCGCCGAGCGCGTCCTCCAGGCCCAGGATGTCGGTGAGCACCGCCGAGCGGCCGTCCTCGGCCACCAAGCCCATGGCCACGCCCGCGCAGGCGGCGCGCAGCGGCACTCCCGCGTCCATCAGGGACAGGGACGCCGAGCACACGGAGGCCATCGAGGAGGACCCGTTGGACTCCAGGATGTCCGAGACGATCCGGATCGTGTAGGGAAAGTCGCCGCCGTCCGGCAGCAGCGGCCGAATCGCCCGTTCCGCGAGCGCCCCGTGTCCCTTCTCGCGGCGCGAGGTCGCGCGAATCGGTCGCGCCTCCCCGACCGAGAAGGGCGGGAAGTTGTAGTGCAGCATGAACGACTTGGTGATCTGCTCGGCCGAGTCGATGGAATCGATCCGCTGCTCGTCGCGGGAGGTGCCCAGCGTGACCACGCCCAAGGACTGCGTCTGGCCCCGCGTAAAGAGCGCCGAGCCGTGCGTCCTGGGAAGCACGCCGGCCTCGCAGGAGATCGGACGGACTTCGTCCAGCCCCCGTCCGTCGGCCCGCACGCCTTCGTCGAGAATGCGCGCTCTCACGCATTTCTTCTCCAGCTCCCGCACCACTTCGCGCACGGCGTCGGCTGGGTCTTCGACGCCGGAGTCTTCGCCCGTCAGTTGCGCGGCCACGCCTTGCGCCACCTCCGCCAAGGCCGCCGTCCTCTCGCGCTTGTCCGCGATCTTCACCGCATCCGCCACTCCCTGCCCTGCCATCGCCTCGATGCGCTCGCGAAGCCCGGCGTCGACGCCCGCCTTGGGCACCCACGCCATTTCGGGCTGCTGGCGATGAGCGATCAGCTCCTCCTGCATGCCGATCAGCTCCTTGACGGCGCCGTGCGCAACCGCGAGACCCTCTAGGATCTCTCCATCGGGAACCTCGACCGCGCCGCCCTCGACCATCGTGATGGCCTGCGCCGAGCCCGCGACCACGACGTCCACGTCGGCGTACTCGAGCTGGCGGAAGGTGGGATTGACCACCCAGTTGCCCTGAATCCGCCCGATGCGAACCGCCGCCACGGGCGTCCGGAACGGAATCGCGGAGGAGTTGAGCGCGACCGAGGCGCCCATGAGCGCGAGCACGTCGGCGTCGTTCTCCTGGTCGGCGCTGAGTATCTGCGCGTGCACCTGCGTCTCGTAGAAGTAGCCGTCCGGGAACATCGGGCGGAGCGCGCGGTCGGTGAGGCGCGCGGAAAGGATTTCCTTCTCCTGTGGCGCGCCCTCCCGCTTGAAGAAGCCGCCCGGGATCTTGCCCGCGGCGTAGGACTTCTCGCGGTACTCGACCGTGAGGGGAAAGAAGGGCAGCGTGGTCGGCCTGTCCTGAGCCGTGGCGGTGACCAGCACGACGGTCTCGCCGAACTGCACGAGGCAGGCGCCGTGCGCCAAGCGAGCCATTCGGCCCGATTCCAGCACCAACCGCCTTCCGGCGAATTGGCGTTCAATTCTGTGCGTCATTTTGTCTTCCGAGGTTGCCGCCAGGAACCGGCGGCGGGGAGGCCGTCTGCCGTTTCGGGAAGAAGAAGCGTGGCGGCGCAACCGCCTTCGCTCTTCCCGCTCAATGGCGCAGGCCGAGGTCTTTGATCAGGTCCCGGTAGCGCTCCACGTCGGTGCGCTTCAGGTACTCGAGGAGGCGTCGCCTGCGTCCCACCATCTTCAGGAGGCCGCGACGGCTGTGATGGTCGTGCTTGTGGGCGTCGAAATGCGAGCGAAGGTGGTTGATCCTCGCCGTGAGAAGGGCGATCTGGACGGGTGCGCCGCCGGGACCCCTTCCGTCGTCGTAGCGTTGGACGATTTGAGCTTTGCCGATTCCCATTCGATTCCCGTGCTTCAGTGCGCTTCCGGCCCGCCCGCGACTGCCGGTCCCTCCGGCGCCTCCGCGTCCCGCGCGATTCGCGCGCCGCAAACAGCCTTGGAAGGTAACCCTTCCTGGCGCATCTGGCCAGCCGGGTCCTCCGTGAACGCGGCGGCCTCCACGCTCGCGCGATGCAGGGCCCGATTGGCCGCCGCCGGGCATGGCTCGGATGGGCGGGCGGCGGCCGGCGCGGGCGCCTCCGCAGGCGGCTCCAGGACGTCGCGCACCTGGTCCACGTCCTGCCGCATCCGGGCCGCCAGCGCCGACGCCGAAGGGAACTCGGCCACGGAGCGCAGGCGCCGGACGATCTCGATGCGAAGGCGGCGGCCGTACAGATCGCCCTCGAAGCCGAGCAGATGCACTTCGACGGAGTCGCCTGCGCCGGGAAAGACGGGCCGGGGGCCGATGTGCAGCGCGCCCATGAGGGGGCGGGCGGGCAGGCCGGGCGCCGGAGCCTCGGACGCGGTTGTCCAGCAGGCGTAGATGCCCGGCCCCGGCAGGAGCTTGTGGGCCCCCGCAACGCGCAAGTTGGCGGTCGGGAATCCCAGCGCCCTGCCCCGGCCGTGCCCTCGCGTCACCACGCCTTCCAGGGCATAGGGGCGGCCCAGTCCGCGATTGGCCTCGTCGAGGCGTCCTTCGGCGAGCATCTGCCGAATCGAGGAGGAGGAGACGGGACGGCCGCCCGCCGCGTAGGGCCCCACGACGTCCAGCAGGAAGCCGGCCTCGGCAGCGATGGCGCGCAATGTGTCCGTGTCGCCGGAGCGGCCCCGCCCGAAGCCGTGGTTGTAGCCGACCACCAGTTCGGTCACCCCCAGGCCCGTCAGCAGGATCTCGTGCACGAAGCGGCGCGGCGAGTAGTTGCGCAATGCCTGCGTGAACGGCAGGAAGACCGCGTAGTCGAGGCCGCTCTCCGCGAGGAGCGCCTTCTTCTCGGCGGCGGTGGTGAGCAGGCTGGGCGCGGCTTCGGGCCGAACCACGCGCAAGGGATGAGGCTCGAAGGTCACGAGCGCGCTCCGGCCTCGGCAGGCGGCGGCGCGGGCGCGGAGCTCGCGCAGGATGCTCCAGTGGCCGCGGTGGACGCCGTCGAAGGTTCCAACCGTGGCGACGATCGGGAGGCCACCGGGGGGCAGGCCGAGCCCGGGCGGTCCGAGTGGGCGCGGGCGCGTCTTAGGCACGGCGAAGCACCTTGCGGGGACGGAGGAGGCCATCGCGCAACGCGCAGACGGCGACCAGATCGTCCTCCGAGAACACCACCGCCGCCGCCGCCTCCGGAACGTTCGGGCCGGCCTCGCAGCCGGGCGCCGCAATCCGCTTTCCCTGGGCGAGCGCGGCGGCCTCCGTCGGGCCTACGTCGAACCGGGGCAAATGAGCGAGCGCCTCGGCCGCCGCCACGCGCGAGCCAGGGGGCGGAGCGCCGTCCCGAAGCGATTCCAACGACGCTGCTCTGCGCACGTGAAGCGCGCCGACGCGCGTCCGGCGCAGGGCCGTCAAGTGGCAGGCGGTGCCCAGGCGCGCGCCCAACGCGACCGCGAGCGACCGGACGTAGGTGCCGCTCGAGCACGCCACGCGAAGACGAACCTCGGGCAGCGCCGCGTCCAGCAGCTCGACGGCCCGCACCAAGCAGAGCCGCGGCGCCAAGGAGAGGTCTTCGCCGCGCCGGGCCCGCCGGTGGGCCGGCGTCCCGCCGACCTTGACGGCCGAGAAGACGGGCGGAGCCAGCCGGAGCGAACCCACCAGCCCCCGCGCGGCGACTGCGACTTGCGCCTCCGCCAGCGTCGTCCATCGATCGTCGTCGGCCACGACGCGTCCGTCGGGATCGTGAGTGTCGGTTGCCTGGCCCAGCCGGGCCGTGGCGTCGTATTCCTTGTCCAGGCCGGACAGATACTCCAAGAGGCGGGTCGAGGATCCCAAGCCCAGCACGAGCAGACCGGTCGCGAAGGGATCGAGCGTGCCCGCGTGGCCGGCCTTGGAGACCCGCAACCCTCGCCGCGCGGCCGCCACGACGTCGTGCGAAGTGGGTCCAGCGGGCTTGTCCACCAGGAGAACGCCCTTCATCACCCCTCCTCCTCGTCGCCGCCGTCCGGCAGCACGTCCGTCAGGACCGCTTCGATCCGTCGTCCGGCCTCGGCGGACCCGTCGCGCAGGAACCGCAGTTCCGGCACCCGGCGAACATGCAGTTCGGCCGCCAGCGCCGACCGCAGGAACGGAGCCGCCCGCCGCAGCGCCGCCAGCGTCCGTTCGCGCTCCTGTTCCGGGCCGTGCAGCTCCACGAAGACGCGCGCGAGCCAGAGACCCTCGGTCACCTCGACGCTGGTCACGACGTGAGGCCCCACGTCCGGGTCCCGCACGCGCGTGCGGATCGCGTCGGACAGTTCGCGGCGAAGCTGTTCGCCCAGGCGAACTCGGCGGCGGTGCGGCATCAGTACCGTTCGACGGTGCGACTCGCAACCCGCGCTCCGCGAGCCTGCTCGACGCGCCGTTCCACCGACGCGGCAATGGAGTCCGCCTGGGCGTTGTGCGCGGCAAGAAACGCCACCGACATCCTGGCGCGGCCGTGCGCCTCCTGGAGCCCCGACTCGACAACCGACACGTTCATCGCCCCCAAGCGGTCCTTCAGAGAGCGCAGAACCGACCGTTTGTCTTTGAGCGACCGCGAGCCGGGAATCTCCAACTCCCACGTGCAGACGGTGACGACCACGGCTGTTGCGGCTCCTCCCAGGCTCTGGGCGAGAGAGCCGGCGGCCTCGGTCAACCCGTTTCGGCGGCCGCCAGCGACCGGGCGATCTCGTCCACCCGGTACGTCTCGATGAGGTCGCCCACCTTGACGTCGTTGAAACCGGCGATGCCGATCCCGCATTCGAATCCTTCCTTGACCTCCTTGGCGTCGTCCTTGAAGCGCCGGAGCGACCCAATCTCGCTGTCGTAGGCGACCACGCCTTCGCGAATGACGCGCGCCTTCGCGCCCCGCCGCATCAAGCCCTCGGAGACGTAGCAGCCGGCGATGGTTCCGACGCCCCGAATCTTGAAGACCTCGCGGATCTCAGCCACACCGACAATCTCTTCGCGCCGCTCGGGCGCCAGCAAGCCTTCGAGCGCGGCCCTCACGTCCTCCACGGCCTCGTAGATGATGTCGTAGACCTGGATGTCCACGTTCTCGCGGCCCGCCGCCTGCCGCGCCCCCGGGTCCGGCCGCACGCGAAAACCGATCACGACGGCCCCGGCGGCCAGCGCAAGCATCACGTCCGACTCGTTGATGGCGCCGACGCCGCGGTGAATGATCTCGACCTGCACCTCGGAGCCGGACAGCTGCCCCAGCGAGTCCGACAGCGCCTGCACGGAGCCGTCCACGTCCCCCTTGACCACCAAGCGCAACACGCCGCCCTGGCCCGAGGCCATGAGCTGCGAGAAGTCCCCCAGCCTGATGCCCCGCTGCTTGATCCGCAGCTGCTTCTCGCGATCCAGGCGCTGCCGCTTCGAGGCCACCGCGGCCGCCTTGACCGCATCCATGACCTGGAGCACGTCTCCAGCCTGCGGCATGCCCGCCGAACCCAGGATCTGCACTGGAATGCCCGGGCCGGCCGACTTCACGTTGCGCCCGCGCTCGTCCAGCAGCGCGCGAACCCGGCCGTCGTGGAGCCCCACAACGAAGCTGTCTCCGACGTTGAGCGTGCCCTTCCTGACGAGAACCGTCGCGACCGGCCCCTTGCCCACGTCCAGTTCGGCCTCCACCACGGTGCCCACGGCTTGGCGCGAGGGGTTGGCCTTGATCTCCAGAAGCTCGGCCTGCAGGAGAACCTTGTCGAGGAGATCGGCAATCCCGTCTCCCGTGCGCGCCGAGACGTCGGCGACGAGAACCTCGCCTCCGAATTCCTCGACGGTCACGTCGTGCTGGAGCAGGCCTTGCTTGACCTTGGCCGGGTCCGCCGCCGGCAGGTCGATCTTGTTGACCGCGACGACCAGGGGGACGCCCGCGTTCTTGGCGTGGTTGATCGCCTCGACGGTCTGGGGCATCACCGCGTCGTCGGCCGCGACCACCAGCACCACCACGTCGGTGATGTCGGCGCCGCGCGCCCGCATCGCGGTGAAGGCCGCGTGTCCGGGAGTGTCCAGGAAGGAGATCGCACGGCCGTCGCCGAGTTCGACGTGATACGCCCCGATGTGCTGGGTGATGCCGCCCGCCTCGCCGGCAACCACGTTGGTGTCGCGGATCTGGTCGAGAAGGCGCGTCTTGCCGTGGTCGACGTGGCCCATGACCGTCACCACCGGAGGACGCGGCCGCAGGTCTGCCGGGTCGTCCTCCTCTTCGGCGACGGGCGAGGCCGCATAGCCTTCTTCGCGGATGGCCTTGAAGCCGAAGCCGTCGAGCAGGAACTCGATCTGGTCGAAGTCGAGCCGCTGGTTGATGGTGACCAGCATGTCCATCTGCTTGAACGCCGACCCGATGATCTCGGTCGCCTTCACGTCCACCAGCTCCGCGAGCTCCGCGACGGTCAGGAACTCGTTGACGCGCACCGTCGCGGCAGCCGCCGCCCTCTCCTCCTGGACCTGCTCCTCCGCCCGGGACTCGTCTTCCGCGGCGGCCGGGGCGGCGCCCCGGCCCTTTCGCCGCTTCTTGCCGCCGCCCTTGAGCTGCCCCATGACCCGGCGGACGTTCAGGGCCGCGGCGGTGCGGTCGGGATCCTTGCGCCGCTTCCCCTTCTTGCGGTCGCGCTGGCGGCGACCGTCCGACGTGTAGCCCTTGGCTTTGACCTTCACCCGTCCGCCGGCGGCCGCCGGCTCCGGCTTGGCCGAAACAGGCGCCGCGGGCGGGGCGCCGCCCAGGCGGGCGGGCGCAGGCTGGTCGGTCGCAGGACGCTGGGGCTGGAAGGCGGGCGCAAGCGTTGGCGAACTGACGGGTTCGGCGACCGGTTCGGGCTCGGCCGGAGCGGCGGGCGCGGGTTCCGGGCCGGACGGAGCGGAAGGCGGGCCGCTCGACTCCTGCGCCGGCTCGGGCGGGGCCGCGGAGGCGGTTTCCGACGCCGCCGGGGCCACCGAATCGGCGGCCTCCGCCGGTTCCGCGCTCCGGTCCGCGGCGGCCGCATCCGGCTCGGCGGCTTCCGCCTCGGGCGCCTCCGGGGCCTCGGGCTTGGGCGGGGCCGCAGGAGCGCGGCGGCGGCGGCTCGCCGGCTTGCGGGCTCGCACGGCCGTCTTGAGGAAGGCCGCCACGTCAATCTTGGTCTTGCTGTCGCGGCGCTCGCGCTCCACAAGGGCCAGCAACTTCGCGACCTCCTCGTCGGCGACCTGCGCGTCGGGGTTGCCGATGCGCAGGAACTGCATCAACAGCTCCGGGCCGACCTTCAGTTCGCCGGCGAACTCCCTGACGCGCACTATCCGGCGTCCTCCCCGTCCGCCGTCTCCGCCCCGCCCGCTGCGCCCGCCGCCACCGGATCCGAATCGACGACCGTGAGATCCTCGATGAGCGCCAACAACGCGGCGGCCGCCTCCTCGGTGACGCCTTCCACGGCCAGGAGGTCCGACCGGTCCAAGTCGATGATGTCCAGGAAGCTGTCGTACCCCGCCGCCTTGAGCGCCGCCAGCGTGCTCTCCTCCACCGAGAGCTCGCTCAACGGAAAGTCGGCGGTCTCGTACGCCTTGTCGTCCGTCTGGTCGGCGAAGATGGACATGTCCGCGCCCTTCTCCATCCACTCGCGAGAGCCGTAGAGATCGATCTGCCATCCG
Source organism: Longimicrobiales bacterium (assembly GCA_958295645.1). Taxonomy (GTDB): domain Bacteria; phylum Gemmatimonadota; class Gemmatimonadetes; order Longimicrobiales; family Gaopeijiaceae. The sequence goes on from OY282361.1 coordinate 1,222,611, forward strand.
ATCAGCTGCGAGGCCAAGCGGACGTTCTGGCCGTTGCGGCCGATGGCGAGGGACAGCTGATCCTCGTCCACGACCGCCGTGACCACTTGGCGCGCCGGATCCGACACCACCTTCGCCACCCTCGCGGGCGCCAGCGCACGGCGGGCGAACACTTCCGGCTCGGGATGCCAGGGCACGATGTCGATGCGCTCCCCGCCCAGTTCGGAGACCACCGCCTGCACCCGCGACCCCCGCAGGCCCACGCAGGCCCCGACCGGATCGATGGAGTCGTCGCGGCTGTGGACCGCGATCTTGGTTCGGCCGCCGACCTCGCGGGCCAGCTCCTTGATCTCCACGATGCCCTGGTATATCTCCGGCACCTCCAACTTGAACAGCGCGGCCACGAACAGCGGATCCGCGCGCGAAAAGACCAGTCGCGGTCCCTTCGGCGTCTCCTCGACCTTCTTGAGCACTGCCCGGATCGACTCGCCCTGCCGGAACCGCTCCCGGTAGTTCTGCTCCTTCCAGGGGATCACCGCCTCGGCCTCGCGCGAACGATTGAGCAGCAGAACCAGCTTGCCGCGCTCGATCTGCTGCACTTCGCCCGACAGCAGATCGCCCACGCGTCCGCTGTATTCGTCGCGGATGCGCTGGCGCTCGCCTTCTCGCACGCGCAACACGATGCGTTGCCGGGCGGCCATCACGGCGTTGCGGCCGAAGGTGGAGAAGTCGACCGGGAGTTCCATCACGTCGCCCGTCTCGTACGTGTCGTCGTCCCAGCGCGCGTCTTCGAGCGACACCTCGGCGGCGGGGTCCTCCACTGTCTCGACGACCCGCTTGAGCACCACGATGTCGATGGCGCCCGTCACGTCGTCGATGGTGATCTCGGCGTCCACCGTCGCGCCGTAGATGCGCGCGAGACCCGCGTGAATGCCGTCGCGGATGAGTTCGTTGACGTCTTCCGGCTCGAGGTTCTTGGCGGCTGCGACATCCCGAAGCGCCGCAATGATGCGACTCGTGTCCATCACGACCTCTCCCTCCGGTATGCGTTCATTTGTCGCGTCTCTCTTGTCGCATGGACAAAAAAAGCGGGGGCGCACCCTCTCCCCCACTTCGGCCAAAAAAGAGCGGCCTGACCGCGCGCCGCTCCATCCTGCGGACTTGAAATATAGGGCCAATGCCGGGGCAGGGCCACGACCGCCGCGGGAGGGGATTCGCTGCGGACTCGACTCGCCCGGTTGCTGGGGCCGGCGGCTCAGGCTTCCGGCGGCCACCCGTCGCCGTCTTCGCGCAGGCAGAGAAAGCCGCGCCGCTCGGCGACTCTGCCGTCCGTCTTCAGACGGTCGAGAACCTCCTGCAGGCCAACCTCCAGCTTCGATCCCAACCGCGTGAACCGGAATAGGCGGGAGGCCGCCCGGACGGCCTCGTCCTCCCTGATCCCGTGGCTCGCGCGAATCACTTCGAAGAAAGCTTCGGCGATCTCCTCGGGCGCGATCCTGTCGACTTGGCGCAGGCCGCGGGTCGCTTCGTCGCGGCGGCGGACGACGGCTTGGCTGTGGTCCGGACACCAAAGGAACTCGCCCCTCAGCGCCAGCCTCCCGTCTCGGAGGCCGAGTCGGGCTGCCTGCCGAACGCGGCGCGTTGTCCGGGCGCCCCTCTGCCTCAGCCCGGCCGCCCTGGCGAGCCGCACGGCGGCCTCGTCCACGTGAATCGGGCTCTCGACGGCCACGACTTCGGCAAGCAGGTCCGTCAGTTCGTGCAGGCCGACTTCGTGGAACTCGCGACCGACAAGGGCGATTTCCACCTCCGCCATGCGGTAGGGCTCCGACGGGTCGCAGGGCTCGGGAGCCGCGTCGCGGGGCAAGGCCGACGGCCGCGTCCGGCCGACGTCGGCGAGCCGAGTCCCGGAGGGCAAGGCGGCACCGTCCTCCGAACCGCCCCCCTCCCCCGAGCGCGAGTCCTGGCCGACCGGCAGCGGCGCTCCTTCGGAGCCCGTTCCGGGATCCGGGCCTCCATTGCCCGAACCGATCTGCGCCGCCCGCCGGATCGCATCCACGACCCGTTCCACTTCGCGCTCGCGGTTCCGGAACCAGTCCGTGCTCCAGATCCGGTGAATCGTCCATCCCAGGCCTTCCAGAACCTCCTGTCGCAACCGGTCCCGGTCCCGCGCCGAGCGGGCGCTGTGATACGCGGCTCCGTCGCATTCGACGCCCAGCAGGTACCGGCCCGGCCGATTCGGGTCCACGACCGCCAAGTCCACGAAGAAGCCCGCCGACCCGACTTGGTGCACCACGTCGTGGCCATGCGCCCGCAACTCCGACGCCACAGCCTCCTCGAAGGGCGAATCGGCCCCGCGCCCCGTCCGCCGCGCCACCTCCATCTGGCCCGTGCGCGCGTAGTGGAGAAACGTCTTCAGCGCCGCGACGCCCCGAGCGCTGGTCCGCCTCAAGTCCAGGTCGTCGGCCTGGAAGTTGGCGTGGACCACGCACCGGCGGCGGGCGCGTGTGATCAGCACGTTGAGCCGCCGCTCGCCGCCTTCGTTGTTGAGCGGGCCGAAGTTCATGAGCATTCGGCCGTCGGCGGTTCTGCCGTACCCTACGCTGATGAGGATCACGTCCCGCTCGTCGCCCTGGACGCTCTCCAAGTTCTTGACGAAGAAGGGCTCCTCGGGATGGCTCCTGAAGAACGCTTCTCCAGAGGGGTCCCGGCGGCGCAGGATCTCCAGTTCGTCCTCGATCCGGCGAGCCTGGGCCAAGCTGAAGGCGGCCACGCCCAGCGTGCGATGCGGCGACTCGGCGGCGTGCTCGACGACGGCTTGAGCGACTGCCTTGGCCTCGCCTGGATTGACTCGTCCGCCGCCGCCCGGCTGGTAGGACCAGTTCGTGTCGTGGCGAAGGCGGAGCCCGGTGGTCAGCCGACCCTTGTCGGGACTGGGGAAGACGACTAGGCGGCCGTCGTAGAATTCCCTGTTGGAGACGGCGATGAGGGACTCGTGGCGGCTGCGGTAGTGCCAGCGCAGCATGCGGGTCGGGGCTTGCTGGGCGCAGAACATCCCCAAGACGCTTTCCAAGTCGGCGGTCTGGGAGGACGCCTGCTCGTCGTCGTCGGCCAAGCGGTCGAAGAAGGTGGTCGGCGGGAGCTGCTTGCTGTCGCCCACCACGACGGCTTGCCTCGCCCGCATGACGGCGCCCAGAGCCTCCACGGGCCGCACTTGGCTGGCCTCGTCGAAGATCGCCAAGTCGAAGCGAACCGAACCCGGCGGAATGAACTTGGCGATGGACAACGGGCTCATCATGAAGACGGGCTTGATCGCCTGAATCGCGTTGCCGGCCTCGAGCATGAGCCGACGCAGGGGCAGCTGCCGGCGCTTCTTGGCGAATTCTCGGGAGAGAACGGCCAGTTGCCCGGGGCCAGGCCCGCGAGGCACGCCTTCCCAATGCCGGTGCGCGGCGAGCGCCCGGTTGTGGTGCAGCATCTTCTTGTCCAGCTGGCGGAACCGATCGGCCATGCTCTCGTGGGCCGTCCCGTCGAAGTCGGCGAGGACGGGACGCTCCTGCCAAGCGGTCTCGAGCCAAGCCGAGTAGCAGCGGCGCTCGAAGAGGCGCACCAAGCCGCGGCCCGCCTCCTCCCAGGTGGAGGCCGCCTCCGCGACGCTCTCCAGACCCCGGCCCGCCAAGCGCTGGGCGGCCTTGTTGAATCGGACGACGTCCTGGATGGACTCCACGCGTTGGCGGGCACGCTCCAGCCACCGTTGGAAATCGCCGAAAGAACGCTCTCTCGGCGGAGCCTCCGGGGCGAATCGGCTGTCGTCGAGCTCCAAGAGTTGGGAGGCCTTGGCGAACGCCTCCGACAGCGCCTCGTTCGAACGGCGGCAGGAGGAAGCGGCGGCCTTGGCGGGCGCCAAGTCCGAGGCCGTCTCCAGCAGGCCGTGAACGGCGGCGTGGATCGCTTCCCCAGCGACGTCTCGGTGAAGCTGGACCAGCCACTGCGCAACCTCGCCGATCCTTTGCAGCGCCCGCCAGTCCCAGCCTGGATCCGGGCCGGCCGTGAGACGTGCCGTCAGTTCCCGCGAACGGGCGATGTTGTCGTGAAGACGCCGAGCGGCCAGAACCGCGTCCAGCAAGGCCACTTGCTCTTCATGGCGGCGCGGCGGCTCGCTCCGGCAGAGTCCGCGCAGTCCCTTGGCGGCCTTGCGATAGCTTGGCGAGAGGGAACGCCACCACTTGCCGCCCGCCTCGGCCAGCCCCTGGCGGAGATCCAGTACGTTGGTCCGCCAGGCTTCGGGGATCAGGACCGAGTCGTACTTCGCGCGAATCCGGGCGAATTCCAAGGCGTCGCTAGCGACGTTTTCGATCTCGCCCGAGCGCGTCGCCCATTCGGGAGCCCGGTGGCGGACGCCGGACAACGCGGGCGCGCCGGCTGCCCGGGCCACCGTCTCCAGCAGCACCTTGGTCTTGGCCGCGTCCACGGAGGCCGCGACGTCCTCGCCCAACCCCAAGGCGGAGGCAAGCCGGCAAGCATCGTCCCAGTGTCTGCGCAGGGCGTCGGCGGCCGCCTCCAGGGCTCCTGCGACGACCGTGCGGTCCGCGGGCATGTGCTGCAGGAGAGCGCACCCCCAATACGGATGGTCCCTGGGAACGCCGGCGCCCTTCACCAGATCCTGCAGGTCGCGCACCTCCTCCCTGTGGCGCCGGAAGTCTTCGCGGCTCCACGACGCGGGGTCGCGCAAGTCCAAGGCGGGATCGCCGGGCGGGGACTCCGCGCCGCCGGTTCGGGCCAGTTCGCCGATCAGCTGCTGCGGCGAGAGCCCGCTCCCTCCAACGGGCGAGTTGACCGCGATGGTGTACTTGTTCAGGCGATCCCGGCTGCGCTCCAGCCTCATCCGGTCCCCGTCCGGGTCGTCCAGCCGGGGCTCTCCCAGCTCGAAGGTGCGCTTCAGTTCGGCCAGCACCGCGGCCTTGCTGGCCTTGTGGCTGTGCAGCTCGAGGCAAGCGTCGCCCAGGTGGACGGCGTCCAGCCTGCGCTTGACGACCTCCAAGGCAGCCATCTTCTCGGCTACGAAGAGGACCGTCTTGCCGCGCGCGACGCATGCCGCGATCAGGTTGGTAATGGTCTGGGACTTGCCCGTCCCCGGTGGCCCCTGGATCACCAGATTGCGGCCTGCCACCACGTCCATCACGGCCAGCGTCTGGGAACTGTCCGAGTCCATGACCTGGTGGACGGTCGCCTCTTCGGCAACTTGGTCCAGCCAGGGGCCCCCGTCCTGCGAGCCTGCGCCCTCGACGGACGGCGGCTCCCCGCGAAAGCCGCTTCCATAGAGAGACTGCACGACCGGGTGGTCCGCGGGGTTCTCGTCCTCCGGCCAGGCCGCCGGGTCCAAGTCCTTGTAGATCAGGAGCTTGCTGAAGGAGAAGAAGCCCAGGTCGATTGAGTCTCGGTCCACACGCCAGCGTCGCAGGTGGGCGACGGCCTTCTCGACTCGGTCGAAGTACGCGTCCACGTCCAGGCCCTCGTCCTCGCCGAGTTCCGGCAGGCGGATGTCGAAGTCGCCCGTCAACTTGGCGTCCAGGGAGAGGTTGGCGTCGATCTCCTCTCCGGTCCAACGCACTTTGAAGCGGGACTGCACGTTGCCGCGGTACAGTTCGACCGGCACCAGCGCCAAGGGCGCCCTCCGCGCCGCCTCGCTGGACTCGGACTCGTACCAGACCAGCGTCCCCAGCGCCAAGTACAGAATGTTGACGCCCTGCTCCTCGATGGACGAGCGCGCGTGGCGAAGGGTGTTGCGAAGGCGCATCTCCATTCGCACGGAGTCGTGGGCGGTCTGGAGCTTGTTGTCCACATGCCGCTTCTCCGGTTCGTCCTGGCGCGCGGCCTGGGCGATGAGAACGCGAAGTTCGCGCGGCACGTCGGCGACCGGCGGGACCTGTCCCGCGCCGTCCATGTCCTGCCCCGCGCCGTCCACGTCCTCCGTCGCGCCGCTCCCAGTCGCCCCGGATCCGGCTTCCTCCGTCGCCTCCGGCGCGGCGAGGAAGTCCATCGGCCGTCCTTGCTCGACGAGGCGCCGGAAGACCTCGCGGGGGATTTCGTCGACGATCCGGAGGCCCTTGGCCCGGAGGCGGCGAAACGCGAGAAGAGGATTGCGGAGGGAGACGTCCAGCAACTCGTGGCGCGACGCCGCGAGATGGCCGGCGATGGACCGCGTCGCGACGGACGCATCCACCGCACCCTCCGCGGGCCGCTCGTCGCTGCGGGTTGGCGGATCCGAGCCTTGCAAGCCGGACTACTCCTCCCGGCGCTCGATCTCCGCGCCCAGCGTCGCCAAGCGCTCGTCGATTCGCTCGTATCCGCGTTCGATCTGTCCGGCGTTGCGGATGACGCTCTCGCCCTGCGCGCTCAGGGCGGCGATCACCATGGCCATCCCCGCCCGGATGTCCGGGCTCTCCAAGACCGCCCCCCGCAACGGCGAAGGCCCAGTCACGACCACGCGATGGGGGTCGCAGAGGATGATTCGGGCGCCCATTCCGACCAGCTTGTCGGTGAAGAACATCCTCGACTCGAACATCTTCTCGTGAATCAGGACGGTGCCGTCGGCCTGGGTGGCGGCCACGACCGCGATCGAGGTCAGGTCGGCGGGAAAAGCCGGCCAAGGTCCGTCGTCCACCTTCGGCACGTGGCCGAACGCGTCCATGCGGACGGCGGTCCCCTCGCGCGCGTCCACGGTGATCCGGCGCCCTTCGGTCCGGCATTCGATCCCCAAGCGCCCGAAGCCGATGAACGTCGAGTCCAGGTGCTCCACCGGAGCCTCTTCGACGACGATCTTGCTGCGCGTGGCCGCGGCGAGCCCGATTAACGAGCCCGTCTCGATGTGGTCGCTGCCGATGCGGACTTCGGCGGCGCCCAGCGCGGGCACGCCCTGCACCCGCAGCGTGGAGCCGCCGATTCCCGTGATCCGCGCGCCCATCGCGTTCAGGGCGTGGCACAGGTCCTGGACATGCGGTTCCGAGGCGGCGTTGCGAATCTCGGTGCGTCCCTCCGCCAGCGCAGCCGCCATGACGGCGTTCTCGGTCGCGGTGACCGACGGCTCGTCCAGGAACATGCTCGCTCCGGCCAAGCGCTTCGCCTTGATCTCCAAGTCGGACGGAGTCGCCACCTTCGCGCCCAGCGCCTCGAAGGCCAGCAGGTGCGTGTCCAGTCGGCGGCGTCCGATGACGTCGCCCCCCGGCGGCGGCAGGGAGACCGAACCAAACCGGGCCAGCAAGGGGCCCGCGAGCAGAATCGAAGCCCGAATTCGTTGCGCCAACCCGCGGTCGAGCTTCGACGGCCGCACGTCCGCCCCGTCCACCTCGACTTCGTTGGGGCCGGTCCACTCCACGCCCGCCCCGAGCGACTCGGCGATCTCCAGCAGCGTCAGCACGTCGCGGATGCGCGGCACGTTGCGCACGCGAACCCGCTCGGCCGTCATGAGCGTGGCGGCCAGTACGGGAAGGGCAGCGTTCTTGTTGCCCGCCGGCGCGATGGTTCCGCCCAGCGGGCGCCCTCCCGAAATCACGAGCGAAGGCATGGCGAACCGTCCGGAAAGAGGTGAGCGTTGGCGAGCATGAGCAAAGTAGCGCGTCCCGGCCCGGTCCAGCACGTGGCGCCAATGGCCCGGCCGCCGCGCTTCATTCGACGCCCCGGCCCCGTCGCACGCCTTGCGGCCTCCGGCACCCAGCCCATATTCAACGCATGACGCACTACTCGGCACTCCATGTTCTTGCAGCGCAGGGGCCTGAGCAGGCGGGCGGCGCATGGCCCTGGCTGAATGCGGGGCTGTTCGTGGTCCTCACGGCGATCTTGGTCGCTTTGCTGCTGGTTCTCGTGGAGGTTCGCAGGCTGGCGACGGAATGGCGAGCGTTCGCCAAGGTCGCGCGCGACCGGACCGAACCCCTGGCCAAGCACGCGGCGAGCGCGGCGCGCAACTTGGACCGCGTCTGCCAAGTCGCGCGCAAGGGCGCCGACCGGCTGGACCGGTCCCTGGGCCGGTTCGCGGAGGACGTGGACAACGCGGCCGACAACGTCCGCACGCGCTTGAACAACATGTCGGCCCTTGCCGACTTCGCGCAATCGGAGGCCGAAGAGGCCGTCTTGGACGCGGCGGCCAAGCTCCGCGTGCTGCGGCGCGGCGCCGGGCTGGCTGGCTGGCTGGCAAGGAGCGGCCGCGATTCGCCGGGGCCGGACGCCGACGCCCCCCAGGAGACGGCTGATCCGGCAGAGGTGGACGACCCCGTCCCTCGTCTCGAGCCCGCGCCGAGCCCGGAAGGCGCGTCGAGCGCGGCTGCGTCCGGCGGGAGGCGACTGGACGAAGCCGCCGAAGCGGCCACGCCTGGAGGAGCGGCCGCGCCTGGAGAAACGGCCGCGCCCGGAAACGAGACCACGCCCAGGGACGAGACCGCGCCACCCGAGAGCGCCGCGGTCTCCGGTCACACGTAGTCCCTCTGCAACTCAGCGTAGCGCACCAGCAACTTCTTCCTTCCGGCCTCGCCGAAGTCCACAACGACTTTCAGGTCCGAGCCGAATCCCGACAACTCGACGATGGTCCCTTGGCCGAAGGTCCCGTGCACGACGCCCTCGCCCTTGGTGTAGCGCGGGCGGTCCTGGTCGAAGCCGTCGTCTTCGAATCCCTCGGCCCGTTCGCCGCCGACAGTCCCGCGCAGGCGATCCTCCACGAGCGGTTCGCGCTCCCCCCTCCACGTGGCGGAGCGCCAAGAGGAGCCCGGCAGACCCGTCGTCTTCTCCTCGACGGTCGCCCTAATAGGCTCCGCGAACGACGACAGCCGCCCGAACGCGTACTCGCCGGCCCGTCTGCGGCGAAGAGCGTACGTCAGGCAGAGCCGGTCCTTGGCCCGCGTGATGCCGACGTAGAACAGACGGCGCTCCTCCTCGAGCAGGTCCGCGTCCTCGCGCGCGCGCGCCAACGGCAGGAGTCCTTCCTCCAAGCCGGCGACGAAGACGACGGGGAACTCCAGCCCCTTGGCGCTGTGGAGCGTCATCAGGGACACGGCGTCCGCTCCGGCGTCGTGCTGATCGATGTCGGTGACGAGCGCCACATGCTGAAGGAACAGTTGCAAGCCGGTCAACGGGGTCTCGTCCTTGCTCGCCAAGTCCAGGCCGGCCTCCGATTCCACGGCCTCGGCGTCGAACTGCAAGGCGCCCGCGACGAGTTCCTTCACGTTCTCGATTCGGTCTTCGCCTTCGGGACCTTCGCCTCGGAGCGCGGCGACCAGCCCGATCTCCTCGATCAGGCCGCGCAACAGCTCGCCCGCCTCCACGCTGGCGGACAGAGCCGCGTACTTGCGGACCAGCCTCCCGAAGCTGCGCGCGCCGCGAACCGCAGGACTCGGCAGGCCCGCCATTTCGTCCGCCCGTTGCGCGGCTTCGACCAAGCTCGTGCCGTTCTCGGCCGCGAACGCCGACAAGCGCGCCAGCGTCGCCCGGCCGATCCCGCGCCGCGGATAGGCGGCCGCGCGCTCGAAGGCGTCCCGGTCCTGCGGATTGGCAACGAGGCGCAGGTAGGCCAGCACGTCCTGGATTTCCCGGCGCTCGTAAAAGCGCACGCCGCCGATGATCTGGTAGGGCACGCCCCGGCGGCGGAAACGGTCCTCCAGCGCGCGCGACTGGGCGTTGGTGCGATAGAGGACGGCGAAGTCCCGCTGCGCCAACTCCGGACCAGCCAGCATGAGGCGTTCGATTTCCTCGACGATCCAGCGCGCTTCGCCGACCTCGTCGCCGGCGCGGAGCAGCACGACGGGCGCGCCGCCGGCCCGCACCGTGCGCAAGGTCTTCTCCTTGCGGGCCGTGTTGCCGCGGATGACTGCGTTGGCGGCGTCCAGGATGACCCGCGTGGACCGGTAGTTGCGCTCCAGCTTGACGACGGTCGCGCCCCGAAAGCTCGCCTCGAAGTCGAGGATGTTGCGAATGTCGGCGCCGCGCCAGCCGTAGATGCTCTGATCGTCGTCGCCGACCACCATGAGGTTGCGGCGGAGGCGGGCGACGAGTTCCAAGAACCTGAACTGGGCGCGGTTGGTGTCCTGGTACTCGTCCACCAGCGTGAAGGCGAAGCGCTCGCCGTACGCCTGGCGGAGCTCTTCCTCCCCCTCCAGGAGACGCACCGGCAGAACCAGGAGGTCGTCGAAGTCCACTGCGTCCTGGTCGAGCAGCGCCTGCTGGTAGGCGGGATAGACGCGCGCCGCGGCGCGGGCCAGCGGGTCGCCGCCGTCCGCGTTGTCTTCGGCATAGCGGGCCGGGCTCACGAGGGCGTTCTTGGCGGCCGACAGGCAGGCGCGCAGGGCCTTGGGAGGCCAGCGCTTGGGGTCGACGCCGACGGCCGCGGCCGCCCGCTTGACTTCGCGCAGAGACTGCTCCGCATCGCGGATCGTGAAGGCCGGCGTCAGGCCCACGACCCGGGCATGGCGGCGCAGGAGACGCGCCCCGACGCCGTGGAACGTGCCCATCCAGATGCCCTTGGGCGCGCCGCCCAGCATCCTCGCCACCCGCTCGCGCATCTCTCCCGCGGCCTTGTTGGTGAACGTCACGGCAAGGATCCGACCCGGCGAGACCCCGTGTTCCGCGACCAGCGCGCATATCCGCGTGGTCAGCACGCGCGTCTTGCCCGACCCCGCTCCCGCCAGCACGAGGCACGGACCCTCGAAGTGCTCCACGGCCTGCCGTTGCTGCGGGTTGAGTCCGTCCAGGAGGCCCGGCAGGCTCTTCGCCACCACCGGCCGGCCTCGCCCGGCAGCCGCGGTCGTCGTCGCGGGCGAGCTCACGCGGCCTGCGCCGCCGGCAAGCGTATCTGGAACGTCGTGCCTCTCCCGCCCCGGTCCAGCAGGCCGATGCGGCCGCCGTGGACGCCCTCGACGATCCGGCGGGTCAGGGTCAGCCCCACGCCCCACCCGCCCGCCTTCGTGGTCACGCCGGGGTCGAAGAGGTGGTCGCGGATTTCGGGCGCCACGCCCGGCCCCGTGTCCCTTACGCGGAGCACGACCCAGCGCCGGTCCTGCGCCTGAGCCGAGACGGCGATCGCCCCGCCGGCGCCGGCCATGGCGTCAAGCGAGTTCTTCACCACGTTCTCCAGGGCCCAGGCCAGCAGCACCTCGTGGCCCAGGACGTTTGGAAGATCGTCCGGGACCTCCACGTGCAGAGCCACGCCTGCCCCGAGCCGCGGCAGTCTCGACTCGAGATAGCCGCGCAGCTCGGCAATCACCTTCTGCACCGACACCGGACCGAGCTGGGGGTCCCGGCCAATGAGCTCGAAGCGCCGGCTCACGCGCTCCAGCCGAACGAAGTCCTCCTTGATCGCCGCCGCCACGTCGGCCCGCGGCATAAGGCCGGGCCGGTCCCCGGGCTCCAGGGACAGCACTTCGATCCACCCCTGGAGCGAGCTGATCGGCGTGCCGAGTTGGTGCGCCAGCTCGCGAGCCATGGACGTCCAAGCCAACTCGGCGGCGGTGCGTCGCTGGTAGCGGAAGACGGTCACCGCGAGCAACACGGTGAGCACGAGGCCGGTCGCCCAGAGAAAGGGCATCCAACGGAGCCGCGCGGCCTCGGGCGTGATGCCGTAGTGGATGAGCTGGCCCGCGGGGTCGCCCACCGGAGCGTTGGCCGCATCCAGCTCGGCGGCATAGCGGAGGATTCGCTCCTGTTCGCTCGGCGTCGGCGGATCCGCGACCTCGAACGGCAAGTTGGCCGACGTCTGGTACGTGCCGCCGGGTTCGGTGGTGACGACGAAGGGCACGCCGAGTTCGAGAATCAGGCTCTGGAGGTTGGCCAACGTCGCCAGCTCGGCGCCGGGTTCGCGACTGGCGAGTCCGCGCTGGACCTCGGCGTAGATGCGGGTGAAGGCCTCTCGGTCGGCCTCGCTGGTGCGGACGATCTCGGCCGTGAAGACCAAGTACCAAGCCAAGAGGGCCACGAACAACGCGCCCAGCGCCATCAGCCAGGTGCTCGAGGTGATGCGCCCCGCCCTGCCGCGCGGCCGGCCCAGGCGCATCATGCGACTCGCCCGCTCCGCCCTTTCACGCGGCGGGCGAAATCTCTGTGAACCCGAGGATTGGACCCAGCGCCTCGGGCAGGCGCACCGATCCGTCCTCTCGCTGGTACGTCTCCAGGAGCGCGGCCAAGAGGCGGGGCAGGGCCAAGCCCGACCCGTTCAGCGTGTGGACGAACTCCGTCGATTCGCCGGGACGCGGACGAAACCGGATGTTGGCCCGCCGAGCCTGAAAGTCCGTGAACGCCGAGCAGCTCGACACCTCCAGCCAGCGCTCGACGCCCGGCGCCCAAACCTCGATGTCGTAGGTGAGGGACGCCGAAAACCCCAGGTCGCCGCCGGCGAGAAGCACGATGCGGTGCGGAAGGCCCAGCAGCTCCAGAATCCGGGAGGCCTCCCCGACCAGGTCGTCGAGGGCGCCGGCCGCATCGGGATGCTCGAACCGCACCAGCTCCACCTTGTCGAACTGGTGGACCCGGAGCAGGCCCCGCGTGTCCCTGCCCGCCGCGCCGGCCTCCCTCCGAAAGCAGGGCGAGTAGGCCACGTACTTCTTGGGAAGGCCGCCGCCCGCCAATATCTCGTCCCGGTGCAGGTTCGTGACTGGCACCTCGGCGGTGGGGATCAGCCAGAGCCCGTCCCGGTCCACCAAGTAGGACTCGTCCGCGAACTTGGGCAGCTGGCCGGTCCCGGTCATCGCTTCCTGGCCGACCAAGTACGGCACCCGAACCTCGGTGTAGCCGTGGTTGGCCGCGTGAAGCCCGATCATCCAGTTGATCAGGCCGCGCTGAAGCGCCGCGCCGCGGCCCCGCAGCACCGGAAAGCCCGAGCCCGAGACCTTGGTCCCGGCCGCGACGTCCAGGATCCCTAGCGCTTCGCCGATCTCCCAGTGCGGGCGGAGCGGACGGCGCACGGAGGCGGGCTCGCCCCATTTCCGGACCACTTCGTTGGCCTCCGCGCCACCCGGCGGCACGCGCGCGTCGGGCAGGTTGGGCAGACCGGCCATGACGGCCTCCACGGCGGCGCCCGACTCGGCCACGCGCGCGTCCAGCACGGCGATCCGCTCTCCCACCTCGCGCATTCGCGCCATCTCCGCGACAGCCGGGCGTCCCGCCCGCTTGGCTGCTCCGATCTCCTTCGAGACGCGGTTGCGGAGCCTCTTGAGCTCGCTGGCCTCGCCGAGCGCCTCGCGCCGCTCCCGGTCGTGCCGGAGCAGGAGGCCGATCTTCTCCGCGGCCTCCTCGACGCCCTTGCGCGCCAGGGAAGCGGCCGCTTCCCCCGGATCCCGGCGCAACCGCTTGACGTCGAGCATCCGGTGTCAGTCTGGCGGCACCAAGGCTCGGTTGTTGCAGACCGGGCTCAAGTCGTACTGGAAGCGCGCGGTCGCCTCGCCGAGGTCCAGAGCGATGGCCTGGATCTTGCCGTAGTAGCTGCAGGATCCGAAGTTGGCGGCGTGGCGCCGGGTGCGCACGGCGTAGACGCGGCCCTGCTGGATCGCCAGTTCGCGGTCGCGCACGTAGCGGGCGGTGTCGGCGGGCGCCTCGGCCGCGGCCACGAACCCGTCTTCCTCCAGATCGGCAATGCCGGCCTGCGACGTTATCCCCAGGACGCCGGGGGGAAGCCAGACAAACCGGCCGCCGGCCGTGTCCACCGCGATATCCCACGCCGCGTTCGTCGCGGCGGCTTCGACCCGCACGATTCGCCGCGAGCGAAAGTCGATGGCCGACGGGAGATTGGGCCGGGGCTGCGACAGGGCGAACAACCGAACCGTGTCCGGAGCGGGCGCCCACGGAAAGGCGAAGGGGTCGTCGCCGCACCCGGCAAGCGCGGCCGTCGCGAGAGCGCCCAGCACGAGCAGAGAGCGAATCTTCATGCACCAAAGCTGTCTGATCCGGCAGCCTTCGGTCAAGCTCCAGCGGCCGGCTGCCGCAGGCGCACCGAACGCCCCCCAATGCGTGCCGGCGCCGCCGGACTGTCCGGCGAGCGAGCCGAACCTGCATATTTGAGCGCATGACGACACCTCCTTCCGAGGATCGCGCCCCTCGCGACGAAGCCTCGCCCCAGCCCGGCGCCAGCGTGCCCGCCGCGTCAAGCTGCGACGGCAGTCTCTGGGCAACCATCCTGGCCGGCGGGATCGGCTCTCGCTTCTGGCCTGCCAGCACCCCGGCCCGGCCCAAGCAGCTGCTTCCCCTGGCAGGCCCCGATCCCCTCGTGGTGGACGCTCTGCGCCGGGCCGAGAGTCTGGTTCCGCCCAGTCGGCTCAAGATGCTGGCGCCCGAGAGCCTGGTCGAGCCCATCCGCGCCGCCACGGGCCTCGGCGCCGAGGCGTTCCTCCTGGAGCCGGAGCCCCGCGGAACCGGGCCGGCCCTGGCGCAGGCCGCCTGGGAAATCGGGCAGGCCGATCCGGAGGCCGTAATGGTCTCCCTTCACGCGGACCATCTCGTTCGCCCGGACTCCGCGTTTCGGGAGGTCGTGCTGGCCGGGGCCGAAGTCGCCCGGCGCGAGCGCCTCCTCCTGAGCGTCGCGGCCCCCCCGGATCGTGCCGAGACGGGATACGGGTACATCCGGCCCGGCAGGCCGCTGGAGGCGCAAGGCGGGCACCGCGCCTATCGCGTGGACTCGTTCGTCGAGAAGCCCCGCCAGCCCGAAGCCCTCCATCTGGTGGAATCGGGCGCGCGCTGGAACACCGGCATCTTCATCTGGCCCGTGCGCGTGTTCCTGGAGGAGGCCGCCCTCTGCGCCCCGGAGATCGCCCGCGCCTTCCCCGAGCTGGAACGTGGAGACTCCGCGGCCTTCTTCGCCGCCTGTGCGCCGATCTCCGTAGACGACGCCGTGCTCGCGCGCAGCGCACGGGTGGGCGCGGTCGACGCCTCGTTCGAATGGGACGACGTGGGCAGCTGGGAGTCGCTGTCGCGAACCCGGGGCGCCGACGGCGCCGGCAACGTCTGCCAGGGAGAGGTGAGCGCCTCGGAGGCCTCTCGCAACATTGCCGTGGCCGAGCAGGGCCGGGTCGTGCTGCTGGGCGTCGAGGACTTGCTGGTGGTGCGCACCGAGGACACCACCCTGGTGATGCCGCGGCGCGAATCGCCGAATCTGAAGCGGTATCTCGACGACCTCGGGACTTCCGCCAAGGAACGCGGATGAGCTTCCGCCTCTGGCTGATGGAAGACGAGCGGGCGCGTTCCTGGCATCCCTTCGCGCTGACGCGCCCCGCTGGCGAACTGCTCTTCGGCACGGAGACGCTTCGCGCGCGTTGCGAACGTGTCCTGGGGCGCCGATGCGAGGGCTACGCCGGATGCCCCTCGCTCTCGGGATTCGAGGAGCCGGGAGCGCCCCCCTGCTTGGCGGACTCCGGCACGGCGCCCGGGGCATCGGCCAGCCCGGACGGGGTCGGACAGCCCTTCGGCGGGACCGGACAGCCCTCCGGCGAGTCCACGTCCGGCCACGCTCGGCCGCCCTCTCCCCGCACCGGAACCCTCGTTCTGTCCACCCGTTTCGTGCCGACCGAGACCGCCTTCTCTTCCCTGCTGGCGGACCATGGGAGTCGGCTTCGGTCCGGATCCGCGGTGCTCGCGGCGAGCGCCGAAATCGCGGGCCTCTGGCTCTCCGAAGGCGTCGCCCCCTCCCGCAACCTGCTCGCCGCGCCCCCCGCGGAATGGCCGCGCATTCCCGTCGAAGGCACATTGCTGGACTCGGTGTGGCAGCTCGTGGCCGCCAACGGCGACCGCATCGCCGAGGATGCCGGGCGCTTCCCGGACGACGAACTGCCTCCTGGCGTCCATCGGCTGGGCGAACATCGAATCAGCCTGGGAGAGGGCGTCCGTGTCGAGCCGGGAGTGATCTTGGACGCGTCGGCGGGACCCGTGCTCCTGGACGCGGGCGTGGAGGTGAGGGCGTTCTCGCGGATCGCGGGTCCAGCTTACGTCGGACCTGGGTCAACGGTGCTGGGAGGCTCGCTGGAGAGCGCCGGCATCGGCCCTCGATGCAAAGTGCGAGGCGAGGTTCAGAAGTCGGTTCTGCTGGGGTTCGCCAACAAGGCCCACGAGGGGTTCCTGGGACATTCGGTCGTCGGACGCTGGGCCAATCTCGGCGCGGCCACCACGAATTCCGATCTCAAGAACACCTACGGCCTCGTGCGCTTCCAAGCCGGAGAGGGACTTCGCGACACCGGCTTGACCAAGGCCGGATGCCTGCTGGGCGACCACGTGCGCACCGGCATCGGCACGCTGCTCGACACGGGTGCGGTGGTGGGGGCGGGCTCCAGCCTCTTCGGCGGAGGGATGCCGCCCAAGTGGGTTCCGCCGTTCTCCTGGGGCAGTTCCCCGGCCCGCGACGGCGGCGAGTACGACATCGACCGCTTCCTCGCGACGGCCGCCAAGGTCATGGCGCGGCGGGGTCTCGCGCTCTCGGACGGGATGCGGAACCTCTACCGCCGCGCCTTCGAGGCAACCCGTCCCCAGCGGGCCGGCTAGCCGCAGGCGCGCCTTTCGCGTGCGCTTCTCCGTCCTGGGCAGCGGTAGCCGCGGCAACGCAACGCTCGTCAGCAGCGGCGAGACGCACATCCTCGTGGACGCCGGCTTCAGCCGCCGGGAAACGCGACGACGGCTGGCCCAGAGCGAGCTGGCGCCGGCCGACCTGTCGGCCATCGTTCTTACGCACGAGCACGGAGACCACGCTCGAGGCGCGGGCGTCCTGGCTCGAGCCGACGGCATCCCGCTGTGGATGACCGGAGGCACGCTCGAAGCGTCGCGACAGTTTCTCCGGGGCGCCGAGGTCGTCCATCGCCTCCGCCCAGGCCGCGAGACCGGCATCGGCAGCCTGCGGATCCTTCCCTTCGCCACCCTGCACGACGCCGCCGACCCGGTCGCAGTCGTCGCCGAGGACAGCGCGACGGGGCTCCGCCTGGGCATCGCCACCGACCTCGGGCGATCCACCGCGCAGGCCCGGCACTTCTTGCAGGACTGCGACGGTCTCGTCGTCGAGGCCAACCACGACGAGTACATGCTCTGGGGCGAGGCGGCGTACCCGGCCGCCGTCAAGAACAGGATTGCGTCGAGCTGCGGGCACCTCTCCAATCAAGCGGCGGCCGCCCTCCTCGACGAGATATGGAGCCCACGGCTCTCCGCGGTCGTCCTCGCCCACTTGTCCGAGGAGGCCAACACGCGCGCCCGCGCAGAGCGAGCCGTCGAAGGACCGCTGAGGAGGCGAGGCTTCCGGGGCGTCCTCCACGTGGCGCAGGCCGCGACGCCCACCCCGCCGGTCGACCTAGCGGCGCTTCGCGACCGCCCGGCGCCCTCGCAACCGTCGTTCCTCTGACTCGCTTGGCCTAGCCGTCCGTCTCCGTCGTGGGCGCAACGACTCGCCGGGCTCCCGCCGGCTAGAACGGCAGAAAGCGAACCAAGTCGTTGCCGAGCGCCAGGACCATGATGCCCACGACCACCGCCAAGCCCACTTGGGTCCACCGAAGCCGCTGCTTCACGGTCAGCTTCCTGCCCCGCACGGCCTCGATCCCCAGAAACACCATGTGCCCGCCGTCCAGCACCGGGATCGGCAACATGTTCAGCACGGCCAAGTTGATGCTGAACAACGCCATGAACCGGAGATAGGCGGCAAGTCCCTGGCGGGCGGCATCGGTGGACATGACCGTGATGGTGCCGATCGATCCCAGCGAACGGGGCGAGGTCTGCAAGGTCACAAGCGAGCCCACGAAGCCCACGATCTGGCCCGTGACGGCGGTCGTCTGCGCCACGCCCAGGACGGCGGCGTCGGCCAAGCTCACCGGCACGGCAACCATCTCGGGCGCGGGAAACACGCCCAGGGAGCCTCGCGCTTCGCCCGCCAAGCCGATCCGCACCGCGTCCAGCTCGGCTGCGCGGATCAGCTGGTCGTCGCCCCTCGCGACCCCGATTTCGACTCGTTCGCCCGGCCGGGCTCCGACCTCCGTCGTCAGGTCGCGCCAGCTGCGGACGGGGACGCCCGCCACCGAAGTGATCCGATCCCCCGCCTCGAGGCTCGCGTCCTCCGCCGGGGACCCCGGCCTCACCGCGGCCACGACCGGCTCCATCCACCCTTCGAGCGCAGCGGCCAGCGCCCGGCGGTCCCCGGCAGTCGCCGGCATTTCGACGTGATATTCGCCGGCAAGCTCGTCGGTGACCACGGTCGCAGGCCCGGCCGGGGACTCGACGAAGAAGCGCGTAAGCTCGCCCCAGTTCTCGGGCTCCACGCCGCCGACCCGAACGATCCGAGCGCCGGGCTCGATCCCGGCCAGTTCCTCGGTCCCAGGGGGCAACAACGATTCTTCCACCGCCATCACCCGCGTCGTGGCCAAGTCCGGGATGCCCCAGACGGCCGGAACCAGCATGAAGACCACGGCCGCGAACAACATGTTCATGATCACGCCGGCCGAGATCACAAACGCTCTGGCCAAGAGCGACTGGGCGTCGAAGTCGTCGGGCCGCGGCTCCCGCGGGGTCTCCCCCTCGCCGCCCTCCAGACTCTCCATCACGTCCTCGTGCATGCCTTGCATCTTGACGTAGCCGCCCAGCGGAACGGCCGCGACGACGTATTCCGTGCCGCGCCGCGTGAATCCCCACAGGCGCGGTCCCAGGCCGATCGAGAAGCGCTCCACGGCGATGCCGACGGCCTTGGCCGCCCCGAAGTGACCCAGTTCGTGCACGAAGATCAGCACGCCCAGGAGCACGATCACTGTCAGCACTGCGAAAATGACGACGCCTCCCCCTGCTACCCCGCCGCGGCCCGCGGGGCGTCCACAAGCGTTTCGGCGGCAAGACGCCGGGCCGCTCGATCCGCTTCGAGGACGGCTTCGACGCTTCCGGCTACACGTCCCGCCAAAGCGTCGAGCGCCGACGAGACCATGTCCGCCATGCCCCCAAAACTAACCTTGGCCGCCAGGAACGCCTGAACCGCGACCTCGTTGGCCGCGTTGAAGACGGCGGGGGCCGCGCCGCCCGCGCGGCCGGCCTCCACGCCCAAGCCGAAGAGGGGGAACCGCTCGGCGTCGACCGGCTCGAAGTCGAGCGGGCCCGCGCGAACCGGGTCGAAGGTTCGCAGGACGGGATCGTCGAGCCGCTCGGGCCAAGCCAGCGCGTGCAGGATGGGCAGCTCCATGGACGGCTCGCTCAGCTGCGCCAGGACCGAGCCGTCCACGAACTCCACGAAGGAGTGGACGATCGACGTCGGGTGCACGACCACGTCGATGCGGTCGTAGGGCAGGCCGTACAGATAGTGAGCCTCGATCACTTCGAGCGCTTTGTTGGCCAGCGTGGCCGAGTCGATGGTGATCTTGGCGCCCATCCTCCACGTCGGATGCTGCAGGGCCTGCGCGGCCGTTGCGCGCGCCAGCGCTGCGGGCGGCGTCTGCCGGAAGGGGCCGCCGCTGGCCGTCAGGATGACCCGCCGCACGTCGGCCGGACGGGCGCCTCCGATGCACTGAAAGATGGCCGAGTGCTCGCTGTCCACCGGTATCAGCTCCCCCCCGCCCCGCCGCGCCGCGTCGAGCACGAAATCCCCCGCCGAGACCAGCGATTCCTTGTTGGCCAGGGCGCAGCGCTTCCCCGCCTCCAGCGCCGCCAGCGTGGGCCGCAGCCCGGCGGCCCCGACGATCGCGTTGACCACGACGTCCACGTCCGGCAGCCCGGCCAGAGTCTCGGCCGCGCCTGGGCCGCTCCTCCACCCCGCCGCGCGCAGCTCGGGCCGTCCTTCCAATGCGTCCGCCCGGGCCACCGCCACGTGCCTTGCGCGGCACTCCGCCGCGACTTCCTCCAAAGCCGCCACCGACCGGCCCGCTGACACCGCCGCCACCTCGAACCGGCTCGGGTGCCGCGCCGCCACCGCCAGCGTGGAGCGCCCCACGGAGCCCGTCGCCCCCAGCACGGCCAAGCGCTTCACGCCGACCACCGCTCAAGCGCCGCCAAGCACCTCACGCCGACCACCGCCAACCGCCTCACTCCAGCGCCCGCGCGACCAGGGCCAAGCCGTACGCCAGCGGCATCGCGAAGTACACGCCGTCGAACCGGTCTAGCGCTCCCCCGTGGCCGCCGAGCAGCGACCCCGAATCCTTCACGCCCGCCCCTCGCTTGAACAAGGACTCGGCCAGATCGCCGATCTGGCCCGCGATTCCCAACAGCAGGCCGCCCACCGCCCCCGCCAGCGGGGAGAGCGGCAGATTCGCGAAGCCGTCCAGCAGGAAACCCGCCAAGAGGCCCGTGCCCGCCGCCCCCGCCAGTCCCGCCGCCCCGCCCTCGACGGTCTTGCCGGGACTCACGCGGGGCGCCAACCGTCTGCGGCCCGCCTTTCGGCCCACGACGTAGGCGGCGCTGTCGCCGACCCAGACAACGCACAGAGGAAACAGCACGAGAAGCGGGCCCTCCCAGGCTCCTGCCGATCCCCCGGCCCAGACGTCGGGCATCTCCCGCAGAAAGACCGCGAAGGAGAGCGTGCCGCCGGCGTACAGCGCCCCGGCCGCCGGCGCGGAGACCGAGGCCACGGAACCCCCGGTACCGGCCCAACCCACCACCGAGAAGGTCGCCGCCGCCAGAAACAAGACCAGAAGGAGCGCCAAGGCCCCGCCGCCCCAGACCGCCAGCGCCGGCCCCAGCCCCGCCAGCAAGACGAGCAAGGCCGCGCCGGCCGTCCCCAGCGCCTTGAGCGCCGCGGCCCTGGCCCGGCCCAGCGCCAGCCTGCAGAACTCGTAAGCCGACCACGCCGCCAGCGCCGCCAAGCACCCCGCGAGCCACCAGCCACCCGCATAGGCCGCCCCGGCAACGAGCGGAACTCCCAACCCCGCGACCAGCAACCGGGAACGCAAGGAGCCGGACACGCCTGCCTACTTCGGACCGGAGCCGGACGCCGGCGTGCGGCAAAGCGCCCAGCGCGCAAGACCAGCGCCCCGCCCCGCCTCCGGGCCCGCCGGCGGCCTGCTCACGCCGTGGGAACGCGGCCGAAGCGGCGCTCGCGGCGCTGATAGTCCAGAATCGCGCCGAAAAGATGTTCGCGCGTGAAGTCGGGCCAGTACTCGGCGACTACGTGCATCTCCGTGTACGCAACCTGCCAAAGCATGAAATTGCTGATCCGTTGCTCGCCGGAGGTGCGAATCAGCAAGTCCGGGTCGGGCAGGTCGCGGGTCAGCAACGCGGAGGCGAACAGCTCGGCGTCGATCTCGCGGTGGTCCAACGCCCCCGCCGACGCGCGCTTCGCCAAGATCCGGGCGGCCCCCACGATCTCTTCGCGGCCCCCGTAGGAGATCATGAGATTCAAGCGCAAGGCTTCGCCGCCCAACGTCGTCTTCTGGATTCGATCCACCGCGGCCCGCGAAATCGCGTCCAGGCGATCCGTCTCGCCCAACACCCGAACTTCGACTCCCTTGCGCGCCAGCGCGCGGCTTTCCTTGTCAGCGTAGATCTGCAGCACGCTCATCAACGCGGCCACTTCGGCCTTGGGACGATCCCAGTTGTCCGTGGAGAAGGCGTAGAGCGTGAGGATCCGCACGCCCGCGTCGAGGCAACCGGCGACGGCCTCGCGCACCGCCTCCACGCCGTTGCGGTGACCCAAGGTCCTCGGCAGACCCCGCGCCTGCGCCCAGCGTCCGTTGCCGTCCATGATGACGGCGACGTGGCGGGGCACGTCCCCCGACGCGCGTATGCGCAACAAGCTGTCGTCCTTCAGATGGCCATCACCTCCTTCGTCTTGCGTGCCAGAAGCGCACCGATCTTGTCGCCGTGCTCGCCCGTCAGCTTCTGCACTTCGTCCGCAAGCCGCTTGGCCTCGTCTTCTCCGATCTCGCCGTCCCTGCTCTGCGCCTTGACCTGGTCGTTCGCCGCGTGGCGGGCGTGGCGCACCGAAATGCGGCCGTCCTCGGCCATCTTGTTCAGGAGGCGGACGAACTCCTTGCGCCGCTCCTCGCTCAGCGGCGGCACCGGCACGCGAACGAGTCCGCCGTCGTTGGAGGGGTTGAGTCCCAGCCCCGCGGAGCCGATCGCCTTCCCGATGGCGGGCGCGAGGGAGGCGTCGAAGGGCTGCACCGCCAGCAACGAAGCCTCGGGCGCCGAGACCGTCGCCAGTTGGTTCAGCGGCATCCGCCCGCCGTACGCCGGCACCACGACCTGGTCGAGCAGGGCGGGCGTGGCCTTCCCCGTGCGAACCGTCGCAAAGTCGCGATCCACCGCCGCGACGGCGTCCTCCATCCTTTGCTTGGCTTCTGCCAGAACTGACATGGTGCGCCTCCTCCTCGGCGGCCCTCGGCAAACCGTTCGAACTCAGGACACCAGCGTTCCGACGCGTTCTCCGCAAATCGCGCTGTAGACCGCCCCCGCGTCCTCCAGATTCAGCACAATAATGGGAAGTTCGTTCTCCCGGCAAAGCGCGACCGCCGCCGCGTCGATCACCCGCAGGTCGCGCGCGACCACTTCGTGGAAGGTGATGTCCGGCACCAGTTCCGCCGCCGGGTCCCTTGCGGGGTCGGCCGTGAAGACGCCCGCCACCTTGGTGGCCTTGATCACCACTTCCGCGCCCACTTCGATCGCCCGCAGCACCGCGCCCGTGTCGGTGGAGAAGTAGGGGTTGCCGGTGCCTCCGGCGAAGATCACCACCCGGCCCTTCTCGAGATGCCGCAACGCGCGGCGGCGGATGTAGGGCTCGGCGACCTGCTCCATCCGGATCGCCGTCATGACGCGCGTGTCCACCTTCTTCTTCTCGAGCAGATCCTGCACGGCCAGCGCGTTGATGATCGTGGCCAGCATCCCCATGTAGTCCGCGGCCACCCGGTCCATGCCCTCGCGGCTGGCCGTGGCGCCCCGCACGATGTTTCCGCCGCCGATCACGAGCCCCAGCGCCACTCCAAGATCGTGGATGGCGCGGACGTCGTCGGTAATGCGGTCCACCACGCCCGGGTCCACGCCGAAACCGGCCTCTCCCGCGAGCGATTCGCCCGACAGCTTGAGCAGGACTCTCCTGTATCGCGGCGTGGCTTCGCTCACCCGGAGAACGCCGCCGCTCAGGCCCCCACCCGAAACCGCGCGAACCGCGCCACCGCAATCTTCTCGCCGGTGCGCGCGGAGACCTCCGTGACGAGCTGGCCCACCGTCTTGTCCGGGTCCTTCACGAACGGCTGCTCCATGAGCACGCGCTCCTTGAAGAACTTGCCCAGCTTGCCTTCGACGATCCGCTCGCGGACATGTTCGGGCTTGCCTTCGCCGGCCACCTGCTCTTCGTAGACGCGCCGCTCGCGCTCGACGACCTTCGTGTCCACGTCCGCCGTCCGCACCGCGATCGGGTCGGCGGCCGCCACGTGCATGGCCACGTCCCGGGCGAGCGCGCGGAAGTCGTCGGTGTTGGCCACGAAGTCGGTCTCGCAATTGACTTCCACCAGCACGCCGATGCGGCCTCCGTGGTGGACGTAGCTGGCCACCACGCCTTCGCCGACGGCGCGGCCGGATCGCTTCGCGACCTTCGCCGCTCCCTTGCTCCGCAGGTGGTCCACCGCCTGCTCGAAGTCGCCTCCCGTCTCCTGCAAGGCCTTCTTGCAGTCCATCATCCCCGCGCCGGTTCGGTCACGAAGCGACTTGACCGTCTTCGCGTCTATTCGCATGTGCATTCTCGTGGCGTGGACGGCGCAGGTTCGGGGAACCGCGACTCTCGCAGAAGGATGAAGACCGCCGAACCCGCGGAGGCAGCGCGCACCGGCGCCGGAACCGGACTAGCCGGCACCCGCCGAACCGGACTTCGCAGGCTGGCCTGCGGCGGCCGCTTTCGCAGGCTTCTCTTCGGCGCCCGCCGGATCTGCTGCTCCCGCGCCGTCGCCTCCGCCCGCTCCACGCACCTGGGCAATGGCTTCGGGCCGGGGCCGGCGGCGCTTGCGCGTCCGCATCCGCCGCGGCTCCTTGCCGTCCGCCGCCTTCTCGCCGGTCTCCGTGGAGTACGTCGTGGCTTCCAGATCGGACTGGCGCTTCAGCTGCTCGTCCGGCACCTCGCGCCGCGCGGCCGCAATCGTCGCGGCAATGGCGCCGACGATGAGGCTGACGGATCTGATCGCGTCGTCGTTGCCGGGAATCGGATAGTCGATGAGGTCCGGATCCACGTTCGTGTCCGCGATCGCGATCACCGGAATCCCCATCCTGTGGGCTTCGCGCACGCCGATGATCTCCTGCTTCGCGTCCACTACAACGACCGCTCCGGGCAGGCGCGCCATGTCCCTCACGCCCTGAAAGTATTTCTCCAGCTTGAGCCGTTCGCGCTCCAGAAGCAGGCGCTCCTTCTTGGTGTAGAACTCGAACGCGTTCTCCTCCTGGCCGCGCTCGAGTTCCCTCATGCGTCGTATCTGGTGGCGGATCGTGCGGAAATTGGTCAGCATGCCGCCAAGCCAGCGCTCGGTGACGAAAAGCGCTCCGCACCGTTGCGCCTGCTCTTCGACGATGCTCCGCAGCTGGCGCTTCGTCGAAAGGAACAGAATCCTCTCGCCGCTCAAGACGGTGCGGCGCACGGTGTCCAGAGCCGTGTTGAGCCGGTCCAGCGTCTTGCGGAGGTCGATGATGTGGATGCCGTTGCGCTCGCCGAAGATGTAGGGGCGCATCTTGGGGTTCCAGCGCCGCGTCTGGTGCCCGAAATGGACCCCCGCTTCAAGCATCTCGCGCAGTCCAACCTGCGACACCGGTTGCGCCCCGTCGGCGGTTTCGGCCCACTCCGGTTCCGCCTTGGGCCCCGCCTCGGGCACCTCGGGCACCTTGCGCGCCATATCGCCTTTCCTGCGCACGGAAGGAGCGTCCGCCGTCGCCGCCAGAGTCGTCGTTTCGCTCATCGCTTGCTGAACTGGAAGCGCTTGCGGGCCTTGGGGCGCCCGGGCTTCTTCCGCTCCACGCGGCGAGCGTCGCGGGTCAGCATGCCGCTTTCCCGAAACGCCTGGCGCTCGTCCTCGCCCAAAGCGGAAAGCGCGCGCGCCAAGCCCATGCGCACGGCGTCGGCCTGCCCGGTCAGCCCGCCGCCCCGAACCCGCACCTCGACGTCGAAGCGCTCCTCGGAAGTCGAAACGCGAAACGGTTCCTCGGCGCGCATTTGGTGCGTCCTTCGGGGGAAGTAGTCCTGCAACGACCGCCCGTTGATCGTCCACGCGCCGGTTCCGGGCCGTAGGGAAACTCGCGCAACGGCGGCCTTCCGGCGGCCGACCGCGCGAGCCGGCACGGGATTCGAAGCCGGGGTCTCCTTGGCGCTCAAAGCTCGAGCGGCCGAGGGCTCTGGCCCATGTGAGGATGCTCGTCGCCCGCGTAGACCCTGAGCTTTCGGCGCATTTGGCGCCCCAGCTTGTTCTTGGGCAACATGCCCCGCACCGCGAACTCGATCACGCGAGCGGGAAACCGCTCGATCATCGTGCGGAACGGCACGTGCTTGTCGCCCCCCATGTATCCCGAGTGGCGGAAGTAGGTCTTGGTGTCGGCCTTTCGGCCCGTCAGCCGCACCTTCGAGGCGTTGACCACGACGACGTAGTCGCCCGTGTCCAAATGGGGCGTGTAGATGGGCTTGTGCTTGCCTCGCAAGATGCTGGCAATCTCGCTCGCCAGCCGGCCCAGCGGCTTCCCTGCGGCATCGGCGACCCACCACGCGCGGGTGATCTCGTCCTGCCTGGGGGTGATGGTCTTGGTCAAGCTCTCGTCTTGCGCTGCGGGAAGCGGCATGCCGAGCCGGGCCGCGTCGGTTCCGAAAACGTCATAGCTGTTGAAGGTCGCACCGCAGGGAAGCGCATGTCAAGGGGGATCGGGCGCCGCTTCCGAGGCGGGGCGAAGAGTCTAGGGCGAGGCGAAGGACTCGAGTCGTCCGGCCTCGGCGTGGTTGCGGAGCCGCTCGAGCGCGATCTCCTTGATCTGCCGCACGCGCTCCCGCGTCACGCCCATGAGGCCGCCGATCTCCACCATGGGCTTCGGCGTCTCGCCGTCGAGGCCGAAGTAGTGCCGCAGAACCATGGCCTCCCGCTCCGGCAACGTGGCCAGCGCGCCGGAGATGGCTTCGCTCATCGCCCTCACCAAGGCCGCATCGTCCGGGCTGGGAGACAGCACGTCCGGCAGGTAGTCCAAGAGGCGCTGGTCGTCTCCGTCCGCCGATCCCTCCAGGGACTCGTGAGGCCGCCACGCGATCTGAGCGCTCTCGACCTCGGCGACGCTCATGCCGGCGGCCTCGGCCACCTCGGCGGAGGTCGGCTCCCGGCCCAGTTCGGCCCGCAGTTCCGCCGTGTGGCGGGCAACCCGCCCGAGGACGGCTGCCCTGCTGGCTGGAAGGCGCACGATGGCGCTCTGCTCGGCCAGCGCTTGGCGGATGGCTTGGCGAATCCACCACACGGCATAGCTGATGAACTTGACGCCCTTGCTCTCGTCGAACTTCTGCGCGGCGCGGATCAGGCCCACATTGCCTTCGTTGATCAAGTCGGGCAACGGAACGCCGCGGTTCTGGTACTTCTTGGAAACCGAAACGACGAATCTGAGATTCGAGCACACGAGCTTGTCGAGCGCGGCCTTCTCGCCCTCGCGGATCCCTTGGGCCAGCCGAGCCTCTTCTTCGCGGTCGATGAGCGGGTACCTGCTGATTTCCTCCAGGTACCGATCCAACGACCCGCCGGACAGTTCAGGTTCAGGTGTAGCACGCATGGCTTCCTCCCTGCAGGCGCTTCTCGCGAAATATACCGTCGCGGGCCGCAGTTCGCAGGTCGCGGGCAATGCGCCACGCGACCTCCAGGTTCAGCTTCGTCGCAGACCGTGGTGTTCGATCTTCTTGTACAGGTTGGAACGCGGCATCCCGATCCGCCGGGCCGTCTTCGACACGTTCCATTCGTTCTCCCGCAACTTGCCCTCGATGAACTCCTTCTCCGCGGCCAGCGAAAACTCGCCGATCGTGTCCAGCGAGAACAGGGCCCCGACAGCGTCCCCGCCGGGCTTGGCGGCCGCCATCAACGCCACGTCGCCGGGCTCCACCGTCTGCCCGCCGCAGAGGATCATCAACCGCTCCACCGTGTTCTTGAGTTCGCGGACGTTGCCCGGCCAGTCGAGCTTCTCCAGGGCTGCGAGCGCACCGGGGCTGAACTCCTTCCCCTGCACGCCCCCTGTCCTGGCCGTCAGTCCGACGAAGTGCGCGACCAGCATCGGAATGTCTTCTTTGCGACGGCGCAGCGGCGGCATCCGGATCGGCACCACGTTCAACCGGTAGAACAAGTCCTCGCGAAACTCCCCGGCGGCGATGGCTTCCTCCAAGACCTTGTTCGTGGCGGCCACCACCCGCACGTCCACGTCGATGGACTTGGAGCCCCCGACCCGGGTCACCCGGCCCTCCTCCAACGAGCGCAGCGCCTTGGCCTGCGCCGAGAGCGACATGTCGCCGACCTCGTCCAGGAACAAGGTGCCGCCGTGAGCCTGCTCGAACTTGCCGGCGCGGTCGGCGACGGCGCCCGTGAACGATCCCTTCACGTGACCGAACAGCTCGGACTCGATGAGCTCGGAGGGGATGGCCGCGCAGTTCACCTCCACGAACGGTCCCTTGGCTCGAGCCGACAGATTGTGGACGGCTCGCGCGGCCAGCTCCTTGCCGGTGCCGTTCTCGCCCGTGACCAGCACGCGCGCCGGGGTCGGCGCCACCTTCTCGATGCGTTCCAGGACGTCGCGGATCGCGGCGGACCCGCCCACGATCTCGTACCGGATCTCCACCTCCTGCTGCAGGCGCTCGACGCTCGCCGAGAGCCCCCGCACCATGAGAGCGTTGCGCACGGTGACCAGCAGGCGGTCCGTGTCGAGGGGCTTCTCGAGGAAGTCGAACGCGCCTCTCCGCGTGGCCTTCACCGCGGTTCCGATCGTGCCGTGACCGGAGATCATGACCACCAGCGCGCCAGGGTCGTTCTCCCGAATGCGGGCCAGCACGTCGAGTCCGTCCATGCCGGCCATCTTCACGTCCAGGAACGTCAGGTCCGGCGCGAAGCCGGGATAGTCGACCAAGGCCGACGGGCCGTTGGGGGCGAGTTCGACTTGGTGTCCCTCGTATTCGAAGACGCGCTTGAGGGCCGTGCGGACGGACTCCTCGTCGTCGACAATGAGGATCTTCGCCATGAGCGGCCTGTTTCCCGGGCGGCGCCGGGACCGTCAGCGCCGAACAAGCACGAGAACTCCGTCCTCGATGCGGGCTTCGCCTATCGAGGGCGGGGCCGTCGCCACGATCGAGTTGGCCGGCAGGCTGGGCGCGCTGCCCCGGCCGATGGCCGTGATGATCGGCGGGACGAGGCCTTCCGGGAGGGTGACGCGAAGCACCCCGATTCGGTCGACCAGGAACATTGCCCGCCCGTCCGAGATGCTCAGGCGGCCCTTCACGCGCACATCCACGGTGTCGGGAACGATGCGGCGCAGGACCGGTCCAAGGTCGGGAAGCTCGGGAATCTTGGCGGGTTCCGATCGAAGCCGAACTTCGATCGAGCTGTCCGCCAGGGAAACCCAAGTCTCGGTCACGCCGGGAGGCAGCGCGTTTCGGTACGTGAAACGAAGCAACGCCGTCATTTCCGTCCCCGTCAGCCGCAGCTCCGGCTCGCCTTCTCCCAGCAGAAACTGGACCAGGCGGCGCTCGGCCGCCTCTCCCACCGCCGCCAAGTCCTCCGCGCCGCCGGTTCCGACCTCTTCCACGCGGGTCAGCCACTTCCAGCCGAAGTAGACGCCGGCCACCAGGACGACGGCGACCACGATTCTCGCCAGCCAATTGGGTTGCTTCTTCGATGTTGTCATTCGTCGGCTCTCCCGTGCCGTGCTCGAGTTGGGGGGCGGGCGGCCGCCCGGAGATCGTCAGACCGGCGCCATCGCGGGGCGGCAGGCGGCGTCGACGCCGGCCACCGCCGCCTCCACGTCGGCGGAAGTCGACGCCCAGCCCAGCGAGAAGCGTACGGCCCCCCCGGCCTGGGTGCCAAGCACGCGGTGCGCCTCCGGGGCGCAGTGGAGCCCCGCCCTGGTTTGCACTCCGTGGTCGCGGTCGAGGCGCTCGGCCAAGGCGGCCGGACTCAAAGCGTCGCTCGCCACGGTCACCACCGGCACTCCGTCGACTCCCGGAGGCGACACGACGCGCACGCCGCTCAACGACGACAGTCCTTCGCGGAGGCGGGCCTTGAGCGCCATTTCCCGCTCGTGAATCCGCTGGATCCCTTGCTCGGCCAGGAATTCGCAACCAGCCAGGAGGCCGGCCAACCCGGGAGCGTTGCCCGTCCCGGCCTCAAGCCGATCCGGCATGTCGCTCGGCATGCGCCGCCGCTCCGACTGGCCGCCGGTGCCGCCCCGCAGGAGAGGGTCCACGCTGACGCCGTCGCGCACCCAAAGGCCTCCGGTGCCCTGCGGCCCCAGCAACCCCTTGTGCCCAGTGAACGCGAGCACGTCGGCCCCCAGCGCCGGCAACGATTCCTCCGAGTGCCCCGCCGACTGGGCCGCGTCGGCCACCACCAGCGCGCCCGCCGCGTGCGCCAGCGCGGCCAGCTTCGCGAAGGGCATGGTGGTGCCCAGCACGTTCGAGGCGGCGTTCACCACCAGAACGTGCGCGCCGTCCAGCATCTTCTCGGCCTCGCCCATGTCCATGCCGCCGTCGCGACGGCCGGAAAGCATGCGCAGGTGGAGGCCGCGGGTGCGGGCCAAGTGGTGCGCCGGGCGCAACACCGCATTGTGGTCGTACTGGGACACGACCAGCGTCTGACCCTGTTCCAGGAGGCCGCACAAGGCCGTGTTGAGGGCATGCGTGGCGTTCTGCATGAACGCGATGCGCCCCGGGGGCCCGGGAAGGCCCATGACGGAGGCCAGCGCACGCCGGCAACGAAATGCGATGCGGGCCGCGTCGACCGCGCCGGAGTGCCCGCCGCGCCCCGGCGAACAACCCACGCCTTCCAGGAAGCCGGCCACGGCGCGCGCCACGGCGGGCGGGCGCACGGCGGACGTGGCTGCGTAGTCCAAGTAGTGCTTCACGCGGGGCGCCGGTCCTCCGGTTGTCCGTTGATTCTGACATTGCAGACTAAGCCCGTCCGGCGCCCGGCGGCAAGGCCCGGCGGCAGGGCGGCGATCCGGTCCGAAGTTGGAGGGCCTCGGCAACATGGGCCTCTCCGATCCGGGCGGCTCCTGCCAAGTCGGCAATCGTGCGGGAGACGCGCAGGGTTCGGTGAACGGCGCGCGCGGACAGCCGCAGCCGCTCGATTCCCTGTTCGAGCAGGCGAGCGGCGGGAGGGGCCATGCGGCAGACCCGGACGACGTCGCGAGCCGGAATGCCGGCGTTGAGCGAGCGCTCGCCGCCGAGACGGGCAGACTGGCGGGCCCTCGCCTCCATCGCCGCGGCGCGCGCCGCGGCCGTGCCGAGGCCGGCCTCGCCGGGGTCGCTCGCCAGTTCGTGCCAGGAGGCCGGCTCGACGCGGATATGGAGGTCCAGGCGGTCCAGCAGCGGCCCGGACAGGCGGGCTCGGTAGCGCTCGACGTCGCGGTCGTGGCAGAGGCAGTCGTCCCCGCCCGTGCCGCAGGGACAGGGATTCATGGCGGCGACGAGCTGGAAGCGGGCGGGGAAGGTCACCGAATGGCGCACGCGGGCGATGCGCACCTGCCCGGACTCGACCGGTTGCCGCAGGGTCTCCAGGACGCGCCGGCTGAATTCGGGCAGCTCGTCCAGGAAGAGGACGCCAAGGTGGGCCAAGCTGATCTCGCCGGGGCGGGGAGGGTTGCCGCCCCCGATGAGGCCGCCGGCCGAAGTGGTGTGGTGGGGCGCCCGGAAGGGGCGGAGGGTCTTGACCGGGTCGGACGGATCCAGCAGGCCGGCCACGGAGTGCACGCGCGTGACTTCCAGCGACTCCCGTTCCGCCAAAGGGGGCAGAAGGCCGGGCAGGCGCTTCGCCAGCATGGTCTTGCCCGCGCCGGGCGGGCCCGACATGAGGAGACTGTGACCACCGGAGGCGGCCACTAGCAGGGCCCGCTTGCCCAGCTGTTGTCCGCGCACGTCCCGCATATCGGGTTGCGCGGGTCTGCGGGAGGCGGCCCGTGGAAGCGCGGGCCACTGCGATTCGCCCCTCCGCAACCCGCCGACGAGGTCCTTCAGCGCGACGACGCCGACCACCTCCACGCCCGGCACGGCCCCGGCTTCGCGGGCGTTGCCCAGAGGAACGAAGAGGCGCTTCGTGCCGGCGGCGCGGCAGCTCATGGCCAGCGCGATGGCGCCACGCACCGGCCGCACGGATCCGTCCAGACCCAGTTCGCCCACGAAGCCGGCACCCTCGAGGGCGTGCACCGGGAGTTGGCCGTGGGCCGCGAGGAGGCCCACCGCGATGGGCAGGTCGAATCCGGATCCGGACTTCGGCAAGTCGGCGGGCGCCAAGTTGACCGTCACCCGCCGGGGCGGCAGCGGCATCTCGGCCTGCGCCAGCGCCGCGAAGACGCGCTCCTTGCCCTCCCGGACGGCGCCCGCGGGCAAGCCCACCACGGTGAAGACGGGCAACCCTTTCTGCACCTTGACCTCGACCCTCACAGGCAGCCCTTCGACCCCGTGCACCCAATAGGATTGAACGACTGCCAGCATGTCCTCGCGGCCTCCGGTTGCGGTACGGCCCCAATCGTAAGCCGCTGGCCGGGACAGGCGAATGGCTGGATGGGACAGCCCGCGGGGACGGCCCGCGGACGGCGCGAGAACCGCTGGACCGCCCCCCGGGCGATGGCGCCGAGGTTGGAGTGCTTGGACGTGCGTGAGGGGTTGCGAACCCTCCCGGGGGACGGCGCCAAGGCCGGCAATCGGGCGGCGCCGAGACCGCGGCGGCTCCTTGGACCAACCGGCGGCCGCGAGGCCGGCGGCTGGCGAGCGGCGCGAACACCGCGCATTATGTTGCGGTTTCTCGAACCAGGAGGTCGTCGGAGTCAAATGAGGATCGCAGTCATGGCGGAGACCCGCGCCGGCGAAAAACGGGTTGCCCTTACGCCGGGGGCGGTGCGCTTCTACGGCGACCGGCGTGCGTTGCTGAGCATCCAGTCGGGCGCAGGCGCGGCCGCCTCTTTCTCGGACGCCGAGTACAGGGAGGCCGGCGTGGACGTGCGCCCGAACCTGGACAGCCTGCTGGACGGCGCCGACCTCGTGCTCAAGGTGCAGCCGCCGTCGGCGGCCGAGATCGCCGCGTTGCCCCCGGGGTCGTTCCTGGTGAGCCACCTGGGGCACAGCGGCTCGCCCGAAGTGGTCGAGGCGCTGGCGGCCAAGGACGTGACGGCCTTCGCGGTGGAGCGCATTCCGCGCATCACGCGGGCGCAGAAGATGGACGTGCTGTCGTCGCAGGCCACGGTCGCGGGGTATCTGGCCGTGCTGCTCGGCGCCGGCGGCATGACGCGCTTCCTGCCCATGCTGACCACCGCGGCCGGCACGATCCGCCCCGCCAAGGCGCTGGTCTTGGGAGCGGGCGTGGCCGGCCTGCAGGCTATCGCCACCGCGCGCCGGCTGGGCGCCGTGGTGTCGGCGTTCGACGTGCGCTCCGCCGTCAAGGAGCAGGTGGAGAGCCTCGGCGCCACGTTCCTGGAGGCGGAGATGGACGAGGACGCCGAAGACGAGGGCGGCTACGCCAAGGCCCTGTCCGGGGAGCAGCATGAACGCGAACTCGCCCTGATCGGTGCACAGTTGCCCGAGACCGACTTGGTCGTGACCACGGCGCAGATCCCGGGCAGGCCGGCCCCAATGCTGATTACGGCGCCGATGGCCTCCTCCATGCGGCCGGGGAGCGTGATCGTGGACTTGGCGTCCGAGACCGGCGGCAACTGCGAGCTGTCCCAGCACGGCGAGACCACTGTGCACGGGGGCGTCGCGGTCATGGGACCGGCGAACCTCCCTTCCCGATTGGCTTTCCACGCGAGTTCCATGTACGCGCGCAATTTGGCCGAGTTCGTCGGCCACGTGTTCCCGAGCAGCGGCGCGCCGGACTACGCCGACGAGATCACGACCGCCACCTGCGCGACTCCACGCACCGAAGAGGAAGTCCAGCCGGACGGCGACGACCCGGAGGCCGGAGGCCCCGGCCTGGACGAGGCGCCCCATCCCGCCGCGGAGGCGAATTCATGAGCGAAATGATGATCGGCCTGTACGTGTTCGTATTGGCCACCCTGGCCGGGAAGGAAGTCATCTCCAAGGTGCCCCCTACCCTGCACACTCCCCTCATGTCAGGGGCCAACGCGATCTCCGGCATCGCCGTCGTCGGCGCGCTGGTGGTGGCGGGCCAAGCGAACACGCCCGTGGTCAAGTGGCTGGGCGCCGCGGGCATCGCCATGGCCACCGTCAACGTGGTGGGCGGGTTCATGGTGACCGACCGCATGTTGCGGATGTTCAGGAAGGACTGAGGCGACATGAACACCGCCGTCATAGCTCACTTGGCCCTGCTGGCCTCCGCGTTCCTCTTCGTCTCGGGCATCAAGCAGCTCTCTTCGCCGGCCACGGCTCGCGCCGGCAATGCCCGGGCTTCGCTGGCCATGCTCGTCGCCGTGGTCGTCACCCTGCTGGAGAACCAAGTCCTCAACTGGCCTTCGGTCGCGGGGGCCGTCCTCTTGGGCGCCCTGGCGGGGGGCTTCCTCGCGAGAACGATCCGGATGACGGCCATGCCGCAGCTGGTGGCGGTCTTCAACGGGCTCGGGGGCGGAGCGTCGGCGGCCGTGGCCGGCGCGGAGTTCATGAGGCTCGGCGGAGGGGCCGTGGCCGTCGGCGACGGGGCGACGATCGTTCTCGGCACGCTCATCGGCGCCGTGACTCTGTCGGGGAGCTTCGTCGCCTTCGGGAAGCTGCAAGGGATCGTGACCGGCGCCGCGGTGACGTATCCGTTGCAGAAGACGGCGAACGCGGTGTTGTTCGCAGGGATTCTCGTGGCCGGGGCCGCGTTGGCGGCGGGCGATCCGAACCCACAGATGTATGTCGCGCTGGCCGGAGCGGCTCTAGTCCTGGGCGTCCTGCTGGTGTTGCCGATCGGCGGCGCCGACATGCCCGTGGTGGTTTCGCTGCTGAATTCCTATTCGGGACTGGCCGCCGCCGCGACCGGCTTCGTGCTGGGCAACATGATCCTGATCATCGCCGGGGCGCTCGTCGGCGCCTCCGGACTGATCCTGACGCAGCTGATGTGCAAGGCGATGAACCGCTCGCTCGCGAACGTGGCCTTCGGCGCATTCGGGGCCGCGGCCGACACCGCGACGCGCGTCGAAGCGGGGCGGCGGCCCGTTCGCGACGTGGACGCCGAACAGGCCGCCATGGTGCTCGCGTATGCGGGCTCGGTCGTGGTGGTGCCCGGCTACGGACTCGCGGTCGCCCAGGCGCAGCACGAACTCAAGAAGGTCTGCGACCTGCTCGATGAGCGCGGCGTGACCGTCCGGTTCGGGATCCACCCGGTCGCGGGACGCATGCCCGGACACATGAACGTGCTGCTCGCGGAGTCCGACGTGCCCTACGACCGGCTCCTGGACCTGGACGAGGTGAACCCGGAGTTCGACGGAACCGACGTCGTCCTGGTGGTGGGCGCCAACGACGTGGTCAATCCCGCCGCCCGGGATCCGCAGTCGGCCATCGCCGGGATGCCCATTCTCGACGTGGACCGGGCGCGGACCGTGATCGTGATGAAGCGGTCCTTGAGCGCCGGCTTCGCGGGCATCGACAACGACCTGTTCTACCGCGAGAACACCATGATGTTCTTCGGCGACGCCCGGCAGGCCATGTCGGACCTGGCAAGGGAAGTCCGCGAAGCCTGACCCGCAGACGCGGCCCACGATCCACGAGGCCCAGCCCTGCAGCCCGCGAGGCCTGACCCGCAGTCCGCGAAGTCCGACCGTGGAGCGCGGGGGGCCCTAGTCCTTCGCGGCGGGGGGGCTTCGGGAGGCGGCCGACAAGGCGAACACCGCCCCTATTCCTCCGCGGCGAGCGAGGCGGGGGCCGAAGCCGCGCCGCTGGCGCTCTCGACGGCTCGCAGCGAAACGACGACCGTCGTGCCGCGACCCGGCTCGCTGGCCAGCTCGACGGCGCCTCCCCAGGAGTCCACCAGCCTCTTCACGATCGCGAGTCCCAGTCCCGCGCCCTTGGACCGGGTGGAGAACTGCGGCTCGAAGACGCGGGACAACAGCTCCGCCGGGATGCCCTGCCCTTCGTCTTCCACGACGATGTCCAACGCGGGCTCGGGCCCGCCGCGGGCGCTTGCCCGGACTTGGATCACGCCGCCCTTCGGCATGGCCGAGCGCGAGTTCTCCAAGATGTTGAGCAGAACCTCCTTGAGCTCGTCGGGCCGCACCAAGGCCTTGGGCAAGCCGGGCGCCAAGTCCCCCACCACTCGAATGTGGTCTTCGCCCCCCCTGTAGAGGTCCAACACCTCCAGCACCACCGCGCCGGCATCCACAGGCGCGACGGGCCCCGCGGCGGCCGGCCCCGGCGTCCCCAGCCGGGAGAAGCTCCGCGCGATCGAGGCCAGCCTGTCGATCTCCCTGAGCACGGCGTTGGCGTTCTCTTCCAAGATGCGGGCGAAGTCTCGGCGCTTGTCTCCCCAGGCGCGCAGGACCTGCTGGACGGACAACTTCATGGGCGTCAGCGGATTCTTGACCTCGTGGGCGACCTGCTGCGCCATCTCCCCCCAGGCCAGGATGCGTTCGCCCCGCAGCTCGTCGGTGACGTCCTCCAAGTTGACCACGACGCCGCCCACATGCCCCTCGTGCACGATCCGCCGCGCCCGCCCGCGAATTCTGCGGTCGCCCCACTTGAAGTCGGTGGACGACTCGGCTGGTTCGCCGCCGCGGTAGCCGTCCAGCCATCGCGCAAGCTCCGCTCCGCGGCCCGAGTCTTCCGGCAGCGCCTCGCCCACCGCGAGCCGAACGGACAGCAGGGATTCGGCCTGGGGGTTGGCCACGGTCACCTTGCCCTCCGTGTCCATGGCGATCACGGCGGTCGCGGCGGCATCGACGATGGCTTCGGTTCGGCGGGTCGTGCGAAGCAGTTCCCGGCGGGCGGCGCCCAGGCGCAACACCATGCGGTTGAAGGCGGCGAACACGGATCCGAACTCGTCCACCCGGTCCTCGGGAAGGTGGACGGCCAAGTTGCCGCTTCCGACCCGCTCCGAGGCGACCTGGAGAGTCTGCATGGGCCGCGTCAGAGCTCTGCCGACGAAGAGAGCCAGCGCCAGCGACAGGATGGGCCCGATCACCACCGCGAATCCGAGCAGATGCACCACGTCGCGCATCCGCAACGCCGCGGCGCCCGCCCGCAACGACACTGGCGAGGCCAAGACGCCCCCGTCCGGCAAGCGCTGGTAAGCCACGACGTACTGCCACTGCCCCAGCTCGGCGACCCTGGACGCCCGCAAACGCCGGCCTGCCCGCAACGCGGAGTAGATGTCCGGGTCCACCCAGCCTTCGTAGAGCCCCAGATCGGCGAGGTCCGAGGCCGAACTCCGGGCCAGGCCGCCGTCGCGGTACTCCAGCAGATCGGCGCCGCTGCGGCCGCCCAGCGAATCGAAGGAGCCTCCGCGCTCGCGGTACCGTTGCGCCGCCTCGCTCACGGCTCGTTCGGCCAGCGCGGCGGCGGTTCGCTCCGAAGCTCCGGCGAGCGTGCGGTAGTCGAGCGTCCCGAAGATGGCGGCGGAGAGCAGAAAGAAGCCGAAGAGGGTCCACGTCACGCGGGCGCGAAAGGACTTGAAGAGGCTCCGCCAGTCGACGGGCATCGAAAACCGGACGCCCAGCAGGCCCGCCCCCACCAGCCACAACGCCGACAGCACGGCGCAGTTCAGCCCCACGAGCAGCGTGGCGCGGGCGATCATCACCCACACGTTGGGGATGCTGAGCGTATAGGAGACGGCATGGACGCCGTCCGGGTAGAGGGCGAACGCCTCGGCCAGCCAGCCCTCCTCGTTGCGGCTCCACGTCGCCGGGCGGCCCAGGCCGTTGGGGGCGGAGGGCAGGGCGCGGGCGAGCGTGAGAAACTCCTGCTGGCCGCCCGTCTGGGCCGGAGAGAGCAACGGCCCTCCGACTGGTTGGGCGACGACGGTTCGGCGCGGCGGAACCGCGGCCGTCAACAGCCTTCCCTCCGGCAGCGCCACGACGGCCAAGTGGTGCACGCCGATCTCGTTGAAGTCGTAGTACTCGTGCGTCCCGTTGGCCCGCAGCACCGGGAGGGTGCGGTCGAGAACCCCGGGGCGGGCTCCCTGGACGCCAAGGCGGAGGTCTCGCAGCGGAGCGTCCGCCGCGGACCACAGCGTCAGGAAGACGGGGACGCCTTGCGCGGCCGGCTCGCGGGACGTCCACGCCCCGTAGAGCAAGTCCACGTCGGCAACGCCCGCGCCTTCCAGTTGGAGCGCGCGTTGCGAGAATCCGGCGAGCACGGAGTCCCCCGCTGTCTCGAACAAGACGCCCAGTCGCCGGATCTGCTGATCCGCGACGGCCTTGCGCGCCTCCGTGCGCTGGACCCACGTGAAGGAGAGGGCGGCGGTGGCGGCCAACCAAACCGCGCAGAACCAACCGGCGAAGGACAGCCGGTCCCGTCCGCGCGCAAGCCCCCGGACCATCAGAAGAGCGGGCGCCGCCCAAGCGGCCGCCAACCCGGCGGGCGCCGGCGAGCCTTCCCTGCCCCCCACGGCCACGACGAAGGCCAGGAGCGCCGCCGACGCGGCCCCGGCGGCAATCAAGCCCCAGGAGACCGAGCCGCCTCGGCGGCCGGCCGGGGTCCGCCGCGCGTTGCCCCCGGGCGCGTCCGGAAGCATCGACCGTTCGCGCAGCGCGAAGAGGAAGCCGGCGGCCAGCGCGAAGAGGAGGGTCAGGCCGAGCTGGTAGGCGATCCATCCCGTCCTTTCTCCGGCGAGCAGTTCCAGGGACCCGGCTGCGGCGAACCACGAAAGGCCGAGCGGAAGGCCCGCAGCCAAGACGGCCACGACGCCCCACCGCACCGCCGGCCCGCTTCGGGCGGGGGCGGCCAAGACGACGAGCGGCGAGGCGGCCGCCGCCAGCAGCAGGAAGCGTCCGAGCGTCGCGGGAACCGGGCCCGGCAACGTGAAGAAGGCGGAATTCGCCAACTGGGGCATGCCGGTCACGACGTGCAGCGGCGCCAGAGCCGCGGCCGCGAACAGCAGTCCGACCGACAGCATCAGCTGCCGGCGAGGCGCGCCCGCGGACTGCAGCAACCACACTACGCCCGCGAGAGCGAGGGCCCCCGCCACCCAGGCGCGCCGTCTCTCGGCCCGCCGGACCGCGATCTCCGGCTCTTCCACGGCGGCGCGAAGACTGCCGCCAGGCCACTCGACGACGAACTCGCCGGGGCCGGGGACGCCTTCGTCGTGGACCACGCGGAGGCGCTCGCCGGTCCTCTCCTCCATGCGGGAGAACAAGTCTTCCCGGCCCTGCGAGAGGGACGCGGGCAACTCCGTTCGAACCAGCCATGCAACTACGGCCGTGCCCCTCCCCCCGGGCGCCGCCTCGACGAAGTAGAGGTAGGAGAACAGGGGCGTGCCGCCGAACACGACCGGAACCTCCCCGTCCAGTTCGTCCAACGGAAGCCGGCCCCGGTGCCGGCCCTCCCAAGCCCGGAGACGCCCGTCTTCGCCGAACACCGCGACGGCCGTGGCGCCGGCCTCTCTCAAGACCGCGCCGGCCGAGTCGCGCAACGCCTCTCGCGTACGCGTCAAGGCGGCCGCCGCCGCGAGCCGGTCCGCTGCTGCGCCGCCTCGCGAAACGACGTCGTCGAACTCCCCGCGAACCCGGTCCGCGACGCTCGTCCGCCGTTCATCCCAGTGGCTGTCCCAGCCTTCCTGGAAGCGGTAGTCGCGGGAGTCGACGACGAACCCCGCCAGCAACCCGGCCGCCAACGCGACCACCGACGCCAAGTGGCGGCGGCCCGTCCCCGACGCGGCAGCGCAGGCGACCACGGCAACCCCGGCCACCAGAATCCACAACGACTCGAACCGGGCCCACATGAACAAGCACAGGCACCCGGCCCAGAGCAACAGACCCGATCCGCTTTTCGAGCCGCCCACCCAGCGCACGGGGCCGAACCGGCTCAGTCCCTTCGCGGCGCTGGCGGGCGAGGGTCTCTTCATGTCCACATGGCCTCGCGCGCTGTAGCATGCTGGTTATGTTCAAGGATAATGAACGGCTTTCCCGCACGGCGCGCCTGCCTCGCGAGCGCCTTCCTCTGTCTGTCCTTCTCCAGCGCCGCCGCCTTGGCCGGCCAACTGCCCGACCGGGGCACGTTTCGCATCTCCATCAACGGCGAAGAAGCAGGCGAAGAAGAGTTCGTCGTTCAGCGTTCGGGTTCCGGCGCCCGGGCCCGCGGAACGCTCACCCTGCGCAACGGGCGAACCGTGACGACGTTTTTGGATCTCGTCGGCTCCGACCTGCGCCTGAACGTCTACCAGGCGTCCGTGACCGGCCCGGACACGGCGGCCGTGTACGTGGCGGCTAGGGCGGACGGCGCCCTCGACTCGCGGTTGACCGGCCCGTGGGGCGAAGAGGTGAGGGAATACCGGGCCCGGCCTTCCACGGTCGTCCTGGACGACGGCATGGCGCACCACTACTTCGTTCTGGCGCCCGTTCTGGCCGGCTCGGCAAGCGGCGTCCTGCACGCGGTGGCGCCCCTTGCCCGCCGAGAGGACGACGCCATGGAACTGGACGTGGTTCCGGAGACGATTCGCGTCGGCGACGAGACCGTCGACGCCACCCGCGTTCGCATGGGCACAGGCGAATCCGCCCGGTCGGCCTGGTTCGACGGAGGCGGCCGCCTGGTGCAGGTGGCGGTCCCGGCGCAAGGCTTCTTGGCGCAACGGACCCGTAGCAGCTGAGGAACCCCACTGCGGACGACCGGGCCGCCGAAACGCAAACGGCGCCCTTCGCGTAAGGGATGGGGGCGCTTGGCCGGACAAAGCGGAAAAGCCCCGCGCGAACGACCAGAAAGGAAGCGATCAAGTAGATGAATGGAAGACGACGGAAGACCGGCGCCGGGGGGTGGCAATCGTCCTCGCGAGCCCGGCGTGCATGGACGGCCCGGCTCTCGTGGAGGCGGGAGGCCGCGTCGGCGGCTCGCTTGGCATTGACGCCGCTGGCGGCGGCCTGCGCGCTGACTGCGGCCCCGCTCGGCTTGGCGGGCCAGGAGCGCGTGCCCGGCTCGCTCTCGCTGGCCGAGGCGCTCGAGGTCGCATTTCGGAACAACCCGAACATCCTGGCCCAGAGAAACGACGTGGGCGTCGCCGACTGGAACGTGCGCTCGGCCTACGGCGACTGGATTCCGTCCGCCTCCGCGAGTTCGTCCGTCTCCTGGCGCGGCTCCGGCGAGGAGCGGTTCGGCACCATCACCGCCAACCAGCTGGGCGTGACGGGGCAGCCGTCGTACCTGACCAGCTCCTACAACTTGGGTCTGAGCTTCTCGGTGAGCGGCCAGAAGCTCTTCGCCACCGGACAGGCCAAGCGAAACCGCGACGCGGTGCAGGCTCGCGTGGTCGCGGCGGAGAACAGCCTGCGCCGCGACGTCACCAAAGCGTACCTGGCCGTCCTTCGCGAGATCGAAGCGCGCGCCGTCGCGGAGCAGGAGCTCGAGAACGCGGAACTCAACCTGCGCTTGGCCGAGGGGCGGATGGAGGTCGGGTCGGGCAACGCCATCGACGTCCGGCAGGCGGAGGTGAACGTAGGCCGCGCCCGGGTCACGCTGCTGCGGTCGCAGGCGCAGGTGCGGACGACGCGGTTGCGGCTGCTGGTGGTGGTGGGCGCCGACCTCGGCGCCGAGCCCGAGCTCGAGACGACCTTCGCCCTGGCGGAGCCCATGTGGGTCGCGGCCGAGCTGGTAGAATTGGCGCTGGCGGGAAATCCGGACATCCGCGCGGCCGTGGCCGACGTAGCGTCGGCTCGCTACG
The DNA here is from genome assembly GCA_958295645.1 of Longimicrobiales bacterium. GTDB lineage: Bacteria > Gemmatimonadota > Gemmatimonadetes > Longimicrobiales > Gaopeijiaceae. The sequence goes on from OY282361.1 coordinate 1,263,470, forward strand.
ACGTGCGCAGCGCCCGCTCGGCCTACTTCCCTTCCCTCTCGATCTCCACCGGCTTCTCGGGGTTCGCCCAGCAGGCGAGCAGCACCGCCTCGCAGGAAGCGCGGGCGGTGGCGGCGGGCGAGGCCGCCATGAGAAACTGCCAGGCGCAGAACGACCTCTTCTCCCGGTTGGCGCGGCCATTGCCTCCCCGGGACTGCTCGGGGCTCGGCACGCCCGAGTCGGTGCTGGCGGCGATTCGGGCCGGCAACGACGCGTTTCCGTTCGACTTCACCAGGTCGCCGCCTTCGGTGGGCATGTCGATTTCGATTCCCGTGTTCCAGGGCTTGTCTCGACAACGCGGAGTCGAGAGCGCGCGCGCCGCGCTGAGCGACTCGCGGCACAGGCGGGTGCAACAGGAACTCGCGACCCGGGCCAACGTCGAGGCGGAACTCGAACTCGTTCGCACGTCCTACGCGACCGCACTGATCGAAGAGCAGAACCAGTCCCTCGCGGACGACCAGCTCCGGCTGGCCCGCGAACGTTACCGTTTGGGGTTCTCCAACTTCCTGGAACTCGCGGAAGCCCAGACGGCCAAGGCCAGGGCCGATCGCGAGCGGATCTATTCCGTCTTCGCCTACCACGACGCCGTCGCCGACCTCGAAGCCACGGTCGGCGCCCCCCTGAGGACCCCGTAACGCCATCATGAAGACCAGAACGAAGATCGTCATAGCCATCGCCGGTGTCGGCGTCCTTGCAACCCTCACCGCCGTCAGCCGTTCGGGGCGCGAGACCGGGCAGGCCGTTCGCATGGATGTCGTCGCCAAGCGCGACCTCGTCGAGACCATCACGGCCAGCGGCAACGTCCGTGCCCGGCGCAAGGTGGACATCAGCTCGGACATTTCGGCCCGGGTCACCGAGCTGCTGATCGAGGAAGGCGACGAGGTCGTGGCCGGCCAAGTCCTGCTCCGCCTCGATCCGCGCCGCTTCCGGGCAAGCCTCGACCGCAACGAGGCTTCGTTCAACCAAGCCGGCACGTCGGTTGCTCAGGCCCGGGCCAACTTCACGAGGTCGGAACGAGAGGCCGACAGGCTCGCCTCGCTGCACGCGCGCGATTCCCTTCTCGTCAGCCGCCAGGAGCTGGAGAACGCGGTGACGGATCGCGACGTTCTGCGCGCCAGCCTGGAGTCGGCCGAGTTCGGAGTCGGCCAGGCCGAGGCGGCCGTGGCGGAGGCGCAGGAAGACCTGAGCAAGACCGTCATCCAGGCGCCGATCGACGGAAAGATCACGAGGCTCAACGTCGAAGAGGGCGAGACCGTGATCGTGGGAACGATGAACAACCCGGGCAGCTTGGTGCTGACGGTTTCCGACCTCTCGGTGATGGAAGTCGTCCTGGAGGTGGACGAGACCGACGTGCCCTCGATCTCCTTGGGGGACAGCACCGTGGTGGAGCTCGACGCCTTTCCTGGCCGCGAGTTCCCTGGCAGGGTCACGGAAATCGGCAACAGCGCCATCCGCTCCCCCTCCCAGTCCGCCGGCTCGGGACAGACGCCGACCATCGACTTCGAAGTCGTGGTCACACTTCAAGAGGCCGACGTGGAGCTGCGGCCCGACCTCTCGGCGACCGCCGACGTCGTCACGGCCACGCGCGACGACCAGCTGAGCATTCCGATCATCGCGCTGACCGTGCGCGAACCGGAGGACGAGGACGAGGACGAAGGCGAAGAGGGAGAAGGAGAGGAAGGCGGAGAGGCGGCAAGCGCAAGGGAGCAAGAGGCCTTGTTGGAAGACGTGGAGCCGGTCGAAGGCGTCTTCGTCGTACGGGACGGCATGGTCTCCTTCACGCGGGTGGAGACGGGAATCACCGGCAACGAATACTTCGAGGTGTTGTCCGGGCTCGCCGAAGGAGACACGGTGGTGAGCGGCCCCTACCGGATCGTGCGCACGTTGTCGAACGGCGACCAGGTCCGCCGCATCGACGCCCTGGCGACCGCGCCGGACAGCGGCAACTGAGGGTCCGAGCGACGTGAGGATTCTCGAGGGCGTGCGTCTCGCCGGGAGCCAGATGAAAAGTCAGAAGCTCAAGAGCTTCTTCAGTCTCCTCGGCGTGATCGTCGGCGTCATGTTCCTGGTCGTCGTCGTGGGCATCGTGGAGGGCATGGACCGCTATGTGCGCGGCACTCTGACCGAGAAGGTGTTCGGAGTGCACAACGTGACGGTCAGGCGAGCACCTTGGAACGTGGTGGACGCGTCGGACGAGCAGTGGCGCGCCTGGGCTCGGGCCCCCGCCCTGACGTACGACGACATGGACCACTTGCGGGAGCGCATCACGCTGCCCGCGACGGTCGGAGCGGAGTCGGACAGATCCGGCGAGGTGGAGTCGTCGCGGGGCATGAAGGTGGAGAACGTCCGGATCATAGGGGCAACGGCCGAGATGTTCGCGATCCGTAATTGGAGGCCGGACGCAGGCAGGGTGTTCAGCTCCGTGGAGGAGACGCAGGGCGTGCCGGTCGTCGTGCTGGGCGCTGGCACGGCCGACGTGCTCTTCGAGGGCCTCGACCCTCTCGGGCAAGTCGTTCGCATTCGAGGCTTCCCGTACCGGGTGGTCGGCGTCTTGGAGGAACAGGGATCGTTCCTGGGCCAGTCGTTGGACAACCTCGCCGTCGCCCCGGCGCGTTCGCCCGTCCGAACCTTCCTCAACTACCACGGAGTGGTCGACGAGATCGTGGCCATGGCGGAGGCGCCGGAGTTCGTGGAACCGTTGCGCGAGCAGATCGTGGAAATCATGCGGGTGCGGCGGCAGCTGCGGCCTGCCGACTTGAACAATTTCGGCGCCCAGACCGCTGAAGCTTCGCTCGCGTTCTGGGACCGGATCAGCAACGTCCTCTTCGTGGCCTTGCCGGGACTGGTCGCAATCTCGCTTGTCGTGGGAGGAATCGTGATCATGAACATCATGCTCGTCACCGTCATGGAGCGCACGCGGGAAATCGGTATCCGGAAGGCCATCGGGGCCCGCCGCCACGACATTCTGATCCAAGTGCTGATCGAGGCCGTCACGTTGTCCAGCACGGGCGCCATCATCGGGGCGGGCGTCGGCTCCGCGCTCACCCTGCTCGTGGGCGCGGTGTCTCCGTTGCCGGTCGCCGTTGCGGCGAAGTGGATCGGGTTCGGAATCGCCTTGGGCGTGGGCGTCGGAGTGGCGTCGGGGGTCTATCCTGCGGCACGAGCGGCGAGGCTGGATCCCGTCGCCGCGCTGAGGTACGAGTAGCGTGCTGGGCGGAGTAGCCACAGGTGCGCGGGTGCTCAAGGAAGGGCTCCGCATCGCGGTCAACGCGCTTGGGGCCAACTGGTTGCGCGCGGCTCTGGCCGTCCTGGGAGTCGGAGTAGGAGCCGGCGTGGTGGTGACCATCGCCGCCTTGATCACCGGCATGCGCACCGAAGTGCTGAGCGGGATCGAGGTCATGGGTCCCGACAACTTCGTCGTCATGCCCTTCGACATGAGCGAAGTCCGCGCCGCGATGACCGGCGGCGGGCCTTCCTGGTGGGACCGGCCCCAACTGACCGAACGCGAGATCGCCCGCCTGCAGAGCCTCCCCGCGGTCTCCAACGCGATTCCAGGATTCCAATTCGGCGCACAGTTGCGGTACGACTCCGACTGGGTCAGCAACGTCGGCTGGGCAGCGACTTCGCTTGGGTGGATAGACTACACGGCCGGCGAACTCGTCGCCGGCCGGGACTTCACGGACGCGGACGTCCGGGACGCGCGCCGCGTCGTCGTGGTCACCGACAAGTTGGCCGAGTCGTTGTTCGGCCAAGCCGATCCGATCGGCAAGCGCGTGCGCGTCAATGCGGGCAGGCGGGCAGCCAACGAGAGATTCACGGTCGTGGGCGTATTCAAGCCCACGGACAACGTGTTCGGGGACTCGCAGCCGCACACCGCCATTGTTCCGTACACCACGGCCGACTTGCGCTTGAAGGCCAGGGAGCGCTTTTCGTTCATCAACCTTCAGGTCGTGCCCAAGCCGGGCGCCTCCGAAGAGGCCGAGCACCAGATCGTCTCGGCGCTGCGGTCGATGCGTGGCCTGGGCCCCGACGAGGACAACAACTTCGCCGTCGTCCGGTCGAACCAGATGGTGGACTTCTTCAACGACCTGACCCGGGCGTTCTTCCTCGCCATCGTCGGGCTGTCTTCCGTGGGCATGATGGTGGGTGGAATAGGCGTCATCGGCATCATGCTGATTTCCGTGACCGAGCGGACGCGCGAGATCGGCGTCCGCAAGGCGTTGGGCGCGACTCGGCGCGAGATACTGTGGCAGTTTCTGATCGAGGCGTCGCTCCTGACGGTCGTGGGCGGGGCCACCGGACTCTTGGCCGGCTGGGGCTTGTCCCAGATCATCGCCGCAACCACCCCGTTGCCCGCGCGCATCCCGCTTTGGTCGGTGTTTGCGGCCATCGGAACAGCCGCCTCGACGGGAATCCTGTTCGGGTTGCTGCCGGCCATGCGTGCCTCCAAGCTGGACCCGGTCGACGCGCTTCGGTACGAATGACGGAACCACTGGATGTGCTGGCGGCAATGGCGCATCCGGACGACGCTGAAATGCTTTGCGGCGGTGCGCTGATCAAGTCCGGCGACGCCGGCGAGCGAACTGGCGTGCTCGACCTGACGGCGGGCGAAGCCGGGTCGCGCGGCACGCCCGAGGTTCGGGCCCGCGAGGCGGCCGCCGCCGCAGAGATCATGGGACTGGCAGTGCGCCGGTGCGCAGGCCTTCCCGATGCGAGGCTGGCCAACGACCTGGAGTCGCGCTCCAGGGTCGCCGAGTTGCTGCGGGAGCTGCGGCCTCGCGTCGTGGTGACCCATTGGACGCGAGGAAGGCATCCGGACCACGCCGCCGCCGCCCGGCTCGTGCGCGAGGCGTCCTTCCTGGCCGGCCTCGGGAACTTCCGCTGCGCTGGAGAGCCGCACCGTCCGCACAAGATCGTGCACGCCCTCGCCTTCCGCGAAGAAGACGCCAAGCCGGCCTTCGTCGTCGACGTGACGGCCCAGATGGACCGCAAGATTGCCGCGCTCGAGGCCTACGGCTCGCAGTTCGAAGGCGTCGCGGGCATGGGCGAGGCCCTGCCGGCGGGCGACCGACCCCTGATGGACCAAGTTCGGTGCGTCCACGCCAAGTACGGAGCGCTGATCCGCCGCCGGTACGGCGAGCCCTACTGGGTGGAAGAGACCATGCGTGTGGAGACGCTGGGCTCCGCCGTGGTCCCGAGCTTCTGACCCGGTCTTGGCATAGGCCCCCTTGTTGGCCCCGGTCCGAGCGGCGCGTCAGACCTCCACGCCCTGGTTGCGCAGCCAGTCCTCCATGACCCCGCGGATGTCCGCCAGCTGGGCCTTCGTGCCGGCTTCGTAGCGCGCCACGATCACGGGCTGCGTGTTGGAGGCGCGGATCAGCCCCCATCCGTCGTCGAAAACGACGCGCACGCCGTCCAGCGCAACCACTTCGTGGGTCGCTGAAAAGCGTTCGCGGGCTCTCTCCACGATCTCGAACTTCTCGTCCTCCGGCACTTCAATGCGCAGTTCCGGCGTGGAGGCCGAAACGGGCAGGGCGGCCGTCATCGCCGAGAGCGGCCGATCCGACGAGCGCAACATCCGCACGAGACGACAGGCCGCGTACAGGGCGTCGTCGAAGCCCAGGTACTCGTCGGCGAAGCAGATGTGGCCCGACAGCTCGCCGGCCAGCAATGCGCCCGTCTCTCTCATCTTCTCCTTGATCAAGGAGTGGCCCGTCTTCCACATGACCGGCACGCCCCCGGCCTTCGCAAACTCGTCGGCCAGGATCTGCGAGCACTTGATGTCGAACACCAGGCGGCCCCCCGGACCCCGGAGGCGTAGCAGCTCCAGCCCGAACAGGAGCAGCAACATGTCGCCCCGGACCATCTCGCCCCGGTCGTCCACCACGCCGATGCGGTCCGCGTCCCCGTCGAACCCGATGCCCGCGCTCGCGCGATGCTCCAGAACCTTGTCCGCGAGGTCTCGCACGTTCTCGGCCACCGTGGGATCCGGATGGTGGTTGGGAAAGGTGCCGTCCGACTCGCAGTAGAGCGGAACGACCTCGGCCCCGACCGCTTCCAGCAGCTCGACCGCCACCACCGCGGCCGCCCCGTTGCCGCAGTCGACCACGATCTTCGGGCCCAGGTGCAGCCCAGCGCCCGAGCCTGGCGCGCCACCCGGCCCCTTGGACGGGACGCGAAAACGCGCCGCCAAGTCCGCCACGTAGGCCGGCAACGGATCGACCTGCGCGTAGGCGCCCCCGGCCCCGCTTCCCGGCCAAGTCCCTGGAGGCTGGCACTCCCCAGGCGCTGCGTCTCCCGGCGGCCTAGCCCCAGGCGCTACGTCTTGCTGCGGCTTGGCCGCAGACGCCGCCATGTCTCCCGGCGGTCCCGCCGCGGCCGCAACCCTCGCGCCTTCGCTGGCCGCGGGGCGGTAGTCCGCCTCGCGGATCCGCCGCAGGAGGGCTTGCACGGCGGGGCCATGAACCGACCGAGCGCCCATCGTCATCTTGATGCCGTTGTATTCCGGCGGATTGTGCGACCCGGTGATCTGAATGGAGCCGTCGGCTGCGAATTCGCGTTCGCTGAAGTAGGCGACCGGCGTCGGCACGGTGCCCAGGTCCGTCACGGCGCATCCGGCCGACCGGAGTCCGTCCACCAACGCCGCCGCCAGTTCGGGGGACGAAGGACGGTTGTCCCGGCCCACCACGACCTTGGCGGCGCTGCCGTCGATGCGCCCTCGGAGTTCGGCCCCGTAGGCTCGGCCGACCGACCGGGCGACGCCGGCGTCGAGATCGACGCCCACGACGCCGCGAATGTCGTACTGCCGAAAGATGCGCGGGTCGGGATGCGGTGGCGTCATTCCGGTCGCCTCTTCGTCTCGCTCGAGCCGGCCCCTTGCGGCTCCGGGGACGTCGGATGCCGGGGTCGCGCCTTCCATCGTCCTGCGAAGCGCAACCCCATGCCGACGAAGAGCACGGCGATCGCGCTCCACAGCAACCACTCGTTCTGCGTCGTCAGCCCGGCCACTGCCAAGCCCGAACCCGCCACGAACGCCCAAACCTTCCAGCGCAAGAACATGTCGTCTCCATCGGCCGCCGTCGTTCGGGATGCGCGAAACATGCCTGCTAGTCCCCTTTCTTGGCTGCCAGAAACGCAGCCACGCCCTCTCTGCACTCGCTGGTGAGCCGGGCGAGCGCGTTCACTTCCGCGCCGCGCGCGATCGCCTCCTCGAGCGCGACCCCGTCGAGGCCGTAGAACAGCCGCTTGGCCAGTCCGGCCACGACCGGAGGCCGCGTCGCCAACTCCTCCAGATAGCCCCGCACCCCGTCCTCGAAGCCCTCGCGGGGCAACACCTCGTTGACCAAGCCGACCGCCGCCGCCCGGCCCGCGTCCAGGATCTTTCCGCGAACCGCCAGGTCGAAGGCCGCCGACTCGCCGACCTTGCGCCGCAGCAACGCCATCGCCATCGCAGGCACAAACCCGAGGCGCACCTCGGGGTACCCGAACTGCGCGTCCTCCCGGGCCAGCACGAGGTCGCAGGCCGTGGCCAGCCCGCAACCGCCCGCCAGCGCCCGCCCGGTCACCACCGCCACGACGGGCTTCGGCATGCGCCGCATCCGCATGAACACGTCCCCCAGCTCCTGCGCCGCCGCCAAGCCGGCTTCGGGCCCTTCGCGCTGGGAGGCGGCGATTTCGTGAAGATCGGCGCCCGCGCAGAAGTCGGGCCCGGCCCCGCGAATCGCGACGACATGCGCGGCCGGATCCTTCGCGGCCTCGTCGAGCACCTCCGCCAGAGCGGCGACCATCGCACGGCCGAGCGCATTGCGCCGCTCGGGGCGAGCGAGCTCGAGGGTCGTCACGCCCCGGCCAGCCACGACCCGCACGTGCCTCGCTGGAGCCCCGCGTCCACCGCCTGCCGACGTCTCCTGGGCGCCGCCTCGCTCGGCTGCTTCCCGAAGGCGTTCGGTCACCTGCCCGCTTTCGCCGTCGCCAGCCCGGGCGGGCGTCCCCGCCCCCGCACACGCTCGGCCATCTCGGCCGGCACGTCGATCTCCATCCGCAACAGGGCAGTGCTCAGCACCTTGCCCTGCGCGTCCGTCATGAGCGACACCGTCCCGCCGCCGTCCAACGCGCCATGCAGGAGGAAGTTCAGCGCGAGCAGGTTGGGCAGCTCGAAGCGCTCCACGCCGCCTTGCACCATCTCTCCGAAGTGATGCTTCACATTTCCAGTCGTAACTTGTTGTACCAGAACGTGATAAGCTTCTTCATCCCAAGCGATCAAGCCGACGTTGGCGGTGTCTCCCTTGTCCCCCGACCGGGCATGAGCCAACTCCAGCAACCTGACCTTGGCCATCAGCCGCTCACGCTTGCCATAGCCCGCTCACGCCTCGAAGAAGTCCACCGCGAATCCCGGCTCCACGGCGCCCCGGTCGATCAGCGCCGGCCAGTACGCCATCACCTCCTGCACCGCCGGCCTGCCGCCGGCAAACCCGGTCACCGACGGCGGACCCGCCAGCACCAACGGCGCAATCTCGCGCGAGAAACGCTCCACCGCGCCGCGGTCGTCGCTCCGCACGCCCACGCGCAACTGCACTTCCGGCAAGTCCGGCGGAGGTTCGCCCGCCAACTGGCCGTGCGTGGAGTCCCAGCCCACAAGTTCGACCCGAACCGCGTCGAAGGCCAGCCCCAGACGGTCGAGCCTCCTGCGCAGAACGCAGGCCGCCGCCCGCGCCTTCGCCGCCGCGTCGGGCCAGGCGTAGACCAGCGTGCCCACCGCCTTGTAGCCGTGCGAGTAGGCAACCGACACCTTGAGAAACGGCGTGGGCGGGCCGCCCCGCACCCCGCCCACGCGAACGCGGTTCGGGCCGTCCTCGGAGAGGCGCACCGTCGTGAAGTCGGCGGTGGCGTCCGGCGTCACGTACGCGGTCGGGTCGCCCATCTCGTACAGCAGCTGCTCCTTGACCGTGCGCAGCGTCACGAGGCCCCCCGACCCCTCGTGCTTGGTCACGACGAAGTCGCCCGCCGCCCGCGCCTCGACGATCGGAAAGCCCACTTCGGCCAGCCCGGGAATCGTCCACCACTCGGCGAGGCAGTTGCCGCCCGTGACTTGGGCGCCGCACTCGTTGACGTGGCCCGCCACCACGCCGGCCGCGAGCAGGTCGTAGGCGTCCCAGCGCCAGCCGAACTCGTGGATCATGGGCGCGTACGTGAGCGCGGTGTCGGTGGACCGTCCGGTGACGACGACCTGCGCGCCGCCCTGCAGGGCTTCGACGATCGGCCGGGCGCCCATGTACACGTTGGCGCTGCGCACGCGGTCCCGTATCGAGGCCAGGGGCGCCCCGGTGTCCATGTTCTTCATCGGGTGGCCCGCGGCCAGCAACGCGTCCAAGCGGTCCATGAGGTCGTCGCCGGCGACGACGGCGGTCCGTAGGCCAGCCACGTCCACTCGCTCGGCCGCTTCGCCCACGGCGCGGGCGCAGGCGGGAGGGTTCACGCCCCCGGCGTTGGTCACCACCTTGACGCCCTGCTCCACGCAGGCCGGCAAAATGCGCTCCATGAGCGGCACGAAGTCGCGGGCGTACCCGGCCGCCGGGTCGCGGGACCGCTGCTTCTGCATGATCGACATCGTGACCTCGGCCAAGTAGTCCAGCATGAGGTAGTCGATCCGGCCGCCTTCGACCTGGCGCACGGGGGCCTCTTGGTCGTCTCCCCAGAAGCCCTGCCCCCCTGCGACGCGAACGCAGTCCGCGCTCACGGGCCGCATCCAACGCGCCGACGGGCCACCGCCGGCTCTCCATGCGCAGGCCGAACCGCTCGTCGGCGTCCCCCTCCCGCACTTCGGCAGCGCCTTTCACGCGGTCCCGTCCTGGAGACGGCGGCGCCTTTCACGCGGTCCCGTCCTGGAGACGGCGGCGCCTTCACGCGGTCCCGTCCTGGACACCGCCCAGGCCTTGCGGCAGAACGAACGGCCCCAAGTGCGGCCCGGGATTTCGGGTCGCCGTCCGCAAGAGGAGGACGAGCGCGCCGCGCAGCTCTTCGGGGAGGACCACGGCGTCCACGAAGCCCCGCGCCGCGGCGTACGTCGCCTTCAGCTGGCCGTCGTACTCCGCCCGCACCGCGTCCATCCGCGCAACCAGCTCGGCCTCCGGATCGCGGCCCTCCTCCTTCAGGCCCTCCAGCTTCGCGCCGAAGAGAGCCTTCACGGCGCTCTCGCCCTCCATGACCCCCATCCGGCCCGTCGGCAACGTGAGGACGAACCCGGGATCGAACCCCTGCCCCGCCATGGCGTAGTAGCCCGCTCCCGAGGCGTGGTTCAGCGTGAGGACGAGCTTGGGGACGGTGGCGGTGGCCATCGCCTCCACGAAGCGGGCGCCGGCGCGGATGATGCCGCCGTGCTCGGCCGCCGGCCCCACCATGAAGCCGGAAACGTCCTGTACGAAGAGGAGCGGAATCCGCCGGCGGTCCATGGCGTCCAGGAAGTACGCGGCCTTCTCCGCCGACTCCTTGTAGAGGATTCCGCCGAAGCGGGGGCGGCCGCCGTCCGCGGGCTTCACGACGCCGCGGCGGTTGGCCAGCACTCCCACGGTCGTACCGCCGATCGCAGCGGTGCCGCAGATCAGTTCCGCCGCGTGGCCGGGCTGGAACTCCGCCAGACCCCGCCCGTCCAGGAGGACGTCCAGAACCGCGCGGACGTCGTAGGACTCGCGGTGGTCGTCGGGCAGCAGGTCGTACAGGTCTTCCGGGGGACGTGCGGGGGGATCGGCGGACGCCCCGGGAGCTCGGCGGCGGGGTTCCGGGGACAGCTGCACCACGAGATCCCTGATCTTGTCGATGCAGGCGTCGTCGTCCGGCACGCTGTAGTGCGCGACTCCGCTGATCTCCGTGTGCACGCCGGCGCCGCCCAAGGATTCGCGGTCGACGGTCTGCCCGGTCGCCCCCTTCACGAGATTCGGGCCTCCCAGCCCCATGAAGCTGGTGCCCTCGACCATCAGGATGGCGTCCGAGAGCGCCGGGAGGTACGCCCCGCCCGCGATGCACGGCCCCATCACGGCCGCAATCTGCGCGACGCGCAAGTAGCGGCGCATGACGGAGTTGTAGAAGAAGATGCGCGCCGCCCCGTACTGCCCCGGAAACACGCCCCCCTGGTACGGCAGGTTGACGCCCGCCGAATCGACCAGGTAGACGATCGGAATGCGGCAGCGCATGGCGATCTCCTGCGCGCGCAGGATCTTCTTGATCGTCTCGGGCCACCAAGAACCCGCCTTCACCGTCGCGTCGTTGGCCACCACCACGACCTCGCGCCCCGACACCATCCCCAGTCCCGTGACCACGCCCGCGGCAGGCGCCTGGCCGTCGTACAGGTCGTGGGCGACCAGCATTCCCACCTCGAACCAAGCCGAGCCGGGATCGAAGAGGCGCTCGACGCGTTCGCGAACTGGAAGCTTGCCGCGCTCGCGCTGCCGCTCGATGCGCTCCGCCCCCCCGCCCAAGGAGATGCGGCGCCGGAGTTCGACCAGTTCGCGGCTCAGGCCGGCGAGACGCGCTTGCCCCACCTAGTACGGGTCCTCCCGCTGCGCGAACCACGTCTGGACGTAGTCGACGGCCTCGCCCGTGGTGGAGCCGGGGCCGAACAGCCGTCCGACCCCTTCCCTGGCCAGCGCGTCTCCGTCCGCCTTCGGGATGATCCCGCCGCCCGTGAGCAGGACGTGATCCATTCCTTCCCGGTGCAGGAGTTCGCGCACCCGCCGAAAGAGCGTCATGTGCGCGCCCGACAAGACCGAGAGCGCCACCACGTCCACGTCCTCTTGAACCGCGGCGGCGACGATCATCTCGGGGGTTTGATGAAGGCCGGTGTAGATCACCTCGAACCCGGCGTCCCGGAAGGCGGCGGCGACCACTTTGGCTCCGCGGTCGTGTCCGTCGAGCCCCGGCTTGGCCACCAAGACCCGTATCCTCCGATCCGTTTCGGACATCCCAAGAATCCTGGAGACGTGGACATCGGGAGCGACGGGGCCAGACCGGCGAGGCGCCTCCTGGAGCCGCAAATCCCGTCGGCTCGGCCAACCGGGTCCGGCCGGCCGCCCACCAAAGCTAATGACGACAGGCAACCGCCGTGCCGACGGCCGGGGGGGGGGGGGGTCCGACCGGAACCGCGCTTCCACACCACCACCACCCCACCCCAAGCGCAGAACCGGCCGGAACCCGTCGCGTCGCGGAGCCGAAGGCAAGCCATGGGCGGCCGTCCGCCAACCGCCCCCGAGCCCTCCGCCAACACCCGCACCGGATAAAGGAACACGCGCGCAACCCTGCGCCACAGGCAGGCGAGCGGCGAGCCGGAATCCCAACTCATTACGAAGAAACTCTTGACGAGGTTTTGCGCGTAGCCCGTCGCGCGGGACGCCCCTCCCCTGTCCGACGGGCCCGGGCGACTCCATCTTCGTAGGGCGGGGGTTCGGCCGGAGGCCTTGCGACCAGCCGGCTCCCGAGAAAGCGCGTGCCGCTCGCCGAGCGTCGCCGGGCCGGCGCGACCGACACACTGCCAAGGAGGAGGCTGAAATGAAACGCATCGGACTCTGCGCGTTGCGGGTCGCCACGGGGTGGCTCCTGGTGCTCTGGGGACTGGACAAGATCGTCGACGTGTCGCACGGCCTTCGAGTCACGGAGGCCTTCTACGGCGGCATTCTGGGCGGCAGCGCCTCGGTTCATCACGTGCTGGGCGTCCTCCAGGCCCTGCTGGGCCTCCTGGTGGTCCTCGGCCTGTGGCGGAGGTTCGCCTACCCCGTGATGTTCGTGGTGCTGGCGGTCACGGCCGTCGGCGTCTGGAAATCGATCCTGGACCCGTGGGGATGGGTCCTGGACGGCGCCAGCGTGCTGTTCTACCCGTCCGCGATCATTCTGGCGGGCGCGACGACGCTATGGGGCGCCATGGACGACGACGAACTCGTCCTGGACCGCGTGCTTCGCAAGCCCCAAGCGCCGCCGGACTGACCAGCGCGGCGTCCGGATGCCCGCCCCCGGGAGAGTCCCCTGGACCTAGACGGCTACGTTCGCGCGGCCGGCCTGCAGAACGCGCGCCGGAGCGTCCCGCTGGCACCGCTGACCACCTTCAAGATCGGCGGTCCGGCCGACCTGTTCGTGCATGCGCGCACGACCGACGAATTCTGCCGCGCAGTCCTGGGCGCGCGCGAGTTCGGCATACCCCTGTTCGTGCTGGGCCGGGGCGCCAACATCCTGGTCGGGGACGGGGGCTTTCGCGGCGTCGTCGTGCGTTGCGGCATGTCGGAACTGGAGTTCCTGCCCGGCGGACTCGTTCGGGCGGGCGCGGGACTGGACACGTTTCCGGACTTGATCCTGGCCTCGGTGGAGCGCGGCCTGGGCGGCATCCACCATTTCGTGGGGATTCCGAGCACGGTCGGCGGCGCAGTTTGGCAGAACCTGCACTTCCTGGCGCCGGCTCCCGGACGAGAGCGCACCGTCTTCTGGGAGGAGGCGATGGTGGGCGCCACGATCCTCGACGCTCGAGGCCGCCTGCGAGACGTCGACACCGAATACTTCCGCTTCGGCTACGACTACAGCATCATCCACGACACGGGCGACCTCGTGCTCGACGTCTCGTTGCAGCTGACTCCCGTTCCGGTGCCCGAACTGCGGCGCGTGATCCGCGAGAATCTTGCCTGGCGGGACGAGAGACACCCCGACCTTTGGCTCTATCCGTGCGCCGGGTCCATCTTCAAGAAGATCGAGGGAATCGGAGCCGGTCGGCTCGTGGACGAGTGCGGACTGAAGGGGCACGTCCACGGCGCCGCCCAGATCTTTCGCAAGCACGCGAACATCATCGTGAACCTGGGCGGGGCGACCGCGTCCGACGTGCGCGCCCTCGTCGACCTCGCGCAGTCCACGGTGCACCGCAAGCTGGGGTACGCGCTGGAGCCCGAGATCGCCTTCGTGGGAGAATTCTGACAGTACCGCGCTAGACGTCGCCGCTCGCATTCGGCGAGGCGACTCGGTCGCTGGAGAGGCCGGCGCCTCTTGCCGGCTTGCGTGCCGAATCGCCGGCCAGGACTAGTCGTGCGGCGCCGCCCTGGGACGGGGAGACCGCGGCGCTCCCGCAAACGCGCGAGCCAGCCTGCGCACGACCCCGTCGTCGATCTGGTGGCCCCCTCGAAACGAGCGCCGCACCGGCGCAATGCCGGCCGCCGCAAGACGCCGGCCGTCCTGCTCCTCCTCCGTCGCGCTCGCCTCCGGATCCTGGTCTCCGAAGACGGTCGTGACGCCCACGCCCGCCAAGCGCGCGGCGATTCCCCGCTCCGGCGGCAGATGCGAGCCCCACAGCACCAGTTCGTCGACCGCCGTGCTCCCATGGGCGGCCCAGCGCGCCGCCGTGTGCCCGCCCTGCGAGAATCCCAGGGCCACGACCTGCGGCCGTTTCGCTCCGCTCCCTCCGCCTGCCGCCTCCGGCGCCCGCCCGCGAACTCGCGGAGCCGCGCCGACCGCGCCAGCCCGCGCGCCCGCGCCAGCCAAGACTTGGCCCGCCAGAACCCGGCTGGCCAAGGCGTCCAGGTACGCCACGTAGTCGCGGATTTCGGCCTCGCGGTCCGAGCGCGTCATCCAGCTCGCACCGACGCGGGAGGCCGTGCCGTGCGCGCCCGGAGCCGGATCGACGTAGAACCGGCTGAGGGCCTCGGGCGCCACCACGACCGCTCCCTTCGCGCAGGCCGCCGCGAAACGCCGGACGAAGCGGCCGGCCAGCTGCCGGTACCCGTGGCAGACGAACCAGACCTGGGAGGTCTCCGCCGAGAGGGCGCCCAACTGGAAGAAGCGAGCCGTGCGCAGGACCTCGATTCGGCCCTCCGACACCGGCGGCGCGGCGCCAGCGCCCATCTTCGCGCCCCCCGTCGCGCCCAGGCGCTTCACGACCGCGGGCGCGAAAGCGAAAACCGCTCCATCGGCCGCCGAAACCGCTTCCAGGTCCGGCCCAGCGAGAGCACGGCCGCGACCCCGAGGCCGACGGCCAACCCCACCCACAGCCCCACGGGTCCGATGCCCATCCTGAACCCGCACCACAGGCTGACCGGCATCCCCAACAACCAGAAGCCGAGGATGTTGTAGAGCAGCGGTCTCACCGTGTCCGCGACGCCGCGCAGGAGGCCCGCGCAAACGACCAGCAGTCCGTCGAACATCTGAAAGCAGGCCGCCACCGGCAACAGCGCCGCGGCCACGGCCACCACCCCGCCGGCGTCGCTGAACTGGGAGGCGATCGCGCCCGGGAACCCCGCGAACACGGCGGCCGTGACCGCCATGGCCACGCAGCAAACCAGCAACGACGACCCGGCAAAGCGCCGCGCCCGGGGCGGGTCCCCCTCTCCCACGGACTTGCCGACCAGCGCGGTCGCGGCCTGGGCGATTCCCACGGGAACCATGAACGCGAAGGCGGCCAAGTTGAGCGCGACCTGGTGCCCGGCCATCGCCTCCGCCCCGAGCCACCCCATGAAGACGCCGATCGCACCGAAGGCGCCGAACTCCATCGCCATGTAGCCGCCGATGGGCGCGCCCAGCCGCAGCATGCCCGCCAGCGGACGCCAGGACACCGCCCCGCCCCGCCACCGGCGCAGCCGCTGCGCCAGCACGGCCCGTCCCAGCACGAGGACGCCCAAGCACATGAACCACCGGGAGATGCTGGTGGCCCACCCCGAGCCCACCGCACCCAACGCCGGCAGGCCCCAGTTGCCGAAGACCAGCAGCCAGTTGGCCAGAACGTTCAGCCCGTTGGCCGAGATCACCGTCCACACGATGGGCGCCACGCGCCCCAAGGCCTGCATGCTCTGCCGAAAGACCAGGAAGCCGTAGAACGGCAGCATCCCCGCAATCAGCGACCGCGCGTACGCGGCCGCCACGGGAACCACCTCCGGCGGCTGCCGCAGCGCAGTCAGCACGGGCCCGGCCAATGCGAGCAGCGCCGAGGCCACGACCGCGAGGCCCGCGCTCAAGACCAGCCCGCGCTGGACCGCGAGATCGACGCCCTCGTCGTCGCCCGCGCCGAACGCCTGCGAGACCAGCGGATCCAGCCCCAGGAGGACGCCCATCCCGAACACCGCGACGCCGAAGAAGTACAGGTTCCCCATGGCGACCGCGGCCAGGTGCTCGGCCGACACGCGGCCCACCATGGCGGTGTCCACCAGTCCCTGGGACACGATCCCCAACTGGACCACGATCACGGGCAGGGCGAGCGCCAGCAGGCGGCGCAACTCGGTCCGGCCCGGAACGAAGGCCGCGAGCGTGGGCTGGCCGGGGGCGACGCCCCCGCTAATCGCTCTGTGCTTCCACGGAACCCGGCGTCAGGCCGGCGCGAGGCAGCGTGATCCGAAACTCCGTGAACTCGCCCTCTTCCGTCTCGACGTGGAGCTCGCCCCCGTGCTCCAGAATGATCTCGTGGGATATGGAGAGGCCGAGCCCGGTGCCCTGCGTACCCGTCTTGGTCGTGAAGAAGGGGTCGAAGATCTTCTCGACCAAGCTCGCGGGAATGCCCGTGCCGTTGTCGCGGATGGAAATCTGCACGGACTCGCCCAAGTCCTTGGTCGCGAGCCGCACGGCCGGAGCATAGCCGGGCTCCTCCGTCTCCTTGCGCCGCATGTCCGTCGCCTGGCAGGCGTTGGTGATGATGTTGAGAAACACGCGGCTCAGGTCGCGGGCGATTGCCGTCACCTCGCCGGCCGCCTCGTCGAACTCCCGCTGGATGGCCAGATTGAACGTCGAATCGGCCGCCCGAAGTCCGTGGTAGGCGAGCTTGCCGTACTCGTCGAGCATCAGGTTCACGTCCACGCTCTCCGCGACTCCAGCCTCGTCGCGCGAGTGCGCCAGCATCCCCTCGACGATTCGATTCGCACGCACGCCGTGCTCCCGCACCTTCTGCACGTTGAGCGTCAGGTCGCCCAGGACCTCGCCGAGGAATTCGCGGTCCGGACCGTCCGCGCCGTCCTCCCCGCCGTCCCCTTCGCCGCCTTCCGCCGCCTCGCCGGCCGCCGTCTGCTCGCCAGCGGCCTCTTGTCCGCCGTTGATCCCCAGCTCCTCGCGGATCTCGTCGATCAGCTCCACCGAGAGCGCGGCGAAGTTGTTGACGAAGTTCAGCGGATTGCGGATCTCGTGCGCGATTCCAGCGGTCAGCGTACCGAGCGAGGCCAGCTTCTCCTGGCTGATCACCTGCTGCTGCGTCCGCTTGAGGTCCTCCAGCGTCGTCTCGAGCTCCGCGTTCTTCTCCTGCACCTCCGCATGCAGCTTCTCCACCAAGTTGAGGCGCTGAACCTCGACGGCATGCTGGCGAAAGACTTCAAGCGCCCCCGCCATGTCCGTCACTTCGTCGTTGCCGGCGATCTTGACCTCGACCTCCAGGTCCCCCTTGGACATCTCCCGCATGGCCTCCGACAAGTGGCGCACGCGGGCCAGCAACCGCTCGCCGAAGAACTTCCAGCCGATCGCGAAGGCGGCGACCAACGCGAGGACGCTCACGCCCAGCACCAGCCATGTGCCGAGCGCCGTGAGCGCGCTCGAATCGTCGGCGGCCGTGCGCGCCTGCAACGAGGTCTCGTCGACCAGCTCCTTCACCATGACGCCGAGTTCCGCCGCCGTGCGCGTGTTGCGCGCCACGAACTCCTCGGACTGGTCGAGCTCGTCCAGCTCGAGGCCCCGCGTCTCGAACACTTCGTCGTAGAGCGTGCGAACACGCGCCACCGACGGCCTCAGGCTGTCGGCAACCGCCGGACGCATGGCTCCCAGCGCCTGCTCCACCCGCGTGAACTCCGTGTTGACGCGCTCCTGGTTGGAGGCCAGCAGGTCGCGGTCGTCCTCGGCGATCGCCTGGAAGGTGAGCGTCCGAATGGCGCTCTGCGAAGCGCGGAAGCCGAGAAGCCCGCGGTGGTGGTCGAGTTCGGCCTGCGCGGTCCTCAGGAAGGCGGGCACGGGTCGTTCGTCGTCCAGATTCCGCAGTCCGGTGTCGATGAAGAACTCCTGGTCGTCGAGCTCCTGAACCAAGAAGCGCTCCGCGTTCGGTCCCACCCGTCCCAGCTCGACCTCGAGTTCGTTCAGGCGGTTGCGATACTCGATGCGGTTCTTCACCAGAACGAGAATCTGGTTGATGTTCTCGACCAAGCTGCTGGACAGCGGCACCACTGACATCCCTGCCGGTCCCGTGACCTCCGCGAGCGTGATATCCGAAATCGCGGCCTGCAGCAGGCGCTCTTCGCGCTCCACGTCGCGCTGCACGGCGTCGAGTTCCTCTTGGGTGACCGCGGCGAGCAGGCGGGGCGAGGCGCCGACGAGTTCCGAACTCGTGCGTTCGACCTCGAAGGCGGCCACGAGCGCGGGGATGTGGCGGTCGGTGATTTCGCCTTGCCGCGCGTTCAGGTAGGCCATGATCCCAAGGGCCAGCAGGCTGCCGCCGAGCGTGAGAAAGACGCCCCCGCCGAGTCCCACGGCAACTTGGCTGCCGATCCCGAAGCGCCCTCCGGTAGCCTTCTCGACGCGCCGCTTCAGGCCGCCCGGCAGATTCCGCAACGTCCACTCGAAGGCCGAGTGGACGCGGGTCTCCAGGGTCTTCACCGCGCCAACCGGGTCACGGACTCGAACCGGGCGCCGCGAATCTCGGTGAGGAACACCCGGTCGGACCCTTGGTTGTCGCCCTCGCCGTACTCCACGACGAACCCGCCCATGTCGATGGGGCCGGCCGCCGCGAGCGCCTCCAGGAAGCCGTCCCTCGTGGGGTCGGCCCCCACCCTCTCGAGACCCTCGATCGCGAGCCGCCCGGCCAAGTAGCCCTCCAAGGAGACGAATCCGGGCGAGACGCCGCGGTCCACCGCCCGCAACGCGTCGTGATAGCGTCTCACGACCGGAACGCTCCTGTCCCGGGGAAACGGCACCACCTGCGTCACCACGACGCCGTTGCCCTCCATGCCCAGCTCGTTGAGCAACGCGTTGCTGCCCACGAAGGAAATGTTCACGAACACCGGGGAGAACCCGATGCGCCGCGCCCACTTGATGAACTCCGCGGCCGCCTGGTACGCCCCGATGATGATCACCGCGTCCGGGTTCTCCTTGCGCAGACCCAGCAGCGCCCGCTTGACGGCGCGCGTGTTGCGCATGTAGGAGTCGGTTCCCGCGAGCGTCATGCCCCGCTGGTCCAGCGCGCGCACCACGCCCGTCAGCCCCGCGTTGCCGTAGCTGTCGTTCTGGTAGAGGACGGCGATGTTCCTGAATCCCAGGTCGCGCGTCAGCCGTTCCACCATCTCCGCCGTCTCCTGGTAGTAGGAGGCGCGCAGGTTGACGACGTAGGGACGTTCTTCGGAACGCAGGAACTCCGCGCCCGTGAACGCGCCGATGTAGGGCACGGACTCCGAACTCGCCACCGGCTCTCCGGAGCGGGAAGTGGGCGTGCCCACCGCTCCGATCAACGCGAAGACGCCCATCTCGATCAGCGCCCGGGTGTTGGTCGCGGCCGTCTCGGGCTCGTAGCCGTCGTCGAGCGCGACCAGCCGGAGCTGGCGTCCGTGCACGCCCCCGCCGCGGTTGGCCTCCTCGAAGGCGGCGCGGATGCCGAGCCGCATGTTCCGCCCCAGCTCGGCCGCGGGCCCGGTGAAGGCGGCGGACTGTCCGAACACGATCGAGTCCGCGTGCACGCCCGCGGCGTCGGACTGGGCCCGGGCGCCCCCTGCGCCGGCCAATGCCGCCATCGCCGCGGCTGCGCAGAGCCGCGACGGCGACGCCCGCAACCTAGAGACTCCCGGGCGGCCGCCCCCGGTCACGTCAGCCTCTCGGCGCGCCACCGTCAGCCTCCCAAGTAGCGCAGCGCCATGCAGGTGATGTCGTCGGACTGCGGGGCCTCGCCCGCGTGCTCCTGCACCGCCTGCACCACATGCCTGCTCACGGCCGCGGCGGGGGAACCCCCGCACTCCGAGAGCACCTCCGCCAACTCCTCCTCCCCAAACTCCTCCTCGTCCGCGTCCATCGCCTCGGTGATGCCGTCGGTGTAGAGGAAGAAGGTGTCGCCGGGCTCCATCTGCACGCTGCCGCCCGGAAACTCGAAGCCGGGCATGACGCCCAGCACCAGACCCGCCTCGCTCTCGATCTGCTTGACTTCCCCCGACGCCTTGACGACGAAGGGCAAGTTGTGTCCGCCGTTCGCGTAGTCGAGCCGCCCGGTCGCCGGGTCCAGGCTGGCGTAGAAGAGCGTGACGAACATCGACTCCTCGTTCGACTCCGACAGCATGTCGTTCACTTCGGCCAGGCACCTCGCGGGATCGCTCTCGCCGATCGCCGTGCCCTTGACCAGCGTGCGGCTCACCATCATGAAGAGAGCCGCCGGCACGCCTTTGCCCGAGACGTCGGCCACCACCATCCCCAAGCGGTCGTTCTCGAGCCTGAAGAAGTCGTAGAAGTCGCCGCCGACCTCCCGCGCGGGCGTCATCCAAGCATGGAGTTCGTAGCGCGGGTCGGCCGGGAAGTCGGTGGGCAGGATGGACTCCTGCATCTTCGCGGCCACGCCCAGTTCCTGGCGAAGCGCGACGAGTTCGTCGCGCGACTCCAAGGCTTCGCGCATCACCTGGAGGTGCGCCAGCGTCTTCGTGATCGTCGTCTCCAGATCCTCGAAGTCGATGGGCTTGGTGACGAAGTCGAAGGCGCCGCGGTTCATGGCGGTGCGGATGTTCTTCATGTCGCCGTAGGCCGTCACGATCACCGCGCGCAGGTCGAGGTGGAGCTGGTTGAGCTGTTGCAGCAGGGTGAGGCCGTCCATTTCGGGCATGTTGATGTCCGAGAGGATCATGTCGATGTCGTTGTGGGCCTCCAGCTTCTCCAGGGCCTCGACGCCGTTTTGGGCGAAGACCAGCGTGATGGCGCCCGAGCGAATCCGCCGCCGGAACTTCTGCCGAAGCAACAATTCGAGATCGGGCTCGTCGTCGACGACAAGGATCTTCGGCATTAGGCCTCTGCTCCAAAGCGATGTGGCCGGCTCGCGCATGCGCCCGAACTTGAACGCAGGCCGGCGAACCGGAGTTGGCGGGACGAGAGGCAACCGCACGCAGAGGCACGGTTGTCGCGCCGCCCCGGATTCTGGGCTGGAAACGCGGCAAAATGTAACACGCGGCGACCGATGCCGCTTGCGAGGGCGTCCGCCACTGGACACGCACAACGCCAACGTTTATCTTGGCGGTCTTGGCATCTTTGGCCCCGTCGGCGACCAACGCTTCCTCCCAGCCCGGAAACCCGCCCCATGGCAGACCGAGACTCCGTCCTCAGGACGATCCGCGACGACGACGTGCAATTCGTCGACCTTCGCTTCACCGACCCCCGCGGCCGCTGGCACCACGTCACGATGTCGCCGGAGGCCTTCGACGAAGACGCCTTCGAAGACGGCGTGATGTTCGACGGTTCCTCCATCAACGGCTGGAAGAGCATCGACCAGTCGGACATGGCGCTGCTCCCCGACGCCTCCACGGCGGGGACGGATCCGTTCACGGCCGCGCCGACGCTGTACCTCGTCTGCGACGTGCACGAGCCCACCACGGGCGAGCGGTACTCCCGCTGCCCGCGCTCGACGGCCAAGGACGCCGAGGAGTATCTGCGCTTTACCGGCATCGGCGACACCGCATACTTCGGACCCGAACCGGAGTTCTTCCTGTTCGACGACGTCCGGTTCGGCGTGCACGCCAACCACACCTTCTTCCAGCTGGACGACGGGGAGTCCCCGCACAACACCGGCACGGCCCTGCCGGGCGGCAACAAGGGCCACCGCCCCCGCATCAAGGGCGGCTACTTTCCGCTGCCCCCGGTGGACTCCGCCCAGGACGTGCGCGGCGACATGCTGACCGCGTTGCGCGATGCCGGCGTGGGCGTGGAGAAGCACCATCACGAAGTCGCGGCCAGCCAGCACGAACTGGGAATCCGCTTCGAACCGCTGACCGTCATGGGCGACAAGCTTCAGGTCTACCGGTACGTCGTGCTCAACGTGGCCGCGCGCCATGGAAAGACGGCCACCTTCATGCCCAAGCCGGTCGTGGGAGACAACGGCTCCGGCATGCACACGAACCAGTCGCTGTGGAAGGACGGCGAGGGCATCTTCTCCGGAGCCGGCTACGCCGACCTTTCCGAGGCCGCGCTCCACTACATCGGCGGCATCATGAAGCACGCGCGGGCGATCAACGCCTTCGCGAATCCGAGCACCAACAGCTACAAGCGCCTCGTGCCGGGCTTCGAGGCGCCGGTGCTGCTGGCCTACTCCGCCCGCAACCGGTCCGCCTCCTGCCGCATTCCGCACGTGTCCTCGCCGAAGGCCAGGCGCGTGGAGATCCGCTTCCCGGACGCCACGGCCAACCCGTACTTGGCCTTCTCCGCGATGCTCATGGCCGGCCTGGACGGAATCGAGAACCGCATCGACCCCGGGCCGCCGATGGACAAGGACTTGTACGCGTTGCCGCCGGAGGAGCTGAAGGACATCCCCACGGTGGCCACGACGTTGCGCGAAGCCCTGGCCGCGCTGGACGCCGACTCCGAGTTCCTGACCCGGGGCGACGTCTTCACCAAGGATCAGATCGACGCGTACATCGAGCTGAAGATGGAGGACGTCGTGCGCTTCGAGCAGGCGCCGCACCCGGTGGAGTTCGACATGTACTTCTCGCCCTGATGGGGGCGGAGAACTGAAGACCGCCGGCGAGGGTGCGCAGAGCGTTCTCGCGCGGGCCGCGGAGGCGCCGGGATTCGGCGAACTCCGGGGACATCGAGAAAACAACGCGGCCGCCGGCATGGAGCGGTTGCGCAGCGCGGCCGCCCGCGCGGACCGCACGGCGCTCGCCGACGCGCTGGAGTCCGCCGAGGGCCACGCCTTCTTCTCGTTCCTCTGCGGCAACAGCCCCTATCTGAGCCGCCTGCTCCTGCGCGACCTGGAGTTCACGGAAGCGCTCGTGGTGGACGCCCCCGGCGTCGTGACCTCCCGGATCGAAGCCGAGCTGGCGGCCGCCGACCCCGGCATGTCGCGGGACCGGCTCATGACCTTCCTGCGTCGCCAACGCAGCCGCGTGGCGGTCGTGGCGGCGGCCTACGACTGCTTCGGAGTCGCCGGCGTCATGGACTGCGCCAAGCTCCTTTCGGACATGGCCGACCACGCGGTTCGCTTGGCCACCTCCCATCTCCTGCGCGACCGCATCGCGCGCGGCGAACTCGCCTCCGTCGGCGGAACCGGATCTGCCGAAACCGAGGAGGCGAACCATCTCGGCTACTTCGTGCTCGCCATGGGCAAGCACGGATCCGGCGAACTGAACTACTCCTCCGACATCGACCTCATCGTCCTCTACGACCCGGAGGCCGCCGGCTACACGGGGCCCAAGTCGCTCAAGGACTGCTTCGTTCGGGTGACCCGCGACCTGTCCCGCATCCTGCAGGCGCGAACGAGCGACGGCTACGTGTTCCGGACCGACCTCCGCCTGCGCCCGGACGCCTCCTCCACCCCGCCGGCGATCACGGTGGACTTCGCCGCGGACTACTACGACCGCTTGGGGCGCACATGGGAGCGGGCGGCCATGATCAAGGCGCGCCCGGTGGCCGGCGATCTGGCGGCGGGCGACGCCTTCATGCGCCGGTTGTCTCCGTTCATCTGGGAAGAGGGGCTCGACTTCACCTCGGTGGAGGAGATCCGTTCGATGAGCCAGCAGATTCACGACTTCCACGGGCACGGAGCCGTGCGCGCCCCCGGCCACGACGTGAAGCTGGGCCGCGGAGGCATCCGCGAGATC
Organism: Longimicrobiales bacterium; assembly: GCA_958295645.1. Taxonomy (GTDB): domain Bacteria; phylum Gemmatimonadota; class Gemmatimonadetes; order Longimicrobiales; family Gaopeijiaceae. The sequence continues at coordinate 1,287,262 of OY282361.1, forward strand.
GAGTTCTTCGTGCACATGCACCAGCTGGCCTACGGCGGACGCAACCGAAAGCTGCGAGCGCCGCAGATCCTGTCGATGCTCGAGGTGCTGGAAGACGAGAACCACGTCATGCCCAGCGAGGCCGCCAGCTTGGGCGAGGCGTACCTGCTACTGCGGCGCATCGAGCACAGGTTGCAGATGGTCAACGACGACCAGACCCAGAAGCTCCCGGAGACGGACGACGGGATGGAGCACATCGCGGCCTTCATGGGAATGAAGTCCGCAGCCGAGCTGGCGGCGGTCGTCGAGGAGACGGCCGGCGGGGTGCACGCGGTCTACCGGAGGCGCTTCAACGTGCCCGAGACCGAGCAGGACATCACCGCCGCCGTTCTGGAAGGCCCGGAGGGCAGCGAGGACGCCGTCGCCAAGCTGCACGAGGCGGGATTCGAGCGCGCGCTGACCGCCTGCGAGACCTTCCGCGGATGGGCCGAGGGCTCGCACGCCTCGACGCGCTCCGAGCGCGCCCGCACGATCATCCGCGAGATCCTTCACGAGATCATCGACGCGCTGGGCAAGACGCCCGACCCGGACCGGGCGCTCGCGCGCATGAACGGCTTCCTGAAGGCGTTGCCCGAGGACGTCTCGTTCTTCTCGATGCTTCGGGCCAACACTTGGCTCCTCAACCTCATCGCCGTCGTGATGGGAAGCGCCCCGCGCATCGCGGAGGCCTTGGGCGCGAATCCCAAGCTCCTCCAGGCCGTGCTGGACCCCGCCTTCTTCCTCACGATGCCCGACCGGGCCGAGCTGGCCGCGGAACTCGAGGAGCGGCTGGAGGAACTGACCGGCGAGCAGGAGCGGCTGGCCCGCACCGCGGGCTGGGCGAGCGACCGGCGTTTCCAAGCGGGGGTTCAGACGCTCCAGAACCTCGTGACCGTCGACGAAGCCTCCGAAGCTCTGACCGACATCGCCGACGTCGCGATCTCCAAGCTCCTGCACGACGTGCTGGCTGCGCTGGAACGCGAGCACGGCGCCGTTGCGGGCAAGGGATGCGCGGTGCTGGGGCTGGGCAAGCTGGGCGCGCGCGAAATGACCTTCGAGTCCGACCTGGACCTCGTCTTCTTCGCGGACGTGCCCGACGAGAACGCAATGTCCTCCGGTCCGCGCCCGATCGAGGCGAAACGCTACTACGCGCGCGCCGCCCAGCATCTCATCGCCGCCCTTCAGAGCCGCTCTTCCCCGTCGGGCAAGCTGTACGAGGTGGACATGCGCCTGCGCCCCTCGGGCAAGAGCGGTCCCCTGGTAACGACGTTCGGCGCCTTCCGGACGTACCACCGGGGAGCGGCCGACACGTGGGAGGAGATGTCCCTCACGCGCTCCAGAATCGTCTGCGGCGACCCGGCGGCCCGCACCGCCTTGGCGGAGCAGATCGGCGAGGTGCTGTCGCGCTCGAGGGAGCCCGAAACGCTTCGGCAGGAGGTCGCCTCCATGCGCGAACGCGTCGCGGCCGAGTATCCGTCGGAGGACCCGTTCGAGGTCAAGTACGTGCGAGGCGGGCTGGTGGACTTGGAATTCATCGCCCAATATCTTCAATTGCTTCATGCCGGCGCGCGGCCGGACGTGCTGGCCGGGGGGACTGCGAAGTGCTTCGAGGCGCTCGCGAAGGCGGGCGTTCTGCCAAGCGGCGAAGCGGACGGGGGGACGGGGGCGGAATCGGAGGCGGCGTTCCTGGCCGGAGCGGTGCGGATGCAGAGAGCCGTCCAAGCCTTGCTGCGGCTTGCGTGGAGCGAGCAAGCCCTCGTTCGGGAGGCCCCCGAGACCTTGCGGAGGAAGTTGGCCAATGCGCTGGAGCACGACAGCTTCGAGGATCTGGAGGCCCGCCTGCGGGAGGTGCAGGCCAAGGCGTTCGAACGGTTTCGCGCTCATGTCGGCGCGGCCTAGTTTCGTGCTCAATCCGGGCTAGGCGGTCGAGTTCGTGGACGCCGCGCTGGAAGTGGGCATGAAGCCCCAGTCTTCCGAGCCGCGCAGGGTGGCGGAGCTCTTCGAGCGCTTCGGCGCCGAGCACGACTTGCCGCCCAAGATCGTCATGCGCATGGAGTTGGCGCTTGACGAAGTGCTGACCAACGTGGTCAGTTACGCATTTGGGGAGGACGCCGCCGACGCGCAGATCACCGTGGGCATGTACATCAGCGGCTCCCTGGTTAGAATAAGCATCGAAGACAACGGACCGCCCTTCAACCCGCTCACGGAAGCGGCCGACCCGGATGTGGAGCTACCAGCGGAAGAACGGGAGATCGGCGGGTTGGGCATCCACCTCGCCAAGACGTTCGTCCGCACCCTGCGCTACGAGCGCGTGGACGGGCGCAATCGCCTCACCCTAGAACAGCCCCTGGACGGGCAACCGGAGGAACCATCCGAATGAAAGTCACGACGAGCACGAGCGGCGCCGCCATGGTCGCCGCTGTGGAAGGTCGCGTCGATTCCGCCAACGCCAAGGACCTCGACCAGGAGCTCGGCGCGGTCATCGATCAAGGCGGCAGCCGCTTGGTGGTGGACTGCAGCGATCTCAGGTACATCAGCAGCGCCGGACTCCGCGCGCTCCTCGTCGCCATCAAGAGGACCAACAAGGAGGGCGGCGGGGTGGCCATGTGCCGCGTGCCGGATCACATCCGCGAAGTGCTGGAAGTGAGCGGCTTCACCCGGCTGACCAAGGTCTACGCCACGGTCGAAGAGGCCGCCGGCAGCTTCGACTGACCGGTTTGCTCCGGCGGTCGGCCGCGGGACGGCCGCCGAACTCGACTAGAAGAACATGAACGCCTGGACCTTGAAGGACCACTCCATGTCGTCGTAGTTGGAGTCGGGGTCGGCGATGGTGCGGTACAGGTCCAAGTTGGCGGCGATCCCGTTCCATCCCGCCAGATAGACCATGAAGCCGGGCGTCAACACCACGCCGCTCACGTCCGCGCCGCTTGCGTCTTCCGTGCTGGCCCAACTCACGCGGAGCAACGGCTCCACCGCATCCACCGAGCGATCCTCCGCCAGCGGCAGATGCCAGGCGCCCATGACCTGGAGAGCCTTGAACTGGGCGTCTTCGCCAACCTTCCAGTTTCGGCCGCGCACGAAGTTGGCAAGCAGGTGCGGGCCTTTGCGCCGCCACGTGCCGGATTCGAACTCGATCCCGGTTGCGGGCAGCCAGCACGTCTCGTCGTCCTCTTCGCAGACCGTCTCGTCCAAGGCCGCGTAGGCGGACAGGCGGCTGTTCTCGCCCAGGAACACGGAGAACTGGCCCGAGGCGGACTTCTCGTTGTTGACGTCCTTGGCGTCGATGCCCTCGCCGTTGGTCAGCGTGACCCGGTAGCCCAGACGGCCCCCTTCCCCGCCGCCGAACCGGCCCGTGGCCAGCAACCCGGGCTCGTACGTGTCGAGCCCCAGCGAGCCGGTCAACTGGCCGAACGAACACACCCCGCGGACGCCCGGACACTCTTGCACGCCGGTGACCCGCCCGTCGCGCTCGATGATCGGCAGCTGCGAGTTCGCGGCCAGCCAGAAGTAGGACATGGCCCGCTTGAACTGCCCGACCTGCAACTGAAACGACCGGGACGGGCTGATGGCCAGATAGGCTTCGAGCACGTTGGAGCCCTTGGCGTCGAACTGGACGCGGCCGGACACCAAGTCGTTGAGCCGCCCGTCCATCGTGACCCAGGCCCGCCGGATGAAGAACGACGAGGCCACGTCTTCCCGGCCGGAGTACTCGTACTGGACCTGGACTCGTCCGCCGAGCGTGACGGTCGAACCGTTGCGCGCCGAGATGTCCTGCGCCTCCGCGGAATCGGGGATCCCACCGGCGGCCCAGGCCCCGAGGAGTCCGAGGGCGAGCCTTCGCGTCCGGCTCGATGTCATGTGTTCGCTCCGTTTCTTTCGAGGCGCGATTGAGGGTGTAAAACCGGCGCTGCCCGCAGGCCGCCGGCGTTTGCCGCAGGCGACATCTTGCCACAACCCGGCAGACCACTACTTTGTCCTCTGGCGCCGCCCCACCGGCGGCAAGACGACCTGCACAGCGGGAACGGGAGACCATCGGAATGATACGCAACCTAGCGAGTGCCGCTATGTCCAGCAAGATCACGGGCCGGAGAATCGCCGCCATCCTCGTCTTGGGAGCCGCAATCCTGCTGGTTCCGGCCGCGGCCCAGGCGCAGGACGAGACCGCCTTCGTGCTCAACACGTTCTCGTTCCTCATCTGGGGCGTGCTCGTGATGTGGATGTGCGCCGGCTTCACCATGCTGGAGTCGGGGTCGGTGCGGTCCAAGAACGCGTCGATGATCTGCTTGAAGAACATCGGACTGTACTCGATCGCGGGCATCGCCTACTACGTCCTCGGCTACAACTTGATGTACGTGGACGTCTCGGGCTTCATCGGCTCGTTCCAGTTCTTCTACGGACCGTCGGCCGCCGAGACGGCGCTGATCGGCGGCGACGCGGCTCAAACCGCGGCGGTGACCGAGAACGGCTACTCGGTGATGTCCGACTGGTTCTTCCAGATGGTGTTCGTGGCCACCACGGCCTCCATCGTTTCGGGCGCGCTCGCCGAGCGGGTTCGGCTGTGGTCGTTCTTCGCCTTCACCGCCGTGCTGACCGCGGTCATCTACCCCGTCGTCGGAGCCTGGACCTGGGGCGAAGGCTGGCTGTACGCGCGCGGCTTCTCGGACTTCGCCGGGTCGACCATCGTCCACTCGACGGGAGGATGGGCCGCCCTGGCGGGAATCCTGGTGGTGGGACCCCGTTGGGGGAAGTTCCAGCGGGACGGAAGCGTGAAGTCGACGCCGCCCTCCAACATTCCGGCCGTCACCTTGGGCGTCTTCATCCTGTGGATGGGATGGTTCGCCTTCAATGGCGGCTCGGTGCTGGAACTGGCGAGCGCCGGGGCCGCGGTCAACATGAGCAACGTGATCGTGAACACCAACTTGGCCGCCGCCGCGGGCGTCCTGACCGCCCTGCTGGTCTCGCGTCCGATATTGGGCAGGCTGGATCTCTTCGCCGGCCTGAACGGAGCCATCGCGGGACTGGTGTCGATCACGGCCGGCCCCGACATCGGTTCCGGCGGGCGGGCCATGCTGGTCGGCGCGGTCGGCGCGGTCATCTGCACGGCCGGGCTCAGGTTCCTGGAGAGCCGAAGGCTGGACGACGTGGTCGGTGCGGTTCCCGCGCACCTGTTCGCGGGCGCGTGGGGCACCATGGCGGTCTGCTTCGGGGGCGACTACGACTGGTTCGTGCAACTGACGGGCGTGGCGGCCGTGGGCGCCTTCGCGTTTTCCGTCTCCTGGCTCGTATGGAAGGGGCTGGATCGGCTGATGGGCGTGCGCGTGGGCCGCAACGTCGAGGAGATCGGCCAGGACGCAACCGAGCTGGGTCTCGACGCTTATCCCGAATTCGTCCTGATGGTGGACCCGGACAGCGGAGACGACTACCGCGACGAGGATTGAGCCCGGCTCGCGGGCCGGGAAGAACAAAAAGCGAGGTGTGGTGAGCCGAGCCGAACCACTGGGATGTCCGGCGGGGTCGGGGCCGTTCTCGAGCTACGGTCTGGACGCTGCTTTCTACGACGAGATGTTCTCGCCGGACGGGAGCGTGCGCCCGGCGGCCCGGCGGGTCAACGCGGCCCTGGCAGTGGCCGAGCCGGCCGAGTTGCGCATGGTGCAGGACTTGGTGAACCGGCGCTTCCTTCACGAAGGCATCACGTTCACGGTGCTGGGGGACGAGGAGGCCAGCGAACAGATCATTCCCATCGACTGCGTGCCGCGCATCGTCACGCCGGAGGAGTGGGACCACATCGAGTGCGGCCTCAAGCAGCGCCTGCGGGCGCTCAACCTGTTCCTTGAAGACATCTACCACCGCGGGCAGTCGATCAGGGACAGGGTGGTGCCCGCCGACTTGGCGCTGGGTTGCCCGCAGTATCGGACGGAGATGCGGGGCCTCAAGGTTCCCCACGGCGTCTACGTCGCAGTTTGCGGCACCGACATCGTGCGCACCGCCGACGGATTCGCCGTCCTCGAAGACAACTTGCGGGTGCCTTCCGGCGTCTCGTACATGCTCGCCTGTCGCACGGCGATGAAGGGCGCCTTCCCCGCCCTGTACCGGGAGCACGGGGTGCGCGAGGTGTCGGAGTACCCCGAACGGCTTCACGCCACCTTGGCCTCTCTGGCGCCCTCCGCCGAGGAGCCCCGCGCGGCGCTGCTGACGCCGGGGCGGTACAACTCCGCGTACTACGAGCACGCCTTCCTGGCCGGCGAGATGGGAATCGACCTAGTGGAGGGGCGCGACCTCGTGGTGCGCGACGGCTTCTTGTACGCGCGGGCGGTCGGCGGGCTGCGGCGCATCGACGTCCTCTACCGGCGCATCGACGACGACTTCCTCGACCCCGTGTCCTTCCGCTCCGATTCCGTGCTGGGCGTGGCCGGGCTCTTTCACGCCTACAGGGCCGGCAACCTGGTGCTCGCCAACGCTCCCGGCACCGGCGTGGCGGACGACAAGAGCCTCTACGCCTACGTGCCGCGGATCATCCGCTACTTCCTGGACGAAGAGCCGATCCTGGCCAACGTGGAGACGCACCTTTGCCGCGAGCCGAAGGCGCTGGCCTACACGCTGGACAACCTGGAGAGCTTGGTCGTCAAGGAGGTCGGCGGATCGGGAGGATACGGCATGCTGGTCGGGTCTCACGCCTCGGAGCAGGAAAGGTCGGACTACGCGGACAGGGTTCGCGCGGATCCGGCGAACTTCATCGCGCAGCCGGTGCTGGCGCTTTCGCGGGCGGGTTGCTTCGTGGACGGGCGCATCGAGCCGCGCCATGTGGACTTGCGGCCTTTCGTGCTGCAGGGACGCCGCGAGCAGCACGTCGTGCCGGGTGGGCTGTGCCGCGTGGCCCTCAGGCGGGGCAGCCTCGTGGTGAATTCGAGCCAGGGAGGCGGGTGCAAGGACCTCTGGGTGCTGGCCGGGGCGGAGGGCGGCGGCGCGGACAGAGGCGCGACGAAGGACGAATCATGCTCGCCAGCGTAGCCGCCGACTTCTATTGGCTGGGGCGCTACGCGGAGCGCGCGGAACAGACGGCCCGGCTCCTGCGCCACCAGCTGACGCGCCTCCCGGACACGCCGGCGGTGGAGCTGGCCCGCGGTTGGCGGGCGGTCTACGAGAGCCTCGGCCAGGAGCCGCCCGCTGCGCCGCAGGGGGCCGACGAAGCCGAGGCGTTCCTGCAAGTGGACGCGTACACGCTTGCCGGTGGGCTGATCGAGGAGGCGGCCAACCCGGGGTCGGTGCTGGCCTGCTGGGGAGCCGCCCGGGAGAACGGCCGCCGGGTTCGCCCGCACCTTCCGCTGCGCGTGTGGACCAGTCTCAATCAGGGGTTCCTCTGGCTGCGGGACAGCGATTTCGCGGCGGCTTGGGCAGCCGCTCCGGCCGGGCTTGCCAACGAGGCCATCGACCGGCTGCGGTTCTTCGCGGGCGTGGTCGAAGCCATGATGCCTCGAGACGACGCTTGGCGGTTCCTCGCCCTCGGTCGTTTCGTCGAGCGGTTGCAGCATCAGGTGGCGCTCCTGGACACGTGGAGGGACGCCGGCGGCCGGCAGGACGGCGGGCCTCGGTTGCGGTGGGCCGACCTGCTGCGCCTCTGCGGGGCGTACGAGTTCTACTGCCGCACGCATTCGATGAGCGTGGACGGGAACGCCGCGCTCGCCTTCCTCGTCCGCAATCCGGCGTTGCCGCGGTCGCTGCGCTTCTCGGTTCAGCGCATCGACGCCTTGCTGGTGGGGATCGACCCCGCCGGCGCCCGGTATCCGCTGGCTGCGCCGCACCGGGCGGCATTGCGCATCGGCGCGGCGCTCGAGGTCGCGACCGCCCGGGGAGAGGACGGGGCGCCGGATTGGGACGCCGTCTTGGAGGCGCTGGCCGGGCAGTGCGGTGCGCTTCACGACTTGGCCATCGAGACGTACGTGGACTACTCGGCCGCCGGGGGACTCCCGTCGTGATCGTCCGCTACGTCATCGAACACGCGATGGAGTTCCGATACAGCCGCCCCGTGCACCTGTCGGTGATGACGTTGCATCTGCGGCCCGCGCAGCACCGGCGCCAGATCCTGCGCGATTTCTCGATCGACACCGATCCCGCAGGCCCGCTGTTCAGCTTCTCCGATCCTTTCGGCAACACGGGACACTTCTTGGACCGTCCCGCCCCACACGACATGCTCGTGCTCAAGGCGCGCTCCCGCGTCGAAGCCGTTTCCGGAGAGCCCGTGCCCGCCCGGCTGGCGCCCGGCTCCTGGCCCCTGCTCCGAAATGCCGCCGGCGACCCGGACTTGTGGCCCATGCTCAACCCGAGCCGCTTCGTTCGCCCGTCCCCGGCTCTGAAGGCCTTCGTGGAGGTGCGCAACCTCAAGCCGGCCGACGACCCTCTGGCCACCGTGCACGAGTTGTGCGCGGACTTGCACGCGGCCTTCGAGTACGCGCCGGGCGCCACCGACGCCGGCTCCCCCATAGAGCACATCTTGGAGACGGGCCGCGGCGTCTGCCAGGACTACGCCCACGTGATGGCTTCGATCGCGCGCCTCTGGAGAATCCCCTGCCGCTATGTCTCCGGCTACCTGGGTCCGCCGCCCGCGGACGCCAGCCGGCGAGAGGGGATGGCGAGCAGCCACAGCCACGCTTGGGTCGAGTGCTGGTTCCCGGAGCTGGGATGGACGGCCTTCGACCCCACGAACGACACGGTCGGCGACGAACGACACGTGCGCGTGGCCGTCGGCCGCGACTACGCCGACGTCGCGCCCGCCCGGGGCGTGTACCGGGGCGAGGCCGAGTCCACGCTGGAGACCCTGGTTTCCGTCTCGCGTCGGTTGTGGGACCCCGCCCAAGACCACGGCTGCAGTTGATGAGCCTGCCCGAAGGCAACATATTTCGCGTTCTGCCTAGTCTTGGCGCACAGTCCTCGAGGCCGCCGCCTCCTCCCATGGAGATCCAATGACCACAAGAACGATTCGCAGGCCGTTGCTCCTCGCCCTGGCCTGCCTAGCCTTCGTCGGCGTGCCCGCCCAAGCCCAGGTCTCGCTGGGCGCGGACATCGTCAGCCGCTACGTGTGGCGCGGCATCGACTTCGGCGATTCCTGGACGATTCAGCCGTCGGTCAGCTTCGCCGGGCGAGGCTTCGAAGTCGGCGCATGGGCGTCCTACGGCGTGGACGGGATCAACGAGAACGACCTGTACGTGACCTACACCTTCGCCACCGAGTCGGGAACCACGTTTGCTCTGGGACTGAACGACTACTACTTCCCCGATCCTACCAATCCCGAGGCGCCCGAGTTCTTCTCCACCAACGCGCACGCCATCGAGCCTTTCGTCTCCTTCTCAGGCCCGGCGAGCTTTCCGCTGGAGCTGTCTGCGGGAGTCGTCTTCGCCCCGGTGCCGGAGGAGCCCGAGCCCGTGGTGGGAGGGCGAGAGAAGCTCGACCGGCAATCGACGCTGTACTTCGAGATCGGCGTGCCTTTTTCCAAGGGCGGCGCGGATCTGCGGCTGCACCTCGGCGGCGTCGGAGGCAAGAGCGTCTTCTACGGCACCAAGGGGGGCGGGATCATCACGACCGGCATCTCGGCTTCGAAAGCGATCGCAGTCGGAGAGTCGTTCGAGATTCCGGTCACCCTGAGCTACATCCTCAACCCCGCTTCGGAGCAGTCGTTTCTCGTCTTCGGCCTGACGCTCTCGCCGTAAGGAGGCGTGGGCGATCGGGGCGCCCGGATTTGAACCGGGGACCTCCTGCTCCCAAAGCAGGCGCGCTACCGGACTGCGCCACGCCCCGCCCACGGCCGAAGCGTTTCTAGTGTCGCGCATCGGGGCGGTTCGCGGTAGGTCTGGACGCTCGGTCGCACGGGCCGGGCAAGGCGCCCGGACGGCCTGTTCGGGGCGCCGGCGTCTTCGGGCGACGAGCGTGGCCTGCGGGGTCGCAGTCGCGGCCGGACTCGCCGCGACCGCGACGCCGGCTGTGGCGAGCAACGCCTTCTCCGGACAGGACGCCGCCGGGCAGGACGCCGTGGCCGCGCAAGGAAGCTCGCTGACGTTTCATCTTCTTACCGCGGAACCGGGCGACGCGCTCTGGGAGTTGTTCGGCCACAACGCCCTTCTCGTGCGGGATTCCGCCACGGGGTACGAGGCGGCGTTCAACTACGGCCTCTTCGACTTTGGCGAACCGGGCTTTGCGGCCCGCTTTGTCCGCGGCCACATGACGTACTGGGTGGACGCGGTTCCCCTGGCCCCGATGCTCGCCCGCTACCGGGAGCAGAACCGGCGGGTCTGGGCCCAGGAACTCGACTTGGAGCCGAGGCAGAAGGCGGCGCTCATGTCGGCGCTCCGGCGGGCGGCGCTACCCGAGAACCGCTACTACCGCTACGACTACTTCCGCGACAACTGCTCGACCAAGCTGAGGGACGTTCTGGACGCCGCGCTGGACGGGCAGATCCGGGCGGCTGCCGACAGCGCCCCCGCTTCGAGCACGTGGAGAACCCATACGCGCCGGCTCACCGCTCGCAACGCCGTGGGGTACCTGGGGATTCAGATGCTGGCCGGGCCGCGTGCCGACGAGGCGACGACGGCTTGGCAGGACATGTGGGTGCCCATGAAGTTGCGCGACACCTTGGCCGGCTTGTCGGTGGAGGGAGCGGACGGCCGCCGGAGACCGCTGGTTCGTTCGGAGGAACTCTGGGCGGAGTCGGATCGTGCGCCGGAACCGGCCCATCCTCCGTCCTTCACGCTGCCCTTCTTCTTCGCCGGCTTGGCAACGGCTCTTCTCTTCGTCGTCTTCGCGCACTGGGCCGCAACGCCAAGCCGCGCCGGCGCCTGGGCGTTCGGGACCGCCGGAGTGGCCTGGGGCCTCTTCTGCGGACTCGTCTCCGCGGTCGTCGTCGGAATGCACTGGACCGACCACGAGTTCCTCTACATGAACCGGAACGTCCTGGTCTTCAGCCCCGTCGGCTTGGGCTACGCCGTGGTGGCGCCGCTTGCCGCCCGCCGGATGTTCGCGGCCCCCAGGTGGTCCTGGATAGCGGCGACTTCCGTCCTGCTGTCGGTCTTGGCCCTGGCGCTCTGGGCAATCCCGGGCTCGCGCCAGGAGAACTTGGAATGGATCGCCTTCGGCCTGCCGATCCATGCCGGACTGTGGTGGTCGATGAACCGGGTGCCGATGTCTCGCTACGTGGATGCAAGCATCCCGCTCTGACGGGCGCGGCGACTAGCGGCCTTCGAGGAACCCCGCCAACGCCCGGAACGCCTTGCCGCGGTGGCTGCGTTCGTTCTTCTCCTCGGGCGCAAGCTCGGCGAACGATCGCTGGGCCTCTTCGTCCAGGAAGAGGGGGTCGTAGCCAAACCCACCGGAGCCCCGGGGCAGGCGCAGGATTCTTCCGGGGGCCTCTCCTCGAAAGGAGTGGAGGGCGCCGGCCATGGGATCGAAGAGCGCCGCGACGCACACGTAGCGGGCGCGGCGTCCGGCGGGCGGCACCTCCGCCAGGAGCTTCAGCAAGTGTTGGTTGTTGGCGTCGTCCCGGCTCAGTCCGGGGTAGTCGGCCAGGGGGGCGAAGCGCTTCGTGCGCACGCCGGGGCGGTCTCCCAAGGCCTGCACCTCGAGCCCGGAGTCGTCGGCGACCACGAGCCGTCCGGACCGACGCCCGAAGTATCGCGCCTTGGCGGCGGCGTTCTCCTCGAACGTGGCGTAGCGCTCCAGGTCCTCTTCGTCCTTCGACCAGGCCACGCCGGCGGCATCGAGAGAAAGGACCCTGGGCGTCGCGGCCGCGAGTATGGCGCGCGCTTCCTTCGCCTTGTGAGCGCTTCTCGTGGCAAGCAAGAACTCGGTCACGCGGGTTCCGTGCCTCCAGCTTGGCGAATGCGATCCGCCAGCGCGGTGGAAGAGTGGCCGGGCACCAACGGCACGGTCGCCACGACGCCGCCGCGCCTCTCGACGATCGGGCCGCCCGCCATCGCCTTCGCGTCGTAGTCTCCTCCCTTGACGAGAACGTCGGGCTGCAACGCGGCGATCAGGGACTCCGGCGTGTCCTCGTCGAACAAGGTCACGCAGTCCACGGACTCCAACGCGGCGACGACGGCGGCGCGAGCCTCTTCTCCCACGAAGGGGCGTCCCCTGCCCTTTCCGAGACGGCGGGCCGAGGCGTCGGTGTTGACGCCGACCACCAGCGCGTCGCCCATGCGGCGGGCCCTGTCCAGGTACTCCACGTGGCCAGCGTGCAGGAGGTCGAAGCATCCGTTGGTGAACACCAGGCGGAACGAACGCCCGGGACCGAAACGCGCTTCAGCTTCGCCGCGGGAAAGCGTCTTGGCGGCCGGACTGCGCGGGCCTGCCGGAGCGCCGGCCACCGCGAGCCGTCAGAGGAACTGAAAGAGGAGAAAGGCCGCCAACATGATCGCGACCCAAAGGACCATGCTTCCGGCGGGCCAGCTTCGGGCCAGCGGGCCGTGAGGGCCATGCGCGCGGAAGGCGCCTTCGTACATCGGCCGCGCCACCCCGGCCGCCGCGGAGCGCAGTGCGACGCCGGCCTGCGCCACGGCGTCGCCCGTGCGGCGCACGAGGCGAGCTCCAGCGCGCCGGTAGAACCAGTCCGCGTCCAAGTTGACCGCCCGAATCTCGGCCGGATAGATCTTGAGCAGCTGGAACACGACGATCGCGCCGATCGCAAACGCGAGCAACTGAATCTGCGTCAGCACGTGGCTCGCGTCGTAGGGGTGGTAGTCCACCGCGTACGGGAGCAGGCCGTAGAGGAGCCCCGGCCGGACTCCGATGGCCACGCAGGCTATGGCGGCTACGGTCATGGCGGCCAGCATGTTGCGCGGGGGCTCGCGCGTGCGGATGCCCGAGTCCTGCGCGAAGAACGCGAAGAAGGGGATCTTGATGCCCGCGTGTTCGACGACTCCGGCCGACGCGAAGAGCATGACGGGCCATATCCACATGTAGCCCCCGTCGATCAGGGCCGACATGATCATCGACTTGGAGACGAAGCCGTTGAACAAGGGCACGGCTGAAATCGACGCGGCTCCGATCATGCAAAGGACGGCCGTGAACGGCATGGTCTTGTAGAGTCCGCCCAGGTCGGAGGCCTTCGTCTTTCCGGTCATGTGCATGACGGCGCCCATGGACATGAACAGCAGTCCCTTGAAGAGGACGTCGTTGAAGGCGTGGGCGACCGCCCCGTTGATGGCCAGCGCGCTCCCCACTCCAATGCCGCAGACCATGAAGCCGATCTGGTTGATCATGGAATACGCGAGCGTGCGCCGCAGATCGTTCTCGATGACCGCGTAGAAGATCGGGAAGCAGGCCATGGCCGCCCCGGCGTAGACGAGGATCTCGGTCTCGGGGAACCCGCGGGCCAGCGCGTAGACCGCCACCTTGGTCGTGAACGCGCTCAGGAAGACGGTGCCGGTCGGCGTTCCCTCGGGATAGGCGTCGATCAGCCAGCTGTGCAGCAACGGGAACGCCGCCTTCACGCCGATGGCCAGGAAGATCAGCCAACCCGACAGGCCGTCCAGGCCGACGAAGCCGAAGGACAGGGTGCCGGTCTCGTGCACGCGCATCAGCGCCCCGGCCAAGAGCGCCACGCCGGACACGACCTGGACGACCAGGTACCTCATGCCGGCCCGGGCCGATCCGGGCCCGCGGCGCGACCAGATCAGGAACGCCGAACTGACCGCCAGCAGCTCCCAGAACACGAACAGCGAAATGAAGTCGCCCGCGAAGACGGCCCCGAGGGCGCTTCCAGCGTAAACCAGCGCCGCGACGTGCTGGACCGTGGCGTTCTCGGCCTTCTTGAGATGCAGCGAATAGACGACCGCGATGAACGCCGCCAAGTGGAACAGATAGCCGAACAAGAGGCTCAGCCGGTCCGCCCGAACCGGTTCCAGCACGTAGCCCAGGAACTCCAGCTGCCATGCGTAGCCTTCTTCGACGCCCCACACGTTCAGCGCGCCGGCCACGGGCACGAGGACGAGGAGAACCTTGCGAACCGTCCCCCGCGTCACGGCCGCGAGCAACGCCCCGACAAAGAAGACCAGGAACGGAGGCAGGCTACTCGTCATCGTAGTAGTCCTCCGGCCGCATCACGAGCCGCCGCAACGCCTTCGAGACCAGGATCAGACCGGAAATGCCCAGAAAACCGTACAGCGCATGGAAGAGCGGCACCTCTTCCCACGGATGCTCGCCGTGGATGTCGGCGAGGAAGCCGGCGACGACCGCCGCAACGCAAAGCCCGAGGAAGCCGAGCAGTATCCGCTTGGACCACCGGGGGGGCACGCTGTTCGGGCCGTGTTGGGCCGGGGGCCTGCCCGCTTCGGGCGGCTGGAGGGAATCCGGGGAGCGCTTCTCGTTCATCACTGTCCCACCACCGCCGCCATCAGCCTGTAGACGGGTTCGGGATAGACGAACAGCGCGACGCAGGCCACCGCGGTCGCGACGATTGCGACCAGCGAGCAGACCGGCGCCTCTCGAACTTGCGTGGGCGGCTGGGCCGTGGACGCGGCGCCGAAGAATCCCTTCAGAGGGACCTCCATCAGATAGGCGAGCGACATGAGCGAGCTCAGCATCAGCACCACCAGCAACCCGGCCTGATCCGCTTCGAGCGCGCCCAGCCCCAGGAACCACTTGCTCCAGGAACCGCCGGCGGGCGGCAGCCCGGCGATGCAAAGCGCGCCCAGGACGAAGGCGAAGAAGGTGACCGGCATCGCGCGGCCCAGTCCGTTCAGCTGGCTCACCTTGGTCTTGTGGGCGGCCACCATGATGGCGCCCGCGCAGAAGAACAGAGTGATCTTGCCGAAGGCGTGCATGACGATGTGCATGCCGCCGCCGACGATCCCCCAGCTGTTGGCCAGCATCGCGCCCAAGACGATGTAGGAGAGCTGACCCACGGTGGAATACGCGAGGCGGGCCTTCAGGTTGTCCTTGCGCAACGCCACGAACGAGGCCAGCAGGATCGTGGCGGCGGCGGCCCACATCAACCACACCGAGGCGTTCGTGGCCCTCACGAAGTCCAGGCCGAACACGTAGACGGTGATCTTCAGGACCGCGAACACGCCTGCCTTCACCACGGCGACGGCGTGCAGCAAGGCGCTGACCGGCGTGGGCGCCACCATGGCCGCGGGCAGCCAGCGATGGAAGGGCATGACGGCGGCCTTGCCGATCCCGAACACGAAGAGCGCCAGCAGAAGGGGGACGGCGGCCGTGTTGGTCCAGCGTCCCTCGAGGATGCCGCCGGGACGAAAGTCCAGCGTGCCGGCGACCGAGTACGTCCAGGCGATGGCCAACAGCTGGAACACGATCGACGTCGAGAAGAGAACGCCCAGGTAGATGCGGCCCGCGCGCTTGGCCGCCTCCGAGCCCGCGTGAGCCACCAGCGGAAACGTGGTCAGCGACAGCACTTCGTAGAAGACGAAGAGCGTGAACAAGTTGCCCGCGAAGGCCACCCCGATGGCCGAGGCGATCGCGTAGGCGAAGAACACGTAGAAGCGGGTTTGGTTGCGTTCTCCGTGGCCGCGCATGTACCCGATAGCGTACAGCGTCGTCACGATCCACAAGAAGGACGCGACGAGGGCGAACACCACTCCCAAGGGCTCCGCCGCCAACGACAGCGTGATGCCGGGAATCGGCTCGGCGAGCACGACGGCCTCCCCGCCTGGGGCGCCGCTGCTCACCGTGCGGTAGATGCCGCACACGATCAAGAACAGCAGGGTCGCGGAGACCAGGCTCGCCGCCTCCCGGGCGTTCGGACGCGACCGCAGCAACAGGACGAACACGGTGCCGACCACGGGGACCAGCAGCGCCAGGACCAGCATGGCGGCCGGCGTCACGGGGCTGCTCCCATGAGGATTTCAGCGGCCCTCTCGGCCACCCCGACGGTGCGCGTCGCGTCGATCCCGAAGTAGACGTTGAGGACGACCAGCGCCCATGTCGGGACCAGCAGCGCGGCGGGCGCCTCGCGGGTCTCTCGGTCGCCCGGGAACTCGCGGAAGTAGGCGGCCTCGATCACGCGCCAGACGTAAGCGAGCGCCATCACCGACGTGATCAGGACGATCACCGCGAGCGGCCACCAACCCCGCTCCAGCGCAGCCAGGATCAGGTACCACTTGCTGACGAATCCGACGGTGAGGGGGACGCCCACCAAGCTGAGCCCCCCCACCACGAAAGCGGCCATCGTGGCCGGCATGCGCTTGCCCAGCCCAGCCATCGCGTCGATGTGCACCGAACCGATCCGGTAGGCGACGCATCCCAGCGCCATGAACAGCGCGCCCTTCATCAGCGCGTGGTTGAACAGGTGCAGGACGGCGGCGGTCAGCCCCGTGACCGAGGCGAACGAGATTCCCAGGATCATGTAGCCGATCTGCGCCACGGAGGAGTACGCCAGCAGGCGCTTCACGTTGGTCTGCAGGATGGCCACGAACGACATGCTGAATATGGCGGCCACGGCGAGCGGCATCAGAACCATGTCGAGGTTCATCACGTCGAAGGAGAAGGCCGCGCCGAAGATCGTGAAGAAGAAGCGCAACAACATGTAGACGGCGACCTTGGTGGCGGTCGCGGCCATGAACGCGGTGACGGCGGAGGGCGCGAACGTGTAGGCGTTCGGGAGCCACAAGTGCAACGGGAACAGGGCCAGCTTCAGGAAGCAGCCCACGGCGAGGAACCCGTAGGCGACCTTGATCGTGCGGACGTGCCAGACGCCGGGCAGACGGTCGGCCAAGTCCGCCATGTTGAGCGTGCCGGTCGTCGCGTACATCAGGCCAATGCCGATGACGATGAAGGTGGCGCCCACCGATCCCATGATCAGGTAGCGGAAGGCGGCGGCCAGCGCCCGGCGGTCCTGCCCCAGCGCGATCAGCGCATAGGCCGACAGCGACGATATCTCCAAGAACACGAAGACGTTGAAGACGTCGCCGGTGGCGGCGATGCCGAGAAGACCCGACAGGCACAGCAGATAGGCCGCGTAGAACAGCGCGACCCGGCTCGCCTCCACTTCGCGCTCGACGCTGGCTCGGGCGAAGAACACGACGGCGGTGGAGACCAGCGACACGATGACGAGAATCCACGCGTTGACGGCGTCGATCCGGTACTCGATCCCCCATGGAGGAGCCCAGTCCCCGACGTCGTAGGAGAGCGGCCCCGATGCCAGGACGGTGGAGACGATGTCGAGCGCGATGCCGAAGGCGCACAGGCTGCCGAGAGCCGCCAGCGCCCAGGCCGCGCGGGGGTGGCGCACCAACACGCAGAGCGGGGCCAGGACGAGCGGGATCACGACCTGCAGGACGGGAAGGTGCTGGGTCACGGGTTCGCCCTGGTCACGAGTCCGCCTCCGCATCGAGCGCGTTGATCTCGTCTTCCTCCACGGTGCCGTACGCCTCCTTGATCCTGACCGCCAGCGCCAGCCCGACCGAGGTCGTGGCCACGCCCACGACGATGGCGGTGAGGATGAGGACGTGCGGGAGCGGGTTCGAGTAGAGGACCCCTGGAACCGGTTCGCCGTGGCTTCCCAGGATGGGCGCGGTGCCCCCGGTGATCTTCCCCATGGTGATGTACATCAGGAACACCGAGGTCTGAAAGACGTTCAGCCCCACCAGCTTCTTGATCAGGTTGCCGCGCGAGATGAGCACGTAGAACCCGGTCATCATCAGGACGATGACGATCCAGTAGTTGTAGTTGGCGACGACGTGGCCGATCCACGGGAAAGCGCTCTGCGCCCAGCTCATGATTTCCGCCTGCCCCGGTCGGCGAATACGTAGAAGGCGGTCGTCATCACCCCGAAGACGGTGATCACGACGCCGGCCTCCACGAGAAGGATGCCGAGGTGCTGGCCCTTCTCGGGGTCGGAGGCCAATGCGTCGTATCCCAGGAAGTTGGCCCCGAGCGCCATGGCGGCGAAGCCCACGCCCGCATACACGAGCACGCCCAGGGCCGCGCAGGACCGCACGAACCAGAGCGGCAACGCGCGCTGCACCGCGTCCAGCCCGAAGACGAGAGACAGCATCACGAAGGCGGCCGCGAGGATCACGCCCGCCTGAAACCCGCCGCCCGGGCTGTAGTCCCCGTGAAAGTGGACGTACAGGCCGAACACGAGGATGAACGGAGCCATCATCTTGGCGGCCAGGCGGAGGACGAGTTCCTCTCTCACGGACCGCCCTCCCCGGCTTCGGGTTCGCTCAGCCCGGTCCCCGCCTCCGGCCCGGTTCGCCGACCCTGCGCTCCGCGCCCGAGCAGCAGCAGCACGCCCACCACGGCGGTGAACACGACCGTCGCCTCGCCCATGGTGTCGTAGCCGCGATAGGACGCGAGCACCGCCGTCACCACGTTGGGCACGCCGATCTCGTGGCCGCTCTCCTGCAGGTAGTGGTCGGCCACGTGATGGTGCACCGGGTTGTCGGGGTCGCCGAACGGCGGCAGGTCGATCATGCCCCAGGCCAACGCCGCCCCGGTGACGATCACGACGACCAACGGCAGGACGGGCGCGCGGACCGGCTTCTTCTCGCGGTGGCCCACGAGGACGAGAGCGGCCAGGAACAGCACCGTCGATATTCCCGCGCCCACGGCGGCCTCGGTGAAGGCCACGTCCACGGCGTCCATCACGGTGAACAGTCCCGCCGACAGCAAGGAGTAGACGCCGGCCAGCATCACCACCGTGAACAAGTTGCGGAGCTTGGCGAGACCGATTCCGGCCGCCGCCAACAACGCGAGCAGGACGATATCCGCTACGGTTTCGATGACGTGCCTCCGTTGCGTCCGTCCGGCCCGCTCGCGGAGCCGGCGAGGTCGCGGTCGTGCAGGACGGCCCGCGCCAAGGCGTGCGTCGCCACGGGACTGGTGAACCACAGGAACAGGATCACCAGCACGAGCCGCACGGTCACCAGTCCGGCCTCGACCTGGAAGCAAAGCCCCGCCAGGACGAGTCCTGCGCCCATGGTGTCGGTCATGCCCGCGGCGTGCATGCGGGTGAAGACGTCGGGCAGCCGCAGAATGCCGATGGCCCCAGTCAGCAAGAAAAACGTCCCGACGGCGATCAGCGCCCAGCTGGCCACGTCCGCGAGCATGTCCATCACGGCCCGCCTTCGTGTTCCGAGCCCCGTTCCGGCGGCTCCGGCGGCAGGGCGCGGGGTTCGGCTCCCAAGCGGCCCTGTTCGAAGTACTTGAGAACGGCGATCGTGCCGATGAAATTGATGAGCGCGTAGATGAGCGAGAGGTCCAGGAAGTCGGGGCGCCCGGCCAGGAATCCCAAGAGCGCGATGAGCAGCACCGTCTTGGTGCCGAAGTTGTTCAGCGCCAGGACGCGATCGTAGGCGGTGGGTCCCAGGAGCGCCCGGCACATCACCAACGCCATCGCCACAAGCAGCCCCGCGGTCGCACCGACGAACAGCACGCTACCCGGCCTCGCCCTCGAGCGCCGTCACGCGCCTGTTCATTTCGTTGTTCTCCGAGCCGTCCACGTGGGCGACGTCGAGCGCGTGCACCTCGAAGTCGTCGCCGACGATGCCCGTCGTGAGCGTGCCCGGCGTGAGCGTGATGGAGTTTGCGTAGATGAAGCGGCCCAGATCGGAGCGCTGCGAGGCGCGGAAGTGCACGATCTGCGGATTGATCCGAAGCTTGGGCGCCAGGATGACGCGCGCCACCCGAACGTTCGACTTGAGGATTTCCCAGGCCAGCCACGGCAGGTATCCCAACGCCCGCCCCGCCAAGTGAACCGGCATGGACTGCGCATCCACGATGCCCATGCGGGCCGTCACGTAGACCGCCGCCGTGCACGTCCCCGCTCCGAAGGTCAAGAAGAGGGGATCGAAATGCCCGGAAAGCAACGCCCACAGGCTGTACAAGACGATCCAGAGCCCGGCGATTCGGCTCAAGGGCTTCGACCTCCGTGCTGGGTTTGTCCGATCACGGCGTTGCCGGACGTCGCGCCCGCCGACAACCGGGGCCTCGCGCCAGCCGCGCACACCGCGACGGGGGCCAATCTACCAGTTGGACTGCGCGCCGTCCACAATCTCCTGGACGAGCAACTCGATGGCCTCTGTGCGCCCCATCTCCTCCGTCTCGCTCGCCTCCAAGAACTGCCCCCTCACGCGCAACTGCCGCTCCTCCCACAATATCGCGTACTCCTCCCGGTCCAGAACTTCCACGGCGACGACGATCACCACTTCGCGTTGCAGCACCTGAACCCCGCCCTGCCGGCCGCCCTCGCCCGCCCCGGTCTGCCGGTAGAGCGGCGCGGTAAGCTCGTAACGGAGAATGCGGCCCGAGAGCACCGCGTCCGCGTCGTACTCGCCCGCCGGATTCAGTCCGAGGGAACGGGGAAGTTGGCGAAGCAGCGCCTCGTGCACTTCCTGCGTCAGTTCGAACCGGTTGGTCTCGTTCTCGAAGGGCAGAACAGCAATGGTCCGCACGTGCTCCGGGAATCCCGCGCCGGAACGGAACGAGTAGTTGCAGGCGGCGACGGCGAGGACCGCGGCCACGGCGGCCGGCCGCAGAAAGAGAGCCGCTGCGCGCCGGGCGGTCTCGGGAGCCAGGAAGAGGGCGCTACGGTTCATGGAACTCCCAAATGTCGGGGGGGAAGGCGTCCACCCACTCCAGCGACTCGAGCCGCAGCCGAAGTTCGCGAAAGTCCGCAAGATGGCGGTAGGTCGCCTCGCCGGGAAAGACCGCCGAGCCTGCATCCGCAAGCGTCACCTCGACGCGCTCGACGGCCGATCCGTCCACCAGCCGGGTCGCGGCGACGATCGAGCCGCTGCGCAACTGGTAGCGGAGGCGCCCGCCGCTGGAGAGTTCGTATTCCAGGGTCACATCGCCCTCGGCGCGACGGCCGCCAACGTAGGAGGTCTCGTCGCCGGGGCGAAAAACGCCCAGGGCGGCCCAGAACAACGCCGGCGGGGGCACCAGCGCCGTGGGCAGGGCGGCCGGCGTCCGAAGTTCGTCGCCCACCACGGCGGCGACCGCCGCGGCCTCGCCGTTGTCGAGAAAGAGGTCCAGGCGAGCGCGGTACGGCGGCTCCACGCGCGCGACTCCGCTTCCCCTGCCGCGGAAGTCGGGCTCCCGGGCCTCCCAACGGAACACGAGGCGGGCCGGGCGTCCCGGCCGGGTGCTGTGCTCCGCGAAGAGTCCGTCCTGGCGACTGGCGGGAGAGGGGGAATCCGGACCGGGAACGCCGGAGCAGGCGGCGGCCAGCGCGCAACCCGCGGCCGCCACCGCCGTCCGCCCCGCCGTCGCGACCCGCCCTACCGCCGCCCGGCGCCGTCGTCTAGGTTGGGCAATCATGTCCAAGCCGGTATTCCTCGTGTCCGACGTTCATCTGGGCGCCGTGCCCCCGGAGACCGAGGCCGCCTTCCGCCGCTGGCTGCTCTACGCGAAGGAGTCGGCGGGCCGGCTCGTCGTCAACGGCGACCTCTTCGACTTCTGGTTCGAATATGGGCGAGTCGTCCCCGGCGAGCATGTCCGCGTCCTCGCGCTCCTCGCCGACATCGTGGAGTCGGGCGTGCCCGTGCTGCTGATGGGCGGCAATCACGACTGGTGGGGCGGCGACTTCCTGCGGCGCCGGCTTGGGGTGGACTTTCGCCAAGAGGAAGTGCGGCTGTCGCTCGCGGGGAAGTCGGTCTTGCTGGCGCACGGCGACGGTCTGGGCCGGGGCGACTTGGGCTACCGGCTCCTCAAGCTCGTGTTGCGAGGCCGCCTGAGCCGACGTCTGTTCCGCTGGGTCCACCCGGACGTGGGCGCCTGGGTCGCCGATCGCGTGTCCAGCACGAAGGCGGAGGCGGCGAAGCCCCCCAAGAGCGGCCGCGACAGGGCGGAGTTCCTGATGCGGTGGGCGCGAGAGCGGCTTCGCCAAGACCCCTCGCTCGACATCGTGGCGCTCGGCCATGTCCACGCCCCGGTCGTGGAGGAGGTCGAGCCGGGTCGGTACTACGTCAATTCGGGCGACTGGGTCCGCCATCGGTCCTACGTCGTGATCGGCGAGTCCGGCAAGCCCGTGCTGCATGAATGGAAAGGCTGACCTTCAACCGGCCGGGATCCGCAGACCGACGGCCAGCCCGTTCCCGCCGGGGCCGACTTCGACGAGCGGTTGCGGAAAACTCTGGAGGTGGGCCGACACGAAGGCGTCCACGCCCGAGATCAGGAGCGTGAAGATGGCGACGGCCAGCCAGTCCTCGCGCTGCTCTTCCCGGGCCGCGACCAAGCCGCGCGCGCGGGCCACGTCTTCGTGCTCTTCGAGGGCCGTCGCAAGCTCTTCCGGATCGGAGACGCCCGCCGCCTCGAGCTGCGCGGACACTTCCTTTTCCCACAGCGCCATGGCCTCTCGGGCGGTTCCCAGGCGGCGAATCGTCTTGAAGAGCATCCAGCTGGCCAGGGACTCCGCGGCAAAGTAGAAGGCGCCGCGGGCGTGCGCTCCCGACACGGTATGTCCCCAACCCGGAACGAGCGCACCTCGCAGGAACGCCCCGGCTGGACTCGGCCTCGCCACGGTGGAATCGGCGGCCGGCTGCGGGGCCGAGGCCGAGTCGGCGGCCTCCTGCGCCAGCCCGGGCTCGGACAGCGCCGAACCCGCCAACGCCAACGCGGCGCAGACGCCGGCGAGCCCTGCGCCTCCGCCGCCCCTTTGCGTCAACTCCCTCCTCCTCTCCGCACGAGAACCCGCAGGGCGCCCGGCGCCACGCGGATGCTCAGCTCGCGAGCGGGCTCCGGCAACAGCTCGCCGTCCGCTTCGAACCAGATCGGCTCGTCGCCGCAGGCCCGAATTCGGGCTCGTTCCAGGCGGCGCATCGTCACGTGCTTCGATTTGCCATGCGTCCCCCGCACCGCCCTCGCCGCCAGCGGAAGCACTTGAGCGAGCCCCAGGGCCGGGACGTGGCAAAGGTCGAGCAGTCCGTCGGCCGGTTCCGCCTCCGGATTAATCATAAACCCGCCGCCGATCGACCGTCCGCAAGTGAACGCCGAAATCGTCACCGGGCCGGACAACTCTTCCCCGCCCAGGTCGATCCGCGCCTGCGGCGCTCGATAGCGGGCCACCGCGCTCAGGAAGGCCGCCAAGTACTGCGCCAAGCCCCCCATGGCCGAAAAGCGGGCCCGGCGCTGGAGCACCGCCACGTCCACGCCGAAGCCAAGGAGGTTCACGAAGAACCGCCTGCCGCCGCTCCACCGGACGACCCCCGCGTCAAAGCACTCGACCGCGCCGAACCCCGCCGTCAAGGCGGCTTCGCGCGGGTCTCGCGACGAGCGGGCCGTGCGCGCGAAGTCGTTGCCGGTGCCCACGGGGTACACCGCCACGGCGGGCGGCGGCCGCTCGTTCGACGCGCTCAGCAGTCCGTTGGCGACTTCGTGGACCGTACCGTCGCCGCCGACCACCAGAATCCGGGTCGCCGCCGAGCGGGCGAGCGTCGTCGCGATCCCGACGGCGTCGCCCGGCCCCTCCGTCCGGTGGACTTCCCGCTCGAGGCCTTCTTCCGCCAACGCCGCCAAGACCCCGCTCGCGGCCCGACCTCCCCGGCCGCCCCCCGAGGCCGGGTTGACGACGACGTGAACTACGGGCGCGGTCACTCCCCCAGCGCCCGACGAGCGCCCGCGGGTGGCGGGAGCGTGTGGGAATCGAACCCACCCGCCCGGGTTTTAGCCAGGCGCACTGGTTTTGAAGACCAGACGGAACACCAGTTCCGATCCGCCCCCGCATCCCGACAGCCCCGGCGCGCCAGGAGAGCGCACTCCTCGAGCGCATCGCGCACGGCTCGCCACCCCGCACCGCAACCGGCCCGCCCCGCGAGGAGAGCGCCTTCGCTCGACACGACCCCGCAGACCCTCACAGCCCTCCCCCGGGACGCCCGTCAACATCACTCTCGTCCGCTGGCCCGACAAGTCCTCCCCACCCGGCCCCGCTAGCCGCCGTCCCCCCCTTCGCAGAGGCTGCGCCGCCCTGCCGCTCCCCCGCCTCCGCCTCGTGCTGCTCCCATTTCTTCTCCAGCCGGCGGAACGCCGCCGTGATCTCGGAGCGCAACCGCGCGAAGCGCCGCCGGACGTCCGGACGACCTTGAAGGCGCACGAACAACACCGCGTCCTCGCGCATCTCCTCCGCCACTTCCAACCATCGCATCGCGACGTAGCCGCAGAGCGGCGCGAGCGCCGCCACCGCCAGAGCCGCCGCCGCGCCGCCCAAGGCGTATCCCGCAAGCGTCCCCGCCGTCCAGGCCAAGACGGCGCCCAGGAACAGCGCGATCAACTTGCTTATGGCCCTCACTTCGAATGCCGGCCGCATCAGCCTAGCCGCCAGCACGGCGACCCCTACGACCGGCCCCCACAGCAACACGCCCATCAGCGCAGCCGGCAATCCCAGAACCAGCAGCGACCCCCGCACCGCGATGTAGCGAGCCACGGGCCGCACTCCGTACTTGACCGGCACGTCGCCCGCGCCCGCCTTCACGAAGGAATGAAGGGCCGCGTAGTGCCCCACCTTGGCCACCAGCGCCTCGTGCTCCTCGGGAGCGTTGCGCCGCACCCATTCCAGCGCGGCAGCAAACCTCTGCAGGCGGGGAAACCGCGTCCCCAGCCTCTCGCGGGTGCGCCACGGGACCCAGCGAGACTCCCGCACAAACATTTGTTCCGCCATCTCCACCAAGGCCCGGTCCCCGGCGTGCACGAAGTTGAGCGTCTGCGCCCGGATGCCGGCCTCGATCCTTCGGGTCAGCATTCGCACGGCCATCGCCGGATCGTGCCCGTAGGCCTGCTCCAGGTCCGCGCAGGCGAACGCCCGGCCGAAGCGGACCACGACGCCCGTCCGCGCGCTCTCCTTCCTGGAGTACGTGATGCCGACCGGCACGATCGACAGGTCCAACCGCCAACCCGCCGCCGCCTCGGCCTGAAGAGCGATGCGCGCCGCACCGGTGCGCAGCTCCGCCAACTGCGATTCGGAATGGCTCCGGCCCTCCGGATAGATCTGAATCGCGCCGCCCTCCAGGAGCACGCCGACGGCCGCGCGAAACGTGTCCTCGTTGCGGTGCATGGCCTCCGGGTCGTCCTGCCGCCGGTGCACGGGGATTCCGCCGAGGGCCCTCATCACCGCACCGAGAAGCAGCCGGTCGAAGAGGGGAGCGCGGCCCAGCGGACGCGTCGCGCGCTCGCTGCATCGAAAGATCAGGAGCGGATCCACGAGGCTGTTGGGATGATTCGCGGTGATCATCACCGGACCCGAGGGCACGGGCGGGCCGTGGCGGTCCACCTGGTAGAACACCGCCGCCACGGCGCCCACGATGCGGGCGAGCAGCTTCGAGAGTCGGTTGGGCGTCGTGTGCAGGGCTCGGATTCCTTCAGGTGGATGCGGAGCCGACAGGTTATCTTCGCCAAAGGGTCGGCATCTCCGCTACCTCCCAGCACGTCCGCCGCTTCGAGCAAGGAACCGGGTGCTCACGACCTCCTCTATGCCCACAGCCGGCGCCGCGACCGTCCGCGACGCCTCGGAAGACCGCAATCCCGGCGTCCCGTTGGACTTGGACTGGGTGCGCCGCGTCCGCGTGAACCGGAGCGCCGCCGAGTTCCGTGCGCATACGCTGGCGCGCCGCCGGTCGGTCAAGGCGGAGTGGCAGGCCGGCTGGCTGCTGCGCGCCGTCACGCTCACGGATCTGACCACGCTCGCGGGCGACGACACGCCCGGCCGGGTTCGCAGGCTGTGCGGCAAGGCCCGCCGTGCGGTCCGGGCCGACGTCCTGAACGCCCTCGGAGTCCCGCCGGAGGCCGTCTGCGCGGCGGCCGCCTGCGTGCACCCCGCCATGACGCCCACAGCCCGCGACGCGCTCGAGGGCAGTCCCGTTCGGGTCGCGGCGGTGGCCGCCGGATTCCCCTCCGGCCTGTCGCCGTTCGGCACTCGTGTCGAGGAGGTGCGCGAGGTCGTGGCCGCCGGCGCCCAGGAAGTGGACATCGTGATCGCGCGCGACGCCGTTCTCCTGGGCGACTGGGAGCGGCTCTGGCGCGAGGTGGCCGCGTTTCGCGAAGCGTGCGGGGCCGCGCATCTCAAGGCGATCCTGGCCACCGGCGAGTTGGGGACCCTGGCCAAGGTGGCGCAGGCCGCGCTGGTGGCCATGATGGCCGGCGCCGACTTCGTGAAGACGTCCACCGGCAAGGAGGCCGTCAACGCCACCTTGCCCGTGGGGCTGGTCATGGCCCGCACCGTCCGCGAGTACTTTCGCGCGACGGGCCACCGTGTGGGCCTCAAGGCGGCGGGCGGCCTCCGCACCAGCCGCGACGCTCTGGCCTGGATGGTGCTGGTGAAGGAGGAGCTCGGCGACGCCTGGCTGGTCCCCGAACTCTTCCGCCTCGGCGCGAGCACCCTGCTGGCCGACGTGGAGCGCCAGCTCGAGCACCACGCGACAGGACGCTACTCCGCCTTCCACAGGCACGCCCTCGGATAGACGAGGAGGATTCCATGGCTCAGCTCAAGACTTCGGTCCGCCGAGCGTTCGAAGAGGTCTCCTACAGTCCGGCCCCCGAGAGCGCCGGCCTCGCCGACCAATGGCTGGACGGCCACGGGCGCGAGTTCGGCCACTTCATGGGCGGCGACTGGAGAGCGGGCGACGGTCCGCTCGTCGAGACGCGTTGCCCGGCCGACGGCACGCTCCTGGCGCGTTTTCGCAACGGCGCCGCCAGCGACGTGGACGCCGCAGTCGAAGCGGCCTCCGGGGCCCTGCCCGGCTGGCGCGCGGCCGGTTCCTCGGCTCGGGCGCGCCATCTGTACAGGCTGGCCCGGCAGATCCAGAAGCGTTCGCGTCACTTCGCGGTGCTGGAGGCGCTCGACAACGGCAAGCCGATCCGCGAGTCGCGGGACATCGACGTGCCGCTCGCGGCTAGGCACTTCTATCACCACGCCGGCTGGGCGCAACTTCTGGACGCGGAGTTTCGGGGATACGAAGGCGTCGGCGTGGCCGGCCAGATCATCCCCTGGAACTTCCCGCTGCTGATGCTGGCCTGGAAGGTCGCGCCGGCGCTCGCCGCCGGGTGCACGGTCGTGCTCAAGCCGGCCGAGTACACGCCGCTGACCGCGTTGCTCTTCGCGGAGCTGGCCGCCGAGACGGGCCTGCCGCCCGGCGTCTTCAACGTGGTGACGGGCGACGGCGCCGCGGGAGCGGCTCTGGTGCGGCATCCGGGCGTCCACAAGATCGCCTTCACCGGCTCGACCGAAGTGGGACGCGACATCCGCGCGGCCACGGCCGGCACCGGCAAGAAGGTCTCGCTGGAGCTGGGCGGCAAGTCGCCTTTCGTGGTCTTCGAGAACGCCGACTTGGACGCGGCGGCCGAAGGCGTCGTGGACTCCGTCTGGTTCAACCAGGGCGAGGTCTGCTGCGCGGGCACGCGGCTCCTGGTGCAGGAGAGCGTCGAGGAGGACTTCCTGGCCCGCCTCGCCGACAGAATGGAGACAATCCGCGTCGGTCATCCCCTCGACAAGTCCACCGACATGGGGGCCATCGTGGACGGCGCCCAGGTCGAGCGCATCGAGAGCTTCCTGGAAGCCGGACGGAAGGACGGCGCGGTGATTCGCCAGCCGTCCTCGCCCGTCCCCGAGCGGGGCTTCTACGTTCCTCCGACGCTGTGCATGGGCGCACCCTCGTCGAGCCCCCTGGTCACGGAGGAGGTCTTCGGCCCCGTGGTCGCGAGCCTCACCTTCCGCACCCCTGCCGAAGCCGTGCAGCTCGCCAACGACACGCGCTACGGCCTAGCCGCGAGCGTCTGGACCGAAGACGTCAACTTGGCGCTCGACATGGCCCCGGCGATCAAGGCTGGAACCGTGTGGATCAACTGCACGAACGTGTTCGACGCCGCCTCCGGTTTCGGCGGCTACCGCGAGTCGGGTTTCGGACGCGAAGGCGGACGCGAAGGCATGTGGGAGTACTTGGCGCCGGTGGCGCGGGGGGATGCGGGCGCGCCGGGGGATGCGCATTCGATGCGGGACGCGCCCGACGATGCCGATGCGCCGGGCGGCGTGGGGGCAAGCGAGCGTAGCGGCAAGGCAGGAGATGGACGAGCGGGCGGCGCGAGCGCGGGCAAGCGCGAACAGATCGACCGCACTCGAAAGCTCTACGTCGGCGGCAAGCAGGCGCGGCCCGACGGCGGCTACTCGCTGGTGATGCTGGACCGGGAGGGCGAGGCCTATGCGGAGGTCCCGCGCGGCAATCGAAAGGACGTGCGCAACGCGGTCGAAGCGGCGGGACGTGCACGGGCGAGATGGGCCGCGGCAAGCGGACACGACCGTGCGCAGATCCTGTATTTCCTCGCGGAGAACCTGGCCGCGCGGGCAGACGAGTTCGCCGGTCGCTTGACGCGGGCGACGGGCGACGCTCCCGAAGCCGCGGCGGCGGAGACGGAGGCGGCCGTGCAGGCCCTGTTCACCTTCGCCGCCTGGGCCGACAAGTACGATGGGCGCGTGCACTCCACTCCCTTCCGCAACGTGACGCTGGCCATGAACGAGCCGGTCGGCGCCGTCGGCATCCGATGCGGTGATCGCGCGCCGCTGGCCGGCGCCGTGGCCCCCCTGGCCGCCGCCTTGTCGCAGGGCAACGTGGCCGTGGCGGTCGTCTCCGCTCGCTTCCCCGTCCCCGCGCTCGACTTCGTGCAGGTGCTCGAGACCTCCGACGTGCCCCCCGGCGTCGTCAACGTCGTCTCAGGCATCCACGACGAAGTCTTCCCCACCCTCGCCGCGCACGACGACGTGGATCAGCTTTGGGACTTGGTCGGCGACGATCTCTCCGGCGAGGCCGAGCGTCTCTCCGCCGGCAACCTCAAGCGCGTCTGGGTCGCCCGCACCGGGTTGGACTGGCTGGCGCTGTCCGGGCGCGACTGCGAGTTCCTGTTGCGCCAAGCCACCCGCGTCAAGAACATCTGGGTGCCGTACGGAGCCTGACCGCGTAGAGCCGCCCGCCGCCGAAGAGCGCCGCCGATGCTGACCAAGCTGACCATCCGCAACTTCAAGCAGTTCGACGACGTCGAAATCGAACTGGGCAGTCCGGTCGTCTTCGTGGGGCCAAACAACTCGGGCAAGACGACCGCCCTGCAGGCCCTGTCTCTGTGGAGCACGGGACTCCGGTTGTGGAACGCCAAGCGCTCCGGCAAGACGGCTCCGGCCAAGCGCCCCGGCGTCACAGTCAACCGGCGCGACTTGGTGTCGGTTCCGGTGCCCGGAGCGAAGCTGCTTTGGCGCGAACTGCACGTCCGAGAACAGCGGCGCGTCAACGGCCGGCAGGGCACGTCGAACGTTCGCGTCGAGATCGTCGTCGAAGGCGCGACGAACGAGGGCGAATGGCGATGCGGCCTCGAGTTCGACTACGCCAACGAAGAGTCCTTCTATTGCCGGCCGCTCCGCCTGGGCGACGGCAATGCCTCCAGCCGCATGGAGGTTCCTCCGGCAGCCGGCGAGGTCCGAATCGCATACCTGCCCCCGATGTCGGGCTTGGCCGCGACGGAACCCCGCTTGGATCCGGGCGCCGTCGACGTCCGCATCGGCGAGGGCCGCACGGCCGAGGTGCTCCGCAACCTTTGCCACCGCGTGCACGAGGACGACGAGCATCCGGGGCGGTGGGACAAACTCGCCAAGCACATGAGGAGCTTGTTCGGCGTGCAGGTCGACCCGCCGAAGTACAATCCGGCGCTGGGCGAGATCACGATGACCTACAGCGAGCACGGCGTGCCGCTCGATCTGTCCGCGTCCGGGAGAGGCTTGCAACAGACGTTGCTTCTGCTCGCCTACATGTACTCGAATCCAGGCGCGGTTCTGTTGCTCGACGAGCCCGACGCGCACATGGAAATCCTCCGCCAGCGCCAGACCTACGGCCTGCTCACCAACACTGCAAACGAGACCGGCAGCCAAATCGTCGCCGCGACCCACTCCGAGGTCGTGCTCAACGAAGCCGCCGGACGCGACCTGGTGGTGGCCTTCGTCGGCTCTCCCCACGTCGTCGGGGGCAGGCGCAGCCAAGTGGCCAAGGCGCTCAAGGAGATCGGATGGGAAGACTACTATCAGGCGAAGCAAACGGGTTGGGTACTCTACGTCGAGGGCTCCACGGACTTGGCGATCCTGCGGACGTTCGCCGGACGCCTGCAACACGACGAAGCCAGGAATGCGCTTGAACGCCCCTTCGTGCACTACGTGGGAAACCAACCCGGAGTGGCCAAGAGACATTTCCATGGTCTCCGGGAGGCCGTTATCGGGCTACGGGGCGTCGCTCTGTTCGACCAGCTCGACAACCGTCCCGACATCCACCCCATCAAGTGCTTGATGTGGGACCGCCGCGAGATCGAGAACTATCTGTGCTCGCGGGAAACTCTCCAAGCGTTCGCCCAGGCCGAGGCTGGCCAGGACGCGCTGCACCCTCTCTCGTCCGCAAGCGAAACCAAACAGACCGAACGCCGGCTACGCGCCATGCGCACGGCCATTAGCGACATGGAGACCGCGCTCAAGACGCTGGGCAAGGGCTCCCCGTGGAGCGCCGACATCAAAGCCAGCGACGACTTCCTGATCCCGTTGTTCCAGGCTTACCACGAGAAGCTGGCTCTGCCCAACCTCATGGCCAAGAGGAACTTCCATGTGCTGGCGGCCCATGTCCCCGAGCAAGAGATCGCGCCGGAAGTCCGGCAGAAGCTCGACGCCATCGCCCGCGTTGCCGCAGGGGCCTACTCGAGCACCCCCAGCATCTCGTCGTGAATGCCCCGCCAGTCTTCCTGGTTCAGGTCGACGGTGCGGGCCTGGATGCGGAAGCCTTCCAACCGAACGTCGATCCGTAGGGGCTCGTCTCCCTGCGGGTACAGCAAGATCCCCTCGTGCTGGGGGCCAGGCGGCACCGTCGCCTCGCGGTTGCGGACGTAGGACAGAAGCTGGTAGAGGTTGCCGGAGCGAAGCTTGCCTGCCCCGTGGCGCCCGCCCAAGGCCTCCGCATAGTACTTGGTGTCCAGCACGATGCGCCGGGCTCTGGATTCCAAGATCAAGTCGGCTTCCATCACGGGTATTCTCGCCTCGTCGGCTTCCGTGGCGGCCCATCTCTCCGACCACTTGATCCGGCGACCGCCCCGGTTGACCTCGAAGCTCCTCTGCTCCTTGCGAAAAAACCCCGTCGCGAACGCCTCGAACAACCGCCACATCCTCGCTTCGTCCCGACGGAAGTCGTGGAACGCAACTCGGTCTCTTTGCCGTTCTCCGACGAGCTGGCATTCGAGGATCAGGCGACACACGTCCAGAAGAAAGCGGTACAGGCGGCGGTTCTGATCGATCTGGACCAGCCCGAAGCTCCGGCGTCTCAAGGGCACGACCGAGACGCCCGCAAGTCGGTGATAGGCCGAGAGCACTTCCGCGTGAACATCGGCGGCCAAGCCCGCGTCGCCGAGAGATGTCTCCACGCCGCCGTCCGTGCGCGATCCCTCCTCCGCCACGCCCAGCCTCCGAAGCGAGTCCAGCGACGAGCGCAAGATGCGGTTCAAGAGGATGTCCGGAGACAACTCTTCGAATTCGCAGGCGGCTCGGCTGCGCGCTCGAAGCGCGCGCTTGGCAGTGTCGCCCACAACAAGCTTGCCGCGAATGCCGGCCAAGTCGTCGCGCCGCTCCACGTAACCCCGGTCGATTCCCCGGCGGAGCAACCGATTCGTGCCGCTCGCCAACACCTTGCCCAGCAGATCCTGCACCGACGAAAGCTCTCCGGCCGTCGACAGCGCCTTCGCGTCCCGTTCCTGGGCGTGGTCCCAAGCGTAGCAAAGCAGATAATAGACGTTGAAGACCGGAACCTGCTTCAAGGCGCACGCAGAGCCTTCGCCGCGTTGTCGGCATTTTCGCCCGCGTCGAACCAATACTCGCGCAACATCGGCACGATCTGCGTCCTCACGATGTCCTCGTACCAGTTGTCGGGCACGGGCCCGCCCTCTGCCGGGACGAAGTAGCTGTGTCCGATCTCGAATCCTGGGCCGAGATCCGAGTCCTCGCGGATCTCCCGGTTGAGCCTCTCCATGCGCCTCTGAATGGTCTGCACGAGGTCCGTGTCGACTCCGCATTTTCTCAAGTACGCCCGGAACTGGGCAGTCCCGAAAGCAGGCGACAGACGCTCGAAGGCGAACCTGCGACGCAAGGCGTAGTCCACCACGGCCAGAGAACGGTCGGCGGTGTTCATCAACCCGAGTATGTGCACGTTCGGCGGCACGAAGAAGCTGTCGCCGGGCTTGCCGTACGTCAGCGACACGGCGTACTCCTCGCTCCGCTTGTCCGACTCGACCAACATCAGAAGTTCTCCGAAGATTCTGGACAGATTGCCCCTGTTGATCTCGTCTATGATGAGGACGTGAGGCGTCTCAGGTGCGTCTCGGGCGCGTTTGCAGAACTCGAAGAAGACGCCGTTTCTAAGTGTGAAGCCGCCACGTGCGGTGGGCCGGTACCCCTGCACGAAGTCCTCGTATGCGTAGGACTGGTGAAACTGCACCATTTCGATAGGCTTCGAGTCGCGGGTCTCGATCAAGCACCAAGCAAGACGTCGCGCCATGAACGTCTTGCCTGTGCCCGGTGGGCCCTGGAGAATCAAGTTCTTGCGAGACCGGAGCGCGTCAAGCATCCTTTCGAGGCGCGCCGGTGAGATAAAAAGATCCTCCAATGCATCGGCAGGACCATAGTGTCGCGACGAAACAGGAGAGGGCTCCGAAGAACTCCGCCTATACGCTCTTTTGGTTCTTTTGTACTTGTCGAGCACTTCTTGCTCTTCATCCACGTCCAGCCCGGATTCCGTCACCGCCCACAGGCATCGGCCTACGTTCTCGACAAGACCTGCTTGCTTCAGGTTGCTACGCGCCCAGCTCGCATCGTAAGCGAACCTGGACTCCTTTCGGTTCGGGGCCACGATGCGGAGCACGGCATCGGACAACCCCAAATCGCTCGCAACTTGGCGTTCGATCTCGTCGTTGCTCATCGACCGCCCGGAAGCCTGGAGTATCCGTAGCGTCGGCCAGAGGAGTCCCCGGCGCCGCGGAACCGCCTGTTCCGCCCCCACCTCCTTCAGCTCACCAACCGCCGCCCCGAGATCGGCTCCAAGCGTTCCCGGATCAAGAGTTCGTTGAGCCGTCCCACGTCGCGCTGGATCACGATCTCCAACTCCGACAGCTGCTCCGACAAGAGGTTCGACAGATGCTCGAACACGTCGTAGGACTGATCGGTCGGCCGGTTCTCGGAGGACTCGACGACGCCCAGCAGCGCGCCGAGCTTGTTGTTGAGCTTGATGGGGTAGTTCAGCGGGTCTTGGTTGCTTTGGTTCTTGACTTGGTAGATCTCGGCTTCCACCACGTCGAGGTTCTCGGTCGCGACGGCGGCTTGGCCGACGACCTCCTCGTGGTCGGTCTGCTCCAGCCGGTCGGCAATCTGGCCCTCGACATCGCGAATCCGGACGACGGCCTCGTTGGCCTCGGACACGCGGTCGCGGATGCGGATGGCCAGGTCGAAGCGCTCCTGCAGGTCGGCCACGGTCACGCCGCCCAGATTGGGATTGGCGCGAATCTCGAAGTCGTGCGTCATCGGCTCTTCGCCGTCCACCGTCATCCGAACCGAATAGGCGCCGGGCACCGCCACGGGACCCATGGGGCGCGCCGCCCACATGATGCGGCCGTCGAAGTCGGTCCAGGCCGGATAGCGCAGGTTCCAGCGAAACCGGTGAGCGCCGGCCTTCACCGGCGGACTGCCGCCGCCTCCCCCGCCGAAGAAGCGGGCCGCCGGACTCTCGTCCTCCTCGTCCTCCTCTTCCTCCGTCGCCACGCCCTCGAAGGAGCGAACCACCTCCCCCGCCCCGTCGAACACCTCGATCGTCACGGCCCCGGCGTCTTCGGCCAAGTAGTAGTCGAACACGGCGCCGCCCAGACCGCGCACGGGATCCTCCGGCGCGAAGAGCCACGCGTCCGCCGCCGCGACCTCGGCGCTCATCTGCCGCAGCGGCCCGATGCCCTCCAGCACCCAGAACGAGCGGCCGTGCGTCGCGATCACCAAGTCCTGCTCCTCGACGACCAAGTCCGACACCTGCGCCACGGGCAGGTTGAGCGACAGGGGCTGCCAAAGACCTCCGTCGTCGAAGGACACGTACACGGTTCGCTCGGAGGCGGCGTACAGCAGCCCGGGACGCATCGGATCCTCCCTCGTGGCCCGAACGAAGTCGTCGCCGGGCAGGCCGTCCACGATCTTGGTCCAGGTCGCGCCGTAGTCCTCCGTCTTCCAGACGTAGGGGGCGCGGTCGTCGTCCACCAAGTAGCGGATGCCCGAGACGTACGCCTTGCCGCGCGCGTGCTGCGAGGCCTCGATGGTGTTGATCCGCACGAAGTCGGGCGCGTCCGGGGGCGTGACGTCGGTCCAGCCGGCGCCGCCGTCTCGCGTGAGATGCACCAGCCCGTCGTCGGAGCCGGCCCAAATCGCCTGCGGATCGTGATAGGACGGCGCAATGGCGAAGACGGTCGCATAGGTCTCCACTCCGGTCTGGTCCTTGGTGATGGGTCCGCCCGAGGGGCCCATGGTCGCCATGTCGGCGCGGGTCAGGTCTGGGCTGATCTGCTGCCACGACTGGCCTTCCGTCGTCGTCTTCCAGACCTTCTGCGTCCCGGTGTACAGGATGTTCGTGTCGTGGTGCGAGAAGACGATCGGGAAGGTCCACTGGACCCGTTCGATCAAGTCCTCCGACGACTGTCCCATGGGATTCTCCGGCCACACGTTTATGGTGCGAGTGGTCCCCGTGGCCATGTCGAAACGGGACAGGCTGCCGCCGTAGCATCCGGCGTAGAAGACGTTCAGATCGACGGGATTCGGCGCCACGTAGCCGCTCTCGCAACCGCCGACGGCGTAGTACCAGGCCCGGTTGCCCGGCCCGCGCGCGGCCATCTGGTTCCACCCGCGCACGGGAATGCAGGCGGTCGAGTTGTCCTGCTGTCCGCCGCAGATGTGGTACGGCGTGTGCTCCGTGGTGATCACTCGGTAGAACTGGGCGGTCGAATAGTCCTGGTCGGTCCAGGAGCGGCCCCCGTTGAAGGTGACGTTTGCGCCGCCGTCGTTTCCGTTGACGATGCGCTCCGAGTCGCTGGGCGCGATCCAGAGGTCGTGGTTGTCGCCGTGGGGCACCGGAATGCCGCGCGGGAACGTCTCGCCGCCGTCGCGCGAGCGGTACAGGCCCGTGTTCAGCGCGTACACGACGTCCTCGTCGTTGGGATCGGCGTAGACGCGCGTGTAGTAGAAGGCCCGCTGCCGCAACTTGCGTTCGTCGTTGACCCGCTCCCAGGTGGCCCCGGCGTCGTCGGAGCGCCAGAGGCCGCCGTCGGGCTCGTGCTCGATCAAGGCCCACACGCGCTCGGGATTCGCCGGCGACACCGCCACTCCGATCTTGCCGACCGGTCCCTCGCCCAGCCCGATGGCGGCCGTGATCTCCGTCCAGCTCTCGCCCCCGTCGGTGGACTTGTAGAGGCCGCTGTCCTCGCCCCCCGACGACATGCCCCAGGAGCGCCGCCAGGCTTCCCAAACGGACGCGTACAGGACGTCGGGATTCGTCGCGTCCACGCTGATGTCCACGGCCCCGGCCTTGTCGCTCTTGTAGAGGACTCTGCGCCAACTCTCGCCGCCGTCGGTCGTCTTGAAGACGCCGCGCTCGGGGTTCTCGGCGGAGTGCTTGCCGAAGGCCGCGGCCCAGGCCACGTCGCAGTTCTCGGGATGGATGCGGATGCGGGCGATGTTCTGGGTCTCGCGCAGGCCCGTATGGGTCCACGTCGTGCCGCCGTCGGTGGACTTGTAGGCGCCGTCGCCCTGCTGGATGTTCCCGCGAAGCTGCGTCTCGCCCGTGCCCATGTAGACCACGTCGGGGTCGGCCTCGCACACCTGCACGGCGCCAATCGACGCGCTACCGATCTCGCCGTCCGTGACCACGCTCCAGTTCTGGCCGCCGTCGGTCGTCCTCCACAGGCCGCCGCCGGTGGTTCCCATGTAGTACTCGAAGGGGCGCGCGTTCGAGCCGGCGACCGCGATGGACCGCCCTCCCCGGGGCGGGCCGACGTTGCGCCAACGCAGCGACTTCCAGAACGCCTCGGGGTAGGTCTCTTGGGCCGAGGCTTCGTCCTGGACCGTGGACGGGACGACGGCTCCGGGCGGGCTGGCGGGCGCGGCGGCGACGGCCGCGGCCGAGGGGGCGGAGGCTACGGAAACGGCGGCGATCGACGCCGTGAGGACGGCGAGGCGGAGACTAGGCATGTTGTGCAGTGGCTCCCTGCTGGCATGGTGCGTCCCATTTCGGGAGGCGACCGGTGGAAAGAGGGGATCGACTCGCCAAGATGGGGCAGTCGGCCCAATCTCCGCCAGCCAGCGGCCCATCGCGCAGGCACGCAAACGGCGCCGGCATCACCCGCCTGCGGCTTTTCCGCCCGCGCTGGTCAACCGGAAGGGCGGTTCGCCAAGTATCGTCGTCGGCCCCAGCACCGCAACGGACCGGAAGCCGACTTCGCAACCGGCACACAGTGCCGACTCGTCGCTCTCAACACTCGGCCCAACCGCCGGTCAGCCTCCCAGCAACCGGCCCAGCAACGAAACGATGCTCCCGGCCGACGCCGTGAAGGTCCTGCCGCCGTCGTCCCCCGAGCCGTCCCCGGCGTCGCCGCCCTCTATGCCCAGGGCGGCCAGGGCCAGCACCACGACGCCGCCCAAGATGGCGCCGCTCAGCAGAGCGCTCTTGCTCCTCGAGAACTCGCGCACCTCGACGCGGCTGGCGTCTTGGAGCGCGACGCGAAGCGTGTCGTCCCGCACGACCTCGCGGTAGGCCCCGATTTCGCGCCGAACCTTGGTCGCCAGCACGATGGTGTCGCCGGCGGCAACCACCGTGCCCTCGACGGAGGCCATCTCCGGCGCCTCGTTGGGATCGGCCACGGCCGACTGCAAGGGCACCTCCACCCTCACGATCGTGCCGGGAGACGGGGTCTCCACCGCCCGGTACGTGTAGCAACCGGACAACGCGAGGAACACGAGAGCCGCAACCGCCCGGTACCGCCGAAACAACGCCATCAGAGCTCTACGTCGAGCGAGCGCGAAAAGCGGTGGTTGAACGCGTAGGCGAAGCGCCACGGAATTTCCGGGAACACGCCTCCGGACTCGTTGACCAAGTTGCGGTTGTCCACGTCCACGACAACGGTGACGTCCAGAGTGTCCATGCCGATCGGCTCGGCTTGAGCAAACCAGCGGCGCTCGACGGAGATGTCGATGACCGTGTCGAAGGGCAGAGTGTGCACCACGGTGTCCGACCGCACGACCTGCACCTGCGTGACGCCGGTCTCCGTGATGGCGGCGATGAACTGCTTGGAGTAGATCAGACGCACCTGCTTGCCGGTCTCGCCCCGCATTTCGAAGATCACGTTCCGGGGCGTGGGATCCCTGAACGCCTCGCAACCGCCGAAAACGGCCCCGAAAGCCAGAAATCCGGTAACCAGCCGACAGCCCGGCCGTTTCATCGAACGAAGGAAGTACGGGCGCACCCGCCAACTTCGGCGGCGGGTGCGCCCGCGGATTTCCTCAGCCTCCGCAACCGAGGCCGTTCAGGTGACAGTTCGCCCGCCTCTCGATGATCGAGATCGGAAGCATCTCGCCCGGAGTCGCGATCGTCGGATTGGTCGATTGCCACTTGGGGTCGGTGATGCCGAAACGGTACATGTCCGCCAAGCGCAGACCCTGAAGCAGCACGTTCACGCGACGCGTGTGCTTCAGCATGTCCATGTCGGAAATCTGGTCGCTGAACGGGGTCAGGTCGTCCATCGCCCGAATGTGGTTGACATGCGTCTTGAACATGTCGGAGTCGCCGCCCGCCAACGCGTTCTCGGCCAAGATCAGATGCATCATCCGGGTCGAGGCCACGGTCATCGGCGGGTAGATGCCGCCCTTGTCCAAGTAGTTGCCGCCTTTCCACTGGTTCAGCCACTTGATGACGGCCGGATCGTCCACGTTGTCGACGGGATCCTGAAGCGCAATCCCGTTGATGTCCTTCGCGGCGTTCACGGTCACGATCGACAAGTCGATCTGGTTCTCCTTGCGGTCGTTGACCCAGGCGGCCATCGAGTTCGACCGGCTGGACGACGAGTACGTCAGGTCGAACGTCCAGTCGGCGGAGTTCCCTCCGGCCGCCGCGATGACTGCCGCGGCGTCCGTGCCAGCCGCCGAAGAGTTGACCAAACCGCTTCCGGACGGAGAGGGATTGATCGCGTCCCAAATCGCCCGCGACTGGCGCGCCCGGGCACGCACCGCCATGGCGTTCATGGCCATGCCGGAGTTGTTGACGGAGTTGAACCCGTCCACGGCGGCGGTCAAGCGCGTGATGGCTCCGTCCAGCACTTGGTGCATGTTGGCGGGGCCGATCGGCGCACCGCTCTCCTTCTTGTTGGAGAAGGCGAAGTCCTCCTGTATCTCGCCGATCACCATGTACATGATGCCCGCGTAGAAATTCGCCCGGGCCAAGTCCGTCTTGATCGCATCGCTCGGATTGTTGCCATGGTGTTCGGTCAGGATTTCAATGGCCTGGTCGGCCATCCAGCGCCCCTGTCCCATCGCCGGAAACGGCCCGTCGATGAACTCGTTGTACGGATCGCTCACCGCGCCCTGATCCAACGATTGCCATGCGTCGCGCGACCCGATCCAGTACATCTCGTCCGACGCCATAAGGTAGGGTTGCCACGACTGGGACACCGAGGAGGCGACGAGCGTCAGCGCACCGTTGACCACCGCGTTGGCGGCGGCTTCCTGTCTGACGTCGGCCTCGACCAAGTCGTTGGGGTTGTTCACGTCCAGCAGGTCGCAGCTCGCGAGCATGGGCACCACGCTCATGCAGGCGAGGAGGCCCGTCCACTTCTTGAAAGTCGAATTCTTCACAGTTCGCATCCCTTTCCGGTCAGAACGTGACGCGCGTGGAGAGTGTGAACCGCCGCGGGATCGGAATCGACCAACCCTCCGTGGAGTCCAGGAAGTTGCAGCTCAGGCCCCCGTTGCAACGGCCCAAGACGTTGGTCTCGGGATCCATGCCCGTGTAGTCGCCCAGCATGAAGAGATAGAGGTTGCGAGCGCCCAAGTTGATCGTCGCGCTCGAAAGCCCCATGCCTGCCACGGTCTCGGTCGGCACGCGGTACGTGAGCCCCAGCTCGCGCCAGTTGATCCAGCTGGCGTCGAAGATGCCGTTCATGCCGCTCATCGGCGAGAGTCCTTCGATCTCGTTGGCCCAGGCGAGCGCCGCGTCGAGGCGTTGCTCGGCCGAAGAGGCCGGATTGAGCATGATCGCGTAGAGTTCCGCGCTCCGAGGCGTGTTGCGGCCGATGAAGTTGTTGGCACGCCGGAACATGCCCGACAGATCCTGCACCTGATGGCCGATCTTGTACTCCATCAGCGAGCTCAGCTCGAAGTGGCCGCCGAAGGCCATGTTGAACCCGAAGGAGCCCGAGAAGTCCGGTGTGGGCTTGCCCAAGTGGCTCAGCAGGAGGCCTTCGCCGCAGTTGTTGGACGCCACGCTGCCGTTCGGCGTGCCGAACTTGGCAGTGGGATCATTGCCGATCGCCAGCGGCTTGAAGCTGTTGGGGTTCACCGGCTTGCTGAAGTACTCCAACGCCTGTTGGCGCGTCGGTATCATGCACGCGCCGGTGGTGTCGGGCGCCAGGATGTTCAGCGGAATCTCCACGTTGGCGATCTTGACGCCGAAGAACGCGCCTGGGCTGTAGCCCTCCGTAAGGAAGTTGCGGTAGCGCGGATAGCTGCCGCCGGTCTTGAGCGGCGGCGCGCCGCCCATGTCCGTGATTTCCTGGTTCAAGTAGGCCGTGTTGGCGAAGACGTTGAGCGAGAACCCTTCGCGCTGCACCAACGAGCCGTTGACGCCGACCTCGACGCCGAACGCCTTCATCTCGCCGATGTTGTCCAGCTGCGTCTGCGTAAAGCCGCCCGTGACCGGGAACTGGCGCGCGACCATGGCGTCGGTCACCGTGCGGTTCCAGTACGTGACGTCTACGGACCACGAGTCTTCGAACAAGCCCAGCTCGACGCCCGCTTCGATCTCCGTGGAGACCTCGGGCTTGAGCCCGCTGTTTCCAAGGTTCGCAGGCGCGACCCCGGGGCCGGCTTCCGAGCCCTGCGACGTGAACGTCGTGAACTTGTCGAACGCGCCCGGCTGCAAGCCGGATCGCCCAAAGGCCGAGCGGATGCGGAAGGTCGAGAACGTCTCGTTCGACCAACCCAGACCCTGGCTGGGAATGATCGAGAAGGTCGCCTTGGGGTAGAACGCCGTG
The DNA here is from genome assembly GCA_958295645.1 of Longimicrobiales bacterium. GTDB lineage: Bacteria > Gemmatimonadota > Gemmatimonadetes > Longimicrobiales > Gaopeijiaceae. The sequence continues at coordinate 1,327,540 of OY282361.1, forward strand.
CTGAACTCCGAACCGAAAGCCGAGTTGGCGTCCCAGCGGCCGCCGAGCGTCAGGAACATCCAGTCGTCGAAGCCGATCTGATCCTGCAGGTACCCGCCGATCTGCGTGACGCGCAACCAATTCTCGTACGAACTCTCCGAGCCGAGCGCCGACAGCGTCTCCAGTCCCGGACCCGGGAAGTCGCGGCCGCCTCCGCCCGCGGACTGCCGCTGACGAATGAAGCCCTGGCCGCCGAAGAGCAGCGTGTTCTCGATCCTGTCGGTGGTGTAGATGTAGGAGCCCTTGAGGTCGGCCGTGATCTCGCGACTGCGATCCTCGTTCAGGGTGCGGTTCCCCGTCGGCGTGGACCCCGAGAAGTTGTCCACGTTCCAGCGGTAGGGACGGAAGGAGACGGCGTCGTCGGAGGTGAAGTCGATGCCGAAGATGCCTTCGAAGTGCAGATCCTCGGTCGGATTGTACTGAACGTTCGTCGTGCCCGTGAAGTGCTGCGAGTTCACGAAGTTCAGCTGGTACATGTTCTCGCGCAGCGTGGCGAACGCCGGCTGGCCGTACTTGTTGACCCTGCCGGTTGTGTCCGGCACTTCGTAGGCCAGCCGCAACTGCATCATGAGGGCGGAGGAGAAGACGCCGTAGATGTTGTTCGAGTTGTCCGGCGTGTGGTGCTCCATGTCGGAGTACAGCGTGCTCACGCCGATCTTCACCTTGTCGTTCGGAACCACGGTGAAGTTGCTCGTGATCGAGGCTCGCCGGTTCGTGTCGGTCTCGGGCTCGTATCCCTCGACGGGCTCGAAGTTTCTGGCCGCGTCATAGGGACCGTCTTCCGTGACCAGCCGACTCGAAACGAAGTACTGGAACCGATTCGAACCCCCGGAGACGGAGCCCTGGTAGGACTGGGCGAACCCGGTGGTCAGCATGTCGGGGATCAAGTCGCGCACGACCGGTTCGAAAGGCTGAACGGACTGGCCCCACCGCTCGGACATCCGGGCGACGGCCGTAGCCAAGGCGGCCGCGTCACCAGCTCCCGTGCATCCAGGGGTACCACACACTCGACCCGCAAAGTCCGCCACAGGCAGGATGCGGTTCGTCGGCGCCGAAATGGCGGTCCAGTCTCCTTGAAGCGTAAACCGCGGCGCACCGGCCGCCCCCCGCTTGGTGAAGACTTGGATCACGCCGTTGGAGGCTTCGGTCCCGTAGAGCGTGGCGGCCGCCGCGCCCTTGAGGATCTCGATGCGCTCGATGGAACTCGGCGGAATGTCGTCGAGCCTGGAGGGGTTGCCCTGGCCGTTGAAGTTCTGGACGGCCGAGCGGTCCACGCGCACGCCGTCGACGTACACGATGGGCTCGTTGAGCTGCGACAGCGAGGCCGAGCCGCGGATGCGGATGCGCGCACCCTCGCCGGTGTAGCCCGACGACGGCAAAGCCACCACGCCGGCTTCGCGACCCGCGAGCAGCTGGCTGAAGTCCGAGATCGGCGCGTTCTCCACCGTCGACACGTCGAGCGTGGCGATGGTGTGGCCCAGCTTGCGCTTTTCGGTGGCAACGCCCGCTCCCGTGATCACGATCTCGTTGAGCTCGATCGCCGTCTGCTGGAGCGGCACGTCCATGCGGGTGGTCTGGCCGGCGGTCACGGTGACCGTCTGCCGGGACTCGCTGTACCCGACGAACTGCGCGACGAGCGTGTACTCTCCCGGCGGAACCTGGAGCAGCACGTAGCGCCCGGCCGCGTTCGTGAGCGTGCCGAAGCCCGTGCCTTCGAGGGCGACGTACACGCCGTCGAGCGGACGTTGCGAGCCCTGATCCTGCACGGTTCCCTGCAACGTGCCGTTGGCCTGAGCCGCAAGGGAAGACGGTGCCCCGCTGGCGAACACGGCCAGTGCGGCCGCGAGAGCGAGGCGGGCTGACATGCGAGACTTCATGGTCTCTCTCCCGTTTGGTGAGATGGGGTTCGAATCACCCTGTCCTTCGATTCTATCTGGACGCCGGGCCGCTTCCGACCCAGCGAAAGGGTGCTGCCTCGTGGGGAGCTTCACCCGTCGGGCTTCGGCTCCACGCCCAATTCTTCCAGCCGCTTCCAAGCCATCCTCTGGAAGTTAACCAGTCGCCCAATGGGCAACCAGCCGAGCTCCCCGTTCCATGCCGCTGGCCAGAATTCGTCGAGCCCGCGGATCATCCGGCCTCGGCCACCCTGGCCACGCCGTCCATCGCCACGTCCACGCCCTTGGGCAAGCCCTTGACGGCCACCGTGGAGCGAGCCGGCTTGTGATCGCCGAAATGGCGCTCGTAAACGGCGTTCATGTCGCCGAAGAAGGCCATGTCGGCAAGGAACACGGTCGTCTTGACGGCGGTCTGGAGGCTTCCGCCCGCGGCGGCCAGCACGGCGGCCAAGTTCTGAAGGACGCGATCCGTCTGGGCGGCCACGTCGCCCTTCACCAGTGTCCCGGTCTGGGGGTCGAGCGGGATCTGGCCCGACGCGAATATCCACCCGTCGGTCACGACGGCTTGCGAATAGGGGCCGATCGCGCCGGGGGCTGCGTCGGTCCGGGCTGGCTTGATTTGGGGCATCTGGCGATGTCTCGTCGAATGGTCGGCGCTGGGCGAGGCCGTCGAAACGACAGCGTCGCGGACGTAACATGGACACGGATAAGTTGCAGGCCAGCCCCGCCCGCGTCAAGTCGGGCGTCGGCCTGCGCCGCCATGGCCTTGCATCCCGCGGGCTCGCACCCCCGTCAAGCCGGCTCGCCTTGCCGTCCGGCGGCTTCGGCTTCCAGAGAGGCTCGGATTTGGTCCGCCGTCACCGTGGCCACGCCGGCCGTCGCCAGACCTGCCGCAGCGCCGTGGGCGGACCACCGTACGGCGTCGCCGATGGCGGCTCCGGCCGCCACCGCAACCGCGACCACCGCCGCAACCGTGTCCCCGGCCCCGGACACGTCGTAGACCGACCGCGGCGTAACCCGCACCCTGTCCAGGCGCCCGTTCTCGGAGGCCAGGGCCATGCCGCCCGCGCCCAGCGTCAGCAACAGGTGGAGGCATCCGATCCGGCGCCGTGCGCGCTTCATCCAGTCGGCGTCGCCGGGCCGCGCAGGCTCGCCCAGGGCGCGCTCCATCTCGTTTCGGTTGGGCTTGAAGACGGTCGCGCCCGCATAGGAGAAGAAGTGTCGCCGCTTCGGGTCCACCACGGTGGGGATGCCTTGCGCGGCGGCGGCGGCCAGCGCCTTGCGAACGACGGCCGGCGACAGCACGCCCTTGTCGTAGTCGGCGAGCACGAGCGCGTCGGCGCCGGGCAGGCAGTCGTCCAGCCGGGCCAGGAGCGCCTCCGCGAGGCCGTCGCTGTGGTCGTCGTCGCGCTCCCGGTCCACTCTGACGACTTGCTGGCCGCGGGCCAGGACGCGGGTCTTGACGGTCGTGGGCCTGCCGGAATCCGGGACGAAGCGACGGCCGACTCCGATCTCCGCCAGCGCCTTGTCGACGGCGCGACCCGCGGCGTCGTCGCCCACCACGCCCACCAGATCGCAACCCGCCCCGAGCCCGCGGACGTTGGCGGCGACGTTTCCCGCGCCCCCGACGACCTCCCAGTCGTTCTCCACCAGCACCACGGGAACCGGCGCCTCCGGCGACACGCGGTTCGCCGGTCCCTCCAGGTAGCGGTCCAGCATCACGTCCCCGAGCACGACGACGCGCCGCTCGGAAAACCCTGCGGCGGCCTCGGCGAACCGGCGCGACTCCCCCCCGGCGGCCGGGGCCGCCGCGGGCGGCGTCACGACGGCGGGTCCCAGTCCGCCAGCGAAAACACCGCCGTCCGCACCGCGCCCTCGCCGGCCGGATCGGTCCAAGCGGCCATCAGCCGGTCCTCTCCGAGGCGGACGATGCGCGGGAAGCCGGACTGCCGGCCGGCCGAGATGCTGCCCAGCAGGCGCGCCGGGCCCATGGCGCCGCCCGCGGCCACCCGCCGGCCCAAGACCACCGCGTCGCCGCCGCCCTCCATCCAAGCGGCCAGCGCCGAGCCGTCGTCCAGGGCCACCACGTCCACCCGCCCCAGCGGGGCACCCTCGTCCAGGCGGAAAGGCGGCCCGAAGGTGGCGCCGCCGTCGTTGGAGAAAGCCACATTGACCCGAGCGGCGCCCTCCGGCGCGGTGAACCACGCCACCACCACGTTGCGCCCCGAGGCCGCGACGGCCGGCCCGTTCACCGGACAGCCCGGGAACACCCAGCCGTCTCGGTGCACCGGCGCGCCGACAGTCCACCCATCCGCAGTCCGCCGAGACACGTGGACGTCGCGAACCTCGTCGCCGCTGCGGTTCCGAAACGCGACCAACGGCCCGTCGGCCGTCATGGCGCCCGCCGTCTGGCAGCATTCGCAGGTTCTGGCGTCCACGACTTCCTCGGGTCCCGCCGGGCCGTGCACCGGGAGCCGCCGAGCCCGCAGCGCCATGGCGCCGCCCTCCTCCACCATCGCCCGCCCGTCCAGCCAAGCGGCCCAGATCTCCTCGCCGGCGCCGAACACCGAGACGAAGCCGTGCTCGGTGGGCGTGTCGTCGCCGTGCGGCGTCCACGGCTCGGACCAGGAACGGCCGCCGTCCAGCGACCAGGCCATCCGCACGCCGTAGTCGTACGTGCCCGTCCCCTGGCGCTCCAGCCAATGGGCGACCAACGCGCCGCCCACGGGCTGGACCGAGGGAAAGTCGGCCCAATTGACGAAGAAGGAGTCCGACTCGGCCACGGTTGCGGGCGTGCTCCAGCTGCCGTCGAAGAACGAGACCGCGACGCGGCGCCCGTCCCCGTACGGCTCGATCCAGCTCATCCACGCGCCTTCGCCGGCGGAGGCCAGGAACGGCTGGCCGCCGCCGGACGCGGGCGGACCGGGCAGCGCAGAGGCGGTTCCAGGTCCCCGGCCGACCACGTCGTCGCCGCCCGCACCGCAGGCCGCCAACGCGGCAGCAACCACGACCGCCACAGCCGCCGGACCGCGGCGCCGCCAGCCTGCGGCCGCCCTCGAAGCCGACCGGCGCGTGCGTCCGAAGAAAGCCGAGCAGCAGGGGCGCGTGCGAGTCGGCGGCTTGGTCAAGGGAACCTCCCCGTGGTATTGTTGGAGTGGCCTGCTTCCGCGCGTGTGGAACTTCCGGGCCCGCTCGGGAGTACTAGTTGGAACGCAGGCGTTCGCAGGCGCTTGTCTTCTTGTTCGAAGCCGTCCCGAATTTCGGGATGCGCGGGCCTTTGGGCAAGCGGCGCCGGGACCTGCGAAGTGCGACCGACAATCCTTCACGGAAAGAAGAGAGGTGCTTCATGGATTCGCCGAGACAAGCATTCGCCCGCCGCACGGCATTCGCCCGCTCGGCCGGTTGCCGCCTCGCCTTGGCCGCGCTCGGCTTGATCTTCGCTCTCCCCGAGGCCTCGTCCGCCCAGTACTTCGGCCGCAACAAGGTCCAGTACGAGCAGTTCGACTTCAAGGTGCTCGCCACGAAGAACTGGGAGATTCACTACTACCCGGAGGCGGAGGAAGCGGCGGTGGACATGGCGCGAATGGCCGAGCGCTGGTACGAACGCTTCGCGCGCGCCTTCCAGCACGAGTTCGACCGCAAGAAACCGCTGATCATCTACGCGGATCATCCCGACTTCCAGCAGACCAACACGCTGTCCGGCACGATCGGGCAGGGCACGGGCGGAGTGACCGAGTCGCTCAAGAACCGCGTCATCATGCCGCTGACCGCATCCTACCGGGAGACCGACCGCATCCTCGGCCACGAGCTGGTCCACGCCTTCCAGTACAACATCGCGCAGGGCCGGATCGGCGGCGGCATCATGAGCTTGGCGCGGTTGCCCCTGTGGGTGGTGGAGGGGATGGCCGAGTACATGTCGCTGGGCCGCGAGCACCCGCACACCGCGATGTGGCTGCGGGACCACATCTTGCGCGACGACAAGCCCACGCTCGCCGAGATCACGCGCAACCCGAAGTACTTCGCCTACCGGTTCGGCCAGGGGCTGATGTCCTACCTCGGCGGCACCTACGGCGACGACGCCGTGCAGGAGCTGTACCGCACCGCGCTGCAGACCGGCTGGGAGCCCGCGATCGAGAGGGTCTTCGACATGCCGCAGGACAGCTTGGCCATGCAGTGGTGGGAGGCGTTGGAGGCCGCGTACCTCCCGCTGATGGCCGGCCGCACCGAGCCCTACGAGACGGGCGACCTGCTGCTGTGCGTGGAATGCGGCGCCGGCCGGGTGAACGTGGCGCCTTCGATCAGCCCGGATGGACGCTTCATCGTCTTCCAGTCCGAGAAGGACCTGTTTTCGATGGACCTCTTCCTGGCCGACGTCGAGACAGGACGCATCCTGCGCCCGCTTCAGCGCAACCAGACGCCGTACATCGACGGCGTGCGCTACATCGACACGAGCGGATCCTGGTCTCCCGACAGCCGCAAGCTGGCGTTCGTGATCCAGGCCGGGGGCGACAACCAGCTCGCGGTGCTGGACGTGCAGAGCGGCGACATGGAATCGCGCCTCCTCGTGGCGGAGCTGGGCGCCATCCAGAACCCGGCGTGGTCGCCCGACGGAAGCGCCGTCGCATTCACCGGCGCCAAGGGCGGCAGGACCGACCTCTACCTGTGGGACATCGCCAGCGGCGACGTAAGGCAGCTCACGAACGACAAGTACGCCGACCTGCAGCCCGCCTGGTCGCCCGACGGCAAGACTCTGGTCTTCGTCTCCGACCGCGCCAACACCGACTTCTCGACGCTCACCTTCGGCAACTACTCGCTGGCGTTCCTGGACGTCGAGACGCTCGAAGTGGGCCACCGCACGGTCTTCGCCGGGGCGAAGCACACGAATCCCGTCTTCGACCAAAGCGGCGAGGGCGTGTTCTTCGTGTCGGACGCGGACGGCTTCCCCGACATCTATCACATGGCCCTGGCCGGCGGCGACCTGCTCCGAATCACGCGCACGGCGACGGGCGTCAGCGGAATCACCATGCTCTCGCCAGCCTTCTCCTACTCGCCGGAGAAGGATCTGCTGGCGTTCTCGATCTTCCACGAGCGCGGCTACATCGTCAACACGGGGACGCCCGGCGAGATGGCGACCTCGGTGAACGCGGTGGCGAACGCCGACGGGCGGATGTTGCCGCCCAAGGCGCCGGCCTTCCGCAGCCGGGTGGCCACCTACCTGGACGATTCGTTCACGGGCTTGGCGGCCGAGGGCGTCTACTCGGCGAGCCAGGCCGAGGACTACAGTCCGTCGCTGCAGCTGGACTACGTGGGACAGCCCTCGTTGGGGATCGGGGCGGACACGTACGGCACCTACGTGGGCGGGGGCACCTCCGCGTTCTTCACCGACATGCTCGGGAACCGCTTCCTGGGGGTCGCGCTGAACGCCAACGGCACGCTGAAGGACATCGGCGGGCGGGCGTTCTTCATGAACCAGAAGAATCGCTGGAACTGGGGCGCCGGCATCCAGCACACGCCCTACCTGCAGCAGTTGTGGAGCTTCAACAACCAGGCGAGGACCTTCAGCATCGTGCGGCACCGCATCTTCGTCGACGCGGTGTCGGGCATCGTGGCGTACCCCCTCTCCTCCACGCGGCGCCTCGAGACCGGCTTGGGCTTCACGAGATACACCTACGACCTGGAGCAAGACGTCTTCCAGCTCGATCAGTTCGGCCGGGCCATCGGCCGCGAGCGAGTCGATCTGCCCGCCCGGGATCCGCTCAACTTGGCCAACTTCTCGCTGGCCTTCGTCGGCGACAACTCCTTCCACGCCTTCATCGGTCCGGTTCGAGGGCACCGGTTCCGGCTCGGCGCCGAGACCGCGCACGGGACCGTGAACTTCCAGACGCTCACGGCCGACTACCGCCACTACTTCAACAACGGCGGCCCGTTCACCCTCGCCGCGCGCGCTTGGCACTTGGGCCGCTACGGCGACATCAAGTCGCTCTACGAGAAGCAGCTCAACCCGTTCTTCATCGGCTACGAGACCCTCATACGCGGCTACGCGGCCGACACCTTCAGCCGACGGGAATGCTCGATCACTATCAGCGGCTCGAACTGCCCGGAGGTCAACCGGCTCTACGGCCACCGCCTTGCCGTCGCCAACGTGGAACTGCGCTTTCCCTTCACCGGGGTCGAGGAGTTCGGATTCATCAACTTCCCCTACATCCCGATCGAACTCACCGCCTTTTCCGACATCGGAATGGCCTGGGACAGCGAGCAACCCGCGAACTGGCGGTGGTCGCGCGATTCGCCGGATCGCATTCCGGTCGCCAGCAGCGGCTTCTCGGCTCGCTTCAACATCCTGGGCGTGGCGATTCTGGAAGCGTACTACGCCTATCCGTGGCAACGCCCCAGCAAGGGATGGCACTGGGGGTTCCACTTGGCGCCGGCTTGGTAGCGGCGCCGCTGGGCAGGAGGCGGGGGGCGTCGTCGCCCCGGCTCGTCCTCAGAACACCTTGATCGTGATGTAGCGGCCCGGGTTCGCCTTCACGTCGTCGAGGAGTTCCTTCAGGCTGGTCGCGGCGGCGTTCAGCGAGTGATAGAGCGAGTCGTTCGCGAACAGTTGACCCATGGTGCCCTCCCCGCGCTCCAGCCGGCCGAGCACGGCGTCGAGCGAACCCACGGCGCCCTCGGCGGCTGTCGCCGTGCGGTCGAGGGCGCCGAGGGCCGACTCGGCGGAGGCCATCGCCCTGTTCCATTCCTCGGCCTCGGTCAGGCCCTCCACGTTCTCGGCCGTGCGGGCGAGGCTCTCGGTGATCGACCGAATCTCGGAGGACTGGTCGTCGATCAGCTCGCTCAGGTCCGACAGCAGGTCGCGCAGTCCCAGCACTGCGGCCTCCGTCCCGGCCACCGTGGAGTCCGACAGCAGCCTCTGGATGCTCGCGACGACGTCCTCGGCGCCGCCCGCAAGGTCGCCGGCCTTGTCGAACACGCTGCCCACGACCACGCCGGGCAACTCGTCCCATGCGGACATGGCGCCGCCCGCCTCCCCCGGAACCACCGAGACCGCCATCCCGCCCAGGATGCCGGTTGAAGTCAGTTCGGCGCGCGAGCCTCCGGGGACCGTCCACTCGCCGTCGATTTCCAGCGTGACCAGGACGCCGCCCCGGTCGAGATCGAAGTCGTGGACCCTTCCGATGTTGATGCCGCGCATCCTCACGGGGTCGCCGCGGCGGATGCCCTGGGCGTTCTCCACGTGGGTCGTCATCATGTAGCGGCCCCGGAACATGGCCGGGTTGGTCATCGAAAAGAGGATGGTGAAGAACGTGGCGATGCCGAGAATCACGAAGACCCCCACGCGAAATTCGCGCGAACGCGCCGTCGGAGGCACGGCGGCCAGGACTTCGCGGTCGCTGAGCAGACGTTCTTGCGCCCGCTCGGATTTCTTGGTCATGACATCTCCACAACGTCGAGGGCGGCCTCGGCGGCCGCGCGGTCCACGAAAGCCCTCACCACGTCGTCCGGCGCGGTGCGAAAGTCCCCGGGGCTGCCGCAAAAACGGATGCGCCCGCCTTCCAGCATCGCGACCCGGTCGCACATCCACAACGCGCCTTCCACGTCGTGCGTCACGATCATCGACGTGACCCGCAGCTCGCCGGACAGCGTTTGGATCAGCCGCTCCACCGCGGCCGTGTTGACGGGGTCGAGCCCGGTGGTGGGTTCGTCCCAGAGGAGAATCCGGGGGCGTCCGACGATGGCGCGCGCGATTCCGACGCGCTTCTTCATTCCCCCGGACAACTCGGCCGGCAGCATCCGCATGACCGCCGCGGGCTCCAGGTTCACGAGATCGAGCGCCTCCCAGACGGCCCTTGCCGCCTCGCTTCGGCTCATGCGCCGGAGACGATCCGGGGCCAGTCCCATCTCCACGTTCCGGTACACGCTCATGGAGTCGAAGAGCGCGGCGTTCTGGAAGACGTAGCCGACCAGGCGCCGGACGCGGGCCAGCGAGCCCCGCCCGCCGAAGTAGACCGACCGACCGGCCACCTCCACGTCGCCCCGATCCGGCACGATCAGGCCGATCGTCGTCTTGAGCAGGACGCTCTTTCCCGTTCCCGAGGGGCCGAACAGGGCGAACATCTCGCCCTCGCGCACCTCCAGGTCGATCCCTGCGAGCACCGGATGGCCGAACGCCTTTCGCGTGTTGCGGAAGCGGATGACGGAGGCGGACGCCGGAGTCGTCGCGGAACTCATTGCAGGAACAGCGGCGGGAAGACGGCGTCCAGAATGAGCACGGTGAGGGTCTGGAACATGACCGACGCCGTGGTGATCCGGCCCACTCCGGCGGCGCCGCCCGCCGTCCGGAAGCCCATGTGTATCGCGATCACCGGAATCGCGAAGCCGAACGTCAACGCCTTCATGAGCGAGTAGACGAGGTCCCACGAATGCCAGAACAGGCGGGCGCCGTAGAGGAACGTCTCCATGCTGAGGCCCGCCGACAGGTTCAGGGAGATCATGCCGGAGACGATGCCCGTCACGTCCGCGAGGCCCACGAGCAGCGGCATGGCCAGGACGCCCGCCAGGATGCGCGGCGCACCGAGGACCACGACGGGGTCGCGCCCGAGCGAGTGGTACGCGTCGATCTGCTCGGAGACGACCATGGTGCCGAGTTCCGCCGTGATGCGGGCGCCGACGCGGCCCACCATGACCACCGCCGTGAGCACGGGGCCGAGCTCGAGCACGATGCTGGTGACGGTGACGCTGCCGAGCACGTACAACGGGATCGTGCCCGTGATCTGGTAGCTCCCCTGCTGCGAGGTGACGATCCCCGACAGCAGCGCCGTGACCATGACGATGGGGATGCTCTGGACGCCCATCACATAGAGCTGCCGCACGAACTCTCGGAAGGAGACGCGGAAGCGCACGGTCGCAAGGGTCGTGGCCGCCACCAAGCGGGCGATCTGTCCGGCGTGCTCCGACCAGTCCTGCCACCACCGGCCAACCTTGCGGACGGATCGCCGGAGGAAGCCCTCTCCGCTCACCTCGCGGGAGCGCGCGGAGCCGTGCGGGCACGGGACGGGCCGACCAGAAAGCCGAGCGACACGGTCTGCTGGTTCTGATCCTTGGCCCCGAGCTCTTGGCGAATCTCTACGAAGGGGACAAACACTTCCAGGCGGTCGAAACGGAGCCCGGCCACGAGGATCGCCGTCCAGCCGCTCAAGTCCGGATCTTCGCCCTCCTGCCCCAGCTTCTGGTACGTGGCGCCGAGGCCCGCGTGGAAGGCTCCCTGCGCGAAGCCCACGACGGCGCCGACGTCCCACTGCGAGCACCCCTTGCAGTCGGGAAAGAAGTAGTCGTACGTGCCGATCGCGGCCAAGCCGCCCGCGATGAACCCGAGATCGATCTCGGCACGACCGCCGACGCCGAACTGCCCGTCGAGAATGCCGGTCTGGTAGACGCCGTGGCCTCCGGCGCGGATCTGGGCCGCGGCGGGACTGGACGGCGTCGCGAGAGCCAGCGTTGCGGCCAACCCGAGGCAGGTGGCCGAACGCGCGGGCAGGCCGATCCTCTGCCGCAACCGCAAGTCGATCTTTCGCACGGCGCCTCCGTTTCGGCTCGTCTTTGGGGGGATGGTGGGGCCGCCGGGCGGGCGGATGGTCGGCCGCCGGGCGGGCCGGGGCTGGTTGTCGTTCCCGCGTCGTGCGCGTGCCTGCGCGTCACGCGGTTGGAATCTAGCGAGAAAGGCGGCGAGCGTAGCGGGAAGATGTGGTTGGCGAGCGGGGCGGCCTGCCCGAAGGCCCGGTCGGCGACGGTTATCGTTGGGAGGATGCACCCGGAGCGGAGAGGAGGGCGGCATGGCGTACCGGGCGACGGCGGAGAGCGGCGTGGCCGACCGGAGGACGGCGGACCGCGGCATGGCGGATCGGGGGACGGCGGACCGGGCGGGGCGAGAGTCCGCGGGGCGGCCGAGGGCTTGGTCGCGGCTGGCGGCGGCCGTGTCGGCGACCCTGGCCGTGGTGATTCTCGTCGCAACGGCCGTCCTGGCCACGGCGGCGGGCTTGGACATCGCCGGCGCGGCCCCATTGCCGGGGGAACTTGCGGGATCCGCACCGCTTGCCGCGCCACCCATCGCATCGCCCGCCGCACCACGCCTCGGCGCGAGCCATCCGTTTCGCCTGTCGGTCGCGGACGCCGAAGTCGACGGAGCGGTGCTGCGCGCCCGCATTCAGTTCTTCTGGGACGACTTGCAGCTGGCGGTCATGGAGCACACGTCGGACATGGACTTCCGCCTCGAAGAGAACGCCCGCGTCGACAGCCTCGTTGCGCGCTACATCAACGAGATGCTGGAAATCGAAGTCGGCGGCGAGGCGGTCGCGGGCGTCCTCGAGGGGCGCGGCGTGGACGAGGCCACGCTGATCGACGAGGTGATGTGGTGGTACCGGCTGGCGTACCGTCTCCCGGCGGAAACCGAGCGGATCGCCATCCGAAACCGGCTGCTCTTCAACATGTTCGAAGACCAGCGCAACGTCGTCCACGTCAAGACGCGAAGCGGACGCGAACGGGCCTACTCGTTCGGATGGGACAAGGACAGCGTCACCGCCCCCCTGAACTAGGGCTCCGCTCCAAGGCGAGAGGCCGCCGCGGAGGCCGAAGCTCCGTCGCGCGCTAGGGTTGCGCGCCGCCGCCTTCCATCTTCCAGAACACGATGCCGCCGGCTTGCTGTCCCACCTCCACCTCCGCGACCCGGGCAAAGGTCGCCAAGTCGTAGACGTCCACCTTGCCCGGCTCCGCCCCGACGCCCTCCACCGAGACGAACGCGTACCGTCCGTCCGGGCTGACGGCCACGCCGTGAGTCACCGTCGTGGAAGACTCGGCCGTGGCGACGGCCCGGCCCGCCTCGAGATCGAAGAACTGCACTCCGGCGCCCTGCTTCAGCGTCGCCACCAGGAGACGGCCCCCGGGCACGACCGCCAAGTTGTACGGCCCCCGGCCGGTTTCCATCGTCCTCGCCAAGGTCCACGACCCCAAGTCGATCTCCAGGATGCGGTCGCCCCGGTTGCAGGCCACCAGCGCCGAACCGGCGTCGGGGCGCGGCGTCACCCAGGTCGGCGAACAGGTCGGGGGGCGGCGGGCTCCGCCGTGCTCGCGCAACGGTCCTTCCGCTCCGGCCGCCACCGAGAACCGCCGGGCGACCTCGAAGGTGCGCGTGTCGATCTCCACCACCTGATCGTCCATCATGCAGGCCGAGTAGAGGAAGTCGCCGGTCGCGTCCAAGCGGGCGCCGTGGGGCATGGTGCAGGTCTCGATCTGCTCCACTTCGATCATGGCAGGCGTGTACACGACCGAGACCGTCGAGGGGGTCGTCTCGCCGTGCAGGTTGAAGTTGGCCACGAAGGCGTAGAGGCCGTCCGGCGTCACGTCGAGCGTGGCGGGGAAATAGCCCAGCAGGACGGGGTCGGCGACCAGCGTGTCGGGGCCGGCGGCGAACTTCCACAGCTTGCCGTCGGGCACGCCGTGGCCGGTCGTCATGAAGAGGAACTCGCCGCCGGGAGAGAGGGCGAGACCGTGCGGGCCCTCCGTCTCCGTGGCCATCTCGCCCACGGGCACGGTCTGGTCGAGGGCGGCTCCACCGGGTCCGAAGCGGACTCGGTGCAACAGGTCCGCGGACTCGGCGCCGACGTACACGTAGTAGGTCGCCGTCGGAGGGGCGGCAGCGGGGCCGGAGGCCGGGCTGGGCGCCTGCGCAGCTTGTCCGGCGACAGGCAGGAACGCAAGCACGGCGGCCAGGACGGCGGAGTTTAGGCGCGGCGCGCTCATTTTCGGAGACTCCTCTGGCCGGTGGTCGCGGCGGCCGCGTCCGGCACGCCCGTTGCTCCGACACAACAGTAGAACCAACTTGTTGGCGGGGTCAAGGAATCCCCGCACGTCTTCATCGTCGCCGAACCGGAGCCAGCCATGACAGCCCGCATTCTCTTCGCCGCCGCCTGCGTCGCCGCTCCCTGCGCCGCGCTTGTGCACGCCCCGCCCGCCCTCGCCCAGGAGGCGGCCGTGGCCGAATTGAGGGCCGACCCGCCTTCGCTCGAGATCGAAGCAGGCGTCCCCGTCGCCGTGCAGGTCACGGCCCACGACGCCTCCGGCCAAGTCGTGGACGTGCGCGTCCGAGTGGCGGCCCCCCGGCAGGGACTCCGCTACAACCGAACGGACGGCACCGTGACGGGCTTGGCGGCCGGCGACTGGCAGATGCTCGCCACCTACTCGGCCGAGGGCACGAGGCCGGTGGTGCTGCGCATCCCCGTCGCGGTCACCTGGCCGGCCATCGCGCGAGTGGACGTCCGCGCCCCCGGAACCGCGCTCTACGCCGGCACCTCCCTGCGCCTGCAGGCCGCCGCCTTTCACGCGAACGGCTCGGAGCGTCCCGGCGCGGCCCTCGCATGGACGTCCTCCAACCCGGAGGTGGCCAGCGTCGACCGGTTCGGCAACGTGACCGCCCACGCCCCCGGAACCGCCGTCGTGACCGCATCCGTGGAAGGCGTCCCCGGCGAATTCACCGCCAACGCGCTCCCGCTGGAGCTGTCGTCCATGAGCATCTCCGCGGACCGCCGAAACGCCCGCACCGGAGACGTGGTGGCCTTCGCGCTGGACGCGAGAGACGAGGCCGACCAGGCCGTGACGGACGCCGCCGTGGACTGGTCCTACTCGTTCCTGCCCGACGACTCCATCGCCTCCCCCGGGGCCGCCGCGCTGGCGAGGGACGGCAAGTTCGTGGCCAACGTCCCCGGCCAGTACACGGTGCTGGCGACGCTGGGCGAGCGGACCGCCCGGGCCGTGATCGACGTGCGTCCGCGCGAGGCCGTGCAGGAAGTGGAGGTCGTGGGCCAGGGGCTCGTCAGCCACGTCCACTCCTCCGATCTCTGGGTGTTCGAGGGAATGGACGGACGGGACTACGCCTTCACGGGCACCTGGGGCGGAGACGGCTGGGCCTACTTCTGGGACGTGACCGACCCGGCCAGCCCAGTCCGCACCGACTCTCTTCGCCTCGACGCGCGAACCGTCAACGACGTGAAGGTCGCGCCCAACGCCCGCTACGCCGCGCTGTCCCGGGAGGGCGCCTCCAACCGCCGCAACGGCGTGGTGATCCTCGACTTGGCGGATCCCGCCCATCCCGTGGTGGCCTCCACGTACGACGAGGGCCTCACCGGGGGCGTGCACAACATGTTCGCCACCGACGACCACCTCTTCGCGCTCTCGGGGGGCGACAAGTACGTCGTCCTCGACATGACCGACTTGGCCAATCCCCGCTACGTCAGCGAGTACAACCACCCCGGCAGCCGTATCCACGACGTGTGGGTCCACGACGGCATCGCGTATTCTTCCGAATGGCAGAACGGCGTGGTCGTGGTGGACGTGGGCAACGGGCGCTGGGGCGGCTCCATCGAGCGGCCCGTCTTCGTCACCAACGTTCCCTACCCCGTGGGACGCACGCACGCGGCCTTCCCCTACTACCAGGAGTCCACGGGCAAGTTCTATCTGTTCCTCGGGGACGAAATCATGAACCGCCAGGGCGCGGCCTGGTCGGGCGCGGGCCTGGACCGGATCCCGGCGCCGGGGGGCACGCCCAGCGTCACCAGCGGATACTTGCACGTCATCGACTTCACCGATCCGGAGAATCCCAAGGACGTGGCGCGCTACGAAGTTCCGGAGTTCGGCACGCACAACATCTGGGTCGAGGACGACGTGCTGTACCAAGCGTACTACGAAGGCGGCCTTCGCGTCGTCGACGTCTCGGGCGAACTCATGGGCAACTTGGCCGAGCAGGGCCGGGAGATGGCGGTCTACAAGTCGTTCGCGCCCCAGGGATACGCCGCCAACGCGCCCATGGTGTGGGGAGGGCAGCCGCACAAGGGCAACGTGTTCTTCTCGGACTTCAACTCCGGGCTGTGGGCCGTGAAGCTGACCCCGAAGCGGCGTCCCGTGTCCTGAACGGCAGCGCGCGTTCTTCGCGGGCGCGAGACCGATGACCAGTCTCGTGGTCGTGGTGGCCGTCGTTCTGGCCGTGTCGTTCCTGTGCTCCGTGCTGGAGGCGGTCTTCCTGTCGGTGACGCACTCCCACGTGGCGCTCATGGAGGAGCAGGGCGACAAGGCGGGGCCGGTGCTGCGCCGCATGAAGCAGAGGGTCGACGAGCCGATCGCGGCGATCCTCACTCTGAACACGATCGCGCACACGTTCGGGGCGACCGCAGCGGGGGCCATTGCCGCCGAGGTCTTCGGGGACGTTTCGATCGGCGTGTTCTCGGCGGGGCTGACGCTCGCGGTGCTGCTCTTCTCGGAGATCATCCCGAAGACGCTGGGGGCCACCTTCTGGAAGAGTCTGGCCGGGCCGGCGGCGCGCACGCTGCGCGTTCTCGTCTTCGCGATGCGTCCGGTGATCGTGCCGCTGGGCGTGATGAGCCGGTGGATGGCGCCCAAAGGCGCAAGGACCACGGTGAGCCGCGCCGAACTCGAGGTGCTCGCCGACATCGGCCGCCGCGAGGGCACGCTGGACGAAGACGAGTTCCGCGTGATGTCCAAGGTCATGCAGCTCGACGAGATCGCCGTCGGCGAGGTGATGACGCCGCGGATCGACATCGTGGCCGTGCCGGTGGACGCCTCGGTGCGCGAGGCGATGAACGTCATGCTCGACCGCGGCAAGCTGCGCCTCCCCGTCTACGAGGGGAATCTGGACCAGATCGTGGGCCTGCTGCTAGCGCGCGATCTCTGGCGGGCGGCGCGCGACGGCGTCGAGGGCGTGCGGGAAGTCCTGCGGCCCATGCAGTTCTCGCCCGCCTCCAAGACCGTCGAGAATCTGATCCGGGAGATGCGCACGGCGCGGACCAAGATGGTCGTCGTGCTGGACGAGTTCGGCGGAACGGCCGGCTTGGCGACCCTGGAGGACCTCATCGAGGAAATCGTGGGCGAGATCCAGGACGAGCACGAGGCCGACGAGCCCGGCGACTTTCAGGACATGGGCGGCGGCCAGGTGCTCATCGGGGGAGGGACGCCGGTGAAGAGCGTCAAGGAGCGCCTGGGCATCGAACTCGGAGACGAGTACGACACGATCGGCGGCTACGTCTTCGGTGCGCTCGACAGGGTGCCGCTGGTCGGAGACGCGGCGCCGTGCGGAAACGGCCGACTGCGCGTGGTCAAGATGAGCCGACGCCGGGTGGAGCAAGTCCTCTTCCTCCCCGGCCCGGAGGACAAACCGCGCTGACCGTCAGGCTTCGAGACCGCCGGGCGCCTCCGGGGCGGCCTGGGCGCGCTTCTTGATGCGCCGTTCCTCGGCCCAGAAGGACAGGGCGAGCAGCACCGCCCCGGTCGAAATAGCCATGTCGGCGACGTTGAAGATGGGCCAGTGCATGAAGCCGAGGTCCACGGGGCCGATGAAGTCCACGACGCCGCGGTCCCAGCGAAGCCGGTCGACGAGGTTGCCGACCGCTCCCGAGACGACCAGAGCCAGGGCGACGATCCTCGGGTGGTCCCGGGCCTCCGACTTCGCCGCCAGCAGGATCATCAGTCCGAGGGCGAAAACCGTCACGGGAATGAAGAACCAGCGAGGATCGTCGCCGATCGAGATGCCGAAGGCCGCACCCCGGTTGAACACCAGAGTCAGCGGCACGCGACCGCCCAGGAAGCCGGGCCGCGGCGCACCGTCGAGCGCCGCCAGCGCCCAACTTTTCGTGGCCAAGTCGGCGACGACGATCAAGGGCAGGCACACGCCGAATATGGCCAGCTTGCGCTTCACGCCGGAGAGTCGCTCACGAGATGCGGAGAGGAGCCGCCGGCGGCGCCGGTTTCGTGGCGCCCCGGCTCGGCGGCCAAAGCTTCACGAGGCCGGCGGCGCCCGGCGGCGGAGAAAGAATGGAGGCGGCGGGAATCGAACCCGCGTCCGAAAACAGTTCGCTCGAAAGTCTCTACGCGCGTAGATCGCCATTCGGTTTCGCGGTCGGCGGGGCTGGCGAACGGCCCGCACCGGGCTAGCCGCCTTGAAGTCTCGCTCGCCGGTCCAGCGGCCTAAACCAGAGAGCCAGCCCGAATCGTCGACGCCTCGTCGGTCCGCCTCGGGCAGGCAGGCCGGGAAGCGGGCTGCCTAGTTTGTGGCTAGGCGGCCAGTGCCATGTCAGTGTTGGCAGTTAAAGCGTTTCCGGGATGTTTTGCGAGGTCCCCGGACCTCGGCGCGCAACTCCGAGATCGCCGATCCCGTCGAAGCCATGTCGCCCCCGTGTTGTCAATCACCCCTGCGGCCAAGAATCGCGCCGCCGGACTTCAAGCTAGCCCATCCGCGCCGCGATGGGAAGCCTCCGCCAAGTAGCCGTCGAGGATCGCGCGCAGGCCGTCGAGATCGTGAACGGCGAACAGCCGCTGCCGAAGCTCCCGTCCGCCCGGCAGGCCCTTGGTGTACCACCCGAGGTGCTTGCGGAAGCTGCGGACGGCCCTCTCGGGGTCGCGCTCGAAGGCCACGGCGTTCTCCGCGTGCTCCACGCAGGTGGCGAATCGCGCCCGGGCGTTGGGGACGGGCGGCGGCGGGTCGCCGCGCAGGGCCGCGCGAGCCTGCCTGAAGAGCCAGGGGGCGCCGTGCGAGCCCCTCGCCATCATGATGCCGTCGCAACCCGTGCGCTCCCTCATCCGCAGCGCGTCCGCCCCCGTGCGAATGTCGCCGTTGCCGACCACCGGCACCTCGAGGGCGGCGGCCAGAGCGGCGATCTCGCTCCAATTGGCCCGGCCGCCGTACATGTCGGTTCGGGTGCGGGGATGCAGCGTCACCATGCGGGAGCCCGCCTCCTGGCAGACCAACCCGATGCCGACCGGATCGCGCAGGGCTTCGTCGTAGCCCGAACGGATCTTGGTCGTGACCGGCAGAGGCGTGGCCTCCGAGACCGCCCTGACGATCCGGGCCACCAGACCGAGGTCCCGCAGGCAGCCGGAGCCTCCGTTGCGCTTGACCACCTTCTTGACCGGACACCCGAAGTTGATGTCCACGAAGTCGGGCGCGTAGACCTCGGTCACCAGAGCCGCGGCTTCGGCCATCCGGCCGGGATCGGCGCCGAATATCTGGATGCCGATGGGCCGCTCCTCGTCCTCGAAGCGCAGGTAGTCGGCCGTCTTGCCGCTGCCGCGCACGATGCCCTCGGCGCTCACGAACTCGGTGAGGACCACGTCGGCGCCGAAGCGCCGGCACAGGCGGCGAAACGGCGACTCGGAGACCCCGGCCTGAGGCGCCAGGAACAACGGCGTCTCGGAGGCTCCGGGCAGGCTGAAGGGGAACGCGGGCATTGGAGGTGCGAACCAGCCGGAGGGAGTTCCTACTTGGTGACGAACATCTTCATCCAGGCAGTGCGGCCGTTGACCACCATCTGGACGAAGTACACGCCCGAAGCGACTTGGCGGCCGTTCCTGTCGCGCCCGTCCCAAAAAGCCTCGTACCGTCCTGGCGACGTGTATTCCAGCTGCAGGAGAGGCAGTCCCTCGCCGCCGGGAAACGCCAACGCCACCGGCGCCGCCACGAACTGGTTCAGGATGTTGAAGATGCGAATCGAGACCGTCGTGGTTCGCCCGTCGGCGAAGATGTCCTCGGACAGCTCGAAGGGAATTCGGGTCTCGGGATTGAACGGATTCGGGTAATTCTGTTCCAAACGAAACCCCGCACCCCGGTCTTCCTCCGGGGGTGGAGGGCCCTGGCCCAAGAGACTACTGGCCGCTCCGCAAGACAAGAAGCTTGCGACGCAGAGAAAGCGTCTCACAATGTTCCCGCCTTCAGGTTCGGTAGCGTTGTGGCGAATCGCCCCCCAGAGGGACACAAGATGGAGTGGTGGCGTGCAACATTAAGATACACCATGGGCCGGGTTGGGATCAATAGCCCGTTGCCGCGGCGCTCGCCTCCGAGCCGGGACGCGACGGCCTTCGGGCTCGCGCACTGTCGTCCCCTCGGAGTCCAGATAGGCCAAGAGCGGGATGAGGCGCTTGCGCGAGACCGGCAGAACCTCGCGGAAGTCCTTGGGACCGAGGCCCTCCAAGCCGGCGAGACGCTCGGTCACCACGGCGACGGCGACGTTCAGCGCTTCGGCGGACACCCAGAAAGCGTCGCCCACGTAGCGGATTCGCCCCTGCCCCGCCATGAAGTCCAGCACCGCCGCGTCCTCTGCGCCGCCCCCGGCCTGCGCCAGCAGCTCCTCCGTGGAGGGGCCCTCCAGTCCCGCGGCCTCCAAGAGGGCGGCGGCGCGCTCGGCGAAGCCCTCTTGCTCCGGTGCGAGCGCGGCCCGGAACTCCGGCAGACGGGCCGTCTTGCCTTCGACCACTAGGCGGCCGTCCCGGGCAAGGCGCGCGGCGAGCCCGTCCGCGAGCTTGGCGCGGGCGCGGGAGGGCAGCGCGTTGCGGACCACGTCCAAGGGAGCTCCCGCGTCGAGCGGCCGGCGGCGGTGATGGCCGCGCACCGCCTCCAGAATGCGGGCCTCGCCTTCGGCGGCGATCTCCAAGTCGAAGAGAGCCTCCTCGTGCCGCCACGCAACCTGCGACGGTTCGGGCGCCGCGCCGTCGCCGGAGTCGCCCGAAGCGCCCGTTGCGCCCTCCCGGGGCCATCGCCGGTCGTCCGCAAGCAGGCCCGCCCCCCCCTGTCCTCGCCAGCCCGCCAGGACGCCCAGCGCCTCCGCCTCCAGACCCTGCCAGCCGGCCAGGACGGCGGCTCCCCGGACGGCGGCCGTCCCGCCCCGCGCCACGGCGGCCAGCGCCTCCCGCTCCCTCGCCGACAGGCGCTTGCGCTTCGGCGGAGACGGCTCGAGCACGAGGCCCCCGGCGATCGTCGCCAGCGGCGAGTAGGAACGGATCACGAAGCGGTCTCCGTTGCGCGCCACGACGGGCGATTCCAGCCTGAGCTGGGCCGGCGCCGGGACGCCGGGCGGCGCCGAATCGCCCGAGAACAGGACCACGCGGCCGAAGGTCTCGGCGGTGCCCAGATGCACCCGCACGCGCTGCCCGTGCTCCACGGTCCACCCGACGCCGTCGAGGGCCGCAAGCTCGACGGTCAACATCATGGACGGCCGCCAGGCGTCGCTGTCGACCAACACGTCGCCGCGCCGCACTCGGCCCCGCCGCACCGCCGCGCCCGTCAGCGCCACGGCCGCGCGCTGCCCAGCCTCGGCCGCGCCCACGGACTCCCCGTGCACCTCCACGGCCCGAATGCGGGCCTCGCCGCCGCCGGGCAGGATGCGCACCGTCCGGCCCCGCTCGAGCCGCCCCGACCAAAGCGTGCCCGTGGCGACCGTG
Organism: Longimicrobiales bacterium; assembly: GCA_958295645.1. Classification (GTDB taxonomy): domain Bacteria; phylum Gemmatimonadota; class Gemmatimonadetes; order Longimicrobiales; family Gaopeijiaceae. The sequence goes on from OY282361.1 coordinate 1,348,743, forward strand.
CCCGCCCCGTCCACCGCGAAGACGCGATCGACCGGCATTCGCGCCAAGTCGTCCCGGTCCCGTTCGCCCTCCTCCGCGCACCGGAGCAGGGCCGCCGCCAACTTGTCCAGTCCCTCTCCCGTCTCAGCCGACACCGGCACCATCTCGGCCTCGGCGTACCGGGTCTCGGCCAGCAAGTCGCTCACGTCCTCCGCGACCAGCGCCAGCCATTCCTCGTCGGCCAGATCCGCCTTCGTGAGCGCCACCACCATGCGCTCCACGCCCAGCAGCCGCACCACCGCCACGTGCTCGCGGGTCTGCGGCATCACGCCCTCGTCCGCCGCCACGACCAGCAGCACGACGTCCATCCCGGTGGCCCCCGCCACCATCGTCCTCACGAACGCTTCGTGCCCCGGCACGTCCACGATGCCGAAGGAGCAGGCCTCCGAGGGCGCGTACCGGGCGAACCCCAGCTCGATGGTGATGCCGCGTCTCTTCTCCTCCGCCAGCCGGTCGGTGTCGACGCCGGTCAGGGCCTTGACCAGCGAAGTCTTGCCGTGGTCGATGTGGCCGGCGGTGCCGAGGATCAGATTAGCGGGGGGAGGAGACATCGTCTTCGGCGGAGAGCGAAGCGCGGAACTGGCCAAGCGCCTGAAGCGGCCGGCCCCCCAGGAGGTGGTAGGAGACGAAGTCGCCCAGGAGCGCGGCGTGGGCGCGGGGCCGGGGCAGTTCGCGCGGGGGATCGCCCGCAACCAGCCGCCTCGCCGCCTCGCGCGCCAGCGGACCGACGCGGCGCGATCCCTGGGGCGGCCTGCAGCCCGCGCAGGCGACGCCGCCCGCGGCCAGGTCGAATCGCCCCATTTCCTCTTCGCCCAGCTCGCGTCCGCAACGCACGCACGACTCCAGCTCGGGTCCGAAGCCCATGACGTCCACGATCCTCCAGACCAGTGCCAAGACCGTTCCCGGAAGCTCGGCGGAAGCGCAGGCCTCCAGACGGTCGAGACCTGCCGAGAGCACTTCGTACAGCTCCGCGTGGGGCTGTTCGGCGGCGTGCCGGAGCACCAGCTCGCAGGCCGCCGACGCGCCCGCGAGCCGTCGGTAGTCGCCGCCGAGCCCGAGGTGCGCCTTGATCGGCGTGAAGTCGCGCAGCGAGCGGAGGTCGCGGGCCGGATTGCCGGCGACGACCGCCACGCCCTCCGAGAACGTGCTGGCGGCTCCGGCGCCCCGCGACGCCTGGGTTCTGGCGCGCCGGGCCATTGCGCTCACGAGCCCCGCGTCGCGGCAGTAGAGCTTGAACACGCGGCTGGATTCCGACCACGGATGAGCGCGAAGAAGGATGGCGTCGGTCGTGATCACGGACACCGAAGGGGTCAGGCGTCCAGGCGCTTCAGCAAAGCCCGGCGGCGGCGGCGATGCTCGGCGGCGTCCATCTCGCCCGCCCACGCCGCTTCGTCCAGCTCCGCGACCGCCACCAGGAGCGCCCGCCTGTCCAGTCCGCCGTTCGAGCGAACCAGCCGCCGCCCCGGCCCGGCGCCGAAGAGCCCGCCGCCCCGGCGGGCCGCGACCACCGTGCCGGCCACGCCAAGCGCCAGAGCGGCCAGCACCGCCGCCAGGGGCGCCCCCGACAAGCCGCCCGCCGCGCGGGCGCGAACCTTCACCGCAGCTGGAGCGAGGTCCCGCCCCGCGAAACGGTGGTACACGTCGCCCTCCAGCTCGGCCTCGCCCGCCGGGGCTAGGCCATCCACCTCGCCGACCGTGCTTCCCGCCCGAACCAGCAGTTCCATGGAACCGGTCACCCCCTCCAGCGGCACCTCGAAGTCGTCGAACGGAATCCGATAGTGGAAGACCCAGACGGTCGCGCCGGGCGGCACGGGCTCCGACACCTCGACCCGGCCGCGGGACAGCGTCGCCGAGGGCGCCGACAGGTCGCCCGCGCCCGTGCGGAACTCGGTCGCGCCCGGCGGCAGCGCATGAGACCAAGAGGCCCCCTCCTCCGAAGCGACGACGGTCGCCTCGCCTGCGTTGCCGACCTGGAAGACGTCGGTGGCGCTCCAGCCCTGGCCCGGCCCGCCGCTCTCCAAGATCAGGTTCCTCACGCTCACCGCGGGCGCCGGGACCGTGCCCGCCGGCAGGCTGGGATAGCCGCGCACGACATAGACCGAATCGGGCTCCCAGGGACTGGTGATCGGGTCGCCGAAGTACAGCACGTCGTCGTAGCGAACCGAGGCGAAGAAGAGTTCGCCGCCCGCCGCCGCGGTCCCGGGAATGCGCAGCTCGAACCTGCCGCCCGCGCCGACCGAGACCGTGTCGACGGCGCCGGTGAACGGCACGGACACCCTGTGAAGCACCACCGAGCCGCTGTCCGCCAGATCCGCGCCCACTCGCAACTCGCCGCGCACCACGAACTCCGTCGCCTCGCCGACCTGGGCGACCGCGGCGAGCGAGCGCCAGCCAAGCAGCGACGCGAACAGGGCCGCCAACGCATAGACGACGAGCGCCAACCGCGTAACCGGCGCCGCCAACCCCCGAGCGACGAGGGCCAACCGCGCAAGGGGCGCCGCCGACCCGCAGACGGCGAGGGTCAACCGCGTGAAGGGCGCCGCCGACCCGCGAGCGGCGAGATGATCCAGCGACGCGGCCCGGCTCGCTCGACGCCGCCGAACCGTCGTCGGGCGAAGGCGCACTAGCGGTCGAACCGGCCCAAGTCCTCGGGGCGGAGCTTCCGCAGGTGCTCGGCCAGGGCCTCTCCGCTCATTCGGTCTTGTTCGTCGTCGCCGGGCTCCCGGCGCTTCTTGGCCTCGGCGATCTTCGGGGCCGCCTCCATCACGGCGTCGTCGGCGAAGATCCGGGCCTCGGCGCGCAGAGCGACGGCGATCGAGTCGGAGGGCCGGGCATCCACCGAGATGAGGTCGCCGTTGCGGTCGATGATCAACTCGGCGAAGTAGGTGCTGTCCTCCACGCGCGTGATCAAGACGCGCCGAAGCGTGCCGCCGAGCCCCCCCAGGATCGAGACGAGGAGGTCGTGCGTGAGAGGGCGGTGGAACTGGGCGCCGCCCAAGTGCATGGCAATCGCGCTGGCTTCCCCCGGGCCGATCCAAATCGGCAGGACGCGGTCGCTGCCGACTTCCTCGAGAATCACCACGGGCGCATTGGACGCGCGGTCGAAGGCGAGCGCTTTTACGTTGAGCTCGATCACCGGTTCTGTTCCTCCGATGCTTTGCGCAACCCCAACGGCGCAAACAACATCATCGCCCATTCGAGCGCGCGGCACAAGCACCGGGCGCGAACGCGCCGAACCCGTCCGTGATCAAATCCCCAGCGCCGTGCGGAGTTCGGCGACGCGGTCCGTCTTCTCCCAGGCGAACCGTTGCAGAGGGCCACCCTCGGATTCGACCACCTCCGGCTCGCGTCCGAAATGCCCATACGCCGCGGCGGGACGGAAGATCGGCGCGTCCAGGCCCAGCGCGTCGATCATGCTCCGGGGCTTGAAGTCGAACACCTCGCGCACCGCCTTGGACAGCCTCTCGTCCGACAATCCGCCCTCGGCGGTTCCGAAGGAGTCCACGAAGACCTGCACCGGCTCGGCAACCCCGATCGCGTACGCCAACTGCACTTCGCAACGGGTGGCCGCCCTCGCCGCCACCAAGTTCTTCGCCGCCCAACGCGCCGCGTAGGCACCCGACCGGTCCACCTTCGTCGCGTCCTTCCCGGAGAAGGCCCCGCCCCCGTGGCGCCCCATTCCGCCGTACGTGTCCACGACGATCTTGCGCCCGGTGAGGCCGGCGTCGCCGTGGGGACCGCCCAGCACGAACTTGCCGCTGGGGTTGATGTGGCGCTCGAAGCCGTCGTGGTCGAAGCCCTTCTCGCGCAACACGGGTTCGATCACCTTCGCCAACAACACCTCGCGCATCTCCTCCTGCGACAGGCCGGCGTCCTTCTCGTCGTCGTGCTGGGCGCTGAGCACCACGGCCTGCACGCGCACCGGCCGAAAGCCGTCGTACTCGAAGGTGGCCTGCGACTTCCCGTCGGGCCGGAGCCAGGCGACTTCGCCCGAGCGACGCACCTCCGAAAGGCGGCGCACCAAAGCGTGCGCGCAAGAGATGGGGGCCGGCATGAGTTCCGGAGTTTCGTCGCAGGCGAACCCGAACATGATGCCCTGGTCGCCTGCCCCGCCCTTGTCCACTCCCGCACCGATTTCCCGCGACTGCTGGTCGATGGACGTGAGCACCGCGCAGGTCTCGGCGTCGATCCCGTAGTCGGCCCGGTCGTAGCCGATGTCGGCGATGACTTCGCGCACCAAGCGAGGGATGTCGACGTAGGTGTTGGTGGTGATCTCGCCCGCGACGAGCGCCATCCCCGTGGTCACCAACGTCTCGCAGGCGACGCGCCCGCCGGGATCTTTGCCGAGGATGGCGTCCAGCACGGCGTCCGATATCTGGTCGGCCATCTTGTCGGGATGGCCCTCCGTGACGGATTCCGAGGAGAAGATTCGTAGGCTCAAGGCAGCGTGGGGTCGAAGGGAGGGAAGGAGGGAGAGGGGCCGTCCGTGCTGTCCGGCGGGTCGCAGGAGCGCCGCGGCCGGGCAGAAAGTGTCACCGATGGATCGGTTCCAGGCAAGGGATGTCGGCCAATGCGGTCGCAGGGCGCAAGAGGATCGGCCATCCCCCGCTGCAAGCTGCGCCGCGCCGTCGCGCGTGTCGGCGGCGGCGCGGCGCTTGGTCACCTAACGACGATCCCGAGGTACCAATCGACGATGGCCTCGCCCCAGCCGTAGGCGAGCCCGCCGCCCAGGGCCAGAAAGGCGCCGAACGGAACCAAACGGCCGGTTCTGGCGGCGATGGGACCGAAGATCGCGGCCCCGGAGAGCGCCGCCGCGAAGATGGCCAGCAATGCGCCCTGCGGGCCGAGGAACGCGCCTGCCATGGCCATCGTCTTGACGTCGCCGCCGCCCATCGCGTCGCGCCGGAAGACGGCCTTGCCGGCGACAGCGGCCAGCCAGAGGACGCCGAAGCCGACGGCCGCCCCCGCGACGGCTTCCGCGACGCTCGGTCCCCCCGGCAGCAAGGAGAGCGCCAAGCCCAGGGCCGCTCCTCCCCAGGTGAACGGGTCCGGGATGAGATAGGTGCGCAGGTCGGCCAGCGCGACGCCGAGGAGAAGGGTCAGGAACAGGGCTCCGCGAAGCGCCTCTGGCTGGACGCCCCAGCGGTAGGCCGCCATCGCCCAGAGCAACGCGCCGGCAACCTCCGCAAGCGGGTACTGGAGCGACAGGCGAGTCCGGCAGCGCCGGCACCTTCCCCGAACGGCCGCGTAGCTCAACAGCGGCACGAGCTCGAACCACCGGAGGGTCGCCGCGCAGGCCTCGCACCGAGACCGCGGCGCCAGCACCGACCGGTCCGCGGGCCACCGGAGCGCGCACACGTTGGCGAAGGAACCCGCTCCAGCCCCGAGCGCCGCGGCCAGCCACACGTGGACGGCCCCGCTCACGAATCGGAATGCGCAGCCAGCCCCGCCTCCGCCGAGTTCGCGTTGGTCAGCACGTAGAGGAGAATCGACCCGGCCGCCGCCGCGTTGAGGGACCCGACGCCCGGCGCGAGCGGCACCGCCAGGCCGCGGCCTCTGCGGCGGATCGCCGCCGACACTCCCCGGCCTTCGTTTCCGACGGCGAGAACCCAGGACCGAGCGCTCCTGGCCCCGCTCAAGACCGCGTCCACGGGATCGCTCTTCGAATCCGCGTAGAGCAGATTGACGGCCGGGTCCGGCTCGCCGGGGAAGCCCTCCGGCGGACGCAGGAACGGAATCCGAAACGAGGCGCCGGCGGAGGCCCGCACGGCCTTGGGGTTCCACGGGTCCACCGTGCCTTCGCCGATCACCACTCCGTCGAGCCCGAAGCCCCAGGCCGACCGGGTCAAGGCGCCCAGGTTGCCCGGCGTTTGAATGCCGTCGGCCAGCAGGTAGCGTCCCTGCGCCAGCGGGCGCGCTTCCATCGGCGGCGGCTTGACCGCCAGCAGCACCGGTTGCGGGGAGTCGGTCGAGCAGAGAGCCCGAACGTCGTCGTCCGGCGCCGGCTCGACCTGCACGCCCTTCGCCCGGGATGCCTCCAGGATGCGCCGACCCGCGTCGGTCTCTCCGTACGACTCTCCCACGAGGGCCCAAGCGACTTCCACCGGAGCACGGAGAGCTTCCAGCGCCACGCGCGGACCCTCCGCCAGGGCCAGTCCCTCGCGCTCTCTCGTGCGGCGGAGGCGCAGTCGCTCCACGAGACGCCGCTTAGACTTGCTGATCAACGCTCCCGAGACCTAGGAGGACGAACTTCGATGGACTGCACCACCACTCCGCGCACCACCGCTTCGCCCGCTGGCGAGCGGCGGGGGCGAGTCGCTGGAGGCGAAGGCCGGAGAGGTCGCCCTCCTGTGGCGCTGGCCGTCGGGGGCAGCGACAGCGGCGGAGGCGCCGGCGTGCAGGCCGACCTCAAGACGTTCCATCGATGGGGCGTCCACGGGGCTTCGGCCGTGACGGCGGTGACGGCGCAGAACACCGTGGGCGTGCAACGAGTCCACGTGCTGCCCGCGGACATGGTGGCGGCCCAGATCGAAAGCGTGGCCGCCGACCTGCCTCCAGTTGCCGTCAAGACCGGGATGCTGGCGACCGCCGACATCGCCGCGGCCGTTGCGGGCGCCCTCCGGGAGACCAGCTTCGGCCCCTATGTCCTCGATCCGGTGATGGTCGCGACCAGCGGCGACCGCCTGCTCTCCCGCGATGCGATCCGAACCATCAAGGACGAACTGCTGCCCCTCGCCGCGTTGGTCACGCCCAACTGGCCGGAAGCGGTGGCGCTCACCGAGGTCGGCGAGGCCAGCGAAGCGGGGAGGGAGGAGGCCGCCCGCGCTCTCGTCGGGGCCGGCGCCGGAGCGGCTCTGGTCAAGGGGGGCCACTTGCCCGGAGCGCAGGTAACCGACGTGCTCTGGGACGGCGAGTCGTTGCGCGTGTTCCGGAACCCCCGCGCTGGAGCGGGCAAGATGCACGGCACTGGATGCACGCTGGGCGCGGCCGCGGCCGCGGGCTTGGCGCTGGGGATGCCTCTCGCGGACGCCGTCGCCGCGGCAGTGGCCTGGGTTCACCGGGCCATCGCGGGCGCCGCCCCGCTCGGAGCCGGCGCCGCCGTGCTGGACTTCTCGCGTCCGCCGCCGCGCGGGTCCAGGCCGGAGTGACGTCAAATGAGCGCGCCCGCGACCGCCGCCGTCATGAAGGCCGCCAGCGAGCCGCCCACCATCGCCTTCAGGCCCAGGCGGGCGAGGTCCTTGCGCCGCGACGGCGCGATCCCCCCGATTCCGCCGATTTGGATCGCGATCGACGAGAAGTTCGCGAATCCCGAGAGTGCGTACGCCGCGATGACGGCCGATCGCGGCGACAAGGCGTCCCGGGCCATGTCGTCCGCCAGCCCCATGTAGGCCACGAACTCGGTCGCCACCGTCTTCAGCCCCATCAACGCGCCCACCGCCGGCGCCTCGTCCCAGGGCACGCCCATCACCCAGGCCACCGGCGCGAGCACGACGCCCAAGATCGACTCCAGCGACAGGCTCTCGATCCCGGCAAGCCCGCCGGCCCAGCCCAGCACCGCGTTGAGGAGCGCGATCATCGCCAGGAACGCCATCAGCATCGCGCCCACGTTGAGCGCGAGGTGCAGCCCCTCCCCCGCCCCGCGCGCCGCCGCCTCGATCACGTTGACGTCCGGCCTTTCGAGCGCACCCCGAGCGCCTTGCGACAGGCCCTTCGCCGTGTCCGCGACCTCCTCCTCCGGCAACATCAGCTTGGCCACGAGCATCGCCGCCGGCGCCGACATCACCGAAGCCGCCATCAGGTGCCCGGCGATGTCCGGGAAGAAGCCCGACAGCATCCCCGCGTAGGCCGCCATCACTCCGCCCGCCACGGTGGCGAAGCCGCCGGTCATGATCGCCATGAGCTCCGAGCGGGTCATCCGCTCCACGAACGGCTTGACCAGCAACGGCGCCTCGGTCTGCCCGATGAAGATGTTGCCGGCCACGGTGAGCGTCTCGGCCCCGCTCGTCTTCATCGTGCGGCGCATCACCCAGGCGATGCCGCCCACCACGCGCTGCATCACGCCCAAGTGGTACAGGATGGTCATCAGCGAAGCGAAGAAGATGATCGTCGGCAACACGTTGAAGGCGACGAAGGCGCCGGTCTGGGCCATGCGACGGCCCTCCGCCGCGAACTCGCCCGTCCCGGGATCGACCATGCCGACCGGCACCTCGTTGCGGACCAGGTTGCCGAAGAGGAAGCGCGCGCCCTCCTCCGTGAAGCCCACGACGGCGAGGATCACGTCGTTCGCCGTGCCGAACACCACCGTGCCCACCGGGGTCCGAAGGATCAGGAACGCGAACGCGATCTGGAGGCCCAGGCCCCACAGGACGACCCGCCACTGCACGAGGCGCCGGTTGCTGCTCAGCGCCCATGCGATGCCCGTGAGCACGAACAGGCCGAGAACGCCCCGATAGCGAGTGAAGGGGCCGGGCGGGTCCGCGGGCGCCGACTCGACGGCTTGCGAAAGCTGGCCGACCGAAAGAGGTGCGGCGGTCTGGCCGCGCGTCTCCGCCGACGGCGCCTCCGGCTGAGGCTCGGCCGTGCTTGCACCGGCGGCGCCGACAGGAAGGAGAAGCGCCGCCATGCACGCAATGCCCACGGCAACGACTGCGCGCGCTCCACGGCAGGCAGGGGCTCCAACGATCGATTCTGCGGTCATCTGGGGTGGCTCCTGGCGGATCCGCTTGTCGGAGGCCTGCGTCGCATGGGTTATCTTAACGCGACAGATGCGGAAGTTACCGCCTATCCGGCGTCGCAAGGCAACCCAGAAAGGACCAGGACAGCCCGGGAGTCAACATTGAGCAACTGGTTATACTGGGCAGCCGTGTCCATCGGCGGCCTCGTCGCCTTGGGCGGCTTCGGCTTGGGGGTGGGGATGCTATTCAAGTCGTTGGGCGACGACCGCCGCAAGCGTGACGAGCGCCAGTTGAAAGAGATCAAGTCCATGATGTCAAAGCTGTTGGACGACGATCGTCGCAAGCGCACCCGAGGTTGAGCAGAACCCTCCGCGCGACCGCATAGGACACCGCGCTGGCCCGAGGCGTCGCGTTATCGAGGCTCGGCTTCGCCGCCCCAAACCTGCCAAAATGGCAGGAATCCCACCGTCTCGCTGCCCCAAACCTGCCAAAATGGCAGGAATCGCGCCCCCGTCGCGGCCAAGACCTGCCAAAATGGCAGGAATCGCGCCCTGGAGAGCCCCAACCGCTCGGGCACGATCCTTGCACACTTCCGCACGCAGGCCGGCGCGGGAACCACGAAGCCGGGGCCATCGCGAGCCTCGCACCCGCCGAAGACCCGCCAATCCAGGCGGAGCCGGTCTCCCTTCGAACAGAGACGAGCGACACGCAAGATGAGCAAGATCATCGGCATCGACCTGGGAACGACGAACTCGGTCGTGGCGGTCATGGAGGGCGGCGAGCCCACGGTCATTCCCAACTCCGAGGGCGGGCGCACCACGCCTTCCGTCGTGGCCTTCGCCAAGGACGGAGAGCGGCTGGTGGGGCAAGTCGCCCGCCGCCAAGCCATCACCAATCCCGAGAACACCGTGTTCTCGATCAAGCGCTTCATGGGCATGCGGCACGGCGAAGTCGAGGTCGAGCGCAAGCGCGTCCCGTACAAGGTCGCGCCCGACTCGAGCGACCGCGTGGGGGTCAAGTTGCCGCACGCCGAGAAGGACTACACGCCGCCGGAGCTCTCGGCCGTGATCCTCCAGAAGATGCGCCAGACGGCCGAAGACTACCTGGGCACGAGCGTCGCCAAGGCGGTCATCACGGTGCCTGCGTACTTCAACGACGCGCAGCGCCAGGCCACCAAGGACGCGGGCAAGATCGCCGGAATCGAAGTGATGCGCATCATCAACGAGCCCACCGCCGCGGCGCTCGCCTACGGACTGGACAAGAAGACGGACGAGAAGGTCGCCGTCTTCGACTTCGGCGGCGGGACGTACGACATCTCGATTCTGGAAATCGGCGACGGCGTGTTCGAGGTGAAGGCCACCAACGGCGACACGCACCTCGGCGGCGACGACATCGACCAAGTGGTCATCGACTGGCTCGTGGCCGAGTTCAAGCGAGACCAGGGCATCGACCTGTCCGAGGACTCCATGGCCCTGCAGCGCCTCAAGGAAGCCGCCGAGAAGGCCAAGATGGAGTTGTCCTCCACGATGTCCACGGACATCAACCTGCCGTTCATCACCGCGACCAGCGAGGGGCCGAAGCACCTGAACTACTCGCTGTCGCGGGCCAAGTTCGAGCAGCTCGCCGACGAGCTGATCCAGCGCACGATCCCGCCCATGCAGAAGGCGCTGGACGACGCCGGGCTCAAGGCCGAAGACATCGACGAGGTGGTGCTCGTCGGGGGCTCCACGCGGATTCCGAAGATTCAGCAGGTGGTCGAGGAGTTCTTCGGGCGCGAGCCGCACCGGGGCGTGAACCCGGACGAAGTGGTGGCCGTGGGCGCCGCGATTCAGGGCGGCGTGCTGGCGGGCGACGTCAAGGACGTGCTGCTGCTCGACGTGACGCCGCTGTCGCTCGGCATCGAGACCTTGGGCGGCGTCATGACGACGCTGATCGAGAGGAACACGACCATCCCGACCAAGAAGATGGAGGTGTTCTCCACTGCGGAGGACAGCCAGACGACGGTCGAGATCCACGTGCTCCAGGGCGAGCGCAAGATGGCCTTGGACAACCGCACGATCGGCAAGTTCCAGCTGACGGGCATCCCGCCGGCGCCCCGGGGCGTCCCGCAGGTCGAGGTGTCGTTCGACATCGACGCCAACGGAATTCTGCACGTGGCGGCCAAGGACCGCGCCACGAGCAAGGAGCAGAAGGTTCGGATCGAGGCCTCGAGCGGGCTCAGCGACGCCGAAATCGACAAGATGGTGAAGGACGCCGAAGCGCATGCGGTCGAGGACGACGCCCGGCGGGAGCAGGTCGAGGCGCGCAACAACTTGGCCTCGCTGGTCTACCAGGTCGAGAAGGACTCGGGCGAGTGGGGAGACAAGGTCGCCGCCGCGACGAAGGACCGGCTGGACGCGGCGCTCGAGCGCGGCAAGAGCGCTCTCAAGGGCGACGACACGAAGGAGATCAACGAGGCCCGGGACGAGCTCATGCAGGCGTTCACGGCGGCCGGGCAGGAAGTCTACCAGGCCCAAGCGGCCGAGGCGAAGCCCGCCGGGGGCGACGAGGACGCCGCGAACGGCGACGAGGCCCCGTCCGAAGAGGCGGGCGGCGCGGAAACGCCGGAGGGCGACGAGGACGTCGTGGACGCGGACTACGAGATCGTGGACGACGATGGCCAAAAAGGAGATGTAAGATGAAGAAGCCTCTGGCGGCAGTATTCGGATTGGCGTTGGCTGGTGGTGTCGGTGCGCAAGAGACAGTCGCCGACAGGCTGGACAGGCTAATAGGCGAGGCGGAAGCGTCGTTGAGATTTCTCGAAATGGCGTATGAACACGATGCCTGCTGGGATGCCTTTATGGCCATCAGGCCCAAGATACAAGATGCAAGTCTATACCACGAACTAGTGGGCGTTGGCCGTTCGGGGCTCGCTGAACACTTCGACGCGGAGCAGTCGCGTACCGGGAAGCTACAGAGCCTGCAGGAGACGCACTCCAAGTACGTCAATTCGGTCTCAGCCTCAACCAATAAGCAAATACACGACTACTTGGATGAATACCACAACGATGGGGTTCATAAGTCCATGGTCGTGTTCCGAAAGGCGATCGCCAGGGACCCCGAATGTGCCCGAGCGGCTAGCTGACGCAGGTACGCACCAAACCAAAGGAGATGTAGGATGAAGAAGTAGCGGGCGGGCGGCGCGGCGGGACGGGCGGGCAACCGCGCGTCCCCGTCGCGCGTCCATGCTTTCGGTAGACTTGGCGTGCGGGGCCGCCGACGGTCGAGGCGGCTTCGGCGCCTGTTCAACAACATATAGGAGGCCGCCATGTACGACCCTCTCAAGGCCAAGGCCAAGGTAGCGCTGTCCACGACGTTCTCGTTTCTGCTGGGGCTTGCGCTGGCCTCCCAGTTCGGATTCACGGGTTCGCCGGAGGTCCGCGGCGTCGATGCCAGCCCTCGCGTTGCGGACGCGGCGGTTCAGCCCGCGCTGGACCTGAGCGAGGCCTTCGTCAGTCTCGCCGACGAGATGGTGCCGTCGGTCGTGCGGATCGAGGTCCCGCGCCGGCAGGAGCGCCGCACGTCTCCGCTCGAGCAGTTCTTCGGGGCGCCGCAGCAACGGGATCTGCCGGACATCAGCGTCGGGGGCGGAAGCGGGTTCGTCGTGTCCTCGGACGGATACGTGCTGACCAACAACCACGTGGTGAAGGACGCGGAGAGCATCACCGTGGCGCTTCCGGACGGGCGCTCGTTCGCGGCCGATCTCGTGGGCGGCGATCCGACCACCGACGTGGCGGTGGTGAAGATCGAAGGCGGCGACTTGCCGGTCGCGTCCTTGGGGCTGGCGGCCGACGTGCGAGTCGGGGAATGGGTGTTGGCCATCGGCAATCCGGGCTTCACCGGACGCCAGAACGCGCTCGACTACTCGGTCACGGCCGGCATCGTGTCGGCGCTCGGCCGCCCGCTGGGCCTGATTCAGTCCGACCTGAGTCGCGATCCCGACGCCCAGGGCAACTTGGCGCTGTTCGCCATCGAGGACTTCATCCAGACGGACGCCGTCATCAACCCCGGCAATTCCGGCGGGCCGATGGTCAACCTGCGTGGCCAGGTGATCGGAATCAACTCGGCGATCTACACCCGGACCGGCTACTACCAGGGATACGGCTTCGCGATCCCGATCGACCTTGCGCACCGCGTCATGGAGGATCTGGTGGCCTACGGACATGTTCGGCGGGCTTGGCTGGGCGTGCAGATCGCTCCGATCCGGCCGGAGGACGCGGAATGGTACGGCCTGCCCGAGGTGGCCGGCGCTCTGGTGCAGCGGGTCACGCCGGCGACGCCCGCTGCGGCGGCGGGCCTGCGCCAGCACGACGTGATCACGGCCCTGGACGGCGAATCCGTGCGTTCGTCCAACGATCTTCAGCGCAAGATCGCGTTGCGGGCGCCCGGCGACCGGTTGGCGCTGGAGATCTACCGGGACAAGCGCCGCATGGACGTCGAAGTCCACCTGGAGCAGGCGCCGTTCTCCCGTCGCGAGGACGATGCGCCCGCACCCAGGGCGCGCCCTGTGGAGAAGATCGGCATCGAGGTGACCAGCGTGACCACGGCTATCGCGAGAGAACTGGGACTCGAGAGCACCGACGGAGTCGTCGTCGAAGACGTTCAGACGGGCGGCCCCGCGTTCCGGCGTGGCCTTGGCAGGGGTTGCGTGATCACCGACGTGAACCGGCGCCGGATTCAGGACATGGACGACCTGGACGCCGTGTTCCGGGACGCCAAGGCCGACGACGTGCTCTCCTTGATCGCCAGCTGCCCGGATGCGAGGGGAGGGCGCACCGGCGACCTGGTCTACAACGTCAGGGTGCCCCGGTAGGCCACTCTCCGCGGACGGAAGGGGCGGCTGGGGGCACTGCTCCGGGCCGCGCCCTTCCGGACCGGCCGGGCCGTCGCAGGTGCATTTCCTGGGTCCGCGATGGGGTTCGCGATGGATCCGCAACGGGTCCGCAACGACGGATCGGCGCGAGGCCGACTGGCCGCGGCGTTATCTTTGGTGGCCGAACCTTGCCATTGGAGACGGCAGATCGTTGTGCCGAGGCGTTCCGGTTTCGGCTTGGTGCGAAGGAGCGAAAGTGGCGGAATTGGCAGACGCGCAAGACTTAGGATCTTGTGGCCTTGGGCCGTGGGGGTTCGAGTCCCCCCTTTCGCATTGCGTCCTGCCCGGGAGGCTCGTCCCTGGCGGCGGCTCGGTTCGGAGTCCCCGTTGAGCGAACCCGGGTTCGACGTGACGGTCACGGAGGGCAAGCGGTGCCGCCGGACGCTCAACGTGAAGGTGCCCGCCGGCGTGGTCGCGAGCACGAGGGGCGGCGTCGCGCGCAGGCTGGCCTCCCGGGTCAAGCTGAAGGGCTTTCGGTCCGGGAAGGCGTCGTTGCAGGTGATCGAGAAGCGCTTTGGCGAGGAATTGAAGCACCAGACCGTGGAGCGGCTCGTGGGCGACGCCTTTCGCGACGCCGTGGCCTCGCGCGGCCTGAAGCCGGTTTCCGAAGCCGAGGTCGACAATGTGCGCGCCGAGCCGGGGGGAGGGCTGTCGTTCGAGGTCTCGTTCGACGTGGAGCCGACGATCGTGCTCCAGCGCCTTGGCGGCTTCCGGGTCGTGCGGCAGACCCCGCCGCCCGCCGACGACTTCATCGACCGATTCTTCGCGGAACAGCGGGCCGAGAGAGCCGATTGGGCGCCGGCGGAAGGCTCGCCCGAGCCGGGCGACTCGGTGACGGTCGTGATCACGCGCTTCGGGCCGGCGGGGCTTGGCGAAGAGGAGCCCGGCCACGGAGCGCCCGGCGGAGAAGCGTCCGAGGATGCGCCTTCGCGCAAGTACGACTTCGTCCTGGGCCGCAACCAAGCGTTGCCTGAAATCGAAGAGGCCGTGAGGACGCTCGTGCCGGGCGCCGAAGGAGCGGCCACCGTGGACTTTCCGGACGATCACCCGGAGGAGGCCGTGCGCGGAAGGCAGCGCCGGCTTCGAATCCGGTTGCTGGAGCGGCGCGTGCCCGAACTGCCGCCGCTCGACGACGTCTTCGCCAAGAGCGCTTCGGACTTCGACACGCTGGAGGAGTGGAAGGCGCGAATCGCCGAGAACTACGAGGAGGCGGCCCGGCGCGAGGCCGATGCGGCCGCCCATGCGGATCTCGTCAGGCTCGTCGTGGAGGCCAACGACTTCGACGTCTCGGAGTCGCTCGTGGACGCCTGCGCCGACGCCATGATCGGCAGCGTGGACGATCTGACCCCGGAGGTGCGCAACGACCTCAAGCAACGCATCCGAGGAGAGGCCGAATTCGTCGTCAAGCGCCGGCTGGTGCTGGACCGGATCGCCGACGAGCACGGCCTGCGGGCCCGGCAAGAGGAGGTCGACGCCTACGTGGACGAGCTGATCGAGCGATCCGGCGAGTCGCCGTCCAAGGCGAAGGCCGGCCTCCGGAAAAACGCCGCCATCGACAAGATCGAACAAATGCTGACGACAAGGAACGTGTACAAGTTCCTGGAGGGCCAGTCCGAGATCACTCGGCCCGCCTGAGCCCTCGACCCAGGAGAACCAACCGCCATGCCGATTTATCCGCCCTACGTCATCGAACGAACCAGCCGGGGCGAACGCAGCTACGACATCTTCAGCCGCCTTCTCATGGAGCGGATCGTGTTTCTGGGAAGCTCGATCAACGACGAGGTGGCCAACGTCGTCGTCGCGCAGCTGTTGTTCCTGGATTCGGACGACCCCGAGCGCGACGTGTTCTTCTACATCAACTCGCCTGGCGGCGCCGTGTCTGCGGGCTTGGCGATATTCGACACGATGAACCACGTGCGAGCGCCGGTGTCCACGTATTGCGTGGGCATGGCCGCGTCGATGGCCGCCTTGCTGCTCTCGGCCGGGGAGAAGGGAAAGCGCAACGCGTTGCCGAATTCGCGCGTCATGCTGCACCAGCCGTCCTCGGCCTACAAAGGCACGGCGGCGGACATCGAGATTCAGGCCAAGGAAGTTCTCGGCACGCGCCAAAGGCTCAATGAAATCCTGGCGAAGACCACGGGCAAGAAGGTCGAGACGATCGGCGAGGACGTGGACCGCGACCGGTGGATGAGCGCCCAGGAGTCCGTGGACTACGGTCTCGTGGACCACGTGCTCTCCGGCGGCGGGCGCACCGGCGGCGCGAAGTAGGGAGGCGGCCATGCCCAACGACAAGCATCTGCGTTGCAGCTTCTGCGGCAAGTCGAAGGAGTCGGTGAAGAAGTTCATCTCCGGGCCCTCCGTCTACATATGCAACGAATGCGTCTCGCTGTGCAACGAAATCCTGGCCGAGGAAGAGGAGCGAGAGACGCAAGAAGCGCCGTCCACGACGCTGCCGCCCGAAGAGATCAAGGCGTTGCTCGACGAGTACGTGATCGGGCAGGAAGAGGCCAAGAAGTCTCTCGCCGTAGCGGTGTACAACCACTACCGCCGCGTCAACGCCAAAGGAGTGGTGGACGACGTCGAAGTGGACAAGTCCAACCTGCTTCTGGTAGGCCCCACCGGAGTCGGAAAGACGCTCTTGGCCCAGACGCTGGCCCGCATTCTTCAGGTGCCGTTCACCATAGCCGACGCCACGACGCTGACCGAGGCGGGGTACGTGGGCGAGGACGTCGAAAACATTCTCGTGCGGCTCCTGCAAGTGAGCGACTTCAACTTGGCGAACTGCGAGCAAGGCATCGTCTACATCGACGAGTTGGACAAGATCGCGCGCAAGTCGGAGAATCCGTCGATCACGAGGGACGTGTCCGGCGAGGGCGTCCAGCAAGCGCTTCTCAAGATATTGGAAGGCACGACGGCCAGCGTGCCGCCCCGGGGAGGGCGCAAGCATCCGCAGCAGGAATACATTCAGATCAACACGCGCAACGTCCTGTTCATCTGCGGCGGCGCCTTCGACGGCATCGAAGACGTCATCGAGCAGCGCATGGGTCGCCGAAAGATCGGATTCGGCGAGGCGAACGAGGCGACCGCGGAGTGGCGTTCGGGCGGCGGCTCCGACACCATGAGGCACCTGGAGCCGGACGACTTGCAGCGCTTCGGACTGATTCCCGAGCTGGTGGGACGCCTGCCGGTGACCGTCGCGCTGGACGACCTGGACGAAGAGGAGCTCGTGCGCATTCTTCAGGAACCCAAGAACGCTCTCGTCAAGCAGTACAAGAAGATGTTCGAGATGGACGGCATCGGTCTGACCTTCGACCCGGGAGCGCTGCGCAAGATCGCCGAGCTGACCTTGAAACGGAGCACTGGAGCGCGGGGGCTGCGCGCCGTGCTGGAAAAGATCATGCGGGACGTGATGTTCGAGCTGCCGTCCCGCAGCGACGTGAAGGAAGTGGTGGTGACTCCCGAATGCGTGACCAACGGGATTCCGCCGCTCCTGGTTCTGCGGCCGGAGGCGCGGAGAAAAGAAGCCTGAGCGGATGGCGACGCTCCACCGGGTAGACGGCACCGTTTCAGTCCCGGCCGAACTCCCGCTCATTGCCTTGCGGGACTTGGTGTACTTCCCGTACATGGTGTTGCCGTTGCTCATCGGGCGGCCCAAGTCGGTCGCTTCGCTGAAGAAGGCGGAAGAAGGCGGCGGCTTGGCGCTCGTGGCGGCCCAGAAGGATCCGAACGTGGCCGAGCCGAGCGAAGACGACGTGCACCGCTCGGGGACGGTGGTGCGCGTCCTGCAGACGACGCGCCTGGCGGACGGGACCATGCGCGTGGTGCTCGAAGGGTTGGGGCGGGCCCGCGTCGAACGGCGCCTGCCCTGCGGCGAGGCTCTCTGCGCCGAGGTCGCTCTGCTCTCCGAGTGGGAGCGCGAGAAGGAGGACGGCCGCGATCTCGGCGTGGAGGCGGACGGCGTCCAGGAAGTGAAGAGGTTGTTCCGCGAGTACGTGCGCTTGTCGGAGCAGATGCCGCCCGAGGTGGCCGGAGTCGCGGACGAGGCGGCCGACGGCGTTCAGTTGTCGCACCTGATCGCCGGGCACCTGCTCGTGGGCACCGCCGAGAAGCAGGAACTTCTGGAGGCCGCCGATCTCGTGCGGCGGTATGCCGTTCTGCGCGAAATCCTGGTGCGCGAGGTCGAGATTCTCCGCATCCAAGAGAAGGTGAGCGGCCGTCTTCGCCTGCGCGGCGAGGGCGGTCCTCCCGACACGTTCCTGGAGGAGGCCGGCAAGGGCGGCGTGGGCGGCGTGGGTGCGCCGGAGTGGAGGGAGATGGCGCGCGCCGTGGCGGAGGCCGACCTGCCGTCGCACGCCCAGGAACGGGCCGAGCGGGAGCTGGAGCGGCTCGGGAAGCTGAACCCGATGGCGCCCGAAGCGTCGGTGGTGCGCGCCTACCTGGAGTGGATCACTGCGTTGCCATGGCAATGCGAGACGGAGGACAACCAAGACGTGGGCCACGCGGCGCAGGTTCTCGACGCCGAGCACTACGGCCTGCGCGAAGTCAAGGAACGCATTCTCGACCACATCGCCGTGCTGTCGCTGGCGGGCACGCTCGCGGGGCCGGTTCTCTTCCTCGCGGGACCCCCGGGAGTGGGCAAGACGTCGCTGGGACGCAGCATCGCCAACTGCCTGGAACGGAAGTTCGTGCGCGTGAGCTTGGGCGGGATGCGGGACGAAGCCGAGATCCGCGGGCACCGGCGGACCTACGTCGGCGCGCTGCCGGGGCGCGTCATCCAAGGGATGCGCAAGGCCGGATCGCGCAATCCCGTCTTCCTGCTCGACGAGATGGACAAGCTGGCGCGGGATTTCCACGGCGACCCCGGCGCGGCCCTCCTGGAGGTGCTGGACCCCGAGCAGAACCACGCCTTCGCCGACCACTACCTGGAACTGGAGTTCGATCTCTCGCAGGTGCTGTTCATCGCGACGGCGAACACGTTGGGCGAAGTGCCGGGGCCGTTGAGGGACCGCATGGAGGTCATCCGCCTGCCCGGCTACCTGGACACGGAGAAGAAGGCGATCGCGCGCCAGTTTCTGTGGCCCAAGCTGGTGGCGCGCCACGGCATCGAGCCCTATTCGCCCGAGATTGCGGACGAGGCGATCGAGGCGATCATCGCCAACTATACGCGAGAGGCGGGGGTGCGCGAGCTGGAGCGGCGGCTGTCGCGGGTGGCGCGCAAGCTGGCTCGGAGAGTGGCGGGGGGCGGGGCGAGCCGGGAGGGTCTGGCCACGCCGCCGAAGGTGGAGCCGGGCGGGTTGCCGGCGTTGTTGGGGCCTCCGGCGCACCTGCCCGCGCAAGCCGGGGGCGGGGCCGACCGCCGGGGCATCGCGAGGGGCTTGGCGTGGACCGCGGCCGGCGGAGAGGTGATCGACGTGGAGGTGGCCGTCGTGCCGGGTTCGGGCAAGGTTCAGTTGACCGGGACGCTGGGCGACGTCATGAAGGAATCGGCGTTCGCGGCCGTGACCTATGCGAGGTCCAGGGCCAAGTTGCTGGGCATCTCCGAGCACTTCCACAAGTCGATGGACCTGCACATTCACATCCCGGAAGGCGCGACGCCGAAGGACGGCCCGTCGGCCGGCATCACGATCGCGGCTGCTCTGGTCTCGGCTTTGACGGACGCGCCCACTCGGGCGGACGTGGCCATGACGGGCGAAATCACGTTGCGCGGCCGCGTGCTGATCGTCGGAGGGGTGCGGGAGAAGGCCGTGGCCGCCTTGCGGGCGGGGATGAAGCGGATTCTGTTGCCTGCGGCCAACGCCGGGGACGCGGAACGGTTGCCGGCCGAGGTGCGGGAGAACGTGGAGCTGGTCCCGGTGGAGACGATGGAGCAGGTGCTGGGCGAGGCGTTGGGGACGTGGCAGGCGGGCGTGCGGCCGGGCCAGGCGAGTGCGGGGCTGGGGGTCGGGGTTGCGGCGGGGGTGTCGTGAGGGGGCGCGTCGTGAGGGGAGACGGCGGGGCGTTGGCGCCGGGGGTCGCGTGATCGTCCGGAGCGTGGAGTTCGCGGGTTCCGTCGCGGCCGAGGGGCAACCGCCGCCGGGAGGACTTCCGCAGGTTGCGTTCGCGGGGCGTTCCAACGTGGGCAAGTCCTCGCTCGTCAACCGGTTGCTGGGGAGACCGCGGCGCAAGATCGCCCGCGTGTCCGCCGTGCCCGGAAAGACGCAGACGCTGAATTTCTACCGAGTGAACGACGCCTTCTTTCTGGTCGACCTGCCTGGGTTGGGATACGCGAGGGCTCCCGTGGCCTTGCGGTCGTCCTGGTTGCGGCTGGTGCGGAGCTACGTGTCGGGAAGCACGGCCTTGAAGGGCGTGGCCTACTTGGTGGACTCGCGGCATCCCCCCATGGCCGCCGACCGCGAGTTCGTGGACTACTTGGCCGACGCCGGCGTCCCGACGCTGGTCGTGCTCACCAAGGTGGACAAGCTGAAGCGGCGGGAGCGGGAGCGGGGGCTCGCTGGGCCGGTCTGCGAGGGGCTCGGCGTCGACAAGGAGCAGGTGGTGGGGAGTTCGGCTCGCACAGGCGAGGGAACGGAGGCGCTGCTGGAAGCGGTGGCCGAGCTGTTGGGAACGGGGTCGTGAGGCGGAGGCCGGGGGGAGTTGCTTGCGTTCTCGTGTCTGCCGGACTAGCTGTGGCTTGGGCCTGCGCGCCGGCTCGGTCGGCGGACAGCGCTCCGAGGCCGGTCACGGGGGCAGATCGCTTGGCTGCTCCGCCCTTGTCCGCTCGCTCGGGGTCGCTCGGACAGGGTCAGATTTCGGTGCGGACTAACGCCGGCGCCTTGCGAATCGAGGTCACCCCGCTGGACGACTGGGTGCTGGGCGCGGCCGCACCGGACACGCAGGCACGCCTCCTGCGCATCCGGGACGCGCACGGACGCGAGGCCGCTAGCCGCTCCGGGGTTGGAGACCCGGCCCTCTTCCTGGTGTCGTTCTCGAGCGCACGGGCGGGCGTCGCGTTTCAGCCCGAAGACCTGCACCTGGTCGCCCGGGGCCTGCGCGAACGCCCCCTCGCGATCCTCGCCGTCACTCCCGCTTGGGGGAGCCACCGGCTGGAGTCGCAGAGCAGCGCGGTGGCGTTGTACGCCTACGACGCGGTGGATGTCAAGCGAGACTTCGTCGTAAGCTACCAGGGCAACGAAGACGGCTCCTGGGCCGACAAGGTGACCCTGATCGAAGCGGAACGGAACAAGAAATGACAACAACCGACAACCGCCTTGCCAAGCTTGCCAACGAACTCTTGTTCGAACCCAGCTTTGTCCAAGAGATCTGGAAACTCTTGGAGGACAAGCGCCAAGTCGTATTCTATGGATCGCCCGGCACGGGGAAGACTTACGTCGCTGGGAAACTGGCGGCTTGCCTAGCGGAATCCGAGGACCGTGTGCGCACCGTACAGTTCCATCCGTCCTACGCCTACGAGGACTTCGTCCAGGGCTTGCGCCCCGTCTTGGACAGTGGGCAACCGGGGTTCACTCTCCGCGACGGGCCGCTGGTCCAATTCGCCAAGCAGGCGCAGAACCTGCCCGGACTCCGCCACTTTCTCGTCATCGACGAGATCAACCGGGGCAACTTGGCCAAGGTGTTCGGCGAACTGTACTTCTTGCTGGAATACCGCGACAAAGCAATGCGACTTCAGTATTCGGACGAGCCCTTTTCTCTGCCGAGAAATCTCTTCGTGATCGGCACTATGAACACGGCGGATCGCTCCATCGCCTTGGTGGACCTTGCGTTGCGCCGACGATTCCATTTTGTGGAGTTTCGTCCGGATCGTCCACCCGTTCGAGAGCTTCTCAAGCAATGGCTGGACAAGAACGTGCCCCGAATGGCATGGGTGGCCCGGCTGGTGGACCAAGCCAACAAGGAGCTTGAGGACTACGACGCGTCCATTGGCCCGAGCTACTTCATGCGTCGAGACTTGGACTCGGCATGGCTCAAGCGCATATGGAAGCACAGCATCATTCCCTACGTCGAGGAACATCTGCACGGAGACCGAGAACGCCTCGAGGCGTTCGAACTTGACCGCCTTCTGAGCAAGATCGGTGTGGAACCCGAAGACGATGCCCCGGCGGGAGAGACGGGCCGCCGGCCGAAGGCCAAGTCGGAGGAAGCGCTAGTGCAGAAGGCCGCCGAATTCGGGCTGGCCGACCTTTGGCAGGACGTGGTCGACAAACTGGGCCCGGACCGTTTTGTACGTGATTGTCGCAGCTACTGCCTTACGTTCAGAAAACCGTGGCTGTCGTTTTCCGACGCCACTTCGCGTGCATATACGTCCCATTCCGTGAAACTCGCCAGAGAACAAATACGTGTCGTGTTCTTCCCGGTGGCCATACGGCTTTGTCACGAACAATTCGAAGAAGCCGCGCAATCGGTCGTCTTCAAGGAAGAAACTCCTCCCAACGCCCCGCCCCTCGGAGACTTTCAGAAGCAATGGGTTTGTGTCCTCGACAGATCTACATGGAACAGACATCGGGGCACACTGATTGCGCTCGTGAACGCAGTACGGAAAGCATGGGAGGACAGACGCGCGACACAAGGCGACCGGGGCGACGAGAGCGAACCCGGCGAAGGCGAAGGCTAGAAGGCCTTCTCGTGATGCGGGAGATCGACCTTCGGGAGCATGTCGAGAGCGAACCAACGCAACTGTCGCCCACGGAGCGGGGCGACTTGGACTTGCGTCGGCAGAAAGAGTTGCTGGGACAGAAGGTACTCGACGTCAATCCCGTTGCAGGCGGGAACGACCAGTACTGCTTGACTCCCGGCTCCGTCGTGGGCGCCTTTCGAATCGGCGACTTGGACGTCTCGATTCGCCCCAAGCTGGAGGTCTCGCGGGTTCTGTACTTGGCTTCTTACGCCATGGGCGCATTTAGGCTTCGAGACAAGGACGCCTTCGACTTCGAGAGAGCGGATTCGCTGGTGGAGGCACTTGCGATGGCGTTGGCGACGGCGGCAGATCGCGCGTTCGCCCGGGGACTGCTACAGGGGTACAGAACCGAAGAAGAAGCATTGTGCACAGTGCGAGGCAGGATGCGCATTGAGGAACAATTTCGGCGCAGGTACGGAGCGCCGTTGCCGGTGGAGGTGCGCTACGACGACTTCACCACCGACTTCTTGCCCAACCGGCTAGTCAAGGCGGCCGTCTTTGCCTTGGGGCGGATGCGGATTCGCCATCCCCCTTCCCGCGCTGCGTTGGGGCGCATTTGCGCTCGGCTGGACAACGTGCGGCTCAAGGAGTTCCCGCCCAATCGCGTGCCCGAGGTCGAGTTCGACCGGCTGAACGAGCACTACCGGCAGGTCGTGGCGTTGTCGCGACTCGTTCTGCAGCAGGCGTCGTTCGAGGCGGCGCGAGGATCCGTGCGCGCGGGCCGAGTGCAGGAAGAGGACGGGCAGGCCGGCAAGGCGTCGTTCGAGGCGGCGCGAGGATCCGTGCGCGCGTACGGGTTTCTCATCGACATGAACGTCGTGTTCCAAGAGTTCTTGACGCGGGCGTTGCGAGAAAAGCTCGGGGCTTCGGAACGGACGTTGCGCTCCGACCGCGGCTTTCAGGCGACCACTCTGGACGAAGATGGACGGGTTCGTCTCCATCCCGACCTGTCCTGGTGGGAGGGCGGCCGGTGCCTCTTCGTGGGAGACGCGAAGTACAAGCGGATGAAGGACGAGCGGATTCCCAACGCCGACCTGTACCAACTCCTGGCGTACGTCACCGCGCTTGATCTTCCCGGCGGCCTCCTCGTCTACGCCAAGGGAGAAACGGAGCCGGTGAAGCACCGCGTGCGGCACTCGGGCGTGCGCCTCCAGGTCGCCGCCGTGGACTTGGCCGGCACGATCGACGAACTGCTTGCGAGGGTCGGCGAGATCGCGGGTCAGGTTAAGGAGCTGCGGCGGGAAGCGTACGAGCGAGCGGAACGAATCCAGGCAATATCCGCCGCCTGAACGGGGCGCGCGGGTGTGGGCCGACGGTGAAGCTCCCTCCGGTTCTTCGGCCATACGGCCGAACCCGCCACGCGGGCGTTCGCGCCAGGATCGGAAGCCCGTTCCCTCGGCCGTGCAGCCGCACCGAACGGCGATCCGGGCCGCCTACGTTTCGTCGTGGTCTCCGGCGGCGGCGGGTTCGTCCTCCAGTCCCAACGTGTTGATCTTGCGGTAGAGCGTGCGCTCGCCGATGCCGAGCGATTCGGCGGCCAAGCGCCGGTTCCCTGAGGCGGCGGCGAGCGCGGCCCGAATGGTCGCCCGCTCCGCGTCCTCCAGGGTCATGCCCGCCGTGTAGACCACCGGCTCCCGGGCCGGCGAGCGGGATGGCGCAGGGACAAAGTCTCCGTCGCCGGGAGTCTCAGCCGCGCCCACGACGGTCTCTGGGGCAATGGCGGCCTCGTCCACGCCTGCGACGGCCTCTGGAGCAACGGCATCCTCGGTCGCGCCTGCCGCGTCCTTGCCCGCGGCGGCCTCTGGGGCAACCGCGGCTTCGCCCGCGTCCACCGCCTCCACAGCAACGACTTCGTCGGGCTCGGTCCGGTCGTACACGATCTCCCCGCTCTCGACATCGGCCGCCCGTTGCACCTTCGCCTCTGGGCGACCCGTCACCAAGCGCACGTCGGCACCGGCTTCCGACTGGCGGAAGGCTTCGAATTCCGTCCGCAGGTCCTCAATGTCCACCTTCATTTGCATCATCGTGCGAAAGACGAATTCCAGCTGCGGGCGAAGGACGCCGACTCCTTCCCCTCCGGCGGCGGACAGGGGCGCCAGCGCGGTCGAGGGCTCTCGCTCGGCCAGGTCGGACGGGATGTCTTCGGCGCGGATCTCCTTGCCGGGGGCGAGGACCACCATGCTCTCGACCAAGTTGCGGAGCTCGCGCACGTTGCCGGGCCAGCGGTGGCGGACGAGGATGTCCATGGCCTCGCCGGAAAGGCCGACGAAGGGACCTCGGTCGTGGCGCTTGCCGGCCTCTTGGACGAAGGCCTCGACGAGCAGAGGGATGTCTTCGCGGCGGTTGCGCAGAGGGGGAAGTCCGATGTGCAGGACGTTGAGGCGGTAGTAGAGGTCCTTGCGGAAGGTCCCGGCGGCGACCATGTCGCGAAGGTGCTGGTTCGTGGCGGCAACGATGCGCACGTCGACGCGCACGGTCTTCTGGCCGCCCACGCGCAGGAACTCCTGCTGCTCCAGCACGCGCAGCAGCTTGGTCTGCGTCTGAAGCGGCATCTCGCCGATCTCGTCGAGGAAGATGGTGCCGCCGGCGGCCAGTTCGAAGAGGCCCCGGCGCGAGTCGATGGCGCCGGTGAAGGCGCCCTTCTCGTGTCCGAAGAGCTCGCTCTCGAGCAAGGTCTCGGTCAGGGCGGCGACGTTGACGGCGATGAAGGCCTTGCCGCGCCGGGCGGAGAGCGCGTGGAGGCCTCGCGCGACCAGTTCCTTGCCGGTGCCGGACTCGCCGGTCACGAGGACGGTGACGTCCACTGGAGCGATCTGCACGACGCGCTCCAGAACCTCGATCATCGCGTCGGTCTCGCCGACGATCCCCGTCGCGGCCCGAAGGCGGCGGCGGTCGATGGCCCGGCAGCCCATCAGCACGACCTCCTCGGGGTCCGCCGGGGCGGCGAAGGCGGCCGCCAGACCCGGGGCCGGGGCCGCGCCGACCGCGAAGACCGGCACTCCCCTTGCCCTGCCCGCCTCCGCCAGCGCTTCGGCCCCCTTTGCGTCCAATCCGGCCGTCAGGACCACGAGCGCCGAGTCGGCGGCGGCGGAGTCGGCGTCGGCGTAGGCGGTGACCAGATCCACGCGGTGCCCCGCGGCCCGGAAGCCCGTCCGCAACTGGCCCGCCAAGGGCAGGTCGTGGGTCGTGACGAGGACAGTCTCCGCCATGTGCGACAATCCTACCGGCGTATGGAGCCTTTGGTGTAGAAGGGCGGGCGTTGCGTGCGTCCGGCCAAGACGCGGTCGCGCACGCGAATCCCCACCGGCGTGCCCGGCTTGGCCGCTCCGGCCGGGAGGCGCGCGAGGGCGACGCCGGCGCCCAGCGAGGGGCTCGCGACGCCCGAAGTGACGACGCCGATGTCGCCGCCGGCCTCCGCCTCTTCGCCGAGCTCGACCACGGGATAGCCCGGACGCGGAAAGCCCCGATCTTCGAGCCGGATGCCCGCGAGGCGGCGCACGACCCCTTGCTCCTTCTGCGCGGCCAGGGCCGCCCGTCCCACGAACTCTCCGGCGTCCAGCTTCACCACCCAGCCCAAGCCCGACTCGAGCGCCGTGTGCCGCTCGTCCAAGTCGTTGCCGTAGAGCGCGTAGCCCATCTCGAGCCGCAGGGAGTCGCGGGCGCCCAGACCCGCCGGCTCGGCCCGGACCTGGCCCGCCTCCGTCACCGCCCGCCAGACCTGTTCGGCGCCCGTCGCCGGCACGTAGAGCTCGAACCCGTCCTCGCCCGTGTAGCCCGTGCAGCTGACGACCGCCTCCACGCCGGCCACCGTCCCCTCCGCGAAGCGATAGTAGCCGATGTCGTCCAGATTGCGGTCCGCCAGCGGGGCCAGGACCTTCCGACAGTCAGGCCCCTGGACGGCCACGAGGGCGATCTCGTCCGAGTCGTCGGACAAGTCCACGTCGTAGCCTTGGGCGTGCTCGGCGACCCACTGCCAGTCCTTGGCGCGGTTCGAAGCGTTGACGACCAGCATGAAGCGGTCGGCGAACCGGTAGATCAGCAGGTCGTCCAGCACGAATCCGCCCTCGTTGCACAGGGCCGAGTACTGGGCTTGGCCCGGCGTCGCCCGCGACACGTCGTTGACGGTCAGATACTGGACGAGGGCCTCTGCCTGCGGGCCTCGCACCGTGAACTCGCCCATGTGGGACACGTCGAAGACGGCGCATCCCGTGCGCGTTGCGGCGTGCTCCGCGCGAATGCCGGCGGCGTACTGAAGGGGCATCTGGTAGCCGGCGAACGGGACCATGCGGGCTCCCAGGGCGGCGTGGACGTCGTGGAGCGGAGTCTTCAGGACGGGTTGGGATTCCATGGTGTTCCGTTGCGGGTCTCGGATTGCCGACCGGTCAGCCGATCAAGTCGAGCAGGATCGCCTTGACGACGTGCAGCCTGTTCTCGGCTTCCTGGAACACGCGGGAGCGCGAACCGTCGACGACTGCCGCCGTCGCTTCCTCGCCCCGGTGCACCGGGAGGCAGTGGAGGAATATGGCCTCTGGGCGGGCTCCGGCCATCAACTCTTCGTCGACTCGAAATCCGGCGAAGGCGGCTTTCCGGTCGCGCTGTTCGTCCTCCTGCCCCATGGACGCCCAGACGTCGGTGGTCACCACGTCGGCGCCGGCCACGGCCTCCGCGGGGTTTCGGAACATCTCGGCGCCCTCGGCCTCGGCGGCTGCCAGAATGCCGGGGTCGGGCTCGTATCCCTCGGGACACGCCAAACGCAGCGAGAAGCCGAGGCGCCGCGAAGCGTTGAGCCAGGAGTTGGCCATGTTGTTTCCGTCGCCGATCCAGGCCACGCGCCGCCGAGCCAGGACGGGGCCGAACTCCTCTCGCACGGTCATGAGGTCGGCCATGACTTGGCACGGGTGGAGCAGGTCGGTGAGGCCGTTGACCACCGGCACCGACGCGGCCTCGGCGAACTCGACGACGACGTCGTGGGCGAACGTGCGCACGAGGATGGCGTCCGCGTAGCAGCTCAAGACCCTCGCCGTGTCCGCCACGCTCTCTCCCCGGCCCATCTGGGAATCCGCGCGGGCGATCATGAGCGCGTGCCCGCCCAGCTGGGTCATGCCCACTTCGGCGCTGGCCCGCGTGCGCGTCGAGGCCTTGTGGAAGATCATGGCCAGGGACCTGCCCTCGAGGGGCCGATCGCGAGGGGGGGCGGCCTTGATCCGCGCCGCGAGATCCAGCAGATGGACGAGGTGGCCGGCCTCGTGGCTCGCGAGATCGAGGAAGCCGGAGGCGCGGGGCGTCATGCCGGATGCGGGACAGACGAGGCGCAGGAGCACGCGGCCCGGAGGACCGGAGGACGGCTAACGCGGGAGGTCACGGCCCTAGAGGATGTAGCGGCGCAAGTCGTCGTCCGACACGACGGGCTTCAAGCGCTGCCTCACGAACTCGGCGTCGATCCGGCACTCGCCGTCTTCGCAGCCCCTCTCGGGCAGGTTGAACAGGATGTCCTCGAGCACGGACATGAGCACCGTTTGGAGCCGGCGGGCGCCGATGTTCTCCATGCGGTCGTTGAGGTCGGCGGCCATCCTCGCGATTTCGTCCAACGCGTCGTCGGTGAACTTGAGTTCGTACCCTTCGGCGAGGACGAGGGCGGCGTACTGGCGGATCAAGGCGTTGCGCGGCTCCTTGAGGATCCTCACGAAGTCGGCGGTCTTCAGGCTCTGGAGCTCGACTCGAATGGGGAACCGCCCCTGCAGCTCGGGGATCAAGTCGGACGGCTTGGCCACGTGAAACGCGCCCGCGGCGATGAAGAGGATGTGGTCCGTGCAGATCAAGCCGTACTTGGTGTGCACGTTGCATCCCTCTACGATGGGGAGGAGATCGCGCTGCACCCCTTCCCTGCTCACGTCGGGGCCCGCCCCCCGCTGAGGCGCCGCGACCTTGTCCAGCTCGTCGAGGAAGATGATGCCGCTCTCCTCGACCCTGTCGAGCGCGTCGAAGACGACCTCCTCGATGTCCACGAGCCGATCCAGCTCCTCCTGGAACAGGATTCGCCTCGCCTCCGAGATGCTGACGGTGCGCCGCTTCGAGCGCTTCGGCAACATGCCGC
This sequence comes from Longimicrobiales bacterium, assembly GCA_958295645.1. GTDB lineage: Bacteria > Gemmatimonadota > Gemmatimonadetes > Longimicrobiales > Gaopeijiaceae. Next base: position 1,377,134 of record OY282361.1, read on the forward strand.
GAATCATCTCGGTGACGTTGATGTCCATGCCCTCCATGCCGCCGCCGATCGGGAAGGCCATGGCGTCGAAGGACGGAGACTGCCGTATCTCCATCTCGACCTTCCGCTCTTCCATGTCGCCCTTGCGGAGGAGCGCCCGCAGCTTCTCCCGGGTGCGCGCGCGTCGCTCGCCCAAGGTTTCCGCCGCCTGCTCGCCCGCTTCCGCCGTCTCTTTCTGGCGCGCCGCGTCGCCCGGCCCGGCCACGCCGTCGGGGCCTGCCACGAACGCGCCGCCCTCGTCCTCCTCCTTCTCTTTGCCGGCGCTCTCCCCGGCCTCGGAGGCGGCGGGCTTCGCGGCGGGCGGAGCCACGGACTTGGCGGGCTTGCCGGGCGTCTGGTCGGGGTCCGGCAGCAACAGGTCCAGCAACCGCTCTTCGACGCGGCGGCGCGCCTCCGGGGCCATTTCTTCTTCGCGCTCGTTGCGGATCATGTTGACTGCGGTGTCGGCCAAGTCCCGAACCATGGACTCCACGTCGCGGCCCACGTAGCCGACCTCGGTGAACTTGGAGGCCTCGACCTTGACGAACGGCGACTGCGCCAGTCGCGCCAGCCGACGGGCGATCTCGGTCTTCCCCACCCCGGTCGGGCCGATCATGATCAGGTTGTTGGGGAAGATTTCGTCGCGCAGGTCGGCGTCCTTGACTTTCTGCCGCCGCCAGCGATTTCGCAGCGCGACCGCGACGGCCTTCTTGGCGTCGGCCTGCCCGACGATGTACTTGTCCAGTTCCTTGACGATTTCCGAGGGCGTGCGATTGGTGAGCCAGTCGAGCATCGCCGCCGCCATCGCAGGGTCGTACTGGTCGCGGAAGGAGCCGCGGCCGTCCTTCGATTCGCCGTCGCCGTTCTCGGAGTCCGCTTCGCCGGCGTCCTCTGCTTCCTCCGCGTCGGCGGCTCGGTCGCTGGAGGCTTCCTCGACGGACTCGTCCACGACCTCCGCGGGAACGGCGTCGTCTGCGGCAGCGGCAAGGCGCGCCGGCTCGCCCGGAGACTTCATTGGGGACGCAGCTCCTCGACCGTGATCTCGTGGTTGGTGTACACGCAGATGTCGGCGGCGATCTCGAGAGCGTGCCGCGCCACGTCGGGCGCGACCATGTCGGTTCGCTCGTACAGGGCCCGCGCCGCCGCCAACGCGTAGCCGCCGCCGGACCCGATCGCCAGAATGGGCACGTCGGGCTCGATGACGTTGCCGTCCCCGCTCACGAGCAGCAGGCGCTCGTGGTCGGCAACCACCAAGAGCGCTTCCAGCCGCCGGAGATAGCGGTCGGTTCGCCATTCCTTGGCCAGTTCCACGCAGGCGCGCGGAAGATTGGCCGGCCAGCGCTTCAACATCGTCTCCAACTTGGCGAACAGAGCGACCGCGTCCGCCAGAGCCCCGGCGAAGCCTGCCAGGATGCGGTCGTCGGCCAGACGCCGCACCTTCTGCGCCGCGGCCTTGACGACCGCGTCGCCCATGGTGACCTGTCCGTCGCCGGCCATGGCCACCACGCCGTCCTTGGCGACGGCGATCACGGTCGTGGCGCGCACGTCGGCGCCTGGAGAAAAGGGAGGCTTCATGAGCGAGGAGAGATGGGTGCGCTTCGCAGGGCGGGAGCCGCGGAATCGGCGTCGAGGGCGCCGCCCAAAGCTACCGTCGCGCAATGGCAGCCGGTAGTCGCGACGCCTTGGGCGGGGCGGGTGGGCGAGTCGCCCTACGCACGAGGATGAGCGCTCTCGTAGACTCGCCGGAGCCGCTCCTTCGAGGTGTGCGCGTATATCTGGGTCGTGTTCAGGGAGGCGTGGCCGAGGAGATCCTTGACCGCCACGAGGTCGGCGCCCGCGTCGAGGAGGTGGGTCGCGAAGCTGTGACGGAGCGAGTGGACGGACAGACCGGTGGCGGTGCAGAAGTCCTCGAGCGCCGCTTGCACCAGCCTCTGGATGTAGCGCGTGGATATGCGCGCCCCGCCGCGGTTCACGAACAGGGCCGCCGAGTCGCTGTCGGCCACTTCCTGGCGCCGCGGCAGGTAGTTGCGAAGCGCTCGGGCGGCCGCCTTGGTCACCGGCACGATCCTCTCCTTCTCCCCCTTCCCCAGGACGCGAACTTGGTTGCCGAAGAGCGAATCCAGGTTCAGGGATCGCAGCTCCGACACTCGCAGGCCGCTGCCGTAGAGCAGCTCCAGCCAAGCGAGCAGCCGGGTCCGCGAGAGGTTGTTCTCCTCTGCCGCCTGCTCCTCGGCCCAGTTGAGAAGCGCCGCCATCTCGTCCTGTCCGGCGTGGCCGGGCAACGTGCGGTCCAGCTTGGGGCCTCGAATTCCGGCGGCCGGGTTGGCCGCGATCTTGCCCTCGCGGTGAAGGTGGCGAAACAGAGAACGCACGGCGGACAGCTTGCGCGCAATCGTTCGGCGGGACCGGCCGCGCCGCCCGGCCTCTCCGAGGAACGCCCGGAGGACGGCGCGGTTCACGTCGCCCCAGGCGAAGTCCTCCCGGCCCAGGTACCCGCCGACGAACTCCTCCAGATCGGCCAAGTCGCGGCGGTAGGCGGCGACCGTGTGGACCGAGAGGTTGCGAACCGCCTCGAGGTGGTGGAGAAAGCGGGCGGTGTCGGCTCTCATTCGGGGGCGTCCAGGGCAAGGCAGCGGTTTGCGGCAGCCCATTCGCGAAAGCGGCGAAGCGCCCGGTCCGCGAGCGCAGCCCTTCTCGCGGCCTTGCCGCCTCGCGCGGAGGGCATGGGGTCCACGAGTCCCCAGTTGGAGTTCATGGGCTGAAATCCGTTCGGGCCGGCGTCCCGAAGATATCGGCACAGGCCCCCCATCATGGTCTCGGGCGGCGGAACGACCGGCCTCTCGCCTCGCAGGAGGCGATCCAGGTTGATGCCCGCCAGGAGGCCGGAGGCCGCGGATTCCGTGTATCCTTCGACGCCGGTCAGCTGTCCTGCGAAGAACAAGTCGCCGCGGCGGCGCGAGGTGCCGTGCGGCGTCAGGCATCCCGGATAGTTGAGATAGCTGTTGCGGTGGATCGATCCCCAGCGAAGAAACTCCGCCTCTTCCAGGCCGGGGATCGCTCCGAAGACGCGTCGTTGCTCGCCGGTGCGAAGCCGCGTCTGGAATCCCACGAGATTCCACATCTGGCCCGCGCGGTCTTCCCTGCGCAACTGCACGACGGCGTGCGGGCGGGCTCTGGTGCGCGGGTCGCGCAGCCCCACGGGCTTCATCGGGCCGAAGCGGGGCGTGTCCAGTCCCCGGGCCGCCAGCACCTCGATGGGCAGGCATCCCTCGAAGTAGGGCACCTTGTCCCAGTCCGGGCCGGGGCGCACTTCGGCGGTGCGCAGCGCGTCCACGAACCGTCCGTAGCGGTTCGCGTCCATGGGGCAGTTGAGGTAGTCCGACTCCTCCTGCCACCGTCCGGCGGCGAAGACGGCCTCGCGGTCGATCGAGTCGCCGTGCACGATGGGGGCGATGGCATCGTAGAACGCCAGGCCGCCGTGTCCGATCTCCTCCGCAATGTCCTGCGCCAGGGCCGGCGAGGTGAGCGGCCCGGTAGCCACCACCGCCGGTCCGCCGGGAAGGCTCGGCATCTCTTTTCGCACGATCGTGATGTCGTCGCGGCCAGCGATCCGGCGCTCCATGGACTCGGAGAAGAGCCGCCGGTCGACGGCCAGCGCGGAGCCCGCGGGGACCCTGGACTCGTTCGCCGCCTCCAGCAGCACGGAACCCAGGAGCGCCATCTCGCGCTTGAGCTGCCCGTGAGCCGTGGACGGGTTCTCGCTCTTGAAGGAGTTGGTGCAGACGAGCTCGGCCAGTCCGCCGGTCTGGTGAGCGGGCGTCGTCGTCTCCGGCCGCATTTCCAAGAGAACCACCTCGTGGCCGCGCCGGGCGAGGGCCAGAGCCGCCTCGCATCCGGCGAGCCCTCCTCCCACCACCGTGACGGCGCTCATGCGGGACGGCCGGCGGACTGAATCGAGGGGCAATCGGATTGCGCTTGGCGGCGCCGTCCCCGGCGCGAATGCCCGGCGCCGCGGATCATCGCCTGCGGCTGCCCGCTCCCCGGCGCGCCCGCGGCCCGCGACTCTTCCGGCGCTTCTTGGCGCCTTCGAGGAGCGCGACGGCCTCTTCCATCGTCGTGTCCGCCGGATCCTTGCCGTTCTTGGGCGTGGACGCGTTGACCTTTCCGTCCGTGACGTAGGGCCCGTAGCGGCCTTCGCGAATCTCGACCTTCGCGCCCGTCTCGGGATGCGGTCCCAATACCTTGAGCACCTTCTGAGTCTTCTTGGCCTTTTCCTGCGCCAGCAACGCCAGGGCTTCGTCGAGCGTGACCGTGAAGAGCCGTTCCGACTCCGGCAGGTCGCGGTACTTGCCGTCGCAGGACACGTAGGGACCGTACCGGCCCAGCCCCGCCGCCACGTCCTTGCCGGTCTTCGGGTCGAGTCCGAGAATCCTTGGCAGGGCCAGCAGACGCAGGGCGCGTTCGAGCGTCACCCCCGAGGGGTCGACGTCCTTGGGCAGGCTCACGCGACGCGGCTTGGCGCGGGCCTTGGCGTCGCCAAGCTGCAGGTAGGGTCCATACGGGCCGATCTTCAGGTACACGGGCTTGCCGGAGTCCGAGTCCTCGCCGAGCGTCGCGTCGGCGGTCGTGCGCATCTCGAGGAGCTCCACGGCCTTGCCGACCGTGAGCTCGTCGATGAGAAGGTCGGCGGGGATGGTCGCGCGTTCGGGGTTCTGGCCGGCTCCGCGCACCGCGTAGACCGAGTTGCGGCCGATCTTCACCGCGATGTCCCGGCCGGTTGCGGGATCGGCGCCGAGGGGGACGACGGGATAGTCGATGCCGGGCAGCCGCTCCTCGATCGCACGGGCCAGGCCGGGACGCTCGCCGTCCCCGTTGTAGAAGAGGTCGAGGAACTTGCGGGACTGGGTGCCGCCCGCTGCGATGTCGTCGAGCGAGTCCTCCATGCGGGCCGTGAAGCCGATGTCGACGTACTCGCCGAAATGGCTGCACAACAGCTGGTTGACGGCCATGCCGACGTACGTGGGCACCAAGCTACCGCCGCGCTTGCGCACGTAGTCGCGGTCCTGAATGGTGGAGATCGTGGGCGTGTAGGTCGAAGGCCGGCCGATGCCCTCGTCCTCCAGCTTCTTGACCAGCGACGCTTCCGTGTAGCGGGCCGGCGGCTTGGTCTCGCTCGGCTCCGCCTCGACGCCCTGCAGGACCGCGGCCGAGCCCTCGGCGCCGACGAGATCGCCTTCCGCGAGCGGGGGCAGGAACTGGTCGTTGCGCCGGTCGCCGTAGGCCTTGAGGAAGCCCGCGAAGCGCAAGACGGATCCGGTGGCCCGAAACACATGTTTCACCCCGTCGGCCTCCGCCGCCAAGTCGGCGGTGGTGCGCTCCAGGCGGGCGTCGGTCATCTGGGAGGCGATCGCACGGCTCCAGACGAGCCGGTAGAGCGCGAGTTCGTCCTTGTCGAGCCGCGAGGCCAGCATGGCGGGCGTGCGCGAGAGTTCGGTCGGGCGAATCGCCTCGTGCGCTTCCTGGGCGGACTTGGCTTTGGTGCGGTACCGCCGCGGGCCGTCGTGGTAGTCGGGGCCGAACGTCTCGCGGATGTAGCGTCCCGCGTCGGCAAGCGCCTTCCCCGACAGCGTGAGGGAGTCGGTCCTCATGTAGGTGATGAGTCCCTCCCGGTCGCCCCCGCCGAGGTTCACGCCCTCGTAGAGCCGCTGGGCGATCCTCATGGCCCTCTTGGGCGACATGCGGAGACGGTTGCTCGCCGCCTGTTGCAAGGTGGACGTCGTGAAGGGGGGCGTCGGCCGCTGCTTGACCGACTTGCGCTCCGTGGCCTCCACCCGCCAGGGCAGAGCCTCGGAGACCGCCTTCCGTATGGCCTCGGCCGCTTTTTCGTCGAGGACGACCGCCTTCGAGCGGGGCAGGCGCTCGCCGGTGGTCGCGTCGAAGTCGCGTCCCGTCGCCACGCGCGCGCCGTCGGTGCGGTGGAGGACGGCCGTGAAGGGTTCGTCCTCCGCCAAGAGCGACGCATGAACCCGCCAGTACACGGAGGCCTTGAAGCGCCGGCGCTCCTCCTCGCGGTCCACGACGAGCCGCAGGGCCACGCTCTGAACCCGCCCGGCGCTGAGCTTGGAGCGCACCTTTCGCCAGAGGACCGGCGAGAGGCTGTATCCGTACAGGCGATCGAGAATCCGGCGCGCCTCCTGGGCTCCCACCAAGCGGTCGTCGACCTCGCGCGGGTCGGCGAGCGCCTTTCGGATAGCGGTGCGCGTGATCTCGTGGAATGCGATCCGCTTGACGGGCGCCGCCGGCTTGAGCACTTCGAGGACGTGCCAGCTGATGGCTTCGCCTTCGCGGTCCTCGTCCGTCGCGAGGACGATCTCCTCCGCCTTGGAGACCAGCCGCCGGAGCTCTTGAACACGCTTCCTGCTCTCGCCCGGAACGACGTAGACGGGCCGAAAGCCGTTCTCGACGTCCACCGCCATTTGCGCCCAGGGCTTGCCTCGCACGCTCTTCGGGATCTCCCCCGCGGACCGAGGCAAGTCGCGGATGTGTCCGTAGGACGCCGCGACCACGTAGCCGGCGCCTAGGAATTTCTCGATCGTCTTCGCCTTCGCGGGCGACTCCACGATCACAAGCTTCACGACGACGCTTCCCCGTGGTTTCCTTAGTCAAAGCCGATGCGCAGGGCTCTTTGCGAACTCGCCCGCGCTTCCGAGCCCCGTAGTTCGGCGCGCCGGAGAATCTCCCCGGCGACCTCCTCGGGCGCACGGCCGTCGGTGTCGATTCTAATAGCACATCGCGCGTAATGGGGAGTGCGCTCGGCGAGCAACGCGCGGGCAGCGGCCAGCGGATCGGCCACGTCCAGCAGGGGCCGGCCGCTCAAATCTTCCCCGATCCTGGCCAGGGCGGTCCGGGGTTCGACTCGCAGCCACACTAGGTGCGCCGCCCCTTCGAGGGACGCGACGCGGCCGGGCTGCGCGGCCCATCCGCCGCCCGTGGCCAGCACGACCGGAGGTCCCGAGAGGACTTCCTGGGCGACGCCGGCTTCCAGGCGCCGGAAGCGCTCGAGGCCCCGTTCCCGCATGAGCGTGGGGACGGAGCGGCTCAGGCGGCGTTCGATCTCGCCGTCCAGGTCGACGAAGCCTAGTCCGAGCGCGCGGGCCAGGATCGGACCCACGGTGGACTTGCCGGCTCCCATGAACCCGACGAGGACGACGGAAAGCGGCTTCTTCACTCGCGGTGCGGCTCGCGCTCCCGGAAGCCGCGGGCCGACAATCGCGCCAAGTAGCCGTCCAGATTGCGCTTGAGTTCGTTCAACGAGTCGCCACCGAACTTCTCCATGAGGGCGTCCGCCGCCACAAGCGCGACCATCGCCTCGGCGACCACGGCCGCCGCCGGGACGGCGCACACGTCGCTGCGCTCGACGGCTGCGTCCTTGGCCTGCCCGTCCCGAAGATCCACGCTCGGGAGCCTCTTTCGCAATGTGGAGATGGGCTTCATCGCGCCGCGCACGACCAGCGGCGACCCCGTCGTGATGCCGCCTTCGAGCCCGCCGGCCCGGTTTCCCGAACGGGCGAAGCCGCCGCTCTCCGCGATCACGGCGTCCCTCGTGATGGCGTCGTGGACGCGCGACCCCGGCCGGCCGGCGTTGGCGAACGCGGGTCCGATCTCGACTCCCTTCACCGCGTGCACCGACATCACGGCCTGGGCCAGGCGGCCGTCCAGCTTGCGATTCCACGACACGTGGCTCCCCAAGCCCACCGGCAACCCGCGGGCGACCACTTCGAAGCATCCGCCGAGCGTGTCGCCCGCTTTCCGGGCCGCGTCGATCTCCGCCTTCATGGACGCTTCGGCGCTCTGGTCCAGCGTGCGGAGGGGAGACGGATCCGCGGCGTCGTTGAGGTTCTCGGGCAACGGGTTCGGAGGGCTGGCCTCCACCGATCCGATGCGGGTCACGTGGCTGCCGATGGTCACGCCGGCTTCGCGGAGCAGAGTTCGAGCCACGGCGCCGCAGGCCACGCGCGCGGCGGTCTCGCGGGCGGAGGCGCGCTCCAGAATGTCGCGGGCGTCGCGGCGGTCGTACTTGAGGACTCCCGCGAGGTCGGCGTGCCCCGGACGCGGCAGGTAGACGGGGCGCAACGCCTTGGGATTGGCTTCGGGATCCGGCGCCTGGTGGGCCATGGCCGTGGTCCAGTTCTCCCAGTCGCGGTTCCAGATGACCAGCGACAGGGGCGACCCCAACGTCGCGCCGAAGCGAATGCCGGAGACGATCTCCGCCCGGTCGGACTCGATCTGCATCCGCCGGCCGCGGCCGTAGCCCCCCATGCGCCGCAGAAGCTCGGGATCGATGTCGGAATCCGCGGCGAGGCGAAGACCAGCCGGCACGCCTTCGAGCACCGCGACGAGACCGCGGCCGTGAGATTCGCCGGCCGTGTGGAAGGACAAGTGGCGGAGGGGCATCGCGGTCGGGGTCGGAAAGTGGGCAAGCCGCAGGCTCTGTCAGGCGGAGGCCTCCGGTGCAAGATATCAGCCCGGGCCCACCAGCGTGGGGCGGACGAGGATTAGAAGGTCCCGCTCCTTCAGCGATTCGACCCGCGAGCTGAAGAGGCGCCCGAGCAGCGGCAGGTCCATGAGCAACGGTATCCCGGACCGGACTTCTCCCCGCTCGGTGACCGTCAGGCCGCCGATCGCCACGACTTCCCCGTCCTTGACGAGAACCTGCGTTTCGGCCTTCTGTCTGCGAAACACGACGCCGACATCGGAGGGCGCCAGGTCGGCCGAGGAACGTTCCGCGACCAGTTCCAGGAGTATCTCGTCGTCGGAAGCGACGCGCGGCGTGACTTCCAGGATGACCCCCGTCTCCTTGTAGTCCACCGTCGCGAGCGGCACGCTGCTGCGCCCCTCGCCTGTGCCCGCGACCACCTGCGAACCAGCGTCGAGCACGCGAACCGGCGTCTCCTCGCCGACCACGATCTTCGCCGTGCGGTTGTCCATCACCCGAACCGACGGCTGCGCCTCGACGTCCGTGAGCTGCACCGACTGCAGCGCGTCGATGAAGTTGACGAGCGTGTTGCGTCCCAAGACCACGGAAGTGAGGACGGACAGCGTGGGGTTGGCGATTCGTTGGGTCGCGTTGCCGAGGGCCGCGATCGAACTGCCGCCGAGAAGGACGACGTCGGTGCCTCTGGGAACCTGCTCGTCGGCCTCGAACTTTCCGTTCTGGTTGCGGTCCACCACGCCGGGCGTGAGGAGGTTGAGCTGGTTGCCGTCCGGATCCGTGTAGTCGTAGGTGATCCCCAGGCCTTCCATCTCGGTGCGGTTCACGAACACGATCTTTGCGGAGATGTCGATCTGGCGAACGCGGACGTCGAGCGCCTGCACCAGCTGGCGGACCGACTCCACGACGCGCGGGATGTCGGCGACCACGATCGTGTTGGCTCCCTGCCCCATCGAGGCGCGTCCGCGCGGGCTGAGCAAGGCGGCGACCGGCTCGACGAGTTCCCCGGCGCGGGCGTACCGGATCCGAAACGGTTCCGCCACGAGCGGCACCACGGCTTCGTGATCAAGGATCGCCGAGGCTGCGCCGACCCGGATGATGCCGGTCTCCTCCTCCTGGGCGACCAAGCCCTGCGCCTCCAGGATGGCGTCCAGCGCAACGTTCCAGGGTTGCCCGCGGATTTCAGCCGAGACGAGTCCCGAAACTTCGGCGCCAGGGACGATGGAGCGGCCGGAGAAGTCGGCGAAGGCGAAGAGGACTTCGTGAATCGGTGTGTCGAAGAACGACACGGTGATGGGGCGGCCGAGGTCGGAAGCGTCGCCGGCGACGCCTGGCGCTTGGCGCTGAAATGGAGCGGCCGGCGCGACTCCGGGACTGCGAGCGTCTGCCGACAAGCCGCTTGGCGGCGCCAACAACAGAGCGAGCGACGGAAGTGCGATCCGAAAGATGCCGAGGCTCTTCGCAGGGCGGCGGTTCATCGGGCGCCGAGCCCGCGCTGCCGGGGCAACAGCAATGTCCGCCGTCTCGCGGCGCTGGACGGCACTCCGATCTCAACGATCACGCGGTCCTCCTCGATCTCGAGCAGACGCACGTCGCCGGCCCGTTCGCCGACCCGCAACCGCAACGGACGGCTCGGAGGATCGCCCACTTCGCTGGAGCCGCGAGCCAGCAGCGCGACGCCCAGAGCCGGATCTTCGTGCAGGATCAGCCCAAGAAGGTGGAGAGTGCGGCCGGTGCGGGGCACGCCCACGGGAGCCGCGAACGGGTCTCGGCGGCCGACGACCGGATAGCGAAACACCTCCCTCGAGAACACAAGCGGCGCCGGCGGTTCCGAGCGCGGCGAGCCGGGGACGGGCGGAACGCCGGGGGGCGTCTGCGGCGGGCCGTCTTGCGATTCCGGCGGCGAAGGGCCGCGTCCAGAAATCGAGATTGCGTGGACGACTCGCGGCCCGCCGCGTGCACGAGCCGGGTGACGCATGGCCGAAGCCCGATCCCCGCGGGGCAACGGGTCTCCGCTCGCTCCTGCCACCGACTCCACGGCACCGGAGTCTGGTGCGGCGGCAACGTAGGTGCGGACCTCCAACGTCGCCAGGACTTCGCCGGGCGTCCCGGAGCCATCCGTCCCCGAGAGGACGACGTTGCCCGGTACCACGATCCGCTCCAGCGAGGCGACGGCCGTGACGAAGGCCCCCACCGCATGGTAGCCGCCCCGGACAGCCACCTCGTAGCTCCACTGCTCGTAGAACTCGCCCGCGATTCGGGGTTGCGGACGCATCATCGTCATCTCCACGCCCGCCCGCCGCTCCTCCCGCGAGACCGCCTCCAGAAGCTGCGCCACCTCTCGGCTCGACGGAATCAGAGTCTCCAGCCGACGAAGGTGGCTCTCGTAGCGGGCCAAGCGCGATTCCAGCGTGCCGTCGCTGGCCGCGGAGGCGGACTTGGCTCGTCGATTCCTCTCCCGCATCTCCTTCACGCGGGCCTCGAGCACGTCCGCCCGCTCCACTCGGGGGATGCGAAGCCGCGCGTGAAAGAGGTAGAGGCCCGCCAGCGCCAGAACCACGACGAGCGCCGAGTTCCTGCGGGCGGGATCGCTGGGCAGGAACTGCATCAGCGCCCCCGTCCGGCCGGAGCGTCGAACAACACCACCATGTCGAGTTCGCCGACGGGCGGATTCACTTGGACGGCCTCCAGCACGAAGTAGTACACGTCATGCGCGGCCCCCTCGTCCAGGCCTTCGACCACATGCTCGGTGCTCACCAGCTGCACGTCGCCAATCGAGCGGGACGACTCGAGCGCATTCCAGAAACGGGTCAGCGCAAAGTTGCTGGAGGCCTTCCCTTCGACGCGAAAGCGCACCGGACCTGAGGAGGGCAGTTGTTCGACATGCGTGAGCCACGCCTCCGCCGGCAACGCCGCGGCCACTTCGTCGAGCGTCCGCGGCCAGTCGTACCGGCGGGCGTCGATCTCCCCGATCACCGCCGCCCGGCCGGCAATCGAGTCGCGGCGGGCCGAGAGCGCTTCCGTCTGGCCGATGAGGGCGGCGTAGATGACGGAATCTTGCGCGGCGGCGGCGAGTTCCCGCTGCAGCGACTTGGCTCGCTTCGCGTCGGCAACGAACAGAACGGCCGCCGTGGAAAGCGACGCCAGAGAGACGAGCCCTGCAGTCGCGACCCACGGATCCGCCAGGAGGCTTCGGAGGTACAGTATTCGCAACGAGCCCCGCCGGGTCTCGTCGCTGGCCTCGCGTCCCTTTGGCAGCAAGTCGATTTCGATCACTTGTCCGTCTCTTCCTCTCTGGACTGTCAGGCGGCGCGCAGGGCGAGACCGAGCGGCAGCAGGAGCATGGCGGGCGCCTTCGACGACCAGGAGGCGCCGTCCGCGCCTGGACGGATCGGGACGCGCTCGAATGGATTGACGACGCGCGTCTCGGCGCGGAGGCGTTGGGCAACGCCTTCGGCCATGCCCGGAATGCCTGCGCCGCCGCCGCTCAGGAAGACTCTGCCGACGCCGGAGAGCGAGCCGCGAGCCGCCAGGAAGGCCGTTGCTCGTTCGATCCCGGCAGCCACTTGTTCCGCCGCCTCGCTCACGCGCTGATCCGCCACGGCGGGCCTTGCGCGGCCGCACACGACTTGCTCCGCCTGCTCCTCCGGCACCTGGCATTCCCGCTCGACGGCCGTCTCGATGGATCGCGAACCGATCGGCAGGTCCACCGCGGCGACGGGCGCGCCGTCTTCCACCACGTTCACGTTGGTGACCTGATGGCCGATGTTGGCCAAGACCACGATGCCGTCCTGCGCGGCGGGATAGTTGTGGCGAAAGGCGTTGTGGAGGGCGAGCGACTCGACGTCGAGCCGAGCCGGCGAGGCGCCCGCGCTGGCCAGGAGCGCGACTCGTGCCTCGACGAGTTCTCGCTTGGCCGCCACGAGAAGGACCGCGGCGCCTCGCCCGCCGGGCAGAGGGCCGATGACGTGAAAGTCCACCTGCACGCCCCGCATGTCGAAGGGGATGCGCCTCTTCGCTTCCCAGAGAACCGCTTCGCCGATCTCGGACTTCCTGGTCTCGCCGACCTCGATCTTCTTGATGAAGACGTCGTGGCCTCCCACGGCCCCGACCACGTCCCGGCGCTTGGCGCCGCCAGGGATCAGTCCCCGCAACGCGCCGACGACCCGCGCCGGGTCGGCGACGTTCCCCTCCACCACGGCTCCCTGCGGAAGGGCGCGGACGTCCAGGCGCGAAACCTCGGGCTGGTCGCCGCTGTGATCGACCTCCAGCAACTTCGCGAAGCGACTCCCGACATCGAGTCCCGCGACGACCCGGGGCCGGTGGAACCAACCGGCGCTCATTTGGCGCCCGGCAAGATGGGACCCGCCCAAGAGCGTCCAGGCAGGGCCAGCGGCCGCAGAAGACTGGGGGCGTTGGCCAGACTCGCCAGCGCGGCGCACGGAGATCCGTCGATCACCGCATTGGGTTCGGTGACGACGCTTCCGCCACTGCGCACGAGTCCCAAGATTCTCGCAGAGCTTCGGAGCGTGACCGACCCCGAGGCCAGCACGAGCCCCTTCCAGGCGCCGCCCGGCTCCAGCGTGAGATCGCCGTCGACGACCAGCACGCCCGCGCCGTCGCTGTCGCGAACTACGGCGCTCCCGCTGCCCGCGACCAAGCCCAGCCATCGGAGCGAGGGCGGCGAACCGGGCGGCGGGCTGGGCGCCGAGCCCGAGAACGTCAAGTCGGCCATCTCGCGGATCCGAGGCCAGTTGAACCAACCGAGCCGGACGGCTTCGTATCCCGACCCCGGCGGGCCGCCCCATTCGGGGGGAGAAGGCAGAGGCCCGCGCAACGGCGGGGCGCTTCCGCCGAACACGCCTGCGATGGCGGGGATCTGCCCGCAACCTGGGACGCCCTCGCGAGGCGCCAGCGCCGAGTCGCCTTCCACCCTTGCGCCCGAACTGCCGGCGGCGCTCTCGACGACCGCCCGATGCGCCCCGATCCGGGCAACCGGATCCATCCACCACGCGATCCGCCCTTCTCGCCACGGGACGCCGCCTCGGACGCGCGCCTCGCCGATCAGCAAGTGGAACTCGGCGGACGCCCGAATCGAGACGACGCTCCAAGCCACGTGCGCCGAGAGAGCGCCCGCGAGCAGCGGCACGGCGGAGTCGCCCACTGCGGCGGTGGAAGCGCCCCCTGCCCGGGCCAAGGCTTGCTCCAGCCCGGCCCTTGCCCCCGCCCGGGCCTCGGCGACCCTGCCGGCCGCGGCCGCCGAGCGGGCTTGGCCGATTGCCGTCGCGACCGCGGCCGAAGCAACCCCCAGCGCCGCCAACATGCCCAGCAGGACGAACACCAGCGCAAACCCGTCTTGCGCGGAGGTCCCCTCTCGGCAGCAGGAGGTCTCACCCCTTCGCAGGCGCGGCGCCTCGAGCCGTCGTGATGCCAGCGGACGTGCTCCAGTCTCGCCCCTTCGCGGGCGCGGCGTCCGTTCGTTCCTCACTCGGGACTCCAGACCGTCCATCGAAACGACAGCGGCAAGGCCGCGGCGCCCGCCCACTTCATGCGCACCGCCACACCGCCGCCCGCGGCGGCCTCCAGCGTGGTGGAGTCCGGATCCAGGTCCGTGCCGGTGAAGGGTTGCCAGGCCACGCCCCGCCGGTAGCGAAACGCGCCGGCCGAGAAGCGATAGGCGCCGCGCTCGAAGAAGAGCGCCACCAGCGGGTCCGGCGGCACCGGATCCAGCGTCCAGATTTGCCGTTGGAAACCGTGCAGATCGGGACAGTCCAACGACTGGCGCCGCCGAGTCCTGACGAGCTTCGCCGCTCGCCAGCCGCCGTCCGCCGACAGAACCAGAACCGAGTCCTTGCGGCTGTCGGGCCTGCGGTGCCCGGACCAGGCCACGCCCCAGCCCTGCGACGGCTGGCCCCGGCAGGCGAAGGCAGCCCCTCTGAACGCCCGCAAGTGCAGCTCGTCGCCTTGGAGCGCCCAGTCCTCGCCTCGGCGGCCCGCGCCCACCTCCGCCGCCAGCACATGGCGCACGAGCCGCGTTTCGTCCAGGACGCGAGCGCCGTGGGCGACCCGCATGGCGACGCCAGCCTGCGTGGCGATCGTCCACCAGCCCGCCTGCACCAGCAACAGCAACAGGGTCGCGCTCACAATCGCCTCCGCCAAGACGAAGCCCGCCCGTCCCTCTCGCCGATGCCTCACGGGACCACCCGCACGACGAAGGCGATCTCGACCGGAGCGGGCAGCGCCTGGTGCTCGAACCTGGCCCAAGCGCTGTCTCCCGCGCCTGCGGGGACGTCCCACGAGAGGTCGCCGAACTCCAGCTCGCGGCTGCCCGCCGAAGGACGGGTTCCCGCAGCCGTCGCCGAGTCGACAAAGCTCTGCAGCGCCGCCTGGGCTTCGTCCGTCGCCCGCACGCGCACCAGCGCGGAGACCGACAGCCGCGTCAGCGCGGCCACGCCGGCCAAGCCAATCCCGAGGATGGCGACAGCAACCAAGACCTCCGGCAAGGACGTCCCCGCGCGGTTCATTTCCGGGACACCCTGCCGAACGACGAAATCACGAGACGGCGGCTCTCGTTCCGCAGCGCAAACTTCAGGGTTCGGCTGGAGACCCGTCCCAGTCCAAGAGGCCCGTAGCGCAACTGCACCGTGCCCTGCCAGTTCACCGACACGCCGCCACGGCCGAGATCGGCCAAGGCCACCGTGTCCCCAGAGGCGGAGACCACCAACCCGCTGGGCGGCTCCCCATGCAGCACGACCGTCGCATCGCCCTCGGCCACGGCGGTCCAGCGGGCCTCGGCGAAGAGGCGCGCGGCCGCCTCCCGAACCTCGTGCACCAACAACGCGTCCCGCACGCGGGCGCCCGAGCCCCAGATCGGGGGCGCCAGCACCGCCAGCAGAGCCAGTACGACGGCGACTTCGATGATCGCGAACCCGGATCGCGACGCGCAGGCGCCCATCGGCCGCCGACCGCTCAGCCCGTGCACGCGACGACTCCCTTGGCAGTCGGCGCCACTGGACTCGTCGGCTTCGCGGCGTCGCCGAAGAAGATCGCGCATCCTTCCGTTCCGGCGTCCAGCGCCTTGTGGGTCACGGTCGCCGACCAGCCGGACTTCGTGGCCGTCTTGACCGCGACCGAGTCGCCTTCGGAAGGCACGAACCCCAGGCTGTCGAGGGACTTCGTGTAGCTGTAGTGCGTCGCGTAGTACAACTCCTGCTGCGCCGCCAAGTTCCTGAGGTCCGACTTCATCGCCGCGTAGTAGGCCATCTCCCGCGTCTCCGAGAACTGCGGCACGGCAATCGCCGAAATGATGCCGATGATGACCAACACGACCAGCAGCTCGATGAGCGTGAATCCCTTCTCGCCGTTCATTCTGGTGTCCTCCTTTTCGAAGCCGTTCCCGGGGTTCGGATTGCCCGCATCGGAAGCCCGCCGCGGGGCCGCCGGTCTGTCCACGGACGGCAGTCGCGGCCGGGCCAGTTCGGCGTGGACATGAACGGTCGCCCCGATCGAGGGGCGATGGCATGGCTGAATCGGACCACTTTTCGACGTGGTTCCGAGCGGGGCGGCCGGTCCCCCAGTCCCAAGAATCGGCCCGCAATCGCGCGGCGCCGGAGCCAACCGTCCGCCTAGGTTCGCCCGTCCTCGCTCGCGACGTCGTCGGAGGCGCCGACCCCCCGGCTGTCCCCCGCAAGTCCCGCAGGCCGCGAGCCGTTGGGCCGCCATGGCGGCGGCTTCGGCCCAAGAAGGCCGCAGTGGAGAATGTGCCAGACGGCCGCTAGTCCGTCCTTCCAGCCGATCTTCTTACCCTCCGCGTAGCCTCGAGCCTCGTAGGTTGCCCGGACTTCAAGCACGCGAGCCCCGGCCTGAGCCAGGCGCGCGGTGATCTCGGGCTCGATCCCGAAGCGGTCGGAGGCCAGCGGCAACGTCCGCAGCAGGTCGGCCCGGACGGCCTTCTGGCATGTCTCCATGTCGGTCAGCCGGAGGCCCGTCGTCGCGTTGCTGAGCAACGTCAGCGCCCGGTTGCCCAGCGTGTGCAAGGACATGAGCGCCCACCTGGAACGCCCCAGGAACCGCGAACCGTAGACCGCGTCCGCCTCGTCGCGGAGGATGGGCTCGATCAGCCTGGGGATTTCCGCCGGAACGTATTCCAAGTCGGCGTCCTGGACTACCACGATGTCTCCTCTGGCCCGCGCGAAGCCGGTCCGCACGGCCGCGCCCTTGCCCTGGTTCCGGCCATGGATGATCAGCTGGTCGATCAGCCCCTCTTCCTTGAGGCGCGCCAGCAACCCTTGCGTCCCGTCCGTCGACCCGTCGTCCACCACGACGACTTCCTTCGACAAGGGCACCTCGGCCACGCCCCTGAGCAGAGGCTCGGCAGTGGCGGCCTCGTTGTACGCGGGCACCACGATCGACACGAGTCCCGCGACACGGGCGCTCCGAGCGCTGCCGGTGGTCCCGGAAGCCGCCGAAACGCCCGGCTCCGACTGGGCGGCAACGGACGCAGGCCCGCCGTCCGCCGAAGATGCCGTGGCCAAACGAGGCCGCTAGGAGCCGTTCAACGGTACTTCCAGCAACTGGCCGGCGTAGATCCGCGAGCTGCGGAGTCTGTTGACCGACTTGAGGCGGTCCACAGTGATCCCGTGAGCGCGCGCGATGGTCCAGAGGGAGTCTCCGTTGCGAACCTTGTATCGCTTGACTCGTGCTCTCGGCGCCTCCCCCGCGGCCAAGCGAGCCCGCCGGTTCGCCTCCAAGCGCTGCACGTACCGCTCGTACGGCTTGGGGTACACCGCGACATGGTAGTGGGGCGGGCGCCGCTCGCGAGTGGCCTCGAGCACCGACGCATTCTCGAGGTCGAGCAGAACGTTCTCGAGCCATGAGCGACAAGCAATCGAGTTGCTGCGCCGCAGGTCGACCGCCATGCCGGTCGGATGCACCGACAGATGAGAGGAGTTGCGTGGCTGGCGCGACTTGGGACGGGTCAAGCTCGTCACGACGAGCAACTCGCCGCAGGCGCGGCGGTACTGGCTGGACAGGCGCTCGACGAACGTCCGAACCTGGGGGCGCGCATGCTTGAACGACACGCCCCGGTGCACCACGTAGTCGGCATTCCCCCGGACGGGAACGAGCAGTCCCAGTTCGACGAACCGGCTCACGTGGGACGTATTCGCGAGGAACGTGAAGTCGTGCGCCTTGGCTTGGCTGTTCTGCTCCTGCATGGCCCGCGTGGAGCCCCGGAGGCTTTGCGCCCAACCAGACGTGGGCGTCGCGCAAGCGCAAACGACGAGCACCCCGACGAGAATCTTGCTCCGCACGGCAAGCGCCTCCTTGGGCTAAGCGAACCCGGCAAACCGCAAAGTAACGTAAACTAACGTTCCCGACAATGTTGGACGTGCGACTACCGGACGACGCGCCATGATCCAGCCATGCCCTACCATCCGCCCCACGAAGAGACCACGCCCGTCGCCCCGTTGATCACGAACTGCACGCCCACCACCATCACCAGCAAACCCATGATCCGGATGACCACGTTGAGGCTGGTCCGGCCCAGCGCGCCCATGACCGCCGGCGCGAGCAGCAGCAACGGCAGCGTCGCCACGCCCACCAGCACCGCCGACAGATGCACCGCCACCACCTGAAACGGGTTGGCCGCCTCGCCCGTCAGCGCGATCATCGTGACGATCGTGCCCGGCCCGGAGAGCGTCGGCAGTCCCAGGGGGATGATGGCCGTGGTGTTGCGGTGGGCCGCCTCGTCCTGCTCCTGGCGCGTCGTGTTGAGGCGGGAGCGCCTGGCCGCCAGCATGTCGGAGCCGACGCCGAAGAAGATGATTCCGGCGGCGATCTGAAAGGCCTCCGTCGTGATGCCGAAGAACGCCAGGATGGCCGGGCCGGCCGCCCCGAAGGCCACCATCACCACGACCGACGCGGTCACGCCGATCACGGCCGTGGTGCGTCGCCCGCGGTCCGTGTCGCCCTCCGTGAGCGACACGAAGATGGGCATCGCGCTCAACGGATTGTACACGACCAGCAAGGACGTGAACGCGATTACGGCAAAAGCGAGATCGTCTTGCATGTGCGCTCACCGAGTCCGCAGTGGAGGTCCGGCGGGCCGACGCCCTCAACCCTGCCCGAAGTTCTCCCCGGCGACTGTCCAGTTCACCACGTTCCAGAAGGCCGCCACGTAGTCGGGACGGCGGTTCTGGTACTTGAGGTAGTAGGCGTGCTCCCACACGTCCAAACCGAGGACGGGCGTGCGGCCCTCCATCACGGGCGTGTCCTGGTTGGCCGTGGAAGATACCGCAAGCGAGCCGTCGGCGCCCCGGGAAAGCCAAGCCCAGCCCGAGCCGAAACGGGTGGCGGCCGCCTTCGCGAACTCGTCCTTGAAGGCGCCAAGGCTCCCGAAGGCCTCGTCGATCGCCTGCGCCAGCGTCCCTTCGGGCGAGGCGGCTCCTCCCGGCGCCAGCAGCTTCCAGAAGAAGCCGTGGTTGACGAAGCCGCCTCCGTTGTTGCGCACGGCGGTGCGGATCGTCTCCGGCAGCGCAGCGAGATCGCCCAGCAACTCTTCGGCAGACTTGCCGTGCAGGCCGGGGTGGGCCTCGAGCGCGGCGTTGAGGTTGGCGGTGTAGGCGGCGTGATGCTTGCCGTGGTGAATCTCCATCGTGCGGGCGTCGATGCTGGGCTCCAGCGCATCCTGCGGGTATCCGAGGTCGGGGAGCTGAAACGGGTAGGCCATGCAAGCGTCTCCAGGAGGACGAGAGGGATTGGGGGAGCGGCCCGGGCGTTAGGTTTGCGGAGCCGGAGGTAGAACCTGTCGAATTCAGTCCCCCGCCTGCAAGGCCCGCGGCGCATCCTGTTGGCCGACTGCGACGCGTTCTTCGTCCAGGTCGCGCGCCTGGAGGATCCCGAGGGCTTGGGCCGGGAGCCCTTCCTGCTCGTGGGCGGCTCGAGCGCCCGGGGAGTGGTCACCTCCGCCTCCTACGCCGCAAGGGCCAAGGGCGTCCGGTCGGCCATGCCGACGGCCCGGGCGAAGCGGCTGTGTCCCGAGGCCGTGGTGGTCCCCGTGCCGCGCGGGGCTTGCGTGGAGCGGAGCCGCCAAGTCGCGCGCGTCCTGTCGGAACATGCTCCCGTCGTGCAACCCGCCTCCATCGACGAGTTCTACCTCGATCTCACCGGGACCGAGCGCATGCTGCGCGGCGAAGACCTGACCCGCACCGCGGATCGCATCCGCCGGGAGGTGCGAGCGCGCACCGGCGTGGCCGTGTCGGTGGGCGGCGGAACGCAGCGGCTGATCGCCAAGATGGCCGTTGGGGCGGCGAAGCCGGACGGGGTTCACGTCGTGCCGCCGGGACGGGAGGCCGCGTTCATGCTGGGCTTCGACTTGAAGGATCTTCCCGGGATCGGGCCGGCGTTCCTGGCCAAGCTGCAGCGGCGGGGGCTGGGCAGCGTCGCCGACGCCGTGGCGGTCGAGCGCGACTGGCTGGTTCGGTGGTTCGGCGAGGTCCGCGGGCGCTGGCTGTGGGAGAGGGTGCGGGGGATCGATCCCAGCGAAGTGGACGCCCGGGAGCGGAGGAAGTCGATCAGCTCGGAGCGGACCTTCTTCGAAGACGTGCGCGACGACGACGTGCTGGAGCGGCGGCTTCTGCGGCTCTGCTGTTCGGTGGGACGCCAGCTGCGGGCCAAGGAGCTGAGGGCCCGCACCGTCACCGTCAAGATCCGCGACCACGACTTCAGGACGCGCCAAGCCGGCAGCACGCAGCCGGAAGGCGTCGAGACGGACCGGGGAATCTTCGCCGTCGCGGCCTCCCTGCTCCGCGAGCTTCGGAACCGCCGCCGAGCCGCCGTGCGCCTCCTGGGCGTCGGGGCAACCAACCTCGTGCGCCAGTCGGAGGGAACGCAGACGGAGATGTTCGACCCCCGGACCACTGCCGCGACGGGCCGCGAAACCGACAAGGATCGCGACGCCGCCCGCGCCGCCGACCACGTTCGCGGCCGCTGGGGACGAAGCGCGCTTGCCCCGGCCAGAGTCCTGGAGGCGCCGGGCAAGGACGGCTGACCCTCGCGACGGCCGGCGGCAAAGGCCGGCCTGGGGCGGCCCCTCTCAACGCCACCTGCTGGGGCGGCCCTCCCAGCGCCACCTACGCTGGGCCGGCCGCCCCGGCGCTAGGCCCTCATTCCTCCTGGCCCCGGCCCTCCCACGGCTTGCGGTCGAAGTAGTCCTTCGTCATGTCCACCACCTTCGGCGCCAGGAGCCCGAGGGCGATCAGGTTGGGCCAGATGACGATGGCCAGCAGCACGTCTCCCAAGTCCCAGACCACGTCCAGCGCCGCGCGGGCGCCCAGGAAGTGGAACAGGACGAACAGCACCTTGTAGGGAACGATGGCCTTCGCGCCGAACAGGTAGTTCGCGCAGCGGTCGCCGTAGTAGCTCCAGGCGATCGCCGTCGAAATGCCGAACAGCAGCACCGAGAGGATGACGATGTAGTGGCCCCAGTCGCCCAGCGGCGAGAGCCCCCGCCGGAACGCGGCCATGGTCATCGGCGCCCCGCTCTCCACGGCCATTCCGTGAAGCGCCGCGTAGGTTCGTCCGTCGTCGCCCCTGGCCACGCCCGCCACCGGGTCGATCACGCCCGTGAACGGCTGGGCCTGCGCCTCGTCCGTGAACAGCCGTTCGACCGGCACCTCGTGCCACGACACGCGCGGGTCGGTGGTACCGGTGTCCATGTGGAAGCCGTCGTCGATGCGTATCTCGGCGACCGGCGTCACCTCCAGGTAGTTGCCGTCCAACTGCTCCGCGCGGTAGGACAGGTCGCCGCCCTCCAGCGTGATCTCGGTCTCGAAGCGGTCGTTCCAGGCGCCCGTCATGATGACCAGGAGACCCGTCAGCGTGCAGATCACCAGCGTGTCGATGAAGGGCTCCAGCAAGGCCACCACGCCTTCCGAAACGGGCTCGTCGGTCTTGGCCGCCGAGTGCGCGATGGGCGCGGAGCCCTGGCCGGCCTCGTTGGAGAACAGCCCCCTCCTCACGCCCCACATGAGCGTGACCAGGAAGGCGCCGACCCCGGTTCCGGCCACCCCGGCGGTCGGGTTGAACGCCTCGCTGAAGATGAGCCCGAAGGTGGGGAAGACCTCCCCCGCGTTGAAGATGAGGATGATCAGGGCGCCGGTCACGTAGAGCACCGCCATCATCGGCGCCAGCACGGCGGTGACCCGCCCGATCCGCTTGATGCCGCCCAGAATCACCGCGCCCACCAAGCTGGCCGTGATCAGCCCCGTGATCCACGGCGGGATGCCGAACTGCGTCTCCATGCTGTCGGCGACGGTGTTGGCCTGCACTCCGTTGCCCGTCGCGAACGCGGTCAGCCCCAGGACGACCGCGAAGAAGACCGCCATCCACTTCCACCTCGGCCCCAATCCGCGTTCGATGTAGTACATGGGGCCGCCCGACACCGTGCCCGTCTGCACCCCCTCGTGCTCGGTCACGCGGTACCTCTGCGCGAGCGTCACCTCCGAGTACTTGGTGGCCATGCCCAGCGCCGCGGTCACCCACATCCAGAACAGCGCCCCCGGCCCGCCCCAGTGAATGGCCAGCGCCACGCCCGCGATGTTGCCGATGCCGACCGTGGCCGACAACGCCGTCGAGAGCGCCTGGAAGTGCGTGACGTCTCCTTCGTCCTCGGGGTCGTCGTACTTGCCCGAAGCCACCGCCGCGCCGTGGCGCAGCCGCCTGACCTGGACGAAGCCCAGGCGCAACGTGAGATATCCGCCGATCCCGAGCAGCAGGATCACCATGAAGGGGATGTTTTCGCCCCCGACCGATATGCCGCGCTCGACGACGTTCCTGCCGAGCCAGCCGGTCAGTCGCGCGACGTTTTCGGAGAGGAAGCCGGTGAGGCTCGCGTAGAGTTCCGTCATGGGCCGAAGGCTCCTTGGGAAGGAATCGGGCCGCTCCCCCGGCCGGGGAACAGCGCAAGAACGGCGGGGGGAACCTATCGCCGTCCCCGCGTTGGGGACAACTAGGACGAATCGCCGAGCCGGCGATGGTACATTCTCTTGGCATTCTTCGCCATCTCTCGTCCTACGGCCTTGGTGGGCCATGCCGGCCAACAGCGAAGCCACGATCAACGTCCAGTTGGGCGAGATCCTGCGCACCAAGCACCCGGGCTGGCGCGACGGGATCGGCACGGAACAGTCGCAGGTCTTTCGGGAGGCGGCCCTCCGTCCCGACATCGTGGTGGGCCATCCGGGGGGACAGGTCGTGGTCGTGGAGACGGAGTTCGCTCCGGGCCGCAGCGTCGAGGCCGACGCGGTCGCTCGTCTGGGCGCGGTCGTCAAGGCGACGGATGGGGAGGTGGAGCAGACCGTCGCCGTGCTGTTGCCCCAGGAACTCAAGGAGGGCCAGGCCGGCTTGGCCGAGCGCGTCGGCAGTGCGCGGTTCCGGTACGCCGTCTTCTCCGGGGCGCCCCTTAGGCCGACGCGGTGGCCGAGGTCGGGCTGGCTGTCCGGCGGCGTGGACAGCTTGGCGGCGTGCATCGAGCATGCGTCCCTATCGGAGAAGAAGGTCGCCGAAGGCGCCAGGGTACTTGAAGAAGGCGTCAGTCAAGCGGCTGCCCGGCTCCAGCAGATGGTCGCTTGGCGCAAGACCGACACGCTCGACCAGATCGCCGCCACGCTTCATCAGGAGAAGAGCGAGCAGACGACGCGCATGGCGATGGCGATCATCGCCAACGCACTGACGTTCCACATCAACATCGCGGGCGCCCACTCCATTCCGAGCCTTAGTCGGCTTCGCGAGGAGGGCGTGCCCGGGGTGAGCCAGACCGAGCTGCTGGACTGCTGGCGCTTCGTTGTGCTAAAGATCAACTACTGGCCGATCTTCAAGATCGCGACCGAGCTGCTGCTGCCGATTCCGATCCCCATGGGGGTCCATGTCCTGAACCGGCTGGTGAAGGTCGCGAACCACTTGACTACGACCGGGGTCGCGAGCTCGCACGACCTCTCGGGCCAGATGTTCCAGCGGCTGATCGTGGACAGGAAGTTCCTCGCCACTTTCTACACGTTGCCGGCGTCGGCGATGCTGCTGGCGGAGCTCGCGACGTCGCGCCTGGACGTGGACTGGGGCGACGCCGAGGCGGTGAGCCAACTGCGGATCGCCGACTTGGCCTGCGGCACCGGCATGCTTCTCAACGCGGCCTACCAAGCCATGCGGATGCGGCACCGCCACCGCGGACGAGACGATGCCGCCCTGCACCCGGCCATGATGGAGAAGGTCCTGTTCGCCGCCGACATCATGCCCGCCGCCACGCATCTCACGGCCTCGGTCCTGTCGGGCGCGCATCCGAGCGTCACCTTCGCGGGCACCCGCATCGTGACCATGCCCTACGGCGAGCAGCCGCCGGAGACCGGCCATCCTCTTTCGATCGGTTCGCTGGACCTGCTGGCGGGCGGGACGGCGCGTTCCGTGCTGGGCACCGGCCCCGGCGAGCAGATCGACGCCTTCGGCACCGGCCGCAAACAGGTTCGGGGCACTGGCGAAGCGTCCGAAGCCGCCGACCCGCATTCGGTGGAACTCCCGCACGAGAGCGGCGACCTGCTGATCATGAATCCGCCGTTCACGAGGCCCACAAACCACGAGTCCACCACGATTCCGGTGCCTTCCTTCGCCGGGTTCGACACGTCGCGAGCCGAGCAGCGGGCCATGTCGGGCAAGCTGGCCGGGCTGCGCAAGGGGCTGAAGTCGCCGGCGGGCCACGGCAACGCGGGACTGGCGTCCTACTTCGTGGACTTGGCCCACGTGAAGACCAAGCCCGGCGGCGTGATGGCGCTGGTGTTGCCGGCGTCGTTCGTGCAAGGCGGATCGTGGGCCGCGGCGCGGGCGTTGATGGACCGCCACTACGAGGACTTGGTGGTCATGTCGATCGCGGCCAGCGGCAACACGGACCGGGCGTTCTCGGCCGACACGGGGATGGCCGAGGTGCTGGTCGTGGGGACCAAGAAGCACGACCTGGACTCGCC
Organism: Longimicrobiales bacterium; assembly: GCA_958295645.1. GTDB lineage: Bacteria > Gemmatimonadota > Gemmatimonadetes > Longimicrobiales > Gaopeijiaceae. Next base: position 1,401,650 of record OY282361.1, read on the forward strand.
GTGCGGGGACACGTTGTTCGTCAACCTTCTGCGCCGCCCCCGCAGCTTGGCGGAAGCCGCGGTGCTGGCCGCCACGGTCCGCGGCCTCCCCGAGAGCCGCCAGAGCGGACGATTCCACCTGGGCAGCCGCGACGAAGCCGGGACCTTCGTTCGGGCGCCGCTGGCCAAAGGAGGGGGTTGCGCGGGGCTGCGCGAGCCCGCTCTGGCCGACGCCATGCTGTCGCTGCACGACGGCCGGCTAGTGCTTCCGCGCTCCAACGACCGCCCAAGGGTTCCTGTGACCCATCTGGACGAACTGGGCACGAAGGGCAAGCTGGACCGCGACATCTCTGGCAAGTACCGCGACGGTTCCCCCCGCGGCCCGTTCGACATCTTCGTGGCCCGCGACATGCCACTGTACCCGGTCTTGTGGTCTCATGACGCGAAGCGGGAGCGGAGCTTGGTGGTCGCTCCGCGCCAGGAGGGGGTGATCCGAGAGGGTCTCAGGGAACAGGCGGTGGACCTGTGGCAAGCCACGGCGACCCGCCTGCACTTCAGCCGCGACTTCAGGATCAACTCGCAGAGTCTGGCCGCGTGCTTGACGCCGGCGAAGTGCATCGGCGGCCGCGCGTGGCCCAGCTTCGTCGTAGAGCCGGAGGAGTGGGAGAAGCCGTTGGCGCTTTGGGCGAACAGCACGCTGGGCCTGATGTGTTTTTGGTGGGCCGGCACGCGCCAGCAGCAAGGGCGGGCCATGCTGACGATCAGTCGCTTGCCCACCTTGCTGGCGCTCGACCCCCGGCGCCTTTCGGAGGCGCAGATGCAGGCCGCCCACCGCGTGTTCGACGAGTTCCGCGACCGCGAGATGCTGCCCGCCAACGAGGCCTACCGCGACGAAGTGCGCCACGACCTGGACCGGGCGCTCCTCCTGGACGTGCTGGGCCTGCCCGAGGCGCTTCTCGGTCCGCTTGCCATGCTGCGCAAGAGCTGGTGCGCTGAGCCCACGGTGCACGGGGGCAAGGCTACCCGGCCCACCAAGTCCAGCTAGACCTGCTCGCAGAGCCGAGAACGGCCCGGCGCGCCTACAGTCGGCCCGCCTTCCACGTAGCCGAGAGCTTGATCCGGCGGCCCCGGGCGCTGTGCGTGAAGGCGTCGAACCCGTGTTCCCAAGCCACGAACGGCGCCGGCGTGTCCAGCAGATTTGCGGCAGTCAGCGCCACGTCGAACCCGCGGCCGGCGCGGCGCAGAAGGCTCAGGTCCCACGTGACCACCCGGGGGATCGTCTCGTACTGGGTGCCGATGAACTCTTCGTTGGTGTACGACGAGACGGAGGTGATCCAGTTCACCAAACTGTAGTCGCCCCGGTGGACGCCGGCGGAAAACCGCGTCTTCCACTGAGGCAGGGGCGGTGCGACGGGGTTGAACCAGTTCAGAAAGCCGGCGGCCGACTGCTCGGGGAAGAGCTCGGCTCCGTTCACCTGCAACGCCTTGACGCGGTACTCCCGCGTGTAGGTCCCGTCCGTGCCCAGCGATACAACGCCCTGTCCTGCCGGTAGTCGCACGCTCGCGTGCCAGTCGATCCCCGAGGTCTCCGCGCCCGGCCAGTTCACCAGACCGACCCGAATCCGCTCGATGTCGGTCGATGCGCACGTGCCGGTGCCCGGTCCGTCGGGACAGCTGATGAACTCCTTGACCGCATCCCGCGACGCGCCTCCGGCGTGGTACAGCCGCGTGACGCCGGCGTAGGGCAGCACGTCGATCAACTTCCGAAAGTCGTAGCTCCAATAGTCGACGGCGGCCCGCATTCGGGGCGACTGAAAGCTGACGCCGGCGTTGTACGTGAACGCTTGCTCCGGTTCGAGACCGGGGTTGCCGAAGTTGTCGGTGGCCCGCCACGCTTCGGCCTCGGGCACGTACACCGTCGCCGTGTTCTGCTGCTCGTTCACGTCGTCCACCGAAGGCGTGCGGATCGTTGTCTGCACCGACATACGCAACGCCAGCGCGTCGGAAAGCTGCACGCGCAGCGCCAGCCTGGGATCAAAGCTGCTGGTCAAGTTGTGGAACTCGTAGTTGGCGGCCGCCTGCGCGCTTATGCGGTCGCCGATCGTCACGGGAACTTCCGCGAAGAACCGGTGCACCGTCTGCGAGGCGTCGTCCGGGTAGAAGCCGTTGATGATGCTGAACGGGCCGATCTTTTCGCTGCAACTATGGTCGCCGAGAACGGGACACGGGTTGATCGACAGGTTGCCTGCGTCGTTGGGCTGGGCGGAGACGCCGAACCAACGAAACTGATACCCGACCGCGAAGTTGGCGACGCCCTCCGCAAGCGCGCCCTTCAGCATTGCGTCGGCGACCACCAAGTTGGTCTTGCTCCGCAGGTCGACTTGGTCGAAGAGCCACGTGCGCAGCTCGGGCGAATTGGCCAGCGACGCGACGTAGCCGGGGTTCGCCTGGGTCTCGAACCGCGCGCCGGGCTGCTGCGAGTATTGGATTGCGCTGTTGAAGGGGTTGTAGTATTCGCAACCGCCCTGTCCCGCTACGGCCCCGTTCAGCGGTCCGACGGCCATTCCCGACGGACTCGACGGATCCGGCACGACGCCCACGCCGCAGTTCGGGCCGCCGAACCCCCGGAACGCCAGGAACCGGCGGTGAGCGTACTCGCCCGGCAGGCTCACGTTGCCGGTGGCGCGGGAGTAGCCGACAGCCGTTTCGAGCGCCAACTCTTCGCCCGCCCAACGTCCCACTGTTCGGCTGGCGGAGGCCGCAACGCGCAACGTTTGCGACCTTCGCGACACAAGACGGGCGGGACCGCTGTTCCCCACCGTGCGCCCGTAGAAGTACCAGTCGCCGTCGAGGCACTCGGTGGACGATGCGAACCCGGCGGCCGGGGCGTCGTTGTTGCAGAAGTGTTGTCGGCCCGGGTTCTCCGGCGCCACCAAGTGAGCGCCGTCGTACTGGTAGATCGGCGCAAACGACGGCGTGGTCGACCACTTCGGCGTCGTCGTTCGGGCAAGCAGCGCCTCGACGTGATACTCCCCTCCGCTTCCCCACGTGCCGTTGACCTCGCCAAAGGCCCGAACGTACCTCGACGCTTGCTGCAAGTCGTCCCAGGCTTGGTAGCGCATGCGGCAGGTCTCGACTTCGCGGTAGCCGCCGAAGTCCTCGCAGGCCGGGTCCACGAACGCGCCGCCGCCGAACTGGGCCTTGCGAAGGGCCGCCGCGAACTCCTTGGGCGTCTCGTCGCCGGCGAGCTCGGGGAAGAGGAACGCGCCCGGGTTGCCGACGAAAGACCAACCGCCGGCGCCGGCGACGAAGGGAGCCAGAGCAAACTCCCGGTCCCGAACCTTCAGGTACTGGGTTTGCAGCACTTCCGCCGAGATCACGGCGTGGGCGTTTTCTCCCAGCGGCCGGCCCCAGATGCCGCCGGCGCCGGTGTTGCCCGATGCGGCGTAGTACTCGTGAGCCGCGGTCAACTCGACCCCCTCGAAGTCGCTCCGCGTAAGAAAGTTGGCCACGCCCGCCACGGCGTCGGAGCCGTACACCGCCGACGCGCCTTCCTTGAGGACCTCGATCCGGTCCAGCGAGATCGACGGAAACGAGTTCACGTCCACGAACCGGCCCCCGTACATCCGCACCGGCACGTAGGTGTGCCGGCGGCCGTTGAGCAGCACCAGCGTTCGAGAAGGCCCCAAGCCTCGGAGGTTCACGCTGGCGATCGTCTCCGGCACGGCGCCCGGCTGGGCCGTGTTGGCGTAGCTGTGTCGTTCGCCCAGGGCGCCGTGGCTGGCGCTCAAGTTCTTGAAGAAGTCGGTGGCCTGTGGCGACCCCTGCTCGGCGAGGCTTCGCCGACTCGAAACCGCAACCGAGTAGGGCAAGGTGACAGGGGATTCCTTGAAGGCGGTGCCCGTCACCACGATCTCGACCAGCTCGAGCGCCGTGGAGTGGAGCTGCACGTCCACGGTCGTCGTCTCGCCGGCGGCGACGGTCACGGTTCGGACGACGCTCGTGAACCCGATCAGCTCCACATGCAGGTCGTGGACGCCCGCCTCGACGCCGGGAAGCGCGAACCGACCGTCTTCTCTCGACAGCGCGCCCGCGTCCACGGCCGGGAGACGAACCTGGGCCGACGGAAGAGGGGCGCCCGTACCAGCGTCGGAGACGGTGCCCGCGATCGTGCCGGTTTGAGCCCAGGCCGCCGTCGGCGTTCCGAACGCAAGGGCGGTCGCGACGAGTGCCGGCAACGACGACCGCGTGGCTCTGCGGCTAGGCGTACGAATCAAGTCCATGCCGAATCTCTCGAACATCGGCTCGCGACCCGCGCCGCCCGCAGCTGCCGGACGAGCGCGGCCAGGGGCGGCACCAACTCCAGGGCGTCGTTCACGTCTCGGATCATAGTATACTCGAAGGCGAGCCGCCGTCCACCCCGCCGAGCATACGCCGCCACGGCTTCGATCACCTCTTCCAGCGGGTAGCGCTTCTCCAGGAGCACCAGCTGCTGGCGCGCGGAGCCGACGGTGCACGGGGGCAAGGATACCCGGCCGTGAGGGTGGGCGGGCTCGGCATCGCAACCCCGCGCCGAAGCGCCGGACGCGAAACCGATCCGAAGTGGCGGACGTAAGGGAACGTGGCCTTTTCATTTGTCGACGAAGCCCGTCCTTCACCTTGAGCGCACCGATGCTGCTTCGCCGCCGCGGGTCGCCAACCCTGCCCCTCCTGGCCGCGGTCGTCCTGGCCGTGTCGCTTCCCGCCGCAGCGCAGGAATCGGCAACCGGGGCCGCTGCGCGCTCCGCGTCGGCACAGGACGAAGACAGGATCTGGGGACAGGTTCGTACCGTGGAAGGCAAAGAATACTCGGGCTTCATCGTCTGGGCCGGACGGGGGCCGCACGACGCCGCGAACTGGGCGGACTTCCTGGAGGCCGACCGCTTCGTGGCCCCCGCGGTCTACGACGCGTGGCTTGCGGCCACGGGAGGCACGCGGCCGGTGCGGATCATCGAGGTAGAGGGACATCGAGTGTCGTGGAACGAGGAGGATCCCGAGTTTCCCTCGACGAGCCCTGCCGCCGTCCGGTTCGGCAGGCTGGCCGAAGTCTTGGTGACTGGAGACGGCCAAGTCGAGATGACGCTTCGTTCGCCCGACGGAGGATCCGAGAGGCCGGTCTTCCGCTTCCGCCGCCCGCTGAGGAATCGCAAGGCGCTCACGGTCTTCGACCCCGGTGCGGGCGAAGAGGACATTCGATGGGGCGACTTGCTGCGGGTCGAGTTCTCCTCGCCGCCAGCGGACGCCCGGGCTTCGTCGCGCAGGCTGCACGGAACCGTGGAGGACCGGTTCGGCCGTTCCTACACGGGATACGTGGCCTGGGACTCCGACGAAATCCTCGACTCCGAAGTGCTCGACGGAACGGACGAACAGGGAGACGACACCGACCTCCTCTTCGGCGACGTCCGGCGGATCGAGCAGCGCCGCAACGAGGCCCGGATCACGTTGGCCTCGGGCCGCGAGCTGGTCTTGTCGGGGACGAACGACGTCGACCGGCGCAACCGCGGCGTGCGTGTCTTCGACGCCGCGCTGGGGATGGTGGAAGTGGAGTGGGACGAGTTCGACGTGTTGCGCTTGGAGCCGCCCGTGAACCCGGTGCGGTACGCGGAGTTCCACGACAGTTGGCGCTTGGCGGGCACGGTCGTGACCCAGGAGGGCGACACCATCGCGGGGCGCTTGCGCTGGGACGCCGAACACGAATGGTCGTGGGAGCTGCTGCACGGCGAGTCCCGCGGCGTGAAGTTCGCGATCGAGTTCGGCGCGGTGGCGAAGATTGAACGAGAGCTTGAAGGCGCGGTTGTCACTCTGGTCGGCGGGAGGGTTCTCGAACTCGCAGGCTCGGGCGACGTGGACTGGGACAACCGCGGCATCTTCGTGGCGCCGTCCGCGGAGCCGGGAGGAAATCCGGGCTCGTGGCGCTACGTGGACTGGAACGACTTCCGGGAAGTGCGCTTCGTGCGCGACGCGACGCCAGGAAAAAACGGCGGAGCAAGCCGGTGAGGCCCCGGGGTTGCAAGCTTCGCCGACCCAGTGCGATCGAGCCAGCCGCGGGGGGCCGACCGCGTCCGAGAGAACGCCATGGCACGCGCGGCGTCCTTCTGGCGGCGGCCGCGGCCTTGTTGGCGTCACAGCCTTCGAACATCGCAGCGCAGTCGGACTCCGCGGCGGCGGGCTTGAACGGTGCCCCCGACGCGCCCGTCTTCCTCGACCCCACCGCTCGCGAACTGTACCAGGCGGCCGTGGCCAACTGGAGCTCGCTGGACGAATCCATCCAGCGCTACACCGCGCTCATCGAGCAGCGCGCCGCCGCCGCCATCCGAACTCCCCTCAAGGACCGAGTCGTGTACCGAAACGAGACGGCGGTGCGCGCCTTCTGGGATCGCGACCACGACCCGGTGGTCCAGGTTCTGGGGAACCGCTCCCGCTACCCCGGGCGCGACATCGCCATGCGCGCGGGCGACTTGGACTGGCTGGACGATCTGCCGTTCGACCGACCCTTCGAGCCCGGCGACGACCGGCTGTTGTTCGGCATAGGAGACGCGGACGAGGAACTCTTCCGGTTGGACACGGACGACTTGGGGAGCGACGAAGTCGAAAACGCCTTCTGGTTGGCACACCCGCTGGGCGCCAAGGCGGCCGACTTCTACCAGTTCAGGAGCGGCGACACGCTCACGCTTTCCTTCCCCGACGGCCGCACGCTGTCCACGGTGCGGCTGGACGTCCTCCCGCTCGAAGCCGACGTCCACAGCATCAGCGGCGTGCTGTGGATCGAGCCGGAGTCCGGCGCGCTGGTGCGGGCCGTGTACCGGATGAGCCGCCGCTTCGACGCCGTTCGGGACATCCCCGAACTCCAGCGCGAGCAAGAACTGGGGACGTTCCGGTACGTGCCGGGCATGCTCAAGCCGTGGACGTTCGAACTCAAGATGATCGCCGTGGACTACGGGCTCTGGGACTTCAAGGTCTGGTTGCCGCGCAGCATGAGGGTGGAAGGGGAGGCCGCGGCGGGGATTCTGAAGCTGCCCGTCTCGCTGGACCTGTCCTATCGGATGGAATCGGTGACCACGGAGCAAGACGAAGCGGTGGCGGCCGACGGCGCGGTGGCCGGGTTGAAGCACGTCCACTTCGAGAGCCGGCGCGAAGCGATGGCGTTCATCGGCGAACTCCTGTCGGAAGGCGACGTGGCCTACGAGCCGGTGGACCGTTCCGAATTCGCGGCGACCGCGAGGAGATCCCTTCTGATGGCGCCGGTGGACCGTTCCGTCGTGGACGGCAGTCCGCATCTGCCGCCTCCGATATGGGCGGAGGCGACGGGCTTCCCCTCGGACGCCGAACTGGAAGCATACGCCCGGAGCTTGGCGCAGTTGCCCGCGGCCCCCGTGGACGGGTTTCCCTGGACGGCGGACCTGGGATGGTTCGGAGGAAAGGGACTTCGCTACAACCGGGTCGAAGGACCCGCCGCAGGAGGCTCGTTCTCGGTGGACTTGGGGCGGCGCTTCTCGGCCGACGCCACCGGACTCCTTGGACTGGCCAACCTCAGGCCCGACGTTCACGTCGAGATCGAGCGCTCCACGGTGCTGCGCAGACTGTCGTTGGATTTGTTCTACGAGTTGCGCGCAACCGACCGGCTGGCGAACCACTTCGGGCTGCGCAACTCCATGAGCGCCTTCTTCCTGGGCAACGACCGCGGCGACTACTACCGAGCCGCCGGGGCCGCCTTCGCCTGGCGTCCCCCTGCCCTGGCGCGGGAGTCGTTTCTGCTGCGCCTGTACGCCGAACGCCATGCCTCCGTCTCCACGGCGACCAACTTCGCGCTCTTCAAGGCGTTCAACGACGGGTGGTCGTTCCGTCCCAACCCGGCCGTGGACGAGGTTCGCGAGGCCGGGGCCGACCTGCGGCTGGCGCCGTGGTGGGGCCGCGATCCGACCGGGGCGCAGTTCGGGCTGGAGATGGAGCTGCGCGGCGCCGCTTGGCGGGCGGGCGGCGAAGGCGAACTCCGGCAGTACGCGGACGCGGCGGTCGTAGCGAGGGCGGCGTTTCCGCTGGCGGGGCGGGAATGGGAGGCTTGGCGTCTGGGGGCCGAAGTGGGCGGCGGGACCACTTGGGGGCGCGCACCCGTGCAGCGTCGCTTCTACGTTGGAGGATCGCCGACCTTGCGAGGCCATGAGTGGGGGGCCGCGTCGGGCGGATCGTTCCTGCGGGGGCGGCTGGAAGTCGCGCGAACCTACCATGTCGTCGCGGGGGCCGTCTTCGGCGACGTGGGATGGGCGGGCGACCGCCGAAACTTCGACTCCGACGCGTTGCTCTACAGCGCGGGAATCGGCGTGAGCATCATGGACGGCCTGTTGCGGCTGGACGTGGCCCGCGGGCTGAACGGGCCCGACCCCGGTTTCCGGGTGCACCTGAAGCTGGACTCGATCCTGTAGCTCCGGGCAGGCCGCCTGGGCCGTCTCGCCGCACGAGATCGACTATGGCGCCGACCTGAGCGTCGAAGTCCATCGCGGTCGTGTCCAGCGGCTTCGCATCGGCGGCCTGCGCCAGCGGGGCCGATGCGCGCGACGCATCTATGCGGTCCCGTTCGGCCAGGCGCCCGGCCTCGGCGGAGACTTGCTCGGGACTGGGATCCGCGATTCCCTCCTGCAAGAGGCGGCGGCGGGCCCTCTCCTGCACGCCGGCGACGAGGAAGACCTTCACCTGCGCCTGCGGGAACACGACCGTGCCCATGTCTCGGCCGTCGGCGACCAGTCCCGGTCCTCGCGCGGCCTCGCGTTGCAAGGCGAGCAGGCCCGCGCGGACGGCGGGCGCAGCGGAGACCTGCGAGACGAGCGCAGTGACGCGGGCCGCCCGGATGGCCTCGTCGGCCACTCGCTCGCCGTTCAGACGGACATGCATCTCCTCGCCGTCCCATCCGGCGGAGACGCGCAACCCGGCGACGTCCTCCTCGCCTATCGCGGCCAAGTCCTCGTCCGACCGGCCCGAATCGAGCAAGGCGAGCGTCATGGCGCGGTAGAGCGCCCCGGAATCCAGATGGCGAAAACCCAGCTTGCGGGCAACCGCTCTCGCCGTCGTGGACTTGCCGGCGCCGGCGGGGCCGTCGATGGCGACGACGACGCAGGGGTCGGCCGAACGGCTGGATTGCAGGTGGGCCGGGGAGGGCCCCGCGGGCGCTGCATGGCCCCTGGCCACCTGCCCGGCCGTCCGGGCGAGGAGGTCCCAGAAGCCGGGGAAGCTGACGTCGGCCACGGCAGGATCGTCGATCTCGAATTCGCAGCCGGGCGTGGCGCCCAGCACGCCGAAGGCCATCGCCACACGATGGTCGCCGAAGCTCCGAACCAAGCCGGAGAGCGGACGCCGCGTGCCTTCGATCTCCAGCCCGTCGGGAAGCTCCTCGACCTGCGCTCCCGCTTCTCGAAGGTTGGCGGCCAACGCGGCCAAGCGGTCCGATTCCTTGACGCGCAACTCCCCCGCGCCCGTGATCCGCGTGACGCCCTCGGCGCGAGCCGCCATGGCCGCCAGGAGAGGAATCTCGTCGATCATCCCGGGGACTTCGCTCTCGGCCACATCGACCGCCCGCAGGCCGCCCTGCCCCACCACCCGCACGTCGCCCACGGGCTCGCCCCCCGCCGAACCCCGGCGCGACACGTCCACCGCCGCCCCCATCCGCTCCAGCGCTCGGAAGAAGCCAATGCGCGTCTCGCTCAGTCCCACGCCCGGCACCAGGACGGCCAGCCGCTCCGAGAGGGCAGCCAGCGCAAGGAAGAACGCGGCGGAGGACGGGTCGGCCGGCACCTGCATGTCCAGCGGCGCCAGCGCCCCGGCGGGCGGGACTACCCTCACGCTCCACCGGCCGTCCTGTTCTTCCTCTTGAACGGCCGCGCCCATGGCTTCCAGCATTCGCTCGGTGTGGTCGCGCGAGCGCCGGGGCTCCGACACCTGGGTCTCGACGCCCGAACTCACGCCGGCCAGCAGGACCGCGCTCTTGACCTGCGCGCTCGCCACGGGGCTCTCGTAGACGGTCGCGGCGAGGGTCCCGCCTTTGATCCGCAACGGCAGGAGGCCGGGTCGGCGCAGGTAGGAGACGGTCGCGCCCATCCGCCGGAGGGGCTCGGCGATGCGCTCCATGGGGCGGCGGCGCAGCGACCGGTCCCCGTCCAGCACGACCGCTAAGGGGTGGGCGGCCAGCGCACCGGCCAGGAGCCGAACGCCCGTGCCGCTGTTGCGGAGGTCCAACACGCCCACTGGCTGCCGCCAGGAGCGCCGACCCTTGCCGCGAATCAGCACGGGAGCCGGGTGGCCCCATTCCATGGCCCCGTCGTCTCCGTTCAAGCCGGCGATCTCGGTCCCCAACGCCTGGACGGCACGGCTCGTCGCGAGCGGGTCGGCGCTGCGGAGCATGCCTCGAACCCGGCTCTCGCCGGACGCGAGCGCACCCAGGATCAACGCCCGCTGGCTCACCGACTTGTCGCCGGGAACCCGGACGGTCAGCTCCGTTCGGCCGCCCACAGCCCCGCCTTCCGAATCGCCGTCCGCAAGGCGGCCTCGTCGCCGTCCGCCAGCGCTTCGCGCACCCCGGCGAGCGCTCTTTCCAGCCGCTTCAGCGCTTCGGCGTCGTCTGCTGCGGCCGCTTCAAGCAACGGGAGCCACATCTCCGGCGACGAGGCGGCGAGCCGGGTCATGCCGCGCCCTCCCGGACCCAGGTCGGCGCGGGACACGCCTTCGGCCGCCAGCACCCCGGCCAGCGCCCAGGCAACCAGCTGGGGCAGATGGCTGGCGCGGGACATGGTTCGGTCGTGCCACGCAGGGTCCACGACTCGAGGCCGACCCCCGAGCGCCCCCCAGAAGGCCTTCGCGCGGGCAACCGCGTCTGTCGTGGAAACGCCCGCGTCGCTTGCGGCCGCCTCGCTCTCGGCGTCACGCCCGGCGTCCGCAGCCGCCTCTTCAGCCGATGGACAGAGCCAGACCGTTGCGCCCTCGAACAGGTCGGCGCGTGCCGCCGCGTACCCAGCGGACTCGGAGCCGCACATGGGGTGGGCGCCCACGAACGTCCCGGAGCCCGCGTGCCGGGCCGCGGCGAGGACGGGCGCCTTGAGGCTCGCCACGTCGGTGGCGAGGGCGGCGCGGCTCCACTGCCTGGCCTCGGCCGCGACGAGCGAGGCGACGGCATCCAGCGGCGCCGCGTATACAACGACCGCGCTGGCGAGCCGACACTCGCCGAGCCCGCCGACGACCTCCACTCCGTCGCGAGCCGCCAAGCCCGCGTTCTCCGGCGACGGGTCGACCCCCTGCACGGAGACCTGCGGAAAGCGCGCCATCGCCGCCTTGGCGACGGAGCCCCCCATCGCCCCCAGGCCCACGACGACCACAGCGCCGCCGACAGGCACGGGCCAATCCGGGGGGCTCGGCGACATCGACTTCCGCCCCATCCATCCAATCGTCCGTATCGAGCACAGGGCACGTTCCGCACGACGACACGTGGGCTTCACTTCCCCAAGGGCCCGTCTAGTCGCGGAAGCCGATTTCGACCAAGAGGCCGTCGTGCGCGACGACGGATGCCGGAAAGACGTCTCTGGCCTCCGCTTCCAGGACCCTGGGCCGGTCGGAGTAGCGGGCCGACACGTGGGTGAGGACGAGCCGTCCCGCACCAGCGCGGGCTGCGACCTCGGCGGCTTCGGCCGCGGTGGAGTGGCGCGTCTCGCGGGCGCGCACGCCCTCTTCGGCCGCGAACGTGGCCTCGTGGACGAGGAGATCGGCGCCCCGAGCCATCGAGACCGTCTCTCGGCAAGGCCGCGTGTCTCCCGCATAGACGACCTTGCGTCCCGGCCGCGACGGACCCACCACGTCGGCCGGCGACACCGAGCGGCCCTCGATCTCGACGGTCTCGCCCCGGTGCAGCCGCCCGAAAAGCGGCCCCTCCGGGATACCCAGGGCACGCGCACGCTCAATGTCGAAGCGGCCTAGACGAGCCTCCTCCACCAGCGCGTATCCCACCGCAGGCACTCCGTGGTCCACGCGGAAGACGTGCATCGACCAGCCGTCGAAGGCGATCCTCTCTCCCGGCTCCACTCCCCGCACCTCCACGCGAAACGTGGGCTTGCCGACCCCCAGTTGGACGGCGGTCTGCAGCACGGCCCGCGCGCTCGGCGGCCCGTACACCGTCAGGTCCTCCTGCCGGCCCTGCAACCCCATGGTTCGCAGGAGGCCAGGAAGTCCCAGGAAGTGGTCCGCGTGCGCATGCGTGACGAAGACGTGCGAGAACGAAAAGCCGGCGCCGAACCGCATGAGCTGGCGCTGAGTGCCCTCGCCGCAGTCCCACAGGACGGTTTCGGCTTCGACGTTGAGACCGGCCGCGCGCCCTGTGCGGTGGACGGCGATCCCAGCCACGTTTCGGGCGACCGTCGGGCGGGCCGCGGCCGTGCCCAGGAACCGGACTCGAATCATTGAGGCCGGACGATTCTCCGAACCTGTGCACAACTCGTGCCGAGATGGGGAGTTCGGACAGTTCGCCGCTCACTCACGAGCCCGCACGATCCCTCGTGCTTGCACGAACTGCTCCTCCAGCTCTTCGGTTTGGCCCAGGAGCACCGCCACCTCGTCCGAGCCCCCGAGAAGGGTCCAATCCTGGCCAACGGTCACGGTCGCCCGCACCGTCCCCGTACCAGGATCCACGACGAGCCAGTCCGGTTGCCCATCTAGATCGGGCGAGAATGGCTGAACCCACACGTCGCGCCCCATCCGCACCATCCGCAGAATGGATGGCGCCAGCGCCGGCAGCTCGTCCAGCACTCCGTCAAACTGCTTCCGGACCAGCACGGCGTCCTCGCCGGATGCTGCCGACGATTCCTTGGCCCTCAACGCTCGAATCGCCTCCCGGCCGTATGGAGCCCGGGCGACAGGCAACGCCACGCGGCGCTCTGGCGAACGCCCGCCCGGCGGCCACACTTCCAGCACCGCTTCGTCCATCGGCGCGAACAGCAATTTGCCGCCGGCCGCCGCGGTCTGCGCCCCGCCAAGAAACCACAGGCTGTTCGCCAAGTTGCCGCCTTCGATCTGGAGGAGGTAGTCGTAGCCGACATGCCGCACGCCCAAGGACGCCGTTTCTTGCGTGACGGCGTCGAAGAAAAGGAGTTCGCGCTCTCGTTCCATCAGGCCCGGCTCCGCGTCGGGCGAAGGATACGAATTCGACTCGAGAAGCCAATCCTTGGACGACGCAACTGCCTTCAACGTCGTTGGCACGCCATCCATCTGGGGCAACGATTGGACTTCCGGATCCTCGGCGCCCGGATGCCAGACGGTGACCCGCCGCAGTCCGGAATCGTACGCCACGATCGTGTCGGCCAAAGCGAAGACGTGTTGGAGCCAACGGAACTCGCCCGGCCCCCGTCCCAACCCGCCCAGGACATCAACCACCTCCCCGTCCGGCGACAATCGCAGAACTTGGCGCGGCCCCCGATCCGCCACCAATACGCTCCCGTCGGCCATGACGGCGGCGTCTCCCACGTACTCGAAGAGCACGTTGCCGTCCTTGCCGACTTCGAAGACGGGAGGATCGGCCAGGGTCCATTGCGGGGGCAGTTGACGCGGAGGCGGTTCGACCCCCCGGCCGGCGGGAGACAGCCGCAGAATCTGCGCGGACTGCTGATCCACCAACAGCACGCCTCCGTCGGCCGTCACGGCGGCTCCCTGTACGTCTCCCAGCACGACACCGTCGTTCCGGCCGACTTCCGCAAGAGGACGATCGGCTACGCTCCACCGCGGGAGCTGGCCAGCCCGCGCCGACCCGGCCAGGGCCAGCACGCAACCGATGGCCACGATTCGGCAACTCGCACGTGCTGTCATGGGACCACGCTCCGAACGATCTCCCGCACCTGAACGAATTCCTCCCCGGATCCCCGAGATTACGGCAACGCGCCCGGGCCGGCAAGCACAACGCCGCAATCTTGCTACGCCCGGCGACGCGCGCTATGGTGACGCCGCATCCGGGAGACCGCACTCCATGTCCGGCGTGCTTTCCCCCATGGCCCGACACGGCACGAGAGAGGAGAAGCCCCATGGCCACCACGACGAGCACGGCCAGCCGAACCGCCAGCCGCAGGAACTTCCTCGGCCGAGCCACCGCCGCGCTGGGCGCGTCCTGCCTGCCGGCGCTGAGGGCCGAAGCCGCCGAGATCGCGTCCGAGTTCCGCGCCTACCCCGGCGACCCGGCGACGGTCGCGTCCGACGAGACCTACTGGGCCATGGTGGCGCGCGCCTTCACCGTGGACCGCACGCTGGTCAACCTGAACAACGGCGGCGTGAGTCCGTCCCCCGCCTTCGTCCAGGACGCGATGAAGCGCCATCTGGACTATTCCAACGAGGCGCCCACGTACACGATGTGGAAGATCCTGGAGCCCCAACGCGAGGGCGTGCGCGCCCGCATGGCCCGCGAGTGGGGCGTGGACGCCGAGGAAGTCGCCTTCACCCGCAACGCTTCCGAAGGCCTCCAGGCCTGCCAGTTCGGCTACGACCTGGAGGCGGGCGACGAGGTGCTGACGACGACCCAGGACTACGGCCGCATGCTCACGACCTTCCGCCAGCGGGAGCGCCGGGAGGGCATCGTCATGCGGCAGATCAAGATTCCGGTGCCAGCCGAAGACCCCGCGGAGGTGGTGCGGCGGTTCGAAGAGGCGATCACGCCCCGCACGCGCCTCATCCTCATGTGCCACATGATCAATCTGACCGGGCAGATCCTGCCGGTGCGCGACGTGGTGCGGATGGCCCGGCGACACGACGTGCCGGTGATCGTGGACGGCGCCCACGCCATGGCCCACTTCAGCTTCAAACTGCCGGAACTGGAGTGCGACAACTACTCGACCAGCCTGCACAAGTGGCTGTTCGCCCCCCACGGAACCGGCCTCCTCTACGTCCGCAAAGAGGAAATTTCCAGCATCTGGCCGCTGATGGCCGCACCCGATCCGATGGACGACGACATCCGCAAGTATGAGGAGATCGGCACGCACCCCGCGGCCAACTACTTGGCCATCGGCGAAGCTCTGACCTTTCACCAAGGCATCGGCAGCGACCGCAAGACCGCCCGCCTCACCTACCTGCGCGACTACTGGGCGAACCGGCTCCTGGAGAACGACCGCGTCAGCCTCAACACCAGCCAGAAGCCCGGCTTCGCCTGCGGCATCGCCAACGTCCACGTGGACGGACTGGACACCGCCCAGCTCAGCAACTGGCTGTGGGCCGAACACCGCATCATCAACGTCCCCATCGGACACGAGGAGTGCAACGGCCTGCGGATTTCCCCGAGCGTCTACACCACGCTGGAGGAACTCGACCGGTTCGCCGAAGCGATGGAGTGGGCGATGAAGCATGGGCTGCCTGCGGCGTGATGCGTCCGCGTGGTCATTGACTTTCGTTCAACGGCGACATATCACCTAGTCCCCGCCTGCAATCGGCCAAGCCTATCTGCCGTGCCTGCCGCTCTTCTGCACGACCCGCTCCAATCTCGCTCGCCACGCCTTCGCGCATGGCACACGCCCGCGCAACCGATTCGGCGGCTTGGCACAGGCCGACATCGTAACGCTATCCGAAACGGGCAAGCTGGCACCTTGGCGAGACTGAGGATATCCCGGTTGTTGTCCGGCGACGGCATGGTCTGCCCAGCAGGGTCGTCCCGACCAGACAGCACGCCCTAAACGACGCCCACCCACGGTCGAGCCAGCACGACGGCCTGCCCTCCAGTCTCCGTGCACCGAGTCGCCGCCCGGATTTCGTGGGCGGGCGCGACGGCCGGTTGCGGCAAGGGTCTCTGCGTCGACAATTGGCCGCGGGTTGCCCAGGCGCGTCCGTCGGCTCCACCGCCATGTCGCCGCCCAAGGCCTGCCCGGCTATCTTTAGGGGGCGCGTCCGTCGCCCGAGCCGGAGGAGAGAGATCAGATCATGGCCGTCAACATGAACAGGCCGGAGCGATGGAAGGCGGACATCGCCGCGTCCGTTGACGCATTCAATCGGTGGTTCTTGGCGAGCGCGCCGGCGGCCTTTCGCGAACAACGCACGAAAGCAACCGCGGACGTCCGGGACGCCATGGCCAAGACGGGCAACTTCGCCCACGTGAGCCCGGACGTCCTGATGAATGATCCGGGGATCCTGCCGACCCTTCGAATGGCAACCTGCCCTCCCTTGGCCCGTGATCGCCTCGTCGGTATCGCGGGCGTAGGCAGGAATCTGGTTCAGACGATGGAGAAGAAGGCGGCATTGCCCGAGCGGATGGCTGCCGCCGAAGTCGAGGACGACCTAGCTCGCATCTGTCGAGTCGTCGGGCGATTGATGGACGCCGACATCTGTCCATGGATTTCCGAACAGCGGCTTCCCACGGGCGACGAGGCCCGCCGGGCAGCAATGGTCGTGGCGGACCGGCTTTGCGGAGCCGTCGCCCATCCGATCATTCGCAACGCCCAGGAAGAGAGACAACTTGGCAGGATCCGCGACTGGCTAGAGAGCCGCGGGTATCGTTTGCTGCCGACAAGTGAGCTGATGGAACCGACGGCGATGCTCCCAGGTACGTTCGCTTTTCGCATGACTGTGCAGGGTTGGATGGACGGAACAGGTGCCAGGGTTGTCAACATTCCCGTAGACGTCGTGATTCGGTCCAGTAGTGCCCGCGCCGGTGATCTGCCGCTGTTCGTCGAGGCGAAGTCGGCAGGCGATTTTGCCAACGTCAACAAGCGACGAAAGGAAGAGGCGGCGAAGGCGCGACACATGAGAAAGCGGTATGGTCCGCTTGCCCGTTTCGTGCTGTTTCTCGGCGGCTACTTTGATTCCGGCTATCTGGGGTACGAAGCGGCGGAGGGCATCGACTGGGTTTGGGAGCATCGCGTCGGCGACTTGGCGGAGTTCGGCCTGTGAGCCACCTCGAACGGCAACGGGAGCGACTGCAGGCGGCCCTGGACGGATGCAAGACGCGCCAGGAGAGAAACGCCTTGGGCCAGTTCGCCACGCCGGGGCCTCTTGCGTTGGAAATCGTTCGCACGGCGCGACACATGCTTGGTGCAAACGGCAGAATCGTGTTCATGGACCCGGCGTTCGGCACGGGGGCGTTCTATTCGGCGTTGCTTCGTGTCTTTCCCCCTGGCGTCGTCAAGACCGCTCGAGGGCACGAGATCGACGCTCACTACGGCACACCAGCGCAAGAGCTTTGGGCACCGGCCGGCTTCCATCTCCAGCTTGGAGACTTCACGACGGCCAAGCCCCGCGCGGACGGCCCGGAACTCGCGGACTTGTTGGTGTGCAATCCGCCCTACGTCCGGCATCATCACATGCAGCCTGCCGCGAAGGTTCGTTTGGCGGGCGTAGTCGAGAAGGACTTGGGCATTCGCGTGTCCGGGCTGGCGGGCCTCTACGTGTACTTCATGCTTCTAAGCCACAAGTGGCTCAAGCCCGGCAGTCTTTCGGTGTGGCTGATCCCCAGCGAGTTCATGGATGTGAACTACGGTTCCGCCCTCAAGAACTACTTGCTGGACCACGTCGACTTGCTTCGAGTTCATCGCTTTGATCCCAGCCAAGTTCAGTTCGGCGACGCTCTTGTGTCTTCCGCTATCGTCTGGTTCCGCAACAGACTGCCTTCGAGCGGCCTCGACCCGGAATTCACGTTCGGCGGGTCGATCGCCAAGCCGAGAACGGGATGCCGCGTGAGGCGAACCGAGCTTCGGCTTGCACGGAAGTGGACGCAATTCCCCGCGGCAATCGGCTCTCGCGTGGAGATGGAGGACCGGCCGGTACTCGACGGCGTCGCCGACGGGGCGGAGGCGCCAGGCGCAGGCTCAGGCGCGACGTTGGGGGACTTTTTCTCGATTCGGCGCGGCGTCGTCACAGGCGCCAACCATTTCTTCGTGCTGGACGAGGCTCGAATCGCCGCCTTGCCAATCCCGCCGCGCTTCTTGACGCCGATCCTGCCCAGCCCACGCCGCCTCGGCAGCGACATCGTGAATTCGGCGGGCAACGGGCATCCCGATCTGGACGAGAGGCTCTTCTTGTTCGACTGTCGCATGCCCCGCGCCGACTTGGCCCAAAACGCGCCGGAGGCCGCCGCGTACGTCGCGACCGGCGAAGCGACCGGCGTTCACAAGGGCTACTTGGCTTTGCGCCGCGATCCCTGGTACGCGCAGGAACATCGCGATCCTGCTCCGTTCCTTTGCACCTACATGGGTCGTTCCGCCAGCGGCAAGGCGCCGTTTCGCGTCATTCTCAACCGGTCGCGGGCCATCGCCACCAACGTCTACCTCATGCTGTACCCGAAGGGCGGACTCCCGCGGATGATGAAGGACGTCTCCGTGCAGACCACCGTCTGGGAGTCGCTTCGCCGAATCGTGGACGTGGCATGGCATTCCGGGGGACGAGTCTACGGCGGCGGACTGCACAAGGTCGAGCCTCGGGAACTGGCGCGGTTCCCCGCCGAAGCCCTTGTGGAGAGGCTGCCCGAACTGCGTTGCGGCGTGGCCAGCCAGCTTCCTCTCTTGTGAGGAGAGGCGTCCCTCTCGCGCTAGGCCACGCGCGATTCCTCGCCCCTCGCCAATCGGTTCGGCACGCCCTACGATGGACGCACGCCCTAGGATGAACGCACGCGCACGTTCCCAAGCCAACGCACCCCGACCACTTGCTATTCGGAGGAACCCATGAAGACGAGACCCGCCCCCGCCTTCGTCGCCACCCCGACCACGTTCGCCTCGATCGCGTTCTGCGTGGCCGTGTCCACCGCCCTGGTCGCCCTCTCCGCCCCGGCGCCCGCCGTCGCCCAGGAGACCCCCGCAGCCGACCTGCTCACCGTGGGCCACTACCTGGACATGGAGCGGGTGTCCGATCCGCAGATGTCGCCGGACGAAAGCCAGGTCGTCTACACCCGATCGTGGGTCGACAAGATGGAGGATCGGTTCCGGTCGGCGGTGTGGATCATGGACGCCGACGGTGGGCGGAACCGCTTTCTGCTGGAGGGATCGAGCCCGCGGTGGTCTCCGGACGGCACGCGGCTCGCTTTCGTCGCGCCCGGCGGCGAGGGCGGCCCCGAGGGTCCCCAGATACACGTCCGCTGGATGGACGCGGAGGGCGCGACGAGCCAAGTCACCCGCGAGACGGAGGCGCCGTCGAACTTCAAGTGGTCGCCCGACGGGATGCACGTCTACTTCCAGCGCTTCGTCCCCGAATCCGAGCCCTGGCCGATCGACCTCCCGGCCGCTCCGAAGGGAGCCACCTGGACGCCGACGCCCAGGATCGTGGACCGCATCCACTACCGCTTCGACCGCATCGGCTTCCTCGAAGAGGGCTTCACGCACCTGTTCCGCGTGCCCAGCGACGGCGGCACCGCCCAGCAGCTCACCAGCGGCTCGTGGAACGCGGGCGCCACCTTCGTCTCCGGCGTCGGCAACGTGGGCTACGACCTCACGCCCGACGGCGGCACGCTGGTCTTCGACGGCTTGATGGAGGACGCGGACGACCGCTACCGGGAGTCCCACGTCTACGCCATGGACTTGGCCACCATGGAGATTCGGCAACTGACGTCCGAGAAGGGGCCGTGGGCCAATCCCAAGGTTTCGCCCAACGGACGCACGATCGCCTATGCCGGCTACCCCTGGACGTCCCAGACGTACAAGACCACCGACCTGTACATGATGGACGCCGACGGCGGCAACGCGCGCTTGGCCTCCGGCGGTCTGGACAGGGACGTGGGCGCGCTCCGCTGGGCCGCCAACTCCAGCGGCGTCTACTTCACGGCCGGCGACCGCGGAACCATGAACGTGCACTTCGCATCGCGCTCGGGGGACGTTCGGCAGGTCACCGAAGGCGTGCACATGCTGTCGCTGTCCTCGGCGACCGAGGGCGGGCAGGCCGTGGGAGTTCTCACGTCGCCCCACGAGCCCGGCGACGTGGTGGCCTACGAACTGGACGGCGCGGGCGACATTCGGCGGCTCACCGAAGTCAACGCCGACGTGCTTGCCGGGAAGCAGCTGGGGGAAGTCGAGGAGATATGGTACGAGTCGACCGGCGGGACGCAGGCGCAGGGCTGGATCGTCAAGCCGCCCGACTTCGATCCGAGCCGCGAGTATCCGCTGATCCTGCACATCCACGGCGGCCCTCACGGCATGTACAACGTCGGCTTCAGCTACCCGTACCAGAACTTCGCCGCCAACGGATACGTCACCCTCTACACAAACCCCCGCGGCAGCACCGGGTACGGCACGGACTTCGGCAACGCCATCGACAACGGCTACCCGTCGGTGGACTACGACGACCTGATGGCCGGCGTCGATGCGCTGCTCGAGCGAGGCTACGTCGCCGAGGACCAGATGTACGTGACCGGATGCAGCGGCGGCGGCGTCCTCTCAAGCTGGGTGATCGGACACACGACCCGGTTCGCCGCCGCCGGCGTCCGCTGTCCCGTGATCAACTGGATGAGCTTCGCAGGCAACGCCGACATCACGGTGTGGGGCTACTACCGCTACCACGGCTACCCCTGGGACAACCCGGACAAGTACCTGGAGCACTCGCCCCTGATGTACGTCCAGAACGTGACCACGCCGACCATCCTCATGACCGGCGAACTCGACCTGCGCACCCCGATGGCCCAAACGGAGGAATACTACCAAGCGCTGAAGCAGCTGGGCGTCCCCACGAAGATGATCCGCTTCCACGGCGAATACCACGGAACCAGCTCCAAGCCGTCCAACTTCATGCGGACCCAGCTTTACTTGATGAAGTGGTTCGAGGAGCACGGGGGTGCGCCCAAGCCTGCGACGGACGGCTGAGCACGCGAACGACCGGCCGAGCGCGTTGGCGACAGGCCGGCTCGCCTAGCTGCGAGTCGCGCCCTCGTTTCGCGTCTCGCCCATCGCCCTCCCGAAGTCCGCGCCCGTCGGCGACTGGAACACCCTCAGTCCGAACTCCGGCAGCACGGCGATCAGGTGGTCGAAGATGTCGGCTTGGAAGGCTTCGTAGGAGGCCCAGGCGGTGTCGGAGGAGAAGCAGTATATCTCGATGGGGACGCCTTGGGGGCCGGGGGCCAGCTGCCGCACGATGAGGGTCATGTCCTGGTGCGTGTTGGGATGCGCGGACAGGTACTTCTGCACGTAGACGCGGAAGGTCCCCAGGTTGGTGAGGCGGCGGACTTCGGGGGCGACGCCGGGGTCGGAAGCGGTCGCGCGGGCTTCGTTGTGCTCGCCGATCTCGCCGAGCTTCTCGGTCATGTAGGGGCGGAGGAGTTCGCGCTGGGAGAGCCTCTCGATCTCGTCGTCGGTCAGGAAGCGCACCGAGCCTTGGTCGATTCGAAGCGAGCGCTTGACTCGCCGGCCGCCGGCGTCCGCCATCCCCCGCCAGTTCCGGAACGACTCGCTGATGAACTTGTGGGTGGGGATGGTGGAGATGGTCTTGTCCCAGTTCTGGATCTTGACCGTGTGCAGGGCCACGTCGATGACGTCGCCGTCCGCGCCGGCCTGGGGCATCTCCACCCAGTCGCCAATCCGAATCATGTCGTTGGACATGATCTGCACGCTCGCCACGAGCGACAGGATCGTGTCCTTGAAGACCAGCATGAGCACGGCGGCCAATGCGCCGAGCCCGGACAGCAACACTACGGGCGAAACTCCTGCGACCATCGAGACGATGGTGATGGCCGCCGCGAGGTAGCCCAGGAGGCTGGCGACCTGCAGGTATCCCTTGATGGGGGCGGACTTGGCGTCCGCGTACGTGTCGTTGTAGATGTCGTTGACGGCGTCCAGCGCCGCGCTGAAGGCCCGGGCGACGACGAGCACGGCGTAGGCGGCGGCGACGGTGCGCACGACCATCCAAGTCCAGAAGAGGAACGCCGCGGCTCCCCCCGTCGCGGCAGCGGCCTCCGCTTGCGCGCCGGTCATGCCCAAGGCGGGACCGATCCCGGCGTAGACGGCGAGCGCGGGCACGGTGCGGGCGAGGCGGGAAACGACCTGGCGGCCCACCAAGCGGTCGTCCCAGGTGGTGCGCGTGCGCGCGGCCAGCGTGCGGACGGCCCCAGCCAAGAGGCGCGACGCGATCCACTTCGCGGCGAACGCGACGACCACCAAGATCCCGAGCCCCGCCAGGACTCGCGGCCAGCTCTCGAACAACGTCAGCAACGATTCCATTTTGCCTCGGCTCTGATCCCTGGAGACGGCCGCGAGCCCTGCGTCGCAAAGCCTATGTGTCGCCCCCGGAAGGAAGGTGTCGGAAGCCGGCGCCCCGCGCCAGCGGGCCGTCCGGCATGGCGATGCGGCGGGTTCGGTAGCGGGCGGACCCGACGACGCCGAAGCCGGCTCGGCCGCCGGGCCGGGCTCTTGGTTCCCGGGGAAGACGGCACGCGCCTCCTCCGATGGGTCAGTGTCCGGTGGCGCCCCCGGAACCGCTCGCCGGGGGCGAGAACCCGGTCAGCAAGGCTGTCGCGAGCACGACGGCCTGGGCCAGCGCCAGCTCGGCGACGGCGGCGCGGCGCAACGCATCCGGGCCGCCGGGGCGGTTGAGAGCGGGCCCGAGGCGCTTCCAGTTCCACGCGCCGAGGGCCAACACCGCCGTCACCAGGAGAAGCTTGACCAGAAACGTGCGGCCCCACGCCGTGTGCACGAGCGCCGGAAGCGATCCGAGGTGCAGGAACGCCAGGACGGCGCCCGTGCAGGCCAAGACGGCGGCCGCCCCGAGCGCCAAGGGCGAGAAGGCGGGCACGATTGCGGGCAGCGCCGACGCGCCCCCGCCCCGTCGCGCCGCCCGCTCCGTAGCGACCACTACCAGCAGTCCCCCCGTCCACGCGCCCGCGGCGAGCACGTGAATCGCGTCCGCCGGAAGGGAAAGCCAGCGGACGCCCGTGCCGGCGGCGTGTCCGGCGAACGCGGTGAAGACGCACAGCCCGCCCGAGAGCGCGGCAGCCGCGGCCCAACGCCACGCCGCCCCGTTGTCCGCAGCCGAACTCTCGCCCCTAGCCCGGCCCTCGTCGGCGCCCGCCTCCCGAACCGCCACGAGCACGAAGGCCGTCAACGCCGCCAGAGCCGCCGCCGTCGCACCGATCCATGCCCGGCCCCACGAGGTCCCCGCGACCAGAAGCCGAAGCTCCCCGGCCCAAGGCGAAAACGGGTCCCGGAAATCGGCGAACTGGCGCCAGAGCAGGCCGGCCATCGCCACGGGGAGGCAAACGCCCGCCGCAAGCCCCACGCGGGCCGCCGTTTGCACCAGCAGGCGCTTGGCCGTTCCGGACACCCGCGGCGCCGCGATCCAGCGCGTCGCGACCGCGCCGCACGCCCCGATCACGGCCGCGTAGAGCAGCCAGCCGGCGACCGCCCCCGCTAACGCGCTCGCACCGAGAACGAGAAGTCGCTCCTCACGGCGTGTCCGTCCTGCCCGATGCCGCGCCAGCGCACCGAGTACTCGCCTGCCTCCAGCGGCCGGCCCACCTCGAGGCGGAACATCTTGCGATCCCCGGCGTCCTGGTGCAGAGAGTCCGTCTCCACGAGCGCGCCCCCGCCGTCGACCAAGCGCACGGCGATGGAATTGTCGGCAGGCACTTGGGTGAACCAGAGCGTGATCTCTTCCGGCGATTCGACGGCGGCGCCCTCCTCCGGCTCCGACTTCGCCAGGCCGAAGTGAGCCGAGGCCGCCCCCAACGAGAAGGCGAATCCAGTCGCGGCCACGCCGGCCAAGATCGCCATCGCCCAGAGGCCGCTTCGGCGCCGCCCCCGACGCGCCGGTTCGCCCCCGCCGTTGGGAACGCGCCTCCAAGGGTATATTCTATGTGTGCCACGCGATCCCTCGAGAAAGGACATCCCTGACGTGACGGCGCCGCGCCCGAGCTCCCTGCCGAAGGCCCGTTGACGGACTCCGCCGAAGGCCCGGCGACGAACTCCGGTGGAGGCCGGCCGGCCGGCTCCGCTGGTGGCCCGCCGACCGATCCCGACGGAAATCCGCCCACCGGTGCCGCCGGAAGCTCGCCCAACCGGGCGCCCCCGCGGCCGCGCCGCCGTCCGCCGTTGTGCTCCGACCGGATGCTCATCACCGTGGACCCCGTGTACTCGCCGCGTCATTCGACTCCTCCCGATCAATACGTTTTCGCGTACTTCGTGCGGATAGAGAATATCGGCGAAGTCCCCGCGCAGTTGTTCTGGCGCCACCTCAAGATTCACGACCCGATAGCCGGGAACCAAGAAGTGCAAGGCGAAGGCGTGGTGGGACGGTCCCCCGTCCTGGAGCCGGGTGCAGTCCACAAGTACGAGAGCTTCTGCCAGCTCGAGGGCGAGAGCGGATACATGGAGGGCTTCTACCACTTCCGCGAGGAAGACGGGTCGGTGTTCCGCGCCGAAATCCCGCGTTTCCTGATGCGCGCGCCGCCCAGCATGTTCCCGCTCCCGGGATTCGTCGAGGACGACCCGGCCTAGCCGCTCTACTGAATCCGCCGGTAGACGGCGTGGCTGACGCGCTCGGTGCCGTCCTCGAGCGTCCGCCGGTACTCGTTGTCGATGCTGGCCCCGTCTTCGGACAAGACGTTGACGACGACTTGGTAGACCTCGCCGTCCCGCTGGTTGAGGATGCGGTTCGTGCGCTCGTCCACGACCTCGACCGCCGTGAAGGCCCCCTCCTGCCCTTCCACCGGGCGGAAGACCCCGTCGAACATCGTCACGTAGCCCCACTCGGACGTCTCGCCGTCCTCGCCCGTGGTGGCGACGGTGATCTTCATGCCGCCGTCGCCGTAGGGCTCGTAGGTCATCACGTTGCGGTACGGGGCGGGCCGGTCGGTCTCCAGCTCCCACATGCCGAAGCGCGGATTGGCGGGCGCCTCTTCCGCCGTCTCGGCCTGCCCTGCTCCAGCCTCTTCCGCACCGTCGCCGGCTTGATCCGGCGGGGCGCCGCAACCGGCGGCCAAGGCCAGGACCAAGGGGAATGTTGTCCTTGCGATCTCCAAACGTCTCATGCTGCCGGCCTCTCTTTCGTGCGGGGCGGGTCTTCTCGAAGAAGGGATTCTACGCCAGCTCAGGCTACGCTACAAGGTGCGTCGCCGGGACGCGGTCGCGCGGGGCGGACTCACGATCCGGCGTCCTCCAACATGCGGCGAGCCTTGGCGATGGCGGCCTGGATGCCACCCAGGCGCAGTTCGGCGTCTGCCCGGTTCAGTAACCAAGCTTCGAACAGGGGCGACAGGGAGCGGTTCTGGCCGCGCCGGGCAACGACGGTCTCCATGTGGCGGGCCAAGGCTTCGCGGGAGGGCCCGTCGGGAGCGTCCGTCTCCAAGGCGCGGGTCCAGTAGTCGACTTCGTCGGCGTGGGCGATGGCCATGACGTCTTCCGAGACGGCGTCCAGCGACGATCCCCGTTGCCGCAGGTCGGTCAGGCGGAGTTCGCGGGTGGCCAGCTCTCGGACCAGGCCCGCCTGCGCTTCGTCCCCGGCGACGGCGAGCTCCGCCCTGGATTCGAGGGGCAGGAAAATGGCGTAGCGGGCGGCGACGGCAGCGGCGAGCGCCCCGCCCTCCCATTCGGCCAAGGGAAGGGTCGAGTTCAGCCAGTCCGCGGGCTCGGCAGCGATCCGGCCCATCGTCTCGGCGGCCCCCTGCCCGACCCGCAGGTCGCGCTCGGCCCGCGCCCGTTCGCCCCCCGCGGCGTCGGCCTCCGCCAGCCTTCGTTCGCGCAAGCGGCCCGCGAAGAGCGTCCGCACCTCGTCCAACCGGGGGCGATAGACAACGTGAAAGCCGGCCCGGCTTTGGACTACCCCGGAGATCTGGCCCGGCTGCAGGCGGAAGGCGGCAAGCTCCAGGCCCGTGGGCAAGTCCCCTCGCGCCACCAAACCGAGCACCCCGGAAGCGCCGCGAGACTCCGAGTCCTGGCTCTGGGCCACCGCATCGGTCCACGAACCGCCGTCCGCCAAGGACTGGACGATGCCCTCCGCCGTCCGCTGCTGCTGCACCCGTTCCGACGACGACGTCTCCGGGCCGACCCTGCGCAGGACGTGGGCCACGAGCCGCAGCGAGCCTTCGTGAAAGACGCTGTCCACCGCTCCCGTCGCGAGCACGCCCTGCGCCCCCAGCCGTTCTTCGCGGTCGGCGGCCAGCAGCGCCTCCCGCCGGTCCAGCCACGAGGCCTCCGCCAGGGCCTCGGACCCGAGAAGGGAGTCGCCCGCCGCCGTGCGCAGCGCCAGGGACGCCGCCCCCTGCCAATGGCGAACCAGCGCCAACGCCGGCGCCGAATCCAGCGGAAACGGCTGGGCCAGGACGAGCAGCTCCGCCAAGCGGTCTTCGGAGAGAGTCCACTCGCCGGCCTTGGCCACCAGCTCGCGCCGCGCCAAGTCGTCGCAGGCGGAGGCGGCGAGAAGCAGGGCAAGGATCAGCGTCCACAAGGCCTTGCGCGGGAAGGCCTTGCGCGACAACTGTTCAGCGGAGGGGCGTCGTGCCGGGTGCGCGATGGGGATCATGGTTGGCTCCTTTCGTCCACCGCCGCCCCCCTTACGAAACGGTCGCGACAGGCTCACGCACGGCCCTTTCAGCAAGGGCGGTTCGCGGGTCTGGTCGGGCGACAACAACTTGCGCATCTGGTTGGACGCGGCGGGCGACAATCTGCCAGCGTAACCGAGAACGAGCGCAACGTCAAAGGTCGGAACTGCCTCGCCATCGCGGGCCGTCCCCGCTCGGAGCCGCCGCGGCGTAGCATTGGGCTCGGATTGGCTCAAGGAACGCGATTGGGTGTGGGTTAGGTTTCTGGCCAAGTATCCGAGAATCGGCTCCAAGGAGAAGATCGGTGACCAAGACGCTGGCCGCGATCATTGGGCGCGAGGGCGATCTGTACGTCGCGACGTGTCCCCAGTTCGACGTGGTTACGCAGGGTCGCACCATCCAGGAAGCGCGCGACAACCTGAAGGAAGCCGTCGAGCTGTTTCTGGAATGCGCGTCGCCAGCCGAGAAGGCGGAGAGGTTCCGCTCGGAGTTCCACATTACTGACGTGGAAGTCGCGGTTGGGCAGGCTCGGTGGTCTTTTCCGCCCAAGACTTCAAGCGCCTAGTCAAGTAGTCCTATCATCGCGTCGGCTCTTGCAGCCGCGCCAACTCCATGGCGTCTCGGCCGGACGAGGTGGCCGCGGCCCGCTGGAGGATTTGGCGGGCCCGCTTGGGGTCGCCGCTCGCCACCAAGGCTTCGGCTAAGGCGTTGGCGACGTGGGCAACCGCGACCGCCGGTTCTTGGGCCTTGAAGGTGCGGAACACCTCTTCGGCTCGGGCCATCTCGCCCGCCCTGGCGTAGGCCCGGATCAACTCGACGGCGAGCACCCCGGACGCTCGGTTGCCGCGCCATGCCGATTCAATGCGGCCAAGCGCATCGTCTTCGTCTCCCAGCGCACGCAAGTGGGCCGCGTCTCGCAAGGCCGACAGCACCACGTATTCGGGGTGGGCGGGCAACGTCGCCTGAAAGTAGGTCCGCTCTTCGTCGAACTCGAACCGCGGCAACGGCGACCCATTGGCCTCCATGGCCTTGTATATCTTCGCGAGCCCGGACATCCGCATCTCCGCGTGTTTCAGCTCCTTCAGGAATTCCCCAATCCGGCGGTTTCGGGTGGGAGTTCCCTTGAATGTGGCCCCGGGCTCAAAGTGCTCTCGCTCGACGCCCTGCACGGGGCCGGGATAGCTGATGATCTCGACCCTGTCCGGGAAGACGTACACCTTCGTGGGATCTGGATGCGGCACGTCGTAGCTACGGTGATACAATGCGTTGACCAAAGTCTCTCGAATCGCCTGTACCGGGTAGTTGACCCACGCCCGAATTTGACTTCGGTGCTCCCTCTTCTGAAGGTGATTCACCGAACGGTTCTCCAGATAGGTCATGCAGCCGCGGTACTGGTCCAAGAGGCCACCGGCGAAGACCCGCTCCTCCTGCACGTCGCCGGCGCGGTCGGTAGCGAACTGGACTACTTCAATCTTGGCGCCGCGGAACCAAGTCGCCGGATTCGCCGAAAAGCAAAGGAGCCCAGCGTTGCGAGGCACTTCGTGGTCGTTCACCTTCGCCGTGAGCAGCATATCGCGATAGATGTTCTCAGCTCTGGGCTCGTCCAGGAGTCCGCTCTTCACGTCGCGAAGGAACTCGCGAACCTGCCCTTCGCGCATGTCCTCGATGCGGGCGCCGACGGCTGGACGGTCGTCCCACGTCACGCTGGGCTCAACCGTCTTGCCCAGGCCCACGACCTACGCCATCTCTTCCAGACGTGGCGGCGTCTGGAACACCCACTTGCGGTGCCAGTCGACGAACGAAGCCGACGGAGCCAGCGCTGGAGTCCGCGGCCGACTCACGGGCCTGCCGTGCAGGTCGAGCAGTCTGGCGGTGGCCGGGCTGGAGCCGGCTACCTTGTCGGAGACGAGGACTCGGTAGCCCGATCGGTCGGGCTGGAGACCGAGCGCACCGCGGTTCAAGGCCCTCTGGTGGAGCAGGCAAGCGGCGAGCGCGTTCGAAACGTCATTGGGGCCGCCGTGGGAGGACCACTTGAGGCGGACGGCGTCCAATCCAAGGGCGCGGTCGCCAAGGTGGGCGTCGAAATCGCAGATGGAGCACCGCCGGCCGTACTCGTCCAGGACGTGCGTGCGGAAAGCCGCACTTTCGGGTTGCTCTGGGTACCGCTGGGTCACGCTCCAATCCCAGCGGAGTCCGGCCGCCGCCCGAAGGCCGTCGTGGTGCGAAGGCGGAAAATGCCGCGCAAGCAGTTGCTCGGCCGCCGTCACAACCAAGCTCGGGTTGGCGGCGAGCAGTTGATGGACCTCCCTCGGGAATCCGCCAACTACGTCCCGCTCCCGAAGTTGCTTGACGTGAAGATTCCCGCTGGACGTGGTCGCCAGCAACCCGTCCCCCGGAATCTCCCAGAGCCCGTCGTTCCGGAGTCTTCCGAACGGGTAGACCGGATGCCTCGCGTCCCTCGGCGGCCCGAACTTGACCAACAGACGGCGCAATTCCGGCTCGATGCTCGAGAACGCTACGAGCCGCCTCCGCCCCTGCACGACCCGGCCGAGCGCCAACAAGAGCAGAAGCGGCTTGTGAGGCGCGCGCTGGCCCTTCCATGCCCCAGTCCTGACCCGGGCCAAGCGGTGGAGGAACTCGGCTCCCGTCATCGGACCCACGCCGATTCCCACTCGGCAACGGCTGCGCGGTCGTCCAACCCTCTCTTCTCGGCCATGATCGCAATATCGGCCGTCAAGCGGTTGCTTCGCAATCCCAAATCGACGACAATGGGGCACGCGAACGGCCCGGCCACCTTCCGGCCTTCGGACATCTCGGGCCGCAGAACAGCGCCGTGACTCAAATCAAGCGCCTGCACATCAAGGGCTTTCGGTCGTTGGCGGATGTCGAAATCACCGACATGCCGCGCACCGCCGTCATGATCGGTCCCAACGGGTCCGGGAAGTCGAACGTCATTGACTTCTTTGTCATGGTCCATCGGATGCTCAAATCTGGCAAGTTGAACGACTTCGTGCGGCGAAACGGCGGCGCAAGCGATCAGTTGTTTGGTGGAAGCAACACGACGCGGCACATGGAAGCCCACATCGTCATCGGAGCCGGCAAGGGGACCGCAGAGTACGCATTCAAACTCGCATGCGGTCATCCAGATCGCTTCGTCTTCGTCGATGAGAGGTACCGGTCCGCTCCCGATGGCTCAGCCGGGGAGCTGAGCTGGGAACACCTGGGCAGCGGACACGGCGAGGCGAAGATTCGCGAGGCTTGTGCTGAAGAACAAGCAGCGCAACTCGGCGTGAGTCGCCAGGCAGCAAGAACCGTTTCCGACCTGCTTCGCAATATGGCTGCATATCAGTTTCACGACACATTCTTTGATTCCTGGTTCATGAAGACTTGCGACACGACCGACGATGCTCAATTGGGCAGTCATGGAGGCAACTTGGCCGCCGTCTTGCACAAGTTGGAACACGACGATCCAGATCGCTATGGCGCCATTTGCGAGCACATCAAGCGGATTCTGCCGATATTCGATGGCTTCGCCCTTGAAGAACGCCATGGGACAATCGCGCTTCAATGGAGACACGCTCAAGGCGGTCAGATCGTCGGAGCCCACCTAACGTCAGGCGGCTCGCTATTGTTCGTTCTCGACTTGAGACAAGGCAAGACGGAGATAACGAGGCACCAGCGGGCCGATTACGAACATTGGCTGACCGAGTACTCGCTCGGACAGCTATGGCAAAAGAACTTGCTCGGAGGTCGCCCGTAACCCCCTACCGCGAAACCATATAAGTCGCCTTCACCACCAGCCGCCGCTCCATCTTCTGGTCCAGCGGGACGTCGTCGCGGCGCACCTCGTCGTAGGCGATGTAGATGTCGCTTCCCGCGGCATAGGTGTAGCGCAGCCGCGCGCTCGCGCCGAGCTGGCCGGTCAGCGAGTTGTACTGGGCGACGGAGCGCAGGGTGGCGGCGGGGGAGATCGCGAAGTCGATTCGCAGGGAGGCCAAGTCCACTTCGAAGTCGCCGCCGGGCAGGGAGACTTGGTTGCGGGAGTAGCGGGTCTCGACGGCGAACTGGTCGGTCAGGCGGCCGCCGAGGCGAGCGTTGGCGTCGGTTCGGGTTCCGCCGAAGAAGGTCTGCGGGGAATAGGTCGCGCCGTAGTAGAGGCGCCGGGACGGGTTGCTGTCGAAGGACACGCGCCACTCGCCGAAGTCGTAGTCGCCCGCCGGAATCTCGACGCCGTTCAGGACGAAGGGTCGGTCCAGGCGTTCGAAGTGGTCGTTGTACCACACGTTCAGGAAGGCGCCGTTGTCGAAGCGAGTGCCCACCATGTAGTGCCAGCGGCGCGACAGCAGGCGTCCGCTTTGGTCCGTGGTGCGCGTCAGATTGACCATGGGAGACATCACGCGCACGCCCCAGCGTCCCGGCCTGGGGCTGCGCTCCAAGTGCAGCTTGGACACGCGGATGCCCGCCCGGGGCAGGAATCCCACTTCCGGATTGAAGTCGTCGCCGAAGCTGGCGAACTCGCCGTATATCCGCCAGCGCGTGTCCAGCCACGTGGCGTTCAGGTAGCTGCCGGTCTCGCCGCCGGTGGCGCCGGGCGTCTGGGTCTTCGCCAGGAAGCCGGTGACGGCCATCGCGGGGTGCGGAGCAAGCGCCACGTCGGCCGCGTAGGTGCGGTTGAAGTGCGGGCCGTCCGTCTCCGCTCGGTTGATGAACAGGCCGCCGATCCGGGAACGCGAGAACACGCGCCTGCCGTAGCGGGCCACGAAGAAGTTCTCGCCCGATCTGCCGTGCGCCCCGTCCGTCTGCACGTCGAGCAGGGCGAGGTCGTTCCTGCCCATCCGGCCCGTCATCCGGGCGCCGCCCACGATCGGCACCGTCTCGCCGGCCTCGGAAATGCCGATGCGGCGCGTGAAGAACAAGTCCGCCAGCCGGTTGAAGGGCGTGGCCGATCCCACGTTGAACTGCGCGGCGTTCTCCAGGAAGAAGTCGCGCTTCTCGGGGAAGAAGAGCGGGAAGCGGGTCAGGTTGACCTGTTCGTCGTCCACTTCCGCCTGCGCGAAGTCGGTGTTGAAGGTGAGGTCGAGGTTGACGCCGGGGGCGATTCCGTACTTGAGGTCCAGGCCGGCGTCGCGATCGAACGAGCGGCGCGTGCCGCCCTCCGCCAGGGAGAGTTGGTTGGCCCCGCCGGTGGCGAAGGGAGTCACGCGCAGGTCGAGGCCTCGGTTCAGGGACTCCATGCCGTCGAGCGTGCCCGCCAAGCTCACGCGCGTGATGCCGTACGCCTTCGGGACCGGGGCCCAGAAGGACTGCTCGTTGATGCGGGCCACGTTGCGCATGACGTTGAAGCCCCAGCTCTGCACCTCCGCCTTGGGGAAGCGCAGCGTCACCACGGGAATGGCGATCTCGGCCACCCATCCTTCGGGTCCGGCGGCTGCCGCGACGCGCCACACGCCGTCCCAGTCGCGGTTGATGTTGGACGTGGATCTCCCGAAGTGCCCGCCTTCCCCCTCGTTGAAGACCTGCTGGTCCAGCTTCGCGCCCAGGGGATTGGTCGCGAACATATAGGCCGAGCGCGAGTCCTCGAAGGTGTCGAAGACGATCTGGACGTTGTCTTCCTCGATGATGCGCTCCGAGTCGCGGCGCATCTCGGTGGCGGTCACGGCGCCGCTCGAATCGAAGGCGGTGATGCCGAGGTAGATGGTCTCGGCGTCGTAGAGGACGCGCACGACGGTGCGTTGCGTGGCCGGGGCGCCCTCGTCGGGCTCCTGCTGGACGAAGAGGTCGATCAGGCCCGCGCCGCGCCAAGCTTCTTCGTCCAGCTTGGCGTCCAGGACGGGGGGCCGGTCCGTCCGCACAGCGCCCACTTGGTAGAGGCGGGCCGGCTCCCGGGGTTGCGCGGCTTGGCCGACGGGCTCCTGGGACGCCGCCGCCAAGCCGACCGCGCTCGAGGCCAAGGCAAGTGAAAGCGAGATCGCCAACGACAACGGGCTTCTGAAGCGTTCGAACAATTGGGACATCCTGCGCCGTGGCCGATTCGGACAAGGATCGGCGCTGGCTCTCGCCTTTCGGTGTTCCACGGTCTGCCTTAGCGAGTGTGAGCGAGGCGCCAGATATTGACGAATTCTTGTCCACCGTCGCGATAGGCAACTTCGGACACCATCCCTTCTTCGACGAAATTCATCAATACACCATCGTGCCACTGAGATGCGAGAGTGCCGGGAGCAGGCGCCGCCTTTCCCCACCCAGCCGGCCGCCGTAAGCTGTCCGTTCGGCATCCCCCTTCCCTTCCCCAAGCGAACCCTGTCCGACTGGAGGAATCACGGCCATGCGTCGTCCCATTCTCGCTCTCCCCATTCCGGCCCCTGCCGTCCTCGCACGGCCCGTCTTCGCCCTAGCCGCATTGTGCGTCTCCCTCGCCGGGTTCGCTGTCGCCGTGCCCGCGGGGCCTGCCGCCGGCCAGTCCATGTCCGAGGCCGAGCTCGCGCCTCTGCTGGAACGCGTCGAAGCCGGGGTGAGCGACCGCGCCAAGATGGTGCAGGTCATGATCGACAAAATCTTCTCCTTCTCCGAACTCGGACAACAGGAGGTCGAGACTTCCGCTTACGTCACAGGCATCCTGGAAGAAAACGGATTCGAGGTGGAGCGTGGGGCGGCCGGGATTCCCACGGCTTGGTTCGCGCGTTGGGGATCGGGCTCGCCGGTGATCTCGCTGGGCTCCGACATCGACGGCATTCCGAAGGCCAGCCAGAAGCCGGGCGTCGCCTATCACGATCCGCTGGTGGCGGGCGCGCCGGGCCACGGCGAAGGGCACAACTCGGGCCAGGCGGTGAACGTGGTCGCGGCGCTGGCGCTCAAGGACGTGATGGAGGCAGAAGGCGTCGGGGGCACGATCGTGCTCTGGCCGGGGGTCGCCGAGGAGCAGTTGGGAAGCAAGGCCTGGTTCGTGCGGGACGGGTACTTGGAGGGCGTGGACGTGACGATCTTCACGCACGTGAGCAGCAACTTGTCCGTCGGCTGGGGCCAGGGCAACGGGACGGGGCTGGTGTCGGTCGAGTTCACCTTCGAGGGCGAGGCGGCGCATGGGGCCGGCGCTCCTTGGCGCGGACGCAGCGCGCTGGACGCGGTGGAGCTCATGAACGTGGCCTGGAACTTCAAGCGCGAGCACCTGCGGCCCGACCAGCGGTCGCACTACGTGATCTCGGACGGCGGGGACCAGCCCAACGTAGTGCCGCCGAGCGCCTCCGTCTGGTACTTCATCCGCGAGATGGACTACGAGGACATTCGGCGCAACTTCGAGACGGCGGTGCGGATCGCCGAGGGGGCCGCCCTCATGACCGACACCGAGATGTCGTACCGGATCATCGGCGCGGCTTGGCCCCGGCACTTCAACCGCGTGGTCGCCGAGACGATGCACGAGCACATCCAGGACGTGGGCCTGCCGGAGTGGACCGAGGACGACCACCAGTTCGCCCGGGCGGTGCAGCAGTCGGTCGGCAGCGAGCCCGGCGGAATGCCGACGGAACTAGCGGCCTTGGGACAGCCCGGCGGCCCTCGCCGTAGCGGGGGATCCGACGACATCGGCGACATTTCCTGGCAGATGCCGACGGTGACGCTGCGCTTCCCGTCCAACGTGCCCGGCCTGCCCGGCCATCACTGGTCCAGCGCCATGGCCATGGCCACGCCGATCGCGCACAAGGGCGGAGTCGCGGGCGCCCGAGTGGTGGCGCGCACGGCCCTGCAGCTGTTCGCCCAGCCCGAGCGGGTCGGCCAAGCGTGGGACTACTTCAACGACGTGCAGACCGCCGAGACCAGCTACGTCCCCTTCATCGGTCCCGACGACCCGCCGCCGACCCACCTCAACAAGCAGATCATGGACCTGTACCGGCCCCTGCTCCGCCCGTTCTACTACGACGAGACCCGCTTCGAGACGTACTTGGAGCAGCTCGGAATCACGTACCCGACGCTGGAGCGGCGCGCCCCGGTACCCGAATGAGCCCACGCGATACGGGATCGCGAGCATGACGAGCCGGCAGTCGGCGCTGGCGGCGGGCGCATCGATCCTCCTGGCCGGTTGCGGCGATTCCGCGAACTCGGCGGCCTCCGGCGGTGTGGTGGCAACGACCGTGGACACCGTGGGCTCGTGGGTGCGGGTCGTGAACTCCGGCGCCGCGCCGGAGTGGGAGTTGGCCCTGGTGGCGACCATCGGTCCGGGGCCCCCGCTGGGCGAGGCGACGCCGGGAGACTTCGGTGAAGCCGTGAGCGTGGCCTTGAGCCCCGGCGAGGACGCCGTGTACGTCGCCGACCGGCAGAACTGCGAAGTAAGGGTCTTCGGACTGGACGGCGCTCACCTGCGCACGTTCGGACGATGCGGGGAGGGGCCGGGCGAGTTCTCGCGATTCTTCTACTCGATTGCGTGGACCGGCGACAAGTTGCTGGCCTTCGACTTCGGCGGGGGCCGGATCGGCGAGTTCACGTCCCAAGGGGAGTGGCTCGGGCAGCGGAGGACGCTGGGCGTAGGCTTCGGGGCGACGTACTTCGCGCTGTACCCGGTCGGCGACGGAGTGGTTTACGCCCGTTCCCTCGCAGGCGACCAGTACGCGATCACGTACGTGGGCCAGGACGCCGCCGGCGAGACCTCCGACACCGTGGCGCCGCTTCCGCCGCCGGAGGACGCGGGCTGGTGGCTGACATGCGTGCTGCAGAGCGGATCCGCCACCGTGATCAACAGCTTCGACAACATCTATGCGCCGCACCTTCTCCAGCACCCGGGGCCTGGGGGCACGCTCTATTCGGCCATGTCGGACGAGTACCGCATCGCCGTCACCCGAGGAGGCGACACGTTGCGGGTGATCGAGCGCGAGTTGGCGCCCGAGCCCGTGGCCGACGAGGAGTGGGACGCCCTGTCCCAGGAGTTCGAGGCGCTGATGGACGAGATGCCCGGCGCGTCCTGCGAGCCCCGCGCACGTCCGAGGAGACCGGCCCAGAAGCCCTTCATGAAAGGCATCTTCTTCGACGCGACGGGACGCCTGTGGGTCGAAGTGGTGCGGACGGACGGCAACCGCTGGGAGCTGTTCGACGCGGAAGGCAGGTTGCTGGCCCAAATGCCCGTGGGCCCACGCAAGGAGGGCGCGCTGCCTGCGCTCGGAGCCCGTCACGCCGCCACCATCCGCCAGGACAGCCTGGACTTGGACCACGTGGACATCTGGCGAATCGAGGCGCCGGGACGGTAGGTTGGCGGCAGGCGGATCCGCGAGAGCCCACGAGAGGAGCACGAACAGTGAGAAGCACGACGACACTAGCCGCCCGCCTAGTCTTGGCGGCCGGGGCGGCCTCCCTGGCGGCCGGCTGCGGCGACGTACGCACTTCGGGAGACTCCCCAGGCGGCAGTCCTCTGACGACGACCGTGGACACCGTGGGCTCGTGGGTGCGGGTCGCGAGTGCCGGCGACCCGCCCGAATGGAACTTGGCCCTGGTGGCGTCCATCGGTCCGGGGCCCCCGCTAGGCGAGGCGACGCCGGGAGACTTCGGCGAAGCCGTGAGCGTGGCCTTGAGCCCCGGCGAGGACGCCGTGTACGTCGCCGACCGGCAGAACTGCGAAGTAAGGGTCTTCGGACTGGACGGCGCTCACCTGCGCACGTTCGGACGATGCGGGGAGGGGCCGGGCGAGTTCTCGCCTTTCTTCTATTCCATTGCGTGGGCTGGCGACAGACTGTTGGCCTTCGACGTTGGCGGAGGCCGCATCGGCGAATTGACGGCCGAAGGCGAATGGGTTGGGCAACGAAGGGTAGTGGGCATAAAGGGCGGCGGATACTCGTTTGCGCTTTTCCCCGTCGGCAACGGGGAGGTCTACGCCCGTGCGCTCACCGGCGACCGAATCGCCGGAGGAAGGTTCGGCGGAAGACGGCTGAGCGATGCGTATATGGGCCACAACGCCACCGGCGAGACTGCCGACACCGTGGCGCCGCTTCCGCCGCCGGAGCGCGTGGGCGGCTCGATGTTCTGCGAATGGGGCGAAGGGTTCGTCAACCTCTTCACCAACCCCTTTGCGCCGGGATCCGTTCAGCATCCGGGCCCCGGCGGCACTCTCTACTCCGCCGTTTCCGACGAATACCGCATCGCCGTGACTCGAGGGGGCGACACGTTGCGGGTGATCGAGCGCACCCTAGCCCCCGAGCCCGTCGCCGACGACGAGTGGGACGCCCTTGCGCAACAGTTCGACGCTTGGCTTGAGGAGAAGCCCGGCGCCACCTGCGAGCCCCGTAGGCTGACTAGGCCATCCGCGAAGCCCTTCATGAAAGACATCTTCTTCGACGCGACGGGACGCCTGTGGGTCGAAGTGGTGCGGGCGGCCGGCAACCGCTGGGAGCTGTTCGACGCGGAAGGCAGGTTGCTGGCCCAAATGCCCACGGGCCCACGCAAGGAGAGCGCGCTGCCTGCGCTCGGAGCCCGGCACGCGGCCACCATCCGCCAGGACAGCCTGGACTTGGACCACGTGGACATCTGGCGAATCGAGGCGCCGGGACGGTAGCGAAAGGTTGCGCGAACGCGGCCTGTTGCCGTGCGGCGCGCGGGATGCCGGGGGCGGGACTCGAACCCGCAAGGGATTGCTCCCAGGGGATTTTAAGTCCCCTGTGTTTGCCGATTTCACCACCCCGGCGAGGAGTGCCTACAGAATAGTCTTTCCCAGCGCCGAAGCCACCAGGTCGGCCGCGAGCACAGCGGTGTTGTTGCGGTGGTCCAGCACCGGGTTCAGTTCAACGACGTCCATGCTGGTCATGAGGCCGGAGCGTGCCGCCTTCTCGCAGACCAAGTGGCCTTCCCGGTTGGTGAGGCCGCCCGGCAACGGCGTTCCGACGCCTGGGGCGAAGCGCGGGTCCAGCGCGTCCAAGTCCAGGGAGAGGTGGAAGCCGGCCGTGCCGTCGGCGACGCGTTCCAGAGCCTCGTCCATGCAGGGGCCGACCCCGCGGGAGTCGATCTCGGACATGGTGAAGACGCGGACGCCCAGCTCGGCGATCAACCGGCGCTCCCCTGGGTCGAGTTCGCGCGCGGCGAGAACGCAGACGTTGGCGGGGAGGACGCTGGGAAACGGGCCGGCCAGCCGAGGCGGGCCCCTGCCCATGAGGATCGCGAGCGACATCCCGTGAATGTTGCCGCTGGGCGTCGTCTCGGGACGGTTCATGTCGGCGTGGGCGTCCACCCAGAGCACGCCGATCTTCCTGCGGCGCTCCCGGAAGTGGTCGGCGACCCCTCCAACGGATCCGATGGAAAGCGAGTGGTCGCCGCCCAGCACCACCGGCGTCTGGCCCCGTTCCAGCGCACGCGCCACCAGGAACCTCGTGCGCGCCGCCACCTTCGCCACTTCGTCGGCGAACCGTAGCGAGGGATCGCCGGCGTCGGTCGTCTCGATTCCTCCGGCGGTCACTGAGCCCGCTTCCTGCACGGTGCACCCGGCCGACTCGAGCCGTCCCGCGATGTCGGCGATCCGCAAGGCCGACGGTCCCATGTCCACGCCCCGGCGCCCGGCGCCCAAGTCGATCGAAACCGAGATCAGCGCTATGTCGCGAGAAGCCTCTCCGTCCATGGCGTGCAACGTCCGGCAGGTGGTGCGTTGGGTGGGCTTTGCGCCCTTACCGCACTTGATCCAGCTTCCTCAAAATAGCCCCTCGCCCGGACTAACCGAGAGGCGGCGGGGTTCGGCGCACGGCGTCGGCGGCCGAGAGCCGCGCCGTGACGGTGGTCGCCCGGTAGCGGCCTAGTTGCGCTGTCCCGCGCCGGGCGCTGAACGAACCCGGCGCCGTAGCTTGGGCCTGGGCAGAGTACTACCTTTCCTTGGTCGCGCCGCCCCGTTTGGGGATGCGGTAGCGGGCGGCTCCGGCGTTGTCGGACCAGCTCGCCTGGCGCGGCGGTGTTTCCTACTTCCGAACGGAGCTGGCGTCATGCGCATCATTGACCGCGGCCTCACGGCAGCCGCGTTGATCGTCCTTTCCCCTCTGGCAGCCACGGCGCAGGAAGCGGATCTCGATCCCGACCGTGGTCTTCCCCTCGAGCCTACCCGCTGGGCCCGCTTCACGACCAGCGAGGGAACCTGGATCTCGCTCGACGTGAGTCCGGACGGCGCCACGATCGCCTTCGACCTCCTGGGCGACCTCTACTCGATGCCCGCGTCCGGCGGCGCGGCGACCCGCCTCACGAGCGGCCTGGCGCACGACATGCAACCGCGCTTCAGCCCGGACGGCGCCACGATCGCCTTCGTTTCGGATCGCAGCGGCGACAACAACGTCTGGACGATGCCGGCCGGCGGCGGCGAACCGCGCCAGCTGAGCAAGGGCGTCGGCAGCCGCTTCCTCTCTCCGGAGTGGATGCCGGACGGGAAGTACGTGCTGGTCTCGCGGGCCGCGCCGCGCCGGGGACTGGAGAAGCTCTGGCTCTACCACGTGGACGGCGGGACGGGACTGGAGATGGTGGGAGGATCGTTCGGCCAGCGGTTCCTCGGCCCCGCCGTCGGCCCGGAAGGCCGCTACGTCTGGTACGCGCAGCGGCAGGGCACCTGGAGCTACAACGCCATCTTCCCGCAGTACCAGCTTTGGATGTACGACCGCCAGACCGGCACTCGGACGCCCGCGACGAACCGCTACGGCTCCGCGTTTCGGCCCGCGGTGTCGCCCGACGGCAAGCTGCTCGCCTACGGCAGCCGCGACGACGCCGACACCGGCATTCGCCTGCGCGACTTGGCCTCGGGCGAGGAGCGTTGGCTCGCCTACCCCGTTCAGCGCGACGACAAGGAGTCCACGGCCAACATGGACGTGCTCCCGGGCTACGCCTTCACGCCGGAGTCGGACGCGCTGGCGCTCTCCTACGGCGGCGGCATCTGGAGAGTCCCGGTCGACGGGTCCGAGGCCACCGAGATCCCCTTCACCGTCGAAGCCGAAGTGGCGGTCGGGCCGGAGGTCGAGTTCGAGTATCCGGTCGAGGACACGCCTACCTTCACGGTCAAGCAGATTCGCTCCGCGCGGCCTTCCCCCAGCGGCGACCGGATCGCGTTCGTGGCCCTGGACAGGCTGTACGCCGCCACCTTGCCGGACGGCCGGCCGGAGCGCCTGACGGACGACGAAGTGGGCGAGTTCGGGCCGGTCTGGTCCCCGGACGGCCGCTACGTCGCCTACGTGACCTGGGACGACGACGCGGGCGAAGGACACGTCCGCCGCGTCCCCGCGGACGGCGGGCGGCCCACCACGCTGACCACCTCGCCAGCGTACTACCAAGCCCCCGCCTGGTCGCCGGACGGCGAGCGGATCGTGGCCGTGCGCTCGGCGCGCCGCAATCTCCAGGAGGCCGTCGAGCCCTTCGGCTTCAATCTGGACACGGAGTTCGTGTGGATTCCGGCTTCGGGCGGACCGGCCACCGTCATCGGCCCCACCGCCGGCAGGCGCCAGCCGCACTTCACCGACGACCCAAGCCGCATCTACTACTACGGCTTCGGGCAGGCGGACCCGATTCCAGGTTCGCCCGCCGCGCCCCCGCCCGCATTGGCCCTGAGCTCGGCCCGTTGGGACGACACCGACGCCCGGCTCCATCTGCGGGTCACCGCGCGCATCGACTTGGACGCGGGGAGCGTGGCGCCGGGATACCAAGTGTCGCCGAAGTCCGGCTTGGTGATGCCCGAGGACTTCGGCCAGGAGGAGCCGCGCGAGGTGGTGCCGCGGCGTTCGGCTGGACTCGTGATGATGGCGCCCGCAGGGGATCAGGCGCTGGCGCAGATAGGCGGCGACCTGTACTCGGTGACGGTGCCGGATCTGGGCGCGACTCTGCCGGAGGTGGACGTGTTCAAGCCGGACTCGGCGGCCGTGCCGGTCCGCAAGCTCAACCAGCTCGGCGCGGAGTTCCCCGCGTGGGGCGCGAACGGACGCACCGTGCATTGGTCGCTCGGCAACGCCTTGTTCACCTACGACTTGGACGCGGCGTCGGGCGACGCGGACTACGAGCCCGCCGAACAGCGGATTCGCGTCGAGGCGCCGCGCGACATTCCCGAGGGAGTGGTGGTGCTGCGCGGGGCCACGGCCATCACCATGAACGGCGACGAGATCGTCGAGAACGCCGACATCGTGATCGCAAACAATCGCATTCAGTCGGTGTCGGCGGGTCCCGGCCAGACCCCCGAGGGCGCCAGCGTGATCGACGTCTCCGGCAAGACCATCGTGCCCGGATTCGTGGACACGCACGCGCATATGTGGAACATGTGGGGCGTGCACTGGGCGCGTCCGTGGATCTACTTGGCGAACTTGGCCTACGGCGTCACCACCACGCGCGATCCGCAGACCGCCACCACCGACGTCCTGTCGTACGAAGACATGGTGCGGGCGGGCAAGATCACGGGGCCCCGGGTCTATCACACTGGGCCGGGAGTCTTTTCCAGCGACGCGGTGCGCAGCTACGAGCACGCGGTGGATGTGCTGCGCAAGTACAGCGACTACTACGACACCAAGACGTTCAAGATGTACATGTCCGGCAACCGCCGGCAGCGGCAGTGGCTGATCATGGCCGCCCACGAACTCGAGCTGATGCCCACGACCGAGGGCGGGCTGGACTACCGGCTGAACATGACGCACGCCATGGACGGCTATCCGGGCATCGAGCATTCGCTGCCGATCGTCCCGGCCTACGACGACGTCGTGAGGCTGTTCGCGGAGTCGGGGACGGTCAACTCCCCGACCCTGCTGGTGAGCTACGGCGGACCCTGGGCGGAGAACTACTTCTACACGCACGAGGACGTCTTTGGAGACGAGAAGCTCGTGCACTTCACGCCCAAGCGCGAACTCGACTTCAAGGCCCGGCGCCTGCAAACCACCGGGCCGGGGCCGGGCGGGTGGTTCATGGACGAGGAATACGCGTTCGAGAAGCACTCGGGCTGGCTGGCCGAACTCGTGGAGGGCGGCGGGAAGACGGGCGTGGGCAGCCACGGCCAGCTGCAGGGGCTGGGCTACCACTGGGAGCTCTGGGCGCTTCAGAGCGGCGGAATGGACGAGCACGACGCCTTGCGCGCCGCCACGATCATGGGCGCGGAGGCGATCGGCCTGGGCGGCGACCTGGGGTCCCTCGAACCCGGCAAGCTCGCCGACCTCGTGGTGCTGGACCGCAATCCGCTGGCCGACATACGCAACACCAACAGCATCGACAAAGTGATGATGAACGGACGACTGTACGACGGCGACACGCTGGACGAGATATGGCCGCGGCAGAGGCCGGCGCCCCCGGAGCCGTGGAGGAACACGGCGCCCAACGTGCGGGCCGGCATCCAGGGAGAGGCCCGATGAGCCCCCGCGAGCGCGGATCGAGGCCACAGCCGGCCGACGGAGAGCGTGGTGGTCAGCTACGGCGCGGGGAGACGAGCGCCCGCGAGCGTGGATCGAGGACGTTGCGGACCAGCGCCACGAGCGCGACCGCGACCCCGGCCTGCGGCGGACGAGCAGGCGCGACGGCCAAGCTGGCCGGGACGCTCGCCTGCTTGGCCGTCGTCCTCTGGCCGGCGGCGGGAGCGGGAGCAGTGCAACGAGGCGGTCCCGGCGGCCGGGAGAAGCCCCTGCCGCTTCCTGCGGAGCGGACCGCGGAGTTCACGGCCACCGAGGGGACGTGGATGTCCCTGGACGTGAGCCCAGACGGCCAGACGATCGTGTTCGACCTGCTGGGCGATCTCTATACGATGCCCGTCACGGGCGGAGAGGCGTCCCCGCTGCTCACCGGCATGGCCTACGAGACGCAACCCCGGTTCAGCCCCGACGGCGAGACGGTCGCGTTCGTGTCCGACCGCAGCGGCGGCGACAACCTGTGGACGATGCGCATCGACAAGACGGACACCACGCAGGTGTCGCGCGGCAACTCCAACCTGTTCCTGTCCCCGGAGTGGGCGCCCGACGGCGAATTCATCGCAGTCAGCCGCTCTTCGGGACTGGGCGGTTCGGCCAAGCTCTTCCTGTATCACGCCGAACGCGGCTCCCCGCTCGCGGTCGGCAGCCACGCGGGCACCGCGAAGATGGTGGGCGCCGCCTTCAGCCCGGACGGCCGCCACATCTGGTACGCGCGCGCTTTCGGGGACTGGGACTACAACGCGGCCCTCCCGCTCTACCAGCTGTTCCGCTACGACCGCGACACCGGCGTCGCGACCCTCGCGACCAACCGCTACGGCTCGGCCATGCGTCCGGCGGTGTCGCCCGACGGCCGGTGGCTGGTCTACGCGTCGCGCTACAACGCCGACACCGGGCTTCGCAAGCGCGACTTGCAGACCGGCGACGAAGAATGGCTGGCCTACCCGGTGCAGCGCGACGAGCAGGAGTCGCGGGCGCCGCTGGACGTGATGCCCGGCTACTCCTTCCTGCCGGACGGGTCGGCCGTCGTCGTCTCCTACGGCGGCAAGATCTGGAGCGTGCCCATGGACGGGAGCGATCCGTCCGAGATCGCCTTCGAGGTTCCGGTCGAGCTGGCCATCGGGCCGCAGGTCAAGTTCGGCTACCAGATCGACACGACCGCCATGGTCACGGCCAGCCAGATCCGCAGCCCCGCGCCCTCCCCCGACGGGAACAGCGTCGTCTTCACCGCCTTCGACCGGGTGTGGACCAAGGACCTTGCCGACGGCGAGGCCCGCCGCCTTACCGACGGCGACTTGGGCGAGTTCCACCCGCAGTGGTCTCCCGACGGGCAGTGGATCGCCTACGCCACCTGGGACGACGCGGACGGCGGCCACCTCATGAAGGCTCCCGCTTCCGGCGGCGCGCCCGTGCAGCTGACCGCCTCGGCCGCCATGTACTACAACGTGGCCTGGTCGCCGGGCGGCGACCGCATCGTGGCGTCGCGCGGGGAGGCCCGGCAGCTCAAGGAAGCATCCGGCGCCTTCTTCGGGCCGCTCGGCGGCGAGTTCGTCTGGGTGCCCTCCTCCGGTGCGGCGCCCGCCGAGCCCACCCTGATTTCGCCGACCGGGCTTCGCGACGCGGCCCACTTCGCCGCCGCCGAGCCCGACCGCATCTACGCCTACAGTCCCATCGAGGGCCTCGTCTCGTTCCGCTGGGACGGCACCGACGTGAAGCGCCACCTCGTGGTGCGAGGCCGCCAGGGCGTCGCAGGGATCGGCGACCCTCACGCGAGCGAGTGGGAGCATCTCCCCCGCCGCGTCTTCCCGTGGCGCAAGAGGCCGGCGGCCCAGACCGCGAACCGGTCGGCGAGGCGGGCCTGGGGGCAGGAGCCGGGCCAGCCGGCGGCCCAGGAGATCGATCCGCCGGGCGAGGCGGGCGGCATCGGGCCGGCCGGCCTGATCATGTTGTCGCCGCAGGGCGGCCGGGCCTTCGTGCAGATCGGCCGGGACATCTACGTGGTGGACTTGGCCGAGCTGGGCGAGAATCCGCCCACGGTCAACTTGGTCAACTTGGGCGCGTCCCCGCTCCCCATACGCAAGGTCTCCGACATCGGCGGCGAGTTCCCCGCCTGGGCCGCCGACGGGACCGCGGTTCACTGGGCGTTGGGCAACGTGCTGTTCTCGTACGACTTGGCCGAGGTGGAGTCCGAGGAGGAGGCCGAAGAGCAGACTGCGCACGCGCGGGCCCTGCTCCGCGTGCGCGCCGCCGCCGTGACGGACACGCTCAAGGAGAAGCGCGCCGAAGCGGACAGCTTGGAGAAGGCGGACGAAGAGGTGCCCGAGGACCTCGAGGAGACGATCCGCAGGCTGTCGGCCGACTCCGTGCAGGTGGCGGCCGACTCCATGCTGGCGCGCGCGGACTCCATTCGCCAAGCGGCGGAGGAGATCGCGGCCAAGGCGACCGCGGTTCGAGGCGGCGACGAGGAAGTCCTGGCCGACTCCACCGAGAGCTACGAGGCGCGCGAACGCAAGATCGAGGCCGAGATGCCTCGCGACGTGCCTCGCGGAGTGGTGGCGCTTCGGGGAGGACGCGTCGTCACCATGGCCTCGCCCCCTCCGGGCGACTCCTCGGGAGGGCCGCACGTCGTCGAGAACGGCGTCGTGCTGGTCGAGGACAACCGAATCGTGGCGGTCGGCCCTGCCGATTCCGTCGAGATCCCCGACAGCGCCCGAGT
Organism: Longimicrobiales bacterium; assembly: GCA_958295645.1. GTDB lineage: Bacteria > Gemmatimonadota > Gemmatimonadetes > Longimicrobiales > Gaopeijiaceae. The sequence continues at coordinate 1,446,177 of OY282361.1, forward strand.
CGTCGACGTGTCGGGCAAGACGCTGGTCCCCGGCTACGTGGACACCCACTACCACGCCCAGTGGCTGGTGCCGGAAATCCATCCGGAAGAAGTCTGGCAGTACTTGGCCACCCTGTCCTACGGCGTCACCACCACGCGCGATCCGCAGACCGCCTCCACGGACATCCTCAGCTACGCCGACCGAGTCAATACGGGGGGCATGACGGGGCCGCGCATCTACTCCACCGGACCCGGCGTCTTCCTCAGCGAGAACATCCGCAACGCCGACCACGCCAAGTCGGTCCTGCGCCGCTATTCGCAGTACTTCGACACCAAGACGATCAAGATGTACATGTCGGGCAACCGGCAGCAGCGGCAGTGGATCATCCAGGCGGCCAAGGCGCTCAAGCTGATGCCCACGACCGAGGGCGGGCTGGACTTCAAGATCGACATGACCCATGCGATCGACGGCTACCCCGGCATCGAGCACAACCTGCCCATCGCGCCGATCTACTCGGACGTGGTGGAGCTGTTCAAGAAGTCCCAGACGACCAACACGCCCACGTTGCTGGTGTCCTACGGCGGTCCGTTCGGCGAGAACTACTTCTACGCCACCGAAGACGTGCACGACGACCCGAAGTTGAACGTCTTCCTGCCGGCGGAGAACATCGACGCGCGGACGCGCAGGCGGGGGCCGGGCGCGGGCGGCAGTCCAGGCATGGCAGGCTGGTTCCTGGAGGAGGAATACGTCTTCCCCCGCCACGGCGAGTTCGTCAAGAAGATGCTGGAAGACAGCGCGCGGATGGCGGTCGGCAGCCACGGCCAGCTGCAGGGGCTCGGGTACCACTGGGAGCTCTGGGCGATGGCGGCCGGCGGCGCCTCCAACCACGACATCCTGCGGGCCGCCACCATTCTCGGGGCCGAGGCGATTGGATTCGGCGACCAGATCGGCAGCATCGAGAAGGACAAGTTCGCGGACATCGTGGTGCTCGACGGCAACCCGCTGGACGATCTTCGGAACACGGCCGCAATCCGCTACGTCATGAAGGACGGACGCCTGCACGACGGAACGACGCTGGACGAAATCCATCCCGTGGCCCGAACCTTGGAGCGGCAACGGCCGCCGGAAGCGCGCGCTTCCGGGACCTCGGCAGGAGTCCGCACGCCGGCCCGCGCCCGCCGGTAGGCCTCGGAATCGCGAGAGGAGGACAGGCGATGAACCTTCCCGTCGGCGACCCGCGCACCGGAGGAGGACTGCGCGGGAAGCGCGCCGCCGGCTATCCCGTCTCGCAGGAGGCGCTGCCCCACGAGGACTTGAAGTCCGGCGCCTACCGCCTGACCTTCGCTCGTTCGATGGAGCAGGTGCGGGCGCTGCAGCGGCTGCGCTTCGAAGTCTTCAACTTGGAACTGGGGGAAGGGCTGGAGGAGTCCTTCGCCTCCGGCCTGGACGAGGACGATCTCGACGAGGCCCTGCATCACCTGCTCATCGTGGACGACAGGACCGGCAAGGCCGTCGGTACCTACCGGATGCAGACGGCGGCGATGGCGGCGGCCAACTGCGGCTTCTACTCCGCGCGCGAGTTCGACGTCTCCGGGTTCCCGCTCGCGGTCGTGGACGACTCGGTGGAGGTGGGCCGGGCCTGCATCGCCAAGGAGCACCGGAGCCGGCGGGTTCTGCACCTGCTGTGGCGAGGCTTGGCGCGCTACCTCATGTGGACGGACAAGCACTATCTCTTCGGGTGCTGCTCGCTGACCACGCAGGACGGGCGCGTGGGCAACGTCGTGCACGCGCAACTGGTGAAGGACGGGCGTCTGCATCCCACGGTGCGGGCCTGGCCGCTCCCCGGCTTCGAATGCGGCCTGCACGACCACGGGACCGGCTTGGCGGCGGAGGCCACGGAGATTCCGCCGCTGTTCGCGAGCTACCTGAGCTTGGGCGCCAAGATTTGCGGGCCGCCCGCCGTGGACCGGGAGTTCGGCACGATCGACTTCCTGGTGGTCCTGGACGTCCGCGAGCTCGAAGACCATGTTCGGCGCAACTTCTTCCGCTAGGGCCGTCCTTCGCGTGCCGGCGGTCTTCGCCTGGACCGCCTCCGTAGCCCTGGTTCTCGCGGTCGCTTGGTTGCCCGCGCTGGTTGCCGCCGGTTCCGGAGGGGCTTGGCGGGACCGCGTCCGCCGCGTCCTTCACCGCCTGTGGGGACGAGGCGCGCTACGCATCCTGGGGGTCCGGGTGGCGTGCAGCGGGACGCCCCCTCCGGCAGGCCGTCTCGTCGTGTCGAACCACCTGAGCTATCTGGACATCATGGTGCTGGGATCGCTGTTGCCGGTGGTGTTCGTTTCCAAGTCCGAGGTGCGGAACTGGCCGTTCGTCGGGCTGGTGGCGACGATGGCGGGGACCATCTACATCGACCGCAATCGCAAGCGGGACGCATTGCGGGTGCTCGCGCAGATGCAGACGGCGCAGGACGGAGGCGACTGCGTGGTGATCTTCCCGGAAGCCACCAGCACGGACGGATCCACCATTCTGCCGTTCCGGTCTTCGCTGTTCGCCGCCGCGGCGAGGGCGGGCGCTCCGGTGCGATGGACCACGCTGTCCTACCGGACGCCCTCCGGCGCGCCCCGGGCACGCGACCGGGTCTGCTGGTGGGGGGACGCCGGCTTCGTGGGCCACTTCCTGCGGCTGTGCGGCCTGAAGCGGATCGACTGCACCGTGCACTTCGGGGACTCGCCCGTGCGCTCGCAGGACCGCAAAGCGCTGGCCAGGACGCTGCGCGAGGCCATGTTGCAACGGTTTCGGCCCGTTGCCTGACGCGCTGGCCCTCAACCTGGAGCTGCTCGGCCAGACGGAAACGGCGATCGAGCTGCTGGCGGACGGCTTCTCCACGCCGGCGGCGGGCGGGGCGACGCCGGGGGCGCACTTCCGCCACCTGCTGGACCACTACCAGTGCCTGCTTGGCGGGCTCGAGGCCGGGCGCGTGGACTATCACGAGCGCCAGCGCGACCGGGGAACGGAATCCAACCCGGCCCTCGCGCTCGCCGTATGCAGGGCCTGCCGCGAAGAGCTGCTGAGGGCGACGGGGTCGCGCATGGAGGAGGTGGTCCACGTGCGCACCGGACACGATCCCGCCGAGCGCGACTGGGCGGCCACGACCGTCAAGCGCGAGCTGGCCTTCTGCGCCAGCCACACGCTCCACCACTTGGCCATCGTGAAGATGATGGCCCGCGAGAGGGGGGTGGACCTGGGCGAGCACGTGGGCGTCGCGCGTTCGACGGCGGATCATCGGAAGGGCGGAGGGGCGGAGGGGCAGGCGGCCGCGCTCCCGGAGCGCTGACTTGTGCACGATCAGCTGGATTCCCGAGCCGGGCGGCTACCGGCTTTGGATGAATCGCGACGAGGCGCGCAGTCGGGCGGCGGCGCGGGGGCCGCGGGCGCTGCGACTGCGGTTGGGGTCGGCCGTGGCGCCGCTCGACCCGCAGGGCGGCGGCTCCTGGATCGGGGCGACGGCGGGCGGGATGTCGCTGGCGCTCGCGAACGCCTATGCGGGCTTGCCGGCCTCGGGCGCGGCGGCGGCGAAGGCGGAGTTCGGAGCGCGAACCGGTCCAGTGTCGCGCGGACTCCTGTTGATGGAGGCGCTGGGGCGCGGGGAGGGCGAGGCGGTGCGGCGCATGGTGGCCGAGAAGGATCTTTCGGCGTACCGACCCTTTCGGCTTTGCGTCTTCGAGCCGGATGCGCCCGTCCGCAGGCTGGACTGGGACGGAGAGGCGCTGTCCGAGACGATGGTGGAGGAGGCTGGGCTCGTGGCCACGTCGTCCTCCTGGCAGCCGGAAGAGGTGGCGAGGCGGCGGGCCGCGTTGTTTCGGCGGGCGGGGCGGGAATGCGGGGGATTCTCGGCGGCCTTGCTGGATCGTCTGCACGCGAGCCGCGAGCCGGAGCCGGGGCCGTGGGCGGTGTCGATGGAGCGGCCTGACGCGGCAACGGTGAGCCTGAGCCGGATCAAGGTGTCGGAAGCGGAAGTGACGTTCTGGTACGCTGGCGGGCCGCCGCATCGCACGGAGGCGGGGCCGCCCCGGGTGTTGGTTCGGGAAGCGGCGCCGTGCGAGCCGGTCGAGGAGTGCGGGGCGCCCCGGCCGCGGCGGCGGGAAGCGACGGTCGCGGGAAGGCGGCGGTAGTTCGCTTGGCCGGGAGGCGGGAGGGCGGAGAGTCGCCGGGATCTGCGCGGCGCGGCGGGGCGGACGCCGGGAGCAGGCGGGAGCGCGGTAGGCGAACCGACCGGCGGGAGCCGCGCGCCGGAGAGTCGCCGCCGGGCAAGCGGCCCCGGATCAGGCGCTGGCTGTTGCTGGGCTATCTCGTGTTGCTGGGCACCTCCCACTTGGTTCGCTGGCCGGCGGCGAGTCCCCAGGCCGGACCGGACCAGCATGTCCAGGAGGTCGCGGGGCATCCGGCCATCGGCGTTCCGGTGGAGGTCGCCTACCGGGAGTGGACGCCGGCGTCCCCAGCGACGGGCGACCCCGTTCTTCTCATCCACGGAAGTCCCGGTTCGGGGCGCGCGTTCGGGGCGCTGGGTCCCGTGTTCGGGGCGGAACGCCGGACGCTGGCGCCCGACCTGCCCGGCTTCGGCGGCTCGACCGCCCAGGTGCCCGACTATTCCATCCGAGCCCACGCCGCGGTCGTGCTCCAGTGGCTCGACTCGCTCGGCGTCGGCCGAGTTCACGCCGTCGGCTTCTCGCTGGGCGGCGGGGTAGCCCTGGAAATGCACCGGGCCGACCCCGAACGCCTCCTCTCCCTGACCCTGCTCTCTTCCGTCGGCGCGCAGGAATTCGAGCTCCTGGGCGACCATCACCTCAATCGCGCCATCCACGGCCTCCAACTCGCGGCGCTCTGGTCCCTGAGGGAACTCGTCCCCCACTTCGGGGTTCTCGACGGCGGCTTCCTGACCCACGCCTACGCCAGGAACTTCTTCGACACCGACCAGCGCCCCCTGCGCGGCATCCTCTCGGCCTACCCCGGCCCCGTGCTCGTCGTCCACGGAACGCAGGACCCGCTGGTGCCGGCGGAGGCCGCCCGCGAGCACCACCGCATCGTGCCGCAGTCGGAGCTCGTCATGCTCGACGGCGACCACTTCATGGCCTTCCAGCTGCCCGGCGTGATCGGCCCGCCGATCTCCGACTTCATCGCCCGAACCGAGGCCGGAACCGCAACCGTGAGGGCGAACGCATCCCCCGAACGCCTACGCGCCGCCGAAGCCCCGCTGGGCCGCCTGCCCCCCGTCTCCGGACTGGCGCTGGTCACCACCGTGCTGCTCGTCGCCCTGGCGACCTTCGTCTCCGAAGACTTGGCCTGCATCGGCGCCGGGCTCCTGATCGCGCGAGGCTCCCTGCCCTGGCTGCCCGGCGTCGCGGCCTGCTTCGCCGGCATCTTCGTGGGCGACCTGCTTCTGTACGCGGCCGGGCGCCTCGCCGGCTCGACGGTCGTGAAGGCCGCGCCCTTCAAGTGGTTCCTCCGCCCGGAAGACTTGGCGCGCTCCTGCCGCTGGTTCACGAAGCGGGGTCCGGCGCTCATCCTGTGGGGGCGGTTCGTTCCCGGAACCCGGCTTCCCACCTACGTCGCCGCCGGCGTGCTGCGCGTCCCCTCGGCGCTGTTCGCGATCTGGACGCTGATCGCCGCTGTCCTGTGGACGCCGTTGCTGGTCGGCGCCGCAACCTTGTTCGGCGCGGCCTCGTCGGCTTGGTTCGTGGGCTTCCGGGAGCGCGCGTTTCCTTGGCTGGCGGTCACCGCCGTGGCCGCGCTGCTCGCGTTCCGCACCGTGGCCACCCTGTCGAACGCGGCCTCGCGACGGCGCCTCGCGACCCGCTGGGACCGCCTGCGCCGCTGGGAGTTCTGGCCCGCCTGGGTGTTCTACGCGCCCTTGGCCGCCTGGGTGGCTTGGCTGGCCTTGCGCCATCGGTCGCTCACGCTGTTCACGGTCGCCAATCCGGGGTTCCCGCACGGGGGACTCGTCGGCGAGTCGAAGGCGCACATCCTGTCCTCGTTCGCCGACCAGGAGAGCGTGGCGGAGACGTGGCTGCTGGACCCGGCTCAGGGGGGAGCGGCCCGGCTGGTGGCGGGCGAGGCGGTACGGGAGGCGGCGGACGCACCGGCTTCTTCGGGCGACAGCATGGCCATCGGCGAACCCGCCGCAACGGGCGAACCCGCACCGCGTCCGTGGACCTTCCCGCTCGTCGTCAAGCCGGACGTGGGCGAACGGGGAGCGGGCGTGGCCGTGGTTCACAGCCAAGAGGAACTCGATCGGGACTTGGCGACGAGGCGGTCGCGCGTTCTCCTGCAACGCTACGTGCACGGCGACGAACTCGGCGTCTTCTACTACCGCCTGCCCGGCGAGCCGCACGGCCGCGTCTTCGGCATCACCGAGAAGCGCCTGCCGTCCGTGACGGGCGACGGCCGCAGCGCCGTCGGCGATCTCATCCGCCGCGACGTCCGCCTTCGCTGCCAGGAGCGAACCCTTCGCCGGGGGCTGGGGAACGAGGCCGAACGGGTGCCCGCCCTGGACGAGAAGGTCGCCGTCGGCGAACTGGGCAACCACTGCCTGGGCTGCGAGTTCCGAGACGGCGCCCATCTGGGAACGCCCGCCCTCGCAACCGCGATCGACGAGGTCAGCCTCGGCGTGCCCGGCTTCCACATCGGTCGCTACGACATCCGCGGCACGATGGAGGACATGCAAGCCGGCCGCTTCAAGGTCATCGAACTGAACGGCGTGTCGTCGGACGCCACCAACGTCTACGATCCCCGCAATTCGCTGCGCAGCGCCTACGGCACCTTGTTTCGGCAGTGGACCATCGCCTTCCGAATCGCCGCCGCCAACCGCAGCCGGGGCGCCAAGCCGTCGGGGCTGTTGCCCGTGCTCGCGGCGGTGGCGCACCACTTCCGCCCGTCGGGAGCGAGGTGGGCTCCGTAGGGGCGAGGCGGAGCCGACAGGACCGGCTCGCGGGCTCGAGCGTCCGGCTTCCGGCGAGCGGCCGTGCGACGGCCCGACTTGTCGCGCTGCGCTCCTTGGCCCGATTATTCCCGGCGATGCCGAGAGCAGGCGCTAGCGCAGACGCCGTCGAGAGCGGAGGAGCCCCATGCTGACGCGGTTGCGGGTCGAGGGATACAAGTCCCTTCGAGAGGTTGACGTGAAGTTCGAGCCCCTGACCGCGTTGTTCGGGCCCAACGCCGCCGGCAAGAGCAACATTCTCGATGCGCTTCAGTTGCTGTCCCGACTGGCGACCAGCCGCACTCTGAAGGAGGCGTTCGAGCCGCCGTATCGCGGCAAGCCTCTCGAGTCGTTCAGCTTCGGTCCGGGAGGACTTAAGGAGTTGGTGGCCAAAGACCATTTGCATTTCACCATTGAAGCCGACTTGGAGCTGTCCGATGGCGTGGTGGAGAAGGTGGAGAAAGAGATTCGCGACATGCGGCAACCGAGCCGAATCGCTTCGTCCAACGGTGGCACACGTTCGCCGGCCCGTGTGCGCGAACGGTTCCTCCGGTACCGACTCAAGATCGAGATGCTGCCCCGGTCGGGAATCTTGAGGGTGGCCGACGAGTACTTGGCCGCGCTCGACGCCGCGGGAACGCCCAAGAAGAACCGCAGGCCCTTCCTTGAGCAGCAAGAAGGCAAGCTTCGCCTCCGCTTGGAGCAGCAGGCCCACCCGCGGTACTACGAACGCCATCTGGATCACACGATCCTCTCGATGCCTCATTATCCGCCCCACTATCCCCACGTGGCAGCCGCACGCCGCGAACTGGAGAGTTGGCTGTTCTTCTACTTCGAGCCGCGCGAGCGGATGCGAACGGCCAATCCGGTGAAAGAGGTCCGACACATCGGATTGATGGGCGAGAACTTGGCGTCGTTCCTGAACACGCTCAAGGCGACGGACGTGCGGCAGTTCGAAGGAGTCGAGAAGGCCCTGCGCCTGCTGATCCCAAACATCGACGGCATTGACGTGGACGTGAACGAGCTGGGCGAAGTCGAGCTTCGCATTCGGGAAAACGGCGTTTCATTTCCCGCCCGGGTCGTCTCGGAAGGCACGTTGCGGCTACTGGGCTTGCTCGCTCTCGCCGGCGCAGAAGACGACCCGTCGCTGGTGGGCTTCGAAGAACCCGAGAATGGCGTCCATCCACGCCGAATCGAGCTGATCGCCGAGTTTCTGAAGACCCGCCAACTCATGGGCAAGACGCAATACATCGTCACGACCCACTCGCCGATCCTGCCCGACATGCTTCCCGACGAGTCCTTGTTCGCGGTTCGCCGCGGCGAGCGAAGTACGCGGGTCGATCCATCGGTTGCTTGGGGACCTTTGGGCCACTTGAATCGATCAGAAGACATCAAGCGAGCTTTGTCGGACGACGAACAGGCCCTGCCCGTGTCCGATCGAATCATGCGGGGCGACTTCGATGCGTGAAGTGGCCATGTTCGTGGAAGACAAGGCACACGAACTCATAGTGGGCTCGTTGGTTCGGCGGATGGCCGCCGAGCAAGGCGTGCAGATCAAAGTGGACGTGCGCAGCGCTCACGGCGGACACGGCAGGGTCGCAAAGACATTCCGCCAGTACTTGCGTGACGTCGATCGTCAATCCGCCGATGTTGTCAGTCTGGTGGTCGTGGCGACCGACACAAACTGCAAGGGGATCAACAAGCGAGCCGACGAGATCCGGACAGCAAGCGAGCCGATCCCCGTCGTCCGGGCCATTCCCGATCCGCACGTAGAGCGTTGGTTGCTGTTGGACGGTGCAGCCTTCAAGCAGGTCTTCGGCACGGGATGCGACGCGCCGGATCGCAAGTGCGAGCGCAACCTGTACAAGCAACGTCTCATGCAAGCAATCGTTACTACCGGGCGGAAGCCGCCTCTTGGCGGAATCGAACACGCCGAGGAAATCGTGGAGGCCATGGACATCCACCGGGCCTGCGAGGCGGACAATTCGTTCGACCGTTTCGTGAGCGACCTGCGCGCCGCATTTAGAACATGGCCCCGGCCGCCCGCTACGGCCGGTAGTTCTCCATCTCCCGTTTGACCACCGGGGCCAGGAAGTACAGGCCCGCCAAGTTGGGGATGGCGATCACGAAGACCAAGGCGTCGGAGAAGTCCAGGAGCGCGGTGAGTTCCACGCTGGAACCCACGACGACGCAGATGCAGAAGAACAGCTTGAATCCCAGGTCGCGGGCGCGGCCTTGGCCCACCAAGTAGGTGAACGCCTTGAGGCCGTAGTAGGACCAAGCCAGCATGGTCGAGTAGGCGAAGAGGAGGGCGAAGACGGCGAGCGCCGCGGGGGCCCACGACACGGCGGTGGCGAAGGCGCGGGCCGTGAGTTCGATGCCGCTGGCTGCGCCGCCGGCCGTCAAGGGATCGTAGACGGTGGTGATGATGACGAGCGCCGTCATCGTGCAGATCACGACGGTGTCGATGAACGGCTCGAGGAGGGCGACGTAGCCTTCGCTGACGGGCTTGGCCGTCTGCGCGGTCGAATGGGCGATCGCGGCGCTCCCCAGGCCCGCCTCGTTGGAGAAGACGGCCCTTCGGAACCCCAGAATCGCCACTCCCAGGGCGCCCCCGGCGATGCCCTCGGCGCCGAACGCACCGTTCCAGATGGCGGCAAACGCCCAGGGAACGCGGTCGGCGTTGACCGCGATCACCGCCAGCGCCGAACCCACGTACAACAGGGCCATGCCCGGCACCAGCTTCTCGGTCGTGTTGGCGATCGACCGGATGCCGCCCACGATGACGACGCCGACTAGCACGGCCAGGACGACCCCCAGAATCCACGCGTTGGCCGACAGCACGCTGTTGCCGAGCACGTCCAGCAGGATGGCCGTCGCCTGGTTGGACTGGAACATGTTGCCGATGCCCACGCAGCCCACCACGATGCTCGCCGCGTAGAAGACGCCGAGCGCCTTGCCCAGCCGCGGCAGGCCCCTGTCCGCGAGGCCGCGCGACAAGTAGTACATGGGGCCGCCCGAAACCGATCCGTCGGCGTGATTCTTGCGATAGAGCACGCCCAGGGTGCATTCGGCGAACTTCGTGGACATGCCCAGCAGGCCCGCCACGATCATCCAGAAGGTGGCGCCGGGTCCGCCGACGGAAATCGCCACCGCCACGCTCGCGATGTTGCCGATTCCGACCGTCCCGGACACCGCCGTAGTCAGCGCCTGGAACTGCGAGATCTCGCCCGGATCGCCCGGCCGGCGGTACTTGCCCGAGAGGATGCGCACCGCCTGCGCGAACCCGCGGACGTTGACGAACCGCAGATAGCTCGTGAAGAAGACGCCGCCCGCGACCAGCCAGACCACGATGAGCGGCACCTGCGCGCCCAGGATCGAGACTTCGTAGAAGATGAAGCCGTAGACGGCGTCGGCCAGCGGCCGCATCAGTCCGTCGATGGGATGCGCCTCCTCGGTGGGGCCGGGCTTGGCGCCGGAGAAACGACCTCTTCCCCGGCCTTGGCGAGGCGGGCCTTGGCGTCGCCGGACGCGGGCACGGCGACGGGCCCGGTTTCTTCCCCGCCTCTGGGCAATCGCGCCACGGCCAAGACCAGTTCGGCCGCGAACTCCTCGGCAAGCAGGCGGTCGGCGCGCCTGATGCGGAGCACGAGCTTGGCCGGATGCTTGAGCTTGAGGCCGTGGCCCCCGGCGATCTCGTCGAACGCCACGAGGTCGGCCGCCGTGACCACCAGTCGCGGTCCCTTGAGGAAGCCCCACCGGCTGCGAGGCACGGCGGCGCCCGCCACGTCTGCGAGAGGCACGGCAGTTTCGCGCACGGGCCCAATTTCGTCCTTCGCGGTCCAGGAAGCGCGCTCAAGCGACTCGGTGCGGACCGCCAGCCGCCACTGGATCACCAAGCGCTCAAGCTCCAGGCGGAGCAGGCCGTGAGCGGTCTCCCTCTTGGTCGTGTACGAGCCCGCGTCCCAGAGATCCGAGCTGCGCTTGAGGGTGAAGGGAACCGCGCAGACGGTGCGACCGGGACTCGCCAGCTCCCCGCGGCCGACCTGCCCCCGGGCGTCCCTCGAAGCCCATTCCGGCGAACCGCCATCGCCCGCCTGCGAACGTACCGCGCCAACGGCGTCATTCGGTGTCGCCATGCCGTAATCTAGCTTCGCGTCGCTCATCGGTTGATGTTCGAACAGGATATGCAATGACCATGGCAACTTTCTATCACGAAGGAGGCTTTCCGCCGGAGGAGCGCCTCGACTGGCCTGCGATTATTCCGCTGATCGGCCCGGCGGCGGCAGCGGTTGCGCGGTACGACGCGATGCTGGCCAGCATTCCCAACCCGCGAGTACTGCTTTCTCTCTTGACGACGCAGGAGGCGGTTCTTTCCTCTCGCATCGAAGGGATCGAAGCCACGACGAGCGAAGTCCTGGAGTTCGAGGCTGGAGGAGACGCGGAGTCCCTGGAGCGCAGAGCCGACATCGGCGAAGTGCTCAACTATCGCCGGGCGATGCGGCGAGCGGAACGGATGCTTCAGGAGCTGCCGCTTTGTCAGCGGGTCGTTCGCGAGGCGCACCGCGTGTTGCTTTCTGGAGTGCGGGGAGAGGGAAAATCGCCGGGCGAGTATCGGCGCGTCCCCAATTGGATCGGCCCACCTGGATGCGCGGTGGAGGAGGCGACGTTCGTGCCGATCGGTGCGGCGAAGCTGCCGACAGCCATGAGCGGGTGGGAGCGTTACATCCAAGGCGACGCGCCCGATCGTTTGGTGCAACTCGCCGTGCTTCACGCCGAGTTCGAGGCCCTGCACCCGTTCTTGGACGGCAACGGCCGCCTCGGCAGGATGCTGGCGCCGCTGTTTCTTTCCCAGTGCGGGCTGATCAGCGAGCCCATGTTCTACATCAGCGCCTACTTCGAGACTCGCCGGGCCGCCTACTACGAAGGGCTGCTCGCCGTCTCGCGCGACGACGACTGGACCGGGTGGTGTCGATTCTTCTTGGAGGCAGTGCGAGTCCAGGCCGAGGAGAGCCTTGCAAGAGCAAGGGGCATTCTCGATCTCTACGAGGACATGAAGGGGCGGGTCGCGGATGTTACCCGCTCACAGTACGCCATTCACACGCTTGACTGTATCTTCGAGCACCAAGTATTCAACAGCGCGAGCTTCGCTGCGGATGCCGGAATCCCAGCCCGTACTGCGCGGCGGCTCCTGGCCAAGCTGGTCGAGCATGACGTTCTGCGCGTGCTCCGGCCGTCCAGCGGTCGCCGAGGGGCCATTCTGATGTTCCCCGATCTCTTGAATGTCGCCGAGGGAGAAGGATGTGTTTTGACGGTCACCGGTGTCCCTCAAGCCGATTTGACGGACATATTTTCGGTCTTGTGGCCGCCAAACCGTCGTGGCGGTCACCGGTGACCGCGAACCTTTCCGGCTCCACGGACAACGCCGCCCCCACGCCCACGTGCCACGCCCCGTCGTTGCCCGTCGTCAGCATCTCCACGATCCTCCGCTCCGCCTCGGCGTCGGCGTCGCCGGCCTTCACTTCTCGATCGTCGCCTGCTCCTGCATACACCGGCTACCGGAGTCGGTCCACGACAGGATCTCCGCTCGCCGACCGCGCCGGTATATGCGATTCACGAAAATCCGCTCCATCGAACGCCCTCACGTCCAGCCATCAGGCACCGTGTGGGGATGCTCGCCGGAGCCGTCCGAAGTCCGGAGGCTCCCCCGCTCCCGCGCTCAACGTCCGGCATCGGCAAGCATGGCATCGCCGGCGAAGAGCCCGTGGACATAGCAGCCTTCCACCCGGCCGTCGGGGCCGTGCGCGAGATGCGCGAAGGGCCGCGCGGTGTCGGGGCCGGTGGTCGCGGCCATATGGATCTCATATCCGGGGAGCGGCGCACCGTTGCGCGCGCAGGTCCCGCTCACCGGACGCACCGACTTCTCGCCACGTCGAGCAGCCCGAGGCCGGACACCTTGCCGGGCGGGCCGTCCATGCCGTCCGGATCGCTGACGCGCCGGCCGAGCATCTGGTACCCGCCGCGCAGGCCGAGCACCCGGCCGGCGGCGCGCGCGTGGGCGATGGCGTCGTGGTCCCAGCCGTGCTCACGAAGGAAACGCAGAGCACCGAGGGTCGACTTCGTGCCAGGCAGCACGACGACGCCGACGTCGCGCGGCAGGGGCGTGCCCGGAGGATGAACGCGAACTCCACCCCCGGTTCCATCCTGAACGGATCGGCGTCGTCGAAGTTGGCGATGCGGGAGAGCATCGGTGCGACGATCCTGATGCGCCCTCCCCCCGGCCGGGACGGTGCTGGGGCGGGGCGTTCGAGCGCCACCGCGTCTTCCGGCGGGAGGCGGCGCACCGCTTCGAGCCACGGGGACGATGCCCCGGCACGGCCAGCCGGTACGCCGCTCGATCACCTGCGCGGCTTCGACGGCGCGGCTCTGGTAGTGGCGGATGGTCTGCTCCAGCATCTCGGCGGAGGAGCGGGCCTGGACGACGTTCTTCCGCCGGCGGGCCGCAAGCTCGCCTTTCAACAGCAGCCTGACGCACGCGCGTCCGAGCTTGACGATCCTCCCTCGTGTGAATACCGTCGAACGGACAGAGGGGTGCCGCGCGGGCTGAACCTCGCCCGCCGGAACCCCGATCAGTGACGACTGGCTATTCCTCCCGATACGGTGCTTCGTAGTGGAACTCCGCAAGCTCGGCATCAAGCGGTACAAGGGCTACACGCAAAGGGCAGAGGTGCAACTTGCTCCTCTGACAATCCTTGTGGGGCCCAACAATTCGGGCAAGACCGCGCTCGCTCAGGCGATCCAGTTGTTGGCCGGTGGCTTGGCCCCATCAGGGCCGGATGCGTCAGAACCGCTTCCGCTCGAGTCCGGTGGAATCCGGCACGGCGAGACGTTCGAAGACCTGGTGACTGGGCGCCCCGTGCACGGGCGGCTACAGATGTCCGCCAGCCTGGTGGACGACACGGGCGAGACGTCCCTGTCCGCCACCATTCGGAACGTAATGACGCCGAACCGGCCCTCTGCCCGCCAGATTGCCGAATGGCGTCTCGTCAGCGGCGGTAACAAAATCGTCGCGCAACGACAGGGCTTCGACGACCGAACCGATTATCGCATCTCTGTTTCCGGATCCGCGCCACAACCCCGGCAGTTCGACCGGCAGCTCGATTGGCGAGGGTTGCTCCCGCTGCAGCCGGGCAACCTTGCGGACTGGGCCGAGGCGCGAGTCGACGCGCTCCGGAACTGGGCTTCCGGCGTCCGGCATTTGCGGTGCCCACGCAGCCTCCTTGCATCGCCTTTCGTCACTCCGGAAAACTCACCGATGGCCCTTGGACCGAACGGGCAGCAGGCCCCGCTGGCACTCGCAGCGGACCACAAGTTGCGGGAATCCGTGCGGAAGTGGTACCGCGACGCTTTCGGGGAGACCATCGACATTGCAGCGCAGGGAAGCTATTCCGAACTGGTCGCCGGATCTCCGGCACGCGACACCAACGTGCGCCTCGTGCAATCCGGCCGCGGGCTGTCGCATGTTCTCCCGGTCGTGGTCATGGCGCTGACCGCCGCCGCGGCCGGTCCAGGCGTCGACGTCATCGAGCATCCCGAAGCCGAACTCCATCCCGCTGCTCATGCCGAAGTCGCGGAGTTGTTGCTCGCCAACCTCCGCGGCCCGATTCGGCCCATGGTCGTGGAAACGCATTCCGAAATGATGCTTCTACGTGCGAGGCGCTGGATCGCGGAGGGGCGGTTGCCGGCCGGAAACGTCCTCGTTTACTGGACTCATGCGGAACCGGGAAGCGGATCGGTTCTGCGAAAGATCGCAATCGACGAGCGGGGCGAAATGGATTCCTGGCCAGCCGGCGTTTTCATCGAGGACTATGAAGAAATCCTGGCGATCCGGCGCGCCGCCCGGACGAGAGGATAAGGGCGCGTGCGCATCGAAATCGACCCGAGCGCAGCGAACGATCCGGATGCCCACCCGTGGCTGGATCGGATTCTGCGCAAGATCGAGGATGGTTGGCACGTGTGGGAGATGGCCGATCCACCGGATCCCGGTGAAATGGAAGCCACGACGTGGATTCATGACCGCGATCGTCAAGGCGCTTGGGTCCGCGAACTGCTCGTCGCATCGGTTCAGCGCAACGCTTGGACCCTGGCTCCGCACGGAAGGTCCTTACGGGTGACGGCCCGCCCGCGCAACCCGGAAGAACTCACGCCCGAAAACGCTTCCCGACTCGCTGACGAACCGCTCTGGATTCTGGTCGAGAGCCGGTTCAGTGACGGACCGTTTGTCGAATACGTCGTGAGGGAACTCGACGAGTCCCTTCGCATTCTGTGGGATCGGCCGGGACGTCCCATCCGAATCGACAGTGTCGGCGGCAAGGGAGAGATGCCAAAGGAGGTCGAGCACCGGACATCCGGCAATCCGTACCGCCCCCGGCTCGTCGCCATGATCGACAGCGACCGGAAATCGCCGGATGCCAATCCCAGTCGGGACGCTCAAAAATTGCTTCGTGCCTGTGATAAACCGGATCTGCCCTGCTGGATCCTCGCCAAACGGGAGGCCGAGAACTACCTGCCCCGCGTACTCCTCCTTGCGCGACAAGACGTAGGGAAGGACCATGAACGACGATGCGATGCGTGGGGCAGGCTCAACGATGATCAAAAGAACTTCTTCGACATGAAGCGCGGCCTGCGGAACGCCCTCTCCGAGGTCGAGCAGGAATTGTTCGGTGGACTTTCATCGGCCGACCAAGAGGTTCTTGTCGACGGGTTCGGCCCGAACGTGCACGAGTGCTGGACCCTCTGGAACGTATCGGCGAAGAAGGAACTGATCGCCCGCGGACAAGGTGACCTTGAACGCGGACTCGAACTGATTCGAAGGGAAGTCTGAGATGCCCGACGGCAGCCGCAACCACACTGAAGTCGTCCCCGAAGTCGTATTTCTCGGCAAACTCGTCGAACGGATTGCGGCTGGCAAAATTCGCGTGCCGAGGTTTCAACGCGCTTTCGTGTGGAGGCAGACGGACCTGCACGCGTTGCTCGACAGCATTCTGCGCGGATTTCCAATCGGTTCGATACTGGTTTGGGATACCGAGGAAAACATGGAATCCACCCGGCGCATCGGACCGATGGAAATCAGCCCGCGCCCAGACGGCATGATCGGCTACCTGCTTGACGGCCAGCAGCGCGTCTCCACGCTGGTAGGCACGCTGCGTTTGACCGATGGCATGAACGCAACCGTGGATCAAATCGATTGGCGCGTGTACTGCAACCTCGACACCCGAGAATTTCACCGAGCATCGGCGGAGGATGTCGGTCCACAACATTTCCCGGTGCGGAGCTTGCTCAATACCGCAGGCTTTTTCGAAGCGTGCCGCCGGATCCAATCAGAAGTCGACGATCTCGTCCAGAGCCAAAAATGGCTGGACGAGGCGGATCGTCTCGCAAACGCGTTTCGAAACTACCAGCTTCCGCTCATTCGTATCCGTGATGCCGACCTCGACAGCGCCGTGACGGTCTTTGCCCGTTTGAACCGCACCGGACGCAAGATGGCTGCCGACGAGATGGTGTCCGCGCTGACCTACCAGAAGGGACAATTCCATCTTGCCCAGGAAATGAATAATTTCAAGGTCGAGCTGGCCCAAAAGAGATTCGGAAACCTCGATCGCGTCTTTCTCTTCAGGGCGGTGCTCGCAGCCCTCGACCGCGACATCTATGTGAAGGATTGGGCGGACATCATGGTCAAGCCGGAGGTTCGCGAGGCGCTTCCAAGCGCGTTCGAGTCCGCGACGGAAGGAATTCGACACGCACTGAAATTCCTCGCGAGACTCGGCGTTACGTCCGATCGGCTGCTACCCTATGGACTCCAGCTCGTGTTCCTCGGTGAATTCTTCCGGCAGTGTCCGCAGCCGACCGCAAATGTTGACGAGTTGCTGAACCGGTGGTTCTGGGTGACGTCGTTCGCCGGATGGTTCGGTGCAGTCCGTTTGACGCAAACCCGGCTCGCCTTGAGCGAGATCCGCAATCTTGCCACGGGCGTCGAGACCCGGTTCAGCGTCGTCAATCTTGAAACACAGGCTCAACCTTTTCCGGACCGCTTCGATGGCCGCAGTGCCCGCGTACGCACTTTTCTTCTCTATCTTGCGTCTCTCGAACCTAGTTCGCTTCGAGGCGAAGGCGCTCTTAATCCAGGCGAACTGCTTTCCAGGCCGGGAACCGGAGCGGTAGGACGCGTGTTCTCGAACCTGCCGCAACGTGCGGACCTGATTCGCAGTCCGGCGAACCGCATGTACGTGGACCGTGATTACGTTGGTCAAGCGTTCCGCGCCCTGACGGATTTACGGGACGACGTGTTGAAGGAAGTACTGCTGACACACGGATTTCCGGTGGGGTCGATAGACCACTTGAGGAGCAACGACCGGACAGAATTGATCGAAGCGCGGCTGGAGGCCCTGATTAACGGCGAGCGGGACTTCATGGTGGAGCGGGGTGTAGTGCCGCCACAGGAGCGGACAGCGGGAACCATTGCCGACAGCGACGCTTCCGACGAGGAGTACGTCGATATCGACTACGGGGAAGCTGATGCGGAGGACGAAGAGACCCCGATATCTTAACCCGGAGTTGCACGTTCGCAGTAATCGACGACAGAATCGCATACGGTCGGGGACTGACCGGCACCGACCCATGAATGGCGATGCTCCCCGTGATGGACCGGCGACGCTTGGCACGCGTCGCTCCCCGCCAGTGATGCGGACGACGACCGGTCCGCATCATAGCGCAAGGCATCCCGGCCTCCGGTGGCGGATGGCGCATCGAAAGCCGCCGGCGCGGTTCGGGGCCCGAACGCACCGGCCAACAATCCGGAGAACGTAGGCGCACATTCCGGCTACGCTCGGCCGACACAGAACCAAACCGTCCGGCCGACGGACAGTGCCTCCTTCATCCGGCTCCGGTGGTGGAACCGCCCACGGGCTCAAACCGCCCCGCCCGCGGACAGCGCCTCCGCCTGCCCCAGCACCGCGCGGGTCGCCGATTCCTGCCTGTCCGGCGGGTAGCCGTGCTTGCGCAGGACGCGCCGCATCTGTCGGCGGAGATGTACGCGCACGCATGTGCCCGTGCCTCTGGTCGAACTGGTCACCCCAACCGGCAGCGTAGGCGCCGTTCCACATCCAAGCAAAAGAACATCCCCAACCCCCTGGACACGCGGGCGGCACACGGCGAATCTCTCAAGGCGACCCGCAGGCCCCCTCCCACGACGATGCCCGAGACCGTGACCCGCACCGACCTCCGAACCCGCTTGGACGACATCCTCCGGGAGCGCATTCTGGTGCTGGACGGGGCCATGGCCACCATGATCCAGCGCCACGGGCTGGAGGAGGCCGACTTCCGCGGCGAGGAGTTCGCGGAGCACCCGTCGCCGTTGCTCGGCAACAACGACCTGCTCAGCCTCACGCGGCCTGACGTGATCGCCGGCATTCACCGCGCCTACCTGGCCGCCGGGGCCGACATCGTCGAGACGAACACGTTCAGCGCCACGCGGCTGCCGATGGCCGAGTACGGCGTCGAGGAAGCGGCGCCGCGCATCAACCTCGCCGCCGCCCGCATCGCGCGCAGGGCCGCGGACGAGTTCACCGAGCGGACGCCGGACAAGCCCAGGTTCGTGGCGGGCATCCTCGGTCCGATGAACCGAACCGCGTCCATGTCGAGGGACGTGAACGATCCGGGAGCGCGCGACACCGACTTCGAGGAGCTGCGGGCCGCCTACGCGGAGCAGGTGCGGGCGCTGGCCGAGGGCGGCGTCGATCTCCTCATGGTGGAGACCATCTTCGACACGCTGAACGCCAAGGCCGCCGTCTTCGCCATCCTCGAACACGCGGAGACGACGGGCGTCCGCCTGCCGGTCATGATTTCGGGCACCATCACCGACCAGAGCGGGCGCACCCTGACCGGGCAGACCCCCGAGGCCTTCTACAACTCGCTGCGCCACGCCGAACCGCTGTCCTTCGGGCTCAACTGCGCGCTGGGGCCGGAGGCGCTGCGTCCGTACTTGCACGAACTCGCCACGGTCGCCGAGAGCTGGGTCAGCTGCCATCCCAACGCGGGACTTCCCAACGAGTTCGGCGAATACGAGCTGTCGCCCGCCGCCATGGCCCGCACGATGGGCGAATTCGCGCGCGCAGGGCTCCTCAACATTGCAGGGGGATGCTGCGGCACGACGCCAGAGCACGTCGAGGCCATCGCCGGGGCGGTCGAGGGGGTGCATCCGAGGCGCAAGCCCAGCCTGCCGGTGCGCACTCGGCTCGCCGGGCTGGAGCCGCTCGAGATCGGGCCGGATTCGCTGTTCGCCAACGTCGGCGAGCGCACCAACGTGACGGGTTCGCGGCGCTTCGCCCGGCTGATCCGCGAGGGGGACTACGAGGCGGCGGTGGAAGTCGCGCGCGAGCAGGTGCGGGGCGGCGCGCAGATCGTCGACGTGAACATGGACGAGGGACTGCTTGATTCGGGCGCGGCCATGGAGCGCTTTCTGCGGCTGTTGGCGGCCGAGCCGGACATCTCGCGAGTGCCCCTGATGATCGATTCGTCGCGCTGGGACGTGATCGAGCGCGGGCTGCGCTGCGTGCAGGGAAAGGGCGTGGCCAACTCGCTCAGTCTCAAGGACGGGGAGGAGGAGTTCCTGCGGCAGGCCTCGTTGGTTCGCCGCTACGGGGCGGCCGCGGTGGTGATGGCCTTCGACGAACAAGGCCAGGCCGACACTGCCCAGCGCAAGTTCGACATATGCGCGCGCTCGTACGAACTGCTGGTGCGCAAGGCCGGCTTCCCTCCGGAGGACGTCGTGTTCGACCCGAACATCTTCGCGGTCGCCACGGGCATCCCCGAGCACGACGACTACGCGCTGGCGTACTTCGAGGCGGTGCGGAGGATCAAGGAATCGCTACCGGGCGCGCTCGTGAGCGGGGGCGTGAGCAACGTGTCGTTCTCGTTTCGGGGCAGCACGGGCGTCCGCGAGGCCATGCACTCGGCGTTCCTGTACCATGGGACGCGGGCGGGCATGGACATGGGCATCGTCAACGCGGGCGCCGTGTCGGTGTACGACGAGATTCCCGGCGAGCTGCTGGAGGCGGTCGAGGACGTGCTGTTCAATCGTCGCGACGACGCCACCGAACGCCTGACCGCGTTGGCCGGCCGCTACCGGGGAGGGGCGGCCGCGGCGGCCGAGGACTTGTCCTGGCGCGAGGGTGCGGTCGAGGCGCGGCTGCAGCACGCCTTGGTGCACGGCATCGACACCTACGTGGAGGAGGACGCCGACGAGGCGCGGCTGACCGCCGGCAACGCGCTCAAGGTGATCGAGGGGCCGTTGATGGCCGGCATGAACCGGGTGGGCGACTTGTTCGGGTCGGGGAAGATGTTCCTGCCCCAGGTCGTGAAGAGCGCGCGCGTGATGAAGCGCGCCGTGGCCCGGCTGTCTCCTTGGCTGGAGGCGGCGGACGCGGAGGGCAAGGCGCGGTCCGCGGGGCGCATTCTCATGGCCACCGTCAAGGGCGACGTGCACGACATCGGCAAGAACATCGTCGGGGTCGTGCTGCGCTGCAACGGATACGAGGTGATCGACTTGGGGGTTATGGTGCCGTCGGAGACGATCCTCGAACAGGTGCGGGAGACGGGGGCGGACATCGTGGGACTGTCGGGGCTGATCACGCCGAGCTTGGACCAGATGGTGCACGTGGCCTCGGAGATGGAGCGGGCGGGGATGCAAGCGCCTCTGCTGATCGGCGGCGCGACCACGTCGCGGACGCATACGGCGGTGAAGATCGAGGAGAGGTACTCGGGGGCGACGGTGCACGTGGCCGACGCGTCGCGCTCCGTGCAGGTGGCGGGGAAGCTGATGGACCTGGGCAGCCGGGCGGCCTACGCGGCGGAAGTCCAGGAAGAATACGAGCGGATTCGGCGCGGGCGCGGCGGGAGGAGGAAGCGGGCGCCGCTGTTGGGGCTGGAGGCGGCGCGGGCCAACCGGCTCTCGCTGGACTGGAGCCGCCACGAGCCGGCGACGCCGACGTTCATCGGGCACCGCGCGTTTCCGGCACCGGAAGGGCCGCGAATCGCCGCGGGGCATGGCTCTCCCGCCCGTCCTCGAACGTTCTCGAGCGCCTCCTACGACCTGAACGAGCTGGTCGGCCGGATCGACTGGACGCCCTTCTTCGCGGCCTGGGAGCTCAAGGGCGCCTTCCCCGCCATTCTCTCGGACCCGGTGGTCGGCGAACAGGCCCTCCGCCTGCACGAGGACGCGGTGGCCCTGCTCCGCCGCATGGTGCGCGAGCGGCGGGTGGCCGCCCAGGCGGTGATCGGCCTCTTCCCCGCCGCCTCGGACGGGGACGACATCGTGTTCTACGCGAGCGAGGCCCGCGACGAGCCCCTCCTGGCGCTGCCGTGCTTGCGCCAACAGTTCCGCAAGGGCGCGGGGCGGCCCAGTCTGTGCTTGGCGGACTTCGTGGCTCCGGCCAGGTCGGGCGTGGCCGACTTCGCCGGAGCGTTCGTCGTGACCGCAGGGCATGGGGTGGCGGAGCTCTGCGCCGAGTTCGAGGAGGCGGGCGACGACTATCAGAGCATCCTCGCCAAGGCACTGGCCGACCGGCTGGCCGAGGCCTTCGCGGAGAGAATGCACGAGCGCGTGAGGAGGGAGTTCTGGGGATACGCTCCGGAAGAGGCGCTCTCCCACAGCCAGATCGTCGCCGAGGCGTACCAGGGCATTCGCCCCGCCCCGGGGTATCCGGCCTGCCCCGATCATTCCGCCAAGACGGCGCTGTTCCGGCTCCTGGGCACCGACGGGGCCGGCGTCTCCTTGACGGAGATCGGCGTCTCGCTGACGGAGAGCTGCGCCATCGCCCCCGCCGCTTCGGTCTGCGGACTCTACCTCGGGCACCCCGACAGCTTCTATTTCGGCGTCGGGCGAGTCGGGGCGGACCAGCTGCGGGACTACGCGGGGCGGGCGGGCATGTCCGTCGAGGCCGCGGCCCGGTGGCTGGCGCCCAATCTGGACGAAGGCGAGGACTCGGCGGGCGGCGCGGCGGCGGGCGCGGGCGAATCGCGAGAGGGAGCCGTGGCGGCAGGGAGCGGCGGGCCTTGACGAACCTCGGCGAGATGATCGCGGGGCGGAGAGTCCACGTGATGGACGGCGCGATGGGGACGATGCTCTACGCGCGGGGCGTCTTCGTCAACGTCTGCTACGACGAGCTGAACGCGACGCGGCCCGAGCTGGTGGAGGACATCCACGAGCAGTACGTGCGGGCGGGAGCGGAGGTGATCGAGACCAACACGTTCGGCGCGAACCCCGTGAAGCTGTCGGCGCACGGCCTGGAGGAACGCACCGAAGAGCTGAACCGCCGGGCGGCGGAAATCGCGCGGCGCGCTTCGGCGGGACGGGCCGCGGTGGCCGGGGCGATCGGGCCGCTGGGCCTGCGCGTCGAGCCGCTGGGGCCGACTTCGCTGGAGGAGGCCCGCCGCTACTTCGCTCGGCAGGCGGCGGGCTTGCTGGAGGGGGGCGTGGACGGGTTCGTGCTGGAGACGTTCTCGGACTTGGCCGAGCTGGAGCAGGCCGCGAAAGCCGTGCTCGGCCTGTGCTCGCTGCCCGTGATCGCGCAGATCACCGTGGGGGAAGACGGCAAGACGGCCAACGGCGCGACGGTCGAGCAGGCGGCCCGCGAGGCCGGCGAATGGGGCGTGGCGGCCGTGGGGCTCAACTGCTCGGTGGGGCCGGCGGTGATCCTGGACGGCCTGGAGCGCATGGCGGCGGCGACCGATCTGCCGCTCTCGGCGCTGCCCAACGCGGGGCTGCCCAGGGCGGTGGGCGATCGCAAGATCTACTTGGCGGGCCCCGAGTACATGGGGCAGTACGCGCGGCGCGTCATCGAGACGGGGGCGCGGTTCGTCGGCGGATGCTGCGGCACCACGCCCGAGCACGTCCGCCGGATGCGCGAGGAGGTGGCCCGCCTGCAGCCGCGCACGCCCGTAGTGCGGGTGACTCGGCCCCGCCCGTCCGGCCAAGCCCCGTCTCCCCCGGTTCCTCTGCGCGAGCGCTCGGTGCTGGGGCGTTGCTTGGCGGATGGCGAGTTCGTGCGCTCGGTTCGCATCCTCCCGCCCGCGGGATGGGACGCCTCGCAGGCCGTGCGGGACTGCCGCGCCTTGGCGAAGGCGGGGATTCCCTTCGCGCACGTCCACGAAGACCGAAGCGCGCCGCGCATGAGCGCACTGGCGACGGCGGCCCTCGTGGCCCGGGACGAGGCCGTCGAGCCCATCGTCCATTACACCTGCCGAGACCGCAAGCTCAACGAGATCATCGGCGATCTGCTCGGCCTGGCCGCCTCGGGCGTCCGCAACGTCCTGGTCATGACCGGCGACGCTCCCGGCCCAGGACCCTACCCCGAGTTCAACTCGGTCGTGGACGTGGACTCCATCGGCTTGGCGAACGTGGCGGCCAGCCTCAACGCGTGCGCCGACCCCGCCGGAAACAGCATCGGCACGCCCACCGCGCTCGTGGTCGGAGCGCTCTTGAACCAGGGCGCCAGCGATTCGGAGCGGGAGACGGAACGGTTCCGCTGGAAACAGGAGGCCGGCGTGGACTTCGCGGTCACCCGGCCCGTCTTCGACGTGGATCACCTGCTGGACTTTCTCGGGCGGGCCGAGCCCCGCGTGCCCGTGCTCGCGGCCGTTCAGCCCCTCGCGAGCCTCCGCCAAGCCGAGTTCCTGCAAAACGAAGTGCCCGGCGCCTACGTGCCGGACCGCGTGGTGGAGCGGATGCGCGAGGCGGAGCGCGTGGGGGGGCTCGTCGGCGCGAAACGCGAAGGACGGGCGGTGGCGGGCGAGGTGGCGAGCGCTCTCGCCGGCGAGGTATCGGGCATTCAGGTCGTGCCGGGCCCCGGCGGGATGTCTGGAGCGGTTGGCGTCTTCCCGGCTAAAGCGCGGCCATGATCCGGTCCAGCACGGCACCGGGCCGGGGGCCGCCCAGGTTGCTCACGTAGACCTTGGTCGCGCCGATCTCTCTCAATCCGCGGATCGTGCGAGCGCATATCTCTTCCGGCGGGACGCCCGCGTCGAACTCGGCCGTGATTCCCGGGGCGGGGACCGGGAAGAAGCGTCGCAGGCGGGCCAGCGTGCGCGGGTCGGCGCTCCGGTAGAAGAAGACGCCGAACACGACGGGGCGATCCCATCCGCGGCGGTTCAGCTCGCCTTGAAGCGCCTCGACGCGGTCCAAGGAGTGGTGCGAGACCACCTGGGTCAACACGTAGTCGGCGCAGAAGTCCTCCGCGGCCACGAAGCCGGCCTGCTCGGCCGCCTCGCGGTGGGGATTGGCCCAGCCCCCCAGGGCCAGCCCCGGCTCGTCGCCCCGGACGATCCGGCGCAGATCGCTGCCGTGCGGCACGCAACGGGGAGCGCCCACCGACCGGTCGCCTCCGACGACCGTGAGTCCGCCCACTCCCAAGGCCGCCGCCCGCCGGGCGAACAACCGGCAGTACTCCAGCGTGTGCTTGCAGGTCAGAAAGGGGGCCACCGCTCCGAAGCTGGCGTCGCCGCCCAGGTTGCCCCCCAGGTGCGCGAGGCCGTCCTCCTCGGGATTGCCCACCGCGCCGTCGGTCAGGAAGACCGGAGTCCCGCGGTCGCCGAACCGTCGCACGGCGTGGTGCAGGTCGATCCACACGTCCATCCCGCGCACGGCGTCCAGGCCGGACCGAGGCGGGCGAAGTTCCACGGCCGCTACGGGTTCGGGGCCGTCGAGCAGGCCGGTGATCCGCGAGGCGGCGGGCGCGGGCCGCGTCATCCTCTGCCGCCCATGGGGCCTGCTCCGGCGGGCAGCGCCGAAGTCAGCACTTCCGCGCCCTCCTCGGTCATCAGCACGTCGTCCTCGATGCGCACGCCAATGCCCTCGAGCGCCCGGGCGGCCGGGCAGCTGCCATCGGGAAAGTACAGTCCGGGCTCGACCGTGAAGGCCATGCCCGGCTCCAGGACGGGGGAACGGCCGCCTTCGAGGTAGGGGCCGCAGTCGTGCACGTCCAAGCCGATCCAGTGCGTCGTCTGGTGCGGGAAGTACGGGCGGTAGGACTTGGCTTCGACGATGCCGGAGGCCGTTCCCGGAACCGCGCCGAGGCCGCACAGGCCTTCCGCGAGCGCTTCGACGGCAACGGCGTGCACGCCCGCCAGCGGCGCCCCTGGACGGCAGGCCGCGAGCGCCCGGCGGTGAGCCTCTCGGACCACCGCGTGCACCTCCCGCGCCGCCTCCCCTGCCCCATCGGAGGCGCAGACGGTGCGTGTGACGTCGGCCGCATAGAAGTCCACCTCCGCGCCTCCGTCCACCAGCACCAAGTCCTCCGGCCCGATCACCGACGAGTTGGCGCAATAGTGCAGCGTGCAGGCGTTGCGGCCCGCCGCGACGATCGAGGCGTACGCCGGACCGCGCGCCCCCCTGCGGCGAAACCCGCCTTCGAGCGCCGCCTCGACCTCCCACTCGCCCGCCCCGGGACGCACCGCCGCCAGCGCCTCCTCGAACGCCAGCACCGTGACCCTGGCGGCCTCGCGCAAACGTGCCGCCTCCGCCGCGTCCTTGCGCAGGCGCAGATCGTCCAGCGCCGCCCCGGGGTCGATCACGGCATGGGCGCCCCTGCCCGAACGCGCCCGCAACCGGCGCCCCCGTCCCAACGCCCCCCTCACCGCGGCATCGCACCGCTCCGACGCGCCCAAGCGGTAGTAGATGCGGTCGCCCCCGGCGAGCAGCTCCGGGGCCTCGTCGGCGAAGCGCTCCAGGGGCAGCACTCCGTCCGCCCCGCAGGCCGCCTGGACTTCCCGTGCGTCGCGCCGCTTCCCGGTCCACATCTCCTGCTCGGGGCTCGTCTCGGGGACGAACAGCAGGAAGCGCTTCTCGTCGGCGAAGCCGCGCAAGAGGGCCACGCCGCCGGCCTCCTCCCACCCCGTCAGATAGAAGAACTCGGAATCGGGCCGGTAGCGATACTCGGCATCGGCGTTCTTGGCGCGAACGGGAGCGGCGGGAAGCAGCAGCGAAGCCGACTCCAGACGCGAGAGCACGGCGTCGCGACGCCGGAGGAAGGGGAACGCGGGAAGGGCGTCCACGTCAGGGCGCCGACAGGACTCGGACCACGGGGTGACGTTCGATCGGCTGGGTCAACAGGACGGCTCGGAAGCGGCGCGGCGGACGCGCCATGGGCTGGCTCCGCATTCGAGAGTTGTCGGAAGGCCGCGTTTCGACTGCTGGGGGAGGCGGCGCGACTGAAGACGTTGCCGGGAACCCGCGGCCAGCTTATAGAATAGGTTCCGCCGGCGCACCGACTCAAGGCCGCCGGGGTTCCCGGGCCGCCTTTGGAGATGCCGGTGAGCGTCCGTCCCCAACCCAATCGTTTCCGCTCGTGAAGATCCGGCGCTCGTGAGGGCGGCGGGGCTCGTGAAGGCGGCGGGGCTCGCGGCCGCGGTTCTCCTCGCCCACGCCCTTCCCGCGACCGGCCAAGTAGTGCGCGGACGCCTGGTGGAGCGCGGCCAGGACATCGCGGTCGCCACGGCCATGATGTCGCTCACCGACTCCGCCGGCGCTTTGGTCGCGCAGACGTTGACGCGCCGCAACGGACTGTTCCACCTGGCCGCCTCCGGCCCCGGCTCCTACCGACTCCGCGCCGACCGCATCGGCTACGCGACGACCTTCTCGGACTTCTTCGCGCTGGCGGCCGGCGACACCCTCGCCCTCGACATGGAGGTGCCCGTCGAGGCCATCGCGCTCGCGGGGCTCACGGCCGAGGGAGACGGCCGATGCAGAATGCGTCCCGAGGACGGCCTCGCGGTGGCGAAGGTCTGGGAGGAGGCGCGCAAGGCGCTGGCGGCCGCGGCCTGGACCCAGGAGCGGGGCATGTACCGCTACGAGATGCTGCGGACGCGACTGGAACTGGACCCCGAAGGCCGCCGCGTCGTCTCCGAGAAGCGCAAGTACGAGGACGAGTACCGCAAGGCTCCCTTCGTGTCGGCGCCGGCCGAGGACCTCGTCTCCCAGGGCTTCGCGATCCTGTCGTCGCAGGAGTCCTTCTACCGCGCCCCCGACGCGGGCGTCCTGCTCTCGGACCCCTTCCTGGACACCCACTGCTTCAGGCTGGCGGAGCGGCGCCGCGCCGGCTTGGTGGGCCTCGAGTTCGAGCCTGTGCCCGGCCGCCGCGTCGCCGAAATCGAGGGCACGCTCTGGCTGGACGAGTCGTCGGCCCGGTTGCAGCGGCTGGACTTCCGCTACCGCAACCTGAACTTGCCGGACGAGTTGGTGGACGCCGACCCGGGCGGATGGGTGGAGTTCAAGGAGATGCCCAACGGGACTTGGATCGTGGAGTCCTGGCGGATTCGGATGCCGAAGCCGGGCGTGCGCAATCATTGGAGGACCGGGCGGGCCGTCGCGACCTTGGACGGCATCACGGTCGAGGGCGGAGACGTCCTGGAGGTGCACGGAGCCGACGAGGAGGTGGTCGCGCCCGGTTCGGACGCCGGCGGACGCATCGCGGGCATCGTCTTCGACAGCCTTCAGGGGGGACTCGAAGGCGCGCAGGTGTTCGTCGAGGGCGCGAACTACGCGGTGACCGCGAACCGCGAAGGCCGGTTCGAGATCGCCCATCTGTCGCCCGGCCTCTACTCGCTCAACTTCTCGGTTCCCTATTTCGAGCGCCTCTCCTACTGGCCGGAACCGCTGGAGGTCGAAGTGAAGCCGGACGGCGGCGCTCCCGCGCAGGCCAACTTCTCGGCTCCGTCGATGGAGCGCGCCGCCGACGCCGTCTGTCTGGAAACCGAACGGTCCGAGGCAGACTGGTCCGCGCCCGGCCGGGAACGCCCACATCTCGTCGGAGTGCTCGCGGGCCGCGTCGCGGACAGCATGGGCAATGCCGTGCCGGGAGCGGTGGTCGCGGTGGTGTCGACCGATCGGGACGTGGAGAGAACGTCGGCCGCCGGAATGCAAGTCCGCAGAGGCCGAACCGTGGTGGCGACGACCGCGAACGCGGCTGGGCGGTACGTGGTCTGTCGACTTCCAGTGGACGCGTCGCTGGAAGTCCATGCTTGGCGGCCCAGCGCGGGCGGGGAGCTCGGCCTGCCTAAGCAACCCAGCGCGGGCGAAGAGGACGATGCAAGCGCCGCGGGGGATGCAACGGCGAGGCTCGAGGCGTTGCGCAGAGGCAGGCGGAGCGACGATTCCGCGCGAACGTTGGTGATTCCGCCAGCGACGCGGGTGCAGATCGTCGACCTGCGGGTCGCGGACGCGGGCGGATCCAACCGGTGAACGTGTGTCCACGAGCGTGCGCCAGCGGGTTGCCGACGTCCCAAGCGGCTTCGCGGATCTCTCCTGCTGTCGGCAGTGCGCTCGCGCTGGCCGCGATGCTGGCCTGGCCGACGCAATCCCACGCCCAGACGGAAGCTGGGGACACGGTGGAGATCAGCCCCGTCCTCGTCTCCGTGCTGCGGACCGACGACCGGCTCGCCCGCCTCCCGTTCGCGGTGTCGGTGATCGAGGGCCGGGACTTGGCTTCAGGCGCCGCGGGCGTCTTCATCGAAGAGGCGCTGCACGGCCTCGCGGGCGTCCGGGTCCAGAATCGCTACAATCCCGCCGTGGGCGAGCGCATCTCCATTCGAGGCTTCGGCGCTCGCGCCCAGTTCGGGGTGCGAGGCGTCAAGATTCTGGTGGACGGGATGCCCGCGACGCTGCCGGACGGACAGAGCACTCTGGATCACCTGGACGTGGGTTCGCTGAGACGCGTCGAGGCGTTGCGCGGCCCAGGCGCCGCCTTCTACGGCAACGGCGCGGGCGGCGTTCTCCTTTTCCGCAACGCGCCTCCCTTCGGCGGCCCCTACCGCCAAGAGACGACCGTGGCCGCGGGGTCGCACGGGCTGTTGCGCCTCCAGGCGACGGCTTCCGGCACGGCGGGCCGCGCCGCTTACCGAGCCAGCGTCGCCCGCAACCGCTTCGACGGCTTCCGCGACAATCCCACCGACGGCGGCGAGGACCCCTACAGCCAATCCACGCGAACCACGGCCAACGCCGCCCTCACGATCCCGGCCGGGGGCGGCATCCTGTCCGTCCGGCTGAACGGCGTGGACCTGGACGCGCTGAACGCCGGCTCCCTGCCCGCCTCCCTATTCGACGAGGGAAGCAACCAAGCCTGGGGCTTCAACGTGGCGCGACGAACCCGCAAGGACGTGCGGCAGGCCCAGGCGGGGGCGAGCTGGCGGGGTTCGGCCGGGCCGCTCGAAACCGACGTTTCCGTCTACGGCGTGCGGCGCGAACTGGACAATCCCATCCCCACCAGCGTGATCGACCTGGACCGCAATGCCGCCGGCGTTCGGTTGGCGCTGTCGAAGGCGTGGGGCGAGGGCGGCGAGGGCGCGAGGCTCGACTTCGGCGGCGAAGGGGAGATGCAGGACGACGACCGCCGCAACTTCGCCAATCAAGGCGGCGAGCCGGGACGGAGGACCCTGGACCAGCGCGAGCGCGTGCGAGCGCTGGCGGCGTTCGGGCGGCTGGGCCTGCCGTTGGGTGGCCGGGCGAGGTTGCTGGGAGCCGTGCGGATGGACCAAGTCGCGTTCCGAGCGGACGACAGGCTCGTAGCCGCCGACAATCCCGACGACTCGGGCCGTCGCACGATGACCGCCGTCAGTCCGTCCTTGGGAATCCATGTCGCCCTCGGCCGGCACGGCGCCTTCGCGTCGGTCGCTCGCTCCTTCGAGACGCCGACGACGACCGAGCTGGCCAACCGCCCCGAGAGCGCAGGCGGCCTGAACCCCGGTCTCGACCCGCAACGCGGATGGACGTTCGAGGGCGGCCTGCGGGGCGCGTTGGGCGAGCGCGCTTCCTACGACTTGGCCGCCTTCTGGACCCGCCTTTCCGGCCAGCTGATCCCGTTTGAAGTGGCCTCGTCGCCGGGCCGACGATTCTACCGCAACTCGGGCAGGTCGCGGGTGCGGGGCGCCGAAGCGTCGGTTCGCGCCGCATTGTCCGCGCGGCTCTCGGCCCGCGCCTCCTACAGCTACGTGGACGCGCGCTTCGTGGACTTCGCCCTCGGAGCCGACCGCTTCGACGGCAATCGGATCCCTGGAGTCGCGCCCCACCGAATCGAGGCCGCGTTGAAGGCGACGCACGGTGCGTGGTTCGCCGAGCTGCGGGCGGAGGCACGAGGCCAAGTCCCCGCCGACAACGCCAACGACGCGAGCGCGGAGGGGTTCGTGCTGTTGGACGTGCGTGTCGGAAGCACGGGGGTACGGGTCGGCCGGTTGCAGCTGTCGCCTTTCGGCGGCGTCACGAACGTGGCCGACGTGCGCTACGCCTCGTCTGTTGTCGTCAATGCGTTCGGCGGCCGCTACTTCGAGCCAGGGCCGGGCCGCGGCGGATACGCGGGCTTGTCAGTGGGCTGGGACAGGGGGAGGTAGAGTCGCCACGCTCGGTTGCGCCAAGCTGGCCCCCCCCCGACACCCCAAGCCGTCCCGAACCAGCCAAAGACTGTTCGCAACGCGCCGTTCGCCTTCGGCGTCGGACGGCCGGTTGGCCAACCGGCCTCGCAACAACATGGCCGACGAGCCGCCGCCGTCGAGGTTGAGGGCCTCGTCCACGCCCAAGGCGGCCATCAGCCGGGCCAGCTCGGGCAACGTCATTCCGGCGGAGCGGGGTTCCTGCCGTCCGTCCACCACGACCATCCAGAGCCGGCTCCGATCCGTGTCGACGCCGACGCTGGTTCGGGGATGGCGGAGCGTGGCGAATTCCGGCCGGGCCGCCGCGACGCCTGCGGCGACTTGCCCGCCATCGAGCAGTTCGGGATAGCCGCCGACCACCTGCCAGCCCTCGCGGCGCGACAAGACCGAGGCCTCGCTCATGCCGTCGTGCCCGTCTCTCGCCCCGTTGTCCGCACCGAATTCCATGCGCCCGCCGCTCCGAACCGGCCGGCCGATCCAGGGCGCTCGGCCCTCGCGCCATGCGAGTACCGGACGGGCGGCCGACCGCCATGTGGACGCGGTGACCTCGGCTCCCAGCGGACGGCCTTGCGGCGTAAAGAAGTCGCCGTTGACGGCCGCTATGGCCGCGAGACCGGGCGGCGGCGCCATCTCCGAGACGCGCAGGCGGACGCGCGTGGAGCCGTCGGCGGCCAACGCGGGCACGACGACGAGGCCGAGGCCGCAGCGGCTCAGGTCGGCCGACACCAGGTGCACGGCCCACGGCCCGTCCGCGGACCAAGCGTAGCGGTAGAAGACTCTGTCGCCGATGCGGAGCGACCGAAGCGTGTCGGGGGCCAGCAGCGCGAGCGCCGCTTCGGCAAGGGGAGGCGCCGAGCCCGCCGGACGATCGGGCGCCGCGCAGGCCGCCAGCAGGAGCGCCGGGGCCAGTCGCCAGCGCATCACTCCGGGCCGCGCCCGTCCGCTGCGGGGAACGGCACCGGCAGTCCCGGCAACGCGAAGGCCCCGGGGAAGTCCGCGTCCGCTTCCTTCTGCTTGCCGCTCCAGGTCTCCACGTCGATCCGGTAGACCGCCGTGCGCTTGAGCTCGGCGTCCGTGGTGGGCCGGTAGTCCGTTCCGGGCCGCAGGTGGGGCGCGTACTTGTCGAGCAGCATCTGAAGCGCGGCCTTGGCCTCGGCGGGGTCCTCCACCACGCGGCCCGTGCCGAAGGCGACCACGCCGGCGTACTCCACCGAGAACTCCAGGGCCTCGGGGGCCGGCAGCAGGCGTCCCATGGCGACGGCGCCGAAGGCCACGGGGGAGGCCTCTTCCAAGTTGGCGCGGGTGCGGCCCGTGCGATGCGTGTGCAGATAGATTCGCCGGTCCGCGCTCTCGTCCGTCCGGGCTCCGCCGTCGTCGAAGACGAACAGATTGGAGTTGAGGAAAGGTTGGCCGCCGTCGCCGACGGTCGCCAAGAACCCGTAGGGCGCGCGCTTCAGGAAGGACGCCACCCAGTCGTCGTTCTTGGTCCGATCCCGGCGCCGGACGGCGCTGCGGGGGTCGCCCCGGCCGATGCCGTTCGCCCGGCTGGGACGGTTCGCTCGGCTGGGACGGTTCGCTCGGCCCGATCCGTCCGCTCGGGGCTTCATGAGTTCATGTCGCTTGTCTTCCGGCGTTCGTGCGGACTTTCGGGCGGCCCGCCGGAAGCAAGGCACATGACGGACGGGGGACGACGAGGCACGACGACGCCCCGACCGAATCTAACCACGCTGGCCGCCGGGTTGGAGGCGCCGCGGTTCCGTGGACGCGTCGAAGCTTCGGCTGCGGCCCGCCGGCCCAGCGCGCGGGTTCATGCCGGGCGCGGAGTTCCGCATGTGCGCCGCGCAGGGCCCGCCCGCCAAGCGCGCGGGTCACGAGGTTCGCGACCAGCAGGGCCGGCTGCGGCAGCCCGCCCCCCCGAGCGCGCGGGTTATAATCCGGCGCCATGATCGATCGTCCCTCCTCGCGCCGCGCCGCGCCGCGCCGCCTCGTTCGCACCAAGCCGAGACGCCTCGCGACCGCCTTCGCGACCGCCTGCCTCGCGGGAGCGGGACTCGCCGCGGCTGGACCCTTGGCGCCGGCCGCCGGCCAGTACCGCTTCGGGATATCGGTCGGCGGGGCGAGCGCCGTCGCCGTCCTCGCCGAGTACCGCTGGGACCACCAGGGGCTGGAGCTGCAGCTGGGCACCTGGGGCTTCCGGGAGGCGAGCCTGACCCTGACGGCCAAGCAGTACTTCGGCTCCCATGCGGTCGAGCCGTTCGTGGGGGCTGGACTGTGGGGCATCTTGGCGCGCACCGAGGAGGGTACGGGAGTGGGCTTGATCGCTCGCT
The DNA here is from genome assembly GCA_958295645.1 of Longimicrobiales bacterium. Classification (GTDB taxonomy): domain Bacteria; phylum Gemmatimonadota; class Gemmatimonadetes; order Longimicrobiales; family Gaopeijiaceae. Next base: position 1,478,926 of record OY282361.1, read on the forward strand.
TGCCGGCAGGCTTCGACGCGCGATTCTCCGGGAACCACTGGCTGGGCGCAGCCGTGTACCTCAATCGCGCCCTCGCGCTGCGGCGCCCCGACCCGGAGGACCTGCGCCCGCCCCGGAAGGCCTTCATCCCCCTGCCCGAGTTCAGCTATCGCTGGAAGCCGAGCGAGTAGCGACGTTTTCCCGGAGCAACGGTTGCGGTCAGCGCTCCTCGGGCTTGTCCCAGGTGGGCTCCCAGAATCGCTTCTCGGCCTCGCGAATCTCCTCCAGGTCCAACGGCTCGTCCTCCTCCTCGCGCACGAGCCACCCCCGTTCCTCGATCTGCCGCACGTCCTCGTCGGACAGGCCGCCGTCTCCCGCATCGGCCCGGTTCCTCCGCATCCTCAGGCGCGCCAACGCGCCACCAGCCAACGCCAGACCCGCCAGCACCGCGAAGACGTACGTCACGACGCCGCAGGCCCCGGCAGGCGGACGACCGAGCCGGCCGAGTCCGGCCACAAGGCGAAAACGTACGTCACGGCCCAGCAGGCCTCGAGCCGCACGCGACCGGGCCGGCCGAGTCTGAGCACCCGGAGGCGAAGACGACCCTCACGTCCCCTCGGGCTCCATCCCCACGTACTTGAGACCGCTGCCCGTGTTGAAGAGCAACACCTCTTCCCCGCCGCCCAACAGGCCCATGTCGCGCAACTTGGGCACCGCCGCCGCCGTCGCCCCGCCCTCCGGCGCCGCGAACACGCCCGTGGCGGCCCCGATGGCCTCCACCCAACGAGCCATGTCCTGGTCGCTCACGGCCACGGCCCCGCCCTCCGACTCCCGCAGCGCGCGCAGGATCAGGAAATCCCCCACCGCCCCCGGCACGCGCAGGCCGGACGCATACGTGGCCGGGTCGGTCCACGCACGCGCCTCCTCCTCGCCTTCCTCCCAGGCGCGCACCATCGGCGCGCAGCCCTCCGCCTGCACCGCGAACATCTTGGGCCGCTCCGGGCCGATCCATCCCAGCTGCTCCATTTCGGCAAAGGCCTTCCACATGCCGATCAAGCCGGTTCCGCCCCCGGTCGGATACACGACGGCGTCCGGCAGGCGGCCCATCTGCTCGAACAGCTCGTACCCCATCGTCTTCTTGCCCTCGACCCGGTAGGGCTCCTTCAGCGTGGAGAGGTCCCACCACCCGTGCTCGTCGCAGTTCCGGCGCACCACCTTGCCGCAGTCGCTGATGACGCCGTCGAGCAGCTGCACGCTCGCCCCGAGCGCTCCGATCTCGGCCAGAATCGGCGCGGGAACGTCGCGCGGGAGCACCACGTGAACCGGCAGGCCCGCCGCCGCTCCGTAGGCCGCGCTGGCGCTCGCTGCGTTGCCCGCCGACGGAATGGCCAACTCCTTCGCGCCCAGCTCCCAGGCGCGCGACACCGCTATGCACAGGCCCCGGTCCTTGAACGAACCGGTCGGATTCTGTCCTTCGTCCTTGATCCAGAGACGCCGCACGCCCATGGAACGAGCCAGCCGGGGCGAGTCGATCAGCGGCGTGAATCCTTCGCCCAGGGTGATCCGGCGCAGGGGGTCGCGAACGGGCAGGACTTCCGCGTAGCGCCAGAGCGTGGGCGGACGGCCCGCGAGCGATGCGGGCGTGAAGCGGCCCTTCAGCGCGTCCAGGTCGTAGCGCACCAGAAGGGGCCTGCCGGCCTCCGACAGCCCGGCCAAGCGCTCCGAAGGACTCGTGCGGCCCGTGCTCGAACACTCAAGGTGGACGGCGCCGGGGCTGGGCGGGAGCGAAGGGCCTGTGCGGCGGGATGCGTTCATGGATGGTGCGCGGCGGGCGGTGGGAGGGCTGTGGGAATAGAGGGCAGCGGGCAAGAGGGCCGCGGGCGTGGCGGGCCTCGGGGCGCTAGGATAAGGTCGCCTTCGCCCGCAACAGCCGGAAGGCGGACAGGCGGGCCGGGAGGAGGACAGGCGGACCGGAAGGCGGACAGGGCGGACCCGGCGGTGGACTCGCGGGCTGGGCGGCGGACCCGCGGGCCAGAAAGCCGCATCCCCGCGAGGGCAACCCTTTCGCCGCCAACGGTCATCCAAGTGACCGACCGACGGGGAACCCATCGCGCCCAGCTCGCGCTCACGGGGCGGGCCAGCCGGACGAGACGACATCGAACCAGAGCTGATTGCCAGGGCCTGCAAGGGCGACAGCCGGGCTGTCCGCGCCCTGTACGACCGGTACGCGCCCCGCGTGTACGCCGTGGTGCGGCGAATCGCCGGGGACGACGACTTGGCGCAGGACTGCGCGCAGGAGACTTGGATGCGGGCCATCCGCGCCTTGCCGACCTTCCGGGGCGAGGCCCGGTTCGGCACGTGGTTGCACCGGATCGCGGTCAACGCGGCCCTGCAGGCGATCCGCAAGGAGAAGAGCCGAACCCAGCGCGAGGCGCCCATGCCCGAAGACATCGGGGTGGCGCCGGACTTGGGCGATCCGTTGCTGGCGCGGAAGCTGGAGGCGGCGTTGGACGAGTTGCCGCCGGGGATGCGGGAAGTGCTCATATTGCACGACGTGGAGGGCTACACGCACGCGGAGGTCGGCGAGGCGCTGGGCGTGACCGCGGGCACCTCCAAGTCGCAGTTGTTCAAGGCGCGGGCGCGGATGCGCCGCCTTCTGGGCGGTTGCGGATACGACAACGAGGAGGCGAAGGCATGGAGCGGTTGACTCTGGAAGCGTTGGCGCGGCTCGTCGACGAGGCGCCGACCCCCGAGGAACAGGCGGTCTTGGACGCCGACCCGGAGGCGGCAAGGGAGCTCGAGACGCTCCGCGCCCAGCGTGAGGCGCTGGGAGACCTGCCGTCGGTGCTGCCGGCGGAAGCGTGGCAGGCGGTGGAGGCCAAGCTGTTGTCGGCGGGACTGATCCGTGCTCCGGTGGGACGGGCGGCGTCCCCAACCAGTGTTGCCCGGGTTGCGGATCCGGTTCCCGCCGCCGTTGCCGCGCAGCTGCCGTGGCGCTGGTGGCGTCCAGCGGCGGCCGCGTTGATCGTCTTCGCTGCGGGGACGGCCGCGGGATGGGCCGCGGCGCCGGGCGGGCAGGCGGCGTTTCCGGCCGGAGCAGGGATTGGGGCACGCGCCGTCGTGGACGAGCCGGCGCCGCCCCGCACTCTGGAGGACGCGCGCCTGGCAGTTCAGGCCGCGGAGAGGCGTTGGATCACCGCCCACAACCACTATTGGGGCCTCGTGGACGCCCGCCAGCCCCAAGTTGCCGTCGGCGATCCGGCCGCTCGGTTGGCCGCGTTGGAAGCGCTCGTCGCGGTGGGCCGGGCGGCGGTGGCGGAGTCGCCGTCGGACGCCTTCTTCAACGGCTTCCTGGTCAGCACCCTGGCCCAGCAGCAACAGACTCTCCGGCAGATCAGCCGCGCGGGCTGGTACTGAGGCTCGTGACCCGTCGGCTTGCCGCCGAAAGCACCGACCGTCCCGGAGAGCGACCGGGGTGGGGGAAGCTACTGGGCTTCGTGAGCGCCCGGCGCGCATTGGCGCTGGACTTCGTGAGCACCCGGCGCGCGTTGGCACTAGGCCTCGTGAGCACCCGGCGCACGTTGGCGCTGGCCGCCGTCCTGGCGATCCTGGTTCCCGCCTCCGCGAACGGTCAGGAGGCCGGGGGCGGGCGGGCGGCCTCGAACCGGCTCGCGACAGACGAGATCGGCGGAGAGGATGGATGGATCGGCATCCGCTTCAACGCGACGGCGAGTTCGCTGGGCTCCGCTCCCTTCGAGATGCTGGTCACCGAAGTCTACCGGGGCGGGCCCGCCGACCTCGCCGGCATCCGCGCGGGCGACCGGTTGGCCCCGGCCGACCCAGTGGCTCCGTACTTGGCTTGGGTTCGCTCGGTCGTGAACGCGGGCCCGGGCAGCAGCGTCCGGTTGCGACTCAGGCGAGCCGGCCAGGAGCAAGATGTCGTCGTGGTGACGGGCCGGCGTCCGCCCAGCCTTCCGCCCGCCCCCGTGTACCGCTACGAAGTCGTGCGCAGCCGGATTTACGCAGCCACCGATTCCATGCTGGTTGCCGTCACGCTACGGGGCGACTCGCTTCTGCGGGCGGGCTCCCTGTTGGCCGGCAATGCGGGACTCGCGTGGGCCGACACGGTCTTCGACGCACGGAGTTGGATCGACACGCTCGTCGCAAGGGAGTTGGACTTCCTGGCCGAGTTGCGGGCGGCTTGGGTGGACGGGGCGGAGACTGCCGGGCTTGGCGGCGCCGGACGGCCATCCGGAAGCGCCACGTTGTTTGCCGCGGTCATGGGCGGCGCCCAGTTGCGGGACATGACTCGCGGCTTGGCCCGCCACTTCGGAACCAGCGAGGGCGTACTGGTGATCCGCGTGACTCCGGCCAGCCCGGCCGCCAACGCGGGATTTCGCGCCGGCGACGTGGTCGTCGCGGCTGGAGGCAGGCCGCTCGCGACCGCCTCCGCCCTCCGGGCCGCCCTGCGGAACGCCTCCGCCCCCCTTCGACTCGACTTGATCCGCAACGGCGAACGGATCGCGCTCTTCCATCCCGCCGGGTAGAGGTCTCGACAGGTCGGCGGGGCCGTCGTGGCGACTCGCCTGAAGCGGGCAGGCCCCACGCTCCCGGCGCGACCTGCCCCGCAGGTTCTCGGCTACTCGTAGCGAAGGGCGTCGATCGGGTCGAGAAGCGAGGCGCGGCGGGCCGGCCAGATGCCGAAGAAGAGGCCGATGGCGGCCGAGAATCCCAGCGCCACGGCGACGGCCTCGGGCGCCACGGCGGTCTGCCAGGTGGGATTCAGGCGGGTGATGAGATCCGCGCTCGCGGCTCCAGCGGCGACGCCGAGAATGCCGCCCACGATGCAGAGCACCAGCGCCTCCACGAGGAACTGAAACAAGATGGTCTTGCGGCTCGCGCCCAACGCCTTGCGAACGCCGATCTCGCGCGTGCGCTCGGTGACGCTCACCAACATGATGTTCATGATGCCGATGCCGCCCACCAGCAGGCTCACTCCGGCGATGCCGGCCAGCAGGAGACCCAGCGTCTCGTTGGCCTCGTTCGACACCTCGAGCATTTCCGACGATCTCTGGATGCTGAAGTCGGCGTCCTCGCTGGGACGGATTCGGTGCTCGCGCCGAACGACGCGGTCGATCTCGGCCCAGGCCGCGTCGAGCTGCTCGGGCGAATCCGTGGCCACATAGATGGAACGAAGCCGGTCGCGCCCGCCCATGACCCGGTACATGGCCGTCGAAAGCGGGATGAATATCTGGTCGTCGGGCCGCACCCACCACGCCGAACCCTTCTCCTTCAGCGTGCCGACGACTTCGAAGGGGATGCCGCGAATCTGGATCGTTCGGCCCACCAGCAGCGGGGCCGGGGTGCCCAGCTCCTCGGGCACGTTGTAGCCCAGCACGGCCACGCGGCGGCGTCCTTGGACCTCGCCTTCGTCGAAGAAACGGCCGTGCACGATCTCGTGATTGTGGAGATCGAAGAACGACGGCCACGTCCCGATCACCGAATGCGAGGAATTCCAGCGCAGGTAGGACACCTGCTGGCGGCCCTCGATTTCGGGCGCAACGTCGTAGCGTTCGTCCAGCTGGCTTCGCAGAGCGACGGCGTCGTCCTCCTCCAGCCGCCGGGAACCGCTCGCGACGCCCCGGAAGAAGCCCTGGCCCGGCCGCACCGTGAGAACGTTGGTGCCCATGACCTCGATCTGCTCCTGCACGCGCCGCTGCGCGCCTTCGCCCAGGGCCACCATCGCGATCACGGCGGCGCAGCCGATCACGATGCCCAAGGCCGTGAGGCCCGAGCGGAGAGCGTTTGCGCGAATGGAAGCAAGCGCGACGACGATCGTTTCCTTGACGACGAACATGGTGTGGCTCTCCCGGTCGCTAGCCGCCGAACGGCCGTCCCCCGCCCATTCGGCTTCTGATCCTCTGCATCCGCTCCGCCTGCTGGGCCTGCAGCTGCGCCGCCCCGATGAGCGCGACCTGCTCGCCCTCCTTCAGGCCGGCCACGATCTCGGCGTAGTCCCAGTCCGTGAGTCCCATCATGACCGGACGAGACTCGACGTTGCCCGCTTCGTCCACCACAAAAGCGACCGCGGGCTGATAGGTCCGGTCCCCGGCGGAGCCCCCCCGGCCGCCGCCCGCCGCAAATCCGGCCCGGCCGCCGCCGCGCCCAGCCGCAACGCCGCCCGCCGCGGCACCGCCCGCAGCACCACCCACCACGGCGCCTGCCCGTCCTGCGGCGCCTGCCCCTCCTGCCCTTCCTGCCCCGCCAGTACCACCAGCACCGCCTGCCCCGCCGCGCCGTCCCCGCCGGGCCGCCATCAACACCCGCGCCGAATCCCGGCTGATCTCGCCGGAGGCCATCTTCTCGCGGAACTCCGCCATCGCCGGATTCGCGTCACCGCCGCCGACCGCACCCACGCCGCCCCCAGCACCGGCACCCGCAGCCGCACCAGCACCGCCACCCGCGCCACCCCCGCCCCCAGCGCCGCTGCCCGCCCGCATCGCCTCCGCCATGAGGCCGGCCCAAACGCTCCGGTCGACCACCATGTCGCCCGGGTCCAGTCCCAGCACCTCCGCCGCAGGCGCGACCTCGAGCGGCTGGACCACCGCGTTGTTGGGCACCGCCACCACCGCCATGCGCTCGTCGACGAGCACCTCCACCTCGGCGTTCATGCCCGGCTTGAGCAAGCCCGCCCGGTTGTCGAGCAGGACGATCACCGGAAACATCGTCACGTTCTGCACGACCGTCGCCTGCGGTTCGATCTTCTCGATCTCGCCCCGGAAGGTGCGATCCGGAAACGCCTCCACGCTCACCGTCGCGGGCATGCCCGCGGAGAGCTGCCCGACGTCGGTCTCGTCGACCAGCGTGCGGACGCGCATGTCGTCCAAGTTGGCCATGATGAGGAGCGTGGTGCCGCCGGAGACGTTGCCCGTGGCGGACTGAATGACCTGGCCTTCCTCCACCAGCTTCTCCAAGATCGTTCCCGACATGGGCGCGCGAATCGTCACGTCGGTGAGGCGCAGTTCCGCGAGTTCCAGATTCGTCGTGGCGCGCACAAGCGCCGCTTGCGCGTTGGCGTGCTCGAGCTGCCTGCTCTCGTATTCCTGGGCCGTCATCACTTCGGACCGAAACAGTTCTTCCGAGCGGGCCAGCTGAGCTTCGGAGATCTTCATTCGGGCCTTGGCGACCTCGAGGTCGGCGGTGGCTTGGTCGTGCGCGTTTCGGACGTCGCGGGGATCCACTCTAGCCAGGAGGGCGCCGGGCTCGATCTTGTCGCCGGAATCCACATAGAGATCCAGGATTTCGCCGGACGCCTTGGACTTCACTTCGACCTTGCGGATCGGCTCGATCTCTCCCGTGGCCTCCGCGGTGATTCGCATGTCGCGAATCTCGACCTCGACGGCCTGAAAGGCGACGGCTTCTTCTTCCTGTTGCTGCGCGCAGGCGTTCGCCAATAGAGCGAAGCACGCGATGCTCAGCCGCAGAAACAACCCGGAGTTTTCGCTTGATTTCATGCCTGCGTCCCGTCGTTGAAGAAATCCCGCTCGATGAATCCGTCCATGAGATGGACTTGGCGTGAAGCCGCGGCGGCGATGTCCGCCTCGTGCGTCACAAGGAGAATGGTCTGGCCTGCTCGGTTGAGTTCGACGAGGATGTCCACAATCTCCTGCGAAGTCTTCGAGTCCAGGTTGCCCGTCGGCTCGTCGGCGAGCAGAAGGGCGGGGTCGTTGACCAGCGCACGCGCGATGGCGACGCGCTGCCGCTGTCCGCCCGACAGTTCCGGCGGCTTGTGATCCATGCGATCCGCCAGCCCCACGCGCTGCAGCTTGTCCTCCGCTCGCTTCTTGCGCTCCTTGGCCGGGGTTCCCGCGTAGATCAGCGGAAGTTCGACGTTGTGAAGCGACGTGGCCCGCGGCAACAGGTTGAAGGTCTGAAAGACGAAACCGATGTCCCGGTTGCGGACGCGGGCGAGCTGGTCGTCGGAGAGTTCCGACACTCTGCGCCCGTTGAGCCAATACTCGCCGTCGGTGGGCGTGTCCAGGCAACCGATCAGGTTCATGAACGTGGACTTGCCGCTGCCCGACGGCCCCATCATCGCAACGAACTCGCCGCGCCGAATGACAAGGTCCACTCTCCGCACCGCGCGCACCGTCTCCGCGCCCAGAAAGTAGTGCTTGCTAAGCCCTTCCGTGTTTATGACGACGTCGTTTCCCGTCCCCACCCCATTCCCGTTGTGCATTACAGTGCTCTCCCCACTATGGATTCGAGTTCAGCCTTCGCGAGTATGTAGTCGTACCGAGCCGACACGAAGTCGGCTTCGGCTTGGTCCAGCGCCACTTGGCTGGTGATCACGTCCAGCACCGACGCCATCTGAACCGCGTAGCGCTCCCGGATGAAGCGCAGGTCTTCTTCGGCCACCGCCACCGCCTCCCGGGCGATCTCGATGGCCTGCTCCTGGGTCTCCAGCGTCCGAAGCGCGGCGTCCACGTCCTGGCGCACCGCGCGGCGCGCGTCCTCTTCGGAGAGACGGGCGACCCGGCGGCTCTCCGACGCTTGGCTCACGTTGGCCGATCGCTGAAACCCGTCGAACAACTGATAGCTGCCCGACAGCCGGAAGTTCCAGCTCGTGTTGCCGCCGGACAGCGCCGCCGCTTGGTTGGCCCAGCTGTAGCCGGAGGACAGAGACAGCGAGGGCAGGTAGCCGCTCTTGGCGTTTCCAAGCGCGGCGTTGGCGACCGCGGCCGCGGCCTCGGCGGCCAGGACCGCAGGCGAAACGGACTGCGCCAGCGCGAATATCTCGGCGTCCTGCAGGGCCAGCGGCGCGGGATCCAGATTGCCGGGCGGGACGGGCTCCACCGGGCCGCTCACGCCCACCTGCCGGCCCAGCGAGAAGCGCGCCGCGCGCAGCTGGTTCTCGGCTTGCAGAACGACCTGCCGGGCGTTGGCCAGCTCCAATCGCGTCCTCAGACTGTCGGAACGCGTGCCGGTGCCGACCTGCACCTGCGTGCGGGTCATGTCCAAGCTCTCTTCGGCCCGGCTCACGCGCGCCCGGGCCACCTCCAGCAGCTCGGCTTGGCGAAGCGCGTTCATGAACAGCGTCCGCGTCTGCAGGAGGATCGCGAAGCGCTGGTCGCGCAGGTTCGCTTCGGCTTGGCGCATGGCCGAGCCGGTTCGGTTCAGCTCGTGGAACTTGCGTCCTCCCTGAAACAACTGGTACGAGGCGCTCAGCGAAGCGTTGTAGGAGTCGCTGGAGCCCTCGACGACGCGTTGCGTGTTGGGATCGAACCGGCTCTGGCTCTGGACCGAGGCGCCGGAGCCCACGCTCAAGTTCGGCAGGAACGAGCCGACCGCGCGCCGCCGCGTGCCCGAGGCGTTGGACAAGGCGGCTTGGCTCTGGGCGATCTGGGGACTATGGACCAGTGCCCGCTCGAGCGCCTCGTCCAAGCCTATGGACGGGACCGGCTCCTGCGCTCCAGCGCCGGCCGTCCAGCCGCAAGCCGCGAGCGCGACCGCCAGGAGACGGAGCTTCCGTTGCGCCAACGCAGGCGTTCGGGCGCGAGCGCCGTCCGCGCGGCAAGGCCTTGCCAGCAGTCTGTTCAGTCGCACGTCACGTTCCTCCCCGGCCGTCGCTCGCGCCTCGCTTGCGGCCCTCGCCGCCGCGCCGCGAATGCCGCAGAGCGAGCAACGAATCGTAGGCCATCCTCTGTTCCGCCGACAGCAAGGACTTGATGGAATCCCGCGCTTGGCGAACCAGCGTGCGCTGCCGGGGTTCGTAGGCGTCCCGCAGTTCCTTGTCGAGCACCCGCTTCCGGGATCTGTAGTGCTGGATGACGTCCTCGACTTCGGCGCGCTTCTCGGCGGCGAGACCCACCTCGTCGATGACCAGTCGGCGCACGTCTCTGCCGGGCCGATCCTCGCGCCCCCCGGCTGCGGCGGCTTCCGGCTCGCCGTCTCCGGGCCAGGCCATGCCCGCCAGGAAGCCCGCGGCCAGCGTTGCGCCGAGCAAGGCGACCGAGGCCAGCCGGGCGTTGCGGCGCGCGCCCATCAGCGACCGTGCCCCTCTACGAAGGCCATGAAGGCCACGGGGCTCGCCGCCGCGTTCTCGGCCGTCCAGGAGAGGCCCTCCGCGGCGCCCTCGTCCAGGACGTCCTCCAGCGCCAGGGGCTGCGGTTCGCCTTGGTCGCTTGCGTTCTCCGAGAGCGCCAGGAACGCGGCGGCCGCGGCCGCCGCCAACGTGGCCGGGATCAGCTTGCGCGACCAGCTCGACAAGACGGCGGTCACGGACGCGCGCGCCGTCTCGCGGCGCCTCGCCAACTCGAACGCGGCCCCTGCCAAGACGGCGGCGCGCAAGCGTTCCCAGTACCCTGCGTCGCCGAGTCCGGGGTCCAGGACGGACAGATCCGGGCGGCGGTCTTCGCGGTCCATCATCCTCGTCTCCTGGGTCAAACGGCCTCTTCGTGGTTCTTCCAGCCCGACAACTCCGCCCGCAAGGCCTTCCGGGCGAAGTGAAGGTGCGACCGCACGGTCCCCGAGGGGATGCCCAGCCGCTCCGATATCTCGCCGTGCTTCCAGCCCTCCAAGTCGTAGAGCAGCACGATCTCGCGCTGCACTTGGGGCAACTTGGCCAACGCCTCCTCGAGGTCCTGCCGCAACGTCGCCAGCTCCGCCTCCGCGGCCGGACCCCGCGAGGTCTCGGGCGCATCCAACGGAATCGGCTCGGCCATCCGGAGCTTCTCCCGGCGAACCAAGTTGCGCGACCTGTTCCTCACGATGGCCAGCAGCCAACCGGCGAACTTGCCGGGATGGCGGCATTCCTCCAGTCTCTGCAACGCCACGACGAAAGCTTCCTGCACCGCGTCCTCCGCGTCCTCGTGACTTCCCGTGCACGCTCTGGCCACTGCATAGGCCGCTCCTTGGTAGCGGCGAACCAACTCGCCGAACGCCTGCCGGTCGCCCAGCTTGGCCTGCACGACCAGTTCGGCGTCGGTCGAATCCTTCATTCCATGCACAAGGACACGCGCCCGGCCCTCTCCGTTGAGCGACGGCCCGTTGGACTGCCGCCGGTCCGATGGTCTACGTCTTTGATGGACAATGCCGAAACCGCCGTTGTTAAGGCCGGGCCTGCCTTGGCGTCTGCACCCGTCGCGAACGCCGGCCCCTGGAGCGGGAAGCGCGCGCTGCCGCCTTCAGCCTGTCCGCCAGGAGTCCCTCGAGCACGCTGTCGGCGACCTCGCCCAAGTCTTTCGCCACTACGTAGCCGGCAAGCTCCGGGTTTGGACTGCCGGCCGGCGGCTCGAAGACCAGGCTCAGGACTTGGACGGCCGATCCACTGGTGGCGCCGGCCGCCGCCGAGCCGCCGAGACGCGCGGTCCACGACTCGTCGCCGAACTCGAGGTCGCGAGAGAGCGTAGGGGCGCGGCGCGCGGCGGGCGCCTGCGGGACGGACGAAGCCGAGGAGCGCGAAGAGGCCGGCGGCGGGGCGGGGGGAGCGAGCACGGACGGGGGGACGGGTCCGGTGCGCTGGGGAGGAGGCAGGGGCCCGGTTCGTGCGGACGGAGGCGCCGCTCCAGGGGGTCGCACTGGGGAAGGCGTCGCAGGAGGAGGCGCCGGGCGGGCGGAAGGCGGCACGGCCTCGCCGCCGGCCGAAGGGGGAGGTCGCTTGGCCGAGCCGTCGCCGGGCGACCGCGACTCGTCGCCGGGCGGCGGCCCCGTCAGGCCGGAATCTCCTCGCGGCGGCGGATCGCGGGGGCCGCGTCCTCGCCGAAGAACATCCGGATGTACTTGGCCTGCACGGGGGTCACCTTGCGAACCGCCCAGACGAGCTTGACGTGATTCGGCTCCGCCGGCCGGGTCGCCAGACGCAGGCCCGCCTCGTTGGGAAGCTGGTTGCCCTTGCGGTGGTTGCAGGTCGAGCAGGCCGTCACCACGTTGCCCCACGAGTTGCCTCCGCCCCTCGAAATCGGCATCACGTGGTCGCGGGTCAGGAACTCCCGGTGCTTGAGCGTCCGCTTGTGGCGGCCGCAGTACTGGCAAGCGTATCCGTCGCGCGCAAACAGAAACGTGTTGGTCACCTGCCTGCGGAAGCGCCTCGGCACGTGCACGTAGCGCACCAGCCGGATGACCAGCGGCAGCGGATGGCGAGAGCGGACCGACCGAAACGCTTTCTGCGCATCGGCCTCCAGAATCTCGGCCTTGGCGTCCAAGACGAGCCGCACCGCCCGGCGCGCAGGCACGATCGTCAGCGGCTCGTAGGAGGCGTTCAACGCCAGACAACTCACTAGACCGCCCATCCCTTCCCCGATGCGGGTTGCCGACTCGCCTAGGTGCGAGCGCGTACATCCTGGCGCAGGCGCGTTACGCTAATGGAAACGGAACCGACTGCGCAAGCCCTGGCAGGCGCACGAGAGCGCCCGCTATTCGGCCAGCCATGCGTCGATCACGTCCCGGTCGCCTGGCAGGCGCACGAGCGTCCGCTACATCAACTCCGCCGGGTCGCGATCGAGCAGCAGGCGCACGCCGGGGGTTCCGGGCGCCTCGCCGCCGGCCATGGAGCGGAGGGTGCGTCCGACCTGCGCCGGGCTGCCTCGCAACAGGAGATGCCACCGGAACCGGTCCTTCCGCTTCTCGATCGGGGCGGGCGCGGGGCCCAAGACCTGGAGCTCCTGGCCCGGCCGGCGCCTGATCCACTTCGCCAAGTTCTGCGCGGCCTCGGAAGCCGCGGCTCGGCTGCGTCCGCTCGCCACGACCCGGGCCAAGCGCATCGTCGGGGGATAGGGGGGATTTCGGCGCGCCTGGAGCTCTCTCTCCACGAATCCCAGGTAGTCGTGCGCGACGACGGCCCGAATCACGTGGTGGTCGGGCACGTAGGTCTGAATCACGACCTCGCCGCGCAACTTGCCCCGCCCCGTGCGGCCCGCCACCTGCGACAACAACTGGAACGTGCGCTCGGAGGCGCGAAAGTCCGGCAGGTGCAGGCCGATGTCGGCGTTGACCACGCCGACCAGCGTGACGCGGTGGAAGTCGAGTCCCTTCGCCACCATCTGGGTGCCCACCAGGACGTCCACGGCGCCGTCGCGAACCCGTCCCAGAATCTCGTGGCGCGACCACTTGCCGCCCGTGGTGTCCGTGTCCATGCGGGCCACGCGGACGCCGGGCACGGCCTCGACGAGGACGCGCTCCACTTGTTCGGTGCCGAGCCCTCGATAGGACAGGGCCGCGGACCCGCAGTCCATGCACTGCTCGGGGACGGCTTCGCTGCGCCCGCAATGATGGCAGACCAGCTCGCGACGGCCCCTATGCAGCGTCATGGACACCGAGCACTGGCCGCACTCCCGGACGGCGCCGCAGACCCGGCAAAGCGCGAAGGAGGCGTATCCCCGGCGGTTGAGCAGGAGGATGACTTGCTCGCGGCGCGGCAGCCGGGCGCGAATGGCGTCGGCCAGCTGGGCGGAGATGACGTGCGGCGGGAAGGCCGGCGGCTCGGCGGCGGACTCGGGCTCGGCGTTTCGGTCCAGGCGGCCGGACGCCGGCGGCGGGGGGCGGGAGTCGCGCGCGGGAGCGAGTTCGCTTGCCGAGGCGAGGCCAGGCGAGAGTCCACGGCCGACGCGCAGGTCGGCTACGCGCACGTCCGGCAGGCTGCCGCCGCCGACTCGTTCCGGCATGGACAGCAAGGCCAGCTTGCCGGACTTCGCGTTGGCCCAGCTCTCCAGCGAGGGCGTGGCCGAACCCAGCACGCAGAGGGCTCCGGCCTGGGCGGCGCGCACCAGGGCCACGTCCCGGGCCTGGTAGCAGGGCGCTTCGGACTGCTTGTAGCCGCCGTCGTGCTCCTCGTCCACGACGATCGCCCCCAGCCGGGCCACGGGCGCGAAGACGGCGGATCGCGCCCCGATCGCGACTCGTTTCTCGCCCGATCTGAGCAACCGCCAGGCGTCGTAGCGCTCCGCCGTCGAGAGGCCCGAATGCAGGACCGCCACCAAGTCGCCGAAGGCTTCGCGGAAGCGGCCCACCGTCTGGGGCGTCAGCGCGATCTCGGGCACCAGGACGATCGCGTCCTCCCTGCGCGCCAAGACGTCCTTGAGCAACTCGACGTAGACCAGCGTCTTGCCCGATCCCGTCACGCCGTGGAGCAAGAAGGCGCCGCCCTTGCCCAGCGCGGCCCTCATGGGGGCCAGCGCCCTCTTCTGCGAAGGCGCCGGGGTCAGCGGAGAGGCTCGAGCCTTCGGACGCCCCGTCCCGTTCGCGTCGGCGTCAGCGTCGGCGTCGGCCCATGCACCGGGGCTCCCCTCCCGGAACGGGTCGCGGGCGACGGTCTCGTCTGTCGTCTCCGCGACGCCCCGTGCCACGAGTCCGGCAACGACGGCCCGGCTGAAGCCGCCGTCCAGGAGCGCCGCGAGGGGCATGCGCCCACCCGCTTCCTTGAGCCGCTCGTACGCTTCGCGCTGCCGCGCGGCCCTTCCGAAGAGGCGGTCCATCTCCTCCAGCGTGCCGATCTGCCGGACGATCCGAACGGCTCGGCGCGTGCGGGGCCTCTGCAGTCGCGGGAGCGCCGTCGAGTGGCCGACGATTCCCTGGGCCGCGAGCTTGCGCACGGCGGGCCAGAAGCCGGACGAGCCCGCCAGGCGGCGGACTGCGGCCACGGACTTGCCGCGAGGAGAGGCGCCGAGGGCGGCCAGCACGCGCTGCCCGGGGCGGCCGATGTCGTCGCCAGGTTCGAGCGGACGCAGGGCGACCAAGCGCTGGTGGGACCGGTCGGTCAGGCCGGCCGGCGTCATCGCCTTGAGCACGACGCCCAGCGGCGCCACGTAGTAGCCGGACACCCAACGAGCCAAGGCCAGCAGGTCGCCGGGCACCAGCGGCTCGCTCTCCAGCACCGAGAGCACGTTTCGCGCCCCCGGCCGGGAGGCCGCCGGGCCTGCCGCCCAGCCGACCTGGAGCGATTGCCGAAACGGCACCAGCAGGCGCGTCCCGGGCGGCGGCGGCGGGCCGTCGCAACGATAGGTGAACAGCTGCGCCGCGGGCACGGGAACGGCGACGGCCACGAACGAAGCTCCCGCGTCCGTCCGGCTCCGTCCAACCCGAGAACCCGGGAGAGACGCTGCGCGCCTGCTCAATCCGGCAGGAGAAGGAAGACGTCCTGCTGCGGCTCGTCCACCGTCACCTCGGGTCCGTCCGGCCCCATGAACACGTTGATCTCCGTGCGAAGACCGATCTCGCCCGGCACGTAGATGCCCGGCTCCACCGAAAAGCCGACCCCCGGCCCCAGCACGCGGTCGTCCCGGGTCTCGAGGTTGTCGAGATTGGGGCCGCGCCCGTGGAGTTCGCGGTCGATCGAATGGCCCGTGCGGTGGATGAAGTAGTCGCCGTACCCGGCGGCGGCCACGACTCCGCGCGCCACGTCGTCGGCCTCGAATCCTCGGGTCGGCTCGCCCAGGTCGAAGCGGCTTCGCAGCGAGTCCACGACGCTGTCCCGCGCCGTCCTGATCGCGTTCCACATGGGGACCGCACGCGCGGGAAGCTCGGCGCCCAGGAAGCCCATCCAGGTCTGGTCCGCGGGCACGGAGCCGTCCTGAAGCGCGCACCAGAGATCGACGAGCAGGAGATCGCCCCTGCGGATCGGCTCGCCGGTCTCGCCCGGATCGTAGTGCGGGTCGGCCGCCTTGGGGCCGATGGCGACGATGCAGCCCGCCTGCGCCGGGGCGCCGCGCCGTGCCATCTCGGACCGAATCCAGGCCGCAAGCGCACCCTCGGTGACGGTCTCGCCGGCTCGGATGCCCGTCGCCGCCCGGTCGAAGGCGTCGCGCGCCAAGTTCTTGACGAGCATCGAGGCGCGGGCGTGCTCCTCGCGCTGGGCCGGCGTCCAGACGGAGTGGAACCGCGACACCAAGTCGCCCGAACTGCGTAGCTCGACGCCTGTCTCGGCGATCAGATCGAGCATGCCCCCCGGGATCAGGTCCATGCCGGGCACGCCGCCGCGCGCAGACGTCTCGGCGGCCACGCGGCCGGATCCGCCGAGCAGCTCCGCAAGGCCGCGTTCGAGGGCCTGATGGCTCGAATACGTCGCCCGGGGCCAGTCCAGATGGCGCCACGACGAGGCCTCGATCGCGTGAATCAACAGGCGAGCGGTCCCCGAGGCGGGCACGAACGCGAAGCCGCGCCGGGTCGTCCATTCCAGGCCCAGCAGGCCGCGCGCAATCGGATTGCGGTCGCCGAAGTCGTAGAGGAGCCATCCGTCGAACCCCGCCTCGCGGAGCGCCGCCTGAACCCGCGCCACGCCCTCGCCCGAAGCCAGCAGAGCCGGCCCTCCGATCCTCTTCTGCCCGTGTGCGCTCACGCGTTCCCCTCCGTTCGGTCGAATTCCGCCAAGGCCGCCCGCACCTGCGCCCTCTCGTCGTCGCTCAGCTTCTCGCTGGAGGCCGCGCCCGGCGGCCGCCGCAACTTCCGGAGCGCCACCACGACCAGCCCCAGGCCGGCCGCCAGCGCCAACGGCGGCATCACCCACGCCATCAATCCCGCGCCGCTCGTCTTCGGGACCGCGCGGTACTCTTCCCCGTAGGACGCCACCACAATCTCCACCAGACTGTCCGCCCGCAACCCCACTCCAGCCCGCGCGTCGATGCTGTCCCGGAGCGCCTGGGCCGGCCCGGACGGACAAACTTCCAGCATCAGCCCCGGGCAGAACGGCGAGCGGATCCGCGAAATCGCCTCGCGCGCCTCGGGGTGCAACGTGCGGCGCCCCGCGTCCACGGAGGAATCCCGAGCCTGCACCTCCGGGGCCGGCAAACCCTGCGCCGACGCCCAGCCCGCTGATCCGGCCGGCAGCGCCAGTCCGCAAGAGGCCAGCCCCGCGAAGACGCACGCCAATCGCCCGCGGCCGACACGCTTCGGGCTCTCGCGACCAGTCCGGCTGGCGGCCGCGGCCTCGCCGTCGACGCGCTGAACCATCGCCACCGGCGCCCGTCTTCCCATTCGAATCGCTCCTCCAGTTTGCGGCCCATGCCCGGCCCACCGACGGCCTCCGCCACTCACCGCGAGGAGCGGCTCCGGGGGCCGCCCCGACTCGCCCTGCCGTCTCTCAAGAATAGCGTAGCCGACGGGCAGTCCTCCCCCAACGTGGCGTCTCGGCTCACGGACCCCCCCGATGGGAACTCGTCCGCTACCGGATCCGGTCCATCGCCATGCCGGGCCAGTCCGCCAGGAACAGGCACGGACGAGTCGCTCCGCGAGGCGGGAACGTGCTGACGAAAATTGACACTCCCGATTTCGGCGTGATTGCGTCTCTCTTAATGTGGGGCGGCTTGCATCGGCGTGCTGCTCCGTTTCCCGACACCTAGCCAAGACAAGGAGGAAGACATGGGAAACGCGTTGAGTAGGAAGATGATCGGCCAGTCCGTTCTCTTCGGAGCGCTCGCGTTGGCGGCGGTCGCCGTGGTTCCGGTCGGTGGCGCAACCCAAGAGGGCCCGGACGCGACTTGCGCCCGGTGCGAAGACTGCGAGAGTTGCGGCAGGTCGCCGTGGGGGGGCAACTCCTGCAAGTTTACGAGCAAAGACGGATGTTGCGAGGAAGACGACGGAAACTGCAACCCGAGTTCTGCACTGAACGTCGATGACGAAGACCGGCGTGTCGTCGTGACAGTCGACGGGTCCCTGTTGGTTGTTCGCCTGTTTGGGGACACGTTCGGAACATGGAGTTGCGACGGTGAGCTCCGAGCAGTCTTCCGAGAGACGTCGTCGGGGGCCTTCATGCGGGCCAGTGCCTTGGACTTCAGAAACTACGAGCGTCGTTACGCGCTTGAAGCATACGTCAAGGCTCTAACCGAACAGCTTCTCGCCGGGGCAGGCTGATGGACATGTCGCCGTCTAGGCGGTGGATTCGCGCCGTCGCAGTCTGTTGGCCGTTCGTCCTGGCGGCAACTCCCGCTCTGCGCGCACAGTCCGCGTCCTCCACGCTCCGTTTGACCGTCGACGAGATATGGGACTCAAGCGAATTCGACATGGCCGGGGGCTTGACGAGAGTCGTAGGGCTTGCGGAGACGCGCGATGGAGCAATCTGGATAATCGATCGCGTGCCCGGGGGTTCCAGCCGAGTCATGATTCATCGCGGCACGTCGCCGCCCGGGAACACTCGTGTTGTGGGCCGGGTCGGCGACGGCCCCGGCGAGGTGCTGCGCCCGACCCGCATAGCGCTGGCGCCCAACGGCGATGTCGCGGTCTACGACATGGGCCGGGTCGGCATCGAGATGTATTCGCCGGACGGCGAGCCGCGCGGGCGAGTCCAGTTCCCGGTCAGGGTGGAATGGACCAAGGGGTTCGCCGTGCTCGCATCGGGCGACTTCGTCTTGAGCGGCCCGGTTCCCGGAATCGACTTCGCCATCCACCAGTTTGGGCGGGAGGGGCGGTTGCTCCGCAGCTTCGGCGCGCCCGCCGTCGCCCTCGAGTGGAGGGCTCGCATGGTTGCCACGGGAGGGGCTTTGCATGCGTTGTCCGACGGGTCGCTTCTGTACTCACAAGGGGCTCCGCACAACATCTCGCGATACGCGGCGATGGGCGACGGGGAGGAGGGGGCAGTGCGTCAAGTCGCGGCCCTCGCTGGTTTGCTTGAGGCCCCGGGAGACGCCGCCGTCACGGAGACCGTGGGCGAGAGCGGACGGATGACCCGCAGCTTCAACGTGTTCTACCCGCAGTCGGTCGCAGTATTCGAACTCGCCGGAGGGTTGATTCTGAACGTGGTGCGGATCTGGGACGAGGGCGAATCGCTGTGGCAGTTGTTCGACCCTGGCCTGGCGACGGACGCGGGAGCGCCTGTCGTCGCCGAGACTCGGGTCGGCGTGGCCTACCTCCCCATGTTCAAATGCGCCAACGGCGACATCCTGGCGACGCGGCGGGATCCCGCCACCGAGACATCGGTGATGGTGCGCCTGCGAGTTGGCTGGGACAACTGATCTTGGCGTAACTGCATTACATTAATCAGATATGGGGCGGCCGAATCCGGTCCGCTCCTTCCGACACCCATTCCATCGAGGAGAACAACCATGGGAAAAGCGTCGAGAAGTGCGATCGCAGCTATCGCGGTGATTGCCGCATGGCCCGCGCAGCCGGCCGCCAGCTTGGACTTCGGTTTCCGCAACTCTTCCTCTAGACGGCGAACTTGAGCGATGTGGACGACCTCGGCAGCCGCAGTTGTCGTCTTGCCGTTGGCGTTCGGCGAATGGCTGGGTTGGCACGGCGTGCAAGGGTGCTTGGCGTTGACCGCCATCCTAATGAGTTGCGCCTTGGTCAGGGAATGGCAGAAGAACCGAGCGACTTGGCTAGGCCGGGCAACAATCGGCATGCAGGCCGCGACTCTCGTGGCCATCGCGTCCTATTGGTTGGCTTTTGCATAGTCTTCCCATTCGAATCGCTCCTCCAGTTGCGGCCCATGCCCGGCCCACCGACGGCCTCCGCCACTCACCGCGAGGAGCGGCTCCGGGGGCCGCCCCGACTCGCCCTGCCGTCTCTCAAGAACAGCGTAGCCGACGGGCAGTCCTCCCCCAACGTGGCGTCTCGGCTCACGGACGCCCCAATGGGAGTTCGTCCGCTATCGGATCCTGCCCATCGCCATGCCGGGCCAGTCCGCCAGGAACCGGCAAGGACGAGTTGCTCCGCGAGGCGGGAACGTGCTGACGAAAATTGACACTCCCGATTTCGGCGTGGTTGCGTATATCAGATATGGAGCGGCCGAATCCGGTCCGCTCCTTCCGACACCCATTCCATCGAGGAGAACAACCATGGGAAAAGCGTCCTGGCAGTTCGGTGCCGCCATGCTCACAACACGGAGAGGACCGAGATGTTGACGAAAAGCTGTCGATGACCGTGGTTGCGACCACGAAGTTGCTGGGTGTCGTGTCGGCCCGGCTACGATGCCTGTTGCAACTGCTCCGGCCTAGGCACGCCCGAGTGCAAGTGCATCAAGAGCGGGCCGGGCCAGTGACGCCGGCGGCCCTTGCCACCGGCTGCGCTCTCGCCGTTGCGGGGGTTGCCCAGGCTGGCCAGCTGCCTCAGTGGAGCTTGGCCACTCGTCCCCTTGCCGAGATCGGCAGAGACGATGGCGTCGTGCTGAGCCGCGTGCTGGACGCAGCAGTCGTCTCGGACGGGACCGTGTTGGTCGCCGACGGGAGCACGGCGCAACAGCCCGCGAAGCTGTGGTCTGTTGGTCCAGATGGCAGGGTCGCGAGCCCACGCGAACCGTTCGGGGAAGGCCGGGAAGGGTTTGGTGCGCTCTGGCGCCTGTTCGCGGTCGGCGACACGGTGCTGGCCTACGATATTGGCCGGTCCGCTGTTGCGAGTTGGCTCCCCGGCGCCGAAGAACCGGAGTTCCGCGGGGTTCCGGGCGAGCTGATTGTCATGGCAGCTTTGTCGTCCCGACTCTGGATCGTCGTCCAGTACCAGCCGGACCAGCAAGCGGAACGCCTGTCCTCGTCGGCGCTGCAACGACGATGGAGAAGCATCTTCATTGTCTCCGCGGACTTGGCTCGCCGTTCGCTTGTAGGACAGCGCGACATCGGCTACGAGTACCATCTTTCCGAGCCGACCCAATACGCGGTCTATCGAGCCGATTTTCTCGGCGGCGCCCAGTTTGCGTCCGCCAACGGGAAGTGGGTCTTCGCGCCGATCGACGACGAGGAGCTGGAGGTATGGTCGCAGGCTGGCGACCTGACCAGGACGATCGCGCTTCCGGGTAGCCGGTCGCCGTATGTTCCGGACATTGGATGGGAGACGAAGGAGAAGTGGACGCGAGCTTCGCCGCATCGAGCAGGGCCGATTCGCGACATGTTCGCCCACATTTGGCGCGATCTTCCGCCGTTGGCTCCGCTGGCGAGTCGGGCCGTGGGGATGGGTTCGGACGTATGGATCCTGCCGTTCGGCTCCGGAGCCGACACCGGACGGAATTGGATCGTCGTGGATCCGATTGCAGGTGCGACTCGAGCGACGGTGACTGTCGATTCAGATATGAAGTTGCTGGGTGGTTCCGCCGATGTTGCAGTTCTGCTGGGACGAACCGAGTCCGGGGAGGAATTCGTTCAGGTGCGAGAGATCGTTCGGAGCGTGGTCCCATGACAGCACGTGCGAATTGCCGAATCGTGGCCATGGCGTACGATTCCGGACTGCGGCGGGTCACCGTCTGGCATCCGGGCGCCGAGGATCCGGAAGTCCAATCGTTGCCCCAGATGGATGGCGTGCCAACGACGTTGAAGGCAGTTGCGTCGTCCAAGGATTGGCTTCTCGAGTCGAATTCGTATCCTTCGCCCGACGCGGAGCCGGGCCTGATGGAACGAGAGCGCGAACTCCTTTTCTTCGACGCCGTCACGCAAGAAACGGCGTCCTTGGGCGTGCGGCATGTCGGCTACGACTACCTCCTCCAGATCGAAGGCGGCAACTTGGCGAACAGCCTGTGGTTTCTTGGCGGGGCGCAGACCGCGGCGGCCGGCGGCAAATTGCTGTTCGCGCCGATGGACGAAGCGGTGCTGGAAGTGTGGCCGCCGGGCGGGCGTTCGCCAGAGCGCCGCGTGGCGTTGCCTGTCGCCCGGGCTCCATACGGCCGGGAGGCGATTCGAGCGTTGAGGGCCAAGGAATCGTCGGCAGCATCCGGCGAGGACGCCGTGCTGGTCCGGAAGCAGTTTGACGGAGTGCTGGACGAGCTGCCGGCGCTGGCGCCATCCATTCTGCGGATGGTGCGGATGGGGCGCGACGTCTGGGTTCAGCCATTCTCGCCCGATCTAGATGGGCAACCGGACTGGCTCGTCGTGGATCCTGGTACGGGGACGGTGCGGGCGACCGTGACCGTTGGCCAGGATTGGACCCTTCTCGGGGGCTCGGACGAGGTGGCGGTGCTCCTGGGCCAAACCGAAGAGCTGGAGGAGCAGTTCGTGCAAGCACGAGGGATCGTGCGGGCTCGTGAGTGAGCGGCGAACTGTCCGAACTCCCCATCTCGGCACGAGTCGGAGTACCGGTTGCATGAAGTGGCGTTTTCCGGGGACACGCTTCGCACGGTCGAACTGCGGCGCGATCCCGAACCGTTGGTCGGAGCCGAGCGCGACAGCTTGGCCGAAGCGGCAGGGTTCGACCCGGACGACTTACCTGCCTTCCGGCGCATGTTCGACCGCATCGACGTTGCGCCGGACGGGTATCTGTGGGTGCAGCGGCGGCAGCCGGGGCGGACGTTCGCCTGGGACGTCTTCGACCCGTGCGGCCGGTTCGAGGGCGCCGTCGTGCCCGAGACGCGACTGGGCTGATGGGATCCCTTCGTCGTTGCCCCCGGCGGAGCGTTGATCGGAGTCGCCAAGGACGAGATGGACTTGGAGTACGTCGTGCGCATGGTGTTGCAACGACCCGCCGGCGCCCCGGCCGCGCCGTCCGACTGCTGACGAGCCCCTCGCCGACCAGGCTTCGGCGGGCTTGCCATACGCTGGTCGCACGCCGAGTCGTGCCGGGCTAGGCGTCCAGCCCCGCCCCAGCCAGAGCCCGCACGACGGCCGCGCAACCCTCGCCCGTGCGGGCCGGCTCGTAGCCGCCTTCCAGGAACGCCACGATCCGGCCTCCGCAACAGCGCTCCGCGATTGCCAGAAGCGCCAGGGCCATGCCGTGCAGGTCGGACGGCTCCAGGAGCTGGCCGCCCAGCGGGTCGCCGGCCAGCACGTCGAAGCCCGCCGACACGAGGACGAAGTCGGGCTCGAAGCGCGCGACGGCAGCATCCAGAGCGCTGGAGAACGCGTCCAAGTAGTCGCCACGTGGCGTAGCCGCAGGCAACGGGACGTTGAGCGTGAAGCCCTCGCCCGATCCAGCTCCCGTCTCGCTCGCCGCTCCCGTGCCCGGGTAGTGGGGATGCTGGTGCAACGACAGGAAGAACACCGACGGATCGTCGTAGAAGATGTCCTGGGTGCCGTTGCCGTGGTGCACGTCCCAGTCCACGATCAGCACGCGTTCGGCCGCACCGGAGGCCCGCAGGTCCGCTGCCGCAACGGCCACGTTGTTGAACAAGCAGAAGCCCATCGCGCGGTCGGCGGTGGCGTGATGGCCCGGAGGCCGCGCCGCGACGAACGCGTTGCGAAACGAGCCGGACGCGACCAGCCGCACCGCTTCCAGGCCGGCTCCGACCGTGCCCAGAGCGGCGTCCCAAGAGGCGCCGGACACCTTCGTGTCTCCGTCCAGCGAGACCACTTTGCCCCGCCCGCGGGCCGACGCTGTCGTTTCCCGAACGGAATCGACCAAGCGTTGCCTGTGCACGCGCCGCAACTCCGTCTCGGACGCCGCGCCGGGCGCCACCTGCGCCACCCGCTCGTGCAACGACGGCAGTTCCCGCTCCAACGCCGACACGATCGCCCGTAGCCGTCCTTGATGCTCGGGGTGGCCCCATCCCGTGTCGTGCAGGGCAGCGGCCTCGTGCAACAGGAAGGCCGTGCGCCGAGCGGCCATGGGAGGGGCGGATCTCACACGCGCGGGCACGTCGGCATCGCGTCCCATGTCATTCCGCCTCCGGGCCCTGCACCCGCGCGATGCGTTCCTGGATGGTGAGCACGGCGGGGCGGCGCATCCTGGTGGCGGCCAGCGCGTCCACGGCGGCGCTGGTGGCCGACATCGTCGTCAGGTACGGGACGCCGAAGGCGATGGCGGCGCGGCGCATGGCGTAGTCGTCGTACTGGGACTTCTTGCCCAGCGGCGTGTTGACGAGGAGGCCGACTTCGCCGCTCACGATGCGATCCACGATGTTGGGCCTTCCCTCCCCCACCTTGAAGACGGGCTGGCAGGCCACGCCGAGCTGGCGCAGGTGGGCGCGGGTGCCCCGGGTGGCGAAGACCGCGAAGCCCATGTCCGCCAAGCGGCGAACCAGCGGCGTCGCGGTGGACTTGTCGGCGTCGTTGACCGTCACGACCACGGAGCGCGCGCCTTCATCCTCGGGCAGACGGTTGCCGGCGGAGACCTGGGCCTTGGCGAAGGCCATGCCGAAGGAGTCGTCCACGCCCATGGCCTCGCCCGTGGAGCGCATCTCGGGACCGAGCAACGTGTCCACGTCGAAGCGGCCGAACGGAAAGACGGCCTCCTTGACGGCCACGCCGGCGACTTCCGGCTCGGAGGGCACGTCCATGTCCGCCAGCCGTTCTCCCGCCATGATCCGGGCCGCCAGGCGCGCCAGGGGCAGCCCCGTCGCCTTGCTCACGAACGGCACGGTGCGCGAGGCTCGCGGATTGACCTCCAGCACGTACACGTCGCCGTCCTTGACCGCGAACTGCGCGTTCAGCAGGCCCTTGACGCCCAGCTCCAACGCGAACCGGCGGGTCAGCTCGCGCATCTCGTCGAGCTCCGCACGGCGCAGCAGGTACGGCGGCAGGACGCAGGCCGAGTCGCCCGAATGCACGCCCGCGTCCTCGATGTGCTGCATGATGCCGGCGACCACCACGTCCTCGCCGTCCGAGAGCGCGTCCACGTCGGCCTCGAAGGCGTCCTCCAGAAAGCGGTCGACGAGCACCGGATGGTCCGGCGAGGCGCGAACCGCTCGCGCGAAGTATCCCTTCAGCGACTCCTCGTCGTACACGATCTCCATCGCGCGCCCGCCCAGCACGTACGAGGGCCGCACCAAGACCGGAAATCCCACCGCGCGCGACACCTGGATCGCCTCCTCTTCGCTGCGCGCCGTCCCGTTCTCGGGCACCCGCGCCCCGATCCGGCGGCACACCGACTCGAAGCGGCGGCGGTCCTCGGCGCGGTCGATGGCGTCCACCGGCGTGCCCAGCACGGGGATGCCCAATTCGTCCAGCCCGCGCGCCAGGTTGAGCGGCGTCTGCCCGCCCAGCTGCACGATCACGCCTTCGGGCCTCTCGCGCTCGACGATCTCGGCCACGTCCTCCAAGGTGAGCGGCTCGAAGTACAGCTTGTCGCTCACGTCGAAGTCGGTCGAGACCGTCTCGGGATTGGAGTTGACCATGATGGTCTCGAAGCCGGCCTCGCGAAGCGCCAGCACGGCCTGCACGCAACAGTAGTCGAACTCGATGCCCTGCCCGATGCGGTTGGGGCCGCTCCCCAGGATGACGATCTTGCGGCGCGCGGACGGCGCGGACTCGTCCTCCGACTCGTACGAGGAGTAGTAGTAGGGCGTCTGCGCCGGGAACTCGCCCGCGCAGGTGTCCACGACGTTGTAGGTGGGACGGATTCCCCATTCCCAGCGCTTGGCCCGCACCGCGCTCTCGTCCTCTCCGCGCAAGGCGGCCAGCTGCGCGTCCGAGAAGCCCTCGCGCTTCATGCGGCGAAGCGCCTCCGCGTCCACCTCGGGCAGCGCCGCGAACCAGCGTTCCGTCTCCAGGACTTGGGCGAGTTGGTCGAGAAACCATGGGTCGATGCCCGTGGCCCGGTGCAGCCGATCCAGGGGGACGCCGGCCTCGAGCGCGCGCTTGAGCTGATACTTGCGCAACGTGGTGGGTCTGCGCACGGCGTTCACCAGAGCCTCCGGCGCATCCGATTCGAGCCCGTCGTCGGCGAGCGTCTTGCCGGTCACCCATCCGGCCCGGTTCACTTCCAGGCCGCGCAGCCCCTTCTGCCAGGCGGACCGGAAAGTGCGTCCTATGGCCATGGTCTCGCCCACCGCCTTCATCTGCACGTCCAGCGTGTCGTCCGTGCCGGGGAACTTCTCGAAGGCGAAGCGGGGAAACTTCACGACGACGTAGTCCAGCGCGGGCTCAAACGAGGCCGGCGTGGTGCGCGTGATGTCGTTGGGGAGCTCGTCGAGACGATAGCCGACGGCCAGCTTGGCGCCCACGCGCGCTATGGGGAATCCCGTGGCCTTGGAGGCCAGCGCGGAAGAGCGGGAGACGCGGGGGTTCATCTCCACCACCAGCATCTCGCCGTTCTCGGGATTGACGGCGAACTGGATGTTGCAGCCGCCCGCTTCGACGCCGATCTCGCGGATGATGGCGATGGCCGCGTCGCGCATGGACTGGTACTCGCGGTCCGAGAGCGTCTGGGCCGGGGCCACGGTGACCGAATCCCCCGTGTGCACGCCCATGGGGTCGAAGTTCTCGATGGAGCAGACCACGATCACGTTGTCGGCGCCGTCGCGGACGACTTCGAGCTCGTACTCCTTCCAGCCGAGGACGCCGCGGTCGATCAGCACTTCCCCGATTCGGCTGGCCGCCAAGCCCTTGCGGACCTGAGCCTCGAACTCGGCCAAGTTGTAGGTCGTGCCGCCGCCGGTTCCGCCCAAGGTGAAGGACGGGCGCACGATGGCCGGATATCCGGTGTCGGCCACGATCTCGCGGGCTTGGTCCAGCGTGCGCGCGAAGCCGCCGTGGGGCACCGCCAGGCCGATGCGGCTCATCGCGGCCGAGAATTCCTCGCGGTTCTCGGCCATGCGGATCGAGCGTTCGTTGGCCCCAATCAGCTCGACGCCGTAGCGCTCCAGCGTGCCGTCGGCGTGCAGGTCCATGGCGATGTTCAAGGCCGTCTGGCCGCCCATCGTGGGCAGGAGCGCGCCGGGCCGCTCGCGTTCGACGACCCGGGCCACCCACTCGGGCGTGAGCGGCTCGATGTAGGTCCGGTCGGCCAAGTCCGGATCCGTCATGATCGTGGCCGGGTTCGAGTTGACCAGGATCACGCGGTAGCCCTCTTCCTTGAGGGCGCGCACGGCCTGGGTGCCCGAGTAGTCGAACTCGCAGGCTTGGCCGATCACGATGGGGCCCGACCCCAGGATCAGGACGGACTCGAGGTCTGCGCGCTTGGGCAAGAGGCGGTTAGTCCAGCAAGGCTGCGGTCTAGTTCCGGGTCTTGCCCGATTCCCTTCGGATGGCGGTGCGAACCACGATCGCGAATCCGCCCCAGACGAACGTCATGACGGCAATCATCGTGATCCAGGCGGTGGTGGTCATGGCCCAGCGGACTTGGAGGGATGGGGAGGCGGGAGGAGGAGCGACGCCGGCGCGGGCGGCTCTCGCCCGACCAAGATGCCGAAGACGGCCCGTGGGGGCAAGTGGGGGACGAGCGCGTGCCCGTCCAGGTGGTTCAGGTCCATGTTGCCTCGACGTAGTCCACAACCTCCCTCGCCGTGAGTTCGCGGGTCGCCGGACCCGCGCGCACAAAGAAGCGCTCCGCGCGTCCGTCCTTGACGTAGACCGGCCGCCTCGCCTTCGAACAACGAACGACCAAGACGCGAACGCCCTCGTAGTCCTCGAAGTGCGGTCGCACCTGCGCCATGGTCTCCACCCCCATTCGTTGGCTGACTATGTTGACCAAGTGAAGGCTCATCTTGTCTTCGCTGCCAAACCCGTCCTCGCCGATGCCCACGGGCGTCCCGTCGTCGGCAACCCCCACGAACAGCGTACCCCCGTTCGTGTTCAGAAACGCCGCCAACGTCTTCAGGACGCCTAGCTCCATTCGGCCGTCCTTGGCTCCGGTATGCAAATTGATGCGGAGCGTCGACTTGAACTCCCGATCGCCCGACTCTCCGGAGGAGATCTCCATGGTCCAGTCGATGTCGTGATCGTCTTCAGCTCCTACGTCGTCGGCCAGTCGATCGTAGCCTTCTTTCGTGATCTTTGCGATCAGGTCGCGCCGGTGCGCGAGAAACTTCCGGTACTCCATGCGCTCCCATCCGTCCGGAAGCGCGTGGAAGCGGTACATTCGGCCGATCTCTTCCGCACTGAAACGCTCTTCCAAGTTCGGCACGTAGGCCTCGGGCGCTTTGTCTCCGACTCGCGCATTATCTGAACGATCCACATACGCGAAATTGGCATTTTGATTAGTATTCTTGGCGCCGCCAAGGCGAATTCTTTCCAAATGTCTCCTGGGAAACAGATGATGCTTCTCGACCTCCCGACCGCTGCTCACGCTAGGATCCAGCGCGTCAGCCATTGGCGTGTTGGAATACAGCACTGGAGCTTCAAGCAAGACTAGGGCCGCGTTGTATGCCAGAAACGAAGGACTCCGAGGCGCGGCCGTAGCCAGGGCGTTGGGCAACGTCGTCTTCCAGAAGTCTCCGGTCAACGCAGTCCTGCACACCTTCTTGAGCTCATGGACGAAGCCGTCCGCGTCGCGCACGTCGCGCAACCTACCCAAGTCGAATTCCATGGCCCCTTCAGGAGAGCCCGTGAAGCGGCCCGTCGCCGCAGACATGAAGAACCATTGTGCAATCGCGCGTCGAAGTGCAACGGCGTCCACTCCATATTCCGTTCGGCCAATCAAGTACAGAGTGTACGAGAACAGCAGATTGGTCTGCGAACTGATCATCTTGCCGTTGCGAAAGCCCGCCAACCTGACGCAAATCATGAAATCGTGCCAATGACGCATATTCAACGTTAGTTCCTGCGCACGTCTCAACTCCTCGAACTGCCGGTCGCGGTTCTCCTTGCTGAAGCCACCGGTTTCGACGTCCTTTCCGCGTAGAAGCGAATAGCAGTGCCGGAGTTGGGCCCGCCTGAAGCCCACGCCGATGGTAACCCGCAGCAACTGATCCGGCTTCGGCTCGATGAACCGATTGAAAGGCGATGCAGCCGCATCCTTGGCCGGGGTCTTGGCGTCCCGGCAAAATTGTTCCAAGTCCTTCCGGCCTTGGTCCCAAAACACCGACATCAACGTCAAGATGAAGTCCGCTTGCTTCAGCGAAGTTCCCTTGCTGTTGATGCGAACGAACACTTCGGCGATGTCTTCCTCCGTGACGCTGGCGGACAGCTCCAAGGCTTGGAAGGGGAAATTCTTCAATCCATAGAGCTTCTCAATTGCGAATAGGGCTCGCTTCTCCGTTTCTGGGTCGACATTGGATGGCAACGTCTCCTTGTAGTCGATCGATACTCTGACGATGCTGTTCGACCATATCGTCGAGATATCCCCGATGAAAGACTTGTTCTGGCGAATGGCGGCATTGGCGACGTCGAAGCGCTCTTCCATTGGATTGAAAGCGATCTGTATTGTCCTTTCTCTCCAGTTTCTGTCGACGATCGGCCTGCCCGTCATCACGGCGTAGAGCGACGTCAGTCGCTGTTGCCCGTCGACGATGACCTTCTCGGGTGTCTTGCGCTTTTCGTCTTGCCCGATAGTGCGATCATCCTTGATGCCGTGCCTCCAGAACAGAAGATGGCCCACGGGATATCCGCGGTACATCGAATCCAAGAGGTCGCGCACCTTGGCGTTGGGCCACACGAACGGCCTTTGAATGTCCGGCAAACCTATGACGCCGAGTTCAATGTCGTTCAGCAAATGCCGCAACTCGTAGGGGATTGGCGTGAAGACCGTGTTGCTCATGGCCGCTGCTGCTGCCCTCGCCGGGCGGCCAAGTCTTCCCCGCGCACTTCCAGCACGTCCGCCACGGTCCGCAGGCCGTCGATGACGTTCTGGACGTGCACGGCCCGGTCCAGGTCGATCAAGTCGAGGCCGCGCTGCACGGCGTCGCGGTGAACACCGGCCGCGAACGCCTTGTCCTTCAGCTTCTTGACCACGGACTTGGGGCGAAGGTCGTCGATGCCGTTGGGGCGAACGAGGCAGCAGGCGTAGACGAGGCCGCAGAGCTCGTCGCAGGCGTAGAGGACCTTGTCCAGGGGAGTCTCGGGGACCACGTCGGAGCGGTCGGGATAGGCATGAGCGAGGATGGCGCGAACGACGGGTTCGGGATAGTCCAGCTCGCGAAGACGCGCCACGCCCGGGTGTGGATGCTCGTCGGGAAAGCGCTCCCAGTCGAGGTCGTGGAGGAGGCCGGCCAAGCCCCACGTCTCTTCGTCCTCTCCCTCGAGGCGGGCGTAGTGGCGGACGGCGGCTTCCACGGCGTACATGTGCTTGCGCAACGCCTCGCTCTCGACCCACTCCTCCAGAAGCGCAACGGCGTCGGATCGGCTGGGCATGGCAGGCGTCCTAGGCGAAGTGCGGTGCGGCAGACGGGCGAGGCGTCACACTGCGCTCGACGGGCAGAGGTGCGAGACCGCGCACTCGTTGCAGCGCGGACGGCGAGCGGGGCAGACTTGGCGGCCGTGGTAGATCAGCAGGTGGGCGAGCATGGTCCACTGGTTGCGGGGCAGGAGTTCCATCAGGCCCCTTTCGATCTTGTCCGGATTCGTCTCGGCCGTGAACTGCAACCGACCCGACAGGCGCTTGACGTGCGTGTCCACGACAACGCCTTCGTCGATGCCGAACGCATTGCCAAGGATGACGTTGGCGGTCTTGCGTCCGATCCCGGGGAGCGCAACCAGCTCCTTCATGGTGCGCGGCAGCTCGCCGCCGTGGTCCTCTTCCACCACCGTCGCCATGCGCACCAGGCTGCGCGCCTTGTTGCGGAAGAATCCCGTGGAGTGGATCAGCTCTTCCAGCTCCTCCTGCTCGGCGCCCGCCAGCGAACGCGCGTCCGGATACCGCCGAAACAGCTTGGGCGTCACCATGTTGACCCGCACGTCCGTGCACTGGGCGGACAGAATGGTGGCGACGGCCAGCTCGAAGGGCGAGCCGTAGTCGAGCGCGCACTTGGCGTCCGGATATTCTTCGGCGAGATGCTCGTAGACGCGGGCGGCTCGCGTCTTCCGGGCCTTCTTCGATTCTCTGGGCATGAGGCGGATTCTAGTTGCTTGGGGTGAAAGGCGCAAGACGTCAGAGGAGGACGTAGGGGAGGCCGGACGGCGCGGGAGCGGAGGAGGGGGAGGGCGGCGACGGGGCGGGAGAGGAGAGGGGCGCGGGCGGCGGGGCGGGAGATAGCGAGGACGAGGGGGGCGACGGGGCCGGCTGGATCGCGCCGCTTGCCCATCGCTCCAGCGCGAGCGCCATGAGCTTGAGGAGCTCGGCGGGCGTGCGGATTCCGGCGAGCCCGTCCATTTGCGCGCCAGGCAGGCTGGTCGAGAACTCGGCGCCGCCCTCGCGCGCGGGCTCCGCCGTCCAGGACGATAGGGAGTCCAACGGCTGCGGCGGAACCGGAATCACACCGTATCCGGGCCGGTCTTGCCTCATGCCGGTGACCGCCGCCGCATGGAAGGCGCGGTCGCGGGTCGCCGCCCAGAAGAAGCCGTCCATCGATTCCGGCCGCTCGGCCCCCGCCTCCTCGGCCCACACCATGTGCTGAGGCAGCTGGACGTAGCCCGCCCTGCCTTGCAACGCAGGCTCCCATCCAGGCTCGGCGGCGCGAACCGCCGGGCGGCCCTCGCTACCCGGGTGCGAGCCGTCCCTGCCCACTCCGCGTTGCGGCTCCTCGTCCCGGGCGGCGCCGACCAGCAGGGTTCGCAACGTGTCGCCGGTGACCAGGGCCAGGCCGAGTTCGCCGCCGGAGCACGTCGTGCGCCACAGGTGGTAGGCGAAGAAGAGGACGTCGCCGTGGGCGTGCGAGGCCTCGGGTGCGACGGCCTGGGGAGAGACGCGGCCGGGCGGGGCGGATTCGGGCGTGGCGGGTGCGGGCGGGGGTTCGTCCGGCCGCAAGTCCGCGAGGATGCCCTGCACCGCCCCGGACAGTGCGAAGGCCGCGGGGTTGTCCAGATCCGTCCCCCGCGCCCGGGCTTCGGCTTCGACGGCGGGGAAGCGCTGGTTCGCGAAGTCCGGGGCGGGAAAGAGCAGCTCGTAGGGAGTCCAGCGGGCGTAGGCGTCGTGGGCCGCCATTTCTGGGACGCGCCGGTCAGCCGTCCCCGGCGGCTTGGGCGCGGCGGGCCAGCCATCGGTTGGCGGCGAAGAGCACGCAACCCACGATTGCGAACTGGATGACGACCGTCCCCACGTTGTAGCTCGACATCAGCTTCCACGTCTCCCCGAAGTCCTTGCCCCTCGAGGCCTCCCACAACCACCATCCCAGAAGCACGACCGCCTCCACCGCCACGAACCGCATCGCCCAGTCCCACCAGCGCCCCACGCGCAGGTCGGAGTCCGGCGTGTCCACGAACGACTTGCGCCACTTGGTCACCCCGTACTTGAGCACCGCGAAGGCGAAGAAGAACCCCGACAGCATGAGGCCCACGCCCCAGACCCAGTCCTGGTTCTGGAAGATCCCGATCTTGAGCGCCGACGGAATGCCCAGCAGGAAGCCGACCGTCCCGACCGCCGCGATGGCGGGCTTCCGGGCCAGTCCCAGATCCATGAGCACGCGCACCGAGAGCTCGATCATGGCCACCAAGCTGGACCACGCCGCGAAGACCAGCGCCAGGAAGAACAACGCCATGAAGAACTGGCCGCCCGGTATCTGCGCGAAGAGCTGGGGCACCCAGATGAAGGTCAGTCCTTCGTTGCCTGCGCCCACGATCTCGTTCGCGGCTTCCGGCATCACCGAGAAGATCGTGCAGAGCACCATGATGCCCGCCAGGAGCGACATGGAGTTGTTGCCGAAGCCGATCACGAAGGCGTTGAGGGACGTGTCCTCCTTGGAGCGCATGTAGATGGCGTAGGACAGCACCAAGCCCCAGCCCGCGCCCGTGTCCCATGCGTTTTGGGTCAGCGCTTCAATCCACACCTTGGCGTTGCCGAGCTCGGAGAAGTCGGGATTGAAGAGGAACGCGAGCCCGTCCGCGGCGCCCGGCATGGTGACGGCTTTGATCGCGAGCACCACGACCAGAATCACCAGCGACGGGATCAGGATCTTGGCCGCCTTCTCGATGCCCCGAACGCCCTTCGACACCACGAACAAGCCCATCGCCATGGCCAGCCCGTGAAAGAACACGGCCTGCGGCGTGGAGTTGAAGGCGTCCCAGAACTGCGCGGGCACGCTCGCCGGAGACGGAACCTCGCCGGTGAGCGTGGCGATGAAGAAGCGGATCGTCCAGCCCATGACGACCGTGTAGTAGAACAGGATTGCCGTGGCCACCCACGCCACCCAGGCGCCCATCCAGGCGAACTTGGGGCCGAGCATCTTGACGAACGACCCGACGGATCCCCGCCGCGTCGCCTTGGCCATCCCGAACTCCAAGACGAGAAGCGGGATGGACCACAGGAGCAGGAAGACGGCCCAAGCCACCAGGAACTCTCCGCCGCCGTTCGACGCCGCGACGCGCGGGAACCGCCAGATGTTTCCGGTGCCGATCGCCATGCCCAGCATGGCCACCAGCATCCCCCATCGGGAACTGAAGACTTGAGATCGGGTGGACACGGGGGCAAAACTCCTGGGGGCTGGGGGGCGATGCGGCTGGGCGACGAGGGCGGCGCGGAGGCGACGATCCGGCTAGGCGGACGGCCTCATCCTACTGCGGCGGGGCGGATCCCGCCAGTTTCGGCTTTCGGCTACATTTGCCGGCATGCTCGCGTCGGGTAGAGAAATGATGCGCCTTGGGGCCGGCGTTGTCGTTGCGTTGGCCGCGGGTGCGACGGCGGCGGCGCAACAGATTCTGGAAGTGGACCTGGACGCTGGTCGCAAGCTCGCCGGCGGCCCCGAGTACTCGTTCAACAGCGACAATGCGGTCGTGGACTATGGTCGGCGGCTGGTGTTGGTCACGGAGGCTGCCGATCCGCTGGCGGTGACGGCATACTCGCTGGACGACGGTTTGGTGCAGCACGTGTTCGGGGGCGGCCGGGCGGGCGACGGTCCCGGCGAGCTTACCCAAGTGCTTGCGACGGCCGTGGGACCGAGCGGCGTCTTCGTGTTGGGCCCGGGCAGGGTGCTTCATTGGAGTTGGTCGGGCGCCCTTCTCCATCAATGGAGGCTGCCCTTGCCACCGGATGCTCTTTGCGCATTGAACGACCGTCCCGCCGTCCCGTTGCAGCATGGGGGCGTTGTGTTCCGTGGCGACGACGGCGGCCCGCCGACGACGAGGATTGTGAACGGCAGGAAAGTCCCCGTGCATGACGCGATCTGGACGCGCATCTTCGTGCGCCCGGCTCGGCACGTATCGGGCGAGCCCTGTGAGCCGTCGCCGGCCGTTCAGAGCCGCTCCCGGATCCAGTTCGCCACTTGGCCCAGGCCGACGCGCTCCTGGGCCAGCGTGTCGCGGTCGCGGATGGTGACGCTCTGGTCCTCGGCGGTCTCGCCGTCCACGGTGACGCACCAGGGGGTGCCCGCCTCGTCCTGGCGGCGGTAGCGACGGCCGATGGATCCGGCCATGTCGTAGAAGGAGGGGATGCGGGCGCGGCGGAGAGTCTCGTGGAGGGCGGCGGCGGTCTCGGGCATTCCGTGCTTCTTGACGAGGGGGAAGACGGCCGCCTTGACGGGCGCCAGCCGCGGATGGAGTCCTAGGACGACGCGCGTGTCGCCGCCGACTTCGTCCTCGCGGTAGGCGTCCACCAGCAGCGTCAGCACGGAGCGCCCGATCCCCATGGCCGTCTCCACCACGTAGGGCACGAAGCGCTTGCCGGATCCGGGATCGATGTAGAGCAGCCGCTTGCCCGAGAACTCCTGATGGCGCACGAGGTCGAAGTCGGTGCGGTTGTGGACGCCTTCAAGCTCCTGCCAGCCGAAGGGGAACTCGTATTCGATGTCCAGGGCGGCCTTGGCGTAGTGCGCCAGCTGATCCGGCCCGTGCGCGGCTAGGCGGAGCTTGCCGGCGCGGACGCCCATCTCCTTGTGCCAGGCCAAGCGTTGGTCGCGCCAGTAGTCGAACCATTCGTCGTCGGCGCCCGGCTCCACGAAGAACTGCATCTCCGCCTGCTCGAACTCGCGCGTGCGGAAGATGAAGTTGCCCGGCGTGATCTCGTTGCGAAACGCCTTGCCGGTCTGCGCGATTCCGAAGGGAACCCGCTTGCGCGACGTCTGCTGCACGTTGAGAAAGTTGACGTAGCTCCCCTGCGCCGTCTCGGGACGCAGATAGACCGCCGAGGCGTCTTCTTCCACAGGCCCCATGAACGTCTTGAACATGAGGTTGAAGAGGCGCGGTTCGCCGATCTCGCAGTCGCCGTGGCCACCTGGAGCCACCGACGGCTTCCGCGGGCACGCGCTCTCCTCGATGTGGTCGGCCCGCCAGCGCCGCTTGCAAGTCTTGCACTCCAGCAGCGGATCGGCGAAGCCCTCGACGTGCCCCGACGCCTCCCAGACCCGCGGATGCATGAGGATGCCTGCGTCCAGTCCCTCCACGTCGTCGCGGGCGTGGACCATCGCCGACCACCAAGCGTCGGCCACGTTGCGGCGCAGCTCCACGCCCAGCGGCCCGTAGTCCCACACCGACGCGGCGCCGCCGTATATCTCGGAGGACTGGAAGACGAAGCCCCGGCGCTTGCAGAGCGACACGATCTGTTCCATGCGGTCGGGCATGTCAGGCGTCCTCGGGGCTTGGCGCGCCCCGATCCGCGCCGTCCGGCTCCAGGTCCACCGCCTGCGCGCTCCACGACCACAGCCGCTCCTGGGCGCCCTGATCGAGAGCGGCCTCCGACGGCTCGGCAGGCGCCAACCGGCTCACGTAGAGGCCGTTGAGGTCCTCGTCGGCGTGTCCGGCCACCAATCCGCCGACGATTCGTTCGGCGCGTTCGTCCAACGGAGCCGGCTGCGGCATGCTGCCGAAGGACGCCCTCTTCGCGTAGTCCCGGAACAGCGAGGTGTCCCATACGCCGGGGTCGACGGCCACCGCCTCCACGCCGGTGCCGGCCACCCTCCGGGCCAGCGCCATCGTGAAGAGCACGTTGGCGAGCTTGCATTGCTGATAGGCGACCAGCGAGTCGTAGGGCTTGCGACGGAAGTTGGGGTCGTCCAGGTCGAAGGCGGGGCCGTAGTGCGCGCCCGAGGACACCGTGGCGATGCGCACGCGCACGCCGGAGCCGCCTCGTTCGGCAGCGCCCCGGCGCAGGGAGTCCATCAGAAGGGCCGTCAGCAGGAAGTGGCCCAAGTGCGCGACCGCGAGCTGAGCCTCGAAGCCGTCGGCGCTCTCGGCACGGTCCTGCGGGATGACCGCCGCGTTGTTGACCAAGCCTCCCAAGGGCGCGCCCAAGGCCGTGAGCCGCGCGGCGGCCGTACGCACCGAGTCGAGCGACGCGAAGTCCGCCTCGAACACCTTGTGCTGGTACGGCCCTCCCGGCTCGGGCAGACTGGCCGCGGCCGCCCTGCCCCGCTCCTCGCTCCGGCAAAGGAGAGCCACGGCGTGTCCCCGGCCTGCGACCCAGCGAGCGGCGGCCAAGCCGAGACCTCGGTTGGCGCCGGTGATCGCGATGGGGGCCGGGGCGTCGCGGCGACTCGGCAAGGCGTCTTGGTTCACGAAGGTGGGCTCCCGGTCAGCGCAGGTGGGCGCGGCGGCATGTGGCATGGCGCGAACCGTCCGCAGGGCGGGACGAACGTCCCCGCGGCGTCCGCGTTCCGGAGAAAGCTGCCGGAAGGAAGGGAGTCCGACAAGGCGCCGGGGCTCCTCCGCGGGTTGGGGCGCCCCATCGCGTGCTTCTGGCTGCATGGTTTGGCCGCGAGGTCTGGCAGCAAGGGGTTGCCGTGCTGGTTGGGGCGTCCCTGGGGGTGCTTCCGCGGGGTGGCGGGTCTTCTGCCAAGCGGCTAGCTCGCGGAACCGCTCGCCGGGGCCCGGCAAATCTGCGTGAACCTATATTGAGTACTTTTACTCAATGGCATTCCATTTCGTCCGGACGCGTTGCTGTCGGACCTTCCTAGGTAGCTACCAGACGGAGCTGACGCTAGCCGAGAGGCAAGAGAAGTACATGCGTGACTCGCGAGCAACGGGCCACGGCATCCATGTAATCGACAAAGCAAGACAGCCTCCATCAAAGGAAGAAAAATGAATGCCCTAGAACACTATCTTCGTCTTCCGTACAGAGTTACGGTCACACCAGAATCTTGCACTGACGGTTCCTCATGCTACATGGCTCGAATTGTAGAATTGCCAAGTTGCGAGAGTCATGGAGACACTCCTGAACAGGCAATTCGCCATCTCGGTCAAGCAAAGAAGCTTTTCATCGCCTCAATGCTGGAAGACGGTGTAACGCCGGCATTGCCACAAGCATAAGTGGCGTCTGCCAACGGCCCGGGCACTCCGTCTCCACCACCTCCAGCCGGGTCGTCTACTCCGCGAGCGACGCTTGAACGCCGCGCACAACCGCTCCACCTCGGCATGGCACGGCGGCCGCGCATCCTGTCCGGCGTCCCACCGGACGGCTAGCTTTTCGTCGACGCAATCAACCGTCCTCGCCTAGCCCCCACCCCACAACTTCCGATCACGGCGCCCGCGAAAATTCCCACGATCGAAGATTCCCACGCGGCCCATACGGCTCCGACCGTCGGCGTCGAGCCCTTCGAGGCCACCTACGGCGCCGGGTTCGAGGCCCGGGAGGACATGCCGGAGGCCATCGAGTGCGAGGTCGCGGAAGACGGGGGCGCCTTTCGCTTTCACGAGGTCGCGCCGGTGGAGCGTCCCGAGCGGCTGTGCTTCGTGGACGGCGTCATGCGGACGGAGGCGCGCCTGACTCGGGTCGGGTCTTCGGGCGAGACTCGCTTGGGGCTGGCCGGAAGCTGGGCCGCGGGCGCGGTGGTGGTGGAGGCGGACCAGCCGGCGGAGATCGCCGAGGTCGTCCAAGACCGCATGGTGATCTTCACGGGAGGAGACGTCGTGAGGCTTCCGCGCCACAAGGATGGATGGGCCTGGACGCCGGTCGCCGTCGAGGACGACGACGTGGCCGCGGCGCGGGATCGCTTGCGCGACGAGATGCAGGCGGCCGAGGCGGAGGTCGCGTCGAGGCTGCGCGACGACGGACGCACGATCCTCTCCGACGGCCCCCTCCGTTCCGGGTTGCGGAGCGGGACGGGTCCCGGGCAGGTCATGGGGTACGTCAAGACGCACCACCGCCGGACGCTCGCCGTGGAGCAGTGGCGGCAGGTGCCGAAGCTGGAGACCGGCCAGCGAACCAGCTTGTTCGCGATGCCGGTGGGCCTGTACGCCTGCTACCTTCGCATGGGCGAGTCCGGGCCTTGGGCGGGTGGATGGGCAGGCGTCGCCCGGCTCGAAGTCCCACAGGACGCCGGGCTGGAAGCGGCGGCGGCCGCCGTGGGCCGAGCCGCTGCTTGGCTGCCGGCCTTCGCCGCGGCCCTGCACCGGAACCCGCGCGCGCCCGTCAACTTGACGCCGGTGGCCGGACTGGAGCGTCGGTTGCGGCACTTGCTGGGCAACCCGCGTCTGGCGGTCCGGGCGGTCCGCGAGGCGGTCATGGACCTCAACCGCAAAGAACAAGCAGGATGAGCGAAGGCCAAGCACGCATCGGGCTCGTCGACGGTTCCACCGACAGCGACTCGCGGCGTTTCTTCCTGGTGCTGGAGGCCGACGCGCTGGTCCAGCTCGACGAGCTCGTCACGGTGACGACGCCATTGCCCGGAGGGGAGCAAGTCACCCACTACGGCATCGTCACCGAGATCACGTCGCGCCTCGAGGGGGCCGACTTCCCCTCCGACACGACCCGCTTCGCAGACCGGACGTTGCCCGCAGAGCACGTGCGCCGGGCCGAAGTTCGCGTGTTGCGGGTCGTGCCGGAACTGTTCGTGTCGCCGCACGCGGGCACTCCTGCCCATCGCGCCCACGGCGACCATCGCAAGCGCGCGCTCTTCGAAGACGAGATGACGCGCGGAATGCTGCCCGTGGGGCTGGATACGGGAGGTGCGCCGGTTCATGCCGACATGCGGTTCGTGGACGGTCGCGCGGGCGGCCACGTGTCCATCTCCGGCATCTCCGGCGTTGCGACGAAGACCTCCTACGCCCTCTTCCTTCTCTACCAGCTGCTGGAGACTAAGCGGGGCATGGAGTTGCTGGGCGGGCGGGCCGGCCGTGAGAGCGTGCGCGCGCTCGTGTTCAACACGAAGGGCGAGGACCTGCTTCACGTGGACCGGCCGAACTCCGAGTTCGACGCCAAGCCGGACGCCCGCCGTCAGTGGAGTGAGCTGGGCGTCGAGGAGCCGGGGCCGTTCAAGTCCGTGCGCTTGTACGCCCCCCGCCAGACCGAATCGGTTGGGACGGCCGTGCCCGCGGTCAAGTCGCGCGACACCGGCGACGTCAACGCCTACGGCTGGACGCCCGAGCAGTTCGTGCGCGAGCAGCTTCTGCAGTTCTGCTTCACGTCGGCCGACGAGCGCTCCACGCAAGTGGGCTTCGTGGAACAGCAGTTTCGCATCCAGCTGCTACGCCAGTTGCGGCGGCTGCAGGGCGACGAAACCGGCGCGATCGTGATCGCCGAAGCCATCGCGCCCGACATCGGCTTCAACCCGGACCGGCTGGCCATGCGCGAACCGCCGGAGGCCGCCGCGGGCGAGGGCCACGTGATCCGCGACTTCGGCGACTTCGTGGACTTCGCGGAATCGCTGGCGTCACGAGACGACGAAGAGGCCGCTCGCTGGTTCGGCCGCACCCAGGCCG
The DNA here is from genome assembly GCA_958295645.1 of Longimicrobiales bacterium. Taxonomy (GTDB): domain Bacteria; phylum Gemmatimonadota; class Gemmatimonadetes; order Longimicrobiales; family Gaopeijiaceae. The sequence goes on from OY282361.1 coordinate 1,518,123, forward strand.
GCACGCGCCAAGCCTTCCTCCGCCGCGTCCTGCGGCTGCGCCGCCACGTCGGCCCGCTCGTGGCCTGCGGCCTAGCGCCCGTCTCCGACGAAAACGCCAAGTTGCACGTCGTGGACATCTCCACCCTCCACGACGACGCCCAGCGCTTCGTGGTGGGGGCGCTCCTGGACCGCGTGTGGCGCGAGAAACAAGGCACCGGACGCCTGCCGCTCCGATTCGTCGTGCTGGACGAACTCAACAAGTACGCGCCCGCCGCCGGCTACTCGCCCCTCAAAGACCTTCTCGTGGACATCGCCGAGCGCGGCCGCTCGCTGGGCGTGCTGCTGATCGGCGCCCAGCAGGCGGCCTCCGCCGTCGCCCAGGCCCTGCCCCGCAACGCGTCGCTGAAGGTCGCCGGCCGCCTGGACGCGGGCGAATCCGACGCCTACCGCTTCCTCACGCCGTCCATGCGCGAGCGCGCCTCTCGTTTCATGCCCGGCACGATGGTGGTCTCCCAGCCGATCGTGCCCGAGCCGGTTCCCGTGCGGTTCCCGTTCCCGCCGTTCGCGACGAACCCCGACGAGGCGCAAGCGGACAAGGAGGCGGAGGAGCGACGGGTCGGGGGGATCATGAACAACCTGAAGGCAACGGGGGGACAGGACCCGGGGTTGTGAGGGGGCGGAGGGTTGGTTGCGACGCCGCGTCCTCGCGACCACGGGCATCGTCGCCGAACAGAGGCGGGCTTGGTTCGTCGGCCAATCACAAGGACCGCCGCAACCCGGCCCGGCTCCCGGGGTCCGGCGTTGCTTGCCCTTACCAGTCAAGAAATCAAGTCCTTGTCTGGAAACGACTTACGAGAATTCGAAGCCCAATTGCGAACTTCGAGTCAAGAAACCACTTGGTCGCCACCATCGCCCGCCCAACCCAGCCCATGACAGCATGGTAGCGGTGGGCGGGCACATCCTACGGCGAAGGCTCCCTCGACACCGCCCAGAAGGGCATGTAATGGCGCGCCCGCACGCCGTTTTCCGGGTTCGCGACGACAATCAGCCCAGCATCGACCGCCTCTCGGAGGACGCGAGAGATCATGGACGCGTTCTTGCCGAGGACGCCCAGCCGGTCCCGCAACGAGCTGTTGGTCATCCGGCGACCCGTCACGAACTGGAGGCAGGCGTGAAGGTAGCACGCCCGAAGCCGTTCCTGTCTGTCCATCTGCGCCAAGGTCTTGCGGTCGAAGAGAAAGACCCGCGTGAAGCCGGGCGGCACGTCGAAGCGAGGCGGGGGGAGCTGATGACGCTCGATTTCTTCGACCACCTTGTCGATGCCGCTACCGCGTTCCTGATTTCCAGACGATCTTCAAATACCTCCACCATCGGCGCAGCCCCGGTCGCCGCGAAGTCCTGGTGAATCAGGGCATTGGCCAGCAACTCCCGCACCGCACCTTCGGGAAACGACGGCATCGACTTGCGCAACGCTCCAACTATTTCTTCGTATGCGGGAAGGCGTGCGGTCACGTAGTCGAGGAATCCGGTGAAGCCCGACGCGTATCCCTCGACGAACTCGCGTTCCGTCAGAGCGTGGAGGCGATCCGTGCCTCGATAGAAGATCACCCTCAGAGCCTTTCGCCGAAGTCTCGGAAAGTCTCCTAGATCCTTCGCAAACAGTATTGCACCCAAGTTCGTTATGTCGAATCCCCCGGAGAGGCTTCGTGCAACCAAGTGATCTCGGGTCAATGTCGATGATGGCATCGGCGCCATCGGCCGGCGGCACGCGCAGCAAGTCAAAGTACTTGGGATAGTCGAGCAGCTTCAGAACATCAGCAGCAAGGACTCGCTCCAAGGCGACCTCCTGCTCGAACGATACGCGGTCGAACAGCCGCCACAGCGCCCGCTCCTTCTCGGGATACTCCTTCAGCTTCCCGGACGACCTCGTGGAAGGCAAGTCTATGCGCTGTATCGGTTTGTCACGCCGGCATCCTCTCTACGCCGCAGTGGCGCTCTCCATCCGATTGCGGACGGGCGCCGAGTCGGGGGTCGGGCTCGCGATCAGAATACGTCGGCGTTCCTTGGGCTCGCAAGACGATCCCCGCCATCACGACCCCATGCCAGGAGTCGGTGCGCGCCGTGGGCTGGCAAGCAACTTTCGGGGCTCCCGATCAAGAACCCGTCAAGAAACCAACTTGCTGCCAGACAAAGACTTACGGGAATTCGAGGCCGATTCGTCGGCTTCCAGTCAAGAAAACTGGGGCCGTGGCGGTCGTTGGTGTCCGTCGTGCCGTCTCTCTAGATTCCCGCCCATGATCCTCCTCCACACGGCCGACTGGCACCTGGGCGCTCGGCTGGGCCGCCACGACCGCATGGCCGACCAGCGCGAAGCCCTGCACGGCCTGCTGGAGGTCGCGCAGGACGTGCGGCCCGACCTGATCGTCCACGCGGGCGACCTCTTCGACGCCTTCCGGCCGCCGTACGATGCCATGCGGCTGGGCGTGCGGGCGCTGAACCGCCTGACGGAGATCGCGCCGACGCTGGTCGTTCGCGGCAACCACGACTCGCGCGAGCTCTTCCAGGTGATCAACGAGCTGGCCGGAGCGGGGGCCGGCGACTCCAGCCGGTTGCGGCTGATCGTGGACCCGCAGGTCGTGCCGTACCGGGAGATCGCGAGCCACGCCGTAGCCGTGGCCTGTGTGCCGTTCATCCCACCCGGGACGATCGCGGACTACGCTGCCGACGAGCACGGGCGCTTCGAGGGCAACTACGCCGACGGCATCCGAAGCGTGAACCACCGGCTGCTCGACGAGGCGGAGAGGCGGACCGGACCCGAGGGCATCGTCCTCTACGCCGCCCATCTGCATCTTCACGGCGCCAAGCCGGGCAACTCGGAGCGGCGGCTCACCGTCGGCGAGGACTACGCCGCTCACCCCGAGGGGCTGCAACGGGCTCTCTACTGCGCCTTCGGACACATCCACGACCCGCAGCTCCTTCCCGGCGGGGCCGCCAGGGGACGCTATGCGGGCTCGCTCGTGCCGCTGGACTTCGGCGAGGCCACGCAGGCCAAGGAAGCCGTGGTGGTCCGAATCGACGACGACGGCGTCCAGGTCCAGGCCCGGCCTCTTCCCGCCACCGGCAGGCCCTTGCGCCAGTTCTCGGGCGCTCTGGACGAGCTGGAGGCCGAGGCCCGGGACGGCGGACTGGACGGCGTGATCCTCAAGGCCCGCGTCGTGTCGGACGATCCGATCCCGCACTTGGCCGACCAGCTGGCGGAGTGGTCGCCCGGGTGCACGCTCTTCAACGTGGTCAACGAGGTCGCGAATCGTCGCGCGAAGCCGATTTCGGACGACGAGGGCGACGTCGGACCGGAGCCGGAGATGGAGGACTTGTTCATGGAGTGGCGGGCCTCGGCGGCGACGGCGGGCCAGCGCACCGCGGCGGACGAGGCCGTGCGCGCCCTCTTTGCGCAGGCGATCGGAACCGTCGGCCAGGACACGCAGTCCGACTTGGGCGCCGCGACCCTGGCGACGCGCGCGGCAGAATCTCTGAAGTCGCTGGCGGCCAAGCGGCGCACCGCGCGGGACTGAGCGTCGATGCGTCCACTGTCGCTTCGCATCGAAGGGTTCCGGTCGTTTCGGGCGCAGGCCGAGATCGACTTTGGCGACCGGGACCACGTCGCCGTCGTGGGCGACACCGGGGCCGGCAAGTCCTCGATCCTGGAGGCGATGACCTACGCCCTCTACGGCAAGACCAGCTTCGCGGGGAAGGCCGTCCAGGAGCTGATGAACGACACGTCCGACAAGACGCGGGTCGTGCTTCGGTTTCGCGTCTCGGGGCAGGAATGGGAGGTCGCTAGAGCGCTGCGACGCGACGGCAAGGGGGTGGTCAAGCTCGCCGGAGCTCAGCTGCGGCGCTTGGGCGAAGACGGCGTGGCGGTGGAGCACGTGGAGCAGGTTCGACAGATCGACGAGCGGGTCGAGAAGCTGATCGGACTCGACAGCGAAGCCTTCCTCCGCGCGGTCGTCCTGCCGCAGGGCCGCTTCGCCAGACTGCTGGTCGAGGACAAGCCCGCCACCCGAGGCATCGTGCTGCGCCAAATCTGGCCGACCGAGGACTTGGAGGCGGTGGGCGCACTGGCTTCGCGTGCGTTGCGGGACGTCGAGCAGGTTCGGGCACAGCTCGAGCAGGAGAAGAACGCGCACCCGGAGGACCCGGTGGCGCACTTGGCCGAGCTGACGGCAAAGGCGGAGTCGGCCGACCGGCGAGCGGAGGAGGCTTCGGCGCTGGCGCAGGAGGCTGCGGAGGCGCTGGTCGCGATGCGGGAGGCGGCAACGCAAGAACAAGCGGCAACGGAGGCGGGCGCTCGGCTGGCGCCGGGACTGTCGCGGATCGACGAGGCGGAAACGGAGGTCGCGCCCATTGCGGAGGCCGTGCGCGGCATCGACGAGGCCGACGGCACGCTCAAGCGGAAGCAGGCGGACGTCCGCGGACAGTTGGCGGACCTTCCGTCGGGCGACGGCCCGGGACTCAAGGAAGTCGCGGCGGCGCTGGCCGCGTTGCAGGGCTTCGGCGACTTGGCGGCCGTCGCCGTCGAGGCTGCCGGCGAGCTGCGCGACAAGACGGCCGGGGCCGCGAGACGGCGCAAGGGGGCTACGGAGGCCAAGGACGCTCATCGGAAGGCGGCTGAAGGGGTGGGGCGTCATGCCCGACTTCTACCGCCGCTTGCCAAGGCGGCCGCCGACGCCCGCGACCGCCGGGCGGAGGCCGGGCATGCACACAACCGGTGCACCGAGCTGCATCAGGCAGTCACGGAGGCGCAGGCGAAGGTCGCGTCGCTGGGCGACCGGCGGGCCGAACGGGCGGCCCAGGTCGAGTCCGCCGCCAAGGAGCGAGCGCAGGCAGCGGAAGCGGCCGCAACGGCCGAGCACCAGCTGGCCGACGCTCGACGAGCCAACTCCGCAGCAGCGGCCGCCCACGGTCTGCACCCCGGAGACGACTGCCCCGTCTGCCGACGCGATCTCCCGGAGGGCTGGTCGCCGCCTCCGGACGCAGGAATCGCCGACACGCAAGCGGTTGCCGAGAAGGCCGGAAGCGCGGCCCAAGCGTCGGCCCAGCGGGCGACCCGAGTTCGCGCCGAGCTGCAGGCCGCCGAAGCGCATCTCGACGAGGCGCAGGCCGCTGCGAAGCGTGCCCTCGACCAGCGCCAAGCGGCCCTGGCGACGATGATCAAGCAGTTCGGCGACGGCTCCACCGAACTCCTTGCCCATGGGGCGCCCGCCGACGCCGGCCGACCACCGCCGCCGCTTCCCTCGCTGGATGCCCTGCGCCGCCCCTTGGACGCATCCTTCCAGAAGGCGTCGGACGCGCTGACCCGCCACGACGAAGAGCACAAGGCCCTGGGCGACGACCTTGAGCGCCTGTCCAACGCCGCCGCGAAGGCCGAAGCCGAAGCGACCACAGGCGCTGAACGGACGGCCGACGCCCGCCGGACGGCCCACTCCGCCCTCGCCCGCCTGAACCAGAACATGAGCGAGACACCGTCGCCCTACCGGCCCCAAGTGGAACTCCCAGCGGAGCCGGCCGAGCTGCACGAGATCGACGCGTCGGCGGCCGACGGCCCCATCGCGGCTGCCCGGGACCGAGAGCGCATCTTGGACAGCCGGGAGCGGCGCCGGCAACAGTTGAATCGGGAACTTGAAGAGGCCAACAAGGAGCGCGAAGGCCTTGCGCAACGCCGGATCGAAGTCGAACGACCCCTGGCCGCAATCAAAGCGACGCTTGGCCACCACCGCGACGCCGTGCTCCGCGCCTTCGACGCCCTGACCCTCGGCGACGCCCTCCGATCCGGCGCCGACATCCCGGGCGCGCCTTCCACCAAGGACCCATCCGCGCTCCAGCAGTGGATGCGGCGGTTGCGCACGAAGACGTCGACCGCCGTCGAAGCCGCAAGCGCCCAGGCGAAGCGGGCAACCGCCGAGGCGCGAGTCGCCAAGGACGCTTTGGGCAAAGTGGGCCGCCGTCTAGTCGCCCAGCTTTCCACCGACGACGACGACGCGATCGACGCCAAGGCCCCCGCGGCCCCGAGCGCTCCCGAAGCCGTCGTGGACACAGCCGGCAAGGCCCGGGACGAGGCCAAGTATCTCGCCCGCACCGCCGGCGGCGCACGCGACGCCTTCGCGGCGATCAAGGACGACGTGCTGACCCTCCACGCCCTCCTCGACGAAGCGGACGAGCTGGAGCGCGCCTTGACCGACCTGGAGAGGGCTCTGAAGCCGGGCGCCTTCCTCAAGTGGCTGACGTTGCGACGCTCCCGGAGCCTGCTGGTCCACGCCTCTCGGGTGCTCAGCGAGATCAGCGACGGCAAGTACGCGTTCGCGGACCCCGGCGACGAAGAAGCGCGGTGGATGGTTGTGGACGAGGAGTCCGGCCAGCCCCGGTCGCCCGCGAGCCTGTCGGGAGGCGAGCAGTTCATCGCTTCGCTGGCGCTGGCCCTGGGGATGGTCGAGATGATGGCCCGCTCCGGCGGACGCCTGGAGTCGCTCTTCCTGGACGAGGGGTTCGGCTCGCTGGACCGCAGCAACCTGGACGCCGCCGTCGAGGCGCTGGGGACGGTGGCCGCGAAGGGACGCATGGTGGGCGTCATCTCCCACGTACGGGCCGTGGCCGAACAGATCGACGACGTGCTGGCGGTCGAGCGCGGGGTCACCGGCAGTCGGGTTCGCTGGCTGTCGCGGGAAGAGCGCGGCGAGATGGCGCGTCTCGACGCCGGCGGAGATGCCTCGGCCGCGATGGGAGGACTGCTGGAGTAGGGCTGGCCGCCATCCGATGTTTGGCCTGCACGGCCCGGCGGGCGCATATTTCCACGGATGCGACCGCCCCGGCTCGCATCGGCCAAAGAAGAAACCAGAGCGGCGAGGAGCCCGAAATGAAGCTGACCTTCACGGACAGGGCGCAGGAAATGGTCATGTCCTTCATGGACCAGGAGGAGGACGGACCCCAGGCGCTTCGGATCGCGGTGGACGGCAGTCCGTTCGCGCCCAACTACGAGTTGACGCTCGTGGAGGCGGACAGCCGCAAGGCGTCGGACGTGGCGGTGGAGGCGGGCCGTTTTTCCGTGCTCGTCGACCAGGCCAGCGTCGGGCGCCTCGACGGGGCGTCCGTGGACTTCGTGGAGACCCTGCAGGAGAGCGGATTCCAGATCACGCCCGATCCGGAGGCCGTCAAGACGGCCGTGGACGCCGCCGCCCCCGCCGGGGAACTGGCGGACCGAGTGCGCCAAGTGTTGGACACGGAGGTCAACCCTGCCGTGGCCGCCCACGGAGGCGCCATCAATCTCGTGGACGTCCAAGGGACCGAGGTCTTCATCGAGATGGCCGGGGGATGCCAAGGGTGCGCCATGTCGCGCATGACCTTGCGCCAGGGCGTGGAGCGCATGGTGTCCCAGGCCGTCCCGGAGGTCACCGAGATCCACGATGTCACCGACCACATGAGCGGCGAGAATCCTTATTTCACGTGACGAGCGGGCGGGCTCGTCGCCTGCCGGCTGATCCGTTGCTTGCGTAGATGGCCCATCGCACGCTGATCCGCAACGCGACCGTGGTCTTGCCCGGCGAGACGGCGCGGACGAGCGTGCTCTTGGAGGACGAACGCATCGCCGCCGTCGACGCCCCCGCGACGGTTCGGGCGGACGAGACGGTGGACGCCGCCGGACTTCACCTGCTGCCCGGCGTGATCGACGCCCACGTGCACTTCCGCGACCCCGGCCTCACCCACAAGGAAGACTTGGCCAGCGGCAGCCGGGCCTGCGCCGCGGGCGGGGTCACGTCCTTTCTGGACATGCCCAACACCGTGCCCCAGACCGCGACCGTGGACGCCTGGGCGGCCAAGCGGGCGATTGCGGCGCGCAAGTGCGTGGTCGACTACGGGTTCTACATCGGCGCCACGCGAGACAACTTGGCGGAGTTGCGCAAGGCCTGCCGCAGACCGGACATCGCCTCCCGCACGCCGGGAATCAAGGTCTTTCTGGGCTCCAGCACGGGCAACATGCTACTGGACGATCCGGAGCGGTTGGAGGCGGTCTTCGCCGAGGCGACCCTGCCCATCGCCGTGCACTGCGAGGACGAAGCCACCGTGCGGGCCAACCGGGCGCGCTTGGAAGGGCGAACCGAGACGCTGGCGCGCCCACAGGGGACGGGGGCGGCTCCCCAGGCACGCCGTGGGCTCTCCGTCAGCGACCACTCGCGGATCCGGGACCGAACGGCGGCCGTGCGCGCGACCGAACACGCCATGGACTTGGCCAGGCGGCACGGACGCCGCCTCCACGTCCTCCACCTCTCGACGGAGGAGGAGGCCGCGCTCATGGCGGAGGAGGCCGCGCCCCCGGAAGACGCCTGTCCCCTGATCACGTCGGAAGCCTGTCCCCATCACCTCTTCTTGGACACGTCGGACTACGACCGCCTGGGCACGCTCGCCCAGATGAACCCGTCGCTGAAGACGGCCGAGGACCGGGCAGCCCTCTGGCAGGCGCTGAAGGACGGGACGATCCCGATGGTGGCCACCGACCACGCCCCACACACGCTGAACGAGAAGCGGGTCCCCTACCCCGAGTCGCCCTCCGGCGTGCCGGCGGTCGAAGTCGCTCTGCCGCTGATGCTGAACCAGGTCGACCGGGGGCGCTGCACGCTGCAGGAGGTGGTCCGCTGGATGTGCGACGGCCCGGCCCGGGTCTGGGGAATGGCCGGCAAGGGCCGCATCGCGGAAGGCCACAACGCCGACCTGGCGCTCGTGGACATGTCGCTGGAGCGCGAAGTGCGAAACGAGAATCAGTTCGCGAAATGCGGCTGGAGTCCGTGGCACGGGGAGCGTCTGACCGGCTGGCCCGTGCGAACCTGGGTGGGGGGACGCACCGTGTTCGCCGAGGGCAAGGTGGACCCGGAGCCGCGCGCCCGGGAGATCGCGTTCAACCGCGCGGAAGCGATGTGAGTTCAGTCCGTCTCGGCCAAGGCGCCCGGAGGGGGACCGGCGGCGGCGGCTGGCGGCCCGGGCAAGAGACGGCGGTCATCCAGGTGCCAGCTTCGCCACCAGCGGGTAGTGATCCGAACCGAAGGCGTCGTCCAGGCGGCGGCAGCCGGCTTGCCAGCCGGGGAGCGTCGCGCAGAGCAAGTGGTCCGAATGGCGGAGCAGGCCGCCGACTTCGAAGTGGTGTGTGGGACGAGCGTCCGGCGCGGAAGGCAGGGGGAAGCGCTGCCGGGCCAGCTTGTAGGCGGGCTCGCGACAGCCGCGAACCCAAGTGTTGAAGTCGCCGGCCAAGACCAGGGCGTCGGCGAGGGCGGCTTCGGGCGAGCCGGCGATCCTGAACGGATGGAAAGAGGAAAGCGTCTGGAGAAGCGCCGCCATCTGCCTGGCGCGCGCGCGGCCCAGGCTCCGCCACGCTCGGCGCCATGGCGCCCGGTTGTCCAAGTGGACCGAGCATAGCCCGACGACCACTGGCCCCAGCGTCGCTCGAGCCGCCACTGCGACCCGGCGCTGGCGCTCGAAGGGCAGCTCCATGGCCGTGGGGGACGACAGCGGCACGTTGGCCACGATGGCGTTCCCTCGATCTTCGGAGACGGCAACGGCCGGGCCTGCGTCCACTCGGCCTCCCAAATCGCCCCGACCGTTCCGCATGGAGGGCACGTACACCAGCGACAGTCCTTCTTCTCTCGCGAAGGACACGATGTCGGTTCGAGGCTCGACGGCCGGACGGTCGGCGATGCGTTCCGCCCAGGCCCAGCGTTGCGCCTCCTGTTCGGCAACGGCCCCGGCGGGCACGTGAAGACCCGCGGAGAACACTTCTTGGAGCAGCGCCGCCACTGGCCGGCCGGGTCCGCCCGCCTCGTCCTCCAGACGTCGCCAGAACGCCCGGAGCGCGCCTCCTCCCGTTCGGGCGTTCCATGCGGCCACGGTAAGCGGCAGCCGCACTCCGAGGTTGCGCGCGGAGATGGCCTCGCCCCCCGCTCCCGCCCACGCCGGCCCCACGGCTCGGCGCCACGGACGAAGCCGGGGAAGGTCGGCATCGGGAGCAGCCGAGGCCCACGCGACCGCCGGGCTCTCGCGCGGAAGGCCGTCGAGGTCGAGCGTGCGGGTCCAAGGCTCGCTCATGGGGTGCGGCTCCAGCCGGTGCGGATAGATTGACTGCGGTCGGCCGCCGCCGCCGGACGCCGGAACGATCCCGGCCGGCAACGCGAGGCCCCGCCTCACGGAAAGGAAAGATGCCCATCGAAGTCGCCGGCGCCAGCGGCAGGTCATGAGCGCCCGCCTCTCGGCAAGGACCAGCGGCCCCGCGCCGGCCCGCAGGAGCAAGACCCCCATGGCGCTGATCGTCTGCGACGGCTGGGGCGTGGGCGCGACGGAACCCGCCGAAGCGCAGCGGCAGGGCAACGCCGTCGCAGTGGCCCGCACGCCCGTGCGCGACCGAATGCTGGCGCAATGCCCCTGGAGCCTTCTACGGACTTCGGGCGAGGCCGTGGGGCTTCCCGCCGGCCAGATGGGAAACTCGGAAGTGGGCCACCTCAACCTGGGCGCCGGGCGCATCGTCCCGCAGGACGTCGCGCGCATCGACGCGGCCGTCGCGGACGGAAGCTTCCAGAAGCTCCCCGCGTTGCAGGCGCTGGCGGCGACCTTGCGGCGCACGGGGGGGCATGTGCATTTGGTCGGTCTGTGTTCGGAGGGCGGAGTCCATGGCCGGTTGGGCCACTTGGCGGCGTTGCTGGAGTGGGCGGAGGGCTCAGGGCTGGCGGCGCGCGTCCACTGCATCACCGACGGGCGCGACACGTCTCCCCGTTCGGCGCTCGATTCCATCCGCCGAGTGTTGCGCTGGACCGAGGACATGCGGGACGCCCGCATCGCCAGCCTGTCCGGTCGCTACTACGCCATGGACCGCGACCGGCGGTGGCCCCGAACCAAGCAGGCGTACCAGGCCTTCCACGCCGGCCGCGCCCCCCGGGTCGAATCGGCTTCGTCCTTCGTCCGCAGCTCCTACGACCTCGGCAGGACGGACGAGTTCCTTCCGCCGGTCGTCGTCGCCGGGTCCGGAGGAGACCCCGGGGGCGTCCGGCCCGAGGACGGGATCGTCTTCTTCAATTTTCGGGCGGATCGCATGCGACAGATCGCGGCCGCCCTCGCCGACCCAGCCTTCGAGGGGTTCCGCCGCGCGCGCCGGCCCTGCCCGAACGTGGTCGCCATGACGCGCTACGAAGACGACTTCCCCCACCCCGTGCTCTTTCCGCCGCACAAGCTGGAGAACGTGCTGGGCGCTACGCTGTCGCAGGCGGGGCGAACCCAGCTCCGAATGGCCGAGACGGAGAAGTACGCCCACGTGACCTACTTCTTCAACGGTGGCGAAGAGGTGCCCTTCCCCGGCGAGGATCGCGCGATGACGCCGTCTCCCAAGGTCGAGACGTACGACTTGCAACCCGAGATGAGCGCGCCCGAACTCACGGAGGCCCTGCTGGAGCGCTTGGACGAGCGAAGCCACGACTTCGTGCTGGTCAACTACGCGAACGCCGACATGGTCGGCCACACCGGCGACATCGGGGCCGCCGCCAAGGCCGTGGAGGCCGTGGACGGTTGCGTGGGCAGGGTCCTGGAGCGCGTCGCCCGCCTTGGGGGCACGGCCCTCGTCACGGCCGACCACGGCAACGCGGAGCGGATGCTGGACGAGCAAGGCGCGCCCTTCACGGCTCACACGACCGGCCCCGTTCGCATCTTCCTGGCGGTGCGCGACGGCCGGACGCCGGACGTCCGGCGCCAGCAGGACCCCGGGGGCAAGCCGGGCGGCGCAATGGGGCTTCGGGACGGCATCCTTGCCGACGTGGCGCCCACGGCGCTGGATCTCATGGGCATCCCCCCGCCGCCGGAGATGACCGGCAGAACCTTGCTGGTTCGGGGCCAAGCGTGATAATCTGGAGCCTTCCGCAGGCCAAGAAGACGAGGACACGCAACCTAGGACGCGCCGCTTGAGAGAGTCTCGCCGCCGGCAGGCGCGCGCCCTCGGCGACGCATTCGTCCGCGCAACCGATCGCTTGGCCACGGCTCTGGGGCGGATCGTCTCGTCATTCGTTCGCGCAACCGATCGCCTGACCGCGACCCTGGGCCGCATCGTCTCGTGGCTCGTTCTGGCGATGGTGCTCATCGGGGCCTACAACGCCCTGGTTCGCTACCTAGGGCGGTTCACGGGCGTCGGCCTGAGCTCCAACCTGTACTTGGAGCTTCAGTGGTATCTCTTCTCGCTGATCTTCCTGCTGGGGGCCGGGTACGCGCTCAAGGAGGACGCCCACGTGCGCGTGGACGTGCTCTACGGCCGACTCGGGAAGAGGGGGCGGGCTTGGATCGACGCCGCGGGCGCCTCGCTCATGCTGCTGCCGTTTTGCCTCTTCGTGCTCTGGGTCTCCTGGCCGTCGGTGAAGAACTCCTGGGGGATCCGGGAGGGATCGCCCGACCCCAGCGGACTGCCCCGCTATCCTCTGAAGACGGTCATCCTCGCCTGCTTCGTCTTGTTGGCGGTCCAGGGGTTGGCGCAGCTGGCCAAGGACGTCCGAACGTTGCGGGCCGAGCCTGCGGACGGCGGGAACGGCAACGGCGCTGACGGCAGCGACGAACCGGACGAAGCCGCTCCGCACGGGCGCGCGTCCGCCACCGGCGACGGAACGGTCCCCTGATGGACGGCAACTTCTTGGCGCCGCTCATGTTCGTAGCGGTGTTCCTGATCATCTTCAGCGGATACCCGGTGGCGTTCGCGCTGGGCGGCGCGTCGTTGATCTTCGCGTTCATAGGCGTCGAGCTGGGCTACTTCGACTGGCAGCTGCTCTACGCCATGCCGGAGCGAATCTTCGGCGTCATGTCGAACTCCGTTCTGCTCGCGGTCCCGTTCTTCATCTTCATGGGACTGGTGCTGGAGAAGGCGAAGCTGGCCGAGGACCTGCTGACCACGATCGGCACGCTCTTCGGGCGCCATGCCGGCGGCTTGGCCCTGGCCGTGGTGATGGTGGGCGCCATGCTGGCCGCGGCCACGGGCGTGGTGGGTGCCTCGGTGGTGGCCATGGGAAGCATCTCGCTGCCGGTGATGCTGCGCTACAACTATTCCAAGCAGCTGTCGTCGGGGGTGATCCTGGCATCGGGAACGCTGGGGCAGATCATTCCGCCGAGCATCGTGCTGGTGGTGCTGGCGGACCAGATGGGCATATCGGTGGGCGACCTCTTCGTCGGCGGATTGGTCCCGGGCCTGATGCTGGCCGGCATGTACGCGCTCTACGTGGTGGGCGTGGCCACCGTGAAGCCCTCCGCCGCGCCCGCCCTGCCGCCCGAAATGACCGACGTGGCCCTCCGCGTGCTGCTGCGGCGCGTCGCCGTGGTGCTCATGCCGCCCTTGCTGCTGATCCTCATCGTGCTGGGTTCGATCTTCGCCGGCGTCGCCACTCCGACGGAAGCCGGGGCCATCGGCTCCGTGGGCGCGATCCTGCTGGCCGCCGCACGAGGCCGCGTGAACTGGGGCGTGTTGCGCGACGCCTGCCGCGACACGACCAAGCTCACCACCATGGTGATGTTCCTGCTCATCGGCTCGACGGCCTTCGCGCTGGTCTTTCGGGGCCTCTACGGCGACGTCTGGATCGAGAACCTGCTCACCAACCTTCCGGGCGGGACGGTCGGCCTGCTGGTGGTGGCCAACTTGACCATCTTCGTCCTGGGCTTCTTTCTGGACTTCTTCGAGATCGCCTTCATCATCATCCCGCTCCTGGCGCCGGCGGCTTCCCTTCTGGGCATAGACCTCGTATGGTTCGGCGTCATGATCGGCATGAACTTGCAGACGTCGTTCCTCACGCCGCCCTTCGGGTTCGCCTTGTTCTACCTGCGCGGCGTCGCCCCCGCGTCGGTCAAGACCACCGATCTGTACCGGGCCGTCGTCCCCTTCATCGCGATCCAGGCACTGGGCCTGCTGGCCATCATCCTGTGGCCGCAGCTGGTGACGGGACTGCTGGGACGGTAGGGATCAGGCGGCGCCCTCTCCGAAGGCGAAGCTGGCGTAGCGAAGCTCGGCGGTGCCGAACCAGCGGTAGGAGGCGTCCCGGAAGTTTCGCCAGTGGTCGTAGACCGACCGGTACTGAGGATCGGCGCCGGCGTACTCTTCCAGTATCTCTTCGGTCGTGGTGCGGGCCAGAGCCATGATGTCGTCGGAGAAGGGGCGAAGCTGGACGCCCGCGTCCAGAAGACGGCGAAGAGCCGGCGGGTTCTTGGCGTCGTACGTGCAGAGCATTCGCCGGGCCGACGCCTGGGCCGCGACCTCGAAGACGGCCTGATACTCCGACGGCAGCGCCTCCCATGCCGCTCGGTTGACTTGGTAGGACATGGAGGCGCAGGGCTCCCACCAGCCGGGGTAGTAGTAGTAGTTGGCCGCCTGGTGGAGACCCAGCTTCTCGTCGTCGTAGGGCCCCACCCACTCGGTGGCGTCGATGGCGCCGCGCTCGAGAGCCGGGTAGATGTCGCCTCCGGCCAGGACTTGGACGGTGACCCCCATCCGGTTCATCACGTCGCCGCCCAAGCCGGGAATGCGCATCTTGAGCCCGCGCAGATCCTCGGCCGAATTCACTTCGCGCCGGAACCACCCGCCCATCTGGCCGCCCGTGTTCCCCGCCGGGAACGTGATGATGCCGAAGTCCGCGAAGACGCCGCGAATCACCTCGCCGCCGCCCCCTTCGTAGAGCCAGGCGTCCTGCTGGCGCGCCGTCATGCCGAAGGGCACGCCGGCGTCGAAGGCCAGCGCTTGGTTCTTGCCGGTGAAGTAGTAGCTGGTGCTCTGTCCGACTTGGGCAGAGCCCTGCTGGACCGCGTCCATCACCTGCAGGCCGCCGACCAGTTCGCCGGCGGGATACGGGCGGATCTGGAAGCGGCCGCCGGTCAACTGAGAGGTCACATCGCCCAGCATCTCCGCCGAGCCGAAGATCGTGTCGAGCCCCCTCGGAAAGCTCGAGGCCAACCGCCACTGCACGCGGGGGCGGGTCTGGACGGCCGGGGCGTCGTCCGCACCGCCGGAACCCTGGTTCCCGCAAGCTCCGACCAAGCCCGCTCCGGCCAAGCCGGTGGCCGCCTTGCCGAGGAACCGGCGGCGTCCTACGGGGGCGGCGGCTCCGGCGACGGCCTGCGCCCGGGGAGTCTCTTCGTTCGGTCCAGGGGAACGATCCGATCCGGCGGAGGGGCGTCCGCGGGCGGGTTTGCGAGCGTGCTGCTCGTCCATTTCAGGGCTTCTTCCTTGCAGAATCGCGGCGCTGCCGGGCGGCGGCGCTTGGACTTCAAGACTAGCGCCGCGCAGGGAGTCCCGCGAGCCGAACGAGGCTGGGGGCGCGCCCCTTACCCGGCGGCAGTGCATCCCCAGCGGCACGCCCCAACCCAGCGGCAACACCCCCCTTACCCGGCGGCAACGCATCCCCAGCGGCACGCCCCCAACCCAGCGGCAACCCGTCCCTAGCCCGGCGGCAACGCGGCGGTCTCTTCTCTCCGGATGTAGAGTTCCCGCTTGGGATAGGGGATTTCGAGCCCGGCGGCCGCGAAGGCCAAGAGCACGCGCTCGGTGATTTCGTCGGCCACCCGCCGTCGCGCCCGCGCGTCGTGAATCCACACGCGAAGTTGCAGGTTCACTTCGGAGGGACCGAAGCTCCGAAGGATGACGATGGGAGCGGGCTCGGGCTTCACGCCCTTCACCTCCAGCGCCGTTCGAATCAGCGCTTCCTTCGCGCGGTCGACGTCGCTCTCGTAGGCCACCGAGAACGGAATGCGAAGGCGGATGTGCTCGCCCGACATGGTGTAGTTCACGATGTCGCGCTGCATGATCTCGTTGTTGGGCACGACCACGACGAGGTTGTCCGGATTGCGGATCTTGGTGGCCCGCAGGCCGATGTCGGTCACGTCGCCCCAGGTGCCGGTCTCCGTGGGCGCGGTCCACAGCTCGATCCTGTCCCCCACCTGGAACGGTCGGTCGAGGATCAGCAGCACGCCCGCGATCAGGTTCGACAACGTGTCCTTGGCCGCGAACGAAAGCGCCAGCCCGATGACGCCGGCGCCGGCCACGAAGGGCTGGATCTGCACGCCCAGCCGGTCCAGCGCCAGCACCACGCCGAGGATCATCACCACGATGCGGACGGCTCGGTTGATGAGCGGCAACGTCGTCTCGTCGAGGGTCGCGCCCGACGGCGCCATCAGCTGCGACTCGGCCGCGGCCAGCAAGTCGCCCACCAGCCGGCTCAGCGGGAAGAAGAGGAAGGCGATCCAGAAGGCCACGACCCAGGACGCCGGCGTCGGCAACGCCCAGATGATCAACAGCCTCCAGGCGGCCCAGACGAGGATCGACGGCGGAACCGCGGTCCGCAAGAAGCGCATGACGTGGTCGTCGACGACGGTGGCCGTGCGCTTTGCCACGCGCTTCTCGATTCGGGCGAGCGTTCGCGAGCCGATTCCGTGGCTGACGACGGCCAGCAGGACGACGGCCGCGCTCGGCATCAGGCGCGGCCTCGCGGTCTCGACCGCCGCCAGCCACCATGTCCGCACGTCCAGGAAGTCCAGATCGAATCCGAGGAACTCCATCGTGCTCGTCCGTGGCCAAGGGTGACGGGTTGCCCGAATATATGGCCTCCCGCCGATCGGCGCCGTACATCACAGGGTCACCATGGACACTCTCGCCGCGCCGGTCTACGCACTTCCTCTCGACCTCCTCCGAATCGCCGGGGGCGCCGTCCTGTTCTGCTACTTCCTGCAGGCTTGGCGGCAGTCGTCCGACTTCAGCGACCCGGACGGGCTGATCGACCACCGCCTGTGCGCCAGGCTGTTCCCGCCCACGCGCTGGAGCCTGTTCCAACCCGGGATGCCCGGATGGGTCTTCCGCCTCGTCTACGCCTGCGCCTGCCTCGCTTCGGCGGCCGTGGCGGTGGGATGGCATCCCCGCGCGGCGGCGGCGCTTCTCTTCGCGATCGCCGTGTCGGCATACCGCTGGAACGTGCTGGCCGCCTACCTGGACGACGCCATCGTCCACATCCTGTGCCTTTGGCTGGCGCTCCTGCCGGTGGGCGAAACGCTGGCGCTCCCGAATCTGCTGGCGGGCGGCGGAGCAAGCGGCGACTTGGTCGCGGCGACCGTGCCCGGCACCGCTCCGCGCGCCTTCCTCGCGAACATGGCGCTGGTCTACGTGGTGGCCGGGCTCTACAAGTTCACGAGCCCCATGTGGCGGAACGGAAGCGCCATGCACGCGGCTCTGAAGATGCCCGTGGCTCGCTTTCCCGGCTTCTGGACGCTGCGGCACCGTCAAGCGCTGCGGGTCGTGAACTATGCGGCGCTGGTTCTGGAGCCGCTGTTTCCGCTGGTCTTCGTGCTGCCCTCGGGCTCTGCGCTCAAGTGGTTTCTGGCGGGTTGCGCGGTGGTGTTTCACGGCGGCATCGCGGTCACGCTGAAGATTCCCTACGCGAACGCGGCCATGCTCGCGGCGCTGCCTCTGGCCTTCGGGGCCGAGATCATGCAGGGCGGCCTAGGGTTGCCGGCGGCAGCGGCCACCTGGGGCTCGGACGGCCTGGTGGCGGGCGGCGAGGCGTTGGTCGGCGACGAAGCGCTTGCGGGCGGCGAAGCCATCGCGGGGGCGGCGGGACTCGCGCTGGTTGCGACGCTGGGCCTCATGTTCGCCTGGGAAGCGGTGCGCACCCGCCGGCGGTTGGGCAAGCCCTACGGCGACGGGCGGTGGGGCAACCCGGTGTGTTTCCTGCTGTGGTGGACCGGCGTCTTCCAGAGCTACCGGCTGTTCGACTGGGTGGACGCGCGCAACTATCACGTGCGCTACGAAGTTCGCCGGTTGCCCGCGGACGGCGCGGGAGAGCCGCAAGCCGTTGATCCGCGCCATCTGTTTCCCGGCGGAATGCGTCATCTTCTCCTCCAGTCCTACTTGATCGGCAACGTGTGGTTGCAGATGGACGCGGAGGCGCTCGGCACGGTGCGAAATTCGCTGCTGGAAAGGCATGCGCAGAGGTACGCAAGGCGGTTCCCGGATGCGGGCCTGGTCGAGGCCGTCGCCGTAGTGCAGCGCGTCACGCCCGACAACTTGGCGCTCGCACGGGGCCGTCCGCGCTTCCTGATGCGCTTCGAGTGCCGGGACGGCCGAGCCGTCGTGCGCAGCCTCGGATAGGGGGACGGAACCGATGTGCGGCATCGTGGCGGTCGTCTCGCGAAACGGCCCGGTTGCGCCGGACGCCCTTGCGCGCGCCGTCGCCGCCCTGCGACACAGGGGGCCGGACGGCGAGCGGACGTGGATGTCCCCGTCGGGCCGAGCGGGACTGGGCCACGCCCGCCTGGCGATCAACGACCCGGAGGGCGCGCAGCCCATCGCCAGCGAGGACGAGCACCTGCGCATCGCCGTCAACGGCGAGTTCTACGGCTTCGAGGAGGCTCGGGCGTCGCTGGAGCGGCGCGGCCACCGCTTCCGCACCCGGTCGGACAGCGAGATCGCGCTCCACCTCTACGAGGACTTGGGCGCGGCGTGCCTGGATCGTCTGCGCGGCCAGTTCGCCTTCGTGCTGTGGAACGAGGCGACGGGCGAGCTGTTCGCCGCGCGGGACCGGTTCGGGCTCAAGCCGCTGTTCTACTGCCAGCACGGCGGGGCTCTGTACTTGGCTTCCGAGGCGAAGGCGCTGTTCGCGGCCGGCGTGCCTCCAGCCTGGGACCACCGCGCCGCGTACCACGCGCTTCATGCCTGTCCGGACGAGCGGCTCTCGTTGTTCGCGGGGATTCGGCAGGTGCCGCCGGGGCGCTTCCTGACGGCTTCGGACGGGGGCGTCCGCTTGACCCGTTACTGGGACTTGCCGCCCGCCCCGCGTGCCGTCCGCCGCGCCCAGCCCGACGCGGAGATGGCCGCGGCCGAAGTCCGCTCGCTGGTCGAGGACGCGGTGCGGCAGCGTCTGGCAGCCGACGTTCCGGTGGGATGCCTGCTGAGCGGAGGACTGGACTCGTCGTCAGTTCTGGGCGTGGCCGCCGCATCCAGCGACGAGCCGATCGCCGCCTTCACCGTCGGGTTCGAGGACCGCGCCTACGACGAGAGCGCGCCCGCTCGCGAAATGGCAGCAGCGGCAGGGGCGGCCCACCATGTCGTCTCGCTTCGGGACGCCGACCTGGCGGACCACTTCGCGGAGGCCGTCTGGCACGCCGAGACGCTCCAGTACAATGCTCACGGCGTGGCGCGCTTTCTGCTGGCCCGTCGCGTGCGCGAAGCCGGTTGGAAGTCGGTGCTCGCGGGCGAGGGCGCCGACGAGGCCTTCTTCGGCTACGAGTTCCTGCGGGCGGCCGCCCGCGCCCGCTCGGGTTCGCGAACCGGCATGTGGTTGCGGCTGCTGCCCCGGCTCCTGCGGGCTCTGAGCCGCCGTCGCCCCGGGCTGGCCCAAGTCTCGCCGTGGCTTTCCCGGATCGCGGCGGTCATGGGCGCGGGACCGGGCTTGTTCTCCCGGCTCGCGCACGGGCTGGATCACCTGCGCTCTCTGTGCGCGCCCGGGTTCCTCGGGGAATTCGAGGGCTACGACCTCTACAGCGCGTTCTACCGTCGCTGCGACCGCGAGGCCGGCCTGTCCAAGCGCGAGCCCGCTCGCCGACTGCTCTATCTGTGGCTCCATTCCATCTTCCCCAACTACCACTTGGCCGCCGACCGGCTCGACATGGCGCACGGAGTGGAAGTGCGCCTCCCCTTCCTCGACCACGTCCTGTTCGAGCACGCCAACGCCCTCCCGCTGGCCTCCCTCGCCGGCGCAGAGACGGACAAGCAGCTGCTCCGAGAGGCCATGCGCCCCTACCTCCCCGCTACGGTCCTGTCTCGCCCCAAGCGCCCCTTCTGGGCGCCGCCCGCGGCGGGATCGGCGGGAACGCCGCTGCACAGCTTCGTCCAGGACACGCTGCGAAGTTCCGCGTTCGGCGCGGCCCCGTTCTTCCGTCCGAAGGCCGTCTACCGCTTGCTCGACCGCATCCCCGCGCTGGCCCCGGAGCAACGCCCGGCCGCGGACTCGCTGCTGCTCATGCTGGCGTCGGTCGGCGTGTTGCAAGAGCGGTACCGGCCGTAGGGCAAATTGCCCCACCGGTGCGCTCCTGCGGAGTTGACTCCCATGCGGTTCTTCAACACAACCGGCCCGGTCGTGGCGGCGGATCACTATCGCATTCCGCCTCTGGAGCGCTGGGACTTGGCCGAAGTCCGCAGGCTCGTCGGCGAGAAGCGGTACTTCGTCCTTCACGCGCCGCGCCAGACGGGCAAGACGTCCGTGCTGCTGGCGCTCCGGGATATGCTCAACGCGGAAGACGACCTTCGTTGCGTCTACGCCAACGTCGAGGCTGCGCAGGCGGCGCGCGAGGATGCGACCCAGGCCGTGCGAACCGTGCTGAGCGAACTAGCGCGGCGGGCGCGCATCGACTTGGGCGACGAGTACCTCGACGACGTTTGGCCGGGCATCTTGGCCAAGCATGGCGCCAACGCCGCCATAAGCGAGACGTTGACGCGCTGGAGCTTGGTCGACCCGAAGCCGCTGGTGCTGCTGGGTGGAGCGGTTCCAGTACAAGGAGGCGGGACCGCAGTTGCTGTTGCAGGCGTTCCTGCAGCGGATCGTCAACAGCGGGGGCCGCATCGAGCGCGAGTACGGTTTGGGGCGTGGGCGGACGGACCTGCTGGTGGTGTGGCCGCAGGACGACGGCAACGGGCAGAGACCGGACGCATCGCAGAAGTTCGTGGTGGAATGCAAGGTGCTGCACAAGGGACTCGATCGCACGGTGGGAGTGGAGCAGACTGTGGCTTACATGGACCGCTGTGGCGCGGAAGCGGGGCACTTGGTGGTGTTCGACCGCCGAGAGGGGCGCAGTTGGGACGAGAAGCTGTTCCGGTTGCGCCGGAAATCCGCGAAGGGCGACGAGATCGAAGTCTGGGGGATGTAACGCGTCCCGCCGGACGCGGGGTCGTGCTTAGCGCCGGATTCCGAACCGCGCCACGTAGGGCGCGAGGTCGTCGCCGATGCCGGCCAGGAGGAGATACCTGGTCGTGGCATAGCCGGGCATGGAACCCAGCAACTCCGTCTTCACGGGTTCCGGCAGCGTCGCCCGGCCCAGGTATTCGCCCTTCGGCCCGAAGGCATCGACGACCGACCCGCGCTGAACGGCCTCGGTCTCGGGCACGACATACAAGGTTCCCGCGCCGTCGGCGAAGAGAGCTTGAAGGATCGGCTTGCTTTCCGGAAGGCCGGACACGCGATCGTCGACGTCGCGACTGTTGGCCAACTGCTGGCGCACGGCGTCGACATCGGCCTCCGAGACCGGAGCTGGGGCTTCGTCCAGCGAGACCGCCATGAGCGTGTCGCCCTCCAGCGATCTCTTGTAAATGCGGTATTCGCGGGAGTGGCCGAACCAAATGCTTCGCCCGTCTTCCAAGGCAGACAACAAGACGCCGGCGTAGAAGTTCCGGTAAGTCGGCCTGCCTCCGATCTGCACCATCTCCGCCACGTAGTCGAGCGGAGGAAACGAGTCGCTGCGCTCGGACGACGGGCCGCCCTCCGACGACGAATCGCCGTCCTCGGCATCAGCGCGGACAAGGACTGGAAACAGCTGCGTCTCGGCGGGGAGGCCGCCACGTCTTCGATTGGGAAACCAGAGCCTCCAGTCCGTGTAGTGGCCAGCCGGGCCGACAGCACGGTCCCAAGCCCCCGTAAACGGGTACCCTTGCCCGCGCCGGGCCAACGCCGTCACGAACGAGCCGTCCGGTTCGAATACCGTGACGCGGGCCGTGGCCGGATCCGGCACCCAAACCCGGTTGTCGGGGCCGATGCTGACCCCGGAGGCTCTCCACAACTCCCCCGGCCCCTCTCCCTTTCGCCCGATGGCGTGAGAATAGGCGCCGCTCGAATCGAAGACGAAGACTTGTTGCGCGAACCGATCCAGCACGTAGATGTTGTCGTTGGCGTCGGCGGCCACCGCTTCGACCACGCCGAATCCGTCCGGTGGACCGGCGATCCGCAATTCCTCCTCCAACTGCCAGCCGCCGGAACGAGTTCCTCTGGGATCCGCGCCGCAGGCCGCCAATCCGACCTGGGCGACCAGCCAAGCGGCCGCAGCAACGCTCCGAACTCTCCGACCACCGCCGTCACGACGATCTCGTCGCGCATGGACTGCTTGGCAGGGTCTCATTGGGGTTGCTCCGGTTTGGCGGACGGGCGAGTTCGATCATAAGCGGGTCGGTTCTCCTTGACAACGACGGTCTCGGCAATCTTGTCGTGGATGGCCTGCCGGTTGGGATCCCACCAAACCCGCGCGAATCCGACGAGGCCCGTGGCGAAGCCCGCCGCGTAGCCGCCGGCTCTTTCGAAGGCCAGAAGCAGTCCGAGGGGCTCGCCGTCGAGCCTGGCGACCCGCAAGCGCAGCAACCGCTTGCCGGGCGTCCGGCCGTTCCAGAAGGCGGTGAACAGCGTGAGGTAGACCGTGCCCCAACCGAATATCAGCCCAGCCTCGTCCGCGATGTCCCGAATCCACGCAAAGGCCGTCGAGGGCTGCTCGGGCTCCGTTTCGCCAAGGTTCGCCGTATCGGAGGCGGCCGCCTGCGCCAAGCTGTCGACAAACCTCGCCATCTCTCGGATTCCCACCTCTTGAGGCTCTCCGGCGGCCACGCCGTCCCGCATGGCGTCCGCCGCAACGCTGTCGGGCGTGGAGGCTCTCTCCGGCCCCAGGACTCCGGCCCTCCAAAGCGCCGGGACAAAGGTCACGAACACCGTGGCAGCCACGAGCAACGCACCGCCGCATCCCACGGCCGTGCGCCGCAAGCGTCCCGCATCCGGACGGCGCGCCAACACGAGGAACAGCATCAGCACCGCTCCGCCCAGCAGCAGCCTCCAACTGAGCGCCTCCAGGAGACCCACGAGCATCAAGTCCAAGAAGAGGGCGGTCAGCCTCCGCCACGGAGCGGCGAGAGGCGTCCCCAGCAAGACCGGGGAGACGGAAAACGCGTCGGGAGTGACGATGGACTTGGGGTCGCGCGGCCTGGGGTTGCGAGCGCTGGCGTCGCGTGGCGCCCGGTCCGGCGGCGGGGAAGCGGACATGTCGTGCGATTGTGAGTCGTGCGAGGCGAGGCTAGGAGAACTCTCGTCCCCGGACGGCGTCATCCACCAACCCTGGCACGGGCGCCTGAGAACGCCTGGGCGAAGGCGTAGCCCCGCAACGTGGCACCCCGGAAGACGCTGGGCGTCCGGATGCCGTTTTTCTGGAAGCGCTTGCGCATCCGCCATAGATTGGGCCGCCGCCGCCGGCTCTGCAACTCGCGGCCGCCGAACGCGCAAGCGCCTCGAAATTGCCGCGCCAGTTCCCTCGTGCGAAGTTGGCTCCATGCGCTTCTTCAACACGACCGGCCCGGTGGTCGCTGCGGATCACTACCAAGTTGCGCCTCTCGAGCGCTGGGACTTGGCCGAAGTCCGCAGGCTGATCGGCGAGAAGCGCTACTTCGTCCTGCACGCGCCGCGCCAGACGGGCAAGACCTCCGCGCTGCTGGCCCTTCGCGATCTCTTGAACGCGGAGGGCGGCCACCATTGCGTCTACGTCAACGTCGAGGGCGCGCAGGCGGCACGGGAGGACGTGGGCCGGGCGGTGCGCACCGTGCTGGCCGAAACAGCGTCCCGCGCAGGCGACGCTTGGGGTGACGAGCACCTGGAGGAGATCTGGCCGGACGTCTTGGCGCGGCGTGGCCCGGACAGCGCGTTGCGCGAGGGGCTGACCCGCTGGGCGCGGGCCGTCGCGAAGCCGCTGGTGCTTCTGATCGACGAGATCGACGCTCTGGTGGGCGACTCGTTGTTGTCGGTGCTGCGGCAGCTGCGGGCGGGCTACGACATGCGGCCTGCGGGCTTCCCGCAGAGCGTGGTCCTGTGCGGGGTGCGCGACGTGCGAGACTACCGCATCCATTCGGGCTCGGCGAACACGATGGTGGCGGGCGGCAGCGCGTTCAACGTGAAGGCCGCGTCGCTGCGGCTGGGCGACTTCTCCGAGGAGGACGTGCGGGCGTTGCTGGGCCAGCACACGGCGGAGACGGGCCAGGCGTTCGCGGACGAGGCGCTGGAGATGGTGTGGAACCGCACGCGAGGCCAGCCGTGGCTGGTCAACGCGCTGGCGTACGAGACCTGCTTTCGGGGAGAGGGTGCGGCGGACCGGTCGCGCGTGGTCGGGGAGGACGACGTTCTGGCGGCCCAAGAGGCCTTGATCCTGCGGCGCGAGACGCATCTGGACCAGTTGGCGGACAAGTTGCGGGAGGAGAGGGTGCGGCGGGTCGTGGAGCCGCTTCTGGCGGGTGCGGACGACGCGGAGTTCTCGGAGCGCGACGTCGAGTATGCGCGCGACTTGGGGCTGGTGGCGTGGAACCGGCCAGTGCGGATCGCCAATCCGATCTACGCGGAGGTGGTGCCGAGGGAGCTCACGTGGCTGGCGCAGGAGCACATGGCCGACGATCCGGCGTGGTACGTGGACGTTGCCGGCGGCCTGGACCTGCCGAAGCTGCTGGCGGGGTTCCAGGAGTTCTTCCGGGCACACTCGGAGCATTGGGTGGAGCGGTTCCAGTACAAGGAGGCGGGACCGCAGCTGCTGTTGCAGGCGTTCCTGCAGCGGATCGTGAACAGCGGGGGGCGCATCGAGCGCGAGTACGGGCTGGGCCGGGGCCGCACGGACCTGCTGGTGGCCTGGCCGCAGGACGGTAGCGGAGGGCGGCAGAGGAGGCGGCCCGGCGGGCGGGCGCAGAACGGTGGCGGCGAGCTGCCGGGTGGGCGGCCCGGTGGGAGCGCCCAGGGCCACGGGGGCTCGCAGAAGTTCGTGGTGGAGTGCAAGGTGCTGCACAAGGGGTTGGAGCGCACGGTGGCCGAAGGCGTGGAGCAGACGGCGGCGTACATGGATCGTTGCGGCGCGGAGGCGGGGCACTTGGTGGTGTTCGACCGCCGGGAGGGCCGGAGTTGGGACGAGAAGGTGTTTCGGTTCGGCCGCACTGCCGAGAGCGGCGCCGAGATCGAAGTCTGGGGCATGTAGCGCGAGGCGGAACCGCTTGCGACCCGCCCCAGAACGAGGGACGCTAAGTTGACGAGAGACGGCGACTGGGCGGCGGCGCGGGCGCGCGACTTGTTCGGCGGGGCCCCCCGGCGGTTGCCGGGCGAGTTGGACTTCAACTTCCGCGTGGAAGGGCCGTGCGGCCCGGCGGTCTTGAAGCTTGCACCGGCCGGGCGACGGCCCGCGTTCGCACTCTTGGCGGCGTGCCTGGAACACCTGCGCGGCGCGGCGCTGCGGGCGCGAGTGCCGGCTCTCGTTTCCATCGACGCTCTCGCAGGGGGCCCGCGGGACGCTTCGGGCCCCGAAGTCGGCACCTTGAGCAACCCCGGCGGCGCTCCTCCCCGCATATCCGGCGACGCCCCGTGGGTTGCGCTGGCTGCCACGTTCGTGGAAGGCGAGACGCTGGCCGTCGCGCGCCCGCGTCCCATGAGCGTCCTCGAAGAGCTGGGCGCTCTCCTTGCTCAGCTCCAAGCCGCGCTGGACGACTTCGAGCACCCCAGTCTGGACCGCGACTTCCCCTGGCGCCTGGAATCGGCGCCCGCCCTCGTCCGGGAACGTCTGCGCGAACTCGATCCCCCTCTCGCCAAGGTCGTCGCCGAAACCGCGGACCGGGCCGCCCGCCGCCTCGATGCGGTTGCGGATCAGCTTCCCGCCGGCATCGTCCACAACGACGCCAACGACCACAACGTGATCGTCGCCGCCTCGCCGGAAGGGCTCCGCCTCGCCGGCCTGATCGACTTCGGCGACCTGGCGCGCGGCTGGAGGGTCGCCGACCCCGCGATAGCCGCCGCCTACGCCATGATGGACTTGGCCGACCCCCTCGAAGCGGCCTGCGCCGTCGCGGGCGGCTACGCGTCGGTCGCTTCCCTCTCCGACGCGGAGTGCCGGGCGTTCCTGCCCCTGGCCGCGCTCCGGCTGTGCCTGTCGGTCTGCATTCAGGCCCGCCAGATGCGCGAGCAACCCGGCAACGAGTACTTGGCGGTCAGCCAGCGGCCCGCCCGCAAGCTGCTTCGGCGGCTCGCGGAGTCCGACTGGCGCCTGGCCGAATTCAGAGTCCGCGACGCCTGCGGCCTCGTCCCCAATCCCAGCGCGAACGCCGTCGTTTCCTGGATGAGGGAAGCCGCACCCCGATCCCCCGTCCTGCCCCGCGACCGCCTCGCCACGCCGACCGTCCTCGACCTGTCCGTCGCGAGCCTGGACCTGCCGCATCCCGAGGATCTCGCCCGGGAAGGCGCCTTGGAGGCATGGATCGCAGAAGAAATGGCCGCCTGCGGCGCCACCGCCGGAGTGGGTCGCTACGGCGAGCCCCGGCTGCTCTACGACGCCCCTTCGTTCGCGACCGAAGGCAACGACGGCCCCGGCGCGCGCACCGTGCACATGGGGCTCGACTTGTTCGCCCCTCCGGGCACGCCTGTCCGTTCGCCGCTGCCCGGCACGGTGGTCTCGGTGGCCGACAACGCCGGGCGGCTCGACTACGGCCCCACCGTGGTGGTGCGCCACGCGACCGGTTGCGGAACCCTCTTCCACACGCTGTACGGGCACTTGAGCGCGGCCTCCCTGGCGAAGCGCTCCCCCGGCGAGAAGGTACGCGCGGGCGGCGTGCTGGGCTGGCTGGGAACGCCGAAGACGAACGGCGGCTGGCCTCCGCACCTGCACTTCCAGGTGATCGCGCTGGACTCGCTCGAGGACGAGCGGCGCGGCGCCGACGAGCGGGCGGGCGACACGTGCGCCGCCGACAGGCCGACGGACGACGAGCGGGCGGGCGACACGCGCGCCGACGACAGCCGTCTGGACGACGAGCGAGCAGGCGACGGCGACTTCCCCGGAGTCGTGGAGGCCCGGCTCCGGCGCGTTTGGGAGTCGGTGCTGCCCGATCCCGCGCCGCTCGCCGGGCTGCCTTCGCCTTTCGCGGAATCGTTGCGGCCCGTGCCCGCTCCCGGCGAGGCGGCCGCCCGGATCAAGGCAGGCCGCGACCGTCGTTTGGCTCCATCCCTCGGTCTCTCGTACGACCGCCCCTTGCACGTCGTCCGCGGCCTCGCGCAACACCTGTTCGACGCTTCCGGGCGGCGTTATCTGGACGTCGTGAACAACGTGGCGCACGTCGGGCACGCCAACCGGCGGGTCGCCCGCGCCATCGCACGCCAGTCCCGCGTGCTCAACACCAACACCCGCTACCTGCACGAGGAGATCGTGGCGCTCTCGGAGGAACTCGCGGCCCGCTTCCCGCCCGGACTGGACGTGGTCTTCCTGGTCTGTTCCGGGAGCGAGGCCAACGAGCTGGCGCTGCGCTTGGCCCGCCACTACACGCGACGCGAGGGCGTGGTCGTGCTGGAGGGAGCCTACCACGGCAACACTGGAGGGCTCGTCGAGATCAGCCCCTACAAGTTCGACGGCCCCGGCGGCGGCGGACGAAGCGCGCGCGTGGCGGTGGCGCCGATGCCCGATCCGTACCGGGGACTGCACCGGCGCACCGAGGGCCTAGGCGACGCGGAGCTGGCCCGGTCGTACGCGGCAGGGGTCCGAGAAGCCGCCGAGCGCTTGAGCGGCGCAGGCGGGACCGCCCGGGGCCGGAGCCGCGCGGGCGTGGACGTGGGCGGCACAAGCCGCGGCAGTGCGGGCGCGGCTCGCGAGGACGCGGACAACGCAGAGGTAGGCGTGGCCGCGTTCGTCGCCGAAGCCATGCTGGGATGCGGCGGCCAAGTCGAGCCCCCGGCGGGATATCTCCGGGCCGCCTTCGAACATGTGCGCCGGGTCGGCGGACTCTGCATCGCAGACGAAGTGCAGACCGGCTTCGGGCGCGTCGGAGACGCCTTCTGGGCCTTCGAGCTCCAAGAGGCGACGCCGGACATCGTCACGCTGGGCAAGCCCATGGGGAACGGCCATCCCGTCGGCGCCGTCGTGACGACCCGCGAGATCGCCGACGCCTTCGCCAACGGCATGGAGTACTTCAACACGTTCGGCGGCAACCCCGTGGCCTGCGTGGCGGCGCGGGCGGCGCTGGCCGAAGTCCGCGACCGGGGGCTGCAGGAGCACGCCAAGCAGGTCGGCGATTTCTTCCTGGCGCAGCTCCGGGAACTGGAGAGCCCGGCCGTGGGCGACGTGCGGGGCCGGGGACTGTTCCTGGGCGTCGAGCTGGTGCGGAGCCGCGAGGGACGCGAGCCCTTCCCCAAGGCCTGCCGCTACGTGGTGAACCGGATGCGCGACCGCGGCATCCTCATGAGCACCGACGGCCCCGACGCCAACGTGCTCAAGATCAAGCCGCCCATGGTGTTCGAGCGCTCCGACGCCGCCCGCGTCGTCGAGGAGCTGGACGCGATCCTGCAAGAGACGCCGGTCTTGGCCAAACCGAGCCGACCGATTCGGGCATCTGCAGGCTGAGGCGCCACAACCTCGTCACGACCCAGAGGTAGCCGGCCGAGTCTTGCCCGAAGCCAATTATGGTTGGCGCCGGAGGCCTTCGCGGGTCGTCTGGAAACGGCGCCTCGTCGTCATGATCCGGAAACCACTCCGCCTGGCGGGAGTACGAAGGTCATTGCCGCCACGGCGGCGGTTCGGAAGCATGAATGCGTCATGACGACTTCCTTGTTTCCGGGGAACTAGTCGCCCGCTCCTATATGCCGAGCTTATGCACATTCGACAGCAAGACACGACAATCGGTGGCCGCGCCGAGATGCGTGCGACAAGGCTGGGCAGTCTTACGGAAAGAGCCGCCTGCGCGTCCACAACCCCTCGGCGGAGCGAGCGTACACGAACCGGTCGTGCAACCGAGAGTCGCTCTCTTGCCAGAACTCGATCACCTCCGGCGCGATGCGGTAGCCGTTCCAATGCGGCGGCCTTGGCACCGGACCGCCGGAGAAACGGGCTTCGATCTCCCGGACGCGCGCTTCCAGTTCGGCGCGGGAAGCGAGTTCGCTGCTCTGCTTCGACGCCCACGCTCCGATCCGGCTGCCGCGAGGCCGCGAGGCGAAGTAGGCGTTGGCCTGGTTCGCGGGCACGGGCTCGACTGGGCCGCGAATCCGCACTTGCCGGCGCAGGGGCTCCCAGTAGAACGTCATCGCCGCACGCGGATGCGCCGCCAGCGACCGGCCTTTGCGCGAGCCAGCGTTCGTGTAGAAGACGAATCCGGCCGGGGAGAATCCCTTCATCAGCACCATCCGGCCGTCCAGACCCCCGTCCGGCGCCAAGGTGGACAGGCAGGCGGCCTCGGCGAACGCCATCCGCGGATCCGCCTCCGCCTCGGCGAACCACTTCGCAAACAGGGCGATCGGATCGGACGGCAGGTCCGCGGCGCGCAGGGTCACGTCACGCGCCTCGTCCCAGCTGGAAGGCCAGCGACTCCTCGACGCCTTCG
Source organism: Longimicrobiales bacterium (assembly GCA_958295645.1). Classification (GTDB taxonomy): domain Bacteria; phylum Gemmatimonadota; class Gemmatimonadetes; order Longimicrobiales; family Gaopeijiaceae. The sequence continues at coordinate 1,547,532 of OY282361.1, forward strand.
AAGGCGAAGCGAAAGCCGGTCTGTTGGGCGGCCTCGGGCAGCACGCGGGCGCCCTCGAGCAGGAGCGTCGTCCCCATCTCGCCGAACATGGCCTTGACGGCCAACGAGGGCACCGGCACCAGCGAGGGCCGATGGAGCGCCCGGCCCAAGGCGGTCGCGAAGGTGGCGTTGGAGACGGGATGCGGCGCCGTGGCGTTCACCGGGCCGCGAACCGAAGGCGTGGCGACGGCGTGCAGCACGAGACCCAGCAGGTCGTCGTGGTCGATCCAGCTGACGAACTGGCGCCCCGTCCCCAGGCGGCCGCCCATGCCCAGCTTGAACGGCAGCAGCATGGAGCCCAGCGCGCCTCCCGCGGGACTCAGCACCAGACCCGTGCGCAACAACACGACGCGGATGCCGGATCGCTTGGCTTTGGCGGCCTCCGCTTCCCAAGCGCGGCAAAGGTCGGGCAGGAATCCCCGGCCGGGTTCGCTGGACTCGGTGATGCGCTCCGCGCCGCGGTTGCCGTACCAGCCGATCGCGGAGGCCGAGACGAGCACGCGCGGCGGGCGCCTCAGCTGGTTCAGCGCCTCCACGAGCACGCGGGTGCCGACGATGCGGCTGCGTTGGATGGCCGTCTTCTTGCCGGGCGTCCATCGGCTGCCGGCCAAGTTCTCGCCCGCCAAGTGCACCACGGCGTCCACGCCTTCCAGGCCGGCGCGGTCGATTCGGCCTTCCATGGGGTCCCAGGCGATCTCGTTTCGGGCGGGGTCGGGCTTGCGGCGAACCACGGAGACGACGGCGTGCCCTCCGGTGGTCAGGAAGTGGCGGAGCGCTTCGCCCACGAGTCCGCTCGACCCCGTCACGGCCACGGTCAGCGGTTGGCCGGAAAGCGCCGCGTGCCGGCCCAGATCGTGGGCGAGGCGCTGCTGCCGAAACGCCGCCATCCGCTTCATCTCGCGCTCCACCGCGGGCGCCGCGAAGACGGTCGAGGCAGGAGCGGCCGGGGGCTCCCAGGCGATCCGGTCGCGCAGGCGCGTTCCCTGGCCCGCCGGCTCGAACTCGTGCGTGTGCTTCCACGACCGGAACGGCCCGCTCTCCTGCTCGTCGCGAAAGAGGCGCCCCGGCTCGAAGGCGGTGTGGCGGAGCTTCCAGTCGAACTTGACCGGGCCGCGCTCGACGCGGACGTGGACGCGCCCGCCGTCGGAGACCTCGCCTTGCCGCGACACCACGCGCGCGTGCGCCCACGGAGGAATCAGCCGTTCGAGCGCCCCCGGCCGCATGTGCCAGTCGAACACGTCCCCGGCGGGGAAAGGAACCTCGCTCTCGCAGACGAACTCGGGCACCGGTCTCCTCTCCTAGGGCGCGATCGATCGACGAATCGCCGCCAGGCCGGCCGCCGCGCCGTCCGTGTGTCCGAACACGGCCGAGCCCGCCACCAAGACGGTAGCGCCCGCCTGCACCAGACCGGGCGCCGTCTCCGGGCTCACGCCGCCGTCCACTTCGATCTCGACCCAGCCCCGGCGGCTCTCGCCCACGAGCGCACGGGCCCGCGCAACCTTGCTCACGGAGGCGGGGATGAAGGCCTGGCCGCCGAATCCGGGGTTGACCGACATCACCAGGAGAAGATCGGCCAAGTCCAGCGCGTCCTCGACGGCGCTCAGCGGCGTGGCCGGGTTGAGCGCCACGCCCGCCCGCTTCCCCAGCTCGCGGATGCGGGACAGCGTGCGGTGCAGGTGCTGGCAGGTCTCGGCGTGCACGGTGATCACGTCCGCGCCGGCCCCGGCGAACGCGTCCAGGTAGCGGTCGGGGTGCGCGATCATGAGATGCACGTCCAGGACGCGCTCGGTGACTTCCCGCACGGCCCGAACCACCAACGGTCCGATCGTGATGTTGGGGACGAAGCGGCCGTCCATCACGTCGATGTGGATCCACTCGGCCCCGGCCGCGTCGACACGCCGCACTTCGTCCCCCAGCTCCGCGAACCGGCAGCTCAGGATCGAAGGCGCGAGCTTCGCGGTCACGGCAGCCCTCCCGCCGAAGCAACCAGCCCTCCGATCGCGGCAACCCTCCCTGCCGTGGCCTCGATCTTCGCGGTCACGAAGAAGCCTCCCGCCGCAGAAGCCGCACGCCGTCCCCGCCCGCGACCAGCGCTTCGCCGGCCAGGCCCAGGAACAGTCCCGACTCGACCAGCCCGGCCCGGCCCGCGATCCGCCGATCCAGGCCGGCCGCGTCTTCGATGCCGTCCTCGAACCAGCAATCGACGACGACGTGTCCGTTGTCCGTGAGCAGGGGCCGTCCGTCCGCGTCCTTGCGCAACACGGGTCGCGCGCCCAAGTCCTCCAGCCATCGCACCTGGTCCGCCGCCCCGAACGGCACCGCCTCGACCGGCAAAGGCGCCCGCTCGCCCAGCCGCCTCACGAGCTTGGCCTCGTCCACGATCACCAGCATGCGGTCCGCGGCCTGGGCCACGACCTTCTCGCGCAGCAACGCGCCCCCCAAGCCCTTGACGAGCCCCAGGTCCGGCGCCACTTCGTCCGCCCCGTCCACGACCAAGTCCGGACGGCCGACTTCGCCCCCCGGGGCCAGCGGAATGCCCAGCTCCGCCGCCTGCTCTTCGGTCCGCACCGACGTCGGCACTCCGAGCACGCCAGGAAGCTCCTCCCGCCCGATCCGCTCCGCCAAGCACCGCAGGAAGCAGGCCACCGTGGAGCCCGTCCCGAGGCCGAGGCGCATCCCCGGCTCCACGCGCCGGGCCGCCTCCATGCCCGCCATTTCCTTGAGTTCGTCGACGGAGTATCGGGGCAAGTTCCCGGGGCCGGGCTGCGAGTCGTGTCGAACCGCCTTCGGCACGGCAATCTATCCCTAGCGCCGGGCCGATCCAAGGGGCGAGGGAGCTGGGCCGGGAAGACGGCGCCGGTCCGAGGAAGCCGCGGGCGCCGCCCGAACGACAAGAGGGACGGCCGCCGTCGGACCGATGAAGCGTCGTCCAAAGCGACGGGGCGTCCTCCGGGGGAATTCCCCGCGGGCGGCCCAGAGGCGAGCTTTCTTGCTCCGGCGCTCGCGTTTCTCGCCGGCATTCACGTCTTGCGCGGACATTCGCGGCCAACCCCGGCGTCCCAGCGGCATGTTCCGCGGCGTCCGTCCGGGGCGCCGCGCCGGTACCGACCCCGCCCCAAGAGGACCGAAACCATGATCATCGTCACCCGCAAGGGCATCTCGCCCGAAGAAATCGACCGCATTCGCGAGCGCGTCGAGGCGCTCGGGCTTCGCACGCACGTCTCCGTCGGCGAGACGCGCACCGTCATCGGCTGCATCGGCGACGAAGCGCGCTTGGCCCACGTTCCGCTGTTGTCGGTGCCGGGGGTGCAGTCGGTGCATCCCGTCATGCGGCCCTACAAGCTGGCCGCACGGGACTTCAACGCCGACAAAACCACCAAGGTGCGGGTCGGCGACCGCGTCTTCGGCGGCAGGGCCTGCCTCGTGGCCGCCGGTCCTTGCTCGGTGGAAGGCGAGGCCATGATGAAGGAGACGGGCTCGGCCGTGGCCGCGGCGGGGGCCGCCCTGCTGCGCGGAGGCGCGTTCAAGCCGCGCACCTCGCCCTATTCGTTCAGCGGGCTCAAGGAGGAAGGACTTCGCATCCTGGCCGAGGTTCGCGAGGAGACGGGCCTGCCCGTGGTCACGGAAGTGCTCGACCCCCGCCATGCGGAGCTGGTGGCGGGCTACGTGGACATGTTGCAGATCGGCGCCCGCAACATGCAGAACTTCGCTCTGCTGACCGAAGTCGGACAGCTGCGGCGCCCGGTGCTGCTCAAGCGCGGCATGTCGGCCACGCTCAAGGATCTGCTGCTGGCCGCCGAGTACGTCATGGCGCGGGGCAACCTGCAAGTCGTGCTGTGCGAGCGGGGCATCCGGACCTTCGGCAAGGAAACGCGCAACACCTTCGACTTGGCGGCGATTCCCTGGCTCAAGCGGGAGACGCACCTTCCCGTGATCGCCGATCCGTCCCACGCGGGCGGACGCCGCGACCTGGTCGCGCCCCTGGGCTTCGCGGCCGTGGCGGCCGGCGCGGACGGTCTGATCGTGGAGGTTCATCCAGAGCCCGAGTCCGCCCTTTCGGACGGCGACCAGTCCCTTCTCTTCGGCGAGTTCGAGCGTCTGATGAGGGACCTCGCAGCCTTCGCGGGGGCGGCGGGACGCTCGCTGTAGGAAGGGGCCGCCGCCCGCAAGGCGTGCGCTGCCGACCGGGAGGCGAGCGCCGCTAGCCAAAGGGAGGCCCCGCCGCCCTCCTAGCTCGGGGCGAGCGAAGCCAGCGCGGCGTCCAAGGAATCCAGCTGCGCCGCCATCGCCGTCTGCGCGGTGCCGCCGCGGACCGCGCGGGACTCGACCGAAGCGGCCGCGTCGAGGACCGGCGGCGCCCCGTCTCCGAAGGCGGGGTGCGCTTGGCACAGATCGGCGGGCCCGAGTTCGTCTAGGCGCTTGTCCTTGGCCTGGGCGGCCTGCACCAAGGCGGCCACGGCGTGGTGGCTCTCGCGGAACGGGACGCCCTTGCGCACCAGGTGGTCGGCCAAGTCGGTGGCCAGCAGCTCGGCGTCCAGGGCGCTCTCGATCGTACCGGCCGAGAACGAGAGGCTCTCCACGGCGCCCGCCATGACGCGCAACGAGAGGGCAAGCGTGTCCACCGAGTCGAAGAGGGCCTCCTTGTCCTCTTGCAGATCGCGGTTGTAGCCCGTCGGAAGGCCCTTGAGGACGAGGAGCAGGGCGTTCAGGTTGCCCACCAGCCGGCCCGTCCGCCCGCGCACCAGTTCGGCCGCGTCCGGATTGCGCTTCTGCGGCATCAGCGAAGAGCCAGTGGTGAACCCGCCGCCCAATCGCGCGAACCCGAATTCGGCAGTCGAGAAGAGGACGATGTCCTCCGCCAGCTGGGACAGGTGGACCCCGGTCATCGCCGCGGCGAAGAGCAGCCGCGCCGCCCAGTCGCGATCCGACACCGCGTCGATCGAGTTCTCGGAGATCGCCGCGAACCCCAAGTCGGCGGCGAGGGCCTCGCGGTCCACCGGGAACGGGCAACCGGCGACCGCCCCCGAGCCGAGCGGCATCACGTCGCATTCGCGCTCCACCGCCGCCAGCGCCTCCAAGTCGCGCACCAGCGGCCAAGCTCGCGCCAGCAACCAGTGCGCCGCCGGAACCGGCTGAGCCCGCTGGAGGTGGGTGTACCCCGGCATCGCGAGGCCGGCGGCGTCCCTTGCCCGGTCGCGCAACGACTCGATCATGCGCACGTGCAGGCCCCGCAGGTCCCGGATCGCCTCCTTCCCCCAGAGGCGAAAGGCGGTCGCCACTTGATCGTTGCGCGAGCGCCCGGTGTGCAACTTGCCCCCCACCGGCCCCACGGCCTCGGTGAGCAACCGCTCGATCACGGAGTGGACGTCCTCGTCGGGCAAGTCCTCCGGGCCGGGGAGCGCCTGGAGCTGGTTCGCGACTTGATCAAGACCCTCGCACAGGCGCCGGGCCTCCGCCGCCGACAGGACGCCCGCGCCCTTGAGGCCGCCCACCCACGCCCGGCTTCCGCGCACGTCGTGAGGCCACAGACGCCAGTCCACGTCCAAGGACCGGTTCAGCGCCTCCATGGCGGGGGCCAGTCCTCCCTCGAGAGGGCCACCCCAAATCGCGCGGGCGGTCTTGGGCGCCTCGGACGGCTTGGGCGCCTCGGACGACCTCACCGAACGGCGGAAACGGCGGCCTTCGGCGGCGCGGGCGTGCCCGCCAAGCGGCGGTCCTGCTGCTCGGCCACGGCCCGCAACGGCAACCCGAACAGCTTCACAAAGCCCGAGGAGTCGGCGTGCGCGTACGTTTCCGAAGCCCCGAACGACGCCAAATCCAGATCGTACAGGGACATGGGACTGGAGCGCGCGAGCACCGCCGCCTGTCCCTTGAACAGGCGCAGCCGCACCTCGCCGGTGACCGGCACCATCAAGGAATCCACCATCGCGTCCATGGCCTCGCGCTCGGGCGTCCACCACCGGCCCTCGTACACCACGTCGGCGTAGCGCGGCGCCAAGTCGTCCTTGAGTGCCAAGGCTCGCCGAGAGAGCACGAGTTGCTCGATTTCCTGGAGCGCCTCGAGGAGGATCGTCCCGCCCGGCGTCTCGTACACGCCCCGGGACTTGATCCCCACAACGCGGTCTTCGATCACGTCGGCCCGCCCGACTCCGTGTTGCGCGCCCAGGCGGTTCAGTTCCTGCAACAAGGGCAGAGGCCGCATTTCCCGGCCGTCCAACGCCACCGGAACCCCGCTCTCGAAGGCCAGCGTCAAGTCGCGGGGCGCGTCCGGCGCCTCCGCGGGATCGCACGTCCACAGGAACACGCCCGGTTCGGGAGCGTTGGCAGGGTCCTCCAGCGGCCCGCCCTCGTGGCTCAGGTGCCAAAGATTCTCGTCGCGCGAATACAGCTTCTCCTCGTCCACGTCCAGCTGGATCGCCCGGGCGCGGGCATAGGCCAGCGCGTCCTCCCTGGACTCGATGTCCCACTCACGCCACGGAGCGACCACTTTCAGTTCGGGCGCGAGCGCCGCGAACGAGAGTTCGAAGCGCAGCTGGTCGTTCCCCTTCCCGGTGCATCCGTGCGCTACCGCGCCCGCCCCCGTCTCGGCGGCCACCTCCACCATCCGGCGCGAAATCAGCGGCCGGGCCATGGCCGTGCCCAGCAAGTACTTGCGGCTGTACACGGCGCCCGCCCGCACCACCGGCAGGATGTAGTCCGCCACGAATTCCTCGCGCAGGTCTTCGCCGAAGAAGGCCGAGGCGCCCGTCGCGAACGCCTTGCCCGCCAGATGGTCGACGCCTTCGCGCTGTCCCACGTCCGCGGCCATGCAGACCACGTCCGCGCCGTATCGCTCCCGCAGCCACGGAACGATGACGGACGTGTCCAGGCCGCCCGAGTACCCCAGTACGATCTTCATGCCAATTCTGTCGGGCCGGGCCTCAGAAGTCGTACTTCACGCGGGCGAGCAGCAAGCGTCCCAGCTCGGGAGCGCCCACGAACTCTTGGTGAAGATTGTTCAGCAGGTTGTTCGCGGTGAGCGACACGGTCGCGTTGCGCTGGAAGGGCAACCGGTAGCTGACGGCTGCGTCCACGACTTGGTACCCGTCCACGTCGCCGACGTACACGCCCGAGTTCATGGGGAAGGCGGCGCTCATGCGCACCCGTCCGCTGGCGGACAAGCCCTTGACCTGGTCGTCGAAGACCAGGCCCACGGATCCCTTGTGGTTGGGCGCGTTCAGCGCGATGTCCGCCGAACTCGAGCAGTTGCCGTCCTCGTTGAAGTCGAAGCACTCGTCGCTCTGGAAGGAATAGTTGGTGTTGAGGCGGAACCTGTTGGTCATGCGCACCTGCGCCGAGAGATCCGCGCCCCAGTAGTTGATGCGTCCGAAGTTGCGGTAGGTGACGATGATGTCGTGCGTGTCGAGCTGGTCGGGAGCCACGGTGCCCAAGGGCACGCCCGCGACGGTCTGGACGATGGTTTCCACCACTGCGGCGGGCACCCGCCCCGCCTGGACGAGCGGGCCCAGCCTCCCGGCGACGAACGCTTGCAGGCTGGCCGGATCGAAGAACACGTTCGGCGTCTCGACGCGAAGCGGCCCTACGAAGTTCTCGACATCGGCGAAGTAGGCGTCCACCGCGAGCAGGACGCGGTCTCGAACCAGTCCCTTGTACCCCACTTCGAAGGTGTTGTAGATCGTCGCCTCGAGGCCGGCGATGTCCGCTTGGGCGCTGTTGTCCAGCGGGAACGCCTCCGCTGGGGTCGCGGCGGTCTGGTTCAGCCGGCGCAGGACGGTGCCCAGCGCGGGATCGCCGGGCAGGGCTCCCGGGTTGGCCAGCGCAGGCGTCACCGCCGCGAGGCTCGGATTCAACGCGTTCAACGCCTGAAGGACGGCAGGCCAGAGCTGCGCGGCGTCGGCGGGCACCTGGCCCGGCGCGAACGGCGAGCGCATGCAAAGCGACATGAAGCCGCCGGTGCAGCGGTCGGAGAACGTGAAGCCGGTCGACGGCACGCCCCTGGCGCGAATGTCGTATCCGATGCCGCCGGGCAGGGGCAGCGGAATCCGGCCCCCCAGGATGTCGAGGAAGAGGTTGTTCGTGGTCGGCGTGGCGAAGGCCCTGTTGAACGTGGCCCTGAAGTTGTGATCCTCGGTGGGCTTGAAGACGAGCGCCGCTCTGGGGGAGATGTTCGGATCCGTCAGCCGGCTGTGGTCGTCCACCCGCACCGCCGCCACCAAGTCGAAGTACTTGCCCAGAGCCGTCTCGGTCTGCACGTAGGCGCCGATCTCGGTGATGTTGTCGTCGTCCTCGTTGCTGCCGTTGATCGTGCCGCCCGTGCGCGGCTGGATGCCGTTCCAGTCCACGCCGTACGTCATGTCCAGCCAGTCGCCCAAGTCGAACCCGTACTGAAACTGAAGCGCGATGGACCGCGACTGATCCACCACGCCCTCTCCGGTGCGCAGCAGGAAGGTGCCCTCGCCCGAGTCCGTCTTGTTGATGAACGCCTGGGCGAAGAGCCTGCCCTTCGAGAACCGGGCCTGCGCGTACTGGTACCCCCAGCCGTCCACCTGGGCGGCGCCGACTCCGGTCATCTCGACCTGGCTTGCGGACACGCTCGTCCCCGCCGACAACACGAGCGAGGCGTCGCCGCCGAAGCGGTAGTCGATCCGGGCGTCGCCCGAGTACCGCTCCTGCCGGTTGTCCCGGTCCGCCCCGGCCTCCCCGGTACGCGGCGCACGGGAGCTGTCGCGCTGGAACGCTTGGCGGGCGAGGACTTCGGCCGGGTCGACGAACTCGAAGTCGTTGCCGCGGAAGTACTGGCCCGAAACCTTGAAGCCGAAGTTGTCCGACAGGGCGTGCGAATGCCGGAACTGGCCGTGGAGGACCGAGCGCTCGCCGCCCGCGAGGGAGACGGTGCTGCCCGGCCGGTCGATAGGAGAGGCCGTGATGATGTGCATCACGCCGGAGGTCGTGTTGGGGCCGTAGAGCGCCGCCCCCGGCCCCAGCGACACCTCGATCCTGTCGATGTCCAGATCCGTGGTGGCCAGCATCGTGTACGAATTGAGCCGAAGCGACGGCACCCGCGCGTAGCGGTGGTCGACCAGGGTCAGGAGCGTGCCCGAGAAGACGTTGTTGAAGCCGCGCGCCACGACGTTCAACTGGCCGATCCCCGTCTGCGAGACGTCCAAGCCGGGGACCGCCTTGAGGTGTTCGCCGGTCGTCGGCGCCGCGACGCGGGCGATGTCCTCGCTCGAGACGGTGGAGATCGAAGCGGGTGCGTTCAGCGCCCTTTCCTCGCGGCGCGAAGCAGTCACCACCACGGGGTTCAGCATCAGCGCCTCGGGGCGCATGGCCACTTCGACTGCGGCGGCCTCGGTCCCGGCACGGACGCCGTCGACCCGGTAGTCCTCGTAGCCGACCATGCTGAACACCAAGGAATGCCCCCCGGGTCCTGCCGAAATCGTGAAGCGGCCGGCGGCGTCCGTCGCCGTTCCCGTTTCCGAGTCCGCCAGCATCACGGAGACGCCCTGCAACGGAGCGTCCGTCACGGCGTCCGTCACGCGTCCGGAGATGGAGTTTGTTTGCGCGGCTGCCGGCGGCGCGAAGGCGGCCAAAACGGCCGCAACCGTCAGGATGCCACCGAATCGTGATGCGACGTTCATGAATTGTCCTCTTGGGCTCGGGATCGGAATCGTTCCAGTTCGGCGCAGGCGCTCCGCGGCGGAGCTGTGGATACGCGCATAGTTCGCTTGGCATAGAATATTCATGAACCCTTCCCGCTAGGTCAATGCTCCGCCGGGGCGTTGGCGAAGCCCACTGAACCGCAACGACCATTGAACCGAGACGACCCGGCCTGGCTGGCGCAGGAGGACTTCGAGGCCGCGCGAAGCCGAACCGAGCCCTGGCTGCACCGCACGCAGCTCCTGTCCTTCCGCACGCTGGGCGCGCGAACCGGAGGGCCGGTCTTCCTGAAGTGCGAGAACCTGCAGAGGACAGGCTCGTTCAAGGTGCGGGGCGCGCTGAACGCCATGGCGGTCCTGGACGAGGACGAGCGGGGCCGCGGCGTGATCACCGTTTCGGCTGGAAATCACGCTCAGGCCGTGGCCTGGGCCGCGCGTCGCGAGGGCGTCCGGGCCGTGGTCGTCATGCCGGCGGGCGCGGCGCGGTCCAAGGCCGCGGCGGCGGGCGCATACGGGGCCGAAGTCGTCGTGCACGGGTCGGCCGCGGCGGCGTTCGGGGAAGCCCGGCGGCGGGCGGAGCACGAAGGGCTCGTGTTCCTCCATCCGTTCGACTCGGCAAGGGTCGTGGAGGGGCACGGCGCCGTCGGGCTGGAGATCGACGAGGACTTGGACGAACCGGCGGCGGTGGTGGTCCCCGTGGGGGGCGGAGGACAAATCGCCGGAGTCGCCGGGGCGCTGGCGGCCGCCGGACGCTTGCGCGCGAACGGCCGGCCGGGCCACCGTGTCTTCGGCGTGGAGCCGGAGGGGGCGCCCGCGATGCGCAGGAGCCTGGACGCGGGCCGCCCCATGCACCTGGAGAGCACGAACACGGTGGCGGACGGCTTGGCCGCGCCGATGGCCGGCCGGCTCAATTACCGGTATGTTGCCGAGTTCGTCGACGATGTCGTGCTGGTCTCGGACAAGGAGATGTTCTCTGCGCTACGGCTCTTGCTGACGCGGGCCAAGATGGTGGCCGAGCCTTCGGGGGCTGCGGCGGTCGCCGCCTTGATGTTCGGGCGGATCCCGCTCGCGCCGGGAGAGACGGCGGTGGCGGTCCTGTCGGGCGGAAACGCCGATCCGGACGTTCTGGTGCGCGCCTTGCGCGAAGGCGCTCCGTGGTCTGATCCAGCGCCGGCGGCCGATGGCACGGCGGCCGACGGCCCTTCGGCAGCCGCGGGCCGAGAAGCGGCCGCTGGCCGTCCGGCGCCCAGGGGCCGCGAGGCGCCCTGAGTGGCGCTCATCGAAATCAAGAGCGCAGCCAAGCGGTACGGCGGCACGGTCGCGCTCGACGGCGTGAGCGCCTCGGTCGAGGCCGGCTCCTGTCTAGCCCTGGTGGGCGAGAGCGGGTCGGGCAAGACCACCTTGCTGCGGTCGATCAACCGGCTCACCCATCTGGACTCCGGCGGCGTGCGCGTGCGGGGCGAGCCGGTGTCCGCGCTCGATCCCGTGGCGCTTCGCCGGTCCATCGGCTACGTGCAGCAGGACAGCGGCCTCATCCCCCATTGGACCTGTCTGACCAACGCCAGCCTCGTCCCTGGACTGCTGGGCCGAGCCGACGCGGAAGAGCGGGGCCGCGAGGCCCTCGGCACGCTGGGCCTGCCCCCGCCTCTCTTCGCCGACCGCTACCCCCGCGAACTGTCGGGCGGCCAGCGCCAGCGCGTGGCAATGGCCCGGGCCATCGCCGCCGGCCCCGACATCCTCCTCATGGACGAGGCGTTCTCGGCGCTGGACGCCATCACCCGCTTCGAAGTGCAGAAGACGCTGGCCGAACTGCGCGGGACCGCCAACGTGACCTGCGTTCTCGTCACGCACGACATCGCCGAGGCGCTCCGCCTCGCAACGCACGTCTTGGTGATGCGGCACGGCAAGGCCGTGGCCTCGGCCCCGGCGGAGGAGCTGTGCGCGCGGGCCGACGGATACGCCGCCGAGCTCATCGCGCGATCGGGCGTTCCGACGTGATCCAGATGCCGGCGGGCAGGCCGCCCGAGGACGCGGCGCCTGGGGCGGGTTCGGCGGCGCGCGGGCGGCGGCTAGGGGCGGGCCCGACCACGGCGCGGGCGGGCAAGCCGCTGGCCCGGGCGCTCTTCGTGCTGGCGGCCGGGTCGGCGTACGGGCTCGCCCTTGGGCCCTCCCCAGCCTCCGGCGTCCTCGTTGCGCAGGACCGCCCGATCGTCGTCGCCTCCAAGTCCTTCGCGGAGTCCTACGTCCTGGCCGAACTCTTCGCGCTCGTGCTCGAGGACGCGGGCTACTCGGTGGACCGGCGCCTGGGGATGGGCGAGACGGAGCTGGTGTTCCGCGCGCTCGTCGCGGGCGAGATCGACGTCTATCCGGAGTACACGGGCACCGGGCTGCTGGCGATGCTTGGCGAGGAGCCGTCGGGAGGCCGCGACGCGGTGCTTCGGCGGGTCAGCGCCGAATTCGAGGCCCGTTGGGGGTTGCGGTGGCTGCCGCCGCTGGGGTTTCAGAACGGCTACGCCATGGCGTTGCGCCCCGCGACGGCGGATTCCTTGGGCTTGCGGACGCTCTCCGACTTGGAGCAGGCGGCGCCGGGCCTCGTCGGCGGCTTCTCGCCGGGCTTCATCGGGCGCCCGGACGGCCTGCCGGGGCTCGAGGCGCGGGGCATCCGCTTCGGCGCGGCGCGGGCGCTGCTGCAGGCGGTCAAGTACGCGGCCTTGACCCAGGGCGAGGTGGACATCATCGACGGCTACTCGACGGACGGCGCCGTCGCGCGCTACGGACTCGTCGTGCTCCACGACGACTTGGCGTTCTTCCCTCCCTACGACGCGGCGCCGCTGGCCGGCCCGGGCCTCTACTCGGACAATCCCGGCGCCGTCCTTGCGCTGTCGCGGCTCGCCGGTTGGATCGGCGAGGACGTCATGACGCAAGCCAACGAACGCGTCGAACTCGGCGGCCTCGCCGTGGAGGAGGCCGCCCGGCTGCTTCTCGTGGAGACCGGGTTCCTGGACGACGCCGGCGCGGATGCCTCTTCGGCTGCCGAGACCGTGGCGGCCGAGGGCGGGCGGCTCTCGTTCCGCCAGCGCATGTGGCACGACAGGTCGGCGCTCGCCAGCCAAGCCGTCCGCCATATGCTCCTGGTCCTCGGCTCGCTCGGGGCGGCGATCCTGGTCGCTCTGCCTGCGGGGCTGGCCCTCGAACGCCGGCGACAGTGGGCGGAGGGCGCCCTGCGGTTCGCCAGCCTGCTCCAGACCATCCCCAGCATCGCGCTGCTCGCCTTCATGATCCCCGTCTTCGGCATTGGAGCGGCCCCGGCCGTCGCCGCTCTCTTCCTGTACTCGCTGCTGCCGATCCTCCGCAACACCTACACCGGTTTGGTCGAGGCCGCGCCGGACGCCGTGAGCGCCGGGCGCGCCCTGGGCATGACCGAATGGCAGATCCTGAGGAACATCCGGCTCCCGCTGGCCGCGCCAGTCGTGATGGCGGGCATCCGCACGGCCGCCGTCATCAACGTCGGAACCGCCACGCTCGCCGCCTTCGTGGGGGCGGGGGGGCTCGGCGACCCGATCGTGGCCGGACTCGCCCTCAGCGACCCCGCCATGACCGTGTCGGGCGCCGCGCCGGCCGCCGCAATGGCGCTGGTGGTGGACTACGGGCTTGCGCGCGCCCAGGCGGTCGTCGCGCCGAAAGGGGTTCGGCAGGCATGAGCGCTCTGCGCCGATGCCTGTTGCCGGGCTTCGTGTTTCAGTCGGTCGTGATCGCGGGAGCGTACGGGACGGGACAGGAGCTCGTCGAGTTCTTCCTCGCCCGCGGACCTACGGGCGCGTTGCTCGCCATGGCGCTGTCCACCGCCGTGTGGAGCGCCGTCTGCGTGGCCAGCTACGAGTTCGCGAGGGTGTTCCGCGCGTACGAGTACCGCAGCTTCTTCAAGAGGTTGCTGGGTCCCTTCTGGGTCGCCTTCGAGGCGCTCTACGTGGTGCTGCTGCTCCTTGTGCTCGCGGTCGTGGCGGCCGCCGCCGGCACGATGCTGGAGCAGACGTTCGGGCTCCCGTACTTGGCGGGCGTGGCGGCGATCATGGCCGCGGTCGGGTTCCTGGTCTTGGGAGGAAGCGAAGTCATCGAGAAGGCCTTCTCGGGCTGGTCGGGCGTCCTCTACGTCGTCTACGCGGTGTTCTTCGTCTGGTGCGCGGTTCGGTTCGGGCCGGCCATTGGCGCCGCGTTCGCGTCGGGGACGGTGGAGGGCAACTGGGTCCAAAGCGGCATCGCCTACGCGGGATACAACCTGGGCGTCGTGCCCGCGGTGCTGGCCACCGTGCGGCATCTGCGGAGCCGGAGGGACAGCGTCGTGGCGGGCCTGCTGACGGGGCCGATCGCGATCCTGCCGGCCGTGCTCTTCGTGGTGGCGGTCGCGGGGGAGTACCCCGGCGTCGTCGCCAAGGAAGCGCCGGTGAACCACATGCTCGAGCTGCTGGGCTCCCGCACCTTTCAGGTCGCTTTTCAGGTGATGCTGTTCGGCACGCTCGCCGAGACCGGCGCGGGCTTGGTGCACGCCGTCAACGAGCGCCTCGCCCGGTCCGCTTCGGAGCGGCGCACGGCGATGCCCTCCTGGGCGCGAGCGCTGACGGCCGGGCTATTGCTCGCGGCCGCCGCCGTGATCGCACAGGCAGGTCTGATCCCCCTGATCGCCAAGGGATACGGGACCATCACGTGGGGATTCGTGGCGGTCTTCGTGGTCCCGGTGCTCACGCGGGGCCTCTACTTGGCTTGGCGCGGCACGCCTTCCGAGGCGCCGTCCAGCGGCTCCGGCCAGGAATCCAGCAAGCGAAGGCCCCCGGGGTCCAAGAGCAAGTAGACCTCCTCGCCGGGACGCCGCCCCGACGCCTTGAGCGCCTCGCGAATGCACCCCATTTCGGGGCCGTTGGGGTCGTAGGACCGCCAAATGACGGAGGCCGGGTCCACCCCCGAAGGCCGCGCGAAGGGAATCTTGGCGGAACAGTCGAGGCCCACCCCGAGATGCTGCGCCACCGCCATCGAGATCTTCTGGCTGTTCCCCCGCAGGTGATGCGCACCGGCCACGAACCGCAGCACGGGCTCGCCTTCGGCCGTCCACACCACGTCGCGCGCCTCGGCAAGATCCTGGGCGGGCGCGACCGGGCGGTGCGCGATCTCCACGAAGCCTTCGCTCATCACGAACTTCCTGGTGGCCAAGTAGTTGCGCACGGTCGCCTGCAGCACGCCGAAGCGCTCCGGGATGTCGTCGAGCAGCGTCTGGACCTCCATCTTGCCGCCCTCGCGCTCGATCCGCTTGAGTATCTCCGACACCACGCCCTCGTAGGGCTCGTCCGTCCATGTGTGCAGTCCCCACCGGTCCTTCGTGAGGCGGACGAAGCTCGCGTCCGAAGACAGGAGGCTCGACAACGTGGTGTTGTTCGGCAGGTCGGCCAAGCGGGCGATTTCTTCGCGGACCAGCGGCACGCCGGCCTCCTCCAGAGCGAGCGCGACCCGGGCGCGCCGGGTGTCGCGCAACACCAGATTGACGCGTATGCGGATCAGGCCCGCGTTGCGAATCGCGGGCTCCCACCGCGCCCCCGCACCCACTTCCACCGCCTCGCGCAACGCGTCTTCGTCGACGACGCCGACCCTGTTGGCGAAGCGGGGCGCCCTCTGGCGTATCTCCTCGACGAAGTCCCGAAAGACGCGGTTGCCCACCACCCCCTCCATCACGACGTAGCCGGCCGCGTCCGTGACGGCCACCTCGACGGCCTTCCTCCAGCGGGGCGGCGCATCTCCCACCAGCTCCTCGAGGGCCTCGCGGAAGTCGCCGACGTCCGCGACCTGCCCCAAGACCGCCCGAAGCCACCGGACTCCCTGGCCCACCAGGTCGCGAGTGCTGGACTCCACCTTCCAACGCAGGTTCGCCTCCAGCTGGCGGGTCCGCTCTCGGCTGATGCCGAATTCGTCGCCGAGCGCGGCGAGCTTCTCGGGCTTGCGGGCGTAGGTTCGCCGCAGGGCGATGATTCGGCGCCGCTCGTCCAGGGAGGCCAGCGCCCTTCCGAACTCGTGTCCTATCTGGATTGGGCTTTGCACCACGAGCCGCCGCCTTGGGGGAAAAGCGAGTGCCTTGCAGGATGGAAACATAAAGAAATCGGCTATTCGCGTCAATTCCCCGTTACGTTATTCGCCTTGGTGCGACATCAGGGGCGCCTCCTCGTCCCGTTCCGACATCCTTCCGCCCACCGAACGCCACTGCCCGATGAGCCAGCGCACCGCGGTCCGCACGCATTCCTTCACCGAGTCCGTGATCCGCGAAATGACGCGGGTGGCGCGCGAGCACGAGGCGATCAACCTCGCTCAGGGCTTTCCCGACTTCCCGGCACCGCAGCTCCTGAAGGACGCCGCCTGCCGGGCGATCCAGGACGACGTCAACCAGTACGCGACGACGTGGGGCACGGACTCGCTGCGAGGCGCGGTCGCGGATCAGTATGCGCGCTGGTACGGCATGGAAGTGGACCCGGAGCGCGAGATCACGGTCACCTGCGGGGCTACGGAGGCGATGGCGGCCGTCATGCTCGCCACCGTGAATCCCGGCGACGAGGTCGTCGTCTTGGAGCCGTTCTACGAGAACTACGGTCCCGACGCGGCGCTGTCCGGAGCGAGGCCGGTGTTCCTGCCACTCTCGGCGCCCGGCTTCCGTCTCGACCCGGACCGCTTGAAGGCGGCGGTCACGGAGAAGACCAGAGCCGTCGTGATCAACACGCCCAACAACCCGTCGGGCCGGGTGCTGGACCGCGAAGAGACCCAGGCCGTCGCCGATCTCTGCGTGGAGCGGGACGTTCTGGCCGTCACCGACGAGATCTACGAGCACATCGTCTACGACGGCGAGCATCTGCCGCTGGCCCGGATGCCGGGGATGCGCGACCGAACCATCGTCGTCTCCGGCCTGTCGAAGACCTTCAGCGTCACCGGATGGCGCATCGGAACCATCGTCGCGCCGCCCGACCTCACCTCGGCGATCCGCAAGGTGCACGACTTCCTCACGGTGGGGGCGCCGGCGCCGTTGCAGAAGGCCTGCGCGGAGGGGTTGTGCAAGCTGGGGGACGACTACTACCGGGAGATGGCCGCCGACTACCGAAGCCGGCGCGACATTCTCCACGCCGGTCTCCGGGAGGCCGGGTTCGACTGCGGCAAGCCCGAGGGCGCCTACTACATCATGGCGGACTTCTCGCGCTTGAGCTCGCTCGACGACACCGCCTTCAGCAAGTTCTTGGCGCGGGAGTGCGGCGTGGCCCCGGTGCCCGGCTCCTCGTTCTTCAGCCGCCCGCAAGACGGCGCCCGCCTCGTTCGGTTCGCGTTTTGCAAGCAACGTTCCACGCTCGACCAAGCCGCCGGCAAGCTGTCCCGCTTCTTCGGCTGACCCGCGCTTCGGGCTCCGCGCCCGCTCCGGCCCGGTTCGCCCTCGTCAGTCGCCCGCCTCGCGCAGGACGGCGAGCGGCGCGTGGCGGCTCCTTCCCCGGCCGCTCGCGACCCCCACCAGAACGGCGAGAGCGACCACCGCCAGCCACAGCAGAAGCGCGGCGCCCAGGTCGGGCACGTAGCGCATCTCGAAGAGGTGCATCGACAGCAGCCAGCTGGCCGCAACCGACAACGCGCCTCCGGCCAGCGCCGCCAGCGAACCCAGGGCCGCGTACTCGCTGAGCAAGATCAAGCGGATCTGGCGACCCCGTCCCCCCAGCACCCGCAAGAGCGCGCCCTCGCGAGTGCGTTGCGCCCGCGTGGAGGCGATCGACCCCGCCATGACGACCAGCCCCGCCCCGCTGCACAGGGCCGCCAGCAGCCCGACGACGCCGAGCGCCTTGCCCAAGACGGACTCGATCGTCTCGCGGATCGACAGCAGATCCAGCACCGAAACGTTGGGATGGTTGCGCACGAGCGCCTGCTGGAACTCGGCGCGGGCCGAGTCCCCCGGCACCTTGGCCGTCGCGATGCTCGTGCGCGGCGCGTCGTCCAGCGTGCCCGGCTCGAAGACGGCGAAGAAGTTCATGTCGAAGCCGTCCCAGTCCACGTCGCGCAGGCTGGACACGGCACTGAGGACTTCGCCGCCCCCGATCCGCCAGGCGATCTCGTCGCCCACCCCGACGCGGAGGTCCTCCGCCACCCCCACCGCCAAGGAGACGCGGGCCACCACCGAATCGGCCGGAGCGGCCTCGTCCCACCACTCTCCCGCAACGACCACTTCGGTCGCCTTCAGGTCCCGGCGGAACGTGTTGCGGTACTCGTTGCGGAGCGCCCAGCGGGACGGACGATCCCTCGCCGCCGTGTCGGCCAAGATGTCCGCGACGGCGCGCCCGTTGATGCCGCTGATGCGCGCCGCCACCATCGGCACCAGCTCCGCCTCGGCCTCCGAGTACTCCGCGAGCAATCGGCCGACGTCCGCCTCCTGGTTCGGCTGAACGTCGAAGACGATCATGTCCGCCGCGTTCAGCTCCACGGACAGCTCCCGCATCATGTTGCGCTGAAGTTGCGATATCGCACCCACCACGAAGACGCCGGAACCGAGCGCCAGCACGACGGCCACGGTCTGGTTGCCCGGACGAAACAGGTTGGCGACCCCCTGGCGCAGGGCGTAGCCCGCTCGTTTGGGAAAGAACCGGCGCGTGGCGCGAACCAGAACGGCGGCCACGCACCACAGGACGCCCGTCCCGCCGGCCAGCGCCACGGCGAAGGCCACGCCCGCGGCCGCGTTGGGCGCTTCGTAGATGGTCAGCGCCAGAACGGTGACGGCCAGCGCGACCAGCGCGGCGGCCCTTGCCCAGTCCCGGCGGGGAGGCGCCTCGGCGGTATGGCGCAAGGCCTGGAGCGGGGCGACCCTGCGAAGGCCCAGCAACGGCAACAGGGCGAAGACGAAGGCCACCCAAGCGCCCAGAAACAGCCCGAAGCCCACTGCCGCCGCCGAGACCTCGGGCGTCACGTCCACCGGCAGCACGTCCACCACGAAGAGCGGCAGGAACCGCTGCATCGCCACGCCCCCCGCAACTCCCGCCACTGCGCCCAGGCAGCCCATCCCCGTGGCCTGCAGCAGGTAGGTGGCGAAGACCTGCCGGCGGGTGGCGCCCAGGCAGAGGAGAACCGCAGCCGGAGTCAGCTTGCCGCGGACGTACACGTTGACCGCGCTGCCGACGCCCCCGCCGCCCAGCAGCAGCGCCGCCAGCCCCACGAGGCCCAGAAAGTCCGCCAGGAAATCGGCCGAACGCGTGAGCGACCGAGCCTGCTCCCGGGGCGTCCGAAACGAGACGTCGGCGGCGCGCAGAACGTCCTCGTGCGCCTCCTCGACCTCGTCCGGGTCCAAGCCGACGGGAAGACGCAGGTAGGCGCTGTGGCGCGCCAAGCTCCCAAAGGCCAGCAACCCCGTCTCGGCGAACAGGTCCATGCCGGCGAACACGCGGGGGCCCGCGGCCGCCTGCAGCCCGATGTCCGTCGGGAGCCCTTCGACCGTGCCCAGGATCGGCGCCCGGGCCGCGCCCAGCAGCAAGGTGTCTCCCAGTTCGGCGTCCAGCTGCACGAGCAACGGCGGGTCCACGAGCACGCCGTCCAGTTCGTCCAGCCGCTCCCAGAGTCCGCCGGGCCGGGTCTCGACGCTGCCGTGGTAGGGGAATCCCGGCTCCACGCCCCGCAGGCGCACCAGCCGCGTGCGGCCGCTCTCCTCCGCCAGCGCCATCGAGGCCAGGCTGGCGACGCGCGAGACTTCCGCGCCCAGCGCGGTCAGCGAGTCGAGGACGGCGGTCACCGAGTCCGGAAACGGGCGGTTGGCCGACAGGCGGGCGTCGGCGCCCAGCAGGCTCTTGTTGTCCTCCTCGATCGAACGGACGACATCGTTGCGGAACGAGTGGAGCGCCACCAACGCCGCGACGCCGATGCTGATCGACGTCATGTGGACGCCCAGCCGCCGCAGCGCGAACCGCCATTCCCGCCGGGCCATTCGGAAGGCGAACGGGACCACCCCTTAGCGCTCCTCCGCGCCTGCCGCCGGCGCCGCCCCGTCCTGCACGACGCGCCCGCCGGCGAGCCGCACGATGCGGTCGGCCCGGGCCGCCAGATCGGTGTCGTGCGTCACCAGCACGAGCGTGGTGCCCGCGCTCCGGTTCAGCTCCTCCATGATCGCGACCACGCGGGCGCCCGTCTCCGCGTCCAAGTTCCCCGTGGGCTCGTCGGCGAACAGCACCCGGGGCTGGTTCGCGAAGGCGCGCGCCAACGCGACCCGCTGTCGCTCTCCGCCCGAGAGCTGCACGGGATAGTGGTGAGCCCTGTCCGCCAGTCCCACCCGGTCGAGCAGGTCCCGAGCGGTCTCCCGGACGCGCCGGGCCGCCCCCCGCCCCTTCCCCGCAAGCTCCGCCGGCACCAGGACGTTCTCCAACGCGGTCAAGGTCGGCAGCAGATGGAAGGTCTGGAAGACGAACCCGATGTGGTTGACCCTGAAGCGCGCGCGTTCATCTTCTGTCATGGTTGCCAGGTCGCAGCCGTCGAGCACCACGCTGCCGGCCGTCGGCCGGTCGAGCCCCGCCAGGAGACCCAACAGTGTCGTCTTCCCGCTACCCGACGGCCCCACGACGGCGACGAACGCGCGCGCGCCGATGTCGAGGTCGACGCCGCTCAGCACCTCGAGCGGCCGGCCGCCGCTCATGAAGGTTCGGCAGAGGTCGCGGGCCTTGATCACCGCTTGGTCGTCGCTCACCGGCGCGTCGCTCGCGAGGACTGCACGCACAGCGGCCGTGCGCCTGCGGCTGCGACTTCCGGCTGGAGCCGCGTGGCCGTGCGGGGCCGCGTGCTGGGCCTTGGCCGCGTGCCTGGCCCTGGCCGGATGCCTAGCCCTGGCCGCGTGCGGCGAACGGCAGAACGACGCTGGCGGGCGCCCGCCGGAGGCCGAAGCGCCCGGCATGGAATCGCCGTCCGCGAACTCAGTGGCCACCCCCGCAAACCGTGTCGCCGCCGAGGAGCGCGAAGCCGACACGGAGCACAACGACGCTCCGCACGTCGTCTTCCTGGGGACGAGCCTGACGGCCGGCTACGGCCTGGAGTCGCCCGACTCGGCGTATCCGGCGCGGGTCGGCCGCCGGCTGGAGGCGGCGGGCTACCGCTACCGAGTGGCCAACGCGGGAACGAGCGGCGACACGTCGGCCGGCGGGCGGGCGCGGCTGGACGGGCTGTTGGAGCGCTACGGCGCGTCATTGTCGGTCCTGGTGGTCGAACTGGGGGCAAACGACGGCCTGCGGGGCCGCGACACCGAAGCCCTATACGAGAACTTGCGCTGGATTTCCGCGGAGACGCTGAGACGGGCGCCGGATGCCGACGTGGTGATCGCGAGCATGGAGGCGCCGCCCAACATGGGACCGGCCTACGCGGCGCGGTTCCGCGAAGTCTTCGGGCGCGCGGCCCGGGACGCAGGCGCGACGCTGGCCCCGTTCCTTCTCGAGGGGGTGGCCGCCGTCCCGGAGCTCAACCAAGGCGACCGCATCCACCCGAACGCCGAAGGACACGAAGTCCTGGCCCGCAACATCTGGTCCGTGCTGGCGGAGCGCCTGGCGAGCCGCTGCCGCGCGGACGGGGCCTGCTGACCGTGGCGACATGCGCGCCGGCCCCGGCCTGACATGCGCGGGCCGATCAAGTGGGCCGCCCGCTTCCTCGCTTTGGGCGCGCTGGGGGCCGCGGCGTTCCTGGTCGTGGGCCTGCTGCTGCCGGGCCGGGCCGAGGTCGTGCGGTCCGTCGAGATCGACGCCGCTCCCGAAGACGTCTTCCCGCTGGTGGCCGATCTCGACGCCTGGCTGGCATGGACTCCCTGGGGGGAGGTCGAGTCCCGCGTAGAAGGCCGTTCGTCCGGGGTCGGCGCTCGGCGCGTCTGGGACGACGAGGCAATGGGTTCGGGGAGCCTGACTCTCGTGAACGTGGTTCCGCCCGCCCGAGTGGAGTACGTGGCGGAAGTGGCGGACGGCCGCATGCGCTTCGAAGGAACGATCTCCGTCGAGGCGAGCAGCTCCGCGCCGGCCGGGAACGGCGGATCGACGGTCGTCTGGACGGAGCGGGCCGATCTGGGCTGGAATCCCCTGCTCGGCTGGACCGCTCTCACGCTGGAGGACTCCCAGGGCAGACAACTGAGCACCAGCCTCGGACGGCTCAAGGCGCTCGTGGAGCAAGACCGCGCGACACCGCCTACAACCGGGACATCGCCAGAGCGACGAGTTCCTGGTTCGTCTCGTTCTGCCGCATCACGCGCAACAGCTTTTCCATCGCGTCGGCGGGCGGCAAGTCCGACAGCTGTCGCCTCATCGCGTGCGACACCTTGAGCGCGTCCCTGGGCAACAGCAACTCTTCCTTGCGGGTAGCCGAAGTCTTGAGGTCGATCGCGGGAAAGACGCGCCGGTCGGCCAGCTCGCGGCTCAGCACGAGTTCGCTGTTCCCGGTGCCCTTGAACTCCTCGAAGATCACTTGGTCCATGCGCGATCCCGTGTCCACGAGAGCGGTGCCGATGATCGTCAGCGACCCCCCGCCCTGCTCCGGCTTGATCAGCCGCGCGCTCCCCAGGAACCGCTTCGGCTTCTCCAGCGAGTTGGCGTCCAGGCCTCCCGAAAGCGTCCGCCCGCTGCCGCCGGCCACCGTGTTGTGCGCCCGCGCGAGCCGCGTGATCGAGTCCAGGATGATCACGACGTCCGCGCCCGCCTCGACCCGGCGCCGCGCCCTCTCCAGCGTCATCTCGGCAACTTGGCAGTGCCGCTCCGGCGTCAAGTCGAAGGTCGACGCCACCACGTCGCCGAAGCCGCAGGCCTCCATTTCCGTGACTTCCTCCGGGCGCTCGTCCACCAGCAGAATCACCAGCTCGCACTCGGGATGGTTGGCCACGACGCCTTCCGCCACCGACTGAAGCACGGTCGTCTTGCCGGCCTTGGCGGGCGCCACGATGAGCGCGCGCTGGCCCTTGCCGAACGGACAGAACAAGTCGATCACGCGGTTCGTCATGTCGGGCTCGCCCGCAAACGTCCGCCCGCACTCCAGCCGTAGCTGCTCGCGGGGATGCACCGCGGCCAGCCGGTTGAAGTCCGGCCGCTTGATGGCCTCGTCGGGGGACGCGCCGTTCACCAGCTCCAGGTAACGCAACGGCGGACTCTTGCCGTTGCGGGGACGGCGCCCGACGATGCCCGACAGCTCGTCGCCCGTCCTCAAGCCGAACCGCTGGATCAGGCGCGGCCCGACGTAGATGTCCTCCTTGCCCGGCACGTATCCTCCGTCGGCGCGGCGGATGAACCCCGATCCGGTGGGAAGGACCTCCAGCACGCCCAGCAGCGCGCCGGGCTCGCGGGGCTCGTCGTCGCGGCCAAAGTCGTAGTCGCCGTCCTGCCGGCGCGGCTTGCGGCGGCGGCCCCGGCCCCGGCGGTGGTGCGGACGCTCGCCGTCGCTTCGGGATTGGGAGCGGCGCCCGGACTGGGGCGCGGGATCGGTCGCCGTCGCCGATGTGCTCCGGTCGGGTTCCACGGCGGGAGCGGTCGTCCCCGCTGGCGCACTCCCATCGGTTGCTGCGGTGGCGGCGGACTGGGCCGGTTGTTCTCCGGCTCCCTGCCGTCCTCGAGGTTCGGTCGAGTCTTGGTCGCTCACGATGTCTGGGCTTTCCGGAAGCCACGGCTTCCTGAATGAAGGGACGGAGGCGTGGGCCGCCGTTTCCGTCCCGGCAATCCGTGGGTCTGGCAATGGAACGCACGGTTGTGATTCCACGCGCGTGTTCCGGCGACTGCGTACCGCCCCGGCGCATTCCGGCACCGGCAAGAGACCCGTGCGATCCAGCGTCCGCCGCGAACGACGTTCTTCAGTCGCGACGGAGGATTCCCGCGGACAGCCCGCACCGTGGAGCGAGCTTCGGTCGGGAGCTGGGCCTAGCGGCCAGTCGGCGCGTCGCCGGGAGATCCGTCCAGCGCCCCGTCCGGCAACGTCTATCTGAAAAATCGCACTTCCGCGCCATTTGGCAAGTCGCAGTCCGGGGCGGAGCTGTCAAGGCTCGACAGAAATGTCCCGGGGGCGACGCAGCAGGTTGGACGAAGAGCGACCCCTTGCGCCGAAGGTCTGCGGACTGCCGACTGGCCGGGCTAAGACGCCCGCGACGCGCCGTTGGCCTCGGCCGCGGCCAGCAACGCGTCGCCCGTGTCGCAGTCCACGACGGCGTCGCCCAGCAACGCCAACTGGTCGGCGCCCATCGTGCGCACCCGCCCCTTCAGTCGCTCCGCCGTCTCGGCTCCGAACTTCCGAGAGACTTGGCGAAGCACCACCGCCCGGCCCTCCTGGCGGCCCTGCTCGACGCCCCTCTGCGTGTGCTCTTCCACCCACTCCTGATACGTCTGCCCCATTTCGGCTTCCTCCTTCGGTTGAATGATCCGCGCCGCCACCTCGTCCCGAAGCTTTCTCGGAACGCCCGCCGCCCGCATCCGCTCCGCCGTCCAGTCCGCCAACGCCCTGCGCTCCGGCAGCCGATCCGGCCCGCGCCAGTGCTCGGCCATGCGCCGGTGCACGCCCGGGAAGCCCGCCCACGCCTCGCGCTCCAGCGCCGCCAGCCAGCCCACGAGAGGATCCTCGGCCAAGTCTTGCGCCAGGAACGCTTGCAAGTCAAGCCGCCGGTGCCAGTGCGCCGTGCCCCAACCGGCGGTCGCCTGCGCCGCTGCAGGCGGCAGATCCGGTGCACCCGCCAAGTCCGCCAAGCTCGTCCCGGCCGTCCACGGCTTAGCACCGGTGTAGATGACGCATGGCAGGACGAACGGCATCGCCCCGGCGGCGTCCAACAGCTCCTTGTTGCCGTGCAGCGCCGAGAAGACGGCTTCGGAATACCGAAGCGTGCGCAGGGCCATGCCGGCGTCCGGTGAGGACTGGAACTCGAAGAGGAAGACGACGGAGCCTCCGCCGTCCTTGAACAGGACGCGCCAGACGCAGTCGGAGAGCCGGCGCGCCAAGTCGGGGCCGACGCTCTCGGTGGGAAGGGGCCGGAGGGAGGAAAGGTCGAGTTCGTGGACCCAGGCTTTGGCGGCGAAGTGGCGGACGAGGGACCGGACGGCGGCGACGTGGGAGAACAGGCGCTTGCAGGTCTGGTCGTGCCTGCGGCGGGGACGCTCGTCTGGAGCGCGGTGGGAGAGTTCGGCTTGTCGGCCGGGCGCATTGCGGGGATGGTGGTCCACGGCTGAATGGGACCAGTTTCCCGCGGCCAAGAACGGCAGGGTGTCCGCCCGGCCGGGACGCCATCTTCCAGCAGCACGCGCGCCGCGCATAGATGCCGCGACGGTGTTCGCGCCCGGGACGCCACCGCTACCCGCGTCAGCCTCGGGCCGGATGTCGCGGCGGTGTCCGCGCGCGGGACGCCATCTGTCCTCCCCGCGGGACGCCTCCCGGCCACGCACCGAGCCGCCAGGGGCTCACCTTGTTGGCGCGCAACGACTTAGCTTGACGGGGTCCGCTGGCACGATTAATGCTTGGGTTCTAGGCAGGCTCGGAGGGATTCTCGTTCGAAGCAGGTCCAAAGAAGTGGAGGAAGCGCCATGAAGCGATCCATGAAGCTCGGTCTGACGTTGGCAGCAGCATTCGCCCTGCCGACTGCGGTCTCGGCCCAGGCGGCCAACCACGTCTCCTGGGGGCTGCAGAGCCACGGCAACCCTCGATGGAACCCGTTCGTCGCAGGGCCGGGCGGCCCCGCCGCGTTCTTCGCGGAGGGCGGCTCCTGGTCTCTAGGCGTTTCCTTGGGCGCCGGCTACGGGGGGCACGTCTACGATCCCTGGGGACGCGATTGCGGCTATTGGGGTCACGGCCACGACCACTGGGGACACGGCTGCGCTCGTTCCGGGTACGGCTACGGACATTGCGACGGCTTCTTCGGGTGCCCCTATGCGCATCCCTACTCCGTCTTGGCAGGCGCTCCGTTCGGCTGGTCCGGGTGGGGCTGGACGCCGTTCGTCTCGCTCGGGTGGCCGTCTTGGCGTAGCCGCGTCTTCGCCCGATTCGTCTACGGCCCCGTCTGGGGCTGGGGCGGATGGGACCCCGATCCCTTCTGGCACGACCCATGGTATCGCGTGGGGTTCGGCTACTCGGATCCCTACTATTCGCGCGGCGGCCATGTCGTTGCGGAGCGGGGATACCGTGGCGCCGGGCGTCGTGACGGGTACGACCGGCCCGTGCGACGCTCGCCTTTGTTCGGGCCTCGCTACAAGGAGAACCCGCGCGTCTACGTCACCGACAACGGACCGGAGCGGCCCACGTCGCGCGCGGTGCCCCGGGATCGGGACGTGGCCGAGGCCCAGACCGCCGACGGCGGAAGGCGCGGCCGCCCGTCCGAATCCGTCCGCAAGGCCAAGCCAAGAGGGTCGGCGACCCCGAACGCCCGTGCGCCCAGACGCAGTACGAGGACCGGAACCGGCCCGGCGACTCGCGCCAAACCGCGCACCCGAATTGGAACGGACCCGGCGGAGACGGGCAAGGCGCGACCCCGGCCGGGAACCCGAAGGCCCCCTCGTACGTCGCGAACCGATCCTGCCAAGCCTCCCTCGACGGGGCCGGCGCCCCGATCCGCCCGGCCAAGACAACCGCGGCCGGAGGCGGCGCGACAACCCGATCGGCGGCCCGGGTGGTTTCGCGTTCCCCAGAGGCCACGTCAGCCCTCCGTGAATCCTCGCCCACCCGCCAGGGTTCGCCCCGATCCGCAACGGGGAGGCCGCCGCCCGTCGGCGTGGCCCGCGCCCAGAGGTGGACCCCCGAAGGTGCGGCCTGCACCGCGCAACGGACCTCCGAAGGCACGGCCCGCGCCGCGCAGAACGCCCCCAAGGGCCAAGCCCGCGCCTACGCGACGGCCCGCCCCCAAACGAACCCCGCCTGCGCGACGGCCGGCCAAGAGGCGCGGAAAGTGACGGCCTAGGCTGGGGAAGAAGCTAGGCCGCAGAAAAGAGGCGCCGGGCGGATTCGAACCGCCGAATGGAGGTTTTGCAGACCTCTGCCTTACCACTTGGCTACGGCGCCGGTACCATCGCGCGGTGGTCCGCGACCGGCGGAGCCGCCCATCGAGAGCGGGAAACCGGACTCGAACCGGCGACCCCCACCTTGGCAAGGTGGTGCTCTACCAACTGAGCTATTCCCGCATTTCTTGCTTGGCGCATGACCGCCCGGAACGGCTGCGGCCCACGGCCTTCCCTCACCGGCGATCCCCCCGAGGGCCTGAAAGGGTAAGCTACGGAGTTGGTCGGCGTCAAGGGAGCGCCGACGACGTGTCCGAGAGATCGACCCGCGCGCCGCGCCCGGCGATTGACCCTGTGGGCGCACTGGGGTAGCTTGGGCGTTTCCGTCGCTCGCCGGTGTTCGTTCGGCGACGCCGCTCCGCATCGAGATTTTCGTGCCGAAAGGGCTCGCCATGCACCGCAAGACCTCTCCAGTCGCCGTCCACTCCGTCGCGCTCCTCTCCGCGGCGCTCTTGTCCGTCGGCTGCGCCTCCGGCGGCCCGGCGCCGACCCCGACCCCGGTGCTGGGCTTCGGCCTGCCCAGCGTGCAATCGGCCGTCTACCACGTGACCGACACCACGACGCTGTCGGTCAACACTCCGCTGGGCGACATCGAGGTAGAGGAGTCCTCGCTGACGACGCTGGACATGGCCTTCGCCAACGATCCAGGCGGCGTCAGGGTCACCGCGAGCGTAACCGCCTTCGACGCGACGACGAAGAGCGACATGTTTCCGGCGCAGGAGGGGGACCTCGGCGACGTGGACGGAGGCTTCGAGTTCGTGTTGAACGGACGAGGCGCCGTCGAAGTGATCTCCGTGCCGGAGGCGTCGGGAGCGGCCGTCGAACGGGCCAGGTTCCAGGCCATGGTCTACACCCTGTTTCCCCGGCTTCCCAACCGGGCTGCCGAACCCGGACTTGTCTGGGTGGACACCGTCACTTGGTCGGTGGAGGACGGATCGGACGAGGTCGCGAGCACCACGGTCTACCGCTACGCGCTGGAGGGCGACACGATCGTCGACGGCCGGTCTCTGGCCGTCATCGCCGTGTCCGGCGAAGGCGAGCTCGAGATTGCAGGAAGCCAAGCGGGGATGCCGACGGAAATGACGCTGTCCGGCACCGAGACCGGCTTCGTGCTGTGGGATCTGGAACGCGGGCAGCTGCATGCGTCGGAGATGCACCACGACCTCGCCGGCACCATGCAGGTCGATGCCGGAGGAGTCCAGGAGATGGCCGTCTCGGCATCGGGGCGCTCTCGGGTTCGGCTGGACGCGGGGACGGGCGGCTCGCAGTGATCCGCCGACCGCACGTCGCGTAGATGGCGAAGCGGCTCGCCGGTCGTCGTCCGGCAGCCGTTGCCTGGCCCTTCGAACAAGCCGTGCCCCGCATCGCCCACGTCTCTCGCGCCAGCCGCACTGTCCGCGCCGCTCGCGCTGGCCGCACCGCCCGCGCCGCTCTCCCAGTGATCTGCGCGGCCGCGGCCGGCATGTTCTGGCAAACCACCGCGCAGGCGCAGGAGGGGTACCGCCCATTGGTTCCGATCGGGTCGCTCCGAATCGGACTCGCAACAACCTATTCGTCCTACTCGGCTCGCTACCGGCCCGAACCCGGAGGCATGCCCGGAGACCGGCAACCGGTGTCGCTGGGCGCAGAGTTCTCCGGTCCCGTGGGCACCTCGCTGTTTCCTTCGCTGGCCGACTACGAGGCGGCGGTCGCGCAAGCAACGGGCAGCGAGCACCGCCTGCGTCTGGGGACGGTGGCGGCGACGGCGGAGAAGAACGCCGTGCGCCTCCTGTTGTCGGCCGACGTTGGCGTTCTCGACTGGCTGAGCGTGGGGGTGATGGTCCCGCTGGTTCGCAACGAGACCGAATTCTCGATGCATTTCGCCGCCGACTCCGCGCTGGCCAACGCGGGATTCGGCGCCGGCGCCCCGTCCGCCGTCTCCGGCTTTCTTTCGAGCTTCGGCGGCGCGATCGGCGCCTACCGCACTTTCCGCACGTCGGCTTGCGCCGCCGACCCGAGCGGGGCCGCCTGCCGGGACGCCACGATGCATCTGTCCGGCGCCGAGGCGTTTCACGACGCCCTGTCGGCGATGTACGAGAGCCCGGTCGCTCCGTTGGAAAACTCGCCTGCCGGCCTCGCCATGCAGGCTCGCTTGGCGGTGCTGGCCGAGGCGTTTCAGGCGGCCGGGGTCGGGGGCGTGCCGGGCGCTGTGCCGCTCGCCGACTCGCCCATGGACCTTGAAGCTCTGCAACGCCTGGTGACGGATCCGAATCTCGGCGTTGCCGGCACGCACCCGCTGGCGCCATGGATGTCGCTGTGGGCGCTGGGCGACATCGAGATCCGCGCCGACGCGAGACTCTGGCAGACTGGGGACGCGAACGCGGGCGGGGGCGGCTACGCGGAAGCCGGAGCCGGAGTGATCGCGCGGTTGCCGACAGGCGTTCAGGACGACCCCGCCAACTTCCTCGACGCCGGATCGGGCGACGGCCAAACGGACATCGAAGTCCGCGGATGGGCGAACGGGCAGTGGGGCGCCCGCCTGGGGGCGTGGGCCGAAGTCCGCTACGGCGCGCAGCTCCCGGGCGCCGCCGAACGCCGCGTCTTCGATCCGTACTACTGGATCGCCCCGGCCGCCGTCCAAAGGCAGCTCAGCTGGAATCCCGGCGACTACCAAGCAGTGGCGGTGAGCCCGTGGTTTCGGCTGGCCGACGACCTGACCGTGCTGGCCGGCTACCGCTACTTCCGCAAGGGTCGCGACTCCTTCTCCTTGGCCAGCGCCGACGACTCCGAAGGGAACGAGCCGCCCGCAGGAGGCGCGGCCGTGGACCTCTCTGCGCTCGTCCTGGGAAGCGAGGCGACATCGAGCCGAATCCATCTGGGCGGCGTCTTCCGCCGGGCCCCGGCGTCGTCGGGGTCTCCGCTTTGGCCGGCCGAGGTGCGCGTCGTCTACAGCCGCGTCGTGGGCGGCACCGGAATCATGCCCAAGACCGGCACGTTCGAGGTGCGCCTGCGATTCTTGACCCGTCTCTGGCGAAACGAGCCGCCCGCCGCGTAGGACGCGCCGTCACTTCCACCTGACGAGCTTCCAGGCCATCGACGGCTCGTCTTCCGATGTCGCTTTCTCGGCGACCGAGAGGTGGAGGGCGCCTTCGCCCCGAACCATGAAGTAGTAGTTGCCACCCCGGCAAACTTGCCCCGATACGCCGTCGCCGACCCCAAGCGGAAGGTGGCGAGCGGGGCGAAGTACTGGGACGCCTGGCGGACGAACGGAATGCGATAGCCGGGCAGGCTGCCTCGGTCGTCCAGCGCGAAGGACACCATCCAGTCCAGCCGGGCTTCCACCGGGGTCCCAGTCCGGCACGACTCGCCTCATGCGGTCCACCAAGCCATCCCCTTGGCCAACGACGTTCCAGTTGGTGAAGTGGCGTCCGTGCCACCCTTCGGCGGTGCCCCAAACGACCCGGCGGGCGGCCGACGCATAGGACTGGCCGTGGTCGAGCACCAAGCGCGACACCAGGAACCGGAGGAAGGATGGCTCTCGCGGTAGCCGGCCACGAAGTCCCCCGTCTCGGGCATCCGCAGGGGCCAGCCCTGGATCGGCGAGCGAGCGCGGTAATTGGCGTCCAGGCCGAGTCCCGCCGCCAGCCGAAGGCGCTCTTCGGACAACCAGTTGGCGATCCCCTCGCCGCTCCACACGGCGCTGATGCCCCCGATCGCCTTGAAGTGCCAGGCGTGAGCCAGTTCATGGGCAACCAAGCTGTAGTACCAGGCGTTGTCGTCCCAGTTCGACATGCGGCGGAAGTGCACCGTGGACTCGCGGAAGTTGGGCGCGGTGTAGGTCACGCCCGTGCTGGCGCCGTTGCTGCCGTCGTGGAACATGACGAGCATTTGGCCGGTCGCCTCGCTGGTCTGCCGGCCCGTCGCCGAAGGTGGTGCGATAGAGCTCTTGGACCTCGGGCGAACCCAAGCGCCGAAACAGCGAGTCCATGGCAACGGCCCGGCGGTCGTTCCACAGAGAGGGCAGGTCCTCCTTGAACACGGCAAGAACCACGTTGGGCGGATACAACGCCAGTCCTCGGCGTTGATGCCCCAGCACCGCCCTCGTCCGTTGGCCAGCGCCGCGCAGGTCATGCCCGCGCGTCCGCCGGTCGCCACGTGGACGGCCTTGCCTCCCAGGGGCACGTCGCCCATCGCCGCCGGAGTTTCGTCGTCGCCCACGCGCGGCTCGTCCGAGTGGGGGATCCCGTAACCCGTCTGTCCGGTCAAGTTGCTTCCGACGCAACGCAGGCCGCCGGACGCGAGCACCACGCAGAAGTGGTCCGCCGGACCGCCGCCCACGTAGACGAAGTCGGACAAGCCCGCCGGGACGGACAGTTGGCGTCTTGCATCGCGTCGCCTGGACGGTCGGCGCACCCCGCCGCGGACCCTTGTTGCCGCGAAGCCCTTAGGAGCGCCCCTCCCCCAAGAGCGCCCGCGCATGGTCGCGCGAGGGCGCGGATTCAGGATCGCCGCCCAACATGCGGGCGATCTCGCGCACGCGGTCGCCGCCGCGGACACGGCGGACGGAGGTGGCGGCAGTGCGCCGACAGGCGTCCTTCTCCACCACCAGATGGCAGGAAGCGCGGGCGGCGATGCGCGCGAGGTGGGTGACGACGACGGTTTGCCGTCCCTCGGCCACGGCCCGCAGCTGGCCGGCCACGCGATTGGCCACGGCTCCGCCGACCCCCGCGTCGATCTCGTCGAAGACCAGGGTCGGCAGGTCGTCGGCGCCGGCGAGCACCGACTTGAGAGCCAGCATCACCCTGGACAGCTCGCCGCCCGAGGCGATGTGGGCCAGCGGACCCAGCGGAAAGCCCGGGTTCATGGTAGCCATGAAGCGGATGCGCTCCCGGCCGTGGGCCGAGGGCGGGTCCAACGCCTCCAACTGCACCGAGAAACGGCCGCCTTCCAGCCCCAATCCGGGGAACAAGGCTTCGGTGCCTGCGGAAATCCGTTTCGCGGCATCGCGGCGGCGCAACGTCAGTCGATCGGCCGCATCGAGCCATGAAGCCTCCGCCTCGGCCAAGCGGCGGCGCATCTCGCGCAGATCCATCCCGGAGGCGTCCAATTCGTTCAGTTCGCGCTCCAGCGCCCGCCCTCTGGCGACGACCTCCTCGACGGAGCCGCCGTACTTCCGCTTGAGCGCCTGGAGCGCGGCTTGGCGTTCGCGCAGGCGGTCCAGCCGTGCCGGATCGTGATCGACGGCGGCCGCGTAGCTCGCGAGTTCGGAGGCCACGTCCGCCACGCGGTGGTAGGCTTCCTGGATGGCTCCGGCCAACTCCGACAGGTCCGGATCGGCCTCCGCAAGTCGGTCCAGCCGTTTCTTGGCCGTCGCCAGCTGGTCGGTCGCGGCGTCGTCTCCGCCGTGCAGGGCTTCGTGGAGGGCTTCGGTCTCGGCGGCCAGGACTTCGGCATTGGCGAGGCGCGCCTCCGCGGCCTTGAGTTGGGCTTCCTCGCCGACTCGAAGCTCGGCCGCCCGGATCTCGTCCAGGTCTCGTCGAGCCGCCGCGGCGCGGGCCTCCAGCTTGCGGTTGCGCACCTCCTTCTCCGCCAGCGCGGCCTTGAGCGCCCCGACCTCGCGAAACAACGCTTCGACCTCCTGCGCCAAGCCGGCCGAATCCCCGTAGGCGTCCAGCACCTCTCGCTGGAACCCGGTCGAGAGCAGGCGCTGGTGGTCGTGCTGGCCGTGCAGGTCGACGAGAACCTGGCCGATGCTCCGCAGGTTGCCCGCGGTGGCGAGGGACCCGTTGATCCAGGCCCGGCTCCGGCCCTCGCTGCGCACCTCGCGGCGGAGAACGACCTGTCCGTCGTCGGTCTCGAAGCCCATGTCGTCCAGTCGCCGCACCGCCGCCGGAACTTTGCGAACGTCGGCCACGCCCTCGACGAGCGCCCGGTCCTTTCCGCTACGCACCGTCCCGGCGGAGGCTCTCCCGCCCACGAGCAGGGCCAGAGCGCGCACGATCACCGACTTGCCCGCTCCCGTTTCGCCGGTAATGGCGTTGAGCCCCGGCGAGAGCGGGATCGTCAGCTCTTCGAGGACGGCGAAGTGGCGGATTCGGAGGTCGACCAGCATGGCCACGAAAGATTACGGGGCGAGCGGGACGCGAACATGGCCGAACGGGCGCAACGCCCCGGCGCGGGCGCAAGCGCGGGAACTCGGCAAGCTGGGCGCTGGCGTCGAGCAGGCATTCGGCCCCGACTCAGCTGCCCGTCGCCGGGCGCACCGCCCAGTTCAACTTCTGCCGCAGCGTCGCGAAGAAGGAGTGCTCGGGAAGGCGAACCAGCCGCGCCTTGGCCTCGCCGATTCTCACCGACACGCGGTCGTGGCTGCCGAAGGACGCGCCCTCCTGGCCGTCCACCGTGAGAAACAGGCGGCCGCTCCGGTCGAGCACGGTCACGGCGATGGTCTCGGCGCCCGGCACCACCAGCGGCCGCACGGCCAGCGTGTGAGGCAGGATCGGAGTGACCAGCAGGCAATCCAGCTCGGGGGCGACGATCGGTCCGCCGGCCGACAGCGAATACGCCGTCGAGCCGGTGGGCGTCGAGAGAATCACGCCGTCTCCGGAAAAACTGCCGATCTCCGTCTGGCGGCCGTCCGATCCCGCCCAGAGGTCCAGCCGCACGACCCGGGCCGCGCCCGCCTTGTGCACGACCACGTCGTTCAACGCGGTGAAGCGGCGGGCGGATCCGCCTCCGTGCGGGCGAATCTCGGCTTCCAAGGTGACGCGATCCTCGATCAGGTGGTCGCCGCCCAGAATCCGCCGAACGCCGTCGCCGATGCCTCCGGGGGACAAGGCAGTGAGGAACCCCAGGCGCCCGAGATTGACGCCGAGGATGGGCACGTCGCGGTCGAAGACGGCCCGCGCCGCCCGCAGGAGCGTCCCGTCTCCTCCCAGCGAGACCACCAAGTCCACCGGGTCGCTCGCCAAGTCCACGACGGGAGCGTCCAGCGCCCGCGGCACGAACGACTCCTCGACCGCCACGACGGAGCCGAACTCCTCGGCGATGCTCGCGATGCGGCGATAGGCCGTCGCAATGTCGGCGGACGGGGAGGGCGCGGCCGCTGGAGAGGGCGTGGCGGCTGGAGAGGGCACGGCGGTTGGGGAAGGCGCGGCCGCTGGAGACGGGAGGAGGCCCGGCTGCTCGGCGCTCGTCTCGTCGCTTGGGGCCGCAACCGGGAGGCCCCGGCCCACCACGGCAATGCGCTTGAACGGGGTGGAGCGACTCACCTTCGCCGATCCACGACGAACCGAGAGGCTTGCCGGAGCCGCGGGGCCTCCACGCCCGCGCCGTCGAGCGCCTGCCGCGCCCGCCTTGCCAAGCTCCGCGCCCTCGCCCGCGCTCCGTCGACGCCGAGCAGCGCGACGTACGTGGACTTGCGCATGTCGGTGTCCGACGGCCGCTTGCCCAGGACCTCCGCGGAAGAGGTGGCGTCCAAGACGTCGTCCATGACCTGAAACGCAAGCCCGACGTCCCTGCCGTAGCGGGCGACGGCCTCCGTCTGGGCGCTCGGCGCGCCGGCGGCCATCGCTCCCGCGACGAGCGAAGCCGCAATGAGGCTTCCGGTCTTGAGCTGATGCAGGGCCGCCAGCTCGGTCTCGTTCAACGCTCGTCCCTCGGCCGCGAGATCCAGCGCCTGTCCGCCTATCATCCCGCCGGCGCCGGCGGCGGCCAGCAGCTGGGAGGCCACGGCCCGGGCGAGCGCATCGCCGCAACCCGCTCGCTTGGCGCCCTCGTAGGCGCAGAGGCCCGCCCACGGGATCAGGATGGCGCCGGCTGCGCCCGCGGCGGCCACTCCGTGCAAGGCGTGGCAGGAGGGGCGTCCGCGGCGCAACGGCGCATCGTCCATGCACGGCAGATCGTCGTGCATGAGCGAGTAGGCGTGGACGAGTTCGGGCGCGCAAGCGAGCTCGTAGACCGCCGCCCCCCCGTCCCGTCCCCCCAGCTCTTCGTAGGCCGTGACCAGGAACAGCGGACGCAGACGCTTTCCGCCGCCGAGAACCCCGTCCTGCACGGCCGCGGCCAGCCGCTGCGGAAGCTCGGCGGCGATTCGCGAGACGCAGACGCTCAGCGCCCTGTCGATGCGGTGACCCCGCCGCCGCACGTACGCCCCGAAGTCGTCCGCCGACCCCTCAGCCATCGTCCGGGTCGTCGCCGTCGTCGAAGTCGAGATCGCGAACCTCTTCGCCCTGCGGCCCCGCCAGCTCCTGCACGCGGAGTTCGGCCCGAGCGAGCACTTCCTCCGCCTTCTTTACGTGCTCCATGCCCTCTTCGAACAGCGTCAGGGCCCGGCTCACCTCCACCGAATCGGAATCCAGGGCCGCGACGATTTCGTCGATGCGGGCCAGACGGGCCTCGAGCCCCAGTTCGCCCGAGTCGCCACCCGCACCCTCGGCGCCCCTGCCCCGGTCGCCGCTATCCATCGCGCACTCCCGCACTCCTACGCTCGGCCTCGGCGTCCAACACGCGACAGTCCACGCTCCCGTCCACGACCTTCAAGCGAAAGTTCCGGCCGACGGCGAAGTCCCGCAGGCGCCGCAACACCTCGCCGTCGGGTCCCAGCGGAATCGCGAAGCCGCGCCCCAGCGTCGCCAGCGGCGATCGGGCCTGCAGGGCCGCCGCGGACTTGGCCAGCCAAGTGGCCCGGTTCCTCGCGACCGCGACGAACAGATTGGTCGCCACGGATCGTCGCACCGCCAGGCGAGCCGTCTCCAGGCCGATCCGTCTGCGAACCGCCTCTTCCATGCGGCGACGACGACCAGCCAAGCGTTCCCGCTCCAAGGCGACCCGCCGACGAGAGGCCTGCGCCATGCGGAGGCCCTGCTCCGCCACGCGCTCCCGTTGCCCCGCGCCGATGCGGCGGCCCTGCCGGAGAAGCCCGCGCCGTCCCGCCGACGCCCTCATGCGCGCAACGCCGACCTTCATGCCAAGTCCTCTGCGCATTCTGCCGGACCGCTCGTCCAACTGCTGCGCGACGGTCTCGCGCTCGGGCACCACGGCCTCCGCCGCGGCGGACGGCGTCGGGGCCCTCACGTCCGCCACCAAGTCGCAGATCGTCACGTCGGTCTCGTGCCCCACGCCGGACACGACCGGCACCGGACTCGCGGCCACCGCCCTCGCGACCGCCTCCTCGTTGAAGGCCCACAAGTCCTCCAACGAGCCGCCGCCGCGCGCGACCACGATCACCTCCGGCCGACGACGCGCCATCACGCCCAGCGCCTCCACGATCTCCTCCGCCGCGCCTTCGCCCTGCACCCTCGTCCCGCGCACAAGGAGCCGCACCCAGGGCGCCCGCCGCGACACCACCGAGGCGATGTCGCGCAATGCCGCGCCCGACAGCGAGGTCACCACGCCCACGGTGCGCGGGTAGCGCGGCAACGGCCGCCGGCGCTCCGGATCGATCAGCCTCTCCCTTTCGAGCCGGCCCCGCAGCTCTTCGAAGAGCCGCTTCCACCTGCCCTCCGCCCCTTCGGCCTCCAGCCACCGGACCCGCATCTGGTACCGGCCCTTCGGCTCGTACAACGTGAGCCCGCCGTAGACCCGGACGCCGATGCCGTCTTCGGGCGCCCCGGCCTGCCGCTCGGCGTCCCAGCGAAAGAGCACGCAACTGATTTCCGCGGCTTCGTCCTTCAGCGTGAAGTACCAGTGGCCCGACTGGGCGCGGTAGGCGTTCGTCGTCTCCCCCCGCACCCAGAACCCGCCGGCCTCGCGCTCCAGGAGGCCCCGCGCCGCCTGGTTGACTTGGCTGACCGTCCAGACAGGCCGTTCCGCCTCGCCGGCCCCCGCCGCCGGCCACGCACTCATGCGCCGCCGCCCCGCAACCGAACCGCCGCCTCCACCGTGTTCGCCAGCAGCATGGCGATGGTCATCGGGCCCACGCCGCCCGGCACCGGCGTGATCGCGCCCGCCACTTCCTGGACGCCGTCGAAGTCCACGTCGCCCACAACGCGGTAGCCGCGGTCCACGTCCAAGTCCACCACGCGGTTCGTGCCCACGTCGATCACCACCGCGCCCGGCTTGACCATGTCCGCGGTGACGGTGCCGGGCCTGCCGACGGCCACCACGAGGATGTCCGCCGTCCGGGTCAGGGCGCCGAGGTCCGCCGTCCGGCTGTGCGCGACGCTGACCGTGGCGTTTCCTCCGGGAGCCTGGCGAAGGAGCAGGAAGGCCATGGGCTTGCCGACGATGTTGGAGCGGCCCACGACGACGACGTGCTTGCCCGCCGGATCGTGACCGCTGCGCATCAGCATCTCGACGATTCCACGCGGCGTGCAGGGCGCCAGCACGGCCGGGTCCCCGGTGGCCAGGCGGCCCACGTTCATGGGGTGGAAGCCGTCCACGTCCTTGGCCGGATCGACGGCCAGCAGAACCTTGGCTTCGTCGATCTGCTTCGGCAGAGGAAGTTGCACGAGGATGCCGTGCACCTCGGGGTCGGCGTTGAGCGTGGCGATCAGGTCCAGCAAGCCCGCTTCGCTGGTGTCCTCCGGGAGGGTCGATTGGCGCGAGTGCAGTCCGGCCTCGGCGGCGGCGCGGTTCTTCATCCCGACGTAGAGCTGGCTCGCCGGGCTGTCGCCGACGAGGATCGTGGCGAGGCCCGGGACGAGGCCTCCGGCGGTCAGTTCGGCCACTTGGCCGTGGAGTTCCTCGCGAATGGTGCGGGCGATCTTGGCACCCGAGATGATCGTGGCGGACATGATGGATTGAGCCGGGGTTGGGGGAAAGGGGGTTTCGGGGGATGGTTCAGCGCGCGAAGTCGACCGCGCGGGTCTCTCGAATCACCACGACCTTGATTTGGCCGGGGTACTGAAGGTCGTTCTCGATCTTGCGGGCGACGTCTTCCGAAATGCGGGCCATGGCTTCGTCCGACACTTTCTCCGGCTGCACCATGACCCGGAGCTCCCGGCCCGCCTGGATGGCGAAGGAACGCTCGACGCCGGGGTGCTCCATGGCGATCTCCTCGAGCTTCTCGAGACGTTCGACGTAGCCCTCGAACATCTCCCTGCGCGCGCCGGGCCGGGATCCGCTGATCGCGTCGGCCGCAGCGACCAGCCACGCCTCCGGGTAGCGGGGCGGCTCGTCGCCGTGGTGGGACCGGATGGCGTTGAGGACGACGTCGGGCTCCTCGCAGCGCCTGCACAGACGGTAGCCCAGCTCGACGTGCGTCTGCTCCTGCTCGTGCGTGAGGCCCTTGCCCACGTCGTGGAGGACGCCGGCCCGCTTGGCCATCTGGGCGTCCAGGCCCATTTCCGCCGCCATGCTGCCGGCCAGGACGGCCACTTCAAGCGAATGGGCGAGCTGGTTCTGGCCGAAGGAAGTGCGGAACTTCAGCCGGCCCAGAACCTTGACCACTTCGTCGTGAACGCCGTGGACGCCCAGCCGGTAGAGCACGTCCTCGGCGGCTTCCCTCATCTGCTCCTCCACCTCTTCGCCGGCCTTGGCGACGACTTCTTCGATGCGGGCGGGGTGGATGCGTCCGTCGTCGACGAGCTTGGCCAGCGCCGTCCGCGCCACTTCGCGCCTGACCGGGTCGTAGCCCGACAGCACCACGGCTTCCGGCGTGTCGTCGATCACGACGTTGACGCCCGTGGCCTGCTCGAAGGCTCGAACATTGCGTCCTTCGCGCCCGATGATCCTGCCCTTCATCTCGTCGGAGGGGAGATGGACCACCGAAACCGTCAGCTGCGCCGTCTCGTTGGCCGCCACGCGCTGGATCGCCATGGCGACGAGCTTCTTGGCCTCCCGGTCGGCGGTCCGGCGAGCCTCCTCCTTGATGTCGCGGATGCGGTTGGCCGCCTCTGCCCTCGCTTCGTCCTCCATCGCCGCGGACAGGGCCGCCTTGGCCTCTTCCGAGGACATGCCCGCAACGCCCTCCAGCCGCGCCTGCGTCTCGGTCCGCAGGCGGCCCACTTCCTCCTGCTGCCCGGCGAGCGTCCGGCCGGCGTCGTCCAAGCTGCGCGCCCGGCGGTCCATCTCGCCTTCGCGTCCCTTCAGCGAGTCCTCGCGGCGGTCGAGCTGCTCGGATCGGCGGCCGGCGCCGCGCATCTCCTCGCGAAGCTGCCGCTCGGCCTCCTCGACTTTCGACCTGCGGCGAGCTTCCTCCCCCTCCCAGGCCTCCTTGAGGCGAAACGCCTCTTCCTTGGCCTCCACCGCGGTGGCGCGCCGCAAGTTCGCCGCGTCCGTCTCCGCCTGCTTCCGGATCAGCGAAGCTTCGTCTTCCGCCGCTGCCCTCTCCCTGCGCCGCCGCGCCCGCTCCCGGCTCCGTCCCAAGAAGAAGCCCAAGACCGCGCCGACGACTGCGCCCACCGCCAGGGAAATTCCCAGCGGGTCCATGTATTTTCTCCACAGCCGGACGATCTCGCCCGGCCGAAACGATT
Source organism: Longimicrobiales bacterium (assembly GCA_958295645.1). Lineage (GTDB taxonomy): Bacteria > Gemmatimonadota > Gemmatimonadetes > Longimicrobiales > Gaopeijiaceae. The sequence continues at coordinate 1,586,637 of OY282361.1, forward strand.
CGACAGCGGAATCCGCCGGTGGTTCAGCGGCTCCGGGTTGCGCGGGGTACTATACGATTGCGCGTTGCGGCGGCGCAAGCGGCGGGAGGGTGCGGGGGCGCACTGCAGGGGACGGACGGGCGCGGCGGCGGAGTCGGCCGGGCGCGTTGCGCCTAGCGGTGCACCGTGGGCGCCTCCTAGCGGGCCGGGCGTCGGCGCCTAGCGGATTCGGGGGCCGCCGGTTCGGTCGTCCGGGACGAAGCGGTCGCGGGCGGGCATGCGGACGGAGGCCAGGGCGGCCGAGTCCATGACGGCCTCGGGCGCCACCAGGCCGTTCAAGCTGAGGACGTACCCGACCACGGCGTACACTTGCTCGTCGGACAGGGAGCCGGGCGCGTTCTGGGGCATGGCCTTCCGCGTGTAGTCGAAGAGGGTGGTCGCGTAGGGCCAGTAGAGGCCGACGGCTCGGTCGGCGGGCCACTGGTCCCATGAGCCGCTGGAGACCAGCCGTTCGTTGGGGCCTTCCGTCCCCGAGGGACCATGGCAGGCCGCGCAGTACGTATCGTAGACCTGCCGCCCTTCTTCGACCGAACCCGCCCCAGGCGGCAGCCCCTCGCCGTTCGGCTTGACGTCGACGTCCCACAGCGCGACGCGTTCGTCGGAAGCCGGCCGGCCGAAGTCGAACCGGGCCGGCGCCTCCGGGGGAAGTCCGTCCGACCGCTCGTCGGCGGGCCTCTCCACGACGCATCCTGCCAGCGTCCCGGCGGCGGCGAAGGCAAGGAGCCCGCACAGGCGCCCGCGCGGCCGGCGCATCACAGCAACTCTCCCAGACCGAAGGTGACGGCGCCGTCCCGGCTCACCTTCCACGCTCGCTGGTGGTTCTGGTGGTAGGCCGTCCGCTCTCCGCGCGCCCGCCACAGGTCGTGAATCGCCGGCTGCACGTATCCCGTCTCGTCGGTCGCGCGGCTGACGATCAAGGTCTCGCGGCCGTCCCATCGCCACAGGCGCCGGAAGCGGACGGTGGACTTGGAGAGGACCGGACCCTCCAGCTTCGCGTCGGCCCAGGACCGGCCTCCGTCCACGCTGACCTCCACGCGCGCGATCCGTCCCCGCCCGGACCAGGCCAGTCCCTCGATCTCCCACCACCCCGGCTCCGTCAACGCATACGGATAGGCGGGAAACGTGACGATCGACTTGGCGTCCATCACGAAGCTGAACTGCCGGGCGGTGCCGTCCTTGAGCGGGTCGGTGTAGCGGGATGTCTCGTCCCTGGTCATCCCGGGGCGGTCCGCGACTTCGATGCGGCGCAACCACTTCACCTGCGCGTTGCCCTCCCAGCCGGGCAGCAGCAGCCGCACGGGGTAGCCCTGCTCCGGTCTGACGGCCTCGCCGTTCTGCCCGTAGGCCAGCATGGCGTCGTCCATGGCCTTGTCCAGGGGAACGCTGCGCGACATCACGGCGGCGTCGCTCCCCTCCGCGAGAATCCAGCTCGCGCCCGGCCGCACGCCGGCCTCGCGGAGGACCGTCGAGAGCATGACGCCGGTCCATTCGCTGGTGCTCACCAGCCCGTCGAGCTGCTGCGGGGTGATCCGCTCGGGCATCCGGTCGCGGTCGTAGGCGCCTCCCCCGTTGCCCGAGCACTCGATGAAGCAGATGCGCGACGTGCGAGGGAACCGCTTGAGCGCCGCCATGTCGAAGACTTGGGGCCTTTCGACCATGCCGTGCACGAGCAGCTCGTGAGCGGAGGCTTCGATTTGCGGAACGCCCGCGTGGTGGCGCTCGAAGTGCAGGTCCGAAGGCGTGATCACGCCGTACAATTCGTGCAAGGGCGTGCGGGACGAACTGGAGAGCGCCTGGGCGCGCAGGAGACGGCGAGGCTGTTCGCCCGGTGCGCGCGAACCGATCTCGGAGACGAGCCGGCCCGGCGTCTTCGTGGGATCGGCGAGGCGGGGGGACTCCTCCTGGCCGGCCAGCAAGGCCGCGTCCGAACGGCCCATGGCCACGCCCGCGGCCGCGGCGGAGGCCGTGGCGACCCAACGCCGTCTCGTCACGCCGAACCCGCCCTTGGAAGCCATGGCTGCCGCCGCCTCTCCTCGCGGGCCGCCCCGCCTCAGCCCTTCAGAACTTCGTCGAGACGGGCGGCCAGCGACGCCGCCCCCGTCTGGTGCTTCACGAGGTCGTTGGCGAGCAACAGGGCCGCCATCACCGCCACCTTGGAGCGGTCCAGTCCCCCCTCGGCCGCCGCCTGCTTCATACGCTCGTCGACGATCGCCGCGCAGCGCTTGGTGTGGGACTCGTCCTCGCCGGTGCGCAACACGTATTCCTCGCCCGCGATCAAAACCCGTACCGCCCTGCGCCCGCCGCCCGGCGCCTCGCTCACTGCCGCGCCTCCAGAAACCGAATCCGCGCCAGCACGCGGTCGATCTCCTGCCGACCCGCCTGGATCCGGCTCCGCAACAACTCGTTCTCGGCCTCCAGCTCGGACAGGCGGCCGGTCAGCGCCACCGGGTCGCGCTTGCCGCCCACGAACTGCCGCAACAACTCGTCGCTTCGCTTCGCGCGCTCCTCCGCCATGGCCGCCCGCCGCCTGGCGCTGCGCACTTCCTCCGCAACCCGGCCGACGGTCTCCGCCAGCGACTCCATCGCCGAATCGCTCCCTGCCGACGCCGGTTCAGCCCCTTGGCTCGACACTGGTCTCCTCCTTGGCTCGGGCGACCGCCCGCCGAAATGCCCGTTCGACCTCCCTCTCCGTCAGAGTTCTGCCCCGGGCGCGGAAGCGCAAGCGCACAGCCACCGACCGCATCCCCGCCGGCAGGTCGTCTCCCTCGTAGACGTCGAACACTTCCGCGTGCTCGACCAGCGGGCCGCCCCCCCTCCTGGCCGCCTCCAAGACGCGTCCCGCGGGCGTGCCCGTCGGCGCCAAGAAGGCCACGTCGCGCTGCGAGGCCGGGTGGTCCGGCAGGTCTCGGACCGTCGCCTCGGGTCGTGCCGGCGGCCGCTCCGGCAACACCGCTTCGGCGCCCACGAGCACGCCCGCCCACGGCGGTACGTCCACCTGGTCCGCGGCGACTTCGCCCGCCCGGCCCACCACCTCGCCGGCCCCGTCCAGCAACTCGAAGCAGCGGCCTGCCGCGAAGGCCCCCGTCTCCGCACCTGGGGGCGCTTGGGCCAGGCGGCCGCCGGGGTGCGTCTCCTCGGCCACGATCTCCAGCACGCGGGCCGCGTCGAACACGTCGAAGGCCTCCGCCGGGCGGGACCAGTGGGACGGCTGGCGGGCGCCCGCGAGCAGGACGGCGACCCGCGCGGACTCGGCCGGCGGCTTGCCGTCGCCCGCCGGCGCGAAGGCCGTGCCGATCTCGAAGAGCCGCACGTTCCGTAGGCCGCGGGCCATGTTGCGCTCCAGGTGTCCCAGGAGTCCCGACAGACGGTCGCGGCGCAGGAACCCCTCGGTCGCGGAGGCCGGGTTCAGCACGGCGACGTCCCCGTCCTTCGCGGAGCAGAGCGCCGGCGTGTGGGCTTCGCTGAAGCCTTCGGCGGCCAGCCGCGCCCGCAACGCGTCCTCCAAGTCGAACAGGGGGTGGCCGGGCGTCGTGCCGATCCGGAACGGCTGCAACGTCTCGGGGAAGGCGTCGTAGCCGTGCGCCCGCGCAACCTCCTCGATCAGGTCGGCTTCGCGCAGCGTGTCGTGGGCGCGGTGGCCGGGAACGCGCACCTGCAGGGCGTCCGCGTCGTCCTCCCGCGGCTCGATTTCGTACCCGAGCGGCTCCAAGAGCCCGGCGACGGCCTCAGGCGCGAAGTGCACGCCCAGCACCTTCGCGACCCGCGACGGGCGGAGCGCGACGACCGGCGGCTCCCAGGGCGACGGGCAGGCGTCGAGGACGGCCTCCACGTCACCTCCCGCAACCGCCTGGACCAGGTCGGCGGCGCGAATGGCGGCCACTGCCGCCGAAGCGGGATCGACCCCGCGTTCGAAGCGGTAGCTGGCGTCGGTGGACATGTCGAGGATCCGCCGGCCCGCCCGGACGCGCTTGGGGTCGAAGAGCGCGCACTCGAGCACGACGTCGGTGGTCTCGGAGGCGACTTCGGAGTCCCGGCCGCCCATGACGCCGGCCACCGCAACCGGACCCTCGGCGTCGCGAACGGAGAGGATGCGCGGATCGAGGGCGCGGCGGCGGCCGTCGAGGGTGACGAGGGACTCGCCCGCGCGGGCCGGGCCGACCACGATGGACGGGCCGGCGAGCCGGGCCAGGTCGAATGCGTGCATGGGCTGTCCCAGCTCCAGCATCACGTAGTTGGTGGCGTCCACCACGTTGTTGACCGGACGCGCGCCGGCGGCCCGCAACCGGTTCGCGAGCCAGGCGGGCGACGGGCCGACCGTCAGGCCTCTGATCACGACGGCGAGGTAGCGGGGGCAGAGCGCCGGGTCTTCGATGCGAACGACGACCCCTCCGCCGGAGGCAGTCGCGGCCGGGGCGGCCGAGACCAACGCCTCCGCCTTGCGCCCGCCGCCCTCGCCAGAGTCCCCGCCGGGCAATTCCGGCAGGACGATTCCCGCGTCTCCCCGCGGATGCAGCTCTCGCGCCACGCCCGCGTGCGAGAGGAGATCGCCCCGATTGGGGGTGACCTCGACTTCCAGCCGCAGGTCGTCCAGCCCCATCGCCCCGGCGAACGAGGCGCCCACCTCCTGCCGGCCGCCAAGCAGCATGATGCCCTCGTGATCCGTCCCCAGACCCAACTCCCGTTCGGAGCACAGCATCCCTTCGCTGTATTCCCCCCGGATCTTGCGCCGGCCGATCTTGAAGCCGCCGGGCAGAACCGCGCCCACGGGGGCGAAGGGATAGAAGGCGCCCGCCTGCACGTTGGGCGCTCCGCAGACAACCGGGACCTCGCCGTCCGGACCCGCAACCCGGCACAGGACAAGGCGGTCGGCGTTGGGGTGCGGCCCCGCCGACAGCACGCGGCCCACGACCACGTCCTGCAACCCTTCCGCCAGATCGACCGCGCGCTCCACGGGCGCGCCCCGCATGGCCAGCCGGTCCATGGCATCGCCCGGCGACAGCTCCTCCTCCAGTCCAGGGGCCACGCTGCAAAGCCAGCGCCAGGAGACGTTCACGTCCGGCCCTCCACGGTCAGGCGAACTGCCGCAGGAAGCGCATGTCGTTCTCGAAGAACAGGCGGATGTCCCGAATCCCGTGGCGGAGCATGGCCACCCGCGCCGGTCCCATGCCGAAGGCCCAGCCGGTGTACCGCTCGGGGTCGCAGCCCACGTTCTCCAGCACGGCCGGATCGACCATTCCCGCGCCCATGACTTCAATCCATCCGGTCTCCTCCCGCGAACCGTCCTCCCGGACGACGACGCGCTTCACGTCCACTTCCGCCGAGGGCTCGGTGAACGGAAAGAAGGACGGACGGAACCGCACCTGGGTGTCCGGCCCCCAGAACCGCCTGGCGAACTCGGCCAGCGTCGCCTTGAAGTCCACGAACGTGACGCCCTCGTCCACCACCAGGCCCTCGATCTGCGCGAAGGCGGGCGTGTGCGTGGCGTCGTACGTGTCGCGGCGGTACACCATGCCGGGAGCGACGATGCGGACCGGCGGGGGATGCCGCTCCAGCGTGCGGATCTGCACCGGCGACGTGTGGCTTCGGAGCAGCAACCCGGGCGCCAGATAGAGCGTGTCCTGCTCGTCGGCGGCGGGATGGTCGAGCGGCGTGTTGAGGGCGACGAAGTTGTACCATTCGGTCTCCGCCTCGGGGCCGCGGACCCGGGTGAAGCCCAGGCTGCGGAAGATGGCCCAGACGTCGGCGATCGCCCGGCTCACCGGATGAACCGAGCCCTGCCACCGGCGGCGCGGCGGCAACGAGAGATCGGGTTCTGCGGCACTTCCCGGGTTGGCCGTCTCCGCCAGGCTCGCGGCGCGTTCGTCCAGCGCCCGGGCCAACGCGGCCTTGATCCGGTTGGCCTCGGCGCCCGCCTTCGGCCGCTCCTCGGGGGCCATGCGCCCCAGGCCGCGCAGAATGGCGGAAAGCCGACCCTCCTTGCGTCCCAGGTAGCGGACGCGCACCTGCTCCAAGGCGTTCGCCGCGGAAGCGTCGCGGATCGCGGCGAGAGCTTCCGCTTCGAGCCGCTGGAGTTCCTCGGTCACGGAAGCGCTTGGCGGGGGCGGGCCGAGTTCTGGGGCCGGCCCCGTCCTACCCCTTGTCGCCGAGCGCGCCCTTGGCCCGGTCGACGAGGGAAGCGAAGGCTTCGGGGCTTCTCGCCGCCAAGTCGGCCAGCGCCTTGCGATCCAACTCGACGCCGGCGGTGCGGAGACCGTTCATGAACCGGGAGTAGGACAAGCCGTGCTCCCTTGCCCCGGCGTTGATGCGGGCGATCCACAGCCGCCTGAAGTTCCGCTTCTTCTTCTTGCGGTCCCGGTAGGCGTGCTCCCAGCCCTTCTCGACGGCGTCCTTGGCCGTCCGGTACAAGTTCTTGCGCCCGCCGAAGTACCCCTTGGCGGCGCCGAGTATCTTCTTCTTCCGCTTGTTGCGGGCTACCGACCGGGTCGAGCGCGGCATCTGGACGTTCTCCCGTTACGAGCCTGGAAGCATTCGCCGCACCCGCGAGACGTCGGCCTGCGACGCCAGCGTGCCCGTGCGAAGCCTGCGCTTGCGCTTCCTGTTCTTCTTCGTGAGGATGTGCGACTTGTAGGCGCGCATCCTCGTCAGCTTGCCGCGTCCGGTGCGGCGGAAGCGCTTCGCGGCGCCTCGATTCGACTTCATCTTGGGCATCTTGTTCCGTCCGAACGTTGGTGAGTCCTTCGAGTTCTCGGTCAGCTCTTGAGCGGTGAAATGATGGTCGACATCTGGCGGCCTTCGAAGTTCGGGTACTGTTCGACCTTTCCCTGCTCCTCCAAGTCGCGCGTAAGGCGAGCCAAGACCTGTTGTCCCAGTTCCGGGTGGGCCACTTGGCGACCGCGAAACATGACCGTCAGCTTGACTTTGTTGCCGTCCTCCAGAAACCGCCGGGCGTGAGACAGCTTGAAGTCGTAGTCGTGGTTCTCGATGCCGGGCCGGAACTTCACCTCCTTGACCTGTACCGTGTGCTGCTTCCTTCGTGCCTCCCGGGCCGCCCTCGCCGCCTTGTACTTGTACTTTCCGTAATCCATCATGCGAACCACCGGAGGCCTGGAGTCGGGAGCCACTTCCACCAAGTCGAGCCCTTGCTCTCCGGCCCGCATGCGAGCCTCGTCCAGGGAAACGATTCCGACCTGCCCTCCGTTTTGGTCGATCAGGCGAATTGGACTGATTCGGATCTGCTCGTTCACCCGGACACGTTTTTCTACGATCTTGACACTCTCCTCGCTCCGTGCGGGGCCGATGCCGGCCCGAGAACCGGACGGCAACCGGGACCCCGGCGCCGTTGCGCCGAACTAGGCAGACCGAGCCGCCCGCAACCTGTCGCGCGCCCCATGCGCCGGACGTCGCCGCACGGCCCGCCGAAAAAATGGTGCAGACCTTAAGTATCGGCTCTTGCCGGAACAGGGTCAACCCCCCACTATTGCCTCGGACGCCGCCGCCGGGTCACGGGCTTCGGGCAGACCCGACCCGCCGGATCCGTCGCTTCCCGACCACTCCCCGAGTTCCCGGCCCCGGACCTCGCATCGAGCAACGCGCATCGCGGTGAACGAAACGCACATGGACGGCCGGCGCACCGAGCGCACCACGGCGCCCGATTGCGGTTCGGACGCCGGCCCCCCTCCGCCCCCGGCATCCGAACCATCCGCCGAGCCCGCCTTCGGCCGGGTCCTGGCCCAGGTGCTCCTGGTCCAGCTCGCCGCGCTAGGCCTTCTGTGGGCGCTCCAGGCCGCCTACCACCGCTGACGCCGCGCGGGCAACTCCGTGGACCCCCTAAACTGGATCGTCGTCGCCGCCTACCTGGCCTACGTCGTCGTCGACGGCCTGCGCCGCTCCAAGGGCACGCACCGCATCGAAGGCTACTTTCTGGCCGGGCGGTCGCTGCCGTGGTGGGCGGTGGGGCTGTCGGTCATGGCCACCCAGCTCTCCGCGATCACGTTGATCGGCACAACCGGCCAGGGCGCCACCGACGGCCTCCGCTTCGTGCAGTTCTACTTTGGGCTTCCCCTGGCCATGGCGCTGCTGGGCGTGACCCTGGTGCCACTGTTGCGCGGCGCGAAGGTCTACACCGCCTACGAGTACCTGGAGCGTCGATTCGGTCCCAGCACGCGGGCCTTGACGGCCTTCCTCTTCCTCGTCTCGCGCGGGTTGGCGGCGGGCACGATCATCAGCGCGCCGGGCGTCGTGTTCTCGGCCGTCTTCGGGTGGCCGCTGGCTTGGAGCGTAGCCCTCGTCGGGGCGCCCACGGTTCTCTACACCATGGCCGGCGGCATTCAGGCGGTGACCTGGACCGACGTCAAGCAAATGTTCTTGATCGTGGCGGCGCTGGTCGCGGTCGTGGCCGTGCTTTTCGTGCAGATGCCCGTGTCGCCGGGCGACGCGTTTCAGATCGCGGGCGCCACCGGGCGTCTCCAAGTATTCGACTTCTCGTTTTCGTTCAGCGAGAAGTACACGTTCTGGTCCGGGCTCTTCGGGGGCACGGTCTTGATGATGTCCTACTTCGGCGCCGACCAGAGCCAAGTGCAACGCTACTTGGCGGCCCGGTCCGTCCGCGCGGCCAAGACCTCCCTTCTCATGAGCGCCTACTGGAAGATTCCCCTCCAGGCCTGCGTGCTGTTGCTGGGCGTGCTGATCTTCGTCTTCTACCAGTTCCAGCGGCCCCCGCTCCTCTTCAATCCCGCCCACGAGAGAGCCGTCGTCGAGGCGCGGGCGGACGAATACGAGGCTCTCCAGAGCCGCTTCGACGAGGCGTTCGCGTTGCGCGAGACCGCGGCCCGGCAGGCGGCGGACGCCCCGAACGAGACGGCCGCGGCCCGCGCCCTGGACGCCTTTCAAGCCCGCGAGGCCGCCGCGCAGGAGATCCGCGGCGAAGCGCTGGCGTTGGCGCAGGAGGTGACCGGCGAGAGGCCCGAAGACGTCAACTACATCGTCCCCCGCTTCGTGCTGGGGAATCTTCCCGTCGGGTTCGCGGGGCTGTTCGTGGCGGCGATACTGGCCGCGGCCATGTCGAGCGTGTCGTCCGAACTCAACTCGCTCTCGACGGCCACGGTCGTGGACTTCTACCGGCGCTGGTTCCGCCCCGAGGCCGGCGACGCCCACTACTTGGCGGTGTCGAAGGTCGCGACCGCGTGTTGGGGGCTGTTCGCCTGCGGGGTCGCGGTCTACGCGGCCAGCTTGGGGTCGCTGATCGAAGTGGTCAACCGGTTCGGCTCGTTCTTCTACGGATCCATTCTCGGGGTGTTCTTGCTGGCGATGATTCCCGGCACGCGCGAGGTTGGGGCGGTTGCCGGCCTGGTCGCCGGGATGACGGCCGTCGGGCTCGTCAGTCTCTTCGCGCCGGAAGTGGAATTCCTCTGGCACAACGTGATCGGGGCCGGAGTCGTGGTCGCGGTGGGCACGGCTGCGAGCGGGGCCGCCGCCGTTCGCGCCCGGGCGGACGGTTCGGCCCAGCGACAGGGCCGCGGATCGTAGACGTCGCCGGGCGCCGCAGGCATGGCCGCGTTCCGAGTTTCCCGTACCCGATTGCTTCGGCGCGCCGCTTCGGATTATCTTTCGGCGTCTTCTCCCTCGCCCGGACTCGTCCGGGCTCGACGTCCGCCTAGACTGGCGGCCCTCTTTCTGGCCCTGCGAGGACGACCCGCATGGACCAAGACGCGACTCGCTCCAACCGCCCCTACGTCGAGTTCGCCGGCGTCTGCAAGAGCTACGACGGCCGCTCCATGGTCGTCACCGACTTGGACCTGGAGGTTCGCAAGGGCGAGTTCCTCACGTTGCTGGGGCCGTCGGGCTCGGGGAAGACGACCTGCCTGATGATGCTTGCCGGATTCGAAACGCCGACCAAAGGCGTCATTCGAATCGGCGGCCGGTCGGTGCAGGCGTTGCCGCCTCGCAAGCGGGGCATCGGCATGGTCTTTCAGAACTACGCGCTCTTTCCCCACATGACCGTGGGCCGGAACCTCGCCTTCCCCCTCGAGGTGCGCGGCATCGGCAAGACCGAGCAGCGCGAGCGAGTTCGGCGCGCGCTCAGGCTGGTTCGCCTGCAGGGCCTGGAGGATCGCAATCCGGGACAGCTTTCCGGCGGGCAGCAGCAACGCGTCGCCATCGCGCGCGCCCTCGTCTTCGAGCCGGGCCTCGTGCTCATGGACGAGCCGCTGGGGGCGCTGGACCGGCAGTTGCGCGAAGAGATGCAGTACGAGATCCGCCGCATTCACCAGTCGCTGGGCGTCACCATCGTGTACGTGACGCACGACCAGGAAGAGGCGATGGTGCTGTCCGATCGCGTGGCGGTTCTGCGCGGCGGACAAGTGGAGCAGGTCGCGGAGCCCGAGGCGCTCTACGAGGAGCCGCAACGCTCGTTCGTCGCCCGCTTCATCGGCGAGAACAACCGCCTGCACGGGCGCGTAGCCAGCGTGAAGGACGACATCTGCAAAGTGGAGACGGGCGACGAGGTGATCCGGGCGCTGCGGGTGGCCGACCTGCGCGAAGGGGACGAGACGACGCTCTCGATTCGGCCCGAGCGCGTGGCCGTCCAGCCGGAGCCCGGACTGTATTCCAACGAACTCGACGCCTCGATCGAGGACATGACCTTCCTGGGCGACCACCTCCGCATCCGCCTCGGCGTCTGCGGCGGGACGGACTTCATCGCCAAGATACCCAACGTGGTCGGCCACGGAGCGGTTCTGGAGGGCGACCGCATCCGCATCGGCTGGACACCTACGGACTGCCGCGCCCTCAACGTGGACGACGAGAAAGACGCCTAATGAGAAACCCACAGCAGACCCTGACGCGCCGAACCGCCGGAACCCGCTGGGCGCTTCGTTCGCTCGCCATCGCCTTCGTTGCGCTCCTCGCCGCCTCTGGATGCGCCCGCGAAGAAGAGGTCCCGTCCCTGACCATCGTTTCCTTCGGCGGCTCCTACGGACGAGCGTCGACGAAGGCTTGGTTCGAGCCCTTCGAGGCGGCCACCGGCATCCGGGTCGACGTTGTCGACTACAACGGAGGCTTGGCGCAGATCCGGGCTCAGGTGGAAGCGGGCCACGTGTTTTGGGACGTCGTGGACATGGACTTGGCGGACGCCGTCGCCGGATGCGACGAAGGCTTGCTCGAACGGACCGACAAGGCGGCGCTGGCGCCGGCCGACGACGGGACGCCCGCGGTGGAAGACTATCCCGAAGAGAGCGTGACCGAGTGCAGCGTCGGGAACCTGCGCTACGCGACGGTAGTGGCGTTCAACACGGAGAAGTTCCCCGGCGAGAAGCCGTCCACGCTCAACGACTACTTCGACTTGGAGAAGTTCCCGGGCCGACGGGGAATGCGCCGGTTCGCGCAGGAAAACCTGGAGTTCGCGCTGATGGCCGACGGCGTGCCGCCCAGCGAAGTCTACGCGACGCTGGACACGCCGGAGGGCGTCGACCGGGCGTTCCGCAAGCTGGACACGATCAAGGAGGACGTGGTGTGGTGGGAGACCGGCGCGCAACCGCCCCAGATGCTGGCCGACGGCGAAGTGCTGATGAGCACGGCCTGGAATGGTCGCATCTTCAACGCCCAAGTCTTGGAGAACCAGCCGTTCGAAATCATCTGGGACGGCAACGTCGCCGGCGTCGGACAGCACGGCATCGTGGCAGGGACGCCGCACCTGGAAGCCGCGATGGACTACGTAGTGTTCGCCTCCTCGCCGGAGAACCAAGCCGCCATCAGCCGGTACATCTCCTACGGCCCGCTGCGCTTCTCGGCGTACGAGTACGTGTCCACGCACGAAGAGACGGGCATCGACATCCGGCCGCACCTGCCGCCGCCGCCGAGCGACTCGAGCAACTCGCTCTTCACGGACTGGAAGTGGTGGAGCGACAACGCCGACGAGATGAACGAGCGCTTCAGTTCGTGGCTGGCGCGCTGAGCCGCGCGGCGTAGCGAGCGAGGCGCTCGCGCCCGGTGAGCTCCCGAAAGAAGGCAGGCGGCAGGCCGCTCTTGAGTCCGCGGTTGCGGGCGCTTGCGCTCGTGCTGCCGCTCCTGCTCTTCATCCTGGCGACGTTCGTGGCCCCGCTGGCGGAGATGTTCCGCCGCAGCGTCCACGACCCGCTGGTGGCCGACGCCCTTCCCGAGACGGTGGCCGCCCTGCGCGGGTGGGACCAGCTGAGCCCGCCGGGCGACGCCGCCTACGAGGCGCTGGCCCGCGAGTTGCAAGAAGTCCGAGCGGAGAACCGTGCGCGGGTGGGACAGGTGGGCCGCCGGCTCAACCGCGTGGAAAGTGGAATGGCCACGCTTGTCGCGACCACGGCGCGCGAACTCGCGGCCGCCCCGGGCGCGTCGGCTCGCGAGAAACTGATCGGCATCGACGCCGAATGGGGCACGGTGGACAAGTGGTTCGCCATCCAGAGCGCGGGCCAGCGCTTTACGACGCGCTACTACCTGAACGCGCTCGACTTGGATCGCCGGCCGGGCCAGGGCGTCGTGAGGCAGGAAGAGAACCGCCGCATCTACCTGCTCCTCTTGTCGCGCACGCTTTGGGTGAGCTTGGGCATCACGGCGCTGTGCCTGCTACTGGGATACCCGGTGGCGCACTTGATCTCGCACGCCCGGCCGGAGCGCCAGAACCTTCTGCTGGCGCTGGTGCTGGTGCCTTTTTGGACGTCCTTGCTGGTGCGCACGACCTCGTGGATCGTCCTGCTTCAGAACGAGGGCTTGGTCAACGACATGCTGGTGGGGTTCGGGTTGATCGCCGACGACGGGCGCTTGGCGCTCGTGTACAACATGATCGGCACGTTCGTGGCCATGACCCATGTGCTCCTGCCCTTCATGGTGTTGCCGTTGTATTCCGTCATGCGCTCCATACCCGCGGTCCACATGAAGGCGGCCGCCAGCCTGGGCGCCAGCCCGTTCCGGGCGTTCTGGCGCGTGTACTGGCCGCAGACCCTGTCCGGCGTCGGCGCGGGCGGCCTGCTCGTCTTCATCCTGGCGATCGGCTTCTACATCACGCCGGCGCTGGTGGGCGGCGCAAGCGGAGAACTCATCTCGAACAAGATCGCCCAGCACATGCAGACGTCGCCGCTCAACCGCGAGCTGGCCTCCGCTCTGGGAGTCCTCCTGCTCGCGGGGGTCGGCGCGCTCTACGTCGTCTACGACCGTCTCGTCGGCGTGGACAAGATGAAGCTGGGCTGAACGGGTGAGCGCCTCTTCGCACGGCAGGGCCGGCAGAATCGTCCACGTGGCGTTCTGCACCGGGGTCTTCGTCTTCCTGATTGCGCCGATCCTGGTGATGATGCCGCTCAGCTTCAACGCGGAGCCCTACTTCACCTTCACGGACGGGATGCTTCGCCTGGATCCGGAGGCGTACTCGCTGCGTTGGTACCGCGAGATCGTCGGCAACGAAGCATGGACGCGCGGGTTCGTGAACAGCATGGTGATCGGCATCGCGGCCACGCTCTTGGCGACGGCCCTGGGAACGCTGGCCGCGCTCGGGCTCTCGAGCCGCGCCATGCCCGCCCGGCGGCTGGTGACGAGCGTCCTCATCTCGCCCTTGGTGACGCCGGTCATCATCTCGGCCACGGGCATGTTCCTGTTCTACGGGCGCGTGCTTCCCGATCTGTTCGGGCTCAACCTCGTGCAGACGCATCTCGGCTTGATCCTGGCCCACACGGCCTTGGGGACGCCCTTCGTGGTGGTCACCGTCACCGCGACCCTCTCCGGGTTCGACGCCAACCTGACCCGGGCCGCGGCCAGTCTCGGAGCTGCGCCCTGGCGCGTGTTCTGGAAGGTGCAGCTTCCGTTGATCGCGCCCGGCGTGATCTCGGGGGCGCTATTCGCCTTCGCTACTTCGTTCGAGGAGGTCGTGGTGGTCCTCTTCATGGCCGGCGTGGACCAGCGGACGATCCCATTGCAGATGTGGTCGGGCATCCGGGAGCAGATCAGTCCCGCCATCCTGGCCGTGGCCACGTTCCTGATCACCTTCGCGGTTCTGCTGCTTCTGACCGTGGAGTGGCTTCGGCGCCGGGGCGCGGCGCGCGCGACGGCATAGCGAGCGCCTCGCGGGCGGCGCGCCAAGCAGCCAGCCGCCGGTAGCACCCGGACAGGGCCCAGGCCGCCGCGCCCACGGCAAGCAGCAGCAACAGCCATCTCAGCGCGGCTGCCGCGAACGCCGCGTCCATCGCGGGGAGTCGGAAGTCGTAGGCGCGCAAGCGGGTCCAGCCGTCCGCCGTCCAATGCCAGCTCGCGTGCGCCGCCAGCGCGGAGACCACAACCGCGGTCGCGCGTTTCGAGGCCGCCTTCGCCAGCAACCAACGGAGGCACGGCGCCATCGCCAGCAGCACCGCCACCTGGCCGAGCTCGACTCCCACGTTGAACGCCAGCAACGAGGAGATCGCGTGCGAGCCCGCGAACTGCAACGTGTCGCGAAGCACGAAGGAGAAGCCGAACCCGTGAACCAGCCCGAAGCCGAAGGCCCAGGCCCAGCGCCGCCGGCCTTTTCCGCCCACGATGTTCTCCAGCGCCATGTACAAGATCGACGCCGCAATCAGCATCTCGATGAGCGGCGGGAACCAAAGCGCGTTGGGCGCGAGTCCCAGCGCCGAGGCCGCCAAGGTGATGGAATGGGCCGCCGTGAACGCCGTGACGACTGGCACGAGGCGCCAAAACCGCCTCGCCGGAATCACCAGGCACAGCAGGAACAGGAGATGGTCGACGCCGTCCAGGATGTGCAGGAAGCCGAACTGGACGAAACGCAGGAACGCTTGGCTCCAGCGCGGGTCAAGGCGAATCCGGCCGGGATCTCCGAGATACTGGAAGATTCTCTCGGCGCCCGACGGAGTCGTGAAGCCGAGCACGGTCGTCGTGCGCAGGCCGAGGTGGGCCCACGCGGTCTCGACCGAGAACCGGGATTCCGCCGAGGCCACCGGCGTCCGCAACAGGACGTCGAGGTGCGCCTGCTCGAGCACCAAGTCGGTCTCGGGCGGGAGCGGCGGGCCGGCGACGTGGGCGCGAGCGCTCTCGAAGGCGCGAAAGGACGGATCGGACGGCAGCGAGATCCGCGCCGCGACCACCTCCGGCGCGGGCAGTCGGCCGTCCTCTTCGTAGAGGCGCACGTAGTCCGCGATCCACAAGCGCGCCTGCTCCGCCAGCATCGGGGCGGCGCCTTCCAAGTCCACGTAGCCGGGGCCGCGCAGCGGGAACGACACGTCGCGCATCGAAGCCAAGGGCACCCTGACCGCGATCCACAGGGCCCCGTCCTCCGCCTTGGCGAACGCGCGAACGACGACGCGGGCCGGGACTTCATGGGGCGGAGAGCGGCTCGCCAAGGCCTCCATGCTCGAGACGGAAGCGCCGCGAACCACCTCTGCGCCGGCGGCCGGAGAAAGCGCTGCCGCGGCCCACAGTCCTGCCGCCACCGCCCGCATCGCCGTCGCGCACAGGCGCCCGGGCCGGGGCGCGCACCGTGCTCCAGGTGACGGACTGATCGCCGTCCCGATTGGGGGGCCGGGCCCGCGTACGCTTGTCGTCACGCCGTCACCACGTCCTCGCCGGGTCCTCCCTCCGCGCCTGTTTCGAGGCTCGCTTCCCACGCATCCACCGAGCCGCCGTCATGCCTCGCCGGAGCGAAATCGCCCTCCTCGCCCGCGCTGGAGCCTGCCCCGCGGAAGCTGGCAGGCCGGGCGCCACGTCTCTATTATGGTGCACGGGTCACCCGATGTCTTCCCAACGACGGAGCTACGCGCATGAGACGCACCCTGCTCGCCGGCGCCCTGCTGGCGCTGGCCGCAGCCACGATCTACGTCGCGCAAGACCGCATCGCGGCGGCGGCCGCGGGCGCGAGCGAGGCGCCGGTCTTCGAGGTCGATCCCTTCTGGCCCCAACCCCTGCCCAACCACTGGGTGATGGGCGCGGTCGTTGGGGTCGGCGTGGACTCGCGCGACCACGTCTTCGTGATCCACCGGCAAGAGCCGCTCAACGAGCGCACGGAGATCGGCGCGGCCACCGATCCGCCGACCGGAGAGTGCTGCCTGCCCGCCCCCTTCGTCCTGGAGTTCGACCCGGACGGCAACTTGGCGGGCAGCTGGGGCGGACCCGGCGACGGCTATACGTGGCCGGCGTCCAATCACGGCATCACCCTCGATCACATGGACAACGTCTGGATCGGCGGAAACGGCCCGACCGACTCGCACGTCCTCAAGTTCAGTCGCGACGGCCAGTTCCTCATGCAGATCGGCGAGCCGGGACGCCCGGTGAACAGCGCCAGCACGGCGCACTTCGGCCGCGTCGCGAAGATATCGTTCGACCCGCGCGCGAACGAAGCGTACTTGGCGGACGGATACGGCAACAAGCGCGTGGCGGTCCTCGACGCCGCAACCGGCGCGTTCAAGCGCTACTGGGGCGCCTACGGCAACCCGCCTAGCGACGAGGATCTGGGCCGCTACGACCCCAATGCGCCTCCGGCCCAGCAGTTCCGCAATCCCGTGCACTGCGCCGAACCGTCCAACGACGGTCTGGTGTACGTGTGCGACCGCGCCAACGACCGCATCCAGGTGTTCCGTACGGACGGAAGCTTCGTGAAGGAGAAGATCGTCGCGCCCATGACGCTGGGCGACGGCTCCACATGGGACATCGCCTTCTCGCGCGACCCGGAGCAGACGTACATGTACGTGGCCGACGGCAAGAACATGAAGGTGTACGTGATGGACCGGCAGTCCTTGGAAATCCTCACGACCTTCGGCGACGGAGGGCGGCAACCCGGGCTCTTCTTCGCGGTGCACAGCATCGCCACGGACTCGCAGGGCAACATCTACACGACCGAGACCTACGAAGGAAAGCGGGTTCAGAAGTTCGTCTACATGGGCCTGGGGCCCGTGACCAAGATGAACCAGGGCGCGCCCTGGCCTGGACGAAACACGGGCTGACGGAGGGCGCCGCCGGCCCAGAACGACGACCGAACGCGAGACCACCGAACACCGACAGCCACAAGGAGGCGCTCGGACATGAGAACGAAACCGAATTGCGCGTGCGCGACGGCAATGGCCCTTTTCGCCCTTGCCTTGCCCGCGAGCGGCCAAAGCGTCCAGATGAACTTCTTCATCACCAGCGAGGGGCCGGGCGACGGGGCGAACCTCGGCGGGCTCGAGGGCGCCGACGCGCACTGCGAGTCGTTGGCTTACGCGCAGGGCGCAGGCGGCCTCGGCTGGAAGGCGTACCTGAGCACCGTCGACGAGAGCGGCGCGGCCGCGGTGCACGCCCGGGATCGAATCGACAGCGGGCCGTGGCACAACTTCGCCGGGGTCCTGATCGCGAACTCGGTGGAGGAGCTGCATTCCGAGGCGGCCAACCTCGCCAAGGAGACCATTCTCACCGAGAAGGGCGAACAGGTGAACGGCCGCGGCGACCAGCCCAACATGCACGACATCCTGACCGGTTCGAACATGGACGGGACCGCGTTCGCGGCCGAAGGCTACGACAACTGCGAGAACTGGACCGGCGCCGGCGAGGGGAGCGCCCGCGTGGGCCACCACGACCGCACGGGCGGCGGACAGAACCCCACGTCGTGGAACTCCGCCCACTCTTCGCGCGGCTGCAGCCAGGAGAACCTCGAGGGCACGGGCGGGGCCGGGCTCTTCTACTGCTTCGCGCCGGCCGGCTAGCGCCGTGAGAAGCGACATCCCCACGCGACGCGGCCGGGGCGGCAGGCGACTGCGCGTTCTGCCGCTCCTGGCCGCGGCCGCGATGGCCGGCTGCGGCTACGGCGAGGAGCCGGGCGCCGCCGCCGATTCCGAAGCGTCCAGTCCCGAAGGCGTTGGCACGCCGAATTCCTCGAGCTCCGTCGTCATCGAAGAAATGACGTGGACCGAGGTTCGCGACGCGATCGCAGGCGGAGCCACCACCGTCGTCCTGCCCACGGCGGGAACCGAGCAGAACGGCCCGCACATGGTGACGGGCAAGCACAAGTACATCGTCGAGGAAGCCTCCCGCCGAATTGCGCGGGAACTCGGCAACGCCCTCGTCGCGCCGGCGGTGACCTACGTGCCGGAGGGAGACGTGGATCCTCCGTCCGGACACATGCGCTACCCCGGGACCATCACCCTGCCCAACGAGCACTTCATGAAGCTGCTCGAGTACGCGGCCCGGAGCTTTCGCGCGCACGGTTTCACCGACATCGCGTTCATCGGCGACAGCGGAGGAAACCAGCGCGGCATGGAAGCGGTCGCGGCCATGCTCAACGAGGAGTGGGGCGGCGAGGGCGCACGCGTCCACTTCATCGGCGACTACTACGCGAACAACGGATACCGCGACTGGCTGATGGAGCAAGGCGAGACCGAAGAGACCATCGGCCGCCACGCCGGCATCACCGACACGTCGCTTCTGCTCTATCTCGCCCCGCAGCACGTCCGCCTGGACCAACTGGCGCCGGGCGGGGGCTTCGAGGGAAGCGGCGTCTCCGGGGACCCGACGCGGGCCTCCGCCGAGTACGGCAGCCGCGGGATGGACCTGCGCGTGGCGGCCGCCGTGCGGCAGATCAGAGCGGCCACGGGAACGCCGTAGCAGGCGCGTGCGCTTTGGCACCGGTCCCGCGGCGCGCCGGCAACGCAGCGCTTTTCTTGCGAGGACGCGCCAGCACGGCCGCCTAGTGCACCGGCCCAGGGGCTCCGCCACTTGTCTGGCCGCGACCTTGGCGTGCGCCATGGCTTCCGGCGCCGACGCGCAGGAGCGCACCGACACGGCGGCCGCGCAGGAACAAACGTTTACGCTCGTCGGCCGAATCGTGGACGCGGCCAGCGGCGAGCCGCTCATCGCCGCGGTCGTCAAGTTCCCGGAACTCGCGCGCTATGCGTTTGCCGGCCTGGACGGCCAGTTCACGTTCTCGGACTTTCCCGCCGGGACGTGGGAGGTGATCGTCGAGCAGCTCGGATACCACGCCTCCGAGAGCGCCTTGGACCTCGCCGCCGGCGCCGAACTCTTCGTCCGCTTGAGGCCGGACCCCATCGCCCTCGAGGGGCTGACCGTGCGCTCGCGGTCGCAACGGCTCCTGGCGGACAGGCGGCGGCGCACGCCGTTCAGGATCGTGACGCTCGGCTCGCGGGAGTTCGCCGAGGCCGTGGATCCGAATCCGGCGATCGTGCTGAAGCGCTTGGCCCGCGCCCCCGTGGTGGAGTGCTCCTACCGAGCGTCGGGCGGCGCCTTCTCATACGATCTGTGCGTCTTCCGGCGAGGCCGAAGGGCGCCGATCTCCGTCTTCTTGGACGAGAGCCGGCTGCACGGGGGAACCCAGACGCTGAGCGCCATGAATCACGAGACCATCCACTCCATGGATTTCATCCTGCGCCCCAAGTCCGCCGAACTGCGCGTGTACACCATATGGTTCGTCGAGCGTCTCGACGAGACGAAGCTGGGCTTGGCGCCAATCGTCTGGTAGCCCGCCATGCTCCGCTCCGCCCGCACCGCCGCCCTCGCCTTCTTCTCCCTCTCGCATGTCGTCTTGGCGAGCCTTGCGGCCGCGGGCTCGGCGACGGCCCAGGACCAGGACCAGTACGACCTGCTGATCGCGGGCGCGCGCGTGCTCGACGGCGCCGGCAATCCCTGGTTCCGCGCCGACATCGGGATTCGAGACGGGCGCATCGTTGCCGTGGGGCTCCTGCCTGGAGCGAAGGCTCGCCGGGTGATCGACGCCGCGGACCGCTACGTGTCGCCGGGCTTCATCGACATCCACTCGCACGCGGACGACGGCAATCGCGAGATCGGCGGAGCGACGATTCGGACGGACTCGCTGCACCGCAAGGCCGCGCCGAACGTGGTCTCGCAGGGCGTGACGACGATCGTGGTCAACCAGGACGGCCGGTCGCCGTGGCCCATCGCCGAGCAGCGGGCGCTGTTGGAGTCCCAGGGGGTCGGGCCGAACGTGATGCTGCTGGCCGGGCACGGCACGATCCGGGGCTTGGTTATGGAGGAGGACTACCGGCGGCCGGCCGCAGAGGCCGAAGTCGAGCGGATGCGGGCGATGGTTCGGCAGGCCATGGCGGAGGGCGCGGCGGGTCTGTCGGCCGGGCTGGAGTACACGCCGGGCCGTTGGAGCGAGACCGGCGAGATCGTGGCCATGGCCGCCGAGCTGGTCCCCTACGACGGCGTGTACGTCTCGCACCAGCGCGCGGAAGGCTCCGACCCCATGTGGTACTGGCCCAGCCAAGATCCGGCCGGCCCGCCGACCCTGCAGGACGCCGTCCTGGAGACCATCGAGATCGGCCGCCGCACGGGAATCCGGGTCGTGGCCTCGCACATCAAGGCCAAGGGCGCGCACTTCTGGGGGTCGAGCGCCTCCGCGATCCAGCTGATCGAGCGCGCGCGCCAGGAAGGCGTCCGCGTGTGGGCGGATCAATACCCGTACGCGACCAGCGGCACCGACGGGCGCACCGTCCTGCTGCCGCGCTGGGCTCTCCGGGACCCCGCCGCCGAACGCCCCGAAGACGCCCGCCCGCCCGGCGAGATGTTCCGCTTGGCGCTCGCCCGGGACGGCGCCGAAGAAAGGATACGGCAGGACGCGGCGCACGAAATCAGCCGTCGCGGCGGCGCGGACCGCATCGTCGTCATGGACTACCCCGACGCGAGCTTGGTGGGCAAGTCCCTGGCCGAGGTGGCCGGAGCCTGGGGAGTCGGCTTCGTCCAGGCAGCCATCGACCTGCAGCTCAAGGGAAATCCCGAGGTTCGGGGAGGCGGCCGCCTGCGGGGCTTCTCCATGTCGGAAGCGGACGTCGAGAACTACGCGGCGCAGCCCTGGGTGGCCACCGCCTCGGACGGCGGCATCGCCCAGGCGGCGGACGGCCCCGTGCATCCCCGCTTCTACGGCACGTTCCCGCGCAAGATCCGCCACTACGCGCTCGTTGCCGGCGCTCTCCCTCTCGAAGCCGCGGTCCGCTCCCAGACTTCGCTCCCTGCGCGCATCATGGGGTTGGCCGACCGAGGGATCGTCCGCGAAGGCGCATGGGCCGACTTGGTGATCTTCGACTTGGAGGCGCTGGCCGACCGAGCCACCGTCTTCGAGCCGCACCAGCACGCAGCCGGCATCGACCACGTGCTGGTCGCCGGCGAGTTCGTCGTGGAGAACGGCGAGATTCTCTACGCGTTGCCGGGTCGGGTTCTGCCGTCGCGCCGCAGGGGCGCCAGCCAGTAGGACGGCGGAGGGGTGACGGAAGACGTGCCCGGGAGCCCTCGGCCGGTCAGCCCACGGGCCGCCCGGTCCTGTCCAGAAGCACGGGTTCGCCGAGTCCCAGCGCGGCCAACCGGCCCATTTGCGTTTCGGCGTCCCCCACGACGAGCCAGATCATGCCCTCGGTGTCGAGGTGCTGCCGCGCAAGTTCGCGGACGCGCGCGATCGTCATGTCGCGCACCACGTTCTCGCGGTCGAGCAGGTAGTCCGGCTCGAAGCCGTAGAGGCTGACGGCCCGCACGACTCGCAGCTTGGCGCCCAGCGTCTCGAACGCCCCCGCGTTGGCGCGCAGCAGGAATCCCCGGGTCGCTGCCAGGTCCGCCTCGTCGAACTCGGGGCCGTGGCGCTCCACGATGTCCTTGACGAGCTCGAGCGCCTCCAGCGTCACGTTGGACCGCACCGAGGAGGAGATCGTGAACGGCCCGGGCCAGTCGCTCCCGGCAAACCTCGACCCGATGCCGTAGGTGTAGCCCTTCCCTTCCCGGAGCACCTGCGTCAAATCCGACGTGAAGCCGCCGCCCCCGAGGCGGAAGTTCATGACCGTGGCGGGGTAGTATTCGTCGTCGGTCTCGGCCAGCGAGAGGCGTCCAATGTGCAGCACGGACTGCTTGGCGCCCGGCACGTCGACGAAGTACAGGCCCGCGCGCTCCGGCGTCCACTGCGGCGGCGCGGGAAGCTCGGGCGCATCTTGCGCCGTCCAGCGAGCGGCCAGGCCGGCCAAGGGCGCGGCCGCCTCCGTCGCAGACACGGCTCCCGCGACATGGAAGGCAGCCGCGGCGGGAACCAGCGCAAGGCCGTAGTAGGTTTGCAAGTCCTCCAACGTCGTCGCCTGCACGGACTCGACCGTCCCTTCCGGGTTCTCCGCCAGGATGTGGTCTCCGTAAACCAGCCGGCCGAACGCGGAGGCCGCCACTAGTCCCGGCACCGCCTCCGCGCGCCGCAACTGGTTCGCCACCCGCTGCTTGGCCAGCTCGTACCGGTCCGGATCGAAGCGCGGCTCCAGGAGAATCTCCTCCAGCAGGGCCATCGCTTCCGCGTAGTTCCGGCGCAGAACGCTCCCCGAGATCGTGAACGAACGCAAGCCCGCCGATGCGCGGATGGAGGCGCCCAGCATGTCCATCGCCTGCTCCAGCTCTTCGGGCGTCCGGTTCGCCGTCCCCTCCAGCATCGTCTCGGCCAGCAGGTTGGCGACGCCGGTCCGGCCCCTTTCCTCCAACCGCAGGCCTCCGCGGAAGTGCAGCTCGAAGTTCACCAGGGGAGTCTCCCGATCCTCGATGCCAAGGAGGCGCAGGCCGTTGCCCAACGTCTCCTCCCAGACCTGCGGCGCCGTCAGGCTCGGGGGCGGCCCGAACGGGGGTTCCACCGAGCGATCGAACGATCCCATCGCCGAGCGTTCTTCCCCCCAGACGGCCGTGAACTCGGCCTCCGCGCCCTGCAGGATGGGCTCCTCGACCACCTCGGCCGGCTCCGATTCCTCCAGAGCCAGTTCGGCTTCGCCCTGCGGCACGAAGCTGGCGGCCACGTAGGGTTGGCCGGCCACGTACGTCCGATAGGCCCGCATCACGTCTGCTTCGGTGACGCCGAGCGTCCGTCGCAGATCCTCGGCCGCGAAGCCCGGATCGCCCGTGAAGATCGCGTACTCGGCCAGCTGAAACGCCTTGCCCAGCACGCTCGACAGACGCCCGTGGAAGGCCGTCTCCGTCCCCGCCTTGACGCGGCGAAGCTCGGCCTCGCCAACCCCCTGCTCCTCAAATCGCCGAAACGCCGTCTCGACCGCCGCCTGCACGCGATCCAAGTCCGTCCCGGCGAATGCGCCCACGGCCACCTGGAAGGTCCCGGCAAGCTCGCTGCCGGAGCTGAACGCCAAGACCCCCGGCGCCACCCCTTCCTCCTCCACCAGCACCTCGTACAGCGGGGTCGCCTTGCCGTCGGCGAGCAACAGCCCCAGCGCAGCCAGCGGATAGGCGTCCGGGTGATAGCGCGGAGGCGTCGGCCAGGACAGCGTGAGGCGCGGCAAGCGGGCGAAGGCGTCCTCGTGCATCAGGCGCTTGCTCGCGGCCAACTGGACCACCGGGGGCTCGGCGGCAACGGGCGTCTCGCGGGCGGGAATCTCGCCGAAGTACTTCTCGACCCACGCCTTCGTCTGCGCCACGTCGATGTCGCCGGCCACCACCAGCGTCGCGTTGTTGGGACCGTACCAGCGCGCGTGGAACTCCTTCACGTCTTCCAGCGTCGCCGCGTCCAAGTCCTGCAACGAGCCGATGACCTGCCAGCGATACGGATGGCCCTCCGGATACAGGGCACGGTCCACGACGAAGCTGGTGTGGCCGTACGGCCGGTTGTCCACGCGTTGGCGCTTCTCGTTCTTGACGACCTGCTTCTCCTTCGCTACCACCGACTCCGTCACCGTGTTGATGAAGAAGCCCAGCTTGTCGGACTCCGCCCAAAGCGCCTTCTCCAGCCCATCGACGGGGACGACCTCGAAGTAGTTGGTGCGGTCGCGGCTGGTGGAGCCGTTCGTCGAGCTCCCGATCCGCGTCATGAGCCGATCCAACCCCCCGGCGCCCAAGTTCTCCGAGTTCAGAAAGAAGAGATGCTCGAACAGGTGCGCGAAGCCCGTGCGGCCCTCGACCTCGCGCGCCGAACCGACGTGGAAGGTCATCGCCACGGCGGCTACCGGGTCGGACCGGTCCACATGGAGGACGACGTCGAGCCCGTTGGCCAGCTCGTAGCGCTCGAAGTCGATGGAGACGGAGCCGCCGGAGTCCGCGGCGGGCGCGCAGGCGGTGGCGGCCAGGACGGCGAGAGACGCCAAGCCCGAGCAAACCCGAACCGCGTGGGCCGGGAAGACGGCGGCACGGGAGGGCCGGCGGAATCGGATCCGGGCGGCCAGGGCGGCGCTGACGCGGGCGGCGGGCGAGAACGTGCGGTTGCGTGTCATTCGTCGGTCTCCTTGAGCAGCATTGACGACTTTCTCTGATAATACGGTACGCGCGGGAAGGCCGAAAGTTGCGCCCCGGGGCGCTCGGCGGACATTCTGCGATCCGTGAACACGTCGCCACGGACATCTCCTCCGCGCCGCCCGCCACCGGACATCGAGCCCTGGCGGCGGTTCGTCCTCCTCCTTGTGCTTGCGGGCACGGCCGGAATCGCGGCCGAACTCGGCCTCCTCGGCCACTACGAAGACGCCGCCCAGTGGATCCCGCTGGTCGTTCTCGGCACGGGCGCCGGCTCTTGCATTTGGGTCGCGTTGCGGCCCAGCCGGCCTTCGGTGCGCGCGTTGCAGGCCGTGATGGCGGCCTGCGCCCTGGCTGGCCTCTTGGGCGTGTATTTTCACTTGCGCGCCAACTTCGAGTTCGAGATGGAGATGATGCTGGAGACGCTTCCCGCCCGTGCGGAGGATGCGTCCTTCGCCAGCCTTGGCCTACTTGCCGAGAGCCTGCGGGGCGCCTTGCCTGCGCTCGCGCCCGCGGCGATGGTGCAGTTGGGGTTGCTGGGCATGCTGGCCGGATGGAGGCATCCGGCGCTCCACGCCGACAGGCGGACGGGACGGGCCGAGACATAGTCGCGCCGGGGCAGCCGTGCGCAACAATCAATCACAACGAAAGCACACGGGAGACATGGAGATGACGGACAAAACGAGGATCGCGGCAACGCGAAGCAGGACGACGACACGTATCTCGGGAGTGCGAGCCTTGCTGTTGGGGCTTGCCGCAGCCTTGGCCGGTTCGCTGGTTCCCCATCCCGCGAGCGCGCAAGTCGGCGAGGGCCAGGGCCTCGTCAACGCCAACTTGGCCTCCGCCGAGCAACTCGCCGCCGTGCCGGGCCTGGACGCGGAGGCCGTTGAGGCCATCGTCGCGGCCCGTCCCTTCCTGCGCGCGTCGGCGCTCCACGAAGTCGTCGCCGCCCACGCGTCCGAAGACCAGTTCGACGCGATCTACGGCGCCGTGTGGGTGCCGATCGACCTGAACGACGCCACCGAAGACGAGATCCTGCTGATCCCCGGCGTCGGCGCTCGCATGCACCACGAGTTCGAGGAATACCGTCCCTACAGGGCACTCGCCCAGTTCCATCGCGAGATCGGCAAGTACGTGGACGACGACGAACTCGCTCGGCTCGCCCAGTACGTCTATGTCCGCATCGACCTCAACACGGCCTCCGAAGAGGCCATTCTGAGCATCCCCGGCGTCGGCGCCCGCATGCTCCACGAGTTCCAGGAGTACCGCCCCTACAGGACGCTCGGCCAGTTCCGGCGCGAGATCGGCAAGTACGTGGACGACGACGAACTGGAGCGGCTGGCGAGGTACGTGGAGATGCGGTGACGGGTTCTGAAGGCGTTCGCGAAGGCTCCTCGGCTTAGCAACGCTCCAGCCGCATCCCGTTGACGGGAGACCATATGGGCGATATGGTCTCCCATATGAAGACCACTCTGAACATCGACGACACCGTGATGCGGCGATTGCGGGTCGAGGTGGCCCGCCGGGACACGACCATGTCCGCATTGGTCGAGGCGGGCTTGCGGCGCATTCTCGACGAGAGTCCCGAGTCGGCGGCCGACGATCCGTCTTCGTTGCCTTCGTGGAAGATGGGGCCCGAGTTCGTCGACGTGTCCGACCGGGAAGCGCTGGCTCGCGCAATGGGCGACGAGTAGTCCGTGCTGGTCCTGGACACCAACGTACTGCTCTATGCCGCCAACGACGACTCGGAGTTCCAAGTCCCCTGCGCTCGTCTTCTGGAAGAATGTCGCCGTGATCCTCATGCGCGAGCACGGGATCGGGCGAATCTGCACTCGCGACACCGACTTTCACCGTTTCCCTTTCCTGGCCGTGGTCGATCCGCTGCGCCGCCGGTGACCGACGCCTATGGAGCATGAACCGGGAGGGGCGGCCGTTGCTGGCCGTGCTGTGCGCCCTGGCCCGCGACCCTCGCTGCGTTCGAACGGCGAACGCCAGCGGAAGCTGATGGAGGCATGAGGAAGGAGAGGTGGTGGTGAGCAAGCCAGGATCGAACGACGATCCGGTCCAGGTCGCCGAAGCAGGCGAGCGGGCGCCGACGCGGCCAGCACAGGTTCGGCCATCCACGACTGCGCCAAGTCCGCGCAAGCGAGCGGCGGCGTTCATCCGCGGGTACGGCTCCCTCTTCGACCTGTGGCCCGTGGCCAAGTACGAAGAAGTCTACCCCTGGAAGGCCGACGATCTCCTTCGCCGGAGCATGGCGAACGTCACCGCAGCCTACTGGACTGCGTTTTGCGAGGTGACTGACGAGCAGGAAAAGGGAGAACCGAAAGCTCAAGCGTCCCATACCCGCCCGAGTCGAGCAGGCAAGCCGGCCGGACGCTGATCGCGATCTTCGTGCTGGGCCGCCTCCCAGGGTGGCTCAAGTCCTTCGGTCCATCGGCGAACAGCTTGGCCGGCTCGGGGTCGACGGCGTAGTCGGGCGGCTGTCTACCGGGACAGGTCCGACGCGGCATTCCAAGCGCTGGAATAGGGCGCCCGAACACGCGCCGCGCCCGAAATGGAGCCAACCGGGATCGAACCGGTGACCTCTGGCTTGCAAAGCCAGCGCTCTCCCAGCTGAGCTATGGCCCCTGGACCAACGGGCGCCCAGCCAGACGGCCGGGCGACGCCCTTGCGGCTTGCCAGGCCGCCCGCGTCGTCGTCCCCAAGATAGCGACGGGCATCGGCCGCACAAGTTATCTTTCGCGATGCCCTCGTTGCTCCCCGTCCTCCTCGCGGTTCTTCCCTCTCTCCCCGTCGGCTTGGCCGCTAGGCCGCCCGCCAGCGCAACGGCCCAGGAGCCGTCCACCGCCGAGGCCCCGGTCCGACCCCAGTTCACCCGTCCGGAGCACGTCCGCGGCCTCTACGTCAATGCCTGGTCGGCGGGGTCGCGACGACGGTTGGCTGCGCTCGTCCGGCTGGCCGACAGCACCGAGATCAACACGTTCGTCATCGACGTGAAGGACGCGACGGGATACGTCAGCCACCGTTCGCAGATCCCGGAGGCGACTGCGGTGGGGGCGACGGGAGAGATTCGCATCGGCAACCTTCGGGGCCTGCTGGAGAAGCTTGCGGAGGCGGGCGTGTACCCGGTGGCGCGCATCGTGATCGTGAAGGACCCGCTTCTCGCCGCGGCCAGGCCGGAGTTGGCGGTGCAGGACTCGAGCGGGGGCGTTTGGGTCGACGACAAGGGCTTGGTCTGGCTGAATCCGTACAAGCGGGAAGTGTGGAACTACCATGTGGCCATCGCGCGGGAAGTGGCGGAGATGGGGTTTCCCGAGATTCAGTGGGACTACGTGCGCTTTCCGGACGCGCCTCGGTCGGCGTTGGCCCGAGCCCGGTTTCCGGACCAGGGCGGCACGACGAAGGCGGAGGCCATTCGGGCCTTTCTGGCGCACAGCCGCGAGGCCCTTTCCGACTTGGACGTGCGAGTGACCGCCGACGTGTTCGGGGTCACGACCTCCGCGTACCAGGACGTGGGCATCGGGCAAGTGTGGGAGTCCTTCATCGACGTGGTGGACGTGGCGTTGCCGATGGTGTATCCCAGCCACTACTGGCGGGGCAGCTTCGGGTTCGACGCGCCCAACGCGCATCCTTACGAGATCGTGCACGCCGCCCTCGCCGAAGCGCTGAAGCGGTCGGCCCCGGTTCCCGGCGCGGGCGCCACGCGGCCTTGGCTGCAGGACTTCTCGCTGGGGAAACCTCGGTACGGTGCGCCTGAAGTGCGGGCGCAAATCCAGGCGACCTACGACACCGGCATCCGAGAGTGGGTCCTGTGGAACCCGGGCAGCCGCTACACGGAAGAGGCGCTGGCCACGGCGGGCGACCCCTACAACGACCCTCCGTTGAGGATCGCGGGGCGGATCGTCCCGGCTTCGCAACGCTTCAGGGCGCTGGACTCGGCCACGGCTGCGCGAGAGGCCGCAAAGGCGGCCAAGGAAGCGGCAGACGACACAACCCGCCAAGCCACGGACACGCTCTCCCACACCGGCGATGCGCCCCCGCCGACGGGACCGGCTCCCGCCACCGACCGCCCCACTCGGTCAGAGCGACCTGCGGACGCCTACCAGGACGACTTGCGGACGCCCGGAATCAGGCCGTGGAGGGACATGTCCCGGAACGCGATCCGGGAAAGGCCGAACTTGCGAATGAACCCGCGGGGCCGGCCCGACATCTGACACCGGTTGCGGTAGCGCGCGGCCGCGGAATCTCGTGGCATCGTCTGGAGCGCGGCCATCGCTTGGCGCTTCTCTCCCGGGGTGGCCTCGGGATCCCGCACCACGGCTCCCAACTCCTTGCGCTTCGCGGCGTGCTTGTCGATCAAGCGGGCCCGTCGCTCGTTCTTCTCCAGTTTGCCCTTCTTGGCCATGATTCTCGGTCGAATGAGGAACCCAAAGGCGCGCCGCGCCATGTCCAGCCCTCCAACGTCGCTTGCCGTCGGACGAAAGTCAATCCTTTGCCTGGCAGGCGGACGGCACGGGGAACGACGGACCGACGGAGGAGCTAGTCGTGGGGACGGTACGCCTTCACACGGTCCGGGACCGTCTCCAGACGAGGGCCGCCTACGAGGTCGATGCAGTCGGGGACGGCGGCAAACACGGCGTCGAGGCATTCCGCCACGGCTCTCGGCGATCCGGGCAGGTTGAGGATGAGCGCGCGGCCCCGGGTGCCCGCAGTCTGGCGGGACAGCACGGCCGTGGGAACGCGGGGAAGAGAGACGGCGCGCATCGCCTCGCCGAAGCCGGGCAGCTCCTTGTCCAGGACGGCCACGGTGGCTTCGGGCGTCA
The DNA here is from genome assembly GCA_958295645.1 of Longimicrobiales bacterium. GTDB lineage: Bacteria > Gemmatimonadota > Gemmatimonadetes > Longimicrobiales > Gaopeijiaceae. Next base: position 1,615,688 of record OY282361.1, read on the forward strand.
CGTCGCGCGGAGCCGGGCCGGTGCCGCCGGTCGTGATCACCAGAGAGCAACCTGCTTCGTCGACCAGCTCCACCAACGTGGCCCGCACGACGTCCGCCTCGTCGGGGACCACTCTGGAGACGGCCTGCCAGGGACAGGCCAGCGCCGCGGACAGATAGGCAAGGACGGCCGGCCCTCCCCTGTCTTCGCGCTCCCCGCGCGAGGAGCGGTCCGAAACCACCAGCACGCCCACGCGAACGGCGCTTGCCGAATCGGCCTGCCCGCTCGCGCTCCGGTTCGCCGGGCTCACAGTGCGGCCGTCCCGAGCGGCGGCGCCCCGCCCTGCCCGGCCGTCATTGCGCGGCAACCCCGCTGGGCGCGGCAACGGTCCCGCCGCCCGGCGCAGAGGCCAAGCGGCCGCAGTACCAGCGCACCCAAGCGTTGGACGTCCCGAACAGCGTCGCCCGGCGCTTGATCGCCCGAACGTCCCGGCGCGCGATCTTCACTTCCCCGGACAGCACCTCCGGATTGGCGCGGCTCGCCGCCAGGGTGCGCACGCCGAAGAACAGCGGCAGGAGGCAGAACAGACGGACGCGCGGCAGGCTTCGAGGCAAGAGGCGAACGTACGTCCGGGCCGCCTCGAAGTGACGGTCGGCCTTGGCGGCCAGGAGAGCGACCGCGGTCATGGCCGCCGCCTGGTTCTCGGCGTCGAAGATCGCGGCGGGCTCCAGCCCCGGCGGCAGGAAGGATCGGGGCACGAAGACCCATCCCCGCTCCCGGTCGGTGGGCAGGCCGCGAATGACGTTGACGGTCTGCAGGGCCAAGCCGAACTGCCGCGCCGGCTCCATCATGCGATCCCTGCGTCGGCGGACGCGGGCCGACCGCAACGCGAAGAGACCGGTGAGGAGGTGGCCCACCCGTCCCGCCACTTCGTGCATGTAGTCGTCCAGGTCGGCTTCGTCTTCGAACCGGGGTCCGCGCTCGGCCCAGCGGGCCATGCCCATGGTCGAACGGGAGGCGTGCGTCGCGATCACGTCGCGGGCCTCCTCGCCCAAAGCGTCCAGCCCGCGGACGATGTCCGAAGCCGCGTAGGCCGCTTCGGCGTCCGGAATGGGATCTCGTCGGCCGTCTCCCGCCAGCGCCTCCATGAAGTCGTCCACGTCCGCGCGACGGAGCAGCACGTCGTGCCAGAGTCGCAGCGCCATCGCCTTGCGCCCAGTGGCCATCACGCGGTTGTCCTCCAGGTAGTCGGACACGCGGAGCGCCAGGTAGGCCAAGCGCACCTCCTCTCGTAGCGGACGGCTCAGCATTTCGATGCCCAACGCGAACGTGCGGCTGGTCGCCCTCAGGAGGCGAGAAAGGTCGGCCTCGGTAGCGGTGCGCGTCTCGCCGGAGGCTCGCGAATCCGGCTTCGGCAGTCTGGAAGTGCCCATGTCGAAAAGAAAATCGCTCAGCCGTTAGTTTTTTGCATGGGGTCCGTCCATTACGCGACCCTTCCTCTCTTGTCCGCCGCGGCCCGGCTCCGTCCCGGAGAAGCGATTTCGGCGCGGCGCACCCGAACGCTGGACGATCACCCATGAACAGCTCCGCAGAGGACCGAACCGCGGACGCGCTCCCGGCGGACTACGAGGGCCTCCGCGCGTTGCAGGCCGAGTTCCGCCGCTACCAGAACGCCGCCTTCCCCTACCGTTCGCCCCGCTTCTTCGCCCTGGAGCTGGCCGGCGAGACCGGCGAGCTGGCCAACCTCGAAAAGAAGGCGTGGAAGGGGCGCAAGGTGCGCGACGAGGACTTCGCCGACGAATCGGCGGACGTGTGCATAGCGTTGCTGAACTTTGCGAACAGCCGCGCCATCGACTTGGCGGCCGCGGTGGGCAAGAAGATGAAGAAGATCGACGACCGACGGCGCGAAGAAATGGACGCGGCTCGCTTGCCGGAGGATGCCGCCCCGTGAACGCGCCCAGTTCCGCCGACCTGGTCGACGTGCAGGCGCATCCCGACAGCCGACAGGTCCCCATCGCCAAGGTCGGGGTCAAGAACATCCGCTTCCCCATCGCGGTGCGGGAGCGCGGCGGAACCGTCCAGCACACCGTCGCGAACATCGACATGTCCGTGGACCTCCCGCACCACTTCAAGGGCACCCACATGAGCCGGTTCCTGGAGATCCTCAACGCCTACGACGGCGAGATCTCCGTCGAGGCCTTGCCCGGCGTGCTCCGCCGGATGCGAGGCCGGCTCGACGCCCGGACGGCCTACCTGCGCGTCTCGTTCCCCTATTTCATCGCCAAGCGGGCCCCCGTGACCGGGGCCGAAGGACGGCTTTCGTACGACTGCGCGTTCGAGGCGGCCAGCGGCGAAGCGAACGACTTCGTGCTGACCGTGAAGACTCCGGTCACCACGCTGTGCCCGTGCTCGCGCGAGATCAGCGCCCGCGGCGCCCACAACCAGCGGAGCATGGTGACCGTCCAGGCCCGGTTCTCCGGGGAGCTGTGGATCGAGGAGGTCGTGAGCCTAGTGGAGGCGTCGGCGTCCTGCGGCCTGTACCCCGTCCTCAAGCGAACGGACGAGAAATGGGTCACCGAACGCGCCTACGACAACCCGCGCTTCGTCGAAGACTTGGTGCGCGAGGCGACCGTGCGATTGCGCGCCCTCCCGCAGGTGTCCTGGTTCCGCGTCCACGTGGTCAACTTCGAGTCGATCCACGAGCACGACGCCTACGCCGAGGTCGAAGAGGGGCAGTCGGAAGACTGAATCGGGCCGAACTGTTCAGTCGCCTCCGCTGTAGCGCCGCTGGAAGCGCTCCACGCGTCCGGCGCTGTCGAGCAGGCGTTGCGTGCCGGTATAGAAGGGATGCGACGAGGACGACACTTCGAGCGTGAGCAACGGATACTCCTTGCCGTCTTCCCATTCGATCGTGCGCTTGGTGGGGACGGTCGAGCGGGTCAGGAACGCGTAGCCGGTCGCGACGTCCTGGAAGACGACGGGCCGGTAGTCGGGATGGATGCCTTTCTTCATGGGGCGCTCGGCTCGGGGCCCGGCAACGGGCGGCGGAAGGATCGAGAACAGCCTTGAAAGGTAGTCCCACTGGACGGGTGCCGTCAACGGGACTATTCTTGAAGGCTCGCAACGGCAAGACCAGCAACGGCAGACCCAGCAAGGAGCGGATCGTGGCCAAGACCGGCAAGGGCGGTCCCCGCGTCACCGTCAAGATGTGCAGTACGGAGAGCCCGTACCGCTTCACCACGACCAAGAACAAGCGCAACACGCCCAAGCGGCTCGAGCTCAAGCGCTACGACCCGGTGATCCGCGGCCACGCGTTGTTCCGGGAAGAGAAGTAGCCGCCCGGAGTCGAGCCGAACGCCGGAGCGGAACGGAGCGCCGGGGCGAGACCCAAGGAGACCAAATGTCCAGGAAGTGCGATATCACGGGAAAGCGGCCGCTCACGGGGTGCAACGTCTCCCACGCTCACAACAAGACCAAGCGGCGCCAGCTGCCCAATCTCCAGAAGAAGCGGATTTTCGTCCCCGAGCTGGGCAAGTCGATCCGCATCAAGGTGTCGGCGTCGACGTTGAGGTCGATCGACAAGGTCGGACTGTCCGCATTCTTGAAGAAGAACGGGCTCGCGCTCAAAGACGTCATGTGACCAAGCCACGCCGGGGAGCCCTTCCCGGCGCGCTGTCCCTGCTGGCGGTTCTCGCCGGCACCGCCGTTCCCGCCGCCAGCTTGGCGTCCCAGCAGGCTCCCTTCGACGACCCGGCCGTGCTCGCCTTGGTCGCGCGCGCCTCCGCTCTGTGGCGCAATCCGCCGCCCGTCGCCTACAGCGCCCGCGCCCAAAGCCGCATCTACTTCTACCTGGACCGCGAAGGCGGCGGCGCGCCCGTCCCTCTGCGCGTGGACCAGGCGGCCGTGGACGTGTACAGGGGCGAAGAGGGCCGAACCCGCCAGATCGTCCGCGCGCACCGCCGTCGCGAGCTGCTCCCCGTCCGCGACTTCGAGTACTACCTGGACCGGCTGACGATCGTCCAGGACGGGTACGGCGAGCAGATCGAGATCGGCCAGGGTCTCGACGTGCGGAGCGTCCCCCATCCGCTCGGAAGCGACGCGAGCACGGTCTACCGGTACCGATTGGCCGACTCGCTGACGATGCTGCTGCCCCGCGCCGCCGCGCCCGTTCGCGTCTACGAAGTCGAGGTCGAGCCCCGTCGCTCCGACCAGCCCGCGTTCCTCGGAAGCCTGTTCGTGGAGGGCGAGACGGGCGCGCTGGCGCGGCTGGAGTTCAGCTTCACGGCGGCGGCCTACGTGGACCCCCGCTCGGACTACGTGCGGGTCGTTCTGGAGCACGCGCTCTGGGACGAGGGCTACTGGCTCCCCTACCGCCAGCAGATCGAGGTGCGCCGGGAGCGGCCTGAACTCGATCTCCCCTTCGGGACGGTGATCCGCGCCGTCCTCCAGGTGGCGTCCTACGACTTCGAGCCGGAGCTTGCGGAGGACTTCTTCCTCGGCCCTCGCGTGACGTTCGCGTCGCCGGAGGAGGGCGGCGGCGAGTTCGACGGCGGGTTGCTGGACGAACTCGCCGAAGAGGGGCTGGCTCCCGTGAGCATGGCGCGACTGGACGCGGAAGCGCGAGCGGCGGCGCGAACTCGTCTGGCGGGACGGCTCCCGAGGCTTCGGCTTCACGCAGACCGCTTCTCGTCGGTGCTCCGGGCCAACCGCGCCGAGGGACTGTTCCTGGGAGGGGGCGCGTCGTTCTCGCCCTCGCCGCCGTGGCCGAAGCTGGAGGCGCTGGCTGGGGTCGGCGGACTGGCGGGCGCGGGCGAGCGACGGGGCTCCGCCACGTGGCGCGCGGCTTGGCGGGCGGGCGGCGCGGATTTCCGCATGGAGGCGTTCGTGCGGCAGCTGCGCGACTTGGGCCCGCTGCCGGGCGCGGCGGGCGCAGTGAACACGGTGGCGACGCTTTTCGGTCGCGACTACACGGACCCCTGGTTCGCCCGCGGGGGGAGGGCGACGGTCGAGTTCGGGGCCGGCGAGGAGTCGTCGGTGCGCCTCTCGTTGTTCCGCGAACGGCATGACGCCACAGGCCAAGCGCTGGTCGAGGCCGCCGTCGGTCAAGCGGTCTTCCGGCCCGTGCGCGCGGTGGAAGAAGGCGTGCTTGCCGGCGCCGAGGCCGAATACGCGCGCCGCTGGGGCGGGCGCGGCTCGTGGGGAGCCCAGACGGCGGCCTCGGCGGGGGCGGCTCGCTGGAACGGCGTCCGTCTAGGCAAGCTGGGGGTCCGGGCGGAGGTGCAGCTGGCCAGCCAAGACCTGGACCGCAGGGCGATGGCGAAGTTCGCCGCTGGTGCGACGTCCAGCAGTGCGCCCGCCCACCTCCTGCACTTTCTCGGCGGGGCCGGCACCCTGCCCGGACACCCGTTTCGCGACTACGCGGGCTCGCGCTACTGGCTGGCCCGGGGGGAGGCGTCTGTCGGTCTCGTGCCCGGCTGGGTCTCCGCGAGGCTGATCGCCGGAGCGGGTGCGGTCTCCGGCCTCCCGGCGAAGTTGCGGGCGGAGGCGATGCCGGAGTCTCGGGGCGGCTGGCGCCTGCAACCGAGCCGGGGACCGAAAGGCTACGCCGGCGTCGGACTAGGCTTGCTTCGCGGACTGCTGCGCGCCGACGTCGCATGGGGCCTGCCAGGCGGGCGGATGGAGCTGGTCGTCTCGGCGGCCCCGGTCGTCGCCGGCGGCCTCTGATCTCGACCGGTGCGCGAACCTCGACCCGTGCGCGGAGGCTACGCCCGTCCCGTAGACCCAGCGGCTGCCTGACCGCGGACGTCGACCCTTGGGCGGAGGGCTACGCCCCCTCCACATCCCGGCGGGCGGCCTCGACGATCGCTTCCATCTGGGACAGATACGCTTGCAGGGCATCCCGGCCGATGCGAGTCAAGCGGTAGCGGGAGACGGCGACGAGGCTGGGCTTCTTCAATGTCTTCTCGCAGGAGACGTAGCCGGCCTTCTCCAGTTTTTGCAGGTGCACGCTCAGGTTGCCGTCGGTGAGGCCCAAGAGGTCCTTGAGGCGGGTGAAGCTGAGCGCCTCGCCGGCCGCGAGCGCCGACGCGATGCCCAGTCTGACTCGCTGGTGGATGACGTTGTCCAGCCCGCGGGCCGACCCGGCTACGCCCGCGGCACGCAGGGGCGGGCCCGTGGCGGCGGGATCGTCGCGGTGCGTCTCGCTCGCGCTACCCACCGTGCCTCCGCAGCACCACGAGGCCTCCAACCAAGTTGACCCCGCCGAAGCCCGCTGCCATGAAGTGGTCTCCCCAAGCGGATCCGGCTTGGAGCGCCGCCGCTCCGAGGACCAAGAACGCGCAACCCATGGCAGGGATCGCAGCAACCGTGTAGGAGCCGGCCGTCGTCAAGGCGGTCCCGTACACGAGCAACCACATCGGGGGGAGCAACGCCACCTGCCCAGCGTTCCAAAGGGCGACCGTCAGCAACGCGCCCAGCAGCAACGGGGGACCCAGCCCGAAGACGAAGCGCCGACCCGCGCCGGCCGCCACGGACTGCCCCGTCCGCTTCGCTTTCGCGGCGACGGCCCCAACGCTGACGATCAGGCCCGCGCCGGCCGCCGCCAGCCACACGAACAGCCACCCGGCGGAGTCGGCGCGGGCGCCGGCCAGGGGCGCCGCGGCGAACGCAACTGCGGCCATGCCGATCCCGCCCCAGCCGGAGACGGCCGTGAACCGCATCGAACCGTCCATCGTCCGGCGAATGTAGGCCAAGTCGCTGGCGGCCTTGCCGTGAATGGAAAGGTCGCGGCTCGCAACCCGGTCCTTCAGTCCGCCCATCGGGCTCGTCGCCGCCTTCTTACGCGACCCGGCCCTCTTGGCGGGCCTTCTCGTACGTGTGGAGGAAGTTGGTGAACCCCAGGTCGTAGTCGGAGAGGCCGTTTTGGCCCGTGAGCTTCATGCGCGAGTCGTAGAGGTCCCTCATCGCCCCGGTCAACCAGCCTTCGCGGGCGTCCGGCGGCCGCAGGCGCACGAAGTCCTCCAGCACCGGACCCGAAAGCGGAGTCTCGTCCAACAGGCGGCCGAAGCGCCGCGGGTCGCCGTCGTCCAGCACGCGCAGGTTGCGGTACGTGCGCTCGGCCAACGCGGCTTGGCGAAGGCGGGCGTCCTGCGAAGCGGAGAGCGCCAAGTAGGCCAGAGCCTGGGCCTCCAGCTCTTTGTAGTAGCCCTTCCTGTGGCAGAACTCGTGCGCCAGGAGATGGGCATCGAAGACGCCCGTGCTGCGGAAAACGGCGATGTCGCCCGAGAGCACGTCGCAGCTGCCGGCGGCGAAGGGAACCAGGAATCGCGCCAGCGTGAGTTCCCGCACCTCGCTGCTCGTCTCCACGCGCTGGCCCGTGATTCCCGCGATGTAAGAGGTCAGCCGCTCGTTCACATCGGCCGCCAGTTCGCTCCGCCGTGCTTCGACCGGTTCGTAGACGTCCATCAGCTCTTCCGCGCAACGCATTGCGTCCGCACGCCTCTCGGACTCGGACATTTCGTCCATGTGGTCCACGCCGGCCGCGAAGGTCGCCAAGAAGTCGATCTTCCTGACGCCCCGCCGCGCCGCCCAGTCGCCCGCTGCGCTGCCCAGGTACGCCCCCGCCGCAACGGCCTGAAGCACGCGCCCCGGCAACGTCGCCCCCATCAACAGCCGCGACGCCAGAGGCGCCGCGAACATCACGTCGGTCAGCGACACTGGCGAGTAGGTCGCGCTGTTGGGTATGCGGATGGTCTCCATGTCTCCGATCTCGTGTCCCCAATATGACGTGTCCACACGCACGCGGGTTTCCTCACAGGCGCTTCAGTACGCCCCGGCCTGGCGACGAACGAACAGGCAACCAAAGACCAAGAGAAGCAACGATGGGAAACCTAACCACGGTGCGACCAACCGGACGGCGATGCAGATGAACGGACGGCCGGCACCTGACGGAGGCGGACGCGGACGCGCCGGAGAACACACCGTCCGATGCGGCAAGACAGGTCAAGCAGTCTCCCTTCCGCCGACGCGGCGCCACCATGCATGATGCGCTGGGGCCCATCGCCAAACGCGGCGACTGGTGGCTCCGGAATGGGATCGGGGCCTGCCAGGGGGCCGGATTCTCGAAGTCATGGCGGGAAGTCGTGGCGGGAGCGACTGGCGGCACTACCTTGAGGAGGGTTCGGAGGAGGTTCGGGCTAGGAGGGCTTCGGCCTCTGCGCCAGGAGGGCTTCGGCGAGACTCTGGAACGCCGACAGCGCCTGCGAGAAACCTTGCGCCCGTTTGGACGTAAGGTGTTGGAAGGGTCGGGAGTTGCGCCCCGGCGCCGGGAGAGCCGCGCCAAGGGTGGAGTCGCCCACCCTCGGCGGGAACGCCGCGGAAGGAGGAGGCGGGAATGGGCAACCCACGACAGGCGCGTCAGGTGGACGTGGCACGCGAGCCGGGGCGGGCGGGTGGAAGGCGCTGGGTTCGGGCGGCGACGCTGGCTCTCGCGGCGGCATTGGACGTTCTCGGCGTCGGGCCGGGCGAGGCGCCGTGGTGGGAGAACGGGACGGCCGAACCAGGCCACGGGGACCTCCTCGCGGCCATGGCCGTTCAGGAAAGGCACAATCAGGATCTGCTGGGCCTTCCGGGCGTGGCAGGCACGGCGGTCGCCTTCGGGCCCAGCGGGCGCCCGGTCCTCAAGGTGTTCCTTGCGGCGCCCGGCGCGGCGGCGATTCCCGCGAGCTTCGACGGATATGCCGTGATCACGGAGGTCACGGGGCCGTTTCGCTCGCTGGACGGCGGCGAGGCCGAATCCACCGATCCAAGACAGTCCTTCCCCCGTCCGGTGCCGATCGGCGTGTCGGCGGGCCAAGTGGACGTGACCGCCGGCACCATCGGTGCGCGGGTGCGGTCCGGCGGCGAGGTCTTCGCTCTCAGCAACAACCACGTCTTCGCCAACAAGAACGCGGCAACTCGGGGCGACCCCATAGTCCAACCGGGCCGAATCGACGGCGGCGCCGCCCCCGCCGACGCCATCGGACGCCTCCACGACTTCGAGCCGATCCGGTTCTGCCGACCGTTTCCGGCCTGCCCCGACAATCGCATCGACGCGGCCGTCGCGACCACGACGACGGCCCAGTTGGGCAACAGCACTCCGCCCGAGGGATACGGCGTCCCACGAACCGAGACCGCGGTTCCCAGAATCGGCATGGAGGTCCAGAAGTACGGCCGCACTACGGGCCACACCACGGCGCGGATCACCGGCCTCAACGCCACCATCAACGTCGGCTTCCGCGACGGCACGGCGCGCTTCTCGGGGCAGATCGTCATCGGGCGAGGCGGCTTCTCCGGCCCGGGCGACTCGGGATCGCTCATCGTGACCGCAGGCCCCGCCGGACAAAGCCGGCGTCCGGTGGGCCTTCTGTTCGCCGGAAGCGACACGAGCACGCTCGCCAATCCCATCGGGGCCGTGCTGGATCGCTTCGGCGTGGCGATCGACGGCAACTGAGGCGGTCTGCCCGTGTCCGTGTCCGTCGAGCAGGCTCAGGCCCGTGTCACGCGGGCGGTGATCGGCCTACCCGGCGTGGCGGGCACTGCCGTCGGCCTGTCGGAAGGCAAGCCTTGCGTCACGATTCTGATTGAGAGCGACGACCCGGCTCTGCGTGCGAGACTGCCGCGCTCCGAGGCCGGCTTCGCCGTGCGGGTCGAGGTGACCGGGCCATTCGGCTCGAGGTGACCACGAGACCCGAAGCGACCACGAGGCCCGAGGCGGCGACCGCCAGCCGCCCCGCCAAGCCTAGCCCGCCAACCGGCTTTACCTTAGGTGATACGTTGCCGGTCCAGTAGTCCCACCAGTCCAGGAAGTCCAAAATGTCTGTTGCCCGTCGTCGAACCGCCAACTCGATCCTCTGCGTCGCCGGCGCTCTTGCCGCCTTCTCCGCCGCTGCCGAGGCGCAGACGATCTCGCGCCCCAGCCAGCAGGCGTTCGTTTCCAGTGCGCGCGCCGCCTTCGGAACGAGCATCGCCGTGGACGGCAGCCGGCTCTTCGTGGGAAGGCCGGGCGACGTGGCGCTGTTCCCCATGCCGCTGAACCGCCAGGGCGCGGTGCACGTCTTCGAGCTGGACGGCGATGGTGCGTGGGCGTGGGCGGGAAGGCTCGCGGAGGAGACCGCGGGACCGGGGTCCGGCTTCGGGAGCGCGCTGGCGGCCGCCGAAGGGGTGTTGGTGGTCGGGGCGCCGCAAGAGGGGCCGGGGGTGGCGTACGCCTACGATGGAGGCGGCGGAGAGGCCGGGTCGCAGGGGCCGGTCCAGCGCCTCGAGTGGAGCGGCGCGGAAGCTGGAGCGCGATTCGGAGCGTCCGTGGCCACGGACGGCGCCGTCGTGCTGGTCGGAGCGCCGGGGGCTGGCAGCGGGGCCGGCGCCGTGGTCTGGTTCGAGCGAACGGAAGGCGGCGAGTGGATGGAAGCGGGCGTCCTGGAGGGCGCTGGCGACGCCTTCGGCTCCTCCGTGGCCGTCGAGGGCGGCTTGGCGGTCGTGGGCGCGCCCGGCATGAGCCTCTTCGACCTGCAGAACTCCGGAGGGCCGCCGCCGCCGGGATCGGCCCGCCTCTTCCGCCGGGCGGACGGCAGTTGGACTCCGGCCGGAGACTTGGCGCCGCCGACTCCGGCTCCCGCGCTCATGGGGTCGGCGGTCGCGGTTTCGGGCGGCACGGCCTTCGTGGGCGCGCCGCTCGCGGAACAGTTCGCGGGAGCCGTCTACGCGTTCAGCGAGACAGCCGAAGAGTGGACGCTCGCCGGCACGATCAAGCCGTCCGCGCCCGAGCAGGGATCGATGTTCGGCCTGGCCTTGGCCGCCGCCGGGGCGGAAGTCGTGGTCGGCGCACCGCTGGCCAAGGGACAACTCGGCGAGGGCTACGCGTTCCGCCGCGACGATATGGGCGAATGGAGCCAGACGGCGACCTTCGGACCCGGATCCCAGTTCTACTTCTACGGCATGGCGGTGGCCGTGGAGGAGGACTTTGCGTTTCTGGGCGCGCCCGGCGCCGCGTTCTTCGAGGGAGCCGGGTTCGTGTTCCGGCGCAGCGCCGACGGATGGGATCTCCAAGGCGAGATCGTCGACGAGGGCGAAGAGGCGGTGGCGTTGACCGGCGGCGAGCGCGAGTGCGAGGGCGGCGCCGTGGAGGGATTCGGCTGCAGCGAGGTGGACTTGGTGTCGTTCATGCCGGTTGGGGCGCTCGGGGGCGACCGGGGGATGGTCGCCAACGACCTCTGGGGCTGGACCGATTCGCAGACCGGCCGCGAGTACGCGGTGATCGGGCGGGCCGACGCCACGGCCTTCGTCGACTTGGGCGATCCGGCCAATCCCGTCTACCTGGGCGAGCTGCCCCATGCCGAGGCCGGGACCGCCAGCCTCTGGCGGGACGTGAAGGTCTACGCCGACCACGCCTTCATTGTGTCGGACAACGCGGGGGCGCACGGAATGCAGGTGTTCGACCTGACCCAGCTGCGCGACGTCGAGTCGCCACCCGTGGAGTTCGAGCAGACGTCGCACTACGACGGCATCAACTCGGCGCACAACGTCGTGATCAACGAGGAAACCGGCTTCGCCTACGCCGTCGGCAGCTCGGGCGGAGGCGAGACCTGCGGCGGCGGACTCCACATGATCGACGTGCGCGACCCGGCGAATCCGACTTTCGCGGGTTGCTTCGCGGACGAAGGCACGGGCCGAACGGGCACCGGCTACAGCCACGACGCGCAGTGCGTCGACTACCAAGGACCCGACGAAGAACACCGGGGGCGCGAGATATGCTTCGGCGCCAACGAAACCGCCTTGTCGGTCGCCGACGTGACCGACAAGGAGAATCCCGTCTCCCTCGCCACGGCTTCCTATCCCAACATCGGCTACGTCCACCAGGGATGGCTCACCGACGACCAGAGCTACTTCTACGTGAACGACGAGCTGGACGAACTCGGCGGCGAAGTCTCCAAGACCCGCACGCTGGTCTGGGACGTTCGCGACTTGGACGACCCCGTGCTGGTCAAGGAGCACTTCGGCGTTACCGCTTCGTCGGACCACAACCTGTACGTGCGCGGCGACTTCATGTACCAGGCCAACTACACGAGCGGCCTGCGCGTCCTGGACATCTCGAACCCGGAGGAGCCGGAGGAAGTCGGCTACTTCGACACGGTGTCCCAAGGCGAGGACGGACCGGGATTCGCCGGCGCCTGGAGCGTCTATCCCTACTTCGAGAGCGGCATCCTCATCGTGTCGAGCATGAAGGAAGGCCTCTTCGTGCTGCGGAAGAGCCCGCCGCGGGTGTCTTGAGCCTCCGCGAGGAAGGTCACCCAGGGGCGACTTGGGGGGCCTTGCCTTCTCGAAAGGACTGCGTGGCGACGGTCACGGGCCAGTCGTAGGCGCGAGAGATGTTGGCGGCTGTGACGACTTCGGCCGGCGGCCCTTCGGCGGTCTCCGCACCGTCCTTCAGGAGCAGGATTCGGTCGCCGAAGCGGGTCGCGAGATTGAGATTGTGGGTCACGATCAGGACGGCCACGCGGTCGTCGTCGGCCAGGGCGCGGAGGAGGCGAAAGATCGCCATCTCGTAGCGCATGTCGAGCGCGGCGGTCGGCTCGTCGACGACGAGGACCTTGGGTTGCTGGGCCAGGGCGCGGGCGATTCGCGTGCGTTGCTGCTCACCGCCCGACAGGGTCTGGAAGGGGCGGTCGGCGAAAGCCTCCAAGCCGCATCGCGAGAGAGCGACGGCAATGGCCTGGGCGTCTTCAGGGCGTTCGCGCCGCCAGGGTCCCAGATGCGGATAGCGTCCCATCGACACCAAGCTGCGGACGGTCATCGGAAACGGGACGTGCTCGCTCTGGGGCACGACGGCCAGTCGCCGAGCCAGGTCGCGCGGGCTCCATTGGCTCAACGGCACGCCCTCGTAGGAGACGCTTCCCGAGTCCGGCGCCAAGCTGCCGGCGAGCAGCTTGACCAGGGTGGACTTGCCGGATCCGTTGGGTCCGATGAGGGCGCACACGGAAGCCGGGCCGACTCGAACGGAGACGTGGCGGATCGCGTCGCGCGTCGCCCCCTTGTAGCGACAGACGAGCCCGGTTCCCTCGAGGAGGACGCGATCCGCCTCGCCCGACGAGCGGCCGAGAGAACCGGAGGAGCCGACCGCGTGGCCCGGCGGCGGCGGCTCTGTCACTTGCTGCTCCGGACCAGCAGGACGGCGAAGAGAGGGACGCCGATCAAGGCGGTGACGACGCCCGTCGGCAGCTCCGCGGGGGCAGCCACTGTGCGGGCGGCCGTGTCGGCCAGCACGAGAAAGGCGCCGCCCGCGAGCACGGAAGCCGGAAGGAGGAGCCGATGATCCGCGCCCCAGAGCATTCGCACGGCGTGCGGCACGATCAGCCCGACGAATCCGATCACGCCGGCGACGGACACCGACACGGCCACGGCCAGCGAGGCCACCAAATAGCCCGCCAGCTTGATTCGGTGCACGGGCACCCCGAGGTAGCCCGCCGTCTCCTCGCCCGCCGCCACAAGGTCGAGCGGTCTGGACAACAATCCCAGCGCCAGCAGGCACGGCCCGAGGAACAGAGCGAGGCCGGCGATCTCGGCCAGGTCGGCCCGCGCTAGGCTGCCCATCGTCCAGAAGACGGCCGATCGGAAGGTCTCGGCGTCGGCCTCCATCGTCAGGAGCAACAGGATGACGGCGTTGAAGAACGCGCCGACGACGACCCCCGCGAGAAGAAGGACTCTCGTGTCCAGCGTGCGGCCGGCGGCCAGCGCGACGCGCAGCACGACGACCATCGCGACCAGTGCGCCCGCGAGCGCCCCCGCTTCCACGCCGACCGCGAAGGCTCCGGCGCCGAACACCATCATCCCCACCGCGCCCAACGCCGCCCCGGACGAAACCCCCAAGACGTACGGATCGGCCAGCGGGTTGCGGAGCAGCGCCTGAAACACGGCGCCCGCCGCCGCGAGCGCGCCGCCCACCAGCAACGCCAGCAAGACGCGCGGCAGACGAATGCCCAGTACCACCGCTCGTTGCGCCGGCTCGCCCTCGCCGAACGCGACCGCCACCGCGTCGGCGAACCCGACCGGCGCGGCGCCCACGCCCAGAGCGAACAGCGCCGAGGCGGCCGCAAGTCCCAGCAACAGCCCGAGGACGACGATCCGGCTCACCAGCGCCGCTCTTCGTGGGCCGGCGCGGCCCGCACGGGCTCGACCGGAAGTCGCAAGAGGACGCCTGGGTTCATCGACGCGGCCCCGTCAGCGCAACCGTTCGGCCAAGCGAACGGCCGCCTCTCCCATCCGGGGGCCGGGCCGCCCGAACAGGCTTGCGTCGACCGGCACGATTCGCCCGGCCAAGACCGCCGGCACCTCCGCCCAGCCCGCCTGCGCGGCGAAGTCGGCCCCCAGCCCCATGGCGCCTCCCCCCGCGGAGGGCACGATCAGATAGCGCGGGTCGCGCCACACGACCTCTTCGAGGCTGACCTGGGGCCATTCGGCCTCCATGTCGCCGAACACGTTGGCCGCCCCCGCCGCCGCCATGATCGAGTCCAGGAACGTGCCTCCTCCGGCGGTGACGGCGGGCGCACGCGACACTACGTACATGGCGGCGACGGGCTGTCGGCCGTCCCAGGACGCACGCGCCCGGGCCATCTGCGCGTCCACGGCCGAGATCACCGAGTCCGCCGCCCGCTCGAGACCCAGAAGCCGGCCCAGGTTGCGTGTCAAGCGCCGGAAGTCCGTGATCGTCTGGATGGCGGCCGCGTACGTCTCGATGCCGAGGTCGTCCAGGCGAGCCTCCAATCCCCCCCCTCCAGCGCTGGGCCAAAGGACGACCAAGCCGGGGTCGAGCTGCACAAGGAACTCCAAGCTGGGGTCGAGTCCGCCGCCGACGGATGGGAGACGGGCCAGTTCGGGTTGCTCGTCGTAGTCGGTGCGCGCCGCCAAGCGGCCGGATGCGCCCAGCGCCACCAGGGTCTCCGTGACCGACGGAATCAGGGAGACGATTCGGCTCCTGGGGACGGCGGGATCCAGCGCCCAGCCTCTGTCGTCCACCACGCCAGGGCCGACCGCATCATCCGCCTTGGGCTGGCCGGCGCTCGCGGTGCGGCCGCCTTGCTCGGTATTCGCGGCCTGCCCGGCGTCCCCGCTCTGCTCGGGGCCGCCGCCTTCCCCGGCACCGCAGGCTCCAGCCAGCAGGCAGAGGCCCAGGAAGACTCCGCCATGGCGCCGACGCCGGCTCACAGGAGCACGTTGGCGACCCAGGCGCCGCCGTACGCCAGGGCCAGCATGTAGCCGAACTGAAGCGCGGGCCATCGCCAGCCTCCCGTCTCTCGCCTCATCACAGCAACTGTGGACATGCACTGGAGCGCGAAGGCGAAGAAGACCAGCAACGCGACGGCCGCGCCCACGTCCAGGCTGCCCTGCAACGCCTCTTGCAGCTCCAGCGAACTCTCGTCCGCCGACTCGACGCCGTAGATCGTCCCCAGCGTGCCGACGATCACCTCCCGCGCGGCCAGCGACGTCACCAGGCCGATGCCGATCCGCCAGTCGAAGCCCAACGGCTCCACCGCCGGTTCGATGAAGCGCCCGACCGCGCCCAGCGCACTGTCCTCGACCGTCGGCGCCGCGCCCTCGGGTCCCGCCGGGAACCGCGCCAGCAGCCACAGCACGACGCTCACGGTCATGATGATCTTGCCCACGCGCAACAGGAAGACCTTCGCGCGGCCCATCAGCCGGGCGCCCACGGAACGCAGCGTGGGCAGGCGGTAGGGCGGAAGCTCCATGACGAACGGCGCCGTGGGGTTCCGAAGTAGGCTGCGTTTGAGGAGGAACGCGGTCAGGACGGCGCCGCCCAGGCCGAGGGCGTAGAGGCCCAGCAGGGTGGCCGCGCGCTGCCCGAGGAATGGGCCGAGCAATGGTCCTTCGGGAATGAACGCGGCGATCAGGAGCGCGTAGACGGGCAGGCGGGCCGAGCAGGTCATGAACGGCGTCACGAAGATCGTGGCGATCCGGTCCTTCTCGTCTTCCACTGTGCGCGCGGCCATGATCGCGGGCACCGCGCAGGCGTATCCGGAGAGCAGCGGAAGGAAGGACTGGCCTTGCAGTCCCGCGCGTTGCATGAGCCGGTCCGCCACGACGGCGGCGCGCACCATGTACCCCGAGTCCTCCATGAGCGCGATGAAGAGGAACAGCGTAAGGATCTGCGGCAGGAACACGACCACCGACCCGACGCCCGCCCATATCCCCTCGATCAGGAGCGAGCGGAACCACCCGTCCGGCAACACCGACCCGACCAGATCGCCCGCGCCGGCCACGACGGCCTCGGTTCCGTCGATGAGCGGGACCGCCCCCTTGAAGATGGCCTGGAAGACGACGAGCACCACGGCCAGGAAGACGACCGGACCCCAGAGGCGGTGAAGCACGAAGGCGTCGATGCGCTGGGTGGCCTTGGACGGAGCCGGCGGGCGGAAGGCGGCGGCCCGGCCGATGCCCTGGACGCGCTGGCGGCGGGCCTTGAACTGATCGACCAAGGGCAGCGGGCGGCCGCGCCGGTCCGAGGGCTCCATCGCGGCCACGACAGGGCACTCCTGGGTCTCCGGGCGAGCCGCGAGCACGGCGGCGAGGAAGTCGCGCACTGGAGCCAGGCTGGAGGCGTCGCGGGCGTTCACCAGCACCGCTTCGACTCCGAGTTTTTCGGCCAGGCCCGCCACGTCCAGCCCCCCGCCCCGCTCGTCCAGCTCGTCCGCCATCGTCAGCACGACGAGCGTCCGCAGGCCGAGCGCGAGCACCGGCTCCGCGATCATCAAGTGCGTCTCGAGACGGGTTGCGTCGAGCACCATGACCACTGCGTCCGGGGGACGGCCGTCCTCCATCATCCCCAGTAGCACGTCGCGCGTCACCGTCTGGTCGGGACTGCGCGGAGACAGCCCGTGGATGCCGGGGAGATCGATCACATCGACAAGTCCCCCGGCCACCGAGGCCGCGCCCGAACGGCGCTCGACCGTCACCCCCGGGTAGTTCGCGACGCGCTGTCGCAACCCCGTGAGCTGGTTGAAGAGCGTGGACTTGCCCGCATTGGGCGGCCCGACCAAGGCCACGCGAAGAGGGAGGCCTGCCAGGGAGGGGACGCTCGCCACGGAAGGGACGCCTGCCACGGAGGAGCGGCGTTCTACTTGAAGCCTAGTTCGCGTCCAGGAGCCCCATGGCTTCTTGAGCGCTGCGCACGCACAAGCATGTGGCCGTCTCTCTTCGCAACGCGACTAGGGAGCCGTCCACGCGGCACACGAGCGGCCCGTCCCCGGGAGCGTAGTGGAGCGGACAGAGCCGGCACCCGGGCACGATGCCCCTTTCCAGCAACGGTTCCACCTCGTCGCCGGCCAAGTCGATCCGCACGAGAACCACCTCTTCCTCGAGCGGGACGTTGGCCAACATCCGCACGGAGGCCTCGGGAGCCAGCGGTTCCTCGGCGGCAAGCAACGCCTCGCCGGCGGCCCGCCTATTGGCCGAGCCCGGCCGCTCGGCCGAAACCCGCTCCTCGGCGGCGTCCGGCTTGAGTCTTTCTTCCACGCTGTCCTCCGGGAGGTCGCCCGAACGCGGCTCTGCGCTGGCTGGGCTGGGACCGGCCACGACCGCGGGCCTAGTCCGGAACGTTGCCGCGACCGATGCAACTATGGTAAAGCCCAGCCGCCGAAACGGAAAGGCCGCCGTGTTCCGGCCGGCCTGCCTCTCGCCCCGGCCCTCCAGCCCGAAGTCCTCGGCGCCGGCGCCGTCATGCCGCAGCGCCGAGCCCCACTACCGCCAACGCGAAGGCCGTGGCCAGCGGGACGACCAAGTTGTCGTCCAGGCCGGTCGGAGACACCTCCAGGATTGCGACGGCGGCCGCGACCGGGAAAGCTACGAGGCCGACGAACGGGGCCAGCACGGCGGCAGCCGCGAGAAAGAAGACGCCGGCGCCCTCCCACGTTCCGGTTCCCACGGGGCGCTTGCCCCATAGGCGCCCCGCGACGCCGGCGGCCGGATCGGCGACGGCGAGCACCAGGAGGGACGGGACGAACACGGGCGCCGGGGCCAAGAGGGACAGGACCAGAGCGCTCGCCAAGTACCAGG
Organism: Longimicrobiales bacterium; assembly: GCA_958295645.1. Classification (GTDB taxonomy): domain Bacteria; phylum Gemmatimonadota; class Gemmatimonadetes; order Longimicrobiales; family Gaopeijiaceae. Next base: position 1,633,769 of record OY282361.1, read on the forward strand.
TGGAGGATGCGATCCTGCGCGCCTCGCGGGGAGAGGCCAGCGCAGAGAGCCGTCGGAAGAAGGCGGTGTTGGCCGCCGGGTGGATCAACCGGACGACGTCCAGAGTCGCGGCCGCCAGCGCCAAGGCGGCAAACGTCCAGCGCACCGGAGACGAGTTGGGGCCGGCGACCCCGGCGAATCCGGCCATGGCCACGCCCCCGGCGGCGTGAAACACCCGTCGCCAGGGTTGCAGGCCGCGGGTCCGGCGAACCAGAGCGTCGAACTCCATGCGGCAATCTAGCGCGTCTCGCACCAAGACCGTTGCCGATCGGTTGCCAAGCCGCTTCGCGGATCCGTTACACAACCGGGGCATGGGCCGTTACCTCGCCCGTCCAAGTTCTCCTCGGCAACCCTGCGTCCCCGGAAGGAAGAGGACGCCCGTCCAGCGAAGGAGACGAAGGAATTCGATGAAGAACCAAGCCCCAGCGCGCCTCCTCCCGTTCGCGGCCCTCGCCGTTGCGGCGGCTTGGACGCTTCCCGCAGCCGCGCAGACGGGCAAGATCGTGGGGCGCGTCGTGGACGGGCAGACCGCGCAGCCCATCGCCTCCGCGCAAGTCTCGCTGAGCGACCAGTCGGCCGGGTACGTCTCGGGCATCGACGGACGCTTCGTGCTGCGGGAGGTGCCGCCGGGGGACCACTCCCTCGTCGTGCAGATGATCGGATACGCGCCCAAGACGGTCACGGGCGTGGCCGTGCAGCCGGACGAAGTCGTCACCTTGGACGTGTCGCTGTCGCTCCAAGCGGCGGCGCTGGAGCTCGAGGGCATCACCGTCTCCTCGGCGATCGAGGCCGGGACGACGGTCGCCCTGCTGGCGGAACGCGCGTCCGAGTCCTTCGTGGTGGACGCCATCGGCGCCGACCAGATCGCCAGGTCGCCGGACGGAGACGCCGCGGCGGCGCTCAAGCGCGTTCCGGGGCTGTCGGTGGTGGACGGAAAGTTCGCCTACGTGCGGGGCCTGGGCGAGCGCTACAGCGCCACCACTCTCAACGGCGCTCCGCTGGCCTCGCCCATGCCCGACCGCAAGGCGGCGCCCCTGGACATCGTGCCGTCGGGCCTGCTGGAGTCCATCGTCACGGCCAAGAGCTACTCGCCGGACCAGCCGGGCGACTACGCCGGCGGCTTGGTCGATCTGCGCACCAAGAACTTCCCGGCGCGCCGGCTGTTCAAGGTCGAGGCGTCGACCAGCTACAACACCGTCGCCTCCTTCCAAGAGGGGCTTCGCTATGCCGGCGGCGGGCTGGACTTCCTGGGCTTCGACGACGGTTCGCGCGCGCTTCCGGCCTTGGTGCCGACCAACCAGCGAGTGATCTATCCCAACTTCTCCCGGGGCGACCTGGAGCGTTTTGGCGAGTCGTTCGGCGGCAACTGGGGACCCGTCTCCAGCAACCTGCCTCCGAACGGATCGCTCGGCGTCTCCTACGGCGACGACTTGGAGGTGTTCGGACGCTCCCTGGGATTGCTGGCCTCGGCCAGCTACGCCAACTCGTTCAGCCAGCGGGACGGCATCGTCGAGAGGGTGTTCGCGGCGGCGGGCGCGGCCGACCCGGAAGTGGACTACGGCGGCGAGGCCACGACCCGGTCCGTCTCGCTGGGCGGCCTGGCCAACCTCTCCTACGAACTCACGCCCACAGACCGCATCACGGCCAACTTCGTCTACAACCGCCTCATGGACGACGAGGCGAGGCGCTACCAGGGCTTCAACCTGGACGCCAACGCCAACCTGCGGAACTACCGTCTCCGCTTCCTGGCCCAGACGCTTGCGAACTCGCAGCTGAAGGGCGAGCACCTGCTCGGCTTTCTCGCGAACGCCAAGGTGGACTGGACCGCCGCTTGGTCGCGCGCCAGCCGCGAGGAGCCGAACACGAGGGAGGTTCTCTACCGCGAACAGGACGACCAGTTCCTGTTCGAGAACTTCGTTTCGTCCGGGTCCATCTTCCACCAGAACTTGGTGGACGACACCTACAGCGGATCCGCCGACCTCGCCGTCCCCTTCAAGTTGGGAGGAGACAGGAGCGGCTCCATAGCTCTGGGGGGGCGAGTCAGCGCGAAGCGGCGCGACGCCTTCACACGCCGCTTCCGGTTCCTGCTCGTCTCCGACGCCTCCATCGATCGCGCCTGGGGACCCAACGACCTCTTCACGGCCGCCACGATCGGCTCGGACGGGTTCGAGTTGCAGGAGGCCACGTTCCGTCCCGACAACTACGAGGCGATCGAGGACGTCGCTGCCGGCTACGTCAAGCTGGTAGCTCAACTCGCGCAGTCGCTCAAGCTGATGACGGGAGTTCGCATGGAGTCGGTCGTGCAAGAGGTGACGCCCCTCGATCTCTTCGATGTCGGCCGGCCTCCCTTGGACGGCGCGCAGCTGGACAACACCGACTTCCTGCCCGTGCTGAGCCTCACGTTCGGACTGCGCGAGAACATGAACTTGCGCCTGAGCGGCTCGCAGACGCTGGCGCGCCCACAACTCCGCGAACTGGCGCCGTTCGCTTACGCGGACTACGCCGGGGGCCATCTCACGGTGGGCAACCCCCAACTGGTGCGCTCGACGATTCGCAACTTCGACACGCGTTGGGAGGCCTTCCTCGGCAACGGCGGGCTGATCGCCGCCAGTGCTTTCTACAAGACGTTCGACAACCCCATCGAGGTCTCCGTCCTGCCCAGCTCCGAGCTCCTGAAGACCTGGGTGAACGGAGGCGCCGCCAACAACTACGGCGTCGAGCTGGAACTCAAGACCGATCTCGGCTTCATCTCGTCCGGACTGCAATCGCTGACGCTCAACAGCAACGTGACCCTCGTTCGGTCCCAGGTGAACATGCCGGACGTAATCCGCATCTACGTGCCCGGCGAGGGCGGCACCGACTTGCCCGTGGTGCCCAAGAACCGGGCGTTGCAGGGCCAGTCCCCCTATGTGGCGAACGTCGATGTCGGGTACCAGTCCGAGTCCGGCCGATCCCGGGTCACCTTGTTGTTCAACCGCTTCGGCCGCCGAATCGATGCTGTGGGAGGCCAATCCACGCCGGAGGTCTTCGAAGAGCCGCGGACGCAGCTCGACTTGGTGCTCGAACACGTTCTGCTCAACGGCATGAGCCTGAAGCTCTCGGCGAGCCGTCTCGTCGGCCACGTCGTCGAATTCACGCAGGGCGACGGCGTGCTTCGCAGGTGGGACTCCGGACGCACCGTCTCTTTTTCGATCAGCTGGGAGGCACGATGATTCGCGCGACCCGCATGGCGCTTGGAGCGCTCGTTGCAGCCGGAACGGCGGCGGCCGCCTGCGGCAGCCCCACGACGCGCCCCGAGGCGACCCGGCCGCTGGAGGAACAAGTTCTCGGAGCCAGCCTTCGCGGCGTGATCACGGGGACACGCACGCTTCACGCCGACACGACCTATCTGCTCCAAGGCGTCGTGACGGTGGCCGACGGCGGCGAGCTTCGCATTCCGGCAGGCACCGTCGTCAAGGGCGACGTGTCGGTGCAGCCCACCGCCCTGATCGTGCGGACGGGCGGCAAGCTGTTCTCGGAAGGCGCCGCCGACGCGCCGGTCGTGTTCACCAGCAGTTCCCCGGCTGGCGAGCGGCGTCCCGGCGACTGGGGCGGGGTGGTGATCAACGGGAAGTCGCTGTGCAACTTCCCCGCCAAAGCCTGCGTGGGCGAAGGATCTTCGGGCACGTACGGCGGCGGCGACCGCGACGACGACAGCGGAGTCGTCACGTATACCCGCATCGAGTTCGCGGGCTACGAGATCTCGCTCGGCAACGAACTCAATGCCCTGACCCTGAACGGCGTCGGCGCCGGCACCCAGATCAGCCATGTGCAGACCAACGTCGGCTTGGACGACGGCATCGAGTTCTTCGGGGGGACGGTCGATCTCAAGTACGCGCTCGTCACCAACGCATCCGACGACAGCTTCGACTACTCGACCGGCTGGCAGGGCCGGGGGCAGTTCTGGATCGCGCAACAGGACCCCGACGACGCGAACAACGGCATCGAGGTGGACGGCAACGAAGACGACTACAACGCCACGCCGTTCACCGCCCCCGTCATCTACAACATCACGCTCGTGGGCAACGGTTCCGGCGGGGAGGGCGGGACGGAGTCCGACGTGGGGCTGCACCTCCGGCGCGGCGCAGCGGGCGCTCTCTACAACGCGGTCGTGCTCGGCTTCGGCGACACGGGTCTGGACGTGGACAATCAGGAGACTCTGGACAACGGACTCGAGCTGCGCAATTCGGTGCTGGCCGACAACAAGACTGCGTTCTCGGCGGACGACGACGGGTTCGAGGACGCCTTCTTCAACACGTCGGACTGGGGCAACCGAATCGTGGAGGACGCGATGCTGGCCGATCCGTACAACCGCGACGCCCCGGACTTCACGCCGCAGGCGGGTTCGCCGCTGCTCACGGGCGCGGCCACGCCGCCGAACGACGACTTCTTCACCGCGACGGACTACATCGGCGCCGCGGATCCGGACGGTCCGAAGTGGTGGACCGGATGGACGTCCTTCGTGCGCAACTAGGCCGACCCGGATCAACACGAGAATCGACGCGTTCGGCCCGTGAGACTTCTCTTCGCCGGAGTTGGCGAAGCCCCTTGCCTGCGCGGCCCTCTTGGGCTGGCCGGGCGCCGGGTCCAAACCGCGTTTCTGGGCTGTGTCGCCGTGCTCGCCGGCAGCTGCGGCGGCCAGCCCTTTCCAGGTTCCGCGAAGAGCCTGGACGATCTGGGGCGGGGCGTGATGGACGCCTTCGAGCGCGAGGACAGGCACGCCTTGGAGCGCTACCGTCTCACCGAGAGCGAGCACAACGAGGTCGTGTGGCCGGAATTTCCGGCTGCGCAGGCGGAGCACCCGTTTCCGGTCGACCTGGCTTGGCGCAACATCCAGTTGCGCAACCAACAAGCCGTTCGCAGGGCGTCCTCGGCGTTGGCGACGGCCCGGCGCATGGGGCCGGTCGAAACTCGGGGCGTGGACTGCGAAGGCGAGACGGCGTCGTTCGGGACGTTCGCGGTCCACACGGACTGTTACGTTCGTTTCGGGGTCGCGGGAAGGCCCTACAAGATGCAGTTGTTCAAGGACGTGCTCGTCCGGCAGGGAGGATACAAGATCTTTCGCTACTACGACGAAGAGCCCGAGGCCGCGACGACCGGACGGTGACTATGCAAACCATCGTCGGCGCCGGGCGGGCGGCGGCCCGTGCAGGAGCGTCTCCGGGCGCAACCGCGCAGAGAAGCAGAACCGGCGCGGTGGCCCGCGTGCTCGTGGTCGAAGACGAGGCCGAGATCGCGGCGCTGGTCGCGTATCAGCTGACGCGCGACGGCTATCGCGTGGAGACGGCCCGCAACGGCAACTCGGCGCTGGACGCGCTGAACCGCAACGTCCCCGACTTGGTGGTGCTGGACCGGATGTTGCCGGGTCTGTCGGGCGACGACGTGCTCAAGGCCATTCGCGCCGACGCCGCGATGCGAACGTTGCCGGTGGTCTTGCTGACGGCGAAGCGCGAGCAGGAGGAGCGGATCAGCGGCCTGGAGATGGGCGCCGACGACTACGTGACCAAGCCCTTCAGCCCGCGGGAGCTGGCGTTGCGGGTGGACGCCGTGCTGCGGCGGGCGCGCGGCGAGATTCAGAGCCCGTCGGGGGGCGGCCGCGTCCTGCAGGCTGGGTCGTTGCGGATGGACCTGGGCGCGATGCGCGTGACCCTGCAAGGCGGCAACGTGTCCCTCACGCCGACCGAGTTTCGGCTGCTGCGCTCGCTGATGGAACGCTCGGGCCGCGCGCTGAGCCGCCATCACCTCCTGGTCGAAGCCTGGGCGATGGAATCCGGGGTCGTGAGCCGTCCGCACACGCGCACGGTGGACATGCACGTGCGCCGTCTCCGGCGCAAGCTTGGCCCCGCCGGCCGCTGGGTCGAGACGGTGCGCGGATTCGGCTACAGGTTCCAGCCGCCGAAGCAGGACTGACGGCGCGGAACTCCCCCCGGCCCGGCCTCCGGCGACTACCTCAATTCCGGCGGCAGCCTCTTGAGCGCCAACGTCGGCTGGTCCAAGGCGTCGATCTCGACATACGCCGCCAAGCCGTCCGGGCCCAGCGCCAGGGGCAACGCTTCGTCTTCGGCGGCGAACGTGCCGGCATACCGGCCGTCCCGGGTCAACACGTCCACGAGGCCGCGCGCGTCTTCGTCCCAGGGCGTGTCTTCGCTGGTGCGCTCCACCCATATGGCGTCGCCCCAACCGGCCTTCACCTGCCTGACCGCCGAAATCTCCTCATAGAACCTCATGTCGTCGATCTGATCCTCGAGCATCTGCCTCATCTGCGCCATCATCTCCGCTCGGAGGCCGCCCGTCGCCGCCTCCTCTTCCAGTCGTTCGCGCATTGCCTCCCTGGTCCGCTGGCGAATTCGGCGGTTCACCGGAATGGCCTCGAACGGGCGACGCAGAATCATGTCCACCTCCCCGCCGGCGGAGACGACCTTGATCGCATACGCCGTGGAATCCGAAAACACGATGGTTCCGTCCGCGGCGACGTCGTAGCGAACCTGAGGGGCGAACGTACGTGCCACGCTAACCGACATGCCTCCCATTTCGACTTCCGACTCGTTCCCGGGCGGAGGGCGCCAAACGGCCAACATGGTGTCCGCCGTGGCAACCTCTCCATCGAGTCCGATGCGTTCAAGAACGGCCCCCGCCGACGTCCGCATCTCGCCTTCCTCGATCCTCGAAACATCCAAGACGACTTCTCGCACGGAGATCAAGTCGTCGCCCCTTCGGCCGGGCCGAGCGCTCCGTCCCACATGGGCGAGCATCGCCATCCCGGCGGCGGCTTCGCCGTCCCCCATTTTCACTAGGCGCTCGAAAGTCCCGTCCCGGCCGAATATCTGGTAGGCGCCGTGGAAGACGTCGAACGCGGCAACCCGGCCGCCAGAAATGGGCGCAACGTGACCAAGCCCCGTGAACTCTCCCGGCCCCTGCCCCGGGCGACCGATTTCGTGGACGGTTCCGTCCTCCCACACGGCCAGGAGGCGGCTCGCCAAGTCCAGCCCTTGGTCGATCACGTACAGGGTTCCGTCGTCGCCGAAGTGGCCCGCAACAATGTCGGTGAAGAGCGCGTCGGATCCGCCGATGCGCCGGACCTCCTCGAAGTCGAACGTCAGGGAGACGTCCTTCGCGGGCAGGTCCAGGGTGGATTGCGCCGGGAGCGGCGCAGCGGCGCGAGGCATGGCGGCGAGAGCAGGCGACGGCGCGACGGACGGGGGCTCGGCAACCAGCGGCGCGGCGAGCAGGGCCAGAGCGGCTGCGATGCCGAGGACGGAGGCGGCCCGGATCACGCCGGGGCTGGAGGGGCGGGTCGATTGGTGGGGCATCGTCATGTTATCGTGGGGCGGATGGATTGGATGGTCCTTCGGGAGCGCCGGACGAAGGAAAGACAGGAGCGCCGAAGGATGGCAAAACATGGCGGAAGAGTCGCGCCCGGTCGTCATCAGGCGGTCATGACGGCCTCTCTCCAGCGGGATCGACAGCGACGCGGCGACCCGCCGACATCGTCTACCAAGACGACCTCGTGGCCGCGTTTCGCGACATCCACCCGCAGGCGCCCGCCCTCGCCGTTCCGTCTGGTTTCGTCGGCCTCCGGGCCGCTTTGCGCGCGTCGTCCATTCCCTCTAGCCTAGTTTTCATCGGCCGACTTCGTTCCTCCAGCCCTGCCCGTCAATGCGTCGTCCTCGCCCTCGGTTGCGTCCTCCCTCCGCCGGTTGCGCCACGCCCGCCGAAGCGTTCCTCGGCGTTCTGCCCTCGCGCCGCCGCCGGCATCGCTGGCCCTCGCGCCGCCGCCGGCATCGCTGGCTGGGCTCCGCGGCTTTCGTCCTCTTCGCTTTGCCGGCCTGCGCGCCGCGCGACTCCGGTCCCGCCGACCTGTTGCTCACGGGCGGCTCGGTTCTGGACGGCTCGGGGGCCGAGCCGTTCGTGGCGGACGTTGCGGTGGCGGAGGGGCGCATCCAGTTCGTGGGGGACGCGGCGGGCCAGGGAACAGCGGCCCGGGACACGGTGAGCGCGGAGGGCTTGGTCGTCGTGCCGGGCTTCATCGACATGCATTCGCACGCGGAGTTGGAGGCGGACCACGGCAGGGACGCGCGGGCGTTTCTGTTTCAGGGGATCACGACCGTGGCGCTGGGGATGGACGGCGGGGGCAGCGCCGACGCGAGGGACAGGTTCGCGGAGTGGACGGCGGCCGGGGTCGGGGTGAACGCATTCCATTTCGTGGGCCACAACTGGGTGCGCCGCCAAGTCATGGGAATGGCGGACCGGGCGCCCACGGAGAGCGAGATGGACGCCATGCGCGCTCTGGTCCGCCGGGGAATGGACGAGGGCGCCCACGGGCTCTCCAGCGGGCTGTTCTACTTGCCGGGCAACTACGCCGAGACCGAAGAGGTCGTCGAGCTGAACCGGGTCGCCGCCGAGTACGAGGGCGCCATCTACGACACGCACGACCGCGACCTGGGCGCCGCGTATCCGCCCTTCGGGTACCTGGAGTCCATCGCCGAGGCCATCCGCATCGGCGAGGAGGCGGGCACGAAGGTGATCTTCAGCCATTTCAACGCCCAGGGCGTCCACAACTACGGGCGAGCCCCCGAAGGAGCGGCTCTGGTGGAGGCGGCCCGGAGGCGAGGGGTCGAAGTCGCGGGCGCGCACCACTCCTACACGGCGACCCAGTCGAACCTGCGCTCCTACACGATTCCGAGCTGGGCGGCGGCGGGCGGCGACTCGGCCATGGTGCGGCGATTCGATCATCCGGACACGGTCGCGATCATCGACGGGCAGACGCGGGAGATGCTGGCCATACGAGGCGGCGCCGAGCGGCTGCTCTTCGCGGATCCGCGCCCGGAGGACATGGCCACGTACCAGCGTCCTCATCAATATTCCCGCGGCACCGTGCACGTGCTGGTCAACGGCGTGTTCGCAGTCCGCGACGGCGAAGCCACCCTGGCGCTGGCCGGTCGTGCGCTCGTCCGGGGCGGCCAAGCCTGGGAGAGCATGGCGCCGCCCGGCCCTGGAGAACGCAAATGACCGTCGTCCGCTGGATCCCGCTCGCGACCGCCTGCGCTTGGTCGCTCGCCCTGCCCACCGCTGCCGCCGCCCAAGGGTCCCTGGCGGGCACCGTTCGCGCGGAGGGCACCGGCGAGCCCCTGGCCAACGTGCGCGTCGCGATTGCCGGGCTCGCCTTGGCCCAGGCCACCGACAGCGACGGCCGCTACGAGATCGCGGGCATTCCCGCCGGCGCCCAGACCATCCAGCTCGGCCTGATCGGCTTCCGCACGGAGAGCCGCGAAGTGGCCATCGTCTCCGGGGAAACCGTCCGGCTCGACGTGACTCTCGCGGAGGCCGCCATCGCGCTCGAAGGGTTCGTCGCCGTCGGCAGCCGCGCGAAGCCGCGAACCGTCACGGAATCGCCGGTGCCCGTGGACGCCATTCCGGCAGCCGAGATCGCCGCCCAGGGCGACACGGACTTGAGCAGTCTGCTGCGCAACGTGGCTCCCTCCTACAACGTCAACACGCAGCCCATCGCGGACGCGGCCACGATTTCTCGCCCCGCCAACCTGCGCAACTTGGCGCCCGACCACACGCTGGCGCTCGTCAACGGCAAGCGCCGGCACCGGGCCGCGGCCATCGCTTGGTTCGGCAACGGGGTCGCGGACGGCGCTCAGGGGCCCGACATCGCCGTCGTTCCCGCGATCGCGTTGCGCCAGATCGAGATCCTGCGCGACGGGGCCTCGGCGCAGTACGGTTCGGACGCCATCGCCGGCGTGATGAACTTCGAGCTCAAGAACAGCCGGTCGGGCGGCTCGGCGGAGTTTCGCACGGGCGCCCATCCGCTCGGCGGGGGCGACGGCGACGCGTACACGTTCGCGGCCAACGCCGGGCTGCCCTTGGGCGAACTGGGCTTCGCCAACTTCAGCGCGGAATACGGCGCCAGCAATCCCACCAGCCGCAGCGTGCAGCGCAGCGACGCGCTCCATCTCATATCGACGGGCAACTCGAACGTCGCGACCCCGGCGCAAGTCTGGGGATCTCCGAAAGTGGAAGACGACCTCAAGCTTTGGGCCAACTTCGGCGCGTTCCTGAACGACCGCGTGCAGTTCTACGGCCACGGCAACTTTGCGTCCAAGCGCGTGACCGGCGGCTTCTACTTCCGCAATCCGAATTCGCGCCAAGCCATCTTCAGCAACGACGAGGGCCGGACGCTTCTGATCGGCGACTTGCTGGACGCCCGAGACGGCCTCTTGGACGGGTCGGCGAACTGCCCGGTCGTGCGCATTGCCGGAGGCGTGCCGGATCCGGCGGCGCTTCAGCGGGTGAAGGACGATCCCAACTGCTTCTCCTTTCAGGAAATCTTTCCCGGAGGATACACGCCGCAATTCGGGGCCGACTATCTGGACGCGTCGGTCGTGGCCGGCCTCAAGGGCGAGACGGGCGGGCTTCGCTGGGACGCGAGCGCAAGCGTGGGAAGGAACAAGCTGGACTTCTTCATTCACGAGACCACCAACGCGTCGCTGGGTCCGAACACGCCCACGAGCTTCGAACTGGGCGCCTACCAGCAACAGGAGCTGAACGTTCAGGCCGATCTCTCGTATGCGCTCAACGACATGGTCAACGTCGCGGGGGGCGGCGAATGGCGCAGCGAAGGATTCGAGATTGGGATGGGACAGCGAGAATCGTGGGAAATCGGACCGCTTGCGGTTCAGGGATTCAGGGCGGCCTCCGACGGCTTTCCGGGATTCGGTCCGATCGCCGCCGGCAGCTGGGACCGGGGGAACTACGCCTTCTACGGCGACGTGGAGCTCCGCGACCCGAACGAAGGACGCTGGACGGTGGGCGGGGCCGTCCGCTTAGAAGAGTTCGACGGCTTCGGAACCACTGTGAACGGCAAGCTCGCCGGACGCTACGGCCTCACGGACGCCTTCGCTCTGAGAGGCAGCGTCAGCACCGGCTTTCGCGCTCCCACGCCCGGCCAGCAGAACGCCTTCAACGTGACCACCGAGTTCGACCGCGAACTGAACGCCCCGGTCAACAAGGCCACGATCGCCTCCACTTCGGAAGTGGCCAAGCTGCGCGGCGGCAAGACGCTGGATCCGGAGACCTCGCTCAACGTGGCGCTGGGCGCCGTCGTGGGATGGGAGCAGGTCGCCTTCACGGTGGACTACTTTCGCATCGCGGTGGCCAGCCGCATCTCGCTGACGCAGGACTTCAGACTGACGCCCGCCGAGGTGCAACGGCTGCTGGCCGAGGGAATCAGCAGCGCAGGCGACGTGCGCGACTTCCGCTTCTTCACCAACGATTTCGACACGCGCACGCAGGGGATCGACGTGGTGGCCACCTACGAACCCGAAGCGCTGGAGGGCGCCACGACGTTCACGTTCCTGTTCAACCACACCAACACGAAAGTGACCGCCTACAGTCCCAGCGTCCTGGACGACCGGCGCATCCTGGAGCTGCAACGAGCCCTGCCCCGGAGCCGCTGGAACCTGTCCGCCAGCCACGCAACCGCGCCATGGCGCTTCCTGGTGCGCCTCAACTACTTCGGCGGCTGGTACGACTCCGAGGACATCCGCTTCAACGACGGCGGCACGACGGTGGACATGGAGGCCTCCTACTCGCTTACCGAGGCCACCAGCTTCGCCTTCGGTGCCCAGAACGCGCTGAACAAGTTCCCAGGCCTGAACCCCAACGCCGCCCAGGTCGGCAATCCCTACAGCCAGTTCTCGCCCTACGGCTTCAACGGTGCCTTCGTCTACGCCCGCATCAACTATCGGTGGAGCTGGGATTAGCCTGCCGCACCGTCACGGCCTGTCGCACCGTCACGGCCCCCCTGCCCCTGCCCCGTCGCTCCAAGCTGCTCCAGCAAGAACGCCAGTTCCATGGCCGCATTGCGGACGTTGCGGCCGAAGGAGCGGCCTCCGGCGTGGCCGGCCCGAGGGTCGTAGTCCAGGATCACCGGCAACCCGGAGCTCGTGGCCGCCTGCAGGCGGGCCGTCATCTTCCGCGCCTGCAGGGGCGGCACGCGGGTGTCCAGGTCGCCCTGGGTCAGCATGACCGCCGGATAGTCCACACCGTCCCGGACGTTCTGGTACGGCGAGAACGCGCGCAGCACGTGGAACTCGTCCTCAACCGCGGCGTTCCCGTACTCGAGCAAGGCGGGCAGGTTGTTGGTCTCGGTGAACTGGTGGAAGCGCACCATGTCCAGGTCGGGGAAGCCGCAGAAGACGGCGCGGAACAGCTCCGGACGCTGTGTCAGGGCGCTGGCGACCAGCAGGCCGCCGTTGCTGACGCCCCGAATCGCCAGCCTGTCCGGGCTGGCGTAGCCGCCCTCCACGAGCCGCTCGGCCGCCGCGACGAAGTCGTCGAAAACGTTCTGCTTGTTCTCCAACATTCCGTCGCGGTGCCAGGTCTCGCCGAACTCGCCGCCGCCGCGCAGAGTGGCCATGGCGTAGAGGCCCCCCCGCTCCATCCAGAGGGCGGCGCGGGCGTCGAAGCGCGGCAGGAGGCTCACGTTGAAGCCGCCGTAGCCGGACAGGAGCGTGGGCGCCTCGCCGGCGGGGTCGAGTCCTCTCCGGCGAGCGACGTACATCGGCGCCTGCGTACCGTCCTTGGACGTGTACCACACCTGCTCGACTTCGTACTGCGCGCCGTCAAAGGGCGTCTGCGACGGAAGCCACTCCTCGGTCTCGAGAGTCTCCAAGTCGATCTCGAGGATGCGGGGCGGCGCGTTCAGAGCCGCGAGGGTCAAGAGAGCAGAGCCGTCGCGCCAGTTTCGAAGGGTGGCCACGTGGTGGTCGGGCACGGGCAGTTCGCCGGTCCGGGCGCCGTCCATGTCGTAGCGGACGATCCGGCTGCTCGCGTTGTGCAGGTAGCTGGCGAAGATGCTCCCGTCGATGATCTGGTAGCCGACGAGCACGTCCTCGGCCTCGGCCAGCACCTCGCGCCAGTTGTCTTGGCCGGGGGTGCCGGGCTCCACTGCGACGACTCGGTTGTTCGGCGCCTCCAAGTTGGTGAGCATGAAGATCTCGCCGTCCACCCAGCGGACTCTGAAGCGCGCGGGCTCGCCCGTCGCGAGCGGCGACGGGGGCCTGTCGGCGCCCAGGTCGTGCAGATAGACGTCGGTGCGCGCCCATCCGTGCTGAACCGTGTAGAGGAAGCGGCCGTCCCCTGCCCGGGTGAAGCCCAGGAAGCTGGTGGGGGAGAGTCCGGCCGACCCGGCGCTCGATACGCCTTCGACACTGGCGTCGCCGCCGCCGAATATCTCGGCGTCTTCCTCGATCGGCGTGCCGAGCACATGGTAGCGAAGGCGCGGGCCGGCTTGCCGCGACCTGTGCACGTAGTGGAAGCCGGCGCCGTCTTCGCTGAACGAGAGATTGCCGTAGAGGGCGTTGGGCAACTGGTCGGGCAGGTCTTCGCCCGCAGCCAAGTCGCGGACGCGGATGCTCACTTCGTCCTGTCCCCCGTCGCGAACGGCGTAGAGCATGAGCGATCCGTCCGGCGCAAAGTCCCGGACGGCGACGCTGGTCGTGCCGTCGGGGCGGATTTCCAGCGGGTCGATCACGACTTCGTAGTCGCCGCTCGCGTCCAGCGGCCCGTGCTCGGGCTCCTCGGGGACCGGACGGCGGTAGATGGCGGCGACCGGGCGCCCCGGCCCGCGCAACGAGAAGTACTCGTAGTCGCCGCTCCTGCGCGGGAACACGGCGCCGGGCACGCCCATCAGCTCCGCCAGCCGCTCTTCCAGCGAATCACGCAGGGGCGTGTCGCCGACGACCTGTTGCGCGTACTCGTTCTGAGCGGCAATCCAGGCGCGCGTCTCGGGGCTCGACTGGTCTTCCAGCCATCGGTAGTCGTCGGTGAACACGACGCCGTGGAGGGTGTCCACGACCGGCCGGCGAGCCGTGTCGGGAGGCGGCGGATAGGAAGACGTTTGGCAGGCAGCGGCCGCGGCGGCGAAGAGACCGGCGAGCGCCAAGCGGCGGAGGCCGAGCATGGGAGATGGAATGCGAATGGGCGACATGGTACGGGCCTTCCCGCTCGAGTTGGAGGTGGGAGCGAACCGCCTCTAGTCGCTCACCGGCCGCCTAGGCGCGCCAATGGCGTATTCGGGCGGCTCGGCGCCCAGAAGGTGCCGCACGAAGTAGTCCCAGCGGCGACGCATCATGTACGGCTCGGCGCCGAAGCCGTGGCCCCGGTTGGGGAGCAGGATCAAGTCGAAGTCCTTGTTGGCGGCGACGAGCGCGTCTACGACCAGGAGCGTGTTGTAGTGGGGGACGTTCGTGTCCATGGTCCCGTGAGCCAGCAGAAGCTTGCCCTTCAGGTTCTCGGCGAGCAGTTGGTTGGCTTGGTTGTCGTAGTTGGTCGTGCCGTCGGGGTAGGTCTCCAGGAGCCCCTGCCACTTCTCGCCCCAGTCGTCTTCGTAGTTGCGGTTGTCGTGATTTCCGGCCTGCGAGACGGCGACCTTGTAGAAGTCCGGGTAGCGGAGGATGCCGGCGGCGCTGGCGAATCCCCCTCCGGAGTGTCCGTAGATGCCCACGTGGTCCAAGTCCATCCAGGCGTGCCGCGCCCCGAGCTGGCGAATCGCCTCCACTTGGTCCGGGAGACCGTTGTCGCCCATGTTGCCGTAGTAGGCGTCGTGGAACTCCTTGGACCGGCCCGGCGTCCCCATCGCGTCCACTTCCACCACGACGAAGCCGAGTTCGGCGATGGACTGCTTGTCCCCCCGCGAGGCGCGAAACGACCGGGAGCCGACGCTGCCCGACTGCGGTCCGGGATACAGATAGTTGACCACCGGATAGGAACGAGCCGAATCAAAGCCGGAGGGCTTGTACATGAGGCCGTGCAAGTCGGTCTCGCCGTCCCGAGCCTTGACGACGAAGGGCTCGGGGGGCCGCCATCCCGCGGCAACGAGCTGCGAGATGTCCGCCTGCTCGAGCTCCGCGACGACTTCGCCCCGGCCGTCGCGCAACACGGTTGCCGGGGGCGTCACCGGCGTGGAGTAGCTGTCCACGAAGTAGTCGCCCGAGGGGGACAGCGTCACCGTGTGGTCGGCGCTGTCGGGCGTGAGCAGTTCCAGATCCGCGCCGTCCATCCCCACGCGGTACAGATAGCGAAAGTAGGGATCGCCCGGCTCGCGGCCCGATCCGGTGATGTACAAGGTTCGCTCCTCCTCGTCCACGCGCAGGAGCTCCAACACGTTCCACTGGCCTTCGGTGATCCTGCCCAGCAGTTCGCCGCTGTCCAGGTCGTAGCGATGGAGATGCCCCCAGTTGTCCCGCTTGGAATACCAGAGGACCTCGCGCGAAGCGTGCAGCACGCGCCAGTTCGGCGAGCGCGACCCCGACTCGAAGAAGTTCTCTTCGGTCTCCGCGAGCACGTCGCGAACTTCGCCGCTCTCCGGATCGGCAATGCGCAACTGGGCGCGCTTGTGATCCCGCGAGCTCGAGACGAAGGCCAGCCGCGAGCCGTCCGGACTCCATTCCGCATCCAGCAACACGCCGCCCGGTCCCGCCACGTGATCGGTGACGGTGGAGCGGTGCGGATCGGGAGGCATGTTCAGGCGCACGACCCGGGGGCCGTCGATGTGCACCACGACGCGGCTGATCCGGAAGATGAGACTGTCGCCCGGCAACGGGTACTTCCAGGCGGCCAGCTCCGGGCGCCCCACGGCCGTCTTGGCCATGTACATCTCGCCCACGCCCCGGCCGTCGTGCTGGAACGTGGCGATCATGTCGGAGGCTGGCGACCACAGCAGCACGGGCGAGGGGCGCCGGACCCATCCAGCGTTGTTGGTGGCGTAGCCGTAGTCCTCGACGCCGTCGGACGTGAGCGCCGTCTCGGCGCCCGTCGCCAAGTCGCGCACCCACAAGTTGTGGTCCCGGATGAAGGCCGCCATCCGGCCGTCGGGCGACACGGAGGCGTCGCGAGCCCGCCGGCCGGCCCCGGAGGCGCTTTCGGTCGCGGAGCAGACGTAGTCGTCGCAACGAAGCGCGAGCCCGCCCGCGGCGCCTGTCACCGCGACTCGCCCCCCGGGCGCGGCAATGCTCTCCACCGGCAGGCCGAGGGGATCGAAGGTGGTGTCGGCGGCGGCCCCCATGGCGGCGGCCATGCGCGCGTGGTCGAATGCAGGCGACCGCGAGCCGGCGGCCGGATCCGCCAGCACGTACTCCGCCCCGCCGGGCACCGAGTTGCGGTACCAGAAGCGGTCGCCGGGCAACCAGTTGGGCCGCACGCTGGCGCGAAAGACGAGGCGGGCGGTCTCGCGGCCCAAGAGGGACTCGGCACGGGCGTAGTCCTCCGCCGTGACGGTGGGCGGAGCGGTCGTCGCGGCGAGCGAATCGTCCTGGGCGACGGCTACGGTGGGCGGCAACGTCGCCAAAGTGAGCGCAACGGAAATCGCAACGGGAATCGTCGTCAAGCGCATGGCGGAACAGGCTCGCGGGCTGTGAGAGGCGGAATCGCACGGGCCCGACGGACGAACGGCCGCGAATGGCCCGAATCCTGCATAAACTACAGGCGTTCCATGGGACGCGGGAATGCCGTACCGGGACGAACTGCGGGCGGATCCGCGCAGCGGCCCGGCGTCTTGAGCGGGCTCGCGAGTCCGCGGAGCCAAACGGTCGGCACGCTTAAGCAGCTCGCCGGACCCAGCCAGCCGAACTGTCCGGCGCCGGGCGGCTCGGCTATCTTGTCCCCCGTGGCAGGCGCCACGAAGGAAAGTCGCCCACCATCGAAACAGGAACGCACGAGATGAGACTTCGAAACCGGCTGGATCCGGCGTTTGCCGTCGTCCCGTTGTCCGCGCTGGCCCTCGCGGCCTGCGGAGAGGCCGAGAAGCAGGAAGCAGAGCCCGCCGAGCCCCCGCCGGAGATCTCCGGGCCCTCGCCGGAGACCTTCCAGGCGGAGTTCGAGACGAGCAAGGGAACGTTCGTCGTCGAGGTGACGCGGGCTTGGGCGCCGGTCGGAGCGGACCACTTCTACGGACTTCTCCGGGACGGGTACTACGACGGCGTCCGCTTCTTTCGGGTGATCGACGGCTTCATGGCGCAGTTCGGGATGCACGGCGACCCCGCCGTCAACGCGGAATGGGCCAATGCGCCGATCCAGGACGATCCGGTCGCCGAGTCGAACACTCGCGGCATGATGACGTTCGCCAAGAAGGGCACGGCGGACTCGCGGACTGCGCAGGTCTTCGTCAACTACGTCGACAACACGCACTTGGACACGCTGGGATTTGCGCCGTTCGGGCGGGTCGTGTCGGGCATGGACGTGGTGGACCAGCTGTATGCCGGTTACGGGGACGCCCGCGACGGCGGGCCGCAGCAGTCGGAGATCGCGCGCCGGGGAAACGAGTACTTGGAAGAACGCTTCCCGGAACTGGACTACGTGATTACCGCGAAGGTGCGGGGAACGTCGAACTGACCGAGCGGCCGGCGCCGGACCGGGGGGCCGAGGGCATGACCCCGAAGACCAGCTTGGCGGATCGCGAGACGGAAGCCGCGGCCGAGGGTGGCACCGGTCTCGAGCCGGCTCGCCGCTGCTTCGTTTGCGGTCCGGACAACCGAATCGGGCTCCATTTGAGCTTCCGCATTCGCGGCGAGACGTGCGTGTCCGAGTTCACGCCGGGTCCCGACCACGTGGGCTATCCGGGCGTCGTGCACGGCGGCATGATCTACAGCGCGTTGGACGACGTGATGGCCAACTGGCTCTATCTCCAGGGCGCCCGCGCCTACACGGCCCGCTGCGAGATCCGCTACCGCCGGCCCGCCGCCGTGGGAGAGACGCTGCGGCTGGTCGGGCGGCCGACCGGACGCAAGCGCAGGTTGGTGACGATGGAGGGCGCTGCGACATGCGCGTCGGACGGGCGAGTCGTGGCGATGGCGACCGCCACCTTCGTGATCCTGAACGACGCCGAGTTTCCCGACACCTCGGCGACCGAGCCGGAACGGAACTCGGGCCGGAGCAGCGATCCCCTTCGCGCGACTCAGTCCTGCGCCACGTCCGCCGACCAAGTCACCTTCACCGCCCCCTTGAGACTGCGGGCGGTCGGACACTTGTCGGCATGGGTCGCCAACGCACGGTCGATCTTCTCACGGGGCGCCCCCGCCGGGGGTCGAATCGCATAGTGAACGTGGATGCCGGTCAGCACGACGACCCGGTCCACCACCTCGTTGACGCCCTCGGCTCGCGCGCTCAGCGCCTCCGCGGCCATCGGAATCCCGCGCACCTCCAGTGCGCCGGCGAGCGTGCCGACGAGTCAGGTGGCCGCGGCAGCGACCAGATAGTCGACGGGCAGGGGTAGATCGGGCTCCGAATCAAGCCCGTAGTGCGCCTTGATCGGGCCGTGGACGCCGAAGTCGACCACGACGCCGTCGTGCAGCGTCGCGCGGCGACGCACGCCTTCGGCCCTGGCGATCTGCACGCGGGACGTGTAGAAGGGCTTCGTCACTCTGCTTCCTCCTTTGGGACGGGGAGATGGAACAGCTCGGGGTTCGCTCGCTCGATGAACACGTTCATGACGCCGCCGCACACCGCCGGGCTCCAAGAGGTGAAGTCGTCGGTCAGATCGACGTGGACGATGGACGGAGGAGCGCCGTCGAACAGCTTGCGGGCCGCCAAGAGGACCTCGCCCTCGCCGCAACCGCCGCCGATGGTGCCGGCGATCACGCCGCTCCCGCCCACGAGCATGGCGGCCCCGGTCTTGCGAGGCGTGGAGCCCCGCGTCGAGACGACGGTCGCGAGCACGGCAGGCTCCGAGAGCGCGACCAGCCGCTTCAGGAGGTGGTCGTCGTTCACGAGGGAGCCCCGGACGGGCGCCCCGGCGACGGGCCGGCCGGATTCCTGACGCTCACGACGCGCCGGCCCCGCGGTCGTCCTCGGCGGCCGCCGTCGCAGGCGAACCGCCGACGGGTTCGGACGAGCCGAAGTACCGATCCACCACGCGCTCCTTGTCGGGCAGAGGCGTTCCCGTGCCTCCGTGGCGGCACATTACGATCTCGCCAGCCACCGAGATCGCGATCTCCTCGGGCGTCTGGCCGCCCAAGTCCAGCCCCACGGGGGCCCTCACGCGCCGCAGGTCGGCGGCCTCGAAGCCGTCGCGGACGAGCTGTTCGTGCGTGGCCCGGACGCGGCGGCGGCTCCCGATCATGCCGATGTAGGCCGGGGGCGACGGCATTCGCAGAAGACGGATCAGGCATTCGTAGTCGAAGCGGTGGCCCCGGGTCACAAGGACGACGTGGTCGGCGGGGGCCAGCGGCGTGTCGGCGAACGGGGCTCGGAAGTCGATGACGCGCACCGCCGACGCCTCCGGGAAGCGCTGCGGGGACGCGAACTCCGGCCGGTCGTCCAGCACTTCGACCTGCAGGCCCAGCATGGCGCCGCAGCGGCTCAACGGGACGGCGACGTGGCCCGCGCCCACGATCACCATGCGAGCGGAAGGGCCGTGCGCCTCCATGTACACGGTCGCGGTGGCCGTCGAGGGGCCGGCGGCGAACTGGACGGTCCGCGCGGCCGCCCCTGAAGCCACGCGGCTAGGAAAGACCTCCGGCAGGATTCGGCCCACGGCGTCGTCCAAGGCGGGATGGCCGAGGGTCCCGTGCGTTCGGCCTTCGCAACGCCAGAGGCGCAGGCCCACCAGCGACTCGTCGCCGCATTCGGCAACGACGGCGGTGCAGATGCGGCGTCCCCCGGCCACCGCCGCCAAGACGGCGGCCGCCATGTCGACCGCCGACGGGCGGTCGCGACCTGCGACGGAGGCGGACGGATCGTCTCTTGGCCCGCTCAAGGCGTCGGCGACCCGTTCGCGGGATCGCGCCTCCGCCCAACGGCAGGCGTCCGCTTGGTCGCGGGCGAGCCGTCGGCTACGTCGGCGCATGTCCTGGTTCCGCTCGGCGCCTGGCCGAAGCGACGCCGGTACCGGTTCGGCGTGTCCAGGTCGTCCAGGACGGAGGAGTCCGTCACATCCACTTCCAGCACGCGGCCCGGGTCCCTCCGCACCACCGTGCGCGCTCCTTCGGCCAGCCCGTCTTCGAAGAACTCGCCGACGACGCTCATGTCGGCCAGCACGGGATGGCCGCGCTGGTTCTCGAAGCGAGGCACGACGAGCAAGGCCCTGGTGCGCCGCCAGGCCTCGACGAGGGCCGCGACCGTGGCCGGGGCGATCATAGGGTTGTCCACCGGCGTGAACGCCACCGCACCCAGGTCCGGGAGCCTCCCCCGCAGATCGGCCAACCCGGCGCGGAGCGAACCGACTTGTCCCCCCGCCCCGCCTCGATTCACCACGATCCGGCCCGAAGCCGCCTTCACCTGCCGCTCCAGCTCTCCCCCCGCCTCGCGCGCCACGACGGCGACCGGCGCGCAGCCGCCTTCGGCCAGCGCCCCCGCCAAGCGCGCCGCGAACGACTTGCCGCCGGCGTCGAGCATCGCCTTGGCGGCGCCCATCCGAGCCGACCCTCCCGCCGCCAGCACCAATCCGGCGACTCGAGCCCGGAGCCCGGAGCCCGTCGAAACCGGCGGAGCGTCGCGCGACGGGCGCACACCGCCTCCCAGCGGACCCATCATCGCCCCGCGAAGACGCCGTGAAACGTCTCGCCCGACTCGCCCAGCCGGCGCAACACCGGGCTCGGCGCGTAGCGGTCGCCCAGCCGCTCGTGGAGAGCCGCCGAAGCCGAGAGCACGGCGGCCAAGCCCCGGTCGTCCGCATACTTGAGCAAGCCCCCGCGAAACGGCGGGAAGCCCGTGCCCATCACCATGCCCAGGTCCACGTCCGCCGCCGAGGCCACGATCTCCTCGTCCAGCACGCGCGCGGCCTCGTTGATCATCGCGAGGACGAGCCTGTCCTGCACCTGCTTCGGCTTCGGCGCGGCCCGGGACCTCCGCAGGCCCGCGTCCTCGTACACCGAGAGGTCGAACTTGCGCTGCTTTCCGTCCCGGTAGAGGTAGAAGCCGCGGCCGCCCTTTCGTCCGAGCCGGTTCGTCCGGCCCAACGCGACGAGAGCCGGGGCCGGCGCCATTCGGTCGCCCAGCGCGGTCGCCATCGCCTCGCCTGCGTGCCGCACGACGTCGATGCCCACCTCGTCGATCAAGCGGAAGGGTCCCATGGGGGCGCCGAAGGCTCTCCAGGCGGCGTCCACCGCGCGGGCGTCCCATCCCTCGTCCAGTAGATGGCCTGCTTCGTTCAGGTAGGGGGCCAAGATGCGGTTCACGAGGAAGCCGGGCCCGTCCGCGGCAACGACGGGCGTCTTGCCCAGGCGAACGGCCAGCGCGGCGATGGTCTCCAACGTGGCCTCGGAGGTCCGCGCGCCCCTGACGACCTCCACGAGGGGCATGCGGTGGACGGGGTTGAAGAAGTGCATTCCGGCGAATCGCTCCGGGTGATCCAGCGCCGCGGCCATCTCGTCCACCGAAAGGGACGACGTGTTGGTGGCGAGGACGGCCCGCGGACCCACGACCTCCTCCAGTTCGCCGAACACCGCCCGCTTCACGTCCATGCGCTCCACCACGGCCTCGATCACCACGTCGGCCCGCCCGACGCCCGCGTAGTCCAGGCCGCCGGACACGAGGCCCATCTTGCGCTCCGCCTCCCGGCGACGAAGGCGCCGCCGGCTCACCGCCTCGTTGAAGAGCGAGCGCGACGCCGCCAAGCCCGTCGCCACGGCTTCGTGGGCCACGTCCTTGAGGCGCACGGGAATGTCTCGGTACGCCAGCGACTGCGCGACGGCGCCCCCCATGACGCCCGCTCCGATCACGGCCGCCCGCTCGACCGGAGCCGCGACGCCGCCCTCGCTCCACGGCCCCTTGCGTGCCCGCTCCCGCATCCGGAACAGCAGAATCAGGTTCTTGCAGACCCGCGACGTGGCCAGCTCGCCGACCGCCCGCGCCTCCATCTCGAAGCGCTTCTGCATCGAGCGTCCCGCGCCCCGCCGCAAGACCTCGACGATCTTGAGCGGCGCGGGGTAGCGGCCGCCCGTGCGCCGGGCCACCTGCCTTCGCGCCATGGCAAGGACGAGGGCGCGTCCCAACGGCGTCCCGTCCAGCAAGCGCGCGCCCAGTCCGCGGCGGCGGCGGGATCTGGCGCCCGCCGTGCGCGCTCCGCCGCCGCGCGAGTCCTCGCCTGCCATCAAGTCCCGCACGAAGGCGAGCGCCCTGTCCTCGAACTGCGCCGCCGGAAGCACGCGGTCCACCAAGCCGGTTCGCCCGGCCTTCGAGGCGCTCGCCGGCTTGCCGGACAGCATCAGCTCCAGCGCCGCCCGCAGGCCCACTAGGCCCGGCAGGCGGGTCGTGCCTCCCCAGCCCGGCAGGATGCCCAGCGACACTTCGGGGAAGCCGATGCGGGTGGCCTCGTCGTCCGAAGCGACCCGAAAGTCGCAGGCCAGCGCCAACTCCGCGCCGCCCCCGAGGCAGAGGCCGCGAACCGCGGCCACGACGGGCACCGGCAGAGCCCCTAGGCGGGCAAACAGCGCTTGGCCCCGGCGGGAGGCCTGCTCGCCGGCCTGCGCATCGGCGATGGAGGCGATCGCGTCCACGTCGGCCCCCGCGATGAACGACCGGGGCTTCGCCGACAGAATCGCCAGAGCGCGCAAGCGGCCGCTGGCCGCCTCGGAGGCCGCCAAGCCGACCGCCTCGTCCAAGCCACGGAACGTGTCCGCGTCGAGGATGTTGTGCGCCCGGACGGGGTCGTCGAATACGAGCCGTCCCAGGCCGTCCGCGCCGACGCGCAACCGTGGGTTCACGCGACGGCCCCCGGCGCAGGCGATCTCCTAGAAGATCGGCCTCACCTCGGCGTTCTCGCGCGAAAGCCGAAGCTCGACGGGATCTCCCCTGGCGATTTGCAACATCACGTTCCAGTACCATTCTTCGTTGGGCAGTTCGTGGCGTGCATACACCCAGTACGCGCCGGGCGACGCCTCGAAGGCCGCCCAGCCCTCCGCCGCGGTCGTGTCGGCATGCACGTCGAGCCCCGACTCGGCGATCTTGGCCGCGATGACGAGATCGACGTCCTGGAAGGCTTCGTCGCTCCAGTTGCTCCGGGCCACGCTCATGCTGTCCAGCCGGTCCACGGCCGCCGCCTGAAGCGACTGGAACGTGTCGAAGAGCGACCCCACGCGCCTCTCGAGCTGCTCGTATTCTCCGTAGCGGCTCCGGTGCTCGGAGAAGAGCTGCCGGTACTCCCTCGTGGCCCGGTTCAGCCCCTCCATTCGGTCGTTCAGCCTCTGGAGTTCTTCGCGAAGCGTATTCCATCGCGTCTCCGCGTCGCGCCAAGTGCGCTGCGCCACGGCGATCTCCTCTTGGACGGCCATGAGATCCGGCGGAACCTGCGGCTCGGGCGTCGGGGAGGCTTCCGCCAACGAGTCGAACACTTGGTCTCGGTCGTAGGGCAGCAACTGGACCTCCACGTCCGACACGCCAACGGACTCGCCGCCGTCTTGAGCCGGGACTTCGACCCGCACCACGGCTTCGCCGGGACCGCAGGCCGCAACCGTCATCGTCGCGAGAAACAGGCCCGCAACCGAGCCGACTGCTCTTCGCTTCATCGTCTTCTCCGTGGAAAAACTGGCCGTGCTACCGGGAACAAGCCCGCGGGACAGCCCCAACGATACGAACGACAGCCGCGCCGATCAAGGCCTGGCCAGCTCGGGCGAAGAGGCGCCGGAACTTGGCGAACCGGCGGCATGAAGAGGGCCGACGAGTTCTCATGCGACCGTCGCGCCACGCCCGAGAGAGGTCGCGTGGGACGTTGCGGCGTCAACGCGCGGCTGCACCGTACTCCACCCTCGCCTCCAAGCGGAGACCTCGGGCGGCGAGCGCAGCCTCTTCGACCCCGGGGGGATCCGCGTTGCGCGCCAGGGACAGCGCCTGTTGCCGGGTGGCGCCCCGGAGCAGGGCGTCGGCCGCCGTTCGGGCCGGGTGGGCCGGGTGCGACATCATGCGGCTGCGTGCGCCCCGAACCGCTCGAAGCAGGCCCGCCAGCTCTCTCTCGAGGCCTTCGGAGCCGCTGGGGCCTTCGGCGGCGATGGAGGCGAGGGCCTCGTCGATTCGGGACTCCCAGTCCCGGGCGGCTTCCGGCGCCGCGGAGAACTGAACAAGGAGGCGGCCGCCGGGACCGACCTCTGCGGAAAGGGCGTAGAGCGCGTCGTAGCGTTGCCGTTCGAGATGCGCGACCAGCAGGGCGCGGAGGAGCTCGGCCTGCGCCAGGGTGGCGCCCGGGGCAAGGCCGTAGGCGAGGCCGACCCATGTCGTGACCGCTTCGGCGGGCTCGCGAACGGTTGCGATTCGGGGGGGCGCGGAGGGATTCGAGAGCGAGGGCGCCTGGGCGGGGGACGACGGGCGGGAGGACGGCAGGACGAACGGTTGGGCGGGCTCCGCGGGGGACGGGAGGCGGTCCAGCAGCCGGGCGCGAGCGCTGTCGGCGACCACGACCCAGGCCGACGAGCCCCACGCGGTCTCGGGCGGGGCGGTAGCCTTGGCGGCGAGGGTCTCGGGAAGGCCGTTGCTGGGCTTGGGGAGGGCGGCGGCGGGAACGACAAGCGGAGCGGGCGCCGCGGGCGTTTCGGCGCCGTCATCCGCTTGGGCGTCGGCCAAGTGAGCGGAGAAGAGCTGCTCGAAGCGGTCTTGGGGAGAGCCCTGGCGGAACTCGCGCTCTCGGGCGAAACGCGCCAACGCGGCCTCGACGTGGCGGAGCGGAAGTGGGTGCGATGCGACCTGCCGCATGACGCGGAGGACCTCTGGCAGGTCTTCGGGCGCGGCCGTCGCGACGAAGTGGCGCCCGGTGCGCGTGTGCGTCAGGCCGACTCGGGCAGCCAAGCCGCCCGCCGCCTCTCGAAGCGTGGCGAGCAGGGCCAAGTCCGCAACCCGCGCGGCGGCTTCCTCTGCCGGTGCACGGGGGGATGGTGTCGGCAGGGCAAGGGCGACCGCGCCCACCGGCAACCAGTCGCGCGCGACGACGGCCAAGGGGAGTTGGGCGGGCGGCACCTGGGCTAGAGCGGATGCCGTCTGGACGGGCGGCCAGGCCAGCAACAGCCATCCGGCTGCCGGGAGGCCGGGCCAAGTCAGCGCCGACGCCATGCGCGTCAACGCCCTCGGCCACGCAGGCCTGGATCGGCGGTCACGAGGCCGCGCGGCCCTGGATCGGCGCCGACCGGCCGCCAGGCCCTTCAACGGCCGCCGCCGAGGCGCACCAGCGAGGATTCGAAGGTCGCGGCGACCGCATCCAGCTCGGGCTTGCCGACGGTCTCCAGCGCAGTCGCGGCCCCACGGGCGAAGCCAGCGCGCCGGTAGTGGCGGTCGGCGAGCCGCAACCAGCCCGCCGCGGTCGAAGCCGCCGCCAGTAGGTCGCCCTGGGCCGCCTCGGCGGCCGCGGCCCAGCGAGCGCCGAGCGCAGCGGCGGACATTAGCGAGAGAACCTCCGCCAAGGCCGCGTCGGCCTCGCGCTGCGCCAAAGCGGTCGCCGTGACCGCGGTCCAGCGGGCGGACTCACCGAGACCGTGTTGCACGCGCACGACCACGCCACGGGGGTTCAGGCCGCGGAGCCCGGCCGCGAGCGCCTGTTGCCCGACCAGCGCGGCGGGGTCGCCCGGATATCCCAAGCTGAAGAACGCTCCTGCCCAGGCCGTGGTTGGAGGCGTGGGGGTCGGGGCCGGCCGCCTGCGAGCGCCCGCCTCCGTCGCAGGCGCGCCAGCCCCGGGAGACAAGACCGCGCCGGCGGAGTCCACGGCCGGAACCGCTCGCCCTCCCGCAGGCGCGCCGACGAACGAGAGTTCCGACAGCGCCACTGGGACGGGAACGTCTCCGAGCACGAAGACGCGCAGGCGGTCGCGGGCATGGCTTCGCTCCCAGAGATTCTCGATCTCGGCAAAGCCCCCGGCCTGCGCCGCCGCCGCCCCGGAGCCCTCCCCGCCATGGCCCCCCGAGAGGCCGTCGATCGCGGCCACCACACGCCCGTGAGGCGTCTCCGCCACGCGGTCGGCATGCGCACGCCGCCGGGTCGAGGCCGCCCGCAACCCTTCGCGCGACGGCCTGCTCGCAAGGAGGCGGGCGATCCACGCCAACTCGTCCACGTCTCCGAGATCGCCGATCACGTGATACGCGATGCGGCCATGCTCGACGCCGCCCCACAGCGAGGCGCCCACCAAATCCGCAAGCGGCCGCGCCCGGTCCAAGGCCAGCGCCACGAGCGTCATGGCGGCGCCGGGGCGGTATGGATCGTGCGGCGCCGATATGCGAATCCCCGCCGCCGGCAATCCCTTGGCCGCTTCCAAGACCAGCGCCGGCCCGCCCGGGACCTCCAGCGCCGTGTCCGGAACCAGCGGGTCGGCTGGGAGTCCAGGCGCCCGGCGCGTCTGCGGGCCAGCACCCAGCAACGTCGCGACGGCGGCGGCGAATCCAACTGCCCCGGCGGCCCACCCGAAACGACCGCGGCGAATCTCGCTCATGCGGACGGCGCTCATGGGCGCGTCGGCGCGGGGGCTGGCCGTGGGCCAATCCCGCACACACGGACGGCACCCACCGGCGTCACCATGCCGGTGCACAGGCGAACGTTACGGAATGGCGTCCCCAAGGACGTAGTTCATCGGGTTGACGCGCGCTCCGTTCATGCGGACTTCGTAGTGCAGGTGGGGCGCCGTCGATATGCCCGTGCTTCCTACCTGAGCCACGACATCGCCTCTGCGAACCCTCGTTCCGGGTTTCACGAGCAGCTTGGAGGCGTGGGCGTACAGGGTCGAAAGGCCGAAGCCATGGTCGATCTCCACCGTGTAGCCGTAGCCCGTGCGCCAACTCGCGGAACGAACGACTCCGTTTCCGGCGGCGACGATGGGCGTGCCCTTGGGAGCATGGACGTCGATTCCATGATGGGGTTGCTCCCGGTCGTGGACGGGATGGCGCCGACTGCGGCTGAAACGGCTCGAGAGCAGGCCGCGCACCGGCAGGATGGAGGGCGTCGCCTCCATCCGGGCAGTTTGCGACTCGAAGCTCGCCGCGACCTCGTCGAAGCTCGCCCCCAGCAAGCCGGCCCTGCGCTTGATCAGCTCCAAGTCGTAGTGGATCGCGTAGGCCGTCTCCGAAGCCTCCGGATCCAGCGGCCACAACTCGCCGTCTTCCGGCGACGCCAGCCCCGGACCGCCCACGCCCACGTCCAACACCTCCTGGTCGATTCCGGCGAGACCCGCCAGAACGCGCACGCGGCGGTTCTGCTCGACCAGGCCGGACACCTGCTCGCCCACGGCCGCCAAACGGCTCTGCGTGGCGGCGATCTCCGCCTCCAGCAACCGGTTCTCGCGGGCGAGCCGGATCGTGCGCATGGGGTTCTCGCCCCCAGCGGCCAGCAGGCCGCCGGCCACGCCGCCCGCCACGACCAGCAAGCAGAGGCACAGCGCCCAGGGGGCCGCGCGCAGAACGCTTGGTCGATGCGTCCACTGCACAACGCTCTCGGAACCGCCACGGAGCAGGACGATAGTCCATCGGTTGGTCTTCATGGGCACCTCAGAATAGGCGTTTTCGTCGTCTCGGTCAAGCTGCGATCTCTCCGTCCGTTCCCCCCGGCGGGCCTCCCGGGGAGCCTGCCCGCGGAAAGATCGGCGCGCCCTGCGAAACCGCCAACCCCGCCACGTTCATGCACACAGCTTCGTCGAGCAGGGGCACCCTCTCCATCCCCACGCGTCCGGCCAACTCGAGCGCCTTGCCGGGCGCGACGGGCTCGAACAGGCAGGCCAGCGTCACCAGCACGCGAACCAGCGAGGCCAGCGTCTCGTCCAACTCCGCCGCACGGCCGGGATCGCGGGCCAAGAGCCAAGGCTCGCGCTCCTCGACAAACCCGTTGGCCCTCCTCGCCAGCTCCATGGCCGCCGCCAAGCCTTCGTGCAACCGGTAGCGCTCGAAGCCTTCGCGGTAAGCGTCCACCGCTCGCTCCGTCTCGGCGCGCAGTCCGTCCGCCGGACCGCCGGGCGTCGTGCCGGCCCGGTACCGTCCGACCATGGACACGACGCGGTGGGCCAAGTTCCCGAGGATGTTGGACAGCTCCTCGTACCGCACCAGGAACCGATCCGGCGTGTAGGAGGCGTCTTGGCCGGTCGGCATCTCGCGCATCAGATACCACCGCAGCGCGTCCGTCCCGAACGAGCTCCGCAGCTCCAGCGGATCGACCACGTTGCCCAGCGACTTGGACATCTTCGTCTCCTCCACGACCCACCAGCCGTGGGCCAGGATCTTGCGCGGCAGCGGCAACCCGGCGCCCATGAGGAGCGTCGGCCAGTAGACGGCGTGGTTGGTGAGGATGTCCTTGCCGATCAGATGCAGATCGGCGGGCCAGCGCGAGGCCAGGGGCGAATCGAAGCCCCGCTCGCCCGCGGGCGCCTCCGGACTCACGGCCCCCGACGCCGTGACGTAGTTGACGAGGGCGTCCACCCACACGTAGGTGACCTGGTCCGCGTCCCAGGGAAGCGGAATCCCCCAGTGGATGCGCGAGCGGGGGCGCGAAATGGACAGGTCCCCCAGCGGCCGCCTGAGGAAGCCCAGCACCTCGTTCTTGCGCGCCGCGGGCACGATCCAGTCCGGGTTCGCCTCGACGTGGCGCAGGAGCCGCTCCTGGAACTGGCTCATCCGAAAGAAGTAGTTCTTCTCGCGGATGCGCTCCACCGGCCCGCCCGCAACGGGGTCCACCCGCTCGGGCCCGATCTCCTTCTCCGTGAAGTAGCGCTCCTGGCCCACCGAGTACCAGCCCGCGTACTCGCCTTCGTAGACGAGCCCGTTGTCGCGAAGCCGCTCCAGCAGAGCGCTCACCACGGCCCGGTGCTCGTCTTCCGTGGTGCGGATGAAGCGATCGTGCGAGATGGCGAGGTTCCGCCAAGCCGCCTGGAACCGCCCGGCCATGAGGTCGCAGAGCGCCGTCGGGGTCATCCCCTGCTCCGCGGCCGCCTCCTGGATCTTCTGGCCGTGCTCGTCCGTCCCCGTCAGGAAGAGCACGTCTTCGCCGGCACGGCGGCGGTAGCGGGCCAGCACATCGCCGAGAATCGTCGTGTAGGCGTGGCCCAGGTGCGGCTCGCCCGACGCGTAGTAGATGGGCGTGGTGAGATAGAAAGACGGCATCGTCGGCCCTAGGCGGTGCCGGCCGGCCCGGCCGCTCCGGTCGCCTTCGCCGCGCCCGCCCTCTTCGCCGCGCCGACCGCCCCGGCGTACCACGACAGCGTCTCCACAACGCGGGCGAAGGACGCCTCGTAGTGATCCTCGCGGGGTTCGCCGTCCTCTCCGAAGGATCTGGAGACGTGGGAGACGGGCATGGCCGCCACGGGCAACGCCTTGATCTTCAGGAAGAGCAGTTGCAGCTGGTTCTGCACGTTGACGCCGCCGAATCCGCCGGTCGACACCGTGAGGATCCCCACCGGCTTTCGGTCCCACTCCGCGTAGAGATAGTCGAGCGCGTTCTTGAGCGCGCCCGGAACGGAGCCGTTGTACTCGGGACTCACGACGACGACCGCGTCGGCCTCGGCCACGGCCCGCGCGAACTCGACCAGTCCCGGCGGCGGATCGTCCCGCTTGGACAGCCGCTCCTCCATGACGGGGAGCCCGATCTCGGCCAAGTCCAGGAGCGGGGCGGCGACGCCGGCCTTCTCGAGCCGATCGCTGGCGAAGCGGGCGACTTTGGCGGATTGGCGGCCGCGGCGCACGGATCCCACGATGACGGGTATCTTCAGCATCGGAAAGCGGTGGAGGGAAGCGGCCTTGGGCCGGGGGAAGCGGCCTTCGCACGGGAGGCGGAGCTTCGGCGAACGACCCTGGCCGGAAGTGGTCCGGACCGGCGGCCCTTGAGCCTGCAAGAAAGTACACTAGCTTGGCCGGAATGGGGATAGCCCCAGCGCAAGGAGACGGACTCGTGAGGAAGGCAGGCGCACCATGATGATGACGCCGTGGGTTCAGCGGCTGCTGATCGCCAACGTCGTGATCTACGCGTTTACGGCGAGCGGCGTGCCGCACATCCTCGAGTTCGGCGGCCTGGTGCCGGCGGCCCTCGGCCAGCGGCCGTGGACGATCGCCACCTACATGTTCCTTCACGGCAGCTTCCCGCACGTCCTCTTCAACATGCTGATGCTGTTCTTCTTCGGCCCCAGGCTAGAGGAGCGGCTCGGCAGCCGAACGTTCCTCTGGTTCTACCTCGCCAGCGGCGTCGGGGGCGCGCTGCTCTCGTTCGCGTTCACGCCGGGGGTCATGATCATCGGGGCCTCGGGGGCGGTCTACGGGGTCGTGGTGGGCTTCGCTCGCTACTGGCCGCGCGAGCCCATCCACATCTGGGGCATCCTGCCCGTCCAAGCCCGCTGGCTGGCGTTGTTCATGGTGGGATCGAGCCTGTTCTCGGGAATCACCGGGGCAAGGAGCGGGATCGCCCACTTTGCCCACCTCGGCGGGCTCGCCGCCGGCTGGGTCTTCCTCAAGCTTTGGGAACAGCAACGGGGCCAAACGGCCGCCGTCGCGAAGCGCCAGCCCCGGTACAAGGCGACCGGCGCTCAGGAAGCCGACGTTCTGGAGCGCTGGAACGCGATTCCGCGCGACCAGCTTCACGAGATCAACCGCGAGGAACTGGAGGCGCTGCTCGCAAAGGCGGATCAGGCCGGAATCAGGGCTCTTACCAACGAAGATCGCGCGTTCCTGGAACGGATGGCGAAGTCAGTGCAGGCGGAGCCGGCCTGAGGAGAAAATCGCGGGCCCAGTTGTGGTCCGTCGTCCGGCCTCTGCGGGCATCGGAGAGCGGCGGTCGGGCGACCCCTTGCCGCCCTCGCCGCCGGACGCGGTCAAGCCTTCGTCAGCAACGCCACCGCTTCCGCCATGCTGGAGACCCGTGCATCGGCTTCGGCGGCCGCCGGAGGCGCAGCTCCGCCGGCACGCGCCAAGCCCGGGCGGTCGACCCAGAGCGTGGCGTAGCCGAGCGACGAGGCGGGCGCGATGTCGTGGAAACGGCTCTGGGCCACGTGCAGGGTGCGCTCCTTGGGGATGCCGGAGCGGCGGGCCATCTCGTGGAAGTGGGCGGGGGCCGGCTTGTAGCTGCCGACCTGTTCGGCGGTGACCACCCAGTCGAAGGGGACCTCCAGTCGCTTGCCGGACTGGGCGAACAGGTCGTCGTCCACGTTGGAGACGATCCCAAGCTTGAATTTCCCGGCCAGCCGACGCAGCGCCTCCACGGTGTCGGGGAAGACGGGCCAGTCGCCCACTGAAGCGCCGAAGGCCGCGCGCTGGCGGGCGGCCGGGCGAAACCCGAGGGCCGCCCCCATGCGATCCAGCGTGAGGGCAAGGACTTCCCGGTAGGGGCGGAAGCGCTCCGCCTGCACCACGTGTTCGTGCTCGCCGAAAGCGCCGACGAGCGCCGCGGCGTCGGGCGATGCGCCGTGGGCCGCGCAAATGGGCCGGGCGGCCTCGAGGATGCCCCGCTCCCAATCGACGAGCGTGCCGTAGCAGTCGAAGGTGAGAAGGTCGAACCGGCCCGGGTCCAGGCCTTCCGGCGAACGCAGGGGCGCCACGAGCCCTCTACATCTCCGGGAAGTCGGCGGTCGGGCCGAACGTCTGCGGCACGGGGACTCCCGCCAAGCGCAGGTAGACGCCGAGCTGCGCGCGATGGTGGATCATGTGATCCAGGATGAACGTGCGGAACACGACGCCCTTGGGCAGCGTGAAGCGCGGCTCGCCGCCGACCAGCATGGTCCAGGGACTTGCAAGGACTTCGTCGTTCGACTCCTCGATCAGGACGCGAGCCCGGGCCGCGTTCTCCTCCAGCGCCTTCACGATGTCCGCGGCGGTCTCGAAGGCGGGCTGGGGCGGCGGGGCGCCGTCCTTGGGCGAGATGTCGAACTCCGACATGGCGAGCGTGGGCATCGTCCAGCCGGGAATGTTGGCGAGGTGTCCGGCCAGCTCCTTCATGGTCCAGGACTTCTCGTGGGGACGCCAGTCCAGCCGGTCGTCGGGAACGGCCTCCAGAACCGTCTTGGCGCCGGCGACGACTTGGCCGAGGGCGGCCAGGGCCTGTTGCGTGGTCATGCTCTTGACTCTCCGTAGGCGATGGTCGGCGGGGGATCGAGATGCTCCGCCGCGCGTCGAAAAGTACGCGCCTGCTTCGGGCGGCGGCCAGGAGCACGGGGGAAGGCGGGCGGCGACGGGGAACGGCGGCGAGTCAGCGGCGGGTTCGGCGGAACAGCCTGTCGGCCACCACGGCGGCCACCGGGGCGGCGAGCACGGCCAGAGCCAGTCCAGCGGCCTCCGATCCCGTGAAGCCGTCTTCCTCTTCGGCCACGGCGAGGACGATCCCCGGCGCCGAGAAGACCGCCGCGGCGACGGCGTTCTTCCAGGCGCTCCCGCGCGAGGCGGCCGTGGCCCCGGACCATCGCACCGCGAAGCCGAGCCCGATCTGGGGCGCGGCCATGAGCGCCAAGCGCGAGCTCGCATTGCCGAGAAAGCCGCACCTGGCGCCGTAGACGTGTGCCGAGAGCCCGTCGAACTCGAGACAGGAGCGCGCGGCGGCGTATCCGGCGGCGAGACCGGCGGCGTTGGCCGCCACGGCAAGCGCGATGGTGCGACCCCAGGGATAGGCCTCGGTCTCGCCGGTCCAGCGGTAGAAGGTCCCAGACGCCGGTTCCGGGGCGGCCGGACCTCCCGAGCGAGTCTCGATCACGACGACGCCGTACCGGGCGGCCGAACCGAAGCGGGCGCCGGCTTCGCCCGGAGACAGGACCTCCACGCTCCGCACGTCGGAGACCGGCAGCGTGTTGAGGGTGAGGAGCGGATTGGCTTGCCGGACGTTGTCCAGGAACACGGACGGAGCCAGGCATCCGGGTTGGGACAGGGTGACGGCGTTGCGCAGCTCCAGGCAGAGGAGCTGGCCCGGCTGGCTACGTCCGCCCCGCAGTCTGGCGCCCGGAATCAGCCGCGCCAGCGCCCCGGGGAGATGGAGGCCCGTCCGGGCGGCCGGGGCCAAGTCCAGCGCGGTCACCATTCGCCGTGCAGAGCCCCGTTCTCGGCCGTCGCGGGCCCTCCGGCGCTCCGCACGCACGACCACGGAATCGAGGGCTACGGCGCCGTCCTCCCCCCCAGGCCATTCGATTCGCCACACCCTGCCGTCGCCCCCCGCGGCCCAGCCCACCCGGCCGCCCGGAGCGAACTCGACCGCCCAGGCGCTCACCCCGTCCAGCACATGCCAACGCGCCCCCGCGTCCGTCGTGTACGCCGCCCCGGGCGGACCCACCGCCACGACCCTGTCTCCGGCGGCCGCACTTCCGTAGACCGCCCCCGGCACGGGCGCCGACACTGTCTTCCTCCACCTGCCGTCCGCCCCCTGGACCGCGGCGTTGGCGGTCACCGAGTCGCGCCTGTCGAGGTCGCCGCCCAAGGCCATCGCCAGGCGTCCGCCCGCGGCGGCCAGCGTGAACACCCCGGCGAGGGCCCCCTTGGCGAGAGGCGCCTCCATGGCCGTCCAGGTGCGCCCGTAGTCGCGGGTCTCGAGCACGCGGGACGATCCCCCCGCCCCCGTTCCGATCCAGCCCTGTCCGCCGTCGCCCGCCCGGGCGCACGTCCCGCTGGCCGCGAATCCCCCCTCTCCCTCCCCGGCATCCGGCAGTCCCTCCGGCGATGCGCGAACCCAGGTCGCCCCTCCGTCCTCCGTCAGAAGGACGTACGGCTTCCCGTCGAAGGAATCCCCGTAGGCGAAGCCCCGCGACGCGTCCCAGAAGTCCAGGCAGTCCAGAAAGCCGTCGGGGTGGTCCATCAAGAAGCCGAGCGTCCAGGACCCTCCGCCGTCGTCCGTCCGGTAGATGCGCGAGGCCGGCCCCGTTCCCGCGCTCAGCACCACCGCCGAGCGCCAGGAGAAGGCGTGGACGTCGCGGTACTGGAGCGAGTCGCCCGCGGGGGCCGCGAGGCGCTCCCATAGTTCGCCGCCGTCCTCCGTTCGAAGCACGACGCCGCCGTGGCCGCTGATCCAGGCGAGCGTCTCCGACACCGGGCTGACCGCCTGCAGCACCACGGCCACGCCCGACGCCTGCTCGGTCGCGACCGGCGGGTCTTGCGCAGGCGGTGCCGCTATTCCAACCAGCGCCAAGGCGACAGCCGACATGCGTCGTCCTTCTGGGTCCATGGGTCTACTTGCGCGCCAGCATCGGCCCCAGCGGGCGGCCTCCCAGCAAGTGCAGGTGGACATGCGGCACCTCTTGTCCGCCGTCTTCGCGGCAATTGACGATGAGCCGGTAGCCGCGGGCAGCCACACCCTCGTCGGCGGCAATGCGGGAAGCCACGAGCAGCAGGCGTCCCAACACGGCCTCGTCCTCCGCCGCCACGTCCGCCATCGTGGGAATCTCCCTGTTGGGCACAACCAGCACGTGGACCGGCGCCTGCGGATGGACGTCGCGAAACGCGGTCACGAGGTCGTCTTGGTAGAGGATGTCGGCGGGAATCTCGCCCCGGACGATCTTGGAGAAGAGGCCGCCGCTCACGGTCTGCGGGACGGTCTGCGAGTGCGGGCGGAGCCCGAATCGCCATCGTCGCCCTCTTCGGCGGCCTTGGGCGGCCGGGGGCGCGTCATCTTGAGCGTCGTCCCGCCGAAGAACTCGGAGCCGCTCCGCTCCACGTGGTGATCGCCGTCGTGGAGATAGTCCAGCACGGCTTGGTCCCAGGACAGCCCCGCCTTCGCCACCAGCTCCAGCCAGTCCCCGTAGGCCGTCTCGTCCGGCGCCTCGGTGGTGCCGCTCCATATGGTGACCTTGGGGTTGAATCCCCGGCCCCCGCCTCCGCCGGCCCGCGAGCCCTTCAGCGGCATCTCGATGAGCACGCTGTCCGTCATCGGCAAGCGGAAGACTTCGGGGTCGAAGGCGGCGCCGTAGCGGCGGTAGCGGGCGTAGCTACGCTGGTTCATCTCGAAGACGTCGCGGTTCGCGTTGACGGCCGCCGTAATGTAGTCCCGCAGCTTGAAGGCGGCGTCCTTGTGGCGAGGCAGCGCGGGATCGTCCACGTAGCCGAAGCCGGGCATGAACCATCCCTTGTTGAGCCCCCAGTTGCGTTCGGTCACGCGGCCCCGGCGCACCAGGCCGCTGTACTCCGAGAACAGTTGCACGACCTGGTGGCTGGGATACCCATGCGGGTTGAGGAAGACGTCGGGCAGCCAACTCCGCCACAGCTTGCCCCGCACGCGCGCCTCGGGGTAGACGGGGAAGTCTTCGTCCGCCCCGGAAGTCGCGTCCATGCCGAGCGAGGCCAAGTAGCCCGCATGAAGGAGATAGTCGGGGGTGACGCGGTAGAGGTCGTAGGCGAGCTGGGCGCCGTCCGGGTTGGTGAACGGGTGCACCACGACGTTGACCTTGTCGAGCTTGCGGCGCTGGGCCGGGTCGGTCAGGAGGATCTCGGCGTGGCGGAGCACGTGGCTGGTCGACGAGACTTCGTTGGCGTGCTGGCGGGCCGAGTAGAGGACGGTGGGCTTGAACATGGTCGCCTTGGTGCGCGACCAGTGGCTGGCGGCGACGGGCGCGGTCAGGTCCATGGCCCAGATGGTGCGGCCCAGGTAGCTCCGGCCGACGCGGTACATGGAGGCGTGATCGAAGGCGCGGGCCATCTTCGCCATCATTCGGTTGCCCTCGTCCGGGGGGATGGGCGTGTCCCACTGGACGATGCGGCTGCCGTCGTAGGTCCAATCGTCCGGCGCCAAGGTGGTCCAGGAGGGCGGCGCGGCGGGAAGGCCGTTGGCCGGGAGCGAGGCGGTCGTGCGAGAGGCTGGATCCTGCTCGTGAGCCCATTCGGCCCAGACGGCGACGTCGCCCACCTCGTCGTAGGCCAGCGCGCCGGCGTACAGTCCCCTTGCGCGGAGATCGGCCAAGTTGGCGAGGACCGCGGCCACCTGCTCGGCGGAGATCATGCGTTCGTCCACCTGCTCGGGCGGCGCCAGAGCCAGAAGGGCCTCGCGCTCGTCGAGTTCGCTGTCCACGCGCAGCCGGAAGGCCAGCGCCTGCAGGGCGGGCGACTCCGGCGCGATCACGGCCCGGCGCAGGCTGGGGCGCTCCATGGCGATCTTGGGGATGTCGAGCCGCCGCTCCCCGACGGCGCCCTCTCGCGTGCGGTAGCGAACCACGACGGCCGGGCGGCTCGTGGCGAAGCCGGTGAACGCGATGCGCCCCCGGCCGGGGCCTCCGTCGCCGCGGGGCCGCATGCGGGGGACGATCCGGCCGGGATAGGTCAGGTCGCGGCCGCGCGCGTTGCGGCCGATCAGGTGGAAGAACTCGATGGCGCCGAAGTATATCTCCTCGTGGAGCGCGTCCATGGGAGAGATGATTTCGTTCTCGATGCCCAGGCGGTAGTCGGGCTCGCTCAGCTCCAGCTCGACTTCGAGGGCGCCGAAGAGGGGCGCGTCCAGTCCGTCGCCGCGCGGCTTCCCGTCGTGGCGGTCCATGACGTAGTCGTAGACGGCGGGTAGCGTGCGAGCCTGGAAGCGGTCCCAGAACCACTCGGGGTCGGTGACGATGCGCTCGTCGGCCAAGGTGTCCGCGCCCGAGACGGCCCGCATCCAGCCGGTGGCGACGCGGACTTGTTCGTAGTCGCGGAAGCGGTCGAAGTAGGGACGGAGGACCCAGGCCGGATCGAAGGTCTCTTCGAGGAGAAGCTCTCCGGCGGGGCCGAAGGCGCGAACCCGGTAGACGGGACTGCGGTGCGCGGCGTGCGCGGGCGGACGAACGACGTGGCGGCCGCTCGAATCGGCCAGCCGCTGGGCGGCCTCCGTAGCGCGGGCGGGTGGACGGACGGGTGCGGCGGGTTCCGCCGGCGTCGTCATCTCGAAGCGCACCTGTTCGGGGCGGATGCCCAGATCGGCGGCGAGCGCCTCGTCCGCCGGGAAGATCTCGTGGAGCCAGCGGACGGGCGTGTGAATAGCCTGCTGGGGCCATTCGGGCGGCGGGTCGTTGCGAAGGAACTCAACGACGATCTCGCCGACCGCGCGGCCCTGGAGCCGTGGGGCGACGGACTCGCGCAACCACGAGAAGCCCTGCTTGAAGGCGGAAAGGACGACGACGCGCGATTCCGGAGAGGCGCCCGCGGCCCGCAGACGGCGTTCGGCCTCGGCGGCGACATTGCGGCGGACGGCGGGGGGCTCCGAGAGCCGTACCTCCACGTCCACTCGCGCGCCTGGTTCAACCCGGGCGAGCACCCGCGCTTCGAACGCCGACCAGAGGCGGTCCACCTCGGACGGTATCTCGAACTCGTCTTCGAAGATCAGGGCGGCGCGCTCCACGTCCCGGTCGTCGATCTCGACGATCGTCTCCTCCGCGCCCAGTGCGACGGCGCGAGCAGCCACGATCTCCGCGAAGCCGGGCGCAGGCCTCTCCAGCGAGACCAGCACTTCCGCCTGCGCCACGTCCTGGTCCGCCAACTCGGCGACGATCCGGTCCAGCTTGTAGAGCGAGGCGGCGGCCTGGCCGGCGGGCGAGCGACCCGAGAGGAACCCCCACAGCTCGCGTTCCAGGTCGTCGAAGACCGGCATTCCGTCGCCGCGGGCCGCGACGTGCGGGAAGACTTCCGCCACCCGGCGGGCCGCCAGGGCCGCGCCCGCGTCGTCCGGCCCCGTGACCACCAAGCTGGGCTTCGCGCCGAATGCCTTGGGCACGACCTCGACCAGGCCATGTCCGGGCGGCAAGCCGGAGGGCGCCACCTTGCCGCTGTCGGCCAGCTCCGCGATCAAGGGGTGCGTCTGTGCTGTGCCGATCAAGACGGTCGTGGGCCGCCGGGACGGGGGCGGGAGCTCCGAGGGCCGCATGACGAACGGAACCACGAGCCCGGTGGACTCCAGTCCGACGCGGGCCGCCAAGCCGAGGAAGCGCGCGTCGCCCGAAGGCGCCAGCACGGCGTCGGTGCGGTCCGGGATTTCGTCGCCGTCCGAGTCCGCGAGAAGGCCGTCGGCGCTGTAGAGATTGGAGAGGTCCATCGACTTCTTGGCCGACGTGCCGGGGCGGCCCGGGACTGGGCCGGGAGGCGTGTCCGCAAGGGTCGGCAACGCCACTTGGGCGTCTTCGTAGACCAGGGTCACCGAGGCGAGGCGCCGGAATCGAAGGTCTGCCGAATCGGGCTCGGCGCCGGGAGCGACGCGACGCCTCTCCGCCAACTCCTGCAACCCTGCGAACCACGCCCGCACGGCCTCCGGATCCGCCTCGCCGGGGTGGACGCGGCCGCCGAGCCGAACGGCGCCGCCGACCTCGGCCACCGCCCGCGTAAAGACGACCGCCGGGGGCGCAGGCGAGGCGCTGGAGGCCGTCCCGCCTGGGGCGGGCGCCGCGTCGGAGGCCGTCTCGCGT
The DNA here is from genome assembly GCA_958295645.1 of Longimicrobiales bacterium. Classification (GTDB taxonomy): domain Bacteria; phylum Gemmatimonadota; class Gemmatimonadetes; order Longimicrobiales; family Gaopeijiaceae. The sequence goes on from OY282361.1 coordinate 1,672,111, forward strand.
GGGGCAGGCGACGTGTCGGAGGCCGATCCCGCCCCTTCCAGCGAGTCGGGGCCGATTCCGGCCGTCAGCTCTTCGCTCACTTCGGCGAGCGACGGACCGGAGAGGCTGCCGATGCGAGGCATCGCACCCGCCAAGAGGCGCGCCGCGCGCAGAAGTCCCTCGTCGTCCGCGCCCAAGACGGCCAACCAGCGCTGGGGCGGCGCCCCCGTCTCCGCGACGGCCACCGCCCCCTCCCCCTCCTTCAACTCCCCCACTTCGAAGTCCGCCGCGGCCAGCCCAGCCTCGGCCAAGGCCCGTCTCCCGATCAAGACGGCCACCCGCCCCGGAGTCGCCCCAAGCACCAGCGGCAAGTCCAAGGCCATCGTCTCGAATCCCAAGCGCGCCGCCACTTCCGCCGCCGCCACGCGCTCGGCCAAAGTCGGGTTCGGCGGCAAGACGAACGTCGCCCCCAGCCGGTCCGGCACGCCGTCCGCGTTCTCGTCGCGCAGCAGGCCCGGCCCTTCCCTTCCCTCGAGCCCCGCAACGAACAAGTCCGCCAAGCCGAACTGCGGAGGCGCCTGGGCCCGCGCGGCCTGCCCGGCCCAGCCGAAGACAGCCCCAGCGAGCACGAACCGCGCGATTCCCCGCGCAACTCGCTTCGCGGAAACGGAGCCCTGCACGGCCTCCCGGGCTGTCCTCACCGCCGCTCTACGGTCGCCTCGACGATCACCGCGCCCTCTTGGACGCGATCCACCACGTCCATCCCCTCCACGACTTCGCCGAAGATCGTGTAGTTGAAGTCGAGCCGCAGGTTGTCGACGAGGTTGACGAAGATCTGCGCGTCGCCGGTGTCGCGGCCTCGCGTGGACAGGCCCACGGCACCGCGCCAGTGCCCATGCTCGCTGATCTCGTCGCGCGTGTAGGGGCCGTCGCCCGTATACTCGTTCGCGTGGGGGCTGCCGCCCTGGATCACGAAGTTGGGCACGACCCGGTGGAAGGTCAGGCCGTCGAAGTAGCCGGCGGCGGCGAGGCGCGCGAAGCGATCTGCGTTGGTCGCGGCCAGATCGGGGCGCAGGGCGATCACGACGTCGCCGAGCCCTTCCATGCGGAGCCGGACGGACGACCGCGACAGGTCCCGCAACCGGGCGGCGTCGGGAGGCTCGGCCAGCGGGAGCGGCCGGGGGGACGGGGACGGACGGGCGCCGGTCGCCGTCGCGATCAACTCCGCCGCGCGGTTCGCGACGACCGCGTCGAAGTCGGTCAGGTACGGCTCCAGGTCGGAGGCCGCGTAGCCTCCCGCGCGTTCGATGCCGCCCAGGAGCGCGACCCGCACGTCACGCAGCGTCTCGCGCTCGGGAGCCGTGAACCGGGCCAGCGCCTCCAGCAGCTCGGACAGAAGCGAGTCGGCGGCAGGAGGAGGGGCGCCGAATTCGGCCAGAAGTTCGACGGCCGTCATGACCAGCTGCGCATCGTCGGCCCGGAGTTGGCGCACGTAGTCGGCCAGGGCGGTTTCGCTCCGGGCCAAGCCGAGGCCGCGGACGGCCGCCTCGCGCACGTTCGGGTCGGAGTCGGCGCTCAGGAGCGCCAGCGTTTCCGCGTCTCCCGCGCGAGCCGCGGCCCGCGCCACCCAGGCCCGGGCGAACGGCGACTCGTGCTCGCGGTGGGCGACGATCGCGCTCGCGGCCGCCTCCGGAGCGACCGCCGCCAGAGAGGCGAGCGCGCGCGCCGGAACCTGCCAGCCCGAGGCCCGTCCGGAGGCCTCCAGCCCCGCTGCCAGGGCCGCCAACACGTCCTCTTGGGCTTCCAGGCCGGGACACGGTGCCGCGGCCAGATCGACAGCGGTGGCGGCTACGCGCGGGTCGCCGCTGGATGCGCGTTCGAGGATCGGAGCGCATCCTTCCGCCGGACGCAGCCAGCGGTCGTAGGCCTTGAGCGCCTCCACTTGGACCCTCGGGTCGGCATCGTCCAGCATCCGGAGAATGACCTCCTTGCCAGCCAGCCCCCACGTGTCGCCCACGGCGGCCAGCGCGACGGCCCGCCGGACGCCCCAGTCGGCATCTCCGAGCGCCCGCATCGCGGCAGCGGGATCGAGGGCCCCCGTCCGGGCCAGCGCCGTCGTGGCCGACCGCCTGATCCTCGCGGCCGCCTGCGAGTTGGTCGGCGCCTCCAGCACGCCGAGCGCCGCCACCACGTCCATCACCGGCCCGTCCGGCATCCACCCCGGAGCAGTTCTCGTCCGCGCCTCGACTCCGCGCGCAAACCCCGTCCGCGCCGCCAAGCCGACGTCCTCCTCCACCGCAGGCAAGCGAGCCGCGATCCGGGCCAGCGCTTGGTCCACGAGGACGGCCTGTCCTCCGCTGGGCGCATGAAGCCTTCCCAAGCTGGCGGCGAGGCTGCCCAATGCGTGCGGGTCGTCCTCGGACTCCGCTCGTTGCGCCAGCGCAGTCGCCGCGGTCCCCGGTTCGGTCCCGAATACCGCCTGCGCCGCTGCCATGGCGGCCGCCGCCCGCACCGTGCCGTCGGCGTCTTCCAGCAACGGAGCGATCTGCTCAAGCCGCTCCGGGTCTTCCAGCCTGCCGAGCGCCCGCACCGCCCAGCGGCGCACTTCCGGTTCGCTGCTCTCCAAGGACGACAGCGTCCGGTCGAGGCCCCTGGCGCCGCGCGCGTCTTCTTCGGCCACGATGTCGGCGTACGAACGCAACAGGCCGGGCGGCGACGAGCAAGCCCAGGCGACGACCGCCAGCAACGCGACGCAGAAGCCCGTCCGCCGGCTGATGGCGCCCAGTCCCGCCCGCTGGCTCGCGCGGCACCGTCCTTCCGGTTCGCCGCGGGTCCAACCCACACCCTCTATGCCTACCCCGTGGCTGGCCAAGCGCCGACTACCCACGCGGCAACGCCTCGTCGGACGCCCACTCGAATCGCTCCCACGACGCCTCTCCCCGCTCGTCGAACTCCACGCCCTCGCCCTTCAGCAAGGCGCGTTGCTTCCGCCCTTTGCGCCCCGGAATGGATATGCCGCCCCGATAATTCACGACACGCCACCAAGGCACGTCCGTACCCTCCGGCAAGTGGCTGAGCGCGTACCCCACTCCTTGGGCCGCCCGGGGCTTGCCGAGCATGGCCGCGCATCTGCCGTAGCTGGTAATGCTACCCTCTGGAATACGTCTAACGAGTTTGTACACTTTGGCGGAGAACTTGGTCATTTCGGCGTTGGGGAACAGGGGGAACGGAGGCGGGTACGTATTTGGCTGGCGGGAGGCCCCGCCCTAGACTTGTGCCCACGGCATCGTAAGCAAAACCCGGGAGGGAATCCATGACGAAGGCCATCGCAGGCGCGTTCGCCGCCTGCATTCTCGCGACAGGTTGCGGGGCGGGCAAGATGGATCGCACGGAGGTCACGGGACCCGCTCCCCCGCCGGAGCCCGAGCGCCAGGAAGCGCCGGCGCCGTCCGTGGAGCCCCCCGAAGGCGCGGCGGCCGCAGGCGAGCAGCCTCTCGAAGGCGAAGCGGCGACGGGCGAGCAGGCCGCTCCCAGCGTGGAGCCCGCCTTGCCGCAACCGGCCGCACGCGAGTATCCGGCGGCGATCCGCATCGGCGCGAGGGTGGCGGTGGTGCGCACGGAGCCCGAGGTCGTGCGCGTGCTGGTGGGCGACTCGCTGGCGATGGGAGACAGCGTCAAGATGGTTGCCTTCGACGAGGGGGGCGACCGCGTGGCCGGCCTGCGCATCCTGCCCAGGATGGACTCGCGCTACGCCGCCATCGAGGAGGGATACCTCAAGGGCGTGGCCGAGGGCGTGGCCGAGCTGAGCATGGCGATTCGGGTCCCCCCGCCCAGCGGAACGGGTCCGCCGGAGATCAGGACTTTCTCGGCCTCCGTCGAAGTGGTCGGCCTGCCCGCCGAGTCCATCGATATCTCGGCGCCTCCGGAACGCCTCTTCACCGGCTCGGTGATCCGCCTGGAGAGGATCGTGCGCACCGCCGACGGAACCGTTCGCAGGCGCGTGGACGTCGAGTGGACAAGCAACCGCCGGCGCTTGGCGACCGTCGACCAACGCGGCTTCGTGACCGCCCTTCGCCCCGGCGAAGTCTTGATCACCGCTCGTGCGGAGGGCGTCGAGCAGACCCTGAACCTGACCGTCGAGGAAAACCCCGCGGCGTCGGTCGAGCTGGCGGGACCGTCGAGAGCCCGAACCGGCGACGTGATCCGCCTCTCGGCCACGGCTCTGGACGCGGACGGGCAGGAAGTGGAGGGCGCGCCGGTCGCCTTTTCCGTCGCGGCGGCGGATCCTCGCGGCGGGGCCGCGGCAACCGTCTACGCCGACGGGGCCTTTGTGGCCGAGCGTCCAGGCCTCTACCGAATCGCCGGGGCCACGGGCGCCGCCGCCGGCCAGCACTTGGTGGAAGTGACGGAGCGCGGCGGCAAGCACGAGGCGACGGTGATCGGCCGCGGCTCGGTCGCGGACCGGCCCACCTCCGACTTGTGGGCGTTCACCGGCATCGACGGCCGCGACTACGTGTACACCGGCACCCATTCCGGGGGCCAGAGAATGCTCGCCTGGGACGTCACCAACCCCGCCAATCCCGTCCTGACCGACTTCGTGGAGGTGGACGCGCGCGTGGTGAACGACGTGAAGGTGAACGAGTCCGCCACGGTGGCGGTCATCACCCGCGAGGGCGCATCGGACCGAAAGAACGGCATCGTCCTGCTGGACTTGACCGACCCGGCGCACCCCGTGATCGCCAGCCGCTACACGAAGGACCTGACAGGCGGCGTGCACAACGTGTTCTTCAACGGCGACGTGCTCTACGCAGTGCACAACGGCACGCTGGACGTGCATGTGCTCGACGTGTCGGACCCCACGGACGTGGAGGAGATCGGCCGCTGGGGGATCGACGTATCCGGCAAGTACCTGCACGACGTCTGGGTCGCGGACGGCCTGGCCTACGTGTCGTATTGGGACGACGGAGTCTACGTCCTGGACGTGGGGGACGGACGCTGGGGCGGCGCTCCGGCGGCGCCGGTCGAAGTGAGCAGCTTCGCGTACGGAGAGGGCAACACGCATGTGGCGTTCCCCTACACGAACGCCGACGGACACCGCTATCTCTTCGTGGGCGATGAAATATTCGGATGCGACGAATGCGTCTCGCGCAACGGCCACCCCGGCGACGGCTCGCGCGGCTTCGTCCACGTCCTAGACATGGAGGACCCCGAGAATCCCCGCGAAGTCGCACGCTACGAAGTGCCCGAGGCCGGGGCGCACAACCTGTGGGTGGAAGACGACAAGATGTACGTCGCCTACTACCAAGGCGGGCTTCGGGTGGTGGACGTGTCGGGCGAACTCCGGGGCGACCTCTACCGCCAGGGCCGCGAAATCGCCTGGCTCCCGACCGGATCGCCGGACGGCTTCGTGCCGAACTCGCCAATGGCCTGGGGACCCCAGCCGTTCAAGGGCCACGTCTTCGTGTCCGACCTGAACTCGGGCCTGTGGGTGGTGCGCGTGGCGCCCAAGGACGGGGAAGCGAAGGTCTCGTGAGGGGCGCGTGCCGGGGGACGGACGGCGGCGAGGCTGCGCGAGTCGACCGAGGCCGCGTCGGACGCGCTCGCGGGAGGTTGCGGGAGGTTGCAACGGGTGCTTGCGTGGCCTTCGTGCTGGCGCCCGCCCTGCCCGGGCTGGCGGACGGAGGCGAATCCGGCCCAACCGCCGTCTTTGCTCATATGACGGCGGCGGCCCAAAGCGCACCGGCCGGGCCGTCCACCTACCGCGTCTACGTGGCGAACGAGTCGTCCGATCTGGTCAGCCGCGTGGCTTTCACTCCCGGCGAGGGCGCCGTCGTCGAGAAGGAGATTCCCGTCGGCGTCATGCCCGGCGACAACGACGGAGCGCACGGCCTCAGCGTCTCCCCCGACGGACGGTTCTGGTACGTCACCATCGCCCACGGAACGCCCTTCGGCTACGCCTGGAAGTTCGCGGCCGGACCCGACACGCTCGTGGCCCGCACCGAACTCGGGCTCTTTCCGGCGACGATGGGCCTCACCCCCGACGGCCAATTCCTCTTCGCGGCCAACTTCAACCTCCACGGCGACATGGTTCCGTCGGACGTCTCGGTGGTGTACACGCCCGACATGCTGGAGATCCTGCGCATCCGAACTTGTCTGATGCCCCACGGCAGCCGCCTCTCCGCCGACGGCGGCAAGCAGTACTCGGTGTGCATGCATTCCGACCAGCTCGTCGAGATAGACGTCGAGACGCTGGAGGTGAGCGCCCGCTTCCATCTCGCGCCGGGCCGCGAGCGGCGCATCGGCGACGAAGCGGAACGGGCCGACCACGCGGCCAACCCCGGCGAAGGAGCCCATGGCCGCGCCCCGATGCCCGCCCACGATCCGGAGGGCCTGCACGCCGACGCCCTCGGCGCCCCTGCTGCGCCGGTCTGCAGCCCCACCTGGGCCGAGCCGGGAGCGGGGCCGACGGCCGACCGCGTGGTCTACGTGGCCTGCAACAAGAATCAGGAAGTCCTCGAAGTGGACACCGAGCGCTGGATCGTCTCGCGGCGCTTGCCGACCGGCAAGGCCCCCTACAACCTGGAGGCGGTGGCGGGCGGCTCCCTTCTCCTCGCGACCCTGAAGGGCGAACAAGGCGTCGCCGTCTTCGACCTGGAGGCCGGGGAGGAGGTCGCCCGGCTCGCGGCGTCGCGCCCCATAACCCACGGCGTCGTCGCAACGCCCGACGGCCGCTACGCCTTCGTCTCCAACGAGTCCGCCGGATCGGTTCGGGGCACCGTGGACGTGATCGACTTGGAGTCGCTCTCGGTGGTGGCCAGCGTCGAACTCCAGCACCAGCCCGGGGGAATCGACTACTGGCCAGGCGCGGGAAGAACCGGCGACTCTTCGCAGCCCGCCCAAGTATCGTCGCGGCCGGTTCGAGCGACATCGCAGCCGGTCCGAGCGACGTCGCAACCGCCCGGAGCGTCGCGGCAACCCGCCCAAGCATCGTCGCAACCCCCCGCCGGAGCGTCGCCGCAGCCCCCCAAAGAGCGTCCTTGAAGGCCGGCGCCACCGCCTTCTCGCGGGCGCGACGCCGGATGGTTCGCCAGCAGATTGCGCGCCGCGGCGTCGCCGACCCCAGAGTGCTGGACGCGATGTCCTCCGTGCCGCGAGAGCGTTTCGTGCCGCGCCGGATGTCCAACCGCGCGTATGCCGACCATCCCCTGCCAATCGGCGAAGGCCAAACCATCACGCAACCGTACGTCGTGGCCCTCATGGCCGAGGCGATGGAACTCGCGCCCACCGACCGCGTTCTCGAGATCGGAACGGGCTCGGGCTACGCCGCCGCCGTGCTGGGCCGGATCGCCGCCGCCGTCTACACCGTCGAACGCCACGCGTCCCTTGCGCAGGAAGCCCAGAGCCGCCTCTCGGGGCTGGCCTACGAGAACGTCCGCGTGCGCCACGGCGACGGGACCCAGGGCTGGGACGAGCACGCTCCGTACGACGCGATTTCCGTCGCCGCCGCCGGCCTCGATGTGCCTCAAGCGCTACGCGAGCAGCTCGGTCCAAGAGGCCGCCTGGTCATCCCCGTCGGTCCCCGGAACGGGACCCAGCGCCTGATCCGGGAACGGCGCGGCGACGAGCGAGACTTTCGCCGCGAGAACCTCGGGGCGGTCAGATTCGTGCCGCTGGTGGGGGAAGGCCCGGCTTGACCGGCGCGGATTGCCGGACGCCGGTTGACCAGAGGCAGGTTGATCGAATCCCGCGCACGGTAGCATGATGCCCGTGGGCGGCAGCATTTGCCAGCGCAGGGCGACTGGCGGCATTTTGCCCGTGGACGGCCGCACGACGGCAGTCCGGAAAAACTCCAGCAAGCCGAGGCCGACGTGAGCCAAGCCGTAGCCGAAAAACACCCGCGCGGGCTGTACACCCTCTTCTTCACGGAGATGTGGGAGCGCTTCTCCTACTACGGGATGAGGGCGCTCCTGATCCTGTACATGACGGCGGCCACGACCGGGGCCAACCCGGGACTGGAACTCGACGTAGCGACCGCCGGCGCCATCTACGGGCTCTACACCGGCATGGTCTATCTGCTGGGTCTGCCCGGCGGCTGGGTCGCCGACCGTCTCTGGGGCCAACGAAAGGCCGTCTTCGTGGGCGGATGCGTGATCGCCGCGGGGCACTTCAGCATGGCGACGCCCTCGACGACGATGTTCTTCGTCGGGTTGGCGCTCATCGCGCTGGGTACCGGACTCCTCAAGCCCAACGTCAGTTCGATGGTCGCCGACTTGTATCCGAAGAAGGATGCCCGGCGCGACGCGGGTTTCTCGATCTTCTACATGGGCATCAACCTGGGAGGCCTCCTGGGGCCGCTGGCGTGCAACTGGCTGGGCGAAAACTATGACTGGCATCTCGCCTTCTCGCTCGCGGGCTTCGGCATGATCCTCGGCCTCGTCCAGTTCAGGCTGTCGTACGGAAAGCTCGGCGACGCCGGCGTGCTTCGCAACGAGTTGTCGGAGGACGCGCGACGGCGCTTGGCCAAACGATTCTTCGGCGGTTGCGCCGTAGTGGCGGCGGCGCTGGCGGTCGGCGGCGTCTTGGCCGCCGGCGCGATCACGCTCCCTCAAGTAGCGGAGAACGTGACTGTGGCCATTCTCGTTATCGCGTTGCTCTACTTCCTCAACGTCATCTTCTTCGGAGGACACAGCAAGCAGGAAGTGAAGCAAGTCGTGGTAATCTTCTGGCTGTTCCTCCTCGCCACGGTCTTCTGGTCCGGCTTCGAGCAGGCCGGGTCGTCGCTCAACCTCTTCGCTCGCGACTACACCGACCGAACCATCGGTTCGTGGACCTATCCCGCAGGCTGGCTTCAGTCGGTCAACTCGCTGTTCATCATCATCTTCGCCCCCGTCTTCGGCTCGCTCTGGGTCTGGCTGGCCAACCGCAAAGCCAATCCTTCGACTCCGCTCAAGTTCGCGCTCGGGCTCCTGCTCCTGGCCGCAGGCTACTTGGTCGTCTCCTGGGGAGCGGCCAACGCCACGCCCGACGCCCCCGCATCGGCTTCGTGGCTGGTCGTCATGTACTTCCTGTTCACCGTCGGCGAACTCGTGCTTTCGCCGGTCGGCCTCTCGGCCGTTACGAAGCTGGCTCCTGCCAACCGCCTCAGCCAAATGATGGGCGTCTGGTTCGTGGCGACAGCGCTGGGCAACCTGATCGCCGGCCAAGTCGCCGGCCGGTTGGAGGGCCTGGAGCCGTCGCCCCTGTTCGGGAGCGTGGCCCTGATCATCGGCGCAACCGGATTGGTCGCGTTGCTGGCGAGCCCGTTCGTGAAGCGATGGGGTGGCGCGAGCTAGACTGGGTCGGGCTGCGGGAGGCTGTCTTGGATAGAAACGTCACCGCAAACTAGCAAGCTCGCCAAGGCGAATCAGATCGTCTGGGCCGCACGGCAAGCGTCGATGCCCGCTCGGCGTTCTTGCTCGTCGTCTGGCGGTCAGTCCTGGGCCACCTCCGCGATCAGCTCGTCACGCGTCTCGCACTCGATCAGCGACCGCCCGATCCGCAACACGCGTTCCTCGTCGTCGATGTCCCCCAACAACTCGGCCAACCGAGCCGCTGTCGCCTCGCCGAACTTCCATCGCGCCACCTCGACCTGAGCCTCCGCGAGACCTTGCTTGCGACCCCGCTCCATCCCTTGTTTGCGACCCCGCTCCGCCTCGTCCAGCAGACAATAGCGCTAGCCGGTCGCGTACTCCGACAATCCTTCGGGCACTGCCTTACGGACGAGAGACCATGGTCTCCTGAGGCGACTCTCCGCCGACGCGCCTTTGGCGTCCATGACCCTTTCGAAGTGAAGTCTTGGTTGCCCTTGGTAGGAGGCGCGCAAACGGCACGCTCACCGATGGGGATCATCATATACCTATCCACCCACCACATCGAGATAGATCCAGCGTGCCTAATTCGCCCGAAACAGTTCAGAATACTGACGGAGCCTCGACACTACTTCGTCAAAAAGTCCTTCCTTGCCTGCCAGCATCTCCGCCAACCGATCCTCAACCGTGTTGGTCGCTTCTAAAACATATACCGTGACCGCCCTACGTTGTCCAATGCGATGGACGCGATCTATCGCCTGCTTGTTAGCCGACGGATTCCACCACCGATTGATCAGAAGTACATGATTAGCATCTACCAGTGACAACCCTTCGCCGGCCGCACGCATCGACGCCAATAAGACACCACGTTTGACTGAATAGAAGTCATCAAGCAACGTCTGTCGTTGTTTCGCATTCAAGCTACCTTCATATATTCCACAGACAGGTACGTCTACATCCGCTAAACGCAGTCCAAGTAACCTGAGCGGTTCCAATAAATACGAAAACACTACTGCTTTACAGTTCGGACGGCTACAAACATCTTCAATAATCTCTACCGCACGATCTATTTTGGCACTGTCTCTTGTTATGCGATCGTAATCGCAAATTTCACGAAGACGGCTAAAGACCGAAAGCGTGTTGTTCGTCGTTCCCATCTCCGCCGCAGTTCGTGCATAAGCGGCACGTTGCCGCGGCAATAACTCAACTCGCTCCATCCTGTATTCGATCGGCGGCAAGTCAGATAACACATCACCTTTTTCTCGCCGCAGGACGTAGGGTCGTATCTTGGCACGCAACATCCACGGTGCGAGATCGCGGTCACGCGAACTAAACACTGATGGCATCAATAAACTCATCAACCCGATGACATCCAACTCATCCTTCTCAAGCGGTGTTCCTGTCAGTGCCCATACCCAATCTGCTTCAATTCGTCCGACGCCAGCCGCCACCTGCGATTGCCAGTTCTTCACTCTATGAGCTTCATCCAGAATTAACAATTCAGGAGGCTTCTGCACGATCGCATCAAACGGTTTACGATTCTGTTCATAGTTAGTGATCATCACGTGGGCTTTCCCCCAAAGGCTTTCGAAAGCATCGCGAGCCGACGACGCTCCGGCTATTCGAACACACACTTCCGGCGCCCACCGCCCGAACTCAATCGCCCAGTTTCGCAAGAGAGAGGTTGGAGCCATAACCAAAAGCCGTCGAATCCTTCCTTGCTCAAGCAGTCGCTTTGCAGCAACTATCACTTGGATGGTCTTCCCCAACCCCATGTCGTCAGCGAGGAGCAATCTCTGTGCCTTCAATAATCTACGAACACCTGCTTTCTGATACACGTACAACGGCAAGCGTCTTCGTTCCGCCGTCAAAAGCGGCATGAGCATCCTACCCAATGCTGGTACGCGCTCCTGACTCGACCACGCGTTGGGTATGGGCGGCAGTGACATCGTTACCTGCCGGCCCTGGCTCAAACGGTCGCCAATCCATCCATCAGCCATGGCACTCCACTCAATTGCCTTGGCCAGCCTCCTCGCAACGAAATCCCGATGCGGTTCCGACGCCGACGCCACGGCTGTTAAACGTGCGGCATTATCCAACCGTGCGCAATCAACCCAATACCGGCCAGACCTCGACATTCCGCAATTGTCGACTTCTACAACGCGCCGTGCGTGAAAGTAAACGCGAGATGTCAGAGCTTCCACTTCTTTCCCTTCCGAAATCCCATGCCAATGGATTGGCCGCCAACCGCAGATCGCATTTATGCCAGCTTAACGGATAGAAATGGACTACCCTAAGGACCGGCTAGATTCAATATCAGTCCACATTCCATTTTTTTTATCATCCGACACATTGTGTAACAAATAGAATTCCCATTCCTCTCGAAGAGTCTTTATGTCATCATTGTCTAGAGATACTATGCCAAGTTGCCACATCAAGATTCGCTCCACAACAACCACAGCTTTCGGCCGTTCCTCGTTTCTCATCTTCCAAGAGTCACTTCCGTCCGGAATCAACAACAGGTTCCGCCACGGTGGGCGACGCAATGACCAGTCAATACCCGCCAATGGCTTCAAGTCGTGCTCAGATACCGAAGTGCTGTCGCCAAGTAGTTGCCGGGCTAGTTTCGCGACCAGCTCTTGCGTAACGGGCCAAAAGAGGGCCGAATCGTCACATTTATCGCCCTGCGTCCTATGGGGACAACCTTTTTCGCTTTCGCGAGAGTGGCATCGCATACTCGCCGGATTGTTGCGCAACGCAGGTAGGACAAGGATTAGATTATTCCAAATGTTACTCAATTCTTCAAAAAGTTGATCTAGCTCGTCATCATCTAACCGAAAAGCCGTAAACGTCTTGTCCTTCCAACCTGCATTTAGTCGTTTCGCCGAGTTCAGAAGATGTTTATTCATGGCATACAACGTCTCCAGGCTCGTGAAGACACTGCTTTGCTTGGTGACGTTCTTGCCCTTTCTCATTTTGATTCTGGGCGATTGTCTATAAGGTGCCTCTTTGGCCATGAAGAATTCATGTTCGGTGATCAGGCGTCGTGTGAGGATTGCGAAGGTGTCGTCTTCGTCCATCACGATGTTTGTGAAATGAGAAGTGGGTTTAGCGTATCGATTGAGATTGCCAAATAGACGGCGGTACCGCTTGAAGAAATCACTTGGATGATCCGCCTCCGTAGGCATCACAACAATGACAGAAATCTCTTCGTTAGCAAATCCGGCCGGGGTATTGCGCCATTCATCGCCGGCTTTGGGATCGAGAAGTGTCCTGATCGCCGAAAGACGGTGTTGGCCATCCAGTGCATAATATTTTTGCGTTCCGTCAAATTTGAGTACGCCAAAGGCAGAAGCGAGACGAGGGTCATCTCTGAAAATTTCGAATTTGGGATCATCTGCTATGGAAATGGGATACCAAACGGGGTTTCCTTCAAGCGCAGCGACAACGAGTGAAGAAAAGAAGCGATCTTGTTGTCTTTGCAGATATGCGACGATTTCCTGCTTTACTCGCGATTCATTGATGATCCGCTGGATGGCGTCATCCAAAGTGTGATCCTGGTGGATGTCATGAGCGAACTTGACCTGCTCTTGAACCTCTCTCATTGTGAGCTTGACTATGAAGTAGGTCCACCGGCCCATCGTGGCCCGAATTGCGGGGTAAAGATTCATGTCGTGTCTTTCTCCTGGGGGATGACGTCTTCGGTTAACGCGACGCCTTCTTGAATAATGGCTGCTATCTGGTAACCCGCGGTCACACCGAGCGCTAGCCTGTCGCTTGCGACGGGACCGAAGGCATCTTGCAACTTCTGTTCCACCACTCGCCGCTTCAGGGTGTCGTCTGGCATAATGAAGAAATGGAACTTGAGATTCTTGAAAAACCGAATACGGCGCACGTTCGTAGTATTGCCAAGATGATCGCCGAAGCGCGCGCGCAGGTTCTGTGTCTGGCCAACATAAAGCGGACACCATGACGACGAGAACTTGCCTTGGATCGGAGGCGAGCCGCTGATCACGTACACGCCAGGTGTCTCCGGTGGCTGTTGTCGCCACTGTTCGAGAAATGGTACAGTTTGCCAGGGTGCGACATCGAGTACGCTGACAGCAAGGACTTCCCAATGCTCGACATCTAAGCTCCAGCCGCGCGGCAAGGATTTCCCTAGAGATGGCATATCGCGCAACCCTCCGCAAGCTCCGGCGCGGGGATGGCTTCTCGCCGAGGCTGGGCCGCGATCTCTTCCAAGGTGCGACCGTCCACCCACGTGAAGCCGGTCGTCTCGTACTGCTTGGCACGTTCGAACCATTCGGGGTGCCGCTCTTTGAGGCCCTGCCACTCGCCGATCTGCTGATAGAAGCAGAAGTAGCAGCCCGAGCGGGAACGCCACTCGTAGTAGCTCGGCAGGCCGAGGCCGGACTCCTCGAGGATCATCCGGATGTCGTGGAGTCCCAAGGAATGGTCCTTGAACGGGTAGACGGGAACGATGTTGGGTTGCTCGGAGATCACAGGAGGCTTCTGGGACTGGTAGCCTTCTCTGGTCTCGTCGCCTCGGATGCCGATGTAGCTGAAGGCTTGGTCGTCGCCGACGTGGCGCTCGAAGGGCTTGATCTTGAGGACGCGCGTGCACCAGCGGGCGCGGGGGCTCGGGAGGAAGCCGCCGTAGACTTCGTTGAGCCAGATGTCGAACGGGTTTCGGCCCGGCTTCTTGGCGACGCCGATGAGGTCGAGGGCGTTCAGGTGGACGATGTCCTGCCCCAGGACGGCTTCGAGACGGGCTAGGTACTGGTACGTCTCGGGGAGCTCGCAACCGGTGTCGCAGAAGACGTATTCGACCTCCAGATCCGGGTACTGGTCCTGCAGGTAGAGGGCGAGGGCCGCCGAGTCCTTGCCGCCAGAGACGTTCACGATGTGCCTGTGCCCGTTCCCATTGCCGATCGCGACTGCCTCGGCGACGGTCGTCACTGCATTGTCTCGGCGACGGTCGGCGGCCGCTCCCGCAGAACCGCCGCCAATGCTTCCAAACGACGAGCCGCTTCGTCGCTGCCTAGCACCTCCGCCAATTGTTCGGCCGCCTGCCGCGTCCGGGCATTGGCCAAGCCGGCGAGGCCGCTTCTGATCGCCGGATCGAGGCCGGATTCCTGGACCAAGGCGACTGCCGTGGCTTCGATGACCTCGAAGGCGTTTCGCAGCTGGCGGCGGAAGGTCGAGACCATGGTGTCGTCCCATTGCTGGACAGGGAGGCCAACGAGCAATGTGGAGAGGGCGTTCACCAACGCGTCATCGTCCTTGTAGCGAGACGCCAAGCGGCTCAGCACGCCTTTTGTGACTTGGTCCGGCAGGCGACGAACGAAGGGCTTGGAAAAAAACGAGGCCCATGCGACAGCTTGGCCCCGCACGCCATCGACCGCGCCGTTGGCAAGCGCGCTCCCACCGCCGTCCGCCGTCCGGTCGTCGCCGGTGTCGCTCGACAATACTCCATTGCCGCTCGCCACCCCGTTGGTCCCCAGAGCATCTCCGTTCCCGGCGACGCCCCTGCCGACCCCGTTGGCCATGCCCCGCGCCGCCAGGGCGTCGCTCAAGGCTTGGACTGCCTCCTGCCGGAAGATGTTCCCGACCCCCTCCAACTCCGCCTTGAGATTCGCGACCCGACCCAACAATTGCCGAGGCTTGGCCACGGTTGCCCCCACCCATCGAGGCAATCGATCCAGGAACAGCCCAACGGGATCCGGCGAGTCCATCTCCATCACGAACGAACGAGCCTCCCGTGACACGTACCGCGAGTTGACAACGCCTGCAGGCAACGTCTGCCGCCAAGCCAGGACAGCTCCCATGCAGGCTCGGAGGAGGTCCTTCTCGGTCGCAATCGCGTCGTCGCTTCCCCCAAACAGATCGCGAATCCCCTCCAAGTACGTCCTCTCCTGGGCGCTGACGCCCACTACGTCCAAGAGATACCGGTCGGGGTACTTCGCCATGTCCTCGACGACGGAGGGCAAAAGGTCGTCCACGAACCGGTCCCGGCAACGAACCGTCGCGGCGGTCGGGAATGCTCGGAAGCCCGCAGCCAGCAACAAGGGCAAGAGTCCCTCGCGTACCCCGAAGGGTGGCTCCGTCAGTTCGTCAAGCAAAGATTGAAAGCTCTTGGCCTTGCCGGGTTCCACGAAGAAGTGGCGGATGCGGGCCCAGACGGCTTTGAGGCCCGGGCGGTCCAGGTCCTCGGGAGACGCCAGAACCCAAGTCCTGCCATTTTGGCAGGTCTTGTCGTCTTCAGAGATCGAAATACTGCCATTTTGGCAGTACAGTCCCGTCCGCAGGAAGACGCACCTGAAGATCGCCTTGTCTGCGAAGTTGCCCTCGATGCCGAGGTCTTCCTGGCCGTAGCGTTCCAACAGACCGAGTTCGACCTTCTTGCGGGCGTTCACGATCACGGGAGACGGCGACCGCCGAACCACCATTTCCGAGTCGATCTCGGGCGCGCACGGGAACACTTCTCCCATGGCGCGCGAGAGCACGCGGCGAAGCTCCGGAACATCGGTCGCCTCGACCGGACGGCTCTTGTAGAACCAGCGGCTTCCGTTGGGCTGAGGACGCAACACGCGGTCCACGAGAGGCTGGAGCCCAGTACGAGCGTCGTCGGTCAGGTGAGCCAGTTCGGCCCCGACCATGGGATCGCTGCCGATCATGTCCTGATCGGCGTGCATCCGCAACAGACACCACAGATCGACGGCGGCCTCGCGGAGCGCTGCCGTCTCGCGGGCAACTGCGACAAACAGTCGAGGGTCGTCGATGCTGGCCGCCAAGCCCTCCGCCTGGCCAAGCTCTTCTGCGTCCCGGGGCAACACGTGAAGCACACGACCATCCGTGCCGGGCTTCCAACCCTCCAGCCGCATCCGGTCCCGGAACGCCTCCAATCCGGCGACCGTCGCATACTCGGCTTCCAAGTAACGCCTGATCCCGCACCGGGCGTTGTACTCCACGGGCCGCCAAACCGGTGGAGGGAGCTCGCACGTCAGAAACGAGGCCAGATCGAAGTCGCCGGCGTGGCGCATCTTCTCGTCTTCCAGGCGCCCGCGCAGGTCCACGTCCGTGCCGTGCCAGACCACCACTTGGTCCGAGTGACGGCGGTGCACGAGAAGGCGCCGTTTCACGAGCCCGCTGATCGCACGGCCAACCCGAGCCTTCCGGTCTTCGCCGACGACCCCCAACGCGAAAGCGAGCTGCTTGCGGGTCGCATGGCTGCGCTCGCCGCTCAGGCCCAAGCCCAGGAGGAACGCGCTCTTGAGAGACTCCGCCTCAAGCGATCCATCCGGCACCTTGCCCAACGCGCTCTCGGTCTCCAGCCAAGGGCGCTGGGTCCCGCCGGCGCCTCCGTCCGTGCGAAAGTCGCCTCGGAAGTAGTCGTACAAGGCGCCCGGCGAGACCGGCGCGTCCAATGGCGTCCATTGCAGGAACGAGAACAGCGTTCGCTCGTTCTGGGCGACCCGGGCGGCCACGCGAGGCAACAAGTAGACGGTGGCCGGAGCAAGGGGATGGGCCGCCGCCAGAATGCCGGGCAAGCGGTCTTCCGCGATGTCCGGGAACATTCCAACGTCCCTCGCCTTGGTCGCCAAGCCGACAAAGTCCGCTTCGGGCGCTTCGACGGCGCGGCTCTCGGCAACGAGGGAGCCCACCAGTTCGTACAACTCGGTGGAGTCGTCCAAGTATTGGAGGGTCTCGAACCGGCCTTCGATCTTGGCCCACTCCCGTCGCAACCCCGGCGGCAAACCGGCGGCATACCCTAGAAGGGATCGGTGAAGAAGCAACACGAGCGACACGGGAACGATCGAACTGCGGCTGGCCACTTCGGCCAGGACCTGCAAGACGTCCAGTTCCTCCGGCCTGCCCTCCGAGACCAACCCTTGGAGGTGGCGTCCAAATTCGTCCCACACGATCACCAAGCGGTCGCGTCCGCTCTGCTTCAGCTTGTCGAGGCAGGCATCCACAAGCGCGGGGATGTCGTCCGCCCGCGCGGCGCCCAACCCGGCGACGGTTCGCGCCTCCCTGCCCAGCGCCGCTCGGCGCATTGCGTCCAGCAGACCCTGCTTCAGCGCGGCCGGGCCGGAACCCACATGCCCGTAGAGCGGCACGAACAGTCCCTGTCTTCGCGCCGTCCGCCTCCGCATCGCCCGTCTTTGCAGGCCCGCGCCGATTCCCGCCAAGCGGCCCTCGACAAGGCGCAACATCTCCGCGGCCTCCGGGTGATTATCTACCAAGTGACCCAGATACCCCGCCGTGATGGACTTGCCGGAGCCATACGGCGCAACGACGAAGACCGCGTTTCCGTTCTTGCCCTGAAGCAACGACGAGACCAGTCGAACGGATTTCGAGGTCGGTCGAAAGTGCTCGAACCGCTCCGGATGCTCCGCGTCGAGCTGGATGTTGATGGAGCGGAGGAAGGCGCTCTGGACCATGGCTAGGCGGCCTCTTCCCCAGCTTGGTCCGTCGAGTCGTAATAGCGCTTGATCCACTCGGGCGCAGGCACGCTCTTGCGGATGCGGACGATCCTCTCTCCGGCTTGGCCGTCCAGTCTGACGAGTCCGCCGGCCTCGTAGCTCGCCACCAGCTCGTAGAGCGCCTCGGCGGTCAATGCGAAGACCCGGCCGGGGGCGCCGATTTCATGAGCAAGCTCGGTGAGGGATCTGTCGCGGGCCGCCGACGGCCGATCAGTCCGCCGCCCGCCGACCCGTCGTCCGCCGGCTTGGCGGCCACTAGCTTCCCGGCCCAGGAAGCGTTTCCGGGCAACAGCGAGGGCATATCCGAAGAGTTCGAACGGAATGGGCTTAAGGCCCCGATCGACGTGGTAGAAGCCCGTCTGGCGGGAATGGAGCAAGATACCGAGTTCGCTCAACGGACATTCCATCACGTCTTCCGGATCCCCCTCCGGGCGCGGCACGCTGACCGAATAGGAACGGAGGAGGCAAGCCACATCTCGATCGAGGGTCCGAGGACTCGGCGTCCTGCCGCCCGCGGAAGCCAAGTGACGGCGCAAGGCCTCGACGCAAACCGGACGCTCGAACCGGGCCGAGCTGAATACGTTGAAGAACCAGTTCCATGTGAACGCGAACGCAGGCCGGTTGACCAACTGAACGTGAACGGCCCACCACGTGCCCGGAAGCAGGAAGTAGCGGTCGCGCTCCCAGACCATCTTCCCGAAGTCCGTCGGGCGAAGCGCCTTGGTGCGGCGGCCGCCGCTCAGCTCTTTCTCGGCCAACCCGGTGGCCAAGAGCCAATGATGGATCGACTTGGCCATGTTCCGTCCCACGCCTAGCCAGTCCGCCACGTCCGGAGCGTCCATGCGTTGCGGGTCTTCCACGACGAGACGAAGCCCCTTGTAGAGCCATCCGCCGCGGATCGCGAAAGTCTGGTGTCCCCCGAAGCGCACGAGTCCTCCTTAGGCGACGGCGAAGCGAAGCAGGTTCGCATGCACGGCGGAAACGGCTTCGACGGCGCCGGCCACGTCGGCCACGCTGTTGAGTTCGGAGAACGCAAACCGCACGCTGGCGTACGCTTCGTGCTCGGAGAGGCCCATTGCCCGAAGGACGTAGGAGGGCTCGGGCCGCTGGTTGGTGCAGGCGGAACTTTGGGAGCACCGGACGCCCGTTTGGTCCAGGCGGACGACGAGCGCCTCGCCGTCGAGGTCCAAGAAGCGGACGTTGGACGTGTTGGGCAGGCGGTCGGCACCCGATCCGTTCACCGCTCTCGCAAGCCCTCGCCTCGCAAGGCCCGCCTCGAAGGCGTCCCGCATCTCGCGGGTGGCCCCCGCGACGGTCTCGAAACGGTTCTCTCTGAGCGCCAACGCAACGCCGAGACCGACGATCGCCGGGACATTCTCGGTGCCAGGGCGCAGCGCCGTCTCTTGCTCTCCCCCGAACATCAACGGCCGAAGCAGGCTTCGGTCCCGCGCCACCAGGGCCCCCGCGCCGAGAGGGCCGTGCAACTTGTGGCCGGACAACGACAGGAAGTCGACGGGCGAGGCGTCCAAGTCCACCGGAATCTTGCCGACCGCTTGGACCGCGTCCGTGTGGAAAAGGCCCCCGAGACTTCGGACTCGCCCGGCCAACCCGAAAATGGGCTGGACGACTCCCGTCTCGTTGTTCGCCCACTGGACGGAGACCAGCGTCCGGCCCGGCGCGACCGCTTCGGCCACTTCCTCTTCCCGGACGAGCCCGTTCGAGTCCACGGGCAGGACCACCACCTCGCGACCCAGTCGTTCGAGTTCTTCGGCAGCGGCAAGAACCGACGAATGCTCCACGGCAGTCGTGACGAGCCGGTAACCGTTCATCGGCCCGCCGAGGAGGCTCTGCAACACCAAGTTGTTGGCCTCGGTGGCGCCTCCAGTGAAGACCACGGCGGCAGGATCAGTCGACAGGAGGGCCGCCACCTGCTCCCTGGCCCGCCACAACTGTTCCCTGGCCCGCGCGCCCGCCGCATGAACGCTCGACGGGTTGCCGCAACCGTCGTGCATGGCCCCGGCGACGGCTTCCGCAACCTCCGGCAGAACGCGAGTGGTGGCGTTGTTGTCCAGGTAGATCTCCGGGCGGCTCACGGCGAACCATCCCCGTTCTTCCGGAGAGGAAGGGCGATTTGGGCGGGGTCGGTCTCTGGCAGGCTGGGATCGATCCGGTTCGCATGGGCCAGAATCGCCGCGTAGTCCGACTCGGTGAAGAGCAACAATCTGCCCCGAAGGCGGTGCCCTTGAGGGACGCGTCCCTCCTTCCGCCACCGATAGAGAGTCTGCCGAGCGATTCCGGTCGCCTTCAGCACCTCCGAGGCGGTGTGGTAGTTGACGCCGTCGATGCGTCTCATCGCGTCCCATTACGTCGCAGTGTGACTCGTTACGCAACATCTTATCTTGAGCGTCCGCAAGGGGCATGTCAAGCGAACCCAGCAAGCTGTCCGGTGAACTCGCCATAAATCCTTGGCAGATTTCGACTTGTGAGACTGGCGGATTGCGACGGTGGCGCCGCCGTGCATCGTTCCATGCCGCCGCGCGACCGAGGACCACGGGAGAATAATGGGCTGCCCGCTAGGCCGCGAACATGGTTCGATGGGACCAGTCTTGCGGACGGATCCTGCGGAATTCGTCCCAGTCCCATCCTCCCCAAAGAAAACGGGCGGGACGCACCCAAACCGCCCCCACGGATGCGCCCCGCCCTCCCCTCACCAACCTCTCCCACCCGGCCCCGCCGCGCCCCACCGCGCGGCCAAAGACCGTCCTTCCCCTGCTTCCCCCCTACACCTCCAACCGCAGCTCCACGAAGTCGTTCCACGGCACCACGACCTCGCCGGCCTCCGTGCCGACCACGATGCCCCGGTTGCCCCGATCCACGTCGTTGGAGCCCGTCAGGTCGAACGAGCGGCCGTCGCGGAGCACCACGGTGGCGCCGTCCGCGTTCTTGGCGATGGAGGCGATCTTGGAGAACTCGATTTGGAACTCCACGCCGCCGATCTCGCCGTTGAGCAGCTCCCAGGTCTCGCTTTCGTCCGCGTCCCACCGGATGCGGCCAACCAGCTCCTCGCCCGAAGCCGTGAGGACGGCGCCGGTCACGGGCGTGCCTCCGTCGAAGCCGTGCACGGACTGCTCGGACGCGGGCTCGTGGAAGCGGAGCCGGGCGAACTGGTCCCACTGCACCTTGACGACGCCCAGGGCCGGATCGGACACGGTGATGCCGTCGTTGCGCCTGTCCACGTCGTTGGTGCCGGACATCAGGAGGCGCTCGCCGGAGTGGAGCGTCACGCGGGCCGACTTGCGGTTCTCGCGGCGGATGGACGCGACCGCGCCGAACGGGACCTCGCGGCGCTTGCCCTGCACGTCGCCGTCGAGCATGTCGCTCGTGAGGATTTCGTCCATGTCCCAGGCGACGAAGCCGGTGAACTCCATGCCCGAGGCCGTCGTGAGCGTGCCGTGCAGAAGGCCTTCGGAGGGCGTCGCGCCAGCGGGAGCGGGCTCGAACGAGACGTCCGCGATGTCGCTCCAATCGAGCGTGGCCCGGTTTGCGCCGTCCACGCCTGTGACGACCAGCTTGCGGAGGCTGGGGCCCAGGTCGGTGGCGCGGCCCTCCAAGCGGATGCTCCGGCCGGAGCGCAACGTCACCAGCGCGCCGTCGCCCAGGGGCTCGATGCGGCTGACGTGGCCGAAACGGACACCCGACGTCGAGGCGCCGCGGCCCGTCTTGGCGGCGTCCAGGAGGTCCGCCCAGCTGCCTTCGTTTCGGTCCCAGCGGAGGAATCCGGAATGGAGGGCGTCGGCGCCGCGGCCGTCGGCCAGGCGCACGGTGCCGAACAGCCGGTTCGCGGCGGACTTGTGCTCGACCATCGCGTAGGGGCGGGCGGCGAGCGTCGTGCTGAAGCGGACGACCACCCGGCCCGGCTCGGCGGCGGGCGCGGCCGAGGGGCTTCCGCCGCCCAGGAGCACCGCCGTCGCGAGAACGCCGACGAGGGCCGAACCTCCGATGAGGCCGGCGTTCTTCGCATCTTCAGTGGGTGTGGGGCCTCTCATGTTGGTCTCCTCGTCCAGTGGGCCGCGTCTTGCGCGGCGGGCGGCGTCCCGCGCTTGCATGATACTGACGAGATTCGCGCCCGTATGGTTGCACTCGTGCGTCAAACCGGTACTTTTCGACGTAGGCGCCGGAGACGGTCGCGCGCCCAAGGCCCCGAACATCGAGACCGAGCCCGCCAGGGGGCCTCCGGCAACGAGGCGGCGGGGCGGGAACTCGCAAACGGCATCGTCATTCATGTCCTTCTTCAGCAAGATTCTCGGCGGCTCCGACAAGGCCGAGCGCGTCGACTACTACGAAGAAGGCGTGGCGCTGGCGGGCGAAGGGAAGTTCGACGAGGCGCTCACGTCGTTTCGGCTGGCGCTCAAGGAGTCCCCGGGCGATCCCATCGTGCTGCAGCAGATCGCCATCGCCTACACGCGGACGGGCCGGGAGCAGGAGGCCGTCAAGACCTACCGCCACGTCCTCGCGCGGAACCCGAATTCGCCGGGCGCCCACTACGGGCTGGCCTTCCTGCTGCTGCGGGGCGGCGAGCAAGCCGAAGCCGTGGAGCACTTGAAGGCGTTCCTGGAGCAAAGTCCGCCGGGTCCGGAAGCCCGCGACCACATCGGGCACGCGCGCGCCACGTTGCGCGAAATCCAGGAACGGCGCGAGCAGGGCGCCGGGCAAGCCCAGGAGGCGGCGCCGCAAGCATGAAGGCCGACAAGGAGGTTGGGCTCCGCTGGACCGGCGGGCTGGCTTTCGAGGGCGGGCCGGTGGACGGGCCGCGGATCGCGGTGGACGGCGATTCGCGGACGGGGCCTTCGCCGATGGACTTGGTGCTCGTGGCCGTGGCCGCCTGCATGGCCATCGACGTGAAGCTGATTCTGGAGAAGATGCGCGTGCCGCCGGAGACGCTGGACGTGACGGCCCAGGGCGAGCGCGTGGACGACCAGCCGCGGCGCTATTCGGGCGTGCGAATGGTCTTTCGGGTCGGGGGACTGGCGGCGACGGACCGGGGCAAGGCCGAGAAGGCCATCGCGCTGTCCAAGGAGAAGTACTGCTCGGTGCTGTTCTCGCTGAGGCCCGACTTGCGCCTGGAGACGGCGCTGGAGATCGACTCCGGTGTCTGAGCGGACGACCTTCTTCGCCAACCCCGCCGACATCCCGCCGGGAACGTTGACCGAGTTGTTCCTCGGCGCGGTGGACGAATTCGGCGACAAGCGCGCCTACGCGGAGACGACCTACGCGCAGGTGGAGGAGGCCGTGCGGAAGGGAGCGGCGGCGCTGTCCAAGAGGGGCGTCGAGCGAGGGGGACGGGCGGCGATCCTGTCCGAGAACCGCCTGGAGTGGGCGCTCGCCGACTGGGCCTGCCTCTGCGCGGGCGTGGTTTCGGTGCCGGTCTACAGCACGTTGCCGGCCGCCCAGGTGGCGTACATCCTCGAGGATTCGGGCTCCGAGGTGGTGTTCGCCTCCGGCGCCGAGCAGGCCGCGAAGGTTCGCGAGGCGGCGGCGGATCTGGATCGCGACGTCGAGATCGTGGTGTTCGACGCGGAGGGTGCGGAGGGCGAGGGCGAGGCAATGGTGGCCTGGGACGACTTCCTGGCGCTCGGCGGCGGCGCTTCGCCGGAGGGATTTCGCGCGGAGGCTCTGCGGGCTCGCCCCGAAGACGTGGCCACCATGATCTACACCTCGGGCACGACGGGCACGCCCAAGGGAGTCATGCTCACCCACAACAACCTGTCCTCGAACGTGTGGGCCTGCCAGCGGACGCTCGACGTGCGCAGCGACGACAGCACCATCTCGTTCCTGCCGCTGTCGCATGTGCTGCAGCGCATGGTGGACTACTTGTTCTTCGTCACCGGCTGTCTCGTCTCCCACGGCGCCATCGAGACCGTGGCGGAGGACATCAAGCGCCTGCGGCCCACGCTGCTGGCCTCCGTGCCCAGGCTGTACGAGAAGGTCTACCAGAAGGTGCTGGGCGCGACCGGGCTGAAGGGCAAGCTGGTGGGGTGGGCGGCGCGCACGGGACGCGCGGGGGCGTTGCTGAAGGAGGCGGGACGCTCGCCGGGGATGGGGTTGCGCTGGCGGCTGGCGGTCGCGGACAAGCTGGTCTTCGCCAAGTTGCGCGCGGGCCTGGGCGGACGGTTGCGGTTCTTCGTGAGCGGCGGGGCGGCCCTCGCGCCGGAGATCAACCGATTCTTCCTGGGCGCGGGCATTCGCATCCTGGAAGGCTACGGGCTCAGCGAGACCTCGCCGGTCACCAACGTCAACACGTTCGAGCGCTTCAGGATCGGCACCGTGGGACGGCCCGTCCCCGGCACCGAGATCCGCATCGCCGAAGACGGCGAAATCCTCGTCCGGGGGCCCCAGGTCATGAAGGGATACCACGGCATGGAGGTGAAGACGCGCGAAGTCGTCTCCGAGGACGGCTGGTTCAGCACCGGCGACATCGGCGAGCTCAGCGAGGACGGCTACCTGACCATCACCGACCGCAAGAAGGACCTCATCAAGACGTCGGGCGGCAAGTACGTGGCCCCGCAGGCCATCGAGAACCTGCTCAAGCAGAATCCGTTCTTCGAGCAGGCCGTCGTGGTGGGCGAGGGCCGCAACTTCTGCTCGGTGCTGGTCGCGCCCGCGTTCGACTACTTGGCGCAGTGGGCGGCAGGGGCTGGAATCGCGGGCGGCGGCGAGGCGCTGCTGAAGAACCCCGCCTGCCAGGAGCACCTGAAGGAGCAGGTCTTCGGCGCCCTGCACGACTTGGCGCGCTTCGAGACGCCCAAGAAGATCGGACTGATCAGCGAGCCGCTGACCATCGAAAACGGGATGCTGACCCCGACGCAGAAGGTCAAGCGGCGGGTCGTGGCGGAACGGTACGCCGGCATGATCGACGACTTCTACGACGATCGCTTCGCCGAGCGGACGGTCTTCGGCGGGTGACGGACAGCGGCGTCGCCACGGTTCTCATGACCGCGCCGGCCGACGCAGCGGAGGCGATCGTGAGCGGCTTGGTGAACGAACGGCTGGCCGCCTGCGGCAACGTGTTGCCGGGGGCGGTGAGCATCTACCGGTGGGAGGGACGGATTCACCGGGACGAGGAGGCCGTGGTGGTGCTGAAGACGCTGCGGCGCCTGGTGCCGCGGGTCTTGGAGCGGGCGGCGCAGCTCCATCCCTACGAGGTGCCGGAACTGCTGGTGCACGACGTGGCGGACGGCGGGGCCGCGTACCTCGATTGGGTTCGGCGCGAGTGCGGCGGGCCGGAGGAGCGCCGCGGCCCGGAGCCCGGCGGCGACCCTTGATCGGCAAGCTCCGGCGCCTCTTTCAGCAGGAGGCCCCGCCGGCCGAGACGCCTAAGGAGCCGTCCGCCGAGGACCTGCGCATCGCCGCCTGCGCCTTGCTGCTCGAGGTGGCCTACGCCGACGACGACTTCGTCGCCAACGAGCGGCATCATCTCCGCGACGTCGTGCGGCGCCATTTCCGGCTCCGCGAGGAGGACGCCGACGAGCTGATCTCGGCCGCCGAAGACGAACGCCGCGCCGCCGTCGATCTCTGGGCCTTCACGACCTTGGTCCGCGAACACTACTCGGTGGGACAGAAGATGGTGCTGGCGGAGGCCATGTGGGGCTTGGTGCTCGCAGACGGGCGCATGGAGAGCCGCGAAGACTACGTGATGCGCAAGATATCCGGCCTGCTGGGGCTCCGGGCGGGCTACCTCTCCGAGGCGCGCCGCCGCCAGGAAGTCCGCAACGAACGCGGCCGGGGAGCTGGCGCGGCCCCAGGCCCGGACGCCGAAGACCTATCGGGCCGTGACGCGCGGATCAGCCCGCGCCCGGGGGACGAGCCCGCCGAGCCGGGGGACCGAGGCTCGCGATGAGCGTGCTGTTCTGGATCGTCGCGGGACTCGCTGCGCTGGGGATGGGGATATACCTGGGACTGCCGAGGGTCGAAGGCGGGCCGGCGTGGAGGCGCGGGACCCAAGCCCTGCGCACGGCGCCGAAGAGGCCGTTCTCCTTGCGCGACCTGCAGGCGTCGGCGGGCCGGCGCAAGCCGGACGAACCGGAGGCCTCGGACGAGGCACGCGAGCAGACGGCCGCCCGCAAGACCTTCCTGCGGCGACGCGTCAATCCCCTGGACCTGCTCCGTCTCGACGAGCGCGGATCCGCCAGGCGCCGGTCGCGGCGGCCGTTCCGCATGTCCGCCTCCTCGTCCGAGGCGCCCGAGGAGTCCGCCGGCCGCGCCCAGCCCCCGGAGGTCAGCCGATCAGATAGTTCACCGCCACCAGCGCCAGACCGATGAACGCGCCCAGCGCGTAGCCCAGGCGGACGATCGTCTTGAGTTCCCGGTGGGTGACGCGCCGGACCAGCTCCTCCATGCGGTCCACGGGGTAGTCCATCACCTTCTGCTCCACCCGGTGCGCCACGTCGAGCCTGCGCACCAGCGGCGGAACCTGCCCCTGCAGCCATGTCCACAGCGGGTCGCCGAGCGCCCGGGGGATGTCCTGGCTGGCGCCGGGCGGCAACAGGCGGGCCGGACGCCCGATGGGTCGCTCAGCCGCGGCCTTGGCCAGCCGCACCGCGCCGTCGCGGCAGATGTCCGCGGCAACCTCGCTTCGCGCCGCGCTCACCAGCCAGCCCGCCAGGCGTTCGGGCGGGACTCCGCCCAGCAGTTCGCCCCACGTGCGCTCGGAGGCGCGCGCGACGCCCGCCTCGAGCTTCTCCAGGACGAACGCACGCGTCGTCGCGTCGCCCGCCAGTCCGATCACCCACTCCACGACCGCGGCCTGGGCGTCCGTGGCGGCGACGCCGTCGGGATCGCCGAAGACCTGCGCGACGGGGCGGTCCATCAGGTCGGCGATGGCGTCGCCGATGCCCTTGGCCATGGCGTCTTGGACCGGCGGGTCCCGAAGCATCTCGGCGATCCGGTCGGCCCCCTCCACTTGGATCGCGTCCACTGCGCGATTGACCGTGTCCTCGTTCATCACGAGCCGCGCCACGACCCGCTGGTGGAACTTCAGGTCCTGGAGGAACCGGCGCAGCACCTCGTTCACGGCCTTCTCGAAGCGGCGCTTCGCCTCGGCGTCCTCCAGCATCGAGCCCAGTCGCCGGATCGCCAGGGGCAGGAATCCCGCCACCGCCCGTTCCAGCGGCCCCGCCGCGCCCGCGGGCAACACGTCGCGGATCGCCAACCGCGGGTCCAGCAGGCGATCCGCGGCGCGGCGCACGTATCCCTCCACCGTCCGCCGAAAGCCTCGCCCGGCGACGGCGGCGTCGATCCACTCCCGGACGGTCTCGACGGCCTTGGCCTCCCTGTCCGGCGTGAGCAGGCCGGCGACGCGCTGCTCGGCGGCGAATGCGGCCAGGTCCTGGGCCCAGCCCGCCGCGTCCTCCGTGAAGCGCTCCGACTGCACGTAGTCCTGGAGGCGAGCCAGCAGGTGCTCCAGCGCCTCGCGCGCGACGGGGGCGATCTCGGCGATGGCCTCGGCTCCGAACACGTCCTGCAGCGACCCGCGCTCTTCCTCCAGGACGTCGTGCCAGAACTTGGCCAGGCGGGCGTCGAAGGCCTCGCGGAATTCGGGCAGCGCGACGACGGCGGCCAAGTCTTCCTCGGTGAGCAGGCGCGTGCCCACGGTGCGTCCTATGGCCGCCGCCAAGCGGGGCTGGTTCTTGGGGATGGCGCCCTGCAGGAAGCGCAGGCGGCGGCCTCCCAGGGACGGGGGAGCGTAAGGGTGAAACAGCATCCAGATGGCGAGCGTGTTGGTCAGCCCGCCCGCCACGGCCCCCGTCGCCACCGTCAGCAGCGCACGAAGAAGAGCCTCGTTCACCTGCCGCGTCCTCGCGCCGCCCTTGCTACGGACTCGCCCGTTGCCGCTGCCCACTCGCCCGCCCTCGCTGCAGGTCGCCCGCCCCTCGCCGCTGCCGCGCCGCCGTTCGTCATCGTTGCGCGTGGCGCAGGAAGCCGGCGACGGAGATGCGCTCGCCGCCAACGAACACCTCGCCCGCGACTTCGTAGACCGCGAGCACTGGACGGACCGCGCCACCGCCGTCGAGCGCCTGCACGTGCGAACTCACGGACTCGAACTCCCCCGCGAGCTCGCCGCCGGGAGAGTCGAAGCGCCACAGGACGGGGACGTCGCGGTACGCGCGCTCGAAGCTCCGCGTCTCCTCCCATTCGAGCTGCACGTCCGGCCAGGAGGCGTCCTCGCCGCCGTGGCGTCCCCAGCTCCTGTAGCGTCCCCGGCCGCCCTCGCCGGCCAGGAGAAGCGCGAACCCGCTCGGCCCCGTCAGCAGAGCCCACTCGCCCTCCAGTCCGTCCTCGGCCTCTCCCGCGGCCAAGACGTCGATCGCCAGACCGTCCGTCTCCCGGCCGGCCAGCAACGCCGAAGCCTGCAACAGACGGTAGGAGCCGCCCTCGGGCCGGCTCCACTCGCTCACAACCCCGCCGAGCCGCACCGAGAGGCCGCGCGCGCCCTCTTCGTAGTACAGTTCCCGGATCGCGTCCTCCTCGCCCACCACCAGCCGCACCGGCCCACGCGGCACGATGCGCCAGGGAGCGCGGCTGGCGCCCGCCGACCAACGCTCCTCGGCGAACTGCGCCCAGTCGCCTTCGCGCCCGAGCCAGCCCCGCACCTCCCGGTGCACGCTGTCGGGCGCCGTGCGGCTCTCGAAGTCCCATGCCGCGTACAGGGCGGCATCGGAGGCCCCCGCCAAGAACACGATCGTGCGCTGGTACGCGACGCCCGGCCGCGCAACGACCGCCCCGGGCGCCTCGCCGGCCTCTCCTGGACTCGCCCCCGGGACCGAATCGCCGCTCGGCGAACCACCGGAGCACCCGGCCAAGGCCAGCGCCGCCGCCGAAGCCGCGACGGCGGTTCGGAGCCCGGCCCAGCGCAACAACCGCTCCACGGTCAGGAAGAGTTCCGCCTTTCTCGGCCACGCGCCGCGGCTCGATAATGGTTAGGTTCGGCGCAACGGCCGAACCACCGAGAATAACCTGTCAACCCGCGCCGCACGGGGCCAACGTCCGCCATGCCGCGAGCCGAGACGTGAAAGCGGTCGTGCCCATCGCCGGAAAGGGCACGCGCCTCCGTCCCCATACGCACGGCGTCCCCAAGCCGCTCCTGAAGGTCGCCGGCAAGCCGGTGCTCGACTACGTGCTCGACGACCTGATCGCGGCGGGACTCGACGAGGCCGTCTTCGTCGTGGGGCACCTGCAGGAGGCGGTGCGCGCTCACGTGGCGGAGGGCTATCCCGGCCTCCGGGCCCGCTACGTCGTGCAGGAGGTGCAGGACGGCACGGCCGGCGCCGTCGCCCTGGCGGAGCCCTGGATCGACGAAGAGCTGTTCATCGTCTTCGCGGACGCGATCTACGAGGCCGACTTCGGCTGGCCCGCGGAGCGCGAGCCGGACGCCGGGGCCGTGATCTGGGCCAAGGAAGTGGAGGACTACCAGCGCTACGGCGTGATCGTCACGGACGGCGACGGCGCCATGAGGCGCATCGTGGAGAAGCCGAGCGAGCCCGTCTCCAAGCTGGCCAACATCGGGCTGTACTACATGCGCGACCACGAGCTGCTCTTCGAGGGCATCAGGCGGACCCTGGCGTCGCCCCCCGGACCGACCGGCGAGTACTACCTCACCGACGCCTTCCAGTACATGGTGGACGCCGGGGCGCGAATCGCGATCGCCCCCGTGGCCGGCTGGCACGACGCCGGCAAGGTGGAGACGCTGCTGGCCGCCAACCGGCACCTGCTTGCGAACGGCCGGGGCGGCGTGGCCGAGGGCGCGCGCGTCGAGGACTCGCAGGTTGCAAAGACGGCTCGCATCGAGGCGGGGGCGGTGGTCGTGGGATCGCGGATCGGCGGGAACGTGACGGTGGAGGCGGGCGCGCGCGTCGAGAACTCCGACCTGGAGGACACGATTGCCGGAGCGGAGGCGGCGGTCGAAGCAAGCCGCCTGCGCCGGTCGATCGTCGGCGAAAGAGCCGTGGTGCGGGGCTTTGCGGGCTCGTTGCTCGCGGCGGACGACTCGCAGGCGCTTTGCGAAGGGACGGGCCAGGGGCCACGTTGAGGGACGGGCCAGGGGCCGCCTTGGCCGAGACGCGGTTTCGGCAGTGCACGGGACTGGAGCGCCCATGGACCTCGGACGACTGATCCACGACTGGAACGTGGAGGGGCTCGAGCAGCTCGGCTGGAACCGCCCGGTGGAGCTGGACGACGAGACGCTGCGCGACGGGCTGCAGTCGCCGTCGGTCGTGGATCCCCCGGTGGGCGCCAAGATCGAACTCCTGCACATGATGGACGAGCTGGGCATCCACACGGCCGACATCGGTCTTCCGGGAGCCGGGCCGCGCGCCGTGGCCGACATCACCCGTCTGTGCTGCGAAATCCGCGACGCCGGCCTGTCGATCCGCGCCAACTGCGCCGCGCGCACGGTGCTGGCCGACGTGGAGCCCGCCGCCCGAATCGTCCAGGAGACGGGGGTCCCGCTCGAGGTCTGCACGTTCATCGGCAGCTCGCCGATCCGCGTGTTCGCGGAGGGATGGACGACGGAGCGCATGTTGCAGCACGCCGAGGAGGCCGTGTGCTTCTGCGTGCGCGAGGGCCTGGAGGTGATGTTCGTCACGGAGGACACCACGCGAGCCGACAAGGCAATGCTCCGAACCTTGTATGGCCACGCCATCGGCTGGGGCGCGCGGCGGATCTGCCTGTCGGACACGGTGGGCCACGCGACGCCGCACGGCGTGAGGGCGCTGGTCGAGTTCGTGCGACGCGAGATCGTCGGCCCCTCCGGCGAGGAGGTCAAGATCGACTGGCACGGCCATCGCGACCGGGGGCTGGGCATGGCCAACGCCTTGGCCGCCATCGGGGCCGGGGCCGATCGCATCCACGCCACGGCGCTGGGCATCGGAGAGCGCGTCGGCAACGTGGAGATGGACCTGCTGCTGGTGAACCTGAGCTTGGCGGGGGCGCACAAGGCCGACCTCACGCGCTTGGCCGAGTACTGCGAGCTGGTGTCGAGGGAGTGCCGCGTGCCCATCCCGTCCAACTATCCGGCGCTGGGCGCGGACGCCTTCCGCACCGCGACGGGCGTGCACGCCGCCGCCATCGTGAAGGCGGAGGCGAAGGGGGCCCACTGGCTGGCCGACCGCGTCTATTCGGCGGTTCCGGCGTCGGTGGTCGGCCGGCGCCAGGAGATCGAGATCGGCCCGATGTCGGGGATTTCCAACGTGAGGCACTGGCTGGCGCGCCGCGGCCACGACGCGGACGACGAGGCGCTTTGCCAGCTCGTCTTCGACCGGGCGAAGGCGGTGGACCACACGCTGACGGAGGACGAGGTGCTCGCCGTCGTGGCGGAAGCGGAGCGCAGGCGGGCGGGGTGACGGACGGGCAGGCGGGCGGAGCGGGCGACGAAATGGAGGAACGGGCCGCAGCAGGGACACAGGGACGGCGAACGGCCGGCCGCGGCGAGGGCGCTCGCGGGAGGCCTCGCGTGCTCGTCGTGGAGGACGACAGCGACATCGCCGCCCTGATCGTGTACCACATGGTGAAGGCCGGGTACCGGGTGGAGACGGCGGCGAACGGCGCGGACGGGCTGGACTGCCTGAACCGCGAGTTGCCGGACTTGGTGGTGCTGGATCGCATGCTGCCCGGACTGCCGGGCGACGACGTCCTTCGGTCCATGCGCTCCAATCCGTCCACGCGGCCGGTTCCGGTGCTCGTGCTGACGGCGCGAAGCGACTCGGCCGATCGGATCGAAGGATTGGAGATGGGCGCCGACGACTACCTCACGAAGCCCTTCGATCCGCGCGAGCTGCTCCTGCGCGCGGCGGCCATCCTTCGGCGGGCGCGCGACGGCGAGACGGCCGACGAAGCCGAGCGCGTGCTGGCGGCAGGCGCCTTGCGCGTCCGCTTGGACGCCAGACGAGTCACGCTGGACGGCCGGGAACTCTCGCTCACCCCCACTGAATTTCGGTTGCTCGCGAGCCTGCTTGAACGCCGCGGGCGGACCCAGAGCCGGCGCCGCCTCCTGGAGGACGCCTGGCCCGGCGACGCGAACGGCATGCACCGGCCCGGGACCCGGACGGTGGACATGCACATCCGCCGCCTGCGCTCCAAGATGGGGCCGGCGGGAGAGTGGATCGAGACCGTTCGGGGGTTCGGCTATCGGTTCCGCAGGTCCGCGTGACGGAGCGGAGACGGGCAGCGGCGAAGAGGCCCGCGCGTTCGTGAGGCTGTCCTTGCGCTCCGTCTCGGCGGCCTGGGCCGCGGGGGCGGTCTCCACGACCACGCTGGCGGCTTGGTTCGCGGCCCATGCGGCCTTTGCGAGCGCCTTCGAGGCCGACGCCGAGCGACACGTGGCGAGGGCGGCCCGGCTCGGCGCGGAACTCCTGCAGGAGTCGCAACACCTGCCGGCCGACAGCGTGGCGGGCGCCTTGGCCCTTGCGACGGAGCATCGCGTCAGCGTCTTCGACGCCGCCTTGGCGCTGATCGCGGACTCGGACGTCCCGCCCGGCCCGGCGGACACGCTCGGCGACCGCAGCAGCCGCACGGAGGTGGAAGGCGCCTTGGACCGCACCGCCGCCACCGCCCGCCGCCGCAGCGCCACCGACGGACACCGCTACGTCTTCGGCGCCGCCCGACTCTACTGGCAGGGCGAGCCCGCCGCCATCCGCTTCGGCACCCGGACGAACGCCCTGGAGAGCGAGGCCGCCCGACCGGCCCTTCTCGCCGCCCTGGCCGTGCTGGCGGCCGGCTTGGCCTCCGTGCTGGTCTTGGACCGCTTGGCGGCGGGGCTGGCGCGGTCGCTCGGCGACACGCGGCGGTGGCTCGTCCACGAG
Source organism: Longimicrobiales bacterium (assembly GCA_958295645.1). Classification (GTDB taxonomy): domain Bacteria; phylum Gemmatimonadota; class Gemmatimonadetes; order Longimicrobiales; family Gaopeijiaceae. Next base: position 1,704,778 of record OY282361.1, read on the forward strand.
GCCGCCGGGAAACGCGGCGCCAAGCGCCGGCATCCGTCCCGGGTCACGGACGCCGCCCGCATCGCTTCGGCGGCCACGCGTCTCAAGGCCGGCCTGGCCGACCGGCTCGCCGCCTCCTCCCGGCAGCGCGACGAGCTGGCGCAGCTCGTGGACCAGGTCGGCGAGGGCCTCGTGGCTCTGGATCGCGACGCCCGCATCGTCGTGATCAACCCAGCCGCGCGGAGGCTGCTCGGCTTGGCCGAAGTGGCGCCCTTCGCGCCCGTCCGCTCGGTGGTGCGCGACCCCGCCCTGCGCGACCTGCTGGAGGAGTCCGTGACCCAGGCCGAGCGGCGCCTGGAGCTGACGGTGGGAGACCGCGAGCTGGACGTGCGCACCAAGCGCGGCAAGGACGGCGGGTCGGTGGCGCTGCTCGTGGACGCGACCAAGATCCGCCGCATCGAGGCGGTGAGGTCGGACTTCGTGGCGAACGCCTCGCACGAACTCAAGACGCCGCTGACGGTGATCCGGGCCGCCGCCGAAGCCATCACCGACGAAGGGCTGGCCGAGGACTTGCGCGCGCGGTTCGCGGGGGCGATCGGCGCCAACACCGTGCGCCTGCAACGCTTGGTGGACGACCTGCTGGACCTGTCCCGCTACGAATCGGGGGCTTGGCGGCCCGAGCGCGGTCCCGTGCGGGTCGGCCAAGTCGCTTGGCGCGCCTGGCAGGACTTGGAGGGCGAGGCGGGACACGCCGACGTGGACTTCCAAGCGCGGGGCGACGGAGAGGGCTTGGGCGACGAGGCCGCGATCTACCAGGTCTTTCGCAACCTGTTCGAGAACGCGCTGCGGTACGTCCCTGCGGAGGCGGGCCGCATCGCCGTGGACGTCTCCGCGTCGGGGGACATGCTCGGCGTGATCGTGAGCGACGACGGCGCCGGCATGCCCGAGACGGCGTTGCCGCGCATCTTCGAGCGCTTCTACCGGGTCGATCCGGGCCGCTCCCGGGCCGCCGGGGGGACGGGCCTCGGCTTGGCCATCGTCCGCCACTTGGTCGTGAGCATGGGCGGCGATGTCTCGGCGGAGAGCACGCTGGGCTCGGGCACGGCCATCAGCTTCGCCATCCCGCTGCACGATGCCGCGGGGGGACAAGCGGAGCCGGAGCCGGGGACGTTGTGAGGGAGCGGCGGCGAGCAGTCCAGCGTGGTCGGCCGCGGTGCGGTTGGCGGCGGGGGTTCGCGGCATTCTCGGTTCTCTTGCAGGCCGGCTGTCAGGGCTCGGGGGACGTGGTGGTGGTGGACGGATCCAACAGCGTCCTTCCGCTCTCGGAGGCCGTCGCCGCGGCCTTCGCGGAGCGCCATGGCGGAGGCCGCGTCGCCCTGCGCTCTTCCGGGACGGGCGGCGGCTTTCGGCGGCTCTGCGACGGGGAGACCGACATCGCGACCGCCTCTCGTCCGATGTCGGCCCGCGAACGGGCGCGGTGCCGCGAACGAGGCGTCCGGCACGTGGCCCTCCCCGTCGCGCGAGACGGGGTGACGGTCGTGGCTCACTCGCGAAACGCCCTCGTCGCCTGCCTGGGCCTGGGCGAACTGAGACGCCTGTGGGCGCCGGGCAGCGAGGTCTCGACGTGGCGGGCGTTGCGGCCCGGCCTTCCGGCCCAGGCCGTCCGCCTGTACGCGCCCGGCTCCGACTCCGGCACGTTCGACTTCTTCACGCGAGTGGTGGTGGGGCGCGCCAAGGCCAGCAGGGCCGACTACGATCCCTCGGCCGACCACGAGACCATCGCCCGCGGCGTGGCGGGAACTCCCTGGGCGATGGGATACATGGGCTACGCTCACTACGCCGCGAACCGCCACGCCCTGCGCGCGCTGCAGGTGGACACCGGGGCGGGTTGCGTGGCGCCGTCGCCGAAGAGCTTCGCCGACGGAAGCTACAGCCCGCTCGTCCGCGAACTCCATCTCTACGTGGCCGAGGACGCGCTGCGGCGGCCCGCGGTCGGGCGCTTCGCGGGATTCTTCGTCGACGCCAGCCCGCGCTTGGCGCCCGAAGCCGGGTACGCCGCCCTGTCCGCAGCCCAATACGTGCGGAGCCGCGCCCTGCTGGCGGAGGCGACCCGGGCCGCGGAGCGCGGCTCCTCGTGAAGTGGCGGCCCGCATGGTCGCGCGAACCGTGACGCGCCCGCTCTTCTTGGAGGGGACCGGCGGGCCGGGAGCGCGCGCGGACCGAGTCGCGAGGCGCGTCTTTCTGGCCTGCGCCGCGCTGACCGGAGGCACGGCGGCGGTGGTCCTGGGCGTCCTGGCGGTGGGCGCCGCGCAGTTCTTCGCCGAGGCGCCGGCCGGCGGCTTCTTCGCCGGAACGACCTGGGCGCCGTTCGCCGAGGAGCCGCGCTTCGGGGTGTGGCCGCTGGTGGCCGCCACAAGCCGGATCACGATTGGCGCGATCTTGGTCGCGGCGCCTCTGGGGCTTTTGTCGGCCGTCTACTTGCAGCACTACGCGGGGCGGCGAACCGGCGCGGTCGTAGCGGCGGCCGTGGCGGCCCTGGCCAGCGTGCCCACGGTGGTCTTCGGGTACGTGGCGCTGAACGCGGCAACCCCGCTGCTCCGCTTGGTCTGGCCCGGCGCCGAGGCCTTCAACGGCGCATCCGCCACGCTCGTCGTGGGCCTGATGATCGCGCCGACCGTCGCCTTCCTGGGCCGCGAAGCCCTGGCCGCGGTGCCGCCGGCCTACTTCCACGCCGGAATGGCGCTGGGGGCTTCGCGCGGGCGCGTCGTGGCCCTGGTCGTGGCGCCCGCCGCGGCGCGGGGAATCGCCGCCGCCGTCCTTCTGGCCATGGCGAGAGCCGTCGGCGAGACCATGATCGTGACGATGGCCGCCGGCAGCCACGCGGGGCTCGCCTGGAGCCCCCTTGAAGGCGTGCGCACGCTCACCGCGTTCGTCGCGCAGACGAGTCTGGGGGACATCGCCCCCGACGGCCCCGACTTCCGAGCCGTCGCGGCAGTCGCCGCGCTGCTGTTCGTCGTCACCTACGCCATGCACGCCGCCGGCAGGGCGTTGCTGGCGCGCCGCCCGGCAGGGAGCGCGCACCCGTGACTCCGCCCGTCGCCGAACGATCCGCCTACCCCGTGTCGCCCACGATCCAGGCCGCCGCCAAGCCCATGCTTCCCGGCCGCCGCCGAGACTTCCTGGCCGGCGCTTCCCGCTTGGCGGCCGCGACCATGTTGGCCGCGGCGGCGGGCTTGGCCGGCGTGCTTGCGCGGGCCGTCTGGCAGGCCAACGGAGGGAGCGCGGACGGGACGCCGTACGCGGGAGGGGCCGGGTGGGAGACGATCGGCCCGGCGGTCGCCGGCACCCTCTGGCTCGCGCTGGCGACCGCCGCGCTGGCCCTGCCCATAGGATTGGGGACGGCGTTGTACTTGGAGGAATACGCCCGTCCGAAGAGGCGGGCCGTCCGCGCGTTCCAAGCGGCCGTCGCTCACTTGGCCGGCGTGCCCTCGGTGGTCTACGGCGTCGCGGGTCTCGTCGTTCTGGTGCATGGACTGTCCGCCGGGCGCAGCATCTTCGCCGGAGGGCTGGCGCTGGCCGCGCTCGCTCTCCCCACCGTCGTCGCGACCTCCGCCGAAGCCATCAGGGCGGTCCCGGACGACCTTCGCACCGCGGCCTACGGCCTGGGCGCCACGCGCTGGCAGGTCGTCCGCCACCAAGTGCTCCCGGCGGCGGCGGCCCCCATCGCCGCAGGCGCCTGCGCGGCGATCACCCGCACCGCGGGCGAGGCCGCCCCCCTTCTCGTCCTAGGCGCAACCTCGTTCGCCACGTTCGCGCCCGCAGGCCCGGGCGACCCCCTCGTTTCGCTGCCCACGCAGGTGTTCGCCTGGGCCGTCCGCCCGCAAGCCGAGTTCGCCGCGCAAGCCGCCGGGGCCGCCATCGCCTTGTTGGCCATCCTCCTGGGTCTCAACGTCGCGGGCTTGTTCCTCCGCCGCCGACTCCGCAAAGTCCTTCCGTGATCGCCCCCTCCACCGACGCCCTGCCGTGACCGCCCACGATCCCCGGCCGGGCCCACCCACGGATGCCCCCGTGTTGTCCGCCGACCGCCTGTCCGTCCGCTTCGGCTCCAAGACGGCCCTCGCGGACGTGTCGCTCGACGTTCCGGCGCAGAAGATCGTGTCGGTCATCGGACGCTCGGCCTGCGGCAAGACCACGCTCCTGCGGGCGTTCAACCGCACCAACGAGATGATCGCGGGCGCTCGCACCACCGGCACGGCGCGCTTCCACGGAACCGACCTGTACGGCCGGACGGTGGACCCCGTCGAAGTCCGGCGGCGCATCGGCATGATCTTCCAGCGGGCCACGCCCTTCCCCAAGTCCGTGTTCGACAACATCGCGTTCGGACCGCGCGCCGGCGGCTTCGCGGGCGACCTTCACGAACTGGCCGAGGAGGTGCTCACGTCCGCCGGACTCTGGGCGGACGTCGCCGGCGACTTGGACGCGCCTGCACTGGCCCTGTCGGCGGGGCAGCAACAGCAGCTCTGCATCGCGCGAACCCTGGCCGTCCGCCCGGACGTGCTCCTGATGGACGAACCAACGGCGTCGCTGGACCCCGCCGCAACCGCGCGCATCGAATCCCTCGTCCACTCCCTCAAGGCCACCTACACCGTCGTGATCGCCACGCACGACCTGTCCCAGGCCGCCCGCCTGTCCGACATGACCGCCTTCCTCGACGCCGGAGAACTCGTGGAGTACAGTCCAACGGCGACTCTCTTCACCAATCCAAGGACCCGGCAAGCGGAGGAATACGTGACGGGACGGACTTCGTGAAGCACGACGCGGGGGCGAAGGAAGGGCCGAAGGAGCCGGTCTGGTGAACGAGACGCCGGCAACGAGTCCCTTCGAGGCGGAACTGGGCCGCCTCCGCGAGCTGCTCCTGGACATGGGCGGACAAGCGGAGCGGCTCGTGCACATGGCGTTGGCCGGGTTGTCCGCGCGAGACCCGCGCCAAGCCAAGGCCGTCCGCAAAGCCGACGACGAAATCGACGCCTTGGAGATCGAAGTCGACGAGCGCGTGCTGGAGTTCCTGGCCCTGCAGCGCCCCATGGCGGGCGATCTGCGCTTCGTCTTCGTCGCGCTGAAGGCCTGCAACGACATCGAGCGCGTGGGCGACCACGCGGTGAACATCGCGAAGGCCTGCCGGCGAATCATCGGCCATCCTCCGTTGCCGGACATTCCGGAAGTATGGGAAATGGGGCGGCGGGTGCGCAGAATGCTGGGGTCTGCGCTGAACGCTCTCGCCAACCGGGACGCCGCCGCCGCCCGCCTGATCGCGGACGAAGACGAACAAGTGGACAGCATGCGCGGCTCCGCCTTCAGAATCATTATTTCCTACATGCTCGAACAACCGCGCTACATCAGTCCCGGCCTGGACACGATCCTCGTCGTGCAGAACTTGGAGCGGATCGGCGACTTGGCTACGAACATCGCCGAGGACGTCGTGTTCCTGCTGGAAGGCAAGTCCATCAAGCACGCCAAGCTCGGGGACCGCGACGCGACGGAGGAGCGAACCCGCAACGAAGAAAACCTCCCCGCCGGCGACTCGCGCCAGGACGTCGCGGCGGCCGGGGCCGAAACAGAGGCGCCTCGGCACAGCCTGGACTCCCGGGGCGAAGAGTCGTGAACACCGGCGAGAAGGAAGCGACCGGGCATCTTCTCGACGCTTTGGCCACCGAACCCGAACCGGCAACGGAGCCTTCTTCGCTCGAAGGCCGCGGTGCGCTCGTCACCGGAGGATCCAGGGGGATAGGAAGGGCGGTCGTCGTCGCGCTGGCGCAAAGCGGCGCCAACGTGGCCTTCAACTATCTGGACACCGGCCCGGAAAGCCGCCAGAGCGCAGCCGAGACGAAGGACGAAGCCTGTGCACAGGGCGTCGAAGTCTTCGCCAGCGCGGGCGACGTGCGCGACGCGGCAGCCGCGGAGGACTTCGTGGACGAAGCCCGCGGGCGCTTGGGAGGCCTGCACATCCTCGTCAACAACGCGGGCGTGGGGAGAGACCGGGCACTTTGGCACATGACGCCGGAGGAGTGGCGCACCGTCATAGACACGAACCTGTCGGGCGCCTTCTACTTCATTCGCGCGGTGGCCCCTCTGTTTCGCGCCCAGCAGTTCGGCAAGATCGTCAACATCTCCTCTGTTCACGGATTCTGCGCCGAATTCGGATTGGCCAACTACTGCTCGTCCAAGGCCGGCCTCGCGGGTCTCACGCGAAGCGCCGCGACCGAACTGGGGCCGTCCAACGTCAACGTGAACGCTGTCGCGCCCGGCTACATCCGCACCACCGAACTGACCGCCCGGGTCCCCGCCGAGATCATGGACCGAGCCCGCGAGCGCAGCGTCCTGGGCCGGCTCGGCGACCCGCAGGACGTGGCCTCGGTCGTCCTCTTCCTCTGCTCGGAAGCGGCCCGCCACGTCACCGGCGTCGTGCTCCCGGTCGACGGCGGCTACCTCGTGTGACAAGGGCGGCGGCGCCGACGCCCTTTCGCGCGGTTCGGCCCAGCGCACCCCTCGTGCAGGTACGTCATCGGCGTGGTTAGCGTCGAGGCGGGCAGAGGCAAAGACCGGCCCAGACACGTTTATCTTTAGGCGTCAGGTCAGGTTCGCCCCCTCCCAGCCGCCGGCAGACGGTGCGCGAAATCCCACGCGGATGACGGACAGAATTCACCGAACCGACGCAGAGTGGGGCGAGCATCTGACCTCCGAGCAGTTCCGGGTGACGCGGCGCGGCGGCACCGAACGAGCCTTCTCGGGCGAGCATTGGGATCGCAAGGACGACGGCAACTACCGGTGCGTCTGCTGTGGCCTGTCCCTCTTCGAGTCCGCCGACAAGTTCGATTCCGGCACGGGCTGGCCGAGCTTCCATTCGCCGGCGGCGCCGGGACGCGTGAGCGAGAGGGACGACAGGAAGTTCTTCCTGCGACGGACCGAGGCGGTGTGCGCCCGTTGCGACGCGCACTTGGGACACGTCTTCCCGGACGGGCCGCAACCGACGGGCCTCCGGTACTGCGTCAACTCGGCGTCGTTGAAGTTCGAGAGCGCCGAGGCCGCCGAGGCCGCTCCCGCGTCCGCGGGCGAACCGACCGCCGAGGACCATGAATAGCGGTGCGCAAGGCGGCAACGTCGTCACCGTCATCGCGGGCGACGGAATCGGCGCCGAGGTCACGGACGCCGTCCTTCGGGTGCTGAACGCGGCGGGCGCGGGGCTCGAATACGATCGCCGGGAGGCCGGAGTCGGCGCCATTTCCGCGCACGGGACCCCCCTCCCGCAATCCACGCTGGACTCGATCGACGCCAACCGGGTGGCGCTCAAGGGGCCGCTGGCCACCCCGGCCGGATCCGGCTTCCGTTCCGTGAACGTGGCCATTCGCAAGCACTTCGACCTCTACGCCAACGTGCGCCCCGTGCGGACCATCGTTCCCGGCGGACGCTACGAAGACATCGACCTCGTGCTGATCCGCGAGAACACCGAGGGTCTCTACGTGGGGGTCGAGCACTTCATCGGCATGGAGGGCGATCCGAAGGCTGCGGCGGAATCGGTCATGATTACCACGCGCTTCGGCTCCGAGCGCATCGTGCGCTTCGCGTTCGACTATTCCCTCGCCCACGGCCGCAAGAAGGTGACGCTGGCGCACAAGGCCAACATCCTGAAGCACACGCAGGGCCTGTTCCTGGAGGTCGGCCAGCGCTTGGCGGGCGACTACGCGGGCCGGGTCGGCTTCGAGGACCGAATCATCGACGCCACCGCCATGTACTTGGTCCTCGACCCCTACCGCTTCGACGTGCTGGTCATGGAGAACATGTTCGGCGACATCCTGAGCGACCTGATGGCCGGCCTGGTCGGAGGACTCGGGTTCGCGCCGGCGGCCAACGTCGGGGAACGCCATGCGGTCTTCGAGGCCGTGCACGGTTCCGCGCCGGACATCGCGGGCCAAGGCGTGGCCAACCCCACCGGTCTTTTGCTCTCGGCCTGCCTCATGCTGGACCACCTCGGCCGCTCAGCGACGGCGAACCGCATCCGCGATGCCGTGTCCGTCGTGGTTCGCGGCGCCTTGGCGAGGACTCACGACATGGGCGGCGACGACGGCACCGCGGCCTTCACCAACGCCGTCGTGAGGGCGCTGGGTTGACCGGCAGGGGCAACGGCTCTCCGGCCCCGAGCGAAGACAGCCTCTCCTGCGGGCGTTGCGGGCGCCCCTTCCCCGCCCCGGAACTCGACCGCCTCCTCTGGTGCGACGAATGCGTGGCCACGGCCCGCGCAACGGCGAGAAAGGCCGGATGGCTGGCCGGAACCGGCTTGGCCGCCGCGTTCGCGCTGTGGATCGCGCTCGTGCAGCAGCCGTCGCGGCTCGTGATGGGCGGCTGGGTCGGCGCCGTGCTGGCCACATGGTGGCTCGGAGGTCGAATCGGCCGCGAACTCTGCTTCGGCGTGTTGCGCTTTCGGGGCCGGCCCCGGTGACGACAATCCTGTAAAGCCCAGTTGCTGCTCCGGCAAGCGTTGCTTGACCTGTTGCCGAGAAACATACGGCGAAAAGCGTAGGACGAACAGAACCTCAGTTCCCCGAAAGCCAGTTCTTGGTCTTCAGCTCGGGAACACGACCGAATTCGCGATCGTTGCGTATGTCGAGACCGAGACGAAAAGCTTGCAGACGTTGCAAGTTGTGATCGACCTGCCCCGAGTGCATGACGCCAAAATGCAATTCCGCGTACGTAATCGACGAGATGCAAATCCGATCGGCATGCTGCTTCACGCGATCGGTTAGCTTGGAATGTTGTTTTCTCATGACAAATATGCAAATGTCAGTATCCAACATAAACATCGCACGGCCTCATTCTGATGTTGGGAAGACGGCATCGAAATCGCGTTCCTCCAACGGCGACAACGGCTCGCGCTCCGGAAGACTAGCAGGCGACCATGACGCAAAATATGCATCCCAATCCTTGACTGATATAGCCTTTCGATTGTCGCTTCCATGTTGACGATCCTGCAACAAACGGACTCGCTCTTCAATGTGATAGGCAACTTCTTGCGGCTCCTTATTCCTGGCGTCCAAGTATCCGTCGGTCGGCAGTATTCCGTCGACATCTCCCTTTCCGATGCGTACATACATGACTCGACTGTACTCCTTGGCTAATACAAGTTTATCAATAGCGCGAAGCTCTAGGCCGCACCATTGCTTATCCTGATATGTGTTATCGATGAAAGCCACAACAAGGCTCGATCGCTTGCTGTAGATCTTCAGAAAGAGATCGAACATATTGGGCCTACCCAGGTGTGCTTCATAATCCTTATCGTAGAAGCAAGCGTCGCGACCGATCCATCGTTGAAGTTCGCGGACGACGTCCTCAACATATCGGCGCTTTTCTCCGGGAAACGAAACAGCCACCTGAAAACGATGCGTGTCAATATCAATGGGTCTCCACACGGGCAAGTTAATGCCCATTGGTCGCAATTGTCGTGCCAAGTCAACTTCTTTGACGGCCCAGTGTGTGCGATCCAGTTCCCATGAAGTCAAACCAAGTTCGTTGTGATATTCTTCAAGCTGGTCAGCCGTCAAGAAGCGATCGACATCCATTACGGTGTACTTGACCGTCACGTATTTTTCTTTGACAGCGACATCGCTAACGAAACCAAATAACGGATTCTTATCGCACTGTCGTTCATATGCAAAAACGGATGGAAGGCGACGAAGGCGACGGACCTGATACTCGGCAAGGGGGCCAAAGCGTTCTTTCATCTCCTCGCTGGTAAAATCCCTCACGCATCGATCCTTTGCGAGCTTGATCGGTTCGCCGTTCCACGCCCCACGGTCGGAACTCACAAAGATGTTGTACATGTCCTCGTCCTCTCTTGGACAGCTCGCGACGCACTCTCCTTCCGCGACGATCCGGTCGTTCCGGCGTTCTCCGTATCGCACCAGCCACGGCGTCGAGAATGTAACGATGCCTTGCGCTGCCCGCCAAGCCGTCCGCCGACGGCCCGTCCCTGGACGCGGCGCCCAACAGCGGCCTGCAGTTGCCTAGGGATCATGGTGGGCAGTTGTTGTTGCGCGACTGCGACGTACCCGATGCGCAGAACCGCTCCATGGGCTCGGCGGCGGACTCGAGCACCGAGCAACCGCCCGCATCCCAGCCGGTGCGCACATCCCCGATCACCTCCGACACCGGACGCTGGCTTACCTTAAGGATTGGAGACGGCGCGGCCGCCCCGCCACTGCCAAGTGCAACGGCCACGCAACCAGAACGCCCATCCCTGGAGAAAGCTTCGACGTGACCGCCAGATTCGAAGGCATCGACTTCTACGACGTGGACGCGCTGTTGTCCGAGGAAGAGCGGATGGTTCGCGACACGGTTCGGAGTTGGGTGGAGGACCGGGTTCTTCCGGTCATCGGCAAGGCGTACGTGGACCGCCGGTTTCCGAAGGAGCTGATACCGGAGATCGGCGAGCTTGGGATGCTGGGCGCCAATCTGCCCGAGGAGTACGGGTGCGCGGGGCTGGGCAACGTGGCGTACGGACTCATCATGCAGGAGCTGGAGCGGGGCGATTCGGGGATTCGCTCGTTCGCGTCGGTGCAAGGGGCGCTGGTGATGTATCCCATCCACGCCTTCGGGAGCGAGGAGCAGCGCGCGGAATGGCTGCCCAAGCTGGCGGCGGGCGAGAAGATCGGCTGCTTCGGCCTGACCGAGCCGGATTACGGTTCCAATCCCGCGGGCATGATCACGACGGCGCGGCGGCGGGACGGCGGCTGGGTGCTGAACGGCGCCAAGATGTGGATCACCAACGGCTCGATGGCCGACGTGGCCGTGGTGTGGGCGCAGACCGGCCAGGCGGGAGACGCGCGCGGGATTCGCGGATTCGTCGTGCCCACGAACGCGCCCGGCTTCAGCGCCCGCGACCAGAAGGGCAAGCTGTCGTTGCTGGCGTCGGACACGAGCGAACTGGTGCTGGAGGACGTCGAGCTGCCGGACAGCGCGCTCATGCCGGGCTCCTCGGGGCTGCGCAGCCCGCTCATGTGCCTCACGCAGGCCCGCTACGGAATCGCATGGGGCGCGGTGGGCGCGGCAATGGCCTGCTTCCACGAAGCGGCTAGGTACGCGGGCGAGCGGGTCATGTTCGACGGCCCCATCGCGGGCAAGCAGATTCAGCAGGTGCGCATCGCCGACATGCTCACGTCCATCACCCAGGGACAACTCCTGTGTCTTCGCCTGGGACGTCTCAAGGACGAGAGCAAGATGACGCCCCAGCAGGTCAGCTTGGCCAAGCGCGCCAACGTGGACATGGCTTGCAACGTCGCCCGCGAGGCCCGGCGGCTTCTGGGCGCCAACGGCATCCTGGCCGAGTACTCCGCCATGCGGCACATGGCCAACCTGGAGTCCGTCTACACGTACGAGGGCACCCACGACATTCACTCGCTGGTTCTGGGCCAAGCGGTGACTGGACTCGCCGCGTTCTGACCGGGAAGCTCGCCGCGCTGCAACCGGACCGGATCGTCGCGCGTCGGCCGCGTCCCCCGGTGGCCTCACCCCGCCTGCTTCCGCGCCTTCTCCAGTTTCCGGCGCCGTCCCAGCCACAGGGCCACCACCAGCCACAGCCCCGAGATCGGAACCATCGCCTGGGCCGACCCAGCCATGCCGAGGCCCAGCACGCTGTGCGACCATACGCCGATCAGATCGCCGGTGCGGTACACGAACGTGTCGTTGAAGTTCTTGGCCTTGTAGCGGTCGGCGCGCGGCAAGACCGTGTAGAGCACCTCGCGAACCGGTCGCGCCAGAGCGAATTCGCTCGCTCGTCGCAGAACTTGGAACACCACGAACACGGCGAAGACCGGCACGACGCCCAGCAAAGCGAATCCCGCTAGGCTGAGCAAGGGCGCGAACGCCAGCGTCGCCCCGACGCCCAGCCATTTGATCAGGCGTCTCGTCAAGAACAACTGTGTGCACAGGGTCAAGATGTTGACGGCCAAGTCGAGGCGCGCGAAGACCGCCGTCTGTGCCGCCGGGTCCGGGAACGTTCGCGAAATGACCTCGGCCCGGATGGGGTACAAGAACGCCGACCCAATCGTGAAGAGAAGCATGAAAAGACAGATGCCGAACAGGTAGGGCGACTCCACGACCCGGCGGATTCCGTCCAGCGCCGTCCCTCCGATCACGGCGCCGGCCTCGCGCGCGCCACGCTTGGCCTTCAGGGGGAGAATCGTGCCGGGCGGGGGAGTCGCGCCCACGTCTCGCCGTTCCGAAGTCTTCGCCGAGGCTGGCGGCTCTCCGCTCGCGCCGACGACGATCCCGGCCTTCCGGTCCAGCCCCTTCACGCAGGCAACTCCGCATTCCATGAGCAGGATCGAGGCCCAGAACAGATTGACGGGCGTGACGAGCTCGGCCAGGAAGGCGGTGACGGACGAGCCCAGCACGCCGCCCAAGGTTCCGCCCACGCCGATGACGCCGAAGAGCCGCTTGCCCTGTTCTTCCTTGAAGATGTCGATCATGAACGACCAAAAGACCGACACGACGAAGAGGTTGAAGATGCTGAGCCATACGAAGAAGATCCGGCCCAGCCACACTTCGGCCCCGTCCGGCAACGTCTTCATCAGCAGGAAGAAGACCGCCAAGTTGGCCATGAAGAAGCGGTAGCAGACGGTCACGAAGCGCCTTCGGGACCAGCGCGACACGATGGCGGCGAAGATCGGGTGCGCCGCCAGCATCCCCGCGCACGTGCCGGTGAACAGCCAGCGGATGTTTCGCACGTCCCCGGCCACGGCCATTTCGTCGCGGATGGGCCGGAGGATGAAGTACGCCGCCAGGATGCAGAAGAAGTAGGCGCACGAGAGGAGAACGGTGCCGGCCTCGCCCGGGCGGACGCCAGTCAGGCGCGCCACGAATTCGGCCAGAGGGGCTGGCACGCCCCGCGCAGGCGCATCTCGGGGCCCGGGGGGCGACGCTGGCGTCATGTCAGCGCAGGCTCGCAATCATGAGGGTCGCTGGCGTTTCCTCTTCGCGGGATCGCGGCGAGGCCACTTGCCGACGGTGAACAATCGTCTTCTTTTCCGTTTCGTTCAATCCCCGCGAAGCCATGGCCGCCGTTTTCGCGCGCGGCCCGGTCGTTGGGGCAGTCGGCGACGGGCGGGCAAGGGACGCAAGAACCAGGGCAGCGCGAATGAAGAATCCGCCGCGAACGAGGACGTAGCGCGAAGATGAAGAATCTTCGGGCAGGTCTGCTCCGGGCGCTGAACATGCGGGAGGGCGAGTTGGGCCTTGCGCTCGTCTCGGCCCTCTTCTTCTTCCTGATCTTGTGCGGGTACTTCTTGATCCGTCCGGTGCGCGAGGCGTTCGGCGTCTCCCGCGGCATGGACCAGCTCCGGTGGTTGTTCGCCTGCACGTCGGGGGCGTCGCTTCTCGTGGTGCTGGCGTTCGGCCGTGCAGTGGCCCGCATGAACCGGCGGCGCTTCATCCCGGCGGCGTACCTGTTCGTCATCGCCTGCCTGCTCGTGTTTGCCGGACTGCTGTTCTCGGGCGTCGGCGGCGGAGCGGCGGGCGCCGGCGCCGAAGCAGCGCCCGCGAAGTGGATCAGCTACACGTTCTACGTCTGGTTGAGCGTGGTGAACCTGTTCATGACGAGCGTGTTCTGGGCGTTCATGGTGGACACCTTCGACGCCGACCAGGGAAAGCGGCTGTTCGCCTTCATCGGCATCGGCGGCACGCTGGGCGCGTTCGCAGGCGGAACCACGGCGAGCTGGATCAGCAACGCGGTCGAATCCCCGCACCTGCCGGCGGGCCTCATGATCGCCGCGAGCCTCTTCTTCGCGGCCGCGATCGTCGTGATGCTGTCCATCGACCGCAAGATTGGACGCGCCACGGCGGCCTCCGTCGCGATGCGGGCGGACGGGGGCGCGACCGGGCAGGCCCAGCGGGCCGACGACGACACGTCCCGCGAGCAACGCGCGTCGGCTGCAGGACTCTCGCCGAACGAGCGGTTCCTCTCGTTCTGGGAGGGACTGCTGCTGGTGCTGAGGTCCCCGTACATGCTGAGCATCGGGCTGTGGGTCATGTTCATGGCCGTGTCCAACACGATGATCTACTTCACGCAGGCGAACATCGTCCTCGAGAACACGGACACGCTCAGCCAGCGGATCGGCAGCTTCGCGCAGTTCGACTACGTGAGCCAGTTCGCCGTCCTCCTCACGCAAGTGCTCGTCACGACGCATCTCGTCAGGAAGCTGGGCATCGGATGGACGCTGGCGATCCTCCCGCTGCTGACCCTGGCCGGATTCGTCGTGCTCGCCGTCTGGCCCGTGTACGGCGTCATGTTGATCTTCCAGGCGGTGCACCGCGCCGGCCGTCATGCCGTCGCGCGGCCTTCGCGCGAAGCCCTCTTCAGCGTCGTGACGCCTGCCGAGAAGTACAAGGCCAAGCCCGTGGTCGACGTCTTCTTGTACCGGGCCGGGGACTTGGCCGGCGTCGGCGTGGACGGCTTGCTGGCGCGCCTGGGGCTGGGCATCGGATGGATCGCCTTCGCCACTGCGCCGCTGGCTGCTGTTTGGGTCGTCCTGTCGGTCGGACTTGGCGCCGCCCGGGCTCGCCGAGCATCCCAGTGAGCCGGTTGCGCCGTGCTCCCGGGCCGCTGCTGGCCGAACAAGACGTCCCCTGCGAGGCTTGCACGGGCCCCTTCGCGAAGCAGGCGGCAAGGATCGCAACAACAACCCCAACAAAGATCGCAATGAACAAGACGACTCGCTGTTCCCTGCACCGCTTTCTCCCCGCCTTCGCTCTGCTGGCGTCCGGCCTGGCCATGGCGCCGCCCGCGAAGGCCGCCCAGCCTCACGAGCACATGCACGACGGCCCCACCGTCCTCCGCGCCGCCCGCATGCTGGACGTGGACGCCGGCCAAATACGCGAGAACGCCGTGATCGTCGTCGAAAACGGCCTGATCACTGCCGTCAATCCCCCCGGCACGCCCGCCGGAGCGCACGAAATGGACCTCGGCGACGTCACCCTGCTGCCCGGACTCGTCGACGCCCACACCCACTTGGCCGGACAACTCGGCGCAGGGAGCTTCACCGATGCCGTCACGCGCACGGAGCTGTACGGAGCCTTCAACGCGGCCAAGTACGGCGGCATCACGTTGCGCGCAGGATTCACGACCGTGCGCGACTTCGGCGGCGACGTGACCGTGGAGCTTGCGGAGGCCGTCGAGCGAGGCGACGTGGCGGCCCCGCGCGTGATCCCGTCGCGCCATCCGCTGGGCATCACCGGCGGCCACTGCGACGTGACCGGATTCGCGCCGGGGATCCTGGAGGCCGGCCCGGAGCGCGGGGTCGCCGACGGGCCGTGGGAGGTCGTCGAGGCCGTCCGCTACCAGATCAAGCACGGCGCGCAGGTGATAAAGACTTGCGCGACCGCGGGCGTCCTGTCGATGGAGGGACCGGTCGGTGCGCAGCAGTACACGGAGGAAGAGCTCGCCGCGATGGTGGCGGAGGCGGCCCGCCACGGCGTGAAGGTGGCGGCGCACGCCCACGGCTCGGAGGGAATCCTGGCAGCCGTGCGGGCCGGGGTGGCTTCCATCGAACACGGGTCGGCGCTCACCGACGAGATCATGGACCTCATGATCGAGAAGGGCGTGTACTTGGTGCCGACCACGTACTTGGTGGATCGAATCCCCCTCGACGATCTGCCGCCGCTCGTGCGCCGCAAGGCCGAGGAGGTGCTGCCCATGGCCCGCGAGAGCGTGCAGAAGGCCATTTCGCGGGGCGTTCCCATAGCGTTCGGGACCGACGCGGGCGTGTTTCCGCACGGCGAGAACGCGGGCGAGTTCGAAGTCTACGTGAGCATGGGCATGAGCGAAGCGGAGGCCGTCCGCACCGCCACCGTCCACGCGGCCGACCTGCTGGGCGTCTCCGACCGGGGCCGTCTCGCCGACGGACTGCTGGCCGACGTGATCGCCGTGCCCGGCAATCCGCTGAACGACATTTCGGTCCTCCGCGACGTGCGGTTCGTGATGCTGGGGGGACGCGTGTTCAAGCACGTCGTCGGCGGGCGGGACATGCACTCGATGCGGGACGCCGGACCATAGCGACCTGACGGTTCATGCGCTTCACCGGGGCCGGTTCGTAGCTCGCCGCAGGGGGCGCCCGAGCGGCTACGGCCCCTACGCCGCCGGCTCGGTGGTGGTGGCCAGCATGATCGGCACCGGCGTCTTCACCAGCCTGGGATTCCAGCTGGTCGATATCCAGTCCACGTTCCCGTTGCTCCTCCTTTGGGTCGTGGGAGGCACAGCGGCCTTCTGCGGGGCCGTCTCCTACGCCGAACTCGGGGCCGCGATTCCCCGTTCCGGCGGCGAGTACGCCTTCCTGTCGCGGATCTACCATCCGGCAGCAGGGTTCGTGTCGGGCTGGGTGTCCGCCACCGTCGGGTTCGCCGCCCCCACGGCGCTGGCCGCCATCACCTTCGGGACGTACTTGGCCTCGGTGTTTCCCGCGCTGTCGCCGACCTGGCTCGCGTCGGGGCTCGTGGCGGCGCTGGCTGGAGTCCATGCGACCACCTACCACCGCTCCAGCCTCCTCCAGCGGAGCTTCACCACCGTCAAAGTGATCCTGGTGGCGGCCTTCTGCGCGGCGGGGGTCGCGCTGGCCCCGGATCCCCAGCCCGTCTCGCTGCTTCCCGCGCCCGGCGACGGGCGAATCGTCTTCGGGGGCGCCTTCGCCGTCTCGCTCGTCTACGTCTCCTACGCCTACACCGGCTGGAACGCCGCCACCTACCTCTCCGGCGAACTCCGCAACCCCCAGCGCACGCTTCCTCGCGTGCTGGCGGGCGGCACGCTTCTCGTGGCCTTCCTCTACACGGCCCTCAACTACACGTTCCTCCGGGCCGCGCCCATGGCCGAAATGCAGGGCAAGGTCGAAGTCGGCTACGTGGCCGCCTCGCACCTGCTCGGCGCAGCCGGGGCCGCCGTCATGGGCGTGGTCCTGGCTCTGCTGCTCGTCTCCACCGTGAGCGCCATGATCATGGCCGGCCCCCGCGTCCTCCACGCGATCGGCGCCGACCATCCCCTCTTCGGTCGCCTCGCCCGCACGAACCGGCACGGCATCCCCGCCACCGCCGTGCTTGTGCAGGCCGGCCTAGCCCTGCTTTTCGTCGCGACGGCGTCGTTCGAGACGGTGCTCGTGTTCTCCGGGTTCATCTTGGCGCTGAACAGCTTGGCGGCCGTAGCGGGCGTCTTCGTCCTGCGACGCCGCGAACCCGGCCTGGAGCGCCCGTACCGCGCTTGGGGCTACCCGGTCACGCCCATCGTCTACATGGGCCTGACGATCTGGACGCTGGCCTACTTGCTCCGCACTCGCCCCGAAGAAGCATGGGCTGGACTTGCGCTGGTGGTTGCGGGCCTAGCCCTCTACCGCGTCGCCGGGCGCGCCGCGCGAGAAACGCGAGGCGACGACCCATGAGGCGTGCGCGGCTTGCAACGTTCCGCCGAGAGCTGGCGCGGGGACTCGAACCCCGGACCTGCTGATTACAAATCAGCTGCTCTGCCAACTGAGCTACGCCAGCATCGCCGGCCAAGAATCTGTCGCCGCGCGGGCCGCAGGGGAAGGGCGAGCGGGCTGGGCCGCACCGCGCGTCCGGTCACCCGCCTCCTGCGCGCACTCTCGTCCAGCGCGTTCCGCTTGGCGTGTCCTCGATGCGGACTCCCTGGGCCGCGAGTTCGTCGCGGATGCGGTCGGCCGTCGCGAAGTCTCGGCGCCCGCGGGCTTCGTCGCGGGCTGCCACGAGCCGCTTGATGCCGTCCTCGGCGTCCTCTTCGAGCCTGCGCGACCCGTCTCCGAGGTCCAGAACGCCCAGCACGGCGTCGATTCCGGCTAGGGCCTGAAGGAGGGCTTGCCGGTCCTCGGATGCGATGCCGTGCGGGGCCGCGTCCATGGCGGCGTTGGCCTCCCTGACCATCGTCCAGAGTTCGGCCAGGGCGCGCGAGACGTTCAAGTCGTCGTCGAGAGCCCCGAGAAAGGCGTCCAGGCCGCATCGCGCGCGCTCCGCGAGGTTCGGGGTCGCCGGCGAGCCGGGAGCCGGGGGCGGGTTGGGCGAAGGCAGGGGGCTGGAGGCCGGGAGCGTGTCCGGGCCAGAGGCCGCGCCGGGGCCGGAGGGCCGACCGGAGGGAGAGGCCGAGCCCGGCGGAGAGGGCAGTTCGCGCACGCGGCGGCGGAAGTCGAGGAGCCGCTGCACTGCGGTCGCTGCGGCCTCCAATCCCGCGCGGGTGAAGTCGAGTTCGCTCCGGTAGTGGGCGGACAGCAGTATCCAGCGGATCGCGGCGGGATCGTGGCCTTCGTCCAACAGGTCGCGCACGGTGTAGTAGTTGCCGGCGGACTTGGACATCTTGCGCCCTTCGACCTTCAGGTGCTTGACGTGCAGCCAGTATCGCGCGAACGGCTTCCCCGTGGCCGCTTCGGACTGAGCGATCTCGTTCTCGTGATGGGGGAAGAGGAGGTCCTCGCCGCCCAGGTGGATGTCGATCGTGTCGCCCAGCATGGTGGTGCTCATGGCCGAGCACTCCAGGTGCCAACCCGGCCGTCCTTCGCCCCAGGGCGAGTCCCACACGGCTCCTGCCGCCCGGTCGGCCGGGCGCGCCGCCTTCCAGAGCGCGAAGTCCCGCGCGTCGCCCTTCTCGTATTCGTCGGCGTCGATTCGCGAGCGTCCCGCGTCCACCGCGCCCGCCTCGCCCACCCCGCAGCCCGACAGCCTCCCGTAGTTCTCGAACGAAGAGACGGAGTAGTAGACGGAGCCGTCGGCGGCGGCGTAGGCGTGTCCTTGGGCCAGGAGCCGCTTGATGAAGTCCGTCATCACCTCCACGAACTCGGTCGCGCGGGGGTGCTGGGAGAAGGGCAGCAGACCGAGGACCCTGGCGTCCTCCCGAAACGCGCGCACGAAGGGCTCGGTGTGCTCTTCGAGCGACCGTCCGGCCCCGGCGGCGCCCTCGATGGTCTTGTCGTCGACATCGGTCAGGTTGACCACGAACTCGACCTCGTGGCCGCGCGCTCGCAGGTGGCGGTGAAGCAGATCGTAGACGAGGAAGGCCCGGAAGTTGCCGACGTGGGCGAAGTCGTAGACGGTGGGACCACATCCGTAGACCGCGACCCGCGGCGGATCCAGGGGCGCGAAGTCCACCCGCTCGCGCCGCAGGGAGTCGTACAGCTTCACGATCTGCCGACTTCTGCGCGATGGCGCGTACCGCGCCCGCCGCCTTGCGTCCGACCGGAGTCGTACAGCTTCACGAGCTGCCTGCTTCTGCGCGGCCCGTCTCCGCGCTCCCGGCCAGGTCGGCGAACGCCTGCGCCGGGTCGAGGGCTTGCGTGACCGGACGGCCGACCACGACGTGGCTGGCCCCCGCCGCGAACGCCTCTGCCGGGGTTCGCACGCGCTTCTGGTCGCCCGCGTCGGCGCCGGGGGGACGGATGCCGGGCGTCACGATCGCCGCCTCCGCACCCAGCACGGGACGCAACAGGGCCGCCTCCGCGGCAGAGCAAACGACGCCGCCCAAGCCCGCGTCGCGAACCGCGGCCGCATAGCGCCGGGCCTCGGCGCCTACGTTCTGCACGCTGCGTCCGAGGACTCCGCCCAGCGACTCCGCGTCGTGCGAGGTCAGCACGGTGACGCCCAGCACGGTCGTGCCGGGCCCCGCGCCCGCTGCCGCGGCCCGCAGCATGGCCGAACCACCCATCGCGTGCACCGTCAGCAGGCTGGCGCCCAATCGGGACGCCCGCGCCACGGCCCGCGCCACCGTGTTCGGTATGTCGTGGAACTTGAGGTCGAGGAACACCTGCTTGCCTTTCTCGCGAAGCTCCGCCACCACGGCCGGCCCGGCCGTCGCGTACAGCTCCATCCCAACCTTGTAGAACCGGCAACCGTCGCCCAGCCGGTCCACCAGCGCGAGGGCGGTGGACGGGCTCGGGAAGTCGAGGGCCACGATGATCCTGCCGCCTTCGACGGAAGACGGAGGCCGGGCAACCACGATGCCCCCGCCGCTCATGGAACCGTCATCTCCCGAGGGACCGTCCGCTCGTCCCGAGGAGCCGTCCGCCCATCAACTGGTTCAAGCTCGCCGACCTGCCCGCGCCCGACTCGTCGCGACGCCGACGCCGGCCGACCGCGCGCTCGCTCGAGCGCGTCGTACGCCAGCGCCCGGGCGATGCGAGCCGCGCAACGGGGGTCGGCGAACGAACCCGTGCCGACCTGCACGAAGGTGGCGCCCGCGGCCAAGTAGGCGCGCGCGTCCTCCGGCGACAGGACGCCGCCCGAGCCGGCCACGGGAACGCGGGTGGCCGCCGCGACTGCCCGAACCGCCGCCAGTCCCGTCGGCAGAAGAGCCGGGCCGCTCGTCCCTCCCGGCCCCGCGCCCAGCCGCGCACCGCCGTCCGTCCGCAACAAGAGTCCCGGCATGGTGTTGACGGCGGTGATTCCATCCGCGCCGCGAGCCGCGGCCGTGGCGGCGGTGGCGCCGATGTCGGGATCGTTGGGCGCAAGCTTGGCCAGCAACGGGCGCGAGGTGAGAGGCCGAACCTCGTCCAGGATCTCCCCCATCGCCGCACCGTCCAGACTGAACGGTCTGCCGCTGGCGTGTTCGTCGTTGGGACAGGAGAGGTTGAGTTCGTATCCCAGGAAGCCGTCCTCCGCGTCCAAGCCGCGCACCACGGCCGCGTACTCGGCGGCGGACCGCCCCGCGACCGAGACCCAGACCGGCAGTCCGCCCAACGCCCGGGCCATCCAAGGCAGCTTCTCGCGCCGGACGGCCTCCAGCCCCGGGTTGGCGAGCCCCACCGAGTTCAGCATCCCCTCGGGAAACTCCGCCACTCTCGGCGCGGGGTTGCCCCGGCGCGGCTCCACCGTCACCGACTTCGTGACCAAGGCGCCCACTTCCGACGGCGACATCACGGCGACGACGGGTTCGCCGAATCCGCAGGTGCCCGCCGCCAGCCACACCGGGCCGGCGAACGAAGCCCCAAAGGCGGACACCACGCCGACGGCGCTCTCCGCGGGGGCGCCCTTTCCCGCGGGACTCCGGCCGACTCCCGGCGCAAGGCTCACTCGCGATCCTCCACGGCCCTCGGCGCAACATTCATTGGGCGGTCGTCGACGGCTCTCGGCGCGACATCCATCAAGCGCTCCTCGGCAACTCTCGACACAACGTCCATTGAGCGCTCCTCGGCAACTCTCGGCGCAAGGCTCATTCGCGCTCCTTGACGGCTCGTTCGGCTTCGCGGTCCATCGTCTTTCGCCTCAGCTCCTCGCGGCGGTCCCGGTGCTTCTTCCCGCGGCACAGCGCCAGCGTGACCTTGGCCACGCCCCGCCGAAAATAAATGTCCAGCGGGATCAGGGTGAGCCCCTTCTCCTCCATCTTGGCGATCATGCGGCGGATTTGGTCGCGGTGCAGCAACAACTTGCGGGGACGGGTCTCGTCGTGATTCCACCGGTTGGCGCCGCCGTAGGGAGAGACGTGCAGGTTGTAGAGCCACAGTTCGCCCGCCGCGGG
This sequence comes from Longimicrobiales bacterium, assembly GCA_958295645.1. Taxonomy (GTDB): domain Bacteria; phylum Gemmatimonadota; class Gemmatimonadetes; order Longimicrobiales; family Gaopeijiaceae. Next base: position 1,726,298 of record OY282361.1, read on the forward strand.
ACGCGCGTGAGCGTCCTGGAACGCGACCTTCCCTGCCCTCACCGACTTGACCTCCGTCCCGTGCAGGACCAGGCCCGCCTCCCAGGTGTCCAGGATTTCGTAGGCGTGGCGGGCCTTCTTGTTGCGCGCCACGACTCGCCGCGAGCGCGCCGGAGTCCCCGTCAAAAGATGAGAACCGGCGTCCCGACCTCGACCATGTGGTAGAGCTCGCGGGCCGCCTCGTTGGTGAGGCGAATGCAACCGTGGGAGACTCGCCGTCCGTCCGCGTCGGGGACCAAGATAAGTTCCGGCCGCTCCGTGCCGTGGATGGCGATGCCGTCGCCCAAGTAGATGGCGGTGTTGCCCATGGCGCCGGGAATCCGCCGCGACCAGTGATCGGGGCTGGGGACGGGCCGTCGCCGCTCGACGAAATACCAGTCCGGCGCCACCCAGACCGGGTCCTTCTCCTTGCGCCGCACTCGGAAGAGGCCGCGCGGGGTGGAGAAGGTCCACCGCTGCCCGGCCCCCGCCAAGCGAAACCCGGTGCCGGTGCCGGCCGGGGCCGACCAGAGAAGATCCGCCCCGTCCGCCCAGTAGACGCGGCTCGTCTGCAAGTGAACCAGCACGTACGGTTCGCCGAGGTCCGCCAAGGGCGACGCCAGGGACGTGAAGCCGTCGGCGGCGGGGTCCCCGAAGAAGTCGGCGCCGGTGCCGGCCCGGTCGTCCTCCTGAAGGGCGGTCGCGCCCACGGCCGCGGCGGTTCCGCAGACGATGTTCGCGCAAGCAACGAGGAGCCCAATCCAGGCCGAACGGCCGCAGACGGCGGCCAGCCCGGTCCAAACCGAACCGCAACAAGCGACAGCCGACTTGGTCCAGACCGAACGGCCGCGCGTGCGCGGTGAAGTCCGCCCTGCGCGACCGCGCGGACTCCATGCGCGAACCCTCACGCCTTGCGCGACTCCCAGTCGGCGAGAAAGCTCCGGATTCCCCGGTCCGTGAGCGGGTGGGCCATCGACTGCTCCAGCACATTGAAGGGGCAGGTGGCGATGTGCGCGCCCGCCAAGGCCGACTCGACCACATGGCGGGGATGGCGGATCGACGCGGCGAGGATGCGCGTCTCGATCTCCGGGTTCATCTCGAAGACGGCGGCGATCTCGCGGATCAAGTCCATGCCGTCGTGGGAGATGTCGTCCAGCCTGCCCAGGAACGGGGACACGACGAAGGCGCCCGCCAAGGCCGCGAACAGGGCTTGATTGGCGTTGAAGACGAGGGTCACGTTGCAGCGGATGCCCTTCTCGCGCAGGCGGGAGACGGCCTCCAGGCCCGCCGGCGTGCTCGGCGCCTTGACGATCACGTTGGAGTGCCAGCCCGCGTACTCGACGCCCTCGGCCACCATGCCGTCGGCGTCCTCGGAGACGGTCTCCGCGCTGATGGGGCCGTCCACCAACCCGGCGATCTCCTTGATGGTCTCCTCGAATCCGGCGCCTCGTTCGCGAGCCAGCAACGTCGGGTTCGTCGTCACGCCGCTGAGGATGCCCCACCGGGCGGCGACGCGAATCTCCTCCAGGTTCGCCGTGTCCAGGAATATCTGCACGAAGCGTTCCTCGGCGGCGGGAGAGGCGGCTCCGGTCAGCCGGCCGGTTGCGGCTCGGCGGAATCCTCGTCGTCCGGCCCGTCGTCCTCGCGGGCGGTCTCGCGTCCGGCGGCGACTCCCGCCCGGTAGGCGGCCTTGGATCGTTCAAGCTTGTGCTCCAGATCCGCCCGCGCGTCGGCGGCCAGCCTCTTCCCCTGCTCCACGACGTCCTTGGCCGACTCGACCCGCAGGCCCAGATCGTCGCGCAGGCCCCGCACGCGGTCCTCCGTCAGATCCTTCAGCCGCTTGGCCTGCTCCTTGAGGCGGCGCTGCGTCTCTTCGCCGGAGCCCGGAGCCAGCAACAGAGCGATCCCGGCGCCCACGACGGCGCCCAACAGGAACGCTCCAATCTCGGATCGGCCGTCCTTCTCCACGACGACCGTGCGGTGGCTGTCTTCGGAACTCATGGCAGGTCCAACTTAAGAGGGAGCGTCCCTGCGGTCAAACCTGCCAGCGCGGGTCGGGCGGGGGAATGCGCGAGCGGGCCTCCGCGGGCCGGGCGATCAGTTCGCGGGCCAGCTTCTTGCTCAGCTCGACGCCGGGCTGGTCGAGGGGATCGACCCCGTACAGCGCGCCGGCGTAGACGACCGCGATCTGGAACAGCATGATCAGCGCGCCCAGCGAACGCGCGTCCAGTCGGTCGGCGGTCAGGGTCATGTTCATGCGCCCGGCCCGGCGGAGCGCGTCGGCGGTCGCCCGCCGCTCGCCGTCGAGCAGCTGGAAGAGCGTGCTTCCCCCCAAGTACGAGACGGCCGGATCGTCGCCGAACAGGCGCGGCACGGCCACGTCCTCGCCCGGATCGCGGCAGGCGACGAAGACCACCGCCTTGTCCCGCGGACCCTCCATGAGCAGCTGGAGCACCGAGTGCTGGTCGTTGGCGCCCAGGGCCGGCAACGGCGTCGGTCCGGTTTCCACGATCGCGCCCGTCCTGTCGCGGGCCTTGCCCAGGGACTCGGCCCAGAGCTGCTGGAACCAAGCGGCAAGCCAGCGCAGGCGGTCCCCGTAGGGCATGAGGACGTGGATGCCCGCGCCCGCCTCCGCGTCGGCCGCGTGGAGAAGCGCGGCGACCATGCCGGCCGGGTTCTCCCGCAGTACCGGACTCTCGCAGCGCCGCACCATGTCCGCAGCCCCGCCGAGGAGGGCGCCCGTGTCGATGCCGGCCGCCGCCGCGGGCATCAGGCCGACCGCCGAAAGCGCCGAGAAGCGCCCTCCCACGTTCTCGGGCACCGACAAGCACCTGGTGCCCAACTCCTCGGCCAGCCTGCGGAGCGGACCCCCGCGCCCGGTCGTGACCACGAGACGCCGGGGCGCGTCCTCGCCCGCCGCCCGCTTCAGCCGGTCCCACGCGACCATGAAGTTGGCCATGGTCTCGGCGGTCGAGCCGGACTTGCTCACCACGTTGAGCGCCGTGCGGCGGAGGTCCAGCCGCGTCAGGAGCGCCGATGCCGTGGCGGGATCCGGGTTGTCGAGCACGTACAGGCGCGGACCGGAGCGTTGCGCGTCCCCGCGTTCGCCGCCATGGTCCGGCGGCGCCGCGTCCAGTTCGTTCCGGAAGGGCGAGAGGAGAGCCCCCCCAAGAGCCTTCGCGCCCAACGCCGATCCCCCGATCCCGATCACGACCAGCGCGTCGCAGCCGACGACCCCCCGGGCCGCTTCCCGGGCACGCGCCTCCGCCTCGCGGTCGAACGGGAGCGCGAAGAAGCCCATCTCGCCCGACCTCCGTCCGTCCTCCACTTCGCGGAAGGCCGCCTCGAACCGGCGAGCGACGTCGCCCTCGCCCACGAGCCGCTCCGGGTCGGTTCCGCCGCTGGGCAAGACGCCCGTCAGCATGTTGCCGTAGTCGACCACGACGGTCGCCCCGTCGCTGGGCGCAGCCGAGCCCGCCGTCATTCCACGTCCACCGACAGCCCGTCGTACGCGGGTTCGATCCCCTCGGGCAGAGCCGCCGCCAGATCGCCATGCCCGAGCCGGTGCGTCAGATGGGTCAGGAAGGTTCGGCGCGCGCGCACCTCGCGAGCGGCTTCGACCGCCTCTTCGACGTTGAAGTGGGTCGGGTGCGGCCGGCCCCACCAGAGCGCGTTCAGCACCAGGACGTCCACGCCGCGCAGGATGTCGAGCGCCTCGGCCGGCAGTCCCTTGGCGTCGGTCACGTAGCCCAGGCCGCCCGTGCGCAGGCCGAAGGCGTGAGCCGGACCGTGCGGGACGCGAAACGGCGTCACGCGGGCGCCCAAGAGGTCCTCGGAACGCCCGTGCGCATACGTCTTGAGCGCGATGCGCGGCTTGGTGGTGCCGGCGGGCACGCGCACGGCGGCGTCGAAGATGTAGGGGAAGCGACCTGCCAGCTCGCGGTCCATCCCTTCGGGAACGTAGGTGGGCACGGGTCCGCGCCCCTGCGTGGAGAAGACGCGGACGTCGTCGATGCCGTGCACGTGGTCGGCGTGCAGGTGCGTGTACCAGACGGCGTCCACCTGATCCACGCCGCAGCCGAGGAGCTGCAGCCGGAGCTCCGGCGGCGTGTCGATCAGCAGGTTGCCCCCGGCGAACTGCAACAGGGCGCCGTGGCGGGTGCGCTTGTCGCGCGGATCGTCGGACCTGCAGTTGGCGCAACCGCAGCCGATCACCGGCACTCCGAACGACGTCCCCGTGCCGAGAAAGATCAGGCGCACGCCGAACCGGCCTCGCGGCTCTCGCATCCGTCGCCCCGCGTCTCGGGACCATCGTCCCGCGCTTCCAGGCCGTCGCTCGGCGGGCGCGTCAGAGCTGCTCGACCCTCATCGTGTTGGTCGAGCCCGGGCGGTGGAACGGCAGGCCCGAAGTCACCACCACCGGATCGCCCGGCCGGCCCACACCGGCCTCCGCGACCACGCGCTTTCCCAGCTCGGTCAGGCTCTGGTACGTCACTTCCTTCTCCTCGGCCAAGACCGGGCGGACGCCCCAGACGCCGCAGAGCTGCCGGTACACCCGCCGCTCCGTGCAGACCGAGAAGATCGGCGCCGCCGGGCGGTAGGACGACACCAGCTTCGCCGAGAATCCGCTCCGCGTGATCACCACGATGGCCGCCCCCAGGTCGGCCGCCGACCGCACCGAAGAGGCCGCCACCGCGTGCTCGGTGAGCGACGCGCCCCGCCGCTGGATCGGCCCGGTCGCGGAAAGGTAGTGCGGCCCCTTCTCCAGCACGCCGCTTGCCTCGATCTCGCCCGCGATGCGCACCATCGTCTCCACGGTCGTCACCGGGTGCTTGCCCACGGCCGTCTCGCCCGAAAGCATCAGCGCGTCGGTCCCGTCCAGAATGGCGTTCGCCACGTCCGACGTCTCGGCCCGGGTCGGACTCGGGAACTCGGTCATCGACTCGAGCATCTGCGTGGCGGTGATCACCGGGCAGGCGTAGCCGTTGGCGGCCTGGATGATGCGCTTCTGGGCCAGGGGAACCGACGCGAAGGGCAGCTCCACGCCCAGGTCGCCGCGCGCGACCATCACCGCGTCGCTGTGCGCCAGGATGCCGTCGAGTTCGTCCAGCGCACCCGCCTTCTCGATCTTTGCGACCAGCCAAGCTCGGCCCGCAAGCCTTCTGCGGAGGTCCTCCACGTCGCGGTGCGTGCGCACGAACGACAGGCACACGTACTCCGCGCCCATTTCAAAGGCCAGCGCGAGGTCGGCCACATCCTTCTCCGTCACCGCCGGCGTGCTCAGGTTGAGACGCGGCAGGTTGATGCCCTTGCGGCTCTGCAGCATGCCGCCCCGGAGCACTTCGAACCGGGCCCGCGTTCCGTCCGTGTGCACGCAGGCGAGTTCGAGTTGGCCGTCGTCGAGAAGGAGCTGCGTCCCCGGGTCGACTTCCTCCGCCAGAGCGGCGTACGCCGTGGGGATCTCGCCCGGTTCGCAGGCGTCTTCGGGCGCAATGGTCACCGTTCGGCCGACCACGAGCTCGACCGGCGCCGCAAGCTTGCCGATGCGCAACTTCGGCCCCTGCAGGTCGATCATCACCGCCACCGGGCAGTTCTCGGCCTGGGCGGCCTCGCGCACGAGACGGATGCTGCGCCGGTGCGCGTCGTGGTCGCCGTGCGACATGTTGATGCGGGCCACGTTCATCCCCGCCCTCACCATGCCGGCCAACGCCTCCAGCTTCGCGCTGGCCGGCCCGATCGTGGCGATGATCTTGGTCCTGATCATGGAGTCCCAGCGTGGCAAGTCGGAGTCCCAGCGTGGGAAGTCTCTTGGAGCGGACGCCACGTCCGGATAGGCCGCGGCCTCCGGTCCGAAGCTAAGTTAGGATTGGGCGCCCGGCTATCTTGCCCCGCGCCCGACCACCACCCCGCCCCCATGCATCCCATCGCCTTCGTAGACTCGCCCGCCGGCGCCGGGGCCGTCCAACGCGCTCTGGCCGGGGCGGCCGCCGTAGCCGTCGATTGCGAAGCCGCCGGCTTCCACCGCTACTCCGACCGTCTCTGTCTGGTGCAGGTCTCCACACCTGCCGAGACGTTCGTGCTCGACCCCCTCGCGACGCCCCTCGCCGACTGCCTGAAGCCCTGCCTCGAAGCGCCGGACGTGAGCGTGCTGATGCACGGCGCCGTCTTCGACCTGATGCTCCTCCGGCGCGACCTGGGCGTCGAGACCCTGGGCTTGGTGGACACTCAAGTCCTCGCGTCCTTCGCGGGCGAGTCGGCGGTTGGCCTGCAGGCGTTGCTGGAACGGCGCCTGGACGTTCGCGTCACCAAGAAGTTCCAGCGGGCCGACTGGGCCGCGCGCCCGCTCACGCGCGAGATGATCGACTACGCGGCCGGGGACACGCGGCACCTGCACCGGCTGGCGGGCGTGCTCCGCGAGTCCGTCCGCGAGCAGGGCCGGGAGCGCTGGGCCGAGGAGGAATGCCGACGGATCGAGCAGGCGGCCACGGCGCCGACGGAGGAAGAGACGGTCGATCCCGTGACCCGCGTGAAGGGAGCCGGCAAGCTGGACGACCGGATCGTGACTGCGCTTCGGGAGGCGCTGCGGTGGCGCGACGGGATTGCGCGTGCGCGGGACCGCGCGCCTTTCCGGGTGGCCACCGACCAAGCGCTGCTGGCCGCCGTGCTGGCCCAGCCCAGCGACGTGGACGCGCTCGGCGGGATTCGCGGCTTCCCTTCGAGACTGGCCCGCGAGCGTGGCCGGGGGCTGTTGCAGGCCCTGCAGAAGGTGCAGCGGATGCCCTCCGAGATGCTGGCGCCCTACCCCTCGGCGCACGGCCGGAGAAAGCGGGAGCGCCGTCCCGACGAAGCCGTGTTGGAGCGTCTGAAGGCAGCGCGCAACAGTGCGGCCGTCGAATTGGGCCTGGAGCGGGGCCGCGTGATCGCCAACCACGCCTTGCGGTCGGTCGCGTTGGCCCAGCCGAAGAACTTGGCGGAGCTGGCGTCGGTGACGGGCGTGCGACGGTGGCAGGTGGAGGCGCTGGGGGACGCCTTGCTGGAGGCGCTTGCGGGTTGACTCGGCGGGTCAGCCGCCGGTCGCTTCCAGTTCTCGCTTGTGCTCGATGCAGTAGCGGGCGTGGGGGAGCGCGTCGAGCCGACGGAAGCTGATCGGCTTTCCGGTGGCATGGCAGCGTCCGAAGTTGTCCGGGTCGTTGTACAGGCGCCGCAACGCCTCTTCGATCCGGTACAGGTAGCGGCCTTCCTTGGTGGCGAAGAGCGCGGCCTTCTCCCGCTCCATGGCTTCGGTCCCCTGGTCGGCCATGTGGTCGGTGTACCCCGCCACGTCCGTGTCGCCGGACTCCGCGGCCCGCGCCGCCTCGGCAAACCGTCCGAGACCGCGCAACACCTTCTCCCTCTCCTCGCGAAGCCGCTTCTCCAGATGGGCGAGCTGCTCCCGCGTCAGCAGGGGACCCTGCCCGGCCTCATGGGAGCTTCCGGCCCCTTGGGCGTTCTGGCTGTTCTTGGAAGGCATTGGCGCCGCCGTAGGCCCCTCTCGTTCCCGTCTCTTCGGTCTCGCCGACCGGCACGCCTTGAATTTAGCCTAGGCGGTGCAGCCGGCAACCGGACGGGGGACGGCGTCCGCCTCCGCTCGCGCCGCATTCCCCTTTCTTCCCCCGTCCTTCGCGAGGCCGACGCCGAACCTAGCCGTGGCGGCTGTAGCTTCCGACTGTTGGCAACGCCCCTTCGCTCCCCATCCCACATCCCGACAATCTGCCCGGAGACGCCATGAACACCGTCGCCTGCCGTCGCCACCCCGATACGCCCGGCCCCGCCGTCGCGACGCCGCCGTTCCGGTCGGACCTTGGCGAACGCATCTGCCGAGAGATTTGCGCCCGTTGCTGGCAGGACTGGCTGCAGCACCAGACCCTCCTGATCAACCATTTCGGACTCGACCCCAGAAAACGGGAGGCCCGCGAGTTCCTCTACGCCCAAGTCAAGGCGGTTCTGTTCGGAGAGGGCGAGCCGGCGGCCATCGACACGTCCCTCCAGGGGACGATCGGGGCAGGAGGAACAACCGACGGGCAGAACCGGACGGCCGGAGGACGGGGAGGAACGACCGAGCCGGGCACGGATTCCGCGGCGTCGTAGCGGCGACGAGGTCCTCTAGGTCGCAGGCTCGCCAGGACCGTCGCTCTTGGCCATGCTGAGCTCGTTGGCCTACCCCGCCAGCGTCCTCTCCAACGCCTCGATCGTGGTTCGGTCCCGCTCTGAGCTCTCGTTGATCTTGTCGGCCAGGTACTCGATGTTGTCGAGCGGGGCGTCGCCGGCCAAGCGGCCCAACTGGGATCGGTTCGTGCTCCCCAGCGCGTCGGCGATCTTCTGCGCCTCGGCGAGGAACTGGCTAGCCAGCGCCTCGATGGTCCCGTGGGCATGGGCAATGACGGCTTCGGCCTTGCCGGACAGCGCCTCCAGCCGCTTCACTTCCACTAGGTCGCTGGTGCTGCGATCCATGGCCGCCAGCTTGGCCTCGCAGCGATGGTAGAACTGGCGCAGCGCGTTCGCCCGGCCGTCCACCTCCTCCAGCGCCGAGCGGAGCTTGCTCCTCAGACTGCGCGCGGTCTTCAACTGCAGGGTCGCGAGTTCGTTTCCCGAGTCGCCCCGCAACCGCTCGTCCCAATAGGCGACCCGGCCTTCGACTTCGTCCACTGCCTCCGCCAACGGAGTTCGAGCACGCTCCCATTCGGAACGAGGCCCCAAGGTGCGTCTCCGGTGCGCCTCCAACGAGTTTCGCAGCAACGAAAGGGCGCAGCGGTGCACGGCAACGACCGCAGCCGCGTCGCCCGCCTCGTAGGCTGCCACGCCGCGTTGGATGCGCTTGCGGATTCGCCTTCCGCGAAGCAGAAACGGGGACAGCCCGAAGGCGACGATCGCCGCGACGGCCCCGACCGCGAGTCCCAGTCCCAGCTCATTTACCACGGCGAAAAGGTAGACTGCTATCCCGATGGCTATCCCCCAGCGGGTCCTCGCCGAGGCCGCAACACCTCCGCCCTCCTCCTCCGCCGCCAGCCCCTCGTAGTACTCCCGCGCAACGCCCCTGAAGTCGATCTCCCTACCCTCCCAGCACCACCCTTATGTCCACCAGCGCATCCTCCAGCGCCGCTCGGTCCACGGTCAGCGGCGGCGCGAACCGCACGACCTGCTGGTGCGTCTCCTTGGCCAGAATCCCGCGTTGCTGGAGCGCTTCGCAGAACGGCCGGGCCGTGCCCGAGGACTCGCGGATCACCACGCCGATCATGAGGCCCTTGCCGCGCACTTCTTCGACGTGGGGAGACCGAATCGCGCGCAGCTCGTCGGCGAACCACTGTCCCAGTTCGTCGGAGCGGCGGGACAGATCCTCTTCCAGGATCACGCGCAGGGAGGCACGGCCCACTGCGGCGCCCAGGGGATTGCCGCCGAAGGTCGAGCCGTGGTCGCCGGGGCGGAACACGTCCATGAACTCGGCGTCGGCGATCACCGCGGACACGGGGTACACGCCGCCGCCCAAGGCCTTGCCCACCACCAGCACGTCGGGGTGCACGTCCTCCCACTCGCAGCAGAAGAGACGGCCCGTGCGCCCAAGGCCGGTCTGAATCTCGTCGGCGACGAAGGCGGTTCCGTTGTCGCGGCAGAGCGCGGCGGCCTCGGCGAGGTAGCCCTCCGGGGGCACGACCACGCCCGCCTCGCCTTGGACGGGCTCCACGAGGAAGCCGGCGGTGTTGGGACCGAGCGCGGCCTTCAGGGCGTCCAGGTCGCCGTAGGGAATGAGCTTGAAGCCCGGCGTGAAGGGGCCGAAGCCCTCGCGGTACTGCTCGTCGGACGAGAAGCCCACGATGGTGGTCGTGCGTCCGTGGAAGTTGTCTTCGCAGACGACGATCTCGGCCTGGCCGGCCGGGATGCCGCGGGTCTCGTAGCCCCACTTCCGCACCATCTTGACCGCAGTCTCCACGGCCTCGGCGCCCGTGTTCATGGGAAGCGCCGCGTCGTAGCCCGTCGCCTCGCAGAGTTCGCGCAGGAACGGCCCCATCTGGTCGTTGTGGAAGGCGCGCGAAGTCAGCGTGAGGCGTTCCATCTGGGTCTGGGCCGCGGCCATGATCTCCGGATGGCGGTGTCCCTGGTTGAGGGCCGAATAGGCGCTCAGCATGTCCAGGTAGCGGTTGCCCTCGACGTCCCAAACCCAGGCGCCCTCGCCCCGGTCGAGCACGACCGGCAGGGGCAGGTAGTTGCGGGCGGAATAGCGCTCGGCCTCGTCCAGGTAGGAGGCGGTGCGGCTTGCCGAGTCCTGGGAGGGCGAGGCGGCGCCCACGGAGGGCGCTTCGGGGGTCATGGTCGCTGTCGTCATGTCGTTTCTAGGCTGAAGTGAGCCGGGGCCAGATGGGCGGCCCGAATCGCGGGAAACGCCAAATCTAGCGCATGAACCGCTACTGGCGCTGTTCGCCGCTCACCGATCTCGACGGCGCCTCGTTGACCGCCAGCCGGAACACGTCGGGCCGCGCGTAATGGCCCACGACGTCGAAGTCGAACTTGCCGCGCGCGATGTCGCCCATGTCCAGGTTCGCGTACAGGATTCCCGTTTCGCCCAGCAGCGGACCGGCGACGGGTTGGCCCAGGGGATCGTAGACCGAGGTGCCGCCAGGGCAGAGCACGTCCGGCCAGTCCGCCATCTCGTCCAGGATTTCGATGTCGGCGGGATAGTGCTCCTTGGCGACGAACTGGTTGCAGCCGACTACGAAGCAACGGCCCTCCAGAGCGATGTGGCGGAGCGTGGCCTGCCAGCGGTCGCGGGCGTCCGCCGTGGGCGCCAAGTAGATCTCGACTCCCTTCCCGTACATGGCCATGCGGGCCAGCGGCATGTAGTTCTCCCAGCAGATCAGGCCCCCGACCTTGGCGAAGGGCGTCTCGACCACCGGAAGCGTGCTGCCGTCTCCCTCGCCCCAGATCAGGCGCTCGGCCGCGGTCGGCTTGAGCTTGCGATGCAGGCCGGCCAGCTCGCCCGCGGGAGTGAAGTACAGGAGCGTGCAGAAGAGAGTGGAGGGCGAGTGCGGCGCCCCGCGCTCTATGACGCCCACCGCCACGTAGGCCCCGGCGCTGCGAGCGGCCTCCGCCATGCGCCGAGTCTCGGGACCGGGAACCTGGACGGCCGCCTCCCAGTAGCGTCCGAACGTGCGGCGCCCGGCAGGCTTGCGGCCCCCGACGGCGGTGCCGAAGGCAAGTCCCCACGGATAGCCCCCGACGAAGGCTTCCGGAAAGACGACGAGTTCGGCGCCTTGGCCGGCCGCCTCGGCGGTGGCGGCGCAGACCCGGTCCACGGCGGACGCCGAATCGAAGGGAAATCCCCGGGGCTGGACGGCGGCGACGCGGACTTGACGGCTCGTTGCGTTCATGGCGCCTCCGGCGCGTTCACGGCGCCTCCATCGGACGCCCCGGCTGCCGCTCGGGGCACCCAGGCCCGCGGCACGTTTCAAGATAGTTGCGGAGCGGGGCTCCTGGTGCAAGCATTGGAGCCATGCGCGACTTCAACACCTCCGGCCCGGTCGTAGCGGCCGACCACTACCACATTCCGCCGCTCGAGCGGGGCGGCCTCGGTGAAATTCGGCGGCTGATCGCCCGAAAGCGCTATTTCGTCCTTCATGCGCCGCGGCAGACGGGCAAGACCTCCGCTCTGCTGGCGTTGCAGGACTTGCTGAACGCGGAGGATGCCTATCATTGCGTCTACGTCAACGTCGAAGGCGGGCAGACCGCGCGGGAGGACGTGGAAGCGGCAGTGCGCACCGTCCTCAACGAGATCGCTGAAGGGGCCTACGACGCGCTGGGCGACGAGCACCTGGGCAAGACATGGCCCGCCGTCCTGGCCAAGGCCGGCCCCCACAGCGCCTTGCGCACCGCGCTGACCCGCTGGGCCCGGGCCGCTCCCAAGCCGCTCGTGTTGCTGATCGACGAGATCGACGCGCTGGTGGGAGACTCCCTCTTGTCGGTGTTGCGGCAGCTGCGAGCCGGCTACCACCTCCGCCCGGGGGGCTTCCCCCAGAGCGTGGCGCTGTGCGGCGTTCGCGACGTGCGGGACTATCGCATCCACTCGAACTCGGCCAAGACCATGGTCGCCGGCGGCAGCGCGTTCAACGTGAAGGCGTCGTCGCTGCGCTTGGCCGACTTCTCGCGCGACGACGTGCGCGCCCTGCTGGGCCAGCACACGGCGGAGACGGGCCAGCCGTTCGCCGAGGAGGCCGTGGAAGCCGTCTGGAGCCGGACGCGCGGCCAGCCGTGGCTCGTCAACGCGCTGGCCTACGAAGCCTGCTTCGGCGCTGGCGAGGAGTCGGTCCGGAACCGGTCTCGCCCTGTGGAGGCCGCCAACATCCTGGCCGCCCAGGAGGCGATCGTCGTTCGCCGCGAGACCCATCTGGATCAGCTGGCGGACAAGCTTCAGGAAGACCGGGTGCGACGGGTGGTGGAGCCGCTTCTGGCTGGAGCCGAAGCCTCGGAAGCCTCGGAACGCGATTTGGAGTACGTGCGCGACCTGGGCTTGGCCGCCCCCGATCCGCCGGTCCGAATCGCCAATCCGATCTACGCCGAAGTGGTGCCGAGGGAACTGACGCGGTTGGCGCAGGAAGAGCTGGCCTTCGACCCGGCTTGGTACATGGACGACTCCGGCGGCTTGCAGATGGACAAGCTGCTGGCTGCGTTCCAGCAGTTCTTCCGCGAGCATTCGGAACACTGGGCGGGGCGCTTCCAGTACAAGGAGGCCGGCCCCCAGCTGCTGTTGCAGGCGTTCCTTCAGCGCGTCGTCAACAGCGGCGGGCGCATCGAGCGGGAGTACGGCCTGGGGCGGGGGCGCACGGATCTGCTGGTCATGTGGCCGGGAATCGCCGGCGGGCGGATGGACGACCCGGAGCGCCGAGGCGGCTCGATGGACAAGTTCGTCGTCGAATGCAAGGTGGTGCGCGAGCGCAGGGGCTTGGAGCGCACGGTGGCGGAGGGGGTGGAGCAGACGGCGCGGTACATGGACCGGTGCGGCGCCGAGGCGGGACACCTTGTCGTCTTCGACCGTCGCGAGGAGCGCAGCTGGGAGCAGAAGGTGTTCCGCGAGAGCCGGACGGCCGAGAGCGGCGTCGAGATCGAGGTCTGGGGGATGTGAGAATCGCGCGACGCCGGCCGTCGCGGATTGGTTGTTGCCGGAGTCCTCCCTTGCCGAGCTGGGGCGCCGTGGGCAGTCTTGTTGCGACGGGACGGCCAGCTCGGCGTCGCAGGCGTCTGGCCCGGCGTCGCAAGTGCCCGGCCCGGCGTCGCGACGGGCCCGGCATCGCAGGCTTTCGGCGTCGTGGGCGTCCGGCGTCCCAGCCGAGCGGGCGCCGACCAAGCCGGCCGCCCCCTTGTCCGCAAACGAAGCGCCTCGGGAAAATCCAAGACCTCCGGAGAAATGACCACGTGAACAACTTCGCCCTACGCACCCCCCTGTCCGCCGCCAAACCTTCGGCGGCGCGGTTCTCCTCCTTCGCCTTGGCGGTCGCCGCCTTGGCCGCCCTGCCGCCCCTTTCGCCGGCCGCCGCCCAGAACGGGCACGACGCCGTCGCAGCCCACGTGGAGGCGGGAGCCGACCGCTACGCCGGAATCGCCCAGCAGATATGGGACTGGGCGGAGGTCGGGTACCAGGAGACGCAGAGCAGCGCGTTGTTGCGCGACGCCTTGGCGGAGGCCGGGTTCGAGATCGAGGAAGGCGTGGCCGGGATGCCTACGGCGTTCGTGGCGAGCTGGGGATCGGGGTCGCCGGTGATCGGCATCTTGGCGGAGTACGACGCTCTGCCGGGGATCACGCAGGACCGGGCGCCGGAGCGTGCGCCGCGGCCGGAGATGGGGGCGGGGCACGCCTGCGGGCACCACTTGTTCGGTGCGGGGTCGGTGGCCGCGGCGCTGGCGGTCAAGGCGTGGCTGGAGGAGTCGGGGACGCCGGGCACGGTGCGCCTCTACGGAACGCCCGCCGAAGAAGGGGGCGCGGGCAAGGTGTACATGGTGCGCGGCGGGCTCTTCGCGGACGTGGACGCCGTGCTCCATTGGCATCCGGGCGACTCGAACGAGGCCAGTCCTTCGTCGTCGCTGGCCAACAAGTCGGCCAAGTTCAGGTTCTACGGGGTCTCGGCCCACGCCGCGGGGGCGCCCGAGCAGGGACGCTCGTCGCTGGACGGGGTCGAGGCCATGAACCACATGGTCAACCTCATGCGCGAGCACGTGCCGCAGGAGACGCGCATCCACTACGTGATCACGGCCGGCGGACACGCGCCCAACGTGATCCCGGACTTCGCCGAAGCCTTCTACTACGTGCGCAACCCGGACCCGGAGATGGTCAAGTCGCTGTTCGAGCGCGTGGTGAAGGCGGCCGAGGGCGCGGCCATGGGAACGGGCACGCGCATGGAGTACGAAGTGATTCACGGCCTGTTCGCGATGATGCCGAACGAGACGCTGCAGCGCCGGGCGCAGGCCAACCTGGAGCGCGTGGGCGGCGTGGTCTACGACGAGGACGAACGGGCGTTCGCCGAAGCCGTACGCACGACCCTGCGGGAGGACGCACCGCCGGTCGAAGCCGCCGCCGAAGTCGAGCCGTACATGCCGCGGCCCGGCGGCGGCTCCACGGACGTGGCCGACGTCAGCTGGGTCGTGCCCACGGTGGGAATGAGCGCCGCCACCTGGGTGCCGGGCACCCCGGCGCACTCTTGGCAGGCCATCGCCGCGGGCGGGACGTCCATCGGGAACAAGGGGATGATCGTCGCGGCCAAGACGCTGGCCATGACCGCGGTGGACCTCTTCTCCGACCCGGCGCTGCTCGAGGCCGCCGCCGCCGAGCATCTCGAGCGCGTAGGCCCGGACTTCGAATACGTGTCGCTGGTGGGCGACCGCGACCCGCCGCTGGACTACCGCAAGCCGCCCCAGGGCAACTAGAAGCCTCCGGCCAAGCTCCGTCCGCCCCGCCCTACCCGCATTCCGAGAAGCCGCACACGTAGCACTTCTTGCAGCCCTCCTCGAAAGCCAGCTGGCTGGAGCCGCAAGCCGGACACGCGCCCAACGCGGCGTCGGTGTGGTCCACGTACTGCGCCCGCGGCTTGGCCACGGCGGGCGCGCTGCCGGAGGCCGGAGCCGGCGAGACCGAGATCGGCAACTCTTCCTGCACGCCTTCCTTCTCCGCGAGGTAGCGCTCGATGGCCTGCGCGACGGCATCGGGGGCGGACAGCACCTTCTGCACGCCTACGCCGACCGCGCGATCGCAGGAGATGCCGCGCAGCTGGTCGCGCACGGCCGTGATGGACACGCCGGAGCGCAACGCGAGCGAAGCCAGCCGACCGATCGCCTCCGAGTCCGCCATGGCCGCCCCTCCGGCCTTGCCCAGCGTGCAGAACACCTCGAACGGCCTCCCCGCGGCGTCTTCGTTGACGGTCACGTAGAGGTCGCCCAGGGGGGATTTCATCTTCATGGTCCGGCCCTTGAGCACCGCCGGGCGCACCCGCTTGCTGCGACCCGCGCCGGCCTTCGAGTCCTGGCGGCCCAACGCGGCATTGGCTTGCTCCAACTCGCCCTCCAGCTTGTGACCGTACGCCCGGGCATCGGCCAGCTGGAGCTTGGCGTCCGCCAGCAGCCCCTCGACTTCCGCAGTCCGGAGCCGCCAGGCCTCGGCGTCTTGGCCTTCCAACCTGCTCTTCGCCACTTCGTCCGCCGACTCCTCCCGGCCGGTCTTGCCTGTCGAGAGCACTTGCATCGGCCGCGAGCCGTCGCGGTAGACGGTCACGCCCTTGCAGCCCGACTCGAAGGCCCTCTCGTATATCTTGCGGACGTCGTCGCGTGTCGCGTCGTGAGCGAAGTTGGTGGTCTTGGAGATCGCCGAGTCCACGTGCTCCTGGAAGGCCGCCTGCATCCGCACGTGCCATTCCGGCGTGATGTCGTGCGAGGTGCGGAAGACTTCCTGAACGGCATCCGGCACTTCGTCGAAGTGGGCGTGGCCTTCCTCGGCGATCCGCGTCATCAGCTCCTCGGAGTGCCAGCCGTCGGCCTTGGCCGCGGCCACGAAGTCCGGGTTCACGTCCGGCATCATGACGCCTGCTTGGTTCCTCATGAACGCCACGGCGAACAGAGGCTCGATCCCGCCGCTGCACCCGGCGATGATGGAAATGGTCCCGGTGGGCGCCACGGTCGTCAGGTTGCAGTTGCGGAGCCGCCGGAAGGGCCGGATCCGATCCCCGTCGCGGTTGCGGGCGCAGCTCTCGTCCGGCCCCCAAATGGACTCCTCCCAGGCCGGGAACGCCCCGCGCGTCTCGGCCAAGCTCTCGGAGGCCGCCATCGATTCCTCTTCGACGAAGGCCATCACCGTGCGCGCCAAGCCGACGCCCGCTTCGGAGTCGTAGCGCACGCCCAGGCGCACCAGGAGATCGGCCCAGCCCATGACGCCCAGCCCCACCCGGCGAATCTGCTGCGCCAGCCGGCTGATGTCTTCCAGCGGATAGCGGTTGGCGTCGATGACGTTGTCCAGGAAATGGACCGACAGGTGCGTGGCTTGGCGGAGTTCGTCCCAGTCGATGCCGTCGGCCGGGTCGTCGAAGCGGCCCGCCTTGGCGAAGGCACCCACGTTGATGCTGCCCAGATTGCACACGTCGTAGGCCAGCAGGGGCTGCTCGCCGCAGGGATTGGTGGCCTCGTAGGCGCCCAGCCGCGGCACCGGATTGAAGTCGTTCGCCCGGTCGATGAAGAAGACGCCCGGCTCGCCCGTCAGCCAGGCGCCGTCCACGATCATGTCGAAGATCTCGCGGGCGTTCTCGCGTCCGGCGACCCCGTGGTCGCGCGGACTGACCAGGTCGTATTCGGTCCCGGCGCGGACGGCTTCCATGAAGGCGTCCGTGACGGCCACCGAGATGTTGAAGTTGGTCACCTGGGAGGTGTCGTTCTTGCAGCGGATGAACTCGCGAATGTCGGGATGGTCCACCCTCAGGATGCCCATGTTCGCCCCGCGCCGCGTGCCGCCCTGCTTCACGACCTCGGTGGAGGCGTCGTAGAGCTTCATGAACGAGACGGGCCCGGAGGCCACCCCCATCGTCGAGCGCACCGGGTCGCCGGTGGGGCGCAGGCGCGAGAAGGAAAAGCCCGTGCCCCCGCCCGACTGGTGCACGAGCGCCATGGCTCGGAGCGTGTCGTAGATGCCGCTGCGGTCGTTCGACAGCGCGTCCTCCACGGGCAGCACGAAGCATGCCGACAGCTGCCCCAGGGGGCGGCCCGCGTTCATCAGCGTCGGGGAGTTGGGCTCGAACCGGCCGGTCGTCATGAGGTCGTAGAAGCTGCGCGCGAGTTCCTCGGCGGCGGCCTCGGAGCTCCCGTGCTTGCGGTCCTCCTCGGCGACGACTCTGGCCACCCGCCAGAACATGGTCTCCGGTTCCTCGGTCGGTTCGCCGGACTCGTCCTTCTTCAGGTACCGGCGGGCCAGCACCACGCGCGCGTTGGCGGAGAGGTCGGCGGCGGGGAGATCGGGAGGAACGTGGTCGTCGAAGACCGGGGCGAGCGGGGGCATGACGGGCCTCTGGGGGATGAATGACTGCCTGGCTTGAGCGACGGCTGTTACGGCGCCCGAGGAGGTCCCGCGCCGCCGGCGGAGGATTCCGGGGGGCGGCAAGCGCGGCGACGGCGACGGCGGACTCGGTTCGAGTCCATTGCGAACGGATGCCCCATATGTTGTGTCCTGCCCTTGATCATGCAACTGCTGGTAGTGGCGCCGCAAAGGTAATACAAAATGCTCTAGAAGGCATTGCCGAGGCGGACGTAGAAGCGGGAACCACCGCCGCGCAGGGCCGCCGCCCAGCCGGTGCGGACGGTCAGCTTGACGGCGTAGAAGGGGAGGACGAGCGCCGACAGCTCGGCGCCGGCGCTGGCGAGGGCAGGAAGCCGCGGGTTGTCGAAGCCCGGCTGGCCCAGAACCGGCCCCCAGGCGTTGCCCGCGTCGAAGAAGAGCGCGCCGTGCACCCGGTCGTAGAAGAGCGGGAAGGCGCCGACTCCCCGGTCCACCTGAAGCAGCGGGAACCGGTACTCGGCGGAGGCCGTCCAGGCGACACGGCCGAAGCGGCGTCCTTCGGCGTAGCCCCTCGCGGGGAAGAGGAGGGGCGAGCCGGGGAGCCCGTATCCCGCCACCGACCACGACTCGCCCGCCGCGCCGCCCACGTCGAAGTGGTACTGATCGGCGCCCGGCCCTGAGGCGTATCCCGCGGAGGCGCGCAGGGCGAAGACGTGATTGCCGAACCCGGGCCAGCGGACGGCCTTGTAGCCCGCGACCTGGGCGAGCGCCTCGTTGAACGAACCGTCTTCCCCCGCGGCGCCGGTCGGCGCGGCCGTCCTCTCGCGGCGAATCCGGCCGGCCAGGGAGATCGAGAGGCCGTCCTCCCTCGAGATCGAGAACGGCCGCCGCCGGACGTTGGACGCCCAGAGTCCCGCGCGCGCCTCGGCGTAAGTCCGCCGGGGCCGGGAGAGCGTCGCCAGCTTCGAGGCGTCCCGGCCCTCCAGATCGAGCAGCATGAAGTCCTCCCGGACGAGGCCCGCCCGCGCGGTCAGAACCACGTTGTTCACGAGGCCGCGGCGCACCCAGGACGAAGAGAGCATCGCGCGGCGTTCCCTGGACAGGAGCAGGAACTCCACGACGGAGCCGTCGGAGCGTTCGGCCGCCAGCGTGCGGGAGCGGGCGTCGTAGTCCTGCGAGGCCGACAGGCCGAAGACCGGGTTGCCGAGCCCCGCGTACTGGTACCCGAAGGCGCCCGTGAAGCGCCGGTCGAGCGACAGCATCGCAGCCGCCGAGAAGGCGTGCCTGCCGACCAGGTCGCGGCCTTGGGTGCGCAACCCGAGCGAGAGCTTGACGGCGTCGTGGCGGTCGCCGGCGCGGTCAAGGGCGGTCTGGGACATCTGGACCTGCGGAACCCAGTAGTGCGGGCGAAGCGTGCGCAGGGCGCGGTACTTGCCGGGCTGGGCGGGCGAGGCGCCGGGGTCGGCGGCGGGGGCAGGCGGGTCGGCGGCGGTGGCAGGCGGGTTAGCGGCGCGGGGGACGGCGGAGGGCGGGGCGGACGGCGTCGGGCCGGAGGGGGCTTCTGCGGCGAAGCGCGGGCTAGTCGGCTGGGGATCGAACCAGCGCTCCGGCGAGAAGGGGATGCGGCGGATGCTCCACCCGTTCGCGTGGTAGGAGGAGTAGTAGAGCCACCGCCCGGAGGGGTCCACGGAGGGATGGGCGGCCCCGCCCAGGACGTTGGTGACCTGGCGGATTTCGGGTTGGCCCGCGCCGTTCGGCGGCGCCAGGGCCACGAAGACGTTGGGGATGCCGGTTCGGTCGGACGACCAGACGACGCCCGACCCGTCGGGAAGCCAGTACGGCGCCGTATCGACGGCCCGGTCGACGGTGACCGCGACGGACAGCGCGCCGTCCGCGTTCAGCACGACGATGTCCATCATCCCGGGCGCCGTCCAGCGCGCGGCCGCGATGCGCTGGCCGTCCGGCGACCAGCGCGGGTAGGCCCAGTGGCGCCCGGCGGCCGGAGCGGCAAGTTCGGTCAGGCGGCCGGTCGCCAAGTCCACGAGCGCCAGGCTGTTCGTGCCGCCGCCCTCCTGCACCGCCACCGCGCGCCGTCCGTCGGGCGACACGTCGGCGTAGGCGAGCCTGAGGCCGTCGGTCAGCCGCTCCACCGATCCGTCCATGTCCAGTTGGTACAGATCGCTGTAGAGGCGGTGCGCCCCGGCGAACTCGAGGTCCTGAAAGACCAAGCTGCCGTCCGAGCGCCAGGACAGCGAACCGCTCGGCCGGTTGACGTGGTGCAGCGTGCGGGCGTTCGCGCCGTCCGGATCCGCGATCACGATGCGGGGATCGTCCACCCCGTCGTCGGCGAGAAACGCCACCATGGCGCCGTCCGGCGAGACCACGGCTTGGCGCGCGACCCGGCCCGCGTCCTCCACGACCTCGCCCTCGGTGACCGGCGCCCATTCGGCCGCCCGCTCCGCGACCGCCCTCTGGCGCCGCGAGACCACCTCGCGCCACTCGTCCCAGCTCTCCGAGAGCGGGACGCCGAACGCCGACCGGCCGGCCGCGCCCAGGCGATAGGGAATCGCTTGGCCCGCGACCGAACGCGCCAAGTCGCCCAGGGCCGCCTCGCCGCGGCTGTCGGCCATGTGGTGCAGGTAGCGGGCGCCGTACACGTAAGGGCGGTGGCCGCCCGGCCAGACCGGCGAGTCCCCCGACGTCTGGTCCAGCGGGCTCAGCGCGTCCTCCAGCACGGCTGCCCGCAACACCATTTCCTGCCAGGTTCCGCGGGTCCGCCCGGCGCCGGCGATCTCGGATTCGTAGTACGTGGCCAAGCCCTCCGAAACCCACGTCGGCGCGGCCGCCGACGGAAAGACCGGCCAGCCCACCGGCATCCGCCCGAACACCGCCCGGGCCGTCTTGGCCAGCAGGTTCGCCATCTCGAAATGGAACGTGTGGACCAGCTCGTGCGTGATCACCAACTCGAGCCAGTCGTCGAAATAGGAGAGGCTGCCGCCGTCCATGGGAGGGCGCGCGAAGACGGTGATCTGGTTGTACGGGGCGGGCGAAGCGTAGCCGTTCGAGATGTCGGCGTGGTCGGTCAGCAGCAGTTGGATGCGGCCCCCGGGCGGCGCGGCGAAGCGTTCGGCGATCCGGCCGTGCGCCCGTTCGGCGATTGCGGCGGCCTTGCGGGCCAGGGAAGCCAGCGCCTCGGGGTAGGTGACGTCGAAGTGGGCGGTCCGGAGCTGGCGCCAGTTCTCGTCCGGGGGCGGCGCCTGGGCTTCGGCCGAACGGAGGGAAGCGAGCAGCAAGCAGGCCGCCGCCAGGAACGCGGGCAGGACGGGGAAGCGGCGGCGCATGGCCCCGCAATGGCCTCGGCGAGGCCGGAGAGGGTTGCGGAGAGACCGGAGAGGGTTGCGGCGAAGCCGGAGAGGGTCGCGGCTCACGGGGTGCGACCAGGGCCGGCGGGTCATGGCTTCTGCCTCGCCTTGGCGCGCGATACGGCGGGCACGTTGGGAGATCGAACCACCGACAGATCCGCGAACGCCGCCGCGTCGGCCTCGTCGGAAGCATCGGGGTCGCACGGCGCAATCGACTCTGCGGGCGGGCTGTCGGGATCGAGAGTGCGCGGCTCGGTGATCTGCAGCAACTGGGCCAACCGCCCGCCCACGTTGAACGACACGAGCCAGCAGAAGCGGTCGCCGTTGCGTTGCAGCACCGGCGCCAC
Organism: Longimicrobiales bacterium; assembly: GCA_958295645.1. Lineage (GTDB taxonomy): Bacteria > Gemmatimonadota > Gemmatimonadetes > Longimicrobiales > Gaopeijiaceae. Next base: position 1,747,573 of record OY282361.1, read on the forward strand.
GTAGATGTCGGTCACTCCGTCCGGGGCAAAGGCGACGAACTTGGCGTTCAGGCTGTCGCTTCGCGAAAAGAAGTCGCGCTCGTCTCTGGAGAACGGAAAACCGACGGACGGGAGGCCGCTGTAGAGGTGGAAGACTCTCGGCTTTCTGCTGAAGACGACGGCCTCTTCCGGCAAGAACTCGCCGGCCCAAGCCGCCATGGCGACCACGACGGTTCCCTGGGGCGACAGGCAGGCCACGGGCACGCTCGTTGCCGCGCATTCCTCGCGGAAGAACGCGGCCGCCACCGAGTTCCGATACGCGGACCACGACAAAGGCACGGCGACCGCCGCCGCGCCCGCGGCAAGCGCGAGCTCCGGCCGGACGCGGAACCGGCGCGCCAGGGCCGCCAACGCCCCGGCCGAGTAGTGCAACATCACCGGAAACAGCGGCAGGGCATACCGGTCTCCTCCCCATACGGCCGGCCACACCACCAGGAGCCCGGCGTAGAGCGGGAAGAAGAACTCGGCCACGCCGGCGCCCTTGCGAATCTGCCGGACCCATCCAATGCAGACCAGCGCCGCGAGCGCCGACCCTCCGGCGACGGCCCAGGCGCCGCCCCAGCCAGCGAGACCTGTGGCGACGTAGTCCGTGGTGTAGTTCCAGACGTTTTCCGCAATGCGCTCGACGAAGTCCACCGCGCCGACGGTCCCCAAGCTGGGATCGTACGGGGAGACCAGCCAGAACTCGGAACCGTAGGAGCCTGTCGTCGGATCCCTCGACAGCCAGAGCGCGGCAAGCGCCAGGAAGCCGGCGACGAACCCTGCCAAGGCCTTCCAGCGGTTGGCCGCCCCGAGCCAGAGGACCGCGGCCACGACCAGGGGCAGACCCGCCGCGCGGGTGAAGTAAGCGACCACCGCGAGCGCGAGCCCGGCGGCGAGGGTCCAGGGCCGAGGTTGGGCGGCGGGAACAGCATCGCTGGGTTGCGGGGCGGCCGGGGCCGCGGCGGCCCGGTTCGGCGTCAGCAGCCAGAGGCCGGCCAGCGTCAAGGCGGCGAAGAGAGGATCGGCGAGCACCCAAGAGGACCCGTACAAGGCGGTCGGCGACAGTCCGTAGAGGAGCGCCACGGCCGCCGCCGCGCCTGTGCCGCGCAACCGTCGCACCCACAGGAAGCAGAAGGCCGCGGAGAGCCCCGTGAGCAGAATCGACAGCGTCTTGAACGCCGTCCAGGTCTCGGCGCCCGCCCGCATCATGGCCGCGAGCGCCAACGGGTAGGCTGGAGGGTACTTCGCGTGCGGCGGAGCGCCGGGCGTCCAGGTCTCCGCGTACTCGCCGTCGTACGCCATCGAGGCGCCCAACGAGAGGTATGCGGCGTTGTCTCCGCCCGAGTGCATGCTCGGCAAGGCCGCCATGTAGGCCACGGCCAGCACCGTGGCCGTCGTCGCGGCCAGGGCGGCGGCGGAGCGGCCCGAGCGCGGCCGGCTCGCTGACGGCGGGCCCGAACCCGACGGGCTCCTGCTCACGGTCGCCCGGCTCCAGCCAAGGCCGCAACCGCCCGCACCATGCCGCCGGCCTCGGCCAGCGCCTCGCGAGCCTCCTCGCGGGTCATGCCGAGCCGCTCCATGACGATGGCGGTCTTCACGTGGCCGCCGGCGCCGGCGAGAAGGACGCGCGCGGCCTCGCGCTCCAGGCCCAGCTTGGTCATGAGGATGCGCTCGCCGCGGTCCTGCAGTTTCCGGCAGGTGACCTGAAGGTCGACCATCAAATTGCCGTCCACCTTGCCGCAGAGGATCATGGCGGTCGTGGTGACGGCGTTGAGGACCATCTTGGTGGCCGTCCCCGCCTTCATGCGCGTCGAACCGGCCACGACCTCGGGGCCGGCGAGGGGCGCGATCACCACGTCGTGGGAATGGCGCAGGGCGGGCGAAGCGGGCGTGCAGAGCAGGAAGACCGTCCTCGCGCCCCGTTCGCGCGCTCGGGCCAGGGCAGCGTGCACGAACGGCGTGGTCCCCGAGGTGGCGATGCCGAAGACCAGGTCCCGCGAGTCCACGGCCTTGGCGTCCATCGCCTCCGCGCCCGCCTCTTCGTCGTCCTCGGCGCCTTCCTGGGCGCGCACCAGGGCCTCGCGTCCCCCGGCGATCACGCCCTGCACCATCTCCGGCGCGGAGCCGTAGGTGGGAGGCATCTCGGCCGCGTCGAGCACGCCCAGCCGTCCCGACGTGCCCGCGCCCACGTACAGCAGGCGTCCCCCCGTCCGAAACGCCTCCGCCGCCAAGCGGGCCGCCCGGGCGATGGCGGCGGCCTCGGCCCCCACCGCGGCGGCCACTCCTGCGTCCTCCGCGTTGATCAGGCGGACGATCTCCTCGGCGGACAGGCGGTCGACCTCTTCGCTACGCGGATTGCGTTGTTCCGTCAGGCGGTCATCCAGCATTGCTCGCACCAGCGCCGGGGACCGAGACCGAATCCGCAAGGAAGGGCACCGAGAAGGCCGTCCGCATCTCGACCAGGATCGTCGTGCCCGCCCTGATCCTCCCCTGGTACGGCCGCGACTGGACGAAGCCGCCGAACGGGTTTCGCGTCCGAACGCCTCCGGCCAGGACCGCATGCACGGGCCGCTCGTAGGCCGCGGCGGAGAGCGTCTCGAACTCCAGCTCGAGGTGCGCGTCCTCTCCGGGTCCGGGCGACGGCTCCGAGACCAGAACGCGGCCCAGCAGCTTGGCGCCGGCCGACACGAGGAGCCGCCCGTCGGCCGCCAGCACGTCCGCGGCGACCGTCGCGATCACCGCGTGTCCGGCCAAGTGCCGCTCCGCCGAGACCTCCTCGTCCAGGGACGCCCGCACCATCGTGCCGGCCGGAACGAGCAACAGACCGGGACCGGCCTCCAGCGCCGCGGAGTCCGGCAGTCCCTCTTGGGAGCCGGGCTCGGCAACGCCCTCTTCCACCTCCGCATCCCCCGGGCTCTCCATCTCCCGGCCGGCCCCGGCCGTCTCCGCGCCGGAGGCCTCCGCCCCCGCCCCGCCTGCCCGGCGCGCCGAGTCGGCTCTCGCGAAGACCTGCAGGGCCTCTTCGTCCGCAGGCGCCTGAACCGCTCCCCGCCCGTCCGCCCCGGCCTCCCCTTCCGGCTGCTCCGCACCTCCGCAGGCCATCCACAGCAAGGACGCGGCCGAAAGCGTCCGGATTCCCAGCCGGCGGTTCGTCGTCAATTCGCCGCTCCTCCTCGCGCGCGGTTCCGCAAGACGCGGGGCGAACGCCTTGCGACGGCCGTTCTCGCGCGGGGGTGCCAGGGCGCCGCGCGGGCCTTTCGTTGAATCTGTCCAATCGCGAACCATTATCAAGGCGTCCCCTTCCCCAGTCCGGCCCGAAACCCGTGGGCGCAAGGCATCGGCTTCCGGTCCAGTCGTCCCCTTCCCCCGCCCGGCCCGAGAGGCCAACTTCCGCGCGATGCGACAACTCAAGACGATCGTCCCGTACTTCCGCCCCTATCGGAGGGCGCTGAACTGGGGCCTCGTGCTGGTCGTCGTCGCCAACGGGTTCACGCTGGCCAGCCCCTACGTGCTGAAGCTGGCGATCGACGGACTGACGGGAGACGAAGGGACGCTGGACGCGGACGCGGCTCGCGCCGCCGGCTTCTACGCGGCGCTCATCGTGGCGATGGCGCTGGCGGGAGGCGCGGCCCGTTACGGAATGCGCGAGATCATGAACGGGCTCAGCCGCCGCATCGAGGTGAACCTGCGCAACGACTTCTTTCGGCACCTGCTCAGGCTGGACGCGGGATTCTACGGCCGCACGCGGACAGGCGACCTGATGAGCCGCGCGACCAACGACACTCTGGCCGTGCGCCAAGCGACGGGGCCCGCCGTCATGTACTCCGCGAACACGATCGTGAACTTCGCCTTCGGCCTGGTCCTGATGGCCCTGATCGATCCGGGGCTCACGCTGGCGGTGCTGGCGCCCCTCGCCGTCCTTCCTCCGGTCGTGGTCAGGTTCGGCAGGGCCATCCACCACCGTTTCGAGGACATTCAAGAGCAGTTCGGGACGCTTTCGACGATGGTGCAGGAGAACATGAGCGGCGTGCGGATCGTGCGCGCCTACGGGCAGGAGGCGGCGCAGGCGGACGAGTTCGACGCGCTCAATCGCGAGTACCTGAGGCGCAACATGCGCTTGGCGTACGCTGCCGGCGGGTTCCATCCCGTGCTTGGATTCCTGACGGGATGCGCCACGGTGGTCCTGCTCTGGTACGGAGGCGCGCGGGTGATGTCGGGCGCGATCACCACGGGGGACTTCGTCGCCTTCTTCTGGTTGCTGGCGATGCTGGCCTGGCCCATGATCACGCTGGGATGGGTGGTCAACCTGTTTCAGCGGGGGGCGGCGTCGATGGAACGGCTCAATCGCATCTTCGCCGTCGAGCCCCGGATCGCCCCGCCGCGCAGGCCGCGTCCCATGCCGAGCGGCCCGGCGGAGATCGAGTTCCGGTCCGTGAGCTTTCGTTATCCGGGCTCCGGACGGGCCGCGCTGGAGGACGTGTCGTTCACGGCCCAGCCCGGCAAGACGGTGGCCGTCGTCGGGCCCACCGGATCCGGAAAAAGCACGCTCGTCGCGCTCGTGGCGCGCACCTACGACCCCACCTCCGGCGCGGTGCTGCTCGGCGGGCGCCCCTTGACGGACTACGACCCGGCCGACGTGCGTGGGCGGATCGGAGTCGCCCCCCAAGACAGCTTGCTCTTCTCGGACAAGCTGGGACGCAACATCGCGCTGGGCGTGCCGGAGTCCGTGACCGGCGAGGCCCGGGCGCGAAGAGTGGAGGAGGCCTCCGCGGCCGCTCGTCTCCACGAGACCGTGCGGGAGTTCCCGGACGGCTACGAGACGATGCTCGGCGAGCGCGGCATCAATCTCTCGGGCGGCCAGAAGCAACGCGCGACGCTGGCCCGGGCCCTGGCGATCGATCCGGCGGTGTTGGTTCTGGACGACGTGCTGAGTGCCGTGGACACGGAGACCGAGAGCCGCATTCTGGGGGGCCTGCGCGAGGAGCTGCGAGGGCGCACGGCCTTCGTCATCTCGCACCGGGTGACGGCGGTCCGGGAGGCCGACTTGATCCTGGTGCTCGTGGACGGCCGGATCGTGGAACGAGGCCGGCACGCCGATTTGATGGCGCTCGGCGGCGCCTACGCTTCGCTGCTCCGGCGGCAGCTGCTCGAGCAGGACTTGTCCATGGCGGGAGCGGCCTGAGGCCAGGCGCACCAGGGACGCGGCCGTGTTACCTGCCGGAGTCCTGCCCCTCCCGGGGGCCTACAGGCGGTCCAGCAGAAAGTCGGGCGTGAAGCGATTCAGGTAGGCCGCCAAAGTGACGAAGGAGCCCGTCACCAGGAGCAGGCCTAGCAGGATCAGCAGGACGCCTGCCACCTTCTGGACGGCCGGCAGGAAGCGGCGGAACCCGGCGAAGGCGGTCAAGAAGCGCTCCAACGCCAGGGCGGAGATCATGAACGGGATGGCCAAGCCCATCGAGTACACGAACAGGAGGAGCATCCCCCAGCCCAGCTCCTCCTGAGCGGCCAGCGTCATGATCGCGCCGAGCTGCGGGCCGATGCAGGGCGTCCAGCCCGCACCGAAGGCGACGCCGACCGCGACCGCGCCCAAGTAGCCGACGGGCTTGTCGGCCAAGTGCAGCCGCTTCTCGCGCAGGAGCGGCGCCAGCTGAAAGACGCCCATCAAATGGAGCCCCAGGACGATGATCACGATGCCTCCCGCCCTTGCGATCCAGTCCCTGTAGTACAGAAGAAAGCTGCCCACGAACGACGCCGACGCCCCCAGCAGCACGAAGATCAGCGTGAAGCCGGTCACGAAGAGGCCCGCGTGCACAAGGACGCGACGGCGGTCGAATCCCTCCTGCATGTCCTCCAAGGAGACGCCGGTCACGAAGGAGAGGTAGCTCGGGACCAGAGGGAGCACGCAGGGCGACAGGAAGGACAGCAGTCCCGCGCTCAACGCGATCAGGATGCCGACCGATTCGTTCACGGATTCCATCGGGAACCTCCGATCCTCATTCCGGCGCCCGCGGGCCGGCCAGTTCCTCTTCGAACAGGGCCGGAGCGTAGCTGCGCAGGAGGCGCTCGAACGTGCTCGCGTCGCCGCCCACCGACACTTGCCGGGGACTTCCCGTGGGCTCCGGGCTGCGCTGCGCGACCTCTTCCATCATCGCGGGCAGGCGGCCCGGGGGAGCCACGCCTTCGTCCGCGAACTGCGCGTCGAAGTAGAGGCCCTTGCCGGTTCGCCGAGCCGAATAGCAAACAGTGACGAGCCGGCGAGAATCGCCCCCGGCGAAGCAGCTGGCGACGACCAGTCCCTGTTCCCGCCGCCCCTGCGCCATCGGAGGGAACAGCCAAAGCCTGTCGATGACGGCCGTACCCAGCCGCTCGCCCGCCGCGCCGACTGCGCGCGGCAACGCCTCGGGCACGCCCGCCTCGGAGCCGGCCATCTTCGCGTACCGTCGCCGACCTAGTAGGACGCCAGGCCGAGAACGGCCTGAAGCACGTCGTCCGGCTGCGGCAGGATCGCCTGTTCCAGCTGCGGCGAATACGGCACCCAGGAGTCCGCCGAAGCCACCCGCCGCACCGGCGCGTCGAGCCACGGGAACACGTCGTCGGCGATGCGCGCGGCCACCTCGGCGCCCAGCCCGAAGGAGAGCGCGTCCTCGTGGGCGACCACGACCTTGTTCGTGCGGCGCACCGAATCGGCCACCGTGTCCATGTCCAACGGCGAAATCGTGCGCAGATCGATCACCTCGGCGCTCACGCCGTGCCGGTCCTCGGCCACGCGCGCGGCGTCGCAGACCCGCTTCACCAGGGCGCCGCAGGCGACCACCGTCACGTCGCGACCCGCACGCACCACCTTGGCCTTGCCGAACGGCACCATGTAGCCGGGACCGGGGTCGGCGCTCTTGTTGTGAACCTGGCGGTACAGGTGCTTGTGCTCCAAGAACAGGACGGGGTCGTCGCAGCGAATGGAAGTGCGCAGCAGGCCGTTCGCGTCCAGGGCGTTCGAGGGCAGCACGACGCGCAGGCCGGGCGTGTGCGCGAACAGCGTGGCGCCGGTCTGCGAATGATAGATGCCGCCCTTGATGTATCCGCCGTAGGTGGTGCGGACGACCACCGGAGCGGACCAGTCGTCCCCGGAGCGGTACCTCATCGTGGCCAGCTCGTTGCGCAGCTGCATGAAGGCCGGCCAGATGTAGTCGAAGAACTGTATTTCGACGACCGGCTTGAGGCCCCGAACGGCCATTCCGATGGCGCGTCCGACGATGTTGGCCTCGGCGAGGGGCGCGTTGTACACCCGGTCGGCCCCGAACCGGGCCTGAAGTCCGTGCGTCACCTTGAAGACGCCGCCCTTGCCCTTCACCTCGGCCAGCGCCTCCTCGCGAGAGGCGTCCGCCACGTCCTGCCCGAAGAGGACGATCCGGGGGTCGCGGGCCATCTCGTCGCGCAGGCAGCGGTTGAGCAGGTCCACCATGGTGAGCGGGCGGTCCTCCGCGAACGCCGGCGAGTCTTCGGTGTCGAAGGCCGCGCTCGTTGGATCGACGGTCTCCGAGTAGAGCCACTTGGAGGCCGTCTCGGGGGGCGGCTGAGGATGCTCCAGGGCTTGGTCGGCGGCGGCGGACACGGCCACCTTCACGTCCGCTTCGAGCTGGTCCAGGCGCTTCTCCGATGCTGCGCCCGTCTCGATCAGCATTCGGCGCGTGCGCGCAAGGGGGTCGCGGTCGTCCTGCTTGGCGCGCTCGGCAGGCGTTCGGTAGGCCGTCTCGTCGTCGGAGGCCGAGTGCGAGTAGGGACGGGTCGTATGCGCATGCAAAAGGGCCGGACCCCGGCGCTCGCGGCACCACCGCACGACCTGGCCCGCGGCGGCGTGGGACTCCAGCACGTCGGTGCCGTCGCACTCGACGATCTTCAGGCCGGGAAAGCCGGTCAGCAGGCGCGAGACGTTGCCTCCGGCGGTCTGCACCTCGACCGGCACCGAAATGGCGTACTCGTTGTCCTCGACGACGAACAACACCGGCAGATCGAGGTTGCAGGCCGTGTTGAGCGCCTCCCAAAACTCGCCTTGGGAGGTGGTGCCGTCGCCGGCGCAACACACCACGATCTCGTCCTCCGCGAAGGGGGCGACGTGCTTGCGAAGCGCGGGAAGCCGGGAGGCCAGCATCCCGGCCTCGGCGGTGCCGACGGCGTGCAGGAACTGGGTGCCCGTGGGGGAAGACGACGACACCATGGCGAGGCGGGAGTCCCCGAAGTGCGCAGGCATCTGGCGGCCTCCGCTGGCCCGGGCGGCCTCCGCGGCCGTCCCTTGAAGGAAGTGCTCGACCGGCGCGACGCCCGTCGCCAGCGCGAGCGCGCGGTCTCGATAGTACAGGTAGAGCCAGTCCGACCCCGGCCGAAGACGGTCGGCGAGCGCCACCTGCACGGCCTCGTGGCCCGCTCCCGCGATTTGGAAGAACACCTTGCCCTGCCGGTAGAGCATGCCCTCGCGGTCGTCGATGCTTCTCGACGTGACCATGGTGCGATACCATGCCAGCAGGGTGTCCGGGGCGGGGCGGTCCCTGCTCTCCGCTCCGGCCTCGGTCTCCGATCTCGGTACGTCCACGCCTCTCCTTCCGGTCCGTCCCCTCCGTGCGACCGCCTCCGCGCGCGAGGCGGCTCTCGAAACCGGCCCAAGCGCCTTCGACGGGCACGACTCCGGCTCGCGGGTCGTCGAATGCGGGAAGGCTACCGGCCGAGTTGCGAATATAAGCGCGTCACTTGCTCGCAGGAGCCCGCCGGCCCACTGCGGCCCCCGGCGCGACGACACGCAAGACGCGAGCCGCGGACCGTTCAAGGTCGTCGCTGACCACTCCTGCGAGCAGGCTGTCGTTGCCGGCCATGGGACGGAACCCGTCCGGCAAGGAAACCGCCCCTAGGAACGTCGCCTCCGTGCCGCCAACGTCGAAGATGTCCCACAACCTGCTCGCGTTCGGCCGACCGAGAGGGCCAGCGTACTCGTCGTCCACGCCAAGACCCCGCTCCACCCACAACGCGCCCGGCGGACCCCAGAAGACATTGGTGATCATGGGAAACGATTCGATTCCGTCGGCCATGTCGACCGGTGGGGCCGACCTCCGCACGAGGGACGACCAGTCTTCCGGCGCCTCGCCCGGGTGCGCGAGGTGGCGACGCAGGTCTCTCAGGAACGAAGCCGTGGGCCGCCGCTGGGACACGTCGCGAGCGATCGTGCCAAGGGTGTCGCCTGACTCGCCGGCGATGACGTGCAGAACGTATTTGTCGCCGTAACCGGCCACCACACGACCCTCGGGCATTGAAGCCAACAGCGGAAACGCGCGAAACGGGTTGAAGAGGCGCATGAAATCGTCCGCTCGGCGCTTGTGCCACACCCGACTCCCGTCCGACGCGCCCAACACCATCGCAAATAGCCCGCCGTCGCTCACGTCCGCCGTCATTCTCCACGCGATGACGTTGCCAGCTGCGAGGGCCACCTTAACGGTCATGCCACCGACGGACGGCGCACTCCACCGGCGGGTTTCAGCACCCTGCCAAGTGTAGAGTCCTGTGCGCATCCCGGCGGCGACAATGGTCTCGCCCTCAATGCCGACCATGACCACGCCGTCTAGTTCGCCTGGCCCATCTCCCATTCTGCCCCATTGCGCCACGACGTCTCCCTCCGCGGAGACGACAGCGATCTGTGGAGCGTCGGTCGAGCCATAGTCCGAAACCACGATCCGGCCGTCGTCGAACATGGCCATGGCCACGATCACACCGAAGTGAAGCTCGGAATCGTCGAAGCCGATCGTAAACACTTCCTCCGTGCGCACGCCTACGCCGGTTTGGCCTTCCGCCCCAAGTGCTTCCGCTGCAAAGACGACTGTCCCGACCAGCGCGAAGCACCATACGAGCACCGTTAGCTTGTCAGGCTTTTTCTTGCGACGGACGTAATCGGCCAAGACTGCGATCGTCAGCAACAACCACGTCGCGGAAACGAGAATTTTCCCGATTGCGAGGCCTGTTTGGCTTTCCGTTGCCAAGACGACTGTCCAGGCCAGCGTGAGGCAGCACCATACGACCACCATTCCCTTGTCAGGCTTTTTCTTGCGACGGACGCAAACGGCCGATACTGCGATCGTCAGCAACAACCACGTCGCGAGAATGAGAATGTTCTCCATTTCGACTCCTTTGTTCATGGAACGTCGTGCTTCAACAACACGCCTCAATGCCCGGAATCTCGACGCGCAATACCCTCAGTCCGGACTGCCCCAGCTCGTCGGTCACCCGGCCGGCGAGCAGGTTGTCGTTGCCGGCCAACGGGCTGAAGCCCTCCGGCAACGACACTGCACCCAAGTACTTGCCTCCGTCCATGCCGACATCGAAGACATCCCATAGTCTGCTCGTCCGCCAGTGCTCGAGATGCGCCGCAAACTCGTCGTCGATTCCCAGGTCGCGTTCAACCCAGAGCGCGCCCGGCGGTCCCCAGAAGGCGTCCTTGATCAAGCTGAACGAATCAAGATCGTCATCGCGCTCGGTTGCGCTGCGCACGAAGGCCCGCGTGGGGCGTCGCACTGAGACCTCGCGAGCAATCCGCCCGATCGTGTCGCCCGACTCGCCGGAAAGGACTTGGAGAACGTACTCGTCGCCGAATCCCACCACGACGCGCTTGCCGGGCATCGAAGCCAACAGCGGCTTCGGGGCAAACCGGGCCGTCAACGAAAGGTCGAACGCCGGCGGTGCCGGACGCGAAATCCAAGTCTGCCGCTGGTCCCAAGGACCAAACGTGTAGAGGCTGGCACCACGGAGTTGGTCAAGGTCCATAAGGTCGCCGCTGGCCGCCATTTCGCCGATCTTGGCATAGTCCATTCCCAACTTCCACGTCACGACTTGTCCTGCGACAAACGCGATGGCTCGCACCGCCCCACCGAGGCCGTCGCCGCGATCCGCCGCTAGGAGGCTTTCCGGCAAGTGTTCCTGGCCCAGTTGGTAGCGAACCAGTTCCTCGCCACGCCACGTGTACAGCCCGGCCCGTGCCGCGCTAGCCAACGCCACCGTGTCGGGCGCGACGAAGACGGCTCTTATTATCTCCCCCCCGCCTGCTTTCAATTCGCCCGGCCCATCGCCTAGTCGGCCCCATCGCGCCATGACGTCGCCGCTCGCCGAGACCACGGTCACAGCTGGATCGACGGCGCCCAGGCGATCCAACACCAGGATCATTCCGTCTTCCGAGAACGAGACGGATTGGATCGACTGAAAGAAGACATCGCCACCGTCGAGACCGAGTGTGAAGACTTCGGCGGTCTGGGCAACGTGACTCGGGGACTGGCCCGGGGCCGGGTGCGCTGCGGACGCCATCGAACAGACCAATATCACCAGAGAGCGAACGGCCCTTCGCCCGCTCAGCGTCTTGCTCCATCCGCGTTCGTGCGCGGAGCGGCGTCGGGCGACGGCAACAATCCGTCCGCGGGCGAGGTGGCAAGGAGGCCGCCAAGGACGGCGAGCGTGGCCAGGAGCCGGGTGACGTTGCGGTTCATGCTGTTCTCCTCGGTTTCGTGTGCTTTCGAAGTCGCTTGGGCCGCGCCCGGTCCAGATGCCGACGCTTCGGGCGCACCGTATCCCTACAACACCCGAGAAGCAAGATCATACCACCCAGATCAGCCGACGGGCAAATTCGGTGCGGGGAAGACTATGCACGGGACAGCGGCAACCCGGTACGCTCTCGGAGCTTGTCGGCCAACTGCTTGCGGCCGACACTCGCTTGGTTCGCCACAGTCTGCGGCGACAGCCCGAGAACGAGGGCGACTTCCGTGGTGGACCAGCCATCGAGATGACGCATCCTGACGACCTGCGCTCTGCGCGCCGGCAACTCTGCGAGGGCACTCGTCGATGGCGTCGGCGAGCTCCTTGGCCTCTACCAGTTCGTCCGGCAAGGGGGACCGAGGCGGGCGCGGGGCGTGCTCTTGCACGATTTCTCGGCCTCTCCTGCGGTCTCGGCAGTAGTTGATGGCCAAGTTGCGCACGATGCTGAACAGGATCGAGCGGACGACGCTGTTCGGACGCCATCGCTTCCGATTGTTCCAGAACTGCATGAAGGCGTCTTGGACCACTTCCTCGGCCGACTCCCGCGTGCCGGTAATCGCACGGGCACGGCCTTGGAGGACGACCTGGTTGTCCCTCATGACGACGGCCAGCGCCCTCTCGTCGCCCTCCCGCATCCGGCGCAGGGCTTCGCCGTCGCGACTGGCCTGCATTGCCGCCCAAGACGGACTCGGACGGATGGGCTGATCGGACATCTCCAGCTCCTCGGTCTGATGGATTTCGACGTGCCTCCACTTCTTGGTACTCCGGGATGCCCAAGAAAGTTCCCGCGACGCCCATCCGAACCCTTCCGGCCGCCGCCCCTGGAACCGCTCAGACCGCGTTGCGGCGCTCCACGGGTCCCAGTCCCAGGTCGCTCGGAGACGCTTGCGCCACCGCGGGCGCGGCTTGTCCAAGGGCGTCGGCCAGGGCGTCCGGCGAGGAAACGGGCGCTTGGCAGGCGGCGCCGACGCACACGAAGGCGCGACCGGGCTGGTCGAGGCGGCCCTGCATGGCCGGGAGCGAGGCTAAGGCTGCTGAGGCTGGATCGCCCCCGGCAAGCACGCGGTTGGGGTGGGCGTGGCGGTGGGCCACGGCCAGCATGGCTGCGACGTTCCCCTGCTCGTCCACGGACCCACCGGCCGGGCCCGGTGGCTGCGGCGCCCCGACCAGCACGATCTCCAGCGGCATCGTCCGCGCCACCAGGGCGGCGGCCAGGAGGCGGCCGATCCCCAGCGGGTGGCGTTCCATCGTGCCCGCTTCCCGAAGCACGACGGCCTCGGCCGCGGCTTGGTGTTCCGTGTTGCCGGCCAGCCGCGCCGATCTCGCCATGAGTTCGGTCGCCAGCGAGTTGCCGGAGGGGACGGCGTTGTCCATGATGTCGCGCGGGCGGACGATCAGGCGCTCGCCGTCGCTCGCGGCGTCGTAGAACATTGCGTCGCCCGCGTCCCAGAAGCGCTCCATCGTCCTGTCGGCGATCCGCAGGCCCTCCTCCAGCCACTGCGGGCGAAGAGTGGCTTCGTAGAGCGACAGGCAGGCGTTGCCGAGGGCGCCGTAGTCCTCCAGGAAGCCTTCCACGTGAACCCGGCCCGCGGTCCAGACCCGGAACAGGCGTCCACCCCGGTCCAGCGCCGCCAGCAGGGAATCGGCGGCTTCGGCGGCGGCCGCCGTGTAGTCCGGACGTCCGAGCGCCGGGCCCGCCTCGGCCAGCGCGCGGATGGCCAGTCCGTTCCACCCGGCGAGCACCTTCTCGTCGCGCAGGGGGGCCTCGCGTTCGGCCCGGCGCGACTTGAGCGCCGCCAGGGACTCGCGCATCCGCCGCTCCAAGTCCACGAGCGCCATTCCTTCGCGCCTGGCCACCGCGTCCAATCCGTGCGCCAAGTGCAGGATGTTGCTGCCTTCGAAGTTCCCGGCGGCGCTCACGTCGTACAGGCGGCCGACCAACTCCGCCTCCTCATGGCCGAGGCAGTCGGCGACCTCGTCCGGCGTCCACACGTAGAACGCTCCCTCCCGTCCTTCCGAATCCGCGTCCCTGGCCGAATAGAAGAGGCCTTCGGGCGAACGCAGGTCCTCGAGCACGTAGTCGAGCGTCTCCTCGGCGACGGCCGCCATGCCGGGCGCTCCCAGCACGTGCGCCCGCACCAGCGCGCTCGCGATCAGCGCGTTGTCGTAGAGCATCTTCTCGAAGTGCGGCACCAGCCAGCGCGCGTCCACGGAGTAGCGGTGAAAGCCGCCGCCTACGTGGTCGCGGATGCCGCCCGCCGCCATGCGGGCCAGCGTGCGGACCGCCATCGCCGGGCCTCGCGCTTCCGGGTCCGCCCCCGACCGCAGCAGGAATTCCAGGAACATGGGCTGCGGGAACTTGGGCGCGCCCCCGAAGCCGCCGTGCACCGGATCGAAGGTCCGCTGCGCCGCCGCCACCGCGCCGTCGAAGAGGGGAGCCGCGTCCTCCTCGTATCTTCCCGCCGCGGGCCGCGCCGCCGTCGAACTCGCCAGCAGCGCTTCCGTGATCCGCCCGCTCGCCCGCACCACCTCGCCCCGCCGCGACGCGTAGGCCTCGGCCGCCGCCGAGAGCACCTGGCGAAACGCGGGCATCCCGTGGCGCGGCACGGGCGGAAAGTACGTCCCCCCGTAGTACGGCACCCCGTCCGGCGTGAGGAAGACCGTGAGCGGCCATCCCCCCTGCCCCGTCATGGCCTGGACCGCTGTCATGTACACCGAGTCCAGGTCGGGCCGCTCCTCCCGGTCGAGCTTGATGTTCACGAACGAACGGTTCATGAGAAGCGCCGTCGCCTCGTCCTCGAACGACTCGCGCTCCATGACGTGGCACCAGTGGCACGCCGAATACCCGACCGAGAGCAGGATGGGCCGGTCGCGCTCCTTGGCTAGGGCCAGCGCCTCGTCGCCCCACGGATGCCAGTCCACCGGGTTGCGGGCGTGCTGCAACAGATAGGGACTGGTCTCGGCAGCGAGCCGGTTGGACTTCATTTTGTCATGACAACACGACTGCCTGGCTAAGGCACTCGGCGACGGTTAGTCATGCGGCCGGGCCTCTCCCAGAGTCGAGGGAGCCTTCGGGCCGTCTCGGGCGGCCGCCGACATCTATCGTATTATGGTAACCGCCCGACGACAGCTTCCCAAGCGAGAGAAATGAATCGCCGACTACTGCTGGCGGCGCTGCGGCGTCCGTGGATCGTCCCCGCGATGGCTTCGGCGGCCTGGGCGTTTCGCGCGCGCGGCTGGCACCGAAGGCCGCCCTTCCTCCCGCTGCCCTCGAAGGACTACATGCGATGGCGCATGGAGACGGCCTACGGCGACGCCGACGCGAAGCCGCCCTTGGACGACATCGCCGGCTTCCTGCGCTGGTCCGCCCGGATGCGCCGCCGAATGACCGGACGCTCGCCGGCTGCCGGCTGGGCCAAGGCCGCCGGCTTGCTGGGGCTCGCCGGGTTCGCCGCATGGGCCAACGTCTACGGCCCGGAGCAGGAGAGCGTGCGCGAAGCGGTCGCCGGCGGCGGGTATCCGGGATTGCTGGGCCTGTCGGTGCTCAGCGGATTCAACGTGATCGCCGCCGTGCCCATCGTGTGGTTCTATCCTCTGCTCATCGAGGCCGGGTTCGAGCCCGTCCCCACGCTGGCGACCATCGCGCTGGGCATGACGGGGGGCGACCTGCTGGGCTACGTCGTCGGCACGGTGTCGCGCGACGTCTTCAAGGCTCGGCTGATCGGGTTTCACTGGCGGGTGGAACGCCTGCGCGCTCGTCATCCGGTGCTGCCGCTGGCTCTGGTCTTCGCGTACGCGGGCTTCGTGCCGGCGCCCAACGAGCTGATCGTCGTTCCGTTGGCGTATTTTCGCTATCCCGTGCTGGGGATCATGGCGGCGGTGTTCCTCGGCAACATCGTCTTCAACACGTGGATGGCCTTCGGGGTGGGGTGGGCGTTCGGAGCGGGCGGATGACGGGGTGGGCGGGCCATGGCAGGAGGCGCGGGTCATGGCAGGCCGAGGCGATCATGCCACGATCGGCGAGTTGTGGCAGGTTCGGCAAGAGATGGCAGGCCGCACAGACGATGGCAGGCCGAGCCGATCGTGCCAGGGTCGGCGGGCGGTGAGGCCGCGTTGCTGATCGTGGGGCTGACGGGCAACGTCGCGGCGGGCAAGACCGCGGTGGCGGAGATGTGGCGGGGCGCGGGCGTGCCGGTCGCTTCGGCGGACGAGTTCGCGCGGCGGGCGGTCGCGCCGGGGTCGGCCGCGCTGGCCCGAATCGCCGAACTGTTCGGTGAGGGGATCGTGGGCGCGGACGGGGAGATGGACCGGGCGGCGGTTCGGCGGATCGTGTTTGCCGACACCGGGGCTCGGCGGCGGCTGGAGGCCGTGGTCCATCCGGTCGTGAGGGTGTTGCGCGACGAATGGACGGAGGCGCGGCGAGCGCGGGGAGCGGAACTCGTGGCCTGGGAGGCGCCGTTGCTCTACGAGACGGGCATGGACGGCGAAGTGGACGTGGTCGTCGTCGTGGACGCGCCGGCGGACCTGCGGCGGAGGCGCGTCATGGAGAGGCGCGGCTTGGCGAGCGAGGAGGCGTTGGCGGTGATGGAGGCGCAGGCGTCTGCGGGAGACAAGCGGCGGCGGGCGGACTTCGTGGTCGCCAACGACGGGAGCCTCGAAGCGCTGGCGGCGCGGGCGGCCGAAGTGCTGGACGCCCTGCGGGGCCGGGCTCCATGAGTTCCGCTGCCGCTGGCCTGCCGTTGGGGAGCGACTGCGGCGAGGCCCTGGACGCGCTGGGCCGGGCCTCCCGGATCGTGCTTTCGACGCACCACAACGCGGACGGCGACGGGGCCGGGTCCGAGGCGGCGCTGGCCATGCACCTCGCCGGGCGGGGGAAGCACGTGCGGATCGTGAACCCGACGCCCTTCCCCGAGGCGTTCGCCTTTCTGTTGGACGATGCCTCGCGGGTCCTTCCGGTGGGCGGGCAAGAGGCCGCCGACGCCTGCCGCGAAGCCGATCTCGCGGTCGTTCTGGACACGTCCGAGGCGAAGCGCATCGGCCCCGTGCACGCGCTGATCCGCCACCTTCCGGCGGTGGTGATCGACCACCACCCGGCCGGGGCGGACGGGATTTCGGGCATCGTGGTGCGCGACACGACGGCCGCCGCCACGGGCGAAATGGTGTTCGCGCTGCTGGAGCGGGACGGCGCCGCGTGGACGCCGCAGATGGCGGCCGCTCTCTACACGGCCGTCCTGACCGACACGGGCGGCTTCCGCTTCTCCAACACCACGCCGACCTGCCTGCGCACGGCCGCCCGGCTGATCGAACTGGGCGCGGCGCCGCACGACCTGCACCGAAGAGTGTACGGGAGCTTCCGGCGGCGCCGGTTCGCGCTGCTGCAGGAGTCGCTGGCGACCCTGGAGGTGCACGAGTCGGGACGAGTGGCGTGGATGATCGTGCCGGGCGCCGCCTACGGCCGGACGCAGGCTTCGGTCGAAGACTTGGAAGGGTTCGTGGACGTGCCGAGGAGCATCCGCGGCGTGGAGGTGGCGCTCCTGTTCCGCGTGGCCAAGGACGGGCAGACCAAGGTGTCGATGCGGTCCGGCGCCGCCGTGGACGTGAACCAGTTGGCGGCGGCCTTCGGCGGTGGCGGCCACCCACGCGCGGCCGGGGCGGTGCTGCCGGAGCCGATGGAAGAGGCCGTCCGGAGAGTCGTCGGCGCGGTCGTCGGCGCATTGGCCGAGTGAGCGCCGGGTTCTGAAGGCCGCCACTTGCAACGACGAGGGCGCCGACGCGTCCGTTGGCGCAACGGCTCCTTGAGGCGGGCGGGTCGCCGCCGCTGGCGCGCCCCCTGGCCGCGGCCGGCCGGCTGGCCCGTCCCGCCATTGGCCAAGTAGGATGAACGAACCAGCCCGTCGTCCCCTAGTCCCGAATCGGACCATGTCTCCCAACGTCATCCCCCGCTCGCCCGCCCTGGCCGTCCCAAGGCCGGCCTTCGCCGCCCTCGCCCCAGCGCCAGCCCGGGGATGGCCCCATGCGCTGGCCTCCGTCGTCGCGCTAGCCCTCGCATTGGCGCTCGCGCCGTCCTCCGAAGCCGCCGCCCAGTCGCGCCGAGCCTATCCCGCCACCGCCCATGGCGGGAACTACATGCACAACTTCTACCTGCCTCCGGCCCCCGCCACCACGCCCTGGTACCCCGCCTGGCATCCCAGCGGCGCGACTCTGGCCGTCGCCATGAGCGGCTCGATTTGGGAAGTGAATCCGGCGACCGGGACGGCCACGGAGATCGTCCACGGGCCGAAGTACTATTCCTCTCCCGGCTATTCTCCCGACGGAGCCTGGCTGGCGTACACCGCCGACGACGACGGCATCTCGATCGGCTTGGAGGTCTTGAACACGGCTACCGGCGAGCGCCACGTGCTCGCGGAGGACGAGCATGTTCACGCCGATCCGCGCTTCTCGCCGGACGGGAGCCGCATCGCCTACGTGTCGACCGCGCCCAGCGGCTACTTCAACGTCTACGTCCGGCCCTTCGCGGACGGACGCTGGACGGGGCCGCCCGAGGCCGTCACGACCGATCATTCCTTCGGCCGCAACCGCCTGTACTTCGGGCCTTGGGACATGCACACGTCGCCGGCGTGGCTCCCCGACGGCGAGGAGCTGCTGCTGGTGTCCAATCGGGACGTCGCGCTGGGGAGCGGCAACGTATACCGGGTCCCGGCCCGGGCCGGGGGAATCGAGACGCGCCAAGTCGTGCTGGACGAACAGACCTTGTACCGTACCCAGCCCGACGTGGCCTACGACGGCAAGCGCTTCGTGTACTCGTCCACCGCCGGCGCCGCGGACCAGTTCCAGAACTTGTACGTGCAACCGACCGTCGGCGGCGAGCCCTACAAGCTGACCTTCTTCGAGCACGACGCCTTCCATCCCCGGTGGTCGCCCGACGCCGAGTGGATCGCGTTCGTGGCCAACGACGGCGGCCTGCCCCAGCTGTACTTGCTGGAGACGAACGGCGGCCGCCTGCAGAAGATCGAAATCCGGCGGCGGAACTGGGCGCGGCCCATGGGGGTCTTGTCCGTGGAGACCGTGTTGGAGCGGGGAGAATCGTCCGGGGGCGGCGAGCGCGTGGCCAGCCGGGTCCATCTGACGGCCTCCGACGGCAAGTTCTACGCCCCGGCGGACGCCTATGCGCGGGTCAGCCGGGCGGGCGACCGCGTCTTTCATCATCCGGGCGCCTTCGCCGTGGAGCTGCCCGCCGGGCCGGCCGAGTTCACGGTGGTGCGCGGATTCGAGACGACGCCAGCCACCGTGCAGGTGGAGATTCAAGAGGGAGACACGACCGCGCTGACGGTGGCGCTGGAGGAAGTGTCGGACGTGTCGGGGGACGGTTGGTTCTCCGGCTCCACGCACGTGCACATGAACTACGCCGGCAATCTGCGCAACACGTTGTCCAATCTGATGATGATGTCCGCCGCCGAGGACCAGGACATCGTGAACGAGCAGGTCGCCAACAAGGACAACCGCATCTTGGACCACCAGTACTGGATTCCGGGCGGCGGCCCGCATCCGCTGTCCGAACCCGGCCGAGTGCTCGTCGTGGGCCAGGAATACCGTCCGCCCTTCTACGGCCACGTGTTCATGTTCGGCCACCGCGACCACCTGATCTCGCCCTACGCGACCGGCTACGAGGGCACGGCCATCGAGAGCCTGTACCCCAGCAACACCGACATGCTACGCAAGGCGAAGGCCCAGGGCGCGACGACCGGATACGTGCATTCCTTCTACAACGGCGACCCTCTGGAGGGGAACCTGGGCGGCGCGAAGGGCTTCATGGTGGACGCGGCGCTGGAGGCCGCCGACGCCGTGGAGTGGTCCACGCCGCAGGACGGATGGCCTCCCTTGTACGCCGTCTGGAGCAACGGCATCCGCGCCGCGGCCGTCGGAGGCGAAGACTCCATATCGAGCTTGCACGCGACGCCTCTGGTGGGCTCGATGCGCACCTACGTGCACGTTCCAGGCGGCTCGCTGTCCATGGCGGGGTGGTTCGAGGGACTGCGAGCGGGCCGGGCCTATGCGAGTTCTGGGCCTCTGCTGGAGTTCGAGGTGGAGGGACAGGGCCCGGGCGGCCAGGTGGACTTGGACGCGCCGGCCGAACTCGCGGTTCGGGTGCGCGTGCGGAGCATCGTGCCTCTGTTGCGCGCGGAGCTGGTTTGGAACGGCGAGGTGGTGCGGACTTGGGAGTTCGCCGGCGAGCGCAAGGAGCTTGCCGTGGAGGACGGCCTCGTGGCGCCGGGCAGCGGCTGGCTGCACCTGCGCGTGGAAGGCTCGCCCGAGGAGCGCTGGCCTCTGGACACCGCCTATCCGCAGGCGTTCACCAACCCCGTGTGGGTCCGGGTCGCCGGCCGGCCGGTGCGCAGCGCCGAGGCCGCCGACTACGCGATCCGCTGGATCGACAAGCTGGAGGCCATGGCCGCCGAGTGGCCGGGCTGGCGCTCCGAACGCGAAAAGACCCATGTGTTCGCGCAGTTCGAAGAGGCCCGGGCGGTGTACCGGCGGCGGGCGGCGGAAGCGCGTTAGGCCGAGTCGGAACGCCCCTCCTGGGGACCGCGGCGGTTCTCGGGCGCTTCTCCCTCTGCTCCGTCCTTCGGCTCCTCGCCAGAGTAGCGAGCGGGCGCCTCCCGCACGCCGGCCGCGGTGGCGACCCCGGCCCCCGCAGTGGGCAAGTTGGCGCCCTCCAGACGGCGCGGGAGCGATCGTTCGTCGATCTTCGTGCTCAAGGCGCTGACCACGGCCGTCATGCCGGTGAGGGCGGTCGTCACCTCCCGGTGATTCTCGTCAACCCGATCTGTTCCACGAGCCGATTCTCTCCGGCCTCGCGCCGCCGCTCCGCCTCCTGCCACTCCCTTCGCCTTGTGGCCCGTGCTGCGCGATGCAGGCCAAAAGCAGAGACGACGACCGCCACGATCGTCCAGAAGTCGCCGTTGGAAAGAAGGTCCATCCTGTCATTCCTTCGCTTCGGGAGCGCACCCTACCGGCGTGGCCGCGCCGCCAGTCGCCTTCAATGCCGACCCCGGCAATCTACACTGGGAGGCTGCCCGGAGTCCGCCACCGCCAGAATCCCGCCCGCAAGGTTGGCCACGTCGTCGTACCCCTCCTGGGCCAGCAGCCCGGCCACCTCCATGCTCCGACTGCCGCTGCGGCAGTAGACGACCACCGGGCGGTCGCGCGGGACTTCGTCCAGACGGCCAGGAACCTCGCGCCGGGGCACGAGCACCGCGCCCAAGTGCGCAAGGTTGGACTCCTCCCACTCGAAGGGCTCGCGCACGTCGAGCAGGAACGGCGTTGGGCGCGCAGCCATCGCCCCGGCCAGTTCGGAGGGCGCCAGCTGGCGGATTCGCGGATCCGGCGCCGTCGCTCCGCAGAACGCGTCGTAGTCGATCAGGCCGGTCTGCGTCGGAGCGTCCCCGCAGAGCGGACATCCCGGATTGCGCCGAACCTCGACTTCGCGCCATCGAAAGGCCAAGGCGTCGAAGACGTGGAGACGGCCTGCGAGAGACTCGCCCACGCCCAGCAACAGCTTGATCGCCTCGAGGGCCTGCGCGGCTCCGATGACGCCGGGCAGCGCGCCGAAGACTCCGGCCTCCGCGCAGTTGGGCACGAGGCCGGGCGGGGGCGGTTCGCGGAAGAGGCAGCGGTAGCAGGGGCCGTCTTCGGCGCCGAAGACGGAGACCTGTCCCTCCCATCGGTAGACCGAACCGTAGACGTTGGGAAGGCCCGAGAGAACGCAGGCGTCGTTGACTAGGTAGCGGGCGGGGAAGTTGTCGGTGCCGTCCACCACCACGTCGTAGCCGGCGAAGATGTTCATGGCGTTGGCCGACGTCAGCCGCCTCTGATGCGTCTCCACCTCCACGTGCGGGTTGACGGCGGCCAGCCGCTGCCGGCCGGACGCCACCTTCGGCACGCCCACGGCCTCCGTGTCGTGGAGGATCTGGCGCTGCAGGTTGGTCAGGTCCACCACGTCCGGGTCCACCAGGCCCAGGACGCCGACGCCGGCCGCCGCCAAGTAGAGGCCGGCGGGCGATCCCAGTCCGCCCGCTCCCACGAGCAGCACGCGCGCGGCCTTGAGTCGCTCCTGTCCCTCGCTGCCCACCTCGGGAAGCACCAGATGGCGGGCGTAGCGGGCTCGCTCGGCGGCCTCCAGCGGTCTCCGAGGGGGGGGCGCCTGGCTATTCATGGGCGCGCAACACGGCCAAGAAGTCCTCTCCGTAGCGATTCAGCTTCTTCTCTCCGACGCCGGCGATTTCGGCGAACTCTTCCAGCGTGCGCGGGCGGCGTTCCATCATCTCGCGAAGGCTGGCGTCGTGAAAGATGACGTAAGGCGGGACGCGCTGCGCCGAGGCCAGCTCGGTGCGGCGTTGCCGCAAGGCCTCCCAGAGGGCCTCGTCGCCCCCGCTCGCCAACGCTCCTGCGGCCGGGCGGCCGGAGCCCGTGCCTGTCCCGGATCGGCCGGCCGGCGCCCCGTCGAACCCTGAGGCCGTTCCAGAGGCGCCGACGGGCCTCTTCCGGGGCCGGCTCGCGGGAAGGCGGGCGTCGCGGCGCATGAGGACTTCGGCCTCGCCGCGAAGGACGGGCCGACTCGCCGGCGTCAGGCTCAGCGAGCCGTAGCCCTCCATGTCCACGGCCAGCAATCCCCGGGCGACCAGCTGCCGCACGACCGAGCGCCATTCGCGCGCGCCCAGGTCGTGCCCGGCGCCGAACGTGGGAATCCTGTCGTGGCCGAACCTGCGCACGCGTTCGGTGCCGTTGCCGCGCAGCACGTCGATCAAGTACGCCGCGCCGAATCGCTCGCCCGTCCTGGAGGCGCAGGACAGCGCCTTCTGCGCAGCCTCGGTGGCGTCCCACGACTGGACGGGAACGAGGCAGTTGTCGCAGTTGCCGCACGGCTCCTCGAGCGATTCCCCGAAGTAGGCCAGCAAGGTGCGACGCCTGCACGCCGCGAGCTCGCAGTACCCCAGCAGCGCGTCCAGCTTGCGCACCTCGAGGCGCTTGCGCTCGGGGCCGGCGTCCGAGCCCTCGACCATCTGGCGCAGCATCACGACGTCCTGCAGTCCGTAGGTCATCCAGGCGTCGGCCGGCTCGCCGTCGCGGCCCGCCCGGCCCGTCTCCTGATAGTAGGCCTCCATGCTCTTGGGCAAGTCCAGGTGGGCCACGAAGCGCACGTCGGGCTTGTCCACGCCCATGCCGAACGCGATGGTCGCCACCATCACCACGGCCTCCTCCTTGGCGAAGCGGTCCTGGTGGCGGCGGCGGACGTCCGGCGCGAGGCCGGCGTGGTAGGGCAGCGCGTCCAGGCCTTCGCCGCGCAACCATTCGGCGGTCTTCTCGACGCGCTTGCGGGACATGCAGTAGACGATGCCCGCGTGGCCCCGGTGGCGGTCGCCCAGGAAGCGTTGGAGCTGCCGGCGGGCGCTCTGCCGGGGAACGACGGCGTAGCGGATGTTGGGCCGGTCGAAGCCGCTCACGAAGACGCGGGCGTCGCGGAGCCGCAGGCGCTGGAGGATTTCGTCGCGGGTGAGCTGGTCGGCGGTGGCGGTGAGCGCGATGCGGGGGACTTCGGGGAAGCGTTCCTGGAGGACGGAAAGGCGCAGGTACTCGGGCCGGAAGTCGTGGCCCCACTGGGAGACGCAGTGGGCCTCGTCCACCGCGAAGAGGGCCAAGCGGTTGCGGGCGAGCATGTTCAGCGTGTGTTCGCCGAGCAGGCGCTCCGGGGCCACGTACAGCAGGTCGAGCCTGCCCGCGGCCAGTTCCGTCCTGGCGCGGGCGGCTTCCTGGGGCGTCAGCGAGGAGTTGAGGCAGGCGGCCCGCACGCCGGCTTGGCGAAGCGCCTCCACCTGGTCGCGCATGAGGGCGATCAGGGGCGAGACGACGACGCCGACCCCGTCGCGCACAAGCGAGGGGACTTGGTAGCAGAGCGACTTGCCGCCGCCGGTGGGCATGAGCACCAAGCTGTCGCGGCCGGCGATGGTGTGCTCGATGACGGCTTCTTGCTGGCCGCGGAACTGGGTGTAGCCGAAGACGCGCTCGAGGGCCGCGCGATGGGGGGACGGAGGGGCGGCCGTGGCTGGCCCGGGGGCGCTTGGGGCCTGGGCGCTGGGCGGGGTCGGCTCGGGCGGCAGATCGTCGAACAGGGCAAGCGCCCGGGGCTCGGCGGTCCGGCTCGCGGAGCGGGCGCGACCCGTCCTCCATGACCCGGCCGTCATCCGTCTCCCCTTCGGCGAAGGTTCGCCTCCGCGAGGACGACGCTGGTCCCCGCGAAGGCCGCGCCCGCCGCCGTGCCCGCCAAGAGGGCCGGGACAACCAGCGCGACGACGACGACCAACGCCGCGGGCAACCCGCCCGCCACGCGTCCCATCACGACGGCCACGTCGGTCACGGGGGCTCCGAGTCCGCCCCAAAGGAGCAGGAGAGCCCAACCGAAGGCTCCGGCCACGGCGCCGCGCCCAGCCATGCGAAGCGCACTTGGGGCACCGCCCTGCGACGGGCTCCGCCTAGCCTCCGCCCAGCCCAACCCGGCTCCAGCCAAGGGGACAGCCGCCCAGCCGAACAGCATGGTCCCCGCAACCGCCGCCGCCGTCGCCGCTACAAGCGTCGTCACCGCGCAGCCCTCAGCACGAGTTCGGCCCGCACGAGTCCGCGGTCGCGCAACTCCGCTTCCGTGCGCGGAAAGCGCAGGTCCTCGAGCTCCCCGCGCAGCCAGAAGCCCAGCCGGTCGTCGTATCCGGCGCTCGCCGGGTTGCCCGACTGCCCGCCGGGGAAGGCGCCGCGCGCAACGACCTCCTCCCCCAGTTCGACGGCCATCCGCCAGCTCGCCCCGTGCGACCCGCTGCCCGACAGCGGGCTAAGCAGTCCGGGACCGCCCGTCGCGGCCAAGCCCAGGCGGGAAAGCCCCGGCACCCGAAGCAGGTGATGGATGTTGAAGCGCCGCGCGTTGCTCCAGGCCCATCCGCCACCGTCTTCGGGACCGTGCTTGGCCCTCGTCCGCGCCAATCCCATCGCGAGCGCCCGTCGCAGCAGCGCGTCCCGGTCCTCGACCTCGGGCGTGGCGCGGTCGTCCCACCACGGGCTGTCGGGCATCGACGCCAGCGTCAACGCGACGGTCTCGCGCGGCGTCGAGACCCAGGCGTCGCCCGCGTCGGCCAACTCGTCCCACAACAGGCTGTCCAGCGCCGCCAGGACTTCCTCGAACAGGACGGCGCGCTCGTTCGCCGGGGCGTAGGTCCCGTCCCAGGCGGCCAGGAGACGGGCCGCCGTTGCGAAGTCGGCCTGTGCGTCCGGCGGGGCCGCCGCCAAGAGGAGGTCCCGAAAGAGGCGGACGCGAGCACTGGTGGGGTGAGTCTGGTAGGCTTCCAGATCGGCGGCGGAGTGGCGTTCCCGCGAGCGAAGCAGCTCGTTGATGGTCATCGCCCGCCAAGGGTCCGGCCAATCGGATCCGAAGTAGGCGCCGCTGGTGGTCTCGGGGTCGGCGGGCTGCTGGTTCGCGGAGGCCAAGTACCCCTGCGGCGGGTCGACGGCGAGCGGGTAGCCGGCCGCCCTTCCCTGCCAATCGGACTCGCGCGTCGTGCCGTCGTAGTAGGAGTCGCCCCGGGCGCCGGTCGGGCGAACCGGGTAATGGGCGGCGCTCTGGACGGCGATTCGGCCGTTCCCGTCGGCCACCAAGCCCACCTGCGCGGGAGCTCCCCATCCCGCCATCGCATCCAGCCACTCCGGCACGGACTGCGCCCTCTCCGCCCGCATCAGGGCGTGCAGCTCGCCGCACTCCTCCAGCACCGTCCAGCGAACCGACGCCGGTCCGTCGCCGAAGTCCAGAACCGGGCCGCGGTGGGTGCTCCGCACGGTGTCCGTCGCGAGGAGCCTGCCGTCCGGCCCCCAGAAGCGCTCGATCCTGGCCTCCAAGGGCTCCCACCGTCCGTCCAGGAAGTAGCTTCGCGGCGCGTCGTCGTCGTCGAGGCGCTCGAGGTACATATCCATCACGTCCGCGCCCGTGTTGGTGAACGTCCAGGCCACGTCGCGGTTGAAGCCGATGACGATGGCGGGCACGCCGGCAAGCGTCACCCCGTAGACGTCGAGCTCTCCCGGCGCCACCAAGTGCGCCTCGTACCAGATGCTCGGGAGGCTGAGGCCAAGGTGCGGATCGCCCGCCAGAATCGCATGGCCCGATGCCGAGCGGCTCGGTCCGACGGCCCAGCTGTTGCTGCCCACGCCCGGCGCGTTGGACCTGGGGACGGGTTGCGCGTCGAGCGCGGCTCCGACGTGGGAGTCCTGGGCGGCCGTTTCGCCCGGCGCGGCTCCGGTATGGGATTGCAAGGCGGCGCGCCCGACGGACTCCCCGTCCACGGCGGGCCCCAGGCTAGGGGGGGAGATGCCGCCCTCCAAGAAACGCGGGCCACGGTGCGGGACGACCGGCTCCTGGACCGGGTTGTCCGCCGGGAAGAGGGCGTCCGCAGCCTCTTCGCCGACGACCGCAGCTACGCGGGCCCGGCGAACCTCGGCCGGGTTGAAGGTGAGGACCCACCCCATGCGCTTGAGGACGTGCAACGAGTTGACGGGCTGCCAGGGCGCGGGTTGCGCGCCCAGTAGATGGTATTCGAAGGGCCGCTCGCCGGGCGCCGACAGGTTGCCGATCCAGGCGTTCACGCCCTGCGCGTAGGCCTCAACGGCCTCGTGGGCCGCATCCGGGCTCGGCGGAGGCCGCGAGTCGTCGCCACGGCCGCCGTCGCTGTCGCCGCCCGAGTCCGGCAAGACCCCGCACCGGCCGGCGGCCAACGCCTCCAGGTCGCGCTCGGCCGCGAAGCCCAGACCCAGCCTCCGGGTCTCGCGGTCGAAGTCCAGCGCAGCCGCTCCCGCCCACTCGCTCAACGTCCCGGCGGTGGCCCGCGTCTGCGCTTCCATCTGGAAGAGGCGGTCGCGGGCGACCACGTACCCGAGCGCCCGGCGGGCGTCCGCCGCGCTCGACGCAAAGACGTGGGGCACTAGGCGGTCGTCGTAGACCACGCGGACTTCGGCGCCCAGGCCGGCGACCACCGCCGTGTCCGACCGAGGAGGCGCGGCGAACTTGGCGACGTTCCAGACGCCGCGCACCGGATCGAGAAGCGGCCCCAGCGGCGGCAGCGGCCCCAGCGGACAACCCGCAAGCGACACCGCGCCTCCAGCCGCCGCAACCCACAGCCCAAGCCTCAGGAACGTCGCCGCCCTGCCCCCGCGCTCCATCCGGACCGACTCCGCCTCGGAACCCCGCACGCCGCCTCCCCTGCCCCTACCCTGCCCGCGCCCGCAAAGGCTGCCGCTTCCCGTAGGTCGCCGTCCGCCACACCCACTCCAGCGGCCCGAACCGGAACCGCGCCAGCCACCACGGCGACCACAGCAGCTGCAAGACCCACACCCCGGCCACGACGCCGAGCTGCTCCGGGCGTCCCAACCGCTCGAACATCCCCAGCCCGTGCCCGTAGAAGACCAGCGTGCAGACGACGCTCTGCGTTACGTAGTTGGTCAGCGCCATCCGCCCCGCGGCGGCCAGCCTCCGTTGAAGCCCCGCCATCCAACCGCTCCGAACGGCCAGCATCACCAACGCCAAGTAAGCCGCCGCCACGCCCAGCGAGCCCACGTAGTTGAACAGCGGCCCCTGCAACATCGACGCCTCCATGGCGAAGCCCGCGCGCACGTTGTAGCCCATCCCGAGCGCGATCACAGGGAGCCCCAGGCCCGCGCCCACCGCCGCCATCCGCCTGTAGAACCCCGGCGAGCGCGCCGCCGACAGAACGCCCCACCGGTACAGCGCCATGCCGATCAGCATCGCCCCGCCCGCGCGCCACAGAAAGAACGTCAGGAACACAACGGTCTCCATCCCCAGCGCGTCCTCCGAACGAAGAGGCTGCTGGTCCAGCCATCCGCCCCGGTACGCCTCGATCTCTTCGTCCATCGCCTCCCGGGACGGCGCCCATTCCAGCTCCTGGGCCGCGCGCTCCTCCTCCGGCCAGTACGGGATCGTCGCCGCCAAGCCGCCCCACAGCGGGAGCACCACGGCGATCATGCAGGCGCCCGCGACGAGCAGCCTTCGGGGCCGAAGGTTGCGGAGCGGGTAGAGCAGCATCCCGCAGAGCGCGTAGGCCACCAGGATGTCGCCCATCCAGATCAAGTGGGCATGGGCCAGGCCGATGGCCAGCAGCCACAGATGGCGCCGGTAGTGGACGCCGGGCGCCGCGGGCGGTCCTCGCGCGGCCATCCGATCCGAGATCATGGCGATTCCGGCCCCGAAGAGCACCGAGAACAGCGTCAGGAACTTGGCCTCCGCCAGCAGGTGCACCGCGCCCCAGGCCCAGAACTCCGCGCCCTCCAGCCTCCCGTTCGCGAAGGGGTTCAAGTACGCCGCCCCGACCATCGCGAAGGCCCCGATGTTGACGAGCAGGATGCCCATCAACGCGAACCCGCGCAGGACGTCGATGGCGACGATGCGCTCCGAAGCGGCGGTCGGGGCAGGCTTCGCGGAGGGGTCGGCGGGCATGGTTCGGTGTCTTCGGGGAGGCCGGTCGGCTTCGGCGGAGGATGGGCAAGGGGACTTTAACATGGCCCCCGGGACACTGGAATGCGCAAACGGGCCGGGGCAGTCCGGCCCTTGGGCGCCGGTTGCGGCCACAGCCCCGCTCGGCCGCTTGATCATGCGGCGAGAACGCCGACGCGACGAGGAGCGGCCCGGCAACGCTCATGTCCGTTGACCCCGGCCCGCGGGTCGCTATACTGAAGGAAGCCCTCCCGAAGAGGCCCGCGCCGCCGGACGCGGCTACCTCTACCCGTCCTCCACGGAGCCTCGGAACGCAAATGCGCCTTCAGTTCAAGGGACAGGTCTTCGTCGAGAACCACCACTTGGCGGTGCCCTATCACGAACTGAAGGCGGTGCGCTCGAAAAGCGTCAGCCCGAAGGCGAGCCTCCACGACAACCTGATCATCCAGGGCGACAACCTAGCTGCGCTGAAGGCGCTCCTGCCCACGTACCACGGCAAGGTCAAGTGCATCTGCATCGACCCGCCGTACAACACGGGAAACGAGGGGTGGGCGTACAGCGACCGGGTCAACTCGCCGATGATGCAGGACTGGTTCGGCAAGGTCGTGGACCGCGACGACCTTACTCGCCACGACAAGTGGTGCTGCATGATGCTTCCCCGGCTGAAGCTGCTACGAGAGCTGCTCACCGACGACGGCGCGATCTTCGTCTCCATCGACGATAACGAAGTTCACTCCTTACGGTATCTGCTTGACGACGTATATGGCCGTGAGAATTTTGTTACGACGATCGTATGGCACAAAATGGACAGTCCCAAGAACACGGCCATTCACTTCAGCGAGGATCACGATTACATAGTCGTGTACGCCAGGAATGCGGCGAAATGGAGGTCGAATCCGTTGCCGAGATCGGCAAAGATGCTCGCACGATACAAGAATCCGGACAATGACCCCCGCGGACGATGGCTGTTGAGCGACCTAGCCGCCCGCAATAAATACGTACAGGGTCGATATCCTATCACGACGCCTACCGGCAGAGTTATAAAGGGACCGCCCGCAGGCAGCTACTGGAGGGTCAACAAGGAGAGATTCGCAGAACTTGAGAAGGACGGGAGAATCTGGTACGGG
The DNA here is from genome assembly GCA_958295645.1 of Longimicrobiales bacterium. Taxonomy (GTDB): domain Bacteria; phylum Gemmatimonadota; class Gemmatimonadetes; order Longimicrobiales; family Gaopeijiaceae. Next base: position 1,776,811 of record OY282361.1, read on the forward strand.
AAGACCGGCGACAACCGGCCAGGCATCAAGCGTTTCTTGTCCGAAGTTCGATCAGGAGTCGTTCCTCAGACATACTGGCATTGGAAAGATGCCGGAAGTACACGCAACGCGAAGCAGGAAATCAGCAAGGTGATGAGCCTCGGGCCGTCACAGGATGCTTTTGTAACTCCAAAGCCCAGCAAACTCCTCAAACGCATCCTACAGATTGCCACCGACAAGGACTCCATCGTCCTCGACTCTTTCGCCGGCTCCGGCACAACCGCCCACGCAGTGCTGGCTCTGAACAAAGAGGATGGGGGAAACAGACGCTTTGTGCTGATCGAGTGCGAGGAGGACTACGCGGACACCCTGACCGCCGAGCGGGTGCGGCGGGTGATCAAGGGCGTCCCGGGTGCCAAGGACAAGGCCCTCGAAGCCGGGCTTGGCGGCACGTTCAGCTACTTCAAACTGGGGAAGCCGATGCGGCGCGAATCGATGCTGAAGGCATCTGGATTGCCGGACTACGAGAGGCTGGCCGGCTACGTGTTCTTCACCGCCACTGGAGAGGAGTTCGAGCCGGAGGCGATCAACCGGGATACTTGGTTCATCGGCGCAAGCCAACTGTACGACGTGTTTCTGATCTACGACGCCGACACCGAAGCGCTCAAGAACATGGCGCTCACTCTCGACATCGCCAGGAAGTTGCCGAGCGGTGAACGCAGGCGCTTGGTCTTTGCGCCCACGAAGTACATGGACTCGGAACTGCTGCACAAGCATCGGATCACTTTCGCCCAGTTGCCGTTCGAGATATACGAGACGGTGGAAAAGCTCGTCAAGTGATCCTCAAGGAGTACCAGAAGCGAACGCTCGACGTCGTTCGGAGGTACGTGGAGAACTTGGCGACGTGGCGCGACAAGGCCGCCGACCTGGACCCCGAGTTCGAGTTCGACTGGGCGGCCAAGGCGTGGGAAAAGAGCGTGCCGTCGCATACGTACGTGCCCCGTCGCAACGGCCTGGGCGAGCCGTTGCCCACCTCTTGCCTCAAGATTCCCACCGGCGGCGGCAAGACCCTTCTGGCCACCAAGGTGATCGACTTGGTCCATACGCACTTCCTGCGACGACAGTCGGGCTTGGTGCTGTGGGTAGTGCCCACCACTCAGATCTACAACCAAACGCTCAAGGCGCTCAAGGATCGCGACCACCCCTACCGGCAACAGTTGGACGTGTCGTCGGCCGGACGCACCCTGATCCTTGAGAAGACCAGCGGCTTCGCTCCCCGCGACGTGTCGGAGAAACTGTGCGTCCTTCTGTTGATGCTGCCCTCCGCAAACCGCCTTACCAAGGACAGGCTCCGGATGTTTCGCGACAGCGGCGGCTTCGACCGCTTCTTCCCCTCCGACGAGAACGCCGATGGCCAGAGGAGACTGCTCGAGAAGACGCCGAACCTGGACACTTTCGAGCGCCAAGGCGGCGTATGGGGACGACACGCCAAGACGTCCCTGGGAAACACCCTGCGACTGCTGCGTCCCCTGATCGTCCTCGACGAAGGGCACAAGGCGTACAGCCGGAACGCCAAGAATACGCTGGAGGGCTTCAATCCGTACATGATCGTCGAGCTGTCGGCCACGCCGCCCAGGGACGCCAACGTGCTGGTGGACATATCGGGCCAGGAACTGAACGCCGAGGAGATGATCAAGCTCGACCTGCACATCAAGAACAGCGCCAGCGTCCACTGGGAGGACACGTTGTTGGCGTCGGTGGAGCATCGCAAGCTGCTGGAGGAGGAAGCATGTCTGAACGAGGCGGACACGGGCGAGTACATCCGCCCGATCTGCCTGATCCAGGTGGAGCGGACGGGGAAGGGCCAGCGTCGGCCGGGCATCGTCCACGCCGACGACGTGAGAGAGTACTTGCTGCGCCATCCAGAGGTTCGCCCGGAGCACGTCGCCGTAAAGACCAGCCAGAGGGACGAACTCAAGATCGTGGACGAGATCGGCGGCCTGCTCGCTCGCGACTGTCCGGTTCGGTTCATCATCACGAAGCAGGCATTGCAGGAAGGCTGGGACTGCCCATTCGCCTACGTCCTGACGATCCTGACGAACCCGGATTCGCAAAGTGCGCTCACACAGTTGGTGGGCCGCATCTTGCGTCAACCTTACGCAAGGAAGACGGGTGTTGCTTGGCTCGACGAGAGCTACGTGTTCTGCTTCCAGCGCCGGGGAGCGGACCTGCTTCAAGAGGTGCGCAAGGGGTTCGGGCTGGAAGGCTTGCAGGGGCTTGAAGGCAAGATCGTAACCGACGACGATGGTCCCTTGCAGCCCGGCGAGCCTCTCTTCGCGCGCCAGCGCCAGCGATACCGAGACGCGGCCCGCGACTTGGTGCTGCCGGCGTTCATGATCAAGGACGGGCGGAACTGGAGGCTCGTGCGGTACGAGACCGACATCTTGTCGCAGATCCCGTGGGACGACGTGGACGTCAGCCCGCTGTTCAGCCTGACCCTGGGCGCGGAGAGCGAAGGCGACTTCGAGTTGCGGGCCGGACTCGAGGAGGAAGCGTTGATCGGTCCGGCCCGCCACGCGGGCTCGGACAACCCGGAGAACGGCGACGGCGTGACCGATCGATACTTCGCGGCCAGTCACCTGCTGGGCGCCATGCCGAATCCGTGGCGTGGCAGCGAAGCCGCCGAAAAGGTGTTCGGCGCGCTGTTGGAGAAGTATCCGCGCCGACAGGTGGCCGCCAACTACATGTTCGTCCTCGAAGAGCTTCGCAAGCACTTGGAGGGCGAGCGCGACCGCCTGTCCCGGAACGTCTTCTTCGACATGCTGAAGCGCGACGTCATGCGGTTCCTGGTGGTGACCGACGACTTGGCGTTCAACCGGCCGCCGTCCAAGGTCGAGATCGGATCGGGGAAGCAGGCGAACCGGACCGACGGAAGCCAGTTCAAGCTCAACCTCCACGAGCGCACCAGCGAAGAAGAGCTGAACGAGCTGGAGACCAAGGTCGCAACCTACTTGGATCAGCAGGCGCGCCTGTTCTTCTGGTATCGCAACCGGAGCCGCAAGGACTACTACGTGCAGGGATGGAAGCCGAGACGGGTCTATGCGGACTTCGTCTTCGCCCTAAAGGCGGACGGCCCGGGCGACGAGGAGCGCTTCGGCGACGTCTTCGTCCTCGAGACGAAGGGACTGCATCTCAAGCAATCCGAGGACACCGACTACAAGCGCTGCGTCTTCAACACCTGTTCCGAGCTGGCCAAGCAGGCGGACTGGGCCGCGTTCGCGCCGACGATGCGCGACAAGGTCGTGCACTTCGAAATCGTGGACGAAGACGAATGGCAGCAACGCCTGAACGCCATGCTCGCCTGAGGACGCGGCGAGACAAAGGAGAACCATGAAAACGACAAAGACCCGCACCAACACCCCGCCCACCGTCCGGCTCCGTCCGAGGCCCGCCGACGAAAGGCCGCCACTCGCCCGACCCGCCCCCACAGCTCGCACGCTCGCAAGCTGGGCCACCCCCGCTGCCCTCGCCCTCTCGGCCGCCTTCGCGCCCTCGGCCCCACCCCTCCAAGCCCAGCCGCCCCCCGCATCCAACGCCACCGTCTTCGCCGACGTCGCCGTGCTGCCGATGACCTCGCCGACCGTCCTCGAGCACCAGAACGTCCTCGTCCAGGACGGCGTCATCACCTACGCCGGCCCGGCCGACGACATGCCCGCGCCGCCGGCCGGCGCCACCGTCGTGGACGGCGCGGGCCGCTACCTCATGCCCGGCCTCGCCGAGATGCACGCCCACGTGCCGCCGGGCGGCTCGTTCCCCAGCGAAGCGGTCAGCGACATCCTCTTCCTCTACCTGGCCAACGGCATCACCACCATCCGCGGGATGCTCGGCTCTCCTTATCAGATCCCGCTCGCCCAGGCGCTCGCGCGCGACGAAGTCGAAGGCCCCAACTTCTACGTGGGCGCGCCCTCCCTCTCCGGCGGCTCCGTGCGCTCGCCCGAAGACGCCGAGCGGCTCGTCCAAGCCCATGCCGCAGCCGGCTACCACCTGCAGAAAATCCACCCCGGCGTCTCCCTCGAAGCCTGGGACCGCATGGCCGAGACCGCCCGGCAACTGGGCATCACCTTCGCCGGGCACGTGCCCGCAGCCGTGGGACTCGTCCATGCCATCGAGACGGGAATGTCCACGGTCGATCACCTGGACGGCTACGTGGACGCCGTGGCCCCGGCCGACGTGCAGGCGCAAGTGAACGCGGGCCAAATCCGCTTGGGCGGCCTCTTCAAGGGCATCGACCAGGCCAAGCTGGACGAGATCGTTCGGCTGACCGTGGACCGCGGCGTCTACGTGGTGCCGACGATGTACCTCTGGGAGAACCTGTACGGCGCGCCGGACGCGGACGCGATGCTCGCGCAGCCCGAGATGAAGTACGTCTCGCAGGCCCAGCACGCGGCTTGGCGCAGGCAGGCGTCGGGAGGCCCGAGGGGAACGCCGGAGGAAGTGGCCGCGTATCTGGACTTGCGCAAGCGCATTCTGGAGGCGCTGTCGGAGGCGGGGGCGGGCATTCTGATGGGGACGGATTCGCCGCAGCTGTTCAACGTGCCCGGATTCGCGCTCCAGAGGGAGATTGCGGTGATGGCGGACGCCGGCATGTCGAACTACGAGATCCTGAAGAGCGGCACGGCGGCGGTGAGCCAGTACGTGGCGGACCACCTTGGCCTGGACGGCAACTTCGGCACGGTCGAGGCCGGGCAGCGAGCGGACTTGGCGCTGTTGGAGGCCAATCCGCTGGACGACTTGGCCAACTTGACCGAACGGGCGGGGGTCATGATTCGCGGCCGCTGGATGCCGCGCGCCGAAATCGACGAGAGGCTGGCCGCGCTGGCCGCAAAGCACGCGGGGGAAGACCAGTGAGCGGGCCGCGGAAGCCCATCGTCCTCTCGCCGGTCGGAGCCGTGCTTGCGGTGGTCGGGGCCGTGACGGGGTGCGCCCTGCCAGAGCCGGCCGCGGATGACGCCGCGCCCCTCCTGATCGACGGCGGCACCGTGGTCGCGATGGACGAGGCCGGGAGCATCCTCGAAGGCGGGGCGGTTCTCGTCCAAGGCGACAGCATCGCGGCGATTCTGGATCGCGACGCGCCCCGGCCCCAGGGCGTCCGCCGACTCGATGCGACGGGCCAGCTGGTGATTCCCGGGCTCGTCAACGTGCACGGGCACGCGGCCATGTCGCTGCTCCGGGGACTGGCCGACGACCTGCCGCTGATGACGTGGCTGCAGCAACACATCTTCCCGGTCGAGGCCGAACTGGTCGCGCCGGACTTCGTGTACTGGGGAACGTTGCTGTCCTCCGTGGAGATGCTGAAGAGCGGGACGACCACGTTTGCGGACATGTACTACTTTCCGTTCGACGTGGCCCGCGCCGCCGCCGACGCGCACATCCGGGCCGTCGCCGGGCCGGGCGTGATCGGCTTCCCCGCGCCGGACTTCGCATCGCCGGAGGAATCGCTCGCCGCCGCGCCCGAATTCCTGGAGCGCTACCGCGATCATCCTCTGGTCGTGCCTTCGGTGTCGGCCCACGCGCTCTACACCACGCCCTTGAACGTTGTCGCCGCGGCCGCCGAGCTGGCCTCGGACTACGAGGCGGTCTTCCAGATCCACGCGGCCGAAGACGCCACCGAGGAGGCGCAGTCCCAGGAGGCGAACGGGATGGGCGTCGTGGAGGCCCTGGCTTCCGTGGGCGCGCTTCGGCGGGGGACGGTGCTGGCCCACGCCGTCTACCTGTCGGACGAGGACATCGCGACCATCGCGTCGAGCGGGGCGGGAACGGCGCACAATCCGCAGAGCAACATGAAGCTGGGGATTCCCCAGGCCGCTCCGGTGGCTCTGGCCCTGGCCGCGGGCGTTCCCGTGGGACTGGGGACGGACGGCCCCGCCAGCAACAACGACCTCGACCTGTTCGGCGAGATGGACGCGGCCGCCAAGCTGCACAAGTTCGTCTCGGGCGACCCGTCCGTTCTGCCCGCCGAGACCGTCTTCCGCATGGCGACGATGGGCGGCGCCCGGGCGCTCGGCCTGGACGACCGCATCGGTTCGCTGGAGCCCGGCAAGCAGGCGGACATCGTGCTGCTGGACCCGCGCCGGGCCGGCCTCACGCCGCTCTACGCCGTGTATTCCCACCTCGTGTACGCCGCGGACGGCAGCGACGTGACCACCGTGCTGGTGAACGGCCGAATCGTCGTCCAAGACGGCCGCGTCCTGACCGTGGACGAGGACGAGGCGATGCGCCAAGCCCGCGGCTTCGGCGACCACGTCCGCGAAGTCGTGGAGCGCGTCGCGGCGAGTTCCCAAGAGCCCAGCTGACCAACACATGAACGCCACTCTCCTCGCCGCCGTATCGAGCATCGCAGCCGCCGCGCCTCCCGTCGCAGCAGTCCTCCCGCAGGAGCCCGCCCCGCTCGCCACCCCCCAGTTGGACGCGCTGCGCCCGCGCAACATCGGCCCGGCCGTCATGAGCGGCCGCATCGTGGACCTCGCGGTCGTGGAATCGGACCCTTCCAAGTTCTACGTCGCCTCGGCCACCGGCGGCGTCTTCAAGACCTCCGACAACGGCATCACGCTCTCTCCCGTCTTCGAGCACGAGGGCACGCACTCGGTGGGGGCCATCGCGGTTCATCCCGTGGACACGGCCCTCGTCTGGGTCGGCACCGGCGAGCGGGCCAGCCGGCAGAGTTCCTCCTGGGGGGACGGCCTCTACAAGAGCACGGACGGCGGCGCCACCTGGACTCACATGGGACTGCGCGAGAGCCGGCACGTCGGCCGCATCGCGCTGCATCCCTCCGACCCCGAGACCGTCTACGTCGCGGCGATGGGCCACCTCTGGGGTCCCAACGAGGAGCGCGGCCTCTACAAGAGCGCCGACGGCGGCGCCACCTGGACCCGCATCCTTCACGTGGACGAAGACACCGGCGCGGTGGACGTGGCACTGGATCCGCAGAACCCCGAGACCGTGTACGCGGCCACTTACCAGCGCCGTCGCCGGCCCTGGGGATTCCACGGCGGCGGACCCGGAAGCGCCTTGTACAAGAGCACGGACGGCGGCGCCACCTGGGACAAGCTGACCGGCGCGGAGGCGGGTCGCGGGCTGCCCGAGGGCGACATCGGCCGCATCGGCATCTCCATCTATCGATCCGACCCGCGGATTGTCTACGCCAGCGTCGAGCAGGGCTATCGCTACAACGCCTCCACCGCATACACGGAGCGGCGCGCGGGCATCTATCGCTCCGAGGATCGGGGCGAGTCGTGGGAGCACATGAGCGACTGGAATCCCCGCCCCATGTACGCCAGCCAGATCCTCGTCGATCCCAGCGACGACCAGCGCATCTACATGGTCAACAGCTATTCGTTCTCGGACGACGGAGGCCGCAACTTCACCGTGCCGCGCCAGAGCCTGCACGGCGACGACCGGCTGGTCTGGGTCGATCCGGCGGACTCGCGCCACGTCATGAAGGCGGACGACGGCGGGCTGGGCATCTCCTACGACCGCGGCCTCAGCTGGCTCTACATCTCCGATCTGCCCGTGAGCCAGTACTACCGGGTCGCGGTGGACATGGCCCGCCCCTACAACGTGTACGGCGGCCTGCAGGACAACGGCTCCTGGATGGGGCCGAGCGAGACGTACCGAAGCGACGGCATCCTCAACGGCGACTGGAGGCGACTGGGCGGCGGGGACGGGTTCCTCAACATCCCCGACACGACCAACAACGCCATCGTCTACACCGAGTCGCAGTACTTGGGACTGTCGCGGTTCGACCTCCGCACCGGCGAGCGCACGGCCATCCGTCCGGGCGACCCGCAGGGCCACATCGCCGCTCGCCGCAACTGGACGACCTGGAGGGACATTGCCGCGCCCGAGGAACAGCGGTTGGGCAACGCCATGGCGCCCGCCAACTGGGACGGCCCCTTCGTCGTCTCCCCGCACGACGCCTCCACGCTCTACGCCGGGACCAACGTCCTCTGGAAGACGACGGACAGGGGCGACTCCTGGACCGCGCTGGGCGACCTGACCACCGGCGTGGATCGCCGCACGCTACCGATCATGGGCCAGGCCCCCGGCGAGTTCGTTCCGTCGCTGGACGACGGCATCCCCTACTACCCCACGATCTCCGCCGTCGCCGAGAGCCCGCTGGCCGAAGGTCTGCTCTACGCCGGCACGGACGACGGACGGCTGCACGTCTCCCGAGACGGAGGCGCGACGTGGACCGACGTGGCCGGCGCGATGCCGGGTCTGCCGGAGGGCGCCTGGATCGCGGGCCTGGAGCCGTCCCGGCGCTACGAGGGCCGCCTCTACGCCGTGGTGAACAACTACCGCAACGACGACTACGCCAACTACCTCTACCGGTCCGACGACCACGGCGCGACCTGGACGTCCGTCTTGGGCGACCTGCCCCCCGAGCGCGTGCTGCGCACCGTGCGCGAAGACCCTCGCAATCCGGACGTGCTGTTCCTGGGCGCGGAGATCGGCCTGTTCTACACGATGGACGGAGGGCGCCGCTGGACCGAGCTGCGCGGCGGCATGCCCACGCTGGCCTTCAACGACTTGGCCGTCCATCCGCGCGACAACGACCTGGTGCTGGGAACGCACGGGCGCGGCGTGTGGATTCTGGACCAGATCAACGCGCTCCAGGAACTGTCCCAGGAGGTCATGGCGCGGCCCGCCCACCTGTTCTCCATCGAGCCGGCCGTGCAGGTGCGCCGGGCGGGACGGGGCGCTCACGCGGGCGACGTGCACTTCCGGGGCGAGAACCCGCCCAACGGCGCCTTGTTGGACTATTGGCTCGCCCAAGCGGCGGACAGCGGCGAGGTGGAGCTGGTGGTGGAATCGAGCGGCGGCGAGCGGGTCGCGACGCCGGCCGGGACGGGGTTGCAGGGGATGAACCGGGTCGTGTGGGACCTACGGCACGAAGTGGGCGAGACGGCGGCGGCGGGAGCGGCGGGCGGCAGCTTCGCGGCGCGGGCGGGCGGAGCCGGGCCCCGGGGGCCGCTGGTCGTGCCGGGCACGTACGTCGTGCGGTTGAGGGCGAGCGGCGCGGAATCGGTTCAGGAGGTCGAAGTGCGCCCGGATCCGCGCAGCCGGGTCAGCGCAGAGGTGCGGGCCGAGTGGACAGAGACGTTGCTGGAGCTCGCCCGGGCTCGCCTGCGCGCGACGGCCGGGCGCGCCAGGGCGCGCGCGACGGCGGTTGCGGCCGACGCCGAAGCCCCCGGCCAGGAAGGCCTGGAGGCGGCGAGCCGAGGCGACGCGAAGCTGCGTGGCCTGGAGCGCGAGTTCGGCGAAGTGGCGAGCCGCATCGGCCGCCTGTACTCGGCGGTCGAGGGCGTGGTTGCGCCGCTTACTCGCGACCAGCAGTCGCGCCGGGCCTACTACCGCCAAGCGCTGGAGACTCTCGAGGCCGAACTGGCCGCGGCCGCGCCGCGCCGATAAGCTTCGGCTCCGCGCCGAACCGGGTCGGCGAGCCGGCCGACGGCGTGTTCGAGGCAACCGGCCGTCGGCGTTCGCCACAGACCGATCGGTTCCGCTCCAACCATTCCATCACAGCTTCGGCCGCCCATTGGTGGCCCTGCGGGTTCCAGTGCCAGTCGTGCTTCCACCGGGCGTCCTCGAGAACCCCGCCCTGGCGGAGAATCCAGCCGGCCTGGTCGATCACCGGGATGTCCCGGGCTTCGGCGAGGCGCACCAAGCCATCGAACCAAGGGCGGCCACGAGTTGCCATCGAGTAACTCGCCAGGACGACCATTGCAAACGCCTCGTCAACCTCTGCAAAAGCGTCCGAACGCGGAACACCCCGGCGTTCGGATGCGGCGGACGGACGGCAATGCGGCCGTCCTTCTCCCTGACAGCCGTCGGCACTGGAGGTCGATCCGAGTTCCAACGGTTGGACGCAAAGTTGTCGTAAATGTCGTTCGACACGTAGACGAGCACGACAAGCTTGGGGCGCAGGCGCCGTACCCACTTGTCGTAGAACGGCAGCTGGTCGATCTGCCCCGTCGCCCGCCAAGGCTGTTCGTCCGAGATACCGTCCAGAATTCTCGCGAGTTCGTCCAGCGCACCTCCGCATTGGGTGCCGGATGGCGCCCAACGCCGGGAACGAATTCCATGGGCCGGTGCCGGGAGACGAACGGCGATGCCGAGCGGAGCCACACCTCGTAGCCGGCGGCAATCCCGCCAGGAACTGCAAGAAGAAGCAAGGCGTTCCACCAGACGACGCGCACTGCCGCGCGAAGACGCGAAGGAGGCCTCGCCGAGTCGGGGGCGGGCGGGGGCGAGCCGGCCATCGTCACTCGCCACAGACCGATTGGTTCCGCTTCAACCATTCAAGCACGGCTTCGGCTGCCCATTGGTGGCCCTGTGGAGTCCAGTGCAGGTCGTACTCGTACTCAGCGTCCTCGAGGGCCCCGCCCTGGCGGAGAATCCAGTCGGCTTGGTCGATCACCGGGATGTTCCGGGCCTCGGCGAAGCCCGCCAAGCCATCGAACCGAGGGTTTCCACGAGTTCCCATCGAGTGAATCGCCAGGACGACCAATGCAACGCCGTCAGAACTCGTCCGTTGCTTCCACTGGTCAAGCCCAAGGAGCGTGAAGTCTTCCGGTTCCTGCCACTGTTGCGAAATCAGCCGATCCGACACCCCCCGCCGGCGGAAGCGGAAATGGTCGACTGGTCCAAGGAAAACATCAGTGCAAAGGGGACGAACGCGGCAGGCGGCGCGCAAATGACGCTTCAACCACTGCAAGGACGTCCCAGCGCGGAACGCTGCTGCGTTCGGATGCGGCAGACGGACGGCAATGCGCCCGCCGTCCTCCTTGACCGCCGTCGGCCTTGGAGGCCGATCGAAATCCCATCCCCAGCCTTCAACGGCACTCCCCGAGTTGTCGCGAAAGTCGTTCGGCACGAAGACCAGCACGACGAGCTTGGGGCGCAGGCGCCGTACCCACTTGTCGTAGAACGGCAGCTGGGCGATCTGCCCCGTCTGTCGTCGGCCCCACGCCGAGACGGTGACGTCCAGTTGAGGCAACCGCTCGGTTGCCGATTCCTCCAGCCGAACTTGAAGCTTGTCCGCGATCCCGACTTCCGCCGCTTCGACGAAGGAGTCGCCCACGAAGGCGACGTGGCAACTCGCCGCCGCGCGCTCGGGACTCGGCGGCTCCCTGTCGAGGAAGCCAAGGCTGTTCGTCCGAGATACCGTCCAGAATTCTCGCAAGTTCGTCCAGCGCACCTCCGCATTGGGCACCGGATGGCGCCCCACGCCCGGAACGAATTCTACGGGCCAGCTCCTGGAGACGAACGGCGATACCGCACGAAGCCACACCTCGTAGCCGACAACCCCGCCAGGAACTGCAAGAAACAAGGCGTTCCAACAGACGACGCGCAATGCGGCGCGACGCCGCGAAGAAGGCCTTGGCGAGTCGCGGGCCGACATGGAGGGCTTTCCCATCTTCAATTTTCCCATCTTCAAGGCTCCAAGAAGCTCCCGCGTCGGATCGGCCCGCCGAAGCGGCAGTCAACCGCTCGGCGAGCGGCACGCCTATTGTAATCGAACCCTAAGCCCGCCGAAAGACGACCGCGCTGGCCCGCCTCGCGCACCTCCCGCGCATGAGGCCGGTCGCCCTAGCCGGCCATCGTATCGCCACAGACCGATTGGTTCCGCTCCAACCAGTCAAGCACGGCTTCGGCTGCCCATTGGTGGCCCTGTGGAACCCAGTGCAGGTCGTGCTCCCAATGACTGTCCTCGAGAGCCCCGCCCTGGCGGAGAATCCAGTCGGCTTGGTCGATCACCGGGATGTTCCGGGCCTCGGCGAAGCCCGCCAAGCCATCGAACCGAGGGTTTCCACGAGTTCCCATCGTGTGAATCGCCAGGACGACCAATGCAACGCCGTCAGAACTCGTCCGTTGCTTCCACTGGTCAAGCCCAAAGAGCGTGAAGTCTTCCGGTTCCTGCCACTGTTGCGAAATCAGCCGATCCGACACCCCCCGGCCGAGGAAGCGGAAACGGTCGACTCGTCCAAGGAAAACATCAGTGCAAAGGGGACGAATGTGGCAGGCGACGCGCAAATGACGCTTCAACCACTGCAAGGACGTCCCAGCGCGGAACGCTGCTGCGTTCGGATGCGGCAGACGGACGGCAATGCGCCCGTCGTCCTCCTTGACCGCCGTCGGCCTTGGAGGCCGATCGAAATCCCATCCCCAGCCTTCAACGGGACTCCCCGAGTTGTCGTGAAAGTCGTTCGGCACGAAGACCAGCACGACGAGCTTGGGGCGCAGGCGCCGTACCCACTTGTCGTAGAACGGCAGCTGGGCGATCTGCCCCGTCCTCTCTCTGCCCCAAGCCGAAGTGGTGACGTCCAGTTGGGGCAACCGCTCCGCTGCCAACTCCTCCAGCCGAACTTGAAGCTTGTCCGCGATCCCGACTTCCACCGCTCTGACGTAGGAATCGCCCACGAAGGCGACGTGGCAACTGGCCGCCGCGCGCTCGGGACTCGGCGGCTCCCTGTCGAGGAAGCCGAGGCTGTTCGTCCGCCCTACCGTCCAGTAGTCGCGCATGTTCGTCCAGCGCACCTCCGCATTGGGCGCTGGATGGCGCCCCACACCGGGAACGAATTCCAACGGCTGGCGCAAGGAAACGAACGGCCTCGCCGTGCGGAGCCACAATTCGTAGCCGACAACCCCGCCAGGAACTGCAAGAAACAAGGCGTTCCAACAGACGACGCGCAATGCGGCGCGACGCCGCGAAGAAGGCCTTGGCGAGTCGCGGGCCGACATGGAGGGCTTTCCCATCTTCAATTTTCCCATCTTCAAGGCTCCAAGAAGCTCCCGCGTCGGATCGGCCCGCCGAAGCGGCAGTCAACCGCTCGGCGAGCGGCACGCCTATTGTAATCGAACCCTAAGCCCGCCGAAAGACGACCGCGCTGGCCCGCCTCGCGCACCTCCCGCGCATGAGGCCGGTCGCCCTAGCCGGCCATCGTATCGCCACAGACCGATTGGTTCCGCTCCAACCAGTCAAGCACGGCTTCGGCTGCCCATTGGTGGCCCTGTGGAGTCCAGTGCCTGTCGTGCTTCCACACGGCGTCCTCGGGCGTCCCGCCCTGGCGGAGAATCCAGCCGGCCTGGCTGATCACCGGGATGTCCCGGGCCTCGGCGAGGCGCGCCAAGCCATCGAAATGAGGGTCGCCACGAGTTCCCATCGAGCGAATCGCCAGGACGACCAGTACAACGCGGTCGGATCTCGTCCGTTCCTTCCACTGGTCAAGCGCAAAGGCCGTGAAGTCTGCCGACACCCACAACCCCTCAACAGGAGGCGGCAAGTCTGGCGCCATCCCGTGGAGGAATTCGTCGTATGGTCCGAGGAGGACGTCAGCGCAAAGGGGGCGAAGGCCACAGGCGACGCGAAAACGACCTGTCAATATCTTCATGGGCGTCCGAGCGCGGTACGCCTCGGAACTCGGATGCGGCAGATGAACGGCAATGCGGCCGTCCTCCTTCCTGACTGCCGCCCGCCTTGGAGGCCGATCGTAGTCCCATCCCAAGCCTTCATAGCCCAGCGACGAGTTGTTCCCAACGTCGTTCGGCCCGAAGACGAGCACGACCAGCTTGGGGCGCAGGCGCCGTACCCACTTGTCGTAGTACGGCAGCTGAGCGATCTGCCCCGTCCCCTCTCTGCCCCAAGCCGAAGTGGTGACGTCCAGTTGGGGCAACCGCTCCGCCGCCAACTCCTCCAGCCGAACTTGAAGCTTGTCCGCGACCCCGACTTCCACCGCTCTGACGTAGGAGTCGCCCACGAAGGCGACGTGGCAACTGGCCGCCGCGCGCTCGGGACTCGGCGGCTCCCTGTCGAGGAAGCCAAGGCTGTTCGTCCGAGATACCGTCCAGAATTCTCGCATGTTCGTCCAGCGCACCTCCGCATTGGGCACCGGATGGCGCCCCACGCCGGGAACGAATTCGAACAGCTGGTGCAAGGAGACGAACGGCCTTGCCGTGCGGAGCCACAATTCGTAGCCGGCGGCAATCCCGCCCGGAACTGCAAGAAGAAGCAAGGCGTTCCAACAGACGACGCGCATTGCAGCGCGAAGGCCTCGTCTAAGTCGGGGGGGGGGGGGGGCTCGCATGTTCGTCCGACGCACCTCCGCATTGAGTGCTCGATGGCGCCCCACGCCAGAAACGAAGCGGCGGCCAAGCACTCGGCGAGCGGCACACCTATTGTAACTGAGCCCCTACGCCTGCGGGACTGGCCGCGGCCGCGCCGCGCCGATAGGTTTGACGGCGCAGGCGTTGGCGCCACCGGCAACGGGACGATCCGCGTCTGCCAGCCTCGACTCAACCAAATCCGAAGAGGACCAAGATGCGCGCTTCCCCCGTTCGCCTTCACGCGTTCGTTTTCGCTCTCCTGGCCGCCACGACCGTCGCAGTTCCCGCGCGGGCCCAGGAAACTCCCAGAATCCCGAGCATTGAATCGGCCGACGACTACCTCGTCGACGATCCGGCGGTCGTCGCGGGCGTGCTCGACAACGGCCTCCGCTACTACGTCCGCTCCAACGGGCGGCCCGAGAACCGCACCCTCCTGCGCTTGGCGGTCAATGCGGGCTCCATCCTGGAAGACGAAGACCAGCGCGGCCTCGCGCACTTCGTCGAACACATGGCCTTCAACGGAACGCGCAATTTCGAGAAGCAGGCCCTGGTGGACTATCTCGAGTCCATCGGCATGGCCTTCGGTCCGGACATCAACGCGTACACCAGCTTCGACGAAACGGTCTACATGCTTGAAGTCCCCATGGACGATCCCGAGATGCTCGCCACGGCGTTTCGCATCTTGGAAGACTGGGCCAGCGCCGTCGTCCTCGACCCCGAGGAAGTCGACAAGGAGAGGGGCGTCGTCACGGAGGAATGGCGGCTGGGGAGGGGAGCCGGCGCCCGCATGTTGGATCAGCAGTTTCCCGTGCTCTTCGAGGGCTCGCTCTATGCGGATCGGTTGCCGATCGGCGACACCGAGGTGCTTGCGACGGCGCCGGCCGAGACGTTGCGGCGCTTCTACGAGACGTGGTACCGGCCCGACTTGATGGCGGTCGTCGCGGTAGGCGACTTCGACTCAAGCGCCATCGTGGACAAGATTCGCCAGCACTTCGGCCACCTGCAGAACCCCAGCGACGCTCCCGCACGCCCAACCCACGCCGTGCCCATCGACCATCCGCCCCGGGTCGCCGTGGCCACCGACGAGGAGGCCCAGATGACCCGGGTCGGCGTGTTGTACAAGCAGCCTCCGCAGAGCTACCGGCGGGTGGCCGACTTCCGGCGGGGCTTGGTGCAGCAGCTCTACGCGGGAATGCTGAATTCGAGGCTGGACGAGCTGACCCGGCAGGCCGAGCCGCCGTTCGTGATGGCGATTTCCATGCGCGGCGGCTTCGTGCGCGCCATGGACGCCTATCAGTTGATGGCCATCGTCGAAGAGGGCAAGCTCGAACGCGGCATGGAAACGCTCCTCACCGAAGCCGAGCGAGTGGCGCGGCACGGCTTCGCCGCCAGCGAGCTGGAAAGACAGAAGATCGAGGTCATGCGCGGATACGAACGCCGGTTCGCCGAAAGAGAGAACCAGGAGTCCGGGGCGATCGCCGGCCAGCTCGTCAACGCCTTCCTCGAGGATCGGGCGTATCCCGACGTGGAGATGCAGGCCGCGCTGGCGCAGATGCTGTTGCCCGGCGTCACCGTTGAAGAGACGAACGCGCTGGTCTCGGAGTGGATGAAGGAAGACGGCCGAGTCGTGCTCGTGGACGCCCCCGAGAAGGAAGACGTCGAGGCTCCCGTTCCCGAGGACTTTGCGGCGATGTTCGACGCCGTCGCGGCGAAGGCCATCGATCCTTACGAAGACGCCGAAGTGGACGCCCCTCTCGTGCCGGACGTCCCGGCCGGAGCAGCCGTGGCGGAGGCGCAGTCGGTGGACGAAGTGGGCGTCACGATCTGGACGCTGGAGAACGGCGTGCGCGTGCTGCTCAAGCCGACCGACTTCAAGGACGACGAAATCGTCTTTACGGCCACCAGCCCGGGCGGAGCTTCGCTTGCGCCGGACGAAACATACATGAGCGCCACGATGGCTTCGCTCTTGGTGGACCGAGGCGGCGTGGGAGCATTCGACATGACGGCCCTCGGCAAGAAGCTGACCGGCAAGGCCGTCAGCGTGTCGCCGACCATCTCGGGGCTGTCCGAGGGTTTCGGCGGACGCGCGTCGCCTCAGGACATCGAGACGGCGTTTCAGCTGATCTACCTGTACTTCACTGCGCCGCGAAAGGACGAGGCGGCTTTCGAGGCGACGAAGGCTCTGTTCGGCAGCATCCTGGCCAACGCTTCCTCCGACCCCGCCTCCGTGTTCGGAGACACGGTGGCCGTCACGATGAGCCAGGGACACCCGCGCGCCCGCCCTCCTCGAGTTGAAGATCTCGAGGAGCTCGACTTGGACGAGGCCTTCGGCTTCTACAACGACCGCTTCGCCGACGCCAGCGACTTCACCTTCTACTTCGTGGGCGCGTTCGAGTTGGAGGGCATCCGGCCCCTGGTGGAGCAGTATCTGGGCGCCCTCCCCACCTTGGGACGCGAGGAGAGTTGGCGCGACCTGGGCATCGATCCGCCCAGCGGCGTCGTCGAAAAGGTCGTGCGCAAGGGCGTCGAACCCCAGAGCCAAACGCGGATCATCTTCGCCGGCGACGCAGAGTACACGTTCGAGGCGAACGCCGTGATGATCGCCCTAGCGGACGTCCTGGAGATCCGGTTGCGCGAACTGCTCCGCGAAGACCTGGGCGGGACCTACGGCGTGGGCGTGTCCGGCCGGATCGACCGGGAGCCGGACCAGGAGTACCGGGTCGGCATCAGCTTCGGCTCCGCGCCGGACCGGGCCGACGAGCTGGCCACCGTCGTGTTCGAGGAGATCGAACGCATGAAGACGGACGGCCCCGATGCCGAGACCGTGGCCAAGGTTCGCGAGACGCAGCGGCGCGCCAAGGAATCCAACCTGCGAGAGAACGGCTACTGGCTCGGGCAAGTCCGCCGCTTCGATCGCGAAGGCATCGACTTGGCCGAGATCCCGAGCTACGACCTCATCGAGGCGTGGTCGGCGGAGCAGCTGCAGGCGGCCGCGGCGCGCTATCTGCGTCTGGATCAGTACGCGAAGTTCGTGCTTCAGCCGGAGAAGATCGTGCCGTAGTCCCGAGCTGGTTCGTCGGTCGAGTCAGGCGGCCGGCCCTCGTCGCTCGTCGCAGACCGATTGGTTCCGCTCCAACCATTCCAGCACGGCTTCGGCTGCCCATCGGTGGCCCTGCGGGGCCCAGTGCCCGTCATGCTCCCAATGAGCGTCCTCGGCAACCCCGCCCTGGCGGAGAATCCAGTCGGCTTGGTCGATCACCGGGATGTTCCGGGCCTCGGCGAGGCGCGCCAAGCCATCGAACTGAGGGTTGCCACGAGTGCCCATCAAGTGAATCGACAGGACGGCCAATGCAACGCCGTCGGATCTCGTCCGTTGCGTAGGCCCCTCCCGAGTTTTCGCTCCAGTCGTTCGGCACGAAGACGAGCACGACGAGCTTGGGGCGCAGGCGCCGTGCCCATTTTTCGTAGTAAGGCAGCTGAGCGATTTGCCCCGTCCGCTGTCGCCCCCAAGCCGAGGTGGTGACGTCCAGTTGAGGCAACCGCTCGGTTGCCGATTTCTCCAGCCGAACTTGCAACTTGTCCGCGATCCCGACTTGTGCCGCTTCGACGAAGGAGTCGCCCACGAAGGCGACGTGGCAACTGGCCGCCGCGCGCTCGGGACTCGGCGGCTCCCTGTCGAGGAAGCCAAGGCTGTTCGTCCGCTCCACCGTCCAGAATTCTCGCAAGTTCGTCCAGCGCACCTCTGCATTGGGCGCTGGATGACGCCCCACGCCGGGAACGAATTCCCCGGGCTGCCGGCTCTTGGAGTCGAACGGCAACGCCTCGCGGAACCACACCTCGTAGCCGACGGCGATCCCGCCAGGAACGCCAAGAAGAAGCAAGGCGTTCCAACAGACGACGCGCAATGCGGCGCGAAGAGGCCTCGCCGAGTCGGGGGGGGGGGGGGGGGGCATGGAGAGAGCTTCCCCGTCCTCAAGGCTCCGAAGAACTCGTGCGGCAGGGCGTCGCCACTAGGAGCCCCGCGTCACGCGCCTCTGCGCGCTTCAGAGCCTCGGCCGCGATGGCGATGTCTTGGACGGCCACGCCGACCGACTTGAAGAAGGTCAGGTCTCGCCCTGTGGCGCCTCGCGGAGCGACGCCGTTGACGATCTCGCCCAGATCGGCGTCGATCACGTCCGCTGGCACACGTCCCTGGCGCACCGGGACGATCAAGTCCCCCGCTTCTTCCATCGCCACCCGGTCCTCCACGACCACGCGCGCGCGCACCACGACTTCGGTGCCGACTTCCCGCGCGCCGGGAGTGAAGCTGCCCCCGCCGCTCACGTGGGTGCCGGCAGGCAAGGCCGTGCCGTCGAACACCGGAGTGTGCGACGTGGTGACCGCGACGACGATGTCCGCGCCGTCGATCGCCGTCGCCGGGGCGTCCACCGCCCTCGCCTCGACCCCTTCCAGCGAAGCCGCCAGCCGACGGGCGGACTCTCCGCCCCTCGACACGATCCGCACTTCCTGGATGGGCCGCACGGCCCGGATCGCCTCGACGTGGCGGGCCGCCTGCGCCCCCGCGCCGAACACCGCCAGGCTCCGGGATTCCGGCCTGCTCAACAGACGGGCCGCCAAGCCCGCAGCAGCAGCCGTCCGAATCGCGGTCAGCTCGCCCGCGTCGAGCAACGCCCGCGGCATCCCCGTGTCGTCGTCGAGCATCAGAATCAAGCCGCTGATCACCGGCAAGCCCCGCTCCCGGTTGCCCTCGAAGACCGACACGACCTTGGCCCCTCGCTCCCCGGCCCCAGACAACCGCGCCGGCATGAACAGGCTGATCCCGCGCCCGGATTCCAGCGCGACTCGCCTCGGCATCTCGGCTTCGCCCGCCGACAATTGCCCGAAGGCGCGCGCCATCGTCTCGATCGCGTCGGCCATGGGGATCAGCGCCGCGATCTCGGCGCCTCCGAGAATCCGCAGGTCCGTGGCTGACGTCATCCCGACACGACCCGGCCCACGAAGGCCCGTACGGGATCGTGGCTCTTCAGCACCACCACCGTCCCGCGCGCCTCCCGAGCGATGCGTTCGGGGAGCGTGCCGAACAGGATGCGGCTGGAGAAGCTCTCGCTCGAAGCGCCCACCATGATGCCGTCGAATTCTCGGGCGGCGAACACCACCGACTCGGCGACTCCGCCCCGCATGACGCGGGTCTGCACGGCGGCCTCGGCAGGAAGCTCGGCCCGTTCCTCCGCCAGGCGCGACTCCGCCTCCGCCAAGCGCGCCTCCGAAGCCGTCGCGGGCGCCACTGCCGCCAACGTCAGCCGGCCCCCCGCGGACGTCGTCATGTCGAGCGCGTAGCTCTGGGCCTTGCGGGCATGCGCTCCCCCGGCCGTAGGCAGCAAGATCCGGGTCGGCGCCACGCGTCCGGGCCCGAACTTGACCAGCATGATGTCGGTCCGCCCCAGCCGCACCACGTCGTCCGTCACTTCGCCCAGGATTCGGCGCGCCGTCGACGTGTAACCTTTCCATCCCAGGAGGATCAGGTCGGCCTTGCAGTTCCGCGCCGACTCCAGGATGGCGCGGGCCACGTTGCGGCCGGCCCTCACTTCCACGGACACCGGCACGTCCACCGAAGCCGCCGCGGCCCTCAAGTCCTCCATGCCCTCGCTCTCGCGATCCACGAGTTCGCGCGCCATCGACGGCGGCAGCTGCTCGGGCACCTGGACGACCCGCAGCAACGCGACCTCCCCCTTCCGCGCACGAGCGATGGACGAGGCCATCCGCAGGAGCGGCGCGACGGTGTTGGGGTTGTAGACCGGCAACAGAATCCGGAAGGCCGCATCGGAGGGCGAGGCCCTCAATCCCACCACCTTCGATTCCGGCCCCGGCGCCTCGAAGCGCGACCCCTTCCAGGCGGCGTACCCGGCCACGCCCACCGCAATGGCCGCCACGGCCAGCACGACCGACCCCGCCGGAATCTGGAGCATCAGGTAGATGTTGGCCGCGATGCCCATGGCGGGCAGCACCGGGACGAAGGGCACCCGAAACGGACGGACCAGGTCCGGAAACCGGCGGCGGTGCACGATCAAGGCCGCGTTGACCATCGACAACGCCAGCAACAGCACCAAGTTGGCGAAGTGGGCCAGCGACTGAAGCGGCAGGAGCAGGGCGAACACGCCGATCGACCCGGCGATCGCCACCAGCGCGGCGACCGGCGTCTTGGTGCGCGCGCTCACGAAGCCGATCAAGCCCGGCAGATGCCCCAGCCGGCTCATGGACAGCACCACGCGCGACCCCGCCAGAATCGACGCGTTGGAGGCCGAGATCATCGAGAAGATCGCGCCGCCCACGATCACGGCTCCCCCGGCGGGACCCAGGAACGCGCGTGCCGCCACCCCCATCGCGGCCTCCGTGTAGTCGGTCAGGTCGGCGACCACGACGACCAGGACCACGAAGGCGTACAGCACCGTCACCACCAGCATCGAAATGAAGATGGCGCGCGGGATGGTGCGGGTCGGCTCGACCACCTCGCCCGCCGAGGCCGCGATGGCGGAGAAGCCGAAGAAGGTGATGAAGACCAGGGCGGCCGTGGAGGCGATCAGCGGTACGTCGCGGCTGAAGCGATCGCTCAGGATCGCCGCGTCGAAGCTGCCCAGGCCGCCGCCGATGAACCACACGAGAAGCAGTATCTTGGCCGCCGTCACGACGACCTGGAAGGTACCGCTTTCCTTGGTGCCCTTGACGTTGAGCAACGTGAGCGCGCCCAGGAAGAGCAGGCCCGGCGCCGCCGCGACCGCCGCGTGCCAGATGAACTCGTTGAAGTACGTGGAGAGGCTGGCGATGTAGAAGGCGCAGGACGAGGCGTAGCCCAGGAGGAGGCACCATCCGACCAGGTACGCCACCAGCGAGGGGAAGGTCTCGCGCGCGTACAGATAGCCCTCGCCCGAGCGCGGATAGATGGAGGTGAACTCGCAGTACGTGAGCGCGGTGAAGGCGGCCACCAGCGCCGCGAGCAGGAACGAGACGATGGCCGCGCTGCCGACGTAGCCCACGGCAAGGCCGGACAGCGTGAAGATGCCCGCCGCGATCATGGTGCCCGTGCCGATCGCGAGCGCCGACACGAGCCCCAGGTCGCGGGTCAGGCCCGAGTGGACCTCGGTCGGTGGTGGGGTCAGCCTGCACCCCCCGGTCGTGCGGGAAGCAACGCCCGCACGGATTCCTGAACGTCCGCGTTCATCGGGTGGAACGATCCCACCCACTTGCGCGCGATCACGCCCTCGGAATCCACCAGGAAGCTGCCCGGCAGCCCGATCAGGCCGTAGGCGTCCATGATCTCCGACGACGGGTCGTGGTAGACCGGGAAGGTGACGCCGATGTCGTCCAGGAAGGATTGTATCAGTTCGCCCGCTCCGCGGTCGTCCAAGCTGACGCCGACGACCCGAAACCCCTGCGCCGCATACGCGTCGTGGAGCCGTTGCAGCTCGGGCATCTCCTGCCGGCACGGGGCGCACCACGTCGCCCAGACGTTGAGCAGATAGGGAGCGCCGAGCAGGTCGGGGGATCCGGCTTGGGCGCCGGCCAAAGCCACGGTCGTGAACGGCGGCGCAGGATCGCCGGCCGCAGGAGGTCCCGGCAGGTCGTGACCGCAGGCGGCAACGGCGGCCAAGGCCAGGATCTTCGTCCTCTTCATCGCGTTCCCTTCTCGGTCTGCCGCCCTTCTCGGGACGGCGTCTTCAGGGCTGGCGGATCGTTGCGCGACAAGTCCAATCGGGGCGCTTGCGGGAACCCGAGGGGACGCCGATCCCTTCAAGCTACCCAAGCACGGGCCGTCGGCCAATTGCGGAGGCCGCGAAGGCCCCGCCGGAACTCTCGGGGCCGAATCGTCGTAGGTTTGAGGAGAGGCCGCCGATCGAAGAAGACGCCCGACGGGCGGCCGGCCCGCGCCTGGATTCCGACCATGTCCGACCCGAATGCCGAACGCAAGATGAAGTGGCGCTTTCTCGCCGGCTTCGGCGTGTACTTCGCCGCCGTGCTCCTGGCGTGGGACACGCCCGTCCTGTATCCGCTCAAGATCTTCGTCGTCATGCTGCACGAGATCAGCCACGCGGCGGCGGCCGTGGCGACCGGGGGATTCGTCGACGGCATCGAACTGGATCCGCGGCAGGGCGGTCTATGCCGCTGCCCGGGCGGCAACGCCTTCGTGACGCTCTCGGCCGGCTATCTGGGCAGCTTGGCGTGGGGCCTGCTGCTTCTCTCGGCGGCAGGCGCGAAGTGGGTCCCGTCGCGTGCCGTGGTGGTGGCGGTGGGCGCACTGGTGACGGTTCTCGCGTTGCTCTACGTGGACGGCTCGTTCGGGCTCGGCTTCGGCGTGGCGTTCGGAGGGGCGCTGATGCTGGCGGGATTGAAGTTGCGACCCAGCTTCCAGAAGCCCATCCTGGTCACGCTGGGGCTGACCAGCTGCCTCTACGCGATCCTCGACATCAAGAGCGACGTCCTGGACCGTCCCCATCTTCAGTCCGACGCCGCCATGCTGGCCGAGATGACGCCCGGCATATCCACAACGACGTGGGGAGTGATCTGGATCGCGGTCGCCGCCCTCGTCAGCGCCGTCGCCTTCCGGCGGGCCTACCGGCAGGCGTAGGGACTCGATTACATTAGGCGTGGCGCTCGGCGAGCGCCTGGCCGACGCTTCGGCGGACCGGCCGACGCGGGAACTGGTGTCCAGCCCGATGTCCCACCCGAACCAAGGAGGTGATCACTTGTCCAGTCAAAGTACCCAGCGCAACCCGGCAAGGGCATGCGATCGCCGCTTCGGCGTCTGACGCCGAACAACGATCGACCACTCGCGCCGTAGGCGGCCTTCGCCGCCGGGTTGCGGCTGGTTCTGCACCCCCGGTGGCCCTCGGACTTCGGTTCAGGGGTTGCCGGGGGTGTTTTTCTTGCGAACTTATTCGTCCGCGTTCAGTTGTTCGGGAAGCGTCGTCAGCTCCGTCACCGCGAGACGGCGTTCGCCGCCGGGAAGCCGCACGGTCACTTCCTCTCCCTTGCGCGCGCCCATGAGTCCCTTGCCGATCGGCGACGCCATCGAGATGTGGCCGGCCTCCAGGTTCATGTAGTCGCCCGCCACGATCGTGTAGTCGACGACTCTGTTCCGGGTCATGTCGCGAACGGTGACCTTCGAGCCGAAGCCGACCCGGTCTGCCGGCATGTCGTCCACGTTGATCTTCGACAGATCGGACATGCGGCGCGCCAAGTGTCCGAGCCTGGCCTGGACGAACTGCTGCCTCTCCAGAGCGGACTTGTACTCCGCGTTCTCGCGCAGGTCCCCGAGTTCCACCGCCTTCTGTATCCGGCGCGGGAGCTCGACGTTGAGTTCGCGCGTCAGGACGTCGACTTCGTCGCTGATCTTGGACTTGATTTCGTCGAGCACGAGGCGCGGGTCCGGGGCGGGGCGGCAGGGACTGGGCCGGAAGGAACGGGGAAGGAAGCTCCGAGGCCGGCGGCCTGCTAATCGTCGCCTAGCTCCGGCGCGAAGGCAACCGGCCGGCTGACCAGGGTTCGGCGCGACGCTCCGTCCGCCGGCTTCGACTTCGACGGAGGCGGCAGGATTCCCGCACCGGGCAGCAGCCGCCAGACGCTCGCCGCGGTCTCCATCACGGCCTCGGCGTCCGGCCCCGTCACGTTCACGTGTCCCAGCTTGCGTCCGGGGCGCGGCGTCTTGTCGTAGAGGTGGACGTGAGCGCCGGGCACCGCCGCGAGCACGGGCAAGTCGGGCATCTCCCCGATCACGTTGAGCATGGCGGTCGGGCCGCGGGCCGCGGGCGGGGCGAGGGCTAGGCCGGTCACCGCGCGGACGTGGTTCTCGAACTGGCTGGCGCCCGCGGCGTCGATCGTCCAGTGCCCCGAGTTGTGGACGCGCGGGGCCATCTCGTTGGCCAGCAGGCGTCCCCCCGACTGAAAGAGCTCGACGGCCAGCACGCCCACGTAGCCGAGCCGGTCCATGATCTTGCCGGCCAGCACCTCCGCCTCGGCCTGCAGGCCGGCAGAGACGTCCGGCGCGGGAGCATAGCTGGCTCGCAACAGGCCGTCGCGGTGATGATTCTCGGTCAGCGGATAGAAGACGCGGCTGCCGTCCAAGCCCGCCGCGCCCAGGACGCTCAGCTCGCGCTCGAAGTCCACGAACGACTCGGCGATCAGCCGCGGACCCAGCGCCTTCACGGCGGCTGCGGCTTCCTCCGGCGAGCGGACCACGGCTTGACCCTTGCCGTCGTATCCGAACCGTCGCGTCTTCACTACTGCGGGCAGGCCGGTCGCGGCCAGAGCGGCGGCCAGGTCGCCGACGCCGTCCACCGGGCAGGAGCGAGCCGTGGGGATGCCGAGCTCCTGAAACAGACGCTTCTCGGCGCGCCTGTCCTGGGCCGCGGCCAGAGCGGCGGGAGAAGGATGCACCGGCACCTCCGCCGCCAGCCGCCGAACCGCCTTGGCGGGCACGGCCTCGAACTCGAACGTGACGACGTCCGCCGCGGCCGCGATGCGGTTCAGGCAGACTGGGTCGTCGTAGGAGCCGCGCACTACCTCGCCCAGGGAGGCGACCGGCGGGTTCGACGCGGGCTCCAGGAAGAGGAAGCGCCGGCCGAGCGGCCTCCCCGCCAGCGCCAGCATCCGCGCCAGCTGTCCCCCGCCCAAGACGCCGACCGTCACCGCCCGCTCGCCGCCCCGCTCAGCGCCCGGCGGGCAACCGAGGGTCCGCCCCGGCCAAGACCTCCTCCGTGCGGGCACGCGCGAAGGCCCGCACCGCCTCGCGCACCTCCGGGTCGCCGCAGCCCAGGATGCGCGCCGCCAGCAAGGCCGCGTTCGTCGCCCCCGCCGTCCCGATAGCCAGAGCGCCGACCGGCACCCCGCCCGGCATCTGAGCAATCGACAGCAGGGAATCCAGCCCTTGCAGGGCCTTGGACTGCACGGGCACGCCCAGCACCGGCAACACCGTCTTCGAAGCGATCATGCCCGGCAGGTGCGCCGCCCCGCCCGCGCCCGCGACGATCACCGCCAAACCGCGCCTCTCGGCCTGCGCTGCGTACTCGTACAGCAGGTCCGGCGTCCGGTGCGCCGACACGACCCGCACTTCGTAGGGAACCCCCAGCGCGTCCAGCGCGTCGGCGGCGTGCTCCATCGTCTTCCAGTCGCTGCGGGAGCCCATGACGACTCCCACCAGAGGTCGGCTCATGGCGGCCTGTCGAAGTTGTCGGCGGTTGCGGATCAGCGCGAAGATTGTGCAGGCTGTCGCCTGCCGCCGGCAAAGTCAAGTACGCCGGACAGGAACAACTGCGCCGGATCGGAGATTCGCCGTGCCTCGCAGACCGGGTCGCCGTGCCTAGCAGGCCGATGTAGAGGCGTCCGCCTTACCGGGCGTCCAGCACGAAGTGCCGCTTCTTGCCGATTCGCGCGACCACGAAGCGGCCGTCCAGCAAGTCTTCCGTCGTCAACGTCCCGTCGGTCGCCGAGACGCGCTCGCCGTTGACGTAGACGCCCCCGTCGCGAATCAGGCGGCGCGCTTCGCTTCGCGACGACGCCATGCCGGCCTCGGCCATCACCACCGCCAGTTCCGCGCCCGGGCCCTCCAGCCGGCTCCGCGCCAGCGCAGTGGACGGCACGTCCGCGAAGACGTCCTCGATCTCGGCGGACGAGAGCCCCCGGGGACTGCCGCCGAACAGTATGCGCGACGCCCGCAAGGCCGCGTCGAGTCCGTCCGCCCCGTGGACGGTTCGCGTGACCTCGGCCGCCAAGCGCCTCTGGGCCTCGCGCCGGTGCGGGGCGGTGCGCACGGCCTCGGCCAGGTCGTCCACCTCGTCGCGATCCAGGAGCGTGAACAGCTTCAGGTAGCGGACGACGTCGGCGTCCTCCGAATTCAGCCAGAACTGGTAGAAGCGGTACGGCGACGTGCGCTCGGGGTCCAGCCAGACGGTCTCGGCGGCCTCCGACTTGCCGAACTTCAGGCCGCGGGCGGTGACGAGCAGAGGGAAGACCACCCCGTGGCACTGCGGCCCGCCCATGCGACGAACCAAGTCGATGCCAGCGGTGATGTTTCCCCACTGGTCGGAGCCGCCCATCTGGAGCGTGCAGCCGTGGCGCCTGGACAGCTCCAGGAAGTCGTACGCCTGAAGCAGCTGGTAGCTGAACTCGGTGAAGGAAATGCCGGCCTCCTCGTCCTCCAGCCGACGCTTCACCGACTCCTTGCGCAACATGGCGTTGACGGAGAAGTGCTTGCCGACGTCGCGCAGGAAGTCCACCAACCCTAGCCCGTCCAGCCAGTCCAGGTTGTTCGCCATCCGCGCCGGATTCGACGCCGCCTCGAAGTCCAGGAACGAGGCCAGCTGCCTGCGAATGCCCTCCGCGTTCTCCTCCATCGTGAGGCGGTCGAGCAAGGCGCGTTCTCGGGTCTTGCCGGACGGGTCTCCGATGAGCCCGGTGCCGCCGCCGACGAGCGCGATCGGACAGTGGCCCGCGCGTTGCAGGTGCACGAGGCCCATGATGGGGACGAGCGAGCCCACGTGGAGCGACGACGCGGTGGGGTCGAAGCCGACGTAGCCGGCCACTTGGCCCACCGACAGGGCCGCGGCCGCGTGCTCGGTGGCGTCCGCGAGCAGGCCGCGCCAGCGAAGTTCCTCGATCATGGCGTCCAAGCTAACGCCGGGGAGGCCCTTGCTGCCCCGGCCTTCGGCAGGCCCTCGCGACTACGAGCCTGGCCTCGCCTCCCAGGCCAAGCTGGGAGCAGGCTGGTTGCGCGACGCGGCGGCGGCACGGTCGGCCTTGCCCGTCGGCGTGCGGGGAAGCGAGTCCACGACCTCGATCCGCGACGGGCACTGCGCCCTGGACAGGCGGGCGCGGCAATGGCGGTACACGTCGGCGGGGCCGACCGCGGCGCCGTCCGCTTCGACGACGGCCGCCACGCGCTGGCCCCATTCCTCGTCCGGCACGCCGAACACGACCGCCTCCGACACGCCCGTCATGCCTTCGACGACGCGCTCGACTTCGCTCGGCGCCACGTTGACCCCTCCGGTGACGATGACATCGTCCGCCCGTCCCTCCACCCAGACATGTCCGTCTGCGTCCAGGCGGCCCACGTCGGGCGTCCGAAACCAACCCTGCGCGTCGACCGGCAACGGCTCGGGCTCGCCACCGGGCTGGGGAATCAGCACGGAGGCCAGCGTGGGACCCCGAACGGCCAGGACGCCGGTTCCGCCCGGCTCCGCATCCAGCGAGCGCTTGTCGCGCCGTCCGTCCGCAGTGTTCGCGCACACCTTCGTCTCCAGCCCCTGCAACGGCGGCCCCACCGTCCCCGGCGTCCGCCGAGCCAGATCGGGCGGCGCCGTGGCCACCTGCGAGGCGGTCTCGGTCATGCCCCAGGTCGGCGCAACCGGCAAGCCCGCTGCCACTGCCCGCTCGAGCAACTTGGGAGACAACGCCGCGCCGCCGACCAGCACGCAGCGCAGAGCGGGCGGAGGGGCGTCTCCGTCCAATCGGTCCAGGACGCGGCCGAGCATGGCCGGCACGAGGGACAGATGCGTCACCTCGCCGGCGAGCGCTGCGCGGGCGACCGCCTCCGCATCGAAGCGCCGCCAGCAACGGAGGGCGCACCGCAAGGCGACCGCGCGCAACACGAGGGCCAAGCCGCCGACGTGGCCCAGCGAGAGGCAAAGCCCCCAACGGTCCCGGGAGGTCAGCGACAGGCGCTGGGCCGAGGCGACGGCGCTGGCGGCGAACGCGGAACGCGCCAGTCCCACGGCCTTCGAGCCGCCCGACGACCCCGAAGTGAGCAACAGGACGTCCACGTCGCGGAGATGCCCGGCGGGGACGGAGCCGACCGCCTGCCGAACGAAGCGCAAGGCGGGACGGGCCGAGCCGCCGCCGGCCTCGAATCGCCGAGGCGGGCGCACCGGGTGCGAGGCCGGACGCACTGGGCCGTCGCCGGCCTCGAATCGCTCGGCCGACCGCGTCAACTGCAAGGCCGGCCGCACGAGCCGCAGGGCGCGGTCGAACTCGGCGGGGGCGAGCCGCTCGTGGAGGGGCGCCGCGACGAGTCCCGCCCTCCACAGGCCGAACAGGGCCGCGATCGAGGCGGAGCTGGGGGGCTCGCGGATCACGCCCACCGAACCCGCGGGGACGGCATCGGCCAAGCATCGGTCGGCGACGGCATCGGCGGCCGCGTCCAGCTCGCGCCACGTCCAGCGGCCGTCGTCGCAGTGGAGGGCCAGCCCGTCCGGCCTCTCCGAGGCGGCTGCACGGAGGTCGTCGCCGGAGGTTGCGGCGGGGCTCGCGTCCGTCCGCGTCATCCTCCGGCGTCCCCCTCAGCGCGTCCCCAAGAGGAAGCCGGCCGCCACGCCAACGCCGTAGACCGCCACGCCTCGAGCCGTCCGCTCCAGAACGGGGGCCAAGGCGCGCCGGTTCGCCTTCCCTCCCGATCCGAAGGCGAATCGCAGCACGGCCCGCGCGGCCGGCCCGCACCCCGCCACGCCCGCCAGTCCCAGCAGCGTCCACGCCGACCAGCCCGCCCAAGCCCACCCGGCCACCGGCACGGCCGCGGCCAGGCCGAGGCAGGCCACGTACTCCGCCGCGGCCCCGCCGTCCCCCCACCGCACCGCAAGCGTGCGCTTCCCCACCGCCGCGTCCGTTTCGCGATCTCGCAGATTGTTCGCGACAAGGATGGCCGTGCTGAACGCGCCCAGTCCCACGCCCGCCCAGAGCGCCTCCGCCGACACCGACAGCCCCTGCACATAGTACGTGCCCGCGACCGCCACCGGCCCGAAGAACACGAAGACGAAGACGTCCCCCAGGCCATGGTACGCCAAGGGATACGGTCCGCCCGTGTACGCCACGGCGCAAGCCAGCGACACGGCCCCGACCACGACCACCGGCCAGCCCGCCACCGCCGCCAAGTAGACGCCCACCGCCGTCGCCGTCGCCATCGCCGCGATCATCCCCCGGCGCACCGACTCCGGCGCCAGCAACCCGGCCTGCGTCGCGCGCACAGGCCCGATCCGCTCCTCCGTGTCTCCCCCCTTCACGAAGTCGTAGTAGTCGTTGCCCAAGTTGGCCGCGACCTGGATCAGCAGGCCCCCCGCGAGCGCGCCCAGGGCCGGGCCGCGCACAAAGACCCCGCCCGCCACGGCGATCCCGCTCCCCGCCACGACCGGCGCGGCAGCCGCGGCCAACGTGCGGGGCCGGGCCGCCAGCACCCAGGCGCCCAACCGGCTCAAGACCGCCTCCCGGCCGCTACCACGGCAGCCACGGATACTTGCGAAAGTCCGGCTTGCGCTTCTCCAGGTAGGCGTCGCGGCCCTCCTGCCCCTGTTCGGTCATGTAGAAGAGGAGCGTCGCGTTGCCGGCCAGCTCCTGGAGGCCCGCCTGCCCGTCCACGTCCGCGTTGAAGGCCGACTTGAGCAGCCGGATCGCCAGCGGGCTGTGCTGCAGAATGCGCTGCGCCCAGTCGAACCCCTCCTCCTCGATCCGGTCCACCGGGACCACGGCGTTGACCAACCCCATTTTCAGGGCCTCGGCGGCGTCGTACTGCCGACACAAGTACCAGATCTCGCGCGCCTTCTTCTGGCCGACGATGCGGGCCAAGTACGAGGACCCGAAGCCGCCGTCGAAGCTTCCCACGCGCGGCCCGGTCTGACCGAAGACGGCGTTGTCCGCCGCGATGGTCAGGTCGCAGACGACGTGCAGCACGTGACCGCCGCCGATCGCGTAGCCCGCCACCAGCGCGATCACCGGCTTGGGCATGGAGCGGATCAGCCGTTGCAGGACCAGCACGTTCAGGCGCGGCACCCCGTCGCCGCCGACGTAGCCCGCGTCGCCCCGAACACGCTGGTCGCCGCCGGAGCAGAAGGCGTACTTCCCATCGGCGCTCGGCCCTTCGCCCGTGAGCAGCACGACTCCGACGGAGGAATCGTCCTGCGCGTCGTGGAAGGCGTCGAGCAGCTCGAACAGCGTCTCGGGTCGGAAGGCGTTGCGCACCTCCGGGCGGTTGATGGCGATCCGGGCGACGCCGTCGCGCTTCGCGTAGGTGATGTCTTCGTAGGTCTTGGCGGTCTGCCACGCGGTTGCGGTCATGGACCGGCCTCTCCGAGGTTGGGGGATTGCGGACTAAGGGGAGCGCCGTAGAATCTCGCCCACCCGCTCGGTCACGCGCTCGCGCACGGCTTCGTGGCGGCGCCGGTTGGTCTCGCGGCATGTCCGGACGCGCAGGATCTCGGCGCCGGGACGGGCGACGGCGGCTCTCACGGCGCTGGACAGCTCCGCCGGGGTCGTCGCGTCGGCGAAGGGGATGCCGTAGAGCCGGGCCGCGTGCTGAAAGTCGAGTCCATGCGGCGTGGCAAAACGAGGCGTGAACGCCGGCTCGAACGCTCGAATCGGCAACATGTGAAAGATGCCGCCGCCGTCGTTGTCGATCACCACGAACACGACGTTGCGGTCGAGGTCGCGCGCCGCCAGGAGCCCGTTGAGGTCGTGGTAGAGCGCCAAGTCGCCCAGAAGGCAGACCACCGGTTCGGCGGCGGCGGCGCAACCCAGCGCCGAGGAGACGATTCCGTCGATTCCGTTGGCGCCCCGGTTGGCCAGGACGCGAATCCCCCGGGGCGACGGGCGGCCGTAGGCGTCCAGATCGCGCACCGGCATCGAGCTGGAGACGAAGAGCGTGGCCCCGGCGGGGAGCGCCTCGAGCACGGCGGCGGCGTAGGCGCCCTCGTTCGCGTCGTCGTCGAGGGCGGTCTCCACCGCCTCCCAGGCGACGGCCTCGACGGCTTGCCAGCGGCTTGCCCAAGCGGCTTGGCCGGCGTCCTGGCGGAGTCCTGCGTCCCCGTCCGCGCAGGCGAGACGGCTCAGCGTTTCTCCCGCCGGAGCCCGCACGTAGTCGCCCGCTAGGCGCTGGTGGTCCTTGCGCCGGCTCCCTGCGTCGATCACGACTTGGCGGGCGGCGGTCCATCGCTCCAGGGTCGTCTCCAGGGCGAAGGACGTGGGCGTGCGTCCGGTGCGGAGAACCAAGTCGGGCGCCAAGCTCTCGACGGCCTCCGGCAGGCGCAGAAAGTGTTCGTACGCTCCGATCGGGTGCGCCTGCGGCGGCGTTCCGGAGGCGAAGCGCGCGCCCGAGAGGGGGTCGGCGAGAAGGGGGACGCCCAGCCGCGCCGAGAAGTCCGCCAGCGCGGGCCCTTCCGCGTCGGGATCGTCGGAGGGGCCGGCGACGACGACGGGTCGGCGAGACTCCGCCAGCCGCCGGGCGACGAGGGCTGCGCCGGCTTTATCGTGACTTGGTCCGCCAACGGTTCGGCTGGACGGCGACCGCGGCCGCGGCCGAGCGACGAGGGCCGCGGCGCGCCTCCACGAGTCGGGCGACTTCGGCTGCAGCGGCTTGTCGAAGGCGACGTTGAGATGGACGGGTCCGCCGGGCGGCCCGACTGCGGAGGCGGCGGCGGCGCGGGCGCGTTCGGCGACGGCATCCAGACCCGCCTCCGACGGCACGGGCAGGTCGGCCTCGCAGCGCAGCCGCGGCCCGAAGATGCCGACTTGGTCGATGGTCTGGTGCGCGTCGGCGCCGCGAAGCCGGGGCGGACGGTCGGCCGTCAGCAGGATCATCGGCACGTCCGAGAGATCGGCCTCGACCACGGAGGGCAGCAGGTTCGCGACCGCAGTGCCCGACGTCGTGACGACGGCGGCGGGACGCCCTGCGCGCCGCCCGTATCCCAAGGCGAAGAAGCCGGCCGACCGCTCGTCCAAGTGAACGCGGACACGGAGCCCGGCCACTCCGGAAAGCGCCAGCACCAGCGGCGCCGACCGGGACCCGGGCGCAACCTCCACTTCCTCCAGCCCGCACTCGGCCAGCGCACCCACGATCCTGCGCGCCCAGGCCAAGTTCAGTTCGCCGGCCGTCACCGTGCGCCTGCCAAGAGGCCGCCGCCCCGGCAGACCCGCGCCATCGCCCGAAGCACCGGGCGCAACTTGATCTCGGTCTCCTCCCACTCCAGTGCCGGATCGGAGCCCGGCACGATCCCGGCGCCCGCGAAGAGCCGCCAGCGTCCTCCCGACAGAACCGCCGACCGGAGCGCCGGAACGAAGACGCCGCGGCCCTCCGAGTCCAACCAGCCCACCGGCCCCGCGTACCAGCCGCGATCGAACACTTCGCTCTCGGTGAGGATTCCCAGCGCCACTTCGCGGGGAATCCCGCAGACCGCAGGCGTCGGATGCAACGAGGCCAGCGCCTCGAGCAACGCCAAGCCGGGCGGCGCCTCCGCCGCGATCTTGGTCTCCAGATGCTGAATGTGGGCCAGCGCCAGGATATGGGGCTCCACGTCGCGGCGAACCGCGCATCCCAGCGCCTCGAGCCGGGCCACCATGTCCTTCACCACGAAGTCGTGCTCGGCCCGGTCCTTCAGGCTGTTGAACAGCCGCTGCCCCAGCCGCGCCGCCTCCACCGAGTCGGCTCCCACGCCCACGCTCCCCGCGACCGCCGTGGCCCGAAACGCCCCGCCGG
Source organism: Longimicrobiales bacterium (assembly GCA_958295645.1). Lineage (GTDB taxonomy): Bacteria > Gemmatimonadota > Gemmatimonadetes > Longimicrobiales > Gaopeijiaceae. The sequence goes on from OY282361.1 coordinate 1,809,458, forward strand.
CCAGAGTCGCGACCGTCTCCGGCGCCGCGCCCACCAACGCCTGCCCCGCCACGGGCTCGAACAGGAAGACGTAGCTCCCCCGGTTCTCCCGCCACAGCGCCGAGGCCAACGCCGCCGGCTCCACTTCGCCGTCCGGGCTCGCCTCCACCGTCCGGGCCAGCACCACCTTCTCCGCCTCGCCCGCCTTGATCCGCCGAAGCGCGGCGCCCACCATCTCGTCCCAGGCCGCCCTTCCCATGCCTCGGTCCAACGAAGCCGCCTGCAGACCGCCCGAGACCCGCGGCGCCGCGGCGCCGCGTCCGTTCGTCGTCTCGTCCCCCCGCTCGGCCCCCGCCCCCGCTTCGACGGCCGCCGCCCATCGCCCGCACTCCGCCTCGGCCCGCGCCGGATCCCGGTCGCGCACCGCCAGCCACGACTCGCCCTCTCCGGCACGAAACTCCATCTCGACGACAGGCAGATGAAACCGCGCCGCCGGAAACGCCGCCCACACGCCGTCCGCCCGATGCCGTCCCGAAAACGAGAATCCCCCGAACACCCGCGCGCCCTCTCCACCGCACCCAGCCGCCAAGGCCCGCCCCGCCAGCCTCTCGACCGCCCGAAAGCGCGACCGCTCGTCCCCGCCGCCCGATCCCGCCCCAGCGCCGCCGCCCGCGTCTTCCCGAACGACCAAGTCCTCCAAGACGCCCGCGTGCGCCACCCACCGCTCGCCGAACGCCCAAAAGCCCCTGGCGCCGCCCGCCGCCATGTCCAAGAAAGCCGCCGGACAGGCCCGTTCCAGCCTCCGCCGGGTCTCGTAGTACACGCTGAAGTCGCCGCCTGATCGGGGATCGGAGTCCGCGCGCCGCGCACCGCGCCGGTCGGCTGAATATACCGATCCGGACTGGTCCGCCGTCCTCCTCGCTCCATGCTCGCCCTGTCTCGCGAAGGGCGGCGTCACCCCTCCGCCGGGCATCGGCTCCGGCCCGTCAACTCCGCTATTTCCGATTGCCGAAGCGCCGAAGCTCGTCCGGATCCTTGACTCCGAGGTGACGGCATACCGCGTTGTGGCGGATGTCCTCGGCCTCGTGGTCGAGGTACGTGCAACCGCAAGAGCTGCAGGAGCGGTAGGGGATGTGGACCGTGAGGGTTGCCGCCGAATCCCCAGACCCCCAGACCAGAGCGTCGTCAGTCCAGGTCGTTGCTACCGTCTTCGCGCCGCATTGGGCGCAGTCCAAGTCGCGATCCGCGACCGGCTGTGGGTCCGTCTTCGTCATCGTTTCGATTCCTTGGTTCGGCGCGGTGGAAGCTTCGCTCTCCGCTGGTCGTGGTTGTCATTGGGGACGGCGGTTTCACGTCGCCGGGACGGGCAAGATGCGCCTCCGAAGACCCACTAAGCTCGCAAGCCCCTAAAATCGCAAGGCTACCCCGAAACCCGCCAAGAACATATGTTTACGAAGAGCGATACTCCGTGCGTTCCAAGACGCCGCGCTCCACGAGACCTCGCTTCGATCTCCCGGACGGTGCGCCATGGCCAGCCCCAGCTCCCAGAACACGCAGGCATCGCGCCCAGCGGAGGCCCAGCACCCGGAAACAGCCGGAAACAACTCCACGGCCGGGACGCTGGCAGCCGGCTCCACCACTCGCACGGCCGAATCGCACTCCACCCCGCCGCTCGCTCCCGCCATCGGCCGAACCGCAGCCCCAGGCGCGGCAACCGAAGTCGGCCCGCGTCCCGCCAAGGCCCCCGCGCCGCCAACCGGCAGCCCCGCCGAACCGCAGGCCACGCCAGCCGCCCCACGCTACTCCACGCCTCCCGACCCCACGCCCGTCCCTGCGCGGGGGACCGATCACGACCTGGACAGGCCCGAGTACTACCTCAATCGCGAGCTCACGTGGCTGAACTTCAACTTCCGGGTGCTGCACGAAGCCGAGGACGCTCGGACGCCGCTGATGGAGCGGGTCAACTTCCTCGCGATCGTCGGGTCGAATCTGGACGAGTTCTTCATGAAGCGGATCGGGGGCCTCAAGCAACAGGTCGAGGCCGGCATCACCGAGCGCACGGTGGACGGGCGCACGCCGACGCAGCAGATCGAGGAGTGTGCCAAGGTGGTGCGGCGGCTCGAGGCGAGGCAGAGAGCGGCGTTCCGGGTCGTCGCCAAGCAGCTGGCGGCGGAGGGCGTCCGCGTCACCGACCTGGCGGATCTGACCGAAGAGCAACGCGCGTGGCTGAGGGACCACTACCTGCGCAACATCTATCCGCTCGTCACGCCGCAGGCCACGGACCCGGCCCATCCGTTCCCGTTCCTGTCCAACCTGTCGCTGAATCTGCTGGTCACGCTGCGCAACGGCGGCGAGACCGTCTCGGTGGCGCGCGTGAAGGTCCCGGTCGGCACTGGCATCGCCCGCTTCGTGAGGATTGCCGAAGACGACGTGTGGGTGCCGCTCGAGAGCGTCATGGCCAGCAACCTGGACATCCTCTTTCCCGGGATGGAGGTCATCTCCTGCGACATGTTCCGCGTCACGCGCAACGCCATCTACGACGTGGACGAGGACATGGCGGACGACCTCTTGGAACACATCGAGGCGGGACTGCGCAAGCGGCGGCTCGCGCCGATCGTGCGCCTTCAGGTCGAGGAGGGGATGGACCCGGTGCGTCGCGCCGTCCTGACCAAGGAGCTCGGCCTGCAGACCAGCGACGTCTACGAAGGCAGCGGACTGCTGGGGCTCGCCGACCTGGCCGAAATCCATGGCATGGCGAAGAACGGCCTCGCCTATCACCCGCATCATCCGGCGGAACATCCCGCCCTCCTCAACGACCGGCCCATCTTCCACATCGTGCGCGACGCCGGATCGCTTCTCCTTCACCATCCGTACCAGGCCTTCGACACTTCGGTCGGACGCTTTCTGAGCGAGGCCGTGCACGACCCGAAGGTGCGCGCCATCAAGATGACGTTCTATCGCATGGCGCCGCGGAGCAGCATCATCGACCACTTGGTCGAGGCGGCCCGCAACGGCAAGCAGGTCGCAGTGGTCATCGAGCTGCAGGCGCGCTTCGACGAGGCCGCGAACATTCAGTGGGCGAACGCGCTGGCGCTGCACGGCATCCACGTCACCTACGGCGTGCTCGGCCTCAAGACGCACTGCAAGCTCATTCTCGTGGTGCGCCAGGACTACGACGGGCTTCGCCGCTACGCCCACCTGGGCACCGGCAATTATCACGCGGGCACTGCTCGCACGTACTGCGACCACGGTCTCCTCACCAGCGACGCCGCAATCGGCGCGGACCTGACCGAACTGTTCAACTATCTGACCACCGGCTACCGGCCCACGCGCCGCTACTGGAAGCTCCTGCCGGCGCCCCAGCGTCTGCGCCCCGCCCTGCTGGAACGCATCGAGCGCGAGGCCGCCGGACACTCGGAGAAGTCGCCCGGGCGAATCCAGTTCCAGATGAACGCGCTGGAGGACCCCGAGGTCACCAAGGCGCTGTACGCTGCGTCGATGCGCGGCGTGAAGGTGGACCTGATCGTGCGCGACAGCTGCAGGATCCGCCCCGGGATCTCCGGCTTGTCCGAGAACATCCGAGTGGTGAGCATCGTCGGCCGCTTCCTGCAGCACTCCCGCATCTACTATTTCCGCAACGGCGGCGACGAAGAGTACTACATAGGCTCGGCGGACTGCATGAGGCGCAACCTGAGCGCCCGCGTGGAGACGCTCGTGCCTGTCGAGGACGCTTCGCTGCGCGCCGAACTCCGCCATGTGCTGGACGTGCAGTTGGCGGATCAGCGTTGCGCATGGGACATGGGCGCCGACGGAGGCTACGTGCAGCGCGTTCCCGAAGGCCCGGACGGCGCGGGCACGTTTCGCGCGCTCATAGACTGGGCGCACGTAATGGAGACGGAAGGCAAGCGCCTGCGGCGGCGGCGGCCCGCCGGACTGCGCGGCGGACGGACGAGCCGCTGACGAACGAAGGCGCCGCGAACCGTCGGCAAGCGCCGACGCAGTTCAGCTGACGGGCCTGCTCCTCGGTACTAGGCGGGCCGACCACAGTCCCGAATTCGTGTCCGAGAAGAAGACGCGGCCCTTGAAGGGCATCGCGCTCCAAGTCATCGGGGAGTTGGGGATGTAGCCGGCGGGATCGAAGGGCTTGAAGACGGCGATCTCGCGGCCTTGCGTGTACAAGTTTCCCATGAGGTCGCCGGAGACGTCCACGATGCGCAGTCCGCCCTCGTAGTACGCTTGGTAGAGCTTGTCGTCTTCGACCCAGATGTTGTGCGTGCCGTACTCGGGCACTTCGTAGCGCGCGATCATCTCGGGATTCTCGGGATCGGAGAAGTCGATGATCTGGACGTGTCCCTGCGTGGCCAGGGGGACGCCGTGCATGCCCGTCTGGGGATCGTAGGGCAGCTGGTACGATCCGCGTCCCGGTCCCGGTCCTTCCCAGGCCAGCCCGCGCCGGTTCATGATTTCGTCGCCCACGAAGACGTAGTGCCTGCCCGTGGACTTGGACACGTACGGAAACACTGCGTGCGTGCTTCCGGTGGGCAAGGGATAGCTGCTCACGAACACTGGATTCTCCGGCGAACCGCCCCAGCGCCCGTCGCCGACGTCCACGACGACCAGCCCGTTCCCCCACTCGGCCGAGTACGCGAGCCCGTCCATCACCCAGACGTCGTGCAACCGGCTGTCCGGGTGGTCGTACTCGCCGACGTAGCGCGGGTTGTAGAGGTCGGAGACGTCGAGGATGACGTACTTGTCGCCGTTGGCCAGCGCATACACGTGCGTCTCGGTGGGAAAGGCGTTGTGCACGCCGCCGGTGAGCCCGTAGCCGGACACCTCGGAGGCGATCACGGGATGCGCGGGGTCGGCCAAGTCGAGGACGACCAGGCCGTTTCGCCTGTCGGAGGCGCCCTCGCGGGTCATGGTCGCGTAGCGGGCGTCCGGCGACACCTTCATGTCGTTGACCGACCGGGCGTCCACCTGGATGGAATCGGTCTTGAAGATGTTCGGACCGGTCACGTCCCAGACGAATCCGTGACCGTCCGAGCGCTTGGCGCCCGTGAGCGCGTAGTCGCGCCCGTCGCGTCCCTCGAAGACCCAGAAGTCCGTGGTGCGCACGCGCTGCTCCCTGCCCTGCCCCAAGATCTCCAGCTGCTGAAACACGTCGCGGGCCAGAACCTCGAAGGTCCCCTTGGCGGCCAGCGGACCCGCCGCCGCGACCACCGTGTAGAGGCCCGGCACGTCGGCCACGAAGCTCGCATCCCGCATCTGGGCCGCCGCCGACGGCGCCCGGACGCCCTCCGGCGCCTCGTACCTGTGCGACCACTCGACCGGCACGCCCTCCAACACGGCCCCCTGCCCGTCGCGCACCACGGCCCGCAGGCGCACCACGTCGCCCGTCCGAACCGACCCCGGCAGGCCCTCGAGCTCAAGGGACTGCCCGCCGAACGGCTCCACCTCCAGCGCCACCGAGGCTTCCACGCCTTCCACCGAGGCCACGATCCGTGCCGCGCCCGGCGCCACGCCCGCCACCCGCCCGAAGCGGTCCACCGACGCCACGCCGGGCGTCTCGCTCCGCCAAGCCACCTGGGGCCGCGGCCGTCGCGTGCCGTCCCCGTGCACCGCCTCGGCCCGCGCGCCCACCGCCGTGCCCGCAAACAGCCGCGCACCGCCCTCCACCGACACCCGCACCTCGCTCACGGCCGGCCAGTCGATCGTCACCGGCACGGCCAGCGCCACCGTCTCCCCATCCGGCTCCGCGTACGTGGCCGCAAGCTCGTACTCGCCCGCGGCCACCGCCGTCACCACGCCCCTCCGAACTCGCACCGCCGAACGCGGCCCCACCAACCGCACCGAGACCTCCACCCGCATCCCCGACCGCGTCACGCCCACGACGCCGACGGCCGCCGCCTCCCCCACGCGCATCACGAGTCGCGCCGGCGTCGCCTCGAGCGCCACCACGGGATCGTCCGCGGTTCGCCCGCCCGCCTGCGCCTCCTGCGCCGCACCCGCGCCGACCAGCCAGGCCGCCAGAACCGCCGCCGCAAAGCAGACGGCCGCCGCCCTGCGCGCCGCCAAGCCCAACATCCCCGTCTTCGCCATTTCCGTTCTCCTTGGTTGCGGGCGGGACGCTTGTCGCGGGCGGGGCGCTCGTGTCGCGGGCGAGACGCTCCTCGCGAGCCGCCGCGCCCTCCGATGTCAGGCCGCCGGCCCGGGACGACTCGGCAAAGTACGCCTCCTTCGCCAGCATCGCACGACTTCCCCCCGCGAGCACGACGCCGACCTGATTCCCCTCGGTACGGGCTTGCCCCCACGGCCAACCGATTTCATTCTTACGCATTGCGGCCGTCCCGCTTCCGCGACGCCGGAATCGCGGCCCTCCACAAGGAGCCGCCAGCCGCGCGCGGGCGGCTCCACCGAACACACGACGCACGAGGCGCTCTTCATGTCCACGACAAGCACGTTCCCCCGGCTCCCGAAGCTGGTTTCCGCCCCGGCCTGCGCCGCCCTGGCCGCCGCGGCCGTCCTCCTGGCCGCCGCCGCGCCACCGCCCTTGTCGGCCCAGGACGCCTTCCCCTCCATCGCCGAGAAGACCGAGGGCGCCACCGCCATGGAGGGCTTCTTCAACCTCTACTGGGACGAGGCCGAGGGCGCGCTGTACTGGGAGATGGACCCCGCGTCGGGCGAGTTCCTCTACCAAGTCTCCATGGGCTCCGGGCTCGGCTCGAACCCCGTCGGCATCGACCGGGGGCAGTTGCGGGGGACCCACGTGCTGGAGGTCCAGCGGGTCGGGCCGCGCGTGCTGCTCATGGAGCCCAACTACCGGTTCCAGGCGCGGAGCGACAACCCCACGGAGGTCCAAGCGGTGCGCGACGCCTTCGCGCCCTCGGTCTACTGGGGCTTCGACGTCGTCGCCGAGTCGGACGGGCGCGTGCTCGTGGACGCCACGCCCTTCTTCGTCCGCGACGCCCGGGGAGCGGCCGCCCAGATGGCGCAGCGCGGCCAGGGAACGTTCCAGCTGGACAAGTCCCGTTCGGCCATTCATCTGCCCGCCACGCAGTCCTTCCCCGAGAACACCGAGGTCGAGGCGCTGCTCACGCTCACCAGCAGCAATCCCGGCGGCTTGGTGCGCGGCGTCGCGGTCAACCCGCAGGCGGTGACCCTTCGCCAGCACCACTCGTTCATCCGTCTCCCCGGCGAGGGCTACGAGACCCGCGTGGCCGACCCGCGCATCGGCGTGAACGGCCCGACCATCTACGACTACGCGACCCCGATCGACCAGGACATGCGGATTCGCCTGGCCGCCCGCCACCGGCTGCAGAGGCGCAGCCCAGGCCCGGAGCCGTCGGAGCCCGTGGAGCCCATCGTCTACTACGTGGATCCCGGGACGCCCGAGCCCGTCCGGAGCGCGTTGGTCGAGGGCGCGCGCTGGTGGGCGGACGCCTTCGAAGCCGCGGGATTCCTGAACGCCTTCCAGGTCGAGATCCTGCCGGCGGGCGTTGACCCGCAGGACATCCGCTACAACATGATCCACTGGACGCACCGGCGGACGCGAGGCTACTCCTACGGCAACACGATCACCGACCCGCGCACGGGCGAGATCATCCGGGGCGTGGTGAACTTGGGCAGCCTTCGCCTCCGCCAGGACTATCTGCTTGCGCAGGGCATGACCGCGCCCTTCGCGGACGAGGACGGCGGCGCCTGTCTGGCCGCCGCGCCGGTCTTCGAGTATCTCGCCGAGATGGCCAGCAACGGAGACGCCGTGGAGATGGCCCTGGCCCGGGTGCGCCAGCTTTCCGCGCACGAAGTCGGCCACACGCTCGGCTTCCCGCACAACTATCTGGCGAGCACGTACGGGCGCGAGAGCGTCATGGACTACCCCGCCCCGCTCGTCGAGATCAGGGGCGGCGAGCTGGACCTGTCCAACGCCTACGTGCAGCGCATCGGCGAGTACGACAAGCTGTCGGTCGATTGGCTGTACCGTGAGTTCCCGGAAGGCACGGACGAAGCCGCCGCACTCGAAGACATCGTCATGCGGGGGATCGACGCGGGTCTGGAGTTCATGGCGCACCGCAACAACAACTTCATCGGCGCGGGCCATCCCTACGCCGGCGTCTGGGACAACGGCGCCAACCTCGTGGACCATCTGGAGCACGAAATCAGGGTGCGCAACATCGGCATGGAGCGCTTCGGCGAGGACGCGATTCGCGAAGGCCGCCCCCTCTCGGACCTCGAGTACGTGCTGCTGCCCTTGTACATGCATCACCGCTTTCAGTTGCGCGCGGCGGCCCAGAGCCTGGGCGGCGCGAACTATCGCTATGCAGTGAAGGGGGACGGACAGAGGCCCGTGGAGATCGTGCCCGGCGACGAGCAACGCCAAGCCCTCGAAGCGATTCTTTCGACGCTGACCGCCGACTTTCTCGCGTTGCCCGAGGACCTCGTGGCCATGATCCCGCCGCCGGCCTACCGTCATCAGGAAGGCGAAGCGTTCCCCGGCCGCACCGACCTGCTGTTCGATCCGCTCGCGGCGGCCGCTGCCTCGGCGGATTTCTCCGTCGGCGAGATTCTGCATCCGGCGCGCATGGCGCGGCTGGTCGCCTACGGAAGCATCGACGAGGACTATCCCAACTTGGAAGAGGTGACGGACAGGCTGCTGGAGGCCACCTGGGGCGCCGACAAGCCCGGCGACGAGTATGCGATGCAGGTGTTGCACGTCGTCCAGAGGGCCGTGGTGGACAGGATGATGCAGCAGGCGAGCAGCGCGGCCGCATCGCCCGAAGTCCGCGCCGTGCTGTCGGACCGGCTCGACCGGCTGGCCGGACAGCTCGAAGGGCTGACCGAAGGCACGACGTCGGGGCTGGGACGCCTGGCCGGACGCATCGGCGGCCGCATCGCGGGCGACCGGCTGGACAAGTCGCCCCACGAACGCCTCGTCCACGCCGACATCCGCCGCTGGCAGGCCCGGATCGAGAACACCGTGCCCGCGCAGGCGCTTCCAATGCCGTCCGGCGACCCGATCGGGAGCGCCAGATGAGCGGCCCGGCCGGTTGGCGATGGCTTCGCCGGAAGCACTCCGGCCAAATCCCCGATCACCACGATCTCCTGGGCAGCGAGGCGGAAGACCTCCTCGGCTACCGCGCCCGGGGGTTTCCGAAGGAGGATCTGCACCTTCCCGGCCCGGACTTCGTGGACCGCGTCGTCGCGCAGACGGATCGCAGTCCCCAGGTGCTGCGCAGCATGCAGCACGTCTTCGGCCACGGACGCCTGGCCGGCACCGGCTACCTCTCGATTCTGCCGGTGGACCAAGGGATCGAGCACTCGGCGGGCGCGTCGTTCGCCCCGAATCCGGCCTATTTCGATCCCGCGAAGATCGTCGAGCTCGCCGTCGAGGGCGGCTGCAACGCGGTGGCCTCCACCCTGGGCGTGCTCGGGGCCTGCTCGCGCGCCTTCGCGCACAAGATCCCCTTCCTCGCGAAGCTCAACCACAACGAGCTGCTGACGCATCCGAACCGCTACGACCAAGTCATGTTCGGGAGCGTGCAGCAGGCCTGGGAACTTGGGGCGGCGGCGGTCGGGGCTACGATCTACTTCGGCTCCGAACAAGGTTCGCGACAGCTCCAGGAAGTCTCCGAAGCGTTTCAGATGGCCCACGAACTGGGGATGGCCACCGTGTTGTGGTGCTATCTCCGAAACAGCGCCTTCAAGAAGGACGGGACCGACTATCACGGCGCCGCCGATCTGACCGGCCAGGCCAACCATCTCGGCGTCACCATCCAGGCCGACATCATCAAGCAGAAGCAACCGGAAGTGGACGGGGGATACCTCGCCGTCGGCTTCGGGCGGACCCACCCCCGCGTCTACGAGGAGTTGACGCCGGGCGCGCACCCCATAGAGATGACGCGCTACCAGGTCGCCAACTGCTACATGGGACGAGCGGGTCTCATCAATTCAGGCGGTTCGAGCGGGTCCAGCGACTTCGCGCAGGCGGCGCGCACGGCGGTCGTCAACAAGCGAGCAGGCGGCATGGGACTGATTTCTGGCCGCAAGGCCTTTCAGCGGCCCATGGCGGAGGGCGTCGCGCTGCTCAACCTGATCCAGGACGTGTTTCTGGACGAGTCGATCGACGTAGCCTGACCGCAGGGGGTCCGTTGCGGCGCGGCCTCGTCCGCGCTTCCTTGTCTGCGCTGGTCTCCTAGCCTGCCTCCGCGCCTTCGTGCGCCGTCGAGTGCAACGCGAAGACCACTCCCTGGGGGTCCATGCACTGGGCGACGAGATCGCCGCCCGGCACTTCCATGGGGCCGTTCATCACCTGTCCGCCCAGCTCCTTGACGGTCTCGACGGCCGCGTTCACGTCCGGCACGCGGACGTAGAACACCCAGCCGACCGGCCTCTCCTCGGGCCCGTTGAACATCCCGCCCAGCGGATGGGCGCCGCGTCCGAACATCTGGTAGACGCCCATCTCGCCCATGTCCATCTGGTCGGCCTCCTGCCAGCCGAAGAGGTCGGAGTAGTAGGCCCAGGCGGCCTTCCAGTCGCGGGTGGCCAGCTCGTGCCAGGAGAACTCGCCCACCTCCGCGAAGGCGTCGTGGCCCGGCGTCTCCTCCTCGGGCTGAAGCACCGAGAGCACGCCCCCCGTCGGATCGGCGAGAACCGCTATCCGTCCCACTTTCGGAATGTCCATCGAGTGCAGAACCTTGCCGCCGAGGCTCGTCGCCTTGCTTGTGGTCGCGTCGGCGTCCGGCGTCGAGACGTACGCCAGCCAGCACGGCGGCGCTCCGGAGGCGGCCGCCTCCTCGGGCAACGTCATCACGCCGCCGATCGGCCTCTCGCCGCTCATCCACATCGTGTACGGCGTCTCGCCGTCTTCCCAGGGACAGGTGGTCCACCCGGCCACCCGCGCGTAGAAGGCTTGGGCCGCTTCCGGATCCGTCGTCATCAGTTCGTACCAGCAGAACCGCCCGTTCGGCGTGTCTGGCATTTCGTCTCGCTCCTTGGTTCGTCTTGCGTGCTTCGTCAGCGTGATAGCTTGCGTGCACTGAAGATAGGGCCAAGTTGGTCCAGTGGCCCAGGAACACGCGACCGAGGAGGGCTCGTGAGAACGCTGTTGATCGCCAGACACGCCAAGTCGGACTGGAGCGACCCGCGCCTGCCCGACCACGACCGGCCGCTTTCCCGGCGCGGGCTGCGGGACGCTCCGAACGTAGGCCGCGCCTTGGCCGAAAGAGGACATGCGCCCGACTACGTGTGCTCCAGCACTTCCGTCAGGACGCGGGAGACCTGGGCGCTGATGGAGCCCCACCTTCCGGGCCGGCCGCGGGTCGATTGGCTGCCAGGGCTCTACCTCGGTTCGACGGCGCGCCTCCTGGCCGCCCTGCAGTCCGCTCCCGCCGAGGCGGGCACGGTGATGGCGCTCGGACACAATCCCGGCATCCACGGCCTGGCGGCTGAACTCCCGGCCACTGGACGCCCCTCGCTGCTGAGGCTGGTCGGCCGCAACATGCCGACCGGAGCCGTCGCGATCGTGGAGCTGGACGGCGACGGCTGGGAAGACATGGCCGGCGGGCGGCTCGCGGACTTGATCCTGCCGCGAGCGCTGCGCTGACGCCGGGCTGACCCGCGGGACGGGCAAAAAAAGGCGGGGCGCCTCCCCCACCCCGAAGGAGACACCCCGCCAGCAGGCCTTTCAGGTCAAGCCCGAAGGCTCAAGGCCCCGAAAGGCCGCCCCACCCGGCATCCTTACGGCTGGATGCCGGTCACCTCCCACCTCGTCTTCAGCATATCCCGCGCATGGTCGCCGAGCAACGGCGAGTTCGCCAGCATCTGCGCTCGCCTCAGCAATTCGTTCGCCTCGGCGGGTTGGCCATTGGACTCCGCCACCCACGCCGCATCGGCAAAGGCGTTGGCGGCGACGATCACGTCGCCCCGATCCAGCGCGCGCACGCCGGCGGACTCGAAGTCGCGCACCGCCTGCCGCTCGTGTCCCTGGTAGAACGAGAGCCGCCCGGCGCGCAGGAGATCCTCCACCGCAGTCTCGTCGCCCGCGGGCCGGAGCTCCGCCGCCCGGCGGAACAAGGAAGCGGCGCGGTGCCAGTTGCCGCCGTCCGTCAGGTGCTTCGCAGCCGTCGCTTCGATCTTCTCGATCTCGACGATCGGCGTGTCGTCGCCGTTCTGCGCCGCCAACGGCCCTGCAATAGCCAGCGCCAGCACTGCCAGCCCGGCCCGAATCCCTCTCATGGAGCGTGTGATGCTCATTCTGCTGTCTCTCCTCGATATATGGTTAAGACCCCGGACGCCTCTTCGATCGGCTTGCCTGTCCGAAGTTCCGAGGAAGGGGCGACCCGTCATGCGGGCCGGCCTTCCGCGTGGAAGATAACTACGGCAGGGGCGCGGAAAGAGTTTCAGCGGCGGGGCGGCCGACGCGCGGCCTGTGCGGTCTCGCCGCTACCGCCGCCGCATCTCGCGCAGCTCCGGCAGCGCCTCTCGGAACAGATCGTCGATCTGCCGATAGAGGGCGTCCAGGCGGTGTTCCTTGTCTGCGCGGGCGAGCGCGGGGCCGGTGCGGACGTCGTCCCCGTCGCGGCGCAACTGGGAGGCCTCGCGGGCGATGCGGTTGGTCCTGCGGTTCGCTTCGCAGGCGGCGAGCGTGGCGGGTCGCGAGCGGCACGGCAGGACTTGCCTCGGACCTCATCGTCGGCCCAGTCGGAGATTTCGTAGAACTCGTTGCCGAAGCGGGTGTAGGTGCGGGGCTTGGGCGGATGGAGGCTGTAGAGGCCGGTGAGCAGGCGCAGGGTCCTTGGGAAGGGCTTGGGTCCGTTGGCCTCTTCGTCCCAGAGACGCTCGTCCAGGAAGACGACGGCGGCGTTGCCCAGGTGGCCGGTCCAGCCGCGCACGAAGGTCTGGCCGTGTCGCCGACGGTTGACGCGTGTGCCCGCCTCGGCAATCCACGCGGGACGGGTCAATAGATGGACGAGCCGGGTCCAATGGCGCTTGACCTGCGTACGGCCCGCGGTCCTGCGCTGCCTGGTTCCCCGGACGGGGCCTAAGTCCGTCTCCGACTCCACGAGCCCCGAGTAGAAGCCGCCTTGAAGCAGGTACTCTCGCATGGCGGCGGAACGTCCTGTGGCCAGATCGTGCACTGCGTGGACGCTGCCGGACAGCGTGCCCAGGAAGGGCAGCTGCAGATACCGGCCCGCCACGAACCCTGCCAGCGTGTCGCGGAAGAAGTTTCTTCACGACGAACACGGGCATCGTGGTGATCATGGCGGAGACGGCCATTCTGAAGACCGCTAGCCATCGAAACACGGCGGGCGGCGGATCTTCGTGGATGCTCTCCAGCATCGCGGCCAGCGCCTCGTCGTGTACCACGAAGCGCCTGCGCCTGCCCTCGACCAGCGCGACGGCGACCGTCGAGGAGCGAGGCGTCCGCCCCGTCGCCTCCGAAGCCACTCGGGCGCCCTTGGGGTCGCGGGACAGCGTCGCAAAGAGCTCTGTCCTCGCCCCGGATCCGTCCCCCCCGAACAGCGCCGCGTACCGCACCGCCTGCTCCAGGTGCTCGCGTCCTTGGGCCGCCACCGGCGCCACGACGTCCCTCAGGCAATGGCGAACCTCGCGCACAGGGACGCGCCCCGAACCGTCGGCCGCCTCGGCAAACGGACCGCACCGCCACACGTGCTCGACCAGCGACCGGCTGTGGTTGATGTGCTCGAATCGCTCCCCAACCGCGTCGGCGCCGAACCACTCGCCGATGGTCTGGGCCGCGTGCCAGCGGTGGACGAACAGCGTCCGGAGCTTGCGCAATCGGCGCTGCCGGACGACGCTCACCGGAGTTTGCGCAACCGGCGCTGCCAGACGGTGCTCACTCGTCCGTTGCGCCGCCCGCGCCTTCCCCCTCCTCGTCCTCGTCCGGCAAGAACCGGCTTCGGCGCCCGTAGCTCAGCACCCGCAACTCCTTCTTGGCGCGAGTCGCGGCGACGTAGACCAGGGCGCGTTCCAAGGTCTCGGCGGACTCGCGTGCGGCTTCGTCGCCGGCGCTTCGGATCGCCACGGGCAGCGGCACCAAGTTGCGGTTGGCGCTGGCGATCACCACGCGGTCGAACTCCAGGCCCTTCACGCGGTGCATCGTGGCCAAGCGGACGCAGTCGTCTTGATCGGCGTCGGGGCCGGCGCGCTCCAGGACGCAAACTTCCACTTCGCGGCACCGGAGGGCTTCGGCCACGGCGTCGCGTTCGTTGTTGGTTCGCGCGACGACGCAGGCGCCCCGGAGCAGCTCGCTGCGCCGCGACATGTCCTTCAGATAGCCGGCGATCCAGTCCGCCTGCTCGTCGGCGGAACCGAAATGGGCCAAGCTGGGCGCAGGACCGTGGGTCAGGGACTTGAAGCCGCGGTTGTCGTCCCGGCCGCCGTCCAGGTCGTCGATCTCCCGGCCTTCGAGAAGGCGCACGGCCCAATCGCGGGTCTCCTCGGTCGTGCGGTAGTTGAGCCGCAGCTTCCTGGACCGGCCTCGGATGTTGATGCCGCACCGTCCCAAGACGACATTGCGTCGCCCGTAGATGCGCTGGTGCCCGTCGCCCACGACGAACAAGTCGTCCTTGCCGACGGGCACGATGCCGCGAATCAGCCGGTACGCGGGAGCGCCCAGGTCCTGCGCCTCGTCGACGATGACGGCGGCGTATCCCGCGCCCTGCGGTTCGGCGGCGAGCAGCGCAGCGGCGTCCCGGTACGCGTCGTCCACTTCCTTGACGCCCCGCTCCGCCAACTGCACCCGGTACTCGGCGAACACCGGCCAGACCCTCGCCCGCGTCCGGCGGTTCAGCGGCGTGCCCCGTCCCGCGCGAAAGACCCGCAGGTAGTCCTCCTCCGTCTCGATCCCGGCGGCCTGGACCACCTGCTCCCATTCTTCCTCGTAGAAGGCTTCCGGGAGCCTCACGCCGGCGTCCCGCTGGTCCATTGCGCGGTTCCACGCATGCGAGTCCCGCCGGTACGCGATGCGGAAATCGTATTCCTTGCGGCGCAGGAATCCCACGACCCATTTGTCCAGGTTCGCCACTTCGATCTTCTCCATCTCTTCCGGCGAGCAGATGGAGCCCAGGTTGTTCTCGATGTCGGCGGCCAAGTTGCGCGTGAAGGTGAGGAACAGAATGCGGTCCCTCTCGCGGTACGCCCGGGTTTGTCGGCGGCCCGCTCGCGCCTGCCCTCGGGCCGCTTCGTCCCGTTCCACCATTCTCCGGGCCAACCAGCGAGCCCTATGTATGGCCACGACGGTCTTGCCGGTGCCTGCGCCACCCAATACGCGAACGGGACCGTTCCACCGCCGCTCCACCAGCCTGCGCTGGGACGGATGGAGGAAGACGCGCCAATGCTCCAGAGGCGCGCTGAGCACCTCTTCCAAGGCCGCCTCGTCGTCCACCACGAAGAAGCGGACGCGCGAGTCGGAGCGGCCGAGGGCCGTCTCAAAGTCGCTGGTGTCCACGGGCTCGCTGGGGAGTTCGCGTTCGAGGACGAGCTTCTCGTAAGGCTCGCCGCACAAGTAGTAGAAGAGGGATGCGTAGGCTTCGACGGGCAGGCGCTTCTTCATTGCGTCGAGACCGGCCTCGTCGCGGACGCTGCGGACCTCCTCGAGCATGGCGGGCGGGACGCCGAGGCGAGCGAGTTCGCGATCCTTGAGCGCGGCGAAAGCGGAGGCGGGACCCCTGCGCGCGCCAGTGCTCGGTTCCGGTGCGTCCGGCGTGGGGCCCGGTTGCAGCACGTACACCTGCACAGCCCCGGTCTCGGGGTGGACGGCGCATTCGTGACGCCTCGCCCAATCGTAGGCGTCGTCGTGCTTGTCCGCCCAAAGAAGCAGGTGAAGCCCGCCCTGGCCCGTGTAGAAGAGGATGGCCCGGTAGGATCGGTCGATCCGCAACGACCGCATTCGGGAGTTGCGCAAACCGTGAATGCGTTCGTAGTTCAACCCTGGCGCCTTGGAGTCGCGGTTGAACTTGTCGATGAGCGACCGGACGGCCTTCTGTTGCGCCTTGGGCAACCGGCCGAAGGCTCTGAGGAAGTCGGACGACATGGCCAGCCGAGGCTTGTTCTTCGTGTTGATCCGAGACCGCTTGAACTTGTGGATCGCGATTCGGCGGATCATGGCTCGTGGTCTCCGGGTCGGTCCTGGTTGCCGGGCGGTCGAACCGCCGTCACGCCGTCCGAGCCACTCGCTCCAGCAGGTCTCGGCCGCTCGCGCAGTCGATGATCAGGTCAGCGATCGCGGTAGCCCGCCCCGAGTCCGAAGACCCCTCCAGCAATGCGGCAAGTCCCTCCGCCGTCTCATCGCCGAACTTCCGCCGCGCCAGACGCACCAACGTGGCTCGCTGTTCGCGCGACGCACGCGCCTCGGCTTCTCGGCGGCCTTCCCGAAGTCCCTTCTCTCGACCCTCTTGCCGGCCTTCCTCTCGACCCTCCTGCCGGCCTTCCTCTCGACCCTCTTGCCGACCCTCCTCAAGACCCTTGCGACGGGCTTCCCGGCGCTCCGACGCCCACCACGTTTCCACGATCGGGCTACCCAAGTCCTCCAACTCGCCTAGCTTTGCCACGTCTTCCTCCTTTGCTCCTTCCTCGATCATCGAACTGCGCACCCACTCGACCAGCGCTCGCCTAGCAGGGCTGTCCCGCGGCATCAGCTTCTGCAACGTCGCCAGCGCCTCCTGAAACTCGGCCTGATCCCTGGCGTAGCGCAACCTCAACCCCGCCGTCCGGGGCGTGTCCGCCCGCGCCAGCGACTTCGCTTCCGCCGCCTCCGACACCACGAGGAGCTCGTGCCCCAGGGCGAACGGCAGGAAAGCCTTCGCCTCGTCCGCCAGCATGTCCTCGATCCGTGTCGGCGCAGTCCACGGCTTCGTGCCGACGTAAATGACGACCGGCAGCACCGGCGGCAGCTTGCGTCTCTTGCGAACCTCCGGATCCTTGGTCAGCTCCTCGTAGACCAGCGCCGTCTCCAGAAGAATCCGCACCGGCATGCGCCAGTCCACGGTGGACTGAGCCTCGAAGAGGAAGATCACGTAGAGCCACGAATCCCGGAACGGCGCCCGCCACACGAGATCCACGTGGCGGACGGTTCTGGACTTGGGGTCGATGTACTCGGTGTGCGTCTTGCGGAGTTCGCCGAGGTCCAGGCTGGCGACGACCTCCCCGGCGACAACCTTTCCGAAGACATGCTTGCCGAGGAATTCGTTCACGATCCCCTTGTCGCCGTAGAACGCCTTGGCGCTCTTGTCCTTCGGCTGGTGAATCGGCTTGCGACGGAACTCGTTCGAGCGACGAGCGTCGCTGGCAGCCTCGTCCAGAGACGGTTGCTGCTCCGGCGGTCTTCGTCCTGGACTGGAGTCGCGGGGGCCGGGCGCGGCCATGGACGCCTCTCCTCACGGGCGTGGTCGGGGTTTCCAGCGGCCCCGGCCGACGGTGGTCTTCGGAGGACCTCGGGCTGGTCGTGGAGGCTCGCCGGGGCTGCGTCCTTAATCGTCGCGATTCGAAACGGGCGCTTCCATGGTTGGATGGGACTGGTTTGGTCCCTTATCAACAACCCGCTTCCCTTCCGCGGACTATCCGCAAACGCCAAAGCATCATGGTAGATACCGTGTTCGGTCTGGATAACAAGATGTCGTACGCCGTGACGCGGCGCACGCACCTCAACCCGAGCCCCGCTCCAGGGCGATGATCCGCGCGCCGAGGCTCTCCAGCTGGGCGGCCATGGCTTCGTGAACCGTGAAGAAGAACACCTGCCGGCTCTTCGACACTTCTTGAAGAAGCTCGAAGGACGAGGCTCGCCGTTCCGCGTCCCAATTGACCAGCGTCTCGTCCAAGATCAACGGGAGTCGTTCGTTGTCCTCGTCCAAGTGGTCCACGATGGCTAGGCGAAGGGCCAGGTACGTCTGCTCCTTGGCTCCTTGCGACAAGGCGCCTTCCACCCTGCGGGGCTCGGGTATGGAGGGGCCGCGCAGATAGAAGGACGAGTCGCCCACGTCTCCCACGACGATCCGGTCGTAGCGACCGCCGGTCATGCGGCGTAGGTGCTCTCCAGCCCGGCGCAACAAGGCAGGTTGATGCTCGTCCCTGAAGTCGCGATCTGCCCTTTCCACGATGCGAGCGAGAAGGAACGCACGATCCCGGGCCTCGCGGGCGTCGTCGATCTTGGTTCTCAGCACTTCCATCCGCCCTTCGACTTCGTCTGCGGACTCGCTTCGGCGCAGGTACTCGATGTCGCCGTCCAGTCGGCCGGAAGCTTGCCGCAATTCCTTCGCCTCGCTGTCCAGACCCGCCTCAAGCCGGCGTTCTTCCTCCAGCGCCTCCTCCAGGCCGTCCCACGTGTCGGCCCCATTCGATTCGGTGGCGGCTTCGGCGGCCTCGATCTCCGTCTTGATTTCCTCCAAGCGAGGGTGCTCTCGCCGCAGGTCGCTCTCCAGCCGTGCAACATCGCTCAGCGCTTTGGCCCACGCCACGGCCGCTTCGGCCCCCCGATCCACGTCGCCGTCCCCCAGTTCCAGCAGCCGGTCCTCCAGTTCCTTCACCGCCTGCGTCGCAGCCTCCTTCTGCGACTCGGCCTTGCCTGCTTCGGTCTCGGTCCATTCCAGATCTCTGCCTGCGGACTTGGCCTCCTCCCGCGCCGCCACTGCCGCCTCGAGGGCCGCGGCCAATGCCGGTCTCCCCTTGCCCTCGCTCCAATCCACGCCGACGCCTGACGCCAGACGCTCAATCTTGGCGCGTTGTTCGTCCAGCCTGCGACGCTTGTCGTTCAGCGCTTCCAACCGCTCCCTTAGGTCGTGGCCGAGTTCCGACATGCGCGCCACGGCGGCCACCAGCTCGGGGCCGGGCCGCTCCAGCAGAGAAGGGAGCACGGGGAACCCCGAGAGCGCGTCGCCAATCTTGGTCCGTGCCTCTTCCTCGGCCGCCCGCGCAGCCTGGATCCGGCTTTTCCTAGCGCGATTCAGAGCTATCGCCTGCGTCGCCTCCTCCCGGGCTCGCGACGTCAGTTTCCGCCAGCGCAGCACGAGCGTCGCGCCCGTCCCCAGCAGAAGCGCCGCAGTACCCAGCACCAAGACATAAGCCCAGACCGAGGAACCCGCTGCCCCAAGGAAGCCCGACACGCAGACGGCCAAGCCCATGACTGCCGTCGCAACTCCTGTCGCCAAGAGAGCCCGGCCCGGCGGGTTGCCGCTCGCCACACCTTCAGAGTCGCCGCCCCCCGAACCCGCCGGCATGTCGTGCGAACTCGCTTCGGCGAACCGGCGCTCGTCGCAAAGACGTTGATACTCGTCCACGCGCCTGCGAAGCTCATCCGCCAACAGAGGCTCCAAGGCGCTGTCCGGGACGTCGTCGAAGTCCACCGAGAAAAGGCGTTCCGCATGTTCGCGGCAACGTTGCTCGGCTTCGCGGGCCACTTGCTGCGCTTCCTTGACGCCCGCTTCCATTTCGCCCACGACGGCCTGGGACTCGACGGCCTCGCGCAACTGGCCTTCGGCCTCTGCGATTTTCCGGTGCTCCGTCTCGTAGCGCTGAATCGTCGCGCGGGCGGCCGCCGCCCGGCGACGGTGCTCGGTCGCCCGCTCGTCGGCGTCTGCGACTTGGCTTCGCAACTCGGCCAGCCGTCCCTTGGGATCCGGCGGCAGGGCCTCCAGCAGGCTCGCGTCCGCATCCAATCCTTTAGGGGCGCCAGCCCGCAGTTCCCGAATACGGGCCAAGGTTCGCACCACGGGACGCAACCGCTGCAATCGATCGTTCAAGACGCATTGTCGTTCGCGAGTCGCCTCGAGCTTGGCCTCCAATGCGTGCAGGCTGGCCTTCGTCGCTTCCTGTTCGTTCGTCTTGGCTCGCAGTTCGTCGTCCCGCGCAATCGCCGCTCGCCGCTTCTCGTCCAACATGGCCAGCTCGGCCCTCAGAGCTCGGGAGACAGGAGGACGGCCCCGCCTGTCGCTCTTCCAGAACTTCTTGCCTTGGGCGTCGAACTCCTCCACCACGGCTCGCGCCGGCCGCAGGTCCTTGGCGCCGAGGGCGCCGATGAGCCGATCCTGCAACAGATTCCAGCTCTCGTCCTTCAACTCCGCCAAGTCCGGCAGCGAGACGGCATACACTTGGCCGAAGACGACTCGCGAGACATGAGCCGCTTCGTCCAAGGGCCGGTTGCGGATGTCCACGGCTTGGCCGTTCACGGACAGCGTCCCCCGTGGGGCCGACAAGAGCCGCCGAACCACCTCCACGACGACGCCGTCGTCCCTCGACAGCCGCGCCCAACCTTCTGCGTCGCCGCCGTCCCACGGCGTGTACGGGTGACGCTCTCGCGTCGCGGGCCTGAACCCGTACAACAGCGTGACGAGGAGCGAAAAGAACGTAGACTTGCCGCTCTCGTTGGGTCCCAGCACCACCACGATCGCCGGCAACGAAGACCCCGAGTCCGTCGCGAGGCCCCGCAAGCAACCAAACTGTTCCGCCCCAATGGCTTCGAACCTCACGGGCGGCCGTACTCGTCCTTCAGCATCTTGGACACGATCTCTTCTTCACCGCCCTTCATCAGTCGCGCCAAGTAGGCGTCCAAAGCACCGTCTCGGCTCGGGTCGAAGCCTGCAAAGTCGACAGGGCCCAGACCCAGGCGCCCACTGTCTCCCGCCGCAACCTCCTTGGCCAGCCCCAGAATCGCGCCGAGCACGTCTGGCCGACGCTCGTGTTCGCCGACGCGAACCAGCGGGCGCACCGCTGCTGTCCGAACCTCGGCCGCCAGGCAACCGAGCCTGCGGGTCAGCGCCTCCGCCAAGTACTCGGCCTCCTCGGGCTCCCGCAACTCGCACCACAAGGCTGCCGGGCCAGTCAACTCTATCACCGCCATCCATTCCGCCTCCGATTCCGCGGGCTCTCCGGCCCGAGACTTCTTCCAAAGCCGGACAACGCGTTCCTCCAGCTGCTCCAGCGTCCGAACGTCTTCCAGTGCCGGCACCACCAACTCCTGCCAGCGCACGGGCGCGAAGGCTCGAAACTCGACCTGCGGCCGACGCGGATCGCTCAGGTCGACAAGCAACCCGCCCTTCGGACCCGTCTCGCGCGGGTTGCGACCTTGCAGATTGCCCGGATAGCGAATCGGCGGATCGTCCGACACTGCCTGCCGCCGATGCACATGCCCCAATGCCCAGTAGTGGAAGCCGGCTTGGCGCAAGTGGTCTACCTTGGACGGCGCATATGGTCCGTGCGCCCTCGCGTCGACGCCCAATACCTGGGTATGCAGCATCGCGACCTGGGGCAGCGGCGTGCCAGGCCTGGGTCGCATCGCCCGCGACAGATCCGCCTCCACGCCGGCGGTGGCGTGCCCTGCCGCGGCAACCCATCCCACTGGCTTCCCGTCCCGTCCCGCGACTGGAACCGTCCTGGGCTTCTCTTCCGCTACGACAATCGTGTTGTCCGGCCACGCCAGACGCCCGGATCGAACGGCGCTTCCAGGATCGTGGTTGCCTGTCGCGTAGACGACTGCCACCCCGGCTTGGTCCAGTCGAGCCAGTTGGTCCAAGAGGAATCGCTCCGTCGCGAACGACACGTGCGCGCCGTCAAAGAGGTCCCCCGCGATCAGCAGGGCGTCGACCTGTTCTTCCAAGGCGGTGTCCACGCACCGCTCGAGAGCGTCTCGGGACGCTTGGCGCAACCGGTTCCGCACGGTGGAACTGCGGGCGGCGAAGCCTGTGTCGAGGTGAACGTCGGCGATGTGAAGGAAGCGCAAGCTGTGTCACCTAAGGTCCGTGGAGGACGGCAGGGGCCGCCCTCCTCTCGACACTGTTGAGTGCCCCAGAAGCTCCTCAGGTCGCCCGGACCACGACATCATGGACATCTTGCGGACTTCTCCCGGACTCGGCGACTGCGCCAGAACATGCCCGTTCCCCAGGTGCCGTAGCCATGGCTCCACCGCACGGGCAAGGGGAGGTCGCCCAGTTGGCGACGTGGGGCACCGGAGGTCGACGGCGTCGCTGGTCCGCACACCCGCATCAGTCCTTGCCTTCAATCCAGACGCTGCTCTCGACAACAGCTTGGGCCGTCTGCGCAAGCAGGCGATCCAGAGCCTCCTGCCGAGCGAGTCCACCATGCGCAGCGGTGGCCACCGCGCGGTCGAACTGGGCGTAGAGATGCTCAACGACGTCGTAGTGTCCGTCCGCTTGGCCTTGAGGCTGATGCATTCCCACGATCTCCGCTGCCTTCGCCACGTGGTAGCACCAAATGAGTTCCCAGCCTGGAGTGGTGTCCCCCTCTTCGGCGGCGTCCTGCAAGAAGTCCGGTTCTTGATCGTTCTGGTCGCTACGCAGAGCGGCAACCTGTGCCTGCACTGCGTCGAAATCGTCCCGTCCGTTCTTTCGGAAGAGCAACAGCCAAGCGTGCAACACGGTCGTCCACACGCGGTCCCCCAATGCGCGGAACGCAGATGAGCCTCCCCAAGTCCTCGTCGCGGAGAAGGCTCTGAACGTCGGCACCCCTGTCGCCGAGAATTCCCAGGCACCCGAGCCTGACAAGCGACTCGGCCCGCTCCACGGGCGATTCGGGAGGGGAAGCTCCCGGGCGATCTGAAAAGGCCGAGGCCGACGAACGCCGCACTCTCGGCACGTCGTTGTCGGCGATCGCGCGTCCAGTTCCAACACGCTGGCCGTGAAGCGAAGCTGGTCGTCGTTCTGGAAAGGGATGACGGGGTGGTGCCGAGGGCCGACGAGAGACGCCGCAGTTCCGCCTCGTCGGTGGCCTTCTGAACCCTGTCGGCATCCAAGCTGGCGACGATCCAGGACTCGCCGCTCATGTCGGTGCTCCCACGAGACCTCGAAGGGCCGGACCGAGCACACGCTCGGCATCCCCGCCCGGCCTCCCTTCAGCCCTCGCCTGTCTTGACGGCTTCCGGCGCTTGTTCTGCGTCCGAGGACGGCGCGGGACTCTCCGGGAGGACAACCTCCGGCTCCACCGTAACACCGTCCACCACGACCACCTTGGGGAACTGGTCTGGCGTCGGCGGACCAACCTCTCGCGGGCCCTCAAATCCGCCTCGTCGTTGCACGTCGACGCGCCCGAGGCGTGCCCGGAAACGCTCTCGAGGACCACTGGAATCTTTGGACATCGATCTCTCCTAGGTTGAACGGTTGGACGGACTGATCTGAATGTAGCGAATCTGATCTTCATTTAGCAACAGGAATTCGGTCCCTGTCGCTTTCAGCTTCCCGTCGTTGGTCAGTGCCATGGGGTTCTTGACGACGAGCCCCCCTCCCTTACGTTGGGTGCCGGCGAATGCTAGAGAACCGTAGAACGTGCCGTTCTCCGTTTGTACCAAAATATAGCGGCGCTCCTTCGCCGTGTGGAACCATGTCCAGTCCCACGCGCTGTGAAACAGCGATCGCCCCAGCCGTGAAACCCGACGTGAAGTCAAGACCCGGGCCAATCCGAACGACAACGCGACCGCCAACGCCGTATGAGCTACAATGCCCCAAAGAACGTCGATCGTCAGCTCCCCCCGTCCGAAGAGGAAGTCCTCGTAGCCCTGGAGAACGCCAAGCAGCAGCACCGGAAGGGCTGAAAGGAAGCCGATCACTAGGGATCGCGCAATCGTTTCCCACGTAGCTCCGTCTTCGTCCGCCGAGAGGAACCGCAACGTGAGCAGGCCCACGTACCCTGGCAGGATCGCAATGGTCACGAACAACGCCTCAACGGTCATCTGGTCACACCTCGCTGATGAGTGGAGCGGCGGGACCACGGCACATGACGTCATCGGCATCCGCGGTCTCAAGCCTTCGATGCCGACGGCACGTCCTTGGCACCAGAGGAATGATAAGCACGATGGCAAGACGCGCACATGGTCGGGTGGGACGCCTGGACGTGCTGCGATCCGGCGGCGCGGACTGGCGACGACCCCGCAGTCACGAGGTGCGCTTGGTGTCGTAGGCGCCGCTGTCGCGGCTGATGGCGATGCTGAAACGGCTATTGCACGGCCACGACGTACGTCCGGTGCTCCATGGCCGGGCACCGGTGTGCCCCAGCCAAGCTTATAACACGGCTGTCGTCGTTCCGCCTTGCCCTTACAAGTCGGTCCGCGTGGGGAAAAAGTCACCTTCGATGTGGTTGCAAATGAGATAGATTATGTCTTGTCAATGACGTCAAGCTTGGCCCAGATGCCACTGGATTCCCTTACATCTCCAACAGGTCTCGAAGTTGCATAAGTGGCTTACCACTTTCCAGAGCTGCGTCAAACACTTCAGTCAGTTCTTCGTCTTTCGTATAGTCGCCACCTAGGTCCGCATAGTCGCACAACATCCGACCGAGCTCGTGTGCGCTCGGAATGGACGTACCTTGTCTATTAGTAGCCGATGTAGAAAAGCCAGCACCGACAAGAAAGACACACTGGTTTCGCGAAAGCGCTCGGACAAAAATACGGTCGATCTCGGTCGTCAGGTCGGAAGGCAAGAGATGGACGCCCGTTGGTTCGTCGTTGTGGACGACGAGGAGGCTCTATAGGAAATCCCGAGCGCGCCGCAGGAGCGTTGGCCGCAACCCAGGCTAAGAGAGAGCTGAGGTGCTCAGCTACGGCCGCCGAAGCCGCTTCCTCCCAGACCTCTCACCCCCCACCTCCCCCCTGACGCTAGACGGCACCGCTCCCACCACCCCCCGCAAGCACCACCGCTAGTTGGTCACCGATCTTCTGCAGCGCCACAGGCAGAGCCAGCCCAGCCAAATCATCCACGTGCACGACCAACGCCGACTCGGCGGCGGCCAAGGCCTGGGTCGCACACGGCAGAACCACGGGATGGTACGTAGCCCGCATGTGCGTGAAGGCATGGCGGATCGGCGGCGCCAAGCGAACAGAGGGCCGGAACCGCCCGCGGGGCGTCGCCCCCTCTCCCCCACCCCCAGCCCAGCAAGCCGCGCCCTTACCGCCGCCTCGATCGCGCCCCTCCAGCCGTTTCCCACTCGGCCGACGGGAACTCCCACATCCCCGCCAACAGGCCGTTTTCCGGGCGACGGACGACCAGGGTCCGGCCATGCCCGTCCACGGCTACGGCGCACACCACATGCCGGACCGGTCGCTTGAGCTGCGAGGCCGGTCGCTCCGCCACGGTGCCCGCCGCAAGGGCCCGGCAGCAGTCGGCGACGGGACAGACGCCGCATCGAGGCAATCTCGGCGTGCACACGTTGGCGCCCAACTCCATCAGGGCCTCGTTGAAGTCGCCGGGACGCTTCGGGTCCAGCAGCATGAACTCCGACACCAGTACCCGGTAGGACCTGCGCACTGTACGCCAGGGCAGATCGCGCCGCGTCTCGTCGAAGTGGCGCAGAAGAGCGCGCCGAGACGCCTCGGTCGGCGTCATTGCTGTTGTCGCGGGGCGTCCTCGGCCCTCGCGCCTTCCTTGCCCTCGGCATTTCCCGGTTCCACTATTCCGCATCCGGTCCGTCGCCCTCCGATCCGTCGCCGCCAAGACCACGCCAGGCACCTCCATGTCCAAGACGTGCTTCTCCCGCCGACTCCTGGGTACGGCCTTCGCCGCCGCCAGCTGCCGCCTCGCGAATCGCTGTCTCGCCGCCGTCCGCGCGACCCGCCTCCTCGCCCCGCTGGCGATCCTCGCCGCTTCATCCGCGGCCCTTGCCGCCCAGCAGCTTCCACAGCTTCCGCCCAGCACCGAGTACGGCGAGTACGCCGTCGGCGTCGCCACCGGGTTCGCCGTGGACAACCGGCAACGCTTCGACCCGTGGAACGCCGCGTACGGCCGCCCGCAGTACCGAGCGCTTCTGCGCCGGATCGAGGCCAGCAAGCAAGTTCGCACAGTCGTCTTCCAGCTCTGGTATCCCTCGGCGGCGGACAGCGCCAGCGGGCGGCTGGCGGGTCCCCGATCTCCTTTTCCGGCAACCAGCGGGCGGCGCGCCAACCGGTACGACTTCTTCTTCCAGGACCCGGCCATGGCGCTTCGGGCCACCGCGCCGATGATCGACCCCGGCGCGGTGCACTCGGCGGACGTCGGCGCGCTGGCGGAAGCAGACGGTCCGGTCCGGCAAGCGACCCTGGAGGAGCTGGCCGGGCGGCTGGCCGACTGGTCGCAAGGCGCTTCGCAGGACGCATGGCCCGCGCAGGGCTCGTTCCCGCTGGTGCTCCTGGCCCACGGACTGGGGGGCAACCACGGCATGTGGGGCTCGCTGGGCGAGTTCCTGGCTTCGCACGGCTACATCGTGGCGGCCCCCACCTTCGTGTCCGACGGCGCACCGGCCGTGGTCTTCCACGACGAGGACTCGCCCTACGCCGCGCAGGCCGGTGCAGGCGAGCTTCGGCGCGCCTACGACCTGCTCGCGGGCGAGTTCAAGGTGGTGCCCTACTTCTACCGCCTGCTGTTCGGATACGAGGGGCGCGACGGCTTCGCGTCGCTGGCGGCCTTCGACCCGAGCGCGGCGGAGGCCGTGCCCGGCGGGGTGGAGCGAACCACCACCATGATGCGCAACCTGTTCCGGCAACGGGTGTCCGACGTCGGCTTGGTGCTCCACACGGTGCGCCTGCTGGGCGAGGAGCGCGAAGAGTGCGCCGCGGGGCTTTCGGCGATGGGCGCCACCAGCGCAGCGAGGGACCATTGCGGCTTGCTGGAGGGCCGGGTCGGCGACGGACCCGCGGGCGTGGCCGGGCATTCCCTAGGCTCCATGACGGCCCAGATGGCGGCGAACCACCTGCCCGGCGTGGCCGCGGCCGCCGGCTTCAACAACGGGCCTCCCTTGACTTGGACGCCCGAGGAGATGCTGGCGGGAGAAGAGACCGCCGGCGGTCTGCCGGGGGGCGCCCGCAAGCCGCTGCTTCTCGTGATCGGCGACGAGGACGCTTTCGTGCAGCGGGTCTTCTCCGGCCTCTTCCAGTCCGCTCTGGCCCAAGCCGGCGGCGACCCGGCGGAGGCGTTTCCGCTGGAGGCCGAGCGCGCCGCGCCCGATCGCATGGAGAACCCCCAGCCGGTGGCGCTGAGCACGTGGCGGCGCGCCCTCTCCGACCGCGTCCTGGTGACCGTGCGGGACGTGGACCACGACGTCATGGTGAACGACTTCCCGCGCCTCCTGCCGTGGCCGGCCTTCCAACGAGGCGAACTCCCCTTCGGCGCCGCCCCCCGCCAGCGCCGCCGCAAGCCGACAGGCGCCGAAGCCCTGGCCACCCGTCCCGCACCGGGCGCACCCTACGCTCTCCTGGGATGGGCCGCCGCGGGCTCAACCGACGCCTACCTGCCCCACGTCGTCCGCGACTGGTACGTGCGCGCCTGGTTCGACTGGCACCTGAAGGGCGACCAGACGGCGCGCCAGCGGCTGGCCAACGGCGATCCCTTCGGAGATCTGACGGACGTGCGGACGGAGCTGAAGTAACTGCCGAGGCTAGGCATGGCCGAGGCGAAGCTGGCTGGCCCACCCACATTGCCGAGTACTGCGGAGAGGTCTCGGCGAGGGCGGCCGGCGGCGAGCCGATGTCCACGACGCTGTCTGCCTTCGTTCGAACCGGCGTCAGCGAGCCTCCCGGACCTGGGCACCGCGGCGCAAGCCAAACCCGCCAGCACGCAGACGACCTTGACGTACGGCTGGCGCTCCAGCGTCATCGTGTCCCCGGTCCACTCCATGTAGTCGTTGAAGATCCGTTCGATCTCCTGCTCGCCGGCGGCACGCTGGTACCGCTTGAACCCCTCGCCCTGCCGTAAGCACTCCACTCCGGAAGCAGGCTCTTCAACGCGGCCAGGTCGTGGCGGGCGCCCGGTTCGGGATCCGAAAGAGACACGTAACCCGGTCTCTAATGTCGCGATCCCTTTAGTTCGGATCGCCCAATTAGTATGTCAAGTGCGGCTCGCTCAGTCGTTGAACCCAGGGTGCCGGCAAGGCCTTGGCCAGCCCGAAGGGCAAGGTCGTCGCGGGGAACGGAAGCTCAAGCCTGGCTCTGCCCGAGGGGCACCATACCGATCTCTGATTTGCAGGCCAATTGGACGTGGCGAAAGCCGTCCTGAATCCAACTCCTGGCGGCGAAGTCGCGGAATCGGGGACAGGCGACGTGTAGGCAGAGACGCGCTTGTAGGTCCGGTCACGCCTGCGGAGCTCGAGCTTCGGCGCACTCGCGAGCGTGCGTATCCTTGGCGAGTCGGCCCAAGCACGGCATCTCCGGTGCCTTGAGCAGGTGGCCCTCCGGCGGCACTACCAGCGATGTCGAACCTGGAGTCTCGCCCATGAGCTAGCGCGAACAGGTTAACGGCGTCAACGCACTCTCTCATTGGCCAACATCTCCTCTTGGGCCCCGCGGGGGAAGACCTGGGCATGCCTCGCCGAAGCTCATAGACGGCTGTGGTCATCCCGTCTTGACGCCAGGTGTCGCCTGGGCTAGAATGGGATAGAGAGGATCCGCCAAGCACCACGACACCTTCCATCACCGCCACCCGTGAGCCGGAGCAATTCAGTGATTTCCAAAGAGACACTCGACAGCCTGAAGACTAACATCGCATCCATCACGAAGTATCAAGACAGCTCCCTTACAAGCCGGCCCGAGTGGGGAACGATCACCTTCGACGTGGTTGCCGCCGAGATAGATTATGCCTTGTCAATGACGTCGAGCTTGGCCGAGATGCCACTGGATTCCCTTACGGATATTGCTGCCTCAGAGCTGTTCAACAGCATGCCGGACGTCGCGCAATTGCTTGATCAGATTGACAGCTTTGACGTTGAACAGGGTAACGCTTCTGCCACGCGTGACGAAACCGCCAGAGGACTCAAGGATGCAGTAGTCTATATGCATGAGCAGTACGGCAAGTGGCTTCCTTATCTGGCGTTTCGACGTGGCGATACTGATGCAAATATCAACAAACTCAAGGACGCCGTCTCAACGGCACAAGAAAAGATGAGTGAAGTAGAGTCGTACATGCGTCAAAAACAAGACGAGGTGGACAACATCGTTGCTGCGGCGCGTGAAGCGGCGGCAAGTGCTGGCGTCGCTACATTCACACATGCGTTTGATAAAGAAGCTGATAAACTAGCCGAGACGTCCTCGAATTGGTTTTGGGGAACAATCGGGTGTTCCGTCGGAACTGTCGTCGCGATTGTCCTTCTGTATTTTTGGCCAAGCCTTCCTGCCGACGCAGACAACTGGGCGATTGTGCGGAACGTGTTTATGAAAGTATCTGCTGTAGCTGTGTTGCTCAACGGGTCAGTGTGGTGTGCGCGGATGTACCGCGCACTAGCCCATCAAGCAACCACAAACCGCCACCGAGCTTTGAGCCTGCAAACATTTCAAGCATTTGCGAGTGCTACTGACGACGACAGGACGCGGGATGCGGTCTTGCTGGCGGCCACAAAATGCATCTTTGCAAATACTTCCACTGGTCTTGTGGAAGAAGGTGGAAGTGTCCAGGACCCATCCGTTCAGTTCATGGAAATCGGAAAGAAGTCTAGCGAAGTGTCGTGAGCCTGTCAGGCGCGGGACTCAAGTCTTGTTAGCCTTCGGGTCGTGGTCGATGGCATCGCAGTACCATCCATGTTCGACGATAGTCAGCTTCCAGGTCGCAACACGTGAACGGCGCGTGGTAGTCCACCGTACGAGGAACCGGGCCGTCGGGAAGCGTATCGTCGGTGATCATGCGGCTGATGGTACCTGTCTGGAGGTTACAAACGTCTTCCCAGCCCAGAGAAACGGTGGAGCGGGTTCCGGTCGGCGCACGGATCGTGTAGCTCGTGTCGTTCTTGGCAGCCTTGCGGGGAAGGCCGACACGGGGCAGTCCCCTCGAAGCGTGAAGACGATGCGGCCGTTGGCGTCGTACCACGTGTCGGCTTCGTATTGGCGCAAGACGGGGAACTGGACTCGGTAGATGGTCAGTAGCTCTTCCAAGGTCAGGTCAAGGACCATTGCCGCCAGGACGTCGGTCTCCACGAGTGCTTGGCGGCGTACGTAGTCGGTTCGCAGGGCGGCGTCCCAACGCCAATCAGGGGTCAGCGTGCCAAAGTCGTTCGGGAGGCGGGAGTCGTCCTTCGCCCAGGCGTCCGCGCGCAAGCTGGTGATGGCGGGCGCAAGGGGCCGGAGACCAAGCACGCGCCGCGTCACCACATCCTCCAGTGCTCGTCCAGAAACGCAGGCAACGGAGGCGCCTCGCCGTGGAACTAGGCCCGGTGAAGCTTGATGGAGAGCGGATCGTCCCCCTCGGCGGCAGCGCCGTAGGCGTCCAGCACCAGCAACTGCGGCGCGCCCGAAGCGGCTCGGCCCGACGTAGCCCGTCCGGCGGCGCACAAAACGGGAATCTCGACGCCGTCGCCGAAGACGTGGTTGGCCGGCCGCCAGTCGTCCCCGTAGCCCAGCACCTGAAGAAAGCCACGGAACTAACGGCACTGCTCGGCGATCCGCTCGCTGTGGAGTTGGTGCACGGCCCGCCAGCCCGCTCGCCGCGCGAAGCCTTCGCGAAACCGCGTGTAGTCGCTACCCAGGGCGCGCAGGGATGCCGGGGGAGTCGCCGTCCGGCTGTTGGCGTCGGCAGAGCCGGTGCTGGCGCCGACGTCCCGGCCGCCCGTCGCCTCCTCCTGCCACCGCTTCACCGTGTCCTTGATGTCGCCGGTGAAGATCTCCGACAGATAGTGGTGGCTGTAGAACTCGTTCTCGTTGTGGATGCCGGCGAAGGTGGCGGCGGTGGCGAAGGCCATTCGGATCAGGCCAGCCCGGCCCTGAACGCCTTCATCCGCTCCGTCCGCGCCCGGTAGCCGTCCGTCGTCCGCTCGACGAGGCCGACGTCGACCAGCCAGTTGAGGTCGCGGGTCAGCGTCTTGGTGGTCTTGCCGGCATACATCTGCGCTACCTTCGGAGCGAGCGTCGGGACGTCCCGCTTCTTGACCGGCGCTTCCGCTTGCGATAAAGAGAGCACGACTTCCCGGCGACGGCGGGCCGCCGGGGTCTGCTTCTCGCGCCGGAACGTGTCAAAGACGAAGTGTTCCCAAGCCAGGCCCATCTGAACGCTCTCGACGTACCTGCACTGCTCGGCGAGTCCGTCCACGAACCCTCGCAACGCGTACTCCGCGAACCCGAACACGTCGCCCCGCGCGTTGTCGCCCCCACTTCCCCTCACCCGGCTGGACCTGGCCAGCTCCAGGTAGTACCGGCTGCGCGTGAGGTTGAAGTGGTTGCTCATCAGGTGCGCCGACGGCGACGGTATC
Organism: Longimicrobiales bacterium; assembly: GCA_958295645.1. Taxonomy (GTDB): domain Bacteria; phylum Gemmatimonadota; class Gemmatimonadetes; order Longimicrobiales; family Gaopeijiaceae. The sequence goes on from OY282361.1 coordinate 1,840,589, forward strand.
CCGGCCCGGCCCAGCAGCATGAACTCGACGAGGCGCGCGGTCCGCCCGTTGCCGTCTCCGAACGGGTGAATCCAGGCAATGTAGAGATGGGCCAGGGTCGCCTTCAGGATGCCCTCGGCCATGCGGCGGCGGCGAGGGTCCTGAAAGGCGTTGTGCGTGGGGCGGCCGGAGGGCCTGCCGGCGACGTTCGCCGTGGAGTGGCCGGGGGTCGTCTCGGCGACGCTTCCGTCGGGGGCGTCGTTGGGTTCCGGCGAACCGGCCGATTCATGCGGGGCGGCCTCGGGGCCCGGCACGTCGTCCTCGTCCAGCCAGCGGCAGAGGCGGCTCAGCAGGTGGCCGCAGTCCTCTCTCGGCGCACCCGGGTACCGACCGACGCCGACCGGAAAGGCAGGCACTTCTCCCGGAACGACTCCCTCTCCCAGCTGCTCTTCCAGTCCCTTGAGCACCCGCCGGTTCGCGTCTGCGATCCAATCCGGCGTCAGCCGCGGGGGGGTTCCGCTCACAATCTCGCCGTGAATGTCCTTGTAGGCGTCCAAAATGTTGCGCACTTCCTGTTCCAAATACGTCCGCGACGGCGGCAGGTCGAGCGTCCCGTCCAGCGCTTGGGCCACCTGCTCCTCGGTCAGCGTGTTGTTCTCGATGGCGGTGGTCGCCTTCGCCCCTTTGACGAGGTACGTCCTGAAGAGCCCATAGGCGGCAGGGGGCGGCAGCACGGCCCCCGCAACCTGCTCACAGAAGGCCACAGCCTGTCCCAGCAAGGACCACAGGCGTGGCGACGCCCGGTCGAAGTTGATCCTGAAGCTGATCCAAGGGTGGCTGGTCTCGTAGGCGCGAGGGGTCATTTCGGTACTGGTGGGTGTCTGCGGGCGCGGGGCGCACGGGATCGGCTAGGGCCGGGTCGGTGGATCCATCCGGTAAGTCGTTTCGGATTTCGAGTATCTGAAATGTCCCAACAAATGTCCCATTTCACAAGCCCAGATGTCCACGGCGCTGTCTCCCTTCCTTCGAGCCGGCGTCAGCGGGCCTTCCCAGACCCGTCCACCGCCGCGCAAGCCGACCCCCCGCCAGCACGCAGACGACCTTAATGCTTCTCCAGGAAGACCGCTTCCCGCTGCCTGTCGCCTGGCCGTCGAGACCCGTCCAGCGCTTGCGCCAGCCGCATGGCCAGACCCTCCGCGTCCGCCGCGAACACCCGCCAGCCGGCCTTCTCGAACGACGCCCTGTCGCTCTCGCCTTCGGGACGCAATACCGCGACCCCTTGCGCGGGCCACCCCAGCTCGGCTTCGGCCACGACCCGCCCGCCGACGACGAGTTCGCATCCAACCTCGGGAGCGGGATGGCCGGCTGCCGCGAGGAACTCCACCAACGGCCGCAAGCTCGGCGCAACGTAGCGCTCGGCTGCAGCCCAATCCTCCAACAGCGCAAGGCGGCGAGGCACCGTGGACGTTTCCGCGAGGTCCCCGACACGAGACGCGGCAGACGATCGCGACCCGCATCCGCCGCCTAGCCGGGATTTCCGGTCCAGCGAATCCCCCCGAACGCCGTACTCTCCCCGGCCCCGCAGGGAGTGGTACCAGTCCAGGAATCCAGGCGCCAGCTCCCTGTTCTTGTCGCGGTTGTGGCCCGGCCCCTGACGCACGATTCCCGAGTACTCGGCCGGTACCCGGGGCCCGTCGCCGCCCCAATAGGTAAACAGATGGCCGACGAGCACTCTGTCGACGTCGGTGTCGCGCGAGATGTCGGCGCAGTCATGGTGGGGATTCGGCAGTTGGTCCCACTCCCGGACACCGGTTCTGCGATAGATGTTGTCCCCGTCCGCCCTCTCGTCCCGAGCGTCCACGACCGGCTTCTTGGCTTGAAGCCTCCGGTCGTGCCAATAGGCGTTCCACGTCAGTATCTCGTCCACACGCATGACGTAGATCAGACAACCAGCTCGGCCCTTCGATGCGCTGCCGAAGCCGGCGATGTAGTCGCCTTTCTGCGCCGTCTTGCGGATCTTCGGCTTGCATGTCGCCAGCGTGCAGGCGCCGTGATAAGGGTTGGGCGCAAAGCCGGTGTCGTAGCGTACGACGTAGGAGTACAGATCCATGTAGGCCTCGTTCCGCGTGTGGGTAAGTTGCGCGGGTCGGGAAAGTTACACGGACTTCGCGCCATCGTCCACGCCGACGCCGGGGGTGTCGCGCCAGCAGTAGATTGACTTGGCGCCTCCGTTCCCTTCTCCCACCTCGACCCCACCGCCATGCACAACGTCCGACTCTCCCTTCGCCTCCTCCCCCTGGCCCTCTTCCCTCTCGCTGCGGCCACGTTCTTCGCGTTCGCAACCGCGCCCGCAGCCGCGCTCGCGTCCTCGTCCCGTCCCGCCATTGCGCAGGCCCAGCCTCCCGTCGCTCCTTCCGACTTCGCCGTCATGAAGGCGCGGAGCATCGGGCCGGCCGGAATGAGCGGGCGGGTCTCGGCCGTGGCGGTCAACCTGGACGACCCGACCATCATGTACGTCGGGGCCGCGACGGGGGGCGTCTGGCGGTCGCGCGACGGGGGGCTCGCCTGGCATCCGGTCTTCGATGAGCAGGCGGTGCTCGGGATCGGGGCGGTGGCGGTGGCGGCGTCCAATCCGGACGTGGTCTGGGTGGGGACGGGCGAGGGGAATCCGCGCAACTCGGCGGGGGTCGGCGCCGGGGTGTACCGGAGTCTGGACGGGGGCGACACGTGGCGGCGCATGGGACTGGAGGAGTCGGAGCGGATTCACCGCGTGGTGATTCATCCGGACGATCCTCGGACCGTGTACGTGGGCTCGATGGGGCCGGCCTGGAGCGACGGGGAGCAGCGGGGCGTGTACAAGACGACGGACGGGGGCGAGACCTGGGAGCGCGTGCTGTACGTGGACGCGGGGACGGGGGTGGCCGATCTGGTCATGGACCCGGCCAACCCGGACAAGCTGTTTGCGGCGATGTGGTCGTTCAGGCGGTGGCCGTGGTTCTTCCGCTCGGGAGGGCCTGGGAGCGGCCTCTTCGTCACGCACGACGCGGGCGAGAACTGGACGCAGCTCGGGCCGGAAGACGGGTTGCCTGAGGGCGAGCTGGGCCGCATCGGCGTGGCGGTGTCGCGATCCGACCCGGAGGTGGTCTACGCCTTGGTGGAAGCGGAGCGCAGCGAACTCCTTCGCTCGGACGACGGGGGCGCAAGCTGGCGCACCATCAGCGACGAGCCTGGGATCGCGCCAAGGCCCTTCTACTACGCCGACATTCGCGTCGACCCGGCGAACGAGAACCGCCTCTACAGCCTGCACAGCGCGATTCGGGTCAGCGAGGACGCGGGGCGGACGTTCCGCACGGTGGTCCCCAGCCGCATCATCCATGGCGACGTCCACGAGCTGTGGATTCATCCGGACGACGGGCGCTTCATGATCATCGGCGAGGACGGCGGCATCGCGGTCACGCGCGACCGGGGCGAGAACTGGCGCTTCGTCGAGAATCTTCCGCTGGCGCAGTTCTACCACGTCAACGTGGACATGGCGGCGCCGTTCAATGTCTACGGGGGACTGCAGGACAACGGGTCGTGGTTCGGCCCCAGCACCGTCTGGGCGCAGCGCGGCATCATGAATCTGCACTGGACCCGGGTCGGCGGCGGCGACGGCTTCGCCACCCTCCCGGACTTCCAAGACGACCGCTACGGCTATTCCATGTCCCAACAGGGCAACCTAGTGCGATTCGACAAGGCCACGGGCAACCGCCGCGACATCAAGCCGGTGCATCCCGACGGCACGCGGCTGCGCTTCAGCTGGAACGCGGCGCTCGACCATCTACCTGGGCTCCCAGTTCGTGCACCGGTCCCGCGACGGAGGCGCCACCTGGGAGATCATCTCGCCCGATCTCACCACCAACGATCCCGAGAAGCAGCGGCGGGACCAAAGCGGCGGGCTGTCCATGGACGCCACCGGGGCCGAGAACCACACGACGATCCTGAGCATCGCTCCCAGCCCACTGGAGCGGGGACTGATCTGGGCGACGACCGACGACGGCGCCGTTCAGATCACCCGAGACGACGGCGCGACCTGGACCGACGTGGGAGACCGCGTCCCGGAGGTGCCCGACGCGACTTGGGCGCCTCACCTGGAGCCCTCGAAGCACGATCCGGCCCGCGCCTACCTCGTTTACGACGACCACCGGCGGGGCAACTGGACGCCCTACGCCTACCGCACGGACGACTACGGGCGGAGTTGGCGCTCGGTCGCCGGGGGCATCCGCGGGTTCGTGCACGTGATCGAGGAGGACCCCGTGGAGCCCAACCTGCTGTTCCTGGGGACCGAGTTCGGCCTGTATGCGAGCCTGGGCGGGGGCGGCTCCTGGATGCCGTGGAGCGCCGGCCTGCCCCCGGCGCCGGTTCGGGCGCTCGTGGTCCATCCGCGGGACCACGATCTCGTCGTCGGGACGCACGGTCGGGCGGCGTACGTGATCGACGACGTTCGCCCGTTGCGCGTTCTGGCCGCGGAGCCGGCGGCCGCCGAAGAAGGGCTTCGGGTCTTCCCGGCGGCGCCGGCGATCCAGTACGTCGAGGCCGAGGCGCAGGGCTACAGGTCCACGGGCCACGCAATGTTCATGGGGGACTTGCGGCCCTTCGGAGCCTTGATCCACTACTGGATGGCGGCGGGGGACGAATCGGGCGGCGACGCGGCCCGCATATCCATTCTCGACGCTTCCGGCGCCGTGGTGCGCGTGCTCTCTGGCACGGCCGAACGAGGCCTGAACCGGGCGGTCTGGGACTTGCGCATGGCCTTGCCGGACGAGGAAACGGGCGGCGAAGCAGGCATGGACGCCCAACGGGCAGGCCAGGCGGCCGGCGCCATGCCTGGACGGGGCGAACTCGGACCAGACTCGCCAACCGGACCATGGGTGTTGGCAGGCCGGTACGGAGTGCGGGTCGAGGCCGCGGGTCACGTCGCGGAGGGCAGCGTGGAGGTCGTCGCCGATCCGCGCCTCGACATCTCCGAGTCCGACCGCCGCGCGCGGATCGCGGTTCAGGTCGAAGCGGCCCGTCGGAACCTAGCGGCGTCCCACGCCTCGCGCCGTCTTTCCAGCATGATCGACGCGGTGGACCACGTGCTCGCGTCGCTCCCCGGCGACGACGATGCAGCCGACCTTCGCGAGCAGGGCCAGGAGTTGCGCCGCACGCTTGCCGCCTTGAACGAACGGCTGTTCGCCGGGCCGGCCTGCCAGGGCATCTGCGGAGGCACGACCGTCGCCGACCGAGTCCGCGCGCCCCTGCGCAAGCTGAACAGCGCTCTCGACGCCCCGACCGCCACCGACCGCCTGGCCATTTCGCACGCCGAAGCTGCCTTGGAGGAGCTCCGAACGGCGCTCGCCTCGGCGATGGACGGGCCGGTCGAAGCCTTCCGCCAAGCACTAGCGGCCGCCGGCTACGACCCCTTGCCCGGAGGGACGGGACCGGCCCGGCAATAAACGGATCCGCCCCGGCAGTTGCCCGTTGCCGACAACCTGTTAGACTTGTCGCCCATCGTGGGCCGGCAGGCTTCGCCCACGTTCGCCGACCAAGCGCCCGACTCCTTCCGGGCCTGCCAGTCGCCGTCCGGCAAATCCGCCGCGGCGAACCCCCCGCAAGCGCGAGCCAGCACCCGCGTTGCATCCCCCGTTTCACAGTCGAGGAAAACACGACCGATGCGAATAGAGACGAAGGCAGTTCACGCCGGCTACCAGCCGGAACCCACGACCAAGGCCGTCGCGGTGCCGATCTACCAGACCACCGCGTATGCCTTCGACGACACCCAGCACGGGGCGGACCTCTTCGACCTCAAGGTCGAGGGGAACATCTACACCCGAATCATGAACCCGACCCAGGCGGTGCTCGAGCAGCGCCTGGCGGCCATGGAAGGAGGCGTGGGCGCGCTGGCGCTGTCCTCCGGCCAAGCGGCGACGACGTACGCGGTCCTCACGATCGCGGAGGCGGGCGACAACATCGTCAGCACCTCGACCCTCTACGGCGGCACGTACAACCTGTTCGCCCACACCTTGCCGCAGCTCGGCATCGAGACCCGTTTCGCGGGACCCGGCGACCCGGGCGCCATCGCGGATCAGATCGACGAGAAGACGAAGGCGGTCTACTGCGAGTCCATCGGGAATCCGGCGGGCAACGTCGCCGACATCGCAGGCATCGCCGAGGCGGCCCACTCCCACGGCGTGCCGGTCATCGTCGACAACACCGTGCCCAGCCCCTATCTGTGCCGCCCCTTCGAGCACGGCGGCGACATCGTGGTCCATTCGGTCACGAAGTACATCGGCGGCCACGGGACCATCGTGGGCGGCGCCATAGTCGATTCGGGCAGTTTCGATTGGGCTACCAACCGGGAGCGGTTCCCCAGGCTCAACGAACCCGACGTCTCCTACCACGGCGTCGTCTACACGGAGGCGGTGGGCGAACTCGCCTACATCGTCCGCGCCCGCGTGGTGCCTCTGCGCAACATCGGCGCCGCCGTGTCGCCCCACACCGCGTTCCTGGCCCTCCAGGGGCTGGAGACCCTGCCGTTGCGCATGGATCGCATCTGCGACAACGCGCTGGCCGCCGCCGAGCACCTCCGCAATCACCCGCAAGTCGAGTGGGTGCGCTACGCGGGACTCGCCGACAGCCCCCACAGGCCGTTGCTGGACAAGTACTGCGACGGACGCGCGGCAGGCATCCTGAGCTTCGGCATCAAGGGCGGCCGCGAAGCCGGCGCGCGGTTCATCGACGCGCTCGAGCTGATCACCCGGCTGGTCAACATCGGCGACGCCAAGTCCCTGGCGACCCATCCGGCCACGACCACGCACCGCCAGCTCTCGCCCGAAGAGATGGAGGCCACCGGCGTCTCGGAGGACTTGGTGCGGCTCTCCATCGGCATCGAGCACATCGACGACATCGTGGAAGACCTCGATCGCGCTTTGGCGGCCGCACGGTAGCCCGGCGACGGCGTACCTGCCCGGCCTCCGTCAGCGCTTCCGTCCCAGCACCGCGATCCGGCGTCGCAGGAGGGGGACGAAGCGTTGGCCCAGGCGCTCCAGGAGGCGGAGGCCGGGCAGGTGGGACTCGGCGAAGTAGGCCCGTTCGATCTCGAAGCCGGCCTCTGCGAGAAGGGCCTTCATGCGGGCCATGGACTTGTAGTCGACGTGGCTGGGGTCCCGCTTCAGGACGATCTCGTTGTTCTTGAGGACTTCCAGGAAGTGGCTGCGGCAGGGGGTCCACACTGCGAAGCGGCCGCCCGGCTTGAGGACTCGGAAGGCTTCGGCGGAGACGGCCTCCGAGTCGTCCGGGTACAGGTGCTCGAAGAGGTCGGCGGCCACCACCACGTCGAAGGCCGCGGCGGGAAAGCCGGTGTCGCGGGCGTCGCCCACGCGGAACTCGACGTTGTCGGCGCCTGTCTTGGCCAAGCGGGCGTTGCAATGGTCCACTGCGCGCTGCGAGAAGTCCAGCCCCACGACTTCCCTGGCTTGGCGGGCGATGCCATAGCTCATCGTCCCCCAACCGCAACCCAGGTCCAGCACGCGGTCCTCGGCGCCGGGCGCGTGGATGGCCAGCGCCATTCGGAGCCGGTATCGCTGGAACGGGCTGGCGAAGTCGTGCAGGTGCGCCGCGCCCTCGAAGTATTCGGATTCGTCGTAGTAGGACTTGCCGATGCGTTCGGCTGGGGCGGGCGTCTTCGGGGACGAATCCCGGGTCAAGGGCGATCCTCGGCGTTGTCGCCACGGACGGGCCGGCCCAGCAGCTTCTCGGTGAAGTCCAGCCGGTCCTCCATGAGGGCGACCCGCTGGCTCAGCGTCTCGACGGTCTCGGCCAGCCAGCGCTGTTCGTCCCGATCGCCGCCGCTCACTGCCTTCGCGTCGAGCACGCGCCCGAGCCGTCTCACGATCGGCCATGCCAGAATCCCGCCGCCAATCATCACGATGGCCAGAATCGCGATCATGAAGCCGAACACGGCTTCCGTGTCAACCATCGTCCCCTCCCCGTCCGGAAATCGGCGTGGCGGCGAAGCCACACGGCCGGGAAGCAGTTGGCCCTGGGAATCCATGCCGCCCCAACATCCTTAAGTTTAGCCCAGCGCCCGCGCAGATGTCCGACTCCCGTGCAACTCGAGAAACGCCATGAACGCACGCCAGCCCATGAAGGCACGCAGACCCACGAAAGCACGCCAAAGCATGAACACGCGTCGGCGCACGAACACGCGCCAGCCCAAGCTCCAGCGCACCCTCCTCGCCGTTTTCCCCGCGCTCGCCGGCCTTGCCGCCTTCTCCTGCGTCCCCGACGAGCCGGAGCAGGCTAGGCGCTCTTCGGCGGACGGCGGCGCAACCGGCGAGACCCTGTTCTCCAACGGCGTCGTCTGGACCGCCGATCCGGCCAACCCCCGCGCCGAGGCGGTCCTCGTCCGGGATGGGGAAATCGTCTTTGCGGGAGCGAACGACGAGGCCGCCGGGATGGCCGGCGGGGACGCCCGGGTCGTCGACCTTGCGGGCAGGATGCTGCTCCCGGGCTTCGTGGACGCCCACATCCACCCGGCGGTGGCCGGCCTCCTGGGCTCCAAGCTGCAGGTGATCGGCTCCGAGACGGTGGCGGACGTGCAGGCGGCGCTGGCGGACTACGCGGCGGCGAACCCGGACGAGGAGACGCTGTTCGGCTTCGGGTTTCCCGGGGCGCTCAACACGGCCGTCAACTCCGCGGGGGTGCCGGGGCCGCATCGCGCCGACTTGGACGCCGTGGTCTCGGATCGTCCTGTGATGATTCTGGCCATTGACGCGCACAGCGCATGGCTGAACACGAAGGCCCTGGAGGTCGCCGGCATCGACGCCAGCACTCCCGACCCCTTGCCGGGGGTCCACTACTACCAGCGCGACGCCAACGGAGAGCCGACGGGCTGGGCCGTCGAGAGCAGCGCGTTCTGGCCGCTCCTGCCGCGTTTCGGCGTGGGCTCCGTGGAGGACTTTCGCGCGGCTCTGTCGGCGATGCTGCCGGAGTTGTCGGCGATGGGCGTCACCAGCGTGTTCGACGCGGGCATCCCGGGGGGAGAGGCCACGCTGCGCAACGCGCTTCAAGCGCTGGCCGGCCTGGAGAAGGAAGGAGCGCTGCCCGTGCGCTACCGCACCACCGCGTACGTGGACAACCCGGCGACGAGCGGAGCAGAGGCGGCTGCTCTGGTCGGCGAGCTCAGGCGGGAGTTCGCCTCCGAGTTGGTGGACCTCCACACGGTCAAGATCGCCAACGACGGCACGTTCGAAGGGCTCACGGCGGCGGTGCTCGATCCGTACGCGGGCGGCGGCAGCGGCGCCGTGCTGCTCGAGGGAGAGACGTTCGCGCGGCTGCTGGGCGAGCTGCGCGAAGCCGGGGTGGACGCCCACGTGCACGCCATCGGAGACCGCACCTTCCGGGCCACGCTGGACGCCGTGGCCGCCGCCCGGAGCGCGGTGCCGGAGTCGGACGGCCGGGTCGTCATCGCCCACGCTATGCTCGCCGACCCGGCCGACATGGCCCGCTTGGGCGATCTGGACGTCATGATCCAGACCACGCCTCACTGGGCGCACGACTTGGCGGGCTCCTTGGCTCTGTATTCTCGCGCGCTGGGCGCCGAGCGCGGCGCGCGCATCATGCGCCTGAAGGATCTGTGGGAGGCCGCCCCGCTGGTCGCGTTCGGGGCCGACTATCCGGCCACCGGCCTGCCCTTCCCGCAAGCCTCGCCCCTGCACGGCATCGAGATCGGCGTCACGCGGCGCGCGCCGGGAGATGCGGACGGACCCCCTTACCCTCCCGCGGGCCAGTCCATGGCTCTGGAGGACATGCTGTTGGGCTACACTGCCAACGCCGCGCGCCAACTCCGGCTGGACGATCAAGCCGGGACCATCGCCCCCGGCAAGCAAGCCGACCTAATCGTGCTGGAGCGCAACCTCTTCGGCGTGCCCGCGCACGAGATTCACGCAGTCGCGGTCGACTTGACGATGTCGGCCGGGCGGATCGTGTTCAGCCGCAACGACGGCGAGTAGCCCGCGTTCCGGCGCCGTCGGCCGCCTGTTCGGGCCGGGCCGGGCGCATCGTCTTCAGCCGGGCGGAACCGTCTCTCCGGGCTGGGCGAGCCGGGGTGGAACCCGTGCCTGCGTGGCCTGCTCCAGGTCGTAGGCGTAGCCCAGCAGGGGGGCGTCCGACCACAGGTCCCCGACGAACGCGAGCACGAAGGGCGTGCCGTCCTCGTAATAGGAGAAGGGGACGGTGACGGTCGGGAGGCCCAGGTCGTTGACGATGTTGCTGGGCAGTTCGGCGTGATTGTTGGGGCGGTACTCGGGACGCGCGGGGTCCTCGACCAACGGGCGGATGGGCTCTCCGGCCTGCGGGAAGAACAGCCCGTCCAGCGCGTGCTCCTTCAGGACGGCGCGGAACAGGCTTCGCATCTCTCGGCGCCAAGCCTGAAACGCGTCTCCTTCCTCGGTGGCGGAGGGGGCCGTGGGCGGGCTTCTCTCTCTTCCCCCGCGGAACTCGCGTCCCAGCAACGCCTCCCATTCCTCGATGCTGCGGAAGGCGGCGTCCTCGCCGAGGCCGAAGAAGTAGACGGCCATGTCGTGGCTGCCCGCCGACGGCACGCCCGGCCGCTCGCCGTACATCTCCGGCCAACCCGCGCCTTCGAACGGGTCTTCGACGACTTCGGCTCCGAGAGACTCGATCGCCCGAACGGCCTCGCGGTAGTGGCGTTCGGTCTCGGGCGCGAGCGGCAGGAAGGAGTCGCGCCATCCCTTCCCCACCAGCCCGAACCGCTTGCCCGCGAGCGCTCCCCGGCTCAGTCCAGCGGCGTATCCCGCTTCCGGAATGCGACCTTCGGCCGCATACGTGGCCAAGTCCTCCGGCGTCGGTCCCGCGATCACGTCCAGCGCCAGAGCCGCGTCGCGCACGGTTCGCGCCAGCGGTCCCACCACGTCGCGGTAGGTCGCGTCCATCGGGAACACGCCCTCGAGGGGCACCAGCCCAAAAGTGGGCTTGACGCCGACAAGCGCCTGTGCGGCGGCGGGATTCTGGATGGAACCGCCCGTTTCGGTCCCCAGGCCCAACACGGCGAAGCTGGCGTTGACGGCAGTGGCCGTGCCCCCGCTGGATCCGCCGGGCACGCGGTCGGGCGCGTAGGGGTTGAGCGTCTCGCCCGCCACGCTGCTGCGCGTGCGCGTGCCGTGAGCGGCGAAGTCGGGCATGTTGGTCTTGCCCAGGACGATGGCCCCGGCGGCGCGGAGCCGCTCGACGACGGCCGCGTCGTCCCCGGGGATCATGTCCACGCCCCCCGTCTTCGAACTGAAGCCCTCGAACCCCACGGTGGTGACGAGCCCCGCGTAGTCGAGGTTGTCCTTGACGACGACGGGCACGCCGTGAAGCGGGCCGCGCGGACCCGTCGTCCGGATCTCGTCGTCGAGCCGCGCCGCCTGGGCCAGGGCCTCCGGATTCATGGAGACGAAAGCGTTGTAGAGCTCCTCGTAGCGGGCGATCCTGTCGAGAAAGGCGCGGGTCAGGTCGACGGCCGTGTATTTCCCCGCGCGGTAGTCCGCCTGCACTTGGGCGACGGTGAGCTCCACGACGTCGACGGCGGCGCCGGAGGCAACCGCAACCTCTCCGTCGTCCCCGGACTGGGACGCGCCGCAACCCGAAAGAGCCGACGCGACGGCCAATCCAACGCAAACCCTGAACAGCAGCATCCTCGTCCTCCGCTTCCGGGCCGGCCCCAACGCCCAGCTCCTTGGCGCAACCGCCGCACCGCACCATTTTAGCCCGGCCCGCACCCCCTCGCTATGCTCTCGACATGACCTCCCAACGGCTCGACCGGCAACCGTCCAGGCCCAGCTCGCCCGCCTCCCAGCCCGCCGAGGAGGCCGGCGATCCGTTCGGCTTCCTGGAACTGGAGCCCATGGGGCCGACCATCTTCCGGGGACGCAACCGCGACATCGGAGCCGGGCGCATCTACGGGGGCCAAGTGCTGGCCCAGGCGCTTGCCGCCGCCCGCCGCACCATCGAAGACGAGGATCGCGACGCCCATTCGCTGCACGGGTACTTCATCCTCGAAGGCGACCTGGACGTCCCGGTCGTCTATTTCGTCGACCGGCTTCGGGACGGCAGAAGCTTCGCCACGCGCACGGTCACCGCGGTCCAGCACGGCAGGGCCATCTTCACGGTCTCGGCCTCCTTCCACAAGACCGAAGAGGGCTGGGCGCACCAAGCCCCGATGCCCGGCGTCCCGGCCCCGGAGGACTTGGCCTCCGACCTGGAGTGGGTCAGGCGGCACGCGCATCTCATCCCCCCGGACCGCCGGCACGTGCTGACGCAGGACAGGCCCGTCGAGTACCGCGCCGTCGAACCGTACGACATCTTCGACCCCAAGCCGCGCCCGCCCGTCCGTCATATCTGGCTCAAGTCCGTGCGTCCGCTGGGCGACGACCCGGTGCGGCACCAAGCGGTTCTGGCCTACGCGTCGGACTACGGCATTCTCGCGACCGCCCTGCAACCCCACGGCCGAACCTTCCACGACCCCTCCCTGATGGCCGCCTCGCTGGATCACTGCATGTGGTTCCACCGTCCTTTCCGCGCCGACGACTGGCTCCTCTTCGCCATCGAGAGCCCGGTCGCTCAAGGCGCCCGCGGGTTCGCTCGCGGGGCCTTCTTCGCCCGGGACGGCACGCTCGTGGCCTCCGCCGCCCAGGAAGGACTTATCCGGCCCGTGAAGCCGAGGACTCTTCCATGAAGAACCGCTTCGAATCCGCCCTGACCTTCACCGACTATCTGGCAACGGTACGCCAGCACGAAGGACTCTGGCGCGCCGTCTACGAACGCGCCCGCCTGCCCGAAGACGTGCTGGAAGCCGCGCGGGCCATACCCGGCGTCTGGAGGCTACTCGCGCTGAGCGAAGACTGGTGCGGCGACGCGTCCAACATCTTGCCGGTGGTCGCCCGCCTTGCCGAGGCGCTGCCGGACGTGGAGCTGCGCCTGCTCTCGCGCGACGACAACCCCGATCTGATGGACGCGCACCTGACGGGCGGCCGGAGCCGGTCGATCCCGGTGGTGATGCTTCTCGACGCAGAATGGAAGGAAGCGGCCTGGTGGGGACCCCGTCCGGCGGCCCTCCAGAAATGGGTGACGGGCGAAGGACTCCAACTCGAACCCGGCCCCCGCTACGCCAAGACGCGCGCCTTCTACGCCCGCGACAAGGGAAAGTCCATCCTCGCCGAAGTCCTGGAGATGATGCAGACTGCGGCCCGAAGCGTCTCGCCGGCCGATCCGGCCTCCGGCGCGCCCCAACTCTCGACCCACTCTCGCCCCTGACCACAGAAAGCCCCATGCACATCCGCCGACTCGTCCCCGCCCTCCTCGCACGCACCTTCTCCTTCCGCGCCTTGCTGGCCGCGGCCCTCCTGCTCGCGCCCGCTCCCGGCCTCGTCGCGCAAGCCCGCGACTACCGCCCGGAGCACCCCTTCGGCACGTTGCGCGAACAGGCTCGGACCCAGCAGGCGTGGCTCGAAGAGCGTCTCGAGCAGAACCTTCCCATGCTCATGCGCAAGCACGGGGTGGACATGTGGGTCGTGACCATGCGCGAGTACAACGAAGATCCCGTGTTTCGCGCGCTCGTGTCGCCGACCACCTTCGCGGCCCGCCGCCGCACCATCTACATGTTTCACGACCGTGGGCCGGAGCACGGCGTGGAGCGGCTTGCTCTCGGCGGGACCTCGCAGGGGGGCGTCTACGAAGCCGTGCGCGCCACAGCGACCGCGCCGGACGGACGCGCCGCCGAGCTCTGGGGCAAGGACCAATGGGACCTCTTCGCGCGCATGGTGCGAGAGCGCGACCCGGCCAGCATCGCGGTCAACATCTCGCACGATCACAACTTCGCCGACGGGCTGACGGCCGGCGAATGGGAGCAGATGCGCGAGGCTCTGGGACCGGACTTGGCCGGCCGCGTGGTGCGCCGCCCGCTGCTGGCGATCGACTACCTGGCGATGCGCGTGCCGAGCATGTCGCCGGTGTATCGCCGCGCGCAGGCCATCGTCCACGACATCGTCGGCACGGCTTTCTCGAACGTGGTGATCGTGCCCGGACGGACGACGACCCAGGACGTCGTCTGGTGGATGCGCCAGCGCGTGCACGATCTGGGGCTCGGCAGCTGGTTCCAGCCGTCGGTGTCGGTGCAGCGCCGGGGCGCGTCCATGGCGGACTCGGTCGCGCCCGTGATCCAGCGGGGCGACGTGCTCCACTGCGACTTCGGCATCGTCGCGCTCGGCCTGGCGACCGACACCCAGCACATGGCCTACGTGCTGCGCGACGGCGAGACGGAAGCGCCCGCGGGACTCCAGCGGGCGTTGGCCAACTCCAACCGCCTGCAGGACATCCTGCTCGAAGAGACCGTGGTGGGCCGAAGCGGCAACGAGATACTCGCCGTCGTCCTCGAACGAATGCGCGACGAAGGCCTCGACGGCACCATGTACACGCATCCCATCGGCGACCACGGCCACGGCGCCGGACCCCTGATCGGCCTCTGGGACTACCAGACCGGCGTCCCCGGGCGCGGCGACCCGCCCGTGATCCCCAGCATGTGGTTCTCCACCGAGCTGCAAGTCACGACGCCGGTCCCGGAATGGGACGGACAGCCCGTGCGCATGGCCCAGGAGGAGGAAGCCGAGGTGACCGCCGACGGCGAGGTGCGCTGGGCGCTCCGGCGGCAGACGGAGCTGCATCTGGTGCGGTGAGGCGGCGAATCGGCTAGGATCGTCGCGGTGGTCGCAAGCCGGCGGGTTGGGGCCCATGTAACCAAAACGGCCCCTCATGGTATCTATGAGATACGCCGTCGCCAGATCCGCAGACACGACGGGCATGAAGGATGACTCGCACGGAGATGAACATGAACAGACTTTTCCACGTCAGCACATCTGGTCGACAAACGTCGATGGTTCCCTTGCTCGCCCGTGCATTGGGGACATTGTGCATACTGGCGGTCGAGCCAATGGAGGGCCAAGCGCCCAGCCGCCAGTGGCTTGCCGAACCAATACTCGAGTATGCCATCGAGGACGAGGACGGCTCGTTGCTCGGCGATGTTCGCAGCATCAAGGGCAGCCCCGGCGGCGGATTCGTAATTGCGGACTGGGGAGACTTCGCCATTCAGGCGTTCTCGTCTTCTGGCGAGCCGTTGTGGCGGGCTGGACGGGAGGGTCGGGGTCCAGGCGAGTTCCTGCAGATCATGCACATGGAATACGACGGCGACGAACTGGTCGTTCTCGACAACAAGAACCGGCGGCTGACCGCAATTAGCGAGACCGGGCAAGTGACGTCCTCCCGGCCGTTGCCGGAAGGGGAAATGAATTCGGTGCTGCCGACCTTTCGCGCGGGCGAGAGAACGCTTAGGCCGCACACTGGAGGTCGCGATACGCTTTGGGAATCGGTGTCAGACGCCGGGACGGTGAACTTGGCTGTTCCCATGCCAAGCGCGATCTCGTTTGAGCACGACTTGGTGGGGTCGTCCTACACGAGCCGGGCCGGAGCCGGCGCTGTAGTCGCTTTCCGATGGTCGAGCCAGCTGATATTGGTGAACGACGACGGCCAGGTCGGAAACGTCGTGGACGGCGTCGAGCGGATTGCGTTTCCCGGCGTGAAGACCCAGGAAATGGACCCGGGCATCGAGGGCGTCGTGAAGATGGTGAGCACGCGCGTGGATCCTCGGGCTACGGAGGCTGCTGCGTCCGTAACGGCCAGCGGTCGACGAATCTTCGTGCTGTTTCGCGGCAGGACGGAGAACGCCGGGAGGATCGTCGACACCTACGGAGCGTCCCGCGGGGAATACCGAGGATCAATTCTGCTTCCTTCGAAGGTCGCCGACATTGCGATTCTGGAAGACGGACGCCTCGCGACGCTGGAGACGGACTTGTTCCCCGTCATCCGAGTGTGGACGATCGTCGACGCGCGGGACTTCGGCGATCGAGTGCTTGGCTAGGCGCGCGCCGAGCATGGCGCCGGTGCACCGTCGGCCCCCTAGGACGGCTCGGCCCATCCGGGGCAAGCGTCGCCCCGCGATCCCGGTTGCTTGACGCCCCGCGAATCGCACCGCACTTTGTTCGGTATCCGAACAAAGTATGGAAACGGCAGCCCGGCACAGGCGGGACGCGCCCGCCGCCACTGGCCGTTCCCGGGCAGAACCGGAGTGGAACAATGACTTGGAGATCGTCCCGTGCGCTCGTCGCCGTCCCCGGCGCCGTCCTCTTGGCCTGCGCAGGCTGCACCAGAGACCTTGGAATGCTCGATCCCGCGACGCACCCCCCCGAGGCCGCCGTCTTCATCGACGGCTTCGGCCCGGGCGTCCAGTACTCGGCGTTCGGCGGCTCCAAGACCGACGCCCTGGACATCGAGCTCGACGACGTCTTCAGGGGGACCGCCGCTCTCAAGTTCACGGTTCCCGGGCCGGGCGACCCCTCCGGCGGCTACGCGGGAGGAGCATTCTACGCGGTCGCGCCGCGCGACCTGACCGGTTTCGACGCGCTCACCTTCTGGGCGCGGGCCAGCACGTCGGCCGTCGTGAACACCGTGGGAATCGGCAACGACGCCAGCGGGACGTCGATGTTCACCGCCGAGCTGGCCGGGTTGCCGGTTTCGACGACGTGGGCCAAGTACGCCGTCCCGCTCCCCTTGGCCTCGAAGCTGGGCGCCGAGAAGGGGCTGTTCTTCATGGCCGAGGGCTCGGAGTTTCCGGTCGGGTACGACTTGTGGTTCGACGACGTCCAGTTCGAGCGCACCGGCACCATCGCGAGTCCCCGGCCGTCCATCGCTTCGCAGACCGTCAACGGCGAGGTCGGCACCTCGCTGAGCGTGGCGGGCACGCAAGTCGTCTTCGACGCCTCCGGGACGGACCGCACCGTGATCGCGTCCCCCTCCTACTTCACGTTCGCCTCTTCGAATCCGTCCGTGGCCGCCGTGGACGCGCTCGGCGGCGTGCAGCTCGTGGGACCCGGATCCGCCATGATCACGGCCCAACTCGGCGCAACTCCGGCCAGCGGCGCAGTCACCGTCAACGTCTCCACGCCTCCCGACGGCCCGCCGCCGACCCCCACGCTTCCCGAGGCCGACGTCATCTCGCTCTTCAGCGACGCCTACCAGGACGTCCCGGTGGACACGTGGTCGGCCGTGTGGGACCAAGCCGACGTGCAGGACGTGCAGATCGGCGGCGCGAACGTCAAGAAGTACACGAACTTGGCCTTTGCGGGCATCGAGTTCACCTCCAGCCCCGTGAACGCCTCGGCGATGACGGACTTCCACGTCGATCTCTGGACCTCCGACCCGTCGGCCTTCAGGATCAAGCTCGTCGACTTCGGAGCGAACGGGGCCTTCGGCGGCGGCGACGACACCGAGCACGAGCTGACGCTGAACACCGGCACCACGCCGCCCATCGCCGCCGGCACGTGGAACAGCCTCGACATCCCCATGGCCGCCTTCGCCGGCTTGGCGGCGCGGTCGAACTTGGCCCAGCTGATCATTTCCGGGGCCAGCCCGACCGTCTATCTGGCGAACGTGTACTTCTTCAAGACGACGCCGAACGCGCCCACCGAGCCCGCGCCGACGCCCACGCACGGCGCCGATCACGTGATCTCGCTCTTCAGCGACGCCTACGACGACCGGACCGTGGACACGTGGTCCGCCGTCTGGGACCAGGCGGACGTCGAGGACGTGCAGATCCAGGGGGACGCCGTCAAGAAGTACACCAACTTGGTCTTCGCCGGCATCGAATTCACCTCGCAGCCGGTCGACGCCACCGCGGCGACGCACTTCCACATCGACGTGTGGACGCCCGATCCCACGAGTCCGCCCGTCAGCCTGCGCTTCAAGCTGGTGGACTTCGGAGCCGACGGGGCCTTCGGCGGAGGCGACGACGTCGAGCACGAGGTCGCGGTCAACGCGGGATCCGATCCGCCGCTCGCCACCGCCGCCTGGGTCAGCTACGACATCCCGCTGACCGAGTTCGCGAACTTGACGACCCGCGGAGCGCTCGCCCAGTTGATCCTCGTGGGCGAACCCAACACGGTGTACGTGGACAACGTGTACCTGCACCATTAGGAAGGGCGCGACCCCATGCGGGGATTCCCGCCCGTGTCGCCGCAGCGCGCCGGCGAGGGCCCGACGTCCGCGGCCGCGCCGGGAAGACCGCAGGAGAGGACGGCCGGGCGGCGGCGTCTGGCGGATGCGGTCCTCGAGCTGGTCTGGCGCCACAAGACCATCTCGCGAGCCGAGATCTCGCGTCTCACGGGAAGGTCGCGGTCCACGATCTCCGACATGGTCGCGGACCTGCTGCAGACCGATCTGGTTCGCGAGGCGGGGAGCGGCCGCAGCCGAGGCGGGCGCCGTCCGGTCATCCTGGAGTTTCGCGACCATGCGCACGTGATCCTGGGCGTGGACATGGGCGCCACCCACGTCTCCGCCGCCTTGACCGACCTGCGGGGCCGCGTGCTGGCTTGGCACGACCGGATCCACGACGTGCGGGGAGACCCCGAGGGCTCGGTGGCGCTGCTGTCCGAGCTCTGCGAGGCCTGTCTGGCCTCGAGGCCGGCCTCCGCGGGCGAGCTGCTGGGCATCGGCTTCGGGCTACCCAGCCCGGTGGACCCGGCCAGTCCCGACCGCATCTCTCCGCGCGTGTTCCCCGCCTGGCGCGGGCAAAGAGTGTTCGGCGGACTGGGAGAGCGCTTCGGCGTTCCGGTGTACGCGGAGAACGACGCGAACCTGGGCGCGGTTGCCGAGCAGTGGTGGGGCAAGGCGGCCGGATCGGACAACTTCATGTACGTGAAGGTCGGCACCGGGGTGGGCGCCGGCATCGTCCTGAACGGCGAAGTGTTCCGCGGGGCCACCGGCGTGGCGGGCGAACTCGGCCACATCGTGGTGGACGGCTCGGGTCCGCCCTGCGTCTGCGGCAGCCGCGGCTGCTTGGCCACGTTCGTGGGAACCCGGGCCCTCGTGGCGCGCGCGAAGTCCCTCTTGAGACGCCATCCGGACAGCATCCTGGCCGCGGCCGAGCCCGACATCGTCGCCATCGAGGACGCCGCGCTCGCCGGCGATCCGCTGGCAGTGGCCGTGACCGACGAAGCGGCGCACTACCTCGGAACGGCCCTCGCAGGGATCATGAACCTGATGAACCTCGGATCGATCGTCGTCGGCGGCAGCCTCGCCCGGCTCGGAGAACGCCTCTTGGCTCCTCTCCGCGAGGCGGTGTTGTCGCGGACGCTGGTCGGCTCCGCCGCCTGCACCATCGACGCCAGCAGCCTGGGCCCTCGGTCCGTGGCCCTCGGAGCCGCCACGCACGTCCTCGTGGCTGCGCTGGCCGACCCTCGCCTCTTTCCTGGAGTGGAATCGCGATGAACTCTCGCCACGCACTTACCCTTGCCGCTCTGGCCGCCGCGGCGGGGGCCGCCGGTTGCCAAGGCGGCGACGACGCTCCCCGCTGGCGGCTGGTCTGGGAAGACGAGTTCGAAGGACCCGCCGGCACGCTCCCCGACCCGCGGCGATGGACGTTCGACGTCGGCGTGGACTGGGGCAACGCGCAGCTCGAATACGACACCGACCGCCCCGAGAACGTCTCGCTGGACGGGCAGGGCAACTTGGCCATCACCGCGCGCCGGGAGTCCTACCAGGGGCGGCAGTACACCTCGGGCCGCATCAAGACGCAGGGACTCTTCGAGCAGTCGGGGGGCAGGTTCGAGGCCCGCATCCGTCTGCCGTCGGGGCAAGGGATATGGCCGGCGTTCTGGCTTCTGGGCGCCAACATCGACTCCGTGGGCTGGCCGGACTGCGGCGAGATCGACGTGATGGAATACCGCGGCCAGGAGCCCTCCGTCGTCCACGGGAGCCTTCACGGTCCCGGATACTCCGGCGACAGGGCCGAGACCAGCCGCTTCGTCCTCGCGGGCGACCGCTTCGACACGGACTTCCACGTCTTCGCGATCGAGTGGACGCGCACGGGCATCGAGTGGTTCGTCGACGGCCAGCGCTACAAGACCGTGCGGCGCGGGGACGTGTCCGGCCAGTGGGTCTTCGACGATCCCTTCTTCATTCTCCTCAACGTCGCCGTGGGCGGCAACTTCATCGGCCCGCCCAACGAGGCCACGAGGTTCCCCCAGTCGATGCTGGTGGACTGGGTTCGCGTGCACAGCGGCGAATAACGAGCGACGGAGCAGACGATGAGCGAGCACTACCGGACGGCGCCCGAAGACCGCATCTCCTTCCCGCGCAAGATCGCGTACGGGATCGGCGGTTTCGTCAACAATCTGCTCGCGTCGGCGATTGGCGGGATGAGCGTGCTGCTGATCCTGGTCCTGGGCATGGACCCGAGAGTCGTGGGCGTCCTGGGGAGCCTTCCCCGGCTGACGGACGCGATCACGGATCCGGTCATGGGCTTCGTGTCCGACCGGACCCGCTCCCGGTGGGGACGCCGCCGTCCATACCTGTTCGTCGGCGCAATCGCCTCCGGCATCGTCTTCGCCTTGCTGTGGCAGATGCCCGCCCCGGCGCAGTTTCGCGTGAAGCTGGTGGACTACGGAGCCGACGGCGTCTACAGCGACGGCGAGACCGGCGAGGATCCCGGCTTCTTCGAACGGATCGCCGACTGGGCCAGCGCCTTCGTGGCGACCGAAGCCATCGACGACGTGGAACACGAAGTGGTCGTCACGCCGCCGTCGCTCGTCACGGGCGCCTGGATGCCCCTGGACATTCCGTTGAGCGACTTCATCGATCTGACCACCCGGGAGCACTTGGCCCAAATACTGATTTCCGGGGATCTCGAAGACGTCTACCTGGACAACGTGTATCTCCACCGCTCGCCGGCGGAGGGCGTGGAGACCGCCGCCGTCCAAGAGGTGGAGGGGCTCGACGCGCCCGCGGCTCCCGCCGACTCGCCCTCGCGTCCCCCCGAAGAGGTCCTCTCCTTCTTCAGCGACGCCTACGACGACGTGGCCGTGGGCCGTTGGTCCACCGACTGGGACCGGGCCGACGTGGAGGACGCCCAAATCGCCGGAAACGCGGTCAAGCGCTATTCCAACCTGAGGTTCGCGGGCATCGACTTCGGCGACCAGCCCGTGGACGCCTCCGGCATGACGCACATTCACATGGACGTCTGGACGCCCAACGCAACCAGCGAGGGCCGGAGCGCCAAGTACTACTTCTGGTACTTCCTGATCGGGTCGATCGTCTTCTTCGTCGCCTACACCATCTTCGCGACGCCGTGGGTGGCTCTGGGCTACGAGCTGACGCCCGACTATCACGAGCGCACGCGGCTGATGGGCGTCCAGAACTTCATCGGCAACATTCCGTTCCTGATCGCGCCCTTCTTCTTGGCCATCGTCACCAATCCGGCGTGGTTCAGAAACCAGATGGAGGGCGCCCGGTGGCTCGCCGTCGCGGTCGGCGCGGTCGCAATAGGACTGGGCGTGATCCCGGCGATCGTCCTGCGAGAGAGAAACCAGCCTGCCACTGCGTCGGAAGGAAGCCTGCGGGACAACATCGCGGACTTCTTGCGCGGCTTGGTCCAGACGATCAAGTGCACTCCGTTTCTCATGTTGTGCCTCGCAACGTTCTTGATCTTCAACAGCTTCATCATGATCTCGTCGTTCCAGATTTGGGTGTTCATCCACTACATCTACGGAGGGAGCGCAGTAGGCGGGGCTTGGCTGGCCGGCCTGGCGGGACTCGTGGGGCAGCTCTTCGGCTTCGTGGTGATCGTCTTCGTCACTTGGCTGGGCACGAAGGTCGGCAAGCGCCACGCGCTGGTCGTCTCGACGGCGGTCTCCATGGTCGGATACGGAATGAAGTGGTTCTTCTACACGCCGGAGCATCCCATGCTGGCCCTCCTGCCGGCGCCCTTCATGGCCTTCGGGCTGGGGGGATTGTTCACGCTCATGGGATCGATGGTCGCCGACGTGGTCGACTTGGACGAGCTCAGCACGGGCGAACGCCGCGAGGGCATGTTTGGTTCGATCTACTGGTGGGTCGTCAAGCTGGGACAGGCCCTTGCGCTCTTCGCAGGCGGCTTCCTGCTCGTCGCCACCGGCTTCGACGCAACTCCGGGCGTCGTCCAGAGCGAGCGGACGCTCACGCTGCTGCGCCTCTACGACGCCTTCGTGCCGCTGGCCGCCTCCGGCATTGCCTTGTGGGCGGTCCTCAAGTTCCCCATCACCGAGGAACGCGCACGGGAGACGCGCGAGGAACTGGAGCGGCGCCGGGGGGCGGCGGCGGCAGGACCGACGGCGGCGTAGGACCGACGGCGGGGCCGCGGCGCCGGGCGCAACCAACGGCGTGATGCAGGCCCTAGCGCGGCCTCGCCCCTCCGGCGAACTGGCGGAGGCGATTCTTCCAGTGCTGCACGCGAGCCCGGCGGAGGCGTCGCCGACTCGTCTTCTGCCAGAACTCCTCGCTGACCAGCGACCCGTGGGCCAAAGGCTCGGAGAAGGGCAACGTCTCGATCCACATGCGGGCGGCCTTCATTACTTCTCGCTCCACTTGGTAGAGCAAGTAATTGTCCGGAACAGAACCGTTTCTGCGCGAGGCCAGCCCGGCCATCTCTGGGAGATCGACGTAGCGGACCAAACGATAGCGCTCTTCCAGGGGCTTCCAGAAGTCTGCGCGACCCTCGTCGGATGCAAGAAAAAGCGTACTGCCGTCGCCGACGCCACATGCACGCAGATAGGCTCCGACACTGTCAGGCTCCGTCATCGACGACGGGTATGTTCCGGCCTCTCTGTTCCCGACCCGGTCGACCCGGTCGCCCCGCCGGGCATGGACGGCGACGAAGCCGCCTTCGTCGAGCGCCGCCAAGCGATTCACGACGGACGCCGCCAGCGCCGCCACGTTGGCGGAGGGTGCAAGACGAAGCTGTGCGCGGGACAAGCCCTCCGGCGGCACTTGCCGACGAAACGGCGTCGACAGCCCGAAGCGCCGCACAATCCGCGGGGGGTCGGCCGCGTCCTGCGGCAGGGGGCTGCCCGGATCCAACACGAGCGTGGTCAGATCGGCGCCCGGCTCTTGATCCGCCAGCGGCAACGGATGCTCCCCCTGGGCATCGGCCAGCACGCTTCGCTCGAAGTCGAAGTACGTCTCCCACCGCCACTCGCGATCAATTCCGAAGTTGTAACGCGGGAGCAAGCAAAGTGGCGGGAGGGCCGCAAACCGGCCGGACGCCCGAGCCTCTCTCAGCAGGCAACCAAGATCGGAAACGGAGTGAAGCAGGCCGACCCGCATGAGCGCGGGCATCTCGTACTCCAAGTATCCGGAACCAAGCGCAGTGGGCATTCAGCAAGAATAGCGCAGGCCGTACCCCACGGGGAAGAGGACGTCGCCGGGCGGGTCGTCGCCTTGGGGATCGCTGGCGGGCCAAGCGAAGGGAAGCGTTCCGCGGAAGCCGGCCTTGCCGAAGAGGACGTCGGCGACGCCGCCTCCCTCGGAGCCGGGAAGCCAAGCCGCGACGAAGGCCGCGGAGTCGGCGAGTTCGCGGGTCGTCACCAAGGGGCGTCCGGACAGCAGGACGGTCACCACGGGCAGGCCTCGGGCGCGGGCGGACCGGATCGCCGCCAAGTCCTCGGGATGAAGGGCGGCGAGCTCCAGGGACTGGCCGTAGGGCTGGAGCGTCTCCGCGCCTGCCGCGTCCTCGGGGCCTGCCGGCATCCGGGGCGCGCCGGGACGGACCGGGCTGGGGTCGCGGATGTCGCCCATCCCTTCGGCGTAGGGCCGCTCGCCGATCACCACCAAGGCCACGTCGAAGGCGCCGTCCGGGAGCTCGCCTGATCCGCTGGCGGCGGAACCGTCCTCGCCCAGCACTGCATGGGGAGCCACGGCCCGGACGCCCTCCCACACCGACGTGCCTCCCTCGATGCGGTCGTTTCCAGCCACTCCCTGCCACTCCACCGTGAAGCCGCCGCACTGGCTGCCCCGGTCGTGGGCGTTCTTGCCGGCCACTAGAATCCTGGCCGCCGGGTCCAGGGGCAGGATGCCGTCCTCGTTCTTGAGGAGGACCAGCGACCTGCGCACCGCCCGCCGGGCCGCCACTCGGTGGGCCGGGGACCCGAAGCTGGGGTGGTTGGACCACTTCCGCTGCGCGGGCCGGGGGCGGCCGAAGAGTCCGCAGGCGGCCTTGACCCGGAGGATGCGCCGCACCGCGTCGTCGATCCGTTCCATGGGCACGGCGCCGGACTGCACCTGGCTCGTCAACGCGGAGATGAAGAGCCGCCACTGCTCGGGCACCATGAACATGTCGATGCCGGCGTTGGCGGCTTGGGCCACGGCCTCTCCGTAGTCTTCGGCCACTTGGTCGATGCCGTTCCAGTCGGAGACGACTAGGCCCGGGAAGCCCATCTCGCCCTTGAGCACGTCCTCGATCAGGTAGCGGTGCGCGTGGCAGCGCCGCTGGTTCCACATGCTCAGGGACACCATGACCGTGAGCGCGCTCGCCTCCAGAGCGTCCCGGTAGGGCATGGCGTGGACCCGGCGAAGCTCGTCCTCCGAGATCCTCGCGTCGCCCTGGTCCACGCCGGCCGTCGTGGCGCCGTCGCCCACCCAGTGCTTGGCGCAGGCGGCGATGCCGTCGGGCCCGAGCGAACCGTCGGAAGCGTCCTGGAGCGCGGCCACGATCCGGCCCGCGTACGAGGCCGCCACCGCCGGATCCTCCGAGAAGCTCTCGTAGGTGCGGCCCCAGCGGACGTCCCGGGCCACTGCCAGCGTCGGCGCGAAGGTCCAGTCCACTCCCGTCGCCAGCACTTCGCGGGCGGTGATGCGCGCCGCCGCTGCCGCCAACTCCGGGTCGCAGGCCGCGCCCAGGCCGATGTTGTGGGGGAAGACGGTGGCGCCCAGCACGTTGTTGCTCCCATGGATGGCGTCCACGCCGTACAACACGGGAACGGGAAGCCGGCCGTCCTCTTCGAACATCGACGCGGCCCAGTACTCGTCGTTCATGGCCACCCAGTCCGCCGGGCGGTTGGCGCCCGGGGCCGACCCGCCGCCGCTCAGCACCGAGCCGATGTGGAACTCCCGCACCTCCGCCGGGCTCACGTGCATGCGCTCGGCCTGGGTCATCTGGCCGACCTTCTGGGCCAGCGTCATGCGGGACAGGAGCTGGCGGGCTCGCACCTCCGCTTCGGAGGCGCGGCCCGCCGGCGGAGGCGCGTCGGGCGCAGTCGCGGACATCGAGGAGCCTCTGGGTCGCTGGGGCCGCGCTACATGCCCACGTGGAGGTACGTGCGGATCTCCCACTCGCGCCCGTTGCCTCCGCCCGCGTCCGTGTTGCAGATCATGGCGCCGCGGCCGTCCGGCGCGCGCACGGGGCACCACCGCGGCGAGTGCTCGTTCAGCGATCGGAAGGCGGCTCGCACGCCGAAGCGGGTCTGGGGCATGTCGAACCACTCGGGCAGCCCCAGCGCGTAGGACACGTCGCCCATCAGCTGCAGCGGGAACGTCTGGTTGAAGTCCCGGTGGTAGTCGTAGGGACCCCAGTCGTTGACCCGGAAGTGAGCCTGGAACTTGATCGGCCCGCCGATGATCCGCAGATCCGTGCCGTAGCGGGTCACGACCCGCTCGTCGTTGCCGTTGGGCTCTCCCTTGCCGCCGTAGACGTTGGCGATCATGCCCACGCCCGAGGGCCGCTTGGACACCAGCCGCGCCTTCACTTCCCAGAGGCTCCGGGCCGGAGGCGCGCCGGGGAAGGCGAAGGTGGAGCGTCCGTCGGGGAGGATCCCGATTCCGGCGTCCTGGGTGGTGGCGAAGTTCCAGTAGACGAAGCCCATGGAGGCGGCGAAGGAGGCGTCTTCGCGCATGTCGCTGTCCCATGTGTACATCCAGGTAGCGGGCGTCGGGTCGTAGGTGATCAGCAGCTCGCCGGCCACCGTCTCCCGGTTCGCCCGCACGGCGAAGGGATCGTCGATGACGTTGCGAGGCCGCGCCGGCGCCGGCGCGTCGGAGGGCACCGGACCCACCAGAGGCTTCCGCCACAGGAAGTTGGGCGCGAACTGCCAGTTCCCGTTCACCACGGCGAAGCCCGTGAGCAGGTTCCGCTGGTTGCCGGAGCCCGTGTCCTTCAAGGTCCAGCCGGTGAAGGTCTGGGTCTGGTCGTAGCCGCCGTCGGCCACCAGCCCCATGGCCGCGCCCTGCACGTACCAGCTGAGGCGCCCCTTGGTGAGCGTCATCTTCGCCTTGGCGCCGAACGCGTCGGACGACTTGATCCCGTCGCTGAGGACCCGGTAGTCGCCCGGATCGCCGTCCACGATCTGGAAGGCTTCGCCCTCCTTGGTGCTGCCGGACCAGATGCCGCCGAAGTCGAAGATCGTGGAGCCGCGGGTGGCCGTAATGTGCAAAGTGGCCTTCCGGGTGGGCGGCACCGGGATGGCGAAGGAACTCGTGGCGGCCCCCTGCTCCGCCAAGTCCTCCTGGAAGACGAAGGTCGTGCCGAACGGCCCGATGCTCGTCTGGTACTTGCCCAGAATCGCCGGGTTGGCGCCCCACCAGAGTTCCGGACCCACGGCGACCTTGAGCCCGGACAGCCCTTTCTTGCCCTCGATCTCCATGCCCAAGGGCGCGGCGCCGTTGTAGATGTCCAGGTTGGGACCGTAGTTGGCTTCGGGGTACAGGCCGAAGAAGTCGCCTTCGTAGCCCCAGTGGTAGTGGCCCGTGCGGTAGAAGCCGTCCAGCCGGAACCAGCGGTCGTCCCAAGAGACGCTGGCCCGGTACACCTTGACCCGCTCGATGTCCTGGAGGCCGAAGGTCTGGCCGTCGGCCCTCACCACCCGCGTGCGTCCCCGGTTCTCGTAGAAGATCTCGTCGATGGGGTTGGACGGGACGTCGCCCAGAATGTTGACGGAGAGGTCGGCGACCAAGTTCTGGGTGGGCCGGGCGCGCATGTCCGCGTAGAAGGACTGCATCTTGTCGAAGCCCTTGAAGCTGGGGTACATGGGCCGTTCGCCGCCCAGGTCCGGCGCCTTCTCCGGCGTGCTGACGTTGGTGCCGCCGGTGCTGAACGCCTCCAGCTCGATGCGCACTCCGCTCAGGTGCACCCGGTCGCGGGCCGTGGACAGCAGAGCGGCCCGGTCGCCCAGCGCCTGGAGCCCGGCGGCGGCCACGTCGATGCGGTCGAAGTGCTCGCGAATCGCCGCCAACGTCGTCCCCGGCGCGTAGGCGTCGAGCTCGTAGGCCTCCTTCAGGGCGTAGTAGGCGGCCCGGGGGTACAGCTCGTAGAGGTTGTTGTGAGCGGTGGGACCCTTGGCCACGATCCCCCACCACTCCTCGTTCATGTTGTTGTCGCCCTCCACGAAGTCCTCCGGGTAGGCGTCGTTGGCCCAGGAGGCGTTGGTGTCCTGGATGTCCAGCCGGTCCTCCTGGCCGAACTTCCACCAGCCGTCGGTCCACTGGAAGGTGAGGCCGCCGATGGAGTTGCCCACGAGCCCCTTGCCGGCCGACTGCTCGTATATCTCCCGCCACTGCTCGACGAGATACTTGGCCTGGGTGACCTGGTCCTCGCGCATGTTCTTGGCGTCCCACACGTCGGCGCCGAACTCGGTGAACATGACCGGACGGCCCAGCTTGTCGTGGACGTCCTGGAACAGCTGGCCGAAGGAGATGCCCCGGTACACGTTGGCGCCGAAGACGTCCAGGTCGGGGACCTCCTCGGCGATGATTTCGATGTACTGGAGGTCGCCGTTCGCCATGGCGATCGGTCGGCCCGGGTCCTTCGACTTGATCATCCGCGCCACGTCTCCGAAGAGCGAGTACATGTAGCGCGCCCGCACCGCGTCGGCTTCGCCCTGCGGCAGGTCCTCCGTCTCGGCCGAACTCCAGACCAGCCCGTAGTTGTTCTCGTTGCCGAGAAGCCACATCAGCACGCCGGGGACGCCCTGGAACTCGTCCACGAGCGCCTCCACCTCGGCCATGACCACGGCTCGCGCGGCCGGATCCGAGTAGTCGGTGTTGGCGTTGAAGACGCCGTTCACGGTGACGCCGTAGCGGGCCACCGCGTGGTTCAGGACCGTGAAGACCCCCCACTTCTCGTAGATGTAGCGCACCCACTTCGGCTGGATGCCGGCGTAGGCCCGGATCGCGTTGCCTCCCATCGCCTTCAGGACGGACATCTCGCGGTCGATCCCCGCCTGGATGATCTCGTCGGGCTCCGACCAGAAGTTGTAGGAGTAGGTGGTGCCGACCGGGAAGTAGTCCCAGTTCACGCCCAAGACCATGAAGTCCTCGCCGTCGACCTGGAGTCTCGTGCCGGAGTCGTTCGACACGAGCCGGATGTCGGGCATCTGCTGGGCGGCGGCGGGCGCGCCAAGAGAGAGCGTGCCCAACAAGGCGAGGCTCGCGATGGCGAGGCCCGAGGTGGCGGTGGACTTGCGGATCGATGTCATGACGGCGCTTCCTTTCGAGTGCCTTCCCGGCGCGAGGCTGGCTCGCCAATGCGGCCGGCGCAGTACTCGGGCAACTTTGTTCGGTTGCCGAACAAAGTGGACGCCCGCCCTTGCCGCTGTCAAGAACGCCCCCCTTGGCGAGCGCAGTCTCGGCAGGTCCCGTTCCTGGACAGGGGCGCGGCGGCGGGCCAGCTTATGCGCCGCCGGAACGCCTCGGAGCCGGGGCGGCCGGCTGAACGAGCGCATCCCCCAAGGCTCGTCCCCCCAACCGGAGCCGGTCGATGGCGGCGGAGAAATGGTCCCCCAGCGGGGGCGGACGGATCGGGCTCTGGCTCGGCGTCGCGGCCTTCGTGGCGCTGATGGTCTTTCCAGTCGCGCCGGCCAACCTGCCCGCGAGCCGCATGGCGGCCGTCGCCGCGCTGATGGCGCTCTGGTGGGTGACGGACGCCATCCCCCTGTTCGCCACCGCGCTCATGCCGCTGGTCCTGTACCCGCTCCTGGGAATCATGTCCGGGCACGACGTCGCGCCGATCTACTTCAACCACACGATCCTGCTGTTCTTGGGCGGCTTCATGATCGCGCTCACGATGGAGAAGTGGAATCTGCACCGGCGAATCGCGCTCTCCATCATCCACGTGGTGGGCGGCGGCCCGGCGCGCATCGTACTGGGCTTCATGATCGCCTCCGCGTTCCTCTCGATGTGGATCTCGAACACGGCGACGGCGGTGATGATGGTGCCCATCGGCTTGGCCATCGCCCTGCGAGTGGAAGACGAGGCGGGCCCAAAGGCGGCGCGGCCCTTCTCGGTGGGGCTCATGCTCGGCATCGCCTACGGGGCGTCGGCGGGGGGACTCACCACGCTCGTGGGGACGCCTCCGAACTTGGCGTTCGAGCGCATCTTCGGGATTCTGTTTCCCGGCGCGCCCGGCATCGGACTCGGCCAGTGGATGGTGGTGGGCCTGCCCGTGGGGATCGTGTTGCTCGCCGTCGCCTGGCTGCTGATCACGCACGTGCTGTTTCGCGTGCCTGCGGGCGTGACCGTGGACCGGCGCGTCGTGGTGGAGGAGCGCAGTCGCATCGGGAAGATGGCGTACGAGGAGAAGGTGGTGTCCGCCGTGTTCGCCGCCACGGTGGCGCTGTGGGTCCTGCGCACCGACCTCAAGCTGCCGTTCGGGACCATTCCCGGATGGTCGGGGCTGCTGCCGTTCGGGGGCCTGATCGACGACGGCACCATCGCCATCGCCATGGCGAGCATCCTCTTCTTCGTCCCCGCCCGAAACCGGGAGAGCGGCGCGGCCCGTGTCATGGGACCCGACGTCGTGCCGCGGCTGCCCTGGCACATCGTGCTGCTCTTCGGCGGCGGCTTCGCGCTCGCCGCGGGCTTTCAGCAGACCGGTCTGGCCCAGATGATCGGCGGCCAGTTCACCGCCCTGGGCGGCGTGCCTCCGTTCCTGCTGATCCTTCTGGTGTGCGCCACGATCAACTTCCTCACCGAACTCACCAGCAACACGGCCACGACCGAGATGATTCTGCCCATCCTGGCCTCGGTGGCCGTCGCGACCGGCACGCATCCGCTTCTGCTGATGATCCCCGCGACCCTGTCGGCCTCCTGCGCCTTCATGATGCCCGTGGCCACGCCTCCCAACGCCATCGTCTTCGGCACCGAGCGCATCAAAGTCGGCGACATGGCGCGGACCGGCATTCTGCTGAACTTGGTGGGCGTGCTGGTGGTGGCGACGGTGGTCTACACGCTCGGACTCACCGTGTTCGACATCGACCCCGGGACGCTGCCCGGCTGGGCGGAGACGATGGCGCAACCCTGACCGGGCGAGGGTGCGCCTGCGCTCGGGCGGGTCCGACCAGGTCTTCGCGAGTCGTCCTTCCGGCGCTCCGGGTTCGCCTCGCCTGCGCCCGAGTCGGTCCGACGGCTACTCGTCCGTCGCCGGCTTCGGCGCCAACTCGCGTTCGAGGCGTTCTTCGTCCAGGCCCCATTCGGCCAGGACGCGTTGCGATTCGGGGTCTCCGGCGCGGGCCACGCCGAGCAGAAGGTGGACGCCGGTCGTGGCCGAGCTGTCGCCGCCGGCTGCGCTGACCTCCACGGCGGCGGCCAGCGCCTCGTGGGAAGCCGGCGAGAACGGGATGTGATTCTCGTGCGTGACCGGCAGATCGCAGAAGCCGGCCGGCAAGTCGTCCAGGTCGAGGTTCAGGCGCCGGACGGTCTCGGTGAGGGACGGGTCGCGCTGGGAGGCCACGCCCGCGAGCAGATGACGGGGCTCCACCATGGCGGCGTCGTCCCTGGCGGCAGCGGCGGCGGCGCGGTTCAGGGCGTGGACGGCGTCTTCGGCCAAGTTGACGCTCATGGGTCTACAGGTGGCGGGGGCGGCTCGGCAACGGTTCTAGGCATAGGGCATCGGCGGCTCCTTCTGCAGGAGCCGGGCGTAGACGGCCAGCGAGCCGCGGTGGTGGGCGGTGTGGTCCACGACGGCGTTGACCACGG
Organism: Longimicrobiales bacterium; assembly: GCA_958295645.1. GTDB lineage: Bacteria > Gemmatimonadota > Gemmatimonadetes > Longimicrobiales > Gaopeijiaceae. Next base: position 1,871,474 of record OY282361.1, read on the forward strand.
CGGCGCGAGGGGCGCCACCCATGATGCGCGCGTCGGGGATGGGGGCCGCGAGGCCGTCTGCCGAGGCGGACTCGACCGTCGCGACCGCGGCGTCGTAGGCGCGGTCGAACCACTCGGTCGCGGCGGCCAGCGACGTGACTGCGCGCGCGGCCGCGAGGTGCGACTCGAAGTCCATGTTCCAACCCTTCCCGAAGGCGCCCTCGACGAACCAGTCCACCGAATCGGCGGTGTGGGCCACCTGCGCCGCGACCGTGAAGAGACCCGGGCCGGGCGCGAATCCGGAGTCCTCCTCCGAGAAGGCGGACATCGTAGTCTTGAAGTACTTGCGGGACGTCTCGAGCTGGGAGACGAGCGCGGAGGCGGTTGGCACGGCTTCGGTATCCATGTGCGGAAGGGCTTCCTGGTTCCGGCGGGTTGCTCGCTCTTGGCGGGCTGCTGCTTTCCCGGCGGAGATTGGTCGGCTATAACTTAAATGAGGTTGCGGGGCCTCGAGAGGGAACGTGCGGGGCCTCGGAAGCAAGATGTCGGCCTCGGAGCAAGACGCCGACCTCGGAGCAAGACGCCGGGTCTTGTAGGAGACCGCCGAAACTGGGAGGATCGCCTTGGTCGTCGCCGACACAGCCGGATCGCCTGCGGACGGACGCTTCCAGGCGGAGGTGCGGATCGAGCCGTCGGCGCGCGTCGAGATCATCGACATGCAGGAGCAGTTGGCGCGCGAGTTCGGCGACGACTTCACCAAGCATCCGAAGGCGCTCTACGTCTCGCACCACACGACGGCCGGCTACCTCGATCAGCGCTTGGCGGCCCGGCTCAAGTACGACGGCGAGAACGTGCGCGACTTCCTGCGGGTCTTCCACACGCTTTTTCCGCCCGACGCCGGCTACGTCCACGACGAGATGCACCTGCGCCGCGAGCTGTCGGACGAGCAGCGCGCCACCGAGCCCAAGAACGCCGACTCGCACCTGACCTTCATGGGCGCCGGCCTGAAGAGCTGCGCCTCCTACGACCAGCGGGACGGCCATCCGGTGTGGTTCGTCGAACTCGACGGCGTGCACGACGCGGGGAAGCGGCGGCGGCGAACCACCGTGGTCGGCTACGGCGGCGAAGAGGAAGTTGCGCGCACCCAGATCGAAGTGGAGGTGCCGTCTCACGCCATCGACGCCAGCAACCTGCGCGACCCCGAGCACGGTTTCATGGACCGGCTTCTGGCGCTGGCCCGCGAGCACGGAGTCTCGTTCGGGCGGTTCGACGTGTCGCTGGCCCCCGCCGAGCGCAACGCGGGCCTCACGGTCAACGAATACGAGACGCTGCTCATGAGCCACGACCTGCGCGAAGTGCTGGCCGACCCCTTCCGCTTCGTCGCCGAGAAGAGCAAGGCCGCGCTGATGGACCCCCGCTCGATCCCCGCGAAGACCGTCAACTACGCCCAGTACGACGCCGTCCAGCTGCTCAACAAGCTGCTCGACCGAATGGGCGTGCGACAGTCCGTCGTGGAGCGCATCGTCAACCGGGCGCTGGCTCTCCCCGTCTCGCACTTCCTGCGCATGAAGCGCGGCATCAGCCTGCCCGTGCTGGACCTGGGCGGCCACGGCGAGGGAGACATCCCCCGCGGGACGTACCAGAGTCCGATCCTGGTGCAATGGAAGGGTTCCAAGCGGCGGACGCGGGTGCTGGAGGTACGGCTTTATCGGTTTGTGTAGGGGGGCAGCAGCAGGGCGCCGACGTCAAACTGGGCTGCGCAAGGGTCAGCTCGCCGCCACGGAATGCCGTCCTTGAGCCGGACGACGGCTGTCCGGGGCTTGGGCCTTCATGAAAGGGCTCTCTCTCGAGGAAACCAGCTTTGTAGAGTGGCGACGAGTTCCTCGAACGACGGATCCCGGCAGTTGTCCAGATCTGCCGACTGCGCGAGCTTGCCAAACATACGTCCAGAAATCCGTCGATAACGACGTGCCGGTGCGTTCCAGTTCGCTTGCCTCATGGCCTCTTTCGGATCACGTGGCTTTGCATCGTCCTGGTGCCACAGGCCCCGACTGGCCAACCAACGCCGAAGCCCCTTGCCGTCGGCCCATCCCAGCAATTCTGATAGGCTAGCGAGATCGCCCCAAATCCAGGCTTCCAGTTCCGGCTTAATCACAATGACCTTTGCGCGATCGCTCCAACCACTTCGTGCGAGTTTTTCTTCAAGGTGCATCTGAAGATCCTCTCGATTGTCATTGCTGCCGCATCCATCGTGATCAAAGACAACTAGGCATCGCCAATACCGATCCAAAAACGGTCTGAGGTAATGAACCGCATGTGCGCGACACCCGGGGTCCCTGCCAACGTGCCTATCAACGTCAAATTCAAATATGCTAGTCCGAAGTTCAGGGTGACGACGACACAACGACTCCATGGTTCGTTGGATGTGTTCGTCTGCCACCAAGACGAAGAGGTCTTTCTTGCGATTCGATTCGATCATTCGATGATTCCCTGGCCAAACAACACATTGATGTCGGCCGACTCTTGCCAACCAGCCAGGAATGGATGACAGTCGCCTCGAACAATGTCCGCCTGCCCATCGCCCGTCTTCGCAAAGCACAGCACTTCTCTAGGAGATGCCATGGCCAGAAAAGCTGGCGAGTGAGTGGCTATCAATATTTGTGAGCCAAGAGCAGATGACGCAGAATCGTAGATTGGCTCTAGCGCTAATGGATGTACGCCGTTCTCCGGCTCTTCAAGAAGCACGATCTTGTCTTCCGAGGCTAGGTATGCAACCAACATCGTTGCCAAGAAACGCAGTGTGCCATCGGAAACCATCCATGACGGCACTTCGACTCCCGTGCTGTACTTCAGCATCAAGTAGCGCGTGAGATCTTCTGGTCGCTCGACAATGCGAATATCAACGAGATCGTCAAGTACAGTGCGAACATGTTGCAACCATTGATCATACACGTCTGAGTCGGTTTCCTGTACATGTTTGATAAGCCAAGGAAGCTTGGCACCGCCTCTTGACAGGAATTCGCTGGTCGATCTTGCGGTACTGGGTTGACGCATCTTAACACTCTCGAGAAACACAGGGTTGACGTGTCCAGAAAGCAAAGAGAACACGTACATGGACACCGGAAATCTAGACTTGTCAAGGAATCGAAGATGAGATACTAGCGGATCTATCAGAAGTTGGCCAGATATCTCACGGAGAGGCGTCTCTCCGTGCATCGTTCCCGGCTCTTGATCTTCGGCAGCAACTTTGAGTCGATGCCCGCGACCGCTCTCCAGCACAACCAGCGCATTCTCGCGCTGACCCTCGGTCAAGATCGTCCTGGGCGGCCGTGCCGGCTCGGGAAACGACTTTCGCGAGGTCTGCGACAAAGCTGGTGTGGGACAGCCAGCGATCAGTGTTCCCCGTTCACAATGGATATGCGGAAGATCGTCGATCTCTCGAACTGCGATCTCGTAGCGATACGTGTGGAAACCGCACTCGGCGGGCAACCGGTCACGCAAGTTCAGAGGGATATGGAAATCGAGCGCAAGCTGGAAGCCCAAACCCTCACGTGGCCTGTTCCACACTAGATCCTGAAAGTTGTAGGTCCGGTTCGCGACCGCCTTTTCCAACCCGTCCCGGACGAAGTCGCCCAGGAACGACACCACGTCGAAGAGCGTGCTCTTCCCGCTGGCGTTGCGGCCGATGAGGACGTGGAAGCGGTCGAGAGCCACGTCCACGTAACGGAGACAACGGTAGTTGAGGGCTCGGATGCGAGTGATCATTGGCGAGTGTCGACGGGAATGAGACTACAGCACGGCGGGTTGGTACACGCTGGAGGTTGCGGGGGCATGAGATAGATGGGTCGCGAGACCGGTTTCGAGTAGGATAACCACTGATTATCGAATCATAATAGAGCCGCCCCAAATCCCGAAAAGGAATGCTCGGCGATTCCCCCGGTTCAGACCAGCGACTTCCCCTGTGCGCCGTCCACGGCGATGCAGGCCCCGGTGATCAGACTGGCCCGCTCCGACGCGAGGAAGGCCACGACGTCCCCCACTTCGCGGGCCCGGCCGAACCGGCCGAGGGGCAGGTTGACCGCCACGAACGCCTTCATCCCCTCGGGATCCGCCTTCACCCTCTTGTCCCAGCTGCCGCCTTCGAAGCGGATGGAGCCGGGCGCAACGCAGTTGACGCGGATGCCTTCGGGGGCAAGCTCCAGCGCCATGATGCCGGCGGCGGAAATCAGCGCCGACTTGGTGGCGTTGTAGATCGACAGGCCCGGGCCGCCCTTCTCCCGCCCGAAGACCGACGACACGAACACGATGGAGCCGCCCCCGGCTTCGCGCATCAGCGGCACGGCCGCCCGGCAAGCCCGCAATCCCGACAGCACGTTGAGCTGGATCACGTCGAGCCAATCTTCGTCCGTGGTCTCCTCGAACCGGCCTCGCCGGTTGCCGCCCACGTTGTTGACCAGCACGTGGAGCGCTCCGAAGCGTTCGGCGGCGGCCTCGACGAACGTCGTTGCGCCCGATGGACTCGCGACGTCCACCGGCACGGCCACCACCTCGGCTCCGGCATTTCGAAGGGATTCCGCGGCGACTTCGAGCCCGGCGGCATCGCGGGCGCACACGGCCAACTTCGCGCCCTCCTCGGCCAACGAACGCGCGATGGCGAACCCCAGCCCGCGGCTGGCCCCGGTCACCGCGGCAACTTTGCCTGCGAGCTTCAGGTCCATGAACTTGCCCGCACTATGCCTGGAGCCCGACGGGGCCATTGGGAAGTCATGACCGGCCCCGTTCGTCGGACCAGCGCAACTTCGTCTTGAGCGAGTTGAGGTTGCTATTCCAAGGCACCCGTTTTTCATGCTGGAGTCTCCCGACCACAATGCCAGGCGGTATGCCTTGGTCGTCCGCAAAGCGACGGACTGCGTCGCACCCAAGATCTTCCTGACCGACGAACTGCCGCCACATGGGTTGCGGGATCAGGAAGTTGGCGGCCCACCGGTTTGCCTCGTCTTCCATGGCATCATCGCTCCCGCGTGGCTCGTCGATGAAGACTCTCCGCTTGCCATGAAGGAGGATGTGGGCGGCCTCATGAAACATGCTGAACCAGAGTTGGTCATCCGTCTTGTGGCGCGCCGTAAGGGCAATGACAGGATTGCGGGCCGATGGCCACCATGCCGCACCACTCAGCCGCATGCCGGAAAACGGCTTGACAACGGCCAACGCAACACCGGCAGAATTGCAGAGCGCCTGTGACTTTGGCAGGGCTCCGGGCGACCATGTCCGGGTAAGCTGACGGATGCCCATCAATGACTCGTAGAACGCCTTCTTGTCGTATTCCGCACATTCTTGCTTGGCAGCACGAACCTCGACCGTCCTATGCCAAACGGCGAACGCATCCCGGTTGCTTTCGAAGCTCGGCGAATGGCGGTACGCGACAGCCACCTTGCCATAGCGGTCCTTCCAAGCCGATACCGATGCCACGCCAAAAAAGGAAAGCAACTCGGATACGCTGCCCTTGCCGGTGGTTACGGCAATGAGCCGCCGTTTCCCCATTTCCTTCACCGGGAAGCGTCGTACCCAGGCCACGCTGTCCTGGATTCGCTCGTCGTCCGCCAACCTCGTGCGATGAAGCCGGTAGTCGGATTCCATGCCAAGCCATATGTGGGCGCCGACAGCGAGCACGCGTTCCAGCTGCAGGGCGGTTTCGGGCTCGAGCGAAGCTTTTCCGGCGATGATGTCGCTGATCAGTTTCGGGGACCGCCCACAGCGACGCGCGAGTTCTGCCTGAGAAAGCCCGTGCGCCGCTAGACGTTCGGCCAGTACCGATCCGGGCGCGACGGCGTAGTCGGGCCGGTAGCCATAAGTCGCTGTGGTCATGGTTCGGTTTCCTCCGAGTCCGGTCGGCTTCGCATCCCTACTTGTGGTAGTCGACTACTTTGACCACCGTCACCGCAACGACCCGATCCGTGTCGATCCCGCCGTCGGGCCGAAGGTGAGGCGGATCGCGATTAGGCTTGAAGATCAATCGCTTTGGATGGACGAGGTCTACGGCGTACTGGCCGATTCGGTCTCCTTTGAGTTGGTGTCTCCTCTCTGGCTTGGCAACGGGCACGTCCGACAGCGTCTTCGCGTTCTTCAGGACGGCAAGGCGGTTCATGATGACGGTCGCCATGCGGTCTCCGTATTTCCGCTTTAGCCGCTGTTCCGAGTTGAAAAGCTTTGCGAGCGAGCGCCTTGCGAATCCGATGTCCACGAGTCCCGTCGTTATCGTTACCTGTTGGGTAACGATAACCACCCATTCGCCCCGCGTCCATCCCCGGCCTACCGGTACCGCACCTCACGACCCGTCCGACACGCGGGCCCGCAGCAGCCGCTCCAGAGTGCGGACGTGCTCGTCCAGGGCCGTGCGCAGTTGCTCGTAGCGGCGCATCGCGTCCTGGCCTGGGGCTTGATCCGCGCGGTCCAGGTTGCCGTAGAGGTACTGGAGCTGGTCCACGAGCATGGGGCGCGAGTAGCGGACCGGGACGGTTGCCAGTTCGCGCTCAACGGCTTCGATCTCGGCCGCCAAGGCGCCTCCGCCGCGCTGTCGCGCCTCGGCGATGCGGTGCACGGCTAGCCTGGCCTCGCTCAGCGCGTCCCTCGTCTGGAGAGCCAGGTGCAGCTGCCGCCGCACGTCGTCTTCGGTGGCGCCGTTCTCGGCGCTGCGGGGGTCCATGAGCACTTCGAAGGTCTGCGAAGCGGTCCAGCCGTCGGTCGAGAGCCGCGCCGTGTAGGCGCCGGGCGCCACCATCGGACCGCCGCGCCCTGCCCGCTGGGGCCGGGGATCCCAAGGGCCGGGGTAGGAGAGGTCCCATACGAAGCGGTGCGCGCCCGAACTGGACGGCAACCTAGGAGTACCGAAGCGCTCCAGCCGCCACTCCCTCATGCCGGGCTCGGCGGGGACTTCGTACTCGCCTGGGCCTTCGCTCGAAAACGCGCGCACGAGGGAGCCTTGGGCGTCGAGGATCTCGAGCGTCACCGGCCCGGCGGCGACATCGCCCAGGAAGTAGTCGACGGCGGCGCCGGCCGGGGGATACTCGGGCTCGTGGGGGGCACGGCGGCCGAATCCTCTTCCGTAGCGGAGCCGGTGGGCGTCTCGGACGGGGAACAAGTGCGCCGCGGCCTCTGCCGTCGCCGCGTCCAAGGAGCGCATGAGCGTCAGGTTGTCCAGTATCCAGAAGCCCCGCCCCATCGTCGAGAGGGCCAAGTCGCCTTGCACGACCTTGATGTCGGTGACCGGCGTGACCGGCAGGTTCAGCTGGAAGGGCTGCCAGGCGCCGCCGTCGTCGAACGAAACGAACATGCCGAACTCGGTGCCCAGGTAGAGCAGGCCCTCCCGCTCGGGGTCCTCCCGGACGACGCGCACGGGATGATCGGCGGGCACGCCGTTGGCGCCGGTCGTGATCCGGATCCAGGTGCGGCCGTAGTCGGTGGTTCGGAAGACGTAGGGGGCGAAGTCGCCCAGCTGGTAGCGGAGGACGGCCACGTACGCCTTGGCGGGGTCGTGGTGCGACACCTCGATGGTCTGCACGCGGCCGTAGGGACCCAAGCCGGGCGGGGTCGCGTCGGTCCAGTTCTGCCCGCCGTCCCTCGTGACGTGCACCGGGCCGTCGTTGGCGCCCGTCCAGATCACGCCAGGCTCCAGCGCCGATTCCTGGATGTCGTAGAGGACCGAGAAATGCTCCTCGCCGGTCACGTCCAGGGTGATGGGCGCGCCGGAGACGACCTGGGTCTCGGGCGTGAAGGCAGTGAGGTCCGGAGAGATGGTCTCCCAGTTCTCGCCGCCGTCGGTGGTCACGTGCACGAACTGCGAGCCGTGATAGACCCTGTCGGGGTCGTGGGGCGAAACGTGGATCGGCGCGACGCGCTGGAAGCGGTACTCCAGGTCCTTGGGGTTGTGGCCGTACAGATTGCCGAAGCCGACGTAGTACTGCTTCTCCTGTCCCGTGCGCCTATTGTAGAGCCCGAAGCGGCCCTTGCAGTTCGCGTAGACGATGTCGGGGTCGCCGGGCTTGGGCACGACGGGGCCGGTCTCGCAACCGCCGTGGGCCTCCCAGGCGCTCTGCGAGCCGCCCGGTTCGGGGCGTTCCGGCAAGCTGGGCACCGAAATGGTCGAATTGTCCTGCTGCCCGGCGTAGAGCCGGTAGGGGAAGTCGTCGGAGACGTCCACTTGGTAGAGTTCGGCGGTCGGCTGGTTGTACTGCGTGGACCAGGTCTCGCCTCCGTCCAGGGACACGTTCGCGCCGCCGTCGTTGGACTGGACGAGGATGTCCGGGTGAAGGGGATTGATCCACATGTCGTGGTTGTCGCCGTGCGGTACCGGGCGCGGCGTCCAGGTCTCGCCTCCGTCCGTGGACTTCCAAAAGCCTTCGGTCATCCCCCAGAGCACGTCGGGGTCCGCGGGATGAGCTTCGAGGTTGGTGTAGTAGAACGGGCGGGTTCGGATCGGCCCGAAGTCGGTGACTTGGCGCCAGGTGACGCCCCGGTCGTCGGAGCGGTAGACGCCGCCGGTGTCCGCGGGCGCCTCGATCAGGACGTACACCCGATCCGGGTCGGCGGGGCTGACCGCCAAGTCCGACTTGCCGCGCAAGCCCGTCGGGAGGCCGTTCGTGGCCTGTTCCCAGGTGTCGCCGCCGTCGGTGGAGCGGTACACGCCGCCTTCCAGGGCCCCCGAGACGATCGTCCACGGCTTCCGCTCGCCGCGCCACATGGTCGCGTAGAGGGTGGACGGGTCGTCCGGCGCGAACTCCAGGTCCACTGCGCCGGTGCTGTCGGAGACGAAGAGGACTTGCTCCCAGTTCGCCCCGCCGTCGGCGCTGCGGTAGACGCCGCGCTCGGGGTTCGGCGCGAACGGACTTCCGATCGCCGCGACGTACACGAGGTTCGGATCCTCGGGATGGATCAGGACCGCTCCCGCGTTGCCGGTTCGCTCCAGGCCGACGTGCTCCCAGCTGGTTCCGCCGTCGGTGGACTTGTAGACGCCCTTGCCGATGATCACGTTGCTACGGATGCCGTCGGACCCCGTGGCCACGTAGACGACGCCGGGGTCGGAGGGGGCCACCCGGATGGCGCCGATGGACGCCGTGGCGAAGAACCCGTCCGAGACGTTGTGCCACGAATGGCCGTAGTCCGTGGTCTTCCAGACGCCGCCGCCCGTGGCTCCCATGTAGAACGTGGACGGTTGCTCGGCGTGTCCGGCGACGGCCGTGACCCGCCCGCCCCGGGAGGGCCCGGCGTAGCGGTAGCGGAGTCCCGCGAACAGTTCCGGCGAGTAGTCTTCGCCGCTGCTCTGGGCTTGGGAGGGTTCGGGTTGGAGGAGGCACAGCGCGACCGCCAGGAAGGCGATGCTGCGCAGGCTGGGAGACCTTCTCATGAGATTCCTTTCTGGGAGCGAGGCGGGGAAGCGCCGGGTCCGCCATCCGGACACGAACGGCTGCTGCCCCGAACGCGGCTCAATTGCGTTGGACACGATGTCGCGGCGCTGGGCGCGAACGCCTGCCCGTCAACTTACGCCGCCCCCGCGGCTTGGAACAGGATGCAGTCCGCGTCGTAGCGCGCTTCGAGAAGCGCTCTGTTGGCGGGCGTCAGGCGGCCGGCGGCGGCGGTGCGCGCCTCCTTCAAGGCTGCCGGGGCCGCGCGCCAGCCCGCCATGGTGTTGAACAGGGGCAGCGGCCGCGCGGGCATTCCGAGCTTGTCCGCAACCACCTGCCAGTCGGTCTCGATATTCTCCAGACGGCCTACGAAATCGGGCGGACGGCCGTCTTCGCTGCGGATCTGCAGGCGCTGGGACAGGAAGTGGCGGTCGGCGAAGTCGTCCGAGCCGTAGCGCGTGTTCAGCCAGCGACAGAAGGCGTCGAAGGAGAGCGTGCGCGCCAGTCCGGGAAACCGGGCGAACAAGTCCTGGCGCTTCGCCCTCTTGGCGCGGCGTTGTTCTCCGCGGCAGAGCTGGTGGGCGAAGTGCAGCTCCCGGTGGAACGACAGGGCGCGTCCGAAGGGATGACGGACGAACGCGAAGCTGAAGTACTCCGCGGCTTCGGGGTGCATGGCCCGGACCTCCGAGATGCTCCGGCCGCGGAGGACGCGGGCGTCCGGGTCGGCTTCCAGCAGGGCCGACATGATGCTACGCGAAGCCACCTTCGGGTTGCAGGTCCACAGGCAGCGCAACTTGCGGGACACGATCTTCTCGGCGCCCAGGTCCGGCCCGCCCGACGCCGCCCGGGCCACCCTCCGGGCTTCGCCGGTCTCGCCCCTCGCCAACGCGGAGAGGATGTCCTTGACGGCGAACGGGCGAGACGCGATGGCCGCCAGCCGGCTCGCCTTGCTCCGAAGGCCGGAACTCATTGCAACCCCGAATCGCTCCTGGCGCCTCGCGACGACTCCGGAGGAACGGCGGGGGCGTCGGCGATGCCGGCGAGCGCCGGAGCCCAGCCGCGCACGACCGTCTCCGCCTTGCTCATGAAGTAGTCGTCCGCCTCCTCCCACGTGTGGCCGCTGCGCCGCCGAACCATCAGGTACCCCGAGCCGTGAATTCGATAGACGCACCCGCGCGCCCGCAACACGGCTTCGACGAGCCGCTTGTCCACGGCCCGACGCACTGGCGGCCAGCCGCCGGCCCGGGCGAGGTCGCAGCGCGAGATCAACAGGGTGCCGCCCGTCCAGGTCAGGGTCCGGTAGTCTTCCCCGGTCCCGCTGTGCAGATGCACGGTGCAGTCCAAGCCGGACAAGTACACGAATTCCAGGCCCTTGCTCACTAGCTGGGCTCGCGAGTATTCGTGCCCGAGCACTAGGTCCCAGACGTGCTCGGCGTCGTAGAGGTCGTCGTCGTCCATCTTGGTGAGCAGGGCGCCGGTCGAAGCGGCGGTGGCCGCGTTCAGGACGGCGCCCAGCGACTCGCGAGCCGCGACGCGCACCACCTTGGCTGGATGCGGCAGTTCCGCGGCCTGGCGTTCGGCGTCGGTGAAGCCTTCGCCGTGCAGCGCGAGCACCAGCTCGAGCCGGGGATAGGTCTGCTTCGCGACCGCGCCGAGCGCTCGCGCGAGGAAATCGGGGCGCCGGGTCGCCAACAGGACCGAGACCAGCGGGAGGGGGCCGCCTAGGCCGCGTTGCCGGGCGCGCGCCGGAAGCGAGTGGTCGCGAAGCGCGATGCGGCGCATCCGGATGCTGTGCTGCTCCCGCTCGGCGGCGTCCATGCCGGCGGGGCTCCTGGTCATGAGGCGGTGGAGTTCGCCGCCGACGAGTTGCGCCAAGCCGGGGCCGCCGTCCGCCAAGTGCACCAAGGTCCCGGCGCCGACGAGGCGGAGGAGAGCGCCTGCCCGGGCGGAGGCGTCCCGGTGGAAGGCCTCCGCGTCGACCACGTGATGCATCCGTCGCAGCCGCAGCAGATGGCTGGAGCGCACCACGCAGTCCGCTTTCGCCTCCGGCGGCAACCGCCCGAGCGGGCCGAGCGCAGCGACGCGGTTCTCGGCGGCGCGGCGCCAGCGAATGGGGTTCCACGTCCACGGGTCGAACGGGGGCGTCGGCTCGAAGCCCGAGGGCGGCGAGGCCTTTCCCGGCAAGCGGGAGGACGTTCCGGGTCTTTGTGCGCTTGCCGGAGCGATGCGCGGGCGCTTCGGCGCAGTCCACGCTCGTGCCGGGTCGATCCGCGCGCCGTGGAGCAGCCGGCCCAATGCGGTGTGCGCGAGGCGCCAGCGCAACAAGCGTCTCCGGTTGGCCGCGCGCCATGCGGTGGTGGCCAGCCCCGCACGGGTGTGCGCACCCAAGGCCTGGAGAAGGCACCCGGCGCGGGCGCGGCCCGGCCGCGACCCGGTTGACGCCCGGCCGGGCGTCATTGCCCTCGGACGCGCGGGCTCGGCCTCGCGAACCGCAGGCAGACGTGGACCGACCACTTGAGCCAAGCCCATGCTCCGGAGGGGCTTCGAGCGTGCCGAAGGGAGTCGAGCAGGCGCCTTCGTTTCGAGTACCGCGCGGCGGGCGCCGGATCGGCCCGGCCTTCGCCTCTGGAGGCGATCCTCAGCCGAGCCGCCGACAACGTCCGGGCGTCGCCGAAGTCCTCTGGCGCGCCGCCCGTCCGAGCCGCCCGGTGAAGCGCCCAAGCGCGCGCGACCGACACGCGCCCGCCGCCGGGCAAAGTCGCGGCGGCCACGGCGGCGGCGCCCAGTCCAGTGCGCAACCGACGCACCAAACCTCTCGCGAAGATCGCCTCCGACGGGATCGTCACGTGAAACGGCGAGGCCGGAAACTCCCGCAACGCGCCGCCCGGCTCCGAGATGCGCACTCGCGGATCCGAACCGAACGCCTCCTCCAGCCGTGCGGCGCGCTCCTCGCCGGATGCCACTTCCCCGCCGGACGCCACCTCCCCGCCGGACTCGCGGCGGGTCTCGATTCGCACGACAAGATCGTGGACGCGGTCGGCCAGAAGCGTCGCCGCCGCCTCGACGATCGCTGCGGCCGACAGACCGTCGGCGCACAAGGTCACGACGAATTCCGGCACGACGAAGACCCGGCCGGGCCGGACGCCGCGAAACAGCGGGTGAGCGATCAGCTGAGCCGCCTTCTCGTGCTGGACGCGGCTTCCCCGGCGGTGGCGTTCCTCTTCCCAGCGGCCCTGGTGCCAGGCGGCGGCATCCCGTGCCGGCACCAGCAAGCCGCCTCGCACGTACGCCCGGTACGCGAGTTCCGTGTCCTCGTATCCCCAGCGCGTGAACGACTCGTCGCTGCCGCCCAGTTGGCGATAGAATTCCCTGCGGATGCCGAAGTTGTTGCCGACGATCGCCATGAACATGCGGTCGTCCTTGGACTTCAAGTCGCCGGTGCGCAACAGGAGGTCCTCGATTCGCGGCGGATCCACCGGCCGGCCGGCAACCAAGTCGCGCAGGGAGCCTGGGCGCCGCCCGATCGCGCCAGCGTCCAAGTCTGCCACGTCGACGAAGGACGTCAGTCCCAAGGTGAGGGCGTCGGAGACCACGTGATGCCAACGCGCATGAGCGGCGACCCAGCTGGCATCGACGAGGATGTCGCTGTCCAGAAACAGAAGGATGTCGTGGGAGGCCGCGCGCGCACCCGTGTTGCGAGCCCGCGCCAAACCGAAGCCCCGCCGCTCCTGGCGCACCAGCTTCGCGGCAGGGCCGGCGGCGGGGACACGGTCCAACGGCGGGTCCGAACCATCGTCCACGACCACGATCTCGAACAAGTCGCGCGGGTACGATTGGCGACCGAGAGCCGCCAGCGTCTTGGGCAGCGCAGCGGCGTGAGTCTGGTAGTACGGCACGATCACGCTCACGGGCAAGGCGGGCGCGAAGGCGCCGGGCTCCGCCACCTCCACCTGACTCCAGTCGTTGCAACGAACGGTGGAGGGGCCGGGGAGATTGGCGGGGAGGGATTGGCGCGGCTCGTGGGGCGCTTCCCGCGGGCAGCCGCTGCTCACGGCCGCACCTCGTCGGCAGCATTCGCTTTGTAGACGGAGACGCGTCCGTCGTCGTAGAGGAGCGAGTAGCGGTCTTCGACCCAGTTGCCGAAATCGTCGCCGAAGTCGTCGGTGGGTCGGGCGGCGTAATTCCGGATGAAGCCGTGAGGCTCGAACAAGCCGCCGCCCGTGGACCTGGCCACGAGATAGGCAGGGTTCGAGTCCATGGCTTCTCCAAGCACGTCCGGAGCGAGATAGCCCGACTCGACGAGCGGCCTGATGATGAAGGGCTTGCTCAAGTCTCCAGGATAAGCCAGGGGAGTTGCTGGTTCCAAGTCAAGATACCACGAGACGATGACGGGGTCGATTGGCCAGACGGCGTCGCCGGGTCGGCGGTCCGCCGCCACCACCTCGGCCGCGCGCTGGAGAGGACGATCCGGCGGCGCCTGCGTCCAGCCGTGCAAGCCGTCCGCGAACACGGCGCCCGACCCCGCGAACGCAACCAGCACCGCGAGGGTCCGCAAGCGTCCCGCAACGGGCGCAGACAAGCTTCTCGCCTGGCGAAAGGTCCAGTCGGCGCAGCGCGCATAGTACACGAAGCCAATTGGACTTGCGAGAAACGCATAGTGGCGTTGCGAAGTCCCGCCGATTGCGATGCAAGCGAGGATTCCACCGAACGCACAAGCCAAGAGCGCTTCCTCCGCGCGTCCGGCGGCAACCGGTCTGCGTCCCGAACTCGACTGCCCCTTTCCGGATCTCCGCCTCGTCCCCAAGAAAGTCGCCGCAGCCACCGCGGCGCCCAGCGCCAGCAAGCCGGAGACCGCCGGCCTGTTCTTCGCCATGATCCAGAGCAACTCGAACCACGCAACCACCGTCTCGCCTACGGTCATTTTTCCGCCGTAGGAAAGCGGGACGTCGATCATGGTAACTCTCAGGGCCGAGAGGGCGTCCGCCTGCCAGTAGAGGAAGAACAGCAGGCAAGGAAGAACCAGTCCCCCGGCCGAGAACAGCAAGGCCGGCTTCCATCCCGTGCTCCATCGCGGCCGGAAAAGCGCGGCGAACACGAGCCACCCGCCAAGCGCAACGGCCGGAATCGCCAGATTGAGCCGCGTCAGAGCAGCCGCCGATGCGAGGACGCTCGCCGCCGCAACCGCCGGGAGCCGGTCCCTCTTGGCCAGGAGAAGCCACAACGCGCCCATGAAGAGGGCTATCGCCGGATGGTCCGTCAGCGTGGCCTGTCCGACGTGGCCCGCCGCGTCCACGGCAATCATCAAGCCCGCGGCACCGGACGACACGGGACCTGCCCAGCGGCGCGCCACGGCGAACGTGGCGACGCACAGCATCAGCACGGAGAGGTCGCCGAAGAGCCGCACGACCCGCAACGTCTCTCCGAAGAGCGCGAACGCACCGGCGAGCATGTAGAACAAACCCGCCGGCTTGATTTCGAAAAGTCCCACGTTCGGCAGGTTTCCGTCGAGAACGTGGCCGGCCCGCAAGACGAAGGTGTCTTCGTCGATGTGGAGACTTTCCTTGTCCAGGCTCTCGATTTGAGTGCCGCAGACCGCAAGGGCGAAGACGAGCGTCCAGAAGACGCCGCTGTTCAGCCACCGATTCGCCGGGACCCGCCCCAGCCATGTCACGGCCGTGCCCGGTCGGCCGCGTTCGCCTTGTAGACGGAAACGCGTCCGTCGTCGTAGAAGAGCGAGTAGCGGTCTTCGACCCAGTTGGCGAGATCTTCGGCGCGTCGAGCATCGTACTTTCGGATGAAGCGGTTAGGCCTGAAAAAGCCGACGACCGTGGACCTGACCACGAGATAGGCGGGGTTCGAGTCCATGGCTTCTCCAAGCACGTCCGGAGCGAGATAGCCCGACTCGACGAGCGGCCTCATGATGTAGGGGTCGGTGAAGTCTCTAGGATAAGCCAGAGGAGTTGCCGGTTCCAAGTCAAGATACCACGAGACGATGACGGCGCGGACTGGCCACACGGCGTCGCCGGGCCGGCGGTCCGCCGCCACGACCTCGGCCGCGCGGCGGAGAGGGCGATCCGGCGGCACCTGCGTCCAGCCATGCAAGCCGCCTGCGAACACGGCACCCGCCCCCGCGAACGCAACCAGCGCCGCGGTGGTCCGCAAGCGTCCCGCAACGGGCGCCGACAGGCTTCTCGCCCGGCGAAAGGTCCAGTCCATGCAACGCGCATAGTACACGAAGCCAATTGGCATTGCGAGAAACGCATAGTGGTTGTGCGCGCCCCCGCTGGTTGCGAGGCAAGCGACGATTCCACCAAACGCGCAAGCCAAGAGCGCTTCTTCCGCTCGTCCGGCGGCAACCGGTCTGCGTCCCGAAATCGACGGCTCATTTCCCGCTCTCCATCTCGTCCCCAAGAAAGTCGCCGCAGCTGCCGCGGCGCCCAGCGCCAGCAAGCCGGAGACCGCCGGTCTGTTCTTCGCCATGATCCAGAGCAGTTCAAACCACGCAACCACCGTCTCGCCTACGGTCATTTTTCCGCCGTAGGAAAGCGGGACGTCGATCATGGTAACTCTCAAGGTCAAGAGGGCACCCGCCTGCCAGTAGAGCAGGAACAGCAGACAAGGAAGAACCAGTCCCCCGGCCGAGAACAGCAAGGCCGGCTTCCATCCCCTGCTCCACCGCGGACGGAAGAGCGCGGCGAACACGAGCCATCCGCCGAGCGCTACGGCCGGAATCACCAGATTGAGCCGCGTCAGAGCGGCCGCCGATGCGAGGACGCCCGCCGCCGCAACCGCCGGGAGCCGGTCCCTCTTCGCCAGGAGAAGCCACAACGCGCCCATGAAGAGGGCTGTCGCCGGATTGTCCGTCAGCGTGGCCTGTCCGATGTAGCTCGCCGCGCCCACGGCAATCATCAAGCCCGCGGTGCCGGACGACACGGGACCCGCCCAGCGGCGCGCCACGGCGAAGGTGGCGACGCACAGCATCAGCACGGAGAGGTCGCCGAACAACCGCGCGACCCGCAACGTCTCTCCGAAGAGCGCGAATGCACCAGCGAGCATGTAGTACAAACCCGGCGGCTTCATGTCGAAAAGTCCCACGCCCGGCAGGTTCCCGTCGAGAACGTGGCCGGCCATCAAGACGAAAGTGTGTTCGTCTAAATTGAGCCATTCCGTGTCCAGGTTCTCGATCTGAGTGCCGCAGACCGCAAGGGCGAAGACGAGCGCCCAGAACACGCGGCTGTTCGGCCACCGATCCCCCCCCCCCCCCCCCCCCTCTCTCTCCGTGCCCGTGTCACGGCCGTGCCCGGTTAGCCGCATTCGCCTTGTAGACGGAAACGCGTCCGTCGTCGTAGAAGAGCGAGTAGCGGTCTTCGACCCAGTTGGCGAGATCTTCGGCGCGTCGAGCATCGTACTTTCGGATGAAGCGGTTAGGCCTGAAAAAGCCGACGACCGTGGACCTGACCACGAGATAGGCGGGGTTCGAGTCCATGGCTTCTCCAAGCACGTCCGGAGCGAGATAGCCCGACTCGACGAGCGGCCTCATGATGTGGGGCCGGCTCAAGGCTTCAGGAAAAGCCAGGGGAGTTGCCGGTTCCAAGTCAAGATACCACGAGACGATGACGGGGTCGATCGACCACACGGCGTCGCCGGGCCGACGGTCCGCCGCCACGACCTCGGCCGCGCGGCGGAGAGGGCGATCCGGCGGCGCCTGCGTCCAGCCGCGCAAGCCGTCCGCGAACACGGCGCCCGACCCCGCGAACGCAACCAGCGCCGCGAAGGTCCGCACGCGTCCCGCAACGGACGCGGACAAGCTTCTCGCCCGGCGAAAGGTCCAGTCCATGCAGCGCGCATAGTACACGAAGCCAATTGGAATTGCGAGAAACGCATAGTGGGGGGCCGCGGTCCCGCTGGTTGCGAGGCCAACGACGATTCCACCGAACGCGCAAGCCAAGAGCGCTTCCTCCGCGCGCCCGGCGGCAACCCCTCTGCGCCCCGAATTCGACGGCCCATTTCCGGCTCTCCGCCTCGTCCCCAAGAAAGTCGCCGCAGCCACCGCGGCGCCCAGCGCCAGCAAGCCGGACACCGCCGGCCTACTCTTCGCCATGGTCCAGAGCAGTTCGAACCACGCAATCACCGTCTCGCCCACGTTCATTTGCCCGCCGTAGGAAAGGGGGCTGTCGATCATGCCAACCCTCAAGGCCAAGAGAGCGTCCGCCCGCCAGTAGAGAAGGAACAGGAGGCAAGGAAGAACCAGGGCCCCGGCCGAGAACAGCAACGCCGGCTTCCATCCCGTGCTCCATCGCGGCCGGAAGATCGCGGCGAACACGAGCCATCCGCCGAGCGCGGCGGCCGGAATGGCCAAGTTGAGCCGCGTCAGCACAGCCGCCGACGCAAGCACGCCCGCTCCGGCAACCGCCGGGAGCCGATCCCTCTTCGCCAGGAGAAGCCACAACGCGCCCATGAAGAGGGCTGCCGACGGATTGTCCGTCATCGTGGCCTGTCCGGTGTGGCCCGCCGCCAACACGGCAATCATCAAGCCCGCGGCGCCGGACGACACGGGACCCGCCCAGCGGCGCGCCACCGCGAACGTGGCGACGCACAGCATCAGCACGGAGAGGTCGCCGAACAACCGCGCGACCCGCAACGTCTCTCCGAAAAGAGCGAACGCCCCGGCGAGCATGTAGTACAAACCCGGCGGCTTCATGTCGAAAAGTCCCACGCCCGACAGGTTCCCGTCGAGAACGTGGCCGGCCATCAAGACGAAAGTGTGCTCGTCGATATGGAGAGCCTCCGTGTCCAGGCTCTCGATCTGAGTGCCGCAGACCGCAAGGGCGAAGACGAGCGCCCAGAAGACGCCGCTGTTCGGCCAGCCCCCCCCCCCCCCCCCCCCCCCCCCGCCCGGATCCCTCGCCATGTCACGGCCGCACCTCGTCGGCCGCGTTCGCCTTGTAGACGGAGACGCGTCCGTCGTCGTAGAAGAGCGAGTAGCGGTCCTGTACCCACTTGCCGAAATCTTCGGCGCGTCGAGCATCGTAATTCCGGATGAAGTGGGGAGGTTCGAACGAGCCGCCGCCCGTGGACCTGACCACGAGATGGGCAGGGTTCGAGTCCATGGTTTCTCCAAGCACGTCCGGAAAGAGATAACCGGACTCGACGAGCGGCCCCATGATGAAGGGCTTGCTCAAGTCTCCAGGATAAGCCAGAGGACTTACCGGTTCCAAGTCAAGATACCACGAGACGATGACGGGGTCGATTGACCACACGGCGTCGCCGGGCCGGCGGTCCGCCGCCACGACCTCGGCCGCGCGGCGGAGAGGGCGATCCGGCGGCACCTGCGTCCAGCCATGCAAGCCGCCCGCGAACACGGCACCCGCCCCCGCGAACACAACCAGCGCCGCGGTGGTTCGCAAGCGTTCCGCAACGGGCGCCGACAAGCTTTTCGCTTGGCGAAAAGTCCAGTCCGCGCAACGCACATAGTACACGAATCCAATTGGACTTGCAAGAAACGCATAGTGGCGAAGCGCGACCCCGCTGGTTGCGAGGCAAGCGACGATTCCACCGAACGCGCAAGCCAAGAGCGCTTCCTCCGCGCGGCCGCCGGGAGCAGCGTCCTGCTCCATCGCCGGCGCCGCGGCCTCGGGCTTCCTCCGCGCGGCCGCCGGGAGCCGACCCGCGCCCTCCGGACTCGACAGCCCATTTTCCGCTCTCCGCCTCGTCCCCAAGAAAGTCGCCGCGGCCGCCGCGGCGCCCAGCGCCAGCAAGCCGGACACCACCGGCCTGTTCTGCGCCATGGTCCAGAGCAACTCGAACCACGCAACCACCGTCTCGCCGACAGTCATTTGGCCGCGATAGGAAAGCGGGACGTCGATCATGCCGACCCTCAGGGCCGAGAGGGCGTCCGCCTGCCAGTAGAGGAGGATCAGGAGGCAAGGAAGGACCAGTCCCCCGGCCGAAAACAGCAAGACTGGCTTCCATCCCCTGCTCCACCGCGGCCGGCAGAGCGCGGCGAACACGAGCCACCCGCCGAGCGCTGCGGCCGGAATCGCCAAGTTGAGCCGCGTCAGCACAGCCGCCGACGCCAGGACGCCCGCTCCGGCAACCGCCGGGAGCTGGTCCCTCTTCGCCAGGAGAAGCCACAACGCGCCCATGTAGAGAGCAATCGCCGGAAGGTCCGTCAGCGTGGCTTGTCCGGTGTGGCCCGCCGCGTCCACGGCAATCGCCAAGCCCGCGACGCCCGACGACACGGGACCCGCCCAGCGGCGCGCCACGGCGAACGTGGCGACGCACAGCATCAGCACGGAGAGGTCGCCGAACAACCGCGCGACCCGCAACGTCTCTCCGAGGAGAGCGAACGCCCCGGCGAGCATGTAGTACAAACCCGGCGGCTTCATGTCGAAAAGTCCCACGCCCGGCAGGTTCCCGTCGAGAACGTGGCCGGCCATCAAGACGAAAGTGTGTTCGTCGATATGGAGCCATTCCGTGTCCAGGCTCTTGATCTGAGTGCCGCAGACCGCAAGAGCGAAGACAAGCGCCCAGAAGGCGCCGCTGTTCGGCCATCGATTCACCGGGATACCCCTTGCCATGTCACGGCCGCACCTCGTCGGCCGCGTTCGTCTTGTAGACGGAAACACGTCCGTCGTCGTAGAAGAGCGAGTAGCGGTCCTGTACCCACTTGCCGAAATCGGCGGCGGGTCGGGCGTCGTAATTCCGGAAGACGTAGGGAGGCTTGAACAAGCCGCCGCCCGTGGACCTGACCACGAGATAGGCAGGGTTCGAGTCCATGGTTTCTCCAAGCGCGTCCGGAGCGAGATAGCCCGACTCGACGAGCGGCCTCATGATGTAGGGGTCGGTGAAGTTTTTGGGAAAAGCCAGGGGAGTTGCCGGTTCCAAGTCAAGATGCCACGAGACGATGACGGTGGCGTGGACTGGCCACACGGCGTCGCCGGGCCGGCGGTCCGCCGCCACGACCTCGGCCGCGCGGAGGAGAGGGCGATCCGGCGGCGCCTGCGTCCAGCCGCGCAAGCCGTCCGCGAACACGGCGCCCGACCCCGCGAACGCAACCAGCGCCGCGACGGTTCGCAAGCGTCCCGCAATGGGCGCCGACAAGCTTCTCGCCCGGCGAAAGGTCCAGTCCATGCAACGCGCATAGTACACGAAGCCAATTGGAATTGCGAGAAACGCATAGTTTAGACCTGTGGCCCCGCTGGTTGCGATGCAAGCGACGATTCCACCGAACGCGCAAGCCAAGAGCGCTTCCTCCGCTCGTCCGGCGGCAGACGGCCTGCGCCCCGGACTCGACTGCCCATTTCCCGCTCTCCGCCTCGTCCCCAAGAAAGTCGCCGCAGCCGCCGCGGCGGCCAGCGCCAGCAAGCCGGACACCGCCGGCCTCCTCTGCGCCATGGTCCAGAGCTGTTCGGACCACGCAACCACCGTCTCGCCCACGGTCATTTGCCCGCCGTAGGAAAGCGGGACGTCGATCATGCCAACCCTCAGGGCCAAGAGAGCGTCCGCCCGCCAGTAGAGAAGGAACAGAAGGCAAGGAAGGACCAAGGCCCCGGCCGAGAACAGCAAGGCCGGCTTCCATCCCGTGCTCCAACGCGGCCGGAAGAGCGCGGCGAACACGAGCCATCCGCCGAGCGCAACGGCCGGAATCACCAGATTGAGCCGCGTCAGCACAGCCGCCGCCGCGAGGACGCCCGCCGCCGCAACCGCCGGGAGCCGGTCCCTCTTCGCCAGGAGAAGCCACAACGCGCCCATGAAGAGGGCGCTCGCCGGCTGGTCCGTCATCGTGGCCTGTCCGATGCCGAACGCCGCGAACACGACAATCATCAAGCCCGCGGCGCCGGACGACACGGGACCTGCCCAGCGGCGCGCCACCGCGAACGTGGCGCCGCACAGCATCAGCAACGCAAAGTCGCCGAACAACCGCACGACCCGCAACGTCTCTCCGAAGAGAGCGAACGCACCAGCGAGCATGTAGAATAAACCCGGCGGCTTGTTGTCGTAGAGTCCCACGCCCGACAGGTTCCCGTCGAAGACGTGGCCGGCCATCAAGACGAAGGTGTGTTCGTCTGGGTGGAGAGTCTCCGTGTCCAGGCTCTCGATCTGAGTGCCGCAGACCGCAAGGGCGAAGACGAGCGCCCAGAAGACGCCGCTGTTCGGCCCCCCCCCCCGCCCAGATCCCTCGCCCAGATCCCTCGCCATGTCACGGCCGCACCTCGTCGGCCGCATTCGCCTTGTAGACGGAAACGCGTCCGTCGTCGTAGAAGAGCGAGTAGCGGTCTTGAACCCACTTGCCGAAATCGGCGGCGCGTCGAGCATTGTAATTCCGGATGAAGTGGGGAGGTTCGAACGAGCCGCCGCCCGTGGACCTGACCACGAGATGGGCAGGGTTCGAGTCCATGGTTTCTCCAAGCGCGTCCGGAGCGAGATAGCCCGACTCGACGAGTGGCCTCATGATGGCGGGGTTGTTGAAGTTTCTAGGAAAAGCCACGGGAGTTGCCGGTTCCAAGTTAAGATACCACGAGACGATGACGGCGTCGATTGGCCACACGGCGTCGCCGGGCCGGCGGTCCGCCGCCACGACCTCGGCCGCGCGGAGGAGAGGGCGATCCGGCGGCGCCTGCATCCAGCCGTGCAAGCCGTCCGCGAACGCTGTTCGGCCATCGACTCACCGGGATCCGCTCCGGCCGTGGGCTCGGAACACGACGCCGTCGGCTAGGTCTGCCACGAGCGTTAATCCAGGCATCGAGGCGAGCGTACGGTTGTCGTAGTCGAACCCGTCCTCGCCGTCGAATCGCAACCAGACAATGTCGAAGCCCGTGTCGGACACGTCCGCCAACGCCGCCAAATCCGCTTGCCGCCGAGGCAGGGTCGGATACTTGCCGCGGACGTCGGCACCGGTCTGGAGCGCCAGCACCGCGTGCAACACGCCGAATCGGTTGGCGCGCACCTCATGCGCTGCCGGATTCGCCTTCAAGAACCGAATGGTTTCCGACTCTTGCCAGTAGGCCGAGTTGTACGTTCGAGCATGGAATCCCACGTCGAGCGACTTCATCGTGACCCTTGCGCCGTGTCGAACCGCCAAGACCACGCTGAAGACGCAACCCGCGACAGCCAGAGCGGCCGTCGTCCGCCTGACCCACGAGAGCCGGCCTCCCGCGTCCAGGCGAAGGACGTCGTCCAGCAAGCAGGCGCCAGCCAACAGGCAAGGGACATAAGCCACCAGCAAGAACCGGTGATTCATGTCCTGTCCGGCAAACCGCGACACGGTGCACAGAAGAAAAACGATGTAGAGCGCTCCGAACGCCGCGAACGGCAGGGCCGGCCGAATACCCGCCAACGCCGCCGATTCCGATCTCCTGGTTGTGCGGACGCATGTCCAGGCAGCGACGCACACGACCATGGCCACGCCCGCCAGCAACAAGTACGCGGCCCAATCCGGCAATTCTCCGAAAGTCACTGCCCGCGCGGGCGCTTGCAAGAGTTGGCCCAACAACTCGCCCAAGGAATAGGCCCTGGAATGGCTTCCCGTCAGCTTCCAGTCGCCAAACAGCATCCAGTTGCGCGCCGACCAGACGGCCAACGGCAGGATGGACGCAGCTCCGTAGACGGCGGCCCGCCCGGTTAGGGCGCGCATCGACGGCGCTGGACTGGATCGCGAAGCCGCCGGGCGAAGCAACAACAGCAGGACGCCCGTCAAGACCAACGCCACGCCCGCGAAACGAGTCAGCGCCGCCATGCTGGAGAACGCCGCAGCCAACGCCAGCGCGCGCCGTCCCGCTCCTGGACGCTGGCACTCCTCCAGCTTCAGGAGAGCCAAAAGCGTGAACAAGATGAACGTGGGCTCCGACTGGAGAAACGACGCTTCGTGAGACAAGGGGTAGAAAGTGGCCAACATCACCGCGACCCCGGCTGCGAGCCACGAGGATCCGAGGGTGCGGCCCAACCAAAGCACGGAGACGAGGATGGTGAGTCCGTAAGCAGTCGCGTTTAGGAGACGGCCGGCCTCCAGCGGCCCCACGCCCCAGGCGCCGACCGCCGCCACCGACAAGGGAAAGAGCGGCGGCCAAGCGAATAGGCTGGTTCCCCGGAAGTCCTGCAAGCCGTGTCCGTCGATCAGGTTCGCGGCGGCCGACATGTAGCTCACGGCGTCCGGGCCAATGGCGGCGCCGTACGTGGACGTGCGAAGGAGGACGTGCGCGGCGCTTGAAGCAGCGAGCAGGAATGCAAGCGCCGTGAAGCCGCTTGGGCGGGCAATGCGGAGGCGCATGGCTAGCGGGGGGCCGCCGTGTCGGCGGGGACGCCGGCGCCGCCGCGCAACCGACGCATGGCCCATTCGGCCAGGAGCAGGCAATAGAGGCCCTGCAACGGCGCAAAGACGATCGCGTAGCGAAGATGCGCGTGCGTGACGATCGAGATGCCGAAGAACTGCGCGTGCACGGCCAAGGCCGCAACGGCGGCCATGATCAGGCCGCCGTCTCCTTCGCGAGGCGCCGTCCGCAGCCGTTGGCGAATCGCGAGCACGAGAACGACGAGCGATGCGAGCAACGCCGAGGTGGTCCAGACGCGGTCGGCGAGCACCATCCACCCGGGCTCCGGCGCGATCGCGGGCGGATTGGCGACGAGGCCGTCCCGGTACACGAGATCGTCGCCCACTTCCTCGACGTACGACGCATAGAGGCGGGCCAGCTCCGCATCGTTGACAGAGTAGTGAAGCCAATGGGCCATCCAGTGCGTCCACGCATTGCTTGCCCACTGCGCGGGCTCGGCCGCCAAGATGGACCAGGCGACTTCGCCCCGAAGCGACTTCGTACTGGTGCTCCGCGCTTCTACCAGATCGTCGAGACGCCATGCGAACAGCCTGCGGTAACCCCTGTTTTCGCCCATTGCTTCAGCGTTCTTCAAGATTATGGCCCGAATGCGCCAGTCCGGCGCTCGACGCACCAAGTCGCGAAGAGGCGCCATGCTCCGCCTTGCATCGGCGACAAAGTCGGCCACGGCGCTGTCGCGTCGAATATTCGGGGGCAACGCAGACTCGGAATCGAGCATAAGCGCCTTGCCGAACGCGCGGCGGCTCGCATAACCGTCTGCCGGCATCCCCGACGCATCCCATCTCGCCTGCCTCGCGACTGCCTCGATTCCCAACACCAGCACGAACGGGACCGCGGCGGCGACCACGATGCGCCGCGTCTTATCGGTGCGCCGGTCGTGCACCAGCCAAAGCAGGAAAGGCCAAACCGGCAGAAGGAACCAAGCCGCAAACCGCACAATGATCAACACGCCGAACAGCGACGCACCCGCCGCCGCCAAGCCTGCGGACGGCTTCGCGGCGAACAAGGCCGCAGAGCCCATCAGGAAAAACAGCAACGGCGCGAACAAGCCTTCGGACAATACGTAGGCATGAAATCGGGGTATGGCGCACAGCCCCAGCATCGCAACCACGCAAAGGCATATCCACGCCCGCGACCGAGCGGAACTGGTTTGCGGACGCGCGATGGCCTTGTCCAAGGCCCAGCCCAGAAAGACGACCGACACGGCCAGGACGACAAGTTGCGTTCTGGGTATCGCGCCGACGGTCCCAAACAACGTCTGCACAATCTCGACGAAGACCACGTATCCGAGCGGATGGTACAGAGACGCAGACTGGGAAGAGAAGAAAGCGTCACTGTCCCCATTAATCATGTTCACGCCCAAGGGCGACCAAACATGGACACCGATCGGATCGGACCAGAAGACAAGCACGTAGCACGCCGACAAGGCGAGCAACACCGCCATGAAGAGTTTGTCGCCCGCGGAGCTGGAGTGGCGCATCGCGTCGGTGGTCGTGTGTGGGCGAACGGAGCCAACGCAACCAAGATAAGCCGGGCAATCGCGCTCAACCAGTCCGAAGGCGCCGGAGGCTCCAGATGCGGCTAGGCGGCGCACGGGCGATTGGCGCACGTCCATCGGTTGGGCTAGATTGGACACCAGTTGGCGCGGGGTTCGGGACCCTCCCGCGACCGCCCGTCCGTCCCTCTTCCCAACGACGCTTGCTCCATCGGATTCCACCCATGGTCCTCCGCCTGTGATGCGTTCTCTGGGCGTCGCGTTTGCGGTCGGCGCGAGCGACATCGTCCGTTCTTTCCGTCGCACCTCGCTTTGGGCGACTCCTGGCTGGTTCGACTTCATCCTCGCCTATCGCCGTACTCTACTGGGGCCGTTCTGGGAGACGGTGGCCATGGCGCTCTGGGTTGGCGGCCTCGGCGTCGTGTTCAGCTATTCCCTCGGCGCCGGCGACACGCAATACCTGGCGTACGTCAGCGTAGGA
The DNA here is from genome assembly GCA_958295645.1 of Longimicrobiales bacterium. Classification (GTDB taxonomy): domain Bacteria; phylum Gemmatimonadota; class Gemmatimonadetes; order Longimicrobiales; family Gaopeijiaceae. The sequence goes on from OY282361.1 coordinate 1,897,157, forward strand.
GTCGTCGTTTGGTTCTACATGTCCTCGCTTGCCACGACCAGCGCCAACCTGTTCCGCAGCAAGGATTCCCTTATTCTCAGTACGAACAACCCTTCGTACACGTATGTCCTGCGGCACATCGTCGCCTCCATGGCCCGAGCGCTGTGGCACGTGCCGGTTCTGGTTGCAGTCCTTGCGATGTCGGCGTGGCCGTCGCCGTTGCAGATGATGCTCTCGGTTCTCGGGGGCGCCGGAATCCTTCTCACGTCGCTTTGGGTGGCGGCTCTCATCGGGCTGGCGGGCACCAGATTCGCAGACGCCCACCACGGACTGTCATTGGCAATGCGATTCTTGTTCTTCGCTACGCCCGTGTTCTGGCGAGCCGACGCCCTGGGCGGCCGCTCGATGATCGCCAAAGCCAATCCATTCACGCATTTCCTGGACGTGGTGCGCGCGCCCCTGCTGGGCGAGCCGGTCGCCGACGGAGCTTGGACAGTGGTCTTGGCGACCAACGCAGTTGGAATCGTCCTCACCGTGCTTATCTATGGACAATACAACCGGCGCCTTGTCTTCTGGCTCTGACCCCGGGTTCCGGGACTTCTCCGTTCAGCTCCGGCGCGTGACGCTGGAGATGTCGCTCGTGCAGCGCCGGGGGCGGGGATTCGCCTTGCGTGATGGGATCGCCGCCGCTTCGCGCGTGCCCCGGCGCATGACGGTGCTCGACGACGTGTCTCTGACGATCGGCCGGGGGGAGAGAGTCGGAGTCATCGGCCACAACGGCGCGGGAAAGACCGCGCTTCTGCGGATCGTCGCCGGCATCTATCCGCCCACGGCAGGCGCTTGCGAGACCAGGGGCCGCGTGTCCTGCTTGTTCAACACCGCACTGCACGGCTACGGCGACGCGACCGCGCTGGAATTCATCGTGCTTGTCGGTCTCACGCGTGGCCTCAGCCGCAAGCAAGTCAGCAGTCGCATACCTGCGATCGCTCGTTTCTCCGAGATCCGCGGCCACATTCACGCACCGATACGAACATTGTCGAAAGGGATGCGCACGCGCTTGTCGTTCGCAATCGCGATTTGCATCGACTGGGACGTGCTGATACTGGACGAAGAGATCGGCACCAGCGACCTTCGGTTCCTGGCGAAGGCCCGGCGCCGCATCAAAGACGCCGAAGACGGCAAGACGCTGATGGTCGCCTCTCACAACAGCAGAGTCATCCGCGACCTCTGCGACCGCGCCGTGTGGATCCACAAGGGCCGGATACGCGCCAGCGGCGGCGTGGACGAACTGCTGGCCGCCTACCGCGCCCACCACACGAAGCGGCGGAGAGACCTAGAGCAGACCGGAGGCTAGACGCAACGCTCGAGCCGCCGCTTCGCCGACGGCCTCGGAAGGGTTGAGCACGTCCCGGTGGATTCGCGCCCCCTGCCGATAGCGTTCCAGGTCGCCGACGACCTTGACGACCGCCTGCGCCAAGGCTGCCGGGTCCCTTGGCGGCGCAAGTTCGCCGTTGGTTCCGGGACGGACGGCCTCGACCAGGCCGCCCACACGTGTCGCCACGACCGGGGCTCCCACGGCGGAGGCGGAGGCCAGCGCCGCGCTCTGAGTCGCGTCCCGGTAAGGCGCGACCACCAGGCTGGCCGTCTCCAAGAACGCCTTCAGCTCCGGCAACGAATAGGGCGTCCATCTGCACCAGCAGCGTCCCCGGAAGCCCAGCGCGGACAGCCGGGCCTCGACGCGCTTGCCCTGCCGCCCGGACAGCGTGGATGCCGCCAGCAGGAGCCGCCAGTCCCCGAGCTGGGCGTCGATCAGCGGCAAGCTGGACAGCAAGTCCGGGAGTCCCTGCTCGGCGCGCATGTTCGAGAGATACGCCAGAACCGGGGCTCCCGCCGCCCAGTCGCGCAGGCGGCCAGCCAAGCCGGGGTCCGCCTCGACGCCTCCCAAGACCGGACCGAAATGCGGGTGGGGCATCTCGCCGCACCGACTCTCCAGGGAGGGATACATGGCCAGGAACCGTCTCCGGGTGTCGCCGTTCATGAAGAGAATCCGCGCCGCGGGCTCGTAGAAGGCGCGGTACCGGCCTGCCCGGCGGCCTTGGGGGTCGCTGAAGAAGCTCGCGTAGGGCCGGTGCGCCAGAACGACGGGCGCGATCCCGCCTCGAGAGAGCATGCGCATGGCCCAGGCGTCCAGCCGGGGCAGCAGCAGGCTCGTGGTCACCAGCGCCGACTTGGCGCCCGACGCTTGGAGGCGCCGAATCGCTCTTCGCCAGTTGAGCGGGTACGAGGCGGCCAGACGCCCAGCTGCGAAGACGTTCTTCTTCAGCGAGAACGCCGGGCGGCGCGTGCGCGCGAAGGAAGTCCAACGCACGCCGTCCGGCGGCACGAAGCCGGCGCGAGCGATGGAATGGACGTCGACCTCGTGGCCCGCGTCCCGGAGGATGGCGGCGAGAACGCTGAGGAAGTGAGGGTCCGTGTTCAGGGGGTCCACCCAGAACACCTTCACGGCGGCGGCCCGCGCGGACGGAGGAGGCGACGGGAGTCGGGGTTCGGCTCCGTGGCTGGTCGTCGTGGGCCGGTCTCGCTCCGGGCGCGGCGGACAGGCCGATTCTCGGGCTGCTGCTCCATGCCCGGCAACTTACCGAGGCTCGCGACTTGACGGAACCGCGAGATGGCACCACCCTGCAATGCGAAGGCTTCGTCAATCACAGCGCGGAGGTTGAATGTCCACGAGCGAGAGAAAGAGGTGCAGCAGCCCGACAGGACGGCTCCTCCTGGCCGCCACCGCCGTCGCCGCCTGGGCCGCGGCCTGCGACTTGGCCACCCCGCCGGCGCTGTCGAACGAGACAGAGACGGCCCCGGAGCCGGCGGCGGTTCCGAGCGCGGCGGACGGCGCCGGGCTTGCGGTCAGACTCCCGGGGGGCGCGGCGCGACACCCGATCGTCTACGTGGACGGCGTGCGGGTCGACAGTCCCGATGGAGTCGCCGGACTCGCCGGGCTTGATCCGAGGAGCATCGAACGCATCGAAGTCCTGAAGAGCGCCGCCGCCGGAGTATTCTTTGGAGAGGAAGCCTCGGGGCGCGGCGTGATCCAGGTGTTCACCAAGGAGCTCCGCGAGCCGGACGCCGCCGACGCAGGCGAGCCCTCGCGGCCGTAGAACCGCCAGCCGGCGGCGGGGCAGCACGGTTTCGTCCGGAGGCGGCGCACCGGTTGCGTCTTTCCGCCACGGAGCGGCTCTCGACCTAAGAAGGAGGCCCGTGGCGAGTTCGTCTGTTGCCGCGCTTCGTTTCATCCGCGGCTGGTTCAGGGGACAGTCTCTCCACGCCGAGTGGGGCTGCGAGGCCGAAGGCGCAGGACCCAAGCTGGGCGACGTTCTGGAGACCCTGGCCACCGAGGGGCCCTGGCCCCCACGGGTTCCCGGCGTTCGGGCCGAGACGAGAACCATCGGGAACCGCGAGCCGATTCGCGCCCGGTGGTATCGCCCCGCGAAGACGGGCGGGCCGTCTCGGTACCGGCCCGGCCGTCCCCTTCCCGGCTGGTTGCTTCTCCACGGCGTCGCCGTGCAGGGGCCGGATCATCCGGGACTCGTGCGCTTCGCCACCGCGCTGGCCTCCGCCGGGTCGGCCGCGCTGATCCCCGAAGTGCCCTCCTGGAGCCGCTTGGAACTCGACCCGGCGCCCGCCGGCCCCGTCGTAGCCAAGGCGATCCGGCACCTCTGCGCAGACCCCGACGTGCTCCCGGGCGGCGTCGTACTGGCGGGCTTCTCGTTCGGCTGCCCTCAAGCCCTGCGGCTCGCGGCGGAGCTGGGCGACTCGGGGCGCCTCAGGGGCGTCGTGGGCTTCGGCGGATACTGCAACCTGCCGGACACCTTCCGCTTCGGACTCGCAGGCGCCTACACCTGGAACGGGCGCACCCGTCGACTCCGCCCCGATCCCTACGGCAGATGGGTCGCCGGGGCCAACTATCTCCACCGCACCCCCGGCTTCGAAGGCTGCCAAGACGTGTCGAAGGCGCTGCATACGCTCGCAGCCGTGGCGGGCGCCCATGGCGTCCTGGCGTGGGAGCCCTACTACGACCGCCTCAAGCAGGAACTCGCCGACGCGCTCTCGCCCTCCAGCCGCAGTCTCTTTCGCCTCTTTGCTCCGCCCGCGGGCCAAGAACCCGACCCCGGCCAAGCCGCCGCCGTCGCGGCGCAGCTCGCCGAAGCCGCCGAGTCCGTCCATCCGCTCCTCGTCCTGCCGCAACCCTTCGACGCCTCCGGCCTGCCCCCCGTCCACCTTCTCCACGGCCGCAACGACCCGCTGATCCCCTTCACCGAGAGCCTCGCGCTGGAGCGACGCCTCCTCGAAGGCGGGGCCGGCCACGTCAGAACGACCGTCACGCGTCTGTTCGCGCACGCCCGCGAGTCCGGCAGCATAGCGGCCCAGCCCGCCGAAGCGCTGCGGTTCGTCCGGGCGCTCCGAGCGATGATGGCGACGCAGAGGTCGCGCGCCGCGCCTGCTTAGGCGTCCTTCACGCAAACGCGGCGGCGGCGGCGACGGGAGGCTCCGTAGCCCTCGTCCACCGCGTCCTCCGCACGAACGCCGCGCCGACTCGCTTCACCGGCCCTGCCGTCCTACCGGACGATCACCTCGTCCACGTAGGTCCAGGCCGTCTCGCCGGCTCCCGGCCATTCCCGGGGGACAATGCCCAGGCCGGCAATCCGAATGCGCAGGAACCGGGCGCCCTTGAAGACGAAGGGCACGTCGGCGTAGCGCCGGCCAGCCACGGAAGCCGTCGGCTCAGGGACCGCTTGCCCGCGCGCGCGCGCCTCCACGTCCGCATCCGCCGGCGGCCACGAGACCGCCGGATCGAATCCCTGTCCGTCGCGGCTGGCGGCCACCTCCACCGAGCGCGGAAAGTAGACGCCCGAGGCCGGGTGCTGCAGGAACCCGAGCTTGACCGAGGTCAGGTCCGTCTCCGTCCCCAAGTCGATCCGCAGGGTGACGGACTCTGCGCGGTAGCCCTGCCAGTGTCCGCCCCGCCGGTCGATGGAGCCGCGAACGCCGTCGGTCAATCCGGCATCGCCGGCCGCGGAGTAGAGAGACGAGGCAGGCGGATCGGCGAACACGGGCCGGCCTCGCGCCAAGTGCGGCACGCGATTGCGCTCGCCGAAGTCGTCCAGCGCCAGGGAGCGGGCAACCACGGCGCGCGCAGCCGCGGAATCGGGAAGGGTCCGCGCCAGTTCCGCCGGATCGTCGCCGGGCGCCAGGGGGCGCAGCAGGTAGCGGAAGGCCAAGTCCTGCGGCCACAGCGTGTACTCGTGGCGAGGGACGGCTCCCCAGGAATCGTCGCCGCCGACGCCCATCTGCCGGTAGTCGAGATGGAGCGCGATCTCGTCGCGCGGCACGAGCTCGGCCCAGTGGCGCCCCGCCTTGCGGTCGCCCGCGTCCAAGTCGTTCAGGCGGTAGGGCAAGGCCGAGAAGGACAGCGCCGGGAGCCCGGTCGCCAGGAGACCCCGGCCCTGCGAGTCGGTGAGGGCGACCCAGCGGACGTCCGTGCGCGTGCCCGTTTCCTGGGGGCGCACGTAGGGATGGGCGAGCCGGGAGACGGGAAGGGCGTATCTGGCCATGGCCGCGCCCGTTCGGCGGTCCCAGTAGTTCTCGTGCGGACCCCGCCCGTACCATTGGACCCGGTCCAGGCCGCCGGGCAACGTCAGAATCGTTCCGAAGCGTGGGATTTCGGGCAGATCCTCGTCCATCTGCGACAGCCGCGCCTCCACGGCCACGATTCCGTCCCCGAAGACTTCGTGCACCAAGGCGTACCGGGCGCCCACCGACCGGATCGTGTAGTGGCTCGCGACGCGCACCGGCCCGCCGGGCTCCTGCCCCACCGCCATCGAGTCCAGGTGCCTCGCCGGCGGCCTTCCCGCCCTGCGCCAGACGCCCGAGCGCACCGGCAGCCCGCTCCCGTAGTCGTTGTCGGTCGGCGCCCTCCAGAAATTGGGCAACGGTCCTCCCGCGATCAGGTCGCGGCCGTTGGCGCGCATGGAGGCCAGCGTTCCCGTCGCCCGGTCGAAGCGCAACGCGAAGCCTCGGCCCGTCACCTCCACCCAGTCCGCCGACTGCGCCGTCCGAAGCCGCCCTGCCTCCGCCGTCCGCCAGTCGGGACTGCGCCGCGCCGGGAGCGCGAACTGGTCCCAGGCCACCTCGTGCCCGGCGGGCAATACCGCCGTCGCCGCAAGCGTGCGAAAGCGCACCACGACCAGATGCTCGACCCCCGGCAGCGGATCGATCTCCGGCAGATCCAGCGACCGGCCCGCCACCCCGGTCTGGTCGAGCCCGGCCCCTTCGCGTCCGCCAATCCCCAAGGCCAGCGTGTCCCTCCCTCCCGGCGGCGTCGCCAGGCGCGGCAGCGTCCCCGCCGCGACCACCCTGCCGTCCGCCAGCAGCTCCCAACTCCCGGACAAGTCCGAGAGGTCGGCGAAGTCGCGCCGGTTCTCGACGATCGCCAGCCCCGCCTCCAAGTCGGCCTGCACGCGAACGGGCTGGTACACCTTCTTGACCTCCCAGGCGTGGGGATGCGGCCGGCGATCCGCCGAAACCAGCCCGTTGACCAGGAAGTTGCCGTCGGTGCGCACCCCGGCCGGCCCGAAGTCGCCGCCGTAGGCCCAGTAGTTGCGCCCGCGCTCGTCGGTGGCGAGGAGCGCCTGGTCCACCCAGTCCCAGATGAAGCCGCCCTGAAGCGACGGGTGCGCGTCGATGATCCGCCAGTAGTCCGCCAGGCCGCCGACGCTGTTGCCCATTGCGTGGGCGTACTCCACCAGCAAGAAGGGCTTCGCGGGCGGGCCTCCTCCCGGACCCGAGACCGCATAGCGTTCCAGCCAGTACGGGCGCACGTACATGGGCGCGGCAATGTCCACGACGTCCCGTTCGCTGGACGGTTCGTAGAGGATGGGCCGGCTGGGGTCGCGCTCGCGGATCCAGGCCGCCGTGGCGTCGAAGTTCGGCCCGTCGCCGGCTTCGTTGCCGAGCGACCACAGGACGATGGAAGCGTGGTTCTTGTCGCGTTCCACCATGCGCTGGGTGCGATCCAGATGGGCGCCGCGCCAGTCGGGCCGGCCAGCCAGCGTCGTCCCGGGCTCGAAGCCCATGCCGTGGGACTCGATGTTGGCTTCGTCCACCACGTAGAGGCCGTGTTCGTCGGCGAGTTCGTACCACCTCGGAACGTTGGGGTAGTGAGCCGTCCGCACCGCGTTGACGTTGAGCTGCTTCATCAGACGGACGTCCTCCAGCATCGACGCTTCGGAGACGACGTGGCCGTGCTCCGGGTCGTGCTCGTGGCGGTTGACGCCCCGAATGGTCACCGGGCGGCCGTTCACCTTGAGCAGCCCGTCCGCGATTTCCACGCGCCGAAATCCGATCCGGGCCGTGACGAACTCCGTCGCCCGGCCGTCCGGATCCGCGAGCGACAGCACCAAGCGGTAGAGCGAAGGCGTCTCGGCTGTCCATTGACGGGGCGCGTCCAGTCCGACGGAGACCGAGGCCCGCGCCTCGCCGCCCACCGGGACGTCCACGGGCATCGTCCCCGGTTCGGGCCAGACCGGTTGGCCCTCAGGGTCCAGCAGTTCGTAGGAGAGGACGTGAGGCCCGGCCGCGCCGAGTCCCTGGTTCGCCACCGCGACGTCCAGCTCGAAGCGGCCCGCGACGTTGTCCTCCTCCAGCTCGCCGCGCGCAAAGAAGTCGCGGAGGTGGGTCGCGGGCATGGACACCAGGTGCACGTCCCGGTCGATGCCGCTGACGCGCCAGAAGTCCTGGCCCTCCAAGTAGCTGCCGTCGCTCCAGCGGTAGACCTGCACCGCCACCACGTTCGTGCCCGGCTGCACCGCCTCGGTGATTCGGAACTCGGCCGGCGTGCGGCTGCCCTCGCTGTACCCGGCCAAGCGCCCGTTGACCCAGACGAAGAAGGCGGAGTAGACGCCGCCGAAGTGCAGGAAGACCTCCTGTCCGCGCCACGCGGGCGGCAACTCGAAGGTTCGCCGGTAGGAGCCCACCGGGTTGTCGTCGTGGGGGATGCGCGGCGGGTTCGCGGGAAACGAATACGACTCGTCGCGGTAGACCGGGTGGCCGTAGCCCGCCAGCTCCCAGTTGCTGGGGACCTCGATGTCGTCCCAGGCGGACACGTCGAAGTCCCGCTCGAAGAAATCGCGGGGACGCTCCGCCGGACGCGGAACCCACCGGAACTTCCAGAGTCCGTTGAGGCTCAGGCGCAGGCGCGAGTCGCGGGCTCGGGCCGCCAGCGCTCGCTCGCGAGTTCTGAAGGGCGTGAAGGAGGCCCTGGGCGGCTCCTTGCCGACCGCGAACACCGCCGGGTCCTCCCAGTAGGGCCGGTCTGGACCTGTCTCGCCGGCGCACCCGAGCTGCACCGCGAACCCGGCTGCCAGCATCGCGGCGGACTTGGTCGCCGCGCCGGTTCTCCCGGCCGCAGCCCCCGCGGCCCCGCGCCGCCCCCTCACCAGAAGACCGCGTACAGCGCCGCGGCGCCGACCACCACGCCCGCCGCCCAGAAGCGCGCACCCCGCGCGGGCGTCAAGTCGAAGTCCTCGCACACGGGCAGCACGCGCGGCGCGGCGAGCGGCCTCGCCACCGTCGTCGCCCCCATGAACGCGGCAATCACCAGGAACGTGACGGCCATGTGGTGAAGAAACGCCACGTCCGGCAAGAACCACAGCAGGAGGCCGTAGACCGGAATCCCCAACAGCATTCCCCCGAAGGCGGCCAGGGGCGGCGTCCGCGGCAGGAACAGCCCGAAGAGGAACGCCGCCACGATCCCCGGCGACACGAATCCCCAGAACATCTGGATGTACGCGAACACGCTCTCGGAACCGCCCACCACCGGCGCCCACAGAGCCCCCGCGACAACCAGCACGCACGTCGTGAGGCGCCCGACCTTCGTGACCTGCCGAGACGACGCCTCCGGCCGGAGCCGCCGCTTGTACAAGTCGACGCTGAAGATCGTCGCCGCCGAGTTCAGCAGCGAGTCCAGCGAACTCATGACCGCGCCGAACAACGCCGCGAACATGAGGCCCGACAGCCCTGCCGGCAGCAGCTCGCGCATCATGACCGGGTAGGCTTCGTCCGGGTGCGCCACTCGGTCCGCGAACAGCTCTGCCGCCATGATTCCCGGAAACACGATCAGGAAGGGGATCGCCAGCTTGATGAAGGCGGCCAGGAAGATGCCGCGCTGCCCGTCCGCCAGGCTCCGCGCCGCCAGCGTCCGCTGAGTGATGAACTGGTTCAGTCCCCAGTAGAACAGATTGGGAATCCAGAGCCCGCCCACGAACACCGCGAGCCAGGGCATCTCGGGGTGATTCCAGGGCAGAACCGCGTGCAGCTTGTCGTCCGCGGCGGCGAGAAACGGCCCGACCCCGCCCATCGCCCGAAACCCCAGAACCGTGAGCAACGCGGCCCCGGCGAGCAGCGCCACGCCCTGAATCAAGTCCGACCACACCACCGCCTTGAGCCCGCCGTAGACCGTGTAGGCGCCGGCCAGCAGGCCGATCAGCCAGACCCCGGTTCCGACGTCCAGTCCGAACATGGACTGCATCGCCAGCGCACCCGCGTACAAGACCACGGCCAGCGCCACGAACACGTACGCCGCCAGCAGAAAGACCGCCATCAGGGTGCGCGTGCGCGCATCGTAGCGGTACTCGAGGTACTCGGGAATCGTGTAGATGCCCGCGCGCAGGAACTTGGGCAGGAAGAAGAGCGCCACGATCACCAGCGTGACGGCCGCCATCCACTCGTAGCTGGCGATGGCCAGCCCCAAGTCGTAGCCGCGCCCCGCCATCCCCACGAAGTGCTCCGTGGAGATGTTGGACGCGATCAGCGAGAAGCCGATGAGCCACCACGGCAGATTGCGGCCCGCCAGGAAGTACCCGGCGGCGTCCCGCTCCCCCCGCGACGCGTACAGGGAGACGCACACGACGAACAGGACGAATCCCCCGAACGCGGCGATGTCGACGGGCTGGAAGTTCATGCGGGCAAGATAGGAGGCGGGACGGGAGCACGCGAACGGGCAGGTGCAGGGGTGGGCGAGCGCGGGATGGGAGCACGCGAGCGTCCAGCGCATGGGTGGGCGGGCACGGCGGCGAGCGCTCGGGTGCGGCGTGGGCGCGAGCGCTCGGATGCGGCGTGAGGGCGACCAGCCGGGCAACCGGGACCTCGCCCTGTCTACGGTCGATTTCGGGTTGCTTCTTGACCGGGCGCGTCGCGGGGGGACATTCTTGAGAAGCGATCAGGCGGGCAAGCGAAGTTGTCATGAATCCAAGACGAAACTATGACAAGAGAGGACGGCCAATGAGCAAGATTGAAGCACAAGGAGTGCGTCGGAACACTGTGAAGAAGTGGCCCCGCACAGCGAGACGCACCGCGTACCTGGGAGCGGCGGTCGCCGTGGCTGCAGCAACGCCCGCGACCGCCCAAACCTTCCCCACCGACGACCCCGTGATTCGGGCGATCTGGGACGAGGGCATGACCGGCCGAAGCCAGGCCGAGGGCCTCGCCCAGGCGCTGCTCGATTCCATAGGCCCCCGCCTGATGGGCTCGCCCGCCTACGCCCGGTCGGCCGACTGGCTGGCCGCCAACTACGAGCGCTGGGGAATCGCGGCAGAGCGCCAGGAGTACGGGACGTGGATCGGATGGGACCGCGGCGTCACGCACATCGATCTTCTGGAGCCTCGCGTCCGCACCTTGGAAGGCATGATTCTGGCTTGGAGCCCGGGGACCGGCGGGCGGCCCGTCGAAGGGGAAGTCGTTGCTCTGCCGGCCCTCGGGAGCGCCGCCGACCTGGCCGCTTGGCTTCCTTCGGCGCAGGGCAAGTTCGTGGCGGTCTCGTTTGCCGAGCCCACGTGCCGCGAGGATCGGTCCTGGGAGGACCACGCGACCGCGGAGTCCTTCGAGCGCATGACGGCGGCCCGAGACGCGGCCCGGCAAGAGTGGCAGAGCAGCTATGCGGCATTCATGCGCAGCGGGGGCCCGGCCCAGATGGAGGAAGCGGGCGCCTTGGGCGTGCTCACGGGGCGCTGGTCTCAGGGCTGGGGCGTAGACAAGATCTTCTCTTCGCAGACGAGCGAGATTCCGTCCGTCCATCTCTCCTGCGAAGACTATTCCTTGGTGCATCGGCTGGCGTCGAACGGCCAGGGGCCGAGAATCCGCCTGGAAGCCGAGGCCGAGTTTCTGGGCGACGTGCCGGCCTTCAACGTCGTTGCACGCATCCCCGGTACGGAACTGCCGAACGAGTACGTCGTGCTGAGCGCTCACCTGGACTCGTGGGACGGCGCTTCCGGGGCGACCGACAACGGCACCGGCACGATCATGATGCACGAAGCCATGCGCATCCTGAAGGCGGCGTATCCGAACCCGCGCCGGACGATCCTCGTGGGGCACTGGGGCGGCGAAGAGCAAGGGCTCATCGGGTCCACCGCGTTTGCCGCCGACAATCCCGAAGTCGTGGACGGACTGCAGGCGGCCTTCAATCAGGACAACGGCACCTGGCGGATCGACTACATCCGGATGCAGGGCTTCCTGGGCGCCGGCAAGCACTTCGCGCGCTGGTTCGAACAGATGCCGCCGGAGATCACGGGGCATGTGGAACTCGACGTTCCGGGCGTGCCCGAGCGGGGCGGCTCGGACCACATGTCGTTCATCTGCAAGCCCGCGCCGGGCTTTCGGCTTCAGTCCAACTATCCCGACTACCGGCAGTACACCTGGCACACCAACCGCGACACGTTCGACAAGCTCGTGTTCGACGACCTGCGCAACAACGCGACCCTCGCGGCCATGCTGGCCTACGCGGCTTCGGAGGATCCGGAGCGCGTCCGAGTCGAGCCGCGCGTGTTGCCAACGGACGATAGGACGGGGCGTCCGGGCGCTTGGCCGCAGTGCCGGCCGCCGCGCAGAAGCAGGGGCGGCTAGCGGAGGCTACGGCGCCTCGGGCGTCCGCAGCACCAAGTTCTTGGCTCCGTCCACGGTCAGCAGGGCCACGTCGCCGGCGGCGAGATCGACTTCCCCGTCCCAAGCGTAGATGGTTGCGACTCCGTCGCCCGGCTCCGCCCCTTCGGCCAGCACCGCTTCGAAGCGTACCGACAGCGCTGTGCGTCCAGCCCCAGCGGGGAAGTTGCGGAGCACGTAGACCGGCCGGTCGCCTCGCACGCCTTTCGGGAACACCGTGTCGCGGACCGCCGCCTTGCCGTCGACGACGACGTCCAATGCAAAGGGGGCGATGGCGCTCGCGCACTCCTGGGGGCTTCGCATGTGGACGGGAAGGACGGCCAGTTCTTCTTCGGTGCGAGTCCGGCAGGCTTCGACGGGCACGCCCTCCACTCGCCAGGACAGGCGGATCACGGCGTCGGCGTCGGCTCCGAAGTTCGTCGGAACGCGGGACAGCCAAGCGATTCCGGCGGTCATGGCAAGGGCCAGAAGGGCCGCCGCCGCCCGGCGCGCGATCAAGGCACGGCCTCATCCAGCTCGCACTCCACGCCCACGTCGAAGTCCCGTTCCGCGGGCGCCTCCTCCATCGCCAAGATTCGCGACCGGAAGCGCTCCACCCCGTCCCGCAACACCCTTCCTTCGCCCGCCGCGGCATAGACCACCGCGATCCGGCGACGCTCCACCCTGTCCTGCAGCTCGGCTTCGCGCCCGTGGTGGACTCGCTCGTTGAACCACTTCACGCCTTCGCGGCTTCGGCAGTCCCTCGGCGGACAGGCCGCCACCATCACGCCTCCAGCCCCGGCCCGAACCAAGTACTCGATCACGGACGTGTGAAGATTGCCCGCGCACCCGACCGGGAACACTCTCGGCTCCTGCGCCTCCGCGGACGCGGGCGCCCCGGCAAGCCCGTCCACGGCGGCCAGCCCTGTTGCGACCGCAGTCGAGCCGACGGATCCCGCCGCTCCGTGCATGCATCCCACCACCACCACGTCGCCCGATCCCGGCCGCGCCTCGGCCAGGAAGTCCTTCACGCGGGCCAACTGGTCGCGCCCCGTCCGCCCGGGCGGCCCGACGCCCATGGGCGCGCACGATCCCGCGCAGACGCCGCAGCTCACGCACTTGGCAGGATCGACCCAGCCAACCAGGCCCTCCCTCCCGTCGTCCCGGTCTACCATGGAGATGGCCTCGTAGGGACAGTCCAGGAAGCACTGCTCGCAGCCGGTGCAGTAACGCGGGTTCACCCAGGACGGGGGCGGCCTCTTCTCCGCGCGCGGCTTGGTCCACACCGGAACCAAAAGGGCCAAGAGGGCTATTGATCCGCCCACGACCCAAACCCAGCCGGCCGCCATGGCCCGCGCCACGGGCAGCCAGAACCCGTAGACCCAGTCCGCCGGCATCGTCGCGGGGAGCTTGAGCAGGTCGGCTTCGGGTCCCAGCGGAGGCGGCCAAGCCACAGCTGCAATGGCAAAGAGGCCGACCGTGCCCCACAATAGCCGCTTGGGCGGAAGCAGCTGCGCCCGAGCCAGCCTCGACACGTGCACCCAGAGAAAGAGCGCGATCCCCACCGGCAACGCGATGTGGGCGAACAAGTTCATGAAGAAGAACGCGCCCGGCAGGGATTCCTCGCCGGTGAAGGCCCGGCCCAGGGGCTCCGAGAAGACCGGCAACGCGTCCAGGAGACGGGCGCCTTCCACGGCGAGAGCTTGGCCGTGCACGTCCCAAGCCATGACGTACCCGGTCCAGCCGCAGACGAAGAAGATGCCCAGGAGCACGAGCCCCGAGACCCACGCCAGCGCACGGGGTCCCCATGTCCGGCGCTGGGCGAACATCCGAAAGCCGTGCAGGATGGCCGCCACGACCGCCAAGTCGGAGACGTAGCGATGCAGCCCGCGAATCCACCGCCCTCCCCACCATTGCGCGTCGATCGCCGCCACGGACTCGTAGGGCGCGCCGATGCGGTAGAAGAGGAGCAGGTACAGGCCCGTCGCCAGAAGCACGGCGAAGCAGGCCACCACCAGCGCCCCGGAGTGGTAGAGCGGGTTGAAGCGCCAAGTGTACAGCCCGTTGAAGGCGGCATCGAGGCGGGCGAGCGCTCGTACGCCGAGGCCTCCGCCTTGCGCCTTCCAGCGATTAATCATATTATCATGATAATCAGAAGAAAAACGAAGACAACCCCGTGATCCTGTCCCAGACCGCCGTGTACGCCCTTCGAGCGATGCTCCACTTGGCCGAACGCCCCGACGAGCAGCCGGTGCGTGTGGACGACATCGCCTCCGCGTTGGAGGTGCCGCGCAACTACCTGTCCAAGATCCTCCACGTCCTCGCCCGGCGCGGCCTGCTCCGCTCCACGAGGGGTCCCGGCGGCGGTTTCAGCCTCGCCGATTCCTCGGGCCGCACGACGGTGCTGGAAGTGGCCGGCCACTTCGACGACATGGACCGCGAGCGCTGCCTCCTGGGCCGTCCCGAGTGCCGAGACGACGATCCGTGCCCGGCCCACGGCCAGTGGAAAGAGGTCGCCGCGGCCCTGCACGCTTTCTTCCGCAACACCACCATCGCGGACCTCGCCCGCCGCACAACGCCGAACCGCCCGCGACATCAACCGGAGGCCGACTAGTGACCGACCGCGACCCCGCCGGAGCCGGCTCGCCGGAGCCGAACGAAGCCCCGTTCTTCCAGCGGCTGTACGACCGGCCCTTCCTGCTGCTGGCTCTGGGCTTGGCGGTCATGCTCGTCCTGTTCACCGCCTGGGGATTGTGGGAGGTGCTGACGCTTCCAGAGGCCACGCTGCCCTAGGCGGGCCGAAACGCAGCAAGCCGGGCGCGAGCCGAGACGCCGCGAAGACGACCCGCCGGCGGCCGAGACGCCGCCGCAAGCCACCCAAACGAGGAGCACACGCCGACATGCACGCTACGGGCATCACTCCCCCGCAAGGCGTCTGGTGGAAGCCGGCGCACAAGTCGGAGAAGGTGTGGGCCACCGTGGCCTTCGCCTGGTGCATGGTGCTGTTCGCCATGATGCCGGTCTGGCACCTGCGCGGAGGGCAGAATCCGTCGGGAATCCGCGCCAAGGTGGACCCGGCCGACTACCAGGCCCGGGTTCAGGAGTTCATCCGCGACTACCAGGTCGGCACCGACGCCGGCTTTCCGGTCGTGGCGCCGCCGCCGGGCAGCGACGTGTACCTGATAGGCCAGATGTGGAGTTGGCTGCCGGTTGTTCAGCTTGAGAAGGGCGCCGAGTACACGTTGCATCTGTCGTCGCTGGACGTGAACCACGGCTTCAACCTGTATCCCTTCAACGTCAACTTTCAGGTGGTTCCAGGATACGACTACGGCCTGCGCATAGTGCCGACCGAGGCGGGCGAATACGGCGTCGTCTGCAACGAGTTCTGCGGGGTCGGCCATCACTTGATGGTGGGCAAGGTGATCGTCGTGGAGCCCGGCGGCGCTGGAGGGGCGGGCGCCGGTGAAGCGGACGGCGCAGCAGAGACGACCGGCGCCTCGCAACCGGCAGGCGCCGGGGTGGAGAGCGATCCGCAATGAGAAACCCGTTTCGCACTTGTCCGACCACCGGGCTCGACGTTCACAAGGACGCCGACGCCCTGATCAAGGCCAACGCGGTGGCCGCCACGGTCGCGTTGCTGATCGGCGGCGCCACGGCGGTTCTCGTGCTGCTGACCCGCTGGCAGGCCGTGCATCTCCTGAGCGACGTGTGGTTCTACCGCATCCTCACCGTCCACGGGATGAACATGCTGATCTTCTTCATCCTGTTCTTCGAGATGGCGGTGCTCTACTTCGCTTCGGCCGTGCTGCTCAACTCGCGCGTGGCCGCGCCGAAGACGGGGTGGGTCGCGTTCGTGCTCATGCTGGCGGGCGCGGCAATGGTGGAATGGGCCATGTTCACGGGCAGGGCCGACGTGCTCTTCACGTCCTACGTGCCTCTGAAGGCGCACTGGGCGTTCTATCTCGGCGTGATCCTCTTCGCGGTCGGCGCGATTCTCGTCACGGCGATCTTCTTTGCGACGCTGGTCGTCGCCAAGCGGGAGAACACGTACGAGGGGTCGGTGCCTCTGGTGACCTTCGGAGCCATGACGGCGGCGATCATCGCGGCCATCACGCTCTTGCACGGCGCCGCGATCTACATCCCCACGTTCCTTTGGTCCCTGGACCTCATGCACGTGGATCCGCAGGTGTACCGCTTGGTCTGGTGGGGCCTGGGCCATTCGTCTCAACAGATCAACGTGGCCGCCATGGTGGCGATCTGGTACTTGCTGGGCGCGCTCACGGTAGGCGCCGTCGTCGTGAACGAGAAGATCAGCCGCACGGCCTTCGTCTTGTACATCCTGTTCATTTCCATGGCGTCGGCGCACCACCTTCTGGTGGACCCCGGATTCGGCCCCTCGTGGAAGATCGTGAACACCTCGTACTTCATGTACATGGCCGTGCTGGCGTCGATGCTCCACGGCTTCACCGTGCCCGCGGGCATCGAGCTGGGGATGCGGCTGCGGGGCTTCACTCAGGGGATCTTCGGCTGGCTTCGGCGCGCGCCCTGGCACGACCCCGGCTTCTCGGCGCTGTGCCTTTCCGTCGTGGTCTTCGGATTCGTGGGCGGCATCACCGGCGTGACCTTCGGCACCGAACAGATCAACATCATCGCGCACAACACACTGCGCATTCCGGGCCATTTCCACGCGACCGTGGTCAGCGGCACGGCGATGGCGTTCATGGGCGTCACCTACTATGTGATTCCGCTGATCTTTCGCAAGAAGATCGCCTTCTACGGCATGGCGAAATGGCAGCCTTGGGTGTTCAGCGCCGGAATGCTCGTGTTCTCGACGGCGATGACCTTCGCCGGAACCTTCGGCGTCCCGCGCAGGCACTGGGACGTCACCTTCTCGGGAGCGCCGTTCGGGGTGGAATATTCCGCCGCGGTGGACTTGTTGTTCGCGGTCATGGCGGCCGGAGGCTTGGTCGCGGCGGTGGGCGGCGCAATGTACATAGTGGTCACCGTGTGGTCGGTCTTCTTCGGGAAGCCGCTGGGCGACGAAATGACTCAATCGGCCCTTGCGGGCACCGTTCCGCCCGGCCTGTACACGCGCCCCTTCACGGAACTCCCGGCCGAACCCGCCAAGCTGAAGGAGCACGGAAGGCTGGGGACGATGCCGGGCACGATGATCCTCGTCGGCGTGTTCCTGCTGGCCTTCGTCGTCTACTACTTCGCCAACTGGAAGCTCCTGTCGGCGATGTGGCAGATCGGGTGAGGACGATCGCGAGGTTGCCGCTCGGGCGTGAACGGCCCGGTCAGCGGGCATTCGGGTGATTCTCCGGCCCCAGGACAGATGGCCCCTCGGGGCAGTTGCGTTCGTTCTGGCCGTGTCCGCCGCCTGGTGGAGCTTCGCGCTGTTCGCGGTGCCCGGCGCGCCCGACTGGCTGGACCGCGCCCGCGCCGTCTGCTTCAACATCACCGAGAGCGGCCTGCCGGACGCCAAGGGCTGGCTGCTGCTGATCGGCCAGCCGCCCGCGATGCTGCTCGCGCTGTACGCCGGATGGAGCCGCCAAGTGCGCGACACGGTCCAGCACTTCGCCCGCTCGCCCGGCGGGCGGCGCCTGGCGGCCGGCACGGGCTTGGCGATCGTGGCCTTTCTGGCTATTGCCGCGGCCCAGGCCGCCAGCCTTCGCGTGCCGGCACCGACGCTGGCCTCGGGCGTCGGGCTGAACGGCAACGAACCTCTGCCCGAGACCTATCCCCGTCTCGACCGCCCCTGGCCCCGCACCGACGGCCTGGTCGACCAGCGCGGCGACGCGTTCGCGCTGGAGAGCCTCGGCGGCCGCCGGGCCTTCGTGACCTTCGCGTTCGGCCACTGCGCGACGATCTGTCCGATTGTGGTGCGCAACTCGCTGGCGGCCCGGCGAGCCGTGGAGGCGCAAGGGCGGACGGGGAGCGACACGGCAGCCACCGACATCGCGGTCGTCGTACTCACGCTCGATCCTTGGCGCGACACGCCCAGCCGGCTGTCGGCCCTTGCGGCACGCTACGGGCTTGACCCCGCACGCGACTTCATGGTCGGCGGCGCTCCCGAAGCGGTGACCGCCGCCTTGGACGCCTTCCGCATGGCCTCCCAGCGCGACACCCGCACCGGCGACATCGTCCACCCGCCGCTGGTCTACGTCGTGGAGCGAGACGGCGCCTTGGCCTACGGCACGACGGGCGCGACGGGCCATCTGGTGCAGTTGGCGGGGAGGTTGCGGTAGGGGGGACTCTCGAGGCCCGATGCTGGGTGGAGCATCAGCGACCGTGAGGCTCCCGCGAGGCCCACATCACAAGCTGGAGCTCATTGCCGTCGATCAGCGCATACTCCGGCAGACGCCCCGACAACCTCCGAGTCTCGCTGCGAATGATCGGCACGCCGTCGCCCCTGCGATCCATCATGTATCGGCGACGCAGGTCGAGGTCGGGATCGACGCGGCGACGCGCCAGCAACGACACGATCAGTTCGTTGCGGTTGTACTGCCGCAGGTGCATCGTCTCGGGCTTGAGCGTATTGGCAAGCTCTCCCGGTACGTACAACTCCAGGCGGTCGCGGAACATGTGAAGGCGAATACGGGCGCCGCTCATCGAGTAGTCGCGGTGCGCGACGGCGTTCACTAAAGCCTCGAACACCGCTCTCTCGCTGAACTGCGGCATCTCCACGCGCGAGGTGCCCTTCGTTGCCCAGTAGCGCATGTTGCGCTTTACAAAGTGCAGCGCGTCTCGTCGTCGTCGCCCGCCCGCAGGAACTGTGCTGCAAGCGTTCGATCCAAGCTGGCGACAGTGGCCCTCGGAACCGGAGACTCGTCGAACCTGATCATCCTGCTCTGGCTACGCGCCTGATAAAGCCTTGCACGGTGCTCGGACGACATTCGCCGCTTCGAACTTCCTATGCGCGCGTAATATCCGCCAGGGCTCCGGTGAACAAACAGCCCGCGCTCCAGTTCCACGCAGATTACTGCGACACGGCTTCCGTCGGACCCTGGAAGCTCAACCGCGCTGATCAACGCAGTAATCGGAGGATCGACGGCATCGTTGCAGATCTCTCGAACCCACGTCTCGACCATCCCCAACCGGTCCCGAGGCACTCCCACGACATCCCGGCTCTTGTCATCCACGCCAAAGACAAGTAGGCCGCCCCACGAGTTCGCCATCGCGGCGAGTTCGTCGGCCACGGCATCCCGTGCGGGGCTCTTGACCTTGTCGCCCGCTGTCAGCACGCGCTTGAACTCCAACGTCGAGTCCTCCCCGAGACGTATCCTGTTGGTCAGTTCTCCGGAGCTGATCATCACGGCGACTCCCCCGACGAAACTATTCGGCGATAGCGTTTCTTAAACGCTTCCTCGCCACCCTCCATCACGCGACAGATTTCCTCTCTTACCCTCTGATCCTGCAGACCACCGTCACACACGATATGCGTCTGGCCGTTCTGGGCGTCAAGCGACATCACATATTCCGCGTCCGCGTGCACTACTATATTCGGATTATGCGTAACTACTATCACTTGTCGGTTCCTCTTCACTTCCCGCAGCCTCTTGACGAGCAAATCGTAAACTACGGCATTGTCTAAGTCGTCCTCCGGCTGATCGAGTATGATGGGTTCCGTGCCTTGACCTAGCACAAACGCCAACAGCGCTGCCGTCTGCTGACCTGGAGATCCGTGTGCCAGCTTCCTCCAGGCACCCGATTCCTCTTTGTACTCCACCGACACCGAGTCGTCTGGGCTGTAGAGAGCCAGTTGATCGACTTTCGCCGGATCGATATGCTCGAGCACGTTAAGAAACCGTTGATCCCGAGCCTCCCAGTCGCCAGTCCGGTCTTCCCGATATCGTCGCATCTTTGCGATCACAGCGTCGAGCCGATCCCAGCTCCATGGCTGCTCGCCGGAGGCGGCGGGCCGAATCTCTCGACAAATTGCCGTACGATCCTTCTCAAAGCGATCTGTGCCCAGCGTAATTGCCAGCTCGTCGTCCAATCGTTTCCAGTCCGTCAGTCTCCGCACGCAGACCCTCACCGAGTCGCTAGACGCATTGGCAACGTATTCCTGCCGACGCTTTCCTAGTTGCAGCTTCAAGTCACGATACGCCGCAAGCACCAGTTCGGCTTCTCGTTCGTAATCCGCTCCCTTTGTCTCAGCCTCAGTAAGACGATCGATTTTCTGCTCGAGCTGATCTTTTTCCGCTAGCAGGTCTGGGTAATTCTCAAGTCCATCAATTCCCTGTTCAGAAAGGTCCTTCATAGCGGTTTCAAAATCTTGCTTGTCGGATAGCATGCTCTTTCTCCACAAATCAGCTGCTTGACTACTGCGAATTCGTTTCATCGCGCGTTCCGCGTCGTCTAGGCTGTCCTGTATCCGGTGCTGCGTTCGTCCAATGGCGTCGTGCAAGGCTTTGTGCATGTGCTGTAGATTCTCCTCGCGCACATCCCCTGCCCCCTTCTTCTCGATGCCAAGGTCCGCTACTTCCAAATCAACGGCACTGCGACGCGCGACGGCGATGGCACTCCTAACAGAGTCACAGACAGACTTCCAAGTGTTCTCTTCCCGTTGACTACGCCTATATGATGCGAAGGCTTCGGCACGACCAGCCTTTTGGAGGACGTCCAGCTTTCGGCGGACATCGGTTAGACGAGCGGCGAGTTCTGACCGTCCGTCTGCCTGGCGATACGCTAGACGCGCTTGTGACCGGCAAGCTAGATACCTGGCGTGTGTTTCCTCCATCGAACGATGAAGGTCGGCACGCCCTACCTGTCGGCTCTCGTCAATCACGGTAAGCAGTGCATTAGGGTCATGAGCGATCTCGAACAACTGCTTTTGGCTGAATATACGAACGGGGAAGCGATGGGCGATATCTCCCTGTTCTTCGCGAGTGTCGTTGCCTACTAACCTGACCACTGAAGGAGCTCTGCCGTCCTGGCACCAGGACAAACGAAAACGTTCTCCGTTCCTTCGGTAGACGATGTCGATGCGTGTCGTTTGTGTCAGAAGTCCTTCCTCGTCACGGGAGGCAGGAACACGCAGACGACGATCAAATGAGTCACGCAGAGACTCGGGCAGGTCCCTCTTTCGGTCTCGGCGGAGAGTCTTTCGGCAGAAATCGACTATTGTGGACTTTCCGGTCCCACGACCACCTATGATCGCATTGAACCAGGGGTTGAAGCGGAACTCCATTCGTGTCGGCTGTCCAATATGTCTCGCGTTGTCGACGGTGACGCTTTCCACTACGGTAGAAGAAAACTGCTTGTTTGGATTTGGCGTGTCGTAGTGCATAACGGAACGAGAGCTGTCGCTTAGCGAACCGTCTTCGAATGCTAGCCGCACCCCCCCCGAAGAGGGATCTGTCATCTTGATCCACGTATAACGCCGACCTAGATCGTCATACCTGTGGGCATCGGACCCCCACACGCGCGTGATTCGGCGCGGTACATCGGACGTCTTTCCGTCAATCCACTTGTCGTCAACTTCTTTGTCTGGGTCGATCTCGACGGCTGCAAGACTGCGATTCCTAAGTATTGCGATCCGCTGTTGTCCTCGTAGCGGCTGTGGTTCGCCATCTGCAACTTGTTCCAGCAAACCCGCAGGGCCGTTTACGTGGGCACCTATCACGATTGCTGACTTGCCGCAACGACCCAACAAGGTATCGATACTTATAAGGGAACGAGCTTCGGCAGAACCCCTTTCCGCCACCGGCACCTGGGCACGCGAAAGTATGTCAGCGACATCGTCTTGTTGTTGATTCGGACCCATGATCAACAGCAAGTGGACACCATCAATGGTGAGTTCGACGCCTGGGAACAACACTAAGCCAATGCGCCTCGCGGCATCCTGTAAGGGGGAGATTCCGTCGGCTGTATTGTGATCGGTCACAGCGGCTACGTCGATGCCGCGTTTCTGGAAGGCACTCACCCACCGATCCCAGTTCGGGTTGTTGCGATCGTCCTTGAAGTCGTGGGACGCTGGACTGTGGGCGTGGAGATCCACTTGCCACCATCGGGACCCCGGCCACTTCCACGGTTCCGGCATTGGCTCTTCTCCACATCAGAGTTGGCAATGGATGACGTAGACGGTAAAGGTACCTAAAGTCAGAGGTCGGTTGCAACCCGACGTCGGGCCAAAAGGGCCGCGGTGTTCATGGGCGAACCGAGAGGCGCACCGTCCGATCAGGTGGGCACGCGCAGCACGACCAGCTCGGAGTCCAGCCCGTGACGAACCACCTCCAGGCGTAGCGATGCGGCGGCCAGCGAGCGAGGTGGCACGTAGGACACGCGGAACGGGAAGAGGCCGGGCTGCTGGAGCAGGTCGTTGGGCGAGGCGGGGTGGCCGGCGCGAGCGTGAAGGGCGGCTTCGGCGAGCCAGCCGACCAGCTCTGGCGCTTGGACCGGATGCTGCTCGCCGACGGTGTACTGGCCTCGCGTTGTCGTGTCGGCCAGGACTCCCCAGTCCACGAACGACCGAAGAACGCGACGGGTGGCTCGGGCGACGGTGGAACGCTCGCCGTACTGCTCTTGGACGCGACGCCGGATCTGGGCCGCGGTCGCGACGCCCTGAAGACGGAGGAGCCTGCCGGCCTGGGTGGCGACGGCGCTCCAGAAAGGGTAGACCGCCATCGTCATGCCCCAGTGGACAGCCAAGCGGCTGGCGAGCGCCGCGTCGTCCAGAAGGCGGAGGCCGGTGTCCCGCAACGGGATCAGCCGGGACGGCGGTCCACACCATGTCCTCGTCAGGATGGTGACCGTCTTCTCGCGGTTGCTCCCGGCGGCGTTTCCTCCCACGGACACCTTGTCCCTGAGCATCTCCACAAGGGCGGACCGCGCATTCGCCCGGTTCTGTCCGGCCCGCGCCAAGTGCGCAGCCTCGTCCAGCCATTCAAGCCGTACGCGCTGGCTGAACCTGACGGGGCGGGATGCGCCGTCGCTCAAGCGTCCGCGCTCCTGTCGATGCGCACCAGCGGCACGACGACCTCCTCCAGCGAGGCCCCACCGTGCCCGACGATGCGCTCGCCTTTGCGAACGAAGGCCGACCGCCCGGAAGCGAGAAGGGGCAGGTAGTCTTCGGGGAGGCCCGCAGGAGGCCACGACCGGGCCCGCGGAAACTCGTCCGCGGCCCGTCGCCGCAGGGACGCGCTGGAGTAGACGTGGACGCGCTTGTCCCGGAGCTCGGCGACGTCTCCTGTGGACGGGCGGCCGCATCCCGTCGCTTCGACGTTGCCGTGGTCGGAGGTGAGCCAGACCGCGAAGCCGTTCTCCAGCAGTAGGTCGAGGAGTGCGGCCAAGTACGGCTCCCGCGCCCACTGGCGGACTTGGCCGTGCATCCCTCGGGCGCCGAGTTCCATGCCGTGCATGATCTTGTCCACCGTGTCCACGACCAGCCCGGCGACCCGAACTCGGGGGTGGGAGATCAGGTCGGCTACGGAGTCCAGCGAGCCGTTGCCCAGCTTCTTCTCGTAGACGACGGCGTGGCCGACGAGGCCGCGGTCGGCCCAGAACTGCCGCCACAACTTCGGCTCGCGGCTCGTGGATTGGATGCTGCCGGGTGGGAAGTAGAACGGCGGCCTCCCTGCGAAGGCCGCTTGCCGAGACACTGATGTGAGCGTCGGAATCCACGCGAACACGGCGTCTTCGCGAAGGCTGTAGCCGGGTTGACGCTGGGCCAGTTCGTCCCTCGCCGCGACCCACTGGTCCATGGACAGGCCGTCCACCACTAGCAAGGCCGCCTTGTAGCCGGGGGCAGCGTCCACGTGTCGGGAGAGGAGATGCGGGACGTGATGCAACATGACGGGCGGCACCGGCGGCAGCGTGGCCAAGCTGGCATAGCGGCGCCCCAGCCACTCGGCGAAGGCGTCGTCGACACGGCTTCGCAGCGCGGCAAGGCTCGGCTCCTCGGTCGTCTGCGCATCGTCGGTCGCCGTGGTGGCTCCACCGCTCTCCATCGCCAAGTCGAGCGCCCCGGCTTTCGCCCACGTACGCGCGAACCGCAACCAGTCACCGTAGCGCGCGTCCCGGCTCGGTATCGCTTTGGCCGCGGCTTCGACAAGCCGATTCAGCCGTTGCGCGTCGGTGACCCCGCTCGCGGCCTGCACGCCTGGCGACATCCAAGTGCCAGCGAACGAGTCAGCGGCCTCGTGGGCAACGGGCCGCAGCAACCCTTCAAGGAACAGGTTGTCGATGTAGACGCGGACGTCGTCGTGATCGAAGGGAAGCTCGACTGGTCCCGGATAGGCGAGGTCGCGGCCGTCGGCGTCCGGGGTGGCCTCGGTTGCGGAGGCGCTGTCGAGGAAGAGGGGCCAGCGCTCCTGAAGGAACTCGAAGAATGCGTTCCTCTCCGCCACGATCGCGTCCAGCGGCCAGTCTGCAAAGCGTCCCTCCCGGCGGAAGATCCGGACGAGGTGCCGGATCAGTAGCGGAGGAACCGCCTGGCCGCCGTGATGAAGGCGCAGCAGAACCCGCAACATGTCCGGCGGCTCCAGCACAAGCTCCGTGGCAATCCCAAACACGTGGCGGAGTACGAAGTCCATGGTCGCCTTGTCGCCCAGCATGCTCGGGCGCACTCGTTCCATTGCCTCATGGAGAGCATCAAGGTGCGACGACTCGACGGCCGCCAAGACCGTCCGGCTGAGCGTCGGAAACAGTGCTTGAAGTCCCACCGACACCCGTCTCCCCGAGCCGGCCACGTCGTAGGGCAGGTTTTCGGCTCCCAACTCGTCCAGCCGCGACACGACCACGACGTCGACCGGCTTGTCGTCGTCCCAGTAGGCTCGGACCCTCGACTCGTACGCGTATCGAAACGCCACGGGTTCTTCGAAGACCAGGACCTCGAAGCACCGCCGCCGGAGTTCCGCTAGGACGACTTCATCGAGGATCAGGCCGTCGGGGTCGGCGACGACCGTCAGCCGCGCGGCTCCTGGAGGAAACTCTCGCAGGATGCGGTGCCGCCAGCCTTCAGTCGATTGGGGCAAGGCCACTTGACTAACTCTTCAGCGGACTCCCGGCGGCCTTGTGCGGCTTTCGTCCGCGAGGCCGGGGCTGCTCCACTGCCGTGAGTAAGATCACTGCTCCACCTCCTTTCGCTCTAACGCTAACCACTTCGGCATACGCTGTCGCGCGGGCACGCCTCTGGCCAAGACCAGCCCCGGACTCAGGGGGTTGTCGGCACTCCGCCGGAGGAGCGGCAACGTCTTTCTGAACCGGCGCCTTCGCTCCCGCGGAGATCGGCAAAGGCCGCCGGGGCCGCCGCGAAGGCCGCGGACGGGGTGGGCCTCGCGCTAACCCACCCGCACCGACGGCGGCGATCTCACGAGCCGGGCAAGCTCGACGACCTCGGAAGAGGGCACGTCTATTGCGGGTACGATAGACGGCCGAGCAAGGGCTGTAGCACGGCAACGTAGAATCGGCTATAGTATGGATGCTTCACCGTCCGCCATTGCTCGACCCGGCGCAGGAGGGCGGCGAGTGCGGGCTCACCTGTATCGGAAGTCCGGGCAACCGCTGGGGCAAGGCAATTGGCGAAGGTGATCCAAGCAACTTGGGACGACTTTGACAGAGTTGCCGGCGCAAGCCGTGAGCGATTCTTGGTGTGCACTCCTTACTACAGTGCGCGGGGACTTGCCCGCCTGTCCGGTGTGCTGCCGTCGGGCGTCGGCCTGAAGTTCATGAGCCGCATCAGTCCGTCCGAATGGGCTAGCGGCGTCTCCAGCCCCGATGAACTGGCGAAGCAACTCTTGTCGTTGCGGGAACGGGGTCACACCGTCCAATTGCTAGTCCATCAACGACTGCATGCGAAGGCGTACCTTGCCGACCACTCCACCGGGCTTGTAGGCTCCGCCAATCTGTCGTCCGCTGGCTTCGACAGGCACTTTGAACTAATGCTGGAGCTTACGGAAGAGGAGACCCTGACCGCAACCAAGATCATCGACGACGAAGCCGACCGGAGCGGAAGGCCGCTGACACTAGATTGTCTCGACGAATGGGCTTGCGAGTACCTTCCGAAGATTGACGAGCACAAGGAAACAGTCTCGGATTTGGAGGATCTTGCCGAAGTGCAGCGGCAGTTGGACCTCCTGCTGGGGTACGGACAGGGTGGCACCGGGTCGGACCAGTTTGCCGACATCGACGACTTCGGCAGCTGGCTGGCCGCCAACTCGTCGCTTGCCGGCGCGAAGGTCTTGCATAGTCGCTATCAGAACATCCGCCGTCAAAACCTGACAGGACACTTTCGGCAAAGCTACTGCGCGGCATGTCTGTTCCTCGAGGAATACCGCGGCCACGTCGATCCCTTGGTTGAGGCGCTAAACCAGATGGGCCCCGACGACATCTACCAGCCGAGTCAAACAGTCCTCGACGACTGGGTTCGCCACCTCAACGACCACGCCACAACCCAAACCGATCTCTACGACTACGCCGTGTTGCGCGGGATACTGCCGCCCAATCTGGGCGGAACAAGAATCGGCGGCGGTGGCGGGAGCAGCACGCTGAAGCGGATGCTTCCCCTGGCAGCTCGATTCATGGCCGCGGAGGGTAGGTAGTCTGTGGCTACCACGCTGTTTGACGGGGTGGGTGAGGGCAAGCACGCCCAAACAGCCTCCCGTCGCGAGTCCGATTCGCATCGGCGACAACTAGTGGCCGCGCTTTCTCAGCTGTCGAGGACCGAGGGTGCGCCAGTTGCAAGTGCCGACGAGGTATTGGATGTATCCATGCCTCCCTACTACACCGCCTGCCCCAACCCCTTTGTCAACGAGACAGCGGTCCCGACAAGACTCCCAGCGGGAATGCCTCCCGGGGCACTGCTGGACGAACCCCCCGACGTAGCCGCGTTCGCCGCGGACGTTTCCGTGGGCAAGAACGATCCACTTTACTTTGCCCACTACTACAGCACAAAGGTGCCCCCAGGCGCCATCGTTCCGTACATCCTGCACTTTACAAGGCCTGGCGATGTCGTGCTGGACGCCTTCTGCGGAACCGGCATGACCGGCGTAGCGGCTCAGCTGTGCGCGAAGGAGGGGGATGGAGCGCGGCGGGCCGTACTGAGCGACCTAAGCCCCGGCGCGTCTTTCATCGCCGCTGGCATGAACGCTGTCGGCGCACTAGCGGAGCACCTTGACGAGATCGAGAAGATCGTCGCCGCGGTGGCTCGCGACCACGCGGATCTGTTGCAGACGTCCCACGTCGGCTGGCCTAGGGGTACGACCGAGGTCGGCGAACGGGTCAACATGGACGGTGGTCCTAACCGGGGTCGGCCTAGCGGTCACATACAATATGTCGTCTGGTCCGACGTGTTTCTGTGTTCTGCCTGCGGTTGCAGAGTTGTGTACTGGGACTTGGTGTTTCGAGGCCCCAAGCGGAAGACGCCGAAAGAGGCACCCTGTCCAGAATGCGGGTCGCTACAATCGATTCGCACGTTGCACCGCTCTTGGAAGACTCGGTTTGACGCCGAGCTTGCAGAACCCGTGCGCCAAGCCGAGCAGCAACCAGTTCTGATCAACTACGCCGTAGGCACGCGCCGCTTTGAGAAGACGCCTGACGATGCCGACCTCGCGCTCATCGCCCGCTTGGATCGGAGTGCGACTCGTCCAGCTCCGCCCATTGTGGCCATGCCCGACGGCTTCAACACCCAGCAACCTAGGCAGTCTCATGGGTTCACTCATCTGCACCACTTCTTCACGAGGCGCAACCTCACACTGTTGGCGGACTTTTGGGTTCGCGTGCGCGGGTTGAGAAACCGCGAGGCCCGCTTTCTCGGATTGTTCGTGCTCACGGGCGCGCTCCAGCGCGTCTGCCGTCTGAACCGGTATATGCCAAACCACGACCGCCATGTCGGCCCGCTGTCCGGGACGCTGTATGTCGCGCCGCTTACCGCCGAGATTCCGGCCACCAACTACCTGCAGAGCCGGATCGCCGACCTGCGCAGATGTAGTGGCGGCCCACGGAGCAACGGCGTCGTTGTCGGCACGCAGAGCGCAACCGACCTCCGAAACGTGCCTGACGCTGCCATTGACTACGTCTTCACCGACCCGCCGTTTGGCGGCAACCTCAACTACTCCGAACTGAACACCCTCGTCGAGGGCTGGATCGGCATCCACACCGACCCCCGGCGCGAAGCTGTCGTCAACCAGGTTCGGGGCAAGAGCTTGGCGGACTACCGACGTCTAATGCTGATGGCGTTTCGCGAGTATTTCAGGGTGCTCAAGCCCGGCCGGTGGATCACCGTGGAGTTTCACAACTCGCTGAATGCGGTGTGGATCGCCATCCAGGAAGCACTATCCGAAGCCGGCTTCGTGGTTGCCGACGTGCGCGTGCTGGACAAGAAGAAGGGGACAACCAAGCAACTCAGCTACGGCTCCACGGTCAAACAGGATCTGGCCATCTCGGCGTACAAGCCGCGGGACGAGGTTGAAGAACAAGCTCGTCTGCGGGCCAACCACGATGGCAACGTATGGGATTTCGTGCGGATGCACTTGGCAAAGATTCCGTCTCCCCAGATTCGCAACGGTACGGTGGAGGCGGTTGCGGAGCGCCACAACTACCTGTTGTTCGACCGCATGGTCGCTTTCTATGTGCAACGCGGCGTGCTGGTGCCGATCTCGGCCGCCGCGTTCTACCGAGGACTCGCCCAACGCTTTCCCGAGCGGCACGGACAGTACTTTCTTCCCGACCAAGCGGCGGAGTACGACCGGAGAGCCGCAGACCGGCCGCCCCGTCCTGCTCAGACGGAGTTATTCGTCAGAGACGAGGAGTCGGCGATCCAATGGCTCCGGCAGGCTCTCTCTAGCCAGCCGCAGTCATTCCAGGAACTTCACCCCCGATTCTTACGGGAGACCGCGGGTTGGAGCAAGCACGAGCGCGCGATGGAGCTGTCCCACCTGCTTGAGCAGAATTTCCTCGCCGACGAGGCCGAGCGCTGGCACGTCCCCGATCGCAACAAGGAGGCCGACTTGATGCGGTTGCGGGAGCGCGCCCTCCTCCGCGAGTTCGCCGAATACAGGAAGGCGGAGGAGCGACAGTTTAAGGTGTTCCGAATCGAAGCGGTCCGGGCCGGGTTCCGCCAAGCGTGGCAGGAGAAGGACTATGCCGCCATCGTCGCCATGGCCGGAAGGATCCCCGACAGCGTGCTCCAGGAGGACCCCAAGCTGCTGATGTGGTTTGATCAGGCGTTGGTGCGGGTTGGAGGTGGGTAGTGGTCAAGCACTACTCTGGCTCCGGAGTATCGACAGCTGGTAGACGCTTTCGCTTTGATGTTGGACCGCATTGATGAGCTGCACGTAGCCGCTCGAGGTCGTTCCCTACATGTCGGCGGCGGCTGTTAGTCTCCCTGCGGAGGCGTGAGAGCAGTTGCCTGTGGCATTGGCGCAGGGATCGACCACTACCACATGGGCACTCGATAGAGCCCTTAGGATGATTCGGCTTTGCGATTAGCGTCACGAAAGCCATGATCGTCCGGCAGTCCGCACGAAACCCTAGCATCTCTCTATATGCGTCCACGATGCCACTAACGCCATGTGACCGCTCACCGTCCAGCGGCCATGATCCGTGTGCTTCGTAATATGCTTGACCTACGAAGTATGGGTGCACCAACACCCGAAGAAAATCAGCCAGAGAAGAGCCAGGAGGCCAATGCTTGCCGTACTCAGATTCGACGCAAAGACACGCTTTCCCACCAGAGCACACATGCCGATCCTCTTCCCAAGCGATTTCCTCTCGTTGGCAGTGCAACACAGGGACGTCGTCTGGATAGTTTGTGGAGAATTCCAAGTTCACGGTGTATCCGATACCATCTATGACTTCCATCACGCCTGTAACTTGGCCACCCGTCTCGTCGGTCGACAGTATGAGTCCGGGAAATTCTTCCGCCAGCTTGGCGCGTTCCTCAATCATCAGTTTGTACTTCATAATCTATCCCCCTAGAATTCCCCAAAGCTTGTCGCCCACCGCGCCGTGCTACCAGTGCTGCCGCGAACGTGTTGCCCTATCGCAACCTAGAAGATGGTGCGGAGTAGGTCTGTGCAACCCATGGCTTCGGCTGAGTGGACCCGAGAGCCGCCACCGCCTTGGCCGCCTTCTCTTTCTCGTCCTGTTCAGCCTCCTTGATGGCCGAGTCAAAATAATTGGTACACAAGACCTTCTTCCATTTCTTGAGAGCCATCGACCGACTGCAATTGGGCAGGTCGAGCTTGTTCAAATCCTCGACTGCCGTGGTCAGAACGTCGCGAAACTTGGCAACCTTTGGGTCGTTAGCGTGTTTGGTCAGGTATTCGCCGTCTACTAAAGGGTGCTTGACCACCAAACTCCACACCAGTCGCGTGTGGATCGCCTCGATCGTCCGACGCAGGTCGCGGTCGATCCTCCCGGAATCAACTGGGTAGCATTCATGGGCCAAGACGGAAAGCACCAATCCGCTTGGAAGCGAATACGACGGGCGGTTCTTGCACAAACTCTTCACCAGGCGAACGAGTCGACGCAAACTAGGTTGCGTCGCGCAGCACTCGGCGAACCAGTCGTTGACACCTTCCGGATTCGACACCTTCCAATCTTGGCTGGCAAGCTCGATCTCTTCCCAGTCTTCTTCTCCCTCACAGCGATAGACCGGCATGTCGACCTGGACCCCGTCGCTGTAGAAAATGCGAACGCAGTTCAACTTGACCAGCGGTGGGTTCTTGAACGAACCGTCGTCCACGGCATCGCGAACCACCTTCCGTGCGTCGAGCGCAGTCTTGTCCGCGCCTTTCGCTCCCTTGAGAGACTCGCGGGTGAAGACTACGCCCTCGTCGAGATCGTAGGCATTGTTTGCCTCTTGGATGATCGTGCCCATGGCAAAGGAGCCTTGAGTAACGAACCTAGTCGGCGCAGGCTGATGATTGGCTTCCAGCCCATCTTCGACTCTACGACGGTTGCTTGCCCGCTTCTTCTTCAGGTCCGCCGTTTGCGCGTCCGTGAGTTTGACCCTGACATCGTGGTAGTCTCGAATGTCCTTGCTACAGTCGATCATGTTGACCTCTCGTGGTATCGTGGTTGTTGATCACCGGCATTCCTTCGAAGATCTGCCGGAGGACTTTCCCTTTGGGATTGTTGTCAGTCTGGGTCCATCTGTACGTCTCGTTTCCGTCTACGCGGCCGAGCTTAGCCATAGTGCCACGAGCCTTGTCTGATGCCGAATCAAGCTGTAACTGCTTCACCTGTTCTCCCGATGGCGTCGTTTCTTCACAGCGAAGTGCGGTTACTTGTCTTCCCATATTGCTGAGTGAGGTAGCGAGTAGGGCGCCTGCGTACTTGGCAGCACTCGCCTGGCTGTTCATCCCCAAATGCAGGAACCGCAGACCATCTACCCAGTAGGGGAGTCCAACATTCAGTTTATTCGGCGAAACAAACCCCGGTGGTGGTGCACAGGTACCAACTGATAACAACTGGATTGCTTGCTCGGGTCGTGCCATAGAAATCGCCTCCAACAGGCCAACAAGCATCGGGTTGTTAGCCCAGATCCCACCATCCACATACTCAAGTTCATCAGGTTTCGACTTCGGAGATGCAATGGGAAAATAGACTGGCGCTGCACTTGTCGCCATGCACACGTCAACCATGGCCAAGTCATTATCGCGGTCTTTGCCAGGAAGGTGTGGCGTCTTGAAGATTCGTGGCTTGTTATTGACAAGAGTCGTTGCGGTAATGCACAATGCGATTTTGCGTCGTTTATGGACCTCCACCAGAGTTTCACGTCTCAGTAGAGAGCTCAGTGCCTCTCGCAGTTCCTGAGGGCAAGCACTTGGTCTGAAAAGACGACCCAAGTACCAGCAACGCTTGCGAAACATCCCTGCGGAAGGAAGTGGTCGCGGAAAGATTGTCGGCCCACGGTCCTGAAAGAATCTGCGGAGGCTCTGCAGAGAAATGCCTGCCGCGATGCAAGCCGCAAGAATTCCACCCGTACTAGTCCCCGCAATGAGATCAAATCCTTTCCCAATATCAAGCGCAAGCGACTTGTCGGGGTCGTCTTCTCGCTCGCGGAGGAAGCGACGCTCAAGAGTATGAAGAACGGACGCTGTATAAAGCCCGCGCATCCCGCCTCCATCTAGCGTGAGAACGGTGAAAGGTTTGGAGGCCGAGGAACTTCCTGTCGTCGCTTTCATGGACGTAGAGCTTACCATACTTGTTCGCTTCCCCGTCAAGGGAAACCCTAAGGGTGACGTAGCTGTAATCGTGGCTAAGTCGGAGGTAGAAGTCAAGGAGGCGAGAGTGCCCCCGACGCGCCGTGGCCCTCGGAGGCCTACTCCGCCGCCTCGCTTCGTGTTTTCGCCTGGTCGTACCACATGAGGAGCTGCAGGTTCTCGCGCAGAACCTTCTCGGGAATCTTCGTTGCGATCTGGAGGATCGTGCTGTAGTCGTTCCGTCCCCAAGCCCACCGGAAGCCCGCACGAACGGCCTCAAGGCGGAACTTGGCGAGTCGGCGCTGCGACGGCTGTCGGTAGGTCTCAAACTCTCGTAGCAGCGCACGCTCCCGGAGCTTCTCTAGGTCGGTGGCCTTGTTGGCGTCCGCGACGTACCAGCGATCCAGGGCGAGCTCTCGCAGGTCGAGAGCATCCTTGGACAGGTTCCGGGCCGTCTTGTAGTTGCTGGACAGGTAGCCGTGAATCTGGCCGGGCACCTCTCCCTCACCGTCGTAGCAGAGGAAGTTCTGCTCCAGAAGCGTGGTGAGCTCCAGCATCTGCTCGTGCTTCTGCCAGCCGCCCAGCTCGCGCACGAAGTCGGGGTGGATCGCCTGGAACGTCCGTGGGCGGGCCTTGAGCTGCAACCGCAGCCACTCGATGGCGGACTTCTCGTCGATCACGAGGAGGGCCAGCTGCTCGACCCCTCGCACGGTCAGGCGCTTGCGGTCGTGCGCCACGACCTGCTCTGGAAGGAAGTACATGCTGTTTCGCACCGGAAACCGCTGCTTCAGTCCCTCGTAGAACTCGGCGGCCGAAAGGGGAATCGCCACACCACGCTGGACATGGAACGCCACCATGCGGTCGAAGAGGAGGTAGTCCAACCGCTCGGCGACGATCTCCGCCACGCCCTTCTTGGATACGAACACCGGCAGGTTCCTGAGATGGTCGCGAACGAATGCCCACGCGCCCTCTTCGCTCCCGGCTTCCAATTCGAAACGGGTCTCTAGCTCGCGCGTCGGCTTGTAGGCCGAGATCACTAGGTCCTGCTTCACCGCGCCGCTGGCGACGGCTTGGTTGTAGGACCCCACCCTCTTGTCCAACGTGCGCACATCGGCCACGACGAAACCGGCGGAGGACAGCCCCTCTTGGATGGCGTTCCACACGGCGTTCCGTGAGTTGTGGAAGACCACGGTCATCCATCGCCCGGGCTTGAGCACCCTGGCGTACTCGGAAAAGCACCGGCGCATCAGGTACTGGTACTGGTTCAGTTTCTTGGCCTGTGCGTTGCTGACGATTGCTTCGGGGGCGCGGCTTGTGAACACTCGGTGGAACGCTTCGTTGACGAAGTTCAACTCCGAGTACGCCAAGCTGTCCCCAAAGGGCGGGTCGGTGAAGATGTAGTCGATGGACTCGGACAGGGCAGGAACCACGCCGCAATCCCCAGTCGTGATCATGGAGGAGCTTCGACATGAAGGCATCGGCGTAAACGTCTTGGGCAATCGAACGGCACGATTGGCCAAATTGTAGCGCAGGGAGCACTCCGATACTTGGGAACTGACGTAGTAGACGCCGGACATTGGGCGGTTTACTTGAGAGCCACCGGGCCGGCCATGCTGAATCGGTTGGTATCGATTCAAGATGGACATGCCGAGAATCGCCTGTTCGGCCAAGAACACAAGCATGTTACGCAACCTCGGGTGCTCATGTCGGCGAACGCCGCGCCACAACGCGGTCAGAGCCTGTGCGGACCGACTGGGAAACAAGTGATGAACATATTGGAACGAGGCCGTTCCAGCCCTCCATTTATCGCCCCACTTCGTCACGTCGTCGGAGGCATGCATCATTCGATCCATCGGCATGTCGCGGTGAACGTTAATGGCCGCGATTCGATTGAGAAGCCGTAGGTCCTCCTCGTCCGGCTCTTTCTCGTACCTGCCCGCACTGGCCAGATAATCGATCAGAACCGGCACCCGCTTTGCTTCGTCGATGGTTCGACCGAGCGCCTCGTCCCAGTGCGCGGACGACTTCCGCACCAGCCGTCTCTTCGTCAACGCCGCCCCGCACTCCGGACACGGGAACTCCTTCTTGACCTTCTTGGTGCGAGCATCCACAGCCTCCTTCCCAAACACCACTTCCCCCGCGCACTCCGGGCACGAGAACACCTCGCTCCACACCGTATAGTTGATCCGGCCCTTCGTCTTGCCGTCCGTGTGGAGGGTCTCGTACATCCAGCCGACTTCCTTCTCCACGTCGTCCAACAGCTTCCGGGCCGCCGCGGCGAACTCTTCCACGTCGAACGGGATGTTGTAGTTGGCTGCGATGAACGTGGCGGCGGGCGACAGGTCGCCGAGGACAGCCCGCCTAGCTCCCCATGCGGGTAGGTCGCGTCCCTCCTTCTTCCATTCGTCCTCCAACTTCCGCCGATACTCTTCCGGCGCCGTGCCGCACCACTGGGCCGCCACTCCGGTCATGCCGGATCCGCAGAAGCCGTCCAGCACGATGTCGCCGGGCATGGTGTAATGAAGGATCGACGGCACGATCGCCAAGTGGGGCACCTTGGTGTGGTAGCCGTGGGCCCGGTAGAGAGGGTCGGTCTTTCCGACGCTCACGTCCACGGCGAAGGGCTCCCGGTGGTAGCCGTCGTCGGGATCGTAGAGCTTGCCGTAGTGCTCGACGAAATCGGCCAGGAAGGGGTTGGGGCAGGCCGTGTAGTAGGGCGGGTCCGACATGCGCAGGATGTCTTCGTCTTCGCCCTTGGGGAAGTCGGGCCGCTTGCGCAGTTCCGGCAGCTTCGCCCGCAACCGAGCCAGGAAGTGCTCGCGGCGGGCGTCGTCCGACTCGAAGGTCATTCCCAGGCACTCGACGGGCTCGGCGTCCGGCGCCTCCTTCGCCTCGGTCAGCCCAAGGGAATCTGTCACTCCTTCAATTCCCGCAAGTAGGCGAGGCCGGCTTCGGTCACCACGTAGGCTTGGTCCGGGTGGTGGGGTTCGTCCGGGCGGGTCATGCGGACGAGTCCAGCGCGTACCAGCGGATCAAGGTGCTTGCGGCGGAAGAAGGCGCGGTGGTTGAGGCCCGTCTGTTCCATCAGATCGGCCCGGGTGCGGGGCAGGTTGCAGAGTCTAATGATGAGTTTCTGGTGATCTGTCAAGTTGGTCACTGCCGGAGTGACCAACCCCTTGGCGCCTGGCGCGGTGCGGCCGACTCGAGCGGCAGAAGCCTCTGGCTCGGCCGGGAATGCCTCCGCTCGCAGGTGCTTCGCAAGCGCAGGACCGCCGCCCGCGTGGGCACCCGGTTCTCGCCGTGGCCGGCCAGCAATCCCATTTGGCCCAGGAAGTCCACGCCGGACAGACCGGCGTACGATCGGTTCCCCGGCTTGGCCTCGTAGACGCCTCGGTACCAGCGAATGCTCTCCTCGTTGAACGCCGTGGCCAGTTCGCACTCGACGGGCTGCGCTTCCTTGAACTCCACGTCCCGCCACTCGTGCGCTTGAAGCAGGTCGACCAACTCGTCCTGGGTCATTTGTTCTCCACCACGATCCTGACCTTGGCGGGGTCCCTGCCGATGGTCTGATCCTCCAAGTAGGCACCCAGCCGCTTCACCATTTCAGCGGGGGTCGCGGGTGCGCCGCCGGGTGCCAGGGCATCGCACAGGTCGGCCGACTTGACGGGCACCTTCTCAAGCCCAGAGAGCGCCTTTGCAATCGCGTTGACCAAGTCTCGCTCGGGGTCCTCCGGGAGCCGTCGGCTTGCCACAAACCGATCCACATGGGCTCGGGCCGACGGCTCCAGCAACTTCAGGCTCTCTTGAGCGGCCGGGTCCGCCAAGTTGTCCAGCAGCGAGCTGGTCCAATGCGCCAACAGCTGATCCGCTTCGCGGTCCAGGGCGTCCAACACGGCATCCACCGGGGGGCCAACGTCGTCCGCGCCCAGGCGAAAGCGGCAATGTTCGCATGTCGGCGCGGCCTGCAGTTCGCGTTCGGTGAGCACGGCGCAGGCGGTCAGTTCGTCGAGCCGGGCCTGGTACTCGGCCAGCTGCCGCCCGGGCAGGATGTCGATTGCGCACAGCTTGGCCAGCCCCTTGAGCCGGTCGCTTCTCCGCAGACGCTGCCTGCGCCGCTCGTCGGCTACGCCCAGCCGACCCCTCGCGTGGGCGCCCAGGTACATGCGCACGTACTCGGCCTTCAGGCGGGCCAACTCCTGCGCCGCGTTACGCCGAAGCTCGTCGGAGCGGCGCGTCTCCGGGTCGGCGATGCGATCCAGCAGGTCTTGCCGGGCTTCCCGAACCCGCTCTGCCCACGCGTGCCCGGGTGGCAGGCCCGCCGTGGCCGCCACCAAGTAGGACGCCAGCGGCTCCAAATGCGACCGCAACGCGTTCAGCGCCTCGACCTCCGCTAGGCTGGCCACGCCCGCGACCTGGGACTTCACTGCCTCGGCGTCGTGGCGAAAGCCCTTCAGCTTGCCCGGCGACGTGTACACCCGGAGCGACTCCAGGAATGTCTTCGCGCCGTCCATGTCCCGCTGCAACCGCTCCGCCTCCTCGTCCGCCAGCAGGCGAGCGCCCCAGAACGGAAAGCGCTCCTGCGCCAGATGCACGCCCTTGGCCAGCCCCTTCACGACATCTTCCAGCCTTTCCTGGAACCGTTGCACCGCCGCCTGCTGGCCATGCGTCACCTGCCGGGCGGTCCCCGGCGGCAGACCGACCAGCTCGAAGAGCGCCGTCAGCGCGGGCAAGTTCCACTCCTTCGGAGCCTTGTAGTGCTTGAAGTCGGCCAACTCCTTGACGGAGCACGCTGCCAGCTTGGAAAGGCTCACGGCATCGAACACGGCGCCCGGCACGGCCAGCACCACATGGCCGGAGTGCACCAGCGCCGCCAGCACGACCACCACCCACTCCGGCTCCAGCCGCTGGCCGCTGGGGTCCATGTACTCCACGCCGCGATCCTCTTCGACAAGCTCGACGCGGTTGACGACCTGCCCGTGTTCTTTCTGCTTCAGCACGTCAAGCACGTGGCGGGCGTAGGGCGAGTCGGACGGGTCGATGCGGTCGCCGTCCAAGAGCCCCAGCGCGTCCAGCACGGCGGTGGCCTGCGCGGTGGGGCGCTTGTCGGCTATCACCTGCACGGCGTCCCGCGCCGCCTGCTCGCGGCTGCTGTCCGTGACCAGCTTGGAGAAACGCGGATAATCGGGCGCCTGGTCCTCGAAGTGAGCGGACAGACAGAGGCCTGCCACGACGTTCACGAGTCCGCGAAAATCGACGACTTGGTCGGGGCGAAGGCCCGCGACCTCTCGCACGGACTTGTCCTTGCTCCAGTCCGCAAGCCTCTTGGTGCGGCCCCGGTACGTGCCCTGAAAGGCGTCGACCATGTGTCCGCGCAACCAGTCCACGATGTCGCGCAGGAAGCCGTCCGCCTTGGCTCGGTAGGTGTCCCTGGCGTAGCCGGAAGAGGTCGTGGCCAAGTCCACGGCGGCGGCGTAGCTCTTCAGCGCTTGGTCGAACTCCTGGTCGCGACGGACCAGTCGCACGAACATCTCGTCGGGCTTGTTCTCGTCCTTGAACCTGGGCGGCTCGAAGGGTTGCAGAAAGTACAGGTAGAAGTCGCGGGGCGGCACGGCGGTGGACCGCTCGTTGGGCGCGCCGAAGAACAAGTAGCCGCGCCTCGACGCCTTCCGGTCGGGCCACACCAGCTCGTGCTCCCATATCTGGTAGCCGGTCACGTACGTATGATCCGTGCACTCCATGATCCGGCGCAGTGCGTCGTAGTAGTACCGATCCAGCTTCGATTCGTCCAACGTCTCCGCGCGAGCCTCGATGAGGGCGTCGAAGTCGTCGGTCTTCTTCAGGTCCAGGTAGTACTGGCCGTTGTCCGGGTTGGACGAGACGAACTGGCCGCTCACAGTCTTGTATATCTCGCGAAGAACGGCTTCGACCTGGGTCAAGAGGTCGTCCGCCGGGTCGCCGCCCAGCTCCTCGATGCCGGGCTGATGCAAGCAGAGGGCGTCCCGAATCTCCTTCGCCGTGGCGCCCATCTGCGAGTTGACGTCGCCCGTGGTCAGCCTGTGGACGGACAGCGCGTGAATGATCTGCAGCGCCATCGGCATGTACTGCGGACGCGTGAACGCCTGCTTGACCCGAGCCTCCAGCACTTCGCTGCACTGAACGACCTCGCGAATGTCCGGCACGGCCCGAAACGCCGGATTCTCCCGCAACGTTCTCCAGTAGCTGTCGTACGTGACCAGACCGGGCTGATCCCTGGGCACTTCCTCGTCCAGCATCTCCTGCATGGCCAGCGACAGGGTTCGCAGCACCTCGCGCTTCTCCGCCAGGGCCACTTGGTCGAACGTCTCGATGTAGGCGGGATGCACGGGGAACAGCCGGACGTACTCGTCCATGCCTTCGTTCATGCGCTCGTAGAGCTTGGAGAAGCGCCCCAGGTGCTCGCGTATCCGGGCCTGCTGATCCGCCGTCTTCCTGAGCAGGCGTTCGGCGACGACGAACTTCACGTCGCTCCTCGCGATGAGAACCTGTTCGAAGCGATCCTTGACCCGCCGGAGGGCTTGGGACGCGAACGCCAGCGTCGGGCTGTCGAAGATCGCTTCCTGAACGCCGGCCAGGAAACGGAACCGAAGACCGCAGCAGACTTCGCCCACCTCGCGCAGGAAGTTCAGGTCGTAGACCATCTCCTGATCCTTCCTGGACCGCAGGTAGTCCAACAGCTCGTCCACCACCAGCAACAGGCCGTGGTCGGGGAACGAGCCGTGAAACGCCGTCATCATCTCCTCGAAGCAGCGCTTGTTGTTGTGCACCTCGTCGGCCGGAGGGAACGCGTACTCGACTCCCATGGCGCTCAAGTGATCCTCCAGGGTGGACGCCACGATGTCCCGCAACGTCATCTGGGTGCCGCCGATCTCCACTCGGATCACCTTGAAGCGACCGGCGATCTTTGCGGCGGCCTCTGCCACTCCATCGTGCGTCACGTGCGCAGCCAGCCCGCCGTGCTCCGCGATTCCGGCCAGCACCGACATCAAGTGCGACTTCCCGGTGCCGTAGTTGCCCACGACGAAGAGGCCCCTGTTGTCGATGGGCTGGTCGTATTGAAGCTGAGGGATCACCAACTTCGACAGCTTCTCCGCCATGGCCTCCGAGACCACGTAGGACTCGACGAGCCGACGGGCTTGGTCCTCCTCGGCCGACCTTCGGAGTTGAACGACGGACTCGATCGGGTCGAACCGGATCAGGTCGCGGTACTTCATTCGAGTGGGCTTCCTCGGGGGCGGAGGTCAGGTGGCGCGAGAGGCTGGATCGACGACGCTCGCGTTCATGTGGGTCCCGCCGGCCTGCACGACCTGCAAGCCTGCGGCGGGATAACGGCGGTGCTCCGGGTGGCCCGGGACAGCGTAGGTCAAATGTCCTTCAGCGACTGCGCCGGGCCAAGCGGCCACGACGACCCTGTGGCGCGACAGGCCCTGGAGCAAGACCAGCGGATCCTGCTCAAGCCCAGGATCGAATACGATCTCGATGTTGTCCAGCAAGACCATGGCGACGGGCTCGGCAACGGCCGGGTTCTCCTCGTCCGTCTCGGCTTCCCTCACGATGTCGTCCAGCAACTCGGCCAGACGAATCGCCCTTTGGCGTTCCGTCAGCTCCAGCATCCGGCGAGCGAGCTCCAGGCTCGCGTTGACTAGCGGAGCCCCGGTGCGATCCCGAATCGTCCGCAACGCCGTGGTCTTGCCCGACCCGGGCGGGCCTACGACGAGCACCAGCCGATGGTAGAGGGAGGCGGCTTGGCGAGCCCGTTCGAGGACTTGGCCAGCGAGAGAATCTGCCATGCCTACAGTATACCGGCTCCCCGCACGTTGCGTGCCGACGTCGCAACCCCGGAGGGAGGGCCCGCGACGGCCCGGGCGCGCCCCCCTACTCCCCCTCGGCCGCCCCCCTCCGCGACGCCATCCAGCTGTCCAGCGAATACTTCCCGGCGCCGCTGGCCGAGAAGAACAGCCACGCGAAGCAGTAGAACGCGGCGAGCTCGCCTCGGTTCTCAATGGGCCAAAATCCGTTGGGGGCGTGGAACATGAAGTAGGCCACGGCCATCTGGCCGGACAGGAGGAAGGCCACGGGCCGCGTGAAGAGTCCCAGCATGATCAGCAGGCCGCCGCCGAGTTCCATGATGCCGGCGAGGCCCTGGAGCGTGACGAAGTTCTCGACCTGATCTCGGCCCAGCAGGCCGAAGACCTTCTGCAGGCCGTGTTGCATGAACAGGAAGCCCGCGACGATGCGAAGGGCGTTGAGGGCGACCTGGTAGAATCCGCCGCGATCGGTGTCCATGTTCCGCTTTGCTCCTGGGTTCGGGTCTCGAGCGAGCGCCGACGAACGACCTGACGGCGCAGGCATCAGAATAGGCGCTCGTGCAACCGCCCGCCAGCGTCCGGCTTCGGAGCGGACACTCGTCCGCCGCTCGACCGTCTAGGCGCTCGTCGTCGTCGCGGACGCCGCGGCCGACGCCTGGGCCTGCGCGGCGGCCACCGCCGCCCGCACGGCCTTGCCCACGGGATCGTCCTTGACGAGCTGCTTCACGTGCGCCCGGTAGGGCTTCATCGCCTTCCGGCCGAACTCGAAGCGCAGAAGACCAATGCTGTTCGCCAAGGCCAGCAACGCCAGCGTGCGCGGCTCGGCGTCGGACCGCCCGCCCAAGACCAAGCGGCCGAGCCGCAACAAGACGTCCCGCCGGGGGGCTGCATCGGCCTGCCGGTAGCGCACGCGCGGGAAGACCAGCAAGACGCGCGTGCGCTCGATGCGCAGAACGCCCCGTGCGCCGAGAACCTCGCTCACGCGATCCCTCGCCTTGCCGGCAACCGCGAAGCGCTCCACCCAGTAGGACGGCGAGCGAAGCTTTCTGGAGTCCCGCAGGCGCCCAAGGCATTCGTCGTACAGCGGGACCCCGGTGGCCGCGCCGTCGCGCACCTCCACCCGCTGCTTGCGTCCCGACCCCGTGATCACGACGCGTTCCCGCAGCACCAGTTCGGCCAAGATCGCCCCGCCCAAGGCGTAGCTCACGTAGCCCACGCCGAACTTGCCGTCCTCTCGCAACGACAACAGGAAGACTTCATCCGGCAGGCCCAGAGCGTCTGCGGCGACCGAGGCAGGCGACGCCATCTCTAGACGCAGCCCCTCATCAGAACGCCTTCAAGTACGTCAGCTTCACCACGCCCGTACGCCAGCGCCACCGCTCCGTCCGCGGGTCCAGCAGTTCGCCCGCCAGGTAACCCGTGTCGAAGACCACGAAGAGGTCGCTTCCGGGGGTGTGTATCCAGTCGATGCGGACGTTGGCCTGGAGCACGTTGGAGACGTCGTCCCACTGCACCAGGGCGTTGGCGAAGAGCGACCGGTTCACGGCGACCAGCGCGGTCATGCTGAACAGCCGGGTCGTGAAGTCGCCGCCGGGCACCGGAAGGCTGATGTCGTTCCAGGTGTAGTCGCCGCCCAGGGTCAGGTAGGGACCGGTCTTCCAGGCGCCGCCCAGCGAGAGGCCGGTGCGCCTGCCGCTCCAGAAGCCGCCGGTCGAGAGCGCGCCCCGGGCGGAGAAGCGGCGGCTGTCGTTGGTGCGGAAACGGACGTCGGCGGTGGAGAAGACGTAGTCGCCGGCGGCCAGTTCCCGGCCTTGAATGCGCTCGCGGCCACTCAGCGCTTCGGTGCGGCGGCGCAGGTTCACCATCACCCAGTCGCCCGTCTCGAAGACCAGCATGTTGTGGGACAGCAGGTTGGCGCTCTGCTTGGCTCCGTCCAACCCTTCGACGTACTCGCCGTTCAGCGCCGCAACCATTCGCCTGGCCCAGCGGCTCTGCTCGAAGCGGGGGAAGGCGGCCACGGAACCGCTGTAGCGCTGCATGTCCCGGCGGCGAACGAAGCCCAGGGCCGGATCGAAGTCGCGGGGGATTCGCGTGAAGCCGGCGCCGGCCGACATCGTGCTCGTCCCCACGTCCACCGCCAAGGAACCCGCCGTGGCGGCCGAACCCTCCTCCCGAAACGAGCGCGCGGCCCAGCCCACCACCGAGCTGGAGCCGCCGAAGCGCACCTGCGCGTCCAGGCCCGCCACGCGATTGGCCGCGCCGTCGGCGTCCAGCGACGTGAATATCCCCCCGACAGTCGTCCTCGGAAACGGGTCGGCCCGAAGCCGCAGCACCGAGTTGAGCCCGCCGGCGGCCACCCGCCCCTCGGCGTCCCGCGAATCTTCCGTGAAGAGGCTCAGCGCGCCGATGGAGAGCGATCCGACCTGTCCCGTGAGCCGCCCGCCCCCCGCAATGTCGTTGGCGATGCCGATGCGCCGGCTGAAGAAGACTTCCGTCTCGCGGGAGTCGCCGAACTCGAACAGCCCGGCCCGCTCCAGGAAGAACTCGCGCTTCTCGGGGTAGAAGAGGCTGAACCGGGTCAGGTTGATCTGGACGTTGTCCGCCTCGACTTGGGCGAAGTCGGGGTTGACGGTGGCGTCCAAGGTCAGGTTGGAGGTGACGGAGTACTTGAAGTCGAGCCCGATTTCGTCAAGCGCGCGCGTGGCGCCGTCCGCCTCTGCGGTCCGGCCTTCGGCGGTTCTGCCCGCGATGGCGAAGGGCTTGACCTCCATGTAGCGGCCGCGCCGCAGGTCTTCCAGGCCCGTCAAGGTGGCGTACTGGGACACCTGGGTGAGCCCCGAGCGGAACTCCTGGCCGACGTGGGGCCAGTAGACGAACTCGTTCTTGCGCCGGATGGTGCGCTCGACCAGGATGCCCATGGTGGGCGCCGCGTCGTCGGAGAAACGGATCGTGGTGAAGGGGACGGCCGCTTCCACGACCCAGCCGTCCTCCGTGATGCGGGCTTCGCTCTCGTAGATGCCCTCCCAGTTCCAGTCCGACAGGGTCATGGACTCGTCGGTGATGAGGGCGTCGCCCTGCGTGCCGAACGGGTTGATCTCGAAGATGTAGGCGTTGCGGCGGTCGTGATACGTGTCCAGGCCGATGCGGATGTTGTCGTCTTGGTCGATGCGGCCTTCGCGGTGGAGGATGCTCCGGCGGACGGCCTCGGGGTCGGAGTCGTGAAGGACGAGGGCGAAGTAGAGGTTGTTCTGGTCGAAGGCGACCCGCAGTTCGGTCCGCTCCGAAGCGGGGGCGCCGTCCACGGGCGCGCGTTGCCGGAAGTCGGTGACGGGCTGCGCCGACTGCCAGAAGGGCTCGTCCAGGATCGCGTCGACGACGGGTGGGGCAGATGCGCGAACGGCCCGAATGGTGGCGGAGGGGCCGGGCCGCGGCGCCGTGTCCTGCGCGGGCGCCTGGGCCTCGGCGAAGGAGGCGCAAGGGATTGCCGCGAGAAGCAGCGCCCCCGCGAAGAGCAACCCCTGCGGCTCCAGCCGCGCCCGGCTACTGCGGCTTGACAGCTTGAATCGTCCCCCCGTGGATGGACTCGGCGAAGGCGCGCGCGTCCGCCTCCCGGGCCGGATCGTCCTTGACGACGGCCTGCACTTGAGGGTCTCCGAAGATGTGTTCCGCCGGATACGGGCTGCCCATCTCCACCTGCACTCCGGCGAAGCCCGCGCCGGCCAAGTCGTGCTCGTAGGCGGACACTGGAACGGGCAGGCAACCCACCATGGCCTCCTTGGAAGCGGCCACGAAGCCCGGGGCCCTGCGCTCCGACACCAAGTCCGAGATCATCAGCCGCCCTCCCGGCTTCAGCACTCGCAACGCCTCGGCCAGCGCCCTCGGGCGGTCGGCGGACAGGTTCAGGACGCAGTTGGAGATGACGACGTCCGCCACGTCGTCCCCCAGCGGCAGCGCCTCGATCTCGCCCAGCCGGAACTCCACGTTCGCGAATCCGCCCTTCGTCGCGTTCGCGCGCGCCCGCTCCACCATCTCCGGGGTCATGTCCACGCCGAAGACCCGGCCCTTCGGCCCAACGCGCTCCGCCGCCAGGAAGCAGTCGAAGCCGGCGCCCGAACCCAGATCGACGACGGTCTCGCCAGGCGACAGCGAGGCCAGCGCCACCGGATTTCCGCATCCCAAACCGAGGTTGGCGCCCTCCGGCGCGGCGGCCAAGTCGCTCTCGTCGTACCCGACCGCACGTCCCATGTCCGCGGCGGCGTCCGTCTCCGTGCCGCAGCAGGCCGACGGCCCGCAGCATCCGTCTTCCTCCACCGCCGTGCGCGCGTAGCGCTCCCTGACTGCCCTCCGCAACTCGGTCGCGGCGATTCCCATGATCGACTCCTCTCTATGGCGTTTCCGTCTTGATTTCGTTTCGCGCCCGACTTCCGATTCGCGCCGGACGCGGCCTTCAGCATAACGGATTCGCGCGAACCGAATCAAACGAGCGGCCACCGAGCCGGCCTCCCGCCTTGATGCGGCGCCCTTGCAGGATGACCTTTTGGGGCAATTTGGAACCATTCAACGCAAACGGAGTCTTCGCATGGACTGGCAGGAATACCGGGAGTACATGGACAGGATCAGGTCGCGGCTCGAGAAGGAACGGCAGGACCTGCGCGACAGGGCGCGGCGGGCGAAGAAGGAGGCGGGCGAAGAGCTCGACAAGATGGAGGAGAC
Organism: Longimicrobiales bacterium; assembly: GCA_958295645.1. Classification (GTDB taxonomy): domain Bacteria; phylum Gemmatimonadota; class Gemmatimonadetes; order Longimicrobiales; family Gaopeijiaceae. The sequence continues at coordinate 1,941,810 of OY282361.1, forward strand.
GTGGAAGGCCTTCGCCTCGCGAGTCTCGGAAGTGGAGCTGAGCGAAGTGACCGAGGACGTGAAGGAGACGGCCGAGCGGCTGGCGGCCGAATTGCGCGAGGGCTACTCCAAGTTGCGGGATCGGCTCGGAGATCAGGGCAAGGGCGCGGGCGCTGGACGCGCGACGGCGGAAACGGAGAGCGGAGGGGAGCCGAAGCCGGCGGCGGCGCGGGAAGAAGCCGGGCGGGAGTCCGCGGCGGCGGACGCCGAGGTCGGTCGGGAAGCCGTGTACACCATGGGGTACAGCGAGGAGTTTCGCCGAGTCTTGGAGCGTCGCAGCGCGCAGACGCACGCGAGCGACCTGCTGCCGCTGCTTCGCCAAGGAATGCGCGTGCTGGACTTCGGTTGCGGCACGGGGTCGATCTCGGTGGGCCTGGCCAAGGCCGTGGAGCCGGGAGAGCTGCACGGGATCGACCTGGAGGAGTCGCAGATCGAGATCGCGCGGGCGGCGGCGAAGGCGGGCGGACACGACAACGCCTCCTTCCAGGCGGGCGACGCGGCCTCGCTTCCGTTCGAGGACGAATGGTTCGACGCGGCGCACTGCAACGCGGTCTTGATGCACGTGCCCGGCGCGGAGGCCGTCTTGGCCGAGGTGAATCGTGTGCTGAAGCCCGGCGGAATTCTGTCGGTGCGCGAGCTCAACACGCCGTCGTCGTTCTTCGAACCGGACTGCGGGGGGATCGACGGGGCCTGGAAGGTGTTCGCGCAGCTCTTGGCGGCCAACGGCGGGCATCCTGGGATGGGCCGCGAGATAACGGGCTTGCTCCGGCGAACGGGGTGGTCGGATGTCGAGGCGAACGGATCCTTCGAGCTGTTTCGCTCCGAGGAGGATCGCGCCTTCTTCCACCGCTTCGTGGGCGAATGGTTCTTCTCCGAGGACACCGTGCGCGCCGCAACTGGACATGGGCTCGTCGCCGAGGCCGAGTTGGACGGGTGGCGCAAGGGGCTGGACGAGTGGAAGGATCGCCCGGGAGCGCTGGCGGCCTTCGCATGGGGAGGCGCGATCGCGCGAAAGCCCGGCCTTCGCTGAGCGGGCTGAAGCCGGCGCGAATCCGAGAGGCCCGGCCCGCCTGGAGACCGGCCCCCGCTAAGCGGGCTGAAGCGCGCCCTTGACCCTCTGCAGAAGGACGAATCCCACGGTCAGCAGGACGCCCACGACCAGGAAGCCCGGGCGCTGGTTGCCCCCGGCCAGAAGAACGGCCAGCCCGAAGAGGAACGGTCCGATCACGGACGACGACTTTCCGCAGAGGGCGTAGAAGCCGAACATCTCGCCTTCCCTGCCCTTTGGAATCAGCAGGGCCATCGCGGCCCGGCTGGCGGACTGCACGGAGCCGAGACCCAGTCCCGTCACGACGGCCAGGACGTAGAACGCCGTCTGGCCCTGGATGAAGTACGCCGCGATCACAGCCGCGATCCACAGGGGCAAGACCATGTTCAACACCTTCTTGGGACCGATGAGGTCCGTCGGCTTGGCGAGCGCCAACGCGCCGATCAACGCGGAGATCTGCAGAATCAGGAAGAGGACGATGGTCGCTTGGGTGGTGAAGCCGAAAGTCCCCGTGGCCACGATGGCGGCCATGGCGATGATCGTGTTCACGCCGTCGATGTAGAAGAAGTACGCGAAGAAGAACTGGCGCAGGTCCTTGAGCCGCCAGACTTCGGCGACGACGTTCTTCAAGTTGGAGACGCCCAAGGCGGCCGCCTTGGCAACGGCCACGTTCCTCCGCCGGTCGGCGGGCAGGTAGCGAAACGACGGGATCGAGTTGATCAGGAAGAAGGCGGCGACCGAGAGCCACACCGCCCACATCAGGCCCCTGTCCACCAGCGGAACTGCGATCAGCAACCCCAGCGCCGAACCCAAGTAGCCGACGCCGAAACCGAGGCCGGACACCCAGCCGCGCCTCTCGGGCGGCGCAACGTCGGGCAGATAGGCGTTGTAGAACACCAGAGCGCTCTCGAAGCCCACGTTCGCCACGACGAACAGGAGGAAGCCGCGGACGGCCATGCCCGCGTCCAACGTCACCATTCCCACCACGCCGGCCAAGCACATCCCCACGCAGATCATGAAGAAGCGCTTTCGCACCCCGGCGCGGTCGGCGATCCCTCCCAGAAGCGGCGACATGAAGGCCACGATCAACGCCGAGAGCGACACCGCCCTACCCCACCACCAATCGCCTTCGCCGGCCTGCCCGCCCACGATGTGCTCGCGGTAGAAGATCGGGAACACGGTCGCCACCATCACCGCCGGAAAGATGGAGTTGGCGAAGTCGAAGAGCGCCCAGGACCAGACCAGTCGCCGGTTCACGACGGAGGCCGCCGACTGCGTTTGTGGCCGAGCCGACTGATTCTGTGGCCGAGCCGACTACGCCTGTGGTCGAGCTGACTGCATCTGTGGCCGAGTCGACCGTCTCTGTGGCCGAGCCGGCGCGTCACCGGACTCAGCCGGACGTCTTGCTGGGGAGGGGTTTGTTCTCCTTCGCGTTCCTCGCCCCCAGGCCCACGCCGGACCCGACCGCGAGTCCGAGGAAGACGGCCGAGCCCAATCCCACGAACGGCGCCACCATCACGACCGGCGCCGCCGCCGCCGCCGTCGCGACCCCCGCGGCCAGCCCCAAGGCGCGCGGATTGCGCACCCAGCTGGTGAAGCGGAGCCTCTGGTGAACGAACTGCTTGGACATGATGTGTCCGAACGCTCCTGCAACCCCTGCAAAGATCAGCTCGATCATGCTTGTCTCTCCTGTCTGGTGACTGCCCGCCCGTCTCCAACGCTACGAAATGAATCGGCGATCGGTTTCCGTGCAACCGGCTTGGTCTTCACTCCGGCCGTCCCAGTTCCACCCAGGCGCGCGTCACGAGCGTGGAGACGTCTTGCAGCGCGTAGAGCGAGGCCGAGTCCAGCTTGCGGCTGATTTCCGGGCCCACGAGCCTGCGCAGGAAACGAAGCGGCTCGTCGAAGTCGGCATCGAAGAGCGCGTGCGGTCCCCGGTTCAGGTTCTCGAGGATGCGCAGAGCCAAGTAGGTGTCGTCGAGCAGGCCCGCCAAGCCCTGCGTCATTTCCGGAATCAGGTCGGCGGGGTCCACGAAGTAGCGGGCGGCATGGTCCAGCAACGGCGTCACCACCAGCTTGAGGTGGCGCTCCTCCGCAGCCTGGGCCGCGCGGGCCAGCAGCACCGGCACCGTCTCGACGACCTCGAGCGCCACGGACTTGGCCTCCGCGACCTCTTCGTCGGTGGCCTCGGGCGCCATCTGCCGCACGAACGCCTCGAGCTGGCCGCTGTCGCGAGCCTTGGCGCTCTCGATCACCGCCCGCACGTCGTCCAAGTTCATCGCGGGCCTCCGGTATCCGGCCCAGCCGAACTCGAGGAGCCCGACGCCCTCTCCTGCCCGGCGGCGCCTCGCGGAACGCCCGAGCGTCCCGTCCGGCGATAGAACGCGAGGCCGCCTCCGACGCCTCCCGCCAGCAAGTCCCAGTCCCCGTCCGCGTCGACGTCGCCAAACGCGGGCGCGGCGAATCCGGGCACCTCGGGGCCCAGCGGATCCGCCGCGGCGAACACCGGCTCCAAGCGCGAGCCCTCGTTCACGTAGACCTGCAAGCCGCCCGCTTCGGAGCCGATCACCAAGTCCCAGTCTCCGTCGCCGTCCACGTCGAGCACGGCCGGCACGCTCCTTCGTCCCGCGTCGATGCCCTGGAACTCGTCCGAGACCAGCTCGAAGGCAGGGGCCGCGGGGCCGCCGTCGTTGCGGTAGTAGTTGAGCGCGCCCGAGGCCTCGCCGACGAAGAGGTCGAGGTCGCCGTCGGCGTCCATGTCGGCCAGCGCGGGCGTCGCGTTGCGGCCTCGCGTGAGCGTGGCGACTGCCGAGTCCGCCAGCGCCAGCGCCGGCATCAGAGCCGCGGCGCCCGTGCCGGAGGGGGGCGGGCCGTCGTTGCGGTAGTAGGCGATGTGGTCGCGCCAGCTGCCCAGGAGCATGTCTTGGTCGCCGTCGCCGTCCAGGTCGCCGAAGGCAGGCGCGTAGTGGTAGCCGTCGGGCAGTCCGGGCACGCGGCCTCTTGCCGCGAAGGCGGGCGTCGAAGCCGTGCCGGTGTTCTCGAAGACGAAGAGGCCGCCGGTGCGGGGGTTGTCCGGCTCGATCTTGTTGGAGAGGAGCAGGTCCAGGTCGCCGTCGCCGTCCAAGTCGGACAGGACGGGCAGGGACTCGCTGCCGACGTCGAGCGTGCGGATCAGCCTGGACGTGGCCGGGGCGAAGGCGCCGTCCTCCTGCGTGAACAGGTGGAGGTTCTCGACCGTGGTGCTGTTGGGGTTGAAGGCGCCGCCCAGCACGCCCATGGCCAGATCGAGGTCGCCGTCCAGGTCCCAGTCGCCCAGCGCGGGGGCGTTGTAGCCGGACGTGCGCACCGGATCGCGCAGCGGAAAGGGTCTCGGGGCGCCGCGCAGGGACGGATGCGCGCAGGTCCCCGTGTTCTCGATGAAGAGCAGGCCCGGCTCGAAGAAGTCGCCCCAGAACAGGTCGGGGTCGCCGTCGTCGTCCACGTCGCCCAGCGCCATGGTGTTGGCCCCGTGCCGGCTGCCGCCCTGCATGGCCGCGACGATCTCGATGTCCTCGAAGGAGTCGGTGACGTGGGCGAAGACGGGAACGCCGCCGTCCCCGGCGCCGGTCGCTTCGTACCGGGTGATGGTGCCCGTGAGCCGGCCGACGAGCAAGTCCACGCGGTCGTCGCAGTCGATGTCCGCCGCGTTGGGGATGTTCTGCCGGTCCGAGAAGATGGCTTCGCCGTTCGCATCGCGGAGCGTGTCGGCCGCCAGCACGAAGGCCGAGGCGATGGGGCCGCCGTCGTTGCGGTAGTAGCGGATGTAGCTGTAGGGGGCTTCGGCGAGCAGATCCAAGTCGCCGTCCAGGTCCATGTCGGCGAAGCGAAACCACTCGCCCACGGAGAGGCCGCCCAGCCCGTCGGTGACCCAGCGGTAGGGGCCGCCCTCGGCCGCGCCGGTGTTCTCGAAGTACATGACGCGGTCCGACGCTTCCTGGACGAAGAGGTCGAAGTCGCCGTCGCCGTCGGCGTCCGCAAGCTGGGGACGCGGCAAGTTGAAGCCGCCCAGGAAGGGGTGGTCGACGGGGACGCCCGACTGGTCGAAGACGGAGATTCCGTAGACCACGCGTTCCCAGGAGGGTTCCGGGGAGGGGGAAGGCGCGCCGGGCGAGGCGGCGGGTCCGCAGGCTGCGAACAGGCCGACGGCCGGGGCCAGGAGGCGCACCCGACGCACGCTAGCCCGCGGGGCCGATCGAGATGCCGGCCGGGTAGGGGCCGACTTCAATCGTCTGGACGACTTCCAGCGAGTTGGTGTCGATCTTGACCAGCGTCCCCACGCTGGAGTTCTCGGCGGCCTGCCGCCGGGGGACGTACGTGCCCTTCAGGTTCCTGTTGGAGACAAAGAGGTGACGGCCGTCCGCCGTGACCGCGCTGCCGTGCGGTTCCGCGATGCCGGGGGCCGTGATCCGCTTGGCCACCGTCCAGGTCTCGGCGTCCACCACCACCACCGCGTCGTCGTCCTTCGCGCCGAAGTAGACCCTTCGTCCGTCCGGCGAGAAGACCGGGTGCCAGGGTTGCGTCCCCACGTCGAGTTCGTGGATCAGCCGGGCGTCCTGCGCATCGAACACGAGCAGCTTGCCGGTCAGCTGGGCCGTGGCCACGAGGTAGCGGGCGTCCGGCGACAGAGCGAACTGCACGAACGTGTGCGTTGGGCCCTCCACGCCGACCAGGTCGATGTCGTCCGAGGCGGCGTCGAGCAGCGCCATGCGGTTCTCGACGAGCGATGCCGCGACCACGCGGTTCCGGCGGGCGTCCACCACCAGCGCGTGCGGGCGGGGGAAGAACACGTCGATCTCTTCCAAGCTCATGCTGCGCCGGTCGATCGCGCCGATGCGCTGGGGCGGATTGACGGCCATCATCGACCGCCCCACGTAGAGCAAGTCGGAGGCCGGATCGACCGCCAGCAGTCCGGGCGTCTCGAAGGCCGCTCGGCCGGCGGGATCGTTGGCCGCGGTGAAGCGAAGAACGTGTCCGCCGCCGATCAGCGACACGTACCAGTGGCGGCCGTCCGGGTCCACGGCCGTGTGATGCGGACGCGAGTTGGCGTCGAAGCCCAGCTCGGTCAGATCGACGGTTCGCAGAACCTCGCCCGACGCGGCGTCCACGACCGATACGCTCGCGCCGGCCTGATTGGCCACGTAGACGCGTTCGCCCTCCGTGCGCTGCACCGCCTCCGCGGCCTCCGGAAGGCCGGCGCCGACTCCGAGGGCTCCAAGAGCCACCATCGCCCGCATGGCCATCCAGACGGTTGGCCGCCGGAGACCCCGGCCGCGACCCCGGCTCCAAGGGCCACCATCGCCCGCGCGGCCATCCAGACGGTCGGCCGCCGGAGACCCCGGCCGCGACCCGCGGGCATCCGCCCTGCACGCCGATCTCCGCCGCCAAGCGACCGCCGAGCCGCTCCCGGTTCTCTCTCTCATCGCCTCCGCCTCCTCCCCCGTCTCGTTTCGTTCGCCCCGTGTCTCGCCCTACTTCGCCTTCGCCCGCCCGCCCTTCGCTTCGTCCAGAATTCGGCGCGCCTTGCCTAGCTCTTCCATCACTTTGTTGGACTGGCGCTGAAGCTCGGCCAGCACGAAGGGCATCCGCTCGGGAGCCGACTCCTCCATCTCGACCAACTCCAGAGCGGGCGCCAGCCTGGGCATGGGCGCCATCGGCAGGGCCGGGTCGTGCTCGAAGCGGTCGCCCACCGAATAGCCCAAGGGAACCAGCACGCGCCCCAACCGCAACAGCGCCGCGTTGATGCGGCCGGCGTCGGCGTCCTCTCTCTCGATCCGTTCGTACAGCGCGTCGACCCGTTCGGCCACGGCCGAGAACTCCGCGCGCAACGGCTTCAGGTTGAGCCGCTTGCCGACGACGGTCTCGCATTCCGAAAGCGTCTCGTCGAGTTCCTTGACCGTCTCGCGGAAGTCCAGCGGCAAGATCTCGTCGGTGAGAAACCGGCCCACCGCATGGAGATACACTCGCAGGTCGCGCTTCATGTTCTCCATGTCTGCGATGTCGATGCGGTCCTTCTCGGTGTGCCAGGCGATGTTGCCGCCGCATCCGCCCACAGGATAGAAGCCCAGCCGGGCGCGCTCTTCGGCCGGGATGTTCGAGAGCAGCATGAAGAAGGAGGACAGGCCCAGCTGGTTGAAGGAGTAGTCCCCCGCACGGGGCGGTCTCTGCCGGACGGGTTCCTTGCCCGCCACGGTCCGAATCGCCTCGCGGCAGACGGCGTCCGTCTCCGCCATCCACGGCACTTCGTCGTATTCCGTCGCCCGCCAGCATCCCGGCGAATCGATGTTGACCGTCGCCACGCAATGCCTAGACAGCTCCAGCCCAAAGCGGTCGGCGTACCAAGCCGAACCGGCGTAGCGGCCCGTGGAATGGCCGGGCCACCAAGCCACCCGCAGGGATCGCCGGAGCGCGCCCCGGTTCTCGTGGAAGATGCGGGCGAGCTCGAGCAGCGTCGCGTCGCCGACCGCGTTGTCGCCGATTCCCACGTCCCAAGAATCGTAGTGGCCGTGCGCCAGAACGAAGTCGTCCTCCTGTCCGTCGATGTGAGCCACCGGCAGCAGGCACGGATACCAGGCTTCGTCGAGCTTGGTGCGGACGGTCACGCGGTTCAGGCCGGCCCCGATCGCGGCGATCAGCGCGTCGCCGTCCGGCCTGTTGATGGCGGCGACCGGCGTCGAAGGCTTTCGTTCGAGTTGGGCAAGGCTGGGGGTTCCCCAAATGGTGGTGCAGATGCCCCAGTGGACGCGGCTTCCCGGATTCACGTACACCTGCGCGGCGGCGCCCGCCTTCTCGAGCCGGGCCACGGCGGACGGCATCGGATAGCCCTCGGTCACCACGATCTTTCCGGCCACGCCGCGCAGGTTCTCCGGCAGGCGGGCGTGGAAGAGGTCGTCCAGGCCCTCCGCCGGCGGGGCGGGCAAGTGGACGGGCGTCCCGGAAAGCCCGTTGGCAGGGGTGGACTGGGAGAAGGAAGGCGGCTTGGCCTTGAAGCGCAGGTCTCCCGCCTTGACCGAAGCATCCCGAGGAATCGACAGGTAGAGCTCCGGCTCGTGCATTTCGTAGGGAATGCCGAACATCTTGAGACGCGAGGTGATGAACCGGGCCGCCGTGCGCTCGTCGAGCGAGCCGGATTCCCTGACCAGAATCGAGAACCGTTCGATCAGGCTCCATCCCAGTTCGAAGGAAGCCGCCGCATCCACGACGTCGATCGGGTCTTCAATCTCGACTTTAGCCATGGTCTCGACTTTAGCCATGGTGCATCGCCTCGGAGAGGACGAGAGAGCCGAGTCGCCGCCGCCGAAGCCCAGGCCGCTCGACCTCTTCGGCGGCTCGAATCGTGGGCCCGCGCCTCGCCGTCACGGCCCTCCGCCGAGCTCCGAAATGTGGTACTGGACTACCCGCCAGGCGTCGTCCTCACGAATTCTCGTCTCCGAGTATCTCCACGTGCCGCCGATGGATCCGGCCCCGGCCGGCAAGTTGATGGAGCCGTCGAGGTAGGCGACGACGACCGCCGTCCGATCGTACACGCGAACATCCACGTCGCGAACCGAGACGGAAGCGGTCAGGCCGGCTTCGTACGCCATCCGAAGAGCCGCGATGTCGAAGCCCCGGGCCAGGGCCGCGCCGTCGAGGAAGAATCCCCGCACGTCGTCGTGGTACTGGGCCGCGAAGGCCTCGAAGTCGCCTTGCGACCAAGCTTCGACCGTGGCTTGGACGGCGGCCCGCACCTGCGCTTCCGCATCTTGCGCCGGCGACAGGCGGCCCGGCCCAGTTCGTTCGCCGCTTTCGGCGCCCCCCATCTCCCAGCCCATCGCCAAGCCGACCGGCAAGGCCACCAACGCCAAGCCAACCGCGAATGCGCGCTTCATCCTCGAACCAGCCACGTCCACCTCCCCTGTCCCGTCCCGCGTCCTCTTCGGCATCGCTCGTCCATAAGATAAGCTTTGGGGCAAGGGGGAGCCGTTTGGAGGGCAAGAGGGAGCAGTTTCACCGGCGCCGGAGGCGGCTGAAAGGGCCGGTGGTCCAGTCCCGCCAGTGGTTCAGATGGTCACGAGTGGTCCCGCCCCATTAGCGGTCCGGTGCCATTAGCGATCCGGGTCCATTCGCCGGTCCCGCGGCGGCGGCCCCCCGCGAAGGCTAGGACGAGGAAGCCAAATGTTCCGTTTCATGCAGAATCGTAGGATGCGTTGGATGTTGCCGGGCGCTTCGATGGTTGCCGCGGCCGTGCTGCTCGCGGGTGTCGGGGTGGCGGTGGACTTGGCGCCGCGCGTCGAGGCCGACTTTTTCTTCGCGCCGGGCGACCCGCAACTGCGCGAGTCCCGCGAACTGGCGGAGCGCTATCCTGCGGGCGAAACGCTGATCGTGCGAGCGGGCGCCCCCGACCCGGAGACCCGCGGCTACTTGGCCCAGCTGGACGCCTTGGGCCGTTCGCTGGATTCGGTCCCGGGCGTGGCGGAGGTGTTTTCCGCGGCCAACCAGGACCGCAGGAGCCCGTTGTGGAGCCGCGTCCTGACGCCGACGGGGGACGAAGCGACCAACGTGGTGGTGCAGTTGGCGGAGGAGTACGACCCGGAAGCGCTGGCGGTGGAGGTTCAGGCCGTGCTGGACGCTCACGGCCGCCCGGACTTCGCCTTGGCGGCCTCGGGCGTGCCCTTGATCGTCGAGCTGATCCGGCGGGGGTTGGCTCGCGACTTGGCGGTGTTCAGCACAGTGGCGTTGTTCGTCTTCGGTCTCGTCGCGACGCTGGCGTACCGGGACGCGCGCCTCGTGGCGGGGACGCTCCTGGCCTGCCTGTCCGCCAGCGCGGCGACGTTGCTGGCGGCCTCCGCGGCCGGCATCGGGGTGGGCCTGCTGACGGCGAACGTCGCCACGATCGTGTTCGTCCTGACGCTGTCGCACACGGTGTTCCTCGCGGCCAACTGGCGGGCGGCGGCGAGGGGAGACATGGGGGGGGCGGGCGGGCGCGGGCGGGCGGCGGAGGCCGTCGCTCGCACGATTCGGCCTTCGTTCTGGTGCATGATCACCACGTTGCTGGGGTTCTCGAGCCTGCTGCTGGCTCCGGCACGACCTCTGCGCGAACTGGGCGCCGCGGGGGCCATCGGCACGGCCGTCGCGTTCGCCAGCGCGTTCTTGATCCTGCCGGCTTGGCTGGCGCGCGGCGGGAACGGGCGGCTCGGAGGACGGCGGCAGCCCGGCGGGTCCCGGCCCCACGCTGGCCCGGCCGCAGCGGAGCCCGGGTGGCCGGCGCGGCTCCCGGCCCTCGGCGCCACCGCTCTGGTCGTGCTGGGCCTCGCGGCAGCCGGGGTCGGGACCGGCCTCTGGCGCCTCGAAACCGATCCCTCGCTGCTCGGCTACTTCGACCGCTCCGGGCCGATTCGCTCGGGGCTGGAACTCGTCGACCGCGACGGCGGCAGCAGCCCGCTGCTCTTCGCGGTCGGCGCCAGCGACGGCGGACGCCTCGACAACATGGCGGCCTACGAACGGATGTGGGAATTCCAAGATTCCCTGGAAGCCGATCCGGCCACGGGCATCGTGTTGTCGCCGGCGCCGCTCCTGGCCCACGCCCGCACGCAACCGTTGGCCCGCTTTCTCCCGGTCTCGATCCTCCTCGGGTTGCTGGACCGGTCCGAGGCCGGCAGCGTCGCGTCGGGCTACGTTCGCGAAGACCGGCGCGAAGCGCTCTACTCGATTCGCATGATCGAGGCGGGTCGGCGCGAAGACCGAAGCGCGACGATCGCAAGGCTCGCCGCCCACGCGGAAGCTGCCGGTCTGCAAGTCCGCGCGACCGGCGGACTCTACGAACTCCAGGACCGCCTCGGCGGACTGCTGGCGGCGAGCTTGAAGATCGGCATCGGGGGCCTTCTCCTGCTCTTCCTGGTCGTGGGACTGCGCGTCTCCGGCAACGTGGCCGGGGCTTGCGCCATGCTGGCCTGCCTAGTCGCAGTCCCCGCCGTCGTTCTCGGCGTCTTCGGCCATCTGGGCATCGCGGTGGACATCGTCGCTTCGCCCGCCGCCAACGTCGCCTTGGCACTGGGCGTGGACTCCATGATTCACATCGCGATGCGGGCTCGAGACCTCCGCCAGGCCGCGGGGCCGCCGTCTCCTCGGAGCGGCCGCTCCTCCCGGGAGGCGTGGGCCGCCGCCCGCACCAGCCTCGCCAAGCCGGTGGCCACGGCCTGCGCGATCATCTGCATGGGGTTCGGCATATTCGTCCTCTCGGACTTTCCCCCCACGCGCCGGTTCGGCCTCGCCGTCGTGCTCGGCACGTTCACGGCCGCGGTCGCCGCTCTGTTCGTGCTGCCCGCGCTCGCGCACGGGTTCCGTCGAAGAGGCGGTCTCGCTAGAGGCTCATGATTTTGTCTTCGCGACGATACGTTTCGATCGCGGTTCGCGTCCAGCGCAACGAGATCGCAATCAAGAGAGCCGAGACGGCCGGGAGAGCCGCAATCAAGGCGACGATCGCGAGGGGAGAACGCAGCCAATCGACCACACTGCTTGGCGTCTCCATGTTCAAGTACGGCGCCAAGAGGGGATCGAGCAATCGTTCTCCGACAAATTCTCCGACAAAGATGAAGGCAACCAATCCCATGAGGCCCCACATCATCAACCTTTCGGTGCCAAACCGCAGGGTGATCGCCGAGCAGAGACACGTGGCGACCCACAGGACGAAGCAGAGCCCCGATGCTGCGAGGGCGAATCCCGTCGGCTCTTCGCCCCCGATCCACAAGTAGCCCGGCCAGAGATAGGGCGATACCAGCGCAACCGCGACAAGCGCATACAGAAGACCGACCACGGCCCTAGCCCTTGCGTGCACGTAGCCCGTGACAGGAAGCGCCTTCAGGAATTCAAGATCTCCCGAAAGTCGATCCTTGAGACTCGTCCCGAAGCTGATGCTCATGGGCGTCGACACCGTGACCAGCAACGCCACGACGAGCAATGGCAGCGAGTCGCTCCGAAATCGCGCGGCGGCCAACGGCAGGACGATCCCGCAACAGACAAACGCAATGCCTTGCTTCGCCGTTCGCTGGAGTTCGAGAACGACCAGCCGGCGGAAAGCCAAACTAGACTTGGGATTGAAGCGTTGCATAGAGCAGTTCGTGGAGAGGCTTGTCGGGGTCTCGCGCTCGGATCTCGCTTACCGAGTTGTCGGCCACTAGACGGCCGTTCTTCAAGAAGACCACTCGGTCGGCGATCCATTCCACATCTTCCAGGATGTGACTGGAGAACAAGACGAGGCGGTCGCCGCCGATTGGTGCGCACTGGTCGATGACCGCCAGCAGCTCGCCGCGCATGAGCGGATCGATGGCGGATGTGGGCTCGTCGAGCGCCAGAAGCGGCGGGCGATGCGCTTCGGCGGCCACCAGAGAGAGCTTGACCTTCATGCCTTTCGAGAGGGTCCCCACCTTGGCGCCGACAGGCAGTTCGACCCGCTCGAGCAGCTCGTAGGCGTAGTCGCGGTCCCACGCGGGGAAGAAGTCGGCCAAGAAGCGAAGGTGGGCCGCCACCGTCATCCACCCGAACGCGTGGAGCCGCTCCGGCAGATAGCCGACCGACGCGCGCATTCCCGGCACCAAGTCTCGTACTTCCCGGCCGTCGATTTCGATGCGGCCGCCGTACTCGGGCAACTGTCCGGAGACCGCCTTGAGAGTCGTGCTCTTCCCCGCGCCGTTGGCGCCGACAATTGCGACGCGTTCGCCGGGCGACAACTCCAGGTCGAACGGTTCCAGCTCGAAGGCCGGATAGCGGACGCCGAACCGCTGGAAGCTGATTGCGGGCATGATCTCCTTCTAGGTCAGCAGAGTGGCGCGCAGGGCCGCGGTCGCCACGACGGCCGCCCACAACGCCGCCGCAAGGGCGGCCGCCGAACGCACCCGCAACGCAAGCGCGTTCCCGATGGCCAACGAAACAAAAATCGCCCAGGCCAGATGCGCCAGCGACACCGTCTGGGCGGCCGCCACAAGCGCCGGGCGGTCGGGCGAGACGAGGCTCGACAGGCCGAGGGCGTTGGTCAGCGCCGCGCCGGAAGGCTCCCCTGCCCCGCCGGCCAAGCGCAAGTAGAGGGGCCCGAAGACGCCCCGCAACGCAACGATCGCCTCGCCGTAGAGGAAGATCGAGAGCAGTTGCCGAAACCGCGCTTCCCGTTCCAGCAGCGCCAGAAGCGACCAAGCGAGGGCGGTCAGCAGGCCGGCCTTCGTCAACAGGACGACCGGCGCCAAGATGGTCATCGCCCAGAACACGACCTGTCCCGCGGCCGCGGCGGCGCCGTCCTGCGCCGCCGCGCCGCCCAACAACAGCGTCCGCAACGAAAGCGCGGCAGCCGCGGAGACGATCCATCCGGCCGCCAGCGGAGGCGCCAGGGGCGCGCGGTCGCGGATGTCGTCCAGGCTGGGGATCAAGAGGCTGAAGAACGTCTTGACCCGCGGCGCTCGTTCGGGCGCCGCCGCGCGACTCCGACGTGTCTTCATCTTGCCATTCCCACTTCGTCCATGGCCTCGAATAGCTGCGCCCGCGTGGATTGGCCCACGCGCACCAGCCGAACGGTGTCCGCGCGGTCGACCCAATACGTGGCCGGGACGTAGCGGACCGAAAGGCTCTTGGCGATGCTGCCGTCCCCGTCCGCCACGGTTTGGGCGCGCAGCGCCGACGGCACCCACGGCATTCCGTCCATTTTCGACGTGGCGGCGGAGATCACCCACACGTTGGCGCGAACGCCCTCGTCGAGCATCTTGCTCCAGCGCGCAAGCTCTTCCTTGCAGTGTGGGCACGTGTGGGTAGCGTAGATCAGCGCGGCCGGTCTCTGCAGACCGGGATCGGATCGCCACGCCGACCCGTCTGCGCCCTCCGCCGCCAACTCCGGAAGGGGCCACGGGGGCTTCGGGCCTCCGGGCTGCGCCTTCCGTCCAAGCAGCAACAACGAGGCCACGACGCACGCGGCTGCGCCCAGTCCAATCAGGATCGCCGCCTTCTTGCGGTCTCGGACCGCATTCTTCGTTTTCATTTTCGAATAGTCTCCAAGGGTCTTGGCCCGAGCCGCGCGGCGAGCGCAGCCCGGGCCGGTTCACTTCATCTCGCAGTCAACAACCGGAACCCGCAGTTGCGGCTAACGTATGCCGCAGAGACCGCAGAACGGCGAAAACGGATTCCAGATCGGGGTGAGGCAGAAATAGCAGATGTTGAACCAACTGCCGGTATCCTCTTGCTCGTAGCAGTTGATCCTTGTGTCTTCCTGCGACTGCAGGGACGCTGGCGTCGTTCCGAGCGCAGCCGCGTTGGCAACCGCCAGAACGAGAAGAAGGCGAGAGAACTTCTTGGCGTACTTGGTCTTCATTTTTTCCTCCGAGTTGGAAATGGATTGCTCACAAGCTTCGATATGGTGGCCCGGGACCGCAAAGAAGCGAACTCCCGGGCTGGTTTTCCTCACCTTGCCACAGTTGGCAAGCGTTGGTCCTCGCCTATCTCCCACCGTTGAAGTAGCACTTCAAGCAGAAGATGTCCCACGAGAACCAGTGGCAGAACATGCAGGCCGCGGACCACTCGCCCTTCTCGACCGGGTAGCACGGCGGTGGGCCCTCCTGAGACTGCAGGGACGCCGGCGCTGCTCCGAGCGCGGCCGCGTTGGCGACGGCCAGGACGAGCACGAAGCGAGAGAACTTCTTTGCATACTTGGTCTTCATTTTGGTTTCTCCGAGATGGAATGGATTGTTGATTCTTGACTGGCGCGTTGTCGCGAGCATCGACTAGAAGAAGGCTTGATAACACGCCAACGCGCAGGCGGGAACGATGGTTCCCACGGGGGACATCATCAGCAGGGCCAGTCCCAGCAAGCTGCTGCCGCCTAAAGCGAGGATTCCGGCAGTGCAGCCTATGCACGAAATCTTCTTCCAAAAGCCGGCTCCGACGACGTCGGCGACCTGCTGTCCGGCAACGGCCAAGTCGGCGTCGGCGTTTTCAAGGCCGAATGCCGACGTGTACTGCGCCGTTCCTTCCAAGTTCGAAGTCCGGGAGACTTCGGCAACGAGAACTTCCCCTGTGGCCGCGGCTGGCGGCGAAGCGCCGGACGAGATGCCGGCCGCGACAAGTCCCGTTGCGATTGCGATTGCGATGGACATTCGATGATCCTTTCGTCCGTGGAGAGCGTCGTCAGAAGAGGCTTGCGCATACGGCCACGCATCCTACAGCAGCGGCCGTCGACCCCGGGGTCGCCGCGGCAACCAGGATTGCGGCCCCGCCGCCCATCACCAGAGCGACGCCAGCGGCCACGCAGCCTCCGCATCCGAGTATCCGCAACACCGTACCCATCAGCGGCCTCCAATCGAGTGTGCGCGCGCAATCACGCGCACGGCGGCGACCGTCGCCGCGTCCTTGCCGCCTTCTTCCGGGCGGCTCCGGGCTTGGCCCATGCCATGGGCTCTGAAGCGATGCTTCGTCATGTCCTACCTCCTTGTGAAACGGGTGAGAAGTCCCGCGGCGACTGTCGCCGCGGGTGATCTGGCGGATCCGGCGAGGAGGATGGCCTCGCCGGACCAGCTCGCCTTGAATGCCTCTTGATTGATGGAGTACCGGCCTACCTGCGGATCGAGAACGACGAGCCGGCCCTCCGGCCCCTGCTTCGCGACCACGACGAAATGCCCCCTGTCGACCCACGCGATGAACGGCTTGCGCGCGACCTCGAGCGAATCCGCGGAGAGGCGCCGCAGGACCAGCGAGACGCCCGAAGCGCCGGCGGCTCGGATCAGGCCGCTCGCCCGAGTGCCCTCCGCGCTGGTTCCGGCCAATGTGCCGAGCGAGTCCAGGGACGGAGGGGCCAAGCCAACCGCGCGCAGCAAGTTGGCCAGCGCCGCCGGACCGCAATCGGAAAGTCCGGTCTGCATGACCACGCCGTCGCGGCCGAGATACGTTCCTCCGGCCATCGCCACGCCGACGCGGGCCGCCGCGCGCGCCGTCCGGGGCAGGTCGGCGGCGGCCCACCAGAGCGCCGCCCCGGCAAGCAGTCCCACCAGTCCAAGCCGGCGGGCCGCGCGGCGACGACGACGACGAGTTCGGGGGCTGGAAGCGTTCATGCGTCCGGGCGGAGCGGGTCGTCTGCGAATCTTGCGGGAAGACGGTAACCGCTCTTCCGGGACACTTACATGGCCAGACGAGACCACTTTTTGGGGATGCCCGAACAGGGCTTGGGCGCGGCGAACGAGCGCCCGGGGCCGGTAGTCGGCGAACTACGCCATGTCGTTGCGCACGTGCGAGTTAGCGCGGTGCGACGGTGCCTTCTTGGAGTTCCTTCAGGACAGCCAGAATGTCTTCGTGCGAAGGCCGTACGCGGTAGTCCACCTCCACGAACTTCCACCGCACCACGCCTTCCTTGTCGACGACGAACGTGGCCGGGTGGGGGACGGGGCGCCTCGGCGGGGCGTCTTCGTTGAAGAGCCCGTAGCGGTCGATCACGCGATGGCCGGGGTCCGACAGCATCACGAAGTCCGGCTCGGCGCCCCCGCCCTCGACGATCCGGTCGATCATCAGCTGCTGCTTCGCCCGGTCGTCGACCGAGACGGTCACGATCACCGTCTCCTCCGCGAGATCAGGGGGCAGGAGGTCTCTCAGCTCGCCGAGCTGACGCGCGCAGTAGGGTCACCAGTGCCCCCGGTAGAAGACCAGGACCACGTTCTTCTCGCCCCGAAAGCCGGCCAGCTCCACCGTGGAGCCGCCGAAGGACTCCAGCCCGAAGAGCGGGGCTGCGTCGCCGACGGACACGCGGTCCAAGTCCGCCGGAGGAAGATCGTGGCCGTCCGCCGGACCCAGCGCCGGCTGCTGGGCGGCGAGGCCGGGAACGTGGGCCGTAGCGGACAAGAGGCCCGCAAGGGCGAAAGGCCGCAGCGAAGAGATCATGGAGCAGGGCGTCCTGTCGGATGATGGAGCGGGCGTCGCCGGACGATGGCGCGGGCGTCGCCCGATGATGGAGGAAGCGTCGGGAAATGTCTTCGTCGAACCGGCGCTGGGCAAGGCTTGGGCCAACTCCATTGACACCCGGCGTCCCGGCGGCCGACATTTCGAGCGCCCGGCCCGTCGCCCAAAATGCCCGGCCGAGCGCGTTCGGCTCCCGGCGATCGTCCCGGCGGCCGAACTCTCCAAAGAAACAATATCCCAAAGAAAAGCCAGCCGGCACCGGAGGTTCTGCACGATGCGCCCCACTCTTCCCGCGACCCTCGCGGCCCTCTTCGCCCTCGGTTGCGGCGAGTCCCAGTCCAACGAGAATCCCTCGAGCACGCAGCCGCCCGCCGAGGAGCCCGGCATCCCCTTCAATCCCACGGCGGACGACCAGTTGCCGTCCGCCATCGTCGGCGAAGACCGTCAGCCGCAGGGCGCCGGCGCCCGCTACGTCCCCGGCGACACGCTGACGCTCGGCTACCTGGCCCAGCCCGAAGGCGACGGATCGTTTCCCGCCCTCGTCCTCGTTCACGAGTGGGACGGCCTCGGCGACAGAGTCCGCCAGCTGGCCGACGACCTGGCCGCCGAGGGCTACGTGACGCTGGCCGCCGACCTGTTCAAGGGCCGCACGGGCCAGTCCCCTGACGAGAACATGGCGCTGGTCCGCGAAGCCCAGGACGACCCCGCCGCCATGATCGCCAACCTGAACGCCGCCGCCGCCTACCTCAAGCGCCGCCCCGACGTGACCGGCCGCCTGGGCGTCGTGGGCTGGTGCTTCGGCGGGGGCGTGGCGCTTTCCTACGGCCTGGACGGCGAGAACCACGAGGCCACAGCGATCTTCTACGGCCGGCTCGTGGACGACCCCGAAGTCCTGGCCGCGCTCGATCACGAAGTCTACGGCACGTTCGCGGGCCTGGACGAAGGCCCCTCTCCCGAAGAGGTCGCCGCCTTCGAGGCCGCCCTCCGCTCCGCCGGCGTCGCCAACGACCTGCACATCTACGACGACGTGAATCACGGCTTCTGGCTCTGGGTGGACGGCGACCCGGAAAGTCGCACGGAACCCGCTCTGGACGCTTGGCAGCGGCTCAAGGCCTACCTGGACCGGACGATGAAGAGCGAGGGGTGAGCATTCGCGCCGCCATCGCCGGGGGCCGCCCCGGGTACGCGCCGAACCGGCGTCGATGGCCCGTCGCCGTCGAGCGCTCGCCGGAGGAACCGTCCACGCTGGGTGACAGTCGCTGTCCAGCAGGCGGGAAAACGTCCTCCGGCACATGGTGCGCCACCTTGCCGACCCGGTTGGCACGAGTCTTGCCGCAAGCTTCGGCGGAGCCCGGAAACGCGGGCCGACTGAACGAAGACCAGCGAAGGGAGGCAGGAGCGATGAGCACGCGCAACACGCACAACCAACAAGCAACGCCGCACCGCAAGCGAACGATCTGGCGAACGAGTCTCTTGGCCGTCCTGGCCGTCGGCATTGGAACCGCGGCGCCGTGGCCGGAGACTGCGGCAGCGCAATCGAGCGGGGACTTCACGCTGGGCACGCCCAAGGCTTCTTTGGCGGTGCGGTTCGGCTACAATCTGCCCCGCACCGGAGGCAGCGGCGGAAGCGACGACAACCTGTGGGCGTTCACGCGAGAGCAGCTGACCGTCGAGAAGGGAGACTTCGGCGGGATCTTCCTGGGCGCGGAACTCGGCGTTCGGGTCTCGGAGCGCTTCGACGTCACGGTGTCGGCGGGCCGGTCGAGCGCCAAGGCTCTTTCGGAGTTCCGAGCCTACGTGGACACCGACGACCGGCCGATCGAGCAGACCACCGAGTTCTCGACACTGCCGCTGACCGTCGGCATCAAGGCGTTTCCGTGGAAGCGGGGCCGTTCGGTCGGCCGGTTCGCGTGGGTTCCCCGGAGCTGGAATCCGTACGCGGGCGTGTCGGCGGGCATCGTGAGGTACCGGTTCCAGCAGTACGGGGACTTCGTGGACTTCGAGACGAAGGACATCTTCTCGGACGACTTTCGCTCGGAGGGGACCACGGCTACGGTTCATCTCCGGGCCGGCATCGAAGTCGGCGTCAGCAGCACCCTCATGCTCACCGCCGAGTCGAGATACGCGTTCGGAAGCGCGAGTCTGGGGAGAGACTTCGAGGGCTTCGAGGACTTGGACTTGACGGGGTTTCAGGCGACGGCGGGCATCGCGCTTCGCTTCTAGGCGGGACGGGGCGCGAACACATCTACATGCAAGCGAAGAACGAAAGGGAGAAGATCATGAACGGCAAGGAACACGGACGGATGGGCGCGGTTGCGGTTCTCGCCGCGGTCGCGCTGGCAGCGGCCGCCCCGGTCTCGTTGGACGCGCAGGCGCGCCCGGCGAGCCAAGGCTGGGGACCCTATCTGGGATGCTGGGAGCCCCAGGGCGCCGAGGTGGAGGAAGGCGTCCTCTGCTTCGTGGAAGGGACGAGCGGCGTGGAGATGCTGACGCTTCTGGACGGCGAAGTCGCCTACCGGGAGCCGTTCCAGGCGGACGGACGGCCGCACGAGGTTGAGCAGGACGATTGCAGGGGAACCGAGTCGGCTTGGTTCTCGGGGGACCAGGACCGGCTCTACACGCTCTCCGACGTGTCGTGCGAAGGCGAGGCTTCCCGGCGCACCACCGGCATCATCTCCATGCCCGAACGCGGGCTGTGGCTGGACGTGCGGGCGAGCGAGACGGACGGCGAGACGCTGGCTTGGTCGCGCTGGTACCAGCGAGTGGACGACCGCGTGCTGGACGAGGCGGGAGTCCGGTCGGCGCGGCGCGGCCCGATCTTCGGCGCGGCGGGCGGCGGCTTGGCCTTCCGGCGCGCGATCGCGATCGACGACGTTGTGGACGCCAGCCGCAACGTGCATCCCAAGGCGGTCTCGGCCTGGATCGCCGAGGTGGGCCAGGAGTTCCGCGAGCTGGACGCCGAAGACCTGATCCGCTTGGACGACGAGGGCGTGGATGAGGACGTGATCGACGTGGTGGTCGCGGTCTCGTTCCCCGACCGGTTCGAGTTGGCGGCGGGCGGGCCCGAGGAAGCGGAGGGCGCCGGAGTCCGCGAACGGGCGCCGCAGGGGAGGCGCTTCGGCTTCTTCGGATACGATCCCTACTACTACGGCTATGGCTACGGCTACTCGCCCCTCTGGAGTTCCCGCTACTCGTACTACTCTCCGTTCGGCTACTACGGGGGATGGTGGGGCGGCCGAAGGTACGCGCCCGTCGTAGTGGACGTGAATCCGACGACGAGAGGCCCCGGCCGGGTCGTGGCCGGCAAAGGCTACCGCCAAGGCAACGGGAGGGACCAGGACGCGCCTTCCTACCGCCCCGGCCGTGGCGCGGGCAGATCCACCGTGGGCGGGTCGAACCGGCGTCCCCCTTCGCCGCCGTCCCGGGGCGGCAGCACCGGACGGAAGGCGAAGCCTCGCGGCGGCAAGTAGGGGCTTCCGTTCCTTCCTGTGGGGGCTGCGTTGATTTCAGCCGAGACGCTGGCCTCCAGTCCGTTGCTGGCCGTGGCCGTGTTGTTCGGCGCAGGAGTGCTGACCAGCCTCACGCCGTGCGTGTACCCGATGATCCCCATCACCGCGTCCGTGATCTCGGGAACGGCCAAGGACGGGCAGCCCTGGCGACGGACAGCGGGACTCACGGCGGCCTACGTCGTGGGTCTCGCGGCCCTCTACGCGACGCTCGGCCTAGTGGCGGGACTTGCCGGCTCCATGTTCGGGACCGTCAGCGCCAGTCCGTGGGCGTCGCTGGCCATCGGGCTGCTGCTGGTCGTGTTCGCGCTGGCGATGCTGGGCGTGATTCCGATGGCCGCGCCCCAGCGGCTGCTGGCCTGGGCGGGGACTCGGGAGGGCGGTTCCTACGGAGCGGTGTTCCTACTCGGAGCGGCGTCGGGGATCGTCGCCGCGCCCTGCGGCGCCCCCGCGTTCCTCACGGTCTTGGCCTGGGTGGCGGCCACGCAGGCGGGCTTCATGGGCTTCATCTACCTCTTCGTTTTCTCGCTGGGGATGACCGCGCTGCTGGCGGTGGTCGGCCTCTTCTCGGGGACGCTGACCTTGCTTCCCAAGTCCGGGGCGTGGATGCTGGCCGTGAAGCGAGCAGCGGGCGTGGTGATGCTCGGCGTCGCCGGATACTACTTCTACAAGGCCAGCGCCAGTCTGTGAGGACTCGATTGAACCGAAAGCGCAACGCCGAGGGCCGCCGCCAGGTCGCAGCAGACTCCTGGCCGGGGGCGGCGATGCTCCTGCTCTCGCTGGGCGGCGTCTTGTGGCCGGGTGCACCGGCTCTCGCGCAACAGGGCACGGTGGGCGTGGGTCCGCCCTTGGGCTCGCCCGCGCCCGACGCCCAGGTCGAGGATCTGGACGGCAACCCCGTGTCGCTCGCGGAGCTGATCGGAGGCGGCCCCGCGCTGATCGAGTTCTGGGCTTCGTGGTGCGAGAACTGCGAAGCGCTGGAGCCTCAGCTGACGGAGATCAACGAGCGGTTCGGCGACCGCATGACCGTCCTGGCCGTGGCCGTGGCCGTCGGCCAGTCCCGGCGGCGGGTGCGGCGCCACGTGGCCGCCCACGAACCCGCCTTCACCTACGTCTACGACGCTCGCGGCGAGGCCGTTCGCAACTACGGAGCGCTCGCCACCTCCGTCGTCGTCCTGGTGGACGCGCAAGGCCGCATCGCCTTCGCGAACGTGGGTCCGCAACAGGACTTGGTAAGCGCGGTGGAGAAGATGCTGGGGTCCTCCACGGACGTCAAATCAACCGCCGATATGGCGCCCCACGGCAATCTCGAAGGGCCGGGAAGTCCCAGAGGCCCACATTGAACTGGATCGCCGCTCTCTACCGGATCACCACGGTGATGGTGTCGCTCACGGGCGGATCGAGCGGGACGTGCACGCCGTCCGCCACCACGGCGATGATCCGGTGCTCGCCGGGCGGCAGCTCCTCCAGCGTGAACTCGGGCTGGCCGAGTCCCATATGGTAGTGAACGCCCGGGTCGTTCGGGATCGGCAACGACCAGTCCACGTCCGCGTTCACGACGAGGTGGTGGTGGCCGGTGCCCGGGTCCATGGTGCCGGCCGGAGCGACCACGAGGCCCATCACCTCCATGACCACGCGAACCGGCCCCGCGTCGAAGGTCGCTCCGTCGGCGGGTTCGGAGATGACGACGCCGGCCGTCGGCGTAGTCTCGGCCGTCTCCGTCGCGGCACCGGCTTCGTCCGCGCCGGGTTCGGGGTCGCCGCCTCCGCAGGCCGCGAACGCGAGGGCTGCGCCCATGGCAACCGTCGATCGAATCATGTACCCTGCTCCCCTGAGCTTGAGGGATCGGCCGGCGGCGAGAAGGATTTTGCCGGCGTGAACGTAGACGCGAGACAGATTGCGGCCCGAACCGCCTCTTGTCCAGAGGAGCGTCGCAGGAGCGTGCGCACGGACGATGCCGGGCGGCACGCTGGTCGCTGCCGTCGGCTCGCGTGTCCGCCGCACGCGCATCGCGCGGTTCTCGGTAGATTAAGCTTGGCCAAACAAACTCGCAGGCACGGACAGTAGACAGCAATGAGCAAGCCGCCGGAGCAAGACGGAGACGACAGCCGGAACGTCTCCGTGAACCTGAACCTCAATCTGCCGCGGACCGTTGCGCCTGCGTCCGAGCCCGGCTACTCGACAAGCTTGGGCTACGGGCTTTGGTGCGCCGGCCTCTTCGGCGCCTGCGGCGTCCACCGGTTCTACGTGGGAAAGATCGGCACGGGACTGCTGTGGCTGCTCACGCTCGGGCTCTTCGGCATTGGTCAGCTTTACGATCTCTGCACGATGAAGTCGCTCGTCCGCAAGGCCAACATCCGCGAAGGGCACGTCCCCCATCCCCGGCAGATGGCGCTCTCGCACACACGGGGCGGGCACGCGCAGCTCCCTCCCGGCAAGAAGGCCGGCCGAGGGCCGTCGCTCCGCCAAGCGCTGCTTCAAGCCGCCGTCAAGAACGGCGGCGAGCTGACGGTCACGCAAGGCGTCATGGCGACCGACAAGGGCTTCGAAGAAGTCGAGAAGGCCCTGCACGAAATGGTGGACAAAGGGTACGTGGACATCGACAACGCGCCCGGCAGCGGCGTGATCGTCTACCGCTTCCCCGACTTGGCCGGACGGTAGTCGGCCCCCGAGGCGTCCTGCATGTCGCGCCGGAGGTGCGCCGCCGCGGCGCAAGGGTTCCGGCCGGGATGGCGGCGGCCGCGGCCCTCGCGTTCCTCCTTCCCGCACAGTCCGCCAGGGCGCAGCGCTCGGATCCCGCCACGGATCCCGGCCAAGCCTCGCGGCCCTCCCTCGCAGCTCGCCGAGCGGCCGCGCCCGTCGTCCTCGACGGCCTCTTGGACGACCAGGACTGGGCCCTCGCCGACTCCACCGACGGCCTCTTCCACCAGTCCATCCCTCGACAGGGGGCCCCTTCGTCCGAGCGCACGGTGGTCCGCGTCCTCTACGACGACGAACACCTCTACGTGGGCGCCGTCATGTACGACCGGCATCCCGAAGCGCTGGTCTCGGCCGGCCTGGAGCAGGACTTCGCGACCCAGGACTCCGACATCTTCGGCATCGCCCTCGACACCTACCTGGATCGGCAGAACGCCTTCTTGTTCGCGGTCAACCCGGCTGGCGCGCTGTTCGACGCCCAGGCGTTCAACGACCAGCAGTCCGTGAATCGCGCCTGGGAGGGCGTGGTGCACGTGGCCACGTCGGTCGGGGCCGACGGCTGGATCGCGGAGATCGCCATCCCCTTCACCACGTTGCGCTTCCGCGAGACCAGCGGCGAGCAGAGTTGGGGCGTCAACTTCTCGCGCCGGATCCGGCGAATATCGGAGGATTCGAGCTGGGCGCCGCTGTCGCGCCAGTTCCGCGTGTACAAGATGTCGCGGGCGGGTTCGCTGACTTCGCTGCGCGGCTTGCGACAGGGCCGGAATCTCTGGGTGAAGCCGTACGCCAACGCGGTTCGGGAGGACGGCGCGGGAGCGGCCGAGCCGGGGGAACGGATCGAGGGCGGACTGGACCTCAAATGGGGCGTCACGCCGCAGCTCGCGTTGGACGTCACGCTGCTCACGGACTTCTCGCAGGTGGACGCGGACGAGCAGCAGATCAATCTCACGCGGTTTCCGCTCTTCTTCCCCGAGAAGCGGGACTTCTTCCTGGAGAACGAGGGCATATTCGCCTTCCAGGACTCGCGCGTGCGGAACTTCCGCACCGGTTCGGGTCCCCGGAACTTCAAGTTGTTCCACAGCCGGCGCGTCGGACTGTCGGCCGACCGCTATCCAGTGCCCATCGCGGCCGGGGCGCGGCTCACGGGCCGTCCGGGCGGATACGCGGTGGGACTGCTCAACGTGCAGACGCGGGACAGCGACGAGCTGCCCGGCGAGAACTTCACGGTAGTGCGGCTCAGGAAGAACGTCCTGGGCAGCAGCGACGTGGGCGCGATGTTCGTGAACCGGCAGGGGACGGGGGACGGGGCGGCGGGCGTCCGCAATCGCTCGTTCGGGGCGGACGGCAACTTTCGGCTGGCGGGCGGGCGAATGCTGGTCCACTCCTACTTCGCCGCGGCGGGCGAGGCGGACGCAAAGGGCGACCGGACCACGGCCCTTGCCGAGGTGGCCTGGCGCGATCCCCTGTGGGACGTCTCCGCGCTCGTCAAGACGGTGGGCGATGCCTTCGATCCGGGCGCCGGGTTCGTGGCCAGACGAGGCGTGCGGCAGGCGTTCCTGACGGTGGGCGCGCATCCCCAGGCCGCCTTCGGGGGCGTCAGGGAATTCAATCCCTACGTGGACGTCAACGTGTTCGCGAACCCGCAGTGGGAGATCGAGAGTCGCGAGGTGAAGCCGGGCCTGGACGTCGCGTTTCTGGACAGCGGGCTGTTGTCCTTCGAGTACTCGGCGCGCTTCGAGCGGCTCGCGAGCGCCGGCGTCGTCGCCGGAACGCAAGTGCCTGCGGGGGACTACGGATTCCGCACGTTGAGCGCCAGCTACAAGTCGGACTTGGGCAGGAAGGTCGGCGGCACCGTGTCCCTGGCCCGGGGCGGCTTCTTCGACGGGAGGCGGTCTTCGGCCTCCGCCGTCCTCGCCCTGCGCCCGTCTCCGCGCCTGTTCCTGGAGGGGACCGCCCAGCACAATCGTCTCACCTTGGGAGGCGCCAGCTTCGACGCCAACCTCTTCAGCGGTCGGCTACGCTACGGTCACGACACGCGCCTGTTCGCGAGCGCCTTCGTGCAGTACGACCAGTCGGCCGGGCAGTTGCTCGCCAACGTGCGCCTGAACGTGATTCACGCGCCGCTCAGCGACGTCTTTCTCGTGTACTCGGAACAACGCCGCACCCGCCCCGCTTCCGGCGAGGCGCCGCTCGTCGCCCGCCGGATCACGCTGAAGGCGACGAAGCTGCTGGCGTTCTGACCGCGTCGTTCGGCAGGCGGCGAAACAGCCGCACCAAGACGCCGAGCGCCGCGAGATACATCAGCGCGCCCAGGAGGAGGGGGGCGCCCGGAAGCTGCATCGGCGCTCGCTCCGAGGTGAAGTAGCTGAAGAGCCCGGAGGTGAAGAGGAGCGGCGCGAAGATGCCCGTGAGGCTCATGACGGACTGAAGCCCGCCCTGCACCTTTCCCTGTTCGCGCGACGGCACGGCTCCCGCCACCAGCCCTTGGATCGCGGGCCCCGCGACGCCGCCGATCGACCCGAGGACGATGAACGCCAGGAGCATCCACCCCTCCGTGGCCAGCCCGTATCCCAGAAACGTCGCCACGGCCACCGTCAGTCCGGCCAGAATCGCGCGTCGCTCGCCCAGCAGCCGCACCGCGGGCTGAACCAGCTTCCCCTGGACCAGCGCCGCCATCACCCCCACCAGAGCGAGCGAAAGCCCGTTGGCCTGCTCGTCCCAGCCGAACTTGTGGCCCGTGTACAGCACCCACACCGTCTCGAGGCCGCGCTGCGCGAGCACGATGAACACGAAGGCCACCGCCAGCCCGCGCACCAGCGGGTACGATCGGATGGTCTTCAGGCTTCCGGCGGGATTGGCCTTCGCCCAGCGGAACTGGTCGCGATTCTCGGGGGAAAGCGACTCCGGGAGGACGAAGAATCCGTAGAGCCAGTTGACCAGGGCGAGGCCGGCGGCCACGAAGAACGGGAGCCGGAGGCTGATGCCGCCCAGCAGGCCTCCCAAGGCGGGTCCGAAGATGAAGCCCAGGCCGAAGGCGGCCCCGATCAGGCCGTAGTTCTTGGCCCGGTTCTCCGGACGCGATATGTCCGCGACGTACGCGTGCGCGGTGGTGATGCTCGCCCCCATGACGCCTGCGAGCAGCCGGCCCGCGAAGAGCCAGCCGATGGTCGGGGCGAGTCCCATGACGACGTAGTCGGCGCCGAGCCCGAAGAGCGCCGCCAAGATGACCGGGCGGCGTCCGACCCGGTCCGACACCGCTCCCAGCAGCGGCGCGAACAAGAACTGGGCGGCGCCGTAGGAGGCGGCCAGCAACCCGAACCACCGGCCTGCCGCAGCCGTGCTTCCCCCAGCGAACTCCTTGATGAGCTCGGGCAGGATGGGGATGATGATCCCGATTCCCAGCACGTCGATGAAGACCGCGACGAGAATGAAGATCATGGCCGCGGGGCGGTGTTCGGGCCGCGAGGCGGCGGGCTTGGTCACGTTGGGTCTGTGGGCGCGAGAGGTCCGGGCACCGCGGCGTGGCGGGCCGCCTTGGGGAGGCGGGCGGAGAGGACGGTCACGGAAGGGAGGGCGGCGCGGCGGGCTAGCAGTTCGAGGCCGGTCGGCCCAGGCGCCATGTTTGGACCACCGAGCGGGCCGCGGCGAGCAGGAGCCGCCCGGCGACGTCGCCGAAGTGGTGGGGGAAGCGCTCCTCCAGGCGGGCCGGCAGGGCGCAGGGGTCGGCGTTCGGGGCGGCAAGCCAGGCGGCCGCTTGGCCGATCATGCGGCGGGCCGTCGCCGGATCGGCTACGCCGGCCAAGCCTTCTTCGGGAGCGCGAGCGGCAGCGGCCTGCGAAGCCAGTGCGGCCAAGGCGGCCCGGTCGCCCAGTGCGTACAGGGCCAGGACGGCCGACAGGTCTTCGCGGTTCGGCTCCCCATCTTGGGAGACGGCGGGGCTGGCGTCCAGGACGGCTTGGAAGACGCGGCGGGCGGCCGCGACGGCCTGGGAGGCGGGGTCCGGTGCGGCCGAGCCGGGCCGGCCTCCGGCGGTGAAAGCGCCGCGGAACAGGGCCACCACGCGCTCCTCGGGATCGTAGGGACGGCCCTGGCCCAGGCGCTCGGGCCAGGCCAACGCGCTGTCGGTGTGCGCGAGGGCTCGGTCGCCTTCCCCCGCCTCCGCGTCTTCCATCGCCGCCAACATGTGAGCTGCGACGAAGATCTGGTGGCTCTCGCGCGAGTTCTCCGACGGGAGCGCCTGCACCTGCTCCAAGACGTCGAGCGCTTCGTGCGAAGGTTCGCCCGACATCGCCAGACCGCGCGCGTGAAGCAAGTCGAACTCGTAGTCTCCCGGAAACGCTCTTCGCGCCTCGGCCGACCGCTCCAGCGCGCGTGGCCAGTCCGCCCGGCTCTGGTCGTGGCGAATCTGGGCGATCCGCAGGACTCGGCTGGCCGGGTCCAGCTCCACGGCCCGGGCCAAGTCCGCTTCGGGGTCGCGGCCACGCAGCCGCTGGAGAAACAATCCCCGGGCCGCGTAGGCGGGTCCGTAACCGGGTTCCTCTCCCAACGACTCGAAGGCCGCGGCCGCCTCTTCCTCCCTGTTCAGGGCCCACAAGTCGAGCGCCAGGAGGTAGCGCCACGTCCAGTGGTCGTTCCGCTCGGTCGCCCAGCGCAGCACGGGCAGCGTCTCCACGCGAAACGGAAAGGCGAAGGCCGGGTCGCCGGGTTCCTCCAGCAACGAGGGATCGTCGGCCAGGAATGCCCGCCAAGCGCGAATCACGGGACTGTCGCGGCGGCGGCTCGCCATCTCCAAGAGCCGGGAGGCGTCGTCGGAGAGTCCCAGCCCAGCGTACCCGGCCGCCAGCTCGAGGAGCGACTGGTCGGGGTACTCGCTGCGCAGCGCCTCCTCCAGCTTGCGTCCCGCACCGGAGTCCGACTCCGCCAAGTGCTCCTCCGCCAACACGAAATGGTGCAGCGGATCGATCTCGAGGAGGGCGCTGCGAGCCCGGTTCGCCGCGTCCGTGTCGCCCAGGAGCCGTCCGCTCACGGCCAGCGCCTGCAGGGCCGGAATGTTGCGGCGGTCGAAGTCGAGCGCGAGCTGGGCGTACCGGCTCGCTTCCTCCAAATGGCCTTCGGCGACGGCGATCTGGGCCAAGTTGACGTAGGAGGCCGACCGGTATGCGACCGAACGCGCGGCCCACCCGAAGGCGTCGCGGGCGTCGGGCGTCCGGCCAGCGGCTCGGTGAAGCGATCCTGCCAAGAAGTTCGTCCGGGCGTCGTACGTGTCGAGCTGGAGGGCGCGCGAGACGTGTTCCAGGCCCTCCTCGTAGCGGGCGGAGCGCAGGGCCAGCTCCGCCAAGCCCAACAGCGCCTCGCGGTTCCACGGCTCCTCTTCGAGCGCTGCCTCGAACGCAGGGCGCGCTTGTCCGTAGCGGCGGGCCAGCGAGAGCTGCCGGCCCTCGAAGGTCTTGCGGTCCGCCTCCGGAACGGCCGCCCACGCGGCGGGATCGGTCTTGAAGGGACGCGAGAGGATGCGGTCGCCGGGGTCCGAGTCGTAGTCCAGTCCGAGCCGGCCCAAGCGCACGCGAAACGGCTGGTTCGGAGGGATGCCGAACTCGGCGTGGAACGGCTCCAGGGCCGCCAAGCGAACGGGCTGCGCGGCGATCCGTCGGCCGCCGGTCCACACCTCGAGGGTGTCGGCGACGGTCCCGAAAGCGTTGACCGCCACGTGCAGACGGCTCTCTGTTGCGCCCGGGTCTGCGCCCGGATCCTCGCCCGCGCCCGTTTCGACCCGCACGTGCATGGCGCCTTCCCGCGAGGCGTCGGACAATCCGCCGATGCCCCGCAACGGGAACCACGTCTCGGCCCAGCGGCTCGACGAGACCGGGTCGAAGCCGGCTTGGGCGACGGGGTTCGCGTGATCCCCAGGCGAGTACTGCACCAACAGGCGTCCGGCCTGAAACTCCACGTACTGGCCGTCGGAATCGGTCAGCAGCTCCTCCCAGACGCCTCCCTCCCTGGAAAGCGCCCACAGCCACATTTTCTGGCCCGGCATGTCCTCGTAGCGGGCCCAGTGTCCCCAGCCCCAGTCCTCGTCGCGATAGTAGCCGCCGAAGAAGTCGTTCAGCTCGCCCACCACGTGGTAGGACTTGTGGCCCCCGAAGGCGTTCTCGCTGTACGAGGCCAAGCGGCGGCCGGCCGAGTCCACGGGCCACGGCCGCTCGCGCCCCGAGTGCTCCAGGTACGACCGCCCAGGCACGAACAGCTCCAGGTCTTCGCGGGCGAAGGCCGCGGCGGTCATCCAGTTGTAGTAGGGCTGCTCCAGGGACGTGGGGTTGTACCAAAGCGCCCGGGTCTCGAAGTAGGCGCGGTCCGGAGGAAGACGAATCTCCACGCGCCAGTGCGTGCGCGAGGGCAGGTCCATGGCGCCGACGAAGACGCTTGCGCTCCCGTCCTCGTCTTCGCGAACGGCGTAGTCCACGGGAGTGGCCGTGGCCGGCGTGTGTCCGATGACGCCGAAGTTGAACTCGATTCCGCCCGAGGTCCACGGCCCCCGCAACGCGATGTTGCGAAACTTCATCACTTCGTTCCGGTAGACGAACTCGTGGCCGGTTTCCTTCACCAACGCGCCCCACACCTTGCCGCCCACTTCCGGAAGAACGAAGACCTGGATCAGGTCGTTCTCCAGCACGACGACCTTCCACTCCCGGGGCTCGGGGGCGACGGAGTAGCCTTCGAACGTGTGATAGGGGTAGAGGCGCGGGTCGCGGACCAGCACGGGCACCGGGTTGGGGTCGTAGAAGGGATACGTGTCCAGCACGCGGACTTCTTCGCGAACCGTGGCCCGGGAGGAACTCTGGGCCGCGGCCGCGGCGGACGCCCCCGCAAGCGCCAGGGCCAGCAGGGCCGGCAGGAGAAGCGAAGGCGCACAGCGGCGGCCCATGTCTGCGAGCGATCTCATGCGAATCAGCGTAGCCGAGCGCCGTCCCGGGCCGCAAGACAGGAGGCGGCTCGCCCTCGGCAGGCTGGACGAAACGCGGCGATGGACGTAGGATTCGGCGTCGTCCCGCGGCAGCAGGGGTCGCGTGCGTCGCGGCCGCGCGGGGACTCCCGCAGGCTCTCCATCCAATCGTCTCGAAGTGATCGAAATATGCATCGCATTCTTCGCACCCTCGCTCTGCCGGCCGGCCTCCTGGTCGCCGGAATTCCCACCAGCGCCCAGCCCCAGACGGGCGAAGTCGGGCAGTCGGCCCATCACGACTACCGCGTGGTCACCGTCGCCGAAGGACTGGTCCATCCTTGGTCCATCGCCTTCCTGCCCGATGGCGACATGCTGGTGACGGAGCGGCCGGGACGCCTCCGTGTGATTCGGGACGGACAGTTGCTTCCCGATCCCGTCGCTGGAGTCCCCGAGGTGCTGGCCGCCGGCCAGGGCGGCCTGATGGAGGTCGCGCCCCACCCGGATTTCGCCTCGAACCGCCTCATCTACATCAGCTACTCCAAGCCGCTCGGCGAAGCGAGACGGGCCACGACCGCCGTCGTGCGCGGCACCTTCGAGAACGACCGCTTCACGCTGACCGACGAGATCTTCGAAGCCGTTTCGCGGGGCGCCGGCCACTACGGCTGCAAACTCGCCTTCGACGCCGACGGCTACCTCTTCCTCACGGTGGGCGACCGGCAGGCGCCCCCGCGCGGCAACCTCCACGCTCATCCAGCCCAGGACGTCTCCAACCACCACGGCGTCGTGGTGCGGCTGCACGACGACGGCCGCGTTCCCGAAGACAATCCCTTCGTGGGACAGGAAGGCGCCCGGCCCGAGATTTGGAGCTACGGACACCGCAACCCCCAAGGGCTCGCCATCCACCCCGAGACCGGCGCCGTCTGGATCACCGAGCACGGCCCCCAGGGCGGCGACGAAGTCAACGTCGCCGAGGCCGGCAAGAACTACGGCTGGCCCGTGATCGGCTATGGCGTGAACTACCGGAGCGGCACCGCCATTCACGCCTCCACGCACGCCGAAGGCATGGAGCAACCCGTCCATCTCTGGGTGCCCTCCATCGGCACGTCGGGACTCGCCTTCTACACCGCCGACCAGTTCCCGCAGTGGCGCGGCGACCTGTTCGCCGGCGGCCTCTCCGGCCAGCGCATCGACCGCCTGACCCTGGACGGCGCCCGAGTCGTCGCCTCCGAGACCGTCTTGCGCGACCTAGGACGCGTCCGCGACGTGCGCCAAGGCCCCGACGGCTTCATCTACGTGGCCATCGACGACCGCCGAGGCGGCGAGACCCGGATCGTGAGGCTGGAGCCGACGGGGTAGGGGGCACGTGTCGGGGCAGGCTGTCCGCCGGCACGACACCGAGTATCGTCTGCCTCCGGTCAGGGCAGGTACAGCCTCCGAAACCAGTCTACAAAGCCCCGCGCCGCCGGGCTGTCGCGTCCGAAGTAGCGTGCGTGGATAGCCAGCCCGTACGGCAAACCCGGTTTTTCTTGCCAAGCGAGCCACGCGTGGATCACGGCTTTCGGCGTGCTCTGTTCCGGGAAGCCTGCACCTAGCTCCTTCGCCCGGGCGGTGGCCTTCTGGGCCAGCACGAACAGGCGGTCGCCACCATCGACGAGATCGGCC
Source organism: Longimicrobiales bacterium (assembly GCA_958295645.1). Classification (GTDB taxonomy): domain Bacteria; phylum Gemmatimonadota; class Gemmatimonadetes; order Longimicrobiales; family Gaopeijiaceae. The sequence goes on from OY282361.1 coordinate 1,973,635, forward strand.
AGGAAGTCTTCCAGGATCCCGCTTCGCCGGTTGTCGGGCATGAGCCACACGCCGACGCGGGCGGCATACTCGCTGGACGTGCCGATGAAGCCTTCGAAGGGGATCTGTGCCGGGGTGGCGACTCCCACGCGACAAAGGCGGGACGCGACGGCTCTCCATCGGTCCTGGGGGCGGTCGTTGGCGTCCAGCACGAAGCCCGCCGAGCGGTTTGTGCTACTCATGACCGCCTCCTCCATGCTGGCGAGAAGATCGTCCTTCCCTTCACCCGGCGGCCTCGGCAACGGTAGCGGCGGCGGCGGGTCTTTGCGGTCGTAGCCGAGACCGTGCCGACCGAGTAGCCGCCGTATTACGTGCTCGTCATCTTTCCCTTCAACATGCAGGATGGACCGCCGCCTCTCGGCACCCGTCATCGAAGTTCGATGTTGTGGTCTATCGCTCTCTTGACGGCGGCACCATCGAAGCCGACCGCGTGCGGCAGGGCGCGTTCGATCTTCTGAACCGAGATTTCCTGCGCAAGATCGGGGCGGGAGTCCACGAGGGATGCGAGGGCACGCAGGCAGTCCTGGCTGTGCGTCGTCGCAAAGACCTGGATGTCGGTCCTTACCGCGCTCTCGACCACGAAGCGCCACATGTCCTCGAGGACGGTCCAGTGAAGTCCCGTGTCGATCTCGTCGATCAGCGAGACGCCCGTGGCGCGCCGGGGCAACGACAACGCCATGGCCAAGAGACGGCGGGTACCGTCGCCGTGGCTGCCGATGGGTATCCGCGGCGTGCCGACCCCAAACCCCAGCACGATGTCTCCGCGCTTGCTGTCCGAACTCAAGAAGAAGACCGATTCCAAGTCGTGCTCTACGACCTTCATCGCCTCGATCACGTCGAGTTCACGGCCGTCCTCCACTGCCTCGTCCCACATTCGGCGCATTGTCTTGACATCGAGCGAAGCTGCCGTCACAAGGCCGACTGCCGTCGAAGGCCTTGCGTCGAACCCCGCTCTGCGCACCCATCGCGGATTGGCCTCCACCAAGCCGTCGTCCGAGGCGGGCAGAACAATAACCCGCCCTGCGCCCGCCACCTTGATATGCAGCGCCATCGCCTTGTCGTCGCCGGATTCGGCTGGGAAGCGCCGCACGCCCGAATCGCCGAACTCTGCAACAGTGGCCTCGACCTCTTCGCCATTGCCCGAAGCGATGCTGAAACGGGCTCCGGGCCCAAAGTCGTGCCCGCGAAAGAAATGGGAAAACGACATCAAGACACGCGGATGTATCCCGTCCCGGCGATAGTGGGAACCGTCTTCGCCTCGCTGGTCCGCCAACTGCTTGAACGCCCCAGGATGGCCCCTCGACGCCAAGATATGGACCGCCTCCAAGATCGAAGTCTTGCCGCAGTTGTTCTCGCCCACGAGCAAATTGACGCGAGACAAGCCCGTCAACTCGTACGACTCGAAGCTGCGATAGTTCGTCAGCGCGACGTCATTAAGCATGGTACGCCCCTCCTCCGTAGTCTCCGAACGTCGTCAGCTGGGCGAGCGTCGCCGAGGCTTGGTCTTGCTGGCAACCACCAAGTGCGCGGCTTCGACCACCGCTCTCGCTTGAGCCTCCGATCCGCCGCCCCAGCAGAAGTACCAGGGCCGATTGGCCTTACTGCAGGCCTCGCGCAGCTTCCTGCCGAAATGGGTCCGCATGAAGCGCATGATCACCACGGCGTCGTGCGTACCCAGCAGGCGCTCAGCTCGTTGCATATGCCTTCCCCAATCGGCGCTCCAACCACTTCGAATGAATTCTACCTTGATGGCAGCGGACTTGCGTCTGACGGCTGCGCATACCTGGTCGTTGACCCTCTTTGATTGGCGTTCGTCGTCTCCGCCCACGATCAAGACATTGACGGCTTGCTTGGCATCGTAGCGCGGCTCTTCTTCTCGAACGGCGGAGTCTTCGCGGACACCGGCAAGCCGCTTCTCCAGGCTCGCGTGCAATGCAGGCACACGGAGTTTCTTGATTCGCAACAGCAAGTCCTCTGCTTCGGACATCCTTCCGGCCGTCGTCAAGCGGTGGAACACCGACCCGAGCACCTGTGCCGCGTCTTCGGTCTCTCCCCGGGCTTCCAAGCAGCTCGCGTGGGCTACTCGCGCGTCTTCCACGTCCACGGGCAGGCTCCCGTAGTCGTCGGCCCTTAGCAGTTCTATGAACTCGTCGGTGCCAATCCCTTCGAAGGCATAGCCCTCCAACCTGTCCAACACTTCAAGGGCGTTGTCGACGGATTCAGCTCTCAGAAAGCCGCGCAGAGCCTTGTGCAGGTCGGCGACAGCATCGGTCTTCCTCCGTCCTGGCGAGCAAGCTCGCTTGAACAACGAGAGAGAGAGAGACTCGCAATGCTTGATCGCCGGGTCGGAGTCGGCGAGCGCGGCCAACGCGTGCTCATCTCCCTTCTTCAACACGAGTTCGGCAACGCGCTGCATGTCCGGCTTGGAACCGAGATCCAGAGCGGCCATCGATTCTCCCACGAGATACGGCGGAAACGCCGCGCCTTCGTCCAGCCCTTCGGCCATGCGGTGCGCGCCACGGCACACACGGCGCAAGGCGTCATCCGAGTGTCCATGATCGGACTCGTTCGGTTCCGTTACGGCCAGAATGGTGGCGATTCCCAGGTACAGGACGATGCGCGCTTTCAGCCCGGGATTGTAATGGCCCGTGCCGCCGGCGATGAACGTTCGCGCTTGGTCCAGGTGCGTCTGCGCCCGTCCGTACTCGTTCTTGCACAAGGCCAGCACGCCAAGGCAGTAATGACCGTGCGACGCGTATCGGACGTTGTTCTCCACGGCGCGTTCGAAGTGAGAGCGGCCCGCCTCCAGTTGCTGCTTAAGACCTTCCAACGACTCCCGGCGCCGGGGTAGTTGGACGTCGTCCAGGTTGCGAAATCCGCCCTCCAGCAGGCCTAGATCGGCCTGCACCATGGCATGTCTCTCGGTCGTGGCGTCCAGCTTCAGCAGACCCTTGAGAATCCTGCCTGCCTCGTCGGGGCGGTCCAACTCCCTGAGGCAGTGGGCGCGGCGGCGGCGCGCGTCCAGGAAGAGCTGGTCGTTCGAAAACGAGTCGCCTTCCCGGATTCTCTTCGCAGCCCGTTCGAGAAGCTCGAAGATGTGGAGAGCCGTGGCCGCGTCGCCGTCGCGCAACAGACCGGTCGCAACCTCCAGCAGGGACTCAAAGACCTCCGCGCTGGGAAGCGCGGCAAGGCCCGACGGACGCACGAACTTCGCCAGCTCGTCCACACGGCCCTGCTCGCGCAACGCCCGCACGATCTGGCCGACGGCGGCCGCCGAAGCATCCGATGCGTCGCCGAGCCCCTGCACCAGCTCCTGTTTGTCGTACTCTTCCACGATGCGTTCCCACGATTCCGAACGTGCCCATCCCTGCATTGCGCCCGCCCAGTACCAGCGGGCGCGGGGGCGGTCCTGCGCAGGAGCATCGACCGGCCGCTCGAACAACGTGTCGCGAAAGCCCGCGTGGAAATGGGACCGGTGGCGGCGCCCGTTGAGGCTGACGTACTCGTCCACCATGTCGTCCACTTGGTCTTCGGTGAGGGCGCCTTCGACTCCGTGCTTCGCGTCGACGACCGCCCGGAACAAGACCAGGTCGAGCGTGGTGAACGTCCGCTCTCTGCCCGGCTCCTCTGCAACGTCTTCCGCCGGCGGCCTTTCCTCGTCCGTCTCCTGCGACAGATCGGCTTCGAGCACCGGGGCAACCTCCCCCGGTTCGCGCAACCACGCCCGCAGGCTCTCGGCCAGTTTCGCTTCTCGCAGAACCACGACGAGGAAGTAGAGGACGACCTCCCGCTGCCCGTACTCGTCGAGCAAAGCATCCGCCGCTCCGCGAACCTTGTCCTCCGGCACGTCCACGGCCGCATCAAAGACCGCCTCGGGCGCCTCGAGGCCCAAGAAGGCAGCGAACTGCCGCGCCATCGGTCGCCTGTGGGGAACTTGCGGAAGATGGCGAATCAGGTCGGCGACGCGTCTGGAATCTCGGACGGGAACCCGCTTCATGGCGTCCACGATCTTCGAATCGGGCCACTTTCTGACAGTGACGGGCCTGAAGTTGCGGGCCGCGGCCACCGCGTGGACCAAATTTTCCCGGCGGTCGTCGCCCGTCGGCTGGGCCTCGATGAACGCCCGCGCCACGGCCGCCCTCTCGTCGCCTTCGAGGCACCGCCACAGCCGCAGGGCACTCGCACGGCCGGGATTGGCGATCAGTGCGCGGAGACACTCGGACGCGTCGCGCTTCGGTCGGTCCGGCAGTGGGCCGTTCACGTTGCTAGCTCCAATCGGGGCGCACCGCGCAGGGCGAGTACCTCACGCCGAAGCTGAACGAGGGCGGCTGGCCCCGCCCGTCCGGGGACGACGTCGCTGCGCTCGCGATGATAGCGGGTGAGGAGGCTCTGGCGCGTGGTCCTACCGGCACGGACGGGGTATTGGCAAGATAACGCGAGAGCGTGACGATGGCAAGCAAGGGGCCCGCACGCCCCAAGAAAGCCGTGTTGACCACGCCCCGCTCGACGCCGGAACAGCAAATGGTCCGCACGTGGGAAGAATGCCACCGAGCGCAAGCCTGCCGGCGATTGCGGGCTCTGGCCCGGGCCGGAGGTCACGAGCTCTCGGGAAACAGCCTGCCGACGGTCTCCCGCAAGGCGCCGCCGATTCGCTCGCGTTCGTCCAGCGCCACGCCGTAGGCCGAGAGCCAAACGCCCAGCTTCCAGCGGTCGCCGCTGCCTTCCAGCTCCACGTGCAGAACGCCGTCGCAGAAGGACTCCACTTGGCCAGCGAAGGCCCAGGGCCGGTCCGAGAGGACGGTGGCGCCTGCCAGGACTTGGCCACCGTCCAAGCGGAAACGGAAACGGTCTCCGGCCTGCCCCGGCGCTTCGCCGAAGCCTGCGGGGCCGAAGAGGCGGTTCCAGACGTCTTCGCGCGTCCCGGCCACCCACGGGCGCACGTTGATCATGATCCGGGGCACGCCGCGGTGGCGCTCGAGAACGTGCTTCAGGTTCCAAAGGAAGAAGCGCCAGCCGTTCTTCGTCATGTGGACGAAGTCGTTTGCTTCCTCGCCCGCGGGCAGGCCGGAGTTGACCAAGCGGAGCCTTGTGCCGCCCTCCCGCGGTTCTAGGTGGTAGTCCAGCGCCGCGACGGGCGCCTGTCCGTCGTCTTCCGGGGTCTCGGCGTCTTCGGCGGGCGCGTCCACCAAGCGGAGGTGCACGGCCGGCCGCCAGACTGATATCCGGCTCGTCCACTCGGCGCCCTCGCCCCAGGAAAAGGCGACGAGGCCGCCCTCGCGCGGATCGGACGAGGCCATGGGAGAGAACCATCGCGACAGCCATTCGCCGTCGGAGATCGCCTTCCATACGTCCTCCGGCGCGGCGCCCACGTCGATCGACATCTCGATGCTTCGCGCTTCGCCTTCGTCGCTCATGCGTGCTTGTCCCTTGTGGTCGTACCGACGGTCGCCCCGGCGCTTCATGCGCCTCAGGCTTCGGAGCCGACGCTTTGTTCCCCGAAGTTCCGTTGCGCCTTCCGGCCAAGTCAAGGCGGGCGCGGGCCGGACTGCGGACAGTCACGCGCGAATGAACGCCCACCGAGCCAAGCCAAGACGGGCGCGGGCCGGACCGACGGGGCGCGCGACGGGCGCGGCTATGGGGCGATTCGGTCGCGCCCTGCGCTTTCGCCGTATGGAGCGGTGGGGTACTGTACTCCGCTGGCAGGAAGCCGCGGGCCAACATCTCGAGGAAGAGGCTGAAGCCGTTTTCAGACGCGCAGTGGTGCTCGGAGATTGCCGCCGGGGAGACGTCCGTCGCGGAGCGGTGGCGCTGGGGCTCGTGCTCGGAGTGCCGGGGTGCGACTCTGCGGCCGGCCCCGACGAGGTGGTGCCCGTCGCGGTGGCGATCGAAGCGGGCGACGAACAGGTGGCGCCGGCGGGCGCGCCGGTGAGCGTCAACCCCAGCGTGAAGGTGGTTGGACGGGGGGGCGGCGGCGTTTCCGGCGCGACGGTGGCGTTTCGCGTCCTGCAGGGGGGCGGGAGCGTCGCCGCGGGGACGGTCTCCACGGACGCGGACGGCACGGCGTCGCCGGGGCGATGGACGCTGGGGACGAAGGGGCGGCAGCGCCTCGAGGCGGCCGTGGCGGGCATCGCCCCGGTGGTCTTTCGGGCCGGAGCCTCCGGCGTGCCCGCGAGCTTGGCCGTGGTCGCCGGAAACGATCAGACTGCGGACGTGCAGACGGCGGTCCCGACGGATCCCGTGGTGAGGGTCGCCGAGGACGGGGGCGGGCCGGCGCCGTTCGTGCTCGTGACGTTCGCCGCCGGCGAGGGCGAGGTCGTCCGCGCACAGGCGCACACGGACGACGACGGACTGGCCTCGCCAGGCAGCTGGACGCTGGGGCCGGCCGCCGGGCCTCAACGCCTGATCGCGGCCGTGGCGGGCGGCGGCATCGACAACAATCCGGCGGTGTTCGAAGCCACGGCCCGGCCGGGGCTCCCGAGCCGCTTTGCGCTTCGGCCCGGCGGGGGCGTGCCCGAGGTCGACCGGTACTACTGGCCGCCGCCGACCGTGCGGGTCGTGGACGCTCACGGGAACGGAGTTCCGTACGTTGCGGTGGGCGTGGCGGCCACGGGCGGGGGCACGGCGAGGGATTCCGTCGTCTACACTGGGGGCGACGGCGTCGCGGCGATCGACCGCTGGATCATGGGGCCGGTTCCGGGCGCCCAGAACACGCTGACCGTCAGGATCCTGTCGGCCGGCACCGCGATCACCGGCGCCTCCGCCGCCATCGCGGTCGTTCCGCAGCCCGCGGACTTCGACATCGAGGTGCTCCATCTGCCAGCGCCTTCGCCCGTCTTGCGCAACGCCCTCGACAGTGCGCGGGCGACGTGGGAGTCCGTCGTCAACGCCGACGTGAAGGGTCTCTTTTGGCAGCGGCAGAACGTGGAGCGGTGCTTCTCCGACCCGGCGACCGCCGCGGCGATCCTGCCGGCGCGGTTCGTGATCGACGACATCCTGGTGTTCTCGGTCGTCTCGCCGTTGGACGGGCCCGGCGGGACGGTGGCGCGGTCGGGCTGGTGCTGGGCGCTGACCGACGAGGGCGAGGTCTGGCCCGCCATATCCGTGATGATCTTCGACCCCGCCGACTTGGCCGCGATGCCGCCCGCGACGATGGCCGACCTCGCCCGGCACCAAATGGCTCACGCGTTGGCGTTCGGCACCCCCCTTTGGACCGCCAAGGGCCTGTTGGCCGGAGGAGCGAACGTGCCGTCCGGTCTCTACTTCACGGGCGCGGCGGCGAAGACTGCCTTCGAGTCCGTCGGCGGAGCCGCCTTCTCGGGCTCCAGCGTTCCGCTCGACCCGCTGTCGGAGACGGAGGGCAACCTCCACTGGCGAGCGTCGGTGTTCGGTCCCGAGCTGCTGACCGAAGTCGTGCGTTCGGGCGCGCCGAACCCTCTCAGCGTCGTCACGCTGGCCGCGATGCGGGACACCGGCTTCGGTCTGGTGGACCTGAGCGTGGCGGACGACTACGTCCTGCCCGCGGCCGCGTCGGCCGTCGGCGCCCGAAACGCGTCCGGCGCCTGTCCCGCCGGTCCATGCGCCCTCCATCCGAGCAAGGGCCGGGCAATCCACTTGGGGGACGACCGGCTCCGCCTGCCCCAACGCATCCTCGACGCCCGCACGGGCGCCGTGCACCGCATGTCCGGACCTGCTTGGCCATTGCATCGCCCGCCCCCCGGCACGCGATCCGAGGCCGCGCAAAGCGACTCCATCCCGCCGCACCGCTAGGATGCCGAGCCGTGACTCCGGGAAGGACGGCCGTCGTTTCCTCTCCAACGCCCGCCGCCTGTGCGCGACGGGTCTGCTCGCCGTCGCGTTTCCGGGTTGCGGAGACGAACCCGGCGTTGCCGACCCCTCCGGGCCCGCCGCCGTGCTGATCGATTCCGGCAATGGGCAGCGCGGACGGGCGGGCGCGGCGCTCCCGGCGGGCTTGGCCGTCAGGGTCGTCGACCAGACGGGCCGCGGCGCAAGGGATGTGGAGGTGCGCTTCCGCCCGGCGGCGGGCTCCGGAACGGTGGAGTTCGGCCGCAGGACGACCACGGCGGAGGGGCGGGCCTCGGCGGGCGCTTGGACGCTCGGCGAGACCGTGGGCGCGCAGAGCGTGGAGGCGGTCGTGGACGGACTGGCTCCGGTCGTGTTCGCAGCCTTCGCGACGGGCGTCCCCGTCTCGGTGACGGCGGCGGCAGGAGACGGCCAGACCGGGGTCGCGGGCGAGCCCGTCTCGGTGCGCCCGGTCGTGCGGGTGCTCGGCGGCGGCGGCGTGCCCTTGGCCGGCATCGCAGTGGCGTTCGTCGCGCGGACCGGCTCGGTCGAGGGCGCGCAGGCCGTCACGTCGTCGCGGGGGGAAGCGTCGCCGGACTCCTGGACGCTCGGACCCTTGGCGGGCGTCCAGGAGCTCTTGGCCGCCGTGCCCGGCGCGGGAGTGGCCGGCAATCCGGCGGTCTTCCGCACGCTCGCGCGACCGGGCCCTCCAGCAGCGATGACGGTCGCGCAGGGCGACCAGCAGGAGGTCGAGGCGGGCTCGGCGGCGCTCGTCGCCCCGGCCGTCAGGGTGGTGGACGCCCACGGAAACGGCGTGCCCGGCGTGCGCGTCCAGTTCGCCGTCTCGAGGGGCGGCGGCCGCGTGACCGGCGCAGATCAGGCCACGGACAGTTCGGGCCGGGCGACCGCCGGCTCTTGGATCGTCGGCGACGCAGTTGGCGCCGAACACGCTCTCGAGGCCACCGCCGTCTCCGGCGGCGCGGACTTCGCGGGCACGAGCGTGTCCTTTTCGGCCACCGCCGTCCCCCCGTCCTTCGACATCAGCTTGGTGCACACGGATCCCTCCCAGCTCACGGCCGGTCTGGGCGACCTGTTCGAGCAAACCGTGGCGCGCTGGGAAGCGGTCCTCGAAGGCAACTTGGCGCCGTTTCGCGTGCAGCGGGCCGGCCTGCTTCACTGCACCGAAGCCGTGGAGCATCCGTCCGCCCGCATCGTCGACGACCTGCTCGTCTTCGCGACCGTGGCCAGGATCGACGGACCCGGGGGCATCATCGCCTCTGCGGGGCCGTGCGTGATTCGCGACACCGACGGGCTGCCGGTAGTGGGAACCATGTCCTTCGACGCCGCGGACGCCGACGGCCTGATGGAGTCGGGCCACTTGGCGGGCACGCTTCTCCACGAGATGGGCCACGTGCTCGGACTGGGAACGCTCTGGCGCCACCACGGGCTCCTGCGCGAGGTCGCCGAGACCGCGTCGTCCGCCTTCGACACTCATTTCGCCGGCGCGTCGGCCGCGATCAAGTTCGACGCGGCCGGCGGCGGCGCATACGAGGGCGCCAAGGTGCCCGTCGAGAACCTCTACGGCACGGGCACGCGCAACGTGCACTGGCGGGAGTCGGTGTTTGGAGACGAGTTGATGACGGGCCTGATCAATACTGGAAGACTCAATCCGTTCAGCGCCGTCACCATCGCTTCGATCGAGGACCTGGGATATGCCGTCAGCTACGACCAAGCCGACGAATACCGCCTTCCGTCCGCCCGCGCCCGCGCCCCAGGCGGCCGCGGACGGGTCTCCCTGGCCGGCGACGCGCGCCGCGGACCCGTGGCCGTGGTGGACGCCCAAGGCCGAATCGTGCGCTACGTCCAGCCTCCCGGCTCGTAAGGCCCCGAGCCCGCGTCGTTGGACGCGACCGCAACCGCTCCCTACATTTCCGCCGTCCACAGTTGTCACAAAATCACAAGGACGATTCTGCATGAGACGTTTCCCGTTCGCAGTTCTCGCGACGACAGTCGCAGTCGGCAGTTGGCCGGCCGTGACGCCGACCGCCTCGCCGCTCGCCGCAGCGTATTCCGCGCCCTGGTTCCTCCAGGAAGAGGAGCAGCAGGCGCAGGAGGACGAAGAGGAGAAGGAGGACGCCAAGACGTACAGCGACGTGATCACCGAAGAGGCCGTGACGAGCGAGGGCCTCTTCGACACGCACATGATCGGCGACGACCTCTTCTACGAAATCCCGCTCGACATGATGGGCCGGGAGATGCTGTTGCTGACGCGCATCGCCCGCACGCCCGACGGCGCCGGCTACGGAGGCTCCAAGGCCAACACGGCCACCGTGCGCTGGGAGCGCGTGCGCGACCGGATCCTGCTTCGCCTGGTGAGCTACCGCAACGTGGCCGACGACACCACGGCCGTGGCCGGAGCGGTCAGGAACTCCAACTTCGAGCCCATCGTGATGGCCTTCGACGTCGAAGTGATGCCGGAGGATTCCTCGGCGGCCGTCGTCAAGGTCACGGACTTGTTCTCGGAGGACGTGCCGCTGCTCGGCCTGCCCAGTTTCCGCCGCGAACAGTTCAGCGTGCGCCGCGTGGACGGCGACCGCACCTACGTCGTGCGCGCCACGGCCTTCCCCACCAACGTGGAAGTGCGGCGAGTGCTCACCTACGTCGCCACCGAAGCGCCCTCCAACGCCGCAAGCAACACCCTGTCCATGGAAATGCATCACTCGATGCTGCTCCTGCCCGACGATCCGATGCAACCGCGGCTGTGCGACGAGCGCGTCGGCTTCTTCAGCACCCGCCAGACCGACTACGGCCTGGACGAACAGCGAGCGGTCGAGCGTTGCCACGTCACGCGGTGGCGGTTGGAGCCCAGCGATCCAGAGGCGTTCGCGCGCGGCGAACTCGTCGACCCCGTCAAGCCCATCGTCTACTACATCGATCCGGCCACGCCGCCCAAGTGGGCGCCTTTTCTCAAGCAGGGCGTCGTGGACTGGCAGCCCGCGTTCGAGCGGGCCGGCTTCAGCAACGCCATCGTGGCGCGCGACGCGCCGGACGACCCGGCCTGGGACCCCGAAGACGCTCGCTATTCCGTCATCCGGTACTTGGCCTCGCCAGTCCAGAACGCTTCGGGTCCGCACGTGCACGATCCGCGCACCGGCGAGATCCTGGAGAGCGACATCCAGTGGTATCACAACGTCATGAACCTGTTGCGCAACTGGTTCTTCGTGCAGACCGCAGCCGTGAACGAGGACGCGCGGGGCGTCAAGTTCGACGACGACGTCATGGGGGAACTCGTGCGCTTCGTCTCCGCTCACGAAGTCGGGCACACGCTCGGCCTGCAACACAACATGCAAGCGTCGTCGGCCTACACGGTGGAGCAACTGCGCACGCGCTTCACCTGCGAAATGGGAGTGGCGTCGTCGATCATGGACTATGCGCGCTTCAACTACGTGGCGCAGCCCGGCGACGACACCTGTCTCCTGCCCGTCGTCGGCCCTTACGACGAGTTCGCGATCGAATGGGGCTACCGGCCGTTCCCCGGCCAGGACACCGAGTCCGAGCAAGGCGCCTTGCGCGAGATGGTGGCCGACATGCAGGACGATCCGGTCTATCGGTTCTCGAGTCCCACGGGCGCTGATCCGACGGCGCTCACCGAAGCGATCGGCGACGACGCGATGCGAGCTTCGGACTACGGCGTCGAGAACCTGAAGCGCATCACGGACAGGCTGGCGGACTGGACCTACGTGGAAGGCGAAGACTATTCGCAGCTTCGGGAGCTGTACGGCAACGTGGTGTCGCAGTGGAGCCGCTACACGGGTCACGTGACCGCGAACATCGGCGGCATCGTGGTGACGCGGAAGCGCCAGGGACAGGACGGCGTCCCTTACGAGATGGCCTCCAAGGACAAGCAACGAAGAGCCATGGAATATCTGCGCCGACAAGTCTTCGCCACGCCGGAATGGCTGTTGGACGAAGAGTTGCTGAGGCGCTTCCAAGGAACGGGGGCAGTGGATCTGGTGGCCGGACGCCAAGCCGCTGCGCTTGCTCAAGTCCTCGGCGTGAGCCGCATGAAGCGCCTGATCGAACAGGAGGCGTTCCACGACTCGGACGCCTATGCGCTGGGCGAGATGCTCGACGACCTGCGGGACGCTGTTTGGTCGGAGGCCTCCCGGGGCGCCGCGACGGACGCGTACCGCCGCAACTTGCAACGCAGCTACCTGAACCGCATGAAGACTCTCTTGGAAGACGAAGATGCGCTCGAGACCGATGTGGCTCCGTTCGTGCGAGGACAGTTGGAGACGCTGCGCGGCGAGTTGGAAGAGGCCGTCCAGCAGGTTGACGACCGGGCCACGCGCCTGCACTTTCGCGACGCGGTGGCCCGGATCGGCGCCATTCTAGATCCCGCCGGGTAGCCGCCTCAGGAGAATCACATTGACTCAGCAATTCAAGGACATGCCGGTCGCGTCGTTGTACCTGCGGGATCGGGTGCGCATCCGGCTGGAGAAGGCGGGCTACAAGACCTTGGGAGACGTCTTGGCCGCGCAACCCAAGGACGTCCAGGCGATTCGCGGGCTGGGGGCGAAGTCCCTGGCACGCATCCGAACCTTGGCCCGAACCGCCAAGTCCGTTCCCTCGGAGAAGATGGCGGCCTTGGTGCGTCCCGGGGCGGCCGATCCGCTGCCCAGGGTTTCGGCCGAGATGCTGGCTGCGGTCGCAACCGCGACGACGCTGTCGGAAGAAGTCGCCGCCTTGGTGGCGGGCCTGCGCGGCCGAGACGCGAGCGTGTTCCTTCGCCGGCTCGGCCTGGGTTCGGGGCCGGTGCCGACGCTGGAAGCGCTGGGCGCCGAACACGGAGTGACGCGGGAGCGCATCAGGCAGGTGTGCGCTCGGCACGCCTCGCTCGTGGCCGAGTCGGGCCTTCGGCTTCCCATCGCCTCGGCAGCCGCCGAGGTGGTCGGCGAAGCAGGAGGCATCGCGTCGGCGCGCCGCTTCGTGGAACTGTGCCGGGAGGCAGGGATTTCGGTAGCCGAAGCCGACTTGGCCGCAATTCCGGGGCTGGTGCAGATGGGCCTGATGCCGAGGATGGCCTGGAACAGCGACCTCCTGGCATGGGTGACGGAGGAATCGGCGGCCGTTGCGGTCGTCCAAGCCGTTCGGCTCAAGATGCGCGTGAGACTGGCCCGCAAGGATCTCCAACGCTTGGGCGCCTTGGACGAGTCGCAATACGCGGCGGATCCAAGGGCGGGCGGCGAAGGGATCGCGGCCTTCGTGACGCCGCCCGGATCGCGGATGGAGCCATGCGCCGGCTGGCTGGTCCTGTTGCCGGCGGAGGAATCGAGCCTACTGCGGATGGTGCGCAAGGTGCTGTCCGTCGCGGGCAGCTTGAGCATCGCCGAACTCGCCGATGCGTTGTCGCGCGGCATGCAAGCCCTGCCGCCGCGGCCCGCGCTACGGATGATTCTCTCCGACCACAAGGACTTCGAAGTGTCGGGCAATAGGGTTTGTCGGGCCGTGCGCGCTCTGGGCGTCAGTTCGCTCTCCAGCGCGGAGGCCGAGGGCGTGAAAGTGACGCGCGCTCAAGGCGGCGTCATCACCAGCGGCGAGTTCTCCGCGGGCATGATGGGCGCTGGCTACTCGCTGGCGCGCGCCCGGCAGATCCTGACGGGTCCCCTGATGGTTCGGCAGTCGAAGGGCGTCTACGCGCTGAGAGGCACGCGGGGGTAAGCGTCCGGCATGGACGAGCGTTGCGACGCCCCGCTTGTCCTCGCAGGGACCAAGCGGGTCCGAACGTTGAGACGTCGCTGCCTATCGCTCGTAGCGCACGACTCCGCCGACGATGGTCATCTCCACCCTCGCCTCGGCCAACTCCTCGTCGGGAACCGATAGGATGTCGCGGTCGAGCACCACTATGTCGCCCAGCTTTCCCACTTCCAGCGATCCCTTGTACGCCTCTTCGAATGCGGCGAAGGCGCTGGCCATCGTGTAGCTGCGCAGAGCCTCGGTGCGCGTCATTCGCTGGGCTGGAAAGAACTCCTCGCCGTCGGCGGTCGTGCGCAGGACCGAGGCGCGAAAGCCAGCCAGCGGGCTCACGTCTTCCACCGGCGTGTCGGTGCCGTTGTTGACGACCACGCCCGCGTCCAGGAACGAACGCCACAGATAGGCGCCCGATTCGGCCCTTCCTGCGCCCAGCCGGCGGAACACCCATGGAGCGTCGGAGGTGGCGTGGACGCCCTGCATCGAGGCGACGATTCCCAGCGAGGCGAAGCGCTGGACGTCGTCGGGATGAACGTGTTGCGCATGTTCGATCCGCCAGCGCAGCTCGCCGCCGGGCGATTGGCCTGCCGAATCGAACACGGCCTGATAGATGTCGAGGGTCTCGCGGTTGGCGCGGTCGCCGATCGCGTGCGTGTTGACTTGAAAGCCGTGCTTGAGGGCGACGTGGGCCGTGCCGGTGATGTCTTCAACCGTTTCGAGCACGAGTCCGCTGGACGAGGGCATGTCCTCGTAGGGCGCCAGCAGCCAAGCTCCGTGCGACCCCAACGCCCCGTCGATCTGGCGCTTGATCGAGCGCACGGTCAGGTAGTCGTCGCCCTCCGACGGCATGTAGTAGCTGGGAAGGCGCGCGTCCAGGTCTTCGTTGGACTCGCCGCGGACCATGACGTAGAGCCGAACGGGCAGCGCGCCTTCGGCCTCCAAGGCCTTGAGGCCGTCGATGGTCGCGAAGCTGGCGCCGGCGTCTTGAAACGAGGTGACGCCCTTGGAGAGCGCCTCTTCGGCGGCCAGAGCCGCTTGGCGGCGGAAGTCGGCGTCGATCTCCTCCGGCGACCGGGCGGCCTGGGCCTGGGAGAAGGCCGCTGTCACCGGGCGTTGCGCCGTTTCTCGAAGCAGGCCGGTCAATTCGCCGGCGGCATCCCGCACGAACTCTCCGCCGGGCGGCGGCTCGGATTCTTGGTCCAAGCTCGCCAGGGCCAGCGCCGCGGCGTTCGCGAAGGCGGCGTGGCCGGAAGCGTGCGTGAGCAACACGGGGTTGTCGGGACTAGCGGCGGAGAGCGAAGCGTGCGTGGGTCCGCCTTCGACCGCGGGCTCGGGAGGCGCCTCCCACTTCTCCTGGTGCCAGCCGCGTCCGCGGATCCAGGCGCCGGGAGGCGCTTCCGCGACGGCCTCGGCCACCATGGCGACGATCTCGTCCCAACTGCGGGCGCCGGTCAGGTCGAGGATCATGCGGGCGTTGCCCAGACTCATGTAGTGGCCGTGTCCTTCGATGAAGCCGGGCGCGGCGAAGCGCCCTTCGAGTTCGACGACCCGGGTCCCGTCGCCGATGAACGAGGCCACGTCGGCGTTGCTGCCGACCGCCACGATCCATCCGTCGTCGATGGCCACGGCCTCGGCCGTCGAATCGTCCTCGTCCACCGTGGCCACGACGCCGCCCCGGAGAACCAGATCGGCCTCTTCCGCGCCGCCTGCGCAACCCAACGCCGGCAGGACCGCCAGCAATAGCAGGCGTGGCGTGGCCAAGAGGCGTGGCGCGCTCAACTTGCTTCTCCTCATGTCGTTCTCCGTCGGACACGGCCCACATGGCTGGTCCGTGCAAGCGTGGCGCGCATCTATCCAGTCCGGCGAAACGCGCGCCAGAGATCGAGGACTTCGCGTTCGCGCTCCGCGCTCATGCCGGACCGAAACGCGGCTTGGCGCTCCGGCGGCCGCGCCAGATGATACTCCAGCGTGGACGCGGACGTGTCGGCCAGGGACCGGAATGTGAGGCCCTTGCGGACTTCGGGCGTCAGGTCGAACCGGGCGAAGCCGGCGAAGCGACCGCGGGCGGGCCTCCAGACGGGCAGCTCGGCGTAGGGCCGCAGTCCGGCGTTCACGGCGAAGTCGGCGTCCACCCAGGTGAAGGTCGTCTCGGCGGTGGTCACGGCGCGGATGCCGTAGAGCAGTTCCGCCATGGGGCGCGGAGTGCGCGGGCCGACCACGTTGTAGGTCCCCGACTCCTCCGCCTCGATCATCCTCACCAGCCATTCGGCGAAGTCCCGCACGTCGATGATCTGGACCGGGTCGGCGCCGTCCCCGGGCGCCAGGACCTCGCCGCCTCGGTGAATGCGGGCGGGCCAATAGGTGAACCGGTCGGTCGTGTCGCCGGGGCCGATGATCAGGCCGGGGCGGAACACCAGGGTTCGGCCCTCGCCGAAGGCGTCGCGAACGACTTGTTCCGCCAGGGCCTTGCTGAGGCCGTAGGGCAGCCGCTCCGCTCCCGGCTCCACGCCCGCGGACTCGTACGTCCACACCGGCGCCGCCGAGGACATCGGGACGCGGCTGGTGTCCGCGTACACCGAACGCGTGGACACGAAGACGTACCGCTCGCAGGCGTCCTTGAGCAGGTTGGCGCTGAGATCGACCCAGGCGGGCCTGATCGCCGAGTTGTCCACGACAACGTCCCACCTGCGGCCCTCGAGCACGCTCAGGTCGTCGTTGCGGTCGCCGACCAGCTTCTCCACGTCGGGAAACAGGTGCGGGTTCGTGCGGCCCCGGTTGAACAGAGTCACTTCGTGGCCGCGAGAGAGCGCGTATTCCACCTGGTGAGGACCAATGAAGTTCGTCCCGCCCAGGATCAGAATCTTGCGCGCAGCGCCGGAGTTCGGCGGTTGCCCACCAGCGGCGTCCAGTCGTTGCGCCGAGGCGACACCCGTCCGTTGCGCAACGGCCTTGGCCGGCGCCGACGCTCCCGCAGCCAGCCCTCCGCCGGCCGCCGCCGCGATCTTGAGGAACCGCCTTCGGTTCGTGTTCATAAGTCTCTCTTGCGAAAGTTGACGAAGGAGATGGCAACGAACGCCAGGGAATATGCGGCGGCGGCCCCCGCAAGCAACGCAAAGCTCCGGCTCTCCGCAAGCAATGCAAAGCCCGGGCTCTCCGCAAGCAGGCCCGCGTCGGCCGGAAGCGGCGAGGCATAGTAGAGCTCGCGGCTGGACAGTCCTTCGGCGACCCGGCCCGGCAGGTACCCGATGGCCTTCGCTAGCCAGTCGTATCCCTTCATCGCGGCCCAGAACATTCCAATGCTGGCCGCGATGCCCTCCACCACATAGTATCCCAACAGGATGCCTACCGTGGCGGCTCCGCCCCGCGTCAGCGCGGCCAAGCAGAACGCCGAGCCTCCCCACACCGCCATTCCCAGGCCCATCCCCGCCCACGCCTTCAAGTCGGCAACTGTGGAAGCCGTCATTTCGCCAGTCGGCGGGAAGGCCAGCAGGCCCGCCGCGCCGGCCGCCCAAGCCAGTCCGGCAAACCACAGCGCGAGAACTGCCGAGAGCAACAGCTTGCCCGCGAAGAAGCTCTCCTTGGCCAGCCCGTCGATCACGCCCTGCCGACCCGTGCGCCACTTGAACTCCGGGGCGAACAAGAGCGCGACCGCCAGCGCGAAGCACATCGATCCCATGTTCGCGCCCATCGGAACCATCGTCCAGCCCGTCTTCCAGCCCATCTCGACAGGCGAAAAACGGCCCGTCGCGACGGTCGCGACCGCGACGAAGACCATCAAGAGGCCCGTGAGCACCCAGAACGCCGGACGCTTGCGCGCCTTGAGCGCCTCGTTGCGGAACAAAATTCCCGCCAGCCCGCTTCGGCGCCGTGGCCGGTCGCGGCCGAGCGCCTCGACGGAACCGAGATGCGAGCGGGCGCCGGTCACGAAGCCTCCGCTGCTCCCGGCGGCGTGCCGTCGGTGAGTTCCATGAACACCTCTTCCAGGGTCTTGCTCTCCGCCGCGAGATGCGACGGGTGGACCCCGTGGCCCGACAAGTAGCGGCTCAGCGTCCCCAAGTCGCCGGAATCCAGGCGCGCCACGACGGCGCCGTTGCTGATCCTGGCCGACGAGGCCCCGGGGTAGCCGTCCATGACCGCGAGCAGCCGTTCGATGTCGTCCGCCTTCACGACCACGTGCTTGTCGCCGCCTACGATGTCGCTCACGGCGCCCGTCTTCATGATGCGACCTCTGCGAATGATCGACACGTGAGTGCAGGTGCGCTCGACTTCCCAAAGCAAGTGGCTCGACAGGAAGATCGTCTTGCCGCGCTCGGCCATGCCGCGGATGATGCGGCGGATCTGCCTCATTCCCTGCGGGTCGAGGCCGTTGGCGGGCTCGTCCAGGACGACCAGCTCCGGGTCGGCCAGCATCGCGGCGGCGAGCGCGAGCCGTTGCTTCATGCCCAGCGAATAGGTCTTGAAGCGATGCTTGGCGCGCCCCCGCAGGCCTACGATGTCCAAGCACTCCTCGATGCGCGCCCGGCCGACCCTCTTCACGTTGGCGGCGATCCGGAGATTGTCCCGGCCGCTCATGTAGGGGTAGAAGTTGGGCGTCTCGAGCGTGGCGCCGGTGCGGGCGCGCGCCGCGACGAGTGCGCCCGGAGTGGAAGCGCCGAAGAGGCTGAACGACCCCGCTGTGGGCCGGACGATGCCGAGCAACATTCCAATGGTCGTGGTCTTGCCGCTCCCGTTCGGGCCGAGGAATCCGAACACCTGGCCTCGTTCCACGGCGAAGCTGGCGTCGTCCACGGCGACGACTTCCTTGTAGCGCTTGGTCAGGCCTCGCGCCTCGATGACGGCCATGCAGGGCTCCCGGGGGAATGTAAGGAGACGACTACAAGTAAGCCGCTTCGGCGGCTGTCTGGCAAGGCGAGACGTCAGCCCTCGTCGCCGTAGAGCGCCGACGCCCGGTACATGGTCTCGGCCCGGGTCGCGAGCAACTTGACCCCGACGGCCGCCGGCACGCCCAGCAAGAGGCCGGCGAATCCGAAGTAGAGGCCGCCCAAGGAGAGGGCCAGCACGATCCAAACAGGGTGGAGCCCCACGGAGCCGCCCACGATCCGGGGGCTGATCACGGCGCTTTCGAGTCCCTGCGCGAGACCGTAGACGACGGTGACCTTGAGCAACGCCGCGCCGGGCTCCCCAGTGCCCAGCGCGATGGCCACGGCCGGCGCCAGCGAAAGGAGCACGCCCAGGTAGGGCACGACGCCAAGGACCGCCACCGTCGCCCCCAGGAAGAACGCGTAGGGGAAGCCCGTCACGAGCAGACCCAGCCAAGTGAGCGCGCCCACGATGGCGGCGACCAGTATCTGGCCGCGCAGGTAGCGCGACAACAGCGTGTCGTATTCGCGAAAGGCGCTGCGCGCCGCGGCTTGCCAGCGCACCGGCACGAGGCCGCCGACCCGGGCCACGACGAGGTCGTAGTCGCGCAGCAGGTAGACGGTGAGCACGGGCGTCAGGACCAGATACCCGAGCAGCGTCACGAGAAATCCGAATCCCCGGCCCAGTCCCAGGAAGGCCGCCCAGGCGCCGCTCGCGATCCGGGCCGCCTGCGCCTCGAGGAAGTCGGTCACCGCTCCGGCGTCAATCTCCTGAATGCGGGCCAGCAAGACCGCTTCGTCCACCAGCGGCAAGTCTGACTCGAGAGCCCCTGCAGCCAGACGGGCGGCCCAGTCCTGCACCGCGGCGAAGGCGGCAGGGGCCGCGCCCATCAGTTCTCCGGCTTGGCGGAGCATGGCGGGGATGCCGAGTCCGGCTGCGAGCCCAGCGAACGCGAGCACCGGCGCCAGAATCAGGAAGATGGCGGTCTGGCGGCCGATCCGGGGGCGGGCCGACAGGCGATCCACAAGCGGATCCAGCATGTAGGCGAGAACGAACGCCAGGAAGAAGGGCGCCAGCAGCGAACCCGCCGTCTTCAGCAGCCAGAGAAGCACGAGCGCCGTGGCCACCAGCAGCACATGGGCGTGCCCCCGGAACGACCGGAAAGGCGCGAGCAGCGCCACGAACGCGCAGTAGAGCAGGAAGGGATTCAGGAAGTCCCGCATTCCGAGCAGGAAGAAGCCCGCCACCAGCGCCAGCACGGCTCCCTGGAACAACCGCCACGAACTCGATCCGCCCGCCTTTACCATCCCGCCTCCTCGATGGCCGCGCCCGTCCGCTCGACGACCGCGCGCGTGTTGTCGAACGTCACGGTGGCGACGGCCTCCGCGACCGGCAGCCAGCGGCAGTCCGTGATGCCCTCCGCCCTCTGCGGAACAGCTTCGCCCGCCCCCGCGCGCATAAGGAAATAGGTGCAGTACTTGTGGATGGTCTTCTCTCCCTTTCGGAAGAACCAGTCCGCCGTGCCCACCTTGGGACCCACCGTGCGCGGCCGGAGCCCGGTCTCCTCCTCGACTTCGCGCGCGGCCGCCTCCCGAAGCGACTCGCCGCCTTCGACGTGGCCCTTCGGAAGCGACCACTGTCCGCCGACGGTGCGAATCAGCAACGCCTGCCAAGTCCCCGCCAGCAGGCGCACCAACACGCCTCCAGCGCTGCGTTCGACGACGGGCGCAGATCGGTTCGCAGACATCTCTAGAAGACCGAGAAGCGGAGGTAGCGGCCCGGGTTCTCGCGGATGTCCGCGAGCAGGGTCCTGATTTCCGCCAGGGCCCCCTCTGCGCCGTCGGCGATGGCGGGGTCCGTCAGCAGACGGCCCAGCGACCCCTCGCCCGCTTCGGCGGCCGCCATCAAGCGATCCAGGCGGGCGAAGGTGGAGTCGGCGCGCTGCACGGCCGCGTGCAGATCCTCCAGAAAGACGCCCGCGTCTTCGGTGACGGTGCGCACGTTGGCGGCCGCGGCCCCCGCATCCGTCACCATCGCCTCGACGTCCGCGTTCTGGACGATGGCGTCGATGCGCTCGAACGAGAGCCGCGCCGCGCGGGCGGCGGCCCCGAGGTCCTGGGCCGACTGCTCCACGCCATCGGCCAAGTCGTCGAAGCGGTTGGCCTGCTGGTCGACGATCTCGGCGAGGCCGTCGCTGAGCGCGGAGATGTTGTCGATCGCGCGGCGCAGGTTCTCGGCGGTCTCCTCGGTGAACGCGATGCGGAACCGGTCGGAGATGACGGTCAGGTTTCGCGCGATCTCGTCGGCGGTGGCGGTGAGCCGCGACATGTCCGGCAACGTCGCGCCCGGCAGCGCCTCCAAGTCCGGCCGCTCCAGGAACACGCGGCCCGGGAAGTCGTCCCGGCTCACGATCTCGGCCTGCCAGTCGCCGAACATCGACTCGGGCGCCAGGAGCACGGCGGGCGCGGCCGGAAGCACGAGGTCCGGACGCACGATCATCTCGATCACGACGGCCTCCCCGCCCGGAGCAATCCGCACCCGGTCCACCCGTCCCACGTCCACGCCCCGGAACTTGACCGCGGCCCCCGGCATCGTCTGCCCCGCGTCCGCCGTGACCGCGCGCACGGGTTGGCCGTCGCTTCCCCAGCCGCTCGCAAGCCAGACCGATCCCGTGATGCCGGCCAGGACCCCCAAGATCACCACCGCCCCAACCAAGGCGTCCCGTCTCCTGTCCATTCCCCCCTCCCTCCTTTGCGAGGCCGCTTCGGTCGGCCCGGCGCGGGCCTGCCCTCGTCCGCCCGGCCGGCGCGAAATCCTCCCCGTCGGCCAGCCTAGCGCGGGCGTCCCGCCGTAGGCTCGCCGGCCCCGGTTCCATAATAAAGCCCGGGATCGCCTTCCACGAACCCGCGGACCACCGGATCGCCGGAAGACCGAACCTCCGCGGGGACGCCCGTGAACCACGCCCGGCCCTCGTGCAGCAGCGTGATTCGGTCGGCCACGCGAAACGCGCTCGTCATGTCGTGCGTGACGACCAGCGTCGCAACGCCCAGCTCGTCCCTCATGCGGAGCATCAGGCGGTCGATGGAGGTGGTCGTGACCGGGTCGAGGCCCGTCGTGGGCTCGTCGTACAGAAGGTACTTGGGCGAGAAGGCGATGGCGCGCGCCAGTCCCGCTCGCTTCCGCTGGCCGCCGCTCAGGTCGGCTGGACGACGGCTCCCCATGCCCTCGAGGCCCACCATCGCGAGGCAGGCCTCGGCGCGAGCGCGGATCCGATCCGGCGTCCATCCCGCGGCCCGGCGCAGCCCCATGCCCACGTTCTCGGCGACCGTCATCGAGTCGAAGAGAGCCGCGAACTGGAAGACGTAGCCGATTCGGCGCCGCAAGTCGGCCAGCGCGCTTCCGTGCGACTCGCCGACCGTCGTCCCGTCCACCACCACCGAGCCTGCGTCCGGACGCAGGAGCCCCACGACATGCTTCAGCAGCACGGACTTGCCGACGCCGGACGGGCCGACGATGGCCGCGATCTCGTTCTCGCCTGCCTGCAGGTCGAAGCCGCGCAGGATCTCCTTCTCCCCGAACGACTTGCGGAGCCCGCGGATCTCGATGCTCACCGGCCCGGCCCCGAGCGGCAGGCGCCCCGGCTTCGAGAGGCCCAGGCTTGGCCGGCGACGATCTCAATGCTCACCGCGGGCGCGCCTACAACAGCACGGCCGCCCACACGGCGTCCAAGAAGAGAATGATCATGCTCGACGCCACCACCGCGCGGGTCGTGCTGCGGCCCACGCCCTCCGCCCCGCCCCGCGTGCTCAGCCCGCAGAAGCAACCGACGCTGGTCACGACGAAACCGAACGACACCGACTTGATCACGCAGAACCACACGTCCCAAGGCTCGAAGAAGAGCCGCAGACCCTTGACGAACTCCGCCGAGGACATGTCCAACAACTGCAACGCGGCCACCCAGCCCGAGGCGATGCCCACCGTCACCGCGAGCAGCGCCACGACCGGGAACATGATCGTCCCCGCCAGCACGCGCGGCGCCACCAGATAGGCCACCGGGTCGTAGGCCAGCGTCTCCAGCGCGTCGACCTGCTCGGTCACGCGCATCGTGCCCAGCTCGGCGGAGATGTTGGCGCCGACGCGGCCGGCCAGGGTCAAGCCCGTGAGCACCGGCCCCAACTCGAGGATCATGGTCTTGCTCACGAGGACGCCGACGAAGTAGAGCGGAATCGTCCCGGTCAGCGTGTAGGACGCCTGCAGCGACATGACGATGCCGGTGAAGGTGGCGATGAAGAGCGCGATGGGCACGGAGGCCACGCCGACCCGGGCCATCTGGGGCGAGAGCTGCGGCGCCCACATGCCCACCTTGCCCAGCGAGCGGCCGGCGGCGACCCCGAGACGCGAGGCGCGCCCGACGCCCGCCAGCCCGCCGGAGACGCCCCGCCCGACGGCCGCGAGTCCGCCGAAGAGGCCCCGCCCAACCGTCGCCGTTCGATGAGGCGTCGCCGTCGGCCTCATCGCTCCGAGAACGCCTTGAGCGTGAACGCGACCCGGTCCACCGCGGGCTGCAGGCTGCCCGGTTTGTGCCAGTGCACGCCCAGGCTCCGGACGCCCTCCCCCGTGTTGACCGAAACCTCTATGGCGAGGCCCTGGGCGGGCGATTCGATCCGCGTCCGCGCGACCGGCCCGGGTTCGCCCTGCGGGCGCCGCGACGGGTTTCGGAAGAGCGTCTTGGTGGACTGCCTTCCCGACGACAGCTGCCGCGTGATGCGGACTTGGTCGAGCCAGTCGGGCGCGTAGCTGATGTCGTACGCGAACCCGCGCTGATCCTCTCCGGAGCCGGGGCGGTTATGCCGAGCCATCCGGGCAAGCCTTGACCTTCATCGCCTTGGTCGCAATCCTTGTTCCACGAAACCCGTTCTTCCCGGAAGCGCCGTTGCGGCCTCCCGAGGCCGTCGCACGAAGCGCGGCTCGGCTGCCGCTCCGCGACGGCTCCCGGCACGATGTTCCCGCTCTGGCACGATCTTCGAGCCCGCCGTTCACGCGCCCGTTGCTGCACGACCCGCAGTCCTGGCTTCCCCAAAAACCCACCGATGGACATCGCAGAACTCGCGAACAGCTCGGTCGCTGAACTCTACGAGCACGCCAAGACGCTGAACATCCCGCGCTACGCGACCCTGCGCAAGCCCGATCTCGTCCTCAAGATCCACGAGCTCACCGCCCCGCAGGGGACGCCGCCGACGATCGAGGGCGTGCTCGACATCCTGCCGGATGGCTACGGCTTCCTGCGGTCGGGGCACTGGCAGTACTTGTACGGCCCCGACGACGTCTACGTCAGCCCCGGCCACATTCGGCGCTTCTCGCTTCGAAGGGGCGACACCTTGGCGGGGCGCGTGCGGCCGCCTCGCCGGGCGGAACGGTACCTGGCGCTGGCAAGCGTGGACAGCGTCAACGGCAATCGCGCGGACGGACTGGGAGAGCGCGCCTCCTTCGACGCCCTCCGCCCCGGCTACCCGGACGGCCGGCTGACGCTGGAGTCGCCCGGCGGCAGCATCGCCATGCGGATCATGGACCTGATCGCGCCGGTGGGCATGGGGCAGCGCGGGCTGATCGTCTCCCCGCCCAAGGCCGGGAAGACCACGATCCTGCGCGAGATGGCGCGGGCGATCTCGGCCAATCATCCCGAGGTCCACCTCGTGGTCCTGCTCGTGGACGAGAGGCCGGAGGAGGTCACGGAGATGGAGGAATGCGTCTCCGGCGACGTCTTGGCCTCCACGTTCGACGAACCGCCCAAGAGGCACCGCAAGGTCGCGGAGATGGCGCTGGCGAAGGCCAAGCGGCAGGTCGAGCACGGCCGGGACGTGGTGATCCTGCTCGATTCGGTCACGCGGCTGGCGCGCGCCTACAACACCTTGGCCCGCAACTCGGGGCGGATTCTGTCGGGCGGGCTGGACGCGAAGGTGCTGCAGCATCCCAAGCGCTTCTTCGGATCGGCCCGCAACATTCCCGGCGGCGGCTCGCTGACGATCGTGGCGACGGCCCTCGTGGAGACCGGCAGCCGCATGGACCAGGTGATCTTCGAGGAATTCAAGGGCACTGGCAACATGGAGCTCGTGCTGGATCGCCGGATCGCCGACCAACGCATCTTCCCCGCCATCGACCTCAACCTCTCGGGGACGCGCCGCGAGGAGCTGCTGCTCACCCAGACCGAGCTGAACCGCGTCTACCTGCTGCGCAACTTCCTGGCCGACATGCCGCCTGCCGACGCGGTCGAGTTCCTGGCCGAACGGATGGCGCGCCACGACACCAACGCGGCCTTCCTGGACGCGATGGCGGCGGGGGAGTAGGGGCTGGAGCCAGTCGGCTGGAGCTAGCCGTCCAGATGCCGGTAGCGGGGGTTCGCCACCAGTTGCCCGCCCTGGAATATCTTGCGGTTCCAGGGATACACGAGCGTGGCCGCGGTGGCGAGGGCGAAGAAGTCGGGCTGGTGTCCGTCCGGCCGCGCGAAGCTCGTGGCGGTGCGCACTTCGGCGGGCCTGGCGTCGCGAACGGCGGCGAGCGCGAGGCGCAACGTGTCTCCCGAGGTGGTGATCTCGTCCACGATGAGGACGCGCTTGCCCCGTGTCTGGGGCGGGGCGGCCGACAGCACCGCCGGGCGATCGCGGACGATCTCCGCGCCTTCGCGCCTCGTGATCTTGAGCGAGAAGAAGTCGCGCTGGAGCATCGAGGCCACGACGGCGCCGGGAATCACGCCCGCCTTGGCGATTCCCACGACGATCTCGGGGTCGTACGCGCGCGCGACCTTCAGCGCGAGCGCCCGGCAGAGTTCGCCGAACATCTCCCAGGAGAGATCGAGGAATTCCTCGGCGGGATCGATGCGCGCAGACAGCATTTGCCTTCCTCCCTTCGCGGCCCGAGACTTAACAGCTGCCCCGCCCCAGCAAACTCGCCCAACCTCGGCGGCTCCCCTGAACCGGAGCGCGAATCAGCCATGGACCCCGGCCTGAAGGAGGCGGCCGACGCCCGCTTCGACGAAGCCCGCGCCAACGCCGGCGCACGGGACCCGCGCAACTACTACCGCGACCGGCTGAGGGACTTGAAGCGCACCAACGAGCAGGCGTACGCCGAAGCCGTAGAATACTACGAGGAAGAACTGGTTCCGTCCATTGCGGAGGGCGGGGCGGACCCCCTGCAGGCGTGGCGGATCTTTGGATTGCGGCTGGCCGAACTGACGTCGCCGGGGGAAGCGGTGGCCGTGGACCCCTCCGGCCGACGGCGGCCCTACGCGGCGCCCGGCGACTCCGGCGACATGATCCTCCATCTGCCCAGGGCGCGGGGGGCGCGCGCATTTCTCGTTGGGCTCCCGTCCGAGCCGACGGCGGCCCAAAAGGCCACGCTCGACTGGCTGGTCGCGGGCCGGAGGGCGCTGCCGGGACGGTGACGGAGGCGCTCCGGCCCGACGTGGCGTACCTGTGGGAGGCCGACATGCGGGGCGGCGCGGCGGGGGACGGCTGGGCCTTGCTTGACGCGGACGAGCGGGCGCGGGCGGAGCGCATGAAGGACGCCGGGAGACGGCGGCGCTTCGTGACTGGGCGGGCCTTCCTGCGAACGGCGCTGGCCAAGCTGACCGACGACGACGCCCGCGAGCTTCGGTTCAGCTACGGGAAGCACGGCAAGCCGTTCCTGCCGGGCGGGCCGTCCTTCAACCTGTCGCATTCGGGCGAGCGCTTGTTGGTCGCGGTGGCGGCCCGGGGGCGCGTGGGCGTCGATGTCGAGCGGGTGCGGCCGGTGCGGCGGCTCGAGGCCGTGGTGGCGCGGCGGTTCGCGGCTGGCGAGCGGCGGTGGCTGGCGGCAGCGGGCGAGGGCGAGCGCGAGGCCGCGTTCTTTCGGCTCTGGACCCGAAAGGAAGCCTTCGCGAAGGCGCTCGGAGGGGGCCTCGCCATCCCGTTCCGTTCGTTCTCGGTGGACATGGAGGCGGGCGAGGACGGCCGCTTGGCCGAGCTGGCCGTCCCGGGCGAGCGGGCCGACGATTGGAGCGTCATGGGGCTGCCGGCCGAACCGGGAACCGCGGCGGCCCTGGCGGCGGACTGGCGGGACGTGGTGGTCGAGCGGCTACCCTATCCGCAACACTGCGTTCCGGTCGTGGCGTTGGAGCAGATGGCGCCGTTGACGTAGCAGGTGTAGCAGGCGGCCTCGGCGAGGGGCGCGTCGGTCCGAACCGCTTCGGACAGCGAATCAGCTAGGCGGGCGCTGGGGAAGTCCAACAGGATGGGGCAGGCGTAGACGCCGTCGGCGGTGACCAGCCGAGCGCGCCTGCACAGAAGCTGGTCCAGGTCGAAGCCGCACAGCATCTCGTGGGTGACGGCTTCTTCGGGGGCGTAGCCGCGGCTCCGGTGCGCTTCTTCGCCGATGAGCAGCGGCGGCAGGATCTTGAGGCGGGGGTCGGCGTATCCCACGGCCTCCAACGAGCTGCGGAAGGCGCAGAGCTTGGCGGCGGTCTCGTCGCCGGGCCAGCTCTGCATGGCGGTGACGATTGGACGGAAGCCCGCGCCCGCCAAGCGCCCGACCCCTTCCATCGCCCGCTCGAACGCGCCCGCGCCCCGGATGGCGTCGTTGGTCTCCGCCGTCGGGCCGTCCACGCTGACGCGGAACTCCAAGGCGTGGCGGCTGGCGCCAGCGATTCGCCGCAGCCTGTCGACGCGCCGGGGCGGGAGGAGCGTGGCGTTGGTCAGGACCGTCGCCGGGCCGAAGCGCAGCGTGTCTTCCAGGATGTCCTCCATGTCGTGGTTCATGAAGGGTTCGCCGCCGGTGAAGTAGTACTCCTCGACGCCCATCCCAGCGGACTCTTCGAGCGCGGCCCGCACCATCTCCCTGGACATGAACCAGAAGGAGTGGTTGTCGGGCGAGCAAGAGATGAAGCAGTGGCGGCATCGCAGGTTGCACACCGTGCCCGCCACTTGGAACCAGAGCTGGTCCAGGGAGGCGAGCGAGACCGAGGGGGCGGAGGAGCGAGCCGGAGCCGACAGGGGCAGAACCATGGAGGGCAAGTTGCCGACCGGTGCGCCGTTCGGCAAGCGCCGTCGTTAAGATTGGCCTAGCCGCCCGGGCCAGCCTCCCGGTCCCTGCACGAACCACGTCTTGGGAGACCCATGCGATTCGCCACCGTCAACCCGGCCAGCGGCGAGACTCTTCGCGAGTATCCGTTCCTTTCCTCCGCCGGCCTGGAAGCCGCCGTGAGCGCCGCGGCGAGCGCGCAACGCGACTGGGCCCGCCGACCCGTCGAGGAGCGGGCGCGGATCGTGGGGGACGCCGCCCGGACGCTGCGCCGGCGGGAAGCCAAGCTCGCCGAGATCATGACGCAGGAGATGGGCAAGCCCTTGCGCGAGGCGTTGGCCGAAGTGCGGAAGTGCGCGCTCGCGCTGGACTACTACGGGGAGCACGGGGCGTCCTTCCTGGGCGACCGTCCCGTCGAGACGGATTCGCCGAAGAGCTACGTGACGTTCCAGCCGCTAGGCTTGGTTCTCGCCGTCATGCCCTGGAACTTCCCGTACTGGCAGGTCGTGCGGGCGGCGGCGCCGGCGCTGGTCGCGGGCAACGGGATGCTTCTCAAGCACGC
The DNA here is from genome assembly GCA_958295645.1 of Longimicrobiales bacterium. GTDB lineage: Bacteria > Gemmatimonadota > Gemmatimonadetes > Longimicrobiales > Gaopeijiaceae. The sequence goes on from OY282361.1 coordinate 2,001,698, forward strand.
GCCGAACGTGCCGTACTGCGCATTGCAGCTCGTGGACGCGTTCGAGGCGGCGGGTCTTCCGAACGGCCTGTTCGCGAATCTCTTCGTCGACGTTCCGGCGGTGGGCGGGCTGATCCGCGACGGGCGCGTGCAAGGCGTGACGCTCACGGGAAGCACGCGGGCGGGCCGAAGCGTGGCGGAGGTCGCCGGGCGCGAAGTCAAGACCTGCGTCCTGGAGCTCGGCGGCAGCGACCCCTACGTCGTCTTGGAGGATGCGGACTTGACTCTTGCCACGGAGGCCTGCGTGGCCGGGCGGCTGGTCAACGGGGGACAGAGCTGCGTCGCCGCCAAGCGCTTCATCGTCCACGAAGCCGTCGCGGATCGGTTCACCGAGGCCGTGGTGGAGCGAATGTCGCGGGTTCGCGTGGGCGAGCCCATGGCGCCGGCGACCGACGTGGGCCCCCTGGCCCGCCGGGACCTGCGCGACGAACTGGCCTCGCAAGTCGCCCGCAGCATGGAAGCCGGAGCACGCTGCCTGCTGGGCGGAAGGACGCCCGACGTTCCCGGCTGGTACTATCCGGCGACGGTCCTGGCCGAAGTCGGCCCGGGGATGCCCGCCTACGACGAGGAGCTCTTTGGCCCCGTGGCCAGCGTCATCCGCGCCGAGTCCGAGGAGGACGCCCTCCGAATCGCCAACGACACCGCCTACGGCCTGGGCGCCGCCGTGTTCACGAGCGACCCGGAGCGCGGAGAACGAATCGCCCGCACCGGCATCGAGGCCGGCTCCTGCTTCGTCAACGACTTCGTCAAGTCCGACCCGCGCCTGCCCTTCGGCGGCGTGAAGGCGAGCGGCATCGGACGGGAGCTGTCCGAGTTCGGGATGCTGGAGTTCGTGAACGTGAAGACGGTGGTGGTGGCTGGATAACGGGACGGCGGGCCGTCTGCCGGCGCGCCCGGGAGTCCACGGGGGAACGCGGCGCTACGTCTGCGTCTTCGTGGAGCCGCGATCCGTCGCGGGCACCGCTTGGAGCATCTCCGCTTCCACCGCTTCGGCGTCGCGCATTGCGCTCAAGTCCAGTTCGAAGTCGGGAACAGGGTCCGGCTTCAGCTTGGCCTTGAGTTCGCCGACTTCGCGGCTCGACAGCCCAAGTTCGGCGAGTTCGGCGTCGGAGAGGCGGGCGACGGGGCCGTCCGAGTCGTCGGCAAGCCGCGCCGCGATCCCGTCCCCCTCCACAGACAGCAGCCGCGACAACGCCTCGAGCTCGCCCCGCGACATCCTGCCCCCTGCGACTTGGTAGTCGATCCACGCCTCGTAGCTCATGGGCGCGACCCGCTTGACGATCCCGGCCATCACCTGGCCGTATTCTTGGATCTCCCATTGGGCGTGCGAGTCCACGCGCAAGGTCAGGAAGTGAAGAAGATTGTGGAGATCGATCTTCCAATACCACTGAGTGTAGGTGGACAGGGGAAGGTCGATTCGAGCCAGTTCGCGGGCGACGTCTTCCCCCACCAGCCATGCGTAGTCGTCCCCAACCCGCTCGCGGGACGCGTCCCAGCGGCTAACAGCGTCGCGATGGAGCTCGGAGCCGGGCGCCAGTCCAGCTTCGTCGAAGCCCGGAAGCGCGGCCTGCTTGGCCCTCCCCTGCTTGTTGGTCGCGCTTTGGAGCGCGAAGTGGGCCTCCGCGGGCCTGTAGAACAGCAACGGCATCAACGAGTAGCGGCCGCTGTATTCGTTGACGGACGCCGTTCGGTGACGAATCCACTGCCGGGCCACGAAGATCGGCATGGCGCAGTGGAACTTGAACTCGACCATCTCGGACGGGGTCGTGTGGAGGTGGCGCCGAAGGTACCTCACCAGCCCCCGCGTCTGCGAGACCTTGCGCGTCCCGTGGCCGTAGCTCACGCGAGCGGCGCTCTCGACGTCGTCGTCGCTTCCCATGTAGTCGACCAGCGCCACGAAGCCGTGGTCCAGCACGGGGAAGTAGCCGCCGAGGATTTCTTCGGCCGCGGGCGTGGTGGGACGCCGAGTCTTATGAAGAGCGGGTTCCATGGGGGCGAAACCATAGTCCGAAGGACATTCCCCAGCAAGAGCTTCGTTTGGTCGCTCCCGGCTCAGTTGAAGTCCGTGCCGCCTCTCCTGACACGAAAGGCGTCGCTGACCCATTTCGCGATGGGGCGGTCGTCGGGGTCGCCTACGCTCCAGGAGGCATGCAACGGGCGCATGACGACGCCCTCCCTGACGTGTGCGCTACCCAAGGTCGTGCTTCCAGAGACGTACTTCTCGGCTTCGGGCCAGTCCTCGACGACGCCGAGAACCGGGACTACGCCGGGGCCGTCTTCCGCCGTCGCCAGCGCCTCCACCTCCGGCCAGGGCAAGTAGCGGGGGCCGACCCGCACGTCGAAGACGCGGAAGCCGGGGTTGGGCAGGCCGTAGTGCAGATCCTGGACGCCGCGGCCGAAGACTTCGCCGAGGACGTAATAGGGCTTCCCTGTCTCGCGGTGGCGCCCGAGGACGGACTCCAGCCAATCGCTCCACGCCCGGAACGCCCGAACGTACAAGTTGCCCTCGTTTTCCTCCGTCAGCCGGAGGGCCAAGCCGCGGCCGCTCATCCCCTTCGAGCTCACGATGTCGCCGAAGTCGGGATGCCAGCCCATGCAGCACCACGTTCCGTGCAGCTTCTCCGTGACGACCACAGCGGTCTGACGGGGCAGCAGTTCGGGGTAGCGGCGGATGCTGTCGATGTCGTACTTGACCGTCGCGCCTTGGGCCGCGAAGACCTGCCCCTCCATGGCCACGGGGATCGGCGGCTCGTACTTGACGAGGCCCAGCAGTTCCGTGACGTCGTCTCCCTCGGCCAAGTCGACGCCCTCGAGGCGGCCCTGGCCCAGCGGGTGCAACAGGCCGCCGGACACCACGCCCCGCAGCTTTATCGCCTTCACACGGTTCTTCTGCTTGCCCGACAGCTTGCCGACGAGGCCCAGCAGTTCGAGCACGTCGTCGGGGACGATCGCGGCTTCGGGAATGTAGGCAGCAAGGTCGTCGGTCCTGTACTTGTCCTTGACAACGATCACCGTCACGTCGTTGACCTTGCCGATCTCCAGGGCATCGGCGTTGGGATGCTCTTCAATCCTGACTCGAACCACGTTCGCTGCGAAATCGGCCATTGCGATTGCTCCTTTGGACTTGGAGAGCCGGATTGGGCGCTGCCGGACAAGTCGACGTCGCGGCGCGGGCCGGGCTGCGGACTCTCGGGGCCGCTTGAGTGCGATGCAATCTCGCAACCCTTCGCCCGGACGCAACCCTCTTGGCGGGGATCGCGGCCGGGCGCCAAGTCAGCTCCAGGTCCAGCTTGGTCCGGATCACCCCTTCTCGAGATCGCGCCGCTCGCCTTGCGCGGCTCCGTCCGTCCGGGTTAGGATGGAGTGTTGTTCGCAAACGTTGGAGAGATTTGCGACAATCGTTCTCATCCGCCAGTCGAGCACCCGTGGCCAAAGCCTTCTTGCCGCCAGTGTTGTGCTTGAGCACGGGCCGATGCGGCTCCACCATGCTTTCCGAGATTCTGAACACCCACCCGCGGGTGCTCAGCTTGTCCGAGACCTTCACGACGGTGGGGCAGGGGCCGTTCCGTCGCCGCCGGTGCAGCGGAGAGCACATTTGGCGGGCGTTCAGCAACCAGTCGAAGTGGCTGCACGAGGGCTTGCAGGCCGGCTACAAGGAAGTTCTGTATCCGTTCGGATCTCCTGGTGCGCGCTACACGCGCGACGACGTCCCTCCGCTGGCGTGCACCGCGCTGCCCCACCTCACGGACGAATGCGACGCCCTTTTCGACGAGTTGGCGCAGGTTGTGCCGACATGGCCTCGGCGACGCCCCAGCGAGCACTTCCGCGAACTCTTCGAATGGTTGCGCCGACGATTCGAGCGCGACCTGTGGGTGGAGCGGTCCGGCGCGTCGCTGTTGCTGGCTTCGCGGCTCCTGTCCGACTACCCGGACGCCCGCATCGTCCACATGTACAGGGACGGTCGGGACACGGCGCTGTCGATGCGCGACCACTACGTCTTCTCCACCTTGGTGGCCACGACTCGCGCAGTCCGATCGGTGGGCATCGACGCCGCGCGCTCGATCGCTACGAGCCGGCACTGGAACCGCGTCAGTCCTTGGATCGAGTGGATCGGCGGCACGCTCCTTCCGCCCAAGCGCTTGCCCTACGGCAAGTTGACGCTCGGCGACTTCGGCCGCTTTTGGAGCGCGATGGTCGAGCGAAGCCGTTGGGCGCTGGCGGACTTGCCCCCCGAAGCGCTTCTGAACGTGAAGATGGAGGACATGCAGGCTGAGCCGGAGGCGCAGATCCGCCGCCTGATCCGCTTCGTGGCCCCGGAGCTGGAGGACGACGAGTGGGTGCGCGCCGCGTCCGTGATTCCCCGGCCCACCGTCTCCCGGTTCAACGACCTGGAGCCGGCGGAACAGGCGGAGCTGGTCCAAGCCTGCCGTCCCGGGCTGGATATCCTGGGCTACTCGCTGTGAGACCGATTCGGGGACCGGGACTTGGTTAGCTTGGTTGCAGCGCAAGAACCCGAGTCGGAGCGTCGAACCATGCGCATACCCGCGGCCTACGAGCCGGGATACGGCAAGGCTCGTGCACTGAACAGCCGTCTGGCCGACAACTACATCCGCCACACCGTCATTGGCGATCCCCTGGCCGACGCCGCCGTGGAAGCGCTGGCCCCCCACGGCCAACAAGAGGCGCACCGCCTGATCGCGGCAGGAATGGAGCAGCGCGACGAGGCGCTCTCCACCGCCCCCCCTGCGTTGCAGGAGTTCTTCGCCAGAACGTCGGCGCCGCCGCCGTGGGTGGACTTGCCGTCCTTGGTGCCGGGGATGCGCGCGTACCACCAGCACTCCGACTTGTTCATCGCCGTGCACGTCACCAGCGTGCTCGTCAGCGGCTTCTCCACATTGATCAGCAAGTCCTTCTTCAGGACCGGCAGGCTCACCGACTACGGCGTTCGGCGCTTGCAGCAGAACAACCGCCACCTGCTCGAGATATGCCTGCCGGGCGGACTGGACCGGCGCGGAGACGCCTGGAAGCTTTCCGTTCGCATTCGGCTGGTGCATGCGCAGATCCGGCGGCTCCTGCGCCAGCCGGGCGAATGGGACGAACGCCGCGACGGCACTCCCATCAGCGCCGCTCACATGGCGTTCGCGTCTGCCGCCTTCTCGTCGTTGCTCGTCGAGCAAGCTCGCCGGGTCGGCGCCCGGATCAACCAAGAGGAAGGAGAGAGCTTCGTGCAGATCTGGCGCTACGTCGCATGGCTGTTCGGCGTGCCCGAGACGATCCTCTTTCGCGACTTCGACGAGGGGCTCGAGCTCTGCCGCATCGGCTTCATGTGCGAGCCGGAGCCCAGCGAAGAGGCCATTCTCATGGCCAACGCCCTGATCAACTCGGCTCCGCTGATCACCGGCGCCACCGACCCCAAGAAGCGGCAGGCCATGGCGAAGTTCGTGTATCGCGTCTCCCGCGCGCTCGTCGGCGACGACTTGGCCGACCAGCTCCGCTTTCCGTCGCAACGGACCACGGGCGTTCTCTTCATGCTGAAGTGGCAGCATCGCTTCGTGGCCTTTCTGAGCCGCTTGCTTCCAGGCGGGTGGGCTCGCCGCCGCGCCAACAACTTCGTCACGCTGCTGCAACGTTCTCTCTTCGAGGAAGCGGGCATCCCCTACAGGTTGCCGGACGTCCTGGACGCCGATCGTGCCACGCGATGGTAGGCAACGCGCAGTGAAGCGCTTTCACGATCTGGACGCCCTGCGCGCCTTCGCCATGATGCTGGGCGTCCTCCTCCACGCCGCCTTGTTCCTGTTGCCCGACCCGAAGCCCGACAACGCCGTGCCCGCCTGGCCCGCCTACCACCCGTACGCCCACGACACGCCGACGGTGGCCAACCCGTATTCCTACCTGCTGCTGCTGATTCACGGCTTCAGGATGCCCCTCTTCTTCATGCTCAGCGGCTTCTTCACGGCCATGCTGTGGGGCAAGCGGGGGCCGCGCGCGCTGGCCGTGCACCGACTGAAGCGCATCGTCGTCCCCTTGGTCGTGGGCATGTTCACGATTGTTCCGACCGTTTCCCTGTTCTACCCCGACAGCCCCTCCGGCTTCGGCGGGTGGACGACGGCCTGGTCCCGGGATCTCTATCACCTGTGGTTTCTCCTGTACCTGTTGCTGATGGCGGCGGGTTTCCTGGCCTTGGTGCGGTTGGGCGCGCGATTCCAGAGCCGTCTCTGGTGGCTGCTCCTCCCGATGGTGCTGGTTCCCCAGTACACCATGAGAGAGACGTTCGGCGCCGACGTCCCCTCCGGGTTCCTGCCGATCCCCGACACGTTCCTCTACTATGCCTTGTTCTTCCTGTTCGGAGCCGTCTTCCACGAACGCGGCACGACGGTGCGCCGGCGGTGGACCGCGGCGCTGCCGGTCGCGCTCTTGTTGTTCATGCCCGGAGTGGCCTTTGCATACCCCGACCAGATCGACGCGCTGAGCGCATACGTCGGCACCGGTTGGTTCCAGATCGCGTCAGCGGGGCTCCAAGTGTCGTTTGCTTGGCTCGCAAGCTTCGGCATGATGGGAGCGTTCCGCTGGGTTGCCGGACGCCAGCGCTACTGGGTGCGGTACATGTCGGACGCTTCCTACTGGATATATCTGTGGCACCTTCCGCTGATCATCGGAGGACAGCTCCTCACGACCGATTGGGGAATGGGGCCCCACGCGGCCTTCCTGCTGACCTGCGGGGCCACCACCGCCGTGCTCCTGGCCACCTACCAGATCGGCGTGCGCTATACCTTCATCGGCACCACGCTGAACGGCCCCCGCCAGCGACGACGGACACAGGACGCAGCGTAACGGTTGACCCCTTGACGAGCGCTGGGCTTAGCCCTCGGGCCTCGGGCCGCGCACCGCCAATCCAGCAAACCACGCCCACATCGTCGGTGGTGACGGAGTTTCGAGCCGGTGGAGGCTCGACGACCCGGAGGGCCCGCGCCGCGTTCGGGCATGGCCGTCAATCGAGGACGAAGCTCACCCTCACGAATCTGCTTTGCTCGTCGTGCACCAGCTCGGGCTCTGTGCCGTTGAACTCGCGCATGGCTTGGCGCAATAGGGGCCATCCCCTTCCCCGCTGTTCCATGAAGCCCATGGCGAGCATGAAGTTCGCCAGAGATTCGTTTCTTGAGCGGGGGTGGGCACCTGCGCGAACGCTCTCTACCCGCATGTGATTGGGCAACGTGCCGGGACTGGTCACGTGGACGCACCGCGAGAAGACCTCCAACAACACCTTCGATCCGGTAATGGAATACTCCCGGTGGACGATGGCGTTGACCAGAGCTTCCCGAATCGCCGTGCGCGGCAACAGCGGACGATCCTCGCGGATCAGGTCACGGTACGACTCGAACTTTCCGAGGCCCGCAAACCATCCCGCCGCTCTCTGAACCTGATCGTCGAGGCGACCTGCCGCGTCGGCCACTTGCAGTACCCGGGATGCGCGATCGCTTCCCTCGTAGGCCACACACTCCACACGGAAATTCCGCGTCTGAGGGTAGCGTTGGGGCTCCCTGCCGAATGCCAGCACCCCGTAGAGGGTTGGGCGCAAGGCGCCGCCAAGCTCCGTCAGCACGCCCCGGTTGCGGAGGTCGTCCTCGTCGGTGGGCTGCGGGTCCTGTTCCGTGTCGAGCCCGAGTGCCCGGAGGTAGGACCGAAACCTCTGAAGGTCGATGTGCGCCAGACTGCCGGCCTCTATCGAGCGCTCCTCGGTGATGATGTACCCAAACGCGTTGTAGAGCTCCTGGAGTTCCAGCGGGGACGGCTCGACGCTGCTTCGTTGGCGGCGGATCCAAACGCGACCATCGTAGCGCAGGGGCTCGAAGCCGCGTTGCCGAGGCACTTCGAGCCAGTGCACCCATCCCTTCGGATCCTTGTGCCGTTCGCTGTAGGCCGATACTGGTGCGCTGCAACCGGTGTGGAGGAAATTCGTCAACTGCTCCTGCACCCGTTCGGTGTCCTTCCGAACCCCAACAATTGTCCCGGAGTCGTCGACGCCCAGGATGAGGACGCCTCCCTCGGTGTTGGCAAACGCGCAGACGGCCTTGCCGACAGCCGACAGGTCGAGTCCCCGCTTGAACTCCGTGGTCCGGCTCTCGCCATCTTCGATGCGCTGGAGCACGTCGAGCCATTTCATCGCCATCAGAATCCGTACTTCAGCCGTCGAAGACGAAACGCTTTGTCGCCGCCGTCCACCGTTCGAACGATGGCGTCCCGAACTGCTGGTTCCTCGATAGCGCCAGCGATGGCAATCCGTCCCCGGCTCGCCGTTGCTTCCAGTTGGATCACGATGTCTGCATCGCCGTTCACGACAATGTTGGCGTTGTGGGTCGCCACGATAATCTGTCGCTGCCCCTTGAGTCCCTTAAGCACAGGAAGGACCGTGTCGAACAGGAAACGGTTGTCCAGCTCGTCTTCCGGTTGATCAATGACCAAGGGACGGCAGTCGTTCGTCTTCAGCAACAACGAGAGCAGGACGCTGACCCGCCGGCCACCGGAAAGGTCGTCCAGCGGCCGGTAGTCTCTGTCATCTATTCTGAGTTCGATCAGGTAGCGGTCGGGGCAGCGAGTCGCGGCCAGCTCCCGTCGCTTCGACCTCGACAGGCATTCGCGGAACGTGGCCTGTACCGCATCGCTCATGCCGACTTCCGCCAGCGCGTCGGCCTCGGTTGCAACGAGCAGCTTCGCTGGTGATGGTCTGCGAGCTTCCGGCGACTCGTTCCACCATCGCGTGACGCCCTTTTGCTTCAGCTCCTTCAGAAACCGTTCCAACGGCCCGCGCTCGCCGTTGTCGAGCCGACGTGCTGAAATCCTCTCGGCGTGCTCTGCACTGACCTTCTCGACCACGCGATCGTACGCGTTTCGCTGCTCGTCCACCAGCACCTTCCTGTCCTTGAGCGAAGCCTCGAATTCGTGCTCCGCATCGTCGCGCTTCTTGCGCAACTGGTCGAGATTCGCCTGGTAGCTGTCAAGCAAAGATGCCCGTTGATTCAGGGCCTGAAACTCTTTGATTCTCGCCCCGTCGAGGCCACGGTCCGCGAGCTTGCGATTGACCTCCTCACGAACGCGGCCCTGATGTGCAGCTAGGGTGCTCACTATGACTCTGCTGGCTTTGCTCACGGCATCCAGTTCACTGCTCGCGGAATCGAGAAGATCGTGGACACGGCCCCAACTCTCACGAAGATCGTTTGCCTGCTTCTCCATGGCCGCGCAACTCAAGACCTTCGCCATGCTATCGTCGGCCTCCAGCAAGTCGACTGACTTCGCCGATGTCCGTGCCCGGCCAAGATCCGCCGCTGTCGCCTTGGCTACTTCCGCGATTTCGTGCCAGCGATGGAGCGCACTGGAAGCATGATGAATGTCCTCAATACCGGCGTCGGCAAACGCCGTGAGTTCGTCGGACGCCTTCCGGCTTCGCTCGCAAGCCTGCTCCGCATCTGCGACTTCCTCGTCAAGCTTCGCCAGATGCTTGGCCGTACGGACGAGCTCCCTGTCCAGCGCGCACAGACGTCTTTCTCGGTCTTGGATGTCGCTGGTCTCGCTCGGCGGAGCCAACCGCGCCAAGATGTCTTCCACTGCTCCGGGTTGCTGAGCAAGGCGTTGCAGCTCGTTCTGTGTGTAAAACTCAGCTGGCCATTGCTTGTGATGCGGGGCGGTCGAATCTGCCCCTGGGCAGTCTAGCGTAATGGCCGGCGATCCAGCAAGGAAACCATCGTTGCCCCGAGCCTGCACTTGACTCTTTAGGACATCGTCGGACGGCAGGGGAGCCCTGATGTGCACTCGCAGGCCGTCGAGGAAGGTACTCTTTCCAGTCATGCTACCGCCGATGATGCACGTCAGGTCTGGGCTAAGGTCAAAGCGGCAACTCGTCTCGGTGGAGCCGTCAGTCTTGAAGAACGATGCTCCTCCTTCGACTGTTACCGACTTGAGCCACTTCCTACGTTGCTTGGTGACGTCAGGCGGGTCGGCAATCTCCTGCAAGCTGCCGTCCGCATCTTTGTCGTACGCGATCCGCATGCGCGAGTCGCTAGCGACGAAGGCTTGGCGTAGCGCCTCAATTCGCGGACTCGCGAGCTTCATCCACGTGTAGCGTTTGCCAATTTCGTCCACCGAGTAGGCATCGCTGCCGTGGAAGAACGCTTGCCGACGTTCCGTCATTGCTTTGATCAGCCATGGGCGATTCTTTTCCGTGTCCTGGGGCAACTTCTTGTCTCCGAGCTCCAGTCCAGCCACATTCTCGTGCTGAAACAGCTTTAACACTTGCGCCTTTTGCGCTCCAAGCAGGCCTTTTTCACTATCGATATGTGGTGCAAGGACAATGTAACTCCAACGGTATCCACCATCGCCTGTCCGGGAAGCCTCCCGCTGATGCCACTCGCGCAGGTCGTGGAACGTCTTTTCTGCGTTCTTGCTTGATACTTGTAGCACGTTGTCCTCCCATGCCGACACGCCGCCCATGGCAATGTCAAACGCCTTAAGGTAGTGATAGCGTCCGATTTCTGGATCAAACAGGAACAGCAGGTGCAAACCTGCCTTGCCCTGATTCAGGTTCGGCTCGAAGCCGGGAAACACCGCATAGATTTTCTCGCGAAACGGCTGACCGTCGTCGTCAACGCCACTATTCCACTCTTCCACGATCCGCCAGACCGCGCTGGTCTCGGCACCGTCCCCAATGCGGGGTGAATGTGGCGTGAGCCCGAGAACCTGCACCCCGTTCTTCACCGTGCTCTTAAGAAGCCGCCGAGCGTATTCGGTGATCATCTCCCTCGACTCCAACGGACCAGTCAAGTCGGCAGGTCGCTTTGCTCTTCTGCCTTGATGGTCGTCTATTGTATGAACATGCAAGTCCGTCTTAAGCCATCGGGCCCCGGGGACATCCTGGTGCCACTTGACTGCTTTGCATCGCCTAAAGGTCATTGGGGCCTGTTTCGATACGGGTGAGTCGGTCGTGCCGGATCGTCGGTGGACGAGGCCTGCCGGGCACGAACGTCATGCCGAAAACATACCCCGGCCAGACAGCCGACGCAACAGAACCGCAAATCCGTCGACGGAGCTTGGCCGAGCCCCCTCACAACGCTGTCCGGATCGCCCACAAGTCGGGAAACGCGGGCCGCCCCAGCGTGGATTGGAGGTACGCCGCCCCCAGCGATCCGCCCGTTCCCGGCTTCGTGCCGATCGTCCGCTCGACCATCTTCACGTGGTGGTACCGCCACTCCTGAACGCCTTCGTCCAGGTCCACGAGTTGCTCGCAGAGGCTGGTGAGCTCGGGGTCTTCCTGATAGATGCGCACCAGCTCGGCCTGCACGCGCTCGTCGGGCGAGGGGGGCGTGGCGAAGTCCCGGTCGAGCACGGTTGCGGGCACGGCGTAGCCGCGCACGGCGAGGAAGCGCAGGAAGCGGTCCCAGAGCGCGGGCTCGGCCAAGCGGCGTTCCAGGCGGTCGCGTTCGTCCGACTCGGCCGGGAACCGGTGAACGACGGATGCGCGCTTGCTTCCCAGCACGAACTCGAGTTCTCTGAACTGGGCGGACTGGAAGCCGCTGGCGGATTCCAACCGGTGCCGGAACGAGTTGAAGTCCACGGGCGTCATCGTCTCCACGATGTCCAATTGCGCGACCAGCACCTTGAGAATCTTGAGCACGCGCTTGAGTCCGGTGGCGGCCCGGTGCGCCTCGTCGTCCTCCAAGTGCGCCCCCACCTCGTCCATCTCGTGGAGCAGAACCTTGAACCAGAGTTCGTAGACTTGGTGAACGACGATGAAGAGCATCTCGTCGTGCTCCTCGGGGTCTGCCAGCGTCCGCTGGAGCGACAGAAGCTCGGGAAGCTTGAGATAGCTCTGGTAGGTGACGAAGCTTTGGTGGTCGGTCATTTTGGCTGTGTCCGTGGCGATCGAGCGTCAAGGTCGGCTTCCCGGGCATCTTGGTCGTCATCTTGGTCGGCGCCTCCTTCTGCGTTCCCGATTCGTCCCAGGCGTTCGCTTCCCGCCGACGTGAGGCGATATCGCTGCTTGCTGCTACGCGGCTTGTCCGGGATGGTCATCTCGATCAGACCAGCCTGCAAGGCAGGGAGCAGATAGGCCTTGCGGAAGTAATCTTCGTGTCTCAAGCCGAGCACCTCCTGGATTTGCTGCCTAGTCATGTCACCGGAGATCGCCCGCAACAATCGAACTTCCCCGGTGACTTCCCTGGTAACTTCCCCGGTAACTTGGTCGGTCGCTTCCCCAACTTGTTTGGTCGCATGGCCGGCGGGTGCCCCGACTTTCTCGATGACTTCCCCGGTAGCTCCCGTGGAGATTTCTCCCGCGACTCTCGGGCCGACCCTATCACCTCCTGGCACCATCCGAACTTCCGGGTTCGGACGAAAGGTGACGGTGACGAAGCGGCCGGCCTCGAACTCGGGTTCTGGGCAGTCCTGCCGTCTTGCTCCGTCCCGAATGCGACGGATCCCCGTCCCCGCCTTCTCGATGAAGCCGATGCGATGGAGCAAATCTGCGATGAGCGGGTTTCGCCGGATGCTCGTGTGTCCCAAATCGGCCAAGGTCAGGCCCTTCGGCAAACCGCCGGGACTGATCACCTTGATCCGGTCCGCATAGACTTCCACGAACACGTTGGCGCCGTCGAAGAACCAGTCTCTGTGCATGACCGCGTTGGTGATGGCTTCCCGCACGGCCTCCATCGGGTACTCGGAAATGTTCTGCCGCCGCAAGCCCTCGATCCGGTAGGCAGTGCGGGTGTTTCGCTCAATGAAGCGCATGGCGTCTTCGACATCGGCCACGATGCCGCCGTGGAAGTCCTTGCGATCCAGGACGTCGACCTTGTCGGCGCCTCTCCCCAGCAGACAGGTGATGTACGCTTCCGGAAAGAAGCTGCGCACGTTCTTCGCGAAAAAAAGCACGCCGGCGTTGCGGAAGAGCAATCACTCTTGATGCGCTACGTTTCGCGGCGAGAGCCCTTGGCGCAACCCCGCGACAAGCATTAACCGCCTTCAATCGGCCACCTCTGCGTTGTCGCCGTGTGGCCACACCCTTACAGCCACCTCGTGGAGCCACTCCGCCCGCTGCAACGTTGTCCGGCAACGGCCAGTTAGCAAACCAAATTTGCGGCATAATGTGTCCAATTTGCAACTTGTGGATCACCTCGCGGCTCTCTGCCTTATTCGTCCGCAGTTCCTCTTCGATTCCTGTCAGTACCATTCTGAGGTCGTTTCGTAGCGGACTCGCTGTACGAACAGATCTTGCGGATGCCTCAGGTTGGTTTGCATGCGGTGCTTCCCTTCACGGGCATCGCTGTTCCGCCAAACGCGGTGGGTTTCGTGAGGTCGTCTGGACGGCATGTAGTTTAGCGACCATCGCGGCTTGAGCCAATTCGGAATCCAGTGCTTCTCCGTTGAAGACCTCGGGTTGCGCACCACGCGTGGCGAGATCGCCCAGCTGCGTCCCCCACCCCCGGCGACGCCACCGGCCGCGACAAGTTGTCGCCACAGCTCGTTGGCGCCGCGGGCCCTGGAAACGGATTTTCGGCTCGTGGTGCGACCGCCTGCCGTGCCAAGCCCGGCGCTCCAAGCCGACCGGCTCCGAGTGGGCCGTACACGTTCCGCACCGCCGACTGGCCCCTCGCGCAAAGGCCGGTCGCACGCCGCCACCGGCCGCGCTAGATTCAACGGTCGTCCGATAGAGGCGCGTACGGACCCAAGCGGCACCCTCGCGAAGAAGTGGGGGCCGCACGCCGCGTCAGACCACCCCCGGCCGCCGCCGCCAACCCGAAACGAGAAAAAGGCCAGACGATGAACAGACCCCGGTTGCCAACCCCCGCCTCTTGGCTCACAACCGCCGCAACCCTCCTGCTCGCCGCGTCCGTGGCCGCCCCGACCGCCGTCCACGCCCAGCCCGGCCGCGACGCCATGACCGCCGAGCGCCGCGCCGAGATGCAGGCCCGCCAAGCGCGAGCGCTTCTCGCCGACATGCGCCAGGAGCGGCCCATCGACGCGCTCAACTCGGTGTGGATCGAGGAGCTCACGTGGATGGAGGTGCGCGACGCGCTCCGCGACGGCACGACGACGGCCGTCGTCGCCACGGGCGGCATCGAGCAGAACGGGCCGTACTTGGCGACGGGCAAGCACAACTACGTCCTGTACGGGGCCTGCGAAGGCATCGCCAGGACGCTCGGCAACGCGCTTTGCGCACCGGTGATCAAGCTGGTTCCCGAGGGCGACATCGACAATCCCACGGGCCACATGCGCTATCCCGGCACGATCAGCCTGCGCGAGGAGACGTACCGGGCGGTGCTGGAAGACGTGGCGAGCAGTCTGCGGGCGCACGGCTTTACGGACATCGTCCTCATCGGCGACAGCGGGGGCAACCAGGGCGGGATGGCAGCGGTGGCCGAGATGCTGAACAAGCGCTGGCGGGGGGCGGCGCGCGCGCATTACGTCCCCGAGTTCTACCGGTACCGCGAGGTGCACGAGTGGATGGGGACGGAGCTGGGGATCACGGAGCCGATGAACGAGGGCATCCACGACGACTTCGTGATCACGGCCATCATGATGGTCGAGAACCCGGAGACGGTCCGCCATGCGCAGCGCGTGAAGGCGGGCAAGGCGTCGATCAACGGCGTCAGCATCGCCGACGAGGCGGCCACGGTCGAGACCGGCAAGAAGCTGTTGCAGTTCCGCGTGGACCGCACGGTCGAGGCGATTCGCGCGGCCATGGCCAAGTCCAACTGAAACGACAATCGCGAGGAGAGAACAGGCTATGAAGCGCAGATTTCGGATGGGAACGGCCCCGGCGCTGGGGGCCGCAGTGCTGATCGCGGGACTGGCCGCGGGATTCGCCGCCGCGGCGCCGCAGCTGGTTGCCGCGCAGGAGCCAGGGGCGGGACTGCTCGAAGCCGGGGCCGAAGCGCCCGACATCGAGTTGACGGCGGCGACGCGCCACGGCGTGCTCAGGGACAAGATCAAGCTGAGCGACTACCGCGGCGAGACGGTCGTCCTGGCGTTCTTCTTCAGAGTCAGGACGCGTGGCTGAACGGTTCAAATGAGAGCGTACCGGGATCAGTACGCAGAACTGTTCAACGAGGGACGAAACGTGGTCGTGCTGGGCATCTCCAACGACTCGCCCGAGGAGTTGGCCTCTTGGCTGAAGGACGAGGACTTCCCGTTCCTCTTCGGGAGCGACGCCGAGAACGACGGAGCGTCCTACGCGGCGTTCGGCGGATCGTTGCGGGACAACGACATGGTGGACAGCCGTGCCGTGATCGTGGTCGGGCCGGACGGGCGGATCGCGAAGGTGATCCCCCGCTTCAACCAAGTGGACCCCGCGGCTTACGAAGAGCTGGCGGCCGCGGTGGACGCCGTGACGCCCGCCGGCGAAGCGTCTTCCCCGTAAGCCGGACGGACACGCAGCCGATGGTCCGCCTGGACGGCGTCACCAAGTACTACGGCAGCAAGCGAGCCCTGGGCCCGGTGTCCTTCGAGATCGCCGAGGGGAACACGGTGGGATTCCTGGGCCTCAACGGCGTGGGCAAGACCACGTTGCTGCGCATTTTGGCCTGCGGGCTGCGGCCGTCCTCCGGCACGGTTCGCATCGACGGCCTGGACGTCTTCGACGACGCGCACGAAGTCCGCAAGCGCGTCGGGTATCTGCCCGAGACGCCGCCGGTCTACGACGACATGACCGTGGGCGACTACTTGGCCTTCGCGGGGCGGATCAAGGGCTTGTCGCGCTCGGAGGTGGCGCGGCGGGTCCCGGAAGTGGAGGAGCAGACCCGCGTGCGCGAGGTGCACGGCATCCCCGCCCGCCAGCTCTCGCAGGGCTACCGCCAGCGCGTCGGCGTGGCCCAGGCGATCATCCACGACCCCGATCTGCTCGTTCTGGACGAGCCCACGCACGACCTCGACCCCGTCCAGATCGTGGAGATGCGCGAGATGATCCGAGGACTGAAGGATTCGCACACGATCCTCATCTCCAGCCACATCCTGCCCGAAATCAGCCAGACCTGCGACCGCCTGCTCATTCTGAACGACGGCGAGATCGTCGCCTCGGGCACGGAGGCCGAGCTGAGCGGAAAGCTGCTCGCGTCGCGCGACTTGGCGATCACTGTGCGCAAGGAGACGGACGACAAGCCCGAGGACGCGGAGAGGGTGGTTCGAGCGACGGCCGGCGTCAGCGAAGTCCGGCGCGAAGACCACGGCGACGCCGTGACCTTTCACGTAACGGGGGAGACCGACGTGCGAGCGTCCGTTTGCCGCGCCCTGGTCGAAGCGGGCCACGACGTGATCGCCCTGAACCGGGCGGAGGGCGAGCTCGAGCGCGTGTTCGTGGGCTTGGTGAGCGAGGGCGGAGCATGAGCGGGGGTCCCGTCGGGGTCGTCTTCCGGCGCGAGTTCGCCGCCTACGTGCGGTCTCCGATGGGGTACGTCGTGGCGACCGTGGTCCTGTTGCTCGACGGGTTGCTGTTCTACGCGCAGGCGTTGGGGCCGGCCGCCGGGGAGCGCCTCTCGGGAATGGTGCTGGCGGGCTTCTTCTTCAACGCCAGCGGGTTGACGGCGGTCGCGGCGGTGGCGCTGTCGGTGCGCCTGGTGGCGGAGGAACGCCAGACCGGCACGCAGCTCCTGCTCGACACGTCGCCCGTGCACGACTGGCAGATTGTGCTGGGCAAGTTCCTGTCGTCGCTGGCCTTCCTGACGGCGATCACGGTCGCCACGATCTACATGCCGCTCCTGATCCTGGTGAACGGCAAGGTATCGCTCGGGCACATCGCGGTGGGATACGCCGGCTTGACGTTGCTGGGCGCGAGCGTATTGGCCGTGGGACTGTTCGCCTCCGCCCTGACGCGCCATCAGCTGGTCGCGGCCGCGCTGGGTTCGGCGATCACGGGCACGCTGTTCCTGTTCTGGCCCGTGGCCAGCATCACGAGCCCGCCGCTCTCCGGCTTCTTCGCCGCGCTGGCCCTTCACGGACGCCACTTCGCGGGCTTCCAAGCGGGCTTGCTCCACTTGCGCGACATGTTCTACTACGTGGGCCTGACCTGCTTCTTCCTGTACGCGGCCACCAAGGTGATGGAGGCGAAGAGATGGGAATGACGTTCGGGAAGTCCGCGACGGCCGGGTTGCAGGCGGGACCGGGGGAGGCGCGGTCGTGAGGCGGCCCTGGCTGGGTTGGCTTGTGTTCGGCGGGCTGGCGGGCTTGTTCGCGGGCCTGCGGGTGTTCGAGGGCCTGCCGGGCCTGCCCTGGGCGCTGGGCCTGGGGGGGACGGCCTGCGTGCTGGCCGGCGCGGCCTGGCAGTTCCTGGATTGGAGGCGGGCGGAGGGCGAAGCCAAGAGGGGCGAAGCCGTGTTGGCGCTCGCTTACGCGGGATGCGCGGTCGCCATGGCCGGCTTCTTGGCCGGATCGGACGGCGGACTGGACTGGCTCGGCGCCGACTTCGCCTCGTCCCGAGATCGCAGCCGCTTCAAGAACCTGCTGCTGGCCTCCTCCTCGATCGCGCTCGCCTGCGCGGCCCTGCCTGCCGCGGCGGCGCAGTGGGCCGTGCGCAAGGGCCGCAGTCCGCACGGGGCGAGTGTGGACGTTCGGCGCCTCCGGGAGACCGCCGCCGGAGCGCTGGGGGCGGCCATGCTGGGCGGCACGCTCCTGCTGCTGGGATTCGTCGCCTCCAAGCGCAACCGCACGGCCGACTTCAGCTACTTCAAGACTTCCGTGCCGGGCGACGCCGTGAAGGAAATCGTCCGCAACTTGGACGGAAGGCTCCGAACCGTCCTCTTCTTTCCGGAAATCAACCCGGTCAAGGACGAGATCGTCACCTACTTCGAGGCACTCGCTCGCGCAACGGACAACGTCTCGCTGGAGACCTACGACCGGTTCGAGCAACCCGCGCTCTCGGCGGAGTACGACACCCGCACCGACGGCGACGTCTTCCTCCAACTGGGCGACAGGAAGGAGCGCATGGCCTTCCCCCCGGAGATCGACGACGCCCGCGGCCGGCTGATCGCCCTGGACGGACGGGTGCAGTCGGCGTTGCTGCAGCTGGTGCGGGACCGGCGCGTGGCTTACGCGACGACAGGCCACGGCGAGTACAACGACCCGCTGGCCCTGATCCCGCCGGGAAGCGACCTCGAGTCCGACGACGACGAACGCCGGTTTGCCCGCCCCGAGCCGGAGCCTCCACCGCCGCTGAACGCGCTTCGCACGCTGCTGGACCTGCTCGGCTACGACTACCGCGACCTGAGCGTGCGCGAGGGGCTGGGCGACCGCATTCCCGAGGACGCGGCCATGGTCATGATCCTCGGCCCGCGCCAGCGCTTTCTCGACTCCGAGACCGAGGCCCTCCGCGACTACCTGGAGCGCGGCGGATCCCTGTTGTTGGCGCTCGAGCCCGGGTCCGACTTCCAGCTCGCCGACCTCGAAGACCATCTCGGCGTCGCGCGAGACACGGCCATGCTCGTGGACGACATGCGCCACCTCCGTCTGACCGGCGGCCCCTCCGACGCCCGATTGGTCGTCACAAACCGCTTCTCCACGCACCCGGCCGTCACCACGGCAAGCCGCGAAGGCGCGAGCACGGGCATCGCGGTCATGGGAGCGACCCCGCTCTCCGCCGTCGAAGGCCCCGCGGGCAACATGGTGACGCCCATTGTGCGATCCATGCTGTCCAGCTTCGTCGACCGGAACGGCAACTTCCGTTTCGACGAGGAACTCGAGTTGCGCGACAGCTACGATCTGGCCGTCGCCGTCGAACGACGGCCGGGACGGGACGGGCAGACTCGCCAAGAGGAGCAGCCCAGCCAAGACGAGCAAGCCGGCCATGAGGAGCAACCGGGCCAAGAGGACGAAGACGGCCAGACCACAATCCGGGCGCTGGTCTACGGAGACGCCGAGATGTTCACCGATCCCGTAGTCGCCAGCCTGGCGCTGAACGCGGCGGTGCTGGCCGACGGGATTCGCTGGCTGGGGCGGGAGGAGGAGTTCGCGGGCCGGATCGAATCCGAAGAGGACGTCCCCATCGTGCACACGCGCTCCGAAGACGTGGCTTGGTTCTACGCGATCATCTTCGGCGCCCCGCTGATGGTCATGGCGGGCGGCTTGGTTGCCGCCTACCGACGGCGTCCCCGGCACGCGGAGGCGTCGTGAATCGCGCGAGAGCCCGGAGGCCGGGCCGCGTTTGCGGAGCGGAGGCGTCGTGAGCCGGGCTAGGCGGCTGGGCATCCAGGCGGCCGCGCTCGCGGTTGCGGCCCTGTGGGCCTACCTGACCTGGACACGCCCCGAGGTGGGAGCGGTGGAGCGCGACCGGTTCCTGGTGTGGGAGCGCGACGCCGCGGAAGTGTTGTCGGTGCGCTACGTCTCCCCCGAGAAGGACGTACGCGTCGAGCGCAGAACCGATGCGGCCGGAGCCTTCCTGTGGGGCATCGAGACGAGCGCGGACGTCGGCGGCGGCCCGAGGGAGTACCCGGTGGGGACCGCAGGGGAGACGCTGGTCGGCCGCCTCGCTTCGTTGAGGGTGATCCGCGACTTGGGCCGCATGCCGGCCGGAGAACGGAAGCAGTACGGACTCGGCGACCCCCGCGAGCGCATCGAGCTCGAGTTCCGCGACGAGACGAAGGAGCTCCTGCTGGGAGACAGCGTCTACGGGAGCGACGCCCGCTACGCGCTAGACTCCTCCGCGGAAGCTGGATACGTCCTCGCCGGCGAGATGGTGCGTCCCCTGAGAACCGGCGAAGGAGCGTTGCGGGAGCGCTGGATCCACGAGTTCCGCGAGCGCGCCGTGGCGAGGGTTCGCGTGTCGGCGGGCGGTCGCGAACGCGTCATGGTCCACACGGAGGAGGGAGAGTGGACCACGCCCGGCAGCCAAGAACCAGACCCCGGCTTTGCGAACTTTGTCCAGCGGGTCGAGCAGTTGGCCATCGGGCGCTACGACGATCTGCCCGCCGCCGAAGACCTCGCCCCGCTTCTTCGCATCGACTACTTCGACGACGACGGGGACGCCATGGGCTTCCTCGAGATGTTCCGCCACGACGGCGCCGAACGCGATCCCTACTATCTGAGGAGCGAGCGCACCCGCATCCTGGCCCGTGCGCTGACGGCATTGGCGGATCGAGTCGCGGAGGGACTCCCGGACCTGTTCTGAGGCCGCGCGGCGGGCCGCTGCTACTACCAGTACCGCAAAGAGAACAAGCCATGCCGAAAGAAGACCTGTCGATCACGCTGGGGGTCGAGGAGGAGTTCTTCCTGGTCGATCCGGCAACCCGCGACTTGGTCGCCGATCCCGATCCGGCCATCCTCGAGGAGTGCCAGCGCAACGCCGGCGAGCACGGAGTCACCACCGAGTTCCTCCGCTCCCAAGTGGAGACGACCAGCCGCGTCTGTGGTTCGGTCGCGGAAGTCCGCACGGCGATCCAGGAGACCCGGCGCATCGTCGCCACCGCCGCCGCGCGCCACGGCGCCAAGGTCATCGCCGCCTCCACCCATCCTTTCGCGGTTTGGAGCGAGCAGAGGTCGACTCCGCGCGACCGCTACGTCAACTTCGAGATGACCTTCCAGGACGCGGTCCGCCGCCTTCTCGCGGGCGGCATGCACATCCACGCCGGCTTCGGCGACCCCGACTCGCGCATCCGCGTCATGACCGCGATGCGAAGACACCTCCCGCTGCTACACGCCCTGTCCACGTCCTCCCCCTTCAACTCGGGCCGCGACACCGGCTTCAAGTCCTACCGGCTCAACATCCTCGGCGCCCTGCCCCGCACCGGGCTCCCGAGCCCGATGTCCTCCTGGGCCGACTACGACGAACTCGTCTCCCGCTGCCGCCGAATGGAGATCGTCAAGGACGGCAGCGAGTTCTGGTGGGACATCCGCCCCGCCGCCCTCTTCCCGACCATCGAGATGCGCATCTGCGACATCTGCACGCGCATCGAGGACGCCGTCTGCATGGCGGCGCTGTACGCGAGCCTCGTGCGCCGGCTCCTCCGGCAGTGCCATGCGGGCGAGCTGCCGCCCGAACCCCCGACGGAGCTTCTCGCGGAGAACCGCTGGATCGCTCAGCGCTACGGCGTGCTGGCGTTCTTCGGCGACCCGGAGAAGGGCGGACGGATCGACATCGCGGACTACGCGGCCCGGCTTGTCGAGGATCTGGCCGAGGACGCGCGGGCCCTGGACTGCGAGGAGGAACTGCGCCGCGTGCTGGCCATCGTGCGCGACGGCGCGGGCGCGGACCGGCAAGTCGATCACTACCGCCTTTGCCGCCTCGGCGGGATGGCGAACGACGACGCGCTGAGGTCGGTCGTCGATCTCGTCGCCGAGGAGACCGTCGAAGGGATCGAGATCGAGGACGACCCGAAGGGCTGAGGCATGGAGCGCGACGACTTCGCGGCGCTTCGAGAGGACGTGGCCGGGTGCCGGCTGTGTCCGCGCCTGGTCGCGTGGAGGGAGGAGACCGCGCGCCGGAAGCGAGCGTCGTTTCGGGACGAGGAGTACTGGGGCAGGCCGGTCCCCGGATTTGGCGACGAGAGGGCGCAGGCGCTCGTGGTGGGTCTGGCGCCCGCGGCTCACGGCGCCAACCGGACGGGCCGCATGTTCACAGGAGACCGGGCGGGAGACTGGCTGTACCGGGCGATGCACAAGGCGGGCTTCGCCAACCAGGCCGCCAGCCGCCGCCGAGGAGACGGCTTGGCGCTGCGAGGCGCCTACGTGACCGCCGGGGTGCGTTGCGCGCCGCCCGCGAACCGGCCCTCCACGCGGGAGCGCGACCGTTGCCTGCCCTTCCTCCATCGCGAGCTGGACTTGCTGGGCGAGAACCTCTCGGCGGTGGTGGCGCTGGGCGGGTTCGCGTTCTCGGTGACGCTCCGAGCGCTGGCCGATCGAGGCATGGCGCCGCCCAAGCCCCGGCCGCGGTTCGGCCACGGCGTCGAGGTGGCCGTGGGCCGCCTGCTCGTCCTGGGATCCTATCACCCGAGCCAGCAGAACACGTTCACCGGCCGTCTCACCGAAGCGATGTTCGACGCCGTCTGGCGGCGGGCGGCGGAGCGATGCGGTCTCGCGGGCGGTTATACTTGAGCCATGTCTATCGGCGGTTTGTCGCTTCGCCTCCCCGGCCCCGGCGAAGGGTTGCCGGGCAGACCGGAGCCCGTGGACGGCCCCGGCCCGCACCACGTCAACGGGACCTCGGTGCGGCCCCCGTTCCCGGAAGGCCTGCAGCGCGCGCACTTTGCCATGGGGTGCTTCTGGGGAGCGGAGCGCATGTTCTGGGACGTCCCCGGCGTGCACACGACGGCGGTGGGATACCAAGGGGGCGAAACGCCCAATCCCACCTACGAAGAAGTCTGCACCGGGCGGACGGGCCACGCCGAAGTGGTGCTGGTGGTGTTCGATCCCGACAAGATGAGGTACGCGTCCCTCCTCACCGCGTTCTGGGAAGGCCACGATCCCACGCACGGGATGCGGCAGGGCGCAGACGTCGGGACGCAGTACCGGTCGGCGATCTTCACGGCCGGCCACGCGCAACGCCGGCTGGCCGAAGCGTCCAAGGAGCGCTATCAAGCCGAGCTGTCGGCCGCGGGCTTCGGTTCGATCACAACCGAGATTCGCGCCGCCCCGGAGTTCTACTACGCCGAGGCGTATCATCAGCAGTATCTGGCCAAGAACCCGGGCGGGTACTGCGGACTGGGCGGGATCGGCCTGCCGTGCCCCAGCGTTTCATAGTCGAGGGTTTGCAGACGTCGCTTATCGCGGCGCGAGGCGCGACCGAATGACGGCATCCAACCGCCCCGACAACGGACCTCACTGGCGCCGCCGCCTGTACATCATCCTCTTCGAGGGCGACCGACACAGGCTGGGCAAGCTCTTCGACGAAATCCTGATGGTGACAATCCTCGCCAGCGTGATGGTCGTCATGCTGGATTCGGTGGATTGGGTGCTCGAGCGCCACGGCAGGTGGTTGCACGTCTTCGA
The DNA here is from genome assembly GCA_958295645.1 of Longimicrobiales bacterium. Lineage (GTDB taxonomy): Bacteria > Gemmatimonadota > Gemmatimonadetes > Longimicrobiales > Gaopeijiaceae. Next base: position 2,024,690 of record OY282361.1, read on the forward strand.
GTGGATCTTCACGATTCTGTTCACCATCGAGTACGGAGCGCGGCTCGCGTCGGTTCAGTCGAAGCGGCGATACGCGCTGAGCTTCTTCGGCATCGTCGACCTGCTGTCCATCGTGCCCACGTATCTCAGCTTGTTGATGCCCGGGGCGCAGGTGCTCGCCGCGATCCGGCTGCTGCGGGTGCTACGCGTGTTTCGCGTACTGAAGCTGGTTCGCTATCTCGGCGAGGCCGACCTGCTCTGGCGGGCGCTGGTGGCCAGCCGGTATCGCATTGCCGTGTTTCTGATCACGGTGCTCACGACAGTGGTGATCCTGGGGTCGTTCATGTACCTGATCGAGGGGCCGGTGGCGGGATTCACGTCCATACCCGTTTCGGTCTACTGGGCGGTCGTGACGCTGACGACGGTGGGGTTCGGCGACATCACGCCGGCGACGGCGTTCGGGCAGTTCATGGCCGCGCTCATCATGTTGCTGGGGTACAGCCTGATCGCAGTGCCGACAGGCATCGTCAGCGCCGAGATGGCCTATGCGGTCGGCGGGCCGCAACGCCCCGCGGATTTGCCGCGCGAGGCCGGGTCGGGGATATGCGCGGTCTGCCGGTCCGGCCGGCACGACCCCGACGCGAGGTACTGCAAGAAGTGCGGGGCGCGGGTGAACCCGAGGCGTCATGGGCCGCGGCGGCGACACCGCGGCCGACCCGCGGAGGGGCCGGGCACGATGGGCGCGGATACGGGCCGGGTCGGGGACTCCGGCGGTTCCGGCAACCAGCCGGGCTAACGGAAATGGGGATGCGACGCAAACCGCCTCCGCCGGTGGGCGGCCGCCCTTCGCCGGCCCTCTCGCTGGAGGACGCCAAGGAACAAGCCGTCGCCACGCTGAGCGAGTACTTCGCCCAGGACCACCTGCAGCTCGACCAGTTCGAGCAGATGGTGGACGCTGTCCAGCGGGCCGAGACCTCGGCGGAGATCCGAGCCGCGTTGGAAGTCCTGCCCGGCGCTCGTTCCTCCGTTCCGGCAAGTCCGGCAAGCCAGCGCCCAGCGCCGACCTCGCCGGAGGCCGCTTTGTCGGCGACAGCGGCCGTGCGGCCTTCGGATCAGGCCGTCGCGGTCTTCGGCGAGGCGAAGCGAGAAGGGGCATGGACACCCGCCGAGGACACCAAAGCGATCGCGGTCATGGGCTCGGTCGTGCTGGATCTTCGCGAAGCCCGGTTGGCCACCCGAGAGATCTCGGTGTTCGCCCTGTCCTTCTTTGGTTCGGTGGAGATCGTCGTGCCCCCGGGGCTGGACGTCGAGTGCGGCGTCTCCGCCGTGTTCGGAGGCGTCGAGCACAAGCCGCCCGAGCCGCCGCAACCCCCGTTCGGCCCGGAGCGCCCCTGCGTGCGAGTCCGGGGCATTTCGGTCTTCGGATCGGTGGAAGTGCACTACCGGTACCCGGGCGAGTCCAAGCGAGAAGCCAAACGCCGGACGCGTCTCGAAAAGCGGCAACGACGACGGCGCGGGCGCTAGCCCTCCCGTCGCACGACTGGGCTCCGGCGTTGACCGAATGGACCCCTGCCCTGAACCGCTGGACGCCTGCGCCACCACCGCGGAAGGGCGGGCCTCGGCGGGCGCTTGGAGCCGGGCGCCCGCGCTGAACCGCTGGACGCCCGCGCCCCTTCAGCAGTGTTCGTCGAGAGCCGCCGCCAAGTCGCTCGCGATGTCCTCCGCGGAGCGCCCTTCGATTTGGAATCGCTCCATCATGAACACCACGTCGCCGTCCTTGAGCAGGCCGACCGACGGCGACGACGGCGGGTAGCCCACGAACTGCTTGCGGGCCTGCGACGTGGCGTCGGTGTCCTGCCCGGCGAACACGGTCACCTTGTGATCCGGTTGCCTGACGCCGTCCAACGCCTTCATGATCGCCGGACGGAAGACGCCCGCCGCGCAACCGCAGACCGAGTTGACCGCCAGCAGCACGGTGCCGTCCATGGCGTCCATCGCTTGATCGACCTGCTCGGCCGTGCGCAGTTCCTGGAAGCCCAGTCTCACCAGGTCCTGCCGCATGGGGGCCACCATCATCTCGGGATAAGGCATGGTTGGAGTCCTCGTTCGGGTGTGCATGTGCGGAATCCCGTCGCGCAAATCTAACCGCGGACGATTCCCGGGCGAGCCGCCCGAACGCTAGGTTATTCGGAAAGACGGCCATCGGGAAGACGGCCCGTCTTCGCCTCCCGCTTGGAGACGGAGGATTCGGATGGAAGTCGTTCGCCTCACAGTAAACGGGGACGAGCGCGTCTGCGGCGTGCCGGCGCACTACACGCTGCTGGAGACGTTGCGCTACGGATTGGGCCTCACCGGCTCCAAGCAGGGGTGCGACAAAGGCGACTGCGGCGCCTGCACCGTAGTCTTGGACGGCAAGGCCGTGCTCTCCTGCCTGACCCCGATCCTGGAAGCCGAAGGGCGACACGTCCGGACGGTCGAGGGGCTCGCAAGCGGAGTCGAGCCTCATCCCCTTCAGGACGAGTTCGACCTGCACGGCGCCGCGCAGTGCGGCTTTTGCACACCCGGAATCCTCTGCAGCGCGGCGGCGTTGCTGGATCGCGAACCGTCCCCGAGCCGCGAGGACATTCGCGAGGCACTGGCGGGCAACCTCTGCCGGTGCACGGGCTACGAGAAGATCTACGACGCGGTGGAGGGCGCGGCGGCGAGATGCCGGGCGTGACCCCGAGCGGTGCGGTGGCGAGATGCCAGGCGTGACCCCGGGCGGTGCGACGGCAAGATGCCAAGCGTGACCCCGGGCGGTGCGGCGCCGGCGCGCGAGTTCTCCACCATCGGGCGGCGCATGCGCAAGGTCGACGGCTTGGCGAAGGCCACCGGGCGCGCCCGCTACACGGACGACATTCAGCTGCCCGGAATGCTCCATGGCAAGATTCTCCGCAGCCCGCATCCGCACGCCCGCATCAAGTCCATCGACGCGTCGGCGGCCGAACGGCTGAAAGGCGTGCACGCCGTGACGACGGGCCGCGACATGCCGGTGCCGTACGGCATCATCCCCTGGACCCCGGACGAACATCCGCTCTGCCTGGACCGCGTCCGCTACGTGGGAGACGGCGTCGCGGCCGTCGCGGCGGTGGACGAGGAAACCGCGAACGAGGCGCTGGGGCTCGTCGAGGTGGTCTACGAAGAGCTCCCCGCCTACTTCTCGCCGCATGAAGCCATCGCGGCGGAGTCGGGGCCGTTCATCCACGAGCCCCGCAGGCCGGGCCGCAACGGCAACGTCACCAAGGTCGTGCGCTTGGAGTTCGGCGACGTGGAGGCCGGCTTGGCGGAGTCGGCGGTGGTGGTCGAGGGCGACTACTTCTTCGAGGGCACGACGCACACGCCCATCGAGCCCCACTGCGCCATTGGAATGGCGGAACGGGGCGGACGGCTGACGGTCTGGTCCGCCACGCAGGTTCCCCACTATCTGCACCGGGAGCTGGCCCGCGTGCTGGACCTCGATCCGGCCCTCGTGAGGGTCGTCCAGCCGCCGGTCGGCGGGGCGTTCGGCGGCAAGTCGGAGCCGTTCGACCTGGAGTTCTGCGTGGCCACGCTGGCCATGAAGACGGGGCGTCCGGTCAAGATTCTCTACACGCGCGAAGAGGTCTTCTACGCGCATCGGGGGCGCCACCCGTTCCACATGCGCTATCGAACGGGCGCGGACGAGAACGGCATGTTGGCCGCTGTGGACGCCGAGATCGTCCTGGACGGCGGGGCGTACGCGTCCTTCGGCTTGGTCACGACCTACTACTCGGGACAGCTGCTGACGGCGCCGTACCAGATGCCCGCCTATCGCTTCCACTCGACGCGGGCCTACACGAACAAGCCGGCCTGCGGACCGAAGCGCGGCCACGGCTCGGTGCAGCCGAGGTTCGCCTTCGAGGTGCAGCTGGACCGCATCGCCGAACGCCTTGCCATCGACCCCATCGAGCTGCGCCGCCGCAACTTCATCGGAGCGGACACGCGCACGGTCAACGACCTGCGGATCACGTCGAACGGGTTCCTGGAATGCCTCGACGCGGTGGAGGCGGCGAGCGGGTGGCGCCGGAAGTTTCGCAAGTTGCCGTTCGGGCGCGGAGTGGGCGTCGCCGGCTCCACGTACATCTCCGGAACCAACTATCCGGTGTACCCCAACGACATGCCGCAGTCCGGCGTCCAGCTTCAGGTGGACCGCTCGGGCCGCGTCTCCGTGTTCTCGGGCGCCTCCGAGATCGGGCAGGGGGCCGATTCGATGGTCGCCTACGTGGTGGCGGAGGAGCTGGGCGTCCCGCTGGAGCACATCCGCGTCCTGGCCGGCGACACCGACTTCACGCCGGTGGACTTGGGAGCGTACTCGTCGCGGGTGACGTTCATGCTGGGCAACGCCTGCATCGACGCGGCCCGGCGGCTCAAGCAGCAGGTGCAGGAGGCCGTTGCGGAGGCGTGGGACGCCAAGCCCGGCGAGGTCCTGTTGGCCGGAGGGCTGGCCATGCGCAAGGGCGACACGGGCGTCAGCATGTCCGTGCGCGACGCCTTCAACTTGGCCGAGGCCAAGTTCGGCACGCTGGGCGCCACGGGGTCCTACGACACGCCCAAGGACGTCCACGGCTCCTACCGGGGCGCGACCATCGGCGCCTCGCCCGCCTACTCCTTCAGCGCGCACGTGGCCGAGGTGCGCGTGGACCCGGAAACGGGGTTCGTCGACGTGGAGAAGATATGGATCGCGCACGACTGCGGGCGGGCGCTCAACCCGGTGCTGGTGGAGGGACAGATGGAGGGATCCGCCTACATGGGATTCGCCGAAGCGGTCATGGAGGAACACGTCTTCAAGACGGCCGAGCAGGGGCGGGCAGGCCTGCACAACGCTCCCTCTCTGCTGGACTACCGAATCCCCACCAGCCTGGACACGCCGGCGCTCGAGTCTCTCGTGATCGAGTCCGTGGACCCGGAGGGACCATACGGCGCCAAGGAGGCCGGAGAGGGACCGCTCCACCCGTCCATTCCCGCCATTGCCAACGCCATCCACGACGCCGTGGGCGTGCGCATGAATTCGTTGCCGTTTTCGCCGCCCCGCGTGTGGGCCGCGTTGCAGAACCGGACGGCAGCGGGGGCCGAAGGAGCGGGCGACGGGGTCGCAAAGGCGGGACGCCGTGAACGCGAGGGTGGGAGCGGCGGGGTCGCGAAGGCGGTGACGCCGTGAACGCGAGGATGCGGGCGGCGGGGTCGCGAAGGCGGGACACCGTGAACGCGAGGATGCGAGTGGCGGGGTCGCGAAGGCGGGACGCCGTGAACGCGAGGATGCGAGTGGCCGTCTGCGTGCTGGCGTTGACGCCGGCGGCGATCTGCTCGGCTGCGTTGGCGCCGACGGCGGCGGGCGCCCAGCAGGCAACGGACCCTTCGGCCTCCAGCCCAAACCGGCCGGCCTCCGGGACTGCGCGGGACTGGGAGATCGTCGCCGAACACTTGCGTTGGGCGCAGGGCGAGCGGCTCGACACCTTGCCGCACTTCGGCGACGTGCTGGTCGCCATCGGCCAGCGCTTCGTGGGCACGCCCTACGCGCCGGGGACTCTGGAGATGCCCGGCCCCGAGCGGCTCGTCGTCAATCTGGAGGCGCTCGACTGCGTCACGTTCGTCGAGAACGTCTTGGCGCTGGCCCGCTTGGCCCGATCCGCCCACACGGATCTGCTGAACAACGAAGACCGGGTGCGATCGGCCTTCCAGGCGGAGCTGATCCGCCTCCGCTACCGGGACGGCCTGCTGGACGGCTACGCCAGCCGTCTCCACTACTTCAGCGAGTGGATCTCGGACAACCAGCGCAAGGGACTGGTTCGCGACTTGTCTCGGGAACTCGGAGGCCTGCCCGCCGCCGGCGCTGTCGACTTCATGTCCACGCACCCGGACGCCTACCCGCAGCTGGCCGACCCGGCCATGCTGGAGGCGGTTGCGGCCGCCGAAGCGCGGCTCGGCGCCGTCGAGCGCCACTACCTGCCCGCGGACCACATCGCCGCCGCCGCCCAAGCCATCCGCAACGGCGACGTCGTCGCCGCCACCAGCGCCGTCGCCGGCCTGGACGTCGCTCACACGGGCCTCGCCCTCTGGCTTGACGGCGAGCTCAAGCTCCTCCACGCCCCGCTCGTCGGCTCCCATGTCCAGATCACCCCCGGGACCCTCGCCGAGCGCGTCCGGCGACTGGACGGACAGGACGGCATCATGGTCGCCCGGCCCGTGGACCCGCGGCCCCCCGTCGGCGCCCGCCCCTCCGCAGACCCTCCTCGCCGCACGCCCTTCGGTTCGCCGACCCCTCCTTCGCCGACCGTCCCTCCTTCGCCGAGCCCTCCTTCGCCCGTCCCTCCTCCACCGACCCCTTCTTAGGCCGTGCTCAGGCTTCATCCATTCCGGTACCACCGGCCCGAGACCGTGGCGGAAGCCGTCCAGCTCCTGGCCCAGCACGGTCAAGAGGCCATGCCGGTCGCGGGCGGCACCGATCTCCTGCCCAACATGAAGCACGGCCTCTTCCGGCCCGGACACGTGGTCTCGCTGAACCGCATCGGCGAACTGCGGGGCATCTCGACCATTGCCCCGCCCAGCAACGGCCATCGGCCCGGCGACAGCTTCGTGCGCACCACGGGCGCCACGGGCGGCACTGCCGGCCACCTGCGCATCGGCGCCTTGGAGACCCTCCACGACATCTCGGCCCACCCCGACGTGCGGCGCCGCTTCCCCGGCTTGGCGGAGGCGGCAGGCCTCGTCGCCGGCCCCCAACTCCGCAACATGGGCACCATCGGCGGCAACGTCTGCCTCGACACGCGCTGCACCTACTACAACCAGACCGCGTTCTGGCGCGGCGCCCTGGGTCACTGCCTCAAGAAGGACGGCGACACCTGCCACGTGACCAAGACCGGCAAGAAGTGCGTGGCCGCGCACTCCGCCGACACGCCGCCCAACCTGATCGCCCTCGGCGCAACCCTGACGCTGGCTGGCCCGAACGGCAGGCGCGAAGTCGAAGCGGCCGACTTCTTCATCGCCGACGGCATCCGGAACACCCGCCGGGCCCCCGGCGAAATCCTGACCGAAGTGAGGATTCCCCTCGGCCGGCCTAGCGCACGAAGCGCCTACCAGAAGTTGCGGCAGAGGAAGTCCATCGACTTTCCGCTGTTGTCCGTTGCCGTGGCCGGCGACTTCGCGAACGACGGATCAGTCGCCTCCCTGAAGGGGGTCGTGTCCGTCCTGGGAGCGAGACCGCGACTGCTCTCGGACTGGGAAGGATTGGCGACGGGCAAGCCGCTGAACGCCGGCGTGATCCGGGACTTGGCGCATCGTGCCTGGCAACAGTGCCGGCCGCTGGAGAACGTCGTCGGCGACGCCGGGTGGCGGCGGGCGATGGTGCCCGTCTGCGTAGGGCGTGCGCTGGAGAAGCTGGCCGGCCTAGGAACCCGCCCAGACCGCTGACCGGGGCAGGCGCGACTGGACTGTCACGCGCGCTCCACGACCATGGCAAAGCCTAGGCCACCCGCGGCGCAGGCCGTCAGCAGGCCGAACTGGCCGTCGCGCCTTCTCAGCTCGTTGAGGAGGGTCGTCGTCAGCCGAGTTCCCGTGGCGCCGAAAGGGTGTCCGATGGCTATGGAGCCGCCCATCGCGTTGATGGAGTCGAGACGGGGATGGCCCACGCGCCCGCGCCCCAGCTCGTCGCGGCAGAAGCTCTCCGAGTCGAGGGCCCGCAGGTTGGAGAGGACTTGGGAGGCGAAGGCTTCGTGCATTTCCATCGCGTCGACGTCGGCCATCGAAATCCCCGCCCGGTCGAGCGCCACGGGCGCGGCATAGGCCGGCCCCTGAAGCAGTTGGCCGGCCGGATCCAACGCACTGAAGGCGTAGCTGCGGATGTAGCCGAGCGGCTCCAGTCCCACCGCCCGGGCGCGATCGGGCGCCGCCAGCAGAACCGCCGACGCACCGTCGGTGAGCGGCGAGGAGTTGCCGGCCGTCACCGACCCGAAGGCGCGGTCGAAGACGGGGCGAAGAGCGGACAGGGCCGCCTCGGAAGTGTCCGCTCGGATGCCGTTGTCTCGTGTGGCGACGCGATAGTCCGGAGGCACGTAGACCGGGGCAATCTCGGCGGCGAGGCGGCCGTCCTCCGCAGCCGCGCAGGCCTTCCGGTGCGACCCCAATGCCCACTGGTCCTGGTCCTGCCTGGAGATCCCGTTCTCCTTGGCCATGCGTTCGGCCGCTTCCCCCATGGTTTCGCCCGTGCTGTACTCCGCGATTGCCGGCGCGACCGGCACCAAATCCCTCGGCCGCACCGCCGCGAGCCCCTTGAGCCGGGCGCCCAGAGTCTTGGCCCTGGAGGCCGCGACCAGCGCGCGGGACAACCGGCCGGACACCAGCATGGGAATGCGCGACAGACATTCCGCACCGCCTGCCACCACGAACCCGGCCTGCCCTCCTTCGATCAGGTTCGCCCCGTCGGCGACGGCTTGGTTGGAGGAGGCGCAGGCCCGCGAGACCGTCACGGCCGGCACCTCTCGGGGCAAAGTGGCGAGACCGACTTCGCGCGCCATGTTCGGCGCCTGCGGGTCGTGGACCACGGTCCCGAAAACCAACTGACCGACCTCCTCCGGCGGCACCTCGGTGCGCGCCAGGAGCTCCCGCACGACGCACCGCCCCAGCTCGATCGCGGACATCCGGGCGAACACGGTTCCCGACCGCGCAAACGGACTGCGGCAACCTGCGATGACGGCGGTTCGCATGCGTAGTAACATAAGAGTGCGCCTCCCACACGGACGGAGCCCCGCTTGGAAGCTGTCCAGTTCGACGTAACGCCCGTTCGCTTCCTGCTCGCCAGGAGCCTGGGCCGCCTCAGCAGCGCCTTCGTGCATGGGAGCGGCTCGGGGTTGCGCCGGGTGGACCGGCCCGTTCCACCCTTGCCGGGGCCGGCGTGGATGCGAATCGAAGTGATGCTTTGCGGCATTTGCGGGAGCGACCTGGCGGCCCTCGCCTACCGGTCCAGCACGGCCCTGGAACCCTTCGGCTCCTTCCCCGCCGTGCTGGGGCACGAGATTCTGGGCCGCGTCGTGGAGACTGGACCGGAGGTTGCGCACGTGGAGGCCGGCCAGCGCGTGGTGGTGGACCCGATGCTCCATTGCGCCGTCCGCGGCAGCCCGGCATCCGCCTGGTGTCCCTCTTGTTCGGCGGGCCGGCACTCCACCTGCGAAATGGCCGCCGAAGACGGGAGCCTGGAGGTTGGCGGCCGACCTCTGCAACGCGGACTGGCGATCGGCTACCACGCCAGTCTGCCGGGGGGATGGAGCGAACAGATCGTCGCGCACTCCCGCCAGGTGTTCGCGGTGCCCTCCGGCCTCGACGACCGGGTTGCGGTGCTGGCCGAGCCGTTGTCGATCGGCCTGCACGGCGTGCTCGAGAGCGGGGCGGTCGACGTGCGCGGACCCGTGCTGGTGATCGGCAGCGGGACCATCGCGCTCGCCACCGTCTGGGCGTTGCGGACGCTCGGCTACGAGGGCAAGCTGGTCGCCCAGGCCAAGAGGCGGCACGAAGCGGGCTTGGCAATGGCTCTCGGGGCCAGCGAGGTGGTGCAACCCGGCCCGGCCGCCCGGCAGGCCCTGGTGGACACCGGCGCCCGCGCCTACATGCCGGTCGTCGGGCCGGAAGTCTACGCAGGCGGAGGATTCGAGCAGGTCTTCGACTGCGTGGGCAGCGAAGGCAGCATCGCCCAGGCGCTCGGCTTCGCGGCGCCGCGCGGCAAGATCGTCTTGCTGGGTTGCGCGGGCCGGCTCAAGAAGCTCGACCTGACGTTTCTGTGGGCCAGAGAAGTCCAGATACTGGGTTGCGTGGGCTACGGAATGGAAGAATGGGACGGTCGCAGAATGCACACTTTCGAAATCGCGCTCAAAGGCATGGAGGCCGACTCGACCGCTCTGAAGGACATGGTGACCCACGTCTTTCCGCTCCGGCAGTACCGAGAGGCGCTCCGAGCCGCCTTCGACCACCGGCGAAGCGGGGCGGTGAAAGTGGCCTTGGCGCCGACTTCGGCTGCGCGACCCGCGGGGCTGGACCCAAGACCTGCCGAGACGAGGCCGTGAAACCTCTCCGGCCGCGCAATGCCCGTGGCCTTGGCCTGCGCCGTCCTGGCCACCTGCGGCGACGGACAAGACGGCCCGCGCACCGTCGTCCCCCCTCCCGACCCGCCGACGGACCCCTGCATGTTCGCGACGGAGTGCGAGGGTCGGCTCTCGCTCGGATCCGGCGCCTTCCTCCCCTTGGACACCGTGCTCGCGCGCCTAGCCAACATATATCGTTTTCCCAACGTCCGGCGGTTGGTGGCGACCGGCCATTCCGCAGGCGGCCAAGTGGCCCACCGCTACGCCGCCGGAAGCCCGATGGAAGACACGTTGGTCCGGCTACGCCGTGCGGTACGTGGTCGCCAATCCCTCCACCTACCTCTATCCCACGCTGGTCCGGGAATCTCGAGGCGACTTCGTCGTTCCCAATCTGCCGAACTGTACGGACTACGACTCCTGGCACTACGGTCTCCAGTCTCCGCAGGGACGCGAAGCGCTGTTCGGCCGCTAGCGGCGGCCCGCCCGAGAAGAGCGCCGAATGAGCCGGCTGGGGATCGAACCCAGGACCTACGGATTAAAAGTCCGTTGCTCTACCAACTGAGCTACCGGCTCGCGGAGAAGATAACTTGCCCGCTTCTCGCGAGACCGCCATCGCAACCGAACAAGACAGAGGCGACCGAACATGGCCAGACTGCGCCTTCCAGGACTAGGTCCCATCGTGGGCCACACCACCAGCCGGTCGAGCCGGATATGGATTCGGGCCGACCCTGCCACCGACGCCGGGGACCATCCCGGCTCCGAACTCCGCACGCTGGGCGTCGCAGGCGTCCTCGCCAAGGACGGGCGCAGGCTCAATCCCATGAAGGTCTTCTACTTCCGGCTGCACCGCGAGTTCGACCGCAGCGGCAGCATCGACTTGGGCGTGGACACGCCGGGATTCGAACTCGAGCCTAGTTCTTCCTACACGGTGAAGACGGGCTGCTTGGTCCTCGACGACCCCATTGCGGACGACGCGGAGTTGGAGGACGAGGAACTCGAGAAGCGGCTACCGAAGCCGTCGGCTTGGCAGGAGGACTTGAAGGCGCTCGATCCGGAGAAGTCCGAGGCCGTCGTCCGCACCTTTCCCGCAGAGGAAGAGGACGGCGGGCGGCTCAGCTTCTTGCTGGGGTCCTGCCGCTACCCCGGCCTGCTGTGGAAGGTCCGGCACTCGGATCGCATCTTCGGGCCGATGGCCAAACTCGCGGACGCAGCCGAAGACCGGCCCCGCTTCGTGCTGATGGTCGGCGACCAAGTCTACGCCGATCTCTTCAGCCGCCTCGTGCCCTTCGGACGGGCGGACACCTACCAAGAGTTCCGCGACCGCTATCTCGCGGCCTTCGGTTCGCCCAACATTCGCCGCCTCATGCGGACGCTGCCCACGTACATGATCCTCGACGATCACGAAATCGAAGACAACTGGTCGCAAGACAGGCTGCGGCGATCGGCCCGCTACCAACTCTTCACAATCGCAATCGACGCCTACCTGAGCTACCAGTGGAGCCACGGCCCGCGCACATGGGGCCGGCGCCTGTACTACCGCTTCGACTGCGGCGGATTCCCCTTCTTCGTCCTGGACACCCGCACACAGCGCTTTCTGGAAGGCAAGGCCGGCGACTTGGCCGCGAACCACCTCTTGGGCCGCCCGTCGCACCCGACCGCGCCGCCGGGCCAGCTGAAGCGCCTGCTGTCCTGGCTGCGCGAACAACAGCGAAAGCGCGGCGACAGGCCGAAGTTCGTCGTCAGTTCGGGCGTGTTCGTCCCCAGTCCGATGTCGGCGCGAACCGCAATGGCGGCCGACGACCCCGAAGCGCTCGAGAAGTCGGACGGCTGGCCCGGATTCCCCAGCACGCGGGAGGCGATCCTCCGTGAAATCGTCGAGAGCCGCGTGCAGAACGTGGTCTTCTTGTCGGGCGACATCCACTGTGCGAACTTGGCCGAAATCCGCTTCGCGGGCACTCCCGCGGCCGAGCGCCTGAAGGCCTTCTCGGTGACGTCGTCCGCGTTCTACTGGCCGTTTCCGTTCGCCGACGGCGAGCCCTCGGACTTCGTGCACGACTCCGTGGCCGAGGGGCAGGAGGACACGTTCGGCTTCCGACTCTCGGACGGGCGGGCCGTGTCAATGGACTATCGAGCCAGAAACTTCTCGCAGGAAGACAACTTCTCGCACCTGACCGTGGACCGCGAATCGCATTCGCTCCGCGTGCGCGTCCGGGACCGCAAGGGAGAGATCGTGTCGGAGGAAGACGGCAGCGGACGCCGGGCCAAACTGGACGAGCGGCTCCAGCTGGCGAAGTGGTGACGCAGGCCGGGCATACCGGGCGTAAGCCCTGCCGCCCATGCCCGCCCACCCTTCAGCCTTCGCCCGCCTCCCCCAGCCCCAAGTCCATCTGCAGCAGCCCGAACGTGACCCGGTGATGCGGCGTCAGACCGCGGCTCCTGACCGCCTGCCTGTGCCGGCGCGTGGCGTACCCCATGTTCGTCTCCCATCCGTAGCCCGGGTACCGCGTCGCGAGCCGGGTCATCAGACGGTCGCGGCACACCTTGGCGACCACGGAGGCGCAGGCCACCGAGTGCACCAGCGCGTCTCCGCCCACCACCGCGTCGTGCTCCCAGTCCAGGTCGCGAACCGGCAGGCCGTCGACCACCACGTGGCCAGGAGAGGAAGGCAGCCGCCTGAGCGCCCGCGCCATGGCCAACGAGGTCGCGCGAAGGATGTTCACGCGGTCGATCTCTCGCGCCGAGGCGGCCCCGAGAGCCATCGCCAGCGCCCGCCGACGCACTTCGGCCGCGATTTCCTTCCGCTCCCCGGCCGTCAGCGACTTGGAATCGGCGGCCCCTTCGACCGCGACGCCCTCGGGCAGAACGACAGCCGCGGCAACCACCGGGCCCGCCAGCGGCCCCCGCCCCACTTCGTCCACCCCCGCGACCTGCGACACTCCCCGCGCCCAGAACCGCCGCTCGTACTCGAGCACCCGCTCGAGACGCCCTGGCGCCAAGGCGGCCTCCGCCCCGCCGTCAGCTCGGACGGGGCGTCCGCCGCTCCTTGATCCGCGCCGCCTTGCCGCGCAGTCCCCTCAGATAGTAGAGCTTGGCCCGCCGAACGCGCCCGCGCCTCACCACCTCGACGCCGCCGACCGACGGCGCATGGACCGGAAAAATCCTCTCCACTCCCACGCCGCCCGAGAGCTTGCGAACCCGGAAGGTCTCGCCCATCCCCGAGCCACGCCGTCCCAAGCACACGCCTTCGAAGACCTGGACGCGCTCCTTCTGCCCTTCCCGAACGCGGTACAGAACCCGGATCGTGTCGCCTGGACCGAAGTCCGGCAACTCGTTGCGATCGTGCTCCAAGTCCAGTTCATGGAGGATGTCCGCCATGGCAAGTCTCCTTGGGGGGGCTGGTCGTTCGTGGATTTGGGAAAGCCCTGGAGTTTAACGCAGGGGGAGGAGTGGGGGAAGGAAGAGCGCCAAGTCGGCGCAACGGGCGAGCGCTATGAGCGCGAGCGGCGCCACCCACGACGCGCTGGAGGTTCGATTTCTTGCGACCTGCCGCCGTCAGCCCTCGCGAACCGCCACCAACACCTCTTCGTCGCCAACGAGCGGCCTGCAGCCGACCGCCGACATGCGGCCCAAGGCATCCGCCGACGCCTTGGCCACGATCCGGCCACCCTGGGCCAGCACCCGGGCCGACTCGCGCCACACGCCCGCTTCGCCCACGCCCGCTTCGCCAGCCCCCGCGACGACCACTCCGCGCACACTCCCGTCCCGGAACGGCAACGCCGGCCCCACCGCCATGGCGCTCACCCCATCGGAGGCGAAGCCGCGCGCCTGCCAGCCCGTCACCACCACCTCCACGCTGGGAACAATCTCGGCCAGCCCCACCACATCGCGCTCCCCTCCGTCCCAGACCACCACGATTCCCGGCCCGTCCGTCACGCCCAGCCCGGCTGCCGTCCGCAATGCCGTCCCCCCGGCACCCCCGTCCCGCGCCCCCTCCCCACGCGGCGGCGCCGCACTGCGCGGTTGCGGCCGCATGTCGCCAAACCCGTCCTCCACCAGAAAGCTGTCCCGGCAGTTCGCGCAACCGAACTCGCCCTGCCGCACGCGGCGATCCACGACCTCCCGCGCCACGAGCACCAATCCGAACGGAGGACCGCAACGCGGACAGACCATGTAGTCGGTCAGCAGGACGTTCACCCGTCCGGCCCCGAGTACTCGACCCAGTGACGCGGGGTCTCCCAGAGCACCAGCTTGTCCAGGGCGGCGGGCGGCGGAACGTGCGGGGCGAGCCGGTCCCAGATGCGCATCACCAGGTTCTCGGTGGACGGCAGGACGCCTTCGAGCCAGGGCACGTCCAGATTCAGGTTGCGGTGATCGAGGTCGGCGACCACCTCGCGCTCGACGAGGGCCTTGAGTTCCTTCAGGTCCATCACGTAACCCGAGCCGGGGTCCGGGGGGCCGGAGACGGTGACGTCGAGTTCGTAGTTGTGGCCGTGCCAGTTCGGGTTCGCGCAGTCGCCGAACGTGCGCTGGTTTCGCGCCTCGCTCCAGTCGGGGCGCGCTAGGCGGTGCGCGGCGGAGAAATGCAGCCGGCGTGTGATCTTGACGTTTGGCATGACTCCAAAAGTAAGAGCCGACGCCCCGCAAAGGGACGCCGGCTCAGGGAGCGCCGAACGGCGTGTTTGAAGCCCGGGTGCAATCTTTGGCACCGCCCCCGGCCTTGTTCGCCGTCCCCGTCCAGGGGGCGTGACGTCCGGCGCGGGAAGCGGTCCCGGCTCTTCCAGTGTTGGCTCAAATAGCGGTCCGTCCAGCACTCGACTTCAATATGGGCACCCCTTCCGGGCTTGGCAAGCGAGAGGCCCTCCCGGGCTGTTCGAAGCGGCCCGGTATTGGCGGCAGAGGGGCGAGCCGCGGCGAGTTGCGGTAGCTTGGCCGCATGTCCCCACGGTCTCCCCTGCCGCCCTCCCGGTGAGCCGGTCCTCCGCTTCGGCGGTTCTTCGGCAGATCCTGAAGCGCGCCCTGCTGCCGCACCACGTCCTCCGGTGGATCAAGCGCCGCCGCCGACACCGCGCGACGCCCACCGTGGCCGGCAACGCGCAGCTGCAGCTCTACAGCCGGATGCTGCCGGGCGACTTCCTCCACTACGGCTACTTCGAGGATCCCGACACGCCGGCCGAGGCCGTCAGCTTCGGGACTCTCCACGAGGCCCAGCTTCGCTACGCCGAGAAGCTCCTGGAGATGGTGGGCTCCCCGGGCGCCCCGGTGCTGGACGCAGGCTCGGGCATGGGAGGGATGCTGGGGATGCTTCGCGCGGCCGGACACGAGGCGACCGGCCTCACGCCCGACGGCTTCCAAGTGGAGCACATCCGGCGGACGTACCCGGAGGTGAAGGTCCTCCACTGCCGCTTCGAGGATATGCCCGTCTCGGATCACCGAGGCCGGTTCGGCGCCGTCGTTCACTCGGAGTCCCTTCAGTACATGGACTCGTCCCGGGCCCTCGAGGTGGTTTGCGACGTGCTCGCGCCGGGCGGCCTCTGGATCGTCGCCGACTACTTTCGCCGGGCGGAGGGCGGGGAGCGCTCCGGCTGGCGGCTGGCGGCGTTTCGGCAGCGCGTCGCCAGCGCGGGATTCGAGGTCGTTCACGAACGCGACGTCACGGCCAACGTCCTGCCGACGCTGCGGTTCGCGGAGCTCCTGGGGCAGAGGCTGGGCCTGCCGCTGTTGGACTTCGCACGCGCGAAGCTCCTGGCGAAGAATCCCGCGCTGCACTATATCTTGGCAGATGCGGCCGCGCAGGTTCGGGAAGTCGCGGCCGACGCCCTGAAGGTCGTGAACCCCGAGGAATTCGCCGCGAAGAAGCGGTACCTGATTCTGTCGATGCGCAGGCGGGGCTGATCGAAAAAGGAGGAGGCCGAAGTGTCGAGGACTTGGCGGACGGCAATGCTCGTTTGGGCCGTGGGGATGGCGTCCTGGGGCGTTGCCGAGCCCATGCGCGCCCAAGACGTGACGATTCCGGAGTACGAGCCGAGGAGCACGCTGGTGGCACCCGAGAACCCGGTGGCGCGGGCCCGCTTTCCGTTCGTGGACGTCCACGGCCACCAGCGCGCGCGGAGCATGTCGCCCGCCGACGTGGACCGTCTGGTGGCGGAGATGGACGAGCTCAACATGGCGGTCATGGTGAACCTGTCGGGCGGCAGCGGGACGGCTTTGGCGGAGGGGCTGGCCAAGATGGCCGGACGCCATCCGGGCCGGTTCGTCTTCTTCGCCAACACGAGGTTCGAGGGCGTGGGCGAGACCGGCTGGGGCGACCGAGCGGCGGCGCGCTTGGCCGAGGACGTGGCCGCCGGAGCCGTGGGCCTCAAGATCTTCAAGGGCTTGGGAATGTCTTATCGGGACACGGACGGAGAGCGCATTCCCGTGAACGACCCCCGGCTGGCCCCCCTGTGGGACAAGGCCGGCGAGCTGGGCGTGCCCGTCCTCATCCACTCCGCGGACCCCGCCGAATTCTGGCAGCCGCACGACCGCTTCAACGAGCGCTGGCTCGAACTCCGGCTCCGCCCCCGGCGCATTCGCCCGCCCGGCGACTACCCTCCCTTCGAGCAGATCATCCAAGAGCAGCACGACCTCTTCCGCGCCCATCCGGGCACCAACTTCATCGCGGCCCATCTGGGCTGGCTGGGCAACGACCTGGCTCGCCTGGGCACGTTGCTCGACGAGATGCCCAACATGTACGTAGGACTCGGCGCCGTCGTCTACGAACTCGGACGACAACCCCGCTTCGCGCGCGAGTGGCTGGTCCAATACCAGGACCGCGTGCTCATGGGCAAGGACTCCTACAACCAGGAAGAGTTCCACACCTACTTCCGCGTCTTCGAGACGGCCGACGATTACTTCGACTACTACCGCCGCTACCACGCCTTCTGGCAGATGTACGGCCTAGACCTCCCCGACGAAGTCTTGCGGAAGATCTATTACGAGAACGCGCTTAAGATCGTCCCGGGGATCGATCCGGCGTTGTTTGCGGAGGGAGGGAGTGAAGGATGAGCAAGCGGCCAATGCTGTCGCCGGAGGAGCCGTTCGTGGGCGGTTCGGAGACTAACGACTGGTACGAGCTAACGCCGCCGCGAAGGACTGCCGACATCTACGTCTTCTCGCTGTTGCGCCGCCCGGACGGGAGAGATCGTCGCGCTCCGAAGCAGCACAAACCCAATCCGCTGGACTTGGGCCACTGGAAGTTCAGCGTGCTGGACACGGCGACGCTGGATCGCGAGCGGCCGGACCAGAAAGGGATCGCATTCAATCCGCTGATGAAAATCGTCCAGGGATCAGCGCACGGCAGCGCGGGCATCCGGTACGGCGATCTCAAGGCGGCGGTGGACCGGCTTGTCGAGGCGTTGCCGTCGTCCAGCTGACGAGAACGGCCGCTTGGGCGCGTCCGACCTCGACGTGCAATGTCGTCGGCCGTGGCCCCACCCCCTCAGCGAATCGCCTCGAGACTTGGCGTCGTTGCGAGTCCACGAGCGCAACGGCGTTGGCAAGTCTAATGGCGATTGATGGCGTCGAAGTCGATTTCCACGATGAGGGCATCGGCCTCCGAGTCGTGCTCGAAGCGTATGAACCCGTGCTGGGCTAGCCGTTCAAGCTCGCGCAAGAAGGTGCGGCGGGTAACGCGGCGGTAGACCTCTAGCACAAAGGGCGACTTCAGCAACTCCAACAGCGGGACGCGTCGCGAAGGCTCGTCGGCGAACGGATCCTCGGGCCCGGTTTCTTCGAGCAGTAGAAGGAGCAGGCTGTATTCTCGTTCGTTGAGGAGCTTGCGGCGCTTCCCAACTTTGGTACTTAGCGCCTTCGTCATCATGTCGCGGTAGACCACGCGGTTGAGCTTGGTCTGGATGAAGTTGTTGATGCCGCGGAGTTCGCTGGCGAAGCCCTCGAGACCGAACTTCACGAATGGCGTCACGTCGAACGGATAACACCGCCGACACTTCTGCAGGAGCAGCTTGTACTTGTCGCCGTGACGATAGAAGAAGTTGGACAGGCCGTAGAAGCCGTGGACGTTGTACTCGCCTTCGTAGAGGACGGCGGCCTCCACCAGCCTCGCGACCCGGCCGTTTCCGTCGCCGAACGGGTGGATGGTGACCAGGAAGAAGTGGGCGAGAAGAGCGCGCACGACCGGGTGTTCCTCGCGCGTCCGGCGGGAGTGGACGAAGGCGACGAACTCGCCCGTCAGCCGCTCGACCCAGGAATGCGGGGCGCCGCGGTGGACGCCGCCGAGCGCCTCCGTGCCGACCTTCACGTCGTGAGTTCGGAGACGGCCCGGCAGGTTGTGGACTTCGTCGGAGCCCGTCGTCATCAATCTGTGCATGTCGAGGATGTCGCCAGTGGTCACCGGTGGCTGTCCGGGGCCGAACCTGGACCTGATCCGCTCCTGGGCCACTCCGGCGTTGCGGACGGCGATCTCGTCCAGGGTTCCAGCCGCGCCGACGTCCTCGTCGTCCAAGACTTGAGCCACCTGATCCTCGGAGAGCGGGTTGCCCTCGAGCCCGGTGGTGCCCCGTATCGCCCGTATGCGGTTCAGCCGGTCGAGCCGATCCCGCCAGTGCGACGGAAGGACGAGGTTGCGCGCGGCCTCCCGATACCCCTCGATCTGCACCAGTCGCTGAAGAAGCCTCCGGTCGTTCAGGTCGAGGCGGTATTCGAATCCGAAACGATTCCATTCCATCGGTGGCTCCTTATTTGGCAGAATACTTGGCGACATAAGATACTACTATCAAACATTTTACGAAAGCAGGTCATCGTTTCGTGACTCGTTACTTGACGACATAAGTGACCGGCGTGGAGACCGTATCCGCCTCGGTCTCGATCCCCATCCAGCAGATCAGCTCCACCTCAGTCGGCTCGATGACCGGCAACACCGGAGGTGGCCGCAGAGGCTCCAGCCCCGTGGCTAGGACTCGGTCGATCAGATAGTGCGACAAGGCGGATCCGCGAGGCTTCCCGGACGGATCGGCCTCCGGTTGCTCGCCCGAGCCAAACCACCGCCGCAACATCATCTCCTCGCGTCGGGGCCAGGGAGATTCCAGCACTTCCAGGGCGCGTCGAACACGCTCCTCGGGCAGGCCGGGGGGCGGGTTGTCCCGGATGAAGTCTGCCACCCGCCGGTTCAGCGGACGAAGCCTGGGCTGGAGGTTTGCGGGGTCGGTCTCGCGCATCCAGCGTTCCCAGACGTCCTGGCGGGCGACTTCCCAGAAGTCGTAGGCCCGCTCTTGCACGACCGGAGGAAACCAAGTTGGCGTGTTCTCTTCGCACTCGACGAGACGCAGGCAGGCCCCGACCTCGACCTCGATGGAGGCCGAGAGATCCGGCGTCCAGTCGGCGGTGGCGGAAACGAAGCGCAGGTACGTTCGCTCCAGCTTCGTTCCATGACCGACGACAGCGCAGAAGAAAATGCCCCGGCGCCGCCCCTTGACCATCCCGGAACCAGTCTTCCACGGCATCGTCACAATCCGGTCGCGGCCTGTCTGAAGCGCCTTGCGCAACGTCTGGCGGTACTCCTCGCCGGTCTGGGCCGCTCCGGCAGTCCCGCCACGCTCGAACAGCGAGGCGTCCTCGCGCAACAGCTTCTCGATCTCCTCGCGAGTCTCCGTGAATACCTGGCTGCCGTGCGCCGCTCCCTCGATTGGCGCCGCCACGCCTACGCTCGCCGCCGCCATCGCCAGCTTCGCGAGGATGCGCTGTTCCAGGTTCAGCAACCGGTCAAGCCGATCCACCGGGAAGATCGTTCGCAAGAAGACGCGACGGTGCGGGCTGCCGATCCGGTCGATGCGGCCATGGCGCTGAACGAGGCGCATGGGGTTCCACGGCATGTCGAAGTTGACGACATGGCGGCACTGCTGGAGGTTGACGCCCTCTGCCAGCACGTCGGTGGACACCAGAATGTCGAAGCGGTCCGCCGTCGGCCCCGCGGGGGCGCCCATGGACACAGGCGCGAATCCCTGCACCGCCTGCAAACGGGACTCGGCGCCGTCGCGATCCGCGCCCGTCACGGTCGCGACGCGCCCGCGGTACGGCTCCAGGGAGGGATGCTTCTCCACGGCGCCAGCCAAGTAGGCGCGTATCCATTCCACGGTGTCGGCATAGGACGAGAACACCAAGACTTTTCGCTTCTGCCGTTCGTCGCCAGCGTGGCTGGCCTGCTCTTCCGCCTGCTTGGCTATCGTCGCCAGAGCGTCGGCCAGCGCTTTCAGCTTGGGATCCCGCTCGGGCGTGATCTGGGCTGCGTCGTCGGCCATTTGCCGGAGGAGGTCGCGGTCCTGCACCACCCGTGGCCGAAGCCGGTCGACGTCGTAGAGGGCCACGTCCGACCGGAGCCGCCCGTCGGGGTCGTCGCCCGCCATTGCCAGCAAGTCTTCCAGTCCGGCCTCGTCGTCGGCCGAAAGCTCTTTCAGAAAGGCCGTGGTCACGACGTGTCCGGCGTCCAGAGCTTCGAGGAAGACGTCGTGCATGTCGGCCATGCGTTCGGCAGTTCTTCTGAAGGCGTACGCCGACGACTCGAACCGCTTCAGCAGGCTCGACCGCAACAACCCCACGAGAGCGCGGGATCGAGCGTCTTCCTCCGGGTCGCACCCGCCTAGCAGGTAGGTGCCGGGGGTGTAGCGAGCAAAGGAGACCGCGTCCTGGCCGTCGGGGTCGAGGGCCGCCTCGAGACGGTCGAAGAAGCCCGGCATGCGTTCGTCCAGGGCGTACCGAACCGTGACCGCGTGGGGCGCTGGGAATTCGATGCGGCGGGGGCGGCCGTCTGGGCCCGAGAAGGTGTCGCCGGCATAGTGCTTGCGGACGAACTCGCGGGTGCGCTTGACTGTGGTGGCGTCGATGATCGGGTACAGCAGATCCGGGCTCAGATTCGACGGATCCTCGCGCATGGCGGCTTCGAACCGAGCTCGGATCGAGAGGATGCCCTGATTGGCTAGATGTGCGTCCTGTCGCAAGAAGAAGCGGATTAGGTGATAGAGGTCCCAAAGCGAGTTGTTGACCGGAGTCGCGGTAAGCAGCAACAAGTCGCGGCGGCGGCCGAAGAGGAGCCGCCTCATTATTGCCGCCCTCGTTGGCGTGTCCGGGTTCCGATAGTTGTGGGCTTCGTCTACGATGACCAACTGGTACTCGTCCAAAGGCCGTTGCAAGTGCTGGACGCCCGCCTGCCCACCGTCGTCTTGCCGCAGTTGCGCTTCGTTGGCCAATTGTTCGTACGACAGGCACTCGGCGAAGATCTGATACTGGGAAAGGAACTTCTTCCAGGTCGTATCGCGCAGTGCAGCCGGACAGATCAGCAAGACGCGTTGACGCCGGTCGCGATAGAGCTGAAGGATCTCGCCTGCGATGAACGTCTTCCCCAGTCCCACCTCGTCGGCGACGATGGCGCCACCAGTAGTCTTGATCAGCCGCAGCGCACGCGCCACGCCGTGCTTCTGGAAGCTGGTGAGGGGCAGGTTCTCGTCTTCGTCGGCGTCCCTGTCCACTTCGTCGCCGTACAGCTGCCAGAGGACGCGGAGAAAGATTTCCCAGGGCGTCCGTGGCCGAAGCAGCTCTTCGAAGAGGTCGGCCAAGTCATAGGGCTCGGCCTCCTCCCAGAGATCGTCGAACCAACCTCTCGCCCGTTCGACTGTGGCGGGGTCGTGGCGGCCAAGGCTGAGCTCCAGGTTCGTCGTCAGACCGGCGGCGGTAAGGTTGGAGGATCCGGCAAGCACGCCCCTGGTCAGGACGTACGCTTTAGCGTGAAGAAACGCTTTCTCGTAGCGGCGAACTTCGATGTTGCCCGAGCGCAACGCCTTCGCCAGCGTAGCTAGATTCGATCGTCCGGCATAGGTGAACGGAAGACGGTCGCGCTCCCGCCGAAGTTCGACTGTCATCCGGGCTAGGCATTCACCGACGCAACGCCGGTCGAAAGCGATCTTCGGTTCGCCCAGCCGTCGTCGGCAAGGCGAGAGGCCCGCCGCCGCCAAGTCCACCCCCAGCAACAGGCGAACCATCGGGACAGCCGCCAATCCGTCCGCAATCCGGGCAAACCCGGCCGGGCTGAAGTAGGCGGTGGCGATACGGACTTCTCCGGGAACGCCTACGGTCGGCTCGCCCGCGAGCTCGGCGTCCGCCACGCCCAGCAACGAGCCCAGGGCGCTCGCAAGGGTGTTGCCGTTTCGGTTGTCGACGAAGCTTGGGAATCCGTCCGTCGCCGACTCGGACATCACGCCTTGGGAAGCACGAACCGGGCTCCTTCGCGTTCGAGCATGTCGAAGGGGCCAAGCCAGTTGACGTCGAGGGCGTTGCATGCGTCCGGAAGCTTAATGGTCTTCTTCGATTGTGGAGACGTTGGCATCAAGCAAGTAGCCATTTGTTAATGCAATCCTAGTTCAGATGCAAGATTGCGAAACGTGGTGGCCTTGGCGACAGCTAGCAAATGGAACGCCCGCGTGTACAGCGTCCTGCCGCTAAGCGTGTCGGCTACCAAGTCATAGGCAAAGCGTCTTCCAACTCGAGTGGTTTGCGTCCGATAGAAGTTGCCACCCGATCTGGGCCTGGATGTCGAAATCCTCTGCCATTCGTTGTCGTATGCGGCTTGGAATTCTTGGTGAGACAGGTATCCGGCGTCGAGAAGCCGCCGAAGCACGACCAGCGAGCCGACCTTGAAGTAGGCCGCTAGGCGTCGCAGGATACCCTGCAGATCCTCTTCTTGGCGGTGCTGCTCACGCAGAGCGTCCGAGGGAACCAGCAGTTCTGCCGCCACTTGGTTGCACCATTTCTCGGTCTGGTGGTTCGCTTTGGTCGCCAGCGAGACGTTTGACAGGCCTGTGTTCCCCAGCCAAATGTGCGCGAGTTCGTGTGCCAGCGTGAACATCTGGGCCGCCTTCGCGTCGGTGCCGTTCACGAACACAAGCGGTGCAAGATCGTCCGAGAGCGCGAAACCCCGAAATTCGCCGGGATCGAGTGCGCGCGACGTATCGTTGCCCACCACGCCGCTGATCATCACCAGCACGCCCTGGTCTTCGGCACGGTTCGCAAGACGCCGCGCTGCCAAGCTCCAGCTCCCGACGTCCCTTCGATCCTCTACGCGGAAGTCGAGCGTCGATGATATGTCTCGAGCGACTTGGACGGGACTGTCCTCTAGTGTGGCCGACCCAACGAACTCTACGGGATCGTGCTCTTCCGCTAGCGCGTAATCGTGGTACCAGTCCTGCCGGCTCTGGCACAAGTAGACGGTGTCCAGCAAGTGCGGGCTGGGCTTCAGGACTTGCCTGCCGCCGACCGTGCGGAAGTCGGCGATTGGCAGGTCGTCCGCCATCGGGCTGCCAGAGACGATCACTCCGAACGGCGTATACGTGGTCTTGGCAAAGCGCTTGAGCTGCTGATAAGTCGGCTCGACCTCGCCGGCCTCCCATTCCCGGTACTTGGGAAACCGCCGCACAAGCGTCTCCATGCTTTTCCCCGAGCGCTCCCGCGCCCACCGGAGCACTGAAGGCTCGATGGCGACCCGAACGCGGGCGCGCAGCGGCTGCGGACTGGCTGGCGTGGTCATGGCGAGCGACCTCGGCGGCAGGTTGGCTGGGCGGCTCTCAAGGTAACCGCTTCGGCGGGGTGCGGAAGTGCTTCAGGACGCCGTCCAGCCGGTCATGGTAATCCCAGCCCTCGTGGAAGGTCTCGAAGACGTGGACCAACTGGCGCTCGGTCAGATCGTAGCTGTGGGCCACGACGGCATCGAGTTCGTGGACGAGGTCCTCCTTCTCGTCTGTGGCGAGCGGCCCCCAGTTGACTCCGACGGCTTCGGCCCACTCGGCAAAGCGCTGGTCCGGGCAAGCCAAGCGGCCTGCGATCTCCACGATGCGCTGCCACAGGGGGTTGTCTCGATGCGGGCGGGGAATCGGGAAGGGGTTGAGGACGAAGTAGGTCACGTGCGTTTCTACGAACCGGCGAGCATACCAATCCAGAGGAAGGGAGCAAAGCACCCCAAGAAGAAAGGCTTCGTCCTTCTCATCCCCGCGAGGCCACAAGAAATACGGAGCGCTGTGCTGGACGAAGACCTTTGGCGGCAGGAGGCAGGCGATGATGGTGCGCTGATTCGTCCTGTTGGTGACGTCGCGGAATGCAATTCTGGGCTTGAAGCACGGAAGGGTTCGCTCCTCCTGGAGATGCGCTACGGAAAACTCCCTGTGCGCGCTGCCCTTCGTTGCCTTGAGCCGCTTCCGCTGCAACCAATCGAGCACCGGCGTCGGATCCGCCCACGCGTACCTTACACCCGTATCTGGATTCCACAAGTCGAACGACGCGCCTTTGTACACGGGCCAATACGCGTCCTCTCGTTCGAAGCTCATCACGTTCTTCTGCGCCGTGGCGTGGAGATCGGTGATGGGCCGGGCCCGCCATCCGGCGAGTTGTTGAACACCATGAAGTGCTTCTGCTACGTGGCGTCCATCTCCCGGTCTGGACGTGCGCGCCAGCCCCCCCCAAGTTTGTCATTTGCACGATCAATAGTGTCAAGACGGGGGGCCTTCGACATTTGGGCAAACACTTCTACGGAATCCTCATCCGGCAGTAGTGGCAACGACGCCGTGTCGTTCCACTGCTCGATGTGTTGGCCATAGAACACTAATGGCTCCTTGAGGATTCCGGCGCCGAAAGCCTGCCGACCCGAGTATGGGCCGTGCATTCGCAACGTTGAGCCGTGTCTGTCAGGTCGACGTGCGACAGTCAAGAGGCCAATCTCCTTTTGTTGATGCACTCCCGAGAATACCCAGCCGTGATTGTTCACGAGCATGGTTACACTGACATCTGTTGCGCCTCCAAACACCGCCTTTCGAAACTCCTGCGAACCCTTGGCCTGCAATGCGCTTCTCGGAAGCACCACGCCGATGCGTCCGCCCTGCTTCGTCGCCAGCCGCCAGAAACGCCAGCAGAACGCCTTGTACACGTCTGGATCGCCGGTGCCCATGCCGGGATAGTCGCCTCCGAGCAACGCCTCTCGCACGGCGTCGTTTTCGGCCAGTTCCGCCTTCAGAACGGTCACCAAGTCCGGCCGCTCGTCCCGGAGGCGTGCCTTTTCGGTCTCCTGGTCGCGCTGAGGCATCCCTCGAAGGCCCGGAAACTGCCTGGCCCAGAAGCCATGCTCCTCCACCTTGGGCTTCTTCCACGGCGGGTTGCCCAGGATCACGTCGAAGCCCGAGCGTTCGCGCAGGAAGACCTCCGGGAACGCCACGGGAAAGTGCAACGCGGCGAGCTCGGCGAGTTCCCGGCTAGCCTCGACAGCCTCGGACACCGACTCCGAGTCCGCGCTGCGACGCTCCCAGTCCTGGAACTGGAATCCCTTGATCATGTCCTTGTCCGAGATCGGTTGGGCGGTGATGAGGTCGCACAACGCCTTCGTGGCTGCCACGGCTTCCCCGGCTTCCTGCTGTGCCTGCCGCGCTTCGTTGACCTCGGCCACGGTGGCGTCGTTCAGGTTCGCCAGCCGGCGGAGCGGCTTGGCTGCCTTGCCCAGCAGGGACTCGGCGTCGCAGTGGAACAACGGCGTGTTGCGGGCTTCGAGCTTGGCCTTGATGTCATCGACGGTTCCGACGCCGACGAGCGAGTTGCCTCGAACCAGATTGTGGTCGAGAAACGAAAGCGGCAGACCAGGCACGAACGTGTGAATCCACACGGCTAAGCGGGCCAAGTGGACCGAGATGGCGTTCAAGTCCACGCCGTAGATGCACCGCCGGGCGATCAGTCGGCGCAAGAGTTGGGCATCCTCGATGAGGAACGCGTCCACGTCGTCCTCTTCGGCCAGCGCCCCCCGTGCAGCGTCGCGAAGGTCGGCCAGTTCGTTTCGCACGCCGGGCAGGTCGCGGGCCACCAGGAAGTCGGCCATGCCTTTCTCGATCCGATCCACGGCGCCGATCAGGAAGTGGCCCGAGCCCATCGCGATGTCGGCGACGCGGAAGTCGAAGAACGCGTCGGCGGCAGTGGCGTCGTCCATGGAATCCAAGCGCTGGAAGTGGTCTTTCAACGCAGGTTCCAGCGCTTTGTCCAGCAAGTGCTCCACGGCGAAGGGTCTCGTGTAGTAGCTGCCGGTGAACTTGCGGACGCCGGAACGGTTGTGCAGGTAGACCTCGCCTTTCCGGACGACGACCGGCGCCTTCGCTCTGGCCTGCACGTAGGTTCCCTTCTTGTCGACGGCCAAGTCGGTGGCCGCCACTGCCAGTTCAGACTCCAACAGGCCCTCGTAGACCGTGCCGAACTCGCGTACGCCCAAAGACCGAAAGTCCACG
The DNA here is from genome assembly GCA_958295645.1 of Longimicrobiales bacterium. GTDB lineage: Bacteria > Gemmatimonadota > Gemmatimonadetes > Longimicrobiales > Gaopeijiaceae. Next base: position 2,051,082 of record OY282361.1, read on the forward strand.
GGCCCCGGTCCGCCCTCCGGCGTGTCGACGATCAAGAGGTGACGCAGGGCTGGCTCGAAGGCGTCGTTGGGCAACGAGACGCGAGCAAGCTCGGCCCCAGTCGGGAATACATCCGGATCGCTGCTGAACAGGCCTCCGTCGTACGCAGGAACGTTCCACTCGGAGTTGCCGTTGGCCACGGCGTTGCACAGGCTGCTCACCTCCTGCCAGTGGGTGTTCCCCTGGGCCACAGGCGTGTCTGCAGAAACGCGCTTGGCCAGTTCTTGAGCCTTCTGCTTGAGCGACCGGCGGCGATAGGCGTCGTTGTGCCGATAGGGAAGCAGGTCGCGATCCTCGGCGTACGCGATGAAGAGGAGGCGGAACAGCACGGTCAGAGCCATGTCGTAGGTACGGGCCAGTTCAGGCGCGTCGGGCGAACCGAAGCTCCTTGCATCGGCGATGCCGCGTGCAAGCCTGGGGACGACTTGGTCGTAGATGCGTTCACGCAGACGCTCGGCCAAGTCGCCGGCAAACCGACGGGACTCGTCCAGGATTTCTTGGAGGCTTCCGTTCGGGACCAGCGCCTCGGCAGAGAAGATCAGCCACAAGTATGCGAAGTCGGACTCCGCGAGCAGCGGCGTCTGACACTCGACGTAGGTCTCGGTGCGCCCTCGCCTGCCAACGCCCCTGTCAGTCGTCGTCGAGTATAGGCGCAGGCGGTCGCCTTGGACCATGAGCACCCACGCGAGGTTCTCGTCGTCGGCCCTCTTGAGCGCGTAGGTCACCGGCGACAAACTATTGAAGCGCGGGTTGCCGGCTTCTGCCGACTCGTGTTCGTGAAGCAACACCGCCAGGGCCGTGCGCCGAGTACCAGTGTCGCCGGTGAAGAGCAAGCGGGTGAGGTTGTCCAACGGCTCCACGCGGAAGCCCAGGGCGCCCAGCAGTTCCGGTGCGCGCTTGCCGACTGCCTTCTTGGCCTTGCGACCGGCGACGGCCCAGTCGGCTCGTGCGCGGACGCCGTGCCGTAGGTTGTGGAGGGCCAGCAGTCCCTCGTTGTGGATGCCCGGCAGGTCGGTCTCCAGCGAGGGAAGCGCCTGGGAGAGGAAGCGCAGAGCCGCGTGGCGATCCGGTTGGGCCAGGGCTGCACGACAGAGCCGTTCAACCTGCTTCACGTCCAGATCGGGCCGGAACGGCGGGCTCTCGCCGGAGGGGCCGCAGAGGGAGGCGCCGCCTGGGTGCAGAACTACCAGTAGCAAGGGGGCGGCTCTTCCAGCGCGCCGAGCCTTGTGCCCCGCCGTCATGGCGGCCCGGCTCGGAGCACGAGCGGAGCGGGCAACCACAACTTCAAGGCCATGGTCGCCCGATCCCACAAAGAGTCCTGCGGGCTGGAAACCGAACCGCGGATCCGGCGACCATGATCGCCGGACGATTTCAGGGAGGAAGTCCAAGGGGTCGTGGGTCAGGGTTGGCTGGTCAGATCATGGAGAGCAGGCGAGTTTCGCCAGCCAATCTAGAGTGTCGCTGAACGGGAAGCGACCAGGATCAGCAACGTTCTTGGCCGGGTCGGCCAGCGAGCGAGAGCTTCGCCCAGTAGGGGCGGACACCACCCTCGGGGGGAACGCTAGAGCGCCGACAACCCCGCCGCAGTGACACCCTGACCCAACGGCAGTCGGCCGGCGCCCGTGTGCACGACGTATCCGTGGCCGGCCATGTCTCCGAGGTCCTTCTGCAGGGCTTGGATGGGCCGGGCCATGGCGGGACGGGGCGTTGCCGTCTTCTTTACTTCGACGGGGACGAGCCGGTTCGCGGCCTGAACCAGGAAGTCCACCTCCACTCCTGCGGCCGTGCGCCAGAAGTAGACCTGGGGGTCGGCGCCGCGGTTGGCCAGCGTCTTGCGTATCTCGGCGAGCACGGCGGTTTCCATGATGGCGCCGGCCAGCGGTCCCGATGCCGCGTGCTCCGGATCGCGGAGCCCGGTCAGGTGGCAGAGGAACCCCGTGTCCGTGAAGTAGACCTTGGGGGACTTGACCAGGCGCTTGCCGATGTTGGCGAAGTAGGGGCGCACGACGGTGATCTGATGAGTCGCTTCGAGCACGGACAGCCAGGCGCGGACGGTGTTGGTGGCGACGCCCAGGTCTCGGGCGAGGTCGCTCGCGTTCAGGAGTTGTCCGCTCCGAGCCGCGAGGGCGCGGAGGAAGCTCTGGAACTGCGAGAGGTCCCCGACCCGGCGAAGGTTGCGGACGTCGCGCTCCAAGTAGGTCTGGACGTAGCTCGAGTGCCATAGCGGAACGTCGCGTTTCGGGTTGGCGACGAGTTCCGGGTAGCTACCGCGCAGGAACTCGCGCCAGAGCTCCGCCGGCGACATGTCGCGTCCCGGGCCGGTGTCCTCGTCGGCCTCCCAGGCGAGGGGAGCCTGAAGTCGCTGCGGCTCGGCTTCCCGCCGCGACATGGGCAACAGTCGGAGGACGGCGGCCCGTCCAGCCAGCGACTCGGTGATCTGCTGGGCCAGGAGCAGGTTCTGCGATCCCGTGAGGAGGAATTGCCCCGGCTCGTCGCGGTGTTCGTCGATCCGCTCCTTCACGTAGGGCAACAGCTCGGGCGCCCACTGGACTTCGTCGAACATCACCGGCGGTGCGTACTGGGCCAGGAACGAACGAGGATCTTCGACTGCGGCGGCGCGGACATCGGGCAACTCCAGGGAGACGTACCGGTACTCCTTGCCGGCCCAATGCTTGAGGAGCGTCGTCTTGCCCGACTGCCGGGGTCCGGTCAGCACGACCGCAGGGAACTCCGACGCGGCCTGTGCGAGCGTGGTTTCAAGAGCGCGGGGGATGTATCTGGCCATGGGGGTTGGAACGACGGGAAAACGTGCAGATTGGCATTCCGAATGCAAATATAGCGACCGGAAGCCCCGCCCGGCGTCGCCCTACCGATCCGGGGTCACGACACCGGCGGCTGCATCGTCAGCAAGGCCGCGTACAGGTCGATCGCGTACCAGAGGTTGGCGATGCGCAGGTTCTCGTCGGGCGCGTGCTGGTTCCTGCCAGACCTGCGCTCTCCTAGCCGGCGATCCGGCGAGCGACGCCGGCAACCAAGCGGCGGAACTCATTCGGGCTCTCGACCACCGCGTCGCCGGCGTAGCGCAGCACGTGGCAGACGAGCCATTGGGGATCCGCGACGCTGTGGCAGACCGTCACGCTGCCGTCGTCGTTGTCTTCCATCGACAAGCTTCGGTAGGAGGCGCGCTCTCGTATCCACTTGACGATGCGCGGCGAATAGCGGACGTACGCTTTGCGGCTGACCGAAGCGAAGAAGAACTCGTCCGCGCCGCCGTCGAGATACGCCTTTGCGTCGAAGTCGCTGGGGACCTCGAACGTGCCGTTGGCGAGAGAGGCGGAGAGTATCCTGTCCATCCGAAAGATCTTCACGACCTCGGACTCCAGGCATCGCGCCACCACGTACCACGTCTCGTCCGAGAAAGCGATCAGGTAGGGATGAACAAGGCGGCGCGATTCGTCGCTGGTCGCGACCTTCAAGTAGCGGATTTCGCAGGGGCGGCGGGAGTAGGCGGCGAAGGCTACGGTCTTGTGGATCCCCGCGTGGCCGGGAATCCGATCCGACACGGCCAGGCCGAGAGAGGGCGGCGCACCGAATCGCGCAGCTTCGGCGGTGGTCAGCGCCCGGCTCGCGCGAAGCAGTTCGCTCGAGTTCTCGTCGCTGGGACTCTCGCCGAGCCGATCGTCCAGACGGGGCTGGCGGGTGGCTGGTTCGCCTCGAAGCGCCAAGGCCAAGCAGAGGTGTTCCTGGAACGTGAGGCGCAACGGGCGGTTCATGAAGCTGGTGTGTTCGACCCGGATGCGATCGTCTTCCACGAACACGAGAATGTCGCCCGGCCAACCGCCTGGCCGGTAGTCGCCGCGGGTGGTCAGTTCGCGGATGTCGTCCAATATCCTCTGCGTGGAGACCCCGAAGTCGCGGGCCAGGGCCGCGATCTCGGCTCCGCCCTGCCGGCTGGCCGCCGCGATCACGTGAGCCAAGCGCTCGAAGCGGGCCTGAGTGCAGGCAGGGCTAGTCATCTTCGTGAAGCCTCGCTACCGCGGAGGCCGCCTCGTGCAACTCTTCGCGCAGGCCGTCTGGGCTGGCGACCCGGGCCTGTCCGGCGAGTCCCAGCGCCCAGCGGACCAGGCGGTGGCGGTTTCGGACCCGGAATCGGCGAAGTTGGGAGCCGTCCTCCTGTTCCTCCAACAAGAGGCCGTGGCCGTTGCGGTCCGCCCACTGCGCGCAAGGAAAGTCGAAACGCAACGTGGCGTCTTCCTCTGCATCCTCGGAGCCGACTTCCCACGCCTTCCGGTTGGCGTAATCGCTCAGGTCGAAAGTGGACGGAATCTTGAAGTCGGGCGTTCCGGGAGACTTGCGGTTGACCGTCGCGGAGCTCATGCGGCCGACCCGAAACACGCGCATGTCCTGGCGCGCCTCGTCGTACGCCACCAAGTACCAGCGCCCCACTTCGAACAGGAGCCCGTAAGGCCGAACCCGGCGTTCGAGTTCTCCGGCCCGGGTCATCGCGCGGTAGCGAAAGACCAGCCGCTTCTTGCGCGACAGAGCGTTGCACAGCTGCGCGACCATGCGCGAGGCGCGCTCCGCTTCGGCCGACGGGGCGTACTGCACCGGCGGCTCGCCCAGCCCGCCGGGCTGGAGGTCGAAGGACAACTTTCGCAGCGCCGACTCGGCGTGGTGGGCCATCGGGAAGCCCGGCAGCGTGGCCAGTTCTCGAAGTCCGCCCAGAGCGCGTGCGGCCTCTTCGGAAGTCACGTTCTCGGCGCCAGGGACAGGCCCGCGCCGGATGGAGGCCAAGCGGTTCTCGCCGTCCGCATCGTTCGCGTCCTCGACCAAGCGCAACGGCGGCAAGTAGAAGCCCCGCGGGAGGCGGTAGCGGGGCGCGTCGTCCAGGCCCGAGCGGACAGGGCTGGCGACGGTCTCTATGGGGACTCCCATCGACCGAAGCTCGTCCTTGTCGCGCTCGAACATGCGCCGCACGGCAGCCTGCTCTTGTTCGCTTCCATCCAAGCCGCGGGCGTAGGCCGGCAGCTCTCGCCAGATGTGTTCCTTGGCGACCGGAAAGCGATGCGCGGCGAGAAGAGCGACGAGATCGATCCAGCGCTGAAGCTTGGTCGGCTCCATCAGTTGGCGAGACCTCGGCGATCAGTTGCCGAGGCCCCGGCCGTGCAAGGGGTCCGCTCGCCGCCGACCGGGCTACGGTCGCGCCTGCACCTGATGCGTTCTCCTGGGGTTGGCAGTGTCCCTCCTTGGGGTCTCGGCAACACAACCCAGAAACATATGCAGGGGGTGTGACAACGACCGCGGGACTGGGGTCTCTGGGCGGCGCGGAGGGGCTCCTGGCTCTTCCCGGGTCGGCCGACTAGCCGGCGAGAGGAGGGGCCCTGGGCGGTCGCAAGGAGCGCGGGCGCGGCAGGACGGGCTGGGCGCCCCGCTTCGCCGCCGACTTGCGCGGCGAATGCGCGGCGTGCACCTTGGAGAACGCTTGCCCGGTCGTCAGGACGCGATCGATCCCCCGAGACCCGACGCGACAAGAAAGGCTCGAGTCATGCCTACCCGAACGATGCCAACTGGAGAGATGCCGACCCGCCGCGAGTGGCTACAGTCGGCCGCCGTAGCAGGCGCCGTGCTCACGCTCGACCCGCTTCTTCTGCGAGCCGCCACCGGTCGCGCACCCGGCGCTCAGGACCTCCTCGCCCGGCGGATCCCCGGCACGGACGAGCATCTTCCCTTGATCGGCCTTGGGAGTTCGGCCTCCTTCCGCCGGATGGCCGGGAGCGGCGACTTGAGCGCGCTCGCCGAGGTGATGAGAACCTTGGTCGAGAACGGCGCGAGCGTCTTCGACACGGCCCCCAGCTACGGAGACTCCGAAGAGGCGGCGGGGACGATCGCGGCGGAATTGGGCATCGCGGATCAGATCTTCTGGGCCACGAAGGTGAACGTGGCCGGGAGGCGCGGCGGCTCCGCGGATCCGGACAGGGCGCGTGCGCAGATCGAACGCTCCTTCAAGCGGTTGCGCGTTTCGGCGATCGACTTGATCCAGGTGCACAACCTGGGCGACCCGCCGACGCAGATGGGCATCTTGGAGGAGCTGAAGGCCGAGGGGCGCGTCCGCTACGTGGGCATCACGTCGACCAGCAAGCGCCAGTACGACGCTCTGGCGCAGGCCATGCGCGACTACGAACTCGACTTCATCGGGATCGACTACGCCGTGGACAACCGGAGTGCGGCCGACGCGATTCTGCCGCTGGCGGCGGAGCGCGGGATCGGCGTGCTCGTCTACGTCCCCTTCGGACGCACGCGGCTCTTCCAGCGCGCATCCGGGCGGCAGGTTCCGGAATGGGCGGCGGAGTTCGGCGCCGACTCCTGGGCGCGCTTCTTCCTGAAGTTCGCGGCGGCGCATCCGGCGGTGACGGTCGTCACGCCTGCCACCAGCAACCCGGAGCACATGCTGGACAACATCGGCGCGGCGCACGGCCGACTGCCCGACGAGGACGAGCAGGCGCGGATGGTCGAGTTGGTGGAGGGACTGCCGGAGGCCGGCTGAGGAGCCAGCCCCGGCGGCGCTGTTCGCCGGGAAGGCCTCCCGGTTCTATGTTGTTTCGAGATCGGGGCGAGCGCGGACGTCCGTTGCCGGCGCCGCCCGGGAGTCGCCGAGAACGGAGGCGCGCCGAGCATGGCCGTGGTCAAGAACATCGCAAGCGTGGTGTTGGGGTATCTGGGAATTTTCGTGGTGACGTTCGTCTGCTTCGCTGTCCTGTGGACGGCGCTCGGGGCCGACGGATCGTTCCAGCCGGGGAGTTGGACAGTGTCGGGCGCGTGGACGGCCGGTGCGATCGTTGTGGCGTTGGCGGCGGGCGTCGTGGGCGGTTTCGTGTCCGGCAAGGTGGCTACCGGATCCGTTGCGCCTAAGGTGTTGGCCGTCATTGTCGTGGGGCTCGGCATGTTGCAGGCCTTGACGAATTATCTGGACGAAGCGGGGCCGCGGCCCGAGTCGGTTTCGATGTTCGACGCCGCCGAGTTCGCTGTGTACCCCGCGTGGGCCGCGTGGTTGATCGCGCTCCTCGGGGCTGCCGGAGTGTTGTTCGGCGCATCCAAGGCGCGAGGTCGGGCCGAACCCGAGGCGTAGCAGCCGGCCTCCGCAACGGCCGCAGAAGCGAGTTCGACTCGTAAATCCGTCAGCGCTCCTCGAAGCTCGCCACGCGCCGGATGCGGCCGTCGTGGGCGGCGCGTACGTGGCTGGCGCCCTTCGTCTCGCCTGTGGGACCCTGCGACCGCCAGCCGGCCAGAGCCTCGCCGCGGCAAATCCGCAGGTCGTCGCCGGCCTCGATCTTCCACCCCGGCATGAAGCGGTGGCAGTTGCCAATGTGCAGGTTCAGGCTCTCGACATTGCCGGCCACGGCCCACGGGTCGCGAAACTCCACGTCCTCGAAGCAACAGGCGCGGAGAAGCTCCAAGCGCTTGCCGGCGTCGGTCTCGTTCCACGCTTCGAACCAGATGCGGAGCGTTCGTTCGAGGCCGGCCGCCAAGTCGGTCCGGTTGGCGAAGAAGGCGAGGCGTCCCACGTGAAATCGCCAGCCCGCGTCGTGCTCCTGAGCGGACTGCGCCGACCTGAATCCCGAGTGGCGAACGGCCGTTAGGCATCCCGCCTCCGAGTCCTCCACGCGGAACTCGACCCGAGACGAAGCCGCCGGCAACGACTCCGCCTGCGGCCCCGACTCGACTCCCCACGTCAAGGACAGCCGCCGCGCCGCCGCGTCCACGGCGACCACTTCGCCTGCGATCACGGTGTCGTACTCGGGGAACTCGGCCCGGAACGGGCTTCCCCCTCGAAGTTCAAAGGTCGTCCGGCCGCCTATCCAAGCCGAGAACCGGTCCGGCGTCGCGAGGATGTCCCAGACCGTCTGCGCGTCGGCTTCGATCTCGCAGGCCACTTCCACGACCCGGTCGGCGCCTTCGCTCCCGGCGTTCTCCGCGCCCCCTCCGTGCCCCCCGCTCCCGCTGCTGTCCTCGCTCATCTCTCCATCTCCTTGCCTAATCGGGTCCACGGCCCATCTTTCGCCTGATTGCGCCGACGGGTTGGAGAAACTGCTTCGGCCATCGAACGGCGCGCAAGCAACGACGTCAAGGAGAGGACATATGCAGCTCGGGGCCTTCTCGATCAGCTTGGCGGTCGCAGACCTGGCGGCCTCGCAGTCGTTCTACGAAAAGCTGGGCTTCTCCCGCACCGGAGGCGACGGCAAGGGATACGTGATCATGGTCAACGGGCCCACGATCGTCGGCCTCTTCAAGGGCATGTTCGACAAGAACATCCTCACCTTCAACCCGGGCTTGGCCCAGGACGGAAGCCGGCTCCAGTCCTTCACCGACGTCCGAGAAGTCCGCGAGCGACTGGTCGCCGACGGCATCGCACTTTCCAGCGACACCGACCCCGCGGGCACCGGCCCGGCCTCCATCGCGTTCATGGATCCCGACGGCAATCCGATCCTGGTGGATCAGTTCTTTCCCAGGCCGGGAGGCGGCAAGCAGGGAGGCGGCAGGCAGGGAAGCGGCAGGCTTGGCAACGATGGGCCGCGAAGCAACGGGCCGGGCAACGGTGGTCCGGGAAGCGGCGGGCCTGAGGACGGCCAGCACGAGTAGCGGGGCGACGCGCCACCTGCGCGCCCGCCCGTCGTTTCAGGGCGATCCGCTTATTCGAATTCGTAGTCAAGCCGGAGCACGTGAGCGCCGTCCGGCTCGACGGCAATCTCCATTTCTCCGGAAATCCCCGACAGATCCCCCGTGCCCGATCCCGGCACGACATGGCCTGCCGTCCGGGGCGCCGCTCCGCTGGCGACGATGCCCCAGTGGTGAACGACGAAGGCGCCTTCCCTGCCGTCGAGCGTCCCCGAGATTCGTTCGGACGCGATGTAGCCGGCCCCGGCGGACCGGTCGTCGACGTCGGCTTGGCAGGTCAGGAGGCGGGCGCGGCCCTCGCCTTTCAAGTCCCCCCGGTAGCTCTTGAGCACGAACACCTGGCCCAGCGCCGGGCCGGCGACCTCCGCCAGGGCGCCGTCCTCCGGGCCCCCGTCCTCGTAAGGGCGAGGGTCCCAACGGGTCACGTCGAAGTTCGCAATCGCGCGGTTTCTCATCTTGTCTCTTTCGGTTGGTCACGAGCAAACTCCGCGAACCCTGCGCGGTCCGCCGCGGCCGCCGCCAGGCGCGCCACGCCCCGGCGAATGTCGTCCATGCTGTTGGCGATCGAAATGCGGAGAAAGTGCTGGCCTTCGGCTCCGATCTCCCCGAAGGAAGCGCGGTCCATCGTGGCGACGCCGTACCGGTACAGCAGGAACATCTGAAGCATGCCCGCGGGGGACGTGCGCCGCTTGGCGTCCTCCGGCAACGCCTCGTACGCCTCCGTCGCTCCCAGGCTCCGGCACAGACCCGCCACGTTGGGGAACACGTAGAACGCCCCTTTCGGCAGGTTGCACCGGACGCCCGCGATGCGGTTCAGGGCGGGCACGATCCAGTTCCGCCGCTCCTCGAACTCGCGCACCATCCCCTCCACCACCTTTGCGGACCGCGGGTCGTCGTAAGCGGCCGCGCCGGCCTCCTGCAAGAACGGAGGCACGCAGGACACGATGTTGATGTTGATCTGCTTGAACAGGCCGGCCTCCTCGGCCGTAGGCAGGACCGCCCAGCCCAGACGCCATCCCGTCATCGCGAAGCCCTTCGAGTGCCCGCCGGCAAGCACCGTGCGCTCCGGCATCCCCGCGTGCGACAGTATGCTTTCGTGATCGAGACCGTCGAAGAGAACGTGCTCGTAGATCTCGTCGGAATACACGCGCACGTCGGGCCTGCACCGTTCCAGGACGGTAGCGGCGATTTCGCCCAAGTCCAGCCGCGAGAGCACCCCGCCGGTCGGGTTCGAGGGCGAACAGAGAATCACCAGCTTGGTGCGGTCCGTGAGCAGCGGCGCGAGTTCGGCGGCGGTGAACCCGAACCCGTTGTCCTCCGACAGCTGCAGAGGGACGGGAACCGCGCCCGTGAAGCGCGCCCAGGATTCGTATATCGGAAATCCGGGACTGGGGTAGACGACTTCGTCGCCCGGGTTCACATAGGTCATGAAGGTGTAGCCGATGGACGGCTTGGCGCCCGGAGTCGCGACGACGCGGTCCGGGGTCGTCTCGACGCCGCGGGTCCTGGTCACGTGCCGTGCGACCGCCTCGCGAAAGGACGGGATGCCGGCGGGGTCGCAGTAGCCGGACCGGCCTGCCTCGAGGGCCTGGACGGCCACTTCGTTCAGGTGCGGCGCCGAGCGGAAGTCGGGCGCGCCCAAGTTGAACCGAACGACGTCCATGCCCCGTTCGACGCAACGCTGGATGTCGTCGCCGAGCTTGAACGCGTTCTCGGTGCCCAGGCGGGCCATGCGGCCTGCCAACTGCGGGGGCTGCAAGCGAACCCTCCCTGGTTCTCGCGAAGCGACGGGCGAACCGCGAGCCTCTATTGCCGCGACGCGACTCCTTGGACCTCGAAGCGGGCGCCGAACAGCAGGGTGCCGGCCCCGATGAACGCGCGCGCCGGATACTCGGTCGTGAAGTACGTCTTGTAGACGCTGTTGAACGCCTGGTAGTCGCCCACGTCCGAGGCGAACACCTGGACCGACACCAAGTCGTCCATGGTCAGTCCCGCGCTCTCCAGCAGGCCCTTCACGTTGTCGAGGACGTTGGCGGCCTCGGCCTCGGCGGTCTCGGGGACCTGCCCGTTGTCCAGCCCCAGCTGGCCGGAGAGATAGAGGGTGGAGCCGACCCACACGGCGCCGCTGAACGGAAGCGCCTCCGCGTCGGCGGGCGAGCGGGCGCCGACGTACTCGCGGCTGGGCTCTTGGTCCGCTTCGGCCTCGGCGGAGGCCGCCGCGTCGGCGCTGGCTCCGGCGTCGCAACCGGCGTGCAGGAGAGCGGCCAGCGGAAGGGCGAGGAGGAGCGGTGCGGGCGCCGGGCGCCGGCGAGGTGTTCCATGACTCATCGGATGCGTACCTTGATGGCGAGAGGACTTCGCCGGCCCGGTTGCCGCAACGAAACGGAAGCCGACGGCGCTCCAGCAATTGTACGGGGTCGAACGCCCGTCTGCAACGAAAGCCGAGGAATGAGCGTCGCCGTGGACTGGCGGTACCACCGCCCGGGCTGAACCAGCTGCAAGCGCACGCAAGAGTTTCTTGCGAAGAGCGGAATCGAGACGCGAACGCTGCGCCATGCCGGCAAGGAGCCCGTGGAGGGCGGCGCCGCCCTGGCGCTGCTGGAGGGAGCGGCCGAGCTCCTGGTGGCGAAGGGCCGGAAGGTCGAACGGTTCGACCTCCGGCGAGCCCGCCCGCCCGACTCCGAGCTGCTCGGGATGATCCTCGGCCGTTCGGGCAAGCTGAGGGCGCCCGCCATGCGCACCGGCGGCGTGCTGGCCGTCGGATACAACGCGGAGATGCTGGAGTCGCTGTTCGGGAAGACGTGAGGCGGCGGCCTCCCCACTGGCCAGCCATCGAAGGCGGCGGCATATTCCCGGTTCTGCCCGGTTCTGCCGCCCCGCCTCGCGCCCCAAGCCGCGTTTCGGCCCCCGGCGCGGCGCCCTCGTCGCCCACGTCGCCTTCGCGTGCAACCCACGCTTCGCACCCAATCCCCGGAGCCTCGCGCATGACACGCTCTCGCATTCCGTCCTCCGCTTCCCGCACGTTCCTCCTGGCCGTGGCGGCGACCATGGTGGCCGCCTGGCCGGCCGCCGCCCAGCAGCGTCCGCTGGACCACGACGACGTGCTGCGCTGGAACGCGATCTCCAACCCGTCGCTGTCGCCCGACGGGCATTGGGTGGCCTTCGTCCTGTCGGCCATGGAAGGCGACCCGTCGCTCACGGTTCGGGAGGCGGAGGAGGGCGGCCGCGCTCTCGTGGTTCGGGGGACGGACCCTGTCTTCACGTCCGACTCGCGCTACCTGGTCTACGAAGTCGCGCCGTTGGAAGGCCTGCTCGACTCGCTGAAGCGCGAGGGCAAGAAGGGCGACGATCTCCCGGGGGACTCGCTCGCCGTGGCCAGCCTGGAACTCCTGTTCGGCGACGGGAGCCCGCAGCCGTCGGGAGTCCGCACCGTAGGCGCGATCGAGAGCTACAAGGTCGCGGGTCGCGGCAGTTGGGTGGCCTACGTCCCCGTTGAAGAAGACACGGAAGAGGAGACGGAAGAAGAGGCCGAGAACGAGGAATCGGAGCCGGAAGCCGAAGCTCCGGAACCGGAACCGGAGAGGCCGGACGGAGACGACGAGAAAAAGAAGAAGCCGGGCTCGCCGCTGGTCGTCCTCGACCTCGCCACCGGAGAGGAGACCCGGTACGAACACGTCGACAGCTACCACTTTGCGGAAGAGGCGCCCGTGCTGCTGTTCGCCACGTCCACCGAAGACGGGACTGGCGACGGCGCCTACGTCGTCGACTTGAACGACATGACCCGCTCGGCGCTCATGGAGGGCGAAGGCCACTACAAGCAGCTCGCGCTGGCGAAGGAAGGAACCCGCGCCGCCTTCCTGTCCGACCGGGACGACTACGACGCGGACCAGCCCGAGTTCGTCCTCTACCAAGCAGCCGCGCCGGAGTGGGAGGGCCGCGCCGCAGCCGGCTCCGCCACGGAAGGCGTGCCAGAGGGCTGGTGGGCCAGCGAGAACGGGAGCGTTCGCTTCTCGGAAGGAGGCTCGCGCATTCTCTTCGGCACCGCGCCCCGGCCCGAACCGGATCCCGAGGAGGACGAGGAGCCGCTGGACGAGGACAAGGTGACCTTGGACGTCTGGAACTGGAAGGACCCCTATCTCCAGCCCATGCAGCTCGTCCAGGCCGAGCAGGAGAGGAAGCGCACCTACGCCGCGGCGGTCTCGGTGGACGGGGGCGCCGTGGTTCAGCTGGCCTCGCCGGAGGTGCCCACCGTTCGGTTCGCCGCCGAGGGCGACGCGGAATACGCGGTGGGCGTCACCGACGTGCCCTACCGGCAACTGCTCTCGTGGGACGGACGCTACAACGACGTCTACGCCATCGACATGGCCACGGGAGAGCGGCGGCGAATCGCGGAGAAGGTCAAGGGCTTCGGCGGCGCTTCCATCTCGCCTGCGGGGGGATACGCGGCCTGGTGGGACGGCGGCGCGCGCCACTGGACGGTCGCGCCGCTGGACGGCGGCGAGTCTGCGGCGGCCAGCGCGCAAGTCCCGCACCCGGTATGGAACGAGCTCGACGATCACCCCGACCTGCCCCCGCCCTACGGCTCCCCCGGGTGGACCGAAGACGACGAAGCCTTCCTCTTCTACGACCGCTACGACGCCTGGGCCTTCGACCCGGCCGCGCAGACCGTCGCCAACCTGACCCAGGGCGCGGGCCGCGAGGCCGGAATCCGCCTCCGCTACGCCCGCACCGACCCCGAGCTGGATCACATTCCCGGCGGCGACGCCCTCTGGGACGCCTTCCACTACACGGACAAGCGGGCCGGCTTCTTCCAGGGACGCGCCGACCGCCCGGCCCAGCCCCGGGAAGTCGTCATGGCGGACAAGCGGTTCCGTCTTCGCGGCAAGGCCGAGGACGCGGACCGCTGGCTCCTCACCCGAGAGGACTTCCGCGAGTTTCCCGATCTTTGGGTCACCGACGGCAGCATCACCGACATGGCCAAGATGTCCGACGCCAACCCGCAACAGGCGGACTATGCGTGGGGCTCGGCGGAGATCGTGGAGTGGGCGTCCAACGACGGCGTCGCCCTCCAAGGCATCCTCTTCAAGCCCGACGGCTTCGACGCGTCGCGCAAGCATCCCATGATGGTGTACTTCTACGAGCGCATGTCGGACGGCATCCATCAACACCGGTCGCCGCGTCCCGGCGGCTCGTCGATTTCGGTGCCCTTCTACGTGAGCCGGGGATACGTGGTCTTCATCCCCGACATCCCCTACGAGATCGGCTACCCGGGCGAGAGTGCGCTGGATGCGGTGGTGCCCGGCGTGCTACGCGTGCTGGCGGAGGGATTCGTGGACAAGGACCGCATCGGCGTGCAGGGCCATTCCTGGGGCGGATACCAGATCGCGTACATGATCACGAAGACGCACCTCTTCGCGGCCGCCGAGGCTGGGGCTCCGGTGAGCAACATGACCAGCGCCTATGGAGGGATCCGCTGGCAGTCGGGCATGAGCCGCATGTTCCAGTACGAGCGCACGCAGAGCCGAATCGGCGGCACCCTGTGGGAGTCCACGAGCGAGTACCTGCACAATTCGCCGGTCTTCTACGCCGACAAGATCGAGACCCCCCTGCTCATGATGCACAACGACGAAGACGGCGCGGTGCCGTGGTATCAGGGGATCGAGATGTTCGTCGCCATGCGCCGATTGCAGAGGCCGGTGTGGATGCTCAACTACAACGGCGAGGCCCACGGGTTGCGCAGAGAACCGAACCGCAAGGACTGGGCCGTGCGCATGCAGCAGTTCTTCGACCACTATCTCAAGGACGCCCCTGCTCCCGTCTGGATGGAAGACGGAATTCCGGCCGTGGACAAGGGCAGGACCCTGGGAACGAAGACCAAGGTGGTCTCCTGAGACAGGCTTTCGGGTCGTTCCCGTCGAGCGCGTCCCCGGTCCCGCACCGCGAGACCGGGGACGCGCCGGGGCACTAAGAAGACGCTTTCCGGCGTAGCCCGTGAACTTGTTGGGCGACGGCGCCCAAGCCCCCGACGGTCAGCGCAGGCGCCAGGCTTGGCGGTACGCCTCCCAACAAGCCCGCCGTCGCCAGCCCGACCGACAACGCAGCCCACGACACGCCGAACTCGCCCACGTGCTCCCGAATCGGCCGCCACCACCGGTGCGGAGGCCGCTTCGGCTCTGGGGCGGGAGCCGTTCTCAATGCGAAGGCCACCATCTCCTTCCTCTCCGCCTCGCTCGTCGCCACGGCCGGCGCGGCCACCTGCCGAAACCACTTCAGGAAACGAGCCATCTCCAGCTCCTCGGGGTTCCGGGCCACCTCCTCGATTCTCGGAGCGCCCTCGCGGCGCTCTTCCACCACCGCCCTCACGAGCCGCATCACCGCCTCCGCGTCCAGCGAGCGGCCCCGCGGCTCCAATCCCACGACTTCGAGAACGCCATAGCCCTGGGATCGCACCAGCCAGCATGCGGCCCCGAACGGCAGAACCGGAGGGACGAAGGGGATCAGGAACAGCGGCAGCTCGTAAACGACTACGATCTCGCCCCAAAGGACGAGCGAGAACATGAACAGCAGCACGAATCCCGCGCCTCCCAACCACCGCCCCATACGGCGGCGGCGTGGAGACGACAACTCGGTCATGCGGCCCACTGCCGCGCCCGCGACCCCTGAGACGACGACGAATGCCGCGACGGCAACCGGAACCAAGCGCCGCATGGCGTTGCCCCACGGCGCCGAGTTCTCGTACTCCACGGCTGGGGCTCCAACCGCCTCCATCAACCAGTCCGCCAAGGGGATACCCACCTCCATCAACACGCACGCTGCGACGGCATAGAGCGCCAAGCAGCCCCAGTCGCGCTTGCGTGTCTCCGGCACCCTCTCGCCGAACACGTCGAAGTGGCTAGCGGCCGCCGCAAAGACTGCCGCCCCCGTCAAGACCGCCATCAGGAACGACGCGCCGGCCCCGGCCCTGATCAGGCGCTCCACGTAAGGCGCACCGGGATAGTCGGTGACGATGAACCAAAAGGCGTACAGCGAATACAGCCCCGCCACCTTTACGAAGTTCACGCCAGCTTGTCGTGCGAACGGGCTTCCGAGCACGGAAGAGACAACGGACGCGATTCTCATGGATCTTCCTGTCGTCATGACGGAGGGCCAACGCATGTACCGCACCCCGAAGGCAGCCAGCAACACTTGTTGCAGCAATAGGCTTCGCCGCCCGAGTCCTTTCGGCAGCAGTTGAAAAGCCGGGTCTCGGAACTTCGCCGCTCTCCGGAATCTCGCGTCGCCGCGAACGTCGCCGGCAACAAGGCCACGTTCGCGAGCGCGGCCGCAATGATCCATTTCGTCGTCGTCTTCATGGTGATCTGCTCTCCTCTCGCTCAGTGCGGCATCTCTTGGAACAGCTCTCGCAGGTCTTGTCGTCTTTGGAGTGTACGCGTAGCTGCCTCCACCAACGACCTCACGGTACGTGGGCTGATACTCATGGCGGCGGCCGTCTCGGCATTGCTTCGCCCTTCCAGCAAAATCAAGATCACGGCTTCTCGTTGCCGTGGCGGCAACAGGTCCAAAGCGTCCCAGACGGCTCTTTCGAGAACTCGGCGTTCCAACTCTCGATCTGGACTTGGTCGAGCGTAGGCAACGTCTGCGGCAGCGTCCAAGGACAGGGCATCTGGAGTGCGCTTCCTAAGCCGCAGCAACGATCTGCAGTGGTTCGTGCTGACGACGACCGCCCATCCGATGATCGTTTCTGGTTTCGTACACTTGCGCAACTGGCCAACGAGATGCAACCAGCATTCTTGATACAGGTCCTGGGCATCGTCTTCGTCGTTGACTAGAGATCGGATTCGTCCGAGGATGCGCGGCCCCGCCGCCTCGGCCAAGTCGGCCAGCGCCCCTGCCTCTTGGGCGTGAAGGCGGTGCAGAAACTCGGCGCTGTCGATGCTACATCGGCCAGCCGGGTGCTTCCCGCCCGAAGCCATGCCGACGTGACGCCTACGTCGGAACCGGTCCTCGCAACTGATACGACTTGAGAACCGGATCGAAGGGTTGTTGGGAATACTCGATACCCACTAGTCTGTCCCGCCAAGCGCCAACCTTTGCGGCAAACTGGCTCCAAGGAGTCACGCCGATCTCGTCCTGCCTGTCGAAGACCACGTCATGGAAAGCATCGAACCGGTCTTGAGCCGCGGCACATTCGGCGGCAACAGCAGCCTCGTAGGCATACGGATGCAAGTGCTCGAGAGCAAAGTGCCGGTAGACCACGGCGACATCATTGCCGTTGTGTGACAAGACGTCTCGTATGTTCCTGGCTTCCACTGCACAGAATGGACATTGGAAGTCGGCAAACTCAAGCAACACTACCGGCGCATCTTGGTGTCCAAGCCGGAGACCCGCTGTTGTCAATTCCTGCCACTCTGCCACTGGACGCGGGCCTGTGGTAGCCGGAGACGCCGCGAACTCCCGCCGCGCGACAGCGACCGAGACCAATAGCGCACAAACTACCAAGACTCCCGTCACGACGTTCGAGAGCGCCCTCTTCATTTTCAGCCGTCCTTCCAGAGAATGCGGTAGACACGGAGTTGAGGCACGTCGAGGTCGTCGCGAACCACGCCCAACAACTTGTGGCTTGTCGCCGCCCGGACCCCAAACCCCGAAGGCAAGCGTACGGAGCCCACGTGACGGCCCTCTCGCGTGAAGGCTGCCCATTCCCGGTCTTCCTCGCCGGGTTGCTCTCGCAGTCCAACCCAAATTCTGTCGCGATCGTCGACAACCAAGCCGACCACGGGCGGCCACGTGTAGGGCGCTCCCTCCAGCAGCACTTTGGCGAAGTTCGGCGTCATCTCCTGCGCGGCGGAACTCAGGTGCTCGGAGGATACGGGGATCGGAACCGTGGGATAGGAAAACGACGTTGTTCGATTCCCGTCGGCGTCAAAAACCGTCACCGACAGAGCGCCCGTATTGACGTATGCGAAGCCGCCACTGGGCAGTACTTGGATAAGGTTGTCACGACCGTAGGGGTGATTTCCTACGGATACGAGGCCGGACGCCCTGGCCACCAACGCATCGCTCGACGGCACCACGAGGATGGAGTCGAACTCCATCGCTTGGGCAGATTCGTCAAGTATGGAAAAGACGTCGTAGCGTTCCTCGTCTGCTTCGGATCCTTCGCCAGCATAGAATGCACGGCGAGATAGGGCTAGGTGCTTCGTCGGCGATACACCCAATCGCCAAAGGTTGGAAACGTATGGGGGGACGACCGTCATCTGGATCTGGCTGGAGTCATGACGTTCTTCAGGGAACACCGTCACGCGCTGCAAGCGGCCGTCAAAAACCAAGAGGCTGTCGCCAGGCAGGGTCTGAATGTTGAACTTCAACAGGAATTCGCCGGGCCCTTCGCCTTCGCGGCCAATCGTTGGCAGCGGCGCCAGCAGGGAGTCCAGCGCCAACACGCCGGGTTGCAACCAGTCGGCGACGTAGACTGTTCCCCGACGACCGACCGCGACACTCCCGATGTCCCCGAAGTGCGTGTCGGCGCCGGAGACGGCCTCCAGTTGCACGTCGATCCAGGAGTCGTCCGAGGCCCACGAACGCGCACTGTGATCCCGAGAGGGGTCCTCGGAACAGGCGACGTGCGCCAGGATGAGCAGGAGCGCACCGCCGGCTCGTGGGAGGGGGGCCTTCAACCCCCCGTCCCACGGTAGCCAGCGCTACTGCGTCGGATGCCGACCATCAATCCAAGAAGCCCACGCAGAAGAGCCCCGTACAGGCGGAGCAAGCGCCGTCCTTGATGCGGCACATATCGCCGCAACACTTGTCGTCCTTGTGGTAGCAACAGGCTTGGTCACCCGCCGACGCCGGCGCCGGCGACAAGACCAGCCACCCGCCGACCAGGATGGTCGCTCCGGCCAGCAGGTTGAGGATGAAGCGGTTCATCATGCCTCCTTTGATTTGTGGTTGGGAACCGCTGCTTGCACGAGTAGATACGCAGCCGGGCCGAATCTGGGAGTGTCATTTTTCGTCACGTCCTTCCTGTTGCCGCTGGGGTGGGGGCAAGAGCGTCCAGAAGGACTTGGCTCAGATGGCTTGCGCCGCCCTGCTCGCGCACCGCGGACGGGGCGGCGCCAAGCGTCCGGCGCACCAGCCGCCGGTAGTTGGACGGGTTCGAGAATCCGAGCGCCGCGGCGACGACGCCCGAGGGCTGGCCGCTCCATTCGGCCAAGCGCTCCACGGTGAAGATGCGAGCGAGCGAGACCAGGGCCTTGGCGCCGGGGAGGCCCAACGCCGCGCACCTGCGCGAGAGCGTCGATTGGGACAGCCCGAGCGCCGCGGCCACCTCCGGGACGGTGAAGGGACGATGCCCCATGGAGAGGATCTGGGCCGCGATTCGCCCACCTTCCGCGTCGGCGCGACGGCCCAGTCTCTCGAGGAAGCTGGTCACGCTCCCCGCATCGATCGACTGCAACACCGTCGATTCGAAGGCTTCCGCGTCTCGCGCTTTGGCGGCGCCCGGCACGGGGACGACCGGTACCCCGAGCCGGGCCGACCGCCTGGACGAGAGCATTCGCCGTTCCACCACGGCGGGCGAACCGGGGCGCCGCAACACGAGCGCCTGCAGCTCCTCCCAGCCATGCGCGAAGGCCACGGGCCCGATGATGCGGGAGGCGGGTCCCAGCTCGACGGCCATCCGAACCCAGCGGCGAAGTTCGGCGCCCCTGACCAACGCCGGGAGCGGCGGAGTCGGCGGCGAAGTCATCGCGGCGGCCGTAGGCTCGCGCGTCAGTTCGCGAAGACGACGGCCTCGGCTACGCTGATCGCCGAGCCTGCGGCCATCTCCCGGTAGTAGCGGAGAAAGCGGCGGGTCTCGAAGGCGTCGTAGGCGGCCAAGTTCTCGGCCCAGCGGTAGCCGATCGGCTGGAAGCGGAGCCGCGCCGCGACGGTGAAAGGCCCTTCGTAGCGGCCCACTTCGACCGAATAGCGGACCCTGTCGCCACCCGGGCCGAAGTCGTCGTCGGAACGGGCCGCGCCCAGGACGGCCGCCCGTTCGCCGGCCGCTCCGGCGTCGAAGCCCTTCGGGAGGAGCCGGTTGTCCTTCGCCCAGGCCTCCGCCGACGCCAAGCCGGTCGTGACCCGTCCCGCGCCGTCGGTCATCACCGACTGGTAGACCTGCACTTGGGCGGGCGACCGAATCTCGGCATGGTGGGGCTCGTAGGCGGAGCCGTCCTCGTCGTGGTCGTCTCCGGCGATGCTGCCGTCGGCGGCCAACGCGCCCGACTCGAAGAGGACCCGTCCGCCGGCGCTGGTCACGACGACGTGCAGCCACGCCCTGCGCGACGGATAGCCCGTGGGGAACTTGTGCCCCGCGTGGTTGCGCACCTCCACGGCGAAGGCCAGCCTGCGGCCCAGGTCGCCGATCTGCACTTCGGCGCCGGTCACCTCCACGCTGGCGGTGGCGTTTCGCAGATGGTCCTCGGTGCGCAGAGCCGACAGCTCCATCTCGGCGGGCAGCGCGGCCGTCCCCAACTCGTCGCGGTAGCGGTTCAGCATCCGCAGCATGAAGAAGTTGCCGCCCCGGAAGACGTGTCTGGAGACATCCGGCCGGGCGCGCCCCAGCACCATGGTCACGGGCACCTCCTCGTCCTCCACTGCGGGCATGTGGCAGTCCTGGCAGCTCCGCTCTCCGGCGAAGGCGCTCGCCCGCCACTCCAGGTAGGGGACCTGTTCGGGGAACTCGGGTCCCGCTTCGCCGCCGGGGCGAACGGAGTGGGTGAAGAGCGTGTGGCAGGTCGCGCACAGCTCGGACGACTGGACGTGCGCGCCTTCTTGGGGGCGAAACCCCGTGGCCGAATGCATGATGCCCGCGCCGCCCGCGTCGGGCTCGAAGGGGCCGAAGACGGGGCGGCCCTCGGATGGCGCCGACGGATCGACGGCGAAGCCTCCGGAGAAGCTGTCCTCCGTCCCCAGATTGGCGGCGGCCACCTGGTGGCAGACGGTGCACGACACTCCGTCGGCCGCCAGCGCGCCGATCCCGTCGTCCCCGTCAACGGACAGGTTGGCGAAGACTTGGCCCGCGCCGCCTTCGCGCTGCGCGACGACGTTCGCCATCGGCATGTGGCATCGCGAGCACTGCGCTTCGATCTCCCGGGCCGCCTCCGGGTGGTCCATGATCTCGCGGCGAACCGCGGCCTGCCAATAGGGATCGCGGGCGCTGTTGGCCATCATCGACGCGCGCCAGTCGTGGCCGATCGACACGCCCTCGCCGTCGCGGGTGGTCACGCCCTGGTGGCAGGCGATGCAGCGGTCGGCCGTGGCGAACGGCTCCGCGTCCTGGGCGGAGACGGGGTTGGAACGGCCCAACACGGCGGAGGCGACGCAGCCGCAGAGGAGGAGGAATCCGAATCCGGCGCACGGGCGATGAGCCGTCACGGCAGGACCTACCACCCCTCCCAGAAGCCGCCGTCGAACCAGTCCAGCAACACGTAAGCGACCAAGCGAGCGTGGCGTCCCTCCCGGGCCGTCACCGGGACCAGCACGCCCACGTTGGCCAGCACGTGCTGGCGGGTGTTCAACGCGATCTGGAGCTGGGGCGCCACGTCCGTGTTCGTCTTCGCGCCCTCCGCGCCCAGAGCGCGGTTCGCGACCACTTCCACCATCGGCGTCCAGGAACGTCCCCACTGCCCGCTGGCGAAGCTGCGCCCCCAGACGATCCGCCCGTACGCTCGCGTGCGCCCTCCTTCGTACAGCGGCACTCGCGCACCGGCCTGTCCCTGCAGAAACGAGTCCCCCCCGAGCAGCTGCCCGAAGTGCAGGAAGCCCGCGACCGACGAACCGCTGGGCTGGGCCTCTTCGCCCGGCTCGGCCGCTTCCGGCGCCGAGCCCGCCGGGAAGTGCAGATCGCCCGACACCGACACGATCGAGCCCGATTCGAAGCTGTGGAAGACGGCGTGCTTGACCCCGATCTCCACCTCGCCCAGCCGTCCCCGCCGTCCGCCGCCGTCCTCTCCGCCTCGCCACTGGTACGGGATCGCGACCTCCCACTGGCTCCGGGGACCGAACCGCTTCTCGTAGACGAACTCGGCCGTCGTCTCCCCTCCCGTTCCCTCGACGGGGAAGCCGGCCGACACGACCCATTCGTCCTCCGGATACGCCTTCCCCGTGACTAGCGGACGGGGCAGGTTGAGTTCGCCCCGGGGCCAGTCGGAATCGGTGCACAGCGTCCGTATGTAGCCCATGACCCGCTGGAGCTGCTCCGGCGTCAACGCGCCCCTGAAGGCGGGCATCATCGCGCTGAAGCCGCGAACGGGGCCTCCCTCGTGAGCCACGGCGATCCAGTCGGCGTCGGGTTCCCGCGCGGCGAAGTCGCAGTCGGTGAAGTCGGGGACCTCTTCCTCGAAGGCCAGGAGAGCCGGGTCGGCTCCGCGTCCGTCGGCCCCGTGGCAGTTGGCGCAGGACGCTCGGTAGAGGACGTCGCCGGGAGCGGCCGCCAAGTCGCCGGGAACCTGGCCGTGAAGAGGCGGCGCGGAAAGGCAAGCAACCAGCAAAGACGCCCCGAAGAGCGTTGCGGCCCACGTCGCCCGACGGGTCGGCCGGTCTGCGGCGCCGGCTGCGGTCGAACGAGGGGCGGCCGACGACGTGCCCACGTCCGATCGAGGCCGGCTAGTCGTCGCGATCACCCCGGCAGCAGGCGCGGCCGACGGTGGAAGACGGGCTCACGAGGGACCTTCCTTTCGCTGAGGGCAAGTTGCGGGCGCAATGTAGGCCGCCTCCGCCCGCACTGGCAAACTGCTGCGCAGGAAGGCGACCACGTCCTCCAGGGCGGAGGCCGCTGTCGCGCCGGCTTCGCTCGCCTGCATGTCGCCGACTCGTTCGTCCCGGCCGAAGAGCACGAGCGGCCGCCCATAGCGCATCGCCAGCGCAATCTCGGAAGCGGTTCCGGCGCCTCCCGGCAAGGCCACGACCACGTCCGAGGACAGGACGTTGACGTGATTCCGCAAGGCGAGCGCCTCTCCCCTGCCGCCGCGGGCGTCGAGGTGCGTCCGAATCTCCAGTTCGAGCCAGGGGTTGGGGTATCCCGGCGGAGTCTCGCCGGATCGGCCGGCAACGCCGGGCAACACGCCGATCACCAACCCGGCTCGCCTCTCCACCGACGCGAAGGCCCGCGACACCGCGGCCATCACGCCGCCCCCGCCCCCCGTCAGCAGGTGCACGTCCATCCTCGCCAGCGCCCTGCCCAGAGGTTCGGCGAGTTCGGCGTGCTCCATCGTCCCCGAGCCCATCACGCCCACCACCGACAACCGTCCGTTCATGCGCCTCGCGCGCCTCCTTCGCCTGTTCGGCCCCGGGGCGTCCGCAGGCCGATTCTTCCGGCCCGAACCGGCTGGCCATGCGCCCGCTTGGCGTCCCTTTGACACGGCCTCCGAATGCTGGCATGTTGGCGGCCCCCCGTCGTCCGCGCCATCCCGCCTCGCGACAAAGCGGCAACGGCCGCGAATCCCAGGGGCGCCACCCCGCCGCAAACGATCCCGGCACGCCGAGCGAAGGAATGTCCAAAGAAGACGCAACGCTGCAGGCCCTGCTCACCGAGAAGCGCACGTTCCCTCCTCCTCCCGATTTCGCGGCCGCGATCCGCGACCCGTCCATCTACGAACGAGGCGCCGATCCCGAGTCCTTCTGGGCCGAACACGCCCGCGAGCTTCACTGGTTTCGCAGTTGGGACCGTGTGCTGGACTGGAATCCGCCCTACGCCAAGTGGTTCGTCGGAGGCCGGCTCAACGTCGCCTACAACTGCGTGGACCGCCACTTGAACGGCCCCCGGACGAACAAGACAGCACTGCTCTGGGAAGGCGAACCCGGAGACCGCCGCCTCTTCACCTACGCCCAACTCGCGACCGAAGTGGGACGCTTCGCGAACGTGCTCAAGGCACTTGGGGTGAAGAAGGGCGACCGCGTGGCGATCTACCTGCCGATGATCCCGGAGGCCGCCTTCGCCATGCTGGCCTGCGCGAGGATCGGCGCGCCGCATTCGGTCGTGTTCGGCGGCTTCAGCGCCAACTCGCTGGCGGACCGGATCAACGACGCCCAGGCCAAGGTCCTGGTCACGGCCGACGGCGGCTGGCGGCGCGGAAAGTGGGTGCCGCTCAAGCGCAATGCCGACCGGGCCGTGACGAGCTGTCCTTCGATCGAGCACGTGCTTGTCGTGGCCAGGGGCGGAGCCGGCTCGTCCGGCGAGAACGACAGCCGCGGGGGGGACGACGACAGCGACGGCGACGGCGGACGAGGCGACGGAAGCGCGTCCGGCAACGCGAACGCCGAGCCGCCGGGCGGACGCGACCGCTGGTACCACGAAATGGCCGCGAACGCCAACGCCGAATGCGAACCCGAAGCCATGGACTCCGAGGACTTGCTCTTCATCCTCTACACCTCCGGCACCACGGGCAAGCCGAAGGGGGTGGTTCACACCACCGGCGGATATCTGACCCAAGTGCACGCGACCATGAAGACGGTGTTCGATCTCAAGGAGGACGACGTCTACTGGTGCACGGCGGACGTGGGCTGGGTCACGGGCCACAGCTACATCGTCTACGGACCGCTCGCGGCGGGGGCGACGGTGGTCATGTACGAGGGCGCGCCCGACTGGCCCGCCAAGGATCGCTTCTGGCGAATCTGCGAAGACTACGGCGTCACGATCTTCTATACGGCGCCGACCGCCATCCGCGCGTTCATGCAATGGGGCGAGGACTGGCCCGGCCGGTGCGACCTGAGCCGCCTGCGGCTGCTGGGAAGCGTGGGCGAGCCCATCAATCCCGAGGCGTGGACGTGGTACCACCGGGTGATCGGCGGCGAACGCTGTCCCATCGTGGACACGTGGTGGCAGACCGAGACCGGGGCGATCATGATCACGCCCCTGCCGGGGATCACCCACACGAAGCCCGGCAGCGCCTGCGGCCCCTTCCCTGGAATCGAAACGGCGATTCTCGACGAGGCGGGCAGGGCGGTGGACGCGGGCTACTTGGCCGTCACCCGGCCCTGGCCTTCGATGCTGCGCACCGTCTACGGCGACGACGAGCGCTTTCGGCAACAGTACTGGTCCAAATGGGACGGCCTGTACTTCCCGGGCGACGGCGCCAAGCGGGACGAAGACGGCTATCTGTGGATTCTGGGTCGCGTCGACGACGTGCTGAACGTCGCCGGCCACCGAATCGGCACGATGGAGGTCGAGAGCGCGCTGGTGGAGCATCCGGCCGTGGCCGAGGCCGCGGTCGTGGGAAAGGAGCACGCGGTGAAGGGTCAGGCCATCGCCGCCTTCGTGACGTTGATGGAGGAGGCTGCGGGCGACGAAGAACTGGCCGCCGAGCTCAAGGCGCACGTCGCGGGCAGCATTGGCGCGATCGCGCGGCCCGAGGTCGTCTTCTTCGCAACGGCCCTGCCCAAGACGAGGTCCGGCAAGATCATGCGCCGACTTCTGGGCGACGTGGCGGCCGGCCGCGCTCTCGGCGACACCACGACGCTGGCCGATCCCTCCGTGGTCGATCAGCTGAAGCAACAGTACGAAGCGACATGACCAGGGGGCAGGGCCGCGAGACGAAGCGGACTAGAGCACGGCCTTCCCGGCCTTCAGTCTCCTGACCAGAGTCCAACCCAGCGCCTGCGTAACGCTTGCCGCCACGCCGGCCCGCACGACGTTGCCGTACCCCGGGAGCCATCGCAGCAACAGGCCCGCGCCGCCCCTCCCGACGATGCCGCCCAACGAGGCGTACAACGTCGACTTCACGGCCGATTCCGTGACCGGGACGTCGAACTCGTCGGCCAGAGCGACGATCATGCCGACTTGAATCGGGGCGATGGCCACGAAGTCCGACCCCGGCAGGACCGCGACCGCCGCCGCTCCTCCCGCCGCCACCGACGCTCCGTGAATGATGGCCGCGCACCGTTGCTCCTGGTCCGGCACGTACTTGCGAAACTCTTCCTTGATCTTCATGTCGTCTCTCCCGTTGCTTCGTAAGTTGGGCACGCCCCCAATAACATTACGGTCAAGAGGCCGCCCGTGTTCCCAACTGGGCGCGCGCGGCCTCGCGAACCCCCTTCCCTCAGGACCGCCATGAAGACGATCCCCGCTGTTCTCCGCCACCGGCTTCTTCCTCTCTCCGCCTTGGCCTGCTGGCTTGCCTCGGCCTCCGCTCCCGCCGCCCGCCCCCTGGGCGCCCAGACCGTCGAGGAGGGCAAGCAGTCGGCGCTGGACCACGCCGCGGCGTTGGCGCCGCTGGTGGCCGAAATGTCGACCAGCCTCTGGGACTTCTCCGAGATCGCCCTGCGCGAGACCCGGTCGGCGGCCTACTTGGCGGGCGTCCTGGAGAACGAGGGATTCGACGTGGAGCGGGGAGTGGCCGGGATGCCCACGGCCTTCGTGGCGTCCTGGCGGTCGGGCGAGGACGGGCCGGTTCTGGGAGTCCTGGCCGAATACGACGCGCTGCCGGGGGTCGGAAACGCGATCGTGCCCCGCCTGCAGGCGCGAGAGGACGGAACCGCCCACGGTCACGGATGCGGCCACAACCTGTTCGGAGCCGCTTCCGTGGCCGCCGCGATTGCGATCAAGCGCATGATGGCCGAGCACGGAACGCCCGGGACGGTGCGCCTCTACGGGACCCCCGCCGAGGAGACGGTCGTCGGCAAGGTCTACATGGCACGGGACGGGCTCTTCGACGACTTGGACGCGGCCGTCGTCTGGCATCCCGGCCAGAAGACCGCCGTCAGCAACAACCGCGCCCGCGCGCTCAACAACTTCGAGGTGGTGTTTCACGGGCAGGCCGCCCACGGCGCGGCCGACCCATGGAACGGCCGAAGCGCCCTGGACGCCGTGGAACTCATGAACCACGGCGTCAACATGATGCGCGAACACGTCGAGCCGAGCGCCCGCATCCACTACGTGATTCCCCACGCGGGCGACGTCCCCAACGTGGTGCCCGCTCACGCGACGGCCTGGTACTACGTCCGCGACACCACGCGCGTCGCGGTGGAGGAGAACTACGGCTGGATTCTGGACATCGCCGCCGGCGCGGCCCGCATGACCCGCACCGAACACGACGTCTTCCTCGTCACGGGCGTGCATCCCTACACCCTCGTCCGGCCCCTGCAGGAAGCCATGCAGGCGAACCTGGAGCGGGTCGGTCCGCCGCAGTTCAGCGAGGAAGACCAGGACTTCGCCCGGGAGCTTCAGCACTTCTTGGAGGTGGAGGCCTCCGGCTTGAACGACACGATCGGCCATTTGGCGCCCGCGCCCGAGATGGCGGACGGCGGGTCCTCCGACGTGGCCGAGGTGAGCTACATCGCGCCGACGGTGGAGTTCAGCGTGACGACCGCGGCCGACCACGTGCCCTGGCACTCGTGGGCGACGACCGCCTCGCATGGCACGGCGGGGGCGCGCAAGGGCGCGGAAGTGGCCGCGAAGGCGCTCGCGTTGATGGGAGCGGAATTGATGCTCGACCGGGACCTGCTCAGGCGCGCGAAGGAGGCGCACGCGGCCGAGACCGGGGGAAGGCCCTACGAGTCGCCGGTGCCGGCCAACCAAGCCGTGCGGCTCCCCGAGAACCCGTAGCGCCCGGCTACATCCGGATTGCCGGCCTCGCCTGCTCGGGCTGGATCAGCTCGGGAGTCGGCTCTTCTTCGGCGGCCGCCACTTCGATGGCCCGCTCCGCAACGAAGATCAGGGCGACGAAGAACAGCAGCGCCACGGCTTCCAGCTTCAGGCTGGCACGTCGTCTGAGTCGTACCATTGCTCTTTCCTCATGTCTTTGCGTTGGCTCTGGTCTCGGACGCCCATTCGTCCCTGCATGAACCGTGCCAAACTTCCGGCTCGACTCGGAAACGAGGCCGTTTCTGGCGAAAAACCACCCGAGAACACGCCCATCCTACGGTTTTGGAAGCCAGCTTCTTCACCGCGGGGCCGGATGCCTGTGGTCGGCGCGTTAGCTTGGAAGACGCGCAGCATCCGGAATTTGGACACCCCCTGTCATCCCAAGTGGACGCCCGACCGTCTCCAAGTGGACACTCGACCGCCGTGGTGCAGTACGTCTTGGCCGTGACCCAGGGGAGCTTGGCCTGCCGCCAGCTCCCGGCCGGGGTTCGCGGTTTGCTGGCGAGAGCGGTGGTCCTGGCGGTCGTGTTGGCGGGGTCAGCGGGTTCGGCGGTCGCGTTGGCGGGGCCGGCGGGTTTGGCGGCCCCGCAGCGGGGAGACGGCGGCCGGGGGATCACGGCCGTGCCGGGCATCCGGGCGGGCCACTTCACGTATCCGGGAGGAAGGACGGGTTGCACGGTGGTGGTGGCGGAGGGCGGGGCGGTCGCGGGCGTGGACGTTCGAGGCGGGGCGCCTGGGACGGTCGAGACGGACTTGCTCGACCCGGTGAACTCCGTGCAGAAGGCCAACGCCATAGTCCTTTCGGGCGGAAGCGCGTTTGGGCTCGCGGCACGGCACGGGGTCGTGCGCTACTTGGAGGAGCGCGGCGAAGGGCATGCGGCGGGGCCGGGCGTGGTCGTCCCCATCGTGCCGGGGGCGATCATCTTCGACCTGCGAGTGGCGGAGGGGGTGCGGCCGGGGCCCGAATGCGGCTACGAGGCGGCTACGGGGGCGACCGGCGGAGCGCTGTTGGAAGGCAATGCGGGCGCGGGCGCGGGCGCGACGGTGGGCAAGCTCTTGGGTTTCGAGCGGGCGATGAAAGGCGGCGTTGGGACGGCGGCGTTGGACTTGGCGGACGGACTCGTGGTCGCCGCATTGGTCGTGGTGAACGCCGTGGGCGACGTGATCGACCCCGCGACGTCCAAGGTCGTGGCGGGCGCGCGCACTCAGGACGGCAGCCTGGCCGACGCGCGCAGGATTCTGCGCCTGGGAGCCGCGAGCGTGCCTCCGGGGCGGAACACGACGCTCGGGGTGGTCGCGACCAACGCCGGGCTGACCCAGGCCGAGGCGACGAAAGTGGCCCAGATGGCGCACGACGGTCTTGCCCGCGTCATCGTGCCCAGCCACACGCCGGGCGACGGCGACACGGTCTTCGTGCTGGCGACCGGCCGGCTGGACGGCGCCGCGGACGTCGGGCGGATCGGGGCCCTGGGCGCCGAGGCGGTGGCGGAGGCCGTCCTGAGGGCGGTGCGGGCGGCCAAGGGCCTTCCGGGTCTCCCGGCCGCGAGCGACTTGCCGGGCGCGTGAGCGCGTCCAGCGACGGCCGCGACCCGTTGCGCACGTGAGCGCATCCAGCCACGGCCCCGACCCGCTGCGCACATTGAACCCATCCAACGACGGCCCCGACCCGCTGCGCACGTGAACCCATCCAGCAGTCCCCGCAGCAGCCTGCCGTGAACACGACGCTGGCCGTCCTCCTGCTCTACGTCGCCTTGATCACGTGCTTGGGCGTGTCCAT
Source organism: Longimicrobiales bacterium (assembly GCA_958295645.1). Taxonomy (GTDB): domain Bacteria; phylum Gemmatimonadota; class Gemmatimonadetes; order Longimicrobiales; family Gaopeijiaceae. The sequence goes on from OY282361.1 coordinate 2,080,193, forward strand.
AGGCCGACGAGCCAAGGGGGCCGCGGACTTCTTCGTGGCCGGCCGGCGCATGGGGCCGGGACTGCTCTGCGCCACCCTCCTGGCCGCGAACATCGGCGCGGGCTCGACCGTCTTCGCGGCCAGCCTGGGCTACGAAGACGGCCTAGCGGCGTGGTGGTGGGTGGGCTCCGCGGGCGTGGGCACTCTCGTGCTGGCGATTTGGGTCGGGCCTCGCATATGGCGGGTCGCCAAGGCGCACTCTCTGTTCACCGCCGGCGACTACCTGGAGCACAGGTACGGTCCGTCCGTGCGCGCCGCCATGGCCGTGCTGCTCTGGCTGGCCAGCTTGAGCATCCTCGCCGGCCAACTGATCGCCATGGCCTGGATTCTGGAGGTCGTCGCAGGCACGCCGCGCTGGGTGGGGGCCGTGGCCGGCGGGGCGGTGATGACGGCGTACTTCGCGGCGGGCGGGCTCGTGAGCTCCGCCTGGGTGAACATGGTCCAGTTGATGGTCCTGATGGGCGGATTCCTGGTGGCCGCGCCGCTGGCGGTCGGCGCCGCGGGCGGGCTAGGCGAGCTGTTCGCCGCGGGAGGCGCCAGTCCGGGGACTGCCGATCCGGGACGCCTTCGGTTTTGGGCCAACGGCGGATCCGGCTGGCCGTACTTGACGCTGCTGGCTCCGGCGTTCATTGCTTCGCCCGGCATCCTCCAGAAGGCGTTCGGCGCGCGCGACGAACGCACGGTTCGTGTCGGCTTGGCGGCCGCCGCGCTCGTCCTAATGCTCTTCGCCTTCCTTCCGGTGGCGCTGGGAATGGCGGCCCGCGTGCTGGCCCCGGATCTCGCCGACACCGAGACCGCGTTGCCGGTCGTGCTCGCGACCGCCGTGCCCGCCTGGGTGGGCCTCCTGGGACTGGCGGCCGTCCTGTCCGCCGAGATCAGCTCCGCCGACGCGATCCTCTTCATGTTGTCCACGTCGCTGTCCAAGGACTTGTACAAGCGCTTCGTCGCCCCGGACGCCTCCGACCGCCAAGTCCTCCGCGCTTCCCGGTGGGCGGCCGTGGCCGGAGGCGGCGGGGGCGTCGCTCTGGCCGTGTTGTTGCCGACCGTGGGCGCCAGCCTTGCCATCTTCTACTCGCTGTTGAGCGTGAGCCTCTTCGTGCCCTTGATGGCCGGCCTTCATTCGCGCCGTCCGGGAGTTCCCGAGGCGCTCTCCTCCGTCGTTGCGGGCGGCGCGGCGCTCCTTGCGGCGACCTTGGCGGGAGCCGGCGGGAAGATGCCCCCGACGCTCTGGGGCTTGGCGGCGGCGGCGGCGGCCTACGGCGGCGTCTTCCTCGCACGACGATGGGCTCGGCGCCGCGGGCGCGACATGCGCTAGGGAGCGTGACTGGCCCGAGGACAGTCCGAAGGGCCGTCGTCTCCCAGCCGCCTGGTGATCTCCCGCAGACGCAGCCATTCCTGGTAGTACAGCGGCAGCATCGCCACCGACTCCATGAACTGGAACACGTACATCACGACCGCGAACACCGTGCCGTATTCGGCAGCCTCCTGGACCGAAGCGCTCACGGAGAACACCAGCAAGGCGACCATGAAGACCCAGACGATCCCGAAGTTGGCGGCCTCGAGGTCGGACAACTTGATGTTCCACCGCATCATCCGCCGCACGTGGCGCCCAACGCGGCGAGGAACGCCGCTCTCCACGACCTCGACGCGTCTCTCGTATTCGTTGTTGAACGCTTCGTTGTAGCGAGTGGTGAACCGGCCGGTGAACCCGTAGACGGCCGCCGCGACCGCCGCGACGCCTATGCAACCCAGGAAGATCGGAAAGCTGAGCGCCCAGAGAATCAATACCGTTCCGACAAGCCCGAGGACGCTGCTGACCAGCGTCGGCAACGAGTTCTCGAAGAACTCCACGACCTCGCGGAGCATTCCGAGGCGGGCGGTCTTGGCCGACACCGTCACCACGGCCTGGCGAGCGACGAGCTCTTCGCTCAGGCGCACGTAGACTTTCGCATAGGCGCGGGAATCGCACACCCGTCGCGCGATGTTGATGCCGACGGTCGCGATGCCCAGCCCCGCCAGTTCCCAGAGTCCGCGCCAACTCTCCCCGATCACGCCGTCGATCGCCCGCCCGATCACCAACGGAAAGAGCAGCCAGCCGACGGCCTCCAAGAGCACCAGCGCCATCGTAAACGCGAGCTGCCCCCGGAACGGCTTGAGCGCCGTCCTCATCGTGCCTGTCGTCACTTGACGGCTGGGCCGCGTCGAGCGCCTATCGGTTCTCGGGCAGAAGGTCTTGGTGAAACCAGATCCATCCTTCGTGTCTCGCGATGTCCAAGGCGTTGGCGGCTGGCGGCCCCGGCGGGTCCAGAAACTTCGTCGAGAGATCATGATCCGGCGCCACGCTCTTGCCCATCAGGAAATGAAGACCCTCCAAGGCGCAGAGAACGGCGTCGATGCAGTCGCCGTTAGGGTCGTCTGGATTTCCCTGCTTCGTGCGTGGAGGGATGCGCGGCTTGATCCCATGCGACCTGAAAAGCCGTTCAACGATCTTTTTCCTGTCTTCCTTGCCCTTGGGCTTCTTGTATCCCGTCCATTCCATTCTTGACGACGGTGCACCTGATTCCGCCGCGAACAACTGCCGCAACGTCAGGTCAGGATAGACCTCGATCGCATGGACGTGACCCGCCTTTACCGTGACGTGACCCGCCTTTACCGTCTCGGGATTCCAAGCAAGCGGGATCGCGTCGCCGTCGCTCTTGATCTTGCTCAGTAGTTCAAGAGCAGACCTAGCAACCCGAGCGATTGTGTTGGCGCCAACGTCCATTGGCGTCTTACGAGCAAATTCGGCGACGAACCGATCCGTATGCCGTCGAAACAGGTCATGGCCGGAAACGCGTCGGCCGTTCACAAGGGGCGGTCGTCCTGCTTGGTGATCGGACAGGAGCTTCCCGAGATTGCAGGGCCATCCGAGCGGAGCGTCCAAGGCGAGAAGCGTGGGGGCTGAGTCCTCCTCGATCCACCCGCGAATGATCGCGACGATTTCGCTGAAGTCGTTGTCCTTGCCATGGCCTCGGACCACCTCGGAAACCCGCAAACAGCAATTTTCACCAAACCTCTCCACGTGAGCGCAAGCGAGCCCGAAGTTGGTCGGCTGGGCGGCGCAGTCGATGCCGATGATCGTCATGCGCTGGGAGCGGTCGAACGCAGAGACTTGAGCCATGAGAACATTGCGGCAGCGGCGAGGAGCGGCGAGGGCGTACGCCCACCCGCCGAATGTGGAGCAAGCGCACCACCGACGCAACAGTCACCCAAGAGTCCACGCCACGCGCAAAGGAACGGCCAACGAGTCCTGCCGCCACAAGATCCCGAAGTTGGGCCACGCCACGCGCGAAGGCACCGCCCGTCGTCGGCAGCAAACTCACGTATTGCCCGGAGGCCGCGCCACCCACCAAGGAACCGCCGCGCACCGGGCCACCGCACCGCACCAAAGAACCGCCGCCCGCTAGGCCGCCGGCCCATTGGAGCCGACGCGGATTCCGCCTTATCTTCCACCCATGTCCTCCCCCTGCGAAATACGAACTTGCGAGATGCACACCGGCGGCGAAGCCGTGCGGATCGTCACGGGCGGGTATCCCGTCGTGCACGGGGCCACGATCTTGGCCAAGCGCCGCTACGCGAAGGAGCATCTCGACCACCTTTGCCGCTTTCTGATGCTGGAGCCGCGCGGACACAGCGACATGTACGGCGTGATTCCGGTGGCGCCCGACCATCCCGACGCCGACTTGGCCGTGCTGTTCTGTCACAACGAGGGATATGCGACCATGTGCGGCCATGCGACCATCGCCGTGGCCAGGTGGGCAGTGGACGAGGGCTTGGTCGAGCCGGAGGGAAGGGCGGCCACGGTGCGCGTCCAGTGTCCCTGCGGGTTGGTCGTCGCCACCGTCCAGATGGGCGAGGACGGCGAGACGGGGCCTGTGCACTTCGACAGCGTCGCTGCCTTCGTCGCGCACCCGGACGCCGAGATCGAGGTGGAGGGCGTCGGTCCGGTCGAGGTGGACGTGGCATACGGCGGCGCCTTCTATGCCATCCTGCCTGCTTCTCGGTTCGGGCTGAAGCTCGGGAAGTCGTCCGTCCGCGAGCTGGTGGACGCGGCCTGGGCCGTGACCGGCGCGACGAAGGCGCAGCTGGAGTTGTCGCACCCGGAACATCCCGATCTCGGCTTCCTCTATGGCACGATCCTGACCGACGGCGCCCTGGGCGACGACCGGCCGAGCGCCAACGTCTGCGTCTTTGCCGACCGCCAAGTGGACCGCAGCCCCTGCGGCAGCGGCGTCACCGCGCGCATGGCGGTGCAGGTGGCCAAGGGCGAGACGGCTGTGGGAGAGCCCTGCCGCTTCTCGAGCCTGACGGGATCGGTCTTCTCGGCGGAGGTCGTCGGCGAGACGGCGGCGGGCGAAGGCGTCGGCGGGCAAGCGGGCCGCAGCGTCACCGTGCGCGTCGGCGGACAAGCCTACTACACCGGCGAGGCCCGGTTCCGCGCCGAGGAGGGCGATCCGTTGGCGGGCGGGTTCTCCTTGCGATGAGCGGATCTGGAGATCGACTTCCATTGGTCGGCGGCGGGCGGCATCGATCCGTAGCAGTTACCTCAACCTTGAGGACCGCAGAGAACATGACCGACGACAACCGCAACAAACTCCACGAGATACGCACTTGCGAGATGCACACCGGTGGCGAACCTGTGCGGATCGTCACGGACGGGTATCCCGCCGTGCCCGGGGTCACGATCCTGGACAAGCGCCGCTACGCGAAGGAGCATCTCGACCACCTTCGCCGCTTTCTGATGCTGGAGCCGCGCGGACACAGCGACATGTACGGCGTGATTCCGGTGGCGCCCGACCATCCCGACGCCGACTTGGCCGTGCTGTTCTGTCACAACGAGGGATATTCGACCATGTGCGGCCATGCGATCATCGCCTTGGCCAGGCGGGCGGTGGACGAGGGCGTGGTCGAGCCGGAGGGAGGAGCGGCCACGGTGCGCATCCAGTGTCCCTGCGGGTTGGTCGTCGCCACCGTCCAGATGGGCGAGGACGGCGAGACGGGGCGCGTGCACTTCGACAGCGTGGGCGCCTTCGTCGCGCATTTGGACGCCCAGGTCGAGGTGGAGGGCGTCGGTCCGGTCGAGGTGGACGTGGCATACGGCGGCGCCTTCTATGCCATCCTGCCTGCCTCTCGGTTCGGGCTGGAGCTCGGCAAGTCGTCCGTCCGCGAGCTGGTGGACGCGGCCTGGGCCGTAACCGGCGCGACGAAGGCGCAGCTGGAGTTGTCGCACCCGGAACATCCCGATCTCGGCTTCCTCTACGGCACGATCCTGACCGACGGCGCCCTGGGCGACGACCGGCCGAGCGCCAACGTCTGCGTCTTCGCCGACCGGCAAGTGGACCGCAGTCCCACCGGCAGCGGCGTCACGGCGCGCATGGCGGTGCAGGTAGCCAAGGGCGAGACGGCCGTGGGGGAACCGCGCCGCTTCTCGAGCCTGACGGGATCGGTCTTCTCGGCGAAGGTCGTCGGCGAGACGGCGGCGAGCGAAGACATCGGCGGGCGAGCGGGCCGCAACCTCACCGTGCGCGTCGGCGGGCAGGCGTACTACACCGGCGAGGCTTGGTTCCGCGCCGAGGAGGGCGATCCGTTGGCGGGCGGGTTTTCCTTGCGATGAGCGAGTCGCTCCGCTGGACGAAGGGGCCGGGGACGTCGAGTGGCGGCGGCGAGGGCGATGCGCCCGCTGCCGAGACGCGCCGCGGCGTGCCCTGCCGTGCGATGCCCCACCGCACGATGCCCCGCCGCGAGTTCCTGTCGGCGGCCGGAGCGTGTTCCTCGGCCGTCCTGCTGGCCGCGAACCAGCTTGACGCCGCAGGAGGCCGTGGTGTCCCCGGAGCCTCTCGTGGCGCCGGCGGGCACGGTCTCGGCCAAACCGCCCGCCCGGACACGGCTGCGACCCTCGCCCGGGTCGGCCTCCAGCTCTACACCGTGCGCTCGTTGGCCGCCGAAGACATGGCCGCGACCCTGGACGCCGTAGCCGCGGTCGGCTACGACGAGGTCGAGTTCGCCGGCTACTTCGACCACGCGCCCGCAGTCCTTCGACAGTGGCTGGACGACGCGGGCTTGGCCGCCCCCGCCGCCCACGTGAGCGCCGAAGACCTGTCCGGCGAGGGCCTGGAGAGGGCGCTGGAGGCGGCGGCCGTCCTCGGTCACCGGTGGTTGGCGCTGCCTTGGATTCCCGCCGAGCAACGCACACCGGACGGATATCGCCTCGCCGCGGACCACCTCAACGCCGCGGGCGCAGCCGCCCAGGCCGCAGGAGTGCGAGTCGCCTATCACAATCACGCCTTCGAGTTCGAGACCCTGGAGGCCCCCGGCGGCGCCACGGGCTACGACATCCTCCTGGACCGCCTGGACCCCGCCGTCGCGGACATGGAGATCGACTTCCATTGGTCCGCGGCGGGCGGCGCCGACCCCGCGGCCTTGTTCGCCGCCCACCCAGGCCGCTTCGTCCTCTGCCATCTCAAGGACAGGGACGCGCAGGGGCGCATGACCGACGTGGGCGCCGGCGACATCGACTGGGACGCGATCTTCGCGCTGTCCGCGCAGGCCGGCCTCGCCCACTACTTCGTCGAGCACGACAATCCCGCCGACCCGCTGGCATCGATCCGCAACAGCTACCTCTACCTCAAGGGCCGCAGAGGAACATGACCGACGACAACCGCAGCAAACGCAAGGTCAGGGTGCGGGACTTCGCCCGTCTCAAGGAAGCTGGGGAGCCGATTGCCATGGTGACCGCCTACGACGCCCTGTTCGCTTCGCTGGTGGACCAAGCCGGCGTCGACGCCGTTCTCGTGGGCGATTCGCTGACCACGGTGCTCTGCGCCGAAGACACCACGCTCGGCGCGACCATGGACCAGATGATCTACCACGGGCGGTTGGTTTGCCGGGGCGCGAAGCGGGCGCTGGTCGTGGTGGACATGCCCTTCATGAGCTATCAGGTCTCGCCGGAAGACGCCGTTCGCAACGCGGGACGAATCATGAAGGAGACGGGCGCCGGCGCAGTGAAGCTGGAAGGCGGCCGCGAAGTGGCCCCCGCCGTGGAGCGCATGGTGGCGGCCGGCATTCCCGTCATGGGACACCTGGGCTTCACTCCGCAGTCGGTGCACAGCATCGGGGGAGCGCGGGTTCAGGGACGGGCCGAGGGGGCGGTCGAGGGGCTGATTCGCGACGCGCAGGCGGTGGAGGCGGCCGGCGCCTTTTCGATCCTGCTGGAACTCATGGTCGGCGGCGTCGCGCAACAGGTCACGCAGGCGCTGTCGGTGCCCGTCGTCGGCATCGGGGCCGGCCCCCATTGCGACGGCCAGCTGCTGATCCTCCACGATCTCCTCGGGCTGAACGAAGGCTTCAATCCACGCTTTCTCAAGCACTATGCGCGGCTGGGCGAAGAGGTGCGCTCGGCGGTGGGACGGTACGCGGCGGAGGTGCGGCAGCGCCTCTACCCCGGAGAAGAACATGTCCATTCGGCCTGAACCGGGCGGCGAGGAGGTCGGCAACGCGCAACGGCTCTTTCTGGGCAGCTGCGTAGCGCTTGTCGCGACGTCGGTCGCCTTTGCGACGGTGGGGGCGGTCATGTTCTCGCTAAAGGGCGAGTTCGGGCTCGACAATGCCCAGGTGGGCCTGGTCGCCGGGGCGGCTCTTTGGGGATTCGCGGTCTCCCAGCTCGTCTTCTCCCCCTTCTGCGACAACCTGGGGATGCGCTTCCTGCTCCGGCTGGCCTTCGCCGGGCACTTGGCGGGAACGCTGGTCATGATCTTCGCCGGCGGCTTCTGGGGCCTCTTTGCCGGCGCCCTGCTCATCGCGATGGCGAACGGGCTCGTGGAGGCCGCCTGCAATCCGCTGGTGGCGGGCCTCTATCCGGAGAACAAGACCGTCAAGCTCAACCAGTTCCACGTCTGGTTTCCGGGCGGAATCGTCTTGGGCGGACTGGCCGCCCACTTCCTGGAAGAGTCGGGGCTGGGCGACTGGCGCGCGAAGCTGGCCTTGGTGCTGCTGCCGACCCTGGCGTACGGCGTCCTGCTGCTGGGCCAGCGCTTCCCGAAGACGGAGAACGTCCGCTCGGGCGTGTCCATGGGCCAAATGTTCCGGGCCGCGCTGACCACGCCGCTCATGCTCCTCATGCTGGCCTGCATGGCTCTGACCGCATCGGTGGAGCTCGGCGCGACGCGCTGGGTGTCGGCGGTTCTCGAGGCGGGGGGCATGCCGGGCATTCTGGTCCTTGTGTACATCAGCGGACTCATGGCCGTGCTGCGCTACTTTGCCGGCCCGGTCGTGCACAGGCTCTCGCCGACCGGCGTCCTCGCGGCTTCGGCGGTGCTCTCGGGTCTGGGGCTGCTTTGGATGAGCGCCGGCGGGAGCGCGGGGTCGGCGGTGGCCGCGGCCACGGTGTTCGCCGTCGGCGTCTGCTACTTCTGGCCGACCATGCTGGGTTTCGTGTCGGAACGGGTGCCCAAGAGCGGTGCGCTGGGACTGGGTCTCATGGGTACTGTGGGCATGGCCGTGGTAGGGCTCGTCACGGCTCCGTTGATGGGGCGAATCGCCGACCGGCGCACCCACGAGCTGCTGCCTTCGGCGGCGGCGGTCGCGGTGTTGCAGGAAGCCAGCGGCGTGCTGGAGACTCGGGCCGCCGGGGCCTCCGGCTCGGAAGGCGAGGATCTGCGAGCGGCGCTCGCCTCGGTCGCGTCGGTCTTGTCCATGGCGGAAGAGGACGCGGAGCGCCCGCCGGCTGGAACGGCCAGCGCCCTCAGGAGCGTCGTCGAGGCCGGCTCTCCCTCGGCGGTTGCGGAGCGAGCCCAGGAACTCCTCGGCCCGGCCGAGTTCGAGGGCGGCCTCCTCTCGTTCCGCTACTTGGCACCTCTTTGCGCGGCGCTGGCCGCGGTCTTCGGCCTCCTCTACCTGCGCGACCGCCGGGCCGGACGCACCCGCCTCGGCCGCCCGTCGTGAGCGACCCGCCGCCGGCCAATCCCTTCCTCGGCAGGAAGTTGCGGTACGGGATGGTCGGCGGCGGGCCCGGCGCCTTCATCGGCGCGGTGCACCGCATGGCCGCGGCCCTGGACGGAGAATGGGAGCTCGTGGCGGGGGCCTTCTCGGCGTCGCCGGAGCGTTCGCGGGAGCAGGGCCGGCTGCTCGGACTCGACCCGGCCCGCGTCTACGACGGCTTCGCGGAGATGGCCGGGGCGGAGGCGGCGCTCGAACCCGGCCGGCGCATCGAGGCGGTTTCCGTGGCCTTGCCGAACCACCTGCACTGCGAGGTGGCGAAGACGTTCCTGAACGCGGGCTTCCACGTCGTCTGCGACAAGCCGATGGCGACGTCGCTGGCGGAAGCCGAGGACTTGGCCGGCCACATCGAGCGCAGCGGCTTGGTGTTCGCGCTCACGCACAACTACACCGGCTACCCGATGGCGAAGGAGGCGCGGCACTTGGTCCGCTCGGGGCGGCTGGGAACCGTGCGCAAGGTGGTGGCCGAGTATCAGCAAGGGTGGCTCGCCACGCCATTGGAACGCACGGGCCACAAGCAAGCGGCCTGGCGGCTCGATCCCAGCTTGGCCGGACCCTCTTCCGCCGTGGGCGACATCGGATCGCACCTCCACAACTTGGCCCGCTACGTCGCGGGACTCGAGATCGACGCGGTCTTCGCCGACTTGGCCAGCCTGGTTCCGGGGCGGGCTCTGGAGGACGACGCCGGCATCCTCCTGCGCTTCGCCGGCGGGGCCCGGGGCGTCTTCGTGGTCAGCCAAGTGGCGGCCGGCGAAGAGAACGGGTTGCGGTTGCGGATATACGGAGACGCCGGCGGGCTGGACTGGCGCCAGGAACGCCCAAACGAGCTTCGCCTGATGCCGCGCGACGCCCCCCGGCAGACGTTGAGGCGAGGCAATGCGTACCTGTCGGAGCCGGCGCGCCGGGCCGCTCGCCTGCCCGCCGGGCACCCGGAAGGGTTCCTCGAGGCCTTCGCCAACGTGTACCGCAACGCGGGCCGCACGATCGGCGCCGCGATTGCCGGGGCGCAGGCCGACCCTCTGGACCGCGACTTCCCCGATCACCTGGACGGCGTCGCGGGCATGCGCTTCGTCGAGACGGTCCTGCAGTCCGCGAAGGAGGAGAGATGGGTCGCCGTCGAGCCGTCCAGCCCAAGTCCCCCCGCCGCCGCAACCGCTCGGCCTGCCGGAACCGCCCGGCGTCCCCAGTCCCAGGCCGTCCGTCCCCCCCGATGAACCGGCCCGTCACGCTCTTCACCGGCCAGTGGGCCGACCTCCCGCTGGAGGTGCTGGCCGACAAGGCCGCCGACTGGGGCTACCACGGCCTGGAACTCGCTTGCTGGGGCGATCACTTCGACGTGGCCGCCGCGCTGGCCGATTCCAGCTATTGCGACGCCCGCCGCGAGTTGCTCGCCCGCCGCGGTCTCGAGGTCTGGGCCATCAGCGCGCACTTGGCCGGACAAGCCGTCTGCGACCAGATCGACGACCGGCACCAAGCCGTCCTGCCCGCCCGCATCTGGGGCGACGGCGACCCGGAGGGCGTCCGCACCCGCGCCGCCCGCGAGCTCGAGAACGCTGCCCGGGCCGCGGCTCGCCTCGGCGTCCGCGTGGTCAACGGCTTCACCGGCAGCTCCATCTGGCCCTTGCTGTATTCCTTCCCTCCCGTCCCCCCGGAGACGATCGACCGGGGCTACGAGGACTTCGCGGCCCGCTGGACGCCCATCCTGGACGTGTTCCAAGACGAGGGCGTCCGCTTCGCGCTGGAGGCGCATCCCACGGAAGTCGCCTTCGACGTCGCGAGCGCCGAGCGGGCAGTGGAGGCCGTGGACGGGCATCCCGCCTTCGGCTTCAACTACGACCCCAGCCATCTTGCGTACCAAGGCGTGGACTACATCTATTTCATCGAACGGTTCGCACAGCGGATCTGGCACGTCCACATCAAGGACGTCTGGTGGTCGGAGCGGCCTGCGCAAGTCGGCGTCTTCGGCGGACACGTGCCGTTCGGCGACCCGCGCCGGTATTGGGACTTCCGTTCGCCGGGGCGCGGGAACGTGGACTTCGAGGCTGTGATCCGGGCGCTGAACCGCATCGGGTACGAGGGTCCCCTGTCGGTGGAGTGGGAAGATGCAGGCATGGACAGAGAGCATGGCGCCGCCGAGGCCCGAGAATTCGTCGCGCAGCTGGACTTCCCCCCTTCGGCGAGCGCTTTCGACGACGCGTTCCGGGGCTGACGGATTCGCGTCGCGGCTGGGGCTGGCGTCGCAGTCAGGGCTCGCGGCTCGGCCAGAGTTCGCGTCGCCGCCAGGGCTGGCGGCTCGGTCGGAGCTCGCGGCTCGGCCGACGCTCGCCTCTCGGATCGGAGCTCGCGGCCTTGCGTCGGCCGTCTCCCTCTTGACGTTCTTGGCCTGCGGCGGGGACTCGGAGCGCGCCTCCGCGGCGCAGGACGACCAAGGCCAAGTCCCCGACCAGCCCGGGCAGGAGCCGGCCGCGCCTAGCTTGACGCCGGAGGAAGCTGCGGCGGGATGGCGGTTGCTGTTCGACGGCACGCTGGACGGATGGCGGGGATACCGCCGCGACGACGTGCCCGCCGGATGGTCGGTGCAGGACGGAACGCTGGCGTTCGACCCGGGACGGGACGGCGGCGGCGGCGACTTGATCACGGTGGACCAGTTCGCCGACTTCGAGCTGGCGTTCGAATGGAAGATCGGGCCGGGCGGCAACAGCGGCCTCTTCTTTCGCCTGACCGAAGAGGAACGCGCCCCTTACTGGACCGGGCCCGAGATGCAGGTGCTCGACAACGCGGGCCATGCGGACGGACGCAATCCCGAGACCTCGGCGGGCGCCAACTACGGGCTTCACGCGCCCAGCCGCGACACGACCAAGCCTGCCGGAGAATGGAACCAAGCCCGCGTCGTCGCGCACGGCACCCGTGTCGAGCACTGGCTGAACGGCGAGCGGGTGGTGGCCTACGAACTCTGGACGGAGGAGTGGCGCGCGCTGGTGGCCGCGACCAAATTCGCCGAATGGCCGGGCTACGGAATGGCCGAATCGGGCCACATCGGCCTCCAGGACCACGGCGACCCCGTCTGGTACCGCAACATCAAGCTCGTCGAGCGGCGGTAGGAAGAGTCTCGGCGTGAACCGGCTGCGGAGCGGCCTTCGCGCCCCGGCGGCCCTTTTGGCGCCGTCGCTTTGGCTCGCGGCTTGCGCGGACCTGGCCACGGAGTCGGCGCGAATCCCCACCCGCCTCGCCATCGTGCCGGACAACGCGGTGGCCAGCGCCGGCGACTCGTTCCAATTCAGCGTGATGGTGTTGGACCGGGACGGCGCAGAAATGCCGGGGCCGCCCTCCTGGGCGCCGCCCGAGTGGCTGCCGTCCGATCCCGAGGCGGTCTCGATCGGTCCGACCGGGGCCGCGGATCTCCTGCGGGGCGCGGACATGACCTTGCGGGCCCGCCTAGCCGGCCTCGAAGCCGCCGCCCGCCTGCGCATCAACCCGTCCCACGTCGCGCTCTCGATGCCGGTCGCCTACCTCAACCAAGCCGCGCAGAGCGGCCGTTGGCGGACCCCCGCCATTGCCGGACGGCCGGCGTTGGCGCGCGTGTTCGTGACCGGCGACCAACCCAGCTGGTTTCGGCCCCGCATCCGCGTCCTCTTCCATCTGGACGGCCGGGTCGTGCACTCGGCGCTCCTCGACGCGCCGGAAGAGAGGACGCCCGAGGAGTTCCACGACGGCCGCATCGAAGCTTCCTACAACGTCGCCGTCCCCGGCCCGCTGGTGCAGCCCGGCTTGAAAGTCGAAGTGGAGTTCGACCCGGACAGGCGCGTGCCCCTGTCTCCGGGAGCGCCGGCGTCGGCGCGGCTCTCGCTCGACGTGCGGCCGTTCCCCGTCCTGCGCCAGATCGTCGTTCCCGTCGACCTGCTGGACTACGACGGCGACGAAAAGGACATCCTCGGAATAACGAACGAACTCACGGCGGACCACTGGCGGATGTGGTGGCCCCGCGCGATGCTGCCGATCGGCGATATGGTCCTGGTCGTCGAAGACCTCTACCGGTCCACCTCCAACCTGCGCACCGCCGCCGGCTGGAGCAGGCTCCTCGGCGAAATGAGGGTCTTTCGCGAGATGGACGGAGCCCGAGGATACTACTATGGAGCGGTCGAGCCTCCGTCGCAGTCGCCGTACGGCGGTCTCGGCAACGTCGGCTTCCCCACCGCTGTGGGATACGCGCCCGGATCGAGCACGTTCGCCCACGAACTCGGCCATACCATGAATCTGCTGCATGCCCCCTGCGGCGACCCCGCACTCGTCGATCCCGAGTTTCCCTACGCGGACGGATCGGTCGGCGCCTGGGGCTACGACGCGACGGCAGACAGCATCGTGGCGCCCACGGGGCTGATGGACATCATGTCGTACTGCCGACCCCGTTGGATCAGCGACTATCACTTCCAAAGGGCCGCGGCCTTCCGTCTCGACGTGGAACACAACTACGTCGCGGACCCCGCGGCCCCGCGCGCCAAACAACCGGTTCTGCTTCTCTGGGGACGAACCAGCCCCGGCGAACCGCTCCTGGAGCCGGCCTTCGTTCTGCGCCTCGCGCCCTCGCTGCCCCGGACGGGCGGCCCCTACCGCCTCGATGGCTACGACGAGACCAGACGCCCCCGCTTCTCGTTCAGCTTCGCGGCCGTGCAGGAGGAGTTCGGCGGAGAGGGGTTCGCGTTTCTCGTGCCCTACGATCCCGAACGGGACGGTCCGTTGACACGCGTCGTGCTGTCCGGCCCGGGGGGATCGTTCACGCTCGGGCGAGCCGGCGAGGCGCCGATGGCGATGGTCACCGATCCGGCCACTGGCAAGCTGCGGGCCATCCTCCGGAACTGGAACGGAGAGCGGCCTGCGGTTCTGGCCGGCGACCTCGACGTGGTCGTGAGCGAGGGACTTTCATGGACAGGAGGCAGATAGCGGAGTTAGGCTTCGGTCCCACGTGCCTATGGCGGCAACCCGCCTGACGCTCTATGATGGTTCCATGGGCAAATTTCAATTCATGGACGGCTGGTCGCAACCAGCGAGGAGGAAGGACATGCAGAACACGCACCGCACGACCACATGGGCGCTCGCCACCGTGGCCGCGCTGATGGCCTGCTCGGACTTGGCGCCGAAGCCCGCTCAGGAGCTCGGCTCGTTCGAGATCCTTCCCAAGAACGCGCTCGCCAAGCAGGGCGACACGTTCGAGTTCTCAATCAAGGTCTACGACAAAGACGGCGAGGAGATGCCGGCGCCGCCGGCCTGGGCACCCGCTCGGTGGTTCCCGGACGACCCGTCGGCGGTGTTCGTCCACCCGGACGGCACGGCGGACCTGCTGAAGGGCGGCGATGTGAACATCCTGGCGCGGTTGGCCGATCTGGAGGGGTCGGTGCGCCTGCGGATCAACCCGTCGCAGGTCAGGCTCTCGGCAGCGGCCGTGTACCTGAATCAAGTTGCTCAGAACCGCGCCGCGACAGTGCCGCTCGTCTCCGGCCGCCCAGCGTTGCTGCGTGTGTTCGCGACCGGCGACCAAAAGAGCTACTACTCCCCCAAGGTGCGCGCGGTCTTCTACATGGAGGACGAAGAAGTCTTCAGGGCCGACATGGCGGCGGCGGACGGCGGATACACTCCCGACGACATCGTCGAAGAGGGGATGCAGCTGTCCTACAACACCGATGTGCCGGCTCGCGTCGTGCGCCCGGGGCTGGAAGTCGTCGTCGAACTGGACGTCGACGGCGTCGTGCCGCCTAAGTCGGGCACGCAACTACGCTTCCCGGCCGAAGGGCGCCATGCGTTCGACGTGCGCGAGATGCCCGTCCTGAACCAAATAATGGTTCCGACGTTGATGGCGAGCCGCCCGGACGACGAGCGCGTCTTCGATTGGACGAACGGGCTTACGACGGAAGAGGCCAGGATGAAGTTCACCCGCCAAACCCTCCCTATCGGCGACATGAACCTGAGGGTTCGCGAACCGTACGTCTTCACTGGCGACATCACGACCGCCTCGGGATACGAGGCTTGGTTGGACGAGATGTCGGTGTTGCATGTCGTTGAAGGACGACAGGGCTACTACTACGGCGTGGCGGCGCTTTTTTCCGGCGTGGTGTACGGAGGGTTGGGATGGGTTGGCAATCCGGCCAGCGTCGGGTCGAACGGCGCATACACGCACGAGCTAGGGCACAATCTCAACTTGAGGCATGCTCCCTGTGGTGGCGCCGGCGGCCCGGACCCAGACTACCCTTACAGCAACGGCTCGATCGGCATATGGGGATGGGACACCGAGACGGAGGAGTTGCGAGATCCCAGGACATATCGAGATCTCATGGGATACTGTTCCCAGGCGGTCGACTGGATCAGCGACTACCACTTCACTAGGTCAATGACCTTCCGTTTGGATGTGGAGCAGTCCCGGTTGGAAAGTGCGTTCTGTTGGGAAAGCATTCGGGGTCGAAATCCAGTACTCAACGAACACTGTCCCAGCCAAAGCACTCTGCTCCTTTGGGGCCGCACCGGTCCGGACGCCCTCCACCTGGAGCCCGCATTCGCAATGGAGACGCGCCCAGCGCTCCCCACGACGGGCGGTCTCTACCGCCTCGCCGGCTTTGGCGACGACGGGGCTCCGGTCTTCTCCTTCGACTTCTCGCCCAAGACGGACGAGTTCGGGGGAAGCGGATTCGTGTTCGCGGTCCCCTACGACCCGGAACGGGACGGAGCGCTGGAGCGCGTGGTGCTGTCCGGTCCGGAGGGGGCTTATACGCTGGGAGCGTCGTCGGCGACTCCCATGGCCATGGTCACGAATCGGGAAACGGGTCTCATCCGCTCGTTTCTGCGCGACTGGAGAGGAAACATGCCCGCGGCGGTCTCCGGCGACTTCGATGTCGTCGTCAGCGAAGGACTTTCTTGGAGCAACGGACGATGAGGGCCGGGGCCAAGGTCTTGCGGCGCAGTCTTGCGGCGCTGGGCGCGGCAACCGTGGCCGTCCTGCCGCCACTGGACGCCTCTGCGCAGATCCGTGCGGAACTCCAAGGCGGCATGACCATCGGCAGCCACTCGGCTTCGGCCGCCGCGCTGGACATGGACCCGTCCGTGTCGGCCGGTCTCACGGTCAGCATGGACGTGTGGCGGCCCGACTTCGCGGTGTTCGGCGGCTACATGCGAACCGCTTTTGGTTGCGAAGAGGGCTACTGCACCAACGTGGGCTATACGATCGTCGGCAATCACGGCGCGCTGGGCGTCGAGTGGGCGCCGGGGAGGTGGTGGATGCGATCGGGGTTGCTGTTAGGCGCGGTGACGGCCGGAAAAGTGGGCACGGCGCCCAAGTTCGGCGTCGGCATCCTCGCCGCGGCCGGGTTCACCGTCGGCACGGGCAAGGTGCGGCTCAAGCCCGGCGCGAGCTATCGATGGATGCAGGCGAGCACGGAATCCGAGTCGGGAGCCCGCGCCCTCGCGCTGAGCCTGGACTTCGGGATCGAGTACTTGGTGAGGGGCAACTGATCCCTGCCGGGGCTGAGTCCCGCAGGGTCGAGACAATGTCGGGGGCGGACACGATTCGAGGTCTTTGCGCCTCATGTTGCGTGCTCTTCGGACTGGCGGCGGGAGGTTGTTCCGATCTGACGTTCGACGCCGACCGCCCCCCTTCGGCTCTGGCCATCACGCCCTCCGACACCCTCGTCACGGTCGGCGACACGGTGCGCTTCGACGTCACGGTGCTGGACCAGGACGGCATTCCCCTGCGGGCGCCGCCGGCTTGGGCGCAACCGAAATGGTCGGCGGCCAAGCCGGAGGCCATCCGCATGTTGGGAGACGGCCGGGGCGTCGCGCTCGCGCCCGCGGACACGAAGGTGACGGCCGAGGCGGCGGGGTTGATCGCGCGCACGCCGCTTCGGGTCAACCCCAAGCGGGCGGCGCTGTCGGTCCCGGTCTTCTATCTGACTCAAGGCATCCAAGACCGTGCCGGCAACGTGCCGCTTCTGGCCGGCCGCCAAGCGTTGCTCCGGGTATTCGTGACGGCCGACCAGGAAGCGTACTTCGACTTGAAGGTCGTGGCCACGTTCTTCCGGCCCGACGGCCTGCGCTTCCCCGTGCCGATGTGGTCGGACGCCCGCCAGTTGCCGACCGGGGTCGACGAGGGGCGTCTGGATCTTTCCTTCAACGGGGTCGTGCCCGCGGTCATGATCGTGCCGGGGACGACCCTGGCCATCGAAGTGGATCCCGAGCAGACGATCGAGCTGGCGCCGGGAACCGAGCGTCGCATTCCGGCGTCGGGCAGCGCGGTGCTGGACATCCTGCCGGTGCCCACCCTGGATCTCACGGTCGTGCCTGTGGTGAGCGAGCTGGATCCGGACCGGCGAATCCTCGACGAGGTCCGCGGGCTGAACCCCGACAGCGAGCCTCTGCGGCTGACGCGTTCCATCCTGCCCGTCGTCCGCGTCGGCGTGTCGGTGCACGAACCCTATGCGACCTCGGTGGACCTGACGAGGGGACCCGGCTGGGTGCGTCTGCTGGAGGAACTCACGCTCCTCTACAAGTCCGAGGGAATCCACGGGTACTTCTACGGGGCTCTGGCGGCCTCCGAGCAGGCCGCGGCCACGGGGCTGGGATACATCGCGCTCGAGTCGATCTCGGCCGGAATACTGACCAGCCAAGTGGTCGCCCACGAGCTGGGGCACAACATGGGTCTGAAGCATGCGCCGTGCGGCGGGGCGGGAGCGCCCGACAGCGGCTTTCCGTATCGCGACGGGGCCGTCGGCGTGTGGGGATACGACTTCCATGCCGACCGGGCGGTCTCTCCCGGGCTCTACAAGGACGTGATGGGGTATTGCCGGCCCGCCTGGGGCAGCGACTACCACTTCAAGCGCGCACTCGCCTTTCGCTTGGTTGCAGAAGCTCCCGGCGACGCTCACGTGGGCGCCCGTGCGCGAACAGAGTCCGGACCAGCGGATCGCGGCCCCGAGAGCCGGGTACTGCTGCTTTGGGGCAGCACGGGTGGCGGGCTGGGCGGCGCGCCCAGGCTGGAGCCGGCGTTCATGACGGATGGCTACGCGTCGCTCCCCGAGGGCGGGGGCCGCTACCGGCTCGACGGGGCGAGCGCCGCCGGAGAACGCTTGTTCTCGTTCGGCTTCGAACCGACGATGGACGAGTTCGGCGGCGGACACTTCGTCTTCGCGATGCCCGTCGAGGCGGCCTGGGAGGGATTGCTGGATCAGGTCGTCTTGTCCGGGCCGAACGGCGGCTTCACGCTAAGCCGAGGGAGCAACACTCCCACGGCCTTGGTCACCGACCCGCGCACGGGTCGCGTGCGTGCCATCCTGCGCGACTGGACCGGCGAGGTGCCGAATTGGCTGGGACCGGACTTGGAAGTGGCCTTCAGCGAGGGGATTCCCGGCCCGGGGTCGTTGCGCTGACCCGTCCCCCTACGCTGATCCTTCTCCCCTAAAGTCGGGACGGCCGGATTTGAACCGGCGACCCCCTGAACCCCATTCAGGTGCGCTACCGAACTGCGCCACGTCCCGAGGGCATGGAAGGTAACGGCTGGCCAACCCGAACCGAAAGCGGGAAGCAGGTCGCCCAACCGCCGCCGCCCTGATTCGGCGAATGTCGTCCGGGCCGGTTCGGCAGCACCCTCCGACGGCGGCAGCGCCCGCCTCCAACCAGGCGAGCGCGGGGTGCGGACGCCTATCGCGCGGCCCCTCCTCCGGCGCGCCGGTCCAGCGCTTGGTTGCGGCGTCATAGGCGCCGCCGGCATTCGGATAGGCCACGACGGGCTTGTCGGTTCGGGCCGCCAGCGCGGCGACCAGGGCGGGAACATGGGCGGGTGCGCCGCAGTTGACTCCCACTGCGAAGACGGCCTCCGCTTCGTGCGCCCAGTCCGCGGCCTCGCGAACCGGCGTGCCGTCGCAGAGGGAGGCCTCGTCGCGGCAGCTGAACGAGAGCCACGCGGGCTTGCCGCTCTCCGCCGCCAGGGCCGCGAGCGCCTGGGCCTCTTCGAGACTGGGGATCGTCTCGCAGGCCAGCAGGTCGGCCTCGCTGGAGGCCAGGACCTCCCAGCGGCGGCGATGGAAGCGGACCAGCTCGTCTCGGGCGATTCCGTAGCGGCCGCGATACTCGGAGCCGTCCGCCAAGAAGGCGCCGTAAGGCCCCACGCCGG
Organism: Longimicrobiales bacterium; assembly: GCA_958295645.1. Taxonomy (GTDB): domain Bacteria; phylum Gemmatimonadota; class Gemmatimonadetes; order Longimicrobiales; family Gaopeijiaceae. Next base: position 2,099,412 of record OY282361.1, read on the forward strand.
CTGCAACGAGCGGCCGAACTCTGTCGCGACGGTTGCCCTCGCTCGCCCAGAAGGCCTCTCTCGCGTCGACCGCCAAGCGCACGGCGCGGAGCAGGACCGCCTCCGCCTCGGCGGCCCCTAGACCGCGAGCCGCAAGCCCGGGGAACGTCGCCTGGTAGGTGGCGGTGACGATGCAGTCGGCTCCGGCTTCCAGGTAGGACTGGTGCACGGCCTCGACGGCGCCGGGGTCCTCCAGGAGGACTTTGGCCGACCACAAGGGGTCGTCGAGGTCGTGTCCGGCGCGCTCGAGCTCGGTGGCCAGTCCGCCGTCGAGAACGACGCACCTGCCCGCCTCCAGGAACGGGGAGAAGGGCGAACGCATCTCGCGAGTCCTGCGGCCTTGGCGGAGTCGCGCGGCCCCTTCTACGGGGACTCGCGCACCAAGGCCAGGATGGCCGCCTGCGGCACGACCAGATACCGCTTGTTCTCGAAGCTGATTTCGACGGCGGCCTTGCGAAAGAAGATCGCGAAGTCCCCCTTCCGCGCCTGGACCGGCAAGTACTTGGCCTCGCCGGAGCCGATTCTCCACGGCTCTTCGTCCAGCTCCGCGGGCGCTCCGATCGGCGTGCCCGGCCCCGTCCCCAGCACGCGTCCGCCCTGCACGGACTGCTTGTCCACTGCCGAAGCCGGCAAGTAGAGCCCCACCTTCGTGCGCTCCTCGCCCTCCTCGGGCTCGACGAGCACTCGGTCGCCCACCACGATCAGCTGCTTGCCCACGTCTCTCCTCCGAAGAACTCCGGGTAACTTCAGGCCAAGTCCGCGCCGGCCGTCGCTCGATTCCCGTCCGACGTGGCTGTGCCCTTGCCGGCCATCGCTCGATTCGCATCGGCCACGGCCCGCTCGACTTCTCTCGCCACCGTCTCGATCGCCTCTTCGGCCAACTCCGGGTAGACCGGCAGGGCCAGCGCACCGTCCGCCGCCCTCTCGCTCGCCGGACAGTCCCCCTCCTTGCCGCCCAACTCCGCGAAGCACGGCTGCAAGTGCAGCGGAACGGGATAATAGACCCCCGTGCCGATTCCCGCCTGGGCGAGGCGACGCCGGACGGAGTCGCGGTTCGGCACACGCAGGACGTACTGGTTGAAGACCTGCCGCCCGCCCGGGGGATCGGCGGTGCAAGGCAGCTCCACGCGCGGGTCGCCGCCTAGCGCCGAGTCCGCAAACAGCTCCGAGTACCTCCGCGCATTGGCGCCTCTGGCCTCCGTCCAGCCGTCCAGCCAGGGGAGCTTGGCCTGCACGACGGCGGCCTGCAGCGCGTCCAGCCGGAAGTTGCCGCCGACCCAGTCGTGCATGTACTCGCCCGTCTGGCCGTGCACGCGGAGCGCGGCGACCCTCTCGGCCCGGGCCACGTCGTTGGTGACCACCATTCCGCCTTCGCCGAAGGCGCCCAAGTTCTTGGTCGGAAAGAACGAGAAGCATCCGTAGTGCCCGATGGAGCCCGCGCGGCGGCCCCTGTACTCCGCGCCAATCGCCTGCGCCGCGTCTTCGATCACGACGAGCCCGTGGCGTTCGGCCATGTCCATGATCGGGTCCATGTCGGCCATTCGCCCGAAGAGGTGGACAGGCATGAGGACCTTGGTGCGCTTGGTGATGCGGCGCTCGACCTGGGCGGGATCGATGTTGAGCGTGGCCGGATCGATGTCCGCGAAGACGGGGGTCGCGCCCAGGCGCGCGACGACGCCCGCCGTGGCGAAGAACGAGAAGGGCGTCGTTACGACTTCGTCGCCGGGACCGACCCCTTCCGCCATCAAGGCGACCAAGAGCGCGTCCGTGCCCGAGGAGACGCCGACGCCGTGAGCAGATCCGCAGTAGTGCGCCACCCTGCGCTCGCATTCCCGCACGGCTTCGCCCAACACGAACTTCTGCGACCGCAGGAGCGGGGCGACGGCTCTGCGCACGTCCTGCTCAATCGCGGCGTACTGCGCGGTCAGGTCGAGCAGGGGAACCTTCACCACAGCCGGCCCTGCGCGGCGCCGCTCTCCAGCTCGAGCAGGCGCCGCTTGCGCACGAGCCCTCCGCCGTAGCCGCCGAGCGCGCCGTCCGCCCGGATCACCCGATGGCAGGGCACCACGACGGCGATTCTGTTGTCGCCGTTGGCGCGTCCTACGGCACGTTGGCCTCCGACGCTGCCTACCGCCGCGGCGAGCTCGTCGTAGCTTCGGGTCTCGCCGTAGGGGATCTCGAGCAGCCGGCGCCAGACGCTTTCCTGGAAGGGAGTGCCTGCGAGCATCAGCGGCAGGTCGAAGTCGTGCCGCTCGCCGGCGAAGTACTCGCGGAGCTGCTGTTCCAGGGTCTTGAAGTGACGGTGCGAGCCAAGTTCTTGCGGGACGGGACCGAAATGCGCCTCCACGCGCTTCCATTGCGCCGGCAGCATCCTGCGGTCGGCGAACTCGAGCAGGCAGAGGCCGCCGTCGGCCGCGCAGGCGTCCATCGGCCCGAGCGGCGTGTCCAGCCGGGTGCGCGCGAGCGCGGCGGACCGGGCGGCAGGATGGACGGCCTCTTGGGACGGCTCGGTGTCCGGCCCGGTGCGAAGAGGGGCGGCCATGCCGCGCGGAGCGGTCACGCCGAGGCCCGCTTGGCTTCGTCGCAAAGGCGGTACAGATACCACGTCGCGACCGAGCGCAGGGGGCGCCACCGCTCGGCCCGCCTCAGCACCTCCCTCTGCCCGGGACGCTCGGCCAGCCCGTCCAGGATGCGCAAGCCCTCGCGCACGCCCAAGTCGCCTGCGGGCATCACGTCGAAGCGGCCGAGCCGGAAGATCAGGAACATCTGCGCCGTCCACTCTCCGACGCCCCAGACTCCCGAGAGCATCTCGACGATCTCGCGGTTGCTCATCCGGCCCACGGCGCGAAGGCGAACCGTCCCCGACCGGCACTGGGTCGCCAAGTCGGCGACGGCGCGGGTCTTGGCCGCCGACAGCCCAGCGTCACGGAAAGCTTCGGTGGGCAGGTCAAGGCATTCCTCCGCGTTGGGGAAGCGCGATCCCGGCGTGAGGGCGCAGACGCGCCCGTAAATGGTGTTGGCGGCCGCTCCGGCGAGTTGCTGGTACACGATCGAGCGCGCGACGGCCTGGAAGTGCGAGCCGCGCGCCAAGTAGCCGCGGGGGAAGCCGGGGTAGGCGTCCAGCCGGTCCATGGCATCGCCCAGTTGCGGGTCGGCCTGCGCGAGCGCCCGCAAGGCCTCGCCGGTGGGCATCGCCGCCTTGCCCAAGGCGGTTCAGTCCGCCGCCAAGCCGGGGATCGGCACGAGCGGGTCGGCCTCGGCCTCGTAGTCCACGCCCGGCGTCCCGAACCCGAAGAGGCGCAGGAAGTCGGCCCGGTAGCCGGCCACGTCCGCGGCCTCCGCGAGCGTCTCGGTGGAGATGGTCTCCCAGGTGGCCTGCACTGCGGCCTGGGTCTCCGGCTTCATCTCGAGATCGTCCAGGCGGAGGAAGCCGTCCGCGTCCGGGTCGATTGCGCCGCCGCCGTACGCCTTCGAGCCGTAGAGGCGCACGGCCTGCTCGATCGCGCCTTCGTGGTCGCCCGCCCGCTTCATGATCTTGTAGAGCACGGCCATGTAGAGAGGCACGACGGGGATGGCCGCGCTCGCCTGCGTGACGATGGCCTTCATGACGGCGACGTGGGCGCCCCCGCCGGATGCCTCGAGGCGCTCGTCCAACGCCTGCGCCGTCCGGTGCAGGTCGGCCTTGGCGCGCCCGATGGCGCCGTCTCGGTAGATCGGCCAAGTCAGCTCGGGGCCGACGTAGCTGTACGCGAAAGTGCGGCACTGCGGGGCCAGCGCGCCCGCTTCCTGCAGGGCGTCCATCCACATCGCCCAGTCTTCGCCCCCCATCACCGCGACGGTGGCCTCGACCTCTTCGGGCGTGGCCGGGGCCAGTTCCACGCCCACGACCTCGCCGGTGCCGGTGTTCAGGGTCTTGGACCGGTAGGCGGCGCCGATCGGCTTCAGGACCGAGGCATGGACGCGGCCGGTGGCGGGGTCGGTTCGACGCGGGGAGGCCAGCGAGTAGACGACGCAGTCCACCGGCGGGAAGTCGCGGGAGAGGGCGGCGGCCACCTGCTCCTTGGTCTCCCGGGCGAAGGCGTCGGCGTTGCAGCAAGCGGACTGGACTCCGGCGCGGCGGGCTTCCTCCTCGAAGGCGGCCGTGTTGTACCAGCCCGCCGTGCCGGGACGCCGCGCCGTGGGCGGCCGGTCTAGGAAGACGCCGAAGGTGGCCGCGCCCCCTCCGAAGGCGAGCGCGATCCGCGACGCCAGCCCATAGCTGGCCGAACATCCCACCACCAGCGCCGACTTCGGAGGCGCGGCGAGCGGACGGGCGCGGGCGTACGCGATCTGTTCGCGGACGTTGGCTGCGCACCCGGCCGGATGCGAGGTCACGCAGACGTAGCCCCGCACCTTGGGGCGAATGATCATGGCGTCAGGAGCATGCTTCGGCGTCAGCCCGCTTGGTTCAAACCCGGCCTGCGAGGGATGGGACACGCGCCGCCGCCGCGCCCGGTCGAGATGCCGAGGCGCTCCCAGAAGCTCCGGCCCTCCCCCTCTTCCTCCTTGCCGGGCTCCGCCGCCGGCCGCCGCGCCGGGGGCACCGGCTCGAGCGCGAAGGCGGTCATGCGGTGCAACGCGCTGAAGTCGGGCCGCATCGCCAGCGCGACCCTGAACTCGCGAGCGGCGGCTCCGGCAGGCTCCTGCGCGGGCTCCACCACGTTCGGCTCCAGGGCGGGCGTCACCGCCTTCACCTCTTGGGGGATCGGCTTCACCGGCTTCTCCACCTCCAGCTGAACCACCTCCAGCGTGGGCACGGCGAAGCGCAGGGGCTCCTCGGGCTGGTCCGCGGACGGAGTCTGGGGCGCTGGGACCGGGGACGTCTTCCTCCCCAGGACCATGCCGTGCAACACTATCGAAATCGCCAGGCCCGCCAGCACGGTTCGCCGGTGTCTGCGCGCTCTCGTCTTTCCGTCGTCTCGGCTGGCTCTCATTATCCGGCTCCTCTCGCGTCCCAGGAATCCCGCTGTCCAAAAGTATACTGGCAAGCCCGCTACAGGCTGAAATCCCGCTACAGGTCGAAGTCGGCCACCACGGGAGCGTGGTCGGAGGGCTTGTCGGTCTTCGTGCCCTTGCGCTGGTCCCGGTCCACCCAGGCTCCCGCCGACCTCTCGGCCACCGGCGCCGTTGCGAAGACGTGGTCGATCCGGAGGCCGTCGTTCTTGGGGAATCCCAGCTGCCGGTAGTCCCACCAACTGTAGAGGCCGCCTTCGGGATGATGCTTGCGCACCACGTCAACGAATCCCCATTCCCGAATCCGCTCCAGCGCGTCGCGGGCGCCAGCGTGGCACAGGACGCTCCCGGCCCACTTCTCCGGATTCTTCGCGTCGGAGTCGTGCGGGGCCACGTTGAAGTCGCCGGCCAGCACCAGCGGATCCTTCGGGTCGAAGCGATCCTCCAGCACGCCCAGCAGGCGGCCCATCCAGGCCAACTTGGCCTCGTAGGTCGGCGCGCCCACCGACCTGCCGTTGGGAAAGTAGGCCGAGAACACGGTGACGCCGCGAATCTCGCCGCCGATCAGCCGCGCTTCGCCTAGCAGCTGGGCGGCCGCATCGCCGCTTTCGCCGGGCAACCGTGCGGCCTCGTCGCCAACCAGCCGCTCGACCTCGTCGTCGCCGACCAGCCACGGCGCTTCCTTGCCGTCGCCGAGCCCGCGGACGACGCGCGTTATTGCATGGGGGCTGATCAGGGCGACGCCGTTGTACGCCTTCTGGCCGAAGACCGCCGAGTCGCAGCCTTCGGCGCGAACCGCCTCGGCCGGATAGGCTTCGTCGGTCGTCTTGAGCTCCTGAAGACAGAGCGCGTCGGGCCGGTGCTGCCGGAGCCAAGCCACCACGCGGTCCTTGCGCACCTTCACCGAATTGACGTTCCAGGTCGCGATTCGCATGCCCATGGCTCGCAAGTGAACGCCGGGGGGAGAGGGAGACAAGGGGCGGGGCGCATTAGACTTGAGGCGCGCGCGGCCTGTTGCGGAAGGGGCCGGAGCAAGGGAGCGGCACCGGGGCAGCGGCCGGAGGGCACGGATGAAGGACACCTACGATGCGGTAGTTGTCGGCGCAGGCGTGATCGGCGCTTCCGTGGGGCTCGCTCTGGCGCGGCGGGGCTGGCGGACGCTCAACCTGGACAGGAACGCGGCCGCGGGGGCTGGCTCCAGCGGGAGCACGTCGGCGATCGTCCGGTTCCACTACTCGACCGCCGAGGGCTGCGCAATGGCCCGCGAGAGCTACTACCACTGGCTCGACTGGCCGCGCTTCCTGGGCGCCGACGACGAGCTGGGGCTGGCCAAGTACGTCAACACGGGCTGCCTCGTCTTCAAGCACGAGGGCAACGACCACCTGTCCAGAGTGGCGCAGGCGCTCGACGAACTGCGCGTCCCCTGCGAGCGCTTGACCACGAGCGACGTCGAACGGCAGTTCCCCTGGCTCGACCTGCGGGCATTCGGTCCGCCGACGACCCCCGACGACGACCGCTTCGGCGAGCCGACGGGCGGCGTGCTCCCCGGCGCGCTCTATCTTCCCGAGTCGGGCTACGTGGACGATGCCGTTCTGGCCTGCCACAACCTGCAACGCGCCTGCGAGGCGCACGGAGGGCGGTTTCGGTTCGGCGCCGAGGTCGTCGAGGTGATTCGCGACGGCGGGCGCGCGGCGGGGGTGCGGCTCGCGGACGGAGACCGCGTTTCCTCGCGCGTGGTGATCAACGCCGCAGGGCCGCACTCCGGCGCCGTGAATCGCCTGGCCGCGGCGCTGGACGACATGAACGTGCGCACCCGGCCTCTCAAGCAGGAGGTCTGCTACGTCCCGGCGCCCTCCGGCATCGACTACGAACGCACGGCGCCCCTCGTCTCGGACGGCGACACCGGCTGCTACTTCCGGCCCGCGGTGGGCAACCAGATCCTCGTCGGCTCGGAGGAGCCCGACTGCGATCCGCTCGACTGGGCCGCCGACCCGGACGACTACAACACGGGCTTCACGGACCAGTGGCGCACCCAAGTCGTGCGGGCCGCCCAGCGAATACGGAACCTGGGCATCCCCGCAAGGCCCGCGGGCGTCGTGGATCTGTACGACGTGACCGAGGACTGGATTCCCATCTACGACAACTCTCGCCTGCCGGGCTTCTACATGGCGGTCGGCACCTCCGGCAACCAGTTCAAGAACGCACCCGTGGTGGGACGCCTGATGGCCGAGATCGTGGAACAGGTGGAGGCCGGCCGCGACCACGATCGCGATCCCGTCCAGGTTCCGTTGCCCTATGTGCGACGTACTTGCAACGCAGGCTTCTTCAGCCGCCTGCGCAGCGCCAACCCCGAGTCGTCGTTTACAGTGTTGGGATGACCGCCGTCTACAGCGCTGCAGCGACCGCCTTGGGCGCCTCCACGTACTCCACCCATCCCCATGGATCGGGACCGGCCCCCGTCGCCAGCTCCAGGTAGCGGGTCTGAATGAGCTCCGTCACGGGTCCGCGCCCGCCTTCGCCGATCTCCAGTCCGTCCACCGAACGAATCGGCGTGACTTCCGTGGCCGTCCCCGTGAAGAACAGTTCGTCGGCCGCATAGAGCATTTCTCGCGTGACCAACTGCTCGCGCACGGTCAGGCCGAGTTCCTCCGCGATTCGCATGACCGAATGACGGGTGATCCCCGACAGCGAAGTGCCGTCGAGAATCGGCGTGATCACCTCGCCGTCCAGAACCATGAACAAGTTCTGACCGCTCCCTTCGCTGACCAGCCCGCTCGGCCCCAGCCCGATGGCCTCGGCATAGCCGTGCGACATGGCCTCGAGCACCATCAGCTGCGAGATCATATAATTGCCCGCCGACTTGGCCCCGCTCGGCAAGGTGTTGGGCGTGGGCCGGTTCCAAGACGAAACGCCGACGTCCACGCCGCGCTGCAATGCCTCTTCGCCCAGGTAGGCGCCCCAGGGCCACATGGGGACGTAGGTCTCGATCGGACTGAACTCGGGATTCATGCCGGCCGAACCATATCCGCGCAGAACCATCGGACGGACGTAGCAGGACGTCAGCTCGTTCTTGACGATGCCCGCCATGACCGCCGAGGTCAGCGCTTCAATGGTATGCGTGGGCTGCATTCGATAGGTGCGGCTCGAGGCCATGAGTCTCCGCAAGTGGTCCTGCAGCCGAAAGACGGCGGGGCCGCGCGGCGTCTCGTAGCAACGCACGCCTTCGAAGACCGAGGCCGCGAACTGCACGGCCAAGCTCAGCACGTGGACGTTCGCGTCCTTCCAGCGGACGAACTCGCCGTCCTTCCAGATCCAGGGGCTTCCTTCGAACGCCTTGTTGGGGCCGCCCACGTCAGGCGCCGCCGCCGGCCGACGACGCTCCGGTGTCCTGGCCCCTGTCGCCGTCGGCCGTGCCTTCGCCGCTTTCGCCGCCGCGCAAGTACGAATCCATGGCAAGATCGGATGGCGCCTTCATGATCCCGCTCCTCCGCTGCGCAAGTACGAATCCGTGCCGTCCAGCCAGTCCTGGCGCGGAGGCGTGAAGATGTCCACGTCCACCGTGTCTTCCAGGGCCTTGGCGCGGTGCGGCAGATGGCTGGGGATGAGCAGCAACTCGCCCGAGCGCAACACCATTTCCTCGGCTTCGTCGTCGCCCAGCCAGAACTTGAGCGCGCCGTCCAGGATGTACGTGATCTGTTCGTTGTCGTGCGAGTGCTTGGGGACGACGGCGCCCTTCTTCAGGTAGACGTGGGCGATCATGGACCGCTCTCCAGTCGCCAAGCGGCGGGAGATATGCGGGCCCAGCTCCTCCAGGGGCAACTCGGAGACGCGGTAGCGGCGGGCTTTGGCAGGGGTCACGGGGACTCCTTCGGGTGGTGGGCGAAGAGGGTGGACGGCAAGGATATTCTGTAGGAAGGCGCCGGGTTTGTGAAGGGGCTTTCGGGAACCGGGCCGGGCCGATATCATTGCCGAATGAACAGAATCCGCGGAAAGACGGCAGTTGTGACCGGGGCGACGGCCGGCATAGGGGAGGCCTGCGTCCTGGCTCTGGCCGAGCGCGGAGCCCGCGTGGTCCTCCTCGGGAGACGGCGCGACCGGCTGGACGCCGTGGCCGCACGCGCGACGGCCCAACAGCGGGGGGAGACTGGGGGGCAGGCCGGAGGAGGCGCCCTCGTCTACGCGCTGGACGTGCGGGACCGCGCGGGGGTGGCCGGGTTTGCGGACTGGCTGTCCCGCGAGGGAATTGCGCCCGACGTCCTCGTCAACAACGCGGGCTTGGCGCGGGGCCTCGACAAGCTTCACGAAGGCAGCGCCGAGGATTGGGACGAGATGATCGACACCAACGTCAAGGGTCTGCTGGACATGACCCGGGCGTTGCTTCCAGGCATGGTCGAGCGGGACGCCGGGCACGTCGTGAACGTCGGCAGCATCGCGGCACACGTCGTCTATCCCAAGGGGAACGTCTACGCGGCCACCAAGTTCGCCGTACGCGCGCTGACCGACGCGGCCAACCTCGATCTGGTGGACACGCGGGTGCGCATGTCGAGCGTCGATCCAGGGCTGGTGGAGACGGAGTTCTCGCTGGTGCGCTTCCGCGGAAACGCTGGACGGGCCCGCCAGACGTACGAGGACGTGGAGGCGCTGCAGCCGGAGGACGTCGCCGATGCGGTGTGCTACGTGCTCAACGCGCCGCCTCGCGTCAACGTGCAGCGCATGATCGTGATGCCGACCGTGCAACGCTCGCCGTTCGTGATGGCGAAGCGCCTAGCCCAATGAAGAGGCTCCCCGCCCCGCTCGCTCTCGCCGCCAGCCTCCTCGCCGGCGCACCGGGACCGGCGACCGCCGCAGTCCCGCCTGCGCTCCGTTCGCAGAGCTCCCAGGCCGCCGAGCCCCCGCCCGTCGAAGCCGGCGTCCCCGCGGCCCCCAGCGAGTACGACCTGACCGCCGACGTGCTCCACTACGACGTCGAACTCGCGCTGGGCGGCGGCGAGGGCAGGGCCGCCACCGAGATCGAGGGACGCGCCGCCATCGTGGTGAGCCCCAACGGCACCGCCTCCGTTCCCCTCGACTTCACCGGCTTGGCCGTCCAGTCCGTGCGCGTGGACGGCCGTCCCGCCGCCTTCGAGCACGTCAGCGGCAAGCTCCTCGTGCCCCTGCCGCCGGACGCCGCCGAGGTTCGCATCGAAGTCGAGTACTTCGGAACCCCCGACGACGGCCTCGTCATCCGCGACAACGTCCACGGCCGCCCCTCGGCCTTCGCCGACAACTGGCCCAACCGCGCTCGCTTCTGGTTTCCGTCGGTGGACCATCCATCCGACAAGGCTACCGCGTCGTTCACCGTGCATGCGCCGGACTCCTGGCAGGTCGTCGCCAACGGCGTGCTGGCGGAGGGTCCGTCCCCCGCCTCCTCCGGGACGCTGGGCGGCTCGGCGGACAGGCGGACTTGGCGCTGGGAGACGAACGTCCCCCACCCCACCTATACGCTCGTGGTCGGGGCGGCGGAATTCGTCGTCGAGACGCTCGGGCGGGCGGCCTGCGACACCGGCCAGGCGCCGGCGAGCCGGGAGCCGGACGGTTGCGTGGACGTCTCGTTCTGGGTCTACCCCGAGGACGCCGAATTCGCTCGAGAGGTCTTCGCCCGTGCCCCCGCAATGGTCGACTTCTTCGTGGCGACCGTGGGTCCTTATCCTTTCGAGAAGCTGGCCAACGTGCAGTCGGCCACCCGGTTCGGCGGCATGGAGAACTCCTCCGCCATCTTCTACTCGGAAGCTGCAATCGCAGGCGGACGCCTCTCCGAAGGCACCGTTTCGCACGAGATCGCGCACCAGTGGTTCGGCGACTCGGCGACGGAGAGTACATGGGCGGACTTGTGGCTTTCGGAGGGCTTTGCAACCTATTTCGGCGCATTGTTCTTCGAGTCCGCCGACGGCACGGCCGAGTTTCGGCAGCGCATGGAGTCCAGCCGCCAGGGCTACCTTCGCTCCGACGCCGTGGACCAGCCCATCGTCGGCCCGGAGCCGCCCGCCAGCCTGTTTCGCCTTCTCAACGCCAACAACTACGCCAAGGGCGGATGGGCGCTCCACATGCTCCGCGGCCTGCTGGGCGACGACGCTTTCTTCCGCGGCATCCGCCTCTACTATGCGGAGCACGCCTACGGCATCGCCGCCACCGCCGACCTGCGCCGCGCTCTGGAGACCGCCTCCGGCCAGCCGCTGGAATGGTTCTTCGACCAGTGGGTCTACCAGCCCGGCTTCCCCGAGCTGGAGTCGGACTGGACGCTGGAGCCGAACGGCGGCGAGATCACACTGGTCGTCGAGCAGAGGCAGTCCGCCGAATGGCCCGTGTTCCGCCTGCCCATGGACGTGGAGATACAGGGCCCGAGCGGATCGGTGCGCCGGCGCATCGAGGTGACGGATCGCTCGCAGTCGTTCAAGCTGTCCGTGGACGAGCCGCCTTCCGCGGTCGTGCTCGACCCCGGCGGCTGGGTACTCAAGGGAAACTGACATGTCCGCAACGCCGCATCTCGCCTTCGAGCGAGACATCGTCGACATCGAGGACCAAATCGCGAAGTTGCGAAACCTGGCCTCGAAGCACGGCCTCGACGTGTCGGACGAGCTTCGCGTCCTGAACGGCAAGCTCGAGGTCCTGCGCGACCAGACGTACAACAATCTGGACCCCATGGAACAGGTGCAGGTGGCGCGGCATCCCCTGCGCCCCTACACGCTCGACTACGTGAGCGGCGTGTTCACCGACTGGTTCGAACTGAAGGGCGACCGCCGGTACCGGCAGGACGAGGCCATCGTCGGCGGCTGGGTTCGGCTGAACGGCGAGTCGATCATGTTGATCGGCCACCAGAAGGGCCGCGACATGAAGGAGAATCTTCGCCGCAACTTCGGCATGCCGCATCCCGAGGGCTATCGCAAGGCGCTGCGTCTGATGAAGCTCGCCGAGAAGTTCGGCCGGCCGGTCGTGACGCTGATCGACACGCCCGGCGCCTACCCCGGCTTCGGCGCCGAGGAGCGCGGCCAAGCGGAGGCCATTGCCACCAACCTGCGCGAGATGGCGCGTCTGCGGACCCCCAGCATTTCGCTCGTCATCGGCGAAGGCGGCTCGGGCGGCGCGTTGGCACTCGGCGTCACCGACCGCATCCTGCTCCTGGAGCACGCCATCTATTCGGTGATTTCGCCCGAAGGTTGCGCGGCCATCCTGTGGCGCTCCGCCGAACGCCGCCACGAAGCCGCTCGCGCGCTGCGCCTCACGTCCTCCGACCTGCTCAGGCTCGGGATCGCCGACGAGGTCGTCCCCGAGCCGCCGGGCGGCGCCCATGCCGACTGGGAAGGCGTCATGCGCTCGGTTCGCGAAGCGCTGATCCGCAACCTCGGCGAGATCGCGAACGAGGAGCCCGGCCGGCTCGTGGCCCGCCGCTGGGCCAAGTACGAGTCGCTCGGCGCTTGGGCGGAGGACGGGGCGGAGCCGGAGGGGCGGTCATGAGCGGCCTCGCTGGAGCAAGGCAAATTGCCGTCGCCGTGGCAAGCGAAGGTGCTGGGCCGAGCCTCGTCTCTGGATTCGCTAGCGGCTTTCGAGCGACCCTGGCCGTTGCGGCGTGCGTCGTCTTGGCCGCTTGCGGTCCCCCCGGCGCACCCGACGCGGCGGACGCGCCAGAGGCGGCAGGCCAACCCGACTCCCCCGCCCAAGGCGCCGGCTACGACCAGTTGGCGGCCCTGTTCGGCGAATGGCGCGAGTTCGAGTCGCCCGAGTTCGTGGACGGCGTGCCCGACTACTCGGCGGACGCCATGGCGGCCCAGCACGACGCTCTCTCCGCTTGGCGGGCGCGCCTGGACGCCCTGGACCCGGAGGGCTGGCCCGTCGCCCAGCAGATCGACTGGCGCTTGGTGCGCGCCGAGATGAACGGCCTCGACTTCGACCACCGCGTGCGCCGCCCATGGGCCCGCAATCCCGCCTTTTACGCCAGCGTCTTCTCCGCCCAGAGCGACGTGCCCGCCCACGAAGGCCCCGTCGTCCACGGCTGGATCGACCTCTGGACCTACGACTACCCCCTCTCGCCGGAAGCCGCCGCCGAACTCGCCCAGCGCATCGGCGCCGTCCCAGCGCTCCTGGGCCAAGCCCGCACCAACCTGACCGGCGACGCCCGCGACCTGTGGATGGCCGGACTGCGCTCCTTCCGCCGCCAAGCCGCCGAACTGGACGCCCTCGCCGAGCGCGTGACAGGCGCCGACGAGAGCCTGGACGCCGCCATCGCCACCGCCCGCGCCGCGACCCTGGAGTTCCACGACTGGATCGAGGCCCAGTCGAGCGCCAAGACCGGCCCGTCCGGCGTAAGCAAGGACAACTACACCTGGTACATGCGCAACGTCCACTTGGTGCCCTATTCCTGGGAAGAGCAGGTGACGCTCATGCGCCGGGAACTCGCCCGCGCCCACGCCTCGCTTCGCTTGGAAGAGCATCGCAACCGCGACCTGCCGCCCCTGGACCGGATTGCGAGCGCACAGGAGTACGACCAGCGGCTCGACCAAGCCGTGGACGACTACATGCGCTTCCTGGAAGAGGACGAAGTTCAGACCGTGGAGCCGTGGATGGACCCTGCGCTGCGAGCCAAGAACGGCGCCTTCGCACCGGCCGCGCCCGGCGAGATCCGCAACTTCTTCAGCGAGGTCAACTACCGGGATCCCGTGGTCATGCGCGCGCACCTGCATCACTGGATCGAACTGGCGGCCATGGTGGAGACGCCCCACGCCAGCCCCGTGCGTCGCGTGCCTTCGCTGTACAACATTTGGGACGCGCGCTCCGAAGGGCTCGCCACCGGCATGGAGGAGATGGCCATGCACGCCGGTCTCTTGGCCGACAAGCCCCGGTCCCGGGAACTGGTGTGGATCATGCTCGCCCAGAGAGCCGCCCGCGCGCTGAGCGGCCTCTACCTGCACGGCAACGTCTTCGACATGGAGCAGGCCGTCGCCCACTCCACCCAATGGACCCCCCGCGGCTGGCTCCCCGACGCCGACCTGGTCCGCAACGAACAGCATCTCTACCTGCAACAGCCCGGCTACGGCACCAGCTACCTGACCGGCAAGATTCAGATCGAGGAACTCATGGCCGAATGGGCGCTCCAGCAAGACGACCCGTTCGTCGCCAAGGACTTCTTCGACCGCTTCTTCGCCTCGGGAGTGATCCCGGTGGCCCTCGTGCGCTGGGAGATGACGGGCACGCGGGACGGGGTGCTGGAAGCAGCCTCGCGGCGCAAGCCCAGACCATGACCGGGTTCGCCGAAGTGCGTTTCAAGAGCACGCGCCGGGACTACTACCAGTTCGAGGACTTGAACTTGGCTCCAGGAGACCGGGTGATCGTCGAGGCGAGCAACGGGGTCGATCTGGGACGGGTCGAAGCGCTGGGCAGCGTCGCACAGCGAAAGTGTTCTTCGCGCGAGTGCGCGACGGAGACGCCTTCCCTTCGCGTGATTCGAAGAGCCACGGACGAAGAGGTTCGCCGGGCGAAACAGGCGACCGTCGACGAAGACCGCGCACGTCGGGAGACGCGCACCCACGTCAAGCGCCACCGGCTCAAGATGAAGGTGACGGACGCCGAGTGGCAGTTCGACAAGAAGAAGCTCATCGTCTACTTCACCGCCGACAAGCGCGTGGACTTTCGAGCCTTGGTGCGCGACCTGGCCCGCGAGTTCCGTACGCGCATCGAGCTGAAGCAGATCGGCGTCCGGGACGAGGCGGCTCTGCTGGGCGGGATCGGACGTTGCGGCCGGGAGCTATGCTGCTCGACTTGGTTGCCGGAGCTCAAGCCGGTGAGCCTCCAGGTCGCCAAGGATCAGGGACTGTTCCTGAATCCGGCCCAGATTTCGGGATGCTGCGGCAGACTGATGTGCTGTCTCATGTACGAGCACGACACGTACGTGAGCGCCCGGCGGCGCTTCCCTCGCGAAGGCAAGTTCGTCACGACCGAACGCGGGCGCGAGAAGGTGGTCGGCATGAACGTCTTCAACGAGACCATCACGTTGCTCGACGACGAAGGCAACCGCCGCGTGGCCGCGCTGGAGGATTTGAAGCGAGCGGTGGCGGCGCGTAGGCGCGAGGCGCTGGCTCGCGGACCGGAGAACAGCCAGCGGGACTGAGGCGGGCCGGGCCGACGAAAGAGCAGGACTGACGCGGGCCGGACCGACGAAAGAGCAGGGCTGACGCGGGCCGAGCCGACGAGCGAGCGGGGCTGAGGCCAGCCGGACCGAAGAGGGCGAGCGGGACTGACGGGCCGGGCCGAAGAGCCGACCGGGCGACGGTCAGTTGTTGGGTGCGCCGGCCTCGACCCAGGCCCGGATGATCTCGATTTCTTCTTCGGGGACGGGATCGCCTTCTTCGGGCATGTCCCCTTCGACGATCATCTCGAGCAAGTAGCTCTTCTCGGGGTCTCCCGCTTCGATGACGGTTCCGAACTCCGAGCCCGCCATGACCTGTTCGTACGTGAGGAGCATCAGCCCCGCCTCGGCGCGAACTCCGTCTTCGTCTTCGGCGCCGTGACACTTGGCGCAACGCTGGCGAAAGATCGGCGCCACGTCCTCCGCGAAGCTCACGGTGTCTTGCGGGAACGCGATCGCCCAGCGGCTGGAACTCCCGTTGTTGCTGGAGCCCCCGCCGGCCAACCCCGGCTGCGAGACGGCGGACAGCGACACGACGCTCGCGGCCGCCGCGATCACCACCACGCCGACCGCAACCAACGAAGCGCGAACATGGGATGAAGAGATGCGCATGGCCCAAATATAGGACGACTCCTGGCACCCCAACAACCCGCGTCTCGCGCCCCAAAAAAGCGGACCAGGCGATGGTTCAGCGCATGGAAGTCTACAAGGCGCTCTGCCTAGCCGCCGCAGCCCAGCATCCGTGGGGCGACGACGCAGGCAACGTGCGCTTGGTGCCCGTGGTGATCTACAACGGGTCGCGCAAGTGGAGAACGCCCCAAACTTCTGGCGGGAGAAGAGCCGATGATCGCCGAGACGATGGACCGCTGGACCCGAGAGTGGTTCCAGCAAGGCAGGGAAGAGGGCCTGAAGGAGGGTCTGAAGCGCGGTTCGAAGCAAGGCCTGAAGGAGCAGAAGGCTCTTCTTCGGCAGCTGACGGAGCGGAAGTTCGGACCTGGGGCGGCGGAGGAGCTGGATCGGGTGCTCGAGGGGACCACCAACCCCGAGCGGATGCGGGCCGCCGCGGTGGCGATCGTCGACTGCGAGACCGGCGAAGAATTGCTGGACCGGGTACGGTAGGGGCCCCACCGCGCCCGACATCTCGCCGGGGGAAGCGCCCGCCGCTCACCTCCGACCGGGACGCCAGATTCGCCGCAGGTAACGTTCCGGAGCCTGCAGGAAGCTCTTCATGAGCTGCACCGATTCCAGTTCCTCGTACGCCACTCTCGCCAACGGCGACGAATCGAAGCTGTAGACGGCCGCTCCGGGCAGGGCGGTCAGGATCGGGGAGTGCGTGGCGATCACGAACTGTCCGCCTTCGGCTGCCATGTCGCTCATCATCGACACGAACCCTAGTTGGCTCTGCGGCGAGAGCGCGGCCTCCGGTTCGTCCAGCAAGTAGAGGCCGCCGGGGACGAAGCGGGCACGAAAGAGACGCAGGAAGCTCTCGCCGTGGGAGTTGGCGTCGAGGTCCTTTCCGTAGCTGTGCTCCATGGCCGCGAGGGAGGCCGCCGCCGGTCCCATCGCGAGGCGCTTGGCCAGTTCGGACCGGCCCTCGTAGTCGCGCTCCACCTCCTCGATCCGCTTCTCCATCTCGCGCCGGATCAACCGCAACCGCCGGGCGAATCCGAAGAAGTCCTCCGCGCGCAGGAAGAACCCTCGGCGCGTGCGCCGCCGCCACACCAGCGTGAGCGTTTCGGCCAGCCGTCGCTGCTCCCGCAACGAGCTGTCGCTGCCGGCTTCGGCGCTACCTACCGTCGGCAGGTCCGCCGCCAGAGCGAGCGCTTCGAGCAACGTGGACTTGCCCGACCCGTTCTCGCCCACGAAGACCGTCGCCGGTGCGCCGAACTCGAGCTCCCGAAGCCCTCTGAGCGCCGGGACGTCGAAGGGGAACCGGTTGGCTTCGTCCGGGGGTGGCGGCGAGAGTCGCACCGCTTTCAGCATAGCTGCGCCGTCTTGTCGCACGCTCGGCCCGCCTCGGTCGCCGCCGGTCGTCACTGCGTTGGGGGACGCGTCATGGTTGCGCCGGGCTGAGAGCTGGAGCACGCCGCCGGAGCCGGGCCAGCCGCCCGGTCGCGGCGATTCCGGCCGCGGGCCCCAGCGCCAAGACGGGAAACGCCCACTGCCATCCGGCGGCCCCGGCAATGGCTGGAACGGCCTGAATCGTAACCGTCGCCAGCAGGAAGCCCAGGCAGGTCTGGAGCGTGACCGCCGTGCCCACCGCGTCCCGGGGCGCCGTCTCGGTGACCATCGTGCTGAACTGGGCCGAGTCGGCGACCACGAAGAATCCCCAGACCAGCGCGACCGCTGCCACCAACGGAAACGCCCTGCCGTACAGCAGGCCGATCCCCAGGGCACAAAAGCCGCTGGCCGCCATCGAGAGCACCACGACTCGCTCCCGGCTGGTGCGGTCCGCCGCCCACCCGCCCCAGACGCACCCCAAGCCCCCGGCGGCGACAGCGCCGAAGCCGGCCAGTCCGACAGCCGCTCCGAACGCCCCAGTTGGCCCCGCCGGCCCGCCCACCGCCGCTGCTCCGCCTCGCGTCGCTCCGCCCGCCATCCCCGGCGCCGCTACCTCCGCCGAAGCCGCCAAGAACGCCGGAATCCACGCCCACATGGCGTACAGCTCCCACATGTGGCCCAGGTAGCCGGCCGTCGCCAAGCGCGTCTCGCGGTGACGCACGACCTTGCCCACCAGTCCCCACGAGAACGGGCTGCGGGAGAACGGGTACGGTCCGTCCCGGTAGAACAGCCCAACCAGCACGGCCCCCGCAATGGCTGCAAAGGACGCTCCAAGCACCACCGTCTCGGGACTCGCCGCGGGCAACGCGCGAAGCAGGTAGGGCGCCGCCTTCCCCACGGTCAGCGCGCCCACCAACGTGCCGACCGCCAGCCCGCGGGCCGACCGAAACCAAGTGGCCGCCATCTTGATCGCCGGCGGATAGACCCCCGCCAGCAGAAAGCCCGTCGCGAACCGCCACGCCACTGCCTCCCCGAACGCCGGAGCGAGGAGCACCGCGGCGTTCGCCCCCGCGGCCAGCAACGCCGCCACGGCGAAGTAGAGCCGCGCGCGCACTATGTCGGCCAAGTTGAGCACTGCGGCCACGGCGGTCCCCGCCACGAACCCCAGGTTCACCGCCGTCGCAAGCCAGCCGGTCTGGGCCTGCGACAAGCCCCAGCGAGCGCCCAGGTCCTCCGACACCGCCGACGCCGTAAACCAGAGCGACATCCCGAGCAGCTCCGCGACGGCCAGCAACGCGAGAACCGCCCAACGGCGCGAGCCCGGCGCCGACAAGCCGTCGGAAGCGGAGACTGCCATTTTGGCAGAAGTCATCGCCCCAACCCGCGATGTTCCTGCCATTTTGGCAGGTTTTGCATCTTGGCGTCCCCTCGAACTTGCCATTTTGGCAGGTTTGCTTCCCGGCGCGCCCAAGTTCTTCGGCGTTCGCGGACGCGGAACTTGTCGCCAGGCCGGTCTTCCCGCTACGATCACGAGGCACTTCATTATGGTAACAAAGCTGGTGGCGAATGGGGGAGGCGACGGTGGGCACGTCGGCGGCCGTGCGGGAGTCCGCCGAGCGGCCGCTAAGGCGCATGGGGTTCGTGAGGATTCGGTAGCTTTAGGTTGCCGTGCCCCGCCGACACTTTGCCGCCATGGGAGACGAACGTGTCACCACCTGAAGTCGCATATCGATGGAAACCGATCACCGACCTGCCCGACAACCACGGCGACTTGGCTCGAGGAGACCTGAAGATCCTGCGTGCCATCTGGCTGGAACAGAAAGCTGACCTTGAAGCGCACGACGCGGTCAAGGACTTCAACACGCGCCTGAAACGCCGCTGGGCGATCGAGACCGGGCTGATCGAGCGCCTGTACACGATGGACCGAGGTATTACCGAGTTGCTCGTCGAACGGGGCTTGGACGCGAGCCTCGTGCCCCACGGATCCACCGACGGCGACCCAGAGTATGTAGTCCAAGTGATGCGTGACCAGGGTGCCGCCTTGACGGGCTTGCTCGATTTCGTGGCGGCGAGACGAGAACTCGGAACATCGTACATCAAGGAGCTGCACTCGGTCCTCACTGCCAATCAGAGTCATGCCGATGCGCTCGACTCGCTCGGCAGGCGAGTTGGCGTGCCGCTTCGGAAGGGCGACTACAAGCAGCGGCCCAATAACCCCTTGGAAGTGGGTGGCAAAATTCACGAGTACTGTCCGCTGGAACAGGTGGCCTCCGAGATGGATCGCCTGATCGAAATGCATCGCTGTCACGAATTGAAGGGCATAGCTCCGGAAGTCCAGGCCGCTTGGCTTCACCACAGGTTCACGCAGATCCATCCCTTCGAGGACGGGAACGGCAGGGTGGCTCGCGCATTGGCGACGCTTGTCCTGCTGAGGGCACGAGGGTTTCCTCTTGTTGTCACGAACGATCAACGGGACGACTACATCGACGCGCTACGGGATGCCGACAATGGCGATTTGCGTCCGCTCGTGGAACTGTTCGCCAAGATTGAGAAACAAGCATTCTTGGGAGCGCTCGGATCCGCTAATCAGGCAAGGTTGGGCGTACAGAGACAAGATGCCGTGATAGCCGCCATGCACGAGACTCTGGCAAACCGGCAAAAGGCGCTGATGAGCCAGTGGGATCAAGCTAAGGACTTGAGCAGGTCGCTCCAGACGATGGCGATCGACAAGCTGAACGGGCTCGTCCAAACGCTCGATGCCGAGTTGGGCCCGTTGGCGCCGCCGGACCGCTCGTTCAAGTTCTTCTCCGACCGCAACGACGCCGGCGACGACAAGTCGCACTGGTTCCGGTATCAGATCGTCGAGACGGCCAAGACGCTCGGGTACTTTGCCAACCCTGCATCCTTTCACGCCTGGGCCCGGCTCGTCCTCATGACGCCGAACCGATCCGAGGTGCTGCTGTCGTTTCACGGCCTCGGTCACGAATTCAGAGGCGTCGTGGTCAGCTCGGTCTGCTTCTACGAGAAGGACCCCGAAGGTGATTTCGTGATCCCCGCGAGCAACATTACAGCACTGACGGAGGAGCCTTTTCAGGTCAACTACAAAGAGGCCGAGCAAGAGGTCGCCGACAGATTCTCGGACTGGTTCGACCAAGCACTGGTCAAGGGCTTGGCGATTGCCAACGAGCGCCTGTAGCAGATCCGGCTACGTCAACCCGCATCTACGACGCCCTCGTTGAGGACAGCAAGGTACTCGCGGTAGGAAAACAGACGGTTGCGCGACTTTCCCGTGAATTCCTCGGCGATTCCGTGTTCGACCAGGACTTGCATCGCCCCCGATACCGTGGGGAACGTCAAACCGGTTCGCTTCGTCGCTTCGCTGAGCGACACAACGACGCTAGCCTTGAGCGCTTCGTGCACCTGTAGAGCCGACGATGCCCTGCGCCCGGCCCCGGTCGCGATCCGGTCGTAATCGTCCCGAAAGGTCCGGTTGAGCCGTCGGGCCGTCGAGACCGCGTCTTCCGCGGTGATCTGCACCCCCTCCAGGAAGAAGGCCAGCCATGTCTCCCAGTCGCCCGTTTGCCTTACGTGGTCGAGCAGCCGGTAGTATTCCTGGCGGTGCTGCTTCAAGAACAGGCTCAGGTAGAGAAGCGGCTGTCGCAACACGTCGGCGTCACTCAGGAGGAGCGTGACGAGAAGGCGTCCTACGCGCCCGTTGCCGTCCAAGAAGGGATGAATGGTCTCGAACTGGAGATGAGCGAGCCCGGCCTTGACCAACGTCGGCAATCCGGGATCGTCGCTGTTGAGGAAGCGCTCCAGCTCGCCCATGCACTCTTGCACGGCGGTGTGCGGCGGTGGCACGAAGACGGCGTTGCTCGGCCTGGAGCCGCCGACCCAGTTCTGGGAGCGCCGGAACTCCCCAGGAGCCGAGCGACGGCCGCGGCCGGAGGACAACAGAACCCCGTGCACTTCTCGTATGAGCCGGTTGGACAGGGGGAAGTCCGCTTGCAGGCGGCGAAGGCCGTGGTTGAGGGCGGCGACGTAGCTCGAGACTTCTTCGACCTCGTCCCGTGGCACTCCGGGCGCACCCCCCATCTCAAGGAACAGCAAGTCGGCGAGCGACGACTGCGTTCCCTCAATCTGCGAAGACAGCTGGGCTTCCTTGCGGACGTACGAATAGATGAAGAGACTTTCGTCGGGAAGGAGGGCCGATACGCTGTCCAGGCGTCCGAGAGCGAGGTTGGCGGATTCCAGCCGTCGCTGTAGGGGACCGCCAAGGTCTACACGGGGCTTCGGGGGCAATGGCACCGGCACGAAGGCGCGGACGCGCTTGCCCCCGGTGACGGTGACCTCGTAGCGGCCGGTCTTTCCGCGCTTCATGAAGCCCTCCGGTTGTTAACGGCGCTTTGAATAACGGATCGCGCTATTCAAGGATCGCGACTTAAGTTAAAATAACGTCGGCGGGGTGCACGGGTCGGCTTTACGGCCTCCGGGACACGCTCTCAGCCGTCCAGGATGTCCTTCAGCGTCGTGCCGGGGGGCTCGTCTTGTGGAGCCCGGCCCGTCGGCTCGGGGCGCTGGAAGAGCCGGTTGCCCGGCGACCACAGCTCCACGCTGTCGGGGTGTTCCCGGTAGTGGTCCGGATCGGTGGTGACGCGGACGGGGTCGGTCGCGCCGGGGGACGTGACGCCGTACTCGCGGTTGCCCAGGGATTGGACCTTCGTGCCGGGCGGCAGCAGGCCGGGCCATCCTATCACCCGGTCCAGGTCGGACATGGTCGCCAGGGGCTTCGGGCGGACGGCGGAGTCCAGCACGTCGTCGAGAGCGGCGTCGATATCAAATCCGCCGTCGGCTTCCCGCGCCTCGGCCTCCAGGGCCGCTACCGTCCGGCGGCGGCCGGCGGCGTCTTTGCCCTGGCCGGTCAGCACGGCGCGGGTGATCTGCCCGGGCAGGCGCGAGAGGATCGGCTGGAGGCGGCCGACCATCTTGGTGAACAGGCCGATGCGCTCCCGCAACACTCGGTAGATGTCGGTTTCGACGGTGTCCTCGTAGTGGAGGTTCACGATGCGGATCGTTGGGTGCTGCTGGCCCACGCGGTCGATCCGGCCGATGCGCTGCTCCACCCGCATCGGGTTCCAAGGCATGTCGTAGTTGACCAAGGCGCCGCAGAACTGGAAGTTGAGCCCCTCCGCGGCAGCCTCGGTGCAGAGCAGGACATCGGCGTCGCCGTGTCGGAAGCGCCGCTTGACGGTGTCGCGGTCGACTGACCTCCAGCCGTCGGCGCCGGGAATCTCGCCGCCCCGCCCCGAGTAGCACATCAGCTTGAGGCTGGAGAAGTCGGAGGCCTCGGACAGCTCTTCGCGCAAGAAGTCCATCGTGTCGGTGTACTGGGTGAACACCATCACTTGGCGCTTCCGCAGGTCGCCGGGCGTGTCGGATCGCCTCGAACCGCGGCGTGACGGCGGAGGGCGCTCCCGCAGGTCGCGGAGCACGTCCTTCAGCGCCGCCAGCTTGCTGTCGGGCGGAAGTTGGCCGATCTGGTCGAGGAGCCGCCGGACGTGGTCCTCTTCCTCCGCTTGAAGCGACTTCCGCAACGCCTCAGCCACGGCGTCCTCGTCCCGCGCCGAGTCGTCGGCCACTTCGTCGTCGGACAGGTCCTCGGCGAGGGCCGCGTCGGCGACCGGGGCTGGAGAAGATGCGCTGGCGTCCACCCGCCTCTGCAACGTGTTGCGCAACGCTCGAAAGCTGCTGGCGAGCCGCCGCCGGTAGATCGTCATGACGAAGCCGACCGCCCGGCGCTCGTCCTCCGACGCTTGGTTGTACGTCGTGGCGATATAGTCCTCCACCGCCTCGTACAAGGCGCGCTCGCCGACGGTCATTTCGACGAAGCGGTCGTCCACGTCGCGATCGGCGATGCGGGCCGGCAAGAGGCCGCGCCGATGGTATTCCCGGAGCAGCTCCCGGGTGTGACGCGACACCAGACGGCGAACCGGCGTGCTCACCCGCAACAGCCGGAGCGCGGCTTGGCGAGCCTCGCCGTCCATGCGGCGCCGGGGAATCGCGGCGTTGCCGCGCAAGTCGCGCACGACCCGTCGGGCCTGCAGTCGGGACAGGCCCTCGAGCGCCCGGGCGACTTCAGCTTCGCTCGCCTTCCCGTAGCGCAGCTCGGTCGCCTGGAACAACTGCGCCATTTGCTCGAACCCGTCGGGCGTCGGATCAGCCCGGCCGGCGTTCTCGAAGAACTCCTCGAACGCCGTCGGCGTCCACGCGGGGGGTAGCCCCAGCAGGTCGAGGAGGTCCCAAAGTTCGACGGGATGAACCTGCAAAGGAGTCGCGGTCAGCAGAACGAGTCCCTCGGTGCGCTCCTTGAGTCCCTGCATGAGGCGAAGCAGAGTGTTCGGGCGTCTGTCCGTCGCGCTTCCCGCGGCCCGGCGGCGGGCGTGGTGGGCTTCGTCGAGCACGATCAAGTCCCACGGCGCCGCATCTTCCAGCAACGCTTGCCGCCGATCCTTTCGGCGCATCAGGTGGCTGGACGCGATGACGACGGGCTCCTCGTGCCAGCGGTGGGCGGCAACGGGCCGGACATTGTTGTCGCGCCAAGCCGGCGACGCGTGCCACGCCAGTTCGCCCTTGTCGTAGATGGGCCAGTTGAGGTTGAACTTCTCGTGCAACTCGATCTGCCACTGCCGCAGCACGGCCTTGGGCGCGAGGACGAGAATCCGCTTGGCGCGCCCCGACAGCCACGCTTGCCGAAGCAGCATCCCCGCCTGAATCGTCTTGCCGAGCCCGACTTCGTCGGCGACGAGGAGCCTGGGCGGCCAGCCGTCGTACATGCGGTCGAAGGCGCGGATCTGGTGCGGCCAGGGCTCGACCGCCGAAGTCGCCTCGCCAACGCGCTTTCCGCCGCCGTCCATCGCCGGCGCGCGCTCGATGAACGACCAGACGCGGTCGCGGAAGGCGTGTTCGTGGGGAGCGTCTCCGCGATACCGTGGCGGCGACACCTCTCCGACGGCAACGGGCAGAGCCGACGGCGGGTCGTACGTTTGCAGCCGAGCGGGCAGCCGGTCGTCTTCAGGAAGGAAGCGAAGGAGGTCTTGGCGAACCGCGTCGGGCAAGCCAAGCACGATGACGCGACGGGCTTGATCGTCCCAAAGCGCGTCGAAGGCGGTCTTCGCATCGGCGACTCGCTCGGGCTCCTGCCAGCTGGTGTAGACGTGGATGCGTTCCCAGTTGCGGGTCCATCCGGCAGTCGTCTCGTTCAGGCTGCCGGTCCAGGCGATCCGTTCCCCCGCCCGGTCTTCGACGACGCCCGTCTTCTCGTGGAAGATGGCCTCGTCGGCAACGGGCTTGCGGTCGGCGTCGCACGGCACCGCCACCTTTACTTCCAGATGCCCGCGGGCGACCATCCACGCCAGCAGCTCCAGGGCGTCCTGCCCTTCCGGGTCCGGCGCCAGCGGCGCGTCGGCCAAGCGTTGCCCTACCGCGTTGCGGAGTCGTTCGCCCCGCGCAATCGCTTCGATTTCGTCCTGGGCCAGCGTGCAGCCGACGACCATGCGCATCACGCCGTCGTTGCGCACCAGCCCCTCGATGCCCCGCGACGCCAACGCCAGCGCACCCGCGCTGAAGTACCCCGTCAGCCGGTCGTACCGGGCGGCGTTCTCCAACGCGGGCACGTAGAAGAGCTTGACCAGATCGCCGTCGTCCAGCGTGTAGTGCAACCTCCACTTGCGGTCCGACAGCACGGTCAGTCGTCGTCGCCCCGCCACAGCTTGAGCTGCGCGGGTTCGTCGATCTCCTCGCTGAAGGCAAGCCGTCGAAGGTTGTTCAGCGCCTCGAAGTCGCTGCTGGCCGCCGCGAGTCCCTTTGGCAAAGTCGAGCCGGATGATGGACTTGAGACGGGAAGGACTTCCAGTAGTGCCGACAGCGCCGACAGGAAGCGGGGTTCCTTGTGCAGCCCGAGCTTGGTTAGGTGCTCGCGGGCCGCGTCCAGCGACCGACTGCGCGCTAGCTGGGCCGCGCGGTGGATTGCGTCAATCATGCCTCGCGAGCCGTCGGAAGGTCCCAGGCTACCCTTGGCGGCACGGGTGCTGCTGTCCAGGAGCGTCAGGTTCTGGTTCTTCTTGGCCGCCATCCGCCCCACGATGTCCTTGTCCAGGTCGGCACCGACGGCCCGGGCCAGCTTGAGGGCCTCGTCGTAGGGGAACCGAGGGGCACGAAAAGCATCCCAGGCAAGCACGAAGAACGCGGTCCGCGCATCCATGTCGTCGCTGGCCTTGACGCGGGTCAGCTGCTCCAGCCGCCAGCGCTTGACCTCGCGACGGGCGACCTCCAGCGCGTCCTCGGGGGTGGCCGCGTACGGGTCCACCTTTTCCTCGAAGATCTCGGTCTGGCGACGCCGCTTCTCGGCCCAGGTCGGCTTGCGGGGTGTCCCGCGCCGAAGCGGCCAGTGACGGGAGAACTCCTCCAAGGCAGGGCCGAACGACGCCAAGTAGATGTCGACGCCCCGGATGCCGGCTTTGTGGAACGCCTCGACGCGCCTGCGGACGGCCCGCGCCACCTCGGGCTCTACATCCTCCCAGTACACGTCGGCGGACTCTTTGTCTTCCTCGGCCCGTGGACGGCACGCGAGGAAGATAGTGCTGTTTGCGGCCGCCTTGTCCTTTATGTGCAGGCTGCCCGGCGCCTCGGTGTTGATCGGCCAGGACGCCGTGATCTTGAAGCCCGCCTCCATCAGCCCCACCGTCAGAGCGTCCCACGCTCCCGTTGCCTTGTGGGTGAACATAAGGGTCATGATGCCGTCGGGCTTGAGCACGCGACGGCATTCCTGGAAGATCGCCGCCATGCGCTCCTGGTAGTCCTTCCCAGCGCGAGCCTTGGCCCCCTTTTCGCCCTTGTAGCGAGCCGGGTTCGCGACAGCCTCGTTGTCCTTGTCGGTCAACTGGCGGCGGAAGAGTTCGGGAAAGACGTAGCCCGCCGTTCGCTTGAGCCAGACGTAGAAGAAGTCCGATAGCTCCGCGTACATGACGTTGTCGTAGTACGGCGGGTCCATCACGATGGCGTCGATCTGGCCGTCGGCGATGTGACCCAGGTTGTCGGCCGACTTGCAGGTCATGACCGGCTTCGGACGGCTCGGCTTCGCCGGAGCGCCATTGTCGAAGATTGGTCCATTGTCGTCGGCCGCCTGCGGGGCAAGCAGAGTGACAAGCTCTCGAATACACTTCTTCGTGTGTTCAACAACCCAATCATATCCGCGCCCCGTGACGCACGTCGCCATCTCGGCGTAGGACCACTTGAAGGAGTAATCGTGTTGCGAGAACGTGTGAGCGATGGCCAGCTTGGACGTCTCCCACACGCACATCCGCGAGTTGTAGTCGAGCATCTTGTCCATCGCCAACGCCAAGTATCCGTACGCCGCCTTCCGCGCCTTGGTCAATTCGCCCGCCTTGCGGTCGGCGTTGAGCATTTCGCGGAAGACCTCCACGCTCGTGCCGTGGCATAGAAGCTGCCTCGGCGAGAACAGGTCGCGCCAGTACGGCATCCCGTACTGCAACGGACGATCGTCGTTGCTGTCCGATGGAAACGTCTCGCTCGGCACGATGTCCAGCGCCAGCCACTCGGGCAACTTCTCGTCCAGCAGCTTCGCGACCTCCGCACCGTTGTCGTCCGACGCGCGCGGAGCCCGGTAGCCACGCACCCACTTGTCCTTGCCCCGCTTGCCCGACTTCAGGATGTGCGGCTTGCGCTTCCAGTACACCACCGCGTACAGCTGGTGACTCATCTCGCCGTCCTGTGCCTGCTGCTTGATCTCGGTGCCGTCGATTACGCGCTTGCAGTCGGGATAAGGGCAGTTCCCCGAGCCGCGGCTGACCGTGCCCGCCGACTGCTCGGCAACGGACTCGACGACCTCGAACTCGCAGACCCTGCCGACCGAGCTAGGGCCGTCGCCGAGACGCGGCCGAAGCTTTACGCCCGTCCCGCCCGGCGCAAGTCGCCAGTTCGGGGACAGCGGCACGAGGCCGTTGCAGTACGGGCAACGCACCGTATGGGCCCAAAGATACGTTGCATCAATCTGGTCCGGCTCATCTTCTTGAGGAAACAGTGTGGCAAGATGATCCTCCAGGCGTCTCCGCCACTCTGCCGCCAGTCGCACAAACTCGTCGTCAATTTTCGGCAATGCCGACCATCCGATCGTCGCCGTCATTACCAAGGCAGCGACGGGATTCAGGTCGTTCGCCATCAACGAACAGCCAAGTCTCACGCCCTCGAAGGGAATGCTGCCTCCGCCCGCGACCGAATCGAGCACAATCAGGTGCTGAAGTGGCGACTTGGCGGCCGTCCGCATCCACTCGACATCGGCACTGCTCGGCGAGTAGCGAAACGCTCGCTCGTAGTCGTAGGGGTTCTTCACCCTCGTGCCAGTCCTTCGCGCCCTGTCGATGACGCCTTTGGCCGTCACAGGATCCCCATGAATTCCCAGCACGTGCACAAACTTCTTTCGGTCGGCGTCCGCAGGCAACAGCGATCCGAGCACGGCCGCCCGAGACGCCACCAACGGACGACGCGCCCACCACACGTGAAGCCGGTTCGGCGCTGGAAACGGGGTCAGCGGCGTTCGTTCGCGCGTCCCTTCAACCCCGATTTTCGCAATCGGCAACCACTCTTCAATCAGGCGGCGGTCACTCAAGTGCGGACTCCCTCGGACCAATCCACAGCAACCCGCGTCTTGGCGACAACGAGGTCAACACGTCTATCGCAAACCAAGCAATCGCCGGGTCTCTACGGCCCACGCCCACGCTTCGTCCAGTTCTGATTGGGTAAGTGGAGGCAAGTATCGAAACTCGATTCGCGAAACCGCGTGCTTGTTCCGATCGGTGGCAGGCTCATATCCGATTACCCAACGAAAGATGCTGCCTAAGCACATGTTGGCCCGATCTGCATCGGAAATCTGGTCGTACGGAATTGTCGCTTCTTCTTCCTCGCGTATCGCTTGGCCAGAAATGTCCAACAAGCGAGCAACAAAATCGTTTCGTCGAATCTCCACCACATAGCCTTCCCACTCCTGCACGACGATCAGTTCTCCAGGTTTGGTCATCCCTTCCGAAGCTTCCCGGGATCGCAAAACGGACGCAACGCTAGCTGGCCACGGCATGTGGCATGTTGTCAAAGATGGCATCGTGTTTGTCCTCGAGAACTCTCTGGGCCACGATGTAATTCTCTCGGCGTCTCGCCCTAGGGTCCTCCATCTTGTCGACATTCCGCATCGCTTTGCCGATTGCGGCGGAGGCGGCAGCACTGCGATCCTTGACCGCGACGATCACTTCGGAGATGTTAAGCCGGTCGACATCCACTTCAACGCCCACGATGCGACCGGAATGTTTACCCAAGCGAATGCAGACGCCGTCGTCGACGTCAAGGCTACGATACTCTTCGTCCACCATGTAGCGAAACTCCACTACAAAACGATTGAGGTCCTTGTCGTAGCCGCCACGGACTCCATCAGGTATGTCGTAAGGAGATATCAGAATGCCAACTTCGATAGCGTCGCCTAGCACTACGTAATTGCTCGGCGTCACTCTGATCCAGCGTCCGAGAGCCTGTTGTGTGCTCATAACCCCTCCACTATTTGTCCGAGTACTCTTCCGTGGTGATCGTACTGCACTCTGGCTTTCACCAAATCCAGGTCTGGATTCGTGCTGTCCACAACCAACACACCCCACGGCTTGCCGTTGGGAGTCTCGATCGTGAAGCCCACCAAAGAACGGGCACGTGGGCTTCTCTTCCTCACCCAGCTTTCCGACACGTTAGTCTGCTTCGCATACTGCCGAATGTCCGCGGGCGTTGTGTTCCGTTGCACGTCCGGCAGTTCCGTGGCTGACGCGGTTCCGCTGCGAGCGGCCCATGCTCGGCCAGCGACGCCCCGAGCCCTGTCGGTGTTGTCTGGTGCTAGAAACCTGACGTTGGTCTTCTGGGCAGTGTGTCCCGATCTTGCGATGGGGACTAGCCATCCACTTAGCGGCCAGCCGCCTTCGTTGAAATCAAAGCCAAGAAGACGAAAGCGGCGATGCTTGAATAGAGTGACGCGGTGATGGGCGTAATCACCTCCATGGTGACCAAACACTCCGTCTCTGAACCGATTGAGCACTTCGTCAACAACGGCACGGAGACTAGGATCACCAAGTTTCCGGACGGCCAACGTGCAACCACCAGCTAGGCACGAACATACGAATATGCCCAACCAAGCCCAGTCGCCGGCCAACGTGACTGCAGTTGCCAACAAGGGATGTTTTGCTTCCAAGTTTTCTGGGCTCACAACAATAGCCGCAGACAACACAGCGATTACTACTGTGGAGACTCCGCGAGTGATACCGAGAGCCTTGTGGAGCCAGCGCGAACGGCCTAATCGTTTCACTGCTTCTCCTTCAAGTAATTGCTCGGATGAACTCCATTCGGTGATGCCAGCCTGGCCGGTCTGGGCCCAGACGGGAGGAAGGGACAGCCCTTCCTGCAACGGGTGAAGCGGAGACGCGATGCGCATCGCCGTCTACCCCCTCCGCCCCGCGTCGGTCAGCAGGCACCGCAACGCCATGAGCACACGCCGGGGGTTCCGCCGGTGCATCGCCATGCCGAGCCAGTAGCCGGCTTCCTCGCGCTCCATCGCTTCGATGCCTTCCGCGACGGCGAGCATCCTGTCCCGGTTCCGCATCGGCGCCAAGCAACGGAACAGGAGGCCGATGGACAGGGCGGCGTCCTCCGAGAGCGGGTAGGTCCGTGGTTGGCCGCTACCGCTGGTCTGGGCGAGCAGCTTGACGCCTTCACGCGCCAAGCGTCGGAGAATGCGGTGCTCGACGAGCTCCAGGTTCCTGTCGCGCAGTCCGGCGACCCTCACCGGGCGGGTCACGTGGGGCGTGGCCGGCACCGGGAGTTGCCAAATCGAGTACTCGGCCCGGCCCGGCCCCCGGGTCGTCGCCCGAAGCTCGTATTGCGGGACCGACTCGGGGAGCACGGTCAGAGAAGCTCGTCTCGGTCTGGCCACTTCAGCCCTCCTCAATCGCCGCTGCCGACATGGCCGCCGCCCGGCCCGGGCACCTCGGCGACCGTTCCTCCAACATGTTCGATCCGACCCCACACGTGGTCAAGTTCGCACCCCGCGCACCGCTACGGCATCGCCGTCGCCGAGACGACCGATTCGCCGCTCACGAACCCCGCCAGCCGCTCGGTCAACTTCTCCGGTGCGTCTCCCTTCGTCGCCAAGCCTTCCCGGAAGGTCAGCTTGCAGCGTGCTCCAGAGGTCTTCTTGCTGGCGGCCCGGAACTGGGACTGGAGGAACTCCCGCACCGGACCGGCGTCGTCCAGCGGCCCGCGGTAGTCCAGATCGAGCGATCCGCCCGCCGTGGTCTCGTAGCCTCCCTCCAGCGAGACCCACTTGGCCGCCCCCCGCACGCCCTGGACCGCGGCCAGGAACGGCAGTCCCTCGTCCGCGTCCAAGACCCGGATGTCCAGCGTCGCGATCTTCCCAACTCCCTTCGCCTGCGCTTGTTCCCAGATGCGGACCATCGCCTCCCGGAACGGCCCTTCGGCCTCGAACCGGCCGGGCGTCTGCTCGCCGTCGTCGGTGCGCGTGTCGTCTTCGTCGTCCGGCTCGACAGGCTGGACGTCCTGGTCCGAGTCGCCCGTCTTCGTGTCCGCTTCCGCCCGGGGCCAGACGCCGGCGTTCTTCGCGTACGCCATCGTCAGCACCACCGACTGCTCGTCGATCCGCACCATCGTCCATGGATCGTCCGGACCGTAGAGCAGGTCTCCGGTGCGGTAGACGTACTCGCCTTTCTCGACTCCTGTCCGCACGCCGCGAACGAAGACGTCGTTGCCCACGAGGATGGGCAACGTCGGGTCGCGCCTGAACTCGTCGCGAAGGGCGCGGGTCGTCATCTGTCCCTTGCGGAGCGGGGTGCGGTCGCGAACGTAGGCCGGGGAGTCGGGCTCGTCGCCGGAGAGGCGGAGCTTGTTCAGCTCCCGAAGCGCCCGGACGACCTGTTTCTGGCCGGCGCCCGGTCTGTCGGACGAGCCGGGAGTGTCGATGGCCGTGTGGGCCAAGTCCACCGTGGAGCCCTCGATCCTGTTGCGGGACGGGTAGACGACGTGGCGGTAGCATTGCTGGATCGACAGGGCCAAGTCCATCTCCGAGCCTTGGGCCCACTCCCGCACCTTGGCTTGCTGGTGGTCCGCGAGTTCGTCCAGCCGCTCGGGCTTCTTGAGTTCCCGCAGGGCCAGCAGCCGCCGGGCCTTCGCGCGCATCTCCTCGCGGCGGGACTCGTCCGCCGCCACGAACACCAGGTTGTTGCGAAACAGCCGGAGCGCTTGGCCGTCGGCCCCTTTGCGGGAGTACATGCGGTCGATCAGGTCGGGAACGCGGTCCACGGCGCCTTCGAAGGCCACGGCGTCGTACGACACCACCACCAGCTTCGGGCGGCTCTCGCCCGCTTCGTCGGCGACCTCGTGGGGGCCTCCCGGGAAGCACACGGCCTCCAGCACATTGCCCTCGAAGATCGTTCGAATGCGGTCGTTGAGCTGCGCGCGGGCCTCCTCCGGGTCGACGTTGCGCTCCTCCCGGCGGACGATCTGCGTCAGGTTGGCCTCGGCCAGGAAGCGCATGGGAACACTGGGCCGGTCGTCCAGGTAGGCGGACTCGGCGACGAACTTCTTGCGGGCCTCGTCGACGAAGCTGACGTCCAGCGCGGGGCCGATGGTCGAATAGCGCAACTCGTTGGGCGCCAAGCCCTTGAGCCGCTCGTTGTAGGCCAGCGTGTGGAGGAAGATCGTGCGGGCGGCGTACTCGGCGTAGGGCGGCAGTCCCTGGTGGTGCTCAGCGTCGATCTGCTGGGCAAGCGACTGCTTGTCGGTCTTGCCGGCGGAGACGTCGGCGTTGACGGCGGGATCGTAGGCGGACTGGCCGAGGCGCGTGACGATCTCCTGCCGGATGGGCTCGTGGCCGGGGTCGATGTGATGGAGGTGGATCGCCGTGGCGTCTTCGGGCTGGGTCTCCCACAGGTCGCCGATCGTGCGGGCCAGCAGCCGCAGCATCCCGCGCACCCGCTGGAAGGTCTCCAGCGTCGCGGTCTTGTCGGTGAGCGTTTCCAGGACTTCGGGGTGGAAGGGGTAGCCGTCGGCCAGCAGCTGCCGGGTCTCGGCGCGGCCTGCGTCGGGGGCCAGCGCGTCCTTGTGGGCCTTCCACAGCTTGGCGTAGGCCGACGCGACTTCGGCGGCCCGGCTCTCGTCGATGGACTCGAAGAGGCGTCTGCGCAGGACGTGGACCGTTTCGTCCTGCTCCGTGGGATTGAGCAGGGTCGCCTTGCGGGCGGACACCTTCTCCGCTTCCGCCATCCGGTCGGCGATGAAGCTGTTCTCCTTGGCGTAGGCGTCGGTTGCCTGGCCTCCCTTGCCGACGGCCAGCGTGTAGACGAGGGCCACGTTCGGCGTGCTCTCGACGGCCTTGAACAGGGACGTCAAGAACGCGGTCAGCTGGTCCCCGGCGCCTTCGACGGCTTGCACCTTGCGCAGATAGACCGACAGCTCGTCCAGCAGCACGAGGGCGGGCCGACCGTCGAACAACTCGCGCAGGGTGTCGGCTCCAGGCGCAATGCCGCGCCTGTCGCTCTCGCGGACTCGCTCGTACCCGGCATATCCGGCGAGGGCGTAGGCGATCTCGCCCCAGGGGGTGAAGGCCCGGAGCCCCTCCTCCATGGTGCGGCCGTTCGCCGGGTCGGCGTTCTCTCCGTCGAAGGCGGCGACGCGGACGGGCTCCTTGGGAAGGACGGCCGGATCCACGAACTCGCCGGGCTTCGCGACGCCCTCGAGTCCGCGGGCCGCGTGGGCCAGCGCGATCAAGCCGTGCGTCTTGCCGCCGCCGTAGGAGGTGTCCAGACGGAAGATCGAAGCCACGTCGCCCCCGGCCCCGGAAAGCCGCCTGCAGACGTTGCCCAGCAGGTTCTTGAGCCCCCGCGTCGGGTACGTGTTGGCGAAGAACCGAGCGGGGTCGTGGTATTCCGGGCTGCCCGTCCTCGTGACCACCTGGGCGAGATCAGCCGCGAAGTCGGCGTCGGTGACCCCGGCCAGCACGTCTGCTCTGGGCCGGCAGGTCTCGAAGATGGTGGGAACGGCCATGGGGGCGTGGGATGCGGAGGGTTCGGGGAGGCGAGCCCATGGAGCCAGCGGTTGCGGCTAAAATAGTGGCTTGGGGGAGGCCGGACATTCTACCGGAGGCCGCCGGGCGGCGGCAAGCCGAACGGCGCATTCGCGCACGCCCGGGACGCTCCCGCCCTGTCGTGACAAACGCCACGCCGTCCCTCGTCCCCGGCATACGACAGGCCCCGCCGCTCCTTCCGTCTTGCGGAGGCCGCGCCGACAGTCGATTTTCTCTCCGCTTCTCGCGTTCCCATGCCTTCGGCTGGCATCCGCCGACTGCCCCGTGGCCTCCTAGGACGAGGCACATCGGCGCACTGCTGGTGCCGCCGCACGGCCGAGGGCGCGCACCCGCTCCCTCGAGGGCCCGACAGGAGGCACTATGTGCATTCCCCGTCCCCCAACCCCCGCCGCGCCCCCTTCCCCATGAGCGCAGACCCCACAGCCCGCGCCGAAACGCTGCCCGAGACCCTCCCCCTCCCGACCGTCCCCCGGCGCCCCTTCCTGCAGACCGCCCGGACCGACCGCTGGTGGAGCAAGCCGCTGGTCGTCTTCCTCGGCCTGTCGGCGTTCATCGTCTACTCGACGTGGGCGGCGCTCCAGAACGCGCACTTCGAGTTCGCGGGGTATCTGTCGCCGATGTACTCGCCGCTCTTCTTCGACCCCGGCGCGGGCGCGCCCTCCCCGCACGCCGTCTTCGGGGCGCAGCCGAGCTGGTGGCCGGGCTGGATTCCGCTCTATCCGGCGTTCCTGATCCTCTGGGCGCCCGGGGGGTTCCGCTTCACCTGCTACTACTACCGGGGCGCGTACTACAAGTCTCACTGGGCGTCGCCGGCGAGCTGCGGCGTGGGGAAGGCGCAGAAGGGGTATCGCGGCGAGCAACGCTTTCCGCTGATCTTCCAGAACCTGCATCGCTACTTCCTCTACTTCGCGCTGGCGTTCCTGGTGGTCCTCTCCATCGACGTGTACCGGGGGATGTGGTTCGGGCCGAATCACGACGAGTTCGGAATCGGCCTGGGCACTTTGGTTCTGGCGGTGAACGTGGTGCTGCTGTCGGGCTACACGTTCGGTTGCCACTCGCTACGGCATCTGGTGGGCGGCAAGCTCAACCTTCTTGCGAGGCGCCCGGCCCGGCTGAGGGCGTGGAACCGCGTCACGTGGTGCAACGAGCGCCATCAGCTGTTCGCTTGGCTGAGTCTGTTCTGGGTGGGCTTCACCGACTTCTACGTTCGCATGTGCTCGATGGGCCTGTGGGCGGACGTGAGGATTCTTTAGATGGCCGGCCACGAGACGCACGAATACGACGTTCTGGTCGTCGGCGCAGGGGGGGCGGGACTCCGGGCGGCGATAGAGGCTTCGACGGCGGGCGTGCGCGTGGGACTCGTCTGCAAGTCGCTGCTCGGCAAGGCGCACACGGTCATGGCCGAGGGCGGGATGGCCGCTGCCCTGGCCAACGTGGACGAAAGGGACGGCTGGAAGGTGCACTTCGCCGACACGATGCGCGGCGGACAGTACCTGAACCAGTGGCGGATGGCCGAAATTCACGCACAGGAAGCGCCGGCGCGGGTCAACGAGCTCGAAGCGTGGGGCGCTTTGTTCGACCGCACGCCGGAAGGGCGCATCCTGCAACGCAACTTCGGCGGGCACGCCTATCCGCGGCTGGCGCACGTGGGCGACCGCACGGGCCTCGAGATGATCCGAACGCTCCAGGACCACGGCATCCACCAAGGCATGGCCGTGCACATGGAAATCACGATCACCACTCTGCTCAAGGACGGCGAGCGCATCGCCGGCGCCTTCGGCTACGACCGGGAGAGGGGGCGGTTCCGCGTCTTCAAGGCCCCGGCGGTGATTCTGGCCACGGGCGGGCTCGGCAAGGCGTACAAGATCACCTCCAACTCGTGGGAATGCACGGGCGATGGAATGTCCCTGGCGTACCATGCGGGCGCCCAGCTCAAGGACATGGAGTTCGTCCAGTTCCACCCGACGGGGATGGTCTGGCCGCCGTCGGTTCGAGGGATTTTGGTGACCGAGGGCGTGCGCGGGGAAGGCGGCGTGCTGACGAACAGCGAAGACAAGCGCTTCATGTTCGACAACATTCCCGAGTTGTACAAGGACTTGGTGGCCGACGACGCGGAAGAGGGCTGGCGATACGTCATCGGGGACCGCGACGCCCGCAGGCCGCCCGAACTGCTCACCCGCGACCACGTCGCGCGCATGATCCTGGCCGAGGTGAAGGCGGGGCGAGGAAGCCCCCACGGCGGCGCCTTCTTGGACATCTCGTGGATCAAGGATCGCGTGAAGGGCGGCGCCGAGCACATCAAGCGCAAGCTGCCGTCGATGTACCACCAGTTCAAGCAGCTCGCGGACTTGGACATCACCGAGACGCCCATGGAGGTGGGGCCGACGACCCATTACGCCATGGGCGGGGTCCGCGTCGATTCGGACAGTCAGGCGAGCAGCGTGCCCGGGCTCTTCGCTGCGGGCGAGTGCGCCACGGGACTGCACGGCGCCAACCGCTTGGGCGGCAACTCGCTGTCGGACTTGGTGGTCTTCGGGAAGCTGGCGGGGCAGTACGCCGCCGAATACGCGAAGTCGGCGGGGCCGGCGAAGGTTGCGGACTCCGAGATGGAGGCCGCCGAAGCGGAGGCGCTGGCGCCTTTCGGAAGGGAAGAGTCGGGCGAAGGGCCGTTCCAGCTTCAGCAGGCGTTGCAGGACATGATGCAGGAGGACGTCGGCATCATTCGCACGGAGGCGGAGTTGGACAAGGCCGCGGAGGCGTTGGCGGATCTTCGGAGCCGCGCCGCGAAGGTGAAGGTTCACGGCAACCGTGAGTGGAACTCGGGCTGGCACACGGCATTGGACTTGGAGCCGTTGCTGACGGTGTCGGAAGCCGTGGCGGCGGCGGCCCGGGAGCGCAAGGAAAGCCGTGGCGCCCACACGCGAAACGACTATCAGGAGAAGGATTCGGAGTGGGGAAAGGCGAACCTGATCGTGGAGAAGGCGGGGGACGGTTCCATGAGGGTTCGCCGCGAGGAGATCGATCCCGTGCCCGAGCGACTGGCGAAGATCATCGAGGAGCAAGGCTGATGCCCAAGACGACGTTCAAGATCTGGCGGGGAGACTCGAAGGGCGGCGAGTTCCGGGCCTACGAGACCGAGTACTCGGAGGGCATGGTCGTGCTCGACGTGGTGCACAAGATACAGGCCGAGCAGGCCAACGACTTGGCCGTCCGCTGGAACTGCAAGGCCGGCAAGTGCGGCTCGTGCTCGGCGGAAGTCAACGGCCAGCCCAAGCTCATGTGCATGACGCGCATGAACACGTTGCCCCTGGACCGGTCCGTCACCGTCGAGCCCATGCAGGCGTTCCCGGTGGAGAAGGACTTGGTCGCCGACGTGAGCGTGAACTACGAGATCAAGAAGCGAATCAAGCCCTTCAAGCCGCGGCCGCCCGACCACGACGACGGCACGTGGACGATGCACCAAGCCGACGTGGAGCGCTCCCAGGAGTTCCGCAAGTGCATCGAGTGCTTCCTGTGCCAGGACGTCTGCCACGTGGACCGGGATCACCACTATCACCTCGAAGGCAAGTTCATAGGTCCTCGCTTCTTCGTGCACGCGGCGTATCTGGACATGCATCCCGCGGACGCCGAGGACCGCTTGGCGGATCTCAAGGAGCGCGACGGCGTGGGATACTGCAACATCACCAAGTGCTGCACGGTGGTCTGCCCGGAGCACATCACCATCACCGACAACGCGATCATCCCTCTGAAGGAACGAGTCGCGGACCGCTACTACGATCCCCTTGCCAAGGTGCTCAAAGTGATCGGACTGGGAGGAAAGAAGTGATGCGCCGGAAAGACCGCCGCAACAACCGCCGCAACGCCGCCGTCCTGCGGAGCGTTGCGCCCGCGTTCTTCGTTCGAAGCCTTGCGACCGCGATCTTGGTCGCGCTGCTCGCCGGGGCGGCCGACGCCGCGCTCGCCGCGCAGACGCAGACCGCCACGGCATCGCCGACCGTCGCCCAGCAGCAGTCCATCCCCTCCCCCGAGGAGTTCTTCGGCCACCGCATGGGCGCCGACCGCAAGCTCGCCCGCTGGGGCCGGCTCGTCGAGTACTACGACCTGATCGGCCAGCAGAGCGACCGCGTGCAAGTCGTGCACATGGGACCGTCCACCTTGGGCGCTCCTTTCTTGGCGCTGTTCGTGTCCTCGCCCGAGAACTTGGCCAACCTGAACGAGCTTCAGCGCATGAACGGCGTCCTGCAAGACCCGCGCGGCCGTTCACAGGCCGAAATCGACCAGGCGATCGAAAACGGCAAGGTGGTCTTCGTGCAGTCGTACGCGCTCCACTCGACGGAGGTCGCGGCCAGTCAGGCAGCGGCCGAGATCACATACCTGTTCGCGACTCGCGACGATCCCGAAATAACCGAGATCCTCGACAACACCGTCTCCATCCTCATTCCCGCCTTCAACCCGGACGGCGTGGACATCGTCAACGAGTGGTACGACCGCTGGGTGGGCACCGAATACGAGGGCGCCTCCCCCCCGGAGCTGTACCATCACTACATCGGCCACGACAACAACCGCGACGCCTTCATGCAGAACACGGTCGAGTCGCGCTACGGCGCGCAGATCATGTTCCGGGAATGGGTTCCGCAGGCCTACATCGACCACCACCAGATGGGCGCCTACACGGCCCGCATCTATCTGCCTCCGTACGCCGAGCCGGTGCGTCCGGAGGCCGATCCGCTCGTCTGGCGCGAGATGGCTTGGTACGGCGCGCACATGGCGTACCGCATGGAGGAAGAGGGCTTCGAAGGCACCGTCAACGCGGCGATCTACTCGGGCTGGGGCCACTTCGGCTTTCACTGGATCACGCCCTTTCACAACATCGCCGGAATGCTCACCGAGTCGGCGAGCGCCCGGCTGGCCACCCCGCTGTACGTTCACCCGGACCAGCTGCGGGGCTCCCGCCAACTGCCCGAGTACGAGGCCCAGACCACGTTTCCCAACCCCTGGCCCGGCGGCTGGTGGCGCGTCCGCGACATCGTCGACCGGCAAATCGCGGCGACCTTCTCGCCTCTGGAAATCGCCGCCCAGAACCGCGAGACCGTCCTGCGCAACGCCTACAACAAGGCCAGCCGCCAGATCCAGCGCGGCATGGAAGCCGACGTCCGCGCCTATGTGATTCCCGCGGAGCAGCACGACCCGCCGACCATGCTCAAGATGGTGGACAAGCTGTTGCTGCAAGGCGTCGCGGTGGAGCGCGCGGGCGCCCCCTTCACGCACGAAGGCCGAACCTACGGCGAGGGCAGCTACGTGGTGTCCATGGCGCAACCCAAGCGCGGCGTGGTCCGCTGGCTGCTGGGCCAGACGAACTACCCCGACAACAGTTATACGCGCACCGCCGACGGCGATCCCATTCGCCCCTACGACATGTCTGCGGACGTGTTGGCCGAGTTCATGGGCGTGCGCGTGGATCCGGCGAGGCAGCCGGTGGACGCGGTGGACGCTCGCCTGCAAGTGGTGTCCAGTGCGCGAGCCGGGGGCAGCGTGGACGCAGCCGGTTCGGGCGGCTACTTGCTCGACGGCCGACTGAACGACGCCTTCAAGGCCGTGAACCTGCTCTTGGACGCGGGTGTGGGCGTGCGGCGCATGGAAGCGGACATGAACGGGGCCGAGATGGGCGGCGTCGGCATGGGCGGAGCCGA
Source organism: Longimicrobiales bacterium (assembly GCA_958295645.1). Classification (GTDB taxonomy): domain Bacteria; phylum Gemmatimonadota; class Gemmatimonadetes; order Longimicrobiales; family Gaopeijiaceae. The sequence goes on from OY282361.1 coordinate 2,138,488, forward strand.
GCCCGGAGACTTCGTCGTGGACGCCGCTGCCCCCGAAGACGTTCTTCGCGAAGTCGCAGAGACGACAGGCGCGAGCTTTCAGGCCTTCCAAGGCAGCGCTGCGGACGCTGGCGCTCCGTTGCAACGGCAGCGCATCGGCATGTACAAGCGCCACTACGGCGGCAACATGGACGAAGGCTGGACGCGCTGGCTCCTGGAGGACTTCGCCTTCCCCTACGCCAGCCTTCTCGACCGCGACATCCTGGACGACGATCTCGGCGACAACTTCGACGTCGTCATCCTGCCGGCGGATTCCAAGCAGATGATGCTGGGGCCGGAAGGCCGTCCGTCCGGCGGCCGGGGGCCCGATCCCGCGGGCACGCCGCCGGACTATCGCAGCGGCTTCGGCCAAGCGGGCGTGGAAGCGCTCGACGCCTTCGTGCGGGGGGGCGGCACGCTGGTCGCCTTCGCCCAGGCGGGCCGTCTCGTGCTCGACGAGTTCGACGTGCCCGTGCGCGACGCCGTCCAGGGCATGTGGGGCAACGAGTTCTGGGCCCCGGGCTCGACCCTCAAGGTGAAGGTGGACGTGTCGGACCCGCTGGCCTGGGGAATGCCCGAGGAGGCGCTGGTGGCCTACTTGGCGGGCGGACAAGTCTACGAGACGATCCCCGGGCCGCGCAGCGCCGGCGTCCGTCGCGTCGCCACGTACCGGAGCCGGGACATCCTCCAGAGCGGCTGGCTGCTGGGCGAAGAGGCCATAGCCGACAAGGCCGCCATGGTGGCCGTCCGCCACGGCGAGGGCGAAATCGTCATGATCGGCTTCCGCGCGCAGCACAGGGCGCAGACGCACGGCACCTTCAAGTTCCTCTTCAACGCGCTTCTGCGGCAGGGCGGCTTCCCGGGGAAGGGCGGATAGGTGTCCGCAACCGCCGAACACAAAGCCCCCGCGGACGGCAACGGAGACGCCCGCCAGCTTGCCTCGGATCGGCGGCCCGTCGCGCCCGCCCGAGTCTTCTCCGGCATCCAGCCGACCGCCGTGATGACCATCGGCAACTACTTCGGGGCCGTGAAGAACTGGGTGCGCCTCCAGGACGAGCACGACGCCGTCTACTGCGTGGTGGACCTCCATGCCATGACCGCGCGCTACGATCCCGAGGAACTGCGCCGCTCCTCGCGCGAGATGTTCGTCGGCCTCTTGGCCTCGGGCATCGACCCCGACAAGGCCACCGTCTTCATTCAGTCCAGCGTCCCCGAGCACACCGAACTCTGCTGGGTGCTGGCGACGCTCGCATCGCTGGGCGACTTGGGCCGCATGACGCAGTTCAAGGAGAAGTCGGGCGTGCAGGGAGGCGACGCCGAGCCGGGCGCTGGAGGGCCGGATCACAGGCGCCCAGGCGGGCGCGAGGAAGGCGGCTTCGTTTCGTCGGGCCTTCTCTTCTACCCGGTGCTGCAGGCGGCCGACATCCTCGCCTACCGCGCGGCGCTCGTGCCCGTCGGCCAGGACCAGTCCCAGCACCTGGAGATGAGCCGGGGCTTGGCGCGCCGCTTCAACTCCCGTTTCGGCCACGTCTTCCCCGAACCGGAGACGTTGCACACGCACGTGCCCAAGCTTCTGTCCCCCGCCGACCCGACCCGCAAGATGAGCAAGAGCCTGGGGCCAAGGCACTACATCGGCCTGTTCGAGGAGGAGGAGTCCATCCGCTCCAAGATTCGCTCCGCGGTCACCGACTCGGGCGCGCCGCCGACCGCCGGACAGCCGCCCAGTCCCGGCGTCGAGAACCTCCTCGTCATGCTGGAGGCTTCGGGCTCGGAAGAAGCCGCCAAGGAAATGCGCGAGGACTACTTCGCGGGCTCGCTCCGCTACTCCGACCTCAAGTCGCGCACCGCCGACGCCCTCGTGGCGCTCGCCTCCGAGATGCGCGACCGCCGGGCCGACGTCCTGCGCCAAGAGAGCGACATCGAAGGACTCGTCGCCGAGATGGCCCTTCGCGCCCGCGCCATGGCCTCCGAGACCCTGGCGCTGGTCAGGGAGAAGGCGGGCCTCTGCGCACCGCCGGGCCAGGCCACGTCCGCCTCCCCGTCCGCCTCCGCCGCCACCCCATCCGCCTCCGCCCCCGCCCGATCCAGTTCAGCCGCTGCAACAGCGCCGATGCCCGCATGAGGCCCGTCATGGACATCGGCGGCGTTCTGGTGCCGGCGGCCACGCCCTTCGATTCCGCGACGGGGGACGTGGACTTGGCGGCGCTCAGCGAGAACGTCGGCAAGTGGGCGGAGACCGGCGTGCGCGGCTTCGTGATCGGCGGCTCCACGGGCGAAGCGGTTCTGCTCGACGAAGACGAGCGCTGCGCGGCCTGGGACGTCGTCCGCCGAACCGCGCCCGGCAAGCTGCTGGTCGGCGGCACCGGCGCCGAATCCCTGCGCGCCACGCTACGCCTCTCGAAGAAGGCGGCCGACCTGGGTTGCGACGCGGTCCTGGTCCAGCCGCCTGCGTTCTACAAGGGCGCGATGACCCCGGACGTCCTGCGGGATCACTACTGTGCGGTCGCGGACGCCTCGCGCACGCCCGTCGTCGTCTACCAGGTGCCCACGCGGCTCAGCACGCTCGACTTCCCGTCGGGGCTGGTGACGGAGCTGGCCAAGCACGAGAACGTCGTGGGCATCAAGGACTCGCGCGGCAAGCTGGAGCTGGTGGGCGAGCTGGTGACGAGCACGGAGCCGGGCTTTCAGGTGATCGTCGGCAGCGGCAGCCTGCTGTACGCCTCCTTGGAAGCGGGCGCGGCGGGCGGCATCCTGGCCGTGGCCAACTTGGCGCCGCGCGAATGCGTCCGCATCTACGAGCGGTTCTGCGCGGGCGACTCGGAGGGCGCGGGCGCGGCGCAGGAGATCGTGGCGCCGCTCCACGACGGGATCGTCGGCGGGATGGGCGTGCCCGGGGTGAAGCGCGGCCTCGACTTGCTCGGCTACCGGGGCGGTGCGCCGCGCCTGCCGCTTCGGCCCCTGACCGAGAAGCGAAGGGGCGAGTTGACCGCGCTCCTGGCCGCGGCGGGACTCGGGCCTTCGGTTCCGTCGGCGGATCGATGAGCGGGCGATTTCCGGAGGCTGGCGAAGGGTTCGCGGATCGGCGGTTCGCGGCGATGACGGCGGGTCGATGAGCGGGCGGGCGGCGCCCAACGGCGACTGCACCGTCGTCGTGGGTTGCCAATGGGGCGACGAGGGCAAGGGCAAGGTGGTGGACGTGTTCGCCGAGGACGCGGACGTGGTCGCGCGCTACCAGGGCGGGGCCAACGCGGGCCACACGGTGCACGTCGGCGACCACGAGTTCGTGCTGCACCAGGTGCCGTCGGGGATTCTCCACCCGGGCAAGCGCTGCCTGCTCGGAAACGGCGTCGTGGTGGACTTGGCCCAGTTCTTCAGCGAGTGCGACCACTTGGCGGAACGCGGTGTGGACGTGCGAGGCCGAATCGGCGTCAGCACGCGCGCGCACGTGGTCTTCGCCCATCACCGGGCGCTGGACGCGGCGCTGGAGACCCGCGCGAAGCACAAGATCGGAACGACCGGACGCGGCATCGGTCCCGCCTACGAGGACAAGACCGGCCGACGGGGCGTGCGCATCGGCGACCTGCTCGACCGCGCTTTGGCCGAGGAGACTGTGGCCCGCAGCCTGCAGGGGGCGAGGGAGCGGCTCGAGTGGCTGGGAGCGGATCCCGCTTCGGCCGGCACGCTGGAAGAGGCTCTGGCGCCCGCGAGCCGCCTGCCGGACGTCGCCGCCGACGTCGGATTGGAGATCTGGGAAGCCCGCGCCAAAGGCAGGCGCGTGTTGCTGGAGGGGGCTCAAGGCACCGCGCTGGACGTGGACCACGGCACCTATCCCTATGTGACGTCGTCCAACACCACGGCGGGCGCGGCGTCCGCGGGCGCAGGCATCGGCCCGACCGCGATCGATTCGGTGATCGGCGTGGTCAAGGCGTACACGACCCGGGTCGGCAACGGCCCTCTCCCCACCGGCTTCGACGAGCGCATGGACGCCTTCATGCGAAAGCTGGGCGCGGAGTTCGGAGCCACGACGGGCCGCCCCCGCCGCTGCGGATGGTTCGACGCCGTGCTGGCCGCCTACGCCGCGCGAGTCAACGGCCTGACGGGAATCGCCGTCACCAAGCTGGACGTTCTGGACACCCTGCCCGAACTCAAGATCGCCACCGCCTACCGCCTGGGCGACGCCGCCGAACACCCGTTCCCCCCCACCGTCCAGGAACTCGACCAGGCCGAACCCGTCTACGAGACCCTCCCCGGCTGGACGAAGCCCACCACCGAAGCCCGCCGCCTGGCCGACCTCCCCGCCAACGCCCGCGCCTACCTGGACCGCATCGAGGAGCTGGCGGGCGTCCCCATCGCCATGGTGTCGGTCGGAACCCGGCGCAACCAAGTCATTCGGGGGGTCGCGGCGTAGGGCTAGCTGGCCGTGTACTCGACCGCTTCCGTAAGCGAGCGTCGAGGCCCACGGCCGACGGGATGCGCCGTGAACACCGGGCGCCGACTACTGGGCCCGACGCTCCGCAGTCAGACGGATGCCGGCGACGCCGACGGCCAGCCACGCCGCGGGCCAATGAACCCCAACTGCCGTCTCCCGCCATGGTGGCGCGCATCTCTCCGCGGGCCCAAAACGGGAAGGACGCCGCGCGAACAGACTGGAGCCACAGTCCCTCCTGCGCCCCGGCCAGTGCCAGTTGAAGGCCGACGGGTTGGAGGCGGGCCTGTCCCAAGGGCCGGCCTGCCCCTGGAATCCTTCGTCCCGCCTGGGTATTTTTGAGGTCTTTCCCGTAGCCCAGTCGCCCTCCGCGACCTTCCGGCTCGCAGCAACTACCCACTGATCAACCCCCATTTTGTTCGACGACCTCAGCCAGAAGCTCGACAAGGCGCTGGGCCGCTTCCGCCAGCGGGGCGTGCTGACCGAGCCCATGTTGCGCGAAGGACTCCGCGACATGCGACGGGTGCTACTGGAGGCCGACGTCAACTTCAAGGTGGCGCGGCAGTTCCTGGAGCGCGTTCGCGAGAAGGCGCTGGGCGAGAAGGTGGTCAAGTCGGTTTCGCCGGGGCAGCAGGTCGTCAAGATCGTGCGCGACGAGCTGGCGGCGCTGGTGGGGGGCGAAGGCGAGACGGCGGTCAACTGGTCTTCGGCGCCGCCCACGGTCGTGATGCTCGTGGGGTTGCAGGGCTCGGGGAAGACGGCCACGGCGGCCAAGCTCGGGAAGCGGTGGGTGCGGCGGGGGCGGCCGACGCTTCTGGCGGCCTGCGACCTGCACCGTCCGGCGGCGGTCGAGCAGCTGGTCGTGCTGGGCGGGAAGGCGGGCGTGCCGGTTCATGCGGCGGAGGGCGCGACCGATCCGCTGGCCGTGGCCGAGGAGGCGCACAAGAGGGCGCGGCAGGAGAAGAAGGCCGTGCTCGTGGTCGACACGGCGGGGCGGCTCCAGATCGACGAGCCGCTCATGGATCAGCTGGCCCGGCTGAAGGCGCTGCTGTCGCCGGCGGAGATCCTGCTGGTCGCCGACGCCATGACCGGCCAGCAGGCCGTGAACATCGCCGAGGGATTCGACCGCGTCCTGGGACTGACCGGCTTCGTGCTCACCAAGATGGACGGAGACGCCCGCGGGGGCGCCGCGCTCTCCATTCGGGGAGTGACGGGCAAGCCGCTCAAGTTCGTGGGCACGGGCGAGGGCGTCGACGCGCTGGAAGCCGTCGAGCCGGGCCGGATCGCCGACCGCATCCTGCAGAAGGGCGACATCGTGGGCTTGGTGGAGCGCGCGCAGAACGTGGTGGACGCCGAAGAGGCCGAGGCCTTTCAGAAGCGAGTGACGGGCCGAGGCGTCTTCACGCTCGAGGACTTCCTGTCCGCCATGCGGCAAGTGCAGAAGATGGGACCCCTGCATCAGCTCTTGAAGCTGGTTCCCGGCGTGCCCCGCGACCTCTCCGCCGACCAGATCGACCCTCGCAAGATGAAGCACGTCGAAGCGATTATTCTTTCGATGACTCCCGAAGAGCGTCGCAAGCCGGAAATCCTGAACGGGTCGCGGCGCAGGAGAATCGCCCTCGGCAGCGGCCGTCCCGTGGCCGAAGTCAACCAGCTGGTGAAGCGCTTCGGCGAAACCCGAAAGATGATGAAGCAAATGAGTGGGCTCGTGCCCTCGTTGTAGGAATTCCCAAACCCGCGCAGAAAGCCATGTCCGTAAGAATCCGTCTCCGCCGCATGGGGAAGAAGAAGCAACCCCATTACCGCATCGTCGTCGCCGACAGCCGCGCCCCGCGCGACGGCCGCTTCGTCGAGAACCTCGGCTACTACAACCCCCTCAAGCACCCGGCCGGCCTGAAGGTCGACATCGACCGCGTGGACTACTGGATCGGCGAAGGCGCCATTCCATCGGCCACCGTGAAGAGCTTGGTCTCGCAGGCCCGCTCGGCCGGTTCCGGCGACCCGGAGGCGAACGGCGCCGCGCCAGGAGCCGGGGAGCAAGGTGCGGCTGGCGAGGCCGCTGAGGAGGCTCCCGCCGGAGAGGATGCGGCTGGCGAGGCTGCGTCCGAGCCGTCCGCGAAGACAGCCGATGCGAAGCCCGCGGGCGAATCGGCGGCCGAGGAGTCCTCTGTCGAGGAGTCCGCCGACAACGAAGCGTCCGCCACCGACGCGTCCGACGACGAGAAGCCTCCGGAGGCAGCGCCCGACGCGTGACCGAGGGCCGCCCGGCATGACCACGGATCGCCCGCCCTTTCTCGTCGTCGGGCACCTGAACAAGGTCCACGGCACCAAGGGCGAACTCTTCGTTTGGCCGCTGACCGACTACCCGGAGACGCACTTTGCGCCCGGCGTGGTCCATCGCGCCGGCGACGAGGACGCGTCGCAACCCTGCGCTTCGCTTCCGCCGCTGACCATCGAGTCGGTCCGCCCCTACAGAAAGGGCTTTCTCGCACGGTTCGAGGGATGCGAGAGCCGCTCTGACGCCGAAGCCCTGCGCGGCCGCTACCTGCTGCGGCCGTTCGAAGAAATCGACTCTCTCCGCGAAGGCGAAGTCTTCTACCACGAGCTCCTGGGCGCCGAAGTCGCGACTCGTGCCGGCGCCGCCGTCGGAACCGTCAAGGAAGTCTATCCGCTGCGCACGGCCGACTTGATCGAGGTGGCGGGACCGGACGGCGAAGTGGTTCTCCCGCTCCTCCCCCAGTTCGTCGTCGGGTTCGACCGGGAGCGGCGGCGAGTGGTCGTGGATCCGCCGGAGGGATTGCTGCCGTGATCCACATCAACATCCTGACGATCTTCCCCGAGTTCTTCCGGGAGCCGCTGTCCACCAGCATTCCGGGACGGGCCGCGGCCGCGGGACTGGCGGCCTACCGGGTCGTGGACCTGCGCGACTACGCGACGGATCGCCACCGAACCGTGGACGACGAGCCCTACGGCGGCGGCGCGGGCATGGTCATGAAGCCGGAGCCCTTCTTCCGAGCCGTGGACGACCTGGGCGCGACCGGTCCCGTGGCGCTGCTCTCGGCGCGCGGGAGGCCGTTCGAGCACGCGGACGCCGTGCGGCTGTCCCTGGCGCCCGAACTCACCTTGCTCTGCGGCCATTACAAGGACGTGGACCAGCGCGTCGCGGATCACTTGGCCACCGAAGAAATCTCCTTGGGACCCTACGTGGTGTCCGGCGGAGAGGTCGCGGCGCTCGCCGTCTCCGACGCGGTGGTGCGGCTGCTCCCGGGCGCCCTCGGCGACCACGAATCCGCCTCCTCCGACTCCTTCTACGAGCCCGGCGTCGTATCCGCCCCGTCCTACACCCGGCCCGCCGAGTACCGCGGCATGGCCGTGCCCGAAGTCCTTCGCAGCGGCGACCACGCGCGCATCCGGGCTTGGCGCGAGGAGCAGTCGCGCGGTAGATGAAGAGAGGCGAACCAGCGGACGGAGCGATTTCTCGAGTCGTTTCGCGAAGGGGATTCCTGGCGGGCGGAGCCGCTGGGCTGGCCGGCGTCTCCGTTTCGGCCTGCGGGGCGAAGGAAGAGGGCGATCAGCCGGGCGCGGCGGGCGCTCGGGCGGGCGCTCGACCAGCCGACGGCGTCCGGGTCGCAACCCCCGTCGGCGTCCAAGACGATGCATGGGCTCACGTGCGCAGCCAGTTCGTTCTGGAGTCCGGCGTCGCGTACATGAACAACGCAAGTCTGGGGATGCCGCCGGCGTCGGTCGCAGAGGCCGCCGGATCCGGGTACGAAGCGCTGTCGCGGGAGCCCTTGCGGGCAAAGAACGAACTGTCGGAGGCGATTGCCGGCAGAGTGGTCCCGGGGATGGCGGCCCTGCTGGGGGCCGACCCGGACGAGATCGCGCTGACCAGGAACGCCAGCGAGGCCCTCCATCTGGCTGCCTTCGGCGTTCGGTTGCGCCAAGGCGACGAGGTGCTTGTGACCAGCCAGGAGCATCCGGCGGGCCTGCGGCCTTGGGAGGTGCGGGCGGAACGCGACGGCGTCAGGGTGAACAGGGTGGCCGTGCCGAGTCCCTTCGAGAGCCCCGGCCAGGTTGTGGCGCTGGTGAGGGATGCGATCACTCCCGCGACGCGAGTCGTTGCCTTCTGCCACGTCACCCGGGGCGGTCACCTTTATCCAGTGCGGCAGTTGTGCGCACTGGCCCGGGAGAGGGGATGCGTAAGCCACGTGGACGGCGCCCAGGCCGTGGGCATGTTGCCGGTCGATCTCGGCGACCTGGGATGCGACACCTACTCGGCGAGCCTGCACAAGTGGTTCCTGGGGCCGATGGGCACCGGGATCCTGTACGTGCGGGCCGGCGCCCGCGAGCGGGTCGAGTCGGTCTTCGCAACGGAGAAGGGGACGGGCGGGGCGGCCTATCGTCCGCCGGGAACGTCGGCGTTGCCCCTGCGGGCGGCGTTGGCGGCGGCGTTGGATTTCATGGAAGACGTGACCGTGGAGGCCGTCGAGGCTCGGACTCGCCACCTGTCGAACCATCTCAAGTCGCGGCTGGCGCAGATCGACCGGTGCACGTTGTTGAGCGGCGAATCCGAGGTGGCCTGTCCCGGCTCCACGATCTTCGAACTGGACGGCGTGGATGCCGTGGAGGCTGTCGGACTCGTGGCGGAGCGGGCCCGTATCCACATCGACGAGCACCAGCGCGACGGCCACAACGCCATTCGCGTGTCGACCCACGTCTACAACACGCAGGCCGAGATCGACCGGCTTGTCGCCACGCTGGAGGAGTTGTAGGGGAACAACCCCCGCGCGACGGACGGCGGCGTCCGTTGCTTTCGCCTACCGGAAGCTGATGCTTCCCACCAGGTTGAGTCTGCGTTGCGGCGGCAGGAGGCCGTCGGAGACCTGCTCGCCGAAGAGACGCAGCGCGAAGCGCAGCGGGGCGGCATCTGCCGGCTGCCGGGCGTCGGCCCGCTCCGCGCCGATCCCCACGTTCAGGCGGTGTCCCGGCGCGCCTTCCCGGCTCCAGCGTCCGAAGGGCGTGAGCATGCCGCCGCCGGGCAGAACGACTCCGTAGCCGAACTCGACGGCCATCCGGCCTGCGGCGGAGGAGGAGGCGAGCGCCGGCTCCAGCCCGGCGGCGGCCTCCCGCCACAGAGCGCCGGCGCCGCCGGCCGCGTTGCCCCACGAGGGCTCGAGCGAGAACGACAGGCCTCCTTCCTCACGTCCCGGCTGCAGCCGCAGAGAAAAGCTCGCCCCCCAGTCGCGGAAGCCGTCCTCCTGGTGGGCGACCAGCGCGCGGCCCCGGGCCTCCGCTGTCAGCCCCGTGGCTTGGTGCGAGAGCCCGATCGAGCCGCCCGCCTCCGCGCCCATGCCCGTCTCGGCGTCGCCGCCGTCGAAGCGCCCGCCCGCCTCGACGCGCGCATGCAGCGCCATGCTCCCGCCGACCGTCCAGCGGCCGGCGAGCTCGGGCGCCAGGCGCAGGCGCTGGGCGGCGGCCGACACGCCCGCCAAGCCGGCGGCCTCGTCGGACCGGATGCGCACGGCGAACGCGTCGGCCTTGAGCGCGAAGCTGCCCCCGAGCGCCTGGCGAACGCCCGCCGCCGTCATGCGCATGGACAAGTCCGCGCTGAAGCGGTCCGTCCCGCGCTCCGTCAAGTCGGCCCGGCCGCGGCCCGCGCCCACGAGACCCCACAGGCCCAGCCCCGGGCGGGGCGACCAGTGGAAGTACGGGTACAGGCTCGTCAGGTTGGCGTCCAGCGCGCCCGCGCCGTTGACCGCGCTCTCGAAGTCGGACTCGAGGGCGCTGCGCGAGGCGGCCAAGCCGGCCAGGAAGCCCGGCGCGAACCGGTAGTCCAGCCCCAGGTAGGCCGAGCGCGTTCGTCCCTCCAGGCTGAAGCCGTCGCCGTGACGGCCCTCGAAGCCCGCCGCGTTGGCTCGGCCCCAGAGCGTCCAGCGGGAGGCCGAACCGGACGGGTTGGCCCTGTCGCCGTCCTGGGCGTTCGTGGCCTCCGGGGCGCCGTCGCCCAGCGCCGTTGCGGCGTTGGAAGCGCCGGCATCCGGGGAGCCGCCGAAGGACAGCTGGAACGAACTCCGCGACAGCAGGTCGCGGCCCGACACGGGGCCGAACTCGAGGCCGCCCGTCTGGGGCAGCGCCGCGCCCTCCTGCTGGCCCTGGTAGGCGCCGAGCCCGCCGCCGCCTGCGCCGGCCATGGCGGGTCCGCCTGCGGCGCCGCCGAACAGCAGGTCCGCCCCGTCGACGCTCGAGCCCGGCCCGCCCTCGTGCGACGGCACGACGAGCCGCAGGCCCAGCAGCCCTGAGGCCGTGCGCGCCAGCGACTCGAGCCCGCACGACTCGCCGGCGGCGACGCAGCCCGCGGACCGGCCGCCCAGCTGCACGTGCGAGCCGCCGGGCGCGCCCGAGCTCTCGACGCCCAGCCGACCGCCCACGGCCTCGACCGTCTCCGTGCCCAGCGACCGTCCGAACGACGCCAGCGCCAGCTTCATCGCGCGCTCCCGCTCCGAGCGCGACGCCTCCACCGTCACCTGCACCTGCTGCGACGCCTCCAGCCCGTCCGGGTCCGTCGCCGTCGCCGTCACCACGGCCGTGCCGACCGACTTCGGCGAGATCGTCAGTCGCGCCCCCTCGACCACGACCTCGGCCGTGCCCGGCGCCGACGACTCCGCCGCGTAGCGCATCGCGTCGCCGTCCGGGTCCCAGAAGTGCGCCGCCAAGTCCACGTGCGCCGCGCTCCCGTGCGCCTCGAGCGCCACGGGCGCGACGGGCACGCTCGCCTCCGGCCCTTCGTTCACGTCGGTCACCGTCACGGCGACCAGCGCCTCCGCGCTCAGTCCGCCGGCGTCCGTCGCGCGCACCGCCAAGCTGTACGACGGCCCGTCCTCGTAGTTTTCGCCCGCCCCCACGTAGCGCACCTCGCCGCTCCGCTCGTCCACCTCGAACAGAGCCCCGCCCCCCGGCGCCAGTTCGTACGACACCGCGTCGCCCTCGTCCGGGTCCGCCGCCGACACCACGCCCACCACCACCGGGCCCACCTCGTTCTCGGCCAGATCGAACGCGTACGACTCCGCCTCGAACGCCGGCCCTTCGTTCTCGTCGGTCACCGTCACGGCGACCAGCGCCTCAGCGCTCAGCCCGCCGGCGTCCGTCGCCCGCACCGCCAAGCTGTACGACGGCTCCGCCTCGTAGTCCTCGCCCGCCCCCACGTAGCGCACCTCGCCGCTCCGCTCGTCCACCTCGAACAGGCCCGCACCGCCCGACGCCAGCCCGTACGACACCGCGTCGCCCGCGTCCGGGTCCGCCGCCGACACCACGCCCACCACCACCGGGCCCGCCTCGTTCTCCAGCAACTCGAACGCGTACGACTCCGCCTCGAACGCCGGCCCTTCGTTCACGTTGGTCACCGTCACGGCGACCGCCGCCTCCGCGCTCAGCCCGCCTCCGTCCGTCGCCCGCACCGCCAAGCTGTACGACGGCTCCTCCTCGAAGTCCTCGCCCGCCCCCACGTAACGCACCTCCCCGCTCCGCTCGTCCACCTCGAACAGAGCCGCATCGCCCGACGCCAGCCCGTACGACACCGCGTCGCCCGCGTCCGGGTCCGCCGCCGACACCATATCCAACACCACCGGGCCCGCCTCGTTCTCGGCCAACTCGAACGCGTACGACCCCGCCTCGAACGCCGGCCCTTCGTTCACGTCGGCCACCGTCACGGCGACCGCCGCCTCCGCGCTCAGCCCGCCGGCGTCCGTCGCCCGCACCGCCAGACTGTACGACGGCCCCGCCTCGAAGTCCTCGCCCGCCCCCACGTAACGCACCTCCCCGCTCCGCTCGTCCACCTCGAACAGAGCCGCATCGCCCGACGCCAGCCCGTACGACACCGCGTCGCCTTCGTCCGGGTCCGCCGCCGACACCGTATCCAACACCACCGGGCCCGCCACGTTCTCCAGCAACTCGAACGCGTACGGCCCCGCCTCGAACGCCGGCCCCTCGTTCACGCCGGCCACCGTCACCACGACCGCCACCTCCGCGCTCAGCCCGCCGGCGTCCGTCGCGCGCACCACCAAGCTGTACGACGGCCCCGCCTCGTAGTCCTCGCCCCCGCCCACGTACACCACCTCCCCGCTCCGCTCGTCCACCTCGAACAGACCCGCGCCCCCGGACGCCAGCCCGTACGACACCGCGTCGTCTTCGTCCGGGTCCGCCGCCGACACCGTATCCAACACCACCGGGCCCGCCTCGTTCTCCAGCAACTCGAACGCGTACGGCCCCGCCTCGAACGCCGGCCCCTCGTTCACGCCGGCCACCGTCACCACGACCGCCACCTCCGCGCTCAGCCCGCCGGCGTCCGTCGCGCGCACCACCAAGCTGTACGACGGCCCCGCCTCGAAGTCCTCGCCCCCGCCCACGTAACGCACCTCCCCGCTCCGCTCGTCCACCTCGAACAGACCCGCATCGCCCGACGCCAGCCCGTACGACACCGCGTCGTCTTCGTCCGGGTCCGCCGCCGACACCGTATCCAACACCACCGGGCCCGCCACGTTCTCCAGCAACTCGAACGCGTACGGCCCCGCCTCGAACGCCGGCCCTTCGTTCACGCCGGCCACCGTCACCACGACCGGCGCCTCCGCGCTCAGCCCGCCGGCGTCCGTCGCGCGCACCACCAAGCTGTACGACGGCCCCGCCTCGTAGTCCTCGCCCCCGCCCACGTAACGCACCTCCCCGCTCCGCTCCCCCACCTCGAACAGACCCGCGCCCCCGGACGCCAGCCCGTACGACACCGCGTCGTCTTCGTCCGGGTCCGCCGCCGACACCGTATCCAACACCACCGGGCCCGCCACGTTCTCCAGCAACTCGAACGCGTACGGCCCCGCCTCGAACGCCGGCCCCTCGTTCACGCCGGCCACCGTCACCACGACCGCCACCTCCGCGCTCAGCCCGCCTCCGTCCGTCGCGCGCACCACCAAGCTGTACGACGGCCCCGCCTCGAAGTCCTCGCCCCCGCCCACGTAGACCACCTCCCCGCTCCGCTCCCTCACCTCGAACAGACCCGCATCGCCCGACGCCAGCGCGTACGACACCGCGTCGCCCGCGTCCGGGTCCGCCGCCGACACCGTATCCAACACCACCGGGCCCGCCACGTTCTCCAGCAACTCGAACGCGTACGGCCCCGCCTCGAACGCCGGCGCCTCTTCCGCGTCCACCACCGCCACCACCACCTCCGCCTCCCTCTTCAGCCCGCCCACGTCCGACGCCGACACCACCAGCCGCCGCTCCGAAGCCGCCTCGAAGTCCTCGCCCCCGCCCACGTACACCACCTCGCCGCTCTTCTCCCCCACCTCGAACAGCCCCGCGTCCCCCTCCTCCAGCTTGTAGAACACCTCGTCGCCCTCGTCCGCGTCCGTCGCCGACACCACGCCCGCCACCACCGGACCCGCCTCGTTCTCCGCCAACTCGAACGCGTACGACTTCCCCTCGAACACCGGCGCATGACCCGGCTCCGGCTCGCGGGGACCGCCGTCCACCTTGTGCGCCGGGTTGTTCCCGAACGCCTGCGCGCCCAAGTCCAGCGCCGCGTCCACTGCGCCTCCCGCGATCTTGATCGTCCCGCCGTTCAGCGACAGCGCGTCCGCCGGCACGCCAAACCCGTCGGAGTCCCTGTCCGTTGTTGCCTGCACCACGTAGCGGAACACCAGCACCGCCGTCCCGCTCCCCGAAGCGTACGCCGCCCGCCGCCGCTTCGCGCCAATCGTCAACGCCAGCCGCGGCTTGCCCGTCACCTCCACCGCCCGGTCGAACGCCACGTGCACCACGATCGCGCTCCCCGGCCGGTACGCGCCGCTCGCGCCCGGCGCGCTGGCCACCAACACTCTCGACACCGCCGGCGCCGTCGCCACTCCGCCGTTCACCTTGTGGAGCGCGTCGTTCGAGATCGCTTGGGAGCCCAAGGCCAGCACCGCCGACATGCCGTTGTCGGCGTCATTGATCGTCCCGCCGTTCAGCGTCAGCGCACTCGCCCCGACGCTGATCCCGTCCGTGTCCTCGTCCGCAGACTGCACGCGGTAGCCGAACGTCAGGCTGGCCCCCGAACCGGAGGCGTAGGACGCCTGGCGCGTCGCCGAGCCGATCCCCAGCGCCAGTTGCGGCGCACCCGTCACCGCCACCGCCTTGTTGAACGTCACCGCGATCTCGATCAGCTCGGCCAGCTCGTACGTGTTGCCGCTCGCCGGAGGGCTCGAAAACGACACGTCGCTCACCCCCGGCGGCCCCCGGCTACCGTCCGCCCAAAAGCTGCCTCTCCGACCAGCTACACTTGAAGGCAACCCTAAGCTTGCCGCCGTCGTCCCGCGAGCATCGTTGATCGACCCGCCGTTCAGCGTCAGCGCACCAACGCGGATACCACCGTTGGCCGGGGGCTGATAATCGCTTGCCACCACCGTGTAGCGGAACAGTAGAGTGGTCGTCCCCGTGCCCGAGGCGTAGTTCGCTTGGCGCGTCACCGAGCCGATCCCCAGCGCCCACTGCGGCGTGCCCGTCACCGTCACCGGGCGGTTGAATATCACCGTCATCTCGATCTGCTCGCCCAGCTCATGAATGCGGCCAAGAGAGACGCCGCCTCGCGTAGGAAAGGCTAAAGAAACCGACGCCGCCGTGAACGTCGCGCCGTTCACCTTGTGGCCAGAGGCGTTGGTGATCGCATGACTCCCTAGACTCAGACTGCTGATCAGGGCTCCGTGCTGGTTATAGACGTTCCCGGTCAACGCCCCTGTCGCGATGCTGATTCCGTCGGTGTCCACGTCTGCTGTCACCACCGTGTACCGGAACACCAGCGAGCTCGTCGCGGTATTCGCGGGCGTAATAGTGTTCACTTGGCGCGTCGCCGAGCCGATCCCCAGCGCCAGACCCGGCACGAACGAGGAGCGCCGGTGCACGGTGCCGCTGAAATGCACCGTGACCTCGATGGTCTCGCCACGCTCGTACGTGGCGCTCACCCACGGCGTGCTGCTGATGGTCACGTTGTTGACCAACTGTGCCTTCGCGTCGCCCGCAACCGTGGTAGCGAGCACCAAGGCGACAACTAAGCATCTACGCATCTCTTGTCTCCTCCGACCGTGAACATCGTCGACCGTGAACATCGCCAGCGCCTCCTGGAATATGGCCCGCCCTGCGTGCTACCTCAAGCGGTCGGGTTCCGCCAGAGGGATTGCCGGCTCAGGGCTCCCGCGTGAAGAACAGCCCGTCGGGCAAGAAGGCGCTCCGCACGGTCTCGCGGTCTGCGGCCCCGACGCCTGCGCGGCACATCGCCCCCAGCCAGCGCCTCCGGACCGTCCGAACCACTTCGGCGAAGATCGCTTCCGCGTCCTCGCGGCTCATCAGGAAACGTCCTGCGCCGGCCACCAAGTTGTCCTTCCTGGCTCGCCGGCCTTCCGGGCCGCAGATCATGGACAGGTCCCGCTCCAGGGAGTGCGCCGGCGCTGGCGTGAGGTCGTAGGCGGGGGCCAAGCGCCACGAGCGGCCGCGAGCGAGGATTGCGTGATTGCGCGGATGGTCGTCCGAGTTGGAGACGGCCGCGTTGAAGCACATGCGCCTGAAGAGTTCGCGGAGATCCTCTCTCGGGCGGGCGCTGGCGCGGCGCACCTCGTCGGCCAGCGCCAAGTAGGACCAGCGTTCGCGCCCCGTCGGCGAGTCGTCCGTGCGCAACAGGGTCAGCGCGCTGGCCATGCGATGCCGAAGCCACCCCGCGCCGTCGCCGGAACGCTCCCGGTCGAAGCGGCGGACCAGGAGCACGTCTCGGTCCCCAGCGCGCTCGATTCGGCTCGGCGCAGTGCGGATGCCGCACTCCCGCGCCAGCGCCAGCAACGCGTGCTCCACCCTGGGATCGTTCCACCGGTCCTGGAGCCGGCTGAACTTGGCGAGCCAGAGCGCGTCGCCGTCCTCCACGACCGCCTTGGGCCTTGCGCCGCCCATCGACGTGCCCTCGTCGAAGATGGCGTGGACCATCTCTTCGACCGCTCCACCGCCGGCCGGCTCGACGACTCGCCCGGCCGCCACCGCCTCCGCAGCGGCCTGGAGATCGGCCAGCTGCACGGTTCCCGGGAACTGCAGGCGCGGCGCCGGCGGGTCCACCGTGGGACCGAAGCCGAGCGCGCCCGCGCGGTCGTCCGGCCCCTCCGTCAGGTAGTCGAACTCCGCCAGCGGCGATCTGCCCAGCCGGCGCTCGATCAGGAATCGCCCCCAGTAGTCGGGCATGGCGTCCCGCACGGCCCCGAAGAATCCGCCCATCCGGCCCGTCCGGTACAGGCGGTTCGCGAGAGGAAGCTCCACCGGGTCGAACTCCACCGCCTCCGGGCGCTCCAGATAGCTCCGTCCGTAGACGAACTCGCCAGTTGCCGTCCCGCGGGGGCCACGCCGAATGCGGAACCGGCCCGCAGTGGTGAACTGGACGTCGCCCGGCAGGACGATGTAGACGTAGCAGCTCCGGTCAGAAGTCATTGTCCAGGGCGCGGCGCCGGCGCGCGAGACGGGGGAGCGCCGCCCGCTCCAGCGCCTTGCCCGGTTCGTCGCGCTCCGGGGCCGCCACTTCCTTCGCTTGGTCGAGCAGGCCCAGGGCCCACAGCGCCGCGAAGTAGGCGGCGGCCGATGTGCCGGGCTTGCCTCGCTCCAAGTCGGCGACCGTGTAGCGCGAGACGCCCATCCGCTCGGCCAAGTCCTCCATCCGCAGGCGGCGGCGGAGACGGGCCGTGCGGATGTTGCCGCCCAGAGTCCGAAGGGCTTCCTCGATGGCGGCCGGCGGGTCGGTCGTCAGCAGTGTTGGTGTCGGCATGTTGGCTTCGTTCCACGAGAAATGAGTTGGCGTTGCTTTATGACAATATGCGATGCGGCGGCTCGCGGTGCCAAATGTCGTCGCCGTGGTTGTCTCTGCGGCTGTTGCAGCACTTCGCCTGGTCGGTGCGCCACCAGCAGCAGCAGGACACGGACATCCTGACGGTGCGAGTGGAGGTGGCGGGGCGTCTTCGACGACCGCCGAGCCTGTCGGCTGAAGAGAGGCTCGCGTCTTCGCTCAGCGCGAGCTAGCTGGACGTCTCCATCGTCGCTAGGACGACCGCCCGATCCCACCTCGCCGAGCGGATCGAGGTTCGCGCACCCGTCAAGACTCCCTACAGCCACCTGCTGGCCACGCCCCACGAGGGCGCCGGGCTGTACGAGCGGAGCGGATGGCAGGTCGGCGAGCGGGGCGAGCGCGTGTGAACCGGATGGCGGCGTCTTGGGCCGCCGGTGGCGGCGCCGCCGACCTGGACACGTGTACGTCTTCGACTGCACCGAAGAGGAGTGTCGGAGCACCCGGGTGGACGGCGACCCCGTGGGCGACGAGTCGGTGATCGTCCAGCGTCCGGCGGCGGGCAAGTGGAAGGTCGTGGTGGACGCGGCGGCGGTTCCGGCGGACGCAGAGTCGGTGGGGTACGAGTACCTCGACGTGGTGTTCAACCCGTCCTACGGCGCTGCGGCGGCCACCGATCTGCCTCAGGAACGAGCCGTGGGCGCCCGCTGGACCACCGAGGTACGCGCTTGGGCGGCCCCGGCGGTCCACGGCGAAGGCCGGACGCCCTACTTGGCCGTGGCGCTGGAGGCTCGGCCGGCGCCGGCGTCTACTGGGCCAAGATCGCGGAGGTGGTGTCCGGGAACTAGCGGCTAGCTAGCCGCGCTGAACGCTCCGGAATCTGCGCCGTCTCGGGCCTACCGGAAGCTGACCGAGCCGACCAGGTTGAGTCTGCGTTGCGGCGGCAGGAGGCCGTCGGAGACCTGCTCGCCGAAGAGACGCAGCGCGAAGCGCAGCGGGGCGGCATCTGCCGGCTGCCGGGCGTCGGCCCGCTCCGCGCCGATCCCCACGTTCAGGCGGTGTCCCGGCGCGCCTTCCCGGCTCCAGCGTCCGAAGGGCGTGAGCATGCCGCCGCCGGGCAGAACGACTCCGTAGCCGAACTCGACGGCCATCCGGCCTGCGGCGGAGGAGGAGGCGAGCGCTGGTTCCAGCCCGGCGGCGGCCTCCCGCCACAGAGCGCCGGCGCCGCTGGCCGCGTTGCCCCACGAGGGCTCGAGCGAGAACGACAGGCCTCCTTCCTCACGTCCCGGCTGCAGCCGCAGAGAAAAGCTCGCCCCCCAGTCGCGGAAGCCGTCCTCCTGGTGGGCGACCAGCGCGCGGCCCCGGGCCTCCGCTGTCAGCCCCGTGGCTTGGTGCGAGAGCCCGATCGAGCCGCCCGCCTCCGCGCCCATGCCCGTCTCGGCGTCGCCGCCGTCGAAGCGGCCGCCCGCCTCGACGCGCGCATGCAGCGCCATGCTCCCGCCGACCGTCCAGCGGCCCGCGAGCTCGGGCGCCAGGCGCAGGCGCTGGGCGGCGGCCGACACGCCCGCCAAGCCGGCGGCCTCGTCGGACCGGATGCGCACGGCGAACGCGTCGGCCTTGAGCGCGAAGCTGCCCCCGAGCGCCTGGCGAACGCCCGCCGCCGTCATGCGCATGGACAAGTCCGCGCTGAAGCGGTCCGTCCCGCGCTCCGTCAAGTCGGCCCGGCCGCGGCCCGCGCCCACGAGACCCCACAGGCCGAGCCCCGGGCGCGGCGACCAGTGGAAGTACGGGTACAGGCTCGTCAGGTTGGCGTCCAGCGCGCCCGCGCCGTTGACCGCGCTCTCGAAGTCGGACTCGAGGGCGCTGCGCGAGGCGGCCAAGCCGGCCAGGAAGCCCGGCGCGAACCGGTAGTCCAGCCCCAGGTAGGCCGAGCGCGTTCGTCCCTCCAGGCTGAAGCCGTCGCCGGGACGGCCCTCGAAGCCCGCCGCGTTGGCTCGGCCCCAGAGCGTCCAGCGGGAGCCCGAACCGGACGGGTTGGCCCTGTCGCCGTCCTGGGCGTTCGTGGCCTCCGGGGCGCCGTCGCCCAGCGCCGTTGCGGCGTTGGAGGCGCCGGCATCTGGGGGACCGCCGAAGGACAGCTGGAACGAACTCCGCGACAGCAGGTCGCGGCCCGACACGGGGCCGAACTCGAGGCCGCCCGTCTGGGGCAGCGCCGCGCCCTCCTGCTGGCCCTGGTAGGCGCCGAGCCCGCCGCCGCCTGCGCCGGCCATGGCGGGTCCGCCGCCGAACAGCAGGTCCGCTCCGTCGACGCTCATGCCCGGCCCGCCCTCGTGCGACGGCACGACGAGCCGCAGGCCCAGCAGCCCTGAGGCCGTGCGCGCCAGCGACTCGAGCCCGCACGACTCGGCGGCGGCCGCGCAGCCCGCGGACCGGCCGCCCAGCTGCACGTGCGAGCCGCCGAGCGCGCCCGAGCTCTCGGCGCCCAGCCGGCCGCCCACGGCCTCGACCGTCTCCGTGCCCAGCGACCGTCCGAACGACGCCAGCGCCAGCTTCATCGCGCGCTCCCGCTCCGAGCGCGACGCCTCCACCGTCACCTGCACCTGCTGCGACGCCTCCAGCCCGTCCGGGTCCGTCGCCGTCGCCGTCACCACGGCCGTGCCGATCGACCCCGGCGAGATCGTCAGACGCGCCCCCTCGACCACGACCTCGGCCGTGCCCGGCGCCGACGACTCCGCCGCGTAGCGCATCGCGTCGCCGTCCGGGTCCCAGAAGTGCGCCGCCAAGTCCACGTGCGCCGCGCTCCCGTGCGCCTCGAGCGCCACGGGCGCGACGGGCACGCTCGCCTCCGGCCCTTCGTTCACGTCCGTCACCGTCACGGCGACCAGCGCCTCCGCGCTCAGTCCGCCGGCGTCCGTCGCGCGCACCGCCAAGCTGTACGACGGCCCGTCCTCGTAGTTTTCGCCCGCCCCCACGTAGCGCACCTCGCCGCTCCGCTCGTCCACCTCGAACAGAGCCCCGCCCCCCGGCGCCAGTTCGTACGACACCGCGTCGCCCGCGTCCGGGTCCGCCGCCGACACCACGCCCACCACCACCGGGCCCGCCTCGTTCTCGGCCAGATCGAACGCGTACGGCCCCGCCTCGAACGCCGGCCCCTCGTTCACGTCGGCCACCGTCACGGCGACCAGCGCCTCCGCGCTCAGCCCGCCGGCGTCCGTCGCCCGCACCGCCAGACTGTACGACAGCCCCGCCTCGTAGTCCTCGCCCCCGCCCACGTAACGCACCTCCCCGCTCCGCTCGTCCACCTCGAACAGACCCGCGCCCCCGGACGCCAGCCCGTACGACACCGCGTCGTCTTCGTCCGGGTCCGCCGCCGACACCGTATCCAACACCACCGGGCCCGCCACGTTCTCCAGCAACTCGAACGCGTACGGCCCCGCCTCGAACGCCGGCCCCTCGTTCACGTCGGCCACCGTCACGGCGACCAGCGCCTCCGCGCTCAGCCCGCCGGCGTCCGTCGCGCGCACCACCAAGCTGTACGACGGCCCCGCCTCGAAGTCCTCGCCCCCGCCCACGTAACGCACCTCCCCGCTCCGCTCGTCCACCTCGAACAGACCCGCGCCCCCGGACGCCAGCCCGTACGACACCGCGTCGCCCGCGTCCGGGTCCGCCGCCGACACCGTATCCAACACCACCGGGCCCGCCACGTTCTCCAGCAACTCGAACGCGTACGGCCCCGCCTCGAACGCCGGCCCCTCGTTCACGTCGGTCACCGTCACCACGACCGGCGCCTCCGCGCTCAGCCCGCCGGCGTCCGTCGCGCGCACCACCAAGCTGTACGACGGCCCCGCCTCGTAGTCCTCGCCCCCGCCCACGTAACGCACCTCCCCGCTCCGCTCGTCCACCTCGAACAGACCCGCGCCCCCGGACGCCAGCCCGTACGACACCGCGTCGTCTTCGTCCGGGTCCGCCGCCGACACCGTATCCAACACCACCGGGCCCGCCACGTTCTCCAGCAACTCGAACGCGTACGGCCCCGCCTCGAACGCCGGCCCCTCGTTCACGCCGGCCACCGTCACCACGACCGGCGCCTCCGCGCTCAGCCCGCCGGCGTCCGTCGCGCGCACCACCAAGCTGTACGACGGCCCCGCCTCGAAGTCCTCGCCCCCGCCCACGTAACGCACCTCCCCGCTCGTCTCCCCCACCTCGAACAGACCCGCGCCCCCGGACGCCAGCCCGTACGACACCGCGTCGTCTTCGTCCGGGTCCGCCGCCGACACCGTATCCAACACCACCGGGCCCGCCACGTTCTCCAGCAACTCGAACGCGTACGGCCCCGCCTCGAACGCCGGCCCCTCGTTCACGCCGGCCACCGTCACCACGACCGCCACCTCCGCGCTCAGCCCGCCGGCGTCCGTCGCGCGCACCACCAAGCTGTACGACGGCCCCGCCTCGTAGTCCTCGCCCCCGCCCACGTAGACCACCTCCCCGCTCCGCTCGTCCACCTCGAACAGACCCGCGCCCCCGGACGCCAGCCCGTACGACACCGCGTCGTCTTCGTCCGGGTCCGCCGCCGACACCGTATCCAACACCACCGGGCCCGCCTCGTTCTCCAGCAACTTGAACGCGTACGACTCCGCCTCGAACGCCGGTGCCTCTTTCTCGTCCACCACCGCCACCACCACCTCCGCCTTCACACTCAGCCCGCCCCCGTCCGTCGCAGACACCTCCAGCCGCCGCTCCGAAGCCGCCTCGAAGTCCTCGCCCCCGCCCACGTACACCACCTCGCCGCTCTTCTCCCCCACCTCGAACAGACCCGCATCGCCCGACGCCAACGCGTACGACACCGCGTCGCCCGCGTCCGGGTCCGCCGCCGACACCGTATCCAACACCACCGGGCCCGCCTCGTTCTCCGCCAACTTGAACGCGTACGACTCCGCCTCGAACGCCGGTGCCTCTTTCTCGTCCACCACCGCCACCACCACCTCCGCCTTCACACTCAGCCCGCCCCCGTCCGTCGCAGACACCTCCAGCCGCCGCTCCGAAGCCGCCTCGAAGTCCTCGCCCCCGCCCACGTACACCACCTCGCCGCTCTTCTCCCCCACCTCGAACAGACCCGCATCGCCCGACGCCAGCGCATACGACACCGCGTCGCCCGCGTCCGGGTCCGCCGCCGACACCGTATCCACCACCACCGGACCCGCCTCGTTCTCCGCCAACTTGAACGCGTACGACTCCGCCTCGAACACAGGCGCCTCTTCCGCGTCCACCACCGCCACTACCACCTCCGCCTCCCTCTTCAGCCCGCCCACGTCCGACGCCGACACCACCAGCCGCCGCTCCGGCTCCGCCTCGAAGTCCTCGCCCCCGCCCACGTACACCACCTCGCCGCTCTTCTCCCCCACCTCGAACAGCCCTGCGTCCCCCTCCTCCAGCTTGTAGAACACCTCGTCGCCCTCGTCCGCGTCCGTCGCCGACACCACGTCCACCACCACCGGACCCGCCTCGTTCTCCGCCAACTCGAACGCGTACGACTTCACCTCGAACACCGGCGCATGACCCGGCTCCGGCTCGCGGGGACCGCCGTCCACCTTGTGCGCCGGGTTGTTCCCGAACGCCAGCGCGCCCAAGTCCAGCGCCGCGTCCACTGCGCCTCCAGCGATCTTGATCGTCCCGCCGTTCAGCGACAGCGCGTCCGCCGGCACGCCGAACCCGTCGGAGTCCCCGTCCGCTGCCTGCACCACGTAGCGGAACACCAGCACCGCCGTCCCGCTCCCCGAAGCGTACGCCGCCCGCCGCCGCTTCGCGCCAATCGTCAACGCCAGCCGCGGCTCGCCCGACACCTCCACCAGCCGGTCGAACGCCACGTGCACCACGATCGCGCTCCCCGGCCGGTACGCGCCGCTCGCGCCCGGCGCGCTGGCCACCAACACTCTCGACACCGCCGGCGCCGTCGCCACTCCGCCGTTCACCTTGTGGAGCGCGTCGTTGGTGATCGCGTTGGCGCCCAGGGCCAGCACCGCAGACCGCACGCCGTCCAGGGCGTTCTTGATCGTTCCGCCGTTCAGCGTCAGCGCACTCGGCCCGACGCTGATCCCGTCCGTGTCCTCGTCCGCAGACTGCACGCGGTAGCCGAACGTCAGGCTGGCCGTGCCCGTCACCGAGGCGTAGTCCGCTTGGCGCGTCGCCGAGCCGATCCCCAGCGCCAGTTGCGGCGCACCCGTCACCACCACCGCCCGGTCGAACGTCACCCGCACCTCGATCAGCTCGGCCAGTCCGTACGCGTCGCCGCTCGCCGGAAGGCTCGAAAACGACACGTCGGACACCGAGGCAGCCGCAATCGAACCGTTCACCTTGTGGCTGAAGCTGTTGGTGATCGCGTTCGCGCCCAGCCCCAGGCTCGCCGCCGTCGTCCCGTCGCGCGCGTCGTTGATCGACCCGCTGTTCAGCGTCAGCGCACCCGCCCCGACGCTGATCCCGTCCGCGTCGCTGTCCGCCGCCACCACCGTGTACCGGAACGTCAGGCTGGCCGTCCCCGTACCCGAGGCGTAGGAAGCCTGCCGCGTCTGCGTGCCGATCCCCAGCGCCAGTTGCGGCGCGCCGCTCACGGTCACGGGCCGCGTGAACGTCACCGCCACCTCGATCTGCTCGCCCCGCGCGTACGTGTTGCCGCCCGCCGGAGCGCTCGCTATCGCCGTTGCGCTCACCGCCGACGCCGTGAACGTCCCGCCCGCCACCTTGTGGTTGGAGCTGTTGTCGATGGCGTTCGCGCCTAGGCCCAGCAGCGCGTCCAACGCCCCGCCCGCCACGTCGATCGACCCGCTGTTCAGCCCCAGCGCGTTTGCCCCGACGCTGATCCCGTCCGTGTCCGCGTCGCCCGAGGCGACCGTGTACCGGAACACCAGCGACGCCGTGCCCGTGCCCGAGACGTAGCCGGCCTGGCGAGTCGCCGAGCCGATCCCCAGCGCCAGCTGCGGCGTGCCGCCCACGTCCACCGCCTTGTTGAACGTCACCGTGACCTCGATGGCCTCGCCACGCTCGAACGTGTCGCCCACCGCCGGCGGGCCGATCGCCACGCCCGTCACGCCCGGCGGCCCCTGGGCGCCGTCCACCATGTGGTCCCCGTCGTTGGTGATCGCGTTCGTGCCCAGCCCGAGGCTCGCCGCAGCCGCCGCGTCGCGAGCGTCGTTGATCGACCCGCTGTTCAGCGTCAGCGCGTTCGCCGCGACGCTGATCCCGTCCGTGTCGCTGTCGGATGCCTGCACCGTGTACCGGAAGACCAGGACCGTCGCCGTGCTCGGGCTCGAGGCGTAGGAAGCCTGGCGGGTCGCCGAGCCGATTCCCAGCGCCAGTTGCGGCGGGCCCGTCACCGTCACCGCCCGGTTGAACGTCAGCTGCACCTCGATCTGCTCGCTCAGACCGTACGTGCTGCCGCTCGCCGGGCTGCTCGCTATCGCCGCGCCGCTCACCGTCGCCGCCGTCAACGTCCCGCCCGCCACCTTGTGGCCGGAGCTGTTGTCGATCGCGTTCGCGCCCAGACCCAGCAGTGCGTCCAACGCCCCGCCCGCCACGTCGATCGACCCGCTGTTCAGCGTCAGCGCGGTCGCTGCGACGCTGAGCCCGTCGTTGTCCGTATCCGCCTGCACCACCGTGTACTCGAAGACCAGCGACGCCGTGCCCGTGCCCGAGGCGTAGGACGCCTGCCGCGTCTGCGCGCCGATCCCCAGCGCCAGCTGCGGCGTGCCGCTCACGTCCACCGCCTTGTTGAACGTCACGGTGACTTCGATGGCCTCGTCCCGCTCGAACGTGTCCCCCACCGCCGGAGAGCCGATCGCCACGCCCGTCACACCCGGCGGCCCCTGGGCGCCGTCCACCCTGTGGCTGGAGCTGTTCGTGATCGCATTGGTCCCCAGCCCCAGGCTCGCCGCCGTCGCCGCGTCCCGCGCGTCGTTGATCGCGCCGCTGTTCAACCCCAGCGCGGTCGCCCCGACGCTGAGCCCGTCCGTGTCGCTGTCCGCCGCCTGCACCGTGTAGCGGAAGACCAGAACCGTCGCCGTGCTCGGGCTCGAGGCGTAGTTCGCTTGGCGAGTCGCCGATCCGATCCCCAGCGCCAACTGCGGCGGGCCCGTCACCGTCACCGGGCGGTTGAACGTCAGCTGCACCTCGATGGTCTCGCCCAGCCCGTACGTGCTGCCGCTCGAAGGGCTGCTCGCTATCGCCGCGCCGCTCACCGTCGCCGCCGTCAACGTCCCGCCCGCCACCTTGTGGCTGGAGCTGTTCTCGATCGCGTTCGCGCCCAGACCCAGCAACGCGTCCAACGTCCCGCCCGCCACGTCGATCGACCCGCTGTTCAGCCCCAGCGCGTCCGCCGCGATGCTGAGCCCGTCGTTGTCCGTATCCGCCTGCACCACCGTGTACTCGAAGACCAGCGACGCCGTGCCCGTGCCCGAGGCGTAGGACGCCTGCCGCGTCTGCGCGCCGATCCCGAGCGCCAGCTGCGGCGTGCCGCCCACGTCCACCGCCTTGTTGAACGTCACCGTCACCTCGATCGTCTCGCCCCGCTCGTAGATGTCGCCCACGACCGGCGAGTTCAGCGCCACGCCCGTCACCCCCGGCGGCCCCTGGGCGCCGTCCACCTTGTGGTCCCCGTCGTTGGTGATCGCGTTCGTGCCCAGCCCCAGGCTCGCCGCCGTCGTTCCGTCGCGAGCGTCGTTGATCGACCCGCTGTTCAGCGTCAGCGCGGTCGCCCCGACGCTGATCCCGTCGTTGTCGCTGTCCGCCGTCACCACGGTGTAGCGGAACGTCAGGCTGTTCGTCCCCGAACCGGAGGCGTAGGACGCCTGCCGCGTCTCCGTGCCGATCCCGAGCGCCAGCTGCGGCGTGCCGCCCACCGTCACGGGCCGCGTGAACGTCACCGCCACCTCGATGGTCTCGCTCAGCCCGTACGTGCTGCCGCTCGCCGGGCTGCTCGCTACCGCTGCGCCGCTCACCGCCGCCGCCGTCAACGTCCCGCCCGCCACCTTGTGGCTGGAGCTGTTCTCGATCGCGTTCGCGCCCAGACCCAGCAACGCGTCCAACGTCCCGCCCGCCACGTCGATCGACCCGCTGTTCAGCCCCAGCGCGTCCGCCGCGATGCTGAGCCCGTCGTTGTCCGTATCCGCCTGCACCACCGTGTACTCGAAGACCAGCGACGCCGTGCCCGTGCCCGAGGCGTAGGACGCCTGCCGCGTCGCCCCGCCGATCCCCAGCGCCAGCTGCGGCGTGCCGCCCACGTCCACAGCCTTGTTGAACGTCACCGTCGCCTCGATCGTCTCGCCCCGCTCGTAGATGTCGCCCACGACCGGCGAGTTCAGCGCCACGCCCGTCACGCCCGGCGGCCCCTGGGCGCCGTCCACCCTGTGGTCCCCGTCGTTGGTGATCGCGTTCGTGCCCAGCCCGAGGCTCGCCGCCGTCGTTCCGTCGCGAGCGTCGTTGATCGACCCGCTGTTCAGCGTCAGCGCGGTCGCCCCGACGCTGATCCCGTCCGTGTCGCCGTCCGCCGCCTGCACCGCATAACGGAAGACCAGGACCGTCGCCGTGCTCGGGCTCGAGGCGTAGTCCGCTTGGCGCGTCTCCGTGCCGATCCCCAGCGCCAGCTGCGGCGGGCCCGTCACCGTCACCGGGCGGTTGAACGTCAGCTGCACCTCGATCTGCTCGCCCAGCCCGTACGTGCTGCCGGTCGCCGGGCTACTCGCTACCGCCGCGCCGCTCACCGCCGCCGCCGTGAACGTCCCGCCCGCCACTTTGTGGCTGGAGCTGTTCTCGATCGCGTTCGCGCCCAGACCCAGCAGCGCGTCCAACGCCCCGCCCGCCACGTCGATCGACCCGCTGTTCAGCCCCAGCGCGTCCGCCGCGATGCTGAGTCCGTCGTTGTCCGTGTCCGCCTGCACCACCGTGTACTCGAAGACCAGCGACGCCGTGCCCGTGCCCGAGGCGTAGGACGCCTGCCGCGTCTGCGCGCCGATCCCCAGCGCCAGCTGCGGCGTGCCGCCCACGTCCACCGCCTTGTTGAACGTCACCGTCACCTCGATCGTCTCGCCCCGCTCGTAGATGTCGCCCACGACCGGCGAGTTCAGCGCCACGCCCGTCACCCCCGGCGGCCCCTGGGCGCCGTCCACCCTGTGGTCCCCGTCGTTGGTGATCGCGTTCGTGCCCAGCCCCAGGCTCGCCGCCGTCGCCGCGTCGCGCGCGTCGTTGATCGACCCGCTGTTCAGCGTCAGCGCGGTCGCCGCGACGCTGATCCCGTCCGTGTCGCTGTCGGATGCCTGCACCGTGTACTGGAAGGTCAGGCTCGTCGCCGTGCTCGAGCCGGAGGCGTAGTCCGCTTGGCGCGTCTCCGAGCCGATCCCCAACACCAGCTGCGGCGGGCCGCTCACCGTCACGGGCCGCGTGAACGTCACCGCCACCTCGATGGTCTCGCTCAGCCCGTACGTGTTGCCGCTCGCCGGGCTGCTCGCTATCGCCGCGCCGCTTACCGCCGCCGCCGTCAACGTCCCGCCCGCCACCTTGTGGCTGGAGCTGTTCTCGATAGCGTTCGCGCCCAGACCCAGCAACGCGTCGATCGTCCCGCTCGCCACGTCGATCGACCCGCTGTTCAGCCCCAGCGCGTCCGCCGCGATGCTGAGCCCGTCGTTGTCCGCGTCGCCCGAGGCGACCGTGTACTCGAAGACCAGCGACGACGTCCCCGTGCCCGAGGCATAGGACGCCTGCCGCGTCGCCGCGCCGATCCCCAGCGCCAGCTGCGGCGTGCCGCCCACGTCCACCGCCTTGTTGAACGTCACCGTCGCCTCGATCGTCTCGCCCCGCTCGTAGATGTCGCCCACGACCGGCGAGTTCAGCGCCACGCCCGTCACCCCCGGCGGCCCCTGGGCGCCGTCCACCTTGTGGTCCCCGTCGTCGGTGATCGCGTTCGTGCCCAGCCCCAGGCTCGCCGCCGTCGTCCCGTCGCGAGCGTCGTTGATCGCGCCGCTGTTCAGCCCTAGCGCGGTCGTTGCGACGCTGATCCCGTCCGTGTCGCCGTCCGCCGCCTGGACCGTATAGCGGAAGACCAGGACCGTCGCCGTGCTCGGGCTCGAGGCGTAGATCGCTTGGCGCGTCTCCGTGCCGATCCCCAGCGCCAGCTGCGGCGGGCCCGTCACCGTCACCGGGCGGTTGAACGTCAGCTGCACCTCGATCTGCTCGCCCAGCCCGTACGTGCTGCCGCTCGAAGGGCTGCTCGCTACCGCCGCGTCGCTCACCGCCGCCGCCGTGAACGTCCCGCCCGCCACCTTGTGGCTGGAGCTGTTCTCGATCGCGTTCGCGCCCAGGCCCAGCAGCGCATCGGTGGTCCCGCCCGCCACATCGATCGACCCGCCGTTCAGCGACAGCGCGTTCGCCGCGATGCTGAGTCCGTCGTTGTCCGCGTCCGCCTGCACTACCGTGTACTCGAAGACCAGCGACGCCGTGCCCGTGCCCGAGGCGTAGGACGCCTGCCGCGTCTGCGCGCCGATCCCCAGCGCCAGCTGCGGCGTGCCGCCCACGTCCACCGCCTTGTTGAACGTCACCGTCACCTCGATCGTCTCGCCCCGCTCGTAGATGTCGCCCACGACCGGCGAGTTCAGCGCCACGCCCGTCACCCCCGGCGGCCCCTGGGCGCCGTCCACCTTGTGGTCCCCGTCGTTGGTGATCGCGTTAGTGCCCAGCCCCAGGCTCGCCGCCGTCGTCCCGTCGCGCGCGTCGTTGATCGACCCGCTGTTCAGCCCCAAAGCGGTCGCCGCGACGCTGATCCCGTCCGTGTCGCCGTCCGCCGCCTGGACCGTATAGCGGAAGACCAGGACCGTCGCCGTGCTCGGGCTCGAGGCGTAGATCGCTTGGCGCGTCTCCGAGCCGATCCCCAGCGCCAGCTGCGGCGGGCCCGTCACCGTCACCGGGCGGTTGAACGTCAGCTGCACCTCGATCTGCTCGCCCAGACCGTACGTGCTGCCGCTCGAAGGACTGCTCGTTACCGCCGCGCCGCTTACCGCCGCCGCCGTGAACGTCCCGCCCGCCACCTTGTGGCCGGAGCTGTTCTCAATGGCGTTCGCGCCCAGACCCAGCAGCGCATCGGTGGTCCCGCCCGCCACATCAATCCTGCCGCCGTTCAGCTCCAGCGCGTTCGCCGGGATGCTGATCCCGTCGTTGTCCGTGACCCCCTGCACCACCGTGTACTCGAAGACCAGCGACTCCGTGCCCGTGCCCGAGGCGTAGGACGCCCGCGGCACCCCCGTCCCGATCGTCAGCCCCAGGCGCGGCGTACCGCCCACGTCCACCGCCTTGTTGAACGTCACCGTCACCTCGATCGTCTCGCCCCGCTCGAACGTGTCGCCCACGACCGGCGAGTTGAGCGCCACGCCCGTCACCCCCGGCGGCCCCTGGGCGCCGTCCACCCTGTGATCCCCGTCGTTGGTGATCGCGTGCGTCCCCAGCCCCAGGCTCGCCGCCGTCGTCCCGTCGCGAGCATCGTTGATCGACCCGCTGTTCAGCCCCAGTGCGGTCGCCGCGACGCTGATCCCGTCGCCGTCGCCGTCCGCCGCCTGCACCGTGTACTGGAACGCCAGCCAACGCGTGCTCGGGCCCGCGTAGTAGTCCGCTTGGCGCGTCTCCGTGCCGATCCCCAGCGACAGCTGCGGCGTGCCCGTCACCGTCACCGGGCGGTTGACCCTCACCTGCACATCGATCTGCTCGCCCAGCCCGTACGTGCTGCCGCTCGCCGGAGTGCTCGCTATCACCACGCGCGTCACCACCGGCGCAGTCAACGTCCCGCCCGCCACCTTGTGGCTGGAGCTGTTCTCGATCGCGTTCGCGCCTAGGCCCAGCAGTGCGTCCAACGTCCCGCCCGCCACGTCGATCGACCCGCTGTTCAGCCCCAGTGCGTCCGCCGCGATGCTGAGCCCGTCGTTGTCAGCGTCCGCCTGCACCACCGTGTACTCGAAGACCAGCGACGCCGTGCCCGTCCCCGAGGCGTAGGACGCCTGCCGCGTCGCCCCGCCGATCCCCAGCGCCAGCTGCGGCGTGCCGCCCACGTCCACAGCCTTGTTGAACGTCACCGTCGCCTCGATCGTCTCGCCCCGCTCGTAGATGCCGCCCACGACCGGCGAGTTCAGCGTTACGCCCGTCACCCCCGGCGGCCCCTGGGCGCCGTCCACCTTGTGGTCCCCGTCGTTCGTGATCGCGTTCGCGCCCAATCCCAGGCTCGCCGCCGTCGCCGCGTCGCGCGCGTCGTTGATCTCGCCGCTGTTCAGCCCCAGCGCACTCGCCCCGACGCTGAGCCCGTCCGTGTCGCTGTCCGCCGTCTGCACCGTATAACGGAAGACCAGGACCGTCGCCGTGCTCGGGCTCGAGGCGTAGTTCGCTTGGCGAGTCTCCGTGCCGACTCCCAGCGCCAGCTGCGGCGGGCCCGTCACTGTCACCGGGCGGTTGAACGTCAGCTGCACCTCGATGGTCTCGCTCAGCCCGTACGTGCTGCCGCTCGAAGGAGTGCTCGCTATCGCCGCTCCGCTCACCGCCGCCGCCGTCAACGTCCCGCCCGCCACCTTGTGGCTGGAGCTGTTCTCGATCGCGTTCGCGCCCAGACCCAGCAGCGCGTCCAACGCCCCGCCCGCCACGTCGATCGACCCGCTGTTCAGCCCCAGCGCGTCCGCCGCGATGCTGAGCCCGTCGTTGTCCGTATCCGCCTGCACCACCGTGTAGCGGAACACAAGCGACACCGTGCCCGTGCCCGAGACGTACGACGCCTGCCGCGTCTGCGCGCCGATCCCGAGCGCCAGCTGCGGCGTGCCGCCCACGTCCACCGCCTTGTTGAACGTCACCGTCACCTCGATCCGCTCGCCCCGCTCGTAGATGTCGCCCACGACCGGCGAGTTGAGCGCCAGGCCCGTCACCGCCGGCGGCCCCTGGGCGCCGTCCACCTTGTGATCCCCGTCGTTGGTGATCGCGTTCGTCCCCAGCCCCAGGCTCGCCGCCGTCGTCCCGTCGCGAGCATCGTTGATCGACCCGCTGTTCAGCCCCAGCGCGGTCGCCGCGACGCTGATCCCGTCCGTGTCGCTGTCCGTCGCCACCACGGCGTACTGGAACGCCAGGACCGTCGCCGTGCTCGAGCCGGAGGCGTAGCTCGCCTGCCGCGTCTCCGTGCCGATCACCAGCGCCAGCTGCGGCGGGCCCGTCACCGTCACGGGCCGCGTGAACGTCACCGCCACCTCGATGGTCTCGCTCAGACCGTAGGTGCTGCCGCTTGCCGGAGTGCTCGCTACCGCTGCGCCGCTCACCGCCGCCGCCGTCAACGTCCCGCCCGCCACCTTGTGGCTGGAGCTGTTCTCGATCGCGTTCGCGCCCAGACCCAGCAGCGCGTCCAACGCCCCGCCCGCCACGTCGATCGACCCGCTGTTCAGCCCCAGCGCGTCCGCCGCGATGCTGAGCCCGTCGTTGTCCGCGTCGCCCGAGGCGACCGTGTACCGGAACACAAGCGACGCCGTGCCCGTCCCCGAGACGTAGGACGCCTGCTGCGTCGCCGCGCCGATCCCCAGCGCCAGCTGCGGCGTGCCGCCCACGTCCACCGCCTTGTTGAACGTCACCGTCGCCTCGATCGTCTCGCCCCGCTCGTAGATGTCGCCCACGACCGGCGAGTTCAGCGCCACGCCCGTCACGCCCGGCGGCCCCTGGGCGCCGTCCACCTTGTGATCCCCGTCGTTGGTGATCGCGTTCGTGCCCAGCCCGAGGCTCGCCGCCGTCGTTCCATCGCGAGCGTCGTTGATCGACCCGCTGTTCAGCCCCAAAGCGGTCGCCGCGACGCTGATCCCGTCCGTGTCGCCGTCCGCCGCCTGCACCGTATAACGGAAGACCAGGACCGTCGCCGTGCTCGAGCTCGAGGCGTAGTCCGCTTGGCGCGTTTCCGTGCCGATCCCCAGCGTCAGCTGCGGCGGGCCCGTCACCGTCACCGGGCGGTTGAACGTCAGCTGCACCTCGATCTGCTCGCCCAGACCGTACGTGCTGCCGGTCGCCGGGCTGCTCGCTACCGCCGCGCCGCTTACCGCCGCCGCCGTCAACGTCCCGCCCGCCACCTTGTGGCTTGAGCTGTTGGCGACCGCGTTCGCGCCCAGACCCAGCAACGCGTCCAACGTCCCGCCCGCCACGTCGATCGACCCGCTGTTCAGCCCCAGCGCGTCCGCCGCGATGCTGAGCCCGTCGTTGTCCGTGTCCGCCTGCACCACCGTGTACTGGAACACCAGCGACGCCGTGCCCGTGCCCGAGGCGTAGGACGCCTGCCGCGTCTGCGCGCCGATCCCCAGCGCCAGCTGCGGCGTGCCGCCCACGTCCACCGCCTTGTTGAACGTCACCGTCACCTCGATCGTCTCGCCCCGCTCGTAGATGTCGCCCACGACCGGCGAGTTCAGCGCCACGCCCGTCACCCCCGGCGGCCCCTGGGCGCCTTCCACCATGTGGTCCGCGTCGTTGGTGATCGCGTTCGTCCCCAGCCCCAGGCTCGCCGCCGTCGCCGCGTCCCGCGCGTCGTTGATCGACCCGCTGTTCAGCCCCAGAGCGGTCGCCGCGACGCTGATCCCGTCCGTGTCGCTGTCGGATGCCTGCACTGTGTACCGGAAGGTCAGGCTCGTCGCCGTGCTCGAGCCGGAGGCGTAGTCCGCTTGGCGCGTCTCCGAGCCGATCCCCAGCGCCAGCTGCGGCGGGCCCGTCACCGTCACCGGGCGGTTGAACGTCAGCTGCACCTCGATGGTCTCGCTCAGCCCGTACGTGCTGCCGCTCGCCGGGCTGCTAGATATCGCCGCGCCGCTTACCGCCGCCGCCGTCAACGTCCCGCCCGCCACCTTGTGGCTGGAGCTGTTCTCGATCG
This sequence comes from Longimicrobiales bacterium, assembly GCA_958295645.1. Taxonomy (GTDB): domain Bacteria; phylum Gemmatimonadota; class Gemmatimonadetes; order Longimicrobiales; family Gaopeijiaceae. The sequence goes on from OY282361.1 coordinate 2,171,662, forward strand.
CGTTCGCGCCCAGACCCAGCAGCGCGTCCAACGCCCCGCCCGCCACGTCGATCGACCCGCTGTTCAGCCCCAGCGCGTCCGCCGCGATGCTGAGCCCGTCGTTGTCCGCGTCGCCCGAGGCGACCGTGTACCGGAACACAAGCGACGCCGTGCCCGTCCCCGAGACGTAGGACGCCTGCTGCGTCGCCGCGCCGATCCCCAGCGCCAGCTGCGGCGTGCCGCCCACGTCCACCGCCTTGTTGAACGTCACCGTCGCCTCGATCGTCTCGCCCCGCTCGTAGATGTCGCCCACGACCGGCGAGTTCAGCGCCACGCCCGTCACGCCCGGCGGCCCCTGGGCGCCGTCCACCTTGTGGTCCCCGTCGTTGGTGATCGCGTTCGCGCCCAGCCCGAGGCTCGCCGTAGCCGCCGCGTCGCGAGCGTCGTTGATCGCGCCGCTGTTCAGCGTCAGCGCGGTCGCCGCGACGCTGATCCCGTCCGTGTCGCTGTCGGCCGTCACCACGGCGTAGCGGAACGTCAGGCTGTCCGTACCCGAACCGGAGGCGTAGGACGCCTGCCGCGTCTCCGAGCCGACCCCCAGCGCCAGCTGCGGCGTGCCGCCCACCGTCACGGGCCGCGTGAACGTCACCGCCACCTCGATGGTCTCGCCCAGCCCGTACGTGCTGCCGCTCGAAGGAGTGCTCGCTACCGCCGCGCCGCTCACCGCCGCCGCCGTCAACGTCCCGCCCGCCACCTTGTGGCTTGAGCTGTTGGCGACCGCGTTCGCGCCCAGACCCAGCAGTGCGTCCAACGCCCCGCCCGCCACGTCGATCGACCCGCTGTTCAGCCCCAGCGCGTCCGCCGCGATGCTGAGCCCGTCGTTGTCCGTATCAGCCTGCACCACCGTGTACTGGAACACCAGCGACGCCGTGCCCGTGCCCGAGGCGTAGGACGCCTGCCGCGTCTGCGCGCCGATCCCCAGCGCCAGCTGCGGCGTGCCGCCCACGTCCACCGCCTTGTTGAACGTCACCGTCACCTCGATCCGCTCGCCCCGCTCGTAGATGTCGCCCACGACCGGCGAGTTCAGCGCCACGCCCGTCACTCCCGGCGGCCCCTGGGCGCCGTCCACCTTGTGGTCCCCGTCGTTGGTGATCGCGTTCGCGCCCAGCCCGAGGCTCGCCGCCGTCGTTCCGTCGCGAGCGTCGTTGATCGACCCGCTGTTCAGCGTCAGCGCGGTCGCCGCGACGCTGATCCCGTCGTTGTCGCTGTCCGCCGTCACTACGGTGTAGCGGAACGTCAGGCTGTCCGTCCCCGAACCGGAGGCGTAGGACGCCTGCCGCGTCTCCGAGCCGATCCCCAGCGCCAGTTGCGGCGGGCCGCTCACCGTCACGGGCCGCGTGAACGTCACCGCCACCTCGATGGTCTCGCTCAACCCGTACGTGCTGCCGGTCGCCGGAGTGCTCGCTACCGCCGCGCCGCTCACCGCCGCCGCCGTCAACGTCCCGCCCGCCACCTTGTGGCTGGAGCTGTTCTCGACCGCGTTCGCGCCCAGACCCAGCAACGCGTCCAACGCCCCGCCCGCCACGTCGATCGACCCGCTGTTCAACCGCAGTGCGCTCGTCCCGATGCTGAGCCCGTCCGTGTCCGCGTCTGCCTGCACCACCGTGTACCGGAACACAAGCGACGCCGTGCCCGTGCCGGAGACGTAATCGGCCAGCCGCGTCCGCAGCCCAATCCCCAGCCCCAGCTGCGGCGTGCCGCTCACGTCCACCGCCTTGTTGAACGTCACCGTCACTTCGATCCGCTCGCCCCGCTCGAACGTGCTGCCCACCGCCGGCGAGCCGATCGCCACGCCCGTCACTCCCGGCGGCCCCTGGCTGCCGTCCACCATGTGATCCCCGTCGTCGGTGATCGCGTTCGTCCCCAGCCCCAGGCTCGCCGTCGTCGTCCTGTCGCGCGCGTCGTTGATCGACCCGCTGTTCAGCCCCAAAGCCGTCGCCGCGACGCTGAGCCCGTCCATGTCGCTGTCCGCCGCCTGCACCGTGTACCGGAAGACCAGGACCGTCGCGGTGCTGGGGCTCGAGGCGTAGGTCGCTTGGCGAGTCGCCGTGCCGATTCCCAGCGCCAGCTGCGGCATCCCGCTCACGGTAACCGGCCGGTTGAAAGTCAGCTGCACCTCGATCTGCTCGCCCAGCCCGTACGTGCTACCGCTTGCGGGGCTGCTCGTTACCGCCGCGCCGCTCACCGCCGCCGCCGTGAACGTCCCGCCCGCCACCTTGTGGCCGGAGCTGTTGTCGATCGCGTTCGCGCCCAGACCCAGCAGCGCGTCGGTCGTCCCGCTCGCCACGTCGATCGACCCGCTGTTCAGCGACAGCGCGTTCGCCGCGATGCTGAGTCCGTCGTTGTCCGCGTCGCCCGAAGCAACCGTGTACCGGAACACCAGCGACGCCGACCCCGTGCCCGAAGCGTACTCCGCTTGGCGCGTCGCCGAGCCGACCCCGAGCGCCAGATGCGGCGTGCCGCCCACGTCCACCGCCTTGTTGAACGTCACCGTCACCTCGATCCGCTCGCCCCGCTCGAACGTGTCGCCCACGACCGGCGAGCCGATCGCCACGCCCGTCACCCCAGGCGGACCCTGGCTGCCGTCCACCTTGTGGTCCCCGTCGTTGGTAATCGCGTGCGTGCCCAGCGCCAAGTTCGCTGCCAACGTCCCGTCCCGCGCGTCAGTGATCAACCTCATGACCGCATGGGCTCTCTGGAGCGCATTCGCGGCCACGCTGATCCCATCGTCGTCCATGTCCGATGCCGCCACCGCGTAGCGGAACGTCAGGCTGTCCGGACCCGTGCCCGAGGCGTAGGTAGCTTGGCGCGTCTCGGCGCCGATTCCCAGCGCCAGCTGCGGCATGCCGCTCACCGTCACGGGCCGCGTGAACATCACCGCCACCTCGATCTGCTCGCCCAGGACGTAAGTGTTGTCGCTAGCCGCCGGGCTGCTCGTAATCGCCACACCGCGCACTGCCGGCAGCGTGAACGTCCCGCCCGCCACCTTGCGGCTGGAGCTGTTGTCGATCGCGTTCGCGCCCAGACCCAGCAGCGCGTCGGTCGTCCCCCCCGCCACGTCGATCGTCCCGCTGTTCAGCCCCAGAGCGTTCGCCCCGATGCTGAGACCGTCGTTGTCCGCGTCGCCCGAGGCGACCGTGTACCGGAACACCAGCGACGCCGTCCCCGTCCCCGAGGCGTAGGACGCCTGCCGCGTCGCCGCGCCGATCCCCAGCGCCAGCTGAGGCGTCCCCGTCACGTCCACCGCCTTGTTGAACGTCACCGTCGCCTCGATCGTCTCGCCCAGCTCGTAGGTGTCGCCCACCACCGGCGAGTTCAGCGCCACGCCCGTCACACCCGGCGGCCCCTGGCTGCCGTCCACCATGTGATTCCCGTCGTCGGTGATCGCGTTCGTCCCCAACGCCAGCAGCGCAGCGGTCCCTGCACCGCTCTCGATTGTTCCGCCGTTCAGCCCTAGCGCGCTCCCGCCTATGCTGATGCCGTCCGTGTCCGTGTCGGTCGGGGCCACCTCGTACTGGAACGTCAAGCTCTTGGTGCCGCTTCCGCTCGTGTAGTCCGCTTGCACGGTCCCGGCGCCCATCCCCAGCGCCAGCTGCGGCGTCGGCGTGACTGTAACCGGTACCTGGAACGACACCTGCACCGAGATCGTCTCGCCGTTGCCGTAGGTGGCGCCGCTGGCCGGGGTGCTGATGATGGAGACCGCGTTCACGGCGGGCACGGTCATGACCCCATTCACCTTGTGGCCGGTCGCCGCCGAGATCGCGTAGGAGCCCAGGCCCAGCGCCGCGTTGGTCATCGCGCCGCTCCGGATTGCGCCGCCGTTCAATCCCAGCGCGCTCGCGCCGATGCCGATCCCGTCCGCGTCCACGTCTGTCGCGGACACCTCGTACTGGAACGTCAAGCTCTTGGTGCCGGTTCCGCTCGTGTAGGCCGCTTGCACGGTCCCAGTGCCCATCCCCAACGCCAGCTGCGGCGTCCCCGTGACCGTAACCGCAATGTGGAAGCCCACCTTCACAGTGATCGTCTCGCCTGCGCCGTAGGTGTCCCCGCTGGCCGGCGAGCTGGTGATCGCCACCGCGTTGACGGCGGGCGCCGTCGCCGCACCGTTGACCTTGTGCCCGCCGCTGTTGGAAACGGCGTGGCTACCGAGGCCCAGCGCCGCGTTGGTCGTCGACCAGCTCTGGATCGTCCCGCTGTTCAGTGTCAAGGCGTTCGCGGCGACGCTGATCCCGTCGGTGTCGGTGTCGGTGGCCGCGACGACGTAGCCGAACGTCAACTCGTCGGTCCCGCTGCCGCCCGCGTAGGTTGCTTGCCGGGTCGAACTGCCGACGGCGAGCGCGAGCCGCGGCGTGCCCGTCACCACCACGGGGATCTGGAAGCCGACTTGAACCGTAATGGTCTCGCCCGCGCCGTACGTGTCCCCGCTGGCGGGCGACGTGACGATCGACACTGCGTTCACGGCAGGTGCCGTCGCCGGGCCGTCGACCTTGTGGAGCGGCCCGATTATAGGGTCGAAGCCCAGTGCCGCGTTAGTGCTTCCGGCGCGGATCGTGCCGCTGTTGAGCGACAGCGCACTGACATCGATGCCGTCGGTGTCCCTGTCGCTGGTACCCACAGTGTAGCTGAACGTCAGGGTGGTGGACCCGCTGCCGCTCGCGTACGCAGCTTGCCGCGTCGCGCTCCCGATCGTCAGCGCCAGCTGCGGCGTGCCGGTCACGGTCACGGCCGTCCTGAAGACTATCTGCACGGAGATCGTCTCACCCGCGCCGTAGGTCGCGGAGGCGGCCGGCCTGCTGGAGAAGGCGACCGATCTCACCGAGGGGATCGACGCCCGGTTGTCGGTCTTGCCGTCCACCCTGTGGCTGCCCGCGTCCGGGATCTTGTACACGTTCTCATCCAGGACGGCGTCGGAGCCTCCCGCATCGAGGATCTTGTTGATGCCGCCGAGCACCACCGCTTCTTCTCCGACTCCGATCCCGTTGGGGTCCTCGTCGTCGGCCGTCACCGTGTAGTTGAACGTCAACTGACGCGTGCGGGAGCCGGCATTGTAAAGCGCCGCTCGTCTGTTCGCCCCCACGTCAATCAATAGCTGCGGGGTTCCGGTCACCGTTACGGGGAGGTTGAAAGTCGCGGTCGCGGTAATCGTCTCGCCCAGCCCGTAGGTGTTTCCCACTCCCGGGACGCTCGTGAAGGCGAGCTCGACTAACCGAGCGTCGATACTGTTGCCTCCGTTCACCTTGTGGCTCGATGCGGCGGAAATGGCGTGACTGCCCAAGCCCCGTGCCGCGTGGGTTCCTGCCTCGCTCCGGATCGTCCCGCCGTTCAGCGAGAGGGCGCTCGCCCCGATCTCGATCCCGTCGGTGTCCTCGTCATCCGCCACCACCGTGTAGCGGAAGGTCAGCGACGCGGTGCCCGTCCCCGAGGCGTACGCTGCCTGCCGAGTCTTGCTTCCGATCGTCAGCGCCAACTGCGGCGTGCCCGTAACCCGCACCGGAATGGTGAACCGGAGATCAACAGAGATCGTTTCATTCGCGTTGTATGTGCTGGATGCTTGCGGCGAGCTCGTGATCGACACCGCGCTCACCGCAGGCACGGTCGCCCGCCCGTCCACTTTGTGAGCTGGCGCGTTGGAGATGGCGTGGCTGCCCAAGCCCCGCGCCGCATCGACTCCCGCCGCGCTCTGCAGGGTGCCGCCGGAGAGCGCCAAGCCGGTCGCCGACACGCTGATCCCGTCGGTGTCGGCGTCCGTCGCCTTGGTCACGTAGGTGAAGACGAGGGATCGAGTACGACTGCCGCTGGAGTAGAGGGCGGTCGGCGTCTTGGTTCCGATCCCCAGCGCGAGCGTGGGCGTGCCGGTCACCGTCACCGGCAGAGTGAAGTCCACTTGGACGGAGATCGTCTCGCCCGCGCCGTAGGTGTTCCCGCTTGCGGGCGACGTGACGATCGATACTGCGTTAACGACGGGCGCCGTGGCCGGGCCGTCCACCTTGTGGCTGCTCGCGTCGGTGATGGTGTGACTGCCCAGCCCCAGCGCGGCGTTCGCCGACGTCGCGGTCTTGATAGTCCCGTTGTTGAGCGACAACGCCGATGAGACAACGCTGATCCCGTTGTTGTCCTGGTCGGTGGCCGCCACCTCGTAGCTGAACGTCAGCGTGCCGGTTTCGCTCCCGCTGGCGTAAGCGGCCTGCCGCGTCGCGCTCCCGATGCCCAGCGCCAGCTGCGGCGTGCCCGTCACGGTCACGGAGGCGCTGAATCCAACCTGGACGCTGATCGTTTCGCCCGCCTCGTAGGTGTCGCCGCTGGCCGGCGCGCTGGAGATGGAGACCGAGTTCACGGTGGCGGTGGCCACGCTGCCGGCCACCCTGTGGTTCGTCGAGTTCGTGATCGCGTTCGTGCTCAGGCTCGCCGCCACCGTTGCGTCGCGCGCATCGTTGATCGCCCCGCTGTTCAGCGACAGCGCGGTCGCCCCGACGCTGATCCCGTCGCTGTCGCGGTCGGATGCCTGCACCGTGTACCGGAAGGTCAGGCTGTCCGTGCCCGTGCCCGAGGCGTAGTCCGCTTGGCGCGTCTCCGAGCCGATTCCAAGCGCCAGCTGCGGCGTGGGGGTCACGGTCACCGACCGCGTGAACGTCACCGCCACCTCGATCCGCTCGCCCTGCCCGTACGTGTTTCCGCTGCCCGGGGCGCTCGCTATCGCCACGCCGCTCGCCGCAGCCCCCGTGAACGTTCCGCCCGCCACCTTGTGGCTGAAGCTGTTGTCGATCGCGTTCGCGCCCAGCCCCAGCAGAGCATCGGTAGTCGCGCCAGCCGCATCGATCGACCCGCTGTTCAGCGACAGCGCGTTTGCCGCGATGCTGAGCCCGTCGTTGTCCGCGTCCGCCGCCACCACCGTGTAGCGGAACACCAGCGACGCCGTCCCCGTGCCCGAGGCGTAGGACGCCTGCCGCGTCGCCGAGCCGATTCCAAGCGCCAGCTGCGGTGTGCCGTCCACGTCCACCGCCTTGTTGAACGTCACCGTGACCTCGATCCGCTCGCCCCGCTCGAACGTGCTACCTACCTCGGGCAGACCGACGGTCACGCCCGTCACGCCCGGCGGCCCCAGGCTGCCCTCCACCCTGTGGCTGGAGTTGCTCGAGATCGCGTTCGTACCCAGCGCCAGGCTCGCCGCAACCGCCGCGTCGCGAGCGTCGTTGATCTCCCCGCTGTTCAGCCCGAGCGCGGTCGCCCCGACGCTGATCCCGTCCGTGTCGCGGTCGGATATCTGCACCGTGTACCGGAAGGTCAGGCTGTCCGTGCCCGTGCCGGAGGCATAGTCCGCTTGGCGCGTCTCCGAGCCGATTCCAAGCGCCAGCTGCGGCGTGCCGCTCACGGTCACGGGCCGCGTGAACGTCACCGCCACCTCGATCCGCTCGCCCAGGCCGTACGTGTTGCCGCTCGCCGGGTTGCTCGCTATCTCGGCACCGCTTACCGCCGCCGCCGTGAACGTCCCGCCCGCCACCTTGTGGCTCTCGCTGTTGTCGATCGCGTTCGCGCCCAGCCCCAGCACCGCGTCGGTCGTCCCGCCAGCCACGTCGATCGACCCGCTGTTCAGCGACAGCGCGTCCGCCCCGATGCTGAGCCCGTCGTTGTCCGTGTCGCCCGAGGCGACCGTGTACCGGAACACCAGCGACGCCGTGCCCGTGCCCGAGGCGTAGGACGCTTGGCGGGTCGCCGAGCCGATCCCCAGCGCCAGCTGCGGCGTGCCGCTCACGTCCACCGCCTTGTTGAACGTCACCGTGACCTCGATCCGCTCGCCCCGCTCGAACGTGTCGCCCACGACCGGCGAGCCGATCGCCACGCCCGTCACCCCCGGCGGCCCTTGGGCGCCGTCCACCATGTGATCCCCGTCGTCGGTGATCGCGTTCGTACCCAGCCCCAGGCTCGCCGTCGTCGTCCCGTCGCGCGCGTCGTTGATCGTCCCGCTGTTCAGCGTCAGCGCGGTAGCCCCAACGCTGATCCCGTCGCTGTCGCTGTCCGCCGCCACCACGGCGTAGCGGAACGTCAGGCTGTCCGTACCCGTGCCCGAGACGTAGTTCGCCTGGCGCGTCTCAGTGCCGATCCCCAGCGCCAGCTGCGGCGTGCTGCTCACGGTTACGGACCGCGTGAAGATCACCGCCACCTCGATCGCCTCGCCCGTCCCGTACGTGCTGCCGCTGGCAGGACTACTGGAGATCGACACGCCAGTCACCGACGGGGCCGTGAACGAGGCGCCCGCCACCTTGTGATTCCGGCTGTTGACGATCGCGGCCGCGCCCAGCCTCAGCAAAGCATCGGTGGCCCCGCCCGCCACATCGATCGACCCGCTGTTCAGCGACAGCGCGTCCGCCCCGATGCTGAGCCCGTCCGTGTCCGCGTCCGCCTGCACCACCGTGTACCGGAACACAAGCGACGCCGTGCCCGTCCCCGAGACGTAGGACGCCTGCCGCGTCACCGTGCCGATTCCCAGCGCCAGCTGCGGCGCGCCGCCCACGTCCACCGCTTTGTTGAACGTCACCGTGACTTCGATGGTCTCGCCACGCTCGAACGTGTCGCCCACGACCGGCGAGTTCAGCGCCACGCCCGTCACGCCCGGCGGCCCCAGGGCTCCGTTCACCTTGTGGCCCGTGGCGACTGCGATGGCGTGGGCGCCGAGGGCCAAGTTCACGTTGGTGCCCGCACCGGTCCGGATCGTGCCCCCGTTCAGAGACAGCGCACTCGGGCCGATGCCGAGCCCGTCGGTGTCCATGTCGACTGGTCCTACCACGTAGCTGAACGTCAGCGTCTTCGTGTCGGAGCCAGCCGAGTAGGCGGCCTGGGCCGCCGCTCCGCCGATCGCCAGAGCCAGCCGCGGCGTCCCTGTCACCGTCACGGGGACGGCGAAGGTCACCTGCGCCAAGATCGTTTCGCCCGCCTCGTAGGTGCTGCCGCTCCCTGGCGTGCTGGAGATCGCCAGCCCGGTCGCCCCCGGCATCGTGGTGGGCCCGTCCACCTTGTGGCCGCTCAAGTTGACGATGACGTGACTGCCCAGCCCCAGCGTCGCGTCAGTTCCCGATCCGCTTCGGATCGTGCCCCCGCTCAGCCCGAGCGCGTTGGCCCCGATGCCGATGCCGTCGGTGTCCCGGTCCGAGGCGAGCACGGCATAACTGAAGGTCAAGGTTCGGGTTCCGCTGCCGACGGCGTAGGCGGCGCGCGCGACTTCGGTTCCTATGCCCAACGCCAGCTCCGGCGTCCCTGTCACGATCACCGGAACCTGGAACTGCACCCCGACGGATATTGTCTCGCCCGCACCGTAGGTGTCGCCGCCGGCAGGCGAGCTCGTCACCGAGACCCCGGCCACCGATGGCGTCGTGGCCGTGCTGCCATCCACCTTGTGGCCCGTGGCGGCGGCGATGGCGTGGCTGCCCAAGCCGAGGGTCGCGTCCGCGCCGTGCGCGCTCCGGATACTGCCGCTGTTCAGCGACAGCGCGTTCGCAGTCACGTCGATCCCGTCGGTGTCGGCGTCCGAGGACTGGATGGAGTAGCCGAACGTCAGAGTATTCGTGCCGCTCCCGCTCAGATGTCCGGCCTGCCTCGTGAAGCCGCCGATCGCAAGGGCCAGCTGCGGCGCGCCCGTCACGTCCACGGCGATGTCGAACCCGACTTTCACCTCGATCCGCTCGCCGGCCCGGTACGTGTCGCCCACGACCGGAGCGCTCGCCACCGAGACTGCGTTCACCGACGGGGCCGTCGCAGTCGATCCGTCCACCCTGTGGCCGCTGGAGTTCGTGATCGCCGAGCTGCCCAGCCCCAGCGCCGCGTTGGTCCTGGCGCCGCTCCGGATTGTGCCGCCGTTCAATCCCAGAGCGCTCGCGTCGATGCTGATCCCGTCCGTATCGACGTCTGTCGCGGACACCTCGTACTGGAACGTCAAGTTCTTCGTGCCGCTTCCGCTGGAATAGGCCGCTTGCACGGTCCCGGCGCTCATCCCCAGCTCCAGCTGCGGCGTACCCGTCACCGTTACCGGAATCTGGAAGGTGATCCGCACCGGGATCGTCTCGCCCGCTCCGAAGGTTTGGCCGCTCGAGGGGTTGCCGATGCTAGCCCCGTTCACGGCAGGCACCGTCGCCGGGCCGTCCACCTTGTGGTTCGACGAGTTGGAGATCGCGTGGCTGTTCAGATAGAGCGCGAGAGCCGTGCCGCCGGCGTTTTCGATGCTTCCGCCGTTCAGGGTAAGCGCATTCGGCCCGATGCTGATGCCGTCGTTGTCCACATCCGTGGCCTTCACCGTATAGTCGAACGGCACTGTGTATACGGTAGCGGACTGCGGCGCGAAGTTCGCCTGCACGGTAGAGGCGCCGATCGTCAGTGCCAGCTGCGGCGTCCCGGAAACCGCAAGCGCGGTACCAAACCGAACCACCGCCTGGATCGTCTCCCCGGCCCCGTATGTGGTTCCGCTCGCGGGGCTGCTCGTGATCGTCACTCCGGTCACGTCCGACAACAGCGTCCCGTTTACCAAGTGGTTGCCGTCGTTGGAGATGGAATGGCTGCCCAGCCCCAGCGCCGCGTTCGTGCCCGTGCCGCTCCGGATCGTGCCGCCATTGAGCGACAACGCGTTGACGCTGACGCCGTTGCCGTCGCTGTCCACCGCCTGCACCTCGTAGCCGAACGTCAGCGTTCGTGTTTCGCTGCCGCTCGCATAGCTCGCCTGAACGTTCGAGGCCCCGATACCCAGCGTTAGCTGCGGCGCCCCTATCACCGTCACGGGGACCTGGAAGCCGACTTGCACGGAGATCGTCTCGCCGGCCCTGTAGTGCGTTCCGATGGGCGAACTGGTGATCGACACGGCGTCCACGACCGGAACGGTAGCGGCGCCGCTCACCTTGTGACCGGCATCGTTGGTAATCGCGTGGCTGCCGAGCGACAGCGCCGCCGCCGTCCCCACGCCGGTCTGAATCGCGCCTCCGCCGAGCGACAGCGCATTCGCCCCGACGCTGACCCCGTTGTCGTCGGAGTCCGCGGCCGCAACCGTGTACGCGAACGTCAGGGCGTTCGTCCCGCTGCCGCTCGCGTAGGCCGCCTGCCGCACCTTGGAGCCGATGCCCAGCGCGAGCCGCGGCGTTCCCGCCACCGTCACGCCGACTTGGTAGCCGATGCGCACGGAGATCGTCTCGCCCGCCCCGTAGGTGTCGCCGCTGGCCGGGCTGCTCGTGATCGTCACCCCTGCAACCGTGGCCGCCGTGGCCGTGCGGCCGTCCACTTGGTGGTCGGACGCCGTGGCGATGGCGTGGCTGCCCAAGTCCAGCGCCGCGTTCGCGCCGAGGGCGCTCTGGATCGTTCCGCCGGCGAGCGACAAGGCGCTCGCAACCACGCCGACTCCGTCCGAGTCCCGGTCCGCAAACTGCACGACGTACGAGAAGGCGAGCGTCTTCGTCCCGCTCCCGCCCGAGTACGCCGCCTGCCGGGTTCCGCCGCCGAGGGACAACGCCAGCCGAGGCGCGCCCGTCACGTTCACGGCGATATCGAACGCGACCTCCACGTCGATCTGCTCGCCAGCCCCGTACGTGTCGCCGCTGGCCGGCGAGCTGGTCAGGCTCGCGCCGGTCACCGACGGGGCCGTCGCCAGGCTCCCGTTCACTCGGTGGCCGTCAGAGTCGGCGGCGGCGTGGCTGCCCAACGCCAACGACGCGTTGGTTCCCGCTCCGCTCTGGATCGTGCCGCTGTTCAGCGACAGCGCGCTCGCCCCGACTGTGATCCCGTTCGGGTCCGAGTCCGCCGCCTGCACCAAGTAGTGGAACGTCAGGGTGTTGGTCCCGCTGCCGCTGGCGTACGCCGCCTGCTTGGTCGAACTTCCGATCCCCAGCGTTACGTATGGCGCACCCGTCACCGTCACGGGAATCTGGAAGCCGACCCGCACTTCGATCGTTTCGCCCGCCCCGTAGCTGTTCCCGCTCGCCGGACCGGCGGCGAAGTTCAGCGCGTTCACCGTGGGTACCGTCGTCGTGCCGTTCACCTTGTGGTTCACGGCGTTCGTCAGCGCCAAGTCGCCGAGCCCGATGGCGAAGTTGCCAAGGGAGCTGCCGTATATGCGCCCCCCGTTCAGCGTCAGGGCGTTGGGCCCGATGCTGATGCCGTCGGCATCCAGATCGGCGGCCTGCACCCTGTACCTGAAGTACAGGCTAGAGACCGAGACGCGGTCGAAGTCGGCCTGCCTGGTGGCGTTGCCGATTGTCAGCTCAAGTTGCGGCGTCCCGTCCACCGTCGGGAAACCGCCGAACGTGACCAGCGCTTCGATCACCTCGCCGGCTGCGTAGGTGGTTCCGCTGGCCGGGGCGCTGTTCACGCGGAGGACTCTGGGGCTGCCGACGGCTCCGGTTCCTAGTACGGATTGGCCGTTTGCGTCGTTGATGGCGTGGCTGCCCAATGTCAGCGCCGCGGTGGTCCCGCTCCGGCTTTGAATCGTTCCGCTGTTCAGCGACAGGGCGGTAGCGGTGATGCTGATGCCGTTCCCGTCCACGTCTGTCCCTTGCACGGCGTAGTCGAATGTCAGGGTCTTCGTCCCGCTGCCGCCGACGTAGGCCGCCTGTCGGACCGTGCTCCCGATCGTCAGCCCTAGCTGCGGCGCGCCCGTCACCGTCACCGCCAAGCTGAAGCCCACCTGCACCGAGATGTTTTCTCTCTCCCCGTAGGCAGCATGGACCGGAGAGGTGGTAATCGAAACCGAGTTCACCACCGGAACCGTCGTCGTTCCGTCCACCTTGTGGCTGCCGGAGTTGGTGATGGCGTGGGTCCCGAGACCCGTGCTCGCGTCCGCGCCCAAGCTGCTCTGAATCGCGCCGCCGTTCAGGGACAACGCAGCCGCGCCGATGCTGATGCCGTCCGTGTCCTCGTCGGTGGCCAGCGGCGCGTAGCTGAACGTCAAGATCCGCGTCCCGCTCCCGTCGGCGTAGGCCGCGTTCGCCGTGCCGGAACCGATTCCCAGCGCCAACTGCGGCGTTCCGGTCACCGTCACCGGCAAGCTGAAGCCCACCTGCACCGAGATCGTCTCGCCCCCCGCGTACGTGCTCGCGCTGGCGGGAGAGCTGGATATAGTCACACTGGTCACGGACGGCACGGGCACCACGCTGCCGTCCACCTTGACGACTTGGCTCAGTCGGTTATTAAGGGCTTGGGCGACGAGCGGCAGCAAGGCATTCGTCCCTCCCGCGGTCCGAATGGTTCCGCCGGCCAGCGTCAGCGCGCCCGAACCCACGCTCACCCCGTCCGCGTCCCTGTCGCCGGGCCGAACCGCGTACTCGAACCGCAGGGTCCGGGCGCTGACGAGGCGCACGTAATCCGCCTGTTCGGTTGCGCTTCCGATCGTCAGCGCCAGCTGCGGCGTGCCCGTAACCACCACGGGCAAGCTGAAGACAATCTGCACGGCGATCGTCTCGCCGGCTCCGTAGGTGTCGCCGCTGGCCGGCGAGCTGACGACCAAGATCGAAGTGAACGTCGGTGCGGTAGCCACCCCGTTCACCTTGTGCGCCGCGTCGTTCCCGAAGGCGTGGCTGCCCAGCGCCAGCGCCGCGTTGGTCGCGACGCCGCTGCGGATCGTTCCACCGTCCGCCGTCAGCGCGCCCCCGCCGACGCTGATTCCGTCGTTGTCCAAGTCCGTTGCCCCCACGCGGTACTGGAACGTCAGGGTCTTGCTCCCGCTCCCGCCGACATACGCCGCCTGCGCCGTCTCGCCTCCAATTCCAAGCGCCAGTTGGGGCGTTCCCGACACCTGGACCACCACTGTGAACCCGACCTGCAGCTCGATCACCTCGTTGGCTCCGTAGGCGTCCCTCCTGGCCGGCGAGCTGGAGATGGAGACCGCGCTCACCGCCGGCACGGTCGCCGTCGAGCCGTCCACGTTGTGGTTCGGCGCGGCGGCGAAGGCGTGGCTGCCCAGATTGCGGTTCGCTATCGCGCTGCTCGCCGTAGAAACCAGCACGCCGCCGGTCAACGCGCCCGCGGCCACGCCTATGCCGTTGGCGTCCGTGTCGGCGGCCTGCACCACGTAACCGAATCTGAGCGTCTTGCTTGCGATCTCGCCGCTCAGGAGGGACGCCTGCCGGGTCGCCGCGCCGATGGTCAACGCCAGCTGCACGTTGCCGCTAACGGACACCTCGATGTTGAGACCGACGTCGATCTCGATCCGCTCGCCGGCCCCGTAGGTGTTGCCGCTGGCCGGAGAGCTGGTGACCGTCACCGCGTTCACGGTGGGCGGCGTGGCCGTGCTCCCGTCCACCTTGTGATCACCGTCGTCGGAGATTGCGTGGTGGCCCAAATCCAGGACGGCCGCCCTGCCGGTTGCAGCGCTACGGATGGCGCCGCCGTTGAGAGCCAGCGCGTCCGCCCCGACTGCAATGCCGTCCGTATCCGCGTCGGCGCCCGCCACCGCGTACTCGAACGTCAGCGACGCGGTCCCGCTCCCGGAGGCGTAGGACGCTTGGCGCGTCTGCGACCCGATCGTCAGCGCCAGCTGCGGGGCGCCGGTTACACTCACCGACACCGAGAACCCCACCTGCACCGAGATCGTCTCTCCGGCGCCGTAGGTGTCGCCGCTGGCCGGCGCGCTGGAGATGGAGGCCGAGTACACGGTGGCGGTGGCCACGCTGCCGTCCACCTTGTGATCCCCGTCGTTGGTGATCGCGTTCGTGCCCAGCCCCAGGCTCGCCGCCACCGACGCGTCCCGAGCGTCGGCGATGGCGCCGCTGCTCAACCGGAGCGCGGCAGCCCCGACGCTGATCCCGTCCGTGTCGCTGTCGGCCGCCTGCACCGCGTACCGGAACGTCAGGCTGTCCGTCCCCGAGCCCGAGGCATAGTTCGCTTGGCGCGTCTGCGCGCCGATTCCCAACTCCAGCAGCGGCGTGACGAGCCCGATCCTCACAGGCCGCGTGAACGTCACCGCCACCTCGATCCGCTCGCTCCTCCCGTACGTGCTGCCGCTCGCCGGGCTGCTAGCTATCGCCGCGCCGTTCGCCGCCGCCGCCGTGAACGTCCCGCCCGCCACCTTGTGGCTCTCGCTGTTCTGGATCGCGTTCAGCCCCAGCCCCAGGTTCGCGTCCGTCATGCCGCCGGCGACCTTGATCGTCCCGCTGTTCAGCGACAGCGCGTTCGCCGCGATGCTGATCCCGTCGTTGTCGGCGTCCGCCTGCACCACCGTGTAACGGAACACCAGCGAAGCGCTGCCTGTGCCGGAGACGTAGGAAGCCTGCCGCGTCGCCGTGCCGATCCCCAGCGCCAGCTGCGGCGTGCCGCCCACATCCACCGCCTTGTTGAACGTGACCGTCACCTCTATGGTATCGTCCAAGTCGAACGTGTCGCCCACGACCGGCGAGCCGATGGCCACGCCCGCCACCCCCGGCGGCCCCTGGCTGCCGTCCACCATGTGATCGCCGTCGTCGGTGATCGCGTAGGAGACCGCGTTCGTCCCCAGCGCAAGGCTCGCCGTCGTCGTCCCGTCACGAGCGTCGTTGATCGACCCGCCGTTCAGCCCCAGCGCGGTCGCCCCGACGCTGATCCCGTCGTTGTCGCTGTCGGCCGCCTGCACCGCGTACTCGAACGTCAGGCTGTCCGTCCCCGTGCCCGAGGCATAGTCCGCCTGCCGCGTCTCCGTGCCGATCCCCAGCGCCAGCTGAGGCGTGCCGCTCACGGTCACCGGCCGCGTGAACGTCACCGCCACCTCGATCCGCTCGCCCAGACCGTACGTGCTGCCGCTCGCCGGACTGCTAGCTATCGCCGCGCCGCTCACCGCCGGAGCCGTGAGCGTCCCGCCGGCCACCTTGTGGCTCCCGCTGTTCTCGATAGCGTTCGTGCCCAGACCAAGGGTCGCGTCCGTCGTGCCGCCCGCCACATCGATCGTCCCGCTGTTCAGCGACAGCGCGTTCGCCCCGATGCTGATCCCGTCGTTGTCCACGTCCGCCTGCACCACCGCGTACCGGAACGCCAGCGACGCCGTCCCCGTCCCCGAGGCGTAGTCCGCCTGCCGCGTCTGCAACCCGATTCCAAGCGCCAGCTGCGGTGTGCCGCCCACATCCACCGCCTTGTTGAACGTCACCGCGACTTCGATGGTCTCGCCCCGCTCGAACGTGCTGCCCACGACCGGCGAGCCGATGGCCACGCCCGTCACCACAGGAGGCCCCTGGTTGCCATCCACCTTGTGATCCCCGTCGTCGGTGATCGCGTTCGTGCCCAGCCCAAGGCTCGCCGTCACCGCCGCGTCCCGAGCATCGTTGATCGCCCCGCTGTTCAGCCCCAGAGCGCCGGCCGCGATGCTGATCCCGTCGGTGTCGCTGTCGGATGCCTGCACCGCGTAATGGAACGTCAGGCTGTCCGTACCCGTGCCCGAGGCGTAGTTCGCCTGCCGGGTCGCCGAACCGATCCCCAGCGCCAGCTGCGGCGTGCCGCTCACGGTCACCGGCCGCGTGAACGTCACCGCCACCTCGATCCGCTCGCTTGGACCGTATGTGTCGTCGCCCGCCGGACTGCTCGCTATCGCCGCGCCGTTTACCGCCGCCGCCGTCAACGTCGCGCCCGCCACCTTGTGGCTCCCGCTGTTCGCGATCGCGTTCGTCCCTAGACCCAGCAGCGCGTCCGCCGTACCGGGCCAGCGCCTGATCGTCCCGCCGTTCAGCGACAGCGCGTCCGCCGCGATGCTGATCCCGTCGTTGTCCGCGTCCGCCTGCACCACCGTGTAACGGAACCCGAGCGACGCCGTCCGGTTGCCCGAGAGGTAGGCAGCCTGCCGCGTCGCCGAGCCGATCCCCAGCGCCAGCCGCGGCGAGCCGCCCACATCCACCGCCTCGTCGAACGTGACCGTGACTTCGATGGTCTCGCCCCGCTCGTAGATGTCGCCCACGACCGGCGAGTTCAGCGCCACGCCCGTCACCCCCGGCGGCCCCTCGCCGCCGTCCACCCCGTAGCCCGCCAAGTTCGAGAACGCGTCCGCGCCCAGCCCCAGATTCGCCGAAATCGTCGGGTCTCCAGCGTCGTTGATCTCGCCACCGTTCAACACGAGCGCATCGGCCGCGATACTGATCCCGTCGCTGTCGCGGTCGGATGCTACCACCGTGTAACGGAACCCGAGCGACGCCGTCCCCGAACCCGAGACGTAGGACGCCTGCCGCGTCGCCGCCCCGATTCCCAGCGCCAGCTGCGGCGTGCCGCTCACGGTCACCGGCCGCGTGAACCCCACACTGACCCTGATTCGGTCGCCCAGACCGTACGCGCCGTCGCTAGGTCTGTCAGCTACATGCACCCCGTACACAGAGGGCGCCGCCGCCCTCTCCCGGCTGCCGTCCACCCTGTGGCCCGGCGAACTCCGGATCGCGTTCGTCCCCAGCCCAAGGCTCACAGCCACCGCCGCGTCTCGAGCATCGTTGATCTGCCCGCCGTTCAACCCCAGCGCGTTAGCCCCGACGCCGATCCCGTTGTTGTCGCTGTCGGCCGACTGCACCGTGTACCGGAACGTCAGGCTGTCCGTCCCCGTCCCCGAGGCGTAGCTCGCTTGGCGAGTCCCCTCGCCGACTCTCAGCTCCAGCTGCGGCGTGCCGGTCACGGTCACGGGCCGCGTGAACGTCACCGCCACCTCGATCCGCTCGCCCAGCCAGTACCTGCGGTCGCTCCCCGGGTTGCTCGCTATCGCCGCGCCGCTCACCACCGCCGCCGTGAACGTCCCCCCCGCCACCTTGTGGCCCGTGCTGTTGCTGATCACGTGGGTCCCCAGCCCCAGGTTCGCGTCCGTCGTGCCGCCAGCCACATCGATCGTCCCGCTGTTCAGCCCCAGCGCGCCGGCCGCGATGCTGATCCCGTCGCTGTCCACGTCCGCCTGCACCACCGCGTACCCGAACACCAGCGACGCCGTCCCCGTGCCCGAGACGTAGGAAGCCTGCCGCGTCTGCAGCCCGATCCCCAGCCCCAGCTGCGGCGTGCCGCCCACGTCCACCGCCTTGTCGAACGTCACCGTGACCTCGATGGTCTCGCCACGCTCGAACGTGCTGCCCACCGCCGGCGAGCCGATGGACACGCCCGCCACCCCAGGCGGCCCCTGGCTGCCGTTCACCTTGTGATCGCCGTCGTCGGCGATCGCGTTCGTCCCCAATCCCAGGCTCGCCGTCGTCGTCCCGTCACGAGCGTCGTTGATCGACCCGCCGTTCAGCGCCAGAGCGTTCCCCCCGACGCTGATCCCGTCGTTGTCGCTGTCCGCCGCCACCACGGCGTAGCGGAACGTCAAGCTGTCCGTGCCCGTGCCCGAGACATAGTTCGCTTGGCGAATCTCCGTGCCGATTCCCAGCGCCAGCCGAGGCGTGCCGCTCACCGTCACGGGCCGCGTGAACGTCACCGCCACATCGACCGGCTCGCTTGGACCGTATGTGTCGCCGCCCGCCGGACTGCTCGCTATCGCCGCGCCGCTCACCGCCGGAGCCGTGAGCGTCCCGCCGGCCACCTTGTGGCTCTCGCTGTTCTCGATCGCGTTCGTGCCCAGACCAAGCAGCGCGTCGGTGGTTCCGCCCGCCACATCGATCGACCCGCTGTTCAGCGACAGCGCGTTCGCCCCGATGCTGATCCCGTCGCTGTCCACGTCCGCCTGCACCACCGCGTACCCGAACACCAGCGACGCCGTCCCCGTCCCCGAGGCGTAGTCGGCCTGCCGCGTCGCCGAGCCGATTCCAAGCGCCAGCTGCGGCGTGCCGCCCACGTCCACCGCCTTGTTGAACGTCACCGTGACTTCGATGGTCTCGCCCCGCTCGAACGTGTCGCCCGCCGCCGGCGAGCCGATGGACACGCCCGTCACCCCAGGAGGCCCCTGGCTGCCGTCCACCTTGTGATCGCCGTCGTCGGTGATCGCGTTCGTCCCCAATCCCAGGCTCGCCGCGCCCGCCCGCGCGTCGTTGATCGCCCCGATGTTCAGCGTCAGCGCGTTCGCCCCGACGCTGATCCCGTCGCTGTCGCTGTCGGATGCCTGCACCGTGTAACGGAACGTCAGGCTGTCCGTCCCCGTGCCCGCGGCGTAGTTCGCCTGCCGCGTCTCCGTGCCGATCCCCAGCGCCAGCTGACGCGTGCCGCTCACGGTCACCGGCCGCGTGAACGTCACCGCCACCTCGATCCGCTCGCCCAGCCCGTACGTGCTGCCGCTCGCCGGACTGCTAGCTATCGCCACGCCGCTCGCCGCCGCCAACGTGAACGTCCCGCCCGCCACCTTGTGGCTCCCGCTGTTCTCGATCGCGTTCGTCCCTAGACCCAGCAGCGCGTCCGCCGTACCGGGCCAGCGCCTGATCGTCCCGCTGTTCAGCGACAGCGCGTTCGCCGCGATGCTGATCCCGTCGTTGTCCTCGTCCGCCTGCACCACCGTGTACCGGAACACCAGCGACGCCGTCCGGTTGCCCGAGAGGTAGGCAGCCTGCCGCGTCGCCGAGCCGATCCCCAGCGCCAGCCGCGGCGAGCCGCCCACATCCACCGCCTCGTCGAACGTGACAGTGACTTCGATGGTCTCGCCCCGCTCGTAGATGTCGCCCACGACCGGCGAGTTCAGCGCCACGCCCGTCACCCCCGGCGGCCCCTCGCCGCCGTCCACCCCGTAGCCCGCCAAGTTCGAGAACGCGTCCGCGCCCAGCCCCAGATTCGCCGAAATCGTCGGGTCTCCAGCGTCGTTGATCTCGCCGTCGTTCAACACGAGCGCATCGGCCGCGATACTGATCCCGTCGCTGTCGCGGTCGGATGCTACCACCGTGTAACGGAACCCGAGCGACGCCGTCCCCGAACCCGAGACGTAGTCCGCCTGCCGCGTCGCCGCCCCGATTCCCAGCGCCAGCTGCGGCGTGCCGCTCACGGTCACCGGCCGCGTGAACCCCACACTGACCCTGATTCGGTCGTCCCGCCCGTACGTGCCGTCGCTAGGTCTGTCAGCTACATGCACCCCGTACACAGAGGGCGCCGCCGCCCTCTCCCGGCTGCCGTCCACCCTGTGGCCCGGCGAACTCCGGATCGCGTTCGTCCCCAGCCCAAGGCTCACCGCCACCGCCGCGTCTCGAGCATCGTTGATCCGCCCGCCGTTCAACCCCAGCGCGTTAGCCCCGACGCCGATCCCGTTGTTGTCGTTGTCGGCCGACTGCACCGTGTACCGGAACGTCAGGCTGTCCGTCCCCGTCCCCGAGGCGTAGCTCGCTTGGCGAGTCTCCTCGCCGACTCTCAGCTCCAGCAGCGGCGTGCCGGTCACGGTCACCGGCCGCGTGAACGTCACCGCCACCTCGATCCGCTCGCCCAGCCAGTACCTGCGGTCGCTCCCCGGGTTGCTCGCTATCGCCGCGCCGCTCACCACCGCCGCCGTGAACGTCCCCCCCGCCACCTTGTGGCCCGTGCTGTTGCTGATCACGTGGGTCCCCAGCCCCAGGTTCGCGTCCGTCGTGCCGCCAGCCACATCGATCGTCCCGCTGTTCAGCCCCAGCGCGCCGGCCGCGATGCTGATCCCGTCGCTGTCCACGTCCGCCTGCACCACCGCGTACCCGAACACCAGCGACGCCGTCCCCGTCCCCGAGGCGTAGGAAGCCTGCCGCGTCTGCAGCCCGATCCCCAGCCCCAGCTGCGGCGTGCCGCCCACGTCCACCGCCTTGTCGAACGTCACCGTGACCTCGATGGTCTCGCCACGCTCGAACGTGCTGCCCACCGCCGGCGAGCCGATGGACACGCCCGCCACCCCAGGCGGCCCCTGGCTGCCGTTCACCTTGTGATCGCCGTCGTCGGCGATCGCGTTCGTCCCCAATCCCAGGCTCGCCGTCGTCGTCCCGTCACGAGCGTCGTTGATCGACCCGCTGTTCAGCGTCAGCGCGTTCCCCCCGACGCTGATCCCGTCGTTGTCGCTGTCCGCCGCCACCACGGCGTAGCGGAACGTCAAGCTGGCCGTACCCGTGCCCGAGACATAGTTCGCTTGGCGAATCTCCGTGCCGATTCCCAGCGCCAGCCGAGGCGTGCCGCTCACCGTCACGGGCCGCGTGAACGTCACCGCCACATCGATCCGCTCGCTTGGACCGTATGTGTCGCCGCCCGCCGGACTGCTCGCTATCGCCGCGCCGCTCACCGCCGGAGCCGTGAACGTCCCGCCGGCCACCTTGTGGCTCCCGCTGTTCTCGATCGCGTTCGTGCCCAGACCAAGCAGCGCGTCGGTGGTTCCGCCCGCCACATCGATCGCCCCGCTGTTCAGCGACAGCGCGTTCGCCCCGATGCTGATCCCGTCGTTGTCCACATCTGCCTGCACCACCGCGTACCCGAACACCAGCGACGCCGTCCCCGTCCCCGAGGCGTAGTCGGCCTGTCGCGTCGCCGCGCCGATCCCCAGCTCCAGCTGCGGCGTGCCGCCCACGTCCACCGCCTTGTTGAACGTCACCGTGACTTCGATGGTCTCGCCCCGCTCGAACGTGTCGCCCGCCGCCGGCGAGCCGATGGACACGCCCGTCACCCCAGGAGGCCCCTGGCCGCCGTGCACCATATGGCTAGAGCTGTTCTCGATCGCGTTCGCGCCCAGACCCAGGCTCGCCGCCATCGTCCCGTCACGCGCATCGTTGATCGCGCCTCTGTTCAACCCCAGCGCGTTCGCCCCGACGCTGATCCCGTCGCTGTCGCTGTCGGATGCCTGCACCGTGTAACGGAACGTCAGGCTGTCCGTACCCGTGCCCGCGGCGTAGTCCGCCTGGCGCGTCTCCGTGCCGATCCCCAGCGCCAGCTGCGGCGTGCCGCTCACGGCCACGGGCCGCGTGAACGTCACCGCGACCTCGATCCGCTCGTCCTCCCCGTACGTGCCGACGTTCGCCGGAGTACTCGCTATCGCCGCGCCGCTCACCGCCGCCGCCGTGAACGTCCCGCCAGCCACTTTGTGGCCGGAGCTGTTCTCAATGGCGTTCGCGCCCAGGCGCAGCAGCGCATCGGTCGTCCCGCCCGCCACATCAATCCTGCCGCTGTTCAGCTCCAGCGCGTTCGCCGCGATGCTGATCCCGTCGTTGTCCGTGTCGCCCGAGGCGACCGTGTACCGGAACACAAGCGACGCCGTGCCCGTGCCCGAGGCGTAGGACGCCCGCCATATCGCCGTGCCGATCCTCAGCGCCAGCTGCGGCGTGCCGCCCACGTCCACCGCCCTGTTGAACGTCACGGTGACCTCGATCGTCTCGCCCCGCTCGAACGTGCTGCCCACGACCGGCGGGCCGATCGCCACGCCCGTCACCCCCGGCGGCCCCTGGCTGCCGTCCACCATGTGGCCGGAGCTGTTGGCGATCGCGTTCGTGCCCAGCCCGAGGCTCGCTGCCGTCGTCCCGTCGCGCACGTCGTTGATCGCGCCGCTGTTCAGCCCCAGCGCGGTAGCCCCGACGCTGATCCCGTTGTTGTCGCTGTCGGACGCCTGCACCGTGTACTCGAACCCCAGCCAAAGCGTGCTCGTACCCCCGTAGTAGTCCGCTTGGCGCGTCTCCGTGCCGATCCCCAGCGACAGCTGCGGCGTGCCCGTCACCGTCACCGGGCGGTTGAACCCCACCTGCACATCGATCTGCTCGCCCAGCCCGTACGTGCTGCCGCTCTCCGGAGCGCTCGCTATCACCACGTGCGTCACCACCGGCGCAGTCAACGTCCCGCCCGCCACCTTGTGGCTGGAGCTGTTATCGATCGCGTTCGCGCCCAGACCCAACAGCGCGTCGGTGGTCCCGCTCGCCACATCGATCCTACCGCTGTTCAGCCCCAGCGCGTTCGCCCCGATGCTGATCCCGTCGTTGTCAGCGTCCGTCTGCACCACCGCGTAGCGGAACACCAGCGACGCCGTCCCCGTCCCCGAGGCGTAGGAAGCCTGCCGAGTCGCCGCGCCGATCCCCAGCCCCAGCTGAGGCGTGCCGCCCACATCCACCGCCTTGTTGAACGTCACCGTGACCTCGATGGTATCGCCTCGCTCGAACGTGTCGCCCACGACCGGCGAGCCGATCGCCACGCCCGTCACCCCCGGCGGCCCCTGGCTGCCGTCCACCATGTGGCCCGACGAGTTCGTGATCGCGTTCGCGCCCAGACTCAGGATCGCCGGCACCGTCCCGTCCCGAGCATCGTTGATCATCCCGCTATTCAGCCCCAGCGCGGTCGCCCCGACGCTGATCCCGTCGCTGTCGCTGTCCGCTGCCACCACGGCGTAGCGGAACGTCAGGCTGTCCGTGCCCGTGCCCGAGACATAGTTCGCCTGCCGCGTCTCGGTGCCGATTCCCAGCGCCAGCTGCGGCGTGCTGCTCACGGTCACGGGCCGCGTGAACGTCACCGCCACCTCGATCCGCTCGCCCAGCCCGTACGTGTTGCCGCTCGCCGGGCTGCTCGCGATCGCCGCGCCGCTCACCGCCGCACCCGTGAACGTCCCGCCCGCCACCTTGTGGCTAGAGCTGTTGTCGATCGCGTTCGCGCCAAGACCCAGCAGCGCGTCGGTGGTCCCGCCGACCACATCGATCCTACCGCTGTTCAGCCCCAGAGCGGTCGCCCCGACGCTGATCCCGTCGTTGTCCACGTCCGCCTGCACCACCGTGTACCGGAACACCAGCGACGCCGTCCCCGTGCCGGAGACGTAGTCGGCCAGCCGCGTCCGCAGCCCGACCCCCAGCGCCAGCTGCGGTGCGCCGCCCACGTCCACCGCCTTGTCGAACGTCACCGTGACCTCGATCCGCTCGCCCCGTTCGAACTCGTCGCCTACCGCCGGCGAGCCGACCGCCACGCCAGTCACCTCCGGCGGCCCGCCCTCCACCTTGTGGCTCGCGCTGTTCTCGATCGCGTTCGTCCCCAGCCCCAGGCTTGCCGCCACCGTTCTGTCGCGCGCGTCGTTGATCTGCCCGCTGTTCAGCGTCAGCGCGGTCGCCCCGACGCTGATCCCGTCCGTGTCCGCGTCCGCCTTCACGACCGTGTACTGGAAGGTCAAGCTGTCCGTCCCCGAGCCCGACGCGTAGGAAGCCTGGCGGGTCTGCAGCCCGATCCCCAGCGCCAGCTGCGGCATGCCGCTCACGGTCACCGGCCGCGTGAACGTCACCGCCACCTCGATCTGTTCGCCCAGCCCGTACGTGCTGCCGCTTGCCGGACTGCTCGTGATCGCCGCGCCGCTCACCGCCGCCGCCGTCAACGTCCCGCCCGCCACCTTGTGGCCCGTGCTGCTGCTGATCGTGTGAGTTCCCAGCCGCAGCACCGCGTCCGTGGTTCCGCCGGCTACATCGATCCTCCCGCTGTTCAGCCCCAGTGCGCTCGCCCCGATGCTGATCCCGTCGGTGTCCGCGTCCGTTGCCACCACCGTATACTGGAACGCCAACGATGTCGTGCCGGTGCCCGAGGCGTAGGACGCTTGCCGCGTCGCCGACCCGATCCCCAGCGCCAACTGCGGCGTGCCGCCCACGTCCACCGCCTTGTTGAACGTGACCGTCGCCTCGATCGTCTCGCCCCGCTCGAACGTGTCGCCCACCGCCGGCGAGTTCAGCGCTATGTCCGTTATCCCCGGCGGCCCCAAGCTGCCGTCCACCTTGTAACCCTCGTTGGTGATCGCGTGCGTACCCAGACTCAGCGCCGCATCCGTCGAGCCGACCCTGATCGTTCCCCATTCAGCGTCAGCGCGTCCGCCGCGATGCTGATCCCGTCCGTGTCCCTGTCGGAAGCCACAACACGGTATAAAAATCTCAGATTCCCGAAGCTTTCGTCGGTAAAGCCCGCCTGTCGCGTCGTCGATCCAATCTTCAGCGCCAGTTGCGGAGACCCGGTTACGGTCACGTCTTGGCTGAAGCTCACCCGGACTATAATCTCCTCGTCCAGCTGGTAGCTGTGGCCGTTGGCCCAAGCATGACTGACGATGTCAACGCCGTTCACGGTCGCCTGGGCGGCCGCCAGGGAGGGGGAGAGCAGGACAAGCGCGATCGCCCAGCAAGCCAACGCGCCGGGGATCCTGCCCCGTGTGTGGGCGCTCCGGTGCTCGCGGAACCCGGCGGCGAGCGTGATCACCACGCCCGTCAGCAAACCGGGTGGTCCTGCTGTTGTCATTTCCTGCGATCCGGTCGATCCGGTAAAGGGCAGATCACGGTGTGCCTTGGCGTCGCGGGGACGGGGGGGGGGGGGGGGGGGGGGGGGGAGGGAGTTCGTCATAGGGCCACCTCTAGGGACGGCGTCTCGTAGCAACAACTACGGCGTTGCCCGTGCCGTGCCGTGGCGGTTGGTTGCGGTCGGCCGCAATTCCCCGCTAGGCTCCGGTCGTCCGTCGGCATCGCCGACACGTCCTGAAAATGTGCACGGTCCTGGCATAGCACAACTGCAACCCCGCTGTCCGGGGCATGTCCGCCCGCTCCAAGCGCACGACGTTTGCCGACTCGGACTTGCGGTACGTGCTCTACGCGGATCGCTGTAAAGTGGTGTCCGGCAACCAGCGCTAGCCCAGCCGCGCTGAACGCCCTGATCGCGGGCTCCCGCACCAACCGGCGCGCGGCCTACCGGAAGCTGATCGAGCCCACCAGGTTGAGCCTGCGTTGCGGCGGCAGGAGGCCGTCGGAGGGCTCGAGCGAGAACGACAGGCCTCCTTCGTCCCGTCTCGGCTGCAGCCGCACACCACCCGGTGGCTCCACCTCACGCGGACGCGGAGTTCTTCCCCCAACTCGTAGGTGTCGTTGGACTCGGCGCCGAAGAGGAAGATCATGCGGGTGACGCGGGGCACCGTCTGAGCGGCTGCCTCGCCGGGACGCTGCAGAGGCGCCGCCATGGCCAGCAAGACTGCCAAGACGCCGTACCGAACCCACATGGCCAAGCTTGTCCGCCCGGTGCGACCGAGACCGTCCTTCCTGCGCGGCTTGGCGCAGGCGGGCCCGACGTTTCCCCCTACTTCGCCTCCTCGGACCGGTTCCCGTCCAGCAACGGGAACACTGCCGACTCCGTGTATTCGACCGTGTTCCTCAAGTAGTCGCTCGGCGGCGAGTCGAACGCCCGCACCTTTCCGGGGTCGATCTCCACCGTCTGTCCCGAAGGCGTCGCGATCTGGGGCCACTGCGACATCACTTCCACGTACACGCAACGCGGGTCTTCCCGGAGCACCTCGATCGACACGTCGCGCTTCGGGTTGGCCAAGGGGTCCTCGGGCGTGGAATCGGAGGCGTCCGTCTCGTACTTGAACGCGGCGAAGGACATCCCCTCGTCCGGCAGTCCGAGAACGTCTCGGCTCAAGAAGGAGACGGCGGAATCGCCCTTGGCGTGCACCTGTCCCCGCACGCGCGCCTCGGCCAGAACGCGTTGCCAGCCGTCGCCCAGCACGCCGAAGACCGCTTCGCAGGCGATGTCGAAGTCCTGAAACGCCGCCTGGGCGGACCGGGGCCACTCGGCGCCGCAGAAGAGGCGCAGCGGCGTGTCGCCCACTGGTCCGTTGATCTCCAGAATCAGCTTCTCGCGGCCCTGCTCCCGGCCCAAGTGGATGGCGAAGTTCTTGTTGCCGCCGTCGCCGGGCGTGTACTTGAAGGAGATGTCGTCCACGCCGAGCGCGTCGCACACCGAAGCGTGGATGTCCATGCCGTCCCGGCGCGTCAGGTTCTGCGGGGGACCCACGAGAAACGCGAAGTTGGCCCCGCGCGTTCGGTACGAGTTGGTCAGCATGGAGAGAAGGTAACCCCTCAGATTCTCGCTTGGAGCGTGTAGAGGTCGTGGTAGCGGCCCCGGCGAGCGATGAGGTCGTCGTGGCGGCCCTGCTCGGCGATGCGGCCGTCTTCGATCACGAGGATGAGGTCGGCCCGCTGGATCGTGGACAGCCGGTGCGCGATGACAAGGGTCGTGCGCCCATGCAGCAGCTCCGCCAGGCTCTTCTGAATCAGGGACTCGCTCTCGGTGTCCAGGCTGGAGGTGGCCTCGTCCAGGATGAGGATGCGCGGCTCGGCCAGAATCGCGCGAGCGATGGTCACGCGCTGCCGCTGTCCGCCCGAGAGCTTGACGCCGCGCTCGCCGATCACCGTGTCCATGCCGTCGGGAAAGCGATCGCTGAACTCGGTCACGAACGCCCGCTCCGCCGCTCGCTGCACTTCGTCGGCGGAGGCGCGCGGCCGGGCGAAGAGAAGGTTCTCCCGGATCGTGCCGTCGAAGAGAAAGTCGTCCTGGAGGACCAAGCCCAGCTGGCGCCGGTAGGAGGACAGCCTCACGCCGCGCAGGTCCATGCCGTCGACCAGCACCCGCCCCTCGTCCGGCGCCCGGAAGGAGGCGGCCAAGCCGGCGATGGTCGACTTGCCCGAGCCCGAACTGCCCACCAGCGCGACCACCATGCCCGGCTTCGCCTCGAAGTTGATCCCCCGCAGCACCGGCTTGTCGTCCTGGTAGCGGAAGCGCACGTCCTCGAACGCGACGTGGCCGTCGATCGGGGGCATCTCCGCCGAACGGCGCGGGTCGTCGTCCTCCCGGGGCCGCGACAAGAGCTCCGCGGTGCGGTCCAGGCCCGCGAACGCCTCCGTCATCTGCGTGCCGATGTTCGCCATCCCCACGACCGGCGCGATCAAGAAGCCCAGAAACACCGTGAAGGAGAAGAGCTCCCCGACGGTCATGTCTCCCGAAATCACGCGGCTGCCCCCTATCCACATGACGAGAAGGCCCGCCGCGCCCATGAAGAAGGCGCCCGAACTGGTCACCATGCTGGACCTCGTGAGGGTCGTCTTCACGTTGTCGAAAATCCGCATGACGCCCGCGTGGAAGACTTCGCCCTCCTTCTCCACCGCGTGAAATCCCTTGATGATGCGGATGCCCCCCAAGGCCTCGGTGAGCCGCCCCGTGATCTCCGCGCGGATACGCCCTCGTTCCCGGAAAGCGGGCCGCAGCGTCTTGAACGCCTGCGTCGACACCAGCGCGAAGCCCGCCAGAGGACCAAGCGCCGCCAACGTCATGACCGGGCTGATGCCGACTAGGTAGACCCCGGCCACGACAGCCGTGATCATTCCGCCGACGAGCTGCACGAGGCCCGTGCCGACCAGGTTTCGCACCCCTTCCACGTCGTCCATGATCCGCGAGACCAGTTCGCCGGACTTGGTGTTGTCGAAGACGCGCACGGGCAGCTCCAGCACGTGCTTCTGCACCTGGGAGCGAAGATTGGCGATCAGCCGCTGGGACTCGACGCTCAGCAGCATGGTCAGCGTGTACGAGGTGGCCGACTGAAACACCACCGCGCCGCCCACCGCCGCCATGATCCAGTACAGCATCGGCACGTTGCTGTTGGCGAGCACGTCGTCGATCAGGTACCGGGTGGACGCAGGCAGGACCAGCCCCGCCAGCCGGTTGACGAGGATCAGGACGAGCCCCAGGAGAATCAGCCAGCGCCGGGGCCAGATGATCTCGCGAAAGGCGTTCTTGAGGCTCGCGCCGGAGATCTTGGAAGGCTTGCGATTCGCCATCGCGGGGGGTTGGCCGGGGAAGCGGAAGAGGGTGCGGGACGCGTGAACGCCGCCGTCCGGGTGCGCACGTCGAGGATGGGCTGGCGCCTGTCCGGGCGCCCTCGGTGCGCGGAGTAGTCTAACGGAACATCGCTGGGGATTCGCTCGTTCCGGCTTCGGCGGGCCGTGGACGAGCTGCCCGGCCTTCAAGCCATGTAACCAAAACGGCCTCTCGTGGTATCTACAGGATACGTCGTGGCGGAACGCGATGGTTTTCGCCACGGTTCAATCCTGCATTCCGAGAGGGCTCCAGCGCCCGTGCTCCCGCCGGCGCGCCTGCCGACGAATCGCCGGCGCACTCAATGAAAGAACCGTCCGCGGGCGACGAAGGACTCCGCGCTCCCGCCGGGTTGCGAAGTTTCCAGCGCCGCCAGCCACCCGTTGAGCGCTTCGATCTCTTCGGCGACCACGTGAATCACACCGTCTTGGGCCTGCACCTTGCCGCGACAGACCATCAGGCGCGCCGTCAGGAGGTTGCGCCGCCATCGTTCCCGCACCGGCGGCAAGACGACCAGGTTGGCGACGCCGGTCTCGTCCTCCAGCGTGACGAACATGACCTTGCCGGGCCCCGGACGCTGCCGCACCAGCACTATCCCCGCCACGACGACCCGGGCGCCTCCGGGCAATCCGTCCAGTTCCGCCGCAGAACGCACTCCCGGGGCGGCTAGACGTTCGCGCAGAAACGCGACCGGATGCCGCTTGAGGGACAGGCCCGTCGCGCGATAGTCGGCTACCACGTGCTCGCCGTCGGACATGGCGGGCAGCATGAGCTCGATCTCGATTCGAGGACGGGCGGCCGGTCCCCCGGGGCTCTCGAACAGCGGAAGCGGCCCCCCGGCGTCCAGCGCCTTGGCCACCCAGGCCGCCTGGCGCCGATCCAGTCCCATGGACCCGAAAGCGTCCGCGTTGGCCAAGCGCACCAGGGTCGCGCGCGAAATCCCCGACCGTCTCCACAGGTCCTCCGGCGACAGAAAATCCGCGCCGGGCGTTCCCCCTCGCGCCGCCAGCAGCAACGCCGCGTCCTCCTCCCGAAGCCCCCGAACTTGGCGCAGACCCAGCCGCAGAGCGAAGCGTCCAGAGCCTGCCGATTCGGCGCCAGCGGTTCGCCTCGGCCGCTCCAAGCTGCTGTCCCACTCCGAGCGGTTCACGTCGGGGGGACGCACCTCCACGCCGTGGTCGCGGGCGTCGCGGACGATCTGCGCGGGAGCGTAGAATCCCATCGGCTGGCTGTTGAGAAGCGCGCAGGCGAAGACCTCCGGGTAGTGGCGCTTGATCCACGAAGAGACATAGGCCAGCAGGGCGAAGCTGGCCGCGTGGCTTTCCGGGAAGCCGTAGTCGCCGAAGCCCTCGATCTGGCGGAAGCAGCTTTCGGCGAAGGCGCGTTCGTATCCCCGCCGCGTCATGCCCTCGACGAACTTGTCCCGGAAGCGGTGGACGGCACCGTGGTTGCGGAAGCTGGCCATGGCCCGGCGCAGCTGGTCGGCTTCGGCCGGAGCGAAGCCCGCCGCCACAATGGATATCTTCATGGCCTGCTCCTGGAACAGAGGCACGCCCAGGGTCTTCTTCAGCACGCCGCGCAGCTCCTGCGAGGGATAGCGCACAGGCTCCAGCCCTTTGCGGCGGCGCAGGTACGGATGCACCATGTCGCCCTGAATCGGCCCCGGACGCACGATCGCCACTTCGATCACCAAGTCGTAGAAAGTCTTCGGCTTGAGCCTGGGCAGCATGGCCATCTGCGCCCGGCTCTCGATCTGAAAGACGCCCACCGTGTCGGCGCGCTGAATCATTTCGTACACCGCCGGGTCCTCCTGGGGAACGTTCGCCAGCGTGCGGCGGACGCCGTAGTGAGCTTCGATCAGATCGAAGGCGCGGCGAATGCACGACAGCATCCCCAGCCCCAGCACGTCCACCTTGATCAGGCCCAGCGCCTCCAAGTCGTCCTTGTTCCACTCGATCACCGTGCGATCCGCCATGGCCGCGTTCTGAATCGGGACGATCTCGCACAGAGGCCCCCGCGACATCACGAAGCCGCCCGTGTGCTGCGACAAGTGGCGCGGAAAGCCGCACAGCTCCCGGGCCAGCTTCAGAGCCAGCGACAGGCGCCGGTCGGAGGGGTCGAAGCCTTGTTCGCGGGCCTGCTCCTCGCCGGCCGGACCCGACCACCACGAGACCATGGACAGCAGACGGTCGGCCACGTCCTTGCTCAGCCCCATGGCCTTGCCCACGTCCCGCAGCGCGCTCCTGGGTCGGTAGGTGATCACCGTCGCGGCCAGCCCGGCCCTGTCGCGCCCGTACTTGCGGTAGATGTACTGGATGACTTCTTCGCGGCGTTCGTGCTCGAAGTCCACGTCGATGTCGGGAACTTCGCCGCGCTCGACCGAGATGAAGCGCTCGAAGAGGAGATCGATCTGCGTGGGATCGACGGACGTGATCCCCAGGCAGTAGCACACCGCCGAGTTGGCCGCCGAGCCCCGTCCCTGGCACAGGATGCCCAGGTTGCGCGCGGTCCGAACGATGTCGTCCACGGTGAGGAAGTACGGCGCGTAGTCCAGCTTGCCGATCAGCGAAAGCTCGTGTTCGAGGACGGCGCGAACCTTGGACGGAACCCCCTCGGGATAGCGGCGGGCCGCTCCCTGCCGCGCCAGCGTTTCGAGCCGCTCTTGGGGCGCGGCGCCGCCGGGGACGGTTTCGTCGGGATACTCGTAGCGGAGTTCGTTCAGGGAGAAGCGGCAGCGTTCGGCGATCTCGGCCGCGTTGGCCAGGGCCTGCGGATGGTTGCGCAGGAGGCGCGCGACTTCCGCCGGCGGCTTGACGTGGCGTTCGGCGTTGGGCGCCAGCCGCCAGCCCGCCTCGTCGATGGTGCAGCGCTCGCGGACGCAGGCGAGAAGGTCGTGCAGGCGGCGGCGCGCGGGATCGTGCATCTCGGCCTCTCCGGTGGCGGCCAGCGGAACGCCGCAGGCCCGGGACAGGGAGGCGAGACGGGCCAGCCGACGGTCGTCGTCGCCCTGGAGGCAGTGGGCGGCGCCCAGGTAGAGCGGGGCGTCCAGGTGGTCGCGGCACCAGGCGAGGTGGTCGGCGAAGGGGGTGGGCGCGGGGATGGCGGAGCGGGCCAGGACTTCCGGCGGGACGGCGACGAAGACTTGCCCCCCCGCGGCTTCGGGCAGGTCTTCGCGTCGCAGGTGGCATTCGCCCTTGGGTGCGCGGCGACGGCCCGTGGTGACGAGGCGGGCCAGCCGACCGTACGCGGCGCGGTCGGTGGGCAAGCACAACAGGCTGGGGCCGTCCAGCAGGTCGAGGCGAGCGCCCGGAATGAAGCGCAGGTTCGTCCGTTTCGCGGCCATGTGCGCCCGCACGACTCCGGCCAGCGTGTTGCGGTCGGTCAAGGCCATGGCCCAGTAGCCCAAGGCGGCGGCCCGGTCCACCAGCTCCTCCGGGTGGGAGGCGCCCCGAAGGAAGGAGAAGTTGCTGGTGACTTGGAGGAGGACCGGGCATCGGACCACCCTTGGAAGGCCGCCCGCTTTTGTCGCCGACCCGGTCATCCGAAGACTCCGTGGAGAAACCAGCGGGAGGCCGACGCGCTTCCGCCGGAAGCCGGCCGAGCGTCCGGGGGCGGGAGTTCGCGGTAGAGCCAATAGCGGCGGCCGTCTTCGTCTTCGGCCACGTAGTAGTCGCGAGCCGGGGCGTCCTCGCGCCACCATTCGGCCTCCAGGCGCTCGGGGCCTTCAGCACGGCGCAGCCAGTGGAGACGGCCACGGCGGCGGAAGGAGACCGGGGGCCCGCCCTTCCGGGACACGGCGACTTGCACGGCTTCCGGGGGCGACGTCAACCGCACGGGGCGAGGACGGCCCGCGGGCCAGCCGACAACGGCCGACGCCAGCCGGTGGACCTCCAGCCGATCACCGGCCTCCGGCTCGTCCCGGCTTCGAGGCTGCCGCGCCGACGTCTCCCAACGGTCGAAGGCGCAAAGCCGAACGGCGCGCTCGGGCATCCAGCTCCGCTGCGGCACGGGACGGGCAATGCGCTCGAAGCCGAAGCGGTTCCCCAGCCGGTCGACGAGGGCGGCCAGCTCGCGCGCCTCCTCGAGGACGGGCACCCAGCCGACTTGTTCTTCGGCGAGGGTTTCGGCCACTTCCGCCGCCAGCGTCATCTCCTCGATGCCGAAGCCGGGCGCCACCTGCTCCAGTTTCTCGGCGAAGAGCCTCGTGAGGGACTCCTTGCGGCGCGTGGGACGGCTGGTTCCGACTTCGACGGCCTGCGGCTCTCCGTCCACCCGGTGGCAGACCAAGCGAATCCGGCGGGCGCCTTCTCCCATGCGGCGCAAGGTCGCACAGAGGTCGTCCAGCAACTCGTCCAGGGCGGCGCGGAGGTCTTCGGCGCGGGAGACCGGCTCCGCGAACGCCCGCCTCGCCTTCCGCGAAGGAAGGGGCCGAAGAGGTGCGATCGGATCTGCAAGCAATCCGAGAACCTGCGCCAGCCGCCGGGGCAGCTCGGGGCCGAAGCGCTTGGCCAGCTTGACGGATTCTATGTCAAATAGTGCATGGATTCTGTCCAAGCCGAAAGATGCGAGGGATTGGGCCATGCCGTCGTCCAAACGAAGGGCGGCAACGGGCAAGCTTCCCAGCGCCCTCTTCCGTTCCGCGAGTCCGGCGTGGGCCGACATCACGCCCAAGACGTCGTCGCCGTACCGAGCCAGCGCCCAAGCCGCCCCCGGAGTGTCGGCCAGCCCCGCCCGCGTAGTAAGACCGAATCCCTTCAGACTCGCACGCACCGCCGCCACCAACGCCCGTTCGCCGCCGAAGAGATGCGCGCAGCCGCCCACGTCCAGGAGAATCGCGTCCGCCCCAGCCAGCGCGACCCGCGGCGTGAAGCGAAACGCCCAGCGGGCCAGCGACTCCAGCGCACGAGCGTCGGCGTCGGAATCGGCAGGACGGACAACCACTTCCGGGACGACCGCCCGCGCGTCCGCCAAAGACATGCCCGGCGCCAGTCCCGCTTGAACGGCCCAGCGGTTGGCCGCCGCCACCAACTGCCGACCCCGAACGTCCGAAACAGCTACGAAAGGGCAGCCGCGAACCTCGGGACGATGCCGGACCAGCCGCTCGACCGGCCACCAAGGCAGCCACACGGCCAAGATGCGGCGCGAAACGGTGTGTGACATGGTTTCGCAAGATACCGAACAAAGGCCGTAGTATCAATTCGACTGCACACCGGGGACGGGCGGCGGGCCATCGCCCAGCCGTCAGGGCCGCCGCAAGATCAGCGACGCCAAGCGTCGGACCCAGGGATGCCGGAACTCACCTGGACTCCCAGTCCTCGCCCGCGGCCAAGTTCCGCAACAACACCGCCGCCGGGGGTCTGCCAACACGATTCGCGACAGAGCATCCGCCCAGTCCGAGTCCGCTACAAGCGCAAGCGCGAACGACGAGCGGCCGTCGCCGTCGGCCGTTTCCGCCATATTGAAGTGCTGGGAGAAGAGCGGAACGCAGTAATGGTCGCTTGCCGCCACCGGGCCGGACGTGTTGAAGTAGCGCATGGGCGCATGGTCGCACGGGGAGAGCGGCTCTCGCAACTTCATGGGCTGGACACCATCACCAGCCGCCCCGGCGCGATTCCGTAGCGCACCAGTCCCGGCGGATACAGTCCGTCGTCCGCGACCAGCCCCGCACGTAGTTCGGGTAGCGCCGCGGCAGAAATCGCCATTGCGCCCCCGTGTGCAGTTCTAGCCTCTTACTGGCTTGACACCCCCCCGCCGCCCCAGACCGTAGCCCACCCTGAACACGTCGGGAATGTTGACGCGGTCGTCAAGCAGTCGTCGAAAGATGCTCAATGCCTCTAGGTCGTCACGCACGCCTTGAGCGCCACGGTCGATTTGACGTGGCGTCGACTTGACGGCATCCCGTGCCGTATCGCCGCCGACCAACTGAGGAAGCACGTCCTGCTCCTGCCATCGCTGCTCGATTTCCTCGAAAGAACAGGGCACCACCATGCCCTCTAGGGCCGTCAAGACGCGGTGCACCCATGGATAGTCCTCTCGGAATTCCTCAACACGAATCTTGGAAGCCTCCTGAACACCCAGTTTAATGCTGTCAAAATGAAGGGCGTATTCGTGCTCCGGATGCCGCTCGTCAGTATCGCTAGCGGCGGTCTTAAGCGCGGCGAGAAACGAACGAGGACTCACCTTTCCCTCGGTATCCGCCAAGTGGTTGGGTATCCACGTGTACGGGAACCCTCGCCGCGGGTCCCTGCCCATCCAGGGCCCTGCGATGTTATGAAACATGTCGCGCTGAGTCTGCTCGGTAAAGACAAGTTGTCTCGGCACGGCGAAGACAGTCTGCCCCTGTAGCTCCAGCGGGTCCCATTTCTTATTGGTCAGAAGAGACCGCATGTCCGCTCCGGCGGGACCATTGGCCAGCAAGTGCCACAGGAGACCGTACAGCTCATTAGGAGGCCAGTTCAGTTCGGCCTGTGACGACAAAATCTTTGACGCATCCGGAAAGTCGCGAATTCTGGGATCCGCAACTTGATCCGTCCGCAAGAACGCTTTTACCCTTATTCGCCTGTACGAACGCATATCCGACGCAAGTCGCATCAGCCCCTGAATCAACCGGTACATGTCCCTCCACCCGTCGGCACACCGGTCCAAGGCGTCAAACAGTATCAACAGGTATGTCCCGTGGTCGTCCAGCTCGACGTCTCGTTTGCGTAACAGGATGTCGATCTCCTCCGGTTGTGACCTAGCGTGCTCACATCGTTCCCGCCAGGAAGCCAACTGCCGCAGAGGACCGACCTCTGGGGACAAATGCCGAGCCAACACAGTTCGCCAAACGAGTCGCGGGTTTACGTTGTCCGCCAAGAGGTTTGCCAACACGTCCTTGCTCGGATAATCTTCGGGCTTTGCGCTGACACCGAACCCTACCTTCACCTCGGTGGCATCAGTCAGGCGCGAAAGTTCGCTCTTCCCCACAAGGAGGCGGACGTTGCTGTTTTGGAGGGCTTGCCACCAGAACGTCTTGCCTGCACCCCGCATGCCGACCACGACCGAGGCGTCCGGATCCATCGCTTTGAGGTGAGACCGAGGCAGGTAGACGTTGGCAACCGACAAGTCGGCGTCACCATGGGACGTGCCCTCTGGGAGGTCGGCAAGTGCCTGGCGAAGGATCTGGGCCGGGGTCACTGAGCCGTCGCCGGACGAAGCTGGCTGTCAAATGACTGCAGGAAGGCGGAATAGGCAAGCGTCACGGGAGCAACGTCGATCCTGTTCAGGAAAGTGCCAGCAGCCATGCCTCGGTTCCAGTAGATCGGAAGTGGGCGATGGGGAGCAGGAACATCGTGCAGGTCAAAGGAAAAGTCGTCGCCAGCGTACGGCGGCGCAACGTCGTCGTACAGGTGATCGCGAAACAAGTGCCAGGAACGCTCCGCAAACCCCGAAAGGTATTTTTCGGTGTTGATCTCCGGAGTGAGGGCGGACACGATGGACAACCGTTCTCTCATTTCTCTGGCGAGTTCGTGGTTGTGCCAATGCGCAAAAAGTATCTTGTAGTCGGTCCAGGCACTTTCCGAGTCGGTGGCAAACAGCAAGACTTCGGCACCAAGATCCATGACTGTCGCTGCGGCGATATCGTGCAGACCGCTGCGGCTCTCGATGAGCACCACCGTTGGTCTCCATGCCTTCTCGAGTTGCGTGATCATGCTGTTGATCCGTTCGGTCCACGGCGCGTCCGTATCCAGGTACACCCTCCCGAGCTTCGTCAGGTATTCGCCAGGGTCACGTCCATGCGCAGGAACAACTGTGACGGCCCCTTCCAGGTCCCTCGCCCAGGTCGGCGTTCCCGTCATCCGCTCAATGACGTAGTGGCCCTGGCCGACCGAGTCCTCCACGAACCAGTCTACGACTCCGAAGTCGGGTTGTGCATCTTGGTCTAGTGCGGCCGAGCCCAGACCCGGAGACTCGACGTCCAAGTCCACAACGAGGACCCGTTCTCCCTGGCGGGCTAGGTGCCATGCGAGAACCACAGCCGTGGTGCTTCTTCCGACGCCGCCCTTGACGGAGAACAACGTGTAGCGGCTGAGCTGCGATTGCCGCTCATCGACGTTCCACCATCCAGAGTTCGTCACCATGCGATCGACCCAGAAGATGCCGTCAGTTATTTCTCTGGCGGAGCGGCCGCGCAAACGAAACGCAGAAATGTCGAGTGTCAGCAAGGAATCGTCTGGCGGATGTCCGTGGGCACCTAGCTCATGACTCAACCGTGCGGCCAAGTCCGCGAGTGCACTCCGCGCTGATTCGTTAATCGGTTCGTCGGCGATGATCCGGACCCTGCCATAGAGATTGCGAACGAGGTAGACATCGTTTCCCTGAAGCGAAGCCAAATCCATGGACTCTAGAATCGTGCGGGCTCGCTGCTGTACGCTGTCGAACGACACGAAGTCTTCTTTCATGGCACGCCGTCCATTGTTGCGAGATGCACGATGTGGGCGACGTCCTCGGTCGCTTTCCGGTAGCGGCCTACTACGTCCGGGCCTACATGGTTGCGACTGGCGTAGCGATTATGATGCGACCAATCGTGGAATGGATTCCCATCGTCCAAGAATGGACTGCCAGGGGCAAGCCTGTACCTCGCTCCACGTCGGTCGCGGGCGAGATCCGCGAAGAGTGGCCATATCTCCTGGATGTGTCTTCGGTGCTCAGGCTGCTGAGGTGTGCCCTTGGCGTCTACGGGCATCCAGCCGAGTGCTTGCATTACGGCCTTCAGTCCGCATTCGGCACTGAAGCCGAGAAGATAGGCGGCGTTGGCCCACCTGTCATGGTCGCAGAGAAGGTTGCCGTCTTCCCAATGCCGCCGGTGGGCATCGACGAAGTCGGGCGGGTGCTCCGCGCCGGGCGGGTTCGGTTGGATGGCGGCTCCCATGGGTCAATCCGCCTACCCCTTCCCCGCGGCGTCGGTCAGCAGGCCGAGGGAAGCTGGGATTGGTCTGGCCACTTCAATCCTCCTCCATTGTCCACCGTCGCCCACCGCTTGGGCCAGTCGCGAACCGCGACCGTTGCTCCCCGGCAACTTCGGCCCATTCGCAGCCCGGGTCAAGATTCCGGGGCCCGAGCCAGCGCGCCGTCGGCGAAGGACTGGCATCCGCTAAGTCCCCTCGTTTCCCCAGACGACCGTGCACTCGAACGGCCTGCCGCCACGGCAGTGCAGAAGTTCGACGCGCCAAGCCGTTGGCTGGGCCTCCGCGTCCAGGTCAAGCGGCGGTCCCGGAATGGAAGCAACCCTCCACCGGCTGGCCGCTGTCGGCACGGCCGCCACGCGGTTGCCGGTTCTTGGCGCGAGCACCAATCCCACCACCTCCGACCCCTCGGCGGCGAGCATCAAGCGCCGCGACGCCGCGACCCCCAGCGGCGCACTTTCCGCGACCACCCCCTTCACGGCCGAGCAACGCAACGCTTCCTCCAAGGTCCACGCCACGTCTCCGGGCCGCCGCAGCCCGGACACCACCACCAGCCGCCCCGGCGCGATTCCGTAGCGCACCAGCCCCGGCGGATACAGTCCTCCGTCCGCGACCAGCCACAGCAACGAGCCTCCCGACGCCCCCGCACGCGCCAAGACGGCCGCGCAAAAGCCCGTGGCCGCCGCGTCCCCGCCCACCTCGTGAACGCACCCCCTGCGCAGCCCGCCGCCCGGCAGCGCCCCGTCGATCCCGGGAATGCCCAGCGGCAGATGGGACTGCTCGCCACCGGCCGCCACGTCGATGCGGGCGATCGCGCGGCGCAGCGCGTCGTGTGGCGTCTCCGCGTGCGCCAGCGGCACGGCTCGTCCACCGGAAGTCTTCGTCGTTCGAGACATGGGTCGAACACGATACCGAACACAAACCGTACATGTCAACGCGCACCAGCTGGCCACCGCGCGGTGTGCGCTGGGCGGATTCGCGCCTTCCTACCTCGGCCCGCTTGCATCCCCGGCGTTCGCGTGTTCCCTTGGCCCTGCACGATCCGGCAATGGGAAGCAGGTTCACCCCGCAAGGACAGGACGCCTTGGAGCGAAGGCCGGCCAACATCCAGACCGAGCATCTGGACCAGGAGTTCGCCACGGACGCGCTTCGCACGTTGCCGGAGTTCATATCGGACGCGCGCGAGCTCGCCGAAGCAATTCGGGGTTCCCCTTGACCGAACGACTGCACTTGGCGCCCCGCCACGAAAAGATGCTCGTCGAGCTATTGCACCGGCACGTCCCCGAGGCCGAAGTGTGGGCCTACGGCAGCCGCGTCAACGGCCGGAGCCACGACGCCAGCGACTTGGACATCGTGCTGCGGGCGCCCGAGCACGACCGGATCCCCGTGCGCCGGCTGTCGGCCCTGATGGACGCCTTGACCGATTCCAACATCCCGTTCCTCGTGGACGTCCGCGACTGGAGCCGGTTGCCCGACGCCTTTCGGCAAGAGATCGAGCGCGGCTACGTCGTGCTGGCCAGGGGGCGTGAGGAGACGCTGGGCTGATTGGGCGCAGGATGCCGTTCGCAGGGCCGCGGAGCTCATGGAGACATGCATCCGTCCCATGCGGCCATTTGCGCCTGCCGTCACGCAGGCGAACTTCGGATTCCCGCCCGTCGCGTACGCTTCCCGCGCTTTCCTCCGCCGTGACTTGCGCGGAAGCTTCCAGGAAAGTAGGATCAAATGGCCGCACCGCAAATCGCTCCACGCTCGCACCGCCTCTCGACCTGGAGACTCATGTCCGACCGCGACCGGCAAGGAGAGGTTCTGATTCGGACTCGAATCGGCCGGGCCGTGCTCGGTGATTCTCTCGACTACATGGCGGCGATGGACGACCACTCGGTTGATCTCATCGTCACCAGTCCGCCCTTCGGGTTACTTCGGAAGAAGGACTACGGGAACGAAGAAGCGGATCGCTACGTGGACTGGTTCCATGCCTTCGGCGAACAGTTCAAGCGCATTCTGAAGCCGCAAGGCAGTCTTGTCATAGACATCGGCGGGGCATGGAAGAAGGGAACACCGACACGAAGCCTGTACCACTTCAAGCTCTTGATCATGCTTTGCGAACAAGTCGGCTTCCACTTGGCCCAGGAATTCTACTGGTGGAACCCCTCCAAGCTCCCGACGCCGGCAGAATGGGTCAACATCAGGCGGGTGCGAGTCAAGGACGCGGTCAATTCGGTTTATTGGCTGTCCCCCACCGAATGGCCGAAAGCCACGAACCGGCGAGTCCTCCATCCCTACAGCAACAGCATGCGTAGTTTGCTGAGAACCGGATACAAGGCACAGAAACGACCTAGTGGACATAGCATCAGCACGAAGTTCACGCGCGACAACGGTGCTGCGATTCCACCCAATCTCATCGCTTTGGCCCACACCGAAAGCAACTCTCGCTACCAGCGCTACTGCAAGAGCCGTGGCATAAGTCCTCACCCCGCGCGTTTTCCAGCCGAGCTTCCCGAGTTGTTCATTCGAATGCTGACCGACGAAGGAGATGCCGTGCTGGATCCGTTTGGCGGATCCTGCATTACTGGCGAGGTCTGCGAACGGCTAGGCCGCAACTGGGTCTGCGTGGAGCGCGTCGAAGAATACCTGGAAGGCGCGAAGGGGCGCTTCGACAAACCGGTTGCCCCCAAAGGAGCCAAGGACGTGGACGATCTCGGCAACTACTACAAGATACCGAGACCCGACCTCCTCTGGAACGGCCCGCCCACGGAGCCGCTTGCGGCCGACGGCGGTCGACGACGTCCTCGGAGAATGCCAAACGCGGCGGACGAGACGCGTCCGATCGACGACAGCAAGGCTTTGCCGCCGGCCCAGGGCGACCTGCTGAGCGTGGAGCAATAGCCGGGCCGGGATTTCCGCGGGTTCACGTCGGCAGGAAAGCTCAAAGCTTGAAAAGGACAGGTCGGCCGACATCGAGCATTGAAGCGGACTCGCGAGCCAAGATGTCCGTGATCTTGGCAGGATTCGAACGGAGCGCATCGAAGTCTTGGCGATCCAGGAGATACACGCCCACCGACGTGGCCTTCACCACCTCTCTGGCGTACCGTCTGGCATCGTCGGAAAACGAGGCGTTCGCGACGAACAGGATGTGCGTGGCTCGCGTGAGCGGCAACAAGCCAACTTCCTTTGCTACGTCCTCTAGCCGGACCGAACTGCTGGGCGTGTTCTTGCACTGGATCTGCCACCGCGTCGCCACTGGGCCCAGAACGCCTTCCAGCACGGCATCCACTTCGGCCTCGGCTCGCTTTCTCCAGCCCACGAAGCGCAGGCCCATGAGGCGCATGACGTAGATGGCAAACGCCTCGAGCGCTTGACCCTTGACGTGGCGGTTCTTGGATTCAAGCCCTGCGTATATGTCTTCCGGCCGCTTTCGGTAGTACGCGCTGACCGATGCGTCCAAGTCGCGAATCGTCTTCGTCACGAAGGGCCGAAGGACTTCCCTGTCGAATCGCTTCGTTACCTTCAGGAGCGATGCCTTGCCCCCGCCGGTTCCCTTGGTTCGGTATTCTATGAGCCCCGACGCCTGGAGCACGTTGAGAACTTCCTTGGGCAGCGAGCTGCGACCGAACGAGACGCCGCGAAACGTCTCTGCCCAGTCGCGCACTCCGCTGGCGGCTATCCATCCGTCAGGCCGAAGTGCGCACAAGCCCTCGACGAAGGCCGCCTGCGCGGGCGTCAGGCTCGCCAGCGTCAACATTTCTTCGTCGTCGAAACCCAGGAGTCGTTCTTTGGCGGCGGTGTCGACGCGCCATGCACGGGCACGGCCGCGGGGAAATATGCCGGCTTCGGCGAGCCACATGCGAAGCGTGTTGACGGCGGTGTTGTGTTCCACGACGTGAAACCCCTGCGCGGTCAGATACCGTGCTAATGCATCTGCCGCCACCTTGAGTCCATCGGCCTGCATCTGCTGAACGGCTTCGACCACGCGCAGGCCGCCGCAGTTGAGAAGGATGTGTCTGGCGAAGCGGTCGAACAGGTCTGCACCAGCGAGGCCGGACAGGCTTTGAGCCAAGTCGGTGGCCCTGTAGTCGCCGGGCGTGAGGAGCCCGTACTGCACTGCCGCTTCCAACGGGAGGCGCGCCCTTCTCTTCGTCGGCGCCCTGTCCACTGGGCGAATCCGCACGGGGGGCGACCATACGGCTTCCTCCAGCGCCGCCGTGTCGCCGGAATGGCGAATCAGCCCGGCGATGAAGTCGGGAAGAGAGATCAATCGAGGGGAGAACTGGCTCCCTACCGGTATCCGGCTAGGCTGGCGGCTCGGCATCAACAATCGCCCTCGGCCCGTTCGAGAAGTCGGCCACGGCCACGCTTGGGGTTCCAGCAGGCCGTGCCCCGCCCCTCAGCGATAGTTGTACAGCTCACCCCCGTCGAACATCGAATTGCCGTTGACCGACGACTCGGGAATCGGACGCTGGTTCACGTCCCAGTGCTCGACGATCATGCCGTCTTCCAGGCGGAAGAAGTCCGCCACGGCGCCGGAGCCGGGCGCCCAGTCGTTGCCCCTGTCCGCTTCGGCCCCGGTGTAGTGCGAGTGCACGACCACCAGGTCGCCTTCGGCCACGATCCGCTTCACGTCCGCGTGAATCTCGGGGAACTGCTCGAACATGCCGCCGAAGAAGGCCTTCAGGCCGTCGCGCCCGTTCGGCTCGCCGGGGTTGTGGGCGATCCAGTCGGCCGCCATCACCTCGTCCAGCACGTCCAGGTCTTGCTGGTTGACGACCTCCTCCATGTAGCGCAGCACGACGGCGCGGTTCCGGTCCTCCACGGATTCGGTCTCGGAGGCGGCCGCTTCTTCGGAGGTGGCCGCCTCGCCGGCAGGTTGCTCGTAGGCGCAACCCGCGGCAAGGACGAGGACGAGAATGCTGGCGGTGCCGACGCGCTTCATGGCTGGTCTCCTGTGGGCCGGTGGGGATTCATGTTCGAGCGAACCGACGGCGGCAAGGCCCGTCCGCCGCGGCCTGCCAATCTATCTACTCCAAGTCCTCGCCCGACAGCCCCAGCCGCTGCAGAACTTCGGGCGGCGGTCCGTCGAAGCTCGGCAAGGGGACGTTGCCTACGTAGCCCAGGTCGCGCATTCCCTCGTCGGTGGTCCAGTAGCCGGTGGAGACCAGGTCGCGGAAGAGGTCGAAGAAGCGGGCCTGCGGCTTGAGAGAGGGCAGCGCGGCGGGCTCGAAGCAGACTTGGTCGCATATCTCGCGCTGCTGATCGGCGGATATGTCGGCGAAGCCCGCGCCGAACCGTTCTTGCGCGGTCCGGTTGAGCCAGACCAAGCCGCCCCGCACCATCGCGAGCAGCTCCTCGTGGCCGGGAGCGGAGACGAACTCGTCC
This sequence comes from Longimicrobiales bacterium, assembly GCA_958295645.1. Classification (GTDB taxonomy): domain Bacteria; phylum Gemmatimonadota; class Gemmatimonadetes; order Longimicrobiales; family Gaopeijiaceae. The sequence goes on from OY282361.1 coordinate 2,214,459, forward strand.
ACGTAGTCCACCACGCCCACGGCGCTGGCCGGGGGAGAGCGGTCGTCGCCGGGCAGGATCACGTCGGCGAGGACGGAGGCGAGGCGGCGTTCCTCGTCGGTCAGCACGAAATCCCAGGGGACGGACGGGGCCAGCAGATCCGGGTCCGTCGGCGTTCCGGCCGCCAAGGGGTTGCGAGGCGGAAGCGGATCGAATCCGGACAGCGCCTCGTGGGCCGACGGCTCCTCTTGGGGCTCCGCGCAGGAGATGCCGGCGGCGCCGCCCAACGCGGTGGTCGTCGCAATCACCTTCAGCACGGCGCGGCGCGTCATCCCGTCTTCGAGCGCGGGTTCCGGCGCAGGCGCGGGGGCGGGTGCAGGCGCGGGCGCAAGCGCGGATGCGGGCGCGGGTTCCGGGGCAGGCGCGGGCGCGCTCTTTCGCCTGTCGTCGCTCATCCGATGTTTCGCTGCGCCATCTGGTCCACGATGTATTCGCTCGCGCGCCAGGCGATGGCCATGATCGAGAGGGTCGGGTTCTTGTCCGCGTTGGAGACGAAGCAGGCGCCGTCGGTCACGAACAGGTTGGGCACGTCCCAGGACTGGCAATACTGGTTGAGCACGGAGTCGCCGGGGGATTCTCCCATCCGCGCCCCGCCGACTTCGTGTATGATCTGGCCGCCCCTGGCGATGGCCTTGGCGCCGTCGGACTGGAGGGGGGTGAGCGTCTTCCCTCCCATCTCGTCCACGATGGCGGCGAACGTGCTGTGCATGTGCGCGGCTTGGCGCAGTTCGTGCTCCGACCACTTCCAGTGGAACTTGAGGACGGGGATTCCGTAGCGGTCCACCTTGTCGCCGTCGATCTCGCAGTAGCTGTCCTCGTTGGGGATCATCTCGCCGCGTCCGTCGAAGTGCAGGAAGCTGCCGTAGTAGCGGCGGCAGTCGTCCTTGAACTGCTGTCCGTAGCTGCCTTGCGTGAGCGGCTCCAAGCCGGAAAAGGCGCCGGCCCCGGGCATTCGCCGGCCCCCGCCGAACTCGATGTGATAGCCGCGCGCGAATCCGAGCCGGCCCGCCAGCTGCTCGCCGTACTGCCACCACGGCATGTACATGTGCATGGCCGAAGCGCCGTCCTCGTTGTGGGGCGGCAGGCCCGCCAATGCGGGGACGTGGGCCTGCACGCCGGCGCCCACGGTGTCCATCACGTACTTGCCGACCAAGCCCGACGAATTGGCCAGGCCGTCGGGGAAGAGGCCGCTCTTGGAGTTGAGGAGGACGCGGGCCGACTCGCAGGCGCTCGCCGCGAGAACCACGACCCGCGCGCCCACGAACTCGTCGAGAAGGGTCTCCCCGTCGACGTAGTGGACGCCGCTGGCCTGCCCGTTGGCGTCCACCGCGACCTCCCGGACCATTGCGCCGGCCCGCACTTCAAGGTTCCCCGTGGCCAGCGCGGGAGGCAGGAGCACCGTGGTGGACTGGAAGTTGGCGCGAATCGAGCAGCCGCGCCCGCACGGCGTGGCCCAGTAGCAAGCCGCACGGCCGCGCATGGAGTCGGCGGTCACGCGCTGGGCCAGGGCGTTGCCGGGAAACAGCTGGCGCGGCAACTGGTCGGCGTCCTGTGTCCGCGTGAGAATGGCCAGGTGCGACGGCACGACCGGAATCCCCATGCGACGGCAGGCCTTGCGAGCCAGAAGCTCGTAGCCGCGCGGCCTGGGCGGCGGCTGGAGCACGCCGGGAGAGGAGTCGGGCGTGTTCTCCAGGCCTTCGTTCGTGCCGTAGACGCCGATCAGGGCCTCGGTCTTGTCGTAGTAGGGCGCCAAGTCGGCGTAGTTCATGGGCCAGTCGAAGCCGAGCCCGTCCCTGCTCCGCGGCTTGAAGTCGTACTCGCCCATGCGCAGCGAAATCCGGCCCCAGTGGTTGGTCCGCCCGCCCAGCATCCGCGAGCGCCACCAGAGGAAGTCCGATCCCTCGGCAACCGAGTACGGCTCGCCCGGCACCTCCCAGCCGCCGTCCACCGTGGCGTCGTAGAAGCCGAAGGGCTTGTCCTTCGTCCCGGCCCCGCGCAACGGCGCCTCGCGAGGCAGCTGGAACATCGGGGTCTCGCGCAAGGGGTCGTAGTGGCGCCCCGCCTCCAGCAACAACACCCGCAACCCGGACGCGGCGAGAATGAACGCCGTCATGCCACCCGCCGCCCCCGAACCAACCACGACCGCGTCGTAGCGTTCCTGGCGGCGGCCCACGCGGCTCTAGCCTCCCTCTTCTTCGTCCGGCGCCGCGGGCGCGATTCGGTTGGCCCGGAAGGCGGCCACCACGAACACGTACGGACTCGCCGGAGTCGCGACCCGGAAGGTGCCGTCGTCGTCGGCAATGGCCAGCGAGGCGATCTCGGTCCCCTCCGCGTCGAAGGCCTGGACGGCGCGGTCGGGGAGCGCGGGCATCTCGTCGTCGGGCGGCGCGAAGCTGGTCGCGCGCAGGTGCGCCATCTCCTGAAGGATGCCGCGCATCGTGGCGGCCTCCACCTCGGCCCCGTCCGTGGTCCAGACGGAGTCGCCGCGTTCGTAGGTGGTCGCGACGCCGTCCCTCGTCACCCGCACGGTGGCCACCAGGGCCGTGTCCGTGCGGAGCACCGTCTTGTCGCGCCAATCCGAAAGCGAGCGCGCGGTCGCGGAACGCAGGTCGCCGGCCAGCAAGCTCGTCACGTCTTCGCCGGGCATTCGCGCGAAGGCGGTCCGATAGCGCGTGCCGGGCTTGCCGAGGAGGACGGACGGCCCGTCGCCGACCGAAAGCGTCCAGGCGCTGTCCGCGTCCACCCCGAGCCGGGCGTGGTTGGCGGGATTGGTGGAGGCCACGGAACCCACCTCGGTCTCGTCCAAGGCTCGAAGGAACCTCTCCACCGCGGCCGAGTCCGCCGTGAATCCGTTGGCCGTCCACGCGCCGTCCTCGCGCTCCAAGCGGACGGTGTCGGCCGGACCCGCGATCTCGGCGAGCGACACCTCGTCCCGGTCGATGCCTTCAAGGGCGTCCGCCAGCGCGGCACTTCCGGATGCGGAGGCGCCTCCCCCGCCCTGCCCTCCGGCCAGCGCGACCACCAAGTACAGCGCCACCGCGCCGACCAGCGCGTAGAGCGACCTGCGCAACGTTCTCTCGGTCATGACTCGGCTCCTTCTCTCCCCGCTGCCTCCGCTTCCTTCCAACGCCGTTCCGCCCGCCCCGCCCTTCCCGTCACCCGCACGAATCCGACGGCTACGAAGAGCAAGGGCATTCCGGCCAGCATCCCCCACTTGAGGGCCGTCTTGCCGAACTCGGACTCGAAGGCCAGCGCCGGGGGCGTCCGATCCTTGGAGCGGATCGCGATGAGCGCCTCTTCCTGGGCCAGCCAGTCGATCGCGTTGGCGGCGAAGATCAAGTTCTGGGAGTTGGCCTGGGCGAACCGGTCCTCCAGGAAATCGGCGTCGCCGACCGCGACGATCCGGCCGCCCGCAGCGCCCGCGCTGTCGCCCGCCTCCACCGCGACGGCCAAGGACCGCACGCCCAGCTCCTCCTCGCTGGCGCCCAGATCCATCGAAGGATCGATCAGCCCGCCGGCCGGCCTCGTCCCCCCAGCCTCGGTCGTCGTCCACAGCGAGACGATTCCCGCCGCCGAGTCCGGCCACGCAAAGGGAGCGACCCAGCCGAACGTCAGGTTGTCCAGGCCCCGGTTGGTGGGATGGTCTTCGCCTCGAAACGCAATCGGCCAAAGCGGATAAGGCCGAATCACGTCGAAGAACCCGCTGCGCCCGACCGACACGTGCTGCGAGGACGCCAAGTCGAAGACGAGTTCGCCCGCCGCCTCGACGCCCCGGTCGGCCAAGATGCCTTCCAGCCCCGTTTGGACGGGCATGGAAACGGGATTCTGGGGATCGATGGCGTGCCTCTCCATGAGGAAGAAGGCCGTGCCCCCGGCGTCCAGGTAGGCGCCGACCGCCTCCGCCGCATCGGGCGACACCGGCGTGGTGGGGGCCGCCACCACGAGCACGTCCACAGAATCCGGACGGAGAACGCCGGCGGAATCGTTCGCCACGTCCAGTGTGACGACGTGGTAGCGGTCGGCGATGCTCTCGCGGAAGGCGCGGTAGTGGAAGGCCTCCTTCGCCCCGAAGCCCGACATGAAGGCTACGGTCGGCTGCCGGTCCGCGGTCATCTTGGCGATGGCCGACACCAGGCGGAACTCCAGGTCGTCGACGCGGGAGACCACCGGGGTGACGTCCTGCTCGTCGGCGTACGTCACGGCCAAGCCGAAGTAGCCCCGCTTCACCTGCAGCTCGTCGTCGCGGAGGACGTTGAACTCGATTGGGGAGATGCCCAGCGAGGAGGCCTCTTCGGCCGCGTCCTCGTCCTTGTCCGGGTTCAGCTCCTCGGCGGCCAGCATCCCGTTGGAGGCGCCCGCCAGGTCGGCGACCAAGTCCCTCACGTCGCGAATCAGGAGCTGGACGGCGGGCGGCAGGTCGTCGCTCACGAACAGCCGCAGGTTCACGACGTCGTCGAGTTCGCCCAGGATGTCGCGGCTCCCCTGGGACAGCGTGAAGAGGTCGTCCCGCGTCAGGTCCAGCCGGCCTCGGAGGCGCCCGCCCGCCAAGTTCGCGAGCAGCACCGTCGCCGCGATCACGCCGACGCCGATCCGCAGACGGCGGAAGGCCGCGCCGACGGGGCTCAGGCGATTGCGGCTCAGCATGGCCGTGGCCAGCAGGAGGAACAGGCCGGCCGTGGAGGCGAAGTAGAGCAGGTCGCGCAGGTCGATCACGCCGCGCGCGATGTTCTCGAAGTGGCCGATGACCGCGAGCTGCGCCACCCATCCGCCGATCGTCCCCGGAAGGCCGATCTGCACGACGGGCGTGCCCGCCAGGACGAGCGCGAAGCAGGTGAACGCGCCCAGGATGAAGGCGGTGATCTGGTTGGTGGTCGTCGCGGAGGCCCAAAGCCCGATGGCGATCATCTGCGCCGCCAGCAACGCGGCTCCGGCGTACTGGGCCACCATGATGCCCGGATCGGCCTCCGAGGCCGCCAGGACGCCCACCGCCGCGGGCAGAGTTCCCGCCAGCGTCACCCCGACGAAGGCCCAGACCCCCAGGAACTTGCCCAGAACGATCTCGGTCTCGGTGAGGGGCTGGGCGACCAGCCATTCCATCGTCCTGCTGCGCCGCTCCTCCGCCAAGCTCTTCATGGCCACTGCGGGAATGAACACCACGAACAGCCACGGCAGCAGGTCGAAGAGCGGACGAAGCGTGGCCGTGCTCGTGGCATAGAGCGACCGGAACGTCAGGTACAGGCTCAGCCCCAGGAACGCCACCGCCAGCACATACGCCGTGGGCTGATCGAAGAAGCTCCGCATCTCCTTGCGGGCCACCAGCAGAATCTGCTTCATTGCGCGGCCTCCTTCGTGGCGGCCGGGGCCTTCGTGGCGGCCGGATCCTCCGTCGCGGCTGGGGTCTCCGCTGCGGCCGAGTCCTTGGCGGCAGCCGGCGCCCCCGTCGCGGCCTCTTCCTCCACGACCACCGCCGCCTCGCCCTCGTCCGGCGCCGCCGTCAGCTCGTGGAACACCTGCTCCAGCGTCGCCTGTTCGCGCCCCAGCTCCCACAACACCCAGCCCTCGGCCGCGGCCAGATTGAAGATGCCGGGTCGCAGCTCCGCGCCGTCCACGCTCTCGAGGCGCACCTTCGTCCGGCCGTTCGCGGCGGTCGTCTCGCAACTCGCCACGCCGGGCAAGGCCCGCAACGCCGCTGTCACCCCGTCGCCCTCGATCTCGGCGGTGTAGCGGGTTCGGCCGCGTCCGCCTTCCATGAGTTCGGCCACGGTGCCGTCCGCCACGATGGAGCCGCGCGAAATCACCAGCAGCCGGCCGCAGGTGGCCTCGACCTCCTGCATGACGTGCGTGCTGAGGATCACCGTCCGCTCGCTGCCCAACGAACTCACCAGCTTGCGGATCTCGACGCGCTGGTTCGGATCCAGGCCCTCGGTGGGCTCGTCCAGAACCAGGATCTCCGGGCGGTGAAGGATCGCCCCGGCCATGCCCGTGCGCTGCCGGTAGCCCTTCGATATCTCGCTGACCGGGCGGAAGAAGACCTCTTCCAGCCCCGTCTCGTCGACCGCCGCGGAGATCGCCGACCGCACGGCCGGGCCGGACAGATCGCGAAGCCTGGCCACGAACTCCAAGTACTCGCAGACCAGCATCTCGTCGTAGAGCGGGTTGGCCTCGGGCAGGTAGCCGATGCGGGCCTGGGCCGCCGTCAGGTCGTCGGCGACGGGCCGCCCGTCGAACAGAATCTCGCCCTCGTCGGGCTGCAACGTGCCCGTGATCATTCGCATGGTCGTCGTCTTGCCCGCCCCGTTGGGCCCGAGAAAGCCGACCACCTCGCCCCGGCCCACCTCGAAGCTGGCTTGGTCCACCGCGACGATCGAGCCGAAGCGCTTCGTCGCGCCTTTGACGGAAATCATTCGTCCCCTTCTCCCATTCGCGTCATGCTGGAAACCATTTTCTGGAGCCCCGGCGTCGGCCTTGGAGCCGCCGATTCCGGGCTTCCGGGGAAAGATTATAGGACTCTTGGCGTTGCCTGTCCAGGCCCGATTCGCGGAATCGCTGCCGGAGCGTTGCCGGCGCCTTGCGCCAACAGCCGTAGGGTACCGTAGATTGGATGGTGCCGGGGGCAGTTCGGGATGCGCGCGCAGGCAAAGCGGGTTCGGGCGGCCCCACAAGACGAAACTCGGTACTCAAGGAGACGAGGCCAAGATGAAGGTCACGCGTGCGTTGGTTCCGTTGCTGCTGGTCGCCTTCCCTGCGGGAGCACAGGAGAATGGCTCGGTCACCGGCTCGGCGACGGCGGAAGGGGCGGGGTTGGAAGGGGTTCAGGTGGTGGTCTCCCACACCGAGACCGGGGCGGAATACGGAGGGCTGACCAACGCCAGGGGCCGGTTCAGCGTGATGGGCGTGCCGGCCGGCCGCTACTCGGTGACGGTTCGCTTCATCGGCTTTGCGCCGGAATCGCGGGAGGTGGTGGTCGAGGCCGGCGGCGCCGTGGTGGCCGACTTCGAGATGACGACCGAAGCCGTGGCGCTCAGGGGACTCGAGGTGCTGGCGGAACGAGCCGAAGAGCGGCGAACGCCGGTGGCCTTCACCGACGTGGAGAAGGCCCAGATTCAGACGCAGCTGGGCTCGCGGGACCTGCCCTTGGTGCTGAGCGTCACGCCGTCGGTGTACTCGACGGCCCAGGGCGGCGGAGCGGGCGACGCGCGCATCAACGTGCGCGGGTTCAGCCAGCGCAACACGGCGGTCATGATCAACGGCGTGCCCGTCAACGACATGGAGAACGGTTGGGTCTACTGGTCCAACTGGGACGGGCTGGGCGACGCGGCCACGAGCATTCAGCTGCAGCGCGGCCTGAGCGCGGTGAACTTGGCCACGCCGTCGATCGGCGGAACGCTCAACGTGATCACCGACCCGAGCCAGCAGAGGCCCGGCTACAATCTGAAGCAGGAGTTCGGGAGCGGGAACTTCCTCAAGACGACCATGACCGCTTCGACCGGCCAGATCGGAAACTTCGCGCTGACGGCGTCGGGCGTCCGCAAGACGGGGGACGGCCTGATCGACGGCACCTGGACGGACGCCTGGTCGTACTACGTCGCCTCGCAGTACAAGATCGGCGACCGCAACCGCATCGAGCTCTACGCCGTAGGGGCGCCGCAGAGACACGGACAGAATCTCTACAAGCTCAACGTGGCGACCGTCGACCGGGACTTCGCGGCCAGCCTCCCCGGCTACGATCCGGCGGGCCTGCAAAGGTTCTCGACCGAAGCGGGCCGCTACTGGAGCCCCAACGTCGGCGGCGTGGACCCCAGCTACACCGGCCGGCAATACTCGAGCAGCGGACCCGGCAACGGCGTCTTCAGCCGGCACAGCCGCGACTTCATCAACGAGCGCGAGAACTACTTCCACAAGCCGCAGGTCAACCTGAACTGGTATTCGGCCTTCGGAAGCGGATGGACGCTGAACACCGTGGCCTACTACTCGGGCGGCGAGGGCGGCGGCACGGGGACTTACGGGTCGCTCGTGTGGGACTACACGTACGGCCAGCGCTTCGCGAACTGGAACGCGACCATCGCGCGCAACCGCAGCGCAAACGGGGCGTCGCGGGGCATCCTCCGCAACTCGGTCAACAACCAGAGCACCTACGGCGCCATCGTCAAGCTGCACAAGGACTTCGAGGGCGACTGGGTGACCGAGGCCGGTCTCGACTGGCGCACGGCCACGATCGAGCACTACCGCGAGGTACGCGACCTGCTGGGCGGCTCCTTCTACAACGACTGCTTCCGGGGTTGCAGCTCCGAGTTCTGGTCGGAGGCCGAAGGCGACCGAGGCCTGGGCGACAAGATCAACTACCACAACGAGAACAACGTGAACTGGCTGGGCGCCCATCTGCAGGCGGAGCGCTCGACGCTCGACGGTTCGTTCTACGGCATGGTCGGCGCCTCCCGGCTCTCGTACGACTACACCGACTTCTTTCGGCGCGGCGCGGCCGGCGGGCCCCTGGAGCTCACCAGCGGGGGCCTGACCGGGTACCAAGTCAAGGGCGGCGCCGTGCGCAACCTCAACCCGGAGTGGTCGGTCTACGGCAACGCGGGATACGTGTCCAAGGTGCCCATCTTCGACGGCGTCATCGACGACAACAACGGCATCCTCAACCCCGATCCCAAGAACGAGACGTTCGTTTCGTTGGAGGCCGGCACGCGGTTTCGTTCGTTGAACCGGCGGTTCTCGTTCGACGGCAACCTCTACTTCACGCAGTGGAACGACCGCACGCGCACGCGGCGAGTATTCAATCTGATCGAGGACGGCCGGGACGGCCTGATCAACCTGACCGGCGTGGACGCGCGCCACATGGGCGTGGAACTCGAAGGCGCCTTCCAGCCTGCCGACTTCCTGCGGTTCGACGCCGCGCTGTCCTGGGGCGACTGGAAGCACACCAATACGGCGACGGGCCAGTACAAGCCCGACGACCGGCAATCGGCGACGGAACAGTACACGTTCTACATCGACGGCCTCTATGTCGGAGACGCCCCGCAGTTCCAGGTCGCTTACGCCGTCTCGCTCTTCCCGGCAGGAGGACTCTACGTGCAGGCCGTGGGCAAGACATTCGGAAAGCACTACGCGAACTACAACCCGTTCGACCGCACCGACGACACGGACGAAGGCGTGCAGTCTTGGCAGCCGCCGGGATACACGGTCTTCGACGCTCATGTTTCGTACAGGCTGGCCTCGGACGCCGCAGCCGTCTTCGGCGGCAACGTGCGGCTGTTCATGCACGTCTTCAACCTGTTCAACACGGTGTACGTCCAGGACGCGACGGACAATTCCAGGTTCAACGGCTACCGAGACGCCGCGGAGCGCGAGCGGGGCAGGTTGAGCCACAAGGCGGACGATGCGGAAGTCTTCCTCGGATACCCGCGTTCGTTCAACTTCGGGTTCCGGATTTACCACTGATCCAGGGCAACGGGCGGTCCGGCTAGGTTGGCCGGGCCGCCTTCGCCCAGGGGTTTGCGCCGTGCCTCCGCAGGCCGGCGACTGTAGATTGTCCGAGTACGTTCCCCGCCCGCTGGACGGCGGCCAGGACGACGCCTCTTCTGCCACGGGAGCCCGCATGTCGCACCGAACCCGCCTCTTCTTGCCCCTCTCGGCCCTGGTTCTGGCCTCGGCCGCCTTCGCCGCGCCCGCCTTAGCCCTCTCGCCCGCCGGTTCCGTCTCGCCCGCCGTCGCCCAATGGACCCCGTCCAAGCCGGGCAGCGACAACATGGAGGTGCTGGGCCACGTCCCCTTGGGCCCGCGCCTCTCGGTGTCGGACCTGGACTTGGAGCAGGAACTCGCGCGGCCCTACGCCTACGTGGGCAGGATGGTGTACGGAGACACCGGCCCCAAGGGCCTCGACATCGTCTCGATCTCGGATCCCGAGAATCCGGAGCTGCTGTACGAGTGGCGGATCGAGAACCAGGACCTGCACATGCGCACCGGCGGCATGGACGTAAAGCACTTCAAGGTGGACGGCCGCTACTACGTGGTGCAGTCGCTGCAGTTCGGGCAGGGCGGCCCCAACACGGACCTGGGCGCGGTGGTCCTCGACGTCACCGGGCTTCCCGACGCCTCGACGGTCCGCGAAGTCGCCCGCATCCGCGAACCCGAGCTGCCCGGCGGCTTCCACAACATCTTCATCTACAAGCATTCCGACGGACGGGTTCTGCTCTTCGCCACGGTGCGCGGCCCGTTCGCGCAGGTCTACGACTTGGCCAAGATCGTGGCCGGAGACTTGGAGAACGCGCTGGCGGGACGCGTGCCCGTGCCGGAATCGCCGGAGGGCAGCGGCTCGGGGCGCGGCTATCACGACTTCTACGTGGGCTACCACCCGGACACCGGCGAGGACCGCTTCTACGGCGGCGGAACTGGAGGCTACTACGTGTACGACGTCACCAACCTCGACTCTCCGCAACTTCGCGTGTCGCTCGCGGGCGTCAGCGGCGTCCGCTACGGCCACACCTTCACGCCGAGCCCGGACGGGCGCTACGTCATCGCCGAGACCGAGTACCAGTACGCGCCCATTCGCATCTTCGACCTGCAACCGGCCCTCGACGGCGAAGTCACCAATGTCAACCGGCCGCTTTCCGCATGGACCGCGGACTGGAAGAACTTGGTGCACAACCACGAAGTCCGCTGGCCCTACGTCTTCGCTTCCGGCTACTTGGACGGCCTGCAGATCTTCTCGCTGATGGACCCCGAGAACCCGGTCACGGTGGGCTACTACGACACCTACGTGGGGCCGCCGAACAAGGATCGCTACTCCATGTTCAACGGCGCGTTCGGAATCGACGTCCGCAACGCCGACGGCCTGATCGTGGTCAGCGACATGACCACCGGCTTCTGGACCTTCAAGATGGAGGGCTTCAGCGGATGGAACGGCGAGAAGTGGGGGATGCCGAACATCTCCTCGGCCCAGAACTGGGACGAAGGGCCTGTGAAGCGGCCCATCAGCTGAGGTTGAGCCGAGTGAGGCTGCCCTGCCGCATGGCTCCAGTGCGCTGGATTGCGGTTGCGTGGGTCGTTGGCGCGGGTGTGGCGATGTCTCCCGCCGGAGGGTCCCCCGCCGGAGCGTTCGGAAGCCGGGTCTCCGCGACTCCGGAGGAGCCAACCGTCGCGGCCAGGTGTTCCACGGCGGGCGTAGCCGGGCCGGAGTACTACCGCTTTCCGCTGGTCTCGACTCGGCGGGTGCCGGGCACTGGGCGAGCGGCGGGAACCGGCGAAGTGACGTTCTCCCCGTCGCCCTACGGCATCGCGCTGGGCGAAGACGGAAGCTACGCCTACGACTTCACGATCCGCTTCGAGCGGTTGAAGCTGCCGAAGCAAGGGAGCTTCGTCGTGTGGACGGCGACCCCGGCGCTGGACCAGGTGGCGCTCGCCGGCGAGATGGCGGATCCGACGGCCTTCTCCGGGAAGGTGGCATGGAACAAGTTCCTGGTCGTCGTGACGCTGGAGCCCGAGTTCGACCCGGCCGCCGAGCTCTGGAGCGGCCCGGTCGTGATCCGAGGCATGTCCCGCAGCGGCATGATGCATACGATGGCCGGCCATGGGGCGTTCCAGCAGGAGAACTGTGCGGCCTACGGCTACGAGTAGCGAAGGGCTCGCCACCTTCGCGGACCTGTTCTGCGGCATTGGCGGGTTCCATGTCGCGGCCACGCAGGCTGGGCTCGCGGGGGTGTTCGCCTGCGACATCGACGCCGACGCCCGGCGCTGGTACGAAGCCAATTTCGGTCTCCGTCCGGCGGGCGACATCACGTCCGTGGACGCCGAGGCCGTGCCGGACCACGACATACTGTTCGCGGGCCTGCCTTGCCAGCCGTTCAGCATCATCGGCGCCCGGGCCGGACTGCTGGACAAGCGAGGCGGCCTCTTCGGAGAAACAGCCCGGATCATCGCGGCCAAGCGGCCTCGCGCCGTAGTGATCGAGAACGTCCGCCAGTTCACGACCAACCGAAGGGGCGAAGCCATTCGGTGGGTCGTCGAGACGCTGAACGACCTGGGCTACCACGTGGACTGGAAGGTGTTGAACGCCTTGGAATTCGGCCTTCCGCAGAAACGGGAGCGGGTCTTCATCGTGGCAAGCGAGGAACCGTTCGGGCAACGATTTCCATGGCCGAACGGCGGTGTTCCGATGGCGCCGTTGTCCTCGATCCTGGAGCCCAGCCCAGGGCCGGAGCACTACGTGTCTCCGCGCATTCGCGAGAAGCGGGCAGCGCAGCACCGAGCCAAGTGCCGTCCTGCCGTCTGGCACGAAAACAAGAGCAGCAACATCTCCAGCCACCCCTACTCCTGCGCTCTGAGGGCCGGCGCCAGCTACAACTATCTGCTCGTGGACGGCGAGCGACGGTTCACCTCCCGCGAGCTCTTTCGGCTGCAGGGCTTCCCGGACTCGTTCGACGTCCCCCCGAAGACCTCTTTGGCGCGGAGACTCACCGGCAACGCGGTGGCCGTGCCCGTGGCGCGGGCGGTCATCCAAAGCGTCAAGCAAGCCAGCTAGATGCGCAGGCTCCCTGCGCTGACGGCGCCGCTGGCCCTTCACCTCTTGGCGTCGCTCGCCGCGACCCCCGCTGCCGCCCGGCAGATGGACCACGGCGCCCACGCCATGCACGACATGGGCGCCGGCTGGCGGATGCCGCCGATGGACCCCAACATGCCGATGATCCCCGGCCTGGAATCGGCCCTGCCTCCGGTCGGCGCCTTTCTCGCGGCGGCCGGCATCGACCTGGCCACGCTCCCGGAGGCCGAGCCCAGCCGAGTCGTCCGCATGGAGCACGGCGACACCCTGGCGGTGGACGTGGCCATCGTGCGCCGCACGCTGAACGGCCGCACCGTGGCCATGTACGGCTACAACCGCCAGTACCCCGGTCCCTTCATCCAGGCCCCGCAGGGCGCCACCGTGGTGGTTCGCGTCACCAACCGCATCGAGAGCGCGACCACCGTGCACTGGCACGGCCTTCGCCTGGACAACCGCTTCGACGGCGTGCCCGGCCTCACGCAGGACCCGATCGCCCCGGGCGAGTCCTTCACCTACGAGCTGCGCGTGCCCGACGCCGGCATGTTCTGGTATCATCCGCACGTGCGCGAGGACGTGCAGCAGGACCTGGGGCTCTACGGCAACCTCCTCGTCTCCTCGCCCGACCCGAACCACTATGGCCCCGCCCACCGCGAGGAGCTGCTGGTCCTCGACGACATCCTGATGGACGACCAGGGCTTGGTCCCCTGGGGCGACGAAGCGCCGACGCACGCGCTCATGGGGCGTTTCGGCAACGTGATGCTCGTCAATGGCGCGACGGGCCACTCTCTGGACGCGGCCCCCGGCGAAGTGATCCGCTTCTTCATCACCAACGTGGCCAACACCCGCACCTTCAACGTGACGTTCGGCCCGGCCCGCGTGAAGCTGGTGGCCTCCGACGTGGGCCTGTTCGAGCGGGAGACCTGGGTGCGGAGCGTGGTCGTCGCTCCCGCCGAGCGCTACGTGGTGGACGTGTCGTTCCCCGAGGCCGGGCAGGTGGCGGTCGCCAACACGATCCAGGCCGTCAACCACTTCCGGGGCGAGTTCTATCCGCACGTGGACACGCTCGCGCTGGTGAACGTCTCCGGCCCCACCGTTCGGGACGCCGTGACCGAAGCGCACGCCACGCTTCGCCGAAACGAGGCCGTGGCCGCCGAGACCGCCCCGCTCCGGGCCCACGCGGCCCGCCCGCCCGACTACACCTTGGAGGCCACCGTCCGCGTCCAAGGCCTTCCGCTCCCCATCGTCCGCTCGATGGAGGCCGACAGCCTGTACGTGCCGCCCATAGAGTGGAACGACGCGATGCCGATGATGAACTGGCTCTCGACCGGCGCGCAGGTGAAGTGGATTCTCCGAGACGCCGAGACGGGCCGCGAGAACGAGGACATCCACTGGACCTTCCGCCGCGGCGATCTCGTGAAGATACGCGTCTTCAACTCGCCCGACTCCTTCCATCCCATGAACCATCCGGTGCACGTTCACGGGCAGCGCTTCGTCGTCCTCGCCCGCGACGACGTGCCCAACGACAACATCGTCTGGAAGGACACCGCCATCGTCCCCGTGGGCTCCACGATGGACATCCTGGTGGAGATGTCGAATCCCGGCGACTGGATGCTGCACTGCCACATCGCGGAGCACCTGCACGCGGGGATGATGATGCATTTTGCGGTCGAGGGCTGACGGGTTCGCGATGCCCTTCGGCCCATGCTCGCTCGCCATTCTCCCTGCCGTCAAGCCGTGCGCGGAGAGCGTTGGCACAAAATGACCCATCGAAAACGGGCGTGCTCGCCATTGAAGAACGGTAGGATAGGCGCAAGCCCTCAGAAGGAGCATGGAGCCATGCTGCAACGCACTCGACTCGCCCGCATGAACCGTCGCAAGAGCGCAGGAGCGTCGCGGACGCCGCTCTACGTCACGCACGTTGCCGCGTTCCTGGTCGTCAGCTGTGCCGGCTGCGTGCCCGCGGCTGCCCACGACGAGACTGGCCTGCAGGAGCCGGTGCCAGTCCTCCCGGATTCCGTCTTTGAACACGTCGAGACGATCGTCCTGGAAGAGAACGACGACGTCATCAACGTGACTCCCGACGTGACGGTCCAAGCAGACGGTTCGTTCTTGATCGCCGACGGCCGAGAGGCGCGCATCCGAATCTATGATCGAGGCGGCAATTTCGTCACGCAATTCGGCCGCAAGGGTGAAGGGCCGGGTGAGTTTGGTCTACCTGTAAAGGCGTCACGTCGTCCTGACGGCTCGTTGTTGGTTGTGGATTTCTCTCGAGGCCTCCTTGAGTTTGATTCCTCCGGCACACGCTTCCTCAGAAGAACGCAGCCACCAATCATGCCTTTGTACGACGCACAGCAGATGAACGACAACGAGTTTCTGGTCGCCGGCCTTCATCAGGGAGCCACGCACCCCAGACCGTTGATGCACATATGGGACGCACAAAGCGACACGGTGCCGTTCAGTTTCTTTCCCACGCCCGGTGATTCGCTCGTGAGGCTCGCGGCGAGAAATTTCGGATCGTCCGAGTTCGCTCGCCGGGGCGATACCATTGCAGCCATTGCCGCGTTCTCGGACACCATATACCTGTTTGACGGTTCCGATTACGATCCGCTCGCGAAAGTTCCGTTGCCGATGAGGGGCTTCAAGCGGATGACGACCTACGATCCGACCGGAGGCCCCCTTGAGTTCGACAAATGGCTCGCGGAACTGAATCTTCTGGTCAACATCTACTGGCTCGAGGATCGAACGCTTCTGGTGCAATACCAGCAACCTCGCGGAACCGACAACGAGTGGAGCTTGTTGCACACCACCATTGACGGCAGACGCTACTTCGACCTGCGCAATACGCCAAAGCTGCTCGCGGTAGACGGAGACTTGCTTTTCTTCGTGCATCCAGAATCCTACACGCCGAACAAATGGGCCGTCGTGAGACTGCGCTAGCGTCGGGACTGGCGATTCTGGACTTGGCCGGGGGAGTGTCCCCGAACATCGCCGCAGCGGGCGCCGTCGGGCTTCTCGCCGCCACCGTCAGCGCTTGGCTCGGTCACCGTCGGTCGGCGCCAGCCTTGCTTCCGGCGTCCAATCGCCACGCGACCCCTTGAGCCGCAGGCCGACCCCGCCTCTTCTCGCACTTCAAGGGAGCCCGCAACATCGGGAACGGTTGCGCGTGGCCATCGACCACGGATCCGCCTCCGGAATCATCGGACCGACGATCTTCGCTTCGGGCTGGCAGGAACTCGGTGAACTGGCCAAGTCCCACGCCGGCTCGCCCGCCGTGGTGGATCCTGGGTTTCGGAGTCCAGCCGACCCCCCTGCGGCAGACTCAATCCGGCTGCTTCAGGGCCTGCCCACGGCTCTGATCTGCTACGCGGCCTCGACTGCTCCGCCGAAGCCGCGATTCGAACAAGCGGCCGTCCCCTTTGCGGCAGTGCTGCAACCGGGTGTCAACGACGACTTCAACGCCATCGAGTCGGCCGTCTTGCGAGCTGCCGACGCGCGCCGAGTACGCTGCTTGCTGGACGATGTGGCGAGCCATGCGCCCCGGGAGGTCGAACGGATTCTCGCCGGAATCCTCGCTGCCTCCGTCCGGCCGGCCACGGTGCCAAAGCTGGCGGCGGAGCTTGGACTCTCGACCCGAACGCTCTTCCGCCGATGCGCCACGTCAGGTATTCCGTCTCCGAAACGACTGTTCGCCCTCGGGCGAGTATTCACGGTGGAGCGACTGGCGGAGTGGAGCGGGCAGCCGTCGGGCGCGGTGGCGCTCACGCTGGGCTTCTCCGACTACGCCAACTATCGGCGGGTCGTCCGGCGCGCGCTTGGCGCTCCGCCGTCGGTCGTTCGGCAGCGAGGCGGGGCGGATTTTGTGTGTGCAGTCATCTTGGGGGAAGTGGCAGCGGCTGGGTGCCAGGGCCTTGGGGCGTCTTAGGCTGTCGAGTTGCGCGAAGCTGCCAGTTTCGGCGGCGTCGCCAACGTCTTGGGATCGGCCAGTCGCACGAAGCGGCTCCGGGCGGCTTCGCGACGCAACGGCTCCGTGAAGCCGTTCAGCGAGACGAGAAGGCGGATGCGGGCTTGGCGTCCGCGGCCGTAGCGGGTTCGGCGCATCTGCGCTTCCAGGGCTTCCAAGGCCTCCAGGTCGGCCGGATCGGGACCAGCGTGGGTGTGGGCGTAGCAGACCGCGCCGTTTTCGAGCGTCGCGGCGACGGGGAAATCGAAGCCTTCGCCCCATAGAGGGCCGGCGCGGCGGGCGGTGGCGCCCAGCAGCGACTCGCAGCCGAAGCGCAGGAAGTTGCGGCAGATCTGGGGCAAGACGGCATCGAGAGCAGAGGGCAGGGATGCCTCGATTCGATCTCTCCACGCTTGGCCGGACTCGCTCGGAGAGAGGAGTTCGGAACGAATCGGGTGCAACGCGCTCCACCACAGGGTCTCGAACGGGTCCGACAGGCGATACCGGGTTCGCCGACCGGAGGGAGATGCCCCCAGGGGTCGCTCGGCCACGACGAGGCCCAGACGGCGGAGGCGTTGCAAGTAAGGGCCGACGGCGCCACGGCTGCTCGATCCGCCCAGCGCGTCGGCCACCTGACGCCATCCGGTCGCGCCGCGGGCGACCGCGCTCAGGATGGCAGCGTACCGATGGGTCTTCTGGACTCGTTGCTCCAGGCGGTCCCTCGGCGCCGACCCCAGCGGACTGCCTGCCCAGGCCAAGTTGGCGCGTAGAGTCTGGGCCGGGTCCCCAAGGCCGGACGGCGCCTCGGCCACCAGCGGCGCGGCGCGGCTGTACGATGGCGCAACGGCGCTGTCCGACCGCGCGGCCGCCACTGTCGCGGCAGTCCGCATCGCCGACCACGTGGCCGGCAACCCGCCGAACAGCGCCCATCCGAGCAGGAGGTCTCGTCCGCGCCACTCGGGAACGGCCGCCGCCAAGTCGTAGTGGCTGCCCGGGTCGGCCTGCACGATGTCGGCCGGGTCCGGGACCGGTCGCGGGGCGAGGCTCGCGCCGGGGTCGCGGAAGGGGGAGCCGGGAGCGTTGAGCCGTCGGCCCAGTCCGCGTTCGGAGCTCACGAGGATCAGGTGTACGCGCTGGCCTCGTCGGCGCACGGCCAGCCATGCTTCGCCGAGCATCTTCCAGAAGCGCCGGTTCACCGCTGCAAGGCCTGCCGGCTCGTTGACGACGAGCGTGAGGGGCGCCGTCTGCGGAAGAGCCGCCAGCAGAGTCGGCCAGTCGGCGGAAGACAGCCTGGCGGAGGGCGAACGAGCAACGGCGCGGCGCGGCGCCTCGGAACGATACCGCCATGCCGGAAGCTGGCCGTCCGCTCTGGGCCGCCGTGCCGCGAAAGGCCGCAGCCGCTCGCCCAGGGCTTCCCGATTCCCTTGGTCGGTCAGCCGGGGCGGCTCGAACACCAGCCGCCGCGCGGGGTCGGTCGCCTCGAGCACGAAGGGCAGCGGCGAGAGGCCGGGACGCCCTTCCACCGAGACCAGCACGGGGCCGGGCCGCTGGGCCAGTCCGCGAAGCCGTTCCGTCACCGAAGAAAATATCATAAGCAAAAATAACTTAAACAAACTCGTACTAAATGGCGTGCCAACCTCGCCCGGCCACGCCCATGTTTAGTCGCGACGGGCTCGCATCCCATCATCCCATCCCACCCCCTCCAAAGAGGACCACCCACAGGACATGATCACCACCCAAGGCCGTTTCGACTCCTTGAGGGCCGCCAAGACGTGGCGCGCCGACGCCGAGACCTCCCGCCCGGCGGATCCGGGCTACCTGGAACGCCTGTTCGGCGAGAACTGCTTCGGCATCCCGCAGATGCGCGCATTTCTGCCCGGCGACGTCTTCGATCGTCTCACCGCCACGATCCGCGACGGGAGCCGCTTGGACCCCTCGGTCGCGGGCGTGGTGGCCGAGGCCATGAAGAAATGGGCGCTTGCGCGCGGGGCCACGCACTACACGCACTGGTTCCAGCCTCTCACCGGGAGCACGGCCGAGAAGCACGACTCCTTCCTCAAGGTCGGCGCCGAGGGCAAGGCGATCACCTCGTTCGGCGGAGACGAGCTGGTCCAGGGCGAGCCCGACGCCTCGTCGTTTCCGTCCGGCGGACTCCGCGCCACCTTCGAGGCGCGCGGCTACACGGCCTGGGACCCGACCTCTCCCGCGTTCATCCTCGAGGGCGAGGCGGCGACCTTCCTGTGCATCCCGACGGCCTTCTCCAGCTGGGCCGGGGACAGCCTCGACAAGAAAATCCCCCTCCTCCGGTCCATGGACGCGCTGGATCGGGCCACCCGTCGCGCGCTCCGGCTGTTCGGCGAAGAGAGCAGGCGCGTCACCGCCAGCTTGGGTCCCGAGCAGGAATTCTTCCTCATCGACCAGGAGTTCTACTACCGCCGGCCCGACATGATGACCGCCGGACGGACGCTCTTCGGCGCGGAGCCGCCGCGGGGCCAGGAGCTCGACGACCACTACTTCGGCTCGATCCACGACCGCGTGCTCGCGTTCATGCAGTCGGTGGAGATCGCGCTGTACCGGCTCGGCGTCCCGATGAAGACCCGGCACAACGAGGTCGCGCCGCACCAGTTCGAGATGGCGCCGGTGTACGAGAACGCCAACGTGGCCTCGGACCACCAGCAGCTCATGATGCGCATTCTGGAGAAGAACGCGCGCAAGTACGGCTTCGTGTGCCTGCTGCACGAGAAGCCCTTCGCGGGGCTCAACGGGAGCGGCAAGCACCTGAACTGGTCGTTCGGAACCGCCGACCGGAACCTGCTCGAACCGGGCGACACGCCGCACGACAACGAGAAGTTCCTGTTCTTCTGCACCGCCGTGCTGCGGGCGGTCGAACGCCACCAGGATCTGCTGCGGGCCTCCATCGCGAGCGCCGGCAACGACCACCGCCTCGGCGCCAACGAGGCTCCGCCGTCCATCATCTCGGTGTTCTTGGGCGACCAGCTTCAGGACATCTTCGAACAGCTCGAGCAGTCCGGCTCGGCTCGTGCGGGGCGCCGCGAGGGACTGCTGGGCCTCGGGGTGGACGTGTTGCCCGACCTCCCCAAGCATTCCGGCGACCGGAACCGCACCTCGCCCTTCGCGTTCACGGGCAACAAGTTCGAGTTTCGGGCGCTCGGCTCGTCCATCAGCGTGTCGTTCCCGGCCACCGTCTTGAACACGGTGGTGGCCGAGTCCATAGACGAATTGGCCGGACAGCTGGAGACCGCCTTCGACTCCGGGGCCGACCCGAAGGACGCGCTTCGCAAGCTTCTGGCGCGGGAGGCCAGGTCCTTCAAGCGAATCGTCTTCAACGGCGACAACTACTCCTCCGACTGGGCGGCCGAAGCCGAGCGGCGCGGACTGCTCAATCTGCGGACGGCGGTGGAGGCGCTCCCGGAGATGACGTCGCCCAAGAACCGCGCGCTCTTCGAGAAGTTCGGCGTCCTGGCTCCGCGCGAGCTCGAGTCGCGCCTCGAAGTGCGCATGGAGCAGTACTTCATCAGGGTGAACATCGAGGGCGAGACCGCCGCCAACATGGCCCGCACCATGATCCTGCCCGCCGCGGTTCGGTATCTCGACCAGCTGCTCTCGGCCTGCGAGAAGGCCGAGAACGCCGGGGTGCCGTCGTCGGGCGTCTCCTCTTCGGCCCACCGAATCGCGGCGCTGGTGGACGATCTCGCGGCGTCCCTGGACGTGCTGGACGCCCAGAACGCGGAACTCGGAGGCAACGACATGGCGTCCAAGACCATCCATATGAGGGACAACGTGATCCCGGCCATGAACGCGGTGCGCGAGGTGGTGGACCGCCTGGAGGCCGTGGTCCCCGACGACATGTGGCCCCTGCCGAGCTACCGCGACATGCTGTTCGTGAAGTAGGTTGCTTCGCGAAGCAGGCGCTGTGCGTCCCTCGATACGACGAGCGAGAACGATTATGAGCAAGATGGCGACGAGCATGAGAAGATTGGCCTTGGCGGGCATCGCGGCGGCCGCCGGTTGTGGAGAGGTCGGAACGGAAGCCGGGGCGGAGGCGGCCTCGCTGGGCCAACCGGAAGTGGCCTACTCGGAAGCCTTCGCGGTCGTTCAGACGGTGCGGGAAATGCCGGACGGGCGCGTGCTGGCGGCCGATCCGCTGGCCCAGGTTCTGGTTCTCGTGGACATGGACGCGGGCACGGCCGACACGCTGGGCGCAGTCGGCCAGGGCCCGGACGAATACCAGCAACCCGACGCGGTGTGGCCCCTGCCCGGCGGCAAGACCCTGCTGGTCGACCTGGGCAACGCGCGCCTGACGGAGATGAGCGCCGACCTGGAGTTCGGAGACACGCGCCCATACATGATCGGCGAACTCGATTTTGGCCGGCCGCCCATTCTGGCCCTTCCGTCTGCCGTGGACAGCGAGGGAAGGGTCTACGTTCGGGGCTTCGGCGACATGACAAGCATCCCGGATTCCGTGCAGGTGCTTCGCCTCGATCTGGCGAGCGACGCCGTGGATTCGATGGCAACGGTCAAGACGCCGGAGAGGAGGAGAACGACGACGGGCAGCGGCAACAACCAAAGCACGTCGATCACTCAGGTCCCGTTGTCGCCCGTGGATGCTTGGGGGGTCGCCGAGGACGGCCGCGTAGTCGTCGCTCGTTCCGCGGACTACCGCGTGGAATGGCTGATGCCGGACGGCTCGCGGATCCAGGGTCTGCCCGTCCCCTACGAGCCGATCCCGATCGGCCAAGCCGAGAAGGAAGATTGGCAGGCCGCCCAGTCCGAAGCCGGCGGCGGCATGAGCCTCAGCGTGACCGCGATCGGCGGAGCGGTGACGATGCAGGCGTCGCGGGGCGGGCCGAGCAGCGGGCAGGACCTCGACCAGTTGCCCTGGCCGGAAACGCTGCCCCCCTTCTACGGCAACACGATCTTGGTCGATCCCCGCGGCCGCGCGTGGGTGCGCGCTCACGTGGGCGCGTCGGGAGCCCCGCCCGCCTACGATCTCTTTGGCCCGTCGGGCGACCGGGAAGAGCGGATGGAGCTCCTCCCGGGCCGGCGCATCGTCGCGTTCGGCGACAGCAAGGTCTACGTCGTGCGAATGGACGATCTGGGGATGCAGTTCTTGGAGCGCTACGCCTTGCCGTAAGGCGATTCGGCGCCGTGGATTGGCGGACCGCCTGCGACGCCTCCGTCAGCTTCCCGCTGGACTCGATCCAACGCCGACCATGAGCCGCCCGTCCGCCACTTCGGCCCACTTGCCCTCGCATTCGCCGAGCCGCTCGACCCCCGCCTTGCCCACTTCGAGAAACGGGATCGTCGGACATCCCAGTTCCTCCGCGACCAAGACGCCCAAGACAAGGATCGCGTCGGGTTCCCCCACCACCACGGCAGCCGGCGCAGCCCGATTGCGGAGCAACTCCAGCATGACCGCGCTGGACGAACTGGACCCGATCGTCCGCTCCATCGCCAAGACGCATCCGCCCAGCGTCGCCCCGTGGCGCGGATGACGCGGATCCGTAACGACTCCCGACACCGGATCGACACCGCCCCAAAAGCTCAGCGGCTCGCCGACGACAAGAAGCGGGCCGCTAGCGGCGCCGCTGTGGAGTTGGCGGCCGGTTAGGTGGATTGGGGTGTTGGGCAAAGCCGTCGCAGGGTATCGAGAAAGACTGTGAAACTGCGGGATCTGTTGTCACGGAGGGACAGTTCCCTCCCGATCGCTCTCGATCCCAGAAGCTTCTGATAGCGGTCGTCCGTGAGTCTCGAAAGCTCCTTGGCAGGTGCGGCGATGTCGTCGGGATTTCGATATTTTCTCTTCTTCTCATGCTTAACGAGATTGGACAACCCGAGTCCTTTCTCAACGGCGTCCAAGTCGCCGAAATACCAACTTTCCAATTCGCGACACGCGATTCTGACGATGCATTCAGGTCTTCCCGCGTCGTCGCATTTCTTCCTGAGCCTGCTCTTGACCACCCTGCAATCGTCGTGATCCTGATCTCTCAAGACTACGAAGATGCTGTCGCGATTCCAGCGGCGCAATCGACGAACGATGTTCTTCTCCATATCATGCTTTCCTTCAAACACAATATACGTCACGTCCACGCTAGGCGTCAGCACCCGAGGCAAGAGCCCTTTCAACATCTCCTTGGCAGATCGCTCCTCCAGGAAGAAGACCAGGTTCACGTCTCGGGATCAATGCCGGTGAAAAAGCCCTGTCTCCAAAGATGTCCCATCTTGCCTCCGTCGTCCATGTAGGCTCTGACTTGTTCGTCGTCCTGAGCTCGCTTTATCTCAGTGTAGCCTTTCACCTTTCGAAGGCAATAGACTTCTTCTAGTCTAGCTGCGTTGAGAAAATCCGGCGAATGCGTGGACACGAATACTTGCCCGCCACGATTCGCATACAGTCGGAATTCTTCCGCTAGTTCTTCCAGTAGAGTCGGATAGAGCTGATTCTCGGGTTCTTCCACACACATCAGTGGATGAGGGTTGGGATCGTACAGCAAAGTCAGATAGGCGAGCATCTTGATGGTGCCGTCGGACACGTGGCGGGCGAGAAACGGCCTCCGGAAGGCTTCGTCCTGGAACTTCAACAGTATCCGTCCTTCCTCCGTCTCCTTGGCCTCCACTTGGGAGATGCCCGGTACACGGGCTTGCAATCGGTCGAGAATCTTGGAGAAAGTATCGGGATGATACTGATGGAGATACTCGACGACAAGCGGAAGATTGTCTCCCTCGCGAGACAAGTGTTCAGCGTATCCAGAGTCTTGTTCGCGTCGAGCTTCTCTTATGTGAAAATCCGAAATGTGCCAGCGCTCGACCAAGTTGCCCAGCGCGACGACGGCCGGGAAGCGCTCGAATTGCGCCAGCCCCTTGATCGCCAAGAGATCGGGCGACTTCAGGTTTTGGGTGTCGCGCTCGAGCTCCTGCGCTCTAGCCACGTCCGCCACTTCGTTCGTAACGGCAAAGCCTTTTCCGTTGTTGAAGTCGAGGAAGTGCCAGGGTTTCCCGTATCGAGAGCGGCGATACCGCAAGACTTCACGGCTCACCACCGGTCTTCCGCCAACCTCGTCGATGAAGAGCAAGTAGGTCGCGAGCGGCTCGCCGGCCTTGGGCCGATACTTGATTTCGATCTCGATCGGCCCCTCCGCGCCACGACTTCGAACCTCGGAGAACCCCCGGCTTCCTCCGAGCTTGGACAGAGCAACCTTGACGTTGGTGTTCATGGCGTCGCGGAGGAACCCGAAGACCGACAGCAAAGTGGACTTGCCCGTGCCGTTGGCGCCGACGAGGACGGCTAGTCGCGGGAGGTCGGGCAACGTGACGTCCTTGAAGGCCCGAAAGTTCTTGATTCGGATCTGCTCAATGCGCATGGAATCGCTTCGCGGGATGGCGTTTGGCACGCACACGAGGGCGTTTCGGCGAACCTGCTCTATTGTAGCGAAGACGCCCGCCGGGCATCAAATCGCCTCCAGCACCTCCGCGTCCGGCCCGCTTCGTCAGCTCCACAGAGTCTCGTCGCGAACCACGCGGCCTCGGACGGCCGAGACAACGCAGTCTTCCAGGCTGCCGTAGACCACGCCGTAGCCGGTGTTGGCGGGAGTATAGTGTGCGAACTTGCCGGAGTTGGTCATGAGGACGCCGCCCCGGGCGGGGAGAATCGGCGTCACGACGACGCACGTGTCCACGACGACATGCACGCCGGCGTCTTCGAGGCGCTGGAGGCGGCCGGCTTCTTGCAGACGTCCGTGCTCGTGCCTGCCGGTGCAGACGTAGAAGGGGACGTCGAACGAGGTGGCGGGAAGCAAGGCTTCGAGGTCGGCGAACTCGCGGAGAGAGAAGTGCGGACTGCCCAGGGCGACGGCGTCGATCGAGCCTGCGCGGGTGGTGCTCAAGTCGTCCCGAACGCGGCGGAGCTCGGCAGGCTCGGGCTTCAGGACCTCGTGCGGGGGCAGGCCGCCCAGCGCGGCGTCGAGGGTGGGCGCTTCCGGAGTCGCGCCTTCGACGTGGAAGAGGCCTACCGCGCCTGAAGAGGCCGCTGCGGCGCCCATGGCCTTGAGCTGGTCTTCGGTCGCGGTCGTGGGAAGACCCGCGATCACGGCCACGCGGTCGGCGGCGGCGCGGCCCAGCCAGGTGCCGAGGACTGGATAGAAGACGTCGCGCCTCTTCAGAGCGGGGGCGACGGCGCAGGTGTCCACGACCACGGTGGCCCGGCGTCCTTCGTCCAGATGGAGCCCGGTGCGGGGCGCCCGTCCAGCCAGGGCGCAACAGATGTCCATGAAGTCGCCGTAGCGGTTCGTGCGAGCGCCCAAGACCGAGTTGGCGAAGGCGACGGCGTTGCTCTCGCCCCAGGCCACGTGCTCGCCCCGGCGGGGCCGGTGTCCCGCTTGGTACGGCGCGCATGTCCAGGTAGGGCGGCATCCCATCGATTCGTAGGCCCGCATTTGCCGGAGAGCCATGTCGCGGCGGCGGCCCGCAGCCCGAACCCGATCCGGATGAAGCAGGTCCAGTGCGCCCACGTTCAGAGTCGAAGGAACGCGCACGGTCCCGCCGAGCCCCACCAAGCGCTCGGCGAACTCCACGCCGCCGTCGCCGTGGTACAGGCATCCGTCGATATGGGCGGATGCGATCTTCACCAAGTCGCCGGCGCCCAGAATCTCGCCCATCCGCACCACGATCCTCATGGCTAGCGCCACGGCCGGGCCGGCGCTGCCTTCGAGCATCGCCTGTTCCTCGGAGGAGAGGCGCAGGCGGGCTCCGGGTTCCCGGTCTGGGCCGGGCGTCCTATCGTGCGTTGTCCTTTGGCGCTTCATGGCAGTTCCTGCCGCGGGCGCAGGGCCGGAGGCGGCGAGAGGCCGGGGACGGGCGAGAGGCCGAGATGCTCGCAAGGAGGGGGCGGCATGCAGTCGGACACAGCCATGTATAGTCGGGAGGCCGCGGCTATTGCGGCAAGCGGCGACGGCGTTGCGGCGATGGAGCAGATCGGGCGGTCGCGGGAAGGGCGTCCCATTCGGGCATGTCGCATCGGCGACGGACCGCTTCGGGTCAGCCTGCTGGGCGGATGCCATGCGGACGAGCCGGTGGGTCCTCGCTTTCTGGACTGCTTGGCCCGGTACTTGAGCAGTCCGGCGGGCGCAGAACTCCGGAGGATCGCGACATGGCACATCGTCCCCCATCTCAACCCCGACGGGGCCGTCCGCAACGCGCAGTGGCAGAGGCCGGGGGCGACCCGGTACGACTTCGTCTCGTATCTGCGCCATCGAGTTCGCGAGTTGCCCGGCGACGACGTCGAGTTCGGATTCCCGGCGGGGCTTGGCGGCGGCGGTCGTACCGATCCAGGCGCAGGGGCCGACGCTGGAGGCCCGACGAGGGGCAGCCCCGCGTCGGAGGCCGGCGCGCGTCCCGAGAACTTGGCCGCGGCGGCGTTCTGGAGCGAAGCCGGACCGTTCGATCTTCACGCCAGCCTTCACGGAATGAGCGTTGCGGCGGGACCCTATTTCCTGTTGGAGCGGTCGTGGTGGCCCCGCTTCGGGGAGATGGCCCGCTTCCTGGCCGGGGAGGTTCGCGGCGCGGGCTACGTCCTGCACGACGTGGAGAGGCATGGAGAAAAGGGATTCCACCGTCTCGCGCCGGGCTTCTGCAGCCGCCCGGACTCCCGGGCGATGAAGCGCCACTTTCTCGACCGAGGCGAGCCGGATGTGGCGGCGCGTTTCCGGCCCAGCTCGATGGAGGCGATTCGGGCATTGGGCGCCGATCCGCTCACGCTGGTCAGCGAGATGCCGCTGTTCGTCCTGCCGGGGGTGGGCGAGACGTTGGGGCCTCCGGATCCCGCGCTGGTACGCTGGGGCGAGCGAATAGCGGAATGGGACGCCCGCATCCAGCGAGCGGCGGCGGGCTTGGTGCGGGCCCGAGAGGCGGGGATCGAGGGCGCGGCGCTGGTCCGGGACGCGGGGCTCGAGGGCGCGAGCACGGGCGGGGCGGCCTCGGGCGACCGGGAGGCTGACCGGGAAGGCGCTCGGGAGGTCCGCTGCGAGGCCGACGAAGTGCGCCGGGAAGCCGACGAGGCGGGGCTGGCGCCGATGCCCGTGGCTCATCAGATGCGCTTCCAGTGGGCCTTCATCCGGGCAGGTTTGGCGGTCGTGCGACGCGAGCGGGCCTGAGACGACGGAGTGCGTCGCGATGGCGCGGGAGACATCCGAGGGCGTCGCGACGGCGCGGGAAACGACCGAGCCCGACGCGACCGCGCCCGAGACGACCGATCCCGCCGTGATTGCGCCCGACGCAACCGCGCTGGAGACTCGCCGTAGTTCTCGCCGCAAACTACCTTGAATCATGTCGCCGGGAGCGCTTCTTCCGGCTGCCTTTCCGCGGGCGCGGATGCGCCCTCCAGTCGGGGGAACACACGGCTACATGATCAAGCCCAGCGACTCCATAGCTCGATCGGACTCCAAAGCCGGCCCCGACGCCGCAGTTGCCGCACGCGCAGCCCAGCCCGCCTCCGACTACGGCGACGCCTTCCCGGCTTCGGCCCGAGTCTACGCCGAAGGACCGGAAGGCGTCGGCGTCCCCATGCGAGAGATCGCGCTTTCCGGCGGCGAGCCGCCCCTGCGCGTGTACGACACCAGCGGCCCCGGGGGATGCGATCCGAGGGAGGGCCTGCCGCCTCTGCGAGAGGAGTGGGTCCGGTCGAGAGACGTGCGGGTCACGGGGCGGTCGGCCGTGTCCGCGGCGGGCCGCAAGGACGACCCGCTGGAGCTGCCGGGCGGCTTGGCGCGGATCACGCGGCGGGGCAACGGTCCCGTCACCCAAATGCACTACGCCCGGCGCGGCGAAGTCACGCCCGAGATGGAGTTCGTCGCAGTGCGCGAGGGCATGGACCCGGCCTTCGTTCGCGACGAGGTGGCCCGGGGCCGCGCGATCATCCCGGCCAACGTCAACCATCCCGAACTGGAGCCGATGATCATCGGCCGGGCCTTCAAGGTGAAGATCAACGCCAACATCGGAAACTCGGTGGTGGCCTCGTCAATAGACGAAGAGGTCGAAAAGTTGCGCTGGGCCACGCTGTGGGGCGCCGACACGGTCATGGACCTGTCCACGGGCAAGAACATTCACGCCACGCGCGAGTGGATACTGCGCAACTCGCCAGTCCCCATCGGCACCGTCCCCATCTACCAGGCGCTGGAGAAGGTGGGCGGCGCGCCCGAGGACCTGACTTGGGAGGTCTACCGGGACACCATCGTGGAGCAGTGCGAGCAGGGGGTGGACTACTTCACCGTCCACGCCGGAGTGCTGCTTCGCTACGTGCCCCTGACCGCCGCTCGCGTGACGGGAATCGTGAGCCGCGGCGGCTCCATCTTGGCCAAGTGGTGCATGGCGCATCACAAGGAAAACTTCTTGTACGTCCACTTCCGCGAACTATGCGAAATCATGCGGGAGTACGACGTGTCCTTTTCGCTGGGGGACGGCCTGCGCCCCGGCTCCATCGCCGACGCCAACGACGAGGCCCAGTTCGCCGAACTCCGGACCCAGGGCGAACTGACGCGCATAGCCTGGGAACACGACGTGCAAGTCATGAACGAAGGCCCCGGCCACGTGCCCATGCATCTCATCAAGGAGAACATGGACAAGCAACTGGAATGGTGCGACGAAGCGCCTTTCTATACGCTGGGACCCCTGACCACGGACATCGCGCCCGGCTACGATCACATCACCAGCGCAGTGGGCGCGGCAATGATCGGATGGTACGGAACGGCCATGCTGTGCTACGTCACGCCCAAGGAGCACCTGGGCCTGCCGAACCGCGACGACGTGAAGGACGGCGTGATCGCCTACAAGATCGCCGCCCACGCCGCCGACTTGGCCAAGGGCCATCCCGGCGCCAGAGCCTGGGACGACGCAATATCCAAAGCGCGCTTCGAGTTCCGCTGGCGCGACCAGTTCAACCTCGCGCTCGACCCCGTGACCGCCCAGGAGTTCCACGACGAGACATTGCCCGCGGAAGGCGCGAAGGTGGCCCACTTCTGCTCCATGTGCGGCCCCAAGTTCTGCTCCATGAAGATCAGCGACGACATCCGCCGCTTCGCCGAGGAGCGAGGCCTCGAAGCCGAGGAAGCGCTGGAGGCGGGAATGGACGAGAAGGCGCAGGAGTTCCGCGAAGCCGGGGGCGAACTGTACGTGGCGGCGACGGGGGAGGGGCCGTGAGGGGAGGCGCGGCGAGGGGCGAAGCGGGCGGATCGGCCTACGTGCGCTCGATGGGCGGGGCAAGGGTCGTTTGGGCCGTGGTGCTTTGGGTCGTTGCGGCAGGTTGCGCGGACGAGCCTCTCTTGGACCCCCGCGCCGACTTGGTCGTGTACGGCGGCATGGTCTGGGATGGAACTGCCGGGGCAGAGGTTCGCGGGCCGTCGCTGATGCAAGTGGGCGACGGGCGCGTGTTGTCGGTGACGCCGCTGGCGGAGAGCGCGCAAGTGGTTTCGGCCGCCGCGGAAGCCGGAGTCGTCGCTGTGGACGCCATGGGGCACTGGGTGATTCCGGGCCTGGTGAACGCCCATGGTCACGTGGGCGGCACGTGGAGGCCCGACATGGGCGTGGAATACGGGGACTACGTGGCCGCGGAACTGCAACGCTACGCGCGCTTCGGCGTGACCACGGTGAACAGCTTGGGCGGGGCTCGCGAGCCTGCGTTTGCGTTGCGCGACGCGAGCTGGGGCCGAGATGCGCCGGGCCAGGCTCGCCTCCTGGTGGCGGGTTCCGTCGTCACGGGCGCGACGCCCGACGAAGCGGCGAAGGCGGTGGATGCCGTGGCCGCTCTGGACCCCGATTGGGTGAAGATCCGCGTCGACGACAACTTGGGCACGATCCCCAAGATGCCGCCGGATGTCTACAGCGCCGTGGTTCAAGCCGCCCGCGCCCACGAACTGCGCGTGGCCTCGCACCTGTTCTACCTGGAGGACGCCAAGGGACTGTTGCGCGCGGGCACCGGGCTGGTCGCCCACAGCATTCGCGACGCGGCGGCGGACGACGAGACCATCGGCCTGTTCCTGGAGACCGGCGTCTGCTACGTGCCCACGCTGACCCGCGAGGTGTCCGCGTTCGCCTACGACGGCCGCCCGGCCTTCTTGGACGACGAGTTCCTGCTGGCGGACGTGGACTCGGCGCAAGTCCTCGCGGTGAGCGACCCGGCCCGCCAGGAGCGGCTGCGAAACTCGCCCCAGCCCGCGGCGTACCGGGCGGCCCTCGAAGTGGCGCAGCAGAACCTGAAGCGTCTTTTCGACGCCGGCGTGGTCGTGGCCTTCGGCACCGACTCGGGGCCGCTAGGCCGCTTCCAAGGCTACTTCGAGCACATGGAGATGGAACTGATGGCCGAGGCCGGCCTCTCGTCCGCGACGATCCTGCACTCCGCAACAGGGGCCGCAGCCGACTGCCTGGGCCGCGACGACATCGGCACTTTGGAGTCCGGCCGCTGGGCCGACTTCGTCGTGCTCCGAGCCGACCCGCTGGCGGACGTGCGGAACGCGCGGGCTATCGAGTCGGTCTGGGTGGGCGGGGGACGGGTGCGGAGGTTGGGCGACGGGGGTTAGGGGGCCGAGACGGTGTTTGTCGGCCTTGCCCGACGACGCCTCACGACCCGGAGTCACCACCGTCGTCGCCGGTCTTCCTTCGAATGTCGTTGGCGGGAATGAGGCGCGCTACTATCGGGTCATGCACTGCCGCTTTTCCTCAAACAAGTGCTGCGATCCGTTCGGCCAGGACACCGAAGTCTTCGGGACATCTTTGCCGAATCGCCTCAACACGACGGGCCGCTTCTTCGCCCAACGGCTTCCGTCCGCCGCCTGGATGATCCGCCAGTCCACGCTCCTGCGCAAGCGGCTCGAAGTATCGTTCCTTGACCGACACCTCGGCCCGTATCTTGGACCACCTCCATCGCTTGGATAGCTTCAGGCCGGCGAGCATCCAGGTTTCCATTTCTTCCCACGCGTTCTCTGCAAAGAAGTCTCGGCCGTCTCCAAACTCCTCTTCGATCGCGTCGAGTCTTTGCCGCCGGTTCTCGTCACCGTCCCTGTCCACGCACAGGACGAAGAGATCGATCATGCCGTCGTAGCGCTCGACGATCTCGGCTAGGCGCTCGCTCTTGAGGGCCTCGCCGATGCCGCCCAGCAACGGGTCCTGGCACACCACAACCTTGGCCCGCGGCCTGTCCAGTCTTCGAAGCAGTCGCTGGAACAACGGTCGGAGAATGTACTGGTCGTTGCGGAAGTCCTCGGGGATGATCAACACCTTCAATCGACGACCTCCGGCTGGTCGTTCTGGTCATTCAAGAAGACCGCGTCTTCCAGCCACCCCGATTCATGAAGCCTGCCGAGGCCCTGAGTGGACCGCAGTTTCTCAACTTTGGGAAGACTTGCGACCTGCCGTATGACGGCATCGTCGGTATCGGGTCGGCGGCAGACGACGGCGGTGTTCGCAAACGTCTCGTCACCGACCATCGCCAGCAGTCCTGGAGAATGAGTGGTCGTCAGTATCTGCGTCTGGCCGCGCTTTGTTTGGCTCTCGATCAGATCAAGCAACAACCGCAGGCGGGACGGGTGTATGCCGGTGTCGATCTCTTCGAAGAAATAAAACGCCGCGGGGTTCTTTCCCAGCAGAGCCGCCAAGATGGCCAGGAATCGCAAGGTGCCGTCCGAAGCAGAATAGGCTGATATTCTCCGACCGTTTCTCTCTACGAATATCAACTGAACTCGGCCGGTTACCTGATCCTTGACGAATTCAAAATCTCGCACGTCCATCGGGGTCAGTTCCCGGGTCCATCCGATCAAGGCCTCGCGACGCTCCAAATCGTCGCACATCTCTTTCAACACCGTCGGCAAGTTGTCACCGCGGTCGCCTAAAATCGTCTGTCCAGGAAAAGACGGCTGCCGCAACCTCGTAGGCGATGGATCGAGAAACCGCATGTTGGAGAAGGCATCGACGACTGCCTTGGCTCGCTCCTTGTGAACTCGCAATATCTTATTGTGCTCTTTCAGTTGCGTCAACGCCGGTTGATCTAGACGCACCGCAACTCGGTGGCCATACTTTCTTTGCGACCGAGACTTGCCCATGCGCAACAACAAGTGCGTGTCGTCGTCTTGATCGCGCACAGGATCCGGGGCTTCTGGATGACTGTCGTAGACGACGGCCCCGGATCTAGAGCTGAATGGCAGTTGTCCTAGGCGCTCCTTCGATACGTGATACTCGCTGTTCTTGCTTGCACCGATTTCGTACTTGCTTGCCTGGACGTCCGCGCTTCGTCCGTCGTTCACCTCGATCGCGATCTCAAACCAATCTTCACCGGCTCGCGCGACTTCGTTTGGTGCGCCGCGTATCCCCTCCCACTGGACTTCTCCGCCCGACCCGTATCTTTCGCCCAGAATCTCGGCGAGCGTATACCCCCGGCCCACGCCGTGAAGGAAACGCAGTGCGTCCCGGATGTTGCTCTTGCCGCTGGCGTTGGCCCCGGCCACGACCGTGAAGGGACCCATTCGCAAGCTCTCGCAAGCGAAGTTCTTGAAGTTGGTCAGCCGAAGCGACTTGATCATGTCAGGCCACCTGAAGATCGTATGCGGAATCCGGCGCGGAGTCGGGCTGGGTCACGCCGCGGGCCGCCCCTCCCCCACCTCCACTGGCGGCAGCCCCAGCCTCGCCAGTTCGCTGTTGACCGCGGCCAAGTCCGTTCGCCACACCGCGTCCAGGCGGTTCATGTGGCGTTGGAGCTCGTCGGTCATGATTTGGAAGACTTGGCGCATTCCGTCATTGGGACGCCCGTCGCCGCGCTCTACCATGGACAGCAGGTTGGCTAGGCGGTTGTTCACTTTGATGGGAAAGTTGAGCGGGTCCTGATTGCTCCGGTTCTTGACTTGGTAGATGTCGGCTTCGACGGCGGAGGCGTTGGCCCGCAGCCGGTCGGCCGCCTCCGACAGGGGCGCGTCGTTGTTCGCCTGCTCCAGCCGGGCGGCCACCTGCTCCTTGACTCGCCGCACCTCGATCACGGCCCGGTTGGCTTCGTCCACGCGGTCCCAGACGGCTCGCGCGAACTCGTACTGCGCCGCCAAGTCCTCGTCGGTCACGTCTGCGATCCAGGGGTGGCGCCGCACCTCGACCTCGGTGGTCGCGACCTGCCCGTCCGCGGTCAGGCGAACCTCGTAGCGGCTCGGCGGAACTGTCGGCGCCAGGGTGCGCACGCCCCACAGGATCATGCCCGGGAAGGTGGCCGCGGGCTGGGTCTTCAAGTCCCAGTGAATCTGGTTGAGTCCATTGCGCGAGGGCATGGCTGGACCGGCCCAGCGGTCGCGAGCGGGGGGAGTCGCAACGCTCGTGTCCTCGGTTCCCGGCTCGCCGTCCTCTTCCGCGGCAGGCTCCGCAGGCGCCTCGGGCAGGAAGGTTCGCAGCACTTCGCCGTCCGCCGACAGAATTTCCAGCTTGGCCTCGTCCGGCACTTCGGCGAACCACCACGAGAGCATGATGCCGTTGGCCGACCGGAACGCCGCGGGCGGGTCGAAGAGCATCATGGGCTGCCGGGCCAAGTCCGGCTGTGCTTGACGCAAGGGCGCAACGTTGTCCAGCACATAGAAGCCGCGGCCGTGCGTGCCGATCACCAGCTCGTTGTGCTCGGGCAACACGTCCACGACGGGAATGCTGGGCAGCCCCGGATTCAGTTCCTGCCAGTGCGCGCCGTCGTCGTAGGAGACGTACACGCCGAAGTTGGTACCGGCGTAGAGCAGACCTTCGCGGCGCGGGTCCTCGCTGACCGCGTTGACGTAGGCGCCGTGCGGAATCCCGTCGACGATTCGCGTCCACGTCTGCCCGTAGTCGGCGGATTTCCAGATGTGCGGCGCGCGGTCGTCCAGCAGCGCGCGGCGGACGGACATGTACGCCTTGCCGGCGTGGAAAGCGGAAGGATCGATGCGGCTCACGCGGCCGAACTCGGGCATGTCCGGCGGGGTGACGTCGTCCCAGTTGGCGCCGCCGTCGCGAGTGACGTGCGCAAGGCCGTCGTCGGAGCCGGTCCAGATGACGTCGGCGTCCACCTTGCCCAGGCCTACGGCGAAGATGGTGGCATAGACTTCCGGGCCGTTCATGTCGCCTGTGATGGGGCCGCCGGAATGGCCCAACGTGGCCGGATCGGCTCGGGTCAGGTCGGGGCTGAGGCGCTCCCAGGAATTGCCGCCGTCGGTGGTTCGCCAGAGCCGGTTGGAGGCCGCGTACAAGGCGCCCGGGTCCAGGGGCGAAAAGAGGATGGGAAACGTCCACTGCCAGCGTTCCACCATGTCGGCGGCCGGCTCGCCCGAATAGAACCAAGGATAGGGATTCACCTCGCGCGTGGTGCCCAGCCGGCGGTCGTACTTGTCGATGTAGCGGCCGTTGTTCACGCCGGAATAGAACAAGTCGAGATTGCGCGGATCCGGCGCGATGTAGCCGGGTTCGCCGCCCCCGGCCCGGTAGGCCACGTTCATGGAGCCCCGGGTGATGCTGCTGGGCTGGGCACCGAAGCGAGGACGGCTTCCGAAGCCCATGCGGCTCGCGTTCCACGCCGACGGCAGGCACAGCGTGCTGTTGTCCTGTTGCGACCCGCAGACGTGGAAGGGCACGTGGGCAGTGGTCACCGCGTGATAGAACTGGGCCGTGGAGAAGTCCTGGCCCGTCCAACGCGCGCCCGTGTCGAAGCTCACGGCTCCGCCGCCGTCGTTGCCGACGACGACGTGAGACGGGTCGCCGGGGTCGATCCAGAAGTCGTGAAAGTCGCCGTGCGTGCCGTTGTTGATGACTTCGTAGGTCGCGCCGCCGTCCTCGGACCGGAAGAACGAAGTGTTCTGCACGTACACCACGTCCTCGTCCGCAGGGTCGGCGAAGACGTGCGTGTAGTAGAAGGCCCGCTGGCGAATGCGGCGCTCGTCGTTGATCAGCTCCCACGTGGCGCCGCCGTCGTCGCTTCGGAAGAGGCCGCCGTCCGCGTGCTCGAACAGAGCGTAGACGCGATTGGAGTTGGCGCCCGAGACCGCGATCCCGATGCGCCCCACGACGCCCTCCGGCGGCATCCCCGGATTGCGCGTGATCTCGGTCCAGGTCTCGCCGCCGTCGGCGCTCTTGTACATGCCGCTGCCCGGCCCGCCCGACGACATCGTGTACTCCTTGCGGAAGGCCTCCCACAGCGTCGCGTAGATCACGTTCGGATCGTTGCGGTCGATGGCGATGTCGATGGCCCCGGTGCGCTCGTCGCGGAACAGAACGCGCCGCCACGTGTCGCCCCCGTCGGTGCTCTTGTACACGCCGCGTTCCTCGCTGGGGACGCTGTACTTTCCGAAGGACGCCACGTATACGATGTCGGGATCCGTCGGATGAACCCGCACCTTGGAGATGGCGTCGGAGTTCGAGAAGCCGACATGCTCCCAAGTCTCGCCGGCGTCGCGGCTGCGGTAGAGGCCGTCGCCCGGCAGAATGTTGCCGCGAATGCAGGTCTCGCCGGTGCCGATGAAGACGAGGTCCGGATCCGTTTCGCTGACCGCCACGGCCCCGACCGACGCCGACGCGATCTTGAAGTCGGTGACGGGGAACCAGTCCTCGCCGCCGTCCGTCGTCTTCCAGAGGCCGCCGCCGGTCGCGCCGAAGTAAGCCTCCATCGGACGCCCGGCCACGCCGCTCGCGGCTATGGAGCGGCCGCCGCGGTCGGGGCCGAGGTTGCGCCATTTGTAGGCGGAGAGGAAGGTGGAGTCGAGGGGGACGGCGGGGAATTCGCGCTGCACCGATATCGACGCCTCGGCTGCCGTTGTCACGGGGGCAGGCTGCTTGCCCGGGATCAGCGAGGCGTCTGCGTGGTGCGACGAACCCAGCACGGCAGCAACGAACGCGAGGGCTCCAGGGACGCCCAGTTTCATGCTCGTCATCAACGTTGGTCCTTGAGGAAGGTGGAAGAAAAGGGGTCGGAAACTACGGCGACATCGAACATCCTGTCTTACGTGCCCCGCCCCGTTGCATCGTTCGGCATCCGAGTTCGGCCACCCGCTCGACGAAGTACCGCGCACTGGGGCAACACGGATGCTCGGCAGCGACACGCAAACCGACCGACTCTAGCCATTCCTTTGAATCGTTCACTCTCAATAACTCGTCTATCCGCCGGGCCTTCTACTATAAAGCCAACGCTCACCATGGCAAACCGCCGTCAAACAAATTGGCCAGCCACGCCTTCTCCATGCCAAATCCGTCAAAATCGGATTCCTCGAGGTTCCCAGAAGCCACCTGTTTCATTGAAGTGCGGCCGTCCTTCTTGTCGACGAGAACGAGTTCTGGCAAACGAAGATGGCGAACGACGGATTCGCTGTGCGTGGTGATCCAAATCGGCCTCACCGTGCTTGCCATCTCCCTGAGGAAGCCGATGAACTCTCCGATGGCCAAGGGGTGCAATCCGCGTTCCGGCTCCTCGATCAACGTCAGGCAATCCCGATCGCGCCGGTCGAGAATCGCTACCAAGAGGCTGAGCGCGTAGAGCGTCCCGTCGGACATCAGTCGCGCCGGAAAGCGCTTCTTCGTTCCTCGTTCCTTGAATAGAACAGCAATGTGACCATCTATACGCGTTCGTTGCGTCTCGATTTTCTCGACGCCAGGTACCAACATTTCAATCCATTCGCTAATCTGGGTTCGCAAATGTGAATCCGATTCCATGCGACTCAGAACCGATGCCAAGTTGCTTCCTCTGCCGTTGAGGCTGGAAGGGTCGGTATGGGACGCGTCGGGTTCCTTGGCAGATTGCGGATCGATCCTATACAGCGTAATGCGGCTCAGCAGGCGCGAGAGAGGATGGGTCGGGAACAGAAACAATGCCGAACGCGTGGAAGGCAATGTTCTGACTGGCTCTTCAGCGAGACCGACGGCCACTTTCACTTCGTCGTCAGGCCGGTGCACCAAACTAGTGCCGTTGTGTCGTAGTGTTTCCGTAATTCGAGGAAAATCATGCAACTCGTCGATGGTCAAGTTGTATCGAGCCACCGCTGACGGAGGCGCGAATGCGGGCAATGTCCAGTCCATCGAGAACTCGAATCGCCGGTTGTACGGTGCGTAGCGCTTGGCTGAGCGAATGCTTTCGGCACCGCCATGCGCGCGCAATGCGGCTTCGACATCGACCCGTACTACGCGCCCCACGAAGTCCAACGCGTCTAAGAAATTGCTCTTGCCGGAGCCGTTCGGGCCTGCGAAGACAACGAACGGGCCGAGCTTCTGGATCTCCAGCTGGTCGATGCTCTTGTAGTTTGTGATCTTCAGATCGAAGCTGGTGCTGTCAGACATGTTCCCTCACCCCGGCGGCGACGCCCGCTCCCACCGAACCACGTCGATGGCGTCGGCGTCTCCGCAGGAGCCCGGCACCGCGACCACGCCGTCCACGACCACTTCGTCGCCCGGCTTCAGGCGGCCTAGGTCTCCGGTCAGGGCGTACATGTACTGGTCCGTGTCGCGGAGGCTCATGCAGGGGAGTCCTTCGTCGGTGATGCGGCCGGTGCGGCGGATCATGCCGTCCTCGTCGGTGACGTGGAAGGGGTCGGAGATGCCGATGGGGCTGAAGTTGCCGTTGAAGACGATGAACACGAGGGGGCGTTCCCAGGTGGCGTAGGCTGGGATGCGCGCCGTGGCGGAGACTTCGCCCCAGACGCCCTGGGTGCCTTCGGCCAGGGCTTCGAAGCCGGCGCGCATGGCGCCCACGCCGACGTGTATCTGCGCTTGGAGGGGCAGGTTCTCGGAGAAAATCTGGACAAGCGTTCCAGGCGGGCCGCTTCGGGGCTCGACCGACTGGATGTGGCGTAACGAGTCGATCGAGGCGAAGATGCGCTGGGCTTGGCCGTCCTGGGGGGCAACTGCGACGACGGCGGCGGCCGCCAGCGTGGCGAGCCGGCGGCGCCAGCGGCTCGCGATTGAACGACGAACGGACATCGGCTTCCCCTTACCCGTCGCGGAAACGGCTCCAGGCTCCAAAGTGCGGGCAAACGAGCCGGAAGGCCAGTCCTAGCGTCGCTGGGACGGCCTGGGTCGCTGAGGCGGCCCGGACTGTAGCTTTACATGCAGGCGCGGCTCGCCGGGACCAAGCAGCGAAGGCCCAACGGCTCGCGCCAGCAGCCAGCCACACTTGCCCACACCCTGCCAACCACTCGGAGAAGTCATGCGACGGCGAATCCGCGGGCCCAAGGAGACCACATTCGGCCGAACCAGTCGCAGGCCGACCGCGGTCCTGCCGATCGCGACCGCCCTCTGCTCGGCCGCCCTCCTGGCGCTCGCGGCCTGCGCCCCCGATGCGCCCCAACGCACCGACCAACCCCAGGCACGCCAAGGCTACGCTCATGCCGCCGATGCCCTCGCCGGCCTGATCGAGCGCGAACGGGCGCAGAAGGACCTGGCCGCCGTCTCGGTCGCCGTGGTGGATCGCGAGGGCCTCGTTTGGGCCGCCGGCTTCGGGGAGCAGTCCCCGGGCGTCCCGGCCAGCGCCGAGACCGTCTACCGGGTCGGCTCGGTGTCCAAGCTGTTCACCGACATCGCCATCATGCAGCTCGCCGAGGCGTCCGAACTCGACATTGACGCGCCCGTCGCCGACTACTTGCCGGACTTCGCTCCCGGTGGCGCGGCGGCCGACAATCCGATCACGCTGCGCCAGCTCATGTCGCACCGGGCGGGGCTCGTTCGAGAGCCGCCCGCAGGCCACTACTTCGACGATACGGGCACCACGCTCGCGGCCACGGTCGCCAGCCTGTCCGGGGTGCCGCTGGTGTACGAGCCGGGCTCCCGCACCAAGTACTCCAACGCCGGAATCGCGGTGGCGGGATACGTCCTCGAGGCCACACAAGAGGAGCCGTTCGCCGCATACGTGAAGCGCGCCGTGCTCGATCCGCTCGGCATGACCAGCAGCGCCTTCGCGCCCGATCCGGACATTGTGAGCGACCTCGCGAGCGCCTACATGTGGGGACTGGACCGGCCCCGGTTCGCAGCGCCCGGCTTCGAGTTGGGGATGGCGCCGGCGGGCAGCATGTACTCGACCGTGCTGGACTTGGCCCGCTTCATGGAGGCGATGTTCCGGCGAGGCGAAGGCGAGCACGGGCGGATTCTCGGCGCCGAGACGCTGGAGTCCATGTGGGAGCCGCAGTACGCCGAGCCGGGCGCGACGACGGGCTACGGGCTGGGGTTCCGCGTGGCGGAGGGTCTCGGCCAGCGGTGGATTGGGCACGGCGGGGCGATCTACGGGTTCTCGACGCAGCTGTTGTTCGCGCCCGATGCCGAGATCGGCGTCGTGGTGGCGTCGGCGGTGGACGGCACGAACGCCTTCACGAGCCGGGTCGCGGCCGCCGCGCTGACGCTGGTGCAGGCCGCGCAGGACGGCACGCTTCCCGAAGAGCCATTGCCCGCGCTCAGCGGCACCGACCCCCTGGCGCCGGACATCGCCCGCGAACTCGACGGCCTGTACGGCGAGGGCGAGGGCGACAGCGACACCGCCATCGAACTCGACGAGCGCAACGGCCGCCTGTTCCTGACCCCGCTGCGCGGCGGCTTCACGGTCGAGGTCCGCGCACGAGGAGACACGCTGGTCGCGGACGGCAAGCTGGACTCGGGCGCACGCTACCTGTGGGACGGCTCCGGGTTGGCGCAGCTCTCGGCGCAAGCCGACGCCCCCCTCTCGTTGGCCCGCCGCCCGTCCCAGGGGCTCCCTCCGCCGCTGCCCAGTCGCTGGGCCGGCTTGGTCGGCGAGTACGGATGGGACCACAACGTCCTCTACATCCTGGAGCGGCACGGGCAGCTTCACGCGCTGATCGAGTGGTTCTTCCTGTATCCGCTGGAGGAGATCGCCCCCGACGTCTACGCATTTCCAGATGGATGGGGCCTGTATCACGGCGAGCGGCTCCTCTTCTCGCGCGACGAGGCCGGGCGCGCCGAGTCGGTCGAGGCGGCCTCCGTGCTCTTTCCGCGCCGCGAAGTGGGCACGGTGGCGGGCGAGACGTTCCGGATCGACCCTGTTCGCCCGGTGTCCGAGCTGCGCGCCGAGGCCCTCGCCGCCTCTCCGCCCGCCGAAGCCGGTTCCTTTCGCGACCCCGAGCTGGTCGACGTGACCGAGCTGGAGCCAGGCCTCCTCCTGGACGTCCGCTACGCGACGACGAACAACTTCATGTCCTCCGTGTTCTACGATCGGCCGCGGGTCTTCCTCCAGCGTCCCGCCGCCGAAGCGCTGGTTAGGGCGCACCGGGCGCTGGCCGAGCACGGCTACGGCCTCCTCCTGCACGACGGCTACCGCCCCTGGCACGTCACCAAGACGTTCTGGGACGCCACGCCCGAGTCGCAGAAGCTCTTCGTCGCGGACCCCGCGAGCGGATCGCGCCACAACCGAGGCTCCGCCATCGATCTCACGCTCTACGACCTCGCCACCGGCCGCCCCGTGGACATGGTCGGCGGCTACGACGAGTTCTCGCCCCGGTCGTTCCCCGACTACCCCGGCGGAACCTCGCGGCAGCGATGGCTTCGCAAGCTCCTCCGGCGCGCCATGGAGGCGGAAGGCTTCACCGTCTACGAGGCGGAGTGGTGGCACTTCGACCACGAGGACTGGAGGGAGTATCCGATCCAGAACGCGACGTTCGAGGAGGTGGAGGGGAACGGTCGCTGACGTGACGGGCTCTCGTCGGACAAGCGCCGACGCCGGACTCGTCCTCGTCGCGCTCATATGGGGTCTCAACTTCGTAGTCGTGAAGGACGCGCTCGACGAACTCACCCCGCTGGCGTTCAACGCGCTCCGCTTCATTCTGGCGTCGGTGACGGTGGCCATGCTGCTGCGCGCGCAAGGCAGGCGAATGCTGCCGCCGCGGCCCCGGGACTGGAAGAAGATCGTGCCGCTGGCGCTGGCCGGGCACGTGGCCTTTCAGTTGTGCTTCATCTACGGGCTGGATCGGACGCGGGCAGGGAACGCGGCGTTGCTGCTCGCGACGTGTCCGCTCTGGGTCGTGGTCCTGAGCGGTCTGCTCGGGCGCGAGCGCTTCAGCTGGGCCGTGGCCTGCGGAGCCGTCTGCACGTTCGCGGGCACGATCCTGCTGGTCGTGGGGGGGGCGGATGCGGTCGGCAGCAGCGCCGAAGGCGATCTGATCATGGTCGGCGCGGCCGTTCTATGGGCGCTCTACACGATTTTCGGGCGGCGCATGGTCAAGCGTCACGGGTCGCTGGAGGTTACGGCGTGGACGCTGTGGGCGGGGACGCCGATCGTGGTCGTGGCGGGGCTGCCGGGGATGGCGCAGGCCGGGCTGGGGTCGCTTTCGCTCTCGACGTGGATCGCGCTCTTGCACTCGGGCTTGCTGGCCATCGCCGTGGCGTACTCGATCTGGTATCGGGCGGTGGGCGCCATCGGACAGAGCCGGACCGCGGTCTACCAGAACTTGGTGCCGGTGTTCGCGCTCGCGGCGGCGTGGGCTTGGTTGGGGGAGACGCCGGGCTTGGTCCAGCTTGCGGGCGCGAGCGTCATTCTGGCTGGTCTCGTCGTGGCGCGCAGGGGAGGGAGACGGAAGTCGCGCAGGGTCGCCGGACAGGGGGACGCCCGGCGGTGAAGGATGCCATCCGCATCCGCGGCGCCCGCCAGCACAACCTCAAGGGCGTCGACCTCGACATCCCCCGCAACTCGCTGGTCGTGCTGACCGGTCCGTCCGGATCGGGCAAGTCCACCCTCGCGCTCGACGTGTTGTTCGCCGCCGGCCAGCGACGCTACATCGAAGCGCTCTCGACCTACGCCAAGCAGTTCCTCGAACGCCTGGAGAA
The DNA here is from genome assembly GCA_958295645.1 of Longimicrobiales bacterium. Lineage (GTDB taxonomy): Bacteria > Gemmatimonadota > Gemmatimonadetes > Longimicrobiales > Gaopeijiaceae. Next base: position 2,255,777 of record OY282361.1, read on the forward strand.
GCCCGACGCGGACGCGATCGAGGGACTCTCCCCGGCCGTGGCCATTCAGCAACGCAGCCCGGCGACGGGCAACCGCTCGACCGTCGGCACCGCCACCGAGATCCACGACTACCTCCGCCTCCTGTACGCCCGGGCCGGCCGCCTGCTCTGCCCGCATTGCAGCGCCGAGGTGCGTCCCGACACCGTGTCGTCCGCCGCCGACCGCCTCGCCGCTCTCCCGGACGGCCTCCGTCTCCTCGTCGCCTTCCCGTTGCCGCGCAGCGCCCGCACCAGCCACGCCCAGATCGCCAGCAACCTCCGCGCCCTCGGGTTCGTCCGGGCGCTCGCGGACGGTGCGCTCCACAACCTTGCCGACGAACCACCCACGCCCAGCCCCGATCTCGCCGCCGCCAACAGCGTCCTGGTCGTCGTGGACCGCCTCGTCGTGCCCGCGAAGCCCGACAAGAGCTGGACCGACCGCCTCGCCGACTCGCTCGCCACCTGCTTTCGCGAGGGCGAAGGCCAAGCGGTGGCCGTCCGGGCGGGCGAGACGGCGCCCTTCGTCCGCTTCTCGGAGCGCTTCCTCTGTCCCGAGCATCCGGAGACGGCATTCCTGGAGCCCACGCCGCGGCTGTTCTCGTTCAACAATCCCTACGGAAGCTGCCCTGCCTGTTCGGGCTTCGGCGCCACGCTCGAGTACGATCCCGCCCTGATCGTGCCCAACGAGGAGCGGTCGATCGACGAGGGCGCGGTGGACCCGTGGGCCAAGCCGCGCTACGGCCGCGAGCGAGAGGCCCTGCGCCGTTTCGCGGTTCGCGAGGGCGTGCCGCCGCACGCGCCGTGGAGACTGCTCCCGCGATCCTTCCAGGAGGCCGTGCTCTACGGAAAGGGCGAGTTCCAAGGCATAATGGGCTTCCTGGCGGGCAAGGAGAGGCGGCGGTACAAGCAGTACATCCGCGTCTTCCTGCGCCAGTATCAGCGGCCGCGTCCCTGCCGGGCCTGCAAGGGCTCCCGGCTGCGGCCGGAGGCGAGGTGGGTGACGGTCGGGGGCCGCGACATCGGCGAGGCGAGCGTCATGCCGGTCGGCGACTTGGGGGGATGGCTCGCCGGGCTCGACCTGCGACCCCAGGAGAGGCGGATTGCGGCGCCGATCCTCAGGGAGCTCGAAGGGCGCACCGCATTTCTGGCCGACGTGGGACTGGGCTACCTGACGCTCGCCCGTCCGACGCGGACGCTGTCGGGCGGCGAGGTGCAACGGATCGCGCTGGCCAACTCGCTGGGCTCGCGGCTGGTGGACACGCTCTACGTGCTGGACGAGCCTTCGGCCGGGCTTCACCCCAGCGACGCCGGCGCCCTGATCGAGCAGCTCAAGCGGTTGCGCGACGCGGGCAACACGGTGCTGGTGGTGGAGCACGACGCGGATGCGGTCCGCGCGGCCGATCACGTGGTGGAGCTGGGGCCGGGAGCGGGCGACGCCGGAGGAGAGGTGGTCTTCGAAGGCCCCCCGTCTGCGCTGGCGGCCGCCGACACCGCCACCGGGCGTCACCTTGCAGGGCGCCACCACCTCGCGGGGCGCCACTTGACGGACTTGACGGGCCAGGCCGGGTTCGGAGGCGACGAGGCCGAGCAGCGCCGACAACCCGGAAGACGGCGGCCCCAGCGGCACGGTCGGCACGGTCGGCCTCCGGGCAACGGCGCGGCCTCCCGCAGAAGTCCCGTGGACGGCGCCCGCATCCGTCTCGAGGGCGCGACTCTCCACAACTTGGCGGAGGTGGACGCCGAATTCCCCGTGGGCGCCTTCACGGTGGTGACGGGCGTCTCCGGATCGGGCAAGTCCACCCTCGTGCACGACGTGCTCTACCGGGCGCTGGAACGCGAACTGGGAAGGGGCGAGACCTCCGCCAAGGAGCACCTGGGGGATGCGGTCGGCGCCTACCGCGCGCTGGACGGCCTCGAGCACGTGGACGCGGCGGCGCTCGTGGACCAGAGTCCCATCGGGCGCACGCCCCGGTCCAATCCCGCGACCTACGTGGGCGCCTGGAGCGAGATCCGCGGCTTCTACGCGCGCCAGCCGTCGGCGCGGACCGCGGGGCTGAGCGCCCGCAGCTTCTCGTTCAACGTGGACGGCGGCCGCTGCCCGGCCTGCAAGGGCCTCGGAACGGTGGAGGTGGACATGGTGTTCATGGCCAACATCCACGTGGAGTGCGAGGTCTGCCGGGGGCGGCGCTACCGGCCCGCCGTGCTCGAAGTGAAGGTGCGAGGACTGAGCATCCGCGACGTGCTGGACTTGACGATCGACAGGGCGATGCGGTTCTTCGCGCGGGAGCACAAGCTGGGGCGGGCGCTCTGGCGCCTGGGGCAGACCGGCCTGGGATATCTGCGGCTGGGCCAGCCCGCCACCACGCTCTCCGGCGGCGAGGCTCAACGGCTCAAGATCGCCAGGGAGATGATTCCCGCTCGCGGGCGGCGCGGGCGGACTCTGTACATCCTGGACGAGCCCACGACCGGCCTGTCGGGCGAAGAGGTGGCGCAGTTGATCGGAGTCCTGCGCAAGCTCGTCGAGGGCGGCAACACGCTGATCGTGGTCGAGCACGACCTCGACGTGGTGCGGGCGGCGGACTGGGTGGTGGACATGGGACCGGGCGCCGGGCCGGGAGGGGGCCGCGTCGTGGCGGCGGGCCGTCCCGAGGACGTGGCGGCAGCTCCGGAAAGCGTGACCGGGCAGTTCCTGACTGCGGCATGGAGGGCCCAGGCCGCCGCGCCCGCTTCGTGACCGCAAGCGCCTCCCGGCCGGAGGGGCTGCAACCGGGCGCTCCGAAATCCGCCCGCACAAAAGCTGGACGGCCTCGAAGCGCGGCTCCTCTCGCGCTCCGAGGGGGCACGGCGCCGCCCCTCGTCACCGTCCTGCTCCCGGTCCGCAACGGAGCGGCGACCTTGGAAGCGTCCCTCGAATCGCTCTCGGCCCAAACGTTGCCGAGCTTCGTCGTCGTGATCGTGGACGACGGCTCCAGCGACCACAGCGCGGCAATCGCCCAGGCTTGGATCAGCCGCTTCGCCACGAACTCGGAACCCGCCGGCACGGCCTCGCAGCCTTCGCGCCGCGCCCACCTGATCCGCACACCGCCCGACGGCATCGTCCCGGCCCTCCAGCGCGCCTTGGCCGAAGTGCGCACGCCCTACACGGCCCGCATGGACGCCGACGACCTCTGCCGCCCCGAACGCCTGGCCGCCCAGCTGGCCTATCTCGAAGACCGTCCCGAAATGGCCGGATGCGGCGCGCGGGTGCGCCTCGTCCCGCAATCCGCCGTCAGCGAGCGGGCGGCGCAATACGCGGACTGGCTGAACGGCCTCACCCGTTGGAGCGCGGTGCAACGCGACATCTTCGTCGAGTGCCCGCTGGCCCATCCCACCTTCATGTTCCGCACCTCCGTGCTGCGCGAAGCCGACGGCTACCGCGACCGGGGTTGGCCCGAAGACTACGACCTGCTGCTTCGCCTGTGGCGGGCCGGGCGCCGCTTCGCCTCGCTGCCGCGAACGCTGCTGGACTGGACCGACCACGCAACGCGCACCAACCGCACCCACCCCGCCTACTCGCAGGACGCCTTCCGCAGATGCCGCGTCCATCACCTGCGCCGAAGCCGTCTGGCCGGGCGGCGCGGCGTGGTCGTCTGGGGCGCGGGACCCACCGGCAAGTCCCTCGCCAAGGAGTTCGTTGCGCAGGGCGTGCCGCTCCTCGGCTTCGTCGAAGTCGATCCTCGCAAGATCGGCCAGCAAATCCACGGCGCGCCGGTGGTCTCGCCCGCCGGCGCCGGGGACTTCCCGCAAGCCTTCCATGCAGGCGCCGTAGCGCGCGCCAAAGGCCGCCGGGCCGTCCGCCGGGCAGCCGCCGAAGCCGGCCTCGAAGACGGCGTGGACTTCGTCGCGATGGCGTAGCCGGCAGGCACCGGGCCGCCCGGCGGCCGTCGCATCCCGCCAGCGTCCGAGCGGTCGTCCGGATCAGCGCCAAGCACCCCTCCTTCGCTCGCTATATTTGAGGGGGCGCATCGCCTTCCTCGCCCCTCTTCCCCCTCCGCCTTCGCCCGCCTCGGGCCGACCCCCGCAACATGCGCGAAACCGACCAGAGCGACGCCGGCGAGAGAATCCTGGATCGGGTCCTCGAACAGGAGATGCGCGACTCGTTCATCGACTACTCGATGAGCGTCAACATGCAACGCGCCCTGCCGGACGTGCGCGACGGCCTGAAGCCCGTCCACCGGCGCATCCTGTACGCGATGTACGAGCTGGGCCTGACCCCGGGCCGCGCCCACAAGAAGTGCGCGACCGTCGTCGGCGAAGTCCTCGGCAAGTACCATCCCCACGGCGACTCCGCCGTGTACGATGCGCTCGTGCGCATGGTGCAGGACTTCTCGCTCCGCTACCCGCTGGTCGACGGACAGGGCAACTTCGGCTCGATCGACGGCGACTCGGCAGCCGCCTACCGCTACACGGAAGCGCGCCTGCAACGACTCACCATCGAGCTGCTGACCGACATCGACAAGGAGACCGTCGCCTTCGCCGAGAACTTCGACGGCCGCCTCGAAGAGCCCACGGTTCTCCCTTCCAAGGCGCCCAATCTGCTCGTCAACGGCTCCTCCGGCATCGCGGTGGGGATGGCGACGAACATTCCGCCCCACAACCTGCGCGAAGTGGTCGCCGCCCTGCTCGCCCTGATCGACGAACCCGATCTGCCCCAAGAGCATCTCGAGGCCATTGTCCAAGGCCCCGACTTTCCTACCGGCGGCTACATCTGCGGCCGCGCAGGCATACGAGACGCCTACCGCACCGGCCAGGGACGCATCGTCATGCGCGCCAAGGCGGACATCGAGGAAGCGGGCGACGGACCGCCGCGGATCGTGGTGAAGGAAATCCCCTTCATGGTGAACAAGTCTCGCCTCATGGAGCAGATTGCGAGCTTGGTTCGCGACAAGAAGATCACGACCATCCGCGACATGCGCGACGAATCGGATCGCGACGGCCTGCGCATGGTGCTCGAGCTCAAGCGGGACGCGGTCCCCCAGATCGTGCTGAACCGGCTCTACAAGCACACGCAGATGCAGTCCACGTTCGGCGCCATCTTCCTCGCGCTGGTCAACGGCGTGCCCCGGACGATTCCGCTGCGCCAGATGCTGCTGCACTTCGTCGGCCACCGCCACCAGGTCGTGGTCAAGCGAAGCGAGTTCGACTTGGCGGCGGCGCAGGAACGCGAACACGTCCTCGAAGGCCTTCGGATCGCCGTCGAGAACATCGACGAAGTGGTCAAGATCGTCCGCGGCTCGCGCGACTCGGAGGAAGCCTCCGTGCGGCTCCGCACCACGTTCGATCTCTCGGAGCGCCAAGCCCGCGCCATCCTCGAAATGCGGCTGGCCCGCCTCACCGGGCTGGAGATCGAGAAGCTGGACGTCGAACTCGCCGCCGTGAAGGCCCAAATCGCGGAGCTCGAGAGGATTCTGGGCAGCAAGAGCGTCCGCATGGGCATCATCAAGGACGAGCTGCGGGAGATCGCGGGCCGCTTCGGCGACGAACGGCGCTCCGAGATCGTGGGGGCGGTGCGGTCCTTCGACGTGGAAGACCTGATCGCGGACGAGGAGGTCGTCATCACGATCTCCCGCGAGGGCTACGTCAAGCGCATTCCGGTGGACACGTACCGGACGCAGAGGCGGGGAGGGAGGGGCCTGCGCGGGATGAGCACCAAGGCCGAGGACTGGGTGGAGCACCTGTTCGTGGCCTCCACGCACGACTACTTGATGGTGTTCACCGACTGGGGACGCTGCCACTGGATCAAGGTGTGGGCCATCCCCCGGGGCAGCCGCCAAGCCAAGGGCAAGCCGATCGTGAACATGCTCGGGCTGGGGGCGGGCGAAGGCGTGGCCGCGGTCGTGGCCGTGCGCCAGTTCAGCGAGGACCGGTTCCTGCTCTTCTGCACCAAGAACGGCGTGGTCAAGAAGACGCCCCTGGCCGCGTACAAGAACGTGCGCGCCGTCGGCATCATCGCCATCAACATCAGGGAGGACGACAGGCTGATCGACGTGCGCGTCACCGACGGGTCCAACGAAGTCCTGCTGGGCACGCGCTACGGCAAGGCGATCCGCTTCGGCGAGGGCGACGCTCGTCCGCTTGGGCGCGTGGCGCACGGCGTGCGGGGGATTCGGCTCGCCGCGGGGGACGAGGTGGTCGGGATGGTGGTGGTCCGGCGGCCCAACGCCTCCGTGCTGGTCGTGACCGAGCGGGGGATGGGCAAGCGGAGCGAGGTGGGCAAGTACCGGCACCAGCATCGCGGCGGGAAGGGCGTGATCAACTTGAAGCTGTCCGGCAAGACGGGGCCGGTGGTAGCGGTCAAGTCGGTGACCGACGCCGACCAGCTGATGATGATCTCGCGCAACGGCGTCGTGAACCGCCAGCACGCGTCGGAGATCTCGGTGATCAGCCGGGCGACGCAAGGCGTGCGCTTGATGAACCTGGACGAAGGCGACGAAGTGGTGGACGTGGCGCGCTTGATAGGGGAGGACGAAGGGGAGGAGGTGGTGGACGTGGCGCGCATGGTGGGGGAGGACGAAGGCGAGGAGGGGGTGGACGAGGCGCGCTTGGTGGGGGAGGACGAGGGCGACGAGGTAGTGGACGTGGCGCGCTTGGTGGGGGAGGACGAAGGCGAGGAGTCGGCGTGAGCGGCCATCTGCTGGCTTCGCTCGACGACGTTCGCGGCGCGGCGCGGCGGATTCGCGGCTTGGTGAACCGGACTCCGCTGTTGCCGGACGATGGACTCTCCGCCGAGACGGGCGCCGAAGTCAGGCTCAAGTGCGAATCGCTGCAGCAGGCGGGCTCGTTCAAGGCCCGGGGCGCCTGCAACTTCGTGGCCCAGCTGTCGGAGGAGGAGTTGGCCAGGGGAGTGGTCACCTATTCCTCGGGCAACCACGCCCAGGCGGTGGCCTATGCGGCCGGGCGGCGCGGCGCTCGGGCCGTGGTCGTGATGCCCACCACGGCGCCCCAGATCAAGATCGACGGCGCCCGCCGGCTCGGGGCGACGGTCGAGTTCGCGGGCACGACCTCGGAGTACCGCCGCGTGCGGGCCGAAGAAATGGCCGAGGCGGAAGGGTTCGTGACGGTGCCTCCGTTCGACCACCGCCGCATCATCGCCGGGCAGGGCACGGTCGCCCTGGAGGCGCACGAGGACTGGCCCGTTCTCGACCTCTTGCTGGTGCCCATCGGGGGCGGCGGACTGGCCTCGGGGTGCGGGGCGGCTCTTCGCGCGCTCAAGCCGGAGGCCAAGGTGATCGGCGTGGAGCCCGAAGGCGCGCCCACCATGCGCCGCGCTCTGGACGCGGGCGCCCCGGTCACGCTGGAGGACGTCGACACCGTGGCGGACGGCTTGGCGCCGACGCGCGCCGGCGACCTCACGCATGCCCACGCCTCCGCGTTCCTGGACGACGTGGTGCTCGTGCCCGACGAGGCGATCCAGGCCGCGGCCGCCCACCTGCTCCAGCGCCGCAAGCTCGTCGTCGAGTATTCCGGAGCGGCCACGGTGGCGGCGTTGCGGTCCGAGCAGCTGGACATCCGCGACCGCAGCGTCTGCGCGGTGCTCTCGGGCGGCAACCTGGACCGCTCCTTCCTGGCCGAGATGGCCGCCGGGAACGGAAGTCCGTGATCCGCGCGGGCCGTATCTCTTGATCGTGCCCGGTCGCGAGCGATGTTCAAGGCAAGGCGGGAATCCAGTCCAAACATGGGAGGCTAGAGGATGGCAGCAAAGAAAGGCGCATCCGGCATGAAGAAGTTCTACGGATTGCTGGGATTGGTGGCGGTCGCGGGCGCCGTGGCCGTCTGGTACGGCCTGCGGGGCGGCGGCAGCGGCGTCACCGAACCGGTCGACCTGGGAGTCCTCGAGGACGCAGAGCTCGTCGCGCTGGCCTACGCCGCGGAAATGGGCAGTCCGGAGGCGACGGTCACGATCGTCGAGTTCGGCGACTACCAGTGTCCGGCCTGCGGCCATTTCGCAGGCGTCGTCAAGCCGCAGATCGACTTGGCCTACGTCGAGACGGGCATCGCCAAGTTCCAGTACCGCGATTTGCCGCTCGACCAACACGCCCACGCTTTCCTGGCCGCCCGGGCCTCCTGGTGCGCGGACGACCAGGGCCAGTACTGGCAGTACCACGACGCGCTGTTTCGAACCCAGCTCGACTGGTCGGGCGCAACCAGCGCCGCAGGCCACTTCAACGACTTGGCCAGGGATCTGGGCCTCGATTCTGGAGACTTCCGCGCCTGCCTGAACAGCGATCGACACGCCGAGCGAGTCAGCGCAAATCAAATGCTCGCCCAGCGCTACGGGGTCGACGGGACGCCCACCGTGATCGTTCAGAGCGGAGACGGGCTCGCAGTGCGGCTTCAAGCACGCGACTTCGCCGCGATCCAGGCGGCGGTCGAGGCCGGCTTGCAGAACTGACCCCAGGCCATGGCCAGCGACGATCTCGCCGAACCGGCAAGGGACGAGGACGCCTCGCCGGGGGACGCCCAGCCGCAGGGCATCCCGTCCCCTCCCCACAACCGGATGTGGATCGCGGCACTGTCCCTCGTCGGCGCCTTCCTGGCCCTCTATCTCGTCGCCTACAATCTGGGATGGACCGCCCCGCCGCCCTGCGGCAGCGGCGACTGCGGCACGGTGCAGGCGTCCCGGTACGCCTGGGTCGGCCCCGTCCCCGTCTCGGCCATCGGCCTGGGCGGCTACTTGGCGCTCTTCGCGTTGTCGCTGCTCGGACTGCAGGGCGCCTTCGCGGGCTCCCGCGCACTGGCCGCATTGCTCTTCTGCGGGGCGCTGTTCGGGCTGATCTTCAGCGCCTACTTGACCTACCTCGAGGCGGCCGTGATCCAGGCGTGGTGCCGGTATTGCGTCGCTTCGGCCGTGCTGATCACCGTCGTCTTCCTGGCGGCGCTCCCCGAGTTCAAGCGAATGAAAGGAAGTCCATGACCGAACAACGCCTGCACGTCCGCATCCTCTATGCCCAAGACGGCGGCTTTCATGAACAAACGATCAGCGTGCCCGCCACTGGCCGTCCGGAGCACGAGAACCTCATGGACTTTCTCGCCAACGACCAAGCCGTGCAACGAGAGTGCTTCATCCACTTCGGCCGGGTGTGCTCGGCCCTCGTCGTGGAAGAGGAAGCGGGCTAACCGGCGTCTCCGGGCAGGCCGCGTTGTGTTCAGCGGTTGCGTTGTGTTCAGCCGCCACGTTGCGCTTATCGGCCGCGTTGCCCACAGCAGCCGCGCAACGGATCGCCCTAGATCGGCCCGTCCTCCCACGGCCCCCAAAGCGCGTAGGTCCCGCTCGGCGCCGTCTGGGCCGTCGTCCGTCCGCCCTGCACGTTGAAGAACAGCACCCTGCCGTCCGGGCTGAAGCAGGCGCCCGCGAACTCGCCCGGCTGAGGCCCGTCGGGAGCCTTGGGGGACCTCACCAAGTCCAGGATGCGGCCCTCGCGGTCCAGCCCGCGCACGAACTGGTCGTCGGTGCCGTCCTCGCACATCACCAAGCCGCCCCTCGGGCTCAGGACGATGTTGTCGGGGCTGTCGAGCACGTCCTTCGAGGGCGACTCGAACACCATCTCCAGCTCGCCCGTCCCCTCGGTGCGCGGCCGGTAGTGGAAGACCTGCCCGGCCGTCTGGTCGCCGCCGTTCGTGGACACGACGTAGATGCCGCCGTCCCCGAAGAAGGCGCCCTCGAGCCGCGCGAAGCGAGCCCCGCCCGCGTCCAGCCCCTGCCGGAACACCGCCAAGTGGTCGCTCCCCGCCGAGGCGGGATCGGGATCCGGGATGTCCACCCAGTGGACCGCCATCGTCCGGCCCGGCGCCTGCCCGCGCGCCGTCAGATATCCGGGCTCGCCCGTCACCGCCATCATCTGCAACCGGCCGCCCCGCACCAGCACGCCGGGTTCGCGAGGGAGGAACCGGTAGAGCCCAGCCCCGGGAAAGCGCGGGCGGTTCGGCACGTACCAGGTGTCCTCGGTCTCGTAGACGATGCCGGTCCCCGGGTCCACCGCGACGGCCTCGTGGATGAAGCGCCCCATGTCCCGCAACGGCACGGGGTCCACCGGGCCAGTCGCCTCCGCAAGCACCTCGAACACGTACCCGTGGGGCTGCTCGAAGCCGTCGCCGCGCCCCGACGTGATCTCTTCGCAGGACAGCCAGCTGCCCCAAGGCGTCGCCCCGCCAGCGCAGTTGACGCGCGTGCCCGCCAGCGAGACGAACTCGTCCACCAGCTCCACGGCGACTTCCTCTCCATCGCCGGCCACCGCGACTTCGAGCGACGTCGTGCCGCCGCTCGCCTTGGCGTCGTAGAACGGCTCTCCGATCGGAAGGGCCGTCTCGGCTTCGTCCACCATCTCGTGGTTGCGGATCAGCCGGACGTTGCCGTTGGGAAGCGGAAAGGCCGCCATGCCGTCGAAGGCGTTCGGGACGTGGAGGCCCTCGCGGACGCCGGAGGGCATGCCGCCGGAGCTCAGGCGCAGGCACCGAAACCCCTCCGGGACTTCGAGTTCCGGGCAGTCGAGGCTCGGGACAAGGCGTCCGTAGGGCCACGCTTTGGCGTCGTTGCGGCGGATGGAAGCAGAACCGCCGTTGAAGGCGGCCAAGCCCGCGAGCGAGGGACTCAGGGCCAGTCCTCCGCCTGCGGACGCCATCTTGGCGAGGAACCTTCGGCGGTCGACGTGCGGCATCTGTGGACCCATGGGATGGAGGGGAGGGACGGTACGCGACCAGGGGCCGCGGACTTCCGAATCTAGCCCCTCGTCGCGGCCTGCACGTCGCGGCCGACGCCGACGGGCACGCCAACTCGTCGACAAGAGCCCGCGTCGCTATTTTTGAGCCCCGTCACGTTGTCCAGAAAGGAGAATCTGCTCGATGCCCGACCCGATCCGCCAGCAGGACCCCACCGGCGCGCCCGACCCCACGCGACGCGACTTCCTCAAGACGGCGACAGTGGCCACGGGCGCCCTCTGGGCCGGCGCCGCCTGCACCGGCCAAGCCGACGAGGAAACCGTCGAGCGCACCGCCGGTCCCCCGGAGCCCATGTCGATTCTCGTCCTCGGCGGAACCGGGTTCATCGGCCCGCACATGGTGGAGTACGCTGTGGCGCGCGGCCACGAAGTCACCCTCTTCAACCGCGGCCGCACCAACACGCACCTCTTCCCCGACCTGGAAAAGCTGGTCGGCGACCGCGACGGCGACCTGGCGGCGCTGGAGGGGCGCAGTTGGGACGCTGTGCTGGACAACTCCGGCTACGTGCCGCGCCACGTGCGCGACTCGGCCGAACTGCTGGCGGATTCGGGCCGCTACGTGTTCGTCTCGTCCATCTCCGCCTACAAGGATCTGGGCTCGTACGGCATTAGGGAGGACTACGAGGTCGGACGGCTCGACGATCCCACCGTGGAAGAGGTGAACGGCGTCACCTACGGACCGCTCAAGGCGCTCTGCGAGGAGGCTGTGCAGGACGTCTTCGGCAGGCGGGCCACGATCGTCCGGCCCGGATACATCGTCGGCCCCGGCGACGGCACGGACCGCTGGACCTACTGGCCCGTGCGCACGGCGGCGGGCGGCGAAATGGCCGTGCCGGGCACCCCGGTGGACCCCGTCCAGATCATCGACGCGCGCGATCTCGGCGGATGGATGGTGCGGATGGCCGAGCAGGGGACCGGCGGCGTGTTCAACGGCGTAGGGCCGGCCCTGGGCATCAACATGCGGATGATGCTCGAAGCCTGCCGGGAGGTGACCGGCAGCGACGCCGACTTCGAGTGGATCGACGCCGACTTCGTGGAGGAGCACGGCGCCCGCTTCCCGATCTGGACGCAGCCGGAGGACGAGAGCTGGGGAGGAGCCCATCTCGTCGACAATTCGCGGGCGCTTGACGCGGGCTACACCAGCCGCCCCATCGCCGACACGATCCGCGACACGCTGGAGTGGTGGAACGGCCTGCCCGCCGACGCCCGGCCCGACGGCATGAGAAACGGCTTCCGCAAAGCGCCGGAACTCGGAGGCGGCCCCGCGACCCTGGAAGCGATGCGCGAGGCGGAGAACCAGTTGCTGGAGGCGTGGGCGGCCAAGGGCTACTAGTCCACCTTAAGCCCTTTCGTCACCCGCTCCAGGGCTTGGTTCACCGCCGTTCTTTCGGCGGCGTCCAGTCCTCCCTCGGCTTTGACGCCGACCTGGAAGCGCAGCTGGGCGGTCGGAGCGGCCTCCAGCAGTTCGGGGATTCTCTCGCCCAGTTCCTGCACTTGCTCCGCGTCCAGAGTCACGACCATGAACTCGCGGCCCAGAGGCGGCTGGCGGGTGCCGTCGGGGGGGTCGTCGGGGCCGTCCGGACCGTCGCTAGAGTACTTCGGCAACGACGGGCGCTCCAGCAAGAGGGCTCCGGCTTGGGCCCAGGGACAGTCCTCCACCGAAACACTGTTCGGCAACAAGGAGAGCCAGCGGGAGTCCACCGACTCCTTGATGCCGCGGGCCATCAGCGGCCATGGGAGCGCGCGACCTCGCTTGACGCCCAAGGCCTGGGTGAGCTCGGCGCCGTTCGTCCTGCCGTCCGACCACGCGGAGGGCAGGTTCTCTTCGGTGAGATCCCCAGCCGCCACGGGCGTGGGGCGGGGCAGCAACTTGGCGCCCTCTCCAATCGCCCCGTGAGGAACGTCCTCAAGCCAAACGGAAGCCGGGCCGCTGATCAGCCAGACCGCTCCCTCCTTCACCGCCTCGCGCACAGCATCGTGCAACACCTGCTCGGAACACTTGGGGATGATCGCGCTTTCCGTGAGTTCGCCCACTAGGACGGGCACCTCGTAGCCGCCCGCGAAGTACTCGGCTAGGCGGGCAAGCGTGAGACAAGCGCCACCGGACTGATCCGCACCGTCGCCTGCGTCGCCTTCGGGCCACAGCTCGGGCAACGTCCCGGGCGCCAGCAGAGTCGGCAGCAGGTGGTCGAGCTCCGCGTTCTTCGGCAACGCGACCTGCAGTTGCGGGTCGGCGCTGGAGGCTTCCTCCACGGACTCGCGCCACCACGTGCGACGGCTGCCGTCCGGGCGCTTCAGACAGGCGACGAACAAGCCGTCCTTGACGCCTTGAAATACCGTACCGAAGAGCAGTTGCGAGTTGAGCGCCTTGGGCAGGCGGGGACGGCGGGCGAAGGCGCTGGCCAAGTCCGCGACGAAGCGGGATTCCTCGTCCTCGCGCCACAAGTCGTAAGGACCGCCGGGCGCCAGGGCTTCGGCGTTGATGACAGTCTCTTGAATGCGCGACCGTTTGTCCTTCTTGATCTCGATGAAGAGAGACTTGTCCACGCTGGCCAACTTGAACGCGTGGACTTCGCCGTCCCGGCCGAAGGTCGTGACGATGCACCAGGCGGCTCGCAACGTCCCCGGAACGCGACGTCGCGCCTCCTCCAGCCGACGGCGGAGACGCAATTTCTGAGCCGCCTCCACTCCGTGTCCCGCCAACTGGACTTCGACTTCTTCCCAGCCCAGCAGCGCACGGATTTCCCCTCGCACGGCCTTCAAGCCATCGCGAGAAGGCGCCGCCACGACCAGCGCGTTGCGGTGCACGCGGGGGCGGTCCTCGCCCTTGGTCGCCAGGAAGCTCGTCGCCAGCTTGCTCGGCTTTCCCGACTCGGAGGCGCCCGCGATGCCCAGAACCACGTAGCGGAACTTCAGGTCGTCGGCCACGTCCTGGGGCGACGCGGGCATCATGTGCACTTGGACTCCGGCTGCCGAGGCGCCTTCGGTCAACGACTTCGTCTTGCGAGCCGCTGCCTCCAAGTAGTGATCGACCGCCTGCTCCGTGACGCGGTTTCTGCATGCGTCGTCGTGCATCTGGCGCAGGTTCGGGCGGTTGCCCAGCCGCCAGTCCTTGGGCAGGCCGGGGCCGCGCCGCTCGCCCGGGCCCGCATCCTCGTCGTCCAGGAACCAGGAGACGTCGCGCCACCGCTCGAGCCCCTTGTCCACTTCGATCTTGTTGGGCGCACCAGCCCCGATCATCCGGCACAGAGGCTGCGTCTGAATCTTGCGGCCTACCGGCTGCGAGTGCAGAAACACCGCGACCACCGCCTGCTCGGCTTCGCGGCCGGGGGCCAGCGCCGGAAGCTCGTGCTGTATGTCGCGCGCCTTCTCAAGCTCCTTCGCGAGCAACGGCTTCCATTCCGTCTTCTTGCCGTCCACGGGCTCGGTCGTGGCTATACCCGCCAGCTCGCCGATGGCCTCGGACACGCCGGTGTCGCCGGGCGCGGTCAGCAACGCGGCGGGGCCGACCAAAGGACTGGTGTCCCACTTCTCGGCCTCGCGCAGCGCCGTCGCCAGCGTTCGCAGGATGCCCCTCGTGCGCTGAAATCCCTCCAGTTGCGTCCAACAGGTGTAGAAGACGTCCGTCAGCTTGGGGTGGAACGGGAAGTTGCGCAGGAAGTGTTCCTCGTCTTCGGGGCGGGAGCGGTCCGTGGTCGGCTGCACCTTGGCCAAGTTCCGCACTACGCCGATGACGTGAGATCGGTACGTCTCGGGCTCCCTGATGTCTTCGGCCTCGAAGAACCGGCGGCGCAGCACCTCGGCCACGTCCTTCTTCTGAACCGGCTCCACGCCCTCTTCCTTTTGGCGGCGCACGACGTCGAAGAGGGAGTGCATCAGCGCCTTTCCGGTCTCGTCGGCTTGCTTTCGCGGGTCGGTCGCCAGGAGCGACACCACCATGGCGGCCCGGTTCACCTTGACCACGGCCTGGGTCAGGTGCTGGAAGAAGTCCACGATGCGGTCGCCCCAAACGGCGTCCTTGCCCGCCTTGCTGCGCGCGTACATGAGGACCTCGTCCACCAGGATCAGCGTGGACATCCCGCGCTCCTGCGGCTTGGCGAGAAGCTCCGCCAGAAGAGGCTCCGCAGGCGGCGTCTCGCGCTCCTGGGCCTGCCCGTCCGCGTGGATGGCGCGCAGTCCGTCGTCGCCGACGAGCTGGTAGGCCAGCACGCTCCACGGATGCAGCAGATCGCGGGTCTCGCCGGCTGGTCCACGCACGCTCTTGATGCCCGTCTCCACGTCGATCTTGTCGAAGCAGAGCGTCGCTGGATAGGCCGCGGGCAGGTCGTAGCCCACATGCTCGCGGAACTCGCTGACGGCGGGCAACTCCGGCAACGCGGTGGGATCGCGGAACAAGTGGTAGAGCGTGATGAGCGTGTGCGTCTTGCCCCCGCCGTAGGTGAGCTCCAGCTGCCGCACGGCCTTGTCGCTCTGCCCCGCTAGGCGTCCCGCCACGTCGCGGACCAAGTCCCGCAGCGCGTGCGTCGCGTAGGTGAGGCCGAAGAAGCGCTCGGGGTTCTCGTAGACCGGGTGACTGCCCCGGCCCAGGGTCACTTCATGGAGGTCGGCGGCGAACTGGGCCAGCGAGAGTTCGCCGGTCCGAAGTTCTTCCTTCAGCCGGACGACTTCGTGCCATGGCTTGAGGCGGGGCTTCGTCACGTTGCGGGTCTCCTGGAGGGGCGGTTCATCGGCGATTCTACCAGAGGGCGCCCTGCCGGGCAACGGGCTGCTCGCGGACGCTGCTGCGCGAGCGCGCATGGAGAACGTGGTTCTGAATCGATTCCAAGATGGCCCGCTCGCCCGACCCCTCCTTCGCCAACTCGATGACGGCCTGGACGATTCGGGCGAACAACTCGTGCCTCCACAGCCCCCGCCGGTCCAGGTACGCGTCCACCTTCGACCGCTCGCCGGTCTTCCACAGCTGCATGACCCTGTGCACGCAGTCGATGAGCGGCGGCATCCGCCCGTCGGCCCCGACTTCGCCGAAGTTCGGACGCTTGCGGCCGTGCCAAGGCTTGATGCGGACCGTGCCGCCGGTTGCAGGTGCCACGGCTTCGTCACCCTCGGTTTCCCCGGTGGCCCCGCGCCCTCCCTTCGCGAGCAAGTCCAGCCGTCCCGTGAGTGCCGAGTCCGGCACGTCGCACGACAGAGCGTACAGAATGCAGGCCCCCGCCGGAGCGGACTCCAATCCGAAGTCGTTGCGGTGAAGCAGATAGTACGTCGTGGGATCGTCCAGTTCGTCGTCGGCTCCGCCCTCGCGCTTGAGCAACCGGTTGACGACGAAGCCCACAACCATGCGTCGCACGCGCCGCAAGAATTCGTCGCTGGTCAACCGTTCGCCGGGAACGTCCGCCTTCTTGACGACGGGATGCTCGCTGAAGGCTTCAAGAGCCGGCCCGGTCGCCGCCCAAACGAAGTCCGGGCCGCGAATGCCCGCGTCCCAAAAGTCGCGGAGTCGCTGGGTGATGTTCTCTTCCATCTCGGAGAGCACTTTGTGGTCCCAGCCGGCTTTGGCTCGGGCGGGGCGCTTTCGGCAGACGATCCAGATGGAGGAAGACAATGCGGCGGAGGCCATTGAGCGCTGCCGGGTCTGCATCTCGGTCTGGATGGGCCATGAAGCGGTGACCGCGAAGCCCGCGCGGATCAGGGCCGACACCAACGTCTCCCAAGCGTCGGGAGACTTGTTGGCGAAGACGAGGACTAGGCGGCCGTCTTCGTGAAGCGCTTCGTAGAAGCTCTTGAAGGCGCGAAACATGCCGTCCTCGTAGTTCTTCTTGGAGGCCGCGCGGTCGCCGCCGAAGCGGCTAGCGTCGTCGATCAGTTCGCCGTCGTTGGTCTCGGCGTCCCACTTCGGACCGAGCGGCTCCGAGAACACTTCGTCGATCTCCGGCGACAATCCGTGGAGGGCGCGCCGAAGCCAGACGTGAAAGAAGTCCATCAGGTCCGAATAGGGGATCGCGTCGTAGTAAGGGGGATCGGTGCAGATGACGTCGAAGTTGTTCGAGCCTTGATCCTCGATGGCGCTCCGGCGACGAACCGTGGGAGCAGGAGCGGCCGCGATGGCCGGTGCCGTCCGGTCCAAATAGCGAGCGACCCATTCCGCCATTGCGGCGAACCCGCCGGTTCGTTCGGAGAGCGGGTTGACTTCGCAGTAGTCCCAGACCATGGGGAGGGCGAAGCGGGCGAAGGTGCTACGCATCTTCTCGTACCCGACGGTCCATGAGCAGATAGTGCTGCTGTAGTCCGTCAGCTTGCTCAGGATGCAAGCGAGGTAGGCAACGATGGCTTCCTGCCATTCCTCGGGGTAGTCGGCCAAGTCGTCGCGGCAGTTGCGGACTTCGCGGACGAAGGCCCCCAGGGTGAAGAGCTGGCGGCTGTCGAAGAGGCTGCGCCAAGTGGTAAATCCATAGCCGCCCACCGAGAACGCCCTAGCCGCTCCGGCACCAGCTTCCGGCGTCGGTTCGTTCGGCAGGCCAAACGGAATCTCATCCCATACGTCTCGGAGCATTTCGTCTTCGACGCGAGCGGCTTCGACTTCCTCGTCCGTTGGCCCGCGATACTCCTTCCCGCTTTGGCCATCCACGACGACCGCCGTCATGATGGCGCCGAGGCCGCCCATGCTCCCCTCGCGACGAACGTCCGCCATCGTCATGACGGCACCGCAACAAGGACAAGTCACCCCCGTCCTGCTCATCGTGCCTGCTCCAGCCCGCCGATCGTGCTCCCTTCGCTGTGCAGGGCCGCCCTCCCCCTTCGGCACATCGGTCTCCACACCAAAAGCAAGCCCCCCGGCGTCGCCCCGACTACCCTCCAACACAAGCCGAACCCGCTTCCGTTCCTTCTTGCAAAGCCAGCGCGTCTTCAGCAACGGGACATCAGCCCGGCAGTCGCTACACCGCACGGTCCGCGCCCACAAGTACGCGACCGTCGGCTTCACAACCCACCGCGGATTCGCTCCGTTCGCCAAATACGACCGCTCAAACTCTGCATTGAGCTCGTCCGCCGATACGCGACCGTCGGCCCCCGCCCCAACGATCTGCCGAGCACGTGCCTCGTAAGCCTTCGCAGCCCCCGACACGCCCGCCCGAGCCTTCTTCGGCTCGAACTCCGCATACGTCGGATACCGCCCCTCCACGGCCCGTCGAACCCGCTTCTGCACCCGCATCGCCCACGCCCGCAAGTGCCATCCAAAACCAGCACCATCCTCCAACGCTCCCCCCCTCAAGAACCCCGACTCCACCGATCCGCCGCCGTTCTCCCCCCTCCCCAGCCTCTTCACCTCTGCTTCCAGCCGCCCGCCCTTCAATCCCTTCGCCTTCAAGAAAGCCCGCACGAACACCTCGTCGGCAAGCGCAAACTCCGGCAACCGCCGCTTCCCATCAGCCACCAGCCTCGGATACCAAAGCGCGCACCGCAACAAGAAACACGCCACCGGACTCAAGTCCGACGCCACCACCTCGCAACCCAGCCGCATCCCCTCCAGCGGAATCGCCCCACCCCCCGCAAACGGATCGAGCACTCGCGGCGCCCGTCCGCCAAACGCCTCCCGCACTTCCTCCCGAAACCGTCGCACGCCCGCATCATCCTCCCGCCCCCACCGAAAAACCCCTCCAACCGTCGTTTCCCTCCCCTCCCCAGGCTCTTTCACAACCGTCCCACCCATCCTCCCAATCACCGCCTCGCGCCCTCCCCGCGTACCCGGATCCGGCAACAGCGTCCCCAACACCGCCGCCCTGCTCGCCGCCAACGGCCGCCTAGCCGGCCAAATGTGGAGCGTCGACAAGTGCCCATGCCGAACCGCCTTCTCGTGCACCGAATCCAACGAGACCTGGCGAAGCGGAAAGGCTACCTCGCCAATGCGGCGTTGCTCCACAATGCCATTTTCGCCGCTACTGGTCATGGGCCGCTGGAAAGTTCGATCAGGCTCACCAAGTGGCGTTTCCATCTGTCGATCCATCGGTGGCCCCTTCTGTCTTCCCAGGGCTTCGAGTTACTGGCAGTTCTGATCATATCTTCAAGTTCTTCCACGTCCGCGCGTTTTGTCGATTCAGCCAGTAAGGTCGTTGATGGGAGCTCTTCACCGCTATCATTCAAACGGTGTTGTCTCAGATGCCGCATTTGGCTAAGTGCAGTGGCATCATGTGGCATTTCTTCATCGCATACGGCATATAGAAATGCTGGTATGAGATTTATCCACGAATGATCGCCCGAAGGATAAGCAGTCTTGTCTATTCGTTTCTCTAATAATGTCAGCATTTCTCCCGCAACATGATCACCGTTCACGAAGCGTTGATACAAGTCAGGAGCAATTAGACGAATAACGATAACAGCTACAATCACATGTGGTTGATAGCCAATTCTGTTTTGCGCCATATTGCCCGCGGCAAACGTTGCCATACGAATGCATTGTTCTATGTCACGGAGCGACAAGTCTTCTATTGTGCTTGGAATGCGTGTTATCGCGTCATCGAAGCCTTCGGCATAGTCGGATCCCACGGATTCATCTATAATCATCTTTGTGCGATATCGTTCTGCTACATGTGCACAATAACTACGCCGACTGACAGTTGGCAACGTGAATTCCATGTCGAAGATTCTTCTCAGGTAAATGTCTGCGTCGATATTGCCATAAAGCGATTTAATCGATTCGCATAACTCGCTTCGATTGATGCCGTAAACAAACATCAAACCGGGAATATTAAGAACGTGTTTGGTTCTTTCTAGCGTTGCAATGGCAAAGTCTGGACGGCATCGGTCAAGTTCATCGACGATACACACTAGCGGTCGATCCTCTTCCAGAAACTTGGCCATCGCCTCGCGTAGTCGACTCACGCTCGCTACTTGGTCTTCATATTTTGCTAGGATTTTGTCGCCAATTCTTGGTATCTGCAAGCCCAAGAAGCGCTTTACGACACTTTCAAGATTGTTGTAGGCAATCTCCTTTGCATTATCCGATAACGATTTCTTGATCTTGATGTCCTTACACTGCTTTACAATCTGCGCATTTACAATCTGCGCAAGCATTGCAACAAGAGGATCGCTACAAAAATCATCTTTCCATGCGTTAAAATATATTACTCTAAACTCGTTCTCCAATTGGTTCTTCCATCGTGTCAGGAAGAAGGTTTTGCCTGTGCCCCACTTTCCGTCCAGCGAAACGACGAATGGTCCTCGCTGGCTCTTGATCAGATTCGTTAGGGCATTTGCTGCCTGGCCACGATTAAGGGCATCATCCTTCCATGGATTCGTCTTGTCGATTTCGGGTTCAGGAAAAACGAGCTGAGGCTGAGGCATGGCCGTATTCTCGGGAGCAGTTGTCATGGTTTACCTCATCATAGATTGTAGTACGACATTAATGCATTGACCTAAGTCAGTGTTCTCACCAGCGACAAGAAATCCTTAGCGAGTGGTAAGATGTTCTGCAGTTGCTTCTTGGTTCGTCGCCAACGATCATCGCTTATCTCGGCTACATCGTATCCAATCGATGTGACATGCAATATGTCGATCCTAGGAAACGACTCGCCTACGTAGTGCGCCATCGTGCGAATTTCCACGTATCCCTTTTCGGCTAAGTGTTGGCAATAAAGCGAAATATAATCTTCTTCGAGATTCGCGATCTCATCATTCTCGCATTCCCTCGCCAAAGATCTGATTTCCGTGCTAGGCAAAGGAAAGTCATTTGGTTCCCTGCTGGCCAGCAGGCTCAAAATGTTTCGGTATGCATCAAGGCGATCTGCTGTAGCCATCCCCTTCAACCTCACCGCGCGCAACTTCGTCAGCCGCTGGTTCCGAGGATCCACCTCCACACCCGCGGATTCCAGTGCGGTTACGCCCAGCAATGGCTCCGAGTTCGGGGCTCCGAAGACGACCAGCCCAGCGGTGAACTCGCCCATGAATTCGATCCGCGCCCCTGCGACGTCCATCGTCGCTTCGTGTCCGTCCGCCAGTTCGTAGACGCGTTGCCTCTCTGGCGTTATCCCGATGGCGTCCAGCTGGTTCCGGGGGATGACCGTGTCTGTCGCGCCGGTGTCCACCAAGAAGCGGCCCGTCCAGGTCCGGGATCGGTCGGCGAAGTTGCTGATCGTGACATCCACATGGATGGCTCCCATTACTCGCTGCCTTTCTGTTGAGGTTGAGGATCGTGGACGCGGAAGAGCCGGGGTTCCGGCGTCGGGTCGTCCAGGACCACGTAGAGCCAATACTCGTCGCCGAGATTGTTGGCCTGCTTCCATTCGTTGGCCTCCCGCTGCACGCCGCCCTGGCCCATCGCCAGCTTCATTGTCTATACTCCACGAGTGCTGACTTGCCCACTACGGCCGCTACCCGAATCGTCATGTTGGCACTGGCTGAATCGGTAAGCAGCAGGTCTTGGCCCAACAAGAAAGCGGCCGGTTGCTCGATCCCTTGGTCGATGGTCGCGCCGGAAACGTGGAGACTGGTCCTGTCGTGCACGTCCCGCACAGGATTGAGCGTAGCCAACAGGCCGGGAACTTCGCCGACCCCGTCCGCCAGAATGACCGACCCGCCTTCAGCAAGTCGCTGGAGATCGATGTCCAAGCGCCGGTCGTCCGTTGCCGGAACCCACTTCTGCCTCACATAGGCCTCGAAGCCCGTAGCAGCTACGAACAACGTCATCGGCAGATGCGTCGAGTGCAGGTTCATGGTCGCGGCACCTTCAATGTTGCTCGATGCTTGTTCGTAGGCACCGTCGGGGAAGTGCAGGAGGATGGCGGCCTCGGCGATCGGCCTGCCAGCGGATTGCACGCAGAACGCGACACGGCCGGGAGTCCACGCCAGCGGGGCCGCTGGAATCGTGAGCCGCAAGTCGGTTTCGCCGATCAACTCGTAGAACGGGGGTTCGGCACCGAGCGCCTCGGTCTGGTGACGAATGATGCCCACGCCGTCGCCTCTCCTCTCCATGAAGAACTGGCTGTCGCCGGAGCCGCGAACCTTCTGCGAACTCATGCGGCCCAGCGTGGACGCCAGCACCTCGTTGCGGGTCGCTTGTTGAGCGTCCATGAAGGCGACCCGCAGGCCGTTGGCCAATGGGCCGGGCGACTGAATCTCCAGCCGGTCCTCGAACAGGGATAGGCGGATGCGACGTCCGCGAATCGAGTAGTCGCGGTGCGCGACAGCGTTCACGACGGCTTCGAAGACGGCCCTGTCGCTGAACTGCGGGAGGTCCACGCGGCCGGGTTCCTTTCGGGCGGCGACGCGCATGTTGCAGAGCACGAAGGCCACCGCGGCGGCAATCTGCTTGTCCAGCGGGCCGCAGATCGTCTTCGCGTCGATCTGCATGGAGGCTCGGTCGGCGCCTCTGTAGCACGTCGCCGTGATGCAGGCGTTGTCGAGCCACTCTTCAGGCGCTCGGGCGCACAGGAGCAGACCCGCCACCGACGCCCTCGGCGTTCCTCGCTCGTCTCTCGTCAGCAATCCCATCTTCTCCAGGGCCACCTCGGGAGCGGCAGCCCCGTGAATGCTGACCAGGCTCTTCCACAAGGCTTCGTCCAGGCTCTGCAGCCCCGTGTCTGGAACGGCGGACTTGTCGAATCCCGCGAACTTCATGCGGGCAACGCTCGGCTGACCCTGGGCCAGGAATGCGGCCCATCCATCCCTTCAACCTCACCGAAGGCTTCGCGTCCGTCCGCCAGTTCGTAGAGGCGCTGCCTCTCCGGCGTTATCCCGATGGCGTCCAGCTGGTTCCGGGGGATGACCGTGTCCGTCGCGCCGGTGTCCACCAAGAAGCGGCCCGTCCAGCTCCGGGACCGGTCGGCGAAGTTGCTGATCGTGACATCCACATGGATGGCTCCCATCATTCGCCACCTTTCTGTCGAGGCTGTTGGTGCCCGCGGCCCGCCGCCAGAATGTCCTTCGCCGAAATAGTGTACCGCACGCTCGTTGTCCGGCCAGCGACGAAAGTGTCGAAGGGATCGCGGACGCGGAAGAGCCGGGGCTCCGGCGTCGCGCAGTCCAGGACAACGTAGAGCCAGTATTCGTCGCCGAGATTGTTGGCCTGCTTCCATTCGTTGGCCTCCATCAGCACGCCGCCCTGGCCGGCCCGGCCCTTGACCTCGATGTGCCGGCGTTCCCGGCCCGGGCGGTCGGACACCAGGTCGAAGCCGGGCCAGTCGGAGAAGCCCGCGACCCGGGCCAGCGCGGGCTTGGACACGTCGCGGACGGAGCCGCCGTGCTCGCGCTCCCACGCGGCGGCGACGCCTACGGCAACCTCCTCGACTCTGGCGTCGTAGCGGTCCACGTCGCCGGTGCCGTGGATGCCTGCGGGCACCACTAGGGCGTGGGCGAGGAAGCGGACGCCGCCGGGCACGATGCGCTCTGGTGCGGCGCTCAGCTGGTCCAGCGCGAGTCGGCGTTGTCCGGACACGACCTGCTGGCCGCGCTTGGCCTTCTCCAGGGCATCGGCGTCGTCCGGCGAGTCGGCGCCGGAGCCCGCGACTCGCTTGGCCAGCTCCTTGCGGCGGCGGGCGGCCTGGGCGGCCAGCAGACCGAATCCGACCTCCACCTGCCGACGCCGTTCGGGGAGTTCCGCCCGCCTTGTCTCGCGCTGGCTCTCGACGAGTTCGGCGAGAATGCGGGACTCGGCGTGGGCGGCCGACTCGGCACGCATCGACAGGCCTCGGCTCGCGAGCGGGACGGCGCCGGGAGGGAAGCCGGGCGCGCCCCTCAGGAGAAGGAAGTGCTCGACGGCGCATTCCGCCGGACCCGCGTCGCCGTCGTGACGCAACGCCAGCAGGCGACGGTCGAGGATTCGCCGGCCGACTCGGTCGGTCTCGATGCGGCCACCGTCGCCACGCTGGGGGCCAGCCTCGGTTCGCAGGCCGGCGATGGCCGTGGGGTCGGGTTGCTCTTCCACCGTGACCGTGGCCAAGTGGAAGGTGTAGGGGGCGTCGGCGCGGGGGTCCACGAAGACGGCGCCTCTGAGCGCGTCTCTGCCGAACGCCTCCTGGACCGCTCCGGCCAGGGAGTCGAAGACGGGTTCGCCGGGGCGGAGCCAGACGGACGGGGCATCGCTCGCGGTCTCGGGCCGCCGGACGCACAAACGGGCTCGTGCTTCTTCGGGGTAGCCGTCCAAGGCGGGAAGGAGGGCGTCCAGAGCCCCGGCGCGGGCGGGCGAGAGGTCGAAGAAGCCGTCCAAGTCGCCGCGTATCTCCAAGCTCAGCAGGTCGGCGGCCCGTTCGACGAAGCGGCGCACGTAGCCGGGCAGGAGTTGCAGGTAGCGTTCGCGCTCCACGTCGCCTCGGAGTCCGGCCAGGCGGCCCGCCAAGTCGTCGTCGGCGCCGTAGAGTTCGCGTTCTTCGCCGTCGACGGCCCGCACGCGGTCGCTCGTCAGGACGCTCTCGATCTGTTGCGCGACATGCACCGGTCGCTGGCGTCCGCCATCCGCACGGCCGTCGCCTCCGGCCTCCAACGACTCCAGCATGTAGCGGCGCAGCGAGGCGTTCTCGAAGAGCCGCCCGATCACGTCGAACACCTTGTCCGAGTTCAGCTCGCGGCGGATCGCGTCCAGCTTGTCCAGCAGCACCTGGAGCACGCGGCCCTCGTGGGTCCGGCCGGCGACCAAGTTCACGATCTGCACATTGCGCTTTTGGCCGTATCTGTGAACGCGGCCCATGCGTTGTTCCAGTCTGGCCGGGTTCCATGGAATGTCGTAGTTGGCCATCAGGCGGCAGAACTGGAGATTGATGCCCTCGCCAGCGGCGTCCGTGGCCACCAAGTAGCGGGCTCCCGAGGGGTCCCGGAAGCGCTCGACCTGCTCCTCGCGCTCCGGCCACGCCATTCCCCCATGGATGTGGGCAACCCTGCCGGCGTATCCCAGGCCCTCCAGTCGGCGGACCAAGTAGTCGACCGTGTCGCGGTGCTCGCTGAAGAGGAGCCACTTCTCGTCGGCGTGGCGGACGTCTTCCAGCACCTCGCGCAGCTTCTCGAACTTGGACTCGCGACCCGTCTCCAGCAGTCTGCGCGCCCGGTCTCGAAGCCCGGCCACCGTGCGAACCTCCTGTTCGAGCTCCTCGATCGTGACGGCGATCACCGCGCCCAGGACGGCCTCCTCGTAGTCCTCGTTGCGTTCCTGGACGCCGGCGCGGCTTGCATCGGCCTCCTCCCAGCCGCCGTCTTGCCCGCGGCCGTCCTCGTCGGCGGTGCTGGAGTCGAAGAAGTCTTCGGAGTGCGCCCTGCCGATGTCGAGTTGGCGGCGTTCCAGCTCGTCCGTGGTGATGCGGCCTGCGGCGAGATCGGCGGCCGTCCGCTCCAGCTTGTCGATGCGGCGCTCGAACGACCGGAGCAGGGCATACGTCGAGCTGGCCAGCCTGCGCTGGAAGACGCTCATGGCCAAGCTGACCGCGGGGCGGTTCCGAAGGGCGCGGCCGTAGGTCTGGCGCAGGTAGGCCGTGGTCTCGTCGTAGAGGGCCTGTTCGCCGTCGGGGCCGGGCGTCAGGTCGTAGGAGAAGGTGTCGCAGGCCCGGTGCGGGTAGATGGGGCGGCCCTGCAGGTCGACCATCTGCTCTTTGGTGCGGCGGACGAAGTGGCGGCTGCGCCCAGCGGACGGGAAGCGCCGAAGGGCCGCCTCGGTGGTGAAGACTTGGTCGTTCAGAAGGCGCCAAAGATGATGGTAGGGCGAGGACTTGCCCATGTGGGGCGTCGCGGTCAGGAGAAGCAGGTGCCGGGCGGACCACCTCATCCCTGCGAAGGGCGCCGCGGCGGCGCTGCAACCCGCCAGGGCCTCGGCCAGCTTGTAGCGGCGCGTCTTGCGGACGCGATGTTCGTCCGCCGTGGCGTGCAGCTTGTGGGCCTCGTCGAACACGACCAGGTCGTAGGCGGCCGCCGCGCCGGCGTCGCGGAGGGCGGAGAAGACCCGGTCGCCCGCCAGCGTGTCCAGCGAGACGATGGCCAAGTCGGCCCACGGTCCGATGAACTGGCCGGCGTCGGCCTGGCCCGCGGCCTCTCGTCCCCCGGCCGCGGCGCCGCGGCGCACGTCGGCTCCCGACACGATGCGGAAGTCGAGCCGGAACAGCGTGCGAAGCTCGCGCCGCCAGTTGCCGACGAGCCCTGCAGGCGGCACCACCAGAACGCGCCGGAGCCGGCCCCGCGACAGCATCTCGCGCACGTACAGGCCTGTCATGATCGTCTTGCCCGCGCCCGCGTCGTCCGCCAGCAGGAAGCGGAGGGGGTCCTGGCCCAGCATCCGTTCGTACACGGCAATGCGCTGGTGCGGCAACGGGTCGATGCGCGAGGTCTCGCTCGCGAAGGTCGGATTGAACTGATGCCCGTGGGCGAGCCGCCACGCCTCCGCCACGACCGACACGGCTTCAGCATTGCCCGCGAAGTCGAGCGATGGGACGGACGCCGCCGCGAGCGCCTCCCAATGCCCGCCGTCCGCTCCGCCGACCAGAGTTGCCCGGCCCAGGCGTCGCGGCCGGCTCGCCAAGCTGACCCCGGCGGGCGTTGCGAGCTCGGCCGTCGCCGCGGCGGCCTCGGCAAGCTCGTCCAGTCGTTGCCGCGCCATCGGGTGAGGCCGCGACTTGCCCGCCTCCCACCGGTGCACCGTGACGGCGCTGACCCGCAAACGCTCCGCCAACTGGCCCTGCGTGAGGCCCAGACTCTTGCGAAGCGCACGCAGCTGCGTCCCGTCGGCGCCGGTCTCGAGATTGGTCGCTGGAGTGCTCATGGTCTAAGAACGTGGCGCCCGGCAGCGTTCGCGTCAAGGAACCGCCTCTTACAGCTTCCTACGGAGTTATCACATGCAAGATTCGCGACGCCGGCATCTTGCCCCCTGCTCCGGCCTGCTCCTCTTCAGCCTTCTCCCGCCTTCCAGCGGTCGTAGCGCATCCTCAGCGTCGCCACCGGATTGGCGTCTTCCCCCGGCTGGATGTTCTCGTCGGTCACGTCGATGTAGAGGGAGTAGTCGCCGTCGTTGAACGACTCGCCTTCGGGGTCTCCCGTCTCGGCCACGAGCAAGTACGCCACGTGCGACGTCTTGGCCGTGCAGGGGACGCCCTCGGGATGCGGCTCCGTCTCGCAGGTGCAGCGGCCGTCTCCGCCTGCCGCGTCGGCGGCCTCCATCGCGGCCATGACCCGGTCGGCCATTGTGCCGCCCGCGGCTTCGTGGAAGGCTGCCACGGCCAGGTGCACCACGTCGTCCGACGCCAGGATGTTGCCCTGCACCGAGAAGTAGATGCCCTCGGCGGGGATGCTGTCCGCCACCGCCAGCGAGGCCGGCCTGTTGTCCGCGCCCGAGTGGCCAGCGCAGCGCCCCTGCAAGTCGACGATCCCGAACTGGCGCCGCTCGAACTGCGGATCGGCCGACAGCATCTCGATGATGAGCGCGGGCGCCGTCCCCCTCTTCATCTCCTCGTAGACCAGACGCTGGTTGGCCCGCGTCCCGTCCACGCCAGCCTGCGCCGCGGCCACGCCCACGCCGGGCACCACGATGGCCTGGATGTCCATGAGCCCTTTCGCCGGAAAGCCCGCAAACCGTCCCTGCGGCACACAGGTCGCGGAAGCGATGATCACTTGGCCGGTGCGCGAGTCCACCGCGACCACGGACCACGTCGCCGTGAGCAACGAAGGGAACAGGAGCAGGCAGCAGGCGGCCGCGAGCGCCCGGCGGGCAGGCCGTCCGCGAACCCGACCGGAGAACCGCGCCCGCAGACGGGACTGCCTTCTGGTGGCCGGCGCCGGCGCCGCATGGGCGAGCGGCGCACGAAGACAGCGGCCTTGCCGTTCACGGGAAATGGAAGTCATCATATCTTCCTGATGTTTGAGGGGACTTGCCTTCAAGATCGGCGAGGACGCCGTCGCGCCACAAGACAGCGACCCGGTATGCCCGCGCGGCTGTCGCGGGCGGCCCCGTTTCCGCCAAGCCATCCCGAGGAGAACCGTTCGTGTCCAAAGTGACCCGCAGGAAATTCGTCGACCACGGATCGAAGCTGGCGATGGGCGCGATGGTGGTGCCTTCGCGAGTGCTGGGCGGCCCCGGGCGCCAAGCTCCCTCCGACCAGCTCGCCATCGCCGTGGTCGGCACCGGCGGACAGGGCACCGAGAACGCCTTCGAGTTGGGCTCGGAACAGGTCGTCGCGGTCTGCGACGTGGACTTCGGGATCGTGCACCGGCGCTCCATGGAGTTTCTCGAAGACGAGAATCCCAGCCGCAGTGAGAAGGCGCACCGCTGGCGCGAGCAGTTCCTCCAGGCGAGGCGGTACGTCGATTTCCGCGAGATGCTGGCCAAGGAAGCGGACTTGGACGCGGTCGTCGTCGCCACGCCGGACCACTTGCACGCCCCCGTGGCCAAGGCCGTCATGGAGGCCGGCAAGCACGTCTATCTGGAGAAGCCGCTCACCTACACGGTTCACGAGGCTCGCGCAATGGACGAAATCGCCCGTCGCACGGGCGTCGTCACGCAAATGGGCAACCAGGGACATTCGGGAGACGACGGCCGCCGCGTGAACGAGTGGATCCAGGCCGGCGCGATCGGGAGCGTCGCCGAAGTCCACGTCTGGACCAACCGGCCGATCTGGCCCCAAGGCGTCCTCCGCCCCGCTCCCTGGAAGGAAGGACTGAACCCCGGCTGGTACCAGCAATGGCATCAAGGCGCCATCCTGTCCCTGGCCGCCGACGTCATGTCCGCAGGCTATCCCAAGCCCACCAACCTCGATTGGGACCTCTACCTGGGGCCGACGACCAAGGAGATCCCCTTCCACCCCGTCTACCACCCCTTCAACTGGCGCGGCTGGGTCGACTTCGGCGTGAGCGCGCTCGGCGACATGGGTGCGCATCTCGTCGACCATCCCGTCTGGGCCCTGGACCTGGGCTACCCGTCGAGCGTCGAGGCCACCTCCACCCCTTGGGGCGGCCCCGAGGACGATCCCGCCACCTTCCCCCTGGCCATGCGCGCCCACTTCGAGTTCCCGGCACGCGGCAACGCCCCGCCCGTGGACCTGCATTGGTACGACGGCGGTCTCATGCCGCCTCGCCCGCCCGCACTCCCCGCCGACGTGGAGCTCAAGCGCGGCGGCGGCGTCATGTTCGTGGGCGCCGACGGCGTCCTCGTGCACGAGACCTACGGCCGCAACCCCAAGATCTATCCCGAACGCCTAGCCCTCGAAGCCGCCGACATCCCCGAGACCCTTCCCCGCATCGAAGAGTCCCACCAAATGAACTGGGTGAACGCCTGCAAGACCGGCGGCACCGCGTCCTGCCCCTTCGACTACGCCGCCCGCCTCACGGAAACCATGCTCCTCGGAATCGTCGCCCTCCGCGCGGGCCAAGGCCGCAAGCTCTACTACGACGCCGAAGCCATGCGCGTCACCAACGACGCCGAAGCCAACCGCTACCTGACCCGGGAATATCGGGACGGCTGGGAGGTTTGAGGGACGAGGGCGAGCACGCTCCCAGACGGTCTCGTCAGCACGTCAGTTGGTACCGAGTTCGCGGAGCCTAGCAACCAGCTTCCCGACATCCGTGGACGAATGGCCTTGCGACACGCCTGGCCGTTTGCCGCGATTCATCGCCACGCACAACTTGTCGCGACAATCGTCATAAATAGCACGACTGTTCTTCTTGTAGTCTGGCAGATGGCTCTTGAGAGCTTCAATGACCTTGCTACATGCCGAGCGGCCCGAGAGTCCAAGAAATGGCCTTGTCGTATCTTCAAAGTGAATCAGTAGCCAGTACTCGAAGCAAGGAATCGATACGACTTCATGGATCGCAAGTTTCTTTCTTCGGCTTTCTCTTGCAGTCTCCTTGACTTCCCGCGCAAGTCTCTCGATTTCGGCGTCCCTCTCGTCGTGATCCACGACACACCATATTTCGTCGCCCGGCTCATGGCCTTTGATTTCCTGTCGAATCTTTTCAATCATCCTACCAATAGTCCTCAGGCCGACGACCTTGACGCTGGTCAAGCCAAATTCTTGTTTCAAGGCGCTGAAGTAATTGACCTCCGTTTCCTTGCCTTCGCACAAGACCAGAATCTTCGGTTGGCGTGCTTTCGCCCCATGGCGCCTTCTCGGCGTGCGGCTTCGCCTCCCCTTGCCGCGTTTCCGATTCAATCGCCGGCCATGGGTTCGACGATCACCGGAACACCCCCGAACCTCCCGTCCAGATAGTCTTTCGCCAGCGACTCTCTTGGGTTGCGGCGATAATCGGACAACGGAACGATTTGAGAAGCTTCATTGCTGCGTTTCTTTTCCGTGAACCAAATCTGATCTCTATGCAATCTGTCGCGCAACAACGACACGTCGTGCATCGTCGCCAGGAGTTGAGCCCTGTTGTCGTCTCCGTTATGTCTGCTGGCATTGATTCGGCTCACAAGAGCCGCCACAAGCAAGGGATGCAAGCTGTTGTCGAGTTCGTCCACCACCAACACCCGATTGTTGTCGAGTACCTCCAACCACGGCCCTGCCAAGGAAAACAATTTCTGGGTTCCGTCCGATTCAAAATACAAGTCCAGAAAAAATGGCTGGTCATCGTTCTCCACGACGTGCGCTAGCTTGATGTCGCCAACAGTTCTAATCGGCTCGCCTTTCTCCAAGACCGGTAGCGCATCCTTCACGGACATATTCCTAACAGCTTCATCCGGCGACACTTCCCGCTCGCTTGCACTGGCATCCACTATGCGTATGTCTGCATCGCGAAGCAACGTCACAAGCCTATCCTTGAAACCAACGTTTGAAACCATTTGAGTGGCCGTGTATCCGGGGTTAGCGGTTACCGGCGTAATAATCCGAAGTGCCTGAAACCATTCCACAACTGGCCGGAACACGTCGCTGTTCAATTGCGCTGCGACCGAAGCCAGAAGTGCGTTTTCGCGAGTGCTTGAACGCCAAAGATCCTTCGCTCCCTTGACGGACGAGCCGAATTTCCACTCTTCGGTCTTCGTCATTGGATCGTACCGGCGGTCCAAGAGCAGTCGCCTCCGCCCATACGGCGGCGGCCACGCCAGCAACCATTCCTCATGGACTCGATCGCGATCCGTCGCGAATCCATACTCGTACGCAACACCACCAGCGATGAAGGCGACTTCGAAGACCGACGGTTGCGTCCTCGTCTCCACGTCGAAGAGGAACGGCAGAAACGGAATCGCCTCGCCCGCCTGGCTTGCCGTCGCCGATGTCGAGACGAGATGCTGCATGAAGCCGAGACCACGCACCAAGAACGACTTCCCGCTCCCATTGGCCCCATAGACGGCCGTTACGCGATTGAGCTTCGGGTACCTCCTGACGCCCGTGTCGAACGCGTAGGAGTCGTCGACCCCGCGCACGGCCTCGGCCGACAGCTCCTGACGGTCCCGAAAGCAGGTCCAGTTCGTTAGGGCAAAGGAGACGAGCACGGCGGCTTCACCCGTCCCGCGACATCGACGCCGAGATCACCCCCGTCGCGCCCTCACCCCACCGCCTCTGCGTCCACTCCCTCTTCGCCCTCCGAGCGCGCGATGATGGCCGCGCCACAGGAGTCGCTGTAGACGTTCACGGCCGTGCGGCACATGTCGAGCGGGCGATCGATGGCGAGCATCATGCCGACGATGGCGACCGCGTTTTGGTTGTCCCCTAGGCCGATCACGTCCAGCACGATGAAGATGATCACCAGCCCAGCCGACGGCACGGCCGCAGCCCCGATCGAGGCGAGCAAGGCGGTCAGGACGACCATGAACTGCGCCATCACGCCGATCTCGATGCCGAGCACCTGGGCGATGAACAGGGCGCCGATGCATTCGAAGACCGCGGTGCCGTCCATGTTCACCGTGGCGCCCATGGGCAACACGAAGGAGGAGACCTTGTTCGAGACGCCGACCTTGGTCCGCACCGAGTCGATCGTGACCGGCAACGTGGCCGCGGAAGAGCTGGTCGAGAAGGCGGTCAGCAAGGCTTCGCGCATGTTGCGGAGGTGGACCCAGGGATTGATCCGGCCCACGAACATGAGCAGGAGGGGCAGCGTCACCAGGAAGTGAATGGTCAGGCCGGAGCCGAGCGTGCCCACGTACTTGAGCAGCGGCGTGAACGCTTCGAAGCCCGTCTCGCCGACCATCCGCGTGATGAGCGCGAACACGCCGATCGGCAGGAACTTGATGATCCCGGAGGTCAGGTTCATCATGACCTTGAAGAAGGACTCGAAGATGTCGGTGACCAGCGTGCGCGACTTCTCGGGCAGGGTCGTGATGGCGGCCCCGAAGACAATGCAGAAGAAGATGATCGCCAGCATATCGCCGGAGGCCATGGCGTCCACGAAGTTCCGCGGAACGACGTTCAGGAGCAGGTCCATGCCGGTGGGCGTCTCCAGATGCGGCAGGTCTCGTTGCGCCGCCGTGCTCAGGTCGGCCCCTCGTCCCGGGCTCCAAATGTTGAACATGAGGACGCCCACGCAGGCCGCCAGCAAGCTGGACGTGACGTAGTAGCCCAGCGTCTTGCTGAAGAGGCGGCCGATGGCCCGTCCCCCGCCCACGGAGGCCACGCCGGAGACGATGGAGGTGAGAACCAGCGGAACGATGATCATCCGCAGGAGCCGCATGAACAGATCGCCCAGCCAGCCCAGAGCGTTGGAGGCGCCTTCGCCGCCCGCCAAGCCGGTCGCGACGCCGGCGAGCATGGCGGCGGCCACTTGCCAGTGGAGCCTTCGGTACCAGGGGAGGTCGGGGTTGTATTCCATGGGAGTTCCCGGGAGTCGGGGCCCGCTGTCGGGCGGGCCGGGTTCCGTGCGGCGAGTTGCCGACAGTATTATGGGGGACGGAAGGCGGGCGCCGCAACGTCCTGCGGCGACGCTGGGCCGGTTCGAGGCGGCCCTCCTGTTCCGCAAGCCGCGTCGTCCATACTAGATTGACTGACCCGTGCGCGCTCCGTGCCAGGGTCCGAGTCGAGCGCGCCGCCCCTCTCTCATCCCTCCAACGAACCCCACCGGCCGCATGAAGCCCGACCGCGAACAAGTCGAACGCTGGAAGACCGTCCTGTCCCCGTACTTCGGCCCGGATCACCGGCGCAGCACCGGGCAGCTCGCCATCACCGCAGGCCTGTACGCCGTCTTCTGGACGCTCGCCTTCCTGAGCCTCGGCGTCGGCTACTGGCTCACCCTGCTGCTCGCGCTTCCCGTCGCCGCGCTGCTGATGCGGCTCTTCATGATCCAGCACGACTGCGGCCACGGTTCGTACTTCCGCTCGCAGCGGCTGGCGAACGCCGTCGGCTTCGTCATCGGCGTCCTGGCCCTGACGCCCTACCACTACTGGCGCAAGACCCACGCCATCCACCACGCCCACTCCGGCGACCTGGACCTGCGCGCGTTCGGCGACATCAGCACCAAGACGGTCGACGAGTACGAGGCCATGTCCCGCTTGCAGCGCCTGGGGTACCGCCTCTACCGCAATCCCTTCGTCTTGTTCGGCCCCGGCGCCGCCTTCCACTTCCTGGTCAAGCACCGCTTCCCCTGGGACGTCCCGCGGGCCTGGAAGCGCGAGTGGCGTTCCGTCTGGTGGACCAACGCCGCCTTGGCCGCGCTCCTGGTCCTGGCCTGGCTGACCATCGGCCTGGATCGCTTCCTGATGGTGCAGATCCCCGTCACCCTGTTCGCCTGCACGCTCGGCGTCTGGCTGTTCTACGTGCAGCACCAGTTCGAAGACGCCTACTGGCACTGGCACGAGGACTGGAACTACTACGACGCCGGACTTCACGGATCGTCGTTTCTCCAGCTGCCGAAGCCGATCCAATGGATGACCGCGAACATCGGCCTGCACCACGTTCACCATCTGAGCAGCCGCATCCCCAATTACCGCCTTCAGCGTTGCCACGACGAGAATCGCGAGCTGTGGGCGGTCACGCGCATGACGCTTCTCGACAGCTTCAAGACCCTCAACTTGGCGCTCTGGGACGAGGGGCGCCGCAAGCTGATTTCCTTCCGCGAGTACCGAAAGCGCCGCCCCCGCATGGCGGGTGCGTGACCTGATCAGGTCCGCGCGCGCACCGTGAGACTGGAGGACGTCGCGGCGCGCATCGCGGAACTCGCGCCGCTGTCCAAGCGCCTCGATCCCGGCTCGGAGGTGCGCCGGCGGCTCGAGGAAGAGGTCCTGGGCTACGGCCGGCGGTTTCTGGACGGACTGCCGACGGCCAAGACGTACGTCGTGCCGGAGGACGGCGCGGCGGAGATCTTGGAGGCGCCGGTCTCGGAGGAGGGGCGGCCGATTTCGGAGTTGGTGGGCTTGGTCGAGCGGTCGGTGGACGGGTTCGGGCTGAATCCGGCGGCGGGCGGGCATCTCGGATACATCCCGGGGGGCGGAATCTATCCGGCTGCGCTGGGCGACTACATGGCGGCGGTGGCCAATCGCTTCGCGGGCATCTGCTTCGCCTCTCCGGGGGCGGTTCGGATGGGAAATCTTCTCCTGGACTGGATGGCCGGGCTGGTCGGGTTTCCCGCGGAGTCGGGCGGCGACCTGACCAGCGGGGGCTCGATCGCCAACCTGATCGCCATCGTGACGGCTCGCGAGGCCATGGGCGTCCGAGCCGCCGACGTGCCGCGCACGGTCGTCTACGGCACGCGCCACATCCATCACAGCGTCGGCAAGGCGAGGGTCATCGCCGGACTGCGCGAGTGCATTGTGCGGCACGTCGAGATGGACGACCGCTTCCGCATGATCCCGGAGGACTTGGAGCGCAAGATCGCCGCCGACCGGAAGGCCGGCCTGCGCCCGTTCATGGTTGTGGCCTCGGCCGGGACGACCGACACCGGAGCGGTGGACCCCGTCGGCGAGATCGCCGCCCTGCCCGCCGTCCGGGAACTCTGGCTCCACGTGGACGCGGCCTACGGAGGATTCTTCGCCCTGTGCCCCGAGGCCCCCGCGGCGCTCTCCGACCTCCACCGCGCCGACTCGCTGATCCTCGACCCGCACAAGGGTCTCTTCCTGCCCTACGGAAGCGGCGCCGTGCTGGTGAAGAACCGCGAGGCCCTCCAAAACGCCCACTGGCAGGCCCCGCCCTACCTGCGAGACACCTGGGAGAGCGAGGAATCCCCCTCTCCCGCCTATCATTCCCCCGAGCTCAGCCGCCACTTCCGCGCCATGCGCATGTGGCTCCCGCTACAGCTCTTCGGGCTCGCGCCGTTTCGCGCCTGCCTGAGCGAGAAGATCTGGCTGGCGCGCTACTTCCACGAACGCGTCCGGAGCCTGCCCCACATGGAGATCGGCCCCGACCCGGAACTCTCCGTGACGCTCTTCCGCCACCTGCCGCCGGGCCGCAACGCCAACGCCGCCAACCAGGAACTCGTGGAGCGGGTCCACGCCGACGGCCGCGTCTTCATCTCGTCCACCTATCTGAACGAGCAGATTTGGCTGCGCTTTGCGGCGCTCTCCTTCAGGACGCACAAAGAGACGGTGGACCTGCTCCTGGACGTCCTACGAGGGGCGCTGGACGCCTGACTCGGCGCTCTCGGCGCTTTCCAACCAGGCCGACCACCACAGGACCGCCAGCATCTCGGCTCCGGCCGCCAGCCGGTCGGCCGCGAAGTCCTGTGCCTCCGCCCGCGCGCTCGACTCCGGATCGAAACCGAAGTCCCGCTCCATTCGGTAGAGCGTCTCGACCGCCTCGTGCGAGGCCATGACGTGCTCGCGCACCGCCTCGCGCGCCCGTCCCGCCACGGATCGCAAGGGCGCCGCCGCCCGGCTCTGCATGTGCCGTCTCACGCGGGCCGGCGTCACGTGGGCCTCGACGAAGTAGCGTTCGAAGCGGGCGTGAAAGCGGTCGTCGCGGGTGTAGCCCTCCGGATTGGGCGTGTCCGCGTCCCAGCCGTTGAAGTGGATGGTCGTGTGGTGCGGCTGGGAAGCGTCGGTCACGTAGTGGCCCAGGACGCCGGCGTCGTTGAGGATCCGCTGCTCCACCCAGTCGCGGCGGCGCGGGTCCTCCTCCTGTCTCCAGCGGCGCCAGAGGCTCACGGTGCGCTGGTACAGTTCCACGATCCGGTACGGCAGGAAGCCCGCGTCTCGTTCGGGCCGCTCCAAGCCGGCCTCGTAGAGCAGCTTCAGGTACGCGAAGCGGTCGGGCGCGTCCAGGGCCCCGTCGGGCAGGTTCTCCAGATCGACGTAGTGATCGTACGCGAACGCCTGGTCCATCTCTCGGAGCTCGAAGACCCGCCACCGATCCGGCTCCGGGTTCAGGTGCACCAACTGGTCTCCCGCCTGCCTGAAGAAGGCCGGCATGGAGACGGGCAACGCCTCGGTTGCGACCCGCGCCGCCATTTCGTGGCCCGTGAAGCCCCAAACCGCACCACCGCCGACGGCACCTGCCGAGACCAGCAACGCGGCCGCCAACGCCAGCCGCAGGACGCCGCGGTTCAAGAGGATGCGCCGGAGCGCCCTGCGAGCGATTTGCGACGCGGGCGGAGACGGCTTCCGGCATGGCCGTGGCTCTAGGTGCATCGCGATTGCATCTTTCCTCGTGGAGCGTGGCAGGCGCGAACGGCATTCCTCGCCAAAGGAGGATAGCGGATGGCCGGGTACTCGGGTACCCGTCTCGCCAAGAAGCTGGGCGTTCAGCCCGGCGGCCGCGTGGGCTGGCGCCGTGCGCCGGAGGGGTTCGAGGCCGCCTTGCAGCTGGAGCCCTCCGTCGTCGTCGATCACAGCTTCGCCGAGCCCCGGCGCTACGACGTGATCATCGTTTTCGTCCCCAACTTGGCCGCGCTCGACGGCCTGGCCCTCCGGTTCAAGCCGCTTCTCAAGTGGACCGGCGGACTCTGGCTGGCCTGGCCGAAGAGGAGCAGTTCGCTGGCCAGCGACGTCCGCGACTCGGACGTCCGCCGGACAGGCCTGGAAGCCGGGCTCGTGGACAACAAGGTCTGCGCAATCGACGAGGACTGGTCCGGGTTGCGCTTCGTGCACCGCAAGAAGGATCGCCCAGCGCGGCGGTTGGCCGCGGACTGAAGAGCAGGCAAGGCGATTGCGTAGTTTCCTACGAACGCGGGCCGTGGCTGCGCGGGCCGCGCCGAGCGCCGACAACGACCGCAAGAAAGGAATGCGCAACATGAGGAACGCCACGATTCTGCTGATTCTCGCGCTGGTCCCCTTGGGTGCCGCAGATGCCCAAGACCCCGCCCCGAACGCGGATCGCTTCGTCGGGACTTGGACGGGCGACTTGGAGGTGCCCGGGGCGGGCCTGACCCTTCGGCTTCGGTTCGACCTGACGCGAGCCGACACGGCCCAGGCCGACGCAGGACTGGCCGCGACGCTGCACTCGATCGACCAGGGCAACGCGGAGATTCCGGTGGAGAGCGTGGAATGGAGCGACTCCCGGCTGTCGATGTCGATGCCGTCCGTCGGGGCTTCCTTCGAGGGCGAGTTGTCGGAGGACGGAGATGCGATCGAGGGCACCTTCACCCAGATGGGCGCCGCGATGCCCCTCCTCTTGCGGCGCACCTCCGAAGAGGAGGCGGATGCCGCGACGCGCCGTCCCCAGGACCCGGAGGAGCCCTTCCCCTACCACGTCGAAGAAGTCGCCTATCCCAATCCAAGCGAAGGCCACGTCCTCGCGGGCACGTTCACGGCGCCTGCGGAGGGCGGCCCCTTCCCCGCCGTCGTCCTCATCTCCGGTTCCGGCCCCCAGGATCGAGACGAGGCGCTGCTGGGACACCGTCCCTTTCTCGTGCTCTCCGACCACCTGACCAAGCGCGGAATCGCGGTTCTGCGCTTCGACGACCGCGGCGTCGGCGAATCCACGGGCGACTTCGCCACGGCCACGTCCCGCGACTTCACGACCGACGCGCTTGCCGGCGTCGCCTATCTGAAGAGCCGCGAGGACGTGGATCCGAGCCGGATCGGCTTGGCGGGGCATTCGGAAGGCGGATTGATCGCGCCCATGGCCGCCGCCGAATCGGGCGACGTGGCCTACATCGTGCTCCTGGCCGGCCCTGGCGTGAACGGCGAGCGGATACTGCATGCGCAAGGAGCGCTGATCGCCCAGGCGAACGGAGCGTCCGAAGAGGAGATCGCCGGAGTTCGGGAGATGCAGGCTGCGATCTTCGCCGTCCTGAAGGAGACCCCGGACGCCGACGAGGCGGGCGCCAAGATCGAAGAGATGGTGCGCACCCGCTTGGAAGAGGCGAGCGAGGAGGAACGCGCCGCGGCG
Source organism: Longimicrobiales bacterium (assembly GCA_958295645.1). Taxonomy (GTDB): domain Bacteria; phylum Gemmatimonadota; class Gemmatimonadetes; order Longimicrobiales; family Gaopeijiaceae. The sequence goes on from OY282361.1 coordinate 2,293,689, forward strand.
GGCGTCACCGACGAAGCCTCGGCGAGGCGCGTGGCGGCGGCCCAGGGCCAGCAGATGAATTCGCCCTGGTTTCGCTACTTCCTCACGCACGAGCCGGCGGACTTCCTCGAACGGGTGACCGTTCCCGTGCTGGCTGTCGGCGGCGAGAAGGACTTGCAGGTCCCCAGCGAAGAGAACCTCCGCGAAATCGAAGCGGCGCTGAAGCGAGGCGGCAACAGCAACTACGAAATCCACTTGCTGCCCGGGCACAACCATCTGTTTCAACACGCGGAGACCGGCGCTCCGAGCGAGTACCAGAGCATAGAGGAGACTTGGTCGGTCGAATCCATGGAACTCGTCGCGAACTGGATTCTCAGGACGGCGGGCGGGCTGCCGGATTCGCCCGCTTCGGACAACGTCTTCCATCACGGGGACTCGCTCGCTTGGGAGGACTACGGTCCCGACATGCAGGTGTCCTCGCTCTACGGCGACCCGTCCGTTGCCGGCGAGTCCGTGATCCAAGTCCACGGCGTCGGCCCGTTCACTACGGACTTCGTGAACCCGCGGTGACCGGAGGCGCGTTCAAGACCGTCCTGGCCCTCGTCGCAATCGCTGTGGCGGCCTGCGCCAAGCCCGAGGCCCTTCCCCTCCGCCGCGGCGACCCGGCGCCGAGCTTCAGCGCGGAACCACTGGACGGCGGCCCCCTGGTCTCGCTCGACGACTACCGGGGCCAGGCGCTGCTCGTCAACCTCTGGGCCACCTGGTGCCATCCGTGCCGCGAGGAGACGCCGTACTTGCAAGAGCTCTACCACCGCTACCAAGCCGACGGCCTGCGCATCCTGGGCGTGTCCGTGGACCGCCGAGCCGACTTGGACGCCGTGGAGGACTTCGTTGCCGAGATGGGCGTCGAGTACGACATCGTCCTGGACCCGGAGGCCAAGGCCCAGGACGTCTTCCGCGCACGCGGCCTTCCGACTTCGGTCCTGATCGACCGGCAGGGAGCCGTCTACTTCACTTGGACCGGACCCGTGCCCGAAGAGGACCCCGCCTTCCTGGCCGGAGTGGAGGATGCGCTGGGACGTTGACTCGGATGCCCTCCCGCACGGCGACGATCGTCGCGGCGGGGGATGCCGAGCGGGTGCAACCGTGGACTAGACTTCTTCTTCCGCGCTCCGAGCCCGCTTGCGAAGCCAAGCCAATACTCCCCCCACCATCCCCAAGGGCAACAACGTCAGCAGTCCCGTCGTCGCCAGGAAGGCCACCCGCGCTTCGTCGTCCCGGTCGAAGCAGACGGGGCAAGCCGCCGCCGCGCCGGGGAACGCGGCCAACAGCGCCAAGACCGCCACCGGAACCAAGACCATGCCGAACCTGGAGGCGGCACGACGCCGTTCGTCCGCCCCATCCGAATCGCTTCGCATCTTCGCGCCATTCATGGCTTAAAGATACACCTGGAAGTACAGGAACGGCCAAACCAGCACCACGAAGTACCAGAACAACGCCACAACGGAGAGCGCCTCCTTGCTCAGGCGCTGCCGCAGCAGGCGCGTCCAGGCCCAACCCAACGCGCCGACCGCCACCACCGCGTGCAGGGCGTGAGCGCCGATGATCGTGTAGAACAAGCTGCCGTAGGTGGACGACGTGAGCGTCAGGCCCTCCTGAAGCAGGGCCGCCCACTCGACGCCCTGGAGCGCGACGAACGCCGCCCCCAGCAACGTCGCCAGCAGCAGCCCGCCTCCGACGGCCGTCTTGCCTCGCTGGTAGGCGCGGTGGGCCAGCAACAGCACCACGCCGCTGGCGATCAGCGCCGCAGTGTTGACCGCGGTGCGTTCAAAGGGCAGGCGGGGCTGGTCCGGCGGCGGCCAAACGGAGCCCGGGGCGCGCGCCTTCACGATCACGAAGGCCGATATGAAGCCGGCGAACAGCATGACCTCGACGAAGATGAAGAGCGTCATCCCCATCACGCCGTTGGACGCGAGCTTCTCCGGCCTCCTCGGGCGGGGCCGGAACGGGATGACGGTGGCGTCGGCCGGCATGGCGCCCGTCCCTCAGGCCTCTCGCTTGCGCCGAAGGCTCTTCACCGTCTCCAAGACGAGCAGGCCCGCCCCGATGGACAGCATGATCGCCACGGCGTTGGTCCCGATCGCCACGAGCGCGACTACGGTCCAGAAAGCCGCGTGCGTGAAGTTGTAGCCGCCCGGCAACAAGCTGTCGGTGGACTTGGAGGTCGGCACCAAGCCGAGCGGGGCCGCTTCCTCGGCGTGACTGGCCGCGGCGGCGTCCTCTTCGGCGTGGTCCTCCTCTGCGCTGTGATCCTCCGGTTCGGCGATCCCTCGCTCCACCGCCGCGCGCGCCGCCACGTTCTCCCAGTTGGTGCCGGCATGGCTCTGCACGTCCGGCGCAATGCCGCCCCAAAACAGCGCCAGCAACAGCACCGAGGCCGCCAAGAACCACTTGGCGATGGGCCGCTCGATGGACAGGTGCATGAAGTTCTTGATCACCAGCCACGCCTTGACCACGGCGATGCCGAAGGCCGTGGCCAGCATGACGAACGTCGCAACGCGAATGCCCAGTCCCGGTATCTCGCCTTCGCCCAGACGCGGCGCGACCTCCGGGCCCAGGATGCTCACGAAGAGCAGCGCCAGCAACACCAGGTAGACCTTTACGTAGTGGTTGGACAGCCAACCGGCGTTGGAATCGGAGTGAGCGGCCATGTGCTACTTCGCGATGTAGAGCAACGGGAAGAGGAATATCCAGACGATGTCCACGAAGTGCCAGTATATCCCGATGAGTTCGACTCGGTGCAGCTCCACGCCGCGCTTGGCGTCTCGGGCCACGAAGGCCATGATCACGGCGCCCGCGATCACGTGAAAGGCGTGCAGGCCCGCCGCCGAGTAATAGAAGGCCCAGAACGTGTTGCTCGTGATGGTGTATCCGTGGGAGATCTCGTACCACCACTCGTACGTCTTGACCCCGATGAACGTCGCCGCTCCCAGGATCGTCATGTACAGGAACTTCGCCGCGGTCTTGCCGTCGCCTCGTTCGGCGGCTTGGTGCGCCAGCACGGCCGTCAGGCTCGACGTGAGCAGCACGAACGTGTTGAACGCCCCGATCTTCATGTTCGTGACGGCTGCCGCGTCGGCCCACTCGGGATGCCCCAGGCGGAACATGACGTAGGAGGCCAGGAGCCCGCCGAAGATCACCACTTCGGAGGCCAGCACCCACCAGACGGCCAGCTTTCCGGTGGCGATTCCGGTGGCGGCGCGGGTCGTTGCGATCGGTCTCATCTACGTCGGCGGTCTCGGGGCGGGGCGGCGGATCAGTTGGGCGCGTTCTGCGGCCAGTGGTCGTCGTCTCGGTCGGGGACGCTGTACTCGTACGGCCCCCTGTAGACCACGGGCATCTTGTCGGGGCGCCAGTTGCCGTGGGGCGGCGGAGATTCCGTCGTCCACTCCAGCGAGTTGGCCCGCCACGGGTTGCTCGAAGCCCTCTTGCCGGAACGCCAGGACTTGAAGCAGTTGTAGAAGAAGACCAGCTGGAACAAGAGCATCACCAGCAACGCCACCGTCGCCAGCACGCGCATGTTCTGGAAGCCCGGCCCCGCCAACTCGGTGAAGTGCTCGTAGTTGTAGATGCGCCGATGCTGACCGCCCATTCCCAGAACGAACAGCGGGATGAAGATGAAGTTGAAGGGGATGATGGTGCCCCAGAAGTGGATCTTGCCCAGGCGGTCGTCCATCATCCTTCCAAACATCTTGGGGAACCAGTATGTGAAGGCCGCAAAGGTTCCGATGATCGCGATGGGGAAGAAGGTGTAGTGGAAGTGGGCCAGCACGAAGTAGGTGTCGTGGAAGTAGATGGTCGCGCCGGCCGCGCCCAGGAAGATGCCGGTCACGCCGCCGATCAGGAACTCCGCGATGAACGCCAAGGCCCACAGCATGGGCGTGTTCAGCGTGATGGACCCGCCGTACAACGTGGCGATGTAGACGAAGCACAGCTCCGCGATCGGCACCGAAATCAACAGCGTTGTGATCGTGAAGATGTTCGCCATGCGGGGGTCGATGCCGGCGATGAACTGATGATGCGCCCACACGAAGAAGCTCAGGACGCCGGTGGCGACGACCGTGAAGATCACCGTCTTGTAGGCGAACAGCTTCTTGCGCGCGAACGTGGTCATGATCTCGGCCACGAACCCCATCGCCGGTAGCAGAACCACATACACTTCCGGGTGCCCGAAGAACCAGAACAAGTGCTGCCACAGGATGGGGTCGCCACCTGCCGCGGGGTCGAAGAATCCCGTGCCGATCGTCTGGTCGAAGAGCAGCATTATCGCCCCGGCCAGGAGCGGGCCGACCGACAGCATGAACAGAATGCTCGCGATCACGATCATCCACACCACGACGGGCACGTCGAAGGCCCGCATTCCCGGCGCCCGCGAATTCATGAGCGTGGTGATGAAGTTGATCCCGCCCAGCAGGAACGCCACGAACTCCAGCCCGACGCCCACCAGCCAGAGAGTGCTGCCCAGGTCGGTGAGGTTGTATTCCGCCGAGGCCGACAACGGCGGATACGCGGTCCAGGCGCCAGCGAAGCCTCCTCCTTCCACGAACAGCGAGGCCAAGATGACGACGGTGCTGACGAAGAACACCTGGAACGACAGCCGGTTGATCTTGGGGAACACCATGTCGTCCGCCCCGATCATCAGCGGGATCAGGTAGTTCCCGAAGGCGGCCAGCAACACGGGCATGGCCACCCAGAAGATCATGATGGTGCCGTGATTCGTGACCAGCGCGTTGTACTCTCCGGGCGAAACCATCCCGAAGCCCGGCACTTCGAAGCCCGGGAAGGCCAACTGCATGCGGAACACGTACGCCATGAAGCCGCCGACGATCGCCATGAACATGCCCGTGAACATGTACTGCATGGCGATGACCTTGTGGTCCGTGGACCAGAGGTACTTCAGCCATCCTTGGGGACCGTGATGCGCGTGGTCCTCCTCGCCGGCGTGGGGCGGCGGGACGGGGACGGTGGCGAGTTCAGCCATTGTTCAGCACCTCCAAGTTCGCGACTGCGGCGGGCGCGTTCGTCACCATCCATGCGGTGTGTTCGCCGGTCGTCTCGACGTGCACCTCGGCCCTCATGACCCCGTGCCCAAACCCGCATATCTCGGCGCACTGCACCTCGAAGGCGCCGGCTTCGGTCGGCTGGAACCAGCCGGTGATGCTGCGTCCCGGTATCGCGTCCTGCTTGATCCGCCAGACTGGGACCGAGAAGCTGTGGAGCACGTCCGTGGCTTCCAGCCTGAACAGATAGGTCTTGCCGACCTCGACGTGGAGATCGTCCACGGTGAAGATGTCGTCGTCGGTGTCCAGCACGTTGTCGGCGCCCGGGTGTTGAAAGGTCCACGCCCATTGCTGGCCAATGATCCGGAGCTCGGAGTCGGGATTGTCCGGCAGGTCGATCTTGACGTGGTGCCACACCTGGAACGAAATGACGATGATGGCGATGTCGAAGGCCAGAACGGCGAAGTGGGGGCGGGTGACCCAGCGCTTGTGACGCTTGTCCTTGCCGTCGATGTACTGGGCCTTTTCTCCCGGCTTGGCTCTGAACTTGAGAATCAGCCAGAAGAAGACGACCTCGGCGGCGATGAACCATACCCCGACCGACACCAGCACGACGAGGATCAGGAAGTCGATCTCGCCCGCGTACGAAGACGCGACGCCGATCAGGCCGTCGAAGAAGCTGGTCTCGTTCATAGCAGGGTAGTGTACACCACCGCCGACGCCACGAAGCCGACCACGAACCAAAACGTGACCCGGAAGGTCTTCTTGGCGAACACGATGGACTCGTTTTCCGAATCCGGCGGCGGCGGTGGAATCCGCGCGGCCAGTTCGGCGTGAGTGGGGCGTTCGGAGGAGTTGGCTTCCATGGGGATTCTACCGGCTCAGCGCGAACACGTAGGCGGCGACCGAGCGCACTTGCTCGTCGGTGAGCGCCGTGCCGGCCCTGGGCAGCATCATGCCGGGGTGTTCAAGCGGTTGCGGGACGCCGGTCTCGACGATGCTTGCGATGGACGAATAGGCGCCGTCGGAGTGCAGCCAGACGCCGTCCGTGAGGTCGGGCGCGAGCGGGCCGCCCGTGCCGCCTCTCATGTGGCAGGTGTAGCAGATGCCCTCGCCGTGAAAGATCTCCTGTCCGGCTTGGGCCATCTCGACTGTGACGCCTTCGGGCAGAGCCGCCGGATCCACGTCCACGGGCGGCAGAGGCGGCGGCGCGGCGCCCGCGATCACCTGCTTGCGGGGCAGCCTCGGAAGGCTCGTCACGTAGGCGGCGACGTCGCCGATCTGGGCGTCCGAGAACGCGGCGACCGGCGCGCGCATGGTGGCGCCCGCCACGTCGCCGGCCGTGGCTCCCCGGACTTGGTCGCGGTACTTCTGCAGCGAAGAGGCGACGTACCAGTCGCTCAGGTGCAGCAACGAGGGCGCGTTCAGGCTCTGCATGCCGCGGCCGTCGTCGCCGTGGCAGGCGGCGCAGAGGACGGCGTATTCCTCTTCGCCTGCTTCAGCGTCGCCGAGGCCGGTAGCCAGGGGGTCGGCCATGGGCAGGCTGGCGACGTACGCTACGACGGCGTCGATGTCCGCTTCGTCGCCCAGCACACGCGACATGGGGCGCATCCGCAGGCCGCCCTCGTCGGTGTAGTGGTAGCCGCGGCGGTCGGCCTGGAAGCCCTCCAGCTGGCTCTTCACGTACCAGGGGTCGGCACCGGCCAAGGCGGGCGCTCCGAGAAGCTGGTTGCCCGCCCCCTCGTCGCCGTGGCAGGGCGCGCAGGCGTCGAACAGCATCTCTCCGCGAGCGACGGCCGAACTGGGGCCGCAGGCGGCAACCGAAGCCAACAGCGCCGCCGGGCCGACCCATGCGAGGAGGAAAGCCCTTCCGAAGAGAATGCGCGTCATTTTCCTAGCGCGAAGGACACCGTGCCGGGCCGGCCGGAGCGGCACGAACCCGGAGCGAAAAGACCGCCATGAATCTATGCCCGATCGGCGACCTCGCAAGACCGCGCGGCGCCGTCGGTCGCCGCTACGGGCGGGAAGCCCCCGCAGCGTACACGTCCAAGTCGGCGGCCGAGACCGCCGGGCCGTCGTATCCGGCCTCGCGAACCTCGGCCAACAGCTCCTCGTCCGAAGCCCCCCAGAAAAGCTGATGGTACAGCACCAGCAAGCCCGGGCGGGCCTGCCGGGCGATCTCCGCGAGTTCGGTGGTGGACGTGTGGGCGCTGGCGTGGTACGCCTGCCAGTCGGGCGGGCGGCTCTCGAACTGCCGCGCCGAGTAGACTTCGTGGACCAGGAGGTCGCAGCCGTCGCAGGCCTCGACCAGCGACGGGCTCGGCCGCGCGTCGCCGGAGAGGACGGCGGTCCATCCGTCCGCCTCGAACTTGTACCCGAGCGCGTGCGCCCAAGACCCGTGCGCCACCGGGACCGCCGTCACCTTCACGTTCTCGTCCTCGTAGACCAGCCCGCCCGTCGTCTCGGAGACGTGGGCGCGGTAGGCCTCCGGATTGGCGTCGCGGGGCTCCAAGCCGGACAGGCGCACGCGGACGTCCTCGCGCCAAGCCTCCTGGATCGCGGCCACCATGGCGGAGGCGCCCGGCGGCCCATGGACGCTGATGGGACCGGGCCGGTCCAGGACCCAGGGCGACAGAACGAGGTCGGGCAGACCCGTGGTGTGGTCGGAATGGAGGTGGGTGAGGAACACGATGTCGAGCCGGGAAGGCTGGAGGGCCTCGATTTGGTGGCGGGAGGCGGCCGCGGCGGCCCGGCGCACGATTCCGGGGCCGGCGTCCACCAAGTAGGCGCGCCCTCCGGCCACGACGGCCAAGGCGGGCCCCGACCGTTCGGGGTCGGCGTTCGGCGTCCCCGTCCCCAAGACGACCAAGCGCGCGCCGTCCGCCTGCCAGCCCCCGGGCGTCGTCGGCGCCCCCAAGAGGCCGCTGGTCCCTGCGGCCGCTGCGTAGGCCAGTGCCCGCGGCGCTCCAACGATCGTCCCAGCGAAGGCCAGTGCCCGCGGCGCTCCAACGATCGCCCCAGCGGAGGCCGGTGCCGACGGCCCCGCGACGATCGCCCCAAAGGCGAACGCCGCCGCAACCCGAGCCCGCCGCCAGGTCATCGCCGCATGGCGGCCCGCTTCATGAACACGGCAGAGTCCGCGCGCCACTCGGCATACCCGATCTCGCCGGCGTCGGTCAGCCACTCGACCTTGTCGTCGAGACAGGCGACGAAACGGGGCCTGCTCGCGTCCACGGTGAAGCCGCCGTATTCCGCAGCCGAGTCCAACGCCACGATCACAAAGGCGCCGTCGGAGGCGTGGCTCGCCTCGCCGTTTCCGATCTCGCCGCGCGCCAAGACGTCGATGTCCCCGGTGCGCAAGGCCTCGAGGAGCTCGGCCTCGCCTTCGAGGTCGCCCAGATAGGCCACCTGCGGCATGGTCGGGCCGGGCGGATGCAGGCGCGTCCTTCCCATGAGGTTCTCCGAGGCGCCCGCCGAAGTGATGAAGTAGGCCGAAGTGCCGTCCGCCACCACGTCGCCGTTGGGCGTCTCGACTCGCGTCCCGGCCGCCAGCGTTCCGTCTTCGCCCGCGATGCCGGTGATCTGGAGCAACCGAGCCTCTCCGGTCGTCCCCGCGAGCACGCCCGCCACGACTTCGTTGGTCAAGTCGCCGTAGCCGCCGAAGCGGGAGGCGTCCGCCGCGCGCGCCAGCAAGGATTGCCTGAAGGCGATGTGCGGTCTCGTGAAGCTGACGGTCGGCGCGCCGGTCGGGTCCAGCCTGCGGGACTGGAGGATGGTGATGCCGCCGCCCACGACGTCGAACTCCCCGGCCGACCTCAGCCAAATGCCGGGCCAGGTGGGGATGGCGCGCCGCAGGAACGACAACCGGGCCTCCTCCATCGCCTCCAAGGCCGACAGCAGGTCCGCTTCGTATCCCAAGTGAGAGTCGAAGTCCTGCGACTCCATGTCGGGGTTCGCGCTGTAGCTGACGGGCGCGAAGAACGCGTAGAAGCCCAAGGTGATCGGCTGGCCCGAGCGCGTGCACGGAAAGGGCTCGGCCGAGGGGCGCACCACCGGCGAACAGGCAACGGCGAGCACAGCGGCCGCAGCGGCCAACGCGGGCAGACGGCGAGGACGGACTCGGGCGGCTTTGGACATTCTGTTCTCCTGTGTGGTCGGGCCGTGGTTCGGCTGCGGTGGGGCCGCCCGCCGTCAGCCGCCCAGCGACTTCCTTACGATGCGCCGCTGCTCCCGAGAATGCGACCCCAGATTGCCCGCCGCTGGGCTGGCGCGTCCCGGACGAGAGACGGAACTCACCCTGACAAGCTTGCCGAACGCCGCCTGCAACAAGGGCGTGGCATAGGAGAGGGCGCCCATGTTGGCGGGCTCCTCCTGCGCCCAGACGACTTGTTCGATGTCGGGATAGCGGTCGTCCAGAGCCCGAATTTCGTCGTCGGGGAAGGGATAAAGCGACTCCACGCGCGCGATGGCGGTGCGGGTCGCCCGCGCCCGCAGCTCCGAGGCGACGAGGTCGTAGTACACCTTGCCGGAGCACAAGAGCAGGCGGCGGATTCTCTTCGTGTCCTTGCCGCCCACCAGCGGATCGTCGATGACCTTGCGGAAGCTGCCTTCAGCCAGCTCGCTCGCCGGCGACTTGGCCTTGGGATGGCGCAGAAGGCTCTTGGGCGACATGACGATCAGGGGCCGCTCCGGCTCGACCAGCGCCTGGAAGCGCAGCAGGTGGAACAGCTGGGCCGGCGTCGTGGGGTAGACGACGCGCATGTTGTCTTCGGCGCACAACTGGAGGAATCTCTCCAAGCGCGCGCTCGAGTGCTCCGGGCCCTGTCCCTCGTAGCCGTGCGGCAGCAGCAGCGTCAGCCTGGAGCGCTGGCCCCACTTGGACCATCCCGCCGACAGAAACTGGTCGATCATGACCTGGGCGACGTTCACGAAGTCCCCGAACTGGGCTTCCCAGAGCACCAAGTCGCGATCGGCGGCCACCGCGGCCCCGTACTCGAAGCCGATCACCGCGGCCTCGGTCAGCGGCGAGTTGTGCACCTCGAAGCGCGTGTCGCTCACGTGGGCCAGCGGCGTGAACTTGGCGCCGGTGCGGGCGTCGTTCAGCACGAAGTGGCGATGGCTGAAGGTTCCGCGCTCGCTGTCCTGGCCGGACAGGCGCACGGGAACGCCGTCGTCCAGCAACGAGGCGACCGCCAGCGCCTCGGCGTGCCCCCAGTCCAGCAGAAAATCGGAGCCGAACCCGTCTCCGCGCTTGTCCAGCTGGCGCTTCAGCTTGGGGTGCACGGTGAAGTGCTCGGGATAGTCCAGCAACGCCTCGTTCAGGCGCTCCAGACGTTCGAGCGAGACCTGAGTGAAGGGGTCGTTGTCCTGCTCGACCACGCCGAAGTCCGGGTGGGACCAGGGCATCGGCTCCTTGTCCTCCGGCGCCTTCTTGAGGGCGTCCTGGACTCTCCGGAGACGAGCGTGAAAGGCCTCGACCCGCCGGCCGGCCTCTTCGGAGGCGATCAGGCCGCGGGCCTCCAAGTCCTTCGCCCAGAGCGCGCGGGGGGTGGGGTGCTTGCCGATCTTGGCGTACAGGCTGGGTTGCGTGTACGCCGGCTCGTCTCCTTCGTTGTGCCCGTGGCGCCGGTAGCCGACGAGATCGATCAGGATGTCGTCGTGGAACTTGGCCCGGTAGGCCATGGCGAGGCGCACGGCCGCCAGGCATTCCTCCGGCTTGTCGCCGTTGGCGTGGATGACGGGGATGTCGTAGCCCTTGGCCAAGTCGCTGGAATAGCGGGTGGAGCGGCCGTCGCTCGGGGCGGTGGTGAAGCCGATCTGGTTGTTGGCGATGACGTGGATCGCGCCGCCCACTTCGTAGCCCTTGAGGCGCGCCAAGTTGAGGGTCTCGGCCACGACGCCTTCGGCCGCGAAGGCCGCGTCCCCATGAATCAGCACCGGCACGACGCGGTCGGGGTCGCGCGGGGCGTCGCCTTCGCCGTCGGGATGCTGGCTGATGCGCGTCATGCCCAGGATGACCGGATTCACGTACTCCAGATGGCTGGGATTGGGCGCCAGCCGGACGCGGATCGATTGGCCGGAGCGAAGCTCGTAGTCGTGGGCGGCGCCATGGTGGTACTTCACGTCGCCCGTGCCGGGATCGGGCACCCAAAGCGCGCTGCCCGGACTGGTGCGGCCCTCGAACTCGCTCAGGATCTCTCCGTAGGGAACGCCCAGGACGTGGGCCAGCACGTTGAGGCGGCCCCTGTGCGCCATGCCGATCACGACCTCGGCGCCTCCGTTCTCGGCCGCCCGTTCGATGGACTCGTCCAGCATCGGCACCAGCATGTCGGTGCCTTCGATCGAGAACCGCTTCTGGCCCAGGTACGTGCGATGAAGGAACTGCTCCAGTCCGTCCACTTCCGTGAGTCGCTCCAGGGTGCGCAACCGGTCTTCGTCGGTGAGTCCGGCGAAGTGGGTTCCCCGCTCCACTCGGTCCCAGAGCCACTCCACCTTCTTGGGGTCCTCCAGGTGCTCGAACTCGTAGCCCAGCGCTCCGCTGTAGGTGGACTTGAGGCGGTTCAGCGTGGTCGCGAGCGGCTCGCCGCCGCCGCCGGGGAAGAGCGCCGAGGTGGGGATCTCGGCCAACTCCTCCATGGTGGTGCCGAAGTACGCGGGATCGAGCTGCGGGTGGCCCGGCGGCTCGCTGCCGAGCGGGTCGATGCGGGCCGCTTGATGGCCGTGCTCGCGGAACGCCTGGAGGAGATTGGCCGCGCGGGCCACGAGCGGGAGAAGGCGTTCGGTCGGGGCGGGGGCGGGCGGGGCGGGTGGCGCAGCGGCGGGTGCGGGTGCGGGTGCGAGCGCGGAGGGCGCCGAGGCGGGCGGGACGGAGGCCGGGCGCGCGGGCGGCGCGGCGACTGGCGAGGCGCCCGGGAGCTGTCGCGGAGGAGGGGCGGCGTTGAGGCGCAGGAACTCCGGCGAGCGCGGAAGTCCTGCGCGGACAGGGCGGTCGCGGCCGTCCCAGGCGTCGGGCGGCAGGAGTCCGGCGGCGAAGGCGTCCTGGGGGTGGTCGCGGAACAGGTCCTGCCATTCCGGCGGCACGCCTTCCGGGTTGCGGGCGAACTCCTCCAGCAACTCTTGCACGTAGGCGGCGTTCTGGCTGTCGAAACGGAATCCGCTCATGGCCTAAGGATAAGCTATTCTCTCAAGGAACATGTCCGTGCGTGCGCAAAACCTACTTGTGGCCCCCGTGCCGGGTTGGGACGACGCCCATCCCTGGCTCCAGGCGGGCGTGACCCTGCGCGAACTGGGGCGCGGGCCGGACTTCGGCTTCTTCGGGGACGCGGGAACGGCTGCCGAGAAGGGGTTGGACAACTGGCGCAGGCTGCTGGCGTCGGGCGCCTGGTCGGGCGTGGTTCGTTCCCGGCAAGTTCACGGCGACGTCGTCCGGGTGCATCGGGAAGCGGCCCAAGGCGTCGTCACGGCGGGCGACGGCGACGCGCACGCGACGCGGGTCCCCGGTCTTCTGTTGGCCGTGACGGCAGCCGACTGCACGCCGGTCTTCCTGGCGGATCCGGTGCGAAGGGCCGTGGCCTTGCTCCACGCGGGCTGGCGCGGCGTGGCGGCCGGCGTGATCGAAGCAGGCGTTTCGGCGTTGCGCGACACCTTCGGCAGCAGACCGGAGGACTTGGCGGCCCACCTGGGGCCGGCCATCGGCGGCTGCTGCTACGAAGTCGGCCCGGAAGTCCTGGCGGCGCTGGAGACCGGCGAACCGCCCGGCAAGCTTCCGCCGGACACGGCCACCGAAACCTCGGCAGCCGCCGGGCGCATCTTCCTGGACCTGGGCGAGGTCGTCCAAGCCCGGCTCGCCCGCAGCGGACTCCCGCCCGAGAATCTGTCGCGCAGCGGCGACTGCACCCGGTGCGGCGGCAAGCGCTACTTCTCCCACCGGCGCGGCGACCGGGAGAGGCACGTCGCCTTCATCGGCCTCCGAAAGTCCGCCTGGCAACCGCGTCCAAGCCCCGCGGACCAAACCGCGTGAGCCCAAAGTCGCCCCGGCCCGCTCCCCGGCCGCCGCCGCCAGGGCTTTGCGGGCGTTGCAGGTGGTCGCGCACCGTCCTCGCCGCCAGGGGTTCGGTCTTCCGCCTCTGCCTCAGGCACCGCAACGACAAGACCTTCGCCAAGTATCCGGTTCTCCCCGTGCTGCAGTGCCCGGGCTTCGAGTCCGGCGACGAAGACCCGGCCGCGCCACCCCGAGAGAACAACTCGGCCGCCGATCCCCTCGGCGGCGCCCCCGCGCCGCCAATCGCGACCGCCAGCTTGGCGCCAGCATTGCGCACGGGGTATCTTTCGCAACCGCCCTCTCGGGGGCGGGGGAGCGGGACCACCCGGAACGGAGCAGATCGGATGGGCCGACCTTACGAGCGGGCTGCCGCCCGCCTCCGCCCGTGACCAACACCGGCGGATCCGGCCAGCCCGGCCCGGCCAACGACCGGCCCAGCGACCCGTTCGCTCCCAACCCGGTCGTGGCCGACGTGCTTCGTGTCCTCCGCGACTTGGCCGGCGAACGCCATGCGCGGCTCGCCGAGAGCTTCGTCCCGATCTTCCTGGGCAAGGCGCCCATGGGGCTGCTGGAGCGAAGCCCCGACGAACTCGCTCGCCTCTGCTTGGACACGATCCTCTTCATGGACCGCGGCCGTCCGGGCCGCGTCGACGCCGAAGTCCTGAATCCGGAGCCGGGCCAGGACGGCTGGCAACCGCAGTTCACCGTAGTGCGCACGAACGTGTCGGAGAGGCCGTTCATCGTGGACACGATCCGCGAGTTCCTGTCTTCGCAGAACTTGCAGATCAGCCACTTCGTCTATCCGCTGATGACGGTCTTGCGCGACGAGGAAGGCTACGTGGCCGAGTTCGGGCGGCCGGGTTCGGAGGGCCCGCAGGAGTCCGTCGTCTACGTCGAAATGGAGCGCGTGGCCGACGCGGCGCAGCGCGAGAGGCTCCGCGAGGAGACGGTTCGGCGGCTCGAGGACGTGGTCAAGTCCACCGACGACTTCGGCTTGATGGTGGACAAGATCGCCGACCTCGTGTCGGAGCTGAGCTTCCACATCCGCAACGTGCCGGCGCGGCGCGACGAGTTCCGCGAGATCCAGGCGTTCCTTCGATGGTTGCGCGACGGGGGCTTCGTCTTCCTGGGCTACCGGGCCTACGCCATCGAGGAGATGGAACCCGGGAGCGGCCTGGCCGCAGTCGTGGAGCCCGGCTCCGGCCTGGGCATCCTGCAGGAGGAGACCGCGTCGTCCTTCGCGAAGCCCGTTCTGCTGTCAGACTTGCCCGAGGGGATGTACGAACGGGCCACCTCCGGGCCGCTTCTCATCATCAGCAAGACCAACGCCGAGTCCACCGTCCACCGCCGGGCGCGCATGGACTACATCGGCGTCAAGAGGCTGGGCCAGGACGGCGCCGTGACGGGCGAGCACCGCTTCCTCGGCCTCTTCACTTCGCGGGCGTATGCGGAAGCCGCCCAGGACATCCCGATCCTGCGCGACAAGCTGGCCAACGTGCTCAAGCGCTCCGGGGTGGCCGAAGGATCGCACGACTACAAGGAGATCATCACGATCTTCGACTCGCTGCCCAAGGAAGAGCTCTTCCTGGCGTCGGACGAGGAGATTCACCGCGACGTCCGCACCATCCTGACGCGCTACAACACCGAGGGCGTGATCGTGTCGCTGCGCCGCGACGCCTCGGGCCGGGGTCTCTCGATCATGGTCGTGCTTCCGCGCACGCGCTTCTCGGGGGGATTCCGCCGCGACTTCGAACGCACCCTCGTGGACCGCTACGGGGCGGTGATCCTCAACTATCACCTCGCGATGAGCGAGGGCGACCAAGCCAGGCTTCACTTCTACGTCGGCGGCCCGGGAGAGCGCCTCGCCGCCATCGACGCCACCGAACTCGAAGAGACCGTCGCGCGGCTGACGCGATCGTGGGCGGACGAGTTGCGCGACCGCCTGGACGCCATCCATTCCCCGGAGGAAGCGCGCCGTCTTGCCCAGCGCTACGACGCGATCTTCCCGGCGGACTACCGGGCCGCGAACGACCCGGCCGTGGCGGTCCGCGACCTCGCCGAGCTGGAGCAGATGAAGGCGGACGGCCGCCTGGAGTCGGTCCGCTTCTTCGAGAACGACGGCGGCGGCGAGAGCTGCGAGCTCAAGGTCTACATCCGGCGCCACAAGATCATCCTGTCGGACTTCATGCCGGTGCTGGAGAACTGCGGGCTCCGCGTGATCGCGGTCTCGCCGTTCGAACTGCACGAGGACGACGGCCAAGGCGGCTTGGCGATCTACTCCTTCGACGTGCAGGCCGTCGGGGGGGCCAAAGTGGACGTGGAGGCGAGGGGCCCCGTCCTGTCCGAAGCGATCCTGGCGGTGCGGGCCGGAGACGCCACGGACGACGCCTTCAACCGGCTCGTGGAGCGGACTGGGATGGCTTGGCGCGAGGCGGACGTGCTGCGCGCCTATGCGCACTACGCGTTTCAGCTGGGGGTGGTGCCCACTCGGCAGGTCGTGCGCACGGCCCTGGCGACGCACCCTGGCGTGGGGCTGCTCCTGTTCCGTCTCTTCGAGGCTCGTTTCGACCCGGACGCGTGCGCGGGCGAGGAGGATCCGGGCAAGGCTCGTGGTGCGCGCGCCGCAGGGATCAAGCTCCAGATCGCCGCGGGGCTGGCCGATGTCGGCTCGCTAGCCTACGACCGGGCCTTGCGGGCGCTCCAGGCCGTGATCGAGGCGACCGTGCGCACCAATTACTACGTGGCGGGCGACGGCGAGCCCGTGCGCAGGTCCGGCGGCGTCCCCTACGTCTCCTTCAAGTTCGAGTGCGACCGCCTGCGGGAGGTCCTCGCGAGCCGCCTCAAGTACGAAGTGTGGGTTCGATCCTCGCGAATGGAGGGCGTCCACTTGCGCGGCGCAATGGTCGCGCGGGGCGGAATTCGCCACTCGGATCGCGAAGACGACTTCCGCACCGAAGTCCAGGGACTCGTCTACACGCAGATGGTCAAGAACGCGGTCATCGTGCCGGGCGGCTCCAAGGGCGGCTTCGTGTGCCTGCGCTCGCTGCCGACTCGCGAGGAGATGGCCGACGAGGCGCAGGCGCAGTACCGCACCCTCATTCGCGGTCTCCTCGACGTGACCGACAACATCGACGGCAACGGCGCCCGGCCCGAGCGCGTCGTCCGCTACGACGGCTTTGATCCCTACTTGGTGGTCGCCGCCGACAAGGGCACGGCCGCCTTCTCCGACTTGGCCAACGCGCTGGCCGCCGACTACGGATTCTGGCTCGACGACGCCTTCGCCTCCGGCGGCACCAACGGCTACGACCACAAAGTCGTCGGCATCACGGCCGGCGGCGCCTGGGAATCGGTCAAGCGTCACTTCCGCGAGAAGGGCAAGGACATCCAGAAGGACGCCTTCACGGTCGCGGGCATCGGCGACATGAGCGGCGACGTCTTCGGAAACGGCATGCTGCTGTCGCGCGCGATTCGCTTGGTGGCGGCCTTCGACCACCGGCACGTCTTCATCGACCCCGATCCCGACCCGGAGACCTCCTTCGAAGAGCGCCGGCGGATCTTCGATTTGGGCCGTTCGTCGTGGGACGACTACGATCGCGCCAAACTGTCCCCTGGAGGCATGGTGGTGCCCCGCGAAATCAAGTCGGTGGACCTCACCGAGGAGGCTGCCGCCGTCCTGGGGCTGCCCGAAGACCAGCGCTCGCTCGACGGCGAGAGCCTGATCAAGGCCGTGCTGGCGGCGCCCGTGGACCTGCTCTGGAACGGTGGAATCGGCACCTACGTCAAGGCCGGCAACGAGTCTCACGCCGACGCGGGCGACCGTTCCAACGACGCCGTGCGCATCGACGTGGACGACTTGAAGGCGGCGGTCGTGGGCGAAGGCGGCAACTTGGGCTTCACGCAGGCCGCCCGAGTCGAATACGCCTTGAAGGGCGGGCGCATCAACACCGACGCGCTGGACAACTCCGGCGGCGTGGACCTGTCGGACCGCGAAGTCAACCTGAAGATCCTGCTGAACGAAGCGCTGCGGGCGGGCGACGCGACCAGCGGGGACCGCAACCAGCTGCTGCACCGCCTCACCGACGAAGTGGCCGCCCAGGTGCTGCTCGACAACGAATACCAGAGCTTGGCCGTGTCGCTGGACGAGTACCGGGCGCGCCGCGGCGTCGATCACTATTGGGCGCTGATGGGAGACCTGGTGCGCACGGGCCTCCTCGACCGCGAAGCCGAGGGCCTGCCGTCCTGGGACGAACTGCGCGCCCGCCGCGAAGCCAACGAGTCCCTGACCCGCCCCGAGCTTGCCGTCCTCCTCGCCTACGCGAAACTGCACCTGAAGTCGGCCCTGCTCGGCTCCGGCCTGCCCGACGATCCCGCCGCCGAAGGCTACTTCTTCGGCTATTTCCCCGCCGCCGCCGTGGAGCTAGTTGGACGCGAGGGCGCCCGAAAGCACCGCCTGCGCCGCGAAATCGTGGCCAGCCAGCTGACCAACGACCTCGTCGACGTCATGGGCGCCTCGTTCCTGACGCGGGTGTCGCGCGAGACCGGACGGGGCCCAGCCGAAGTCGCGCGAGCGTGGCTGGTGGCCTCGCAGCTGACGCAGCACCGCAAGACCCTCGAGGCGATCTGCGCCCGCGAAGCCCAGGTGCGGGCCGGCTCGGCCTACCGCTGGGTGATGGGCCTAGCCCAGGTTCTGGAACGAACGACCCGCTGGGTCCTCGCCAACTGCGACCCCGACGAGTCCTCCACCTCGCTGATCGAAGGCGACCTCGCGGCGATCGAAGCCCTGCGCGGCCGGTTCCACGAACTCGTCGCCGGAGAAGACCGCGAAGCCTTCCTGTCCAGCGTCGACCAAGCCGTCGGCCTGGGCGTGAACGAGGAGTTCGCCCGCAGCCTGTTCACCCTGCGCTACTTCGACCACCTGCTGGAAATCCTCCGCCTGGCCCGCACCTCCGAGACTACTCCCGTGAAGGCGGCCCGCACCTACTACTGGGTGACGGAAGAGCTGCGCATCCCTTGGCTCGCCTCCTGCATCGAGAAGGCCGGCGCCGAGGGCAACAAGTGGGAGCGCCGCTGGAGCCTGGGCCTGATCGAGGACATCGGCGCCACCCGCCGCCGCCTGACCGCCGCGGCCCTGGCCGGCGACCCCACGTTCGCAAACGCCTTCGACTTCGGCGGCAACGGAAGCCGACTCGACCGCTTCCACGGCCTCCTGGACGAGATGCGTAGCGAAGAGGCCGTTCCCACGCTGGCGGGGTTGTCGGTCGCGGTGCAGGCGGTGCGACAGGCGGCTGGGGCCGGGTAGGGGCCGGCTCCCGCTCGGGCCGACTCATCCGGCTTGACCGTCGCGCGTCCAAGTCCAATACTTCGTAGGATGGCCGCACCGGCAACCGGTGCGCGACTCGATCATTTCCAACGTCGCATGCGATTGCGGGTCTCCCGCCGAAAGGACGCCTTGTCGCCGCACCGATCGTCCGTAGCTGTTCCCAGTCTCCCCCTCGACAACGCCGTCGGCGCGACGCCGTCTACCGTCCAGCCGTCGTCCGAGCGCGACTACGGCATTCCCCTCTCGCGGATTCCCGCCGCGAATGTGGCATCGGTGCCACAACGATCACCGTTGCGTTATCCCGGCGGCAAGACATGGTTGATTCCGCACATTAGAACGTGGTTGTCGAGTCGCCCGACGCCTTCAGTGCTTCTCGAACCCTTTTGCGGCGGCGCGATTGTTTCGCTAACAGTCGCAGCCGAACGTCTGGCGACTCGTTGCATTTTCGTCGAGATCGACCGGGATGTCGCCGCCTTCTGGCACGCCTGTCTTTCTCACACGACCGATCTATGCAATAAGATCAGCGCTTTCGAAGCAACTAGGCGGAACGTTATTGCACTTGACAGACGTGTTCCAGCCGGTTTGGTCGATCAAGCTTTTCGAACGCTGGTACTGAACCGCACTCGTCGCAGTGGCATTCTGGCACATGGCGCTTCCTTTACCCGTGTCGGAGAGAACGGCAAAGGCGTAGCGTCACGTTGGTATCCGGCAACGCTTGTACGACGGTTGCGCGACATCGCAATGTTGTCCAATCGCATAGCGTTTTGCGAAGCTGATGGAATGAAGATGCTGGAATCTATTGCTTTGATCGACGACGCAGTGATTTTCATTGATCCTCCGTATACCGCGGGTGGAAAGCGTGCAGGCCGCCGTCTCTATTTGCATCATGAGATCGATCACGCACGTATTTTTGCCATCTTGGCAGACACGAACGTAGACTTTCTGATGACTTACGACATGGCGCCAGAGATCGTCGACTTGGTTCACCGACATGGCTTTACAGCGGCCCGCGTCGCCATGAAGACTTCCCATCATGCTCGCTTGAACGAATTAATCGTCACGCGACATCGCGTTTTCTAGTATGGATGCAAACCCAGCGGCGTCTTTTTCGTGACGCGTGACCGCTACGGCATAGCAGACTGGTACGGTCAACACTTATTGACCTTGACGCCGGACGAGCGCATTCAGCTGGCTGGGCAAGCCCTCCGGCACAGAGGTGCGACGGACGACAGCCTCCCTTGTCCCTTTCAAGACGGCCAAGCCTGCAAGAAGCCCGGCGGTGTCTGCGGAATCGCGCGATATGCCAATGACGATGGGCGAATTCGTGCAGAAATAGAAGAGATGGTCGTAATGTGCCCGAAACGCTTCGAGCAAAACGAAGTGGTTCTGCATTGGCTTGCAGAAATCGTTGGATTTGATCCCGAGGAGATCCAGGTCGCCCGCGAGGTGCCGTTTATGGAGAGCACTCAAACCGGCAAGCCCGCTGGAAAAATCGATTTTGTGATCGCCCAGCGTCGCTACGATAAACTAGAATGGCATGGCTTAGAGATGCAGGCAGTCTATTTCTCTGGCGAAAACATGCGTCACGACTTTCTTTGCCTCCACAACGACGACCATGAACGGCCACCGTTTCCACAGAAGGTGCGGAGGCCGGATTGGCGATCTTCCAGCGCCAAGAGACTTTTGCCTCAACTTCTGATCAAGGCACCAACCCTGCGACGCTGGAATGCAAAACTAGCTGTATGTGTCGATCCTCGATTCTTCGAAGCCATTGGAGGCCCTAGCGACAAGCCGCGCCATGACATCGATTCAGGCGACATCATATGGTTGACGCCCGACGTCACCGAAGACGACAATGGAACGCGTTGTCTTCAACGAGGTCATTGGGAGGTCTTGACCCTGGAGGAATCGCAGAAGAAGCTGCAATCGTCGGAGACGCTTTCCCGCCAGGCTTTTGAAGTCATGTTGACCAGCAAACTCGGACTGTCGCGACGCCGTGAGTGGTGACTAGGTTCCTAGATGGAGTCTAAAACAATGTGGTGCAAGCCGCAACGACTATAATGGCTTTTCTGTCGTCTCTCTGCAACGCTGTCGCTAGCAAGATCTTCGGTCAACTATGGCAGACCTTCAAGCGGCATCGATTCGAACATCACGTCACGATTGCCTACGGAATAGTGGAGTTTTCTCCTAAAGAGATTCGTACCCCTCACGTCTTCGAAAAGAAGCTCCATATTGGTCCTTACCGAATTGCTCCGCCCCCTCGTCCATCAACAAGATTAAGATGGCTTGACTTTGCTCTTCTACAAATGAACGATTTCGGCTTTGCTGATCATACAGTGAAATATAAGGGTAAACCAATCGGCACGATCCACGTAAATCCCGCGAAGACCGAAGGTCTTTGGTGCGTCACGATAAGCCGTCGCGACGGCACACCCGTTCGCGACTATGCTCAATACCTATCGGCACCAAGTAGTGATGTCTTTACTCACGGCATTCTCCGAGCCTTACAAGCCCTCAAGGATCAAATCGGGACTTGATGCATCTCAGGGCCCTATCGCTGCAAGGGCCAACCGACATCGATCCACTTCCGCTTGGTGCAGGCAGCCTACGTTTCCAAGACGGCCGGGATCGGTCGTCGGCCTGCTCGAGGAGATGAAGATGCCGCTTGTAGG
The DNA here is from genome assembly GCA_958295645.1 of Longimicrobiales bacterium. GTDB lineage: Bacteria > Gemmatimonadota > Gemmatimonadetes > Longimicrobiales > Gaopeijiaceae. The sequence goes on from OY282361.1 coordinate 2,314,761, forward strand.
CTGGCGGGTTGTTGGTCGCGGTACAGGCGGCTGGGCTGGATAGGCGATGACGGCCGTCGACGCGGCCTGGGACGCGTTCCATCCTTCCAATCTTGACAAAGACGTCCAGACGTCTCACCTTTCGTAGCATGGAACACAGAAGGCGTCCCGGCGAAGTGCGCGATGCCGTGGTCAAGGTGTTGGAGACGAAGCCCGGCGGGGCTTCCGTCGCCGAGATCGTGGCTGGCGTGCACGACGTGATCGGAGACGTGCCGAGGTCGAGCGTTCGTTCGTACCTTCGGCTCAACACGCCCCGCATGTTCGTTCGCCAGGGCCGTGGCCGCTACTTGCTGAACGAGGCTCTGGCCCCGCCAGCGGGCGTCCGTATCTCCGCCGAAAACGACCTTGAGGCCGAAGCCGACGCCCAGATCCGCTGGCCGAGCCGCTCTCTTGGGCGAACGAAGCTCTACCGAGCCGACTGTCTCGACTGGTTGGCGCGGGCGGAACCGAATTCCGTTCACGCCGTCGTCACGGACCCGCCGTATGGACTCGTGGAGTACTCCGCGAAGGAGCAAGCCAAGCTCCGCAGGCGACAGGGCGGCGTGTGGCGGTTGCCGCCTTCCTTCGACGGCGCGAAGAGGTCGCCGCTCCCTCGCTTCACCGTGCTTTCGCAAACAGACTTGGATCACTTGTCTTTGTTCTTCGGGCGCTGGGCGCAGGCGCTGAAGCCAGTCCTCGTACCGGGTGCCAACGTTGTCGTCGCGGCAAATCCGCTGATGTCGTACTTGGTCGCCGTGGCGCTCGTGCAGGCGGGACTGGAGCGGAGGGGAGAGATCGTCCGGCTCGTCACCACCATGCGGGGAGGAGATCGGCCGAAGGGAGCTCACGACGAGTTCAGTGGCGTCAGCGTGATGCCGAGATCGATGTGGGAGCCCTGGCTGGTCTTCCGCAAGCCTCTGGAGGGCAGGGTTCAGGACAACCTTCGCAAGTGGGGCGCTGGAGGCTTTCGCCGTCCGTCTTCGGCGAAGCCCTTTGGCGACGTGATTCGTTCGTCGCCCACGCGAACAGAAGAACGAACGCTCGCGCCGCATCCCAGCTTGAAGCCTCAAGACTTCCTGCGCCAAGTGGTCAGGGGCGTGCTACCGCTGGGCGAAGGCGTCGTGCTCGATCCGTTCTGCGGCAGCGGTTCCACGCTCGCGGCAGCCGAAGCAGTGGGCTATCAGAGCATCGGCGTCGAGAAGGACTCCCACTACTTCGATCTCGCGTGCGAAGCCGTTCCGAAGCTGGCACGTTTGTCGTCGAGGTTACAACCCAGCCTGTCGTTGCAAGACTAAGCCTCGGCTACGCCAACCCCCTACCGCCGCGTCACGCTACGATGGACCGCCCGCACGAACCGTTCCGGATTCGCGCCCCAGGTCGCGTCGAGGTCTTCGGTGGGACGGGCCGCGACGGCCTCGTCTTCGGTTTGGCCGGCGGCTACTAGGCGGGCGACGCGGAGGCGGACGGTCTCCAGCATGTCGCGGTAGGCGCGCAGGTCCTCGGGGGAGGCCATGGGGCCGTGGCCGGGGATGATGCGGGTGTCGGCGTCGGCTCGCTCCAGGACGAAGTTGGCCGCGGCGATCACGCCGTCGATGTCGCCGCCGCTGTCGACGTCCACGAAGGGGTAGCGGCCGTTGAAGAAGGTGTCGCCCATGTGGAAGACGTTGGCGCGGGGGAAGTGGACGATGGCGTCGCCGTCGGTGTGGGCGGCGGGGATGTGGGCGACTTCGATGTGCCGGCCGTTCCAGTGGAAGCGGATGGAGTGGTCGAAGGAGACGACCGGCAGGGCGGCGGGGGGAGCTTGGCTGGAGCGGCCTGCGAGTTCGCCGAATTCGGCGGGGTTCATGCGACGGTAGACGTTCTCGTGCGCGACGATCATCGCGCCCGCCTTGCCCAAGTTCTCGTTGCCGCCGGTGTGATCGCCGTGCCAGTGCGTGTTCAGCACCCAACGGACGGGCTCGTCGGTCGCCGCGGCGACGGCGGCCAGGATCTTCTCGGTCAGCGGGGCGTATTGGTCGTCGATGAGGAATGCGCCGTCCTCGCCTACCGAAAGGCCGATGTTGCCGCCTCGCCCGACCAGCACGAACAAGTCCTCCTCCAACTCGATGGTCTCGATCACGACTTCCGACATGTCCTGCTGCGCCTGGGCCTGCGCCGGAATTGCGCCCATGGCGGCCAACACGATCAGAAGGGCTGGGACGGGCGTGGCTGACGATATGTCGTTCATGGCTCTGCTCCTATGGCTTGCCTGCCTCCCTCGGGAGACGAGGCTGGTGTGGTCGGTGGAGGCGACGGCTGTCAAGCATCAACCTTGCATCCACCTGCCACAATGACGCAAGCTAGGACGACCTGTCCGGCCCAAGAGGCAGCCGCAACCCAGCAACAAGAGGCAACCGAAGAAGACTGGGACGTCACGCTGGCCCGGGGCGACACCCGAGACGCTAAGGCGGCGCGCTCCCCTCCAACGAGGCTTGGAGCGCCGGGCGGCCTCCGGCGGCCAAGTCCAGCAACACGCCGTCCTTGACGCCGACGTTGGGGACCACGATGCGGTCGGCGCCCGCGAGTTCGGCGAAGCGCTGATAGACGAGAGCGGCGGGGAGGATGACGTCGGCGCGATCCGGGCGCAGGCGGAGCCGCTCGATTCGTTCGCGAACCGTCATGCCGGCAAGCAGATGCACGACCGCGTCCAGCCGGCGTTTGGAGAGCACGGCAACGCGCGAGGGGTTCACGTAGTCGAGCGCCAGCTTGGCGATGGATTCGGCGTTGCCCCCGGTCGCCGCGAAGGAGACAGGGTCCGCGCCGTCCGGTGCGACGGACATGGGGCTCGGTGCGCTCGGTATGTCGAGGGTTCGGATTTCGCGTTCCACCCACTCGCGCACGGTGTCCGCGCAACCCTCGGCCGCCTCCATTCTCTCGAGCAGCCGCACGGTGCCTATCCGGTGCGACTCGCTTCGGAGGATGCCCGCGTGGTTCACCAACGAGACTTCCACGCTCCCGCCGCCCAGGTCGACCAGCACCCAGCGGCCCCGCGAGAAGTCCACGCGCCGGCTTGCGGCGAGATGCACGAGGCGCGCCTCCTCCCGGCCGTCGATCGGCTCCAGAACGATGTCAGATTCTTGGTAGATTCTGTCCAAGAACTCGTCGCGATTGGCCGCCTCCCTTGTCGCGCTGGTCGCCACGGCCTGTTGCGAGTCCACGCCCAGCCGGTCCAATTCGGCGCGAAAACGACGAAACGCGGCTACCGCTTCGTCCATGGTCTCCGGGTCGAGCAATCCCCGCGTGAAGACGCCGTGGCCCAAGCGGACGGGAAAGCGAAGCCTCGCGACGACGGAATAGTCCGATGGGACGGCACCGCCGGGATCCCCGGGGACCCCCGCCGAATCCGGCGCACAAGCGAAGTCGGCCGCCACAAACCGGATCGCGTTCGACCCGGCGTCGATCGCGGCTACGCGAAGTGCAGCCATCCGCACGCGTTCAGGGAATCAGCCACGGCGTCGAGCGCGGCAAGCACGCGACCACCCGCAACACTGGGCGAGCCGCGCTGGCCGACGTGCGTGACATACGGCCATCGGCACGCGATCGAAGGAGTCGGGCGGCGCGGCTAACTGGCGGGGCGGTCTCGTCGTGCGGCTCCGTAGTGGATGCTGTTGAACAGCAGGGGGAAGGTACCGTGGGGCTGCGAGCGGAAGGTGATCTTCGGGCCGAAGAGGAAGAGCTTGCCGGCGCCCACATCCGCCTCGACCATGCTGGTCCCGCCTTCCAGATGCTCTTGGCCCCACGCCCAACCGCTGATCAGGGGCTCCGGCGAGTCGTACCAAGCCAGGCGGCGGACTCCGTCGGCGCCGGGGGCGATCCGGAACACGGGGCTGTGGCTGTGGAGAATCCGCGCGCGCGCACCAAGGCCATAGGTGACGGGACTCCCGTGCTCCACGCGGACTTCGTGAACGGAGCCCGGCGTGAAGTAGTCGTCTCGGCTCAGGGGGGCGCCCTGCCCGTCAAGCAGATAGTCTTCCACCGGCAGGCCCAGGCGACCGGCCAGCGCCGTGGACGAACCGACCGCCACCACCGCGCCGCCCTGCTCCAGGAACTCCCGCAACGCCGGCACGCTCCGCTCCGCCGACAGCGATCCCACCCTCGCGCGCAACGAGTCGGGCAGGCTCGCCAGAAACTCGTCGCTCGGTCCGCCCCGGAATCCCCGGCCTCCGCTCCCCAATGCGCCGTCGGGCAGCACGATCACGTCGAACCGGCCCGCGAGCCCACCTGCGTCCACTTCGGGCGGATAGATCACCTCAAAGTCGAACTCGAAGTTCTCCAGCACGTAGCGCGTCCAGCCGGAGGGCATCGAACCGCCGTAGCGGTCCCACAGGCCGACTCTCGCGTCCGAAAGCGCCATTGCGCCGCCCGCGGCGGGCGCTTGGTCCACGCCGTGGAAGGAAATCCCCAGCTCCGCGGCCCACTCCTCCACCCTTTCCCGGCTCGCCGAGGCCGCCGGGAAGTAGAAGGCGCCGGGCGCAAAGCTCATGTCCCCAGCGGCGAACTCTTCCGCCAGCCAGGACACCTCGCCGCCGTCGCGCAGCACCCGGTTCGCGACAACGAAGGCGTCGTTCACATGCGCAGTCACGAAGCCCGCCGGCGAGGCCGCTCCGGTCACGCGCCCGGGCCGGGGCTCGGCCATCCAGTCCACCTCCTCGAAGGGGCCGCTGACCGGCTCCAGGACGCGGTCGAACTCCACGCCCATCTGAAGCGCCAGCGTCCAGCCCGCATTGTCGTAGGGCGCGATGGGCGGGCCGCCGGGGTACTGGAAGTCGTTCGGATGGTTCTGCGGCTCGAACATGTCGATCACGTGGGGCCTGAACGCCTGCGCCGTGACGACCACGTAGGAGCCCTCCGGATAGTCCTTCCCCGCTAGGGCGAAGTCGCGGGCGGCGACATGGACGGTTACGCCGTTCTTGAGCAACGCGTTGACGAACTTGGTCGCCGTCGCGAAGTCGCGCTGGTCCGAAGGCAACACGTACGCGCGCGCGTCCCGGTTGGCAGGGTCGCGCAGGTGGGCCTCGTAGTCGGCGAGCGAGCCGCGCGGGCCCACGTCCTCCGCCACGCGGTCGATCCACTTCGGCAGCACCGTCCAGGAGTCCCGGCTGCCCCGCTCGATCGAGTTCATCCCCATGCGCCAGATGTTGAAGAGCAGGTGCTCGCGGTTCCGCGCCGCATAGTCCAGCACCGCTCGGTTTGCAGTCTGCGAATAGTCGACGGACTGCCTGAAGCGCCAGGTGCCGGGCGGCACGGGCATGGGCAGATCGCCGTGCGTGATCTGCCGGTTGGGAAGGAACGGTATCTCAATGGGCGTGGGATGGCCGATCGTCTCCGTGAGGAGCCCGATCATGTTGTGGAAGTACGGAGTCGTGCGCAGTCCTCCGTTCCACCAAGTCGAATAGCTCGCGCCGCGCCGCATGGTCGTGCCGCCCTTGCCTTCGACCACCATCCTGTGGTGCATCGCGGAGCCCACTTGGTCCAGGCTCGTGATGATGATGGGATCGAGGTTGTGGTTCGGCGGATCGCGAAACGGGGGCGCGAACATCACGGTCCCCTGCGGGCCGGTCTGGTGATGGTTGTAGACGATCTGCGGGAACCACTCCCGGTAGACCACCCGGTTCATGTTCTCGGTCTCGGCCAGCGAGGCCATGTAGAAGTCGCGGTTGTTGTCGTGTCCGGCGTACTTGTTGTAGAGCGCGGGGACGCCTTGGGTCGTGCGCTCGAGCGGATCGTCGTGGCGCATGTACCAGTTCGCGACCAAGGCGTGGCCGTCCGGATTGGCATGGGTCGCCAGCAGGACGACTTCGTCCAGGAAGCGCATGGTCTCCGCGTCCTCCCGGCTCACCATCTGCCAGACGAGCTCCATGAGCTGCTGGGCACCCAAGACCTCCGTCGCGTGGAGCCCGCCGTCGATCCACACGACCGCCTTGCCCTCGGCCGCCAGCGCGCGGGCCTCGTCCTCGCCGATTCCTTCGGCCAGGGCCAGCCGGCGCGCGATCTCCTTGTAGCGGGCCAAGTCGGACCGGTTGGCGGGAGAGGTGAGGACGGCCATCCACTGGTCGCGGCCTTCGGACGTCTTGCCGATGGACTCGACGGTCATGCGGTCCGACTGCTCCGCCAGCAGATGCCAGTACTCGGTCAGCCCTTGGTAGTTGACGAGCTGGTAGTCGGTTCCCAGGCGGAATCCGAACTGCTCTTCGGGAGAGGTGAGCTGCGCAGAGGCTCCGCTGGCCGGAAGGACGACGGCGGCGAGCGCGAAGGCAAGCGCAGGACGGGCCAGCGAAAGCTTGGCGAGAGAGACGAGAGAGCGAACGGCGGCGAATCTGCCCACGGTCGGAAGGCTCCTGGATGGCGAGACGACGTTGGATGACGAATCAGCCTCTAGAGTAGCGCGGAAGGGGGCCGCGGAGAAAGGGAGGCGGGTTCGAGCGGGGGATTGCGCGGATTGCGCGGACGCGGAGGATTTGCTCGGACGATCAGTCCTCCCCGGACTCCAGCGCTTCGGCGAAGGCGTCGAAGGCGAGAACCGCGCACCGAATTCGGCTGGGGAAGCGGCCCACGCCTTCCAGCGCGCGCAGGTCTCCCAACTCCGGGGGCAGGCCGGGGCCGTTGGGCTGGAGGCCCTGTGCGAACTCGCGGCGGAGTCGGGCCACCGTGTCCACCGTCTTGCCCTGGACCGCGACGGTCACCATCGACGCGGCCGCTTGGGACAGCAGACATCCCCTGCCGTCGAAGGTCGCTTCGGCCACTTTGCCGTCCTGCACGCGCGCCCAGACCTGCACCACGTCGCCGCAGGCGGGATTGTCGGCCTGCCCGGTGGCGGAGGCGCGAACCAGCGGGCCTCGGTTGCGCGGTCGGCGGAAGTGGTCGCCGATCACGGCTTGGCGGACCTCTCGGGTCGTCTCGGCTCCGGTCATTCGGCGTCCCGGCCGGTCGGCAGCGGTTGTCCCCGTATGTACAGTTCCCGCCGGGGATACGGAATCTCCACGCCCTCCGCCGCGAAGGCGACCAGCATGTTGCCGGTGATCTCGTCGGCGATCCGGCGGCGCACCCTCGCGTCCACGATCCACACGCGGAGCTCCAGGTTGATCTCGGACGGGCCGAAGCCGCGCACGATCACGATCGGCACCGGGTCCGCCTTGATGCCCCGAACCGCGCCCGCCGCCTCCACCAGCAGCGCCTTGGCGCGCTCCAGATTGGATTCGTACGCGACCGAGAAGGGAATCCGGAGGCGGATGTCCTTGCCCGACATGGTGTAGTTGACGATGTCGCGCCGCATGATCTCGTTGTTGGGCACGACCACCACGAGGTTGTCCGGATTGCGGATCTTCGTGGCGCGCAGGCCGATGTCGACCACGTCGCCCCAGGTTCCCGTCTCGTTCGGGGCGCTCCACAGCTCGATCCTGTCACCTACCTGGAACGGGCGGTCGAGGACCAGCAGGACGCCCGCGATGAGGTTGGACAGCGTGTCCTTGGCCGCGAAGGAGATGGCCAGGCCCATCACCGCCGAACCCGCCAGGAAGGGCTGGATGTTGATGCCCAGGCGGTCCAGGGCGAGCATCGCGCCCACGGCGATCAGGAGAAAGCGGAGGACCCGCGTGGCCAGGGGCAGCGCCGTGGCGTCGAGGGTGGCCCGGCGGCGCGAAGCGACCTGCGTCCCTACGATGAGCAACAGGTCGCAGGCCAACCGGCTCAAGGGCACGAAGAGGAGCGCGATCCACAGCGCGACAACCCATTCGGCGGCCCGGGGGGGCGCTCCGTCGGCGCCCGGGGGGAACCAGACGAAGGCCAGCCGCCACAACACCCACGTCAGGACCGACCACGACAGCGCCCGCCGGATGGAGTGCAGGATTTGGTCGTCGAGGTCCGTCTTGGTGCGGGCGACCACCCGCCCGGCGGCCCGGATCACGAACTTGCGGACGACCAGGTAGACGATGCCGGCCAGCGCCAGGATGCCCGCCGAAGGCCCCAAGCGCGGAACCGCAAAGGCGACCAACTCGTTCCACCAAGCGGTGACGTCGGCCCACACGAAGTCGAATCCCAGCAAGTCGAGTCTCCTTGGCGCGGCGCCTCACCGGAAATGCCCGGCGAAGACGAAGACAAAGATAGGGACGGGCGGCCCGGCCTCGCCATTGGGACGGGCGGCGCGGATCTGGCCAGGGGCGCCGCATCGGGATACCATCATTGAGCCGACGCGCAACCAACTCTCGCAGGGAGAACGCCATGAAGGCCTGGAATCGCCGGAACTTCGTCAAGACCACGGCAACCGCGGGGCTCGCGGGGGTGACGGCCGTTCGGAGTCTCGCGCAGGAAATTGAACGCAGGGAGACGAGCGGCGCACCGGGTGGGGCCGAGACGCGGGCGGATGCGGCCGGGAGCCGACGGTTCGGCACGAGCCGGGGCGCGGACGATCCGTTGGGCGTTCGGGACGCGTTTCCGGTCACGGAGGAGCTGGCTTATCTGAATACGGCGTCGGTCGGGCCCTTGTCCATAGCGGTACGGGACGTTTTGACGGCCTACGCCGAGGAGAAGTCGCTTTACCGGGACCCAGAGAGCCGGAGTGCCGCCCTCGAAAGCGCCAGGGCCGGATTCGCGCGCGTGTTCGGCGCCGACGAGGACGAAGTGGCGATGCTGTATTCGACCAGCGACGCCGAGAACGTGATCGCGAACGCGGTCGACTGGCGCCCGGGCGACAACGTGCTGGTCGACGAACTCCACTTCGTCACGACGTTCGTGTTGTACCGCGAGCTGGAGCGGAACAAGGGAGTCGAGTTGCGGATCGTGCCTGCCCGGGAAGGCGTGGTGTCGCCCGAGGACTTCGCCGCCAGGGCCGATCAGCGCACCAAGTTGATCAGCGTGGCATGGGTGTCCAACCGGAACGGCTTTCGACACGACCTTCCAGCGCTGGCTGAACTCGCGCACGCCCACGGCGGATACTTGTACGCCGACGCCGTCCAGGCCTTCGGCACGTTTCCGGTGGACCTGCACGCCGAGAACGTGGACTTCGCTTGCGGCAACGGATACAAGTGGCTCTTCGCCGACTACGGTTGCGCTCCATTCTATGTCCGCCGCAAGCACCTGGAGTGGATGACGCCCGACCGCTACGGCCACAAACAAGTCGCCGAAAAGCTGCCCGAACACCGCTATCGCCTCAAGACGTCGGCGGCCAAGTTCGAGTACGGCAGCGCAGCCTACGGGCCCGTTTCCGTCATGGACGCGGCGCTTCGCTTCCTTGAAGAAGTGGGACCGGACCGCATCGCGCAGCACACCCACGCGCTGGCCGCCGAACTTCGAGAGGGAGCGGCCGAACTGGGCATGAACTTGTTCACGCCGCCCGGCAATCCGTCCCCCATCGTGAGCTTCTACCACGGCCTCGACCCCGAGGTTCTGGCGGCGGCGCTCAAGGACGACGGCGTGGCCGTCACTTTCCAGGAAGACGATAGGCTGCTGCGCGCGGCCGTCGCCATGTTCAACAACCGCGACGACGTGGACCGGCTGCTGAGCGTCGTCGGGAGACTCGTCTGACATTGGCGCGGCGCCTCGCGCCGATGCCCGAATCGTCGCACATCTCATGTCTTCGGAGGATCATGCAATGACCCAACGCCGCCTTCCCACGACCCACGACCGCCGGGGGATCCGACTCTTCGATTGTCCGGCTCTGCTGGCCGTCGCGGCCGTTCTGGCCATGGCGCCGACGCTCTTCGCATCCCCCGCGCCGTCCCAGGCCCAAGATGCCGGACAGGCTCCGTCAACTCTCCCGGACGGCAGGTCCCCCTTGTCTCTCGCGCAGTACCTGGACATGGAGACCGTCTCGAATCCGCGCATCTCCCCCGACGGCCAGCGCATCGTGTACACGCGCGGTTGGATCGACAAGGCCAACGACCGGCGCAAGTCGTCGCTTCGGATCATGAACGCCGACGGCGCCCGCGACCGCCATTTGACCGACGGCAGCGGAGCCGCGTGGTCGCCCGACGGCGCCCGCATCCTGTTCACGGCGCCCGGCGAGCCCAGCGGCGCCCAGTTGTTCGTGCGATGGATGGACGACGAAGGCGCCACCAGCCAAGTGACCCGTCTGGAGAACAGTCCCTCCGGGGCGCGTTGGTCGCCCGACGGACGGTGGATCGCGTTCACGAGCCGCGTTGGCGCCAAGGCCGAGTTCGCCGGGGTGGCGCTTCCAGGCCGGCCCAAGGGCGCCAAATGGGCGGCCGAGCCCAAGGTCGTGGAGCGGGCAGCCTACAAGCGCGACCGGGCCGGCTACGTGGACACCGGCTGGACGCACGTGTTCGTCGTCCCCGCCGAGGGCGGAACCGCCCGCCGTCTCACGCACGGCGACTGGAACCACTCGGGCGTGCGGTGGAGCCCCGACGGCGCCGAACTCTACTTCACCTCGTTTCGCGACGAGGAGGCGGACCGGCCCGAGCACTGGCAGGAGTCCGAGATCTACGCCGTTGCAGTGGCCACCGGCGAAGTCCGCCGCCTCACCGACCGGCGGGGCGCCGACTCGGGACCGGTTCCTTCGCCCGACGGCTCGCTAATCGCCTACACCGGCTCGGACGCCCACCGCGACACCTACCGAAACCGCGAGATCCACGTCATGAATCGAGACGGATCCGGCTCGCGGGTCATCTCGGGCGACTACGACCGGCAGACCGGCGCCATGACCTGGGCGCCCGACGGCAGCGGCCTCTACTTCAACGTGCGCCGCGACGGCTACGGACAACTTCACTTCGTGTCGCTCGACGGCGGCGTCCGCGCTCTCACTACCGGCGAGCACATATTCGCCATGTCCTCGTTTGCGGACGACGGAACAGCCGTAGGCACGGTGTCCAGCGCCCACGAACCCGGCGACGTCTACCGCTTCGACTTGGCCGACCCCGCCTCCGCCGTGCGCCTCACCTCCGTCAACGCCGACGTGCTCGGCCACGTGGCGCTGGGCGAAGTCGAAGAGATATGGTACGACTCCGAAGACGACTTCCGCGTACAAGGCTGGATCGTCAAGCCCCCGGACTTCGATCCCGCCCGCAAATACCCGCTCATGCTGGTCATCCACGGCGGCCCCCACGGCATGTACAACGGCTCCTTCAACTTCGCCTTCCAGGAACACGCCGCGAACGACTACGTCGTCCTCTACACGAACCCCCGAGGCAGCACCGGCTACGGAACCGCCTTCGCCAACGCCATCAACCACGACTACCCCGGCGCCGACTTCCCCGACCTGATGACCGGCGTGGACGAAGCGCTGGCGCGAGGCTACGTGGACGAGGACAACCTCTTCGTCTACGGTTGCTCCGGCGGCGGCATCCTGACCAGCTACATCGTCGGCAACACCGACCGCTTCCGCGCCGCGTCGGCCAATTGCCCCATCGTCAACTGGATGTCGGCCATGGGCACCTCCGACGCCATCAGCTACACCCGCACCTTCGAGAAGCCCTTCTGGGAAGATCCCGCCGAGTGGATCGACCGCTCCTCCATCTTCTACGTCGGCAACGTCGCCACGCCCACCATGCTCCTCACCGGCGAGAAGGACCTGCGCACCCCCATGGCCCAGACCGAAGAGTTCTACCAAGCGCTCCAATACGTCGGCGTGCCCACCGTGATGATCCGCTTCCCCGACGAATGGCACGGCACGAGCTCGCGACCGTCGAACTTCCTGCGCACCCAGCTGTACCTGCGCAAGTGGTTCGAGAAGTGGGGGACGCACGGGAAGCCCGCGGCGGAGTAGGGGCGAGCGATGAAGGTGGCCCGGAGCAGGGAGAGTGCGATGAAGCTGGACCGGTTTCTCGTCGAGGACGTGCGGTGCTTCAAGGGGCCGCAGGAAGTGCGCATTCGCCCGCTGACGTTCTTGGTGGGCGAGAACAGCACGGGGAAGACGACGGTGCTAGGGTGCATGCAAGCGTTGGCGGATTACATGTATGGCGCACACGCGACGATGGACTTCAATCGCCATCCCTACGAGATGGGATCTTTTCGAGAGATCGTCCGCAAGAGCAAACCACTGCTGAAGTCGTTCAAGATAGGTGCAACATTTGCCGACGCCCGTGGGTGCCCGGTCACCTATTTGGCAGAATTGGGTCAACGGCAAGGACGGGCACGCGCCGACATCAAGAACGTAATTTGGCGCTTTGGTGACGCCGGCATCATCTTGAGCCGCGACCTATCAAGGCCCTATGCTGGCAGACGCCGTCTCCAGCCCATCGTCAACAGCGACCGGTTCCTCGAAGTCTCTATTCCGGAACCGGTTTTTAGCCGAATCCAAGCACGTCCGTGGCTCCTGCCGTCGTGGCTTGACGATCACGTTGAGGAGCGGCGGTTCGTCGAGAAGCTTCATCCATATTTTCGCAGGCGTGACACGAGGGTGTTTGGAAGGTTCGCAGACTTGCCTCCTGCAGGCAGTATCGCGCCGGTCCGGTCACGTCCAGAACGGACCTACAATCCTTTCTCGGATACGCCGGATGCGGAAGGCACAGACATACCGGCTGAGCTTGCGAGCATCGCCAGAAGGGGAGGAAAACGCTGGACTGACCTGAAAAAGCAACTAGAGGATTTTGGACGAGAAACAGGATTGTTTGCTGAAATCGTGGTGAGACGACTGGGCAAGTCTGGCATTGACCCATTTCAGTTGCAGGTCAAAGTTCGCGGGCCGAAAGCCAACCTGAAGGATGTCGGCTATGGCGTCAGTCAAGCGCTTCCCATTCTGGTTCATCTTGCACAATCGCAGGCGACCAGGACGTCTCTCATACAACAACCCGAAGTGCATCTCCACCCTCGAGCGCAAGCAGTATTGTCGTCGATCTTGATCGGCGTTCTGGGAAACAATCGACTTGGTCGACAACGGCCATCCCGTTTCGTGATCGAGACTCACAGCGATTACATGCTGGATCGTGCGCGAATCGAGATTCGGAAAGGCCGCATCGATCCGGAAGATGTATCTCTAGTGTACTGTGAGCCGCGATACCGAAAAGGAACAATTGTACATAACATCACATTTGACGACATGGGCAACATGATCGGTGCACCCGATACTTATCGAGAATTCTTCTTGAGGGAAACGAATGCGTTTCTCGGTTTTGACGAATAGAACAAATGTGCATCATATTGGACGCGAATGCATTTAGCGATTACCTCGACAACGCACCCGACATGGCTCCCGTTCGCCATTGGCTAGAGGGCACGACCAACGTTAAGCCTAAAGGAAAGCTTGTCTATTCGCCCGAGAAAACAATCACGAAAGAAGTCTACACGCATCAAAGATTCCACCGCAAGTTTCGGGCATTGCGCCAGCAAGGTAGAGTTAAGATGATTTCGCTCTGCTTAGTTGAAAAAGAAGCAACTTCTTTGAGCAACCTCAAATCAGATGATCCACATATCCTGGCACTCGCCATTGCAGGTCACGTGCGGGTACTTGTCTCGAAAGACAAGAATCTTCAACAGGACTTCAAGAGGCTGACCCGGGGGAAGATCTATCAGAAGGCGAGCCACGAACACTTGTTGATTCGAGATCTGTGCCCATAGCCTTTGTGCGGGCGATACGCCCATGGCCAGACAGGTGGGGCCGCACAGTCGCGACCTCCTGATCGCTCAAACCCACTGCACGTCCTGAATGGCCGACCAAGGGACGACTTCCGTCGCGCCCCGACTGTGGAGCCGGTCGTTGCCGCCGTGCACGATGCGGGTGGCGAGCGACAAGTGGGGGGTTGGCGTGCTCGGGGAACGGGTCCAGCGGCCGGGGAAAGCCGAACATGACGGTGGCGCCGGACATGGTCTCCACGGCGATGGCGTGGCGGGCGGTCTCCACCACCAGAGCCAGCTTCAGGCCACGGATCTCGCGAAAGTGGAAGAGGCTGTTCGCCTCGCCCCGGTGGGCGCGAGCCTTGATGATCTCCGAGGCGCACCAGCTTTCGAACAGCGCGCCCCGCAGCGGATGGACGCGCAACTGGTCGGGCTCGCGAATCCCCAGCAGGTGGCAGGCGAGTCCCGAATCCACGAAGTACAACTTGGGCGTCTTGACGAACCGCTTGCGCAAACGCGGTTGCCACGGCGGCGCTCGGAAGACGAGAAAGCCAGCCTCGAGAAGCGACAGCCACACGCGAATCGTGGGAGGCGCCACGCCCACGTCCAACCCTAGCGACGACAGGTTCAGTTCTCGGGCCGCGCGCCCGGCGGCCAAGCGCATGAAGCTGACGAACCTCGGCAAGTGAGTCGCCCGGAACGCTTGACGCACATCGCGCTGGACATAGGCCTCGGCGTAGTCGGCCAGCCATTCCGCGGCAGGCAGCTGTTGGTCGTGGATGCGCGGGTAGCCGCCGGTCCAGACGGTGGTCCACAGGTCGTCGGTGGACGCCCGGCCGCCCTCGGCTGACAACGAACCGGTCTCCGCGGGAAAGCGCCGCGCTTCCTCCAAGCTCAAGGGCAGCAGGGTGAGCGTGGCCGCGCGGCCCGCGAGGGACTGGCCGATGGTCTTGATCAAACCGAAGTGCGATCCGACGAGCACGAACCGGCCCGGCGTCGGATCGTCGTCCACCTTCGCCTGCAAGTACGAGAAGAGGCCCGGGACAAGCTGAGCTTCGTCAAGGATCACGGGGCCGGCGTGTTGCGCCAGAAAGCCCTTCGGGTCCGTCTCGGCGAACTCTCGAACGTCGAGCCGCTCCAAGTTCACGTACTCGTGGTCGGGGAAGCACGCCCGGGAGAGGGTCGTCTTCCCGGACTGGCGCGGACCGGTCAGGACCACGACCGGGGACTGGCTGGCGGCATGGCGCAGGTGCGGCCCGAGGGTTCGAGCGATCATGTGGATCGGGTACCGGCGGCTGGCCGACGCTTTCGTCGATGTGCAGGTGTGGTCCGCGGGGTTGGGCGATCATGCGCAACGCGCTCCAGCGGTCGGCTGACGCCTTCGTTGCGGTGCGGACGTGGTCCCAGCGCTGGGGCGGTCGTATGTACGGATTGGAAATGATATTTTCGA
The DNA here is from genome assembly GCA_958295645.1 of Longimicrobiales bacterium. Classification (GTDB taxonomy): domain Bacteria; phylum Gemmatimonadota; class Gemmatimonadetes; order Longimicrobiales; family Gaopeijiaceae. The sequence continues at coordinate 2,329,771 of OY282361.1, forward strand.
TTGGTACGAACGGCCTGCGCGGTCAGGAGCGCCCTCGTCCTTCCCTCGGCTGGTTTCATCGGCAACGCCATCACGGGCGAACCCGGGGGGCCCAGCGCCTCGGGGCCTCAACGCCGCAGGCCTCGTTCAACCCTCCGCCCCAGGCCTCGTTCAACCCTCCAGGGCCAACTTCACCAATTCTCGAAAGCGGCTCGCGGGATTTCGGCCGCGCGGCGTCTGGGTGAACACCAGCACGACCAAGCCTCGCGACGGGTCCACGAAGGCGCTGGTGCCGTCCGACCCGCTGTGGGAATAGGAGCCGTCGGCGGCGACCGACCAGCCGTAGCCGTAGTAGGCCGGCGGATCGTCGGAGCCGGGATTGGTGCGTATCTTGGGCGAAGTCATGAGTGCCACGGTCTCCGGCGCGAGCAACCGCGTGCCCCCGTGTTCGCCGCCGTTCTGGAACATCTGGCAGAAGATCATGTAGTCGAGCGCGGTTGAGATCATGCCGCCGGAGGCCCGCACGAAAGGAACCTGGGGAGGGTCGCCGGGCGCCCAGCCGGAAACCCACTCGCCGTCGGCGTCCCGCTCGTAGTAGACGGCGGACATGCGATCGAGCTTGCCGTCCAGCTTCTCGGCCACTTCGTGGTGATAGGTGTCGTTCATGCCGAGGGGCGTGTAGAGATGCTGGTCCAGGTACTCGTCCAGCGGCAGTCCCGACGCGATCTCCACGAGAGCGCCCAGCGTGTTGTAGCCGGGATTGTTGTAGCTGTACGTGGTTCCGGGGACGGCTTCAGCGCCGACTTCGCCGAAGCGGGCGGTCTCCAGTTGCAGCGTGGGGGCGTCGGGATGCTCCGGCGTCGGCGTCATGTAGGGCCGGAGGAACAGAGTAGGGATTCGGAGCCCGCTGGAGTGGGACAGCAGGTGCCCGATGTTGACGAAGCCGGCCCGGTAGTTGTCCCACGACGCCATGTGTTCGCGCACCAAGTCGTCGTATCGGAGCTTGCCGTCCTCCACGAGCATGGCCACGGCCGTCGCCACCGCGGGCTTGGTGTTGGACGCCATGCGGAATATGGTGTTGAGTTCCATCGGAAGGCCGCGGACCCGGTCGCGCCAGCCGACGGCCTCGTGCAGGACGATCTTCCCGTCCTTGGCGACGAGCAGCACCGCGCCGACCAAGTCGCCGCGGTCGACGGCTTCGCGGTACAGACCGGCGGCCCCGTCCAGAACCGCTGCCGACATGCCGACCTCCGCGGGCGCCACCCGGGACGCGATGAAGTCCTGGCCAGGCAGCGGAGCGGCAACCGCCGTCGCGAGAAGGGCGGCCGCGGCCAATGGATGCAGCGCAGGCGTCCGCCGGACGGGTCGGCTAGGCGTAAAGATCGGAATCGACATGGGCGGCACTAGGCTGAAGTTCGGAGGGATGGACGGGCGGCGCACCGCTCGAAGAAGGTTGGAGCAGGGGCGCGAGGCGCGGGCAAGTACACTGGACGACGGCCGCGCCGGAGGCAAGACGGGCGGGCTGGCGAAATCCTTTCGGCGACAACAGGATTACGAGAGGCCGCCGAAGCGGAACCGTCCCGCCGGAGCGGAGCCGTCTGCGCACTTTGACCAGGAGAAAGCCAGAATGTCCGATCTCAAGCCGTCGCTACAAGCCCGCCGGGCCACAACTAGACAGGCGTTCCGTGCCGCCGGGCTCGCGCTCGCCGTCGCCGGAACTCTCGCGGGCGAAGCCGTGGGACAGGGGCAGTTGCCCAATCCGTACGAAGCCATGGACGGATGGGCCAAGCTGGAGCGGGAGTGGGGGGCGACCAGCGCGGTCTACCCGGACGGGAACGGCAACATCTGGGTCGCGGATCGGTGCGGCGCCAATCTCTGCGTGGGGAGCGACCTCGATCCCGTCATGCTCTTTGGTCCCGACGGCAACTTGATCCGCAGCTTCGGCGCAGGGCAGATCGTGTGGCCGCACGGGATGTTCGTGGACGCGGACGGCAACGTCTGGATCACTGACGCGGTCGGCTATGCGCCGGTCCCGGAGGGCGTGGGGCACGTCATACTCAAGTACAGTCCCGAGGGCGAACTGCTCATGACGCTGGGCGTGGAGGGCGTGGCCGGCGAAGGTGAACGCATCTTCAGCAAGCCTTCGGACGTGCTCGTGGCCCCGGACGGCAGCATCTTCGTCGCCGACGGGCACGACGCCGGCGGCAACAACCGCATCGTCAAGCTGGCGCCGGACGGGTCGTTCGTCATGGCCTGGGGCGAGACGGGCACCGGCACCGGCCAGTTCCGCGACCCGCACGCGCTGGCGATGGACTCGCAGGGGCGCTTGTTCGTGGGCGACCGGGGCAACAGCCGCATCCAGATCTTCGATCAGGAAGGCAACCATCTCGAGACTTGGACGCAGTTCGGGCGCCCCAGCGGACTGTTCATCGACGACGACGACGTGCTGTACTCCGCCGATTCCGAGTCGGACGCCCGGCGCAACCGCGGATACAAGAGAGGCATCTACATAGGAAGCGCCCGCGACGGCTGGGTGACCGCGTTCATCCCCGATCCGGAGCCCGATCCCGACAACTCGGGCACGAGCGCCGCGGAGGGGGTCGCCGTGGACCGCTACGGCAACGTTTACGGCGCGGAAGTCGGACCCCGGCGGTTGCGCCGCTACGAGAAGCGTTGACCGGGCCAGGCCGACGACGACCAAATCACGCAAGGAGGAGCGATGAAGACCACAGCAACTGCAAACACGAAGGCGATGATGGCAGCAACCATGGCCGCGACCATGGCGGCGACCCTCGGAGCAACCGCTGTCCCGGCAGAGGCCCAGGAAGTCGTCGAATTGCCTGGTGAAGACGTTGTCCTGGATGCGGACTTCGCGGAAGTGTACCGTGTCGGCGCGATCGGCGCGGCCGACTGGGAGCAGCTCGGCGATGTCAGCAGCACCGGCTTCGACGGCGCGGGCAATCTCTACATCTACGACGGACAAGCGATGCAGGTGGTCGTGGTGAGCCCCGACGGACAGTTCGTGCGGAGGTTCGGCGGCCCGGGCGACGGTCCGGGCGAACTGCGCTTTGCCACGTCCATGGCAGTGATGCGGGACGGGCGTGTGGTGATCGCCGATCTTGGACACCGCGCGTACGTCGTCTTCGGCCCCGACGGCGAATACGAACGGATGGTCGGCATCGGCAGCGACGGCATGGGCCCGGAGGTGATGGGGATAGTGTCCGCAAGAGCAGTGGCCGACCCCAGCGGCTTGGCATTGATCGCTGCAACGTCGGGAGGCACGACGCTGACCGTTTCCGCGGGAGACGCGAACATGTCCACGCCTTCCGAGCGCGTCGTCCAGCGGGTGTTGCTGGACGGAGAGAAAGCGAGCACGACCACGATCGCTAGGGCATGGACACCGCCGGCGGCAATGAAGACCGACGAGAAAATCGAACTGCCGCCGGGGATCACGATTGTAGGCGGCATCGGCAATGTGCGGCGCTCGCGGCCCCCTGTCTTCGAGCCGACTCTCCACACCGGCCCGTTGCCCGACGGGAGCGTCGCGTTTGCCGACTCCACGACCTATGCGGTCAAGATCGCTCGCGAGGAAGGCGTGACCCGCACGCTGACGCGGCCCATCCCGCCGCTCCCGGTGACCGATCGAATCAAGCGGGCCTGGAGGGAACGGCAGTTGGCAACGCTGGAGGCAGGCGAGGAAGAGGAGCCGCGAACGAGAGTGTCGGGAAACATGATGGTGATATCGTCCAGGCCGAACCGCGAGCAACGCATGAAGCAGATCGAGGAAGCCCGGTTCTACGAGGAAGTGTCCGTCGTGCGGGGCCTGCACACGACATGGAGCGGGAACATCTGGGTGCGGCGGAGCGCCGGCGACGGCGGCGCCAACGGCCCCTTGGACGTGCTGTCCTCCGACGGCAGGTACATGGGCACCTATCCGGCCGACGTCGTCGTCCCCAACGCGTTCGGCCCCGGAGGACTGGCGGTGTTCGTCGAGACGGGCGAGTACGACGTGGAGATGGTGCGCGTGGTACGCCTGCCGAAGGAGGTGAACTAGCGAGCAGGAGCACGCCGTGCAGGGCAAGGGCGGCCGAGGCGGTCCGCTGGCCGGCCGAACCCGTGTACGTCCGCCGCTCGTCGAGCACGCCGTGCAGGGCAAGGGCGGCCCGAGCGGTGGTGCGCGAGCCGATGCGAAGCCAGGCTAGCTAGGCGCCCTGGCAGTCGGCAGGACGAACCGGTGCGCCGCCGGGATCCGTTAGCACCGTCCGCACGACGTACTCCAAACCCAGTTCGTCCCTGGCGACGCCGATCAGGATGCCGGCGGCGGCCAAGACGAAGGGCTCCCGTTCGAGCTTCGCTTCGGGAGCCGCGGCGCCCAAATAGCGCCCGCACAGGTCGAAGACGTCCCATGCAACGCCCGGAGGCGGCCTGCGTACCCACAGGGAGCCGTCCGGCGCTACATCCATGCGGTCGAACAAAGGCCGAAAAACAGGAATCTCGTCGAGATCGAATCCGCTGGCTTCCGCCAAGCTGTCGCGCTCGGATACCTTGAGGCGAATTGGATCTCGGCGCAATTCGACCGTGCGAAGCGTGTCGCCGGCCAACGTCACTTGGTGCAACCGGTAGTCCGACGTGTTGGCCAGCCATGCGTTGCCGCCAGGCCCAATCGCCCACACGACTTCAGGCTGCATCGGCAGTTCTTCTACGCTTTGGACGAATACCTCGTCCTCGAACGACGGGCTGTCGGCGGTCCGAAGTCCGCGTCTTGGCTGGCCTATGTCCAGACTGTCGAAAGCAACAAGCCGGGCCGAGTCGGAACGGGAGACCCCGTAACGGACCACGAAGTCGGTCCCATAGCTTCGTTCGGGCCCTAGGCCGCCAACTCCGAAGTAGGCGAACCCCGTTGTGTCCACCCGTGGCGGCATTGAGGACCGCGGCCGACTCGGCCCAGCCGTCGCACGAACGTCCCCTCCGAATCGAACACAAGCACTTCCTGGGCTTGAGAATCTGCGACGTAGACGGTGCCGGCCAAGTCCACCGCCAGCGAACGGACGCGCCCCAAGGCGCTCGGGCCACTGGCCGTCGCACCACCTCCTATGCGCAGGTCTTCAACAAGACGTAGACCGCCGACCTCTTCATCCATGCCGCGATCTGCGTTCGAGACCAGAATTCGGCCGTTAGCCAGCGTGTCCGCACGAAACTCTCGGCCGAACTCTTGTTTCGCCGGGCCGCAGGCGGAATGCCACGCGGCCGCGGAGACCACCAACACGATTCTCGTGGTCTCCGCGGCCGCGGTCCAACGGCGCCTCACTTGATCGCTTCGCAACGAGCACCTGCGTCGGCGCTTCTCAAAGCGTTTCCCATTGACTTTCTCCTCTTGAAGAACGGGAATATAGTGGGCGGCTTCCCCGAGTGGGATGCGGACCCACATTTCAGAGAACGCTTCAATTGCGAAAACTGATGGGTCGTTTTCGGCCACCACTTGCGCGACCACGACGAGATTCGTCCTTCCTCCGCGCTAGCGGCGACGGCCACGCGCTCGCTCATGTCGGGCGAAGCGGCCGGTCGGGAGCGGCCGGCCGTCAGAGCGCCACGTCGCCGCCCGGGTCGCGCTTCGCAAGCCGTTCCAGCCGACGATCGGCGGCGCTCAGTCGCTCGGCGCGCGACCGGGGGTCGGCTGTTGCCGCCTGCCAGACCGGGGCGCCGTCGCGCACGGGAACGCGGAGCACGTCGCCTTCCGAGGGCCGCGAAGGAAGGGCGGCGATGGAGACGTCCTCGTCCGGGAAGGTGTCGTCGTCGGGCACCAGCACGGCGACATCGCCGGCGATGCGGTCCACCACGTAGAGGCGGTCGGGAGCGGGGTCCGGGCGGCTCTCCGGCGCAGCTCGCCGGCCGGTGCCTGCGCTCATCGCCGCTCCACCTCGAAGAGGCCGTTTCGGCGGCCCGCCACGGTGACCGTGCCGGCTTCGTCGGTCCTGATCACGTTCGCCGCCGCCGCCTCGAAGGCGGAGATGGCGGCCTCGCTCGGGTGGCCGTAGGCGTTGCGTCCCACCGAGACGACAACCAGTTCGGGACGGACAGCGGCGAGGAACTCATGGGTGAACCCGTTGGCGGAGCCGTGGTGCGGGGCCTTGAGAATCGTCACGTCCGGGGTCGCGCCGCGCCGCGTCATGAAGCGCAACTGTCCCGTTTCGGAGTCGCCGCTGAGGAACACCGAGAAGTCGCCGTAGCGAACCACCAGCGCGACCGAGCGGTTGTTCTGGTTGGAGGACGGGCCCGGCAACGGAAGCACTTCGATGGAGGCGGAGCCGAGCGTCACGGTGCGCGGCTCCGCTCGCAGATAGGTCATGTCGCGCTCGCTTTCGACGGCGTTCATGAGGCGGGCGTAGGTCTGGGTCGTGTGCGGCAGGCTGTTGTCCATGAACGCGCGCACGCGAAACGCCTCGAGCACGTCGTCCATGCCGCCGATGTGGTCCGCGTGGGCGTGACTGGCGACCAGAAGGTCGATCTCGCGCACTCCCAAACGGCGCAGCTCGGCCACCGGAGAGCCCCGGCCGGCGTCCACGAGGGCGGTCTTGCCGCCCGGCGTCTGGATCAGGACGGCATCCCCCTGCCCCACGTCCAGGAAGGTGACCCGCAACACCCGAGGCGAGCGCAGGGCCAGCCACAGCGCCGATCCCAGGACGACGACCGCCAGCACGACCGCCACCCGAACCCGCCTCTCGGAGGCCTTCCTACCGCGGCGCACGACCGAGTCAGCCCGCGGGCCGCAACCGAGGCGGCGTCCCCAGGAGAACCGACGCTTCGCCCAGCACGGCCTCCACCGCCGCTGCCGTCGCCAGCAACGCCAAGTCCGAGCCCTTGCGTCCCATGAGTTGCAAGCCGGCGGGCATTCCCAGGGCATCGAGCCCGGCGGGCAGGCTGACCGCGCACATGCTCAACATGCTGGCGGGGCTGGTGCTGGACAGCATTCTGCGATTGGCCTCCCGGTACACCTCCAGCTCCGAGAGGGACTCGACGGTGGGGGGCGTGAGGGGAAGCGTGGGCACGGCCAGGAGGTCGACGTTCTCGGCGTCCATGCGCTCGTGGACCGCCGCCGAGGCGCGACGGCGGAGTCGCTGGACGCCCACGTAGGCGACCGCGCTCGTCTCTCGGCCGTCCTCCAGCCGCTTGCCGACGACGGGGTCCAGGATGCCGAGCCAGTCCGGCAACTCGCGTCCCAGGAACTCGACGCACTCCGGGGTCACGATCGTGCCCGCCAGGTATGCCCTGCCGACTTGGTCGAACTCGGGCAAGTCCAAGTCGTCGACAAGGATCGCGCCCGCGGCCTCCAAGTCGGCCAGCGCTTGGCGCACGGCGGAGGCCACGGCCGGCTCCGCGTCCGCCCATGCGTAGGACTGGGGGATGCCGATTCGCAGACCGGCCACCTCCTGCGCCTGCGCCGGTACGGGAGGCTCGGCCGGAACGGACCCCCAGGAGCGACCGGGCGCGCTGTCCGTCGTGGCTCGCCGCCGCCCCGGAGCCGCCTCGGCCTGGGCCGCTTCCGCCAGCGAGTCGATCGCCGCGAAGGCGTACCGGAGGTCGGCCGCGGTGTTCGCCAGCAAGCCCACCGTGTCCAGGGTCGAGCTCAAGGGCACCACGCCGTCGGTGGGCCAGCGTCCCGTGGTCGACCGAAGCCCGACGACGCCCGTCGCGGAGGCCGGAATGCGGATCGAGCCACCCGTGTCGGAGCCCAGCGCGAGCTGCGCCGACCCCTCGCAGAGGCTCACGCCGGCGCCCGAGGAAGACCCCCCGGGCACGCGATGCTCCTGGGCGTCCCACGGGTTCACCGGAGTGCCTGCATGGGGATTCAGCCCGACGCCGCCGAACGCGAACTCCACCGTGTGGGTCTTGCCCACGATCAGGGCGCCCAGCGAGCGCAGCGCCCTCACGAGGAACCCCTCCTGCTGCCAGCGCTGGGGCAGGGCGCGCTTCGAGCCGGCGGCGGTCGGCAGCCCCTCGACCCCGTACAGGTCCTTGACCGACACCGCGAGGCCGGCGAGCGGGCCGGGGTCCTGGCCGAGCGCCACCTGGGCGTCGATGGCGCGGGCCTGCGCGAAGGCTCCGTCCGCGTCGAAGCACACGTAGGCGTTCAGGTCGCTGGCTTCGTGGCGGGCGACGGCCTCGGCCACGTTCTGCACCGCAGTGAGGTCGCCTTGTCGAATGCGAGCGGCGACCTCTTGCGCGGCAGTGTGATTCAAGCGGCTGCCGGGCAGGGGAGCCGCTCCCTCATCCGTCGTCCCCCACGGGCATCTTTTCGCCCGCCGTGATCGCGATGTCGAGGCGGCTGTCGCGCGGCGGGAAGCTGCAGACGGAATAGGGCGAGAAGACGCAGGGCGGATTGTAGGCGCGATTGAAGTCGACGACGGTCCAGCCGTCCTCCTCCGGAAAGGGCACCTTCATGTAGCGGCCGCCGGGGTAGGTGTCCACCGTGGCCGTCGAGTCCCACAGCATGACGAAGTAGTCCTTGCTCCTCTCGGTCGCGAAGGCCACCAGACGATGCTCCCGGCCCTCCGCGCGGAACACGAGTTCGCCCTGCGCGACGTTGGCGACGGTGCCGTCGGTGACGTCGGCAAGCTCGAGCGTGCGCGGCTCGGCATACGGCTCCATGCGGGCGGCCAGCCGCCAGGACGGCTCCACGGGATAGAAGGGCGGCAGGCGGAAGGAGTCCCGCTTCGGCGAGTCCTCGTCCCAGGCGCGCAACCAGAGGCGGTCTGTGCCCATCTCGGAGTGAATGCGCATCCCCAGCGAACCGAGCGCAAGGAGGGTGGGCTCGTCGGCCCGATCGTTCTGCAGCGTCAACGGCTCGGTCACGGGGAGGTCGCCCTCGTCGCCGCGGAGGCGCAGTTCGGCTCCCGCGGCGGGCTCCAGGACGATCTCGCCGCCGGTTCGGCGAAGCGTGCCCGCGAGGGGCGGCGAGTCCTCCGCCGGCAGCACGACCGGAAGCGACGAATCGGACCCGAACTGCACCGCGCCCTCCCGAAGCTCCCAGAGTCCGATCCAGATCACCGCGCCTCCCGGGGGCTCCACCAGGCGGCCCTGCCGGTACGTGCGCCACTCCTCGTGTTCGGCGGCCAGAGCCTCGGGCGCGACGGGCGGAGGATCGGGCCAGGGATCGGCGGAGCAGGAGGCGGCTGCGAGGACGAGCAGCCCCGTCAGGAGCCGGCGGCAGGCCGCGGCCAAGACGTGGCGTTGCCGGAGCGGCCGCTGCATCATGACGCCCCGTTGGTTGCGGCCTCCAGCAACGCCTCGCCGTCGTCGCAGTCCACCACGGCGTCGCCCACCAAGGCCAGCTGGTCGGCGCCCATCGCGTGCAGCAGCCCTTCCAGACGTTCCGCCGTCTCGGCCCCGAACTTGCGCGAGGCGAGGCGAAGCACCATCGCTCGGCCTGCCTCCTCATGGCCTTGCTTGAGGCCCTTCTGCGTGTGCTCCTCCACCCACTCCTGGTACGTCTGGCCCATTTCGGCATCCTCCCTCTGCTCCGGGCCGCCCCAGGTGATGGACTTGGCAATGTCGGCAGCTTTCTTGGCACTCATTTCGGCATCCTCCCTCTGCTCCGGGCCGCCCCAGTGCTCCGCCATGCGACGATGCACGTCCGGAAAGCTCGCCCAGGCCTCGCGTTCCAGAGCCGCTAGCCATTCCACCAGCGGATCCTTGGCCAAGTCTTGCGCCGGAACCGACTGCAAGTCAAGCCGCCGGTTGCGGCGCGGGTTCGGGAGCGGCGGCCCGCCCCTCTAACGATGGTCGCCGGGCCGGGACGCCTACATAGCGGGATGGGACCAGTTTCTTGGGGCGAAGAGCGATGTCGTGTGCCCCCCTGGCCGTCTACCCCAGCACGTCCCCCAGCAGGAACAGGTCCGTCAGCAGGGCGCGCAGGTGGATCGACGCGTTCAGGTTGTCGACGAGCTGCGAGGACAAGGCGGGCTGGGCCAGCGCCAGGCGCACCAGGGCCTGGGAGGCCGCCGCGTCCCGTTCCAGCACGGCCACGGCCGCTTCGTGGGCCGCCGCCCCCGGCAGGTGGGCGCGAAAACCGTCGGCCAAGCCGTCCAAGGCGGCGTCGCATCGCTGGAGGAAGTCCCGCGCCTGTTCGCCGCTCGAGCCCGCCGAGTCGCCCGAAAGGCCCTGGGCGGCGTAGGCCAGGAAGAACTCGTAGGCTTCCTCGATCAGGCCGATGCGAGCCTTGAGGTCGTCCAGCGTCACGCGGCGGTCAGGACGCTTCGTCGCCGTCTCGGCCCGACACGACCCAGCGCTCCGGGTCGTGGTTCTCCAGGTACCGGTCGCGGTGGATCCAGCCGTTGATCATGGACCAGGTCATCCACCGCTTCTCGGGACGAATCGCGAAGTAGACGTGAGCGATGACCAGGAAGATGAGACCGATGCCGCAGATGCCGTGAATCACGTACACCCATCCCCAGGCCGCGTCGCTCAGGATGTAGGGGTTCTGTCCCCACAGGAAATGGTCGATGCGGAACATCATCAGCACGCCGGTCGCGACCGCCCCCACCGTCACCACCGTGGCCGCGTGGTGGAACATCTTCTGATCCGCCGGATACTTGCCCGGACGCGGCGGGTCTTCGTCCGTCGCCCGCAGCGCCTTCTTCAGGGTGCGCGCCGTCTCGTCCACGTCGCGGCGTCCCATCCACATGGTGCGGAAGTCCTGCTTGGCGAACACGTGGTAGACGTGGTAGAGGACGGTCAGGATCAGCCCGAAGCCGGCAATCCAGTGAATCGTCACCCACGGGAAGCGAATCCCCAGCAAGGGGAAGAACGCCGTCACCAGCAGCACGAACATGGCCACGGTCATGGACCAGTGGAACGCGCGCGCTCCGGTCGAGTGGCGGAGGATCTTCTCGGGAAGCCCCTTGGCTTCGTCCGGGTTCGGCGGCCCCGACGGCTTCTTCTTGGGCACCAGCAGCGCATGGCCCGCCACGAACAACGCTCCCACGACCACGGCGGCCCAAATCAGGTCCCAGGAGACTCCGACGAGGACGTCTTCGCCCCAGGGATTGAGGGCGCGTCTGAGGACTTCCATCGGCTACGCGCCGCCGCCGCTACGCCGCATCCCGCACCGCCCGTCGCACCAAGTTGCGCATGAGCGCGATCTTGTAGTCGTTGTGGCGCAGGGGACGGGCGTCCTCCACGGCGGCCTCGCCCGCGGCCAACCCGGTCTCGTCGTCGGGGAGTTGGCCGCGCACGACCGCTTCGGCGGCCTCGCAGCGGACGGGGTAGGGGGCCACGCCATTGACGGAGATGCGCAGGTCGGCCACGCGGTCGCCGTCCATCTGCAGCGCCGAGGCGACGCTGGCCAGCGAGAAGTCCCAGGACTTGCGGTCGCGGACCTTCTCGAAGTACCAGCGGGCGCCGGGGCGGGGCGCGGGCAGGACGACGTGGGTCAGGAGGTCGCCGGGCTCCAGGACGGTCATGCGGGTAATGTCGATGGCCGGTCCGATGAAGAAGTCGGCGGCGGCGTAGGCCTGCTGGTGTTCGCCGCCCCGGCGGGCCACGAACATCTCGGCGTCCAGGGCCACCAAGGCGGGCGCGGTGTCGGAGGGGTTGACCGCCACGCAGCGGCTCGCGCCCAGGATGCAGTGCTCGCGGTTCATGGACTGGGGCGTGGCTGCGTAGCAGATGTTGCCTCCGGCGCGGTAGCAGGGCCAGCCGCTTCGGTAGTACCAGCAGCGCGTGTCCTGCGCGAGATTGCCGCCCAGCGTGCCCTGGTTGCGGATTTGGGGGGTGGCCACGAGTCCGGCGGCCTCGGCGAGCAACGGGTAGGCGTCCCGCACGGATTCGTCTCCCGCCACGTCCGCCAAGCTGGTCATGGCGCCGATCTCCAGTCCGCCGTCGGCGCCTTCTCGGATGCCCTTCAGCGCCTCCACGCCGCCCAGGTCGATGACTGCCGCGGGCCGCTTGATCCGGTCCTTGAACCAGTCGAAGCTGTCCAGGCCCCCCGCGAGGACCCAACTGTCGGCGCGGTGCTCCTCCAGAAGGCGCAACGCGTCGTCCACGCCGGTCGGCTGGTAGAGCTCGAAGGGCGCGATCATGTCGCGAATCACTGCCACGGTTCAGGTCCTCCTTGGAGTGTCAGACATGGGTCTCGAGCAGGCCGTAGGGCCTCGGGCGGCCTTCGAGTTCGGCCAGGATCATGTCGGAGGTGAGGGGCGTGCGGCAGAGGCAGCGTCCGCCCATGGCGTCGGCCACGGCGCAGGCGTAGGCGGCTGCTCCGGCGCCCACGGGGGGTTCGCCGATCCCCTTGGCGCCGACCGGGGTCTGCGGGTCGGGCAGGCCGACGGCGGCGAAGCGGAGGCTGCGGGGCACGTCCAACATGCCGGGCGGGCGAGCGGTGTAGAAGCGCTTGGTGAAGGGGATGCCCCACTTGGGATCGAAGACCCAGCGCTGGCTCATGGCCATGCCGACGCCCTGGATGAGGCCGCCGTTGGTTTGCGCGGCCAAGCTGCGGGCGTGCATCACCGTGCCGCAGTCCGCGGAGGAGGCCATGTCCACGATCTCGACCTGGCCCGTCTCCACGTCCAGCTCCACCTGGCAGAAGCCGACCACCCAGGAGAACGTCGCACCCTCGCGGGGATAGTTGTCCTTCGCCGCCGCCACCAGCCCGGAGCCCGCCAGCCCCGCCACCGACGCCTTCGTCATCTCGTGCAGATCCTCCGGGACCTCGCCGCCGCTGAACTTGCCGCCCAGCTCGACCGCCCGCCGCGCCGCCTGGGCGAAGTCCATCCCCACCGAGCGGTTCCCGGCGCGGTAGACCCGCCCGTCGCCGACCCGGTAGTCCCGGGGCGATCCCCCCAAGTCCCCCGCCGCCAACTCCTGGAGCAGTCCCGCGAGCGCCTCGGCGGCCGCGTGGTTGGCCCGCGTGTGGGCGTGCGTCGTCTGGCTGCCCGCCTGCACGGAACTCCACGGAAGGTGCCTGCTGGTGTCCCCCCAGACCACGACCACTTGATCCCAGGAGAGGTCCAGCAGCTGCGCCGCCGCCCGGGCCGTGTCCGCGATGGAATGCGTGCCGAGGTTCCCGATGCCCTGGTGCACGTACAGCTTTCCGTCGGGCCGCACCACGAGCAGTCCGTCGAAGCCGGTGCTTCCGCTGACGAACGGGCTCACGCCGAGGCCGACGCCCGTCACGCGGGTCCCCTCCCGGCGGCCCGAGAGCCTCTTCTTGGCCTCCCAGCCGAACAGTTCCGCGCCCACGTCCAGCGCCTCGCGCACGTACGCGCTGGTCAACGAGCCCTGGTTGGCGCCGACCCAGCCGTCGTGGCCCGCCGCGTTGATCTTGCGGATGGCCACCCGGTCCACGTCCAGCTCGCGCGCCGCCTTGTCCAGGAGCGGCTCGAGCATGGCCACGATCTGGGCGCCGCCTGGGGCGCGCTGGGCCGAGCGCGGAGGCGTGTTGGTGTACACGGGCACCCCGCGAAAACGCATGTTCTCGGGCTGGTAGGAGAGGGACGACACCAGCGCGGCCGTCGTGAAGTCGGAGGCCCCGTAAGGCCCGCTGTCCTGCACGACGTAGAGGTCGAGCGCGGTCATGCGTCCGTCCGCGCGAAAGCCCATCCGGGCCCAGCCCTGGAATCCAGCGCGGGCGCGGCCGATGTAGTTCTCCTCGTAGCGCGTGATCCGCAGCATGACCGGGCGGCCGATCTTGCGCGACAAGGCCGCGGGCACCGCCATGATCGGCGAGCCCGCGATCTTGCTGCCGAAGCCGCCGCCGCAGTACTCGGCCACGAGCACCACGTCCTCCACGTCGATGTCCAGCATGGCCGCCACGGCGGGACGCGTGCGGGCCGTGCTCTGCGTGGAGCCGTGCAGGTGCAGCTTGCCGTTCTGCCAGTACGCCATGCAGCTCCGGGGCTCCATGGGGTGGTGCGTGACCGACTGGTGGACGATGGTCTCCTCGACGATCGCCTCCGCCCCGGCGAAGCCCGCCTCCACGTCGCCGACCGCCCATTCCACCGTGGCCTCGCCCATCGGAAGCTTTTCCGTTCCCGCCTCTTCGAAGACCGAGTCCGGCCACTTGAGCGAGACCACTTCCCGACCGCTCCGCACGTTCCCGTCCAGTCGCGCGTCGGGGCCTCCGTCGCGCAGGCTTTCCAGCGGATCCAGCACGAACGGCAACGGCTCCAAGTCCACCCGGATGGCTTCGACCGCCGCTGCCGCCGTGGTCTCGTCCACCGCGGCCACCGCCAGAATCGGTTCGCCCTCGTACTTGGGCTCGTCGGTCAGGGCCTTCTCGCGCCCCGGGTCGTCGCCGGGCAGGTCGGAGGCGCGCAGAATCCCCAGCACGCCCTCCATGGCCTCGGCCGCCCTCGTGTCCACGCGCAGGACGCGGGCGTGGGGCATGGGACTGGACAGCAGCTTCGCGAAGACCATGCCCTCCGCGCGGAAGTCCTCGGCGTAGCGGGCCCGGCCGGTAATCTTGGCGCGCAAGTCCGGAGGGGCGATGTCGGTGCCGATCAGGTTCTCAGCCATGGACGCCTCCCTCGGGTCAGGCCCGCGTGCGGGACAGCTCCGCCGCCCGCATCGCCGTGTTCAGGATCTTGTCGTAGTCGCCGCACCGGCAGAGGTTGCCCGAGAGCGCCAAGGCGGCCTCGTCGCGGGTGGGGTTCGGGTTCTCGGCCAGCATCGCGGTCATGCTCATGGCGAATCCCGGCGCGCAGAAAGCGCACTGGAAGCCGCCCTCGTCCAGGACGGCCTGCTGCACCGGGTGAAGGCGCCCGTCCTGCTCCAGGCCTTCGACCGTGACGACGTCGCGGCCGCGCACGGAGTGGGTCAGGATCGAGCAGCCGTAGTGGGCGACGCCGTCGATCAGCACCGTGCAGGCGCCGCACTCCGCCCGGTCGCAGCCCAGCTTGGTCCCGGTCAGGCCCAGCTTGTAGCGCAGCGTCATGGCCAGCGTCTCCTGCTTCATGACGTCCACGCGGCGCTGCCGACCGTTGACCGCCAGCGTGACCATGCGTTCGACCGCGCCCTGGGCCGAGGGCCGGCCAGCCGCCAAGCCGCCTTCCCGGAACAAGTAGCCCGTGGCGGAGACGGTCGCGCCCGCGGCGATCACGCCCTTGACGAACTTGCGGCGGGTGAAGCCGCCCCTCCTCGATTCGATGACGTCCGGTTGAAGCATCCGCACCTCGCGACTGTCGGGGACCCCTCTGGCGCACTTCGCGTCAATGTAGGCGGGGGCGGGGAATCGCGCGAGTGGGGAGCGGCCGAGTGCGAGCCGCCAGAGTGCGAGCCGCGGGGGGATTGACGCTCCCCGGCGGGTCGTTGTACTGTTGAGGTTGCGACAACTCATCGAGACCGGTCGAGGGACAGGCCCTACGACGCCGGGGCAACCTGTGGAGGATGGCTTCTCCACTGATGTGCCAACTCCTGCGGCGGACGAGAAAGCCCGCCGGAAAGATGAGCGCCCGCCGCGCCGACGGCGCGGTAGCCGATTCAGGTCGGGGCGTCGATTCTCCGGGAGTCCGATGAGGACACTCCAACTCCAGGAGAACACGCCTCATGATTCGCTTCGCAGGCAGGCCCCGCACGACGGAAGCCCGCATTCCGTTCGACTATCTGGGGGAACGCCGTGTGCGGGTTTCCTTCGAGGTGCACGGTTCGGCGTGCGCCTCGGACGGCCGAGTTCCGGTCGCTTCGTCGGTCGGGGGTGGGCCGCGGGCCGGGGGTAGCCGATCGAGTTCCCGTTTTCCGCTCACAGTGGTCCTGGGAGGGATTTCCGCTGGGCGGCACTTGACGCCGACCGTCGCCGATCCGGGACCTGGATGGTGGCCGGGCGTCGTCGGCCCTGGGAAGGCGCTGGATCCGGTGCGCCGCCAGCTGGTGGGCATCGACTTCCTAGGGGGGCCGTCGGGCGAAGAAACGCTTCGTCCGGTCACGACCCGCGACCAAGCCCGCGCCGTGGCCGCCGTCCTCGACGAACTGGGCGAAGCGCGGGCCGAAGTGGTCGGCGCGTCCTACGGAGGGATGGTGGCGCTGGCATTCGCCGAGCTCTTCCCGGAGCGCGTGTCGCGCTTGGTCGTGCTGTGCGCCGCTCACCGGACTCATCCGATGGCCACGGCCCTGCGTTCGTTGCAGCGCGCCGCCCTGCGCCTGGGTGTTCAGGCGGGGCGGGAGGCCGAAGGGCTTTCGCTGGCGCGGGCGCTCGCGATGACGACGTACCGGAGCGCCGCCGAGTTCGAGGAGCGCTTCTCGAGCCGGGCCAAGGCGGGCGCCGAGGACGGCAGGCCGGGCGGGCGTGGAAAGGAGCGCCGTCCGGCGGAGCCGCGTTTCCCGGTGGAAGACTACTTGGAGGCCCGGGGGGCCGCGTTCGCCGACCAGTTCCATCCGGAGCGGTTCCTCGCCTTGTCGGAGTCCGTGGACCTGCACTGGACGCGCCCGGCTTCGCTTCCGGCCGGGACGCTGCTGGTCTCGGTGGACAGCGACGCCATTGCGCCGCCTTGGCTGGTGGAGCGTTTGGCCGCGCCGGCGGGAGAGCGCCGGGCCTCCCACGTCGTGCTGTCTTCTCCGTTCGGGCACGACGCGTTCCTGAAGGAAGTGGAGCAGGTGTCGGCGCTGGTGCGGAGGGGCTTGGGGGAAGTCGAGGCGCGGGCCGGGGCGAGCGTGCGTACGGCCGAGGAGGCGGCCCGATGAGCGGGCTGGCGGTGGGGGTGCGCGGCCAAGCGGGCGCCACGACGAGCGGGCCGACCGGGCGGTCGAAGGTCACGGCGGCGGTGCGCGCGGGGGTCGGCGCGGACACGGCGCACCGGGCGGTGATGCCGCCCATCCATCTCTCGTCGAACTTCGTCTTCGAGTCGCCGGGCGTCTTCCGGCAGTACGACTACACGCGCACCGGCAATCCGACCCGCGACCTGACCGCCGAGGCGATCGCCGGCCTCGAAGGCGGGGCCGGAGCGGTGGTGACCTCCTCGGGCATGGCTGCGGTGGCCGTCGTCACCCGGCTGCTGTCGGCGGGCGACCTCCTCCTGGCGCCGCACGACTGCTACGGCGGCTGCCACCGGCTCTTCTCGGCCGAGGAGCGGCGCGGAGCCTACCGTGTGCGCTTCCTGGACCAGACCGCGCCAGGAGCGGCCGCGGAAGCGTTGGCCCTGCGTCCGCGAATCATCTGGATCGAGACGCCCAGCAATCCCCTGATGCGCATTACCGACATCGCTCGCTGGGCCGGCATCGCCCGCGAAGTCGGCGCTCTTTGCGTCGTGGACAACACCTTCCTGTCGCCGGTCAACCAAACTCCGCTCGCGCTCGGCGCCGACCTCGTCGTGCATTCGACGACCAAGTTCCTGAACGGCCACAGCGACGTAGTGGGCGGAGCGGTCGTCGCCGCCGACGCAGCCGTCCTGGAGGAGGTCGCGTGGTGGACAAACGCAATCGGCGCATCCGGCGCGCCCTTCGATTCCTACCTGACGCTCCGCGGCATCCGCACGCTGCACGCCCGCAGCCGAGCGCACGCCGAGAACACCCTGCGCGTGCTGTCCGTCCTGGCCGGAAGCGACGCCGTGAAGCGGGTCAACCACCCGGGCTTGGCCACCCATCCGGGGCACGACGTCGCCTCGCGGCAGCAACTGGGCTGGGGCAGCCTCCTGTCGTTCGAGCTGCACGGAGGACGCTTGGCGGTGGAGGCGTTCGCGGACGGACTCCGGCAGTTCGTGCTGGCCGAGTCGCTGGGAGGGGTCGAGAGCCTGGTGGCGCACCCGGCGACAATGACCCACGCGTCCATGGACGAGCCCGCGCGCCGGGCGGCCGGCATCGGCGAAGGACTGTTGCGGCTCTCGGTGGGAATCGAAGCCGCAGAAGACCTGGAGGCCGACTTGGCCGACGCCCTGCAACGTGCGGAAGCGGCGGCCTGCCAGCCGGCGGCGCCATATTGAAAGTCAACCCGCTATCGGAGGCGAAGTCCATGCATGCCACTCGGCCAGCCGTCTGCTTGCTCCTGCTGCCCATCGCAGCGTGCGGCAGCTCCTCGTCTCCCATCGACCCCGGCGACGGGTCCAGGCCCGATCCTCAACCCGTCCAAGTCCCTGCCGCGGGCGCTTCCTCCACCTTCGACGTGGCCACGTGGAACGTCCTCAACTTCGGGGCCCCCAACTCGGGACCGTCCGACGAACCTCTTCAACTCGCCCGCGTCCGCGACGTGATTCTGGGGACCGACGCGGATCTTTGGGGAATGCAGGAGGTCACGAGCGCTACGGCCTTCGCGACTCTTCTGGCGCAACTCCCCGGCTACGGCGGCCTGCTGGCCAACGCGCCGACGGTCGAGAA
Organism: Longimicrobiales bacterium; assembly: GCA_958295645.1. GTDB lineage: Bacteria > Gemmatimonadota > Gemmatimonadetes > Longimicrobiales > Gaopeijiaceae. The sequence continues at coordinate 2,348,047 of OY282361.1, forward strand.
CGGCGCCGCGTTCTACGACGAGGGCGAGATCAAGGTCGGGCTGGTCTACAAGCAGTCGGTGGTCGCAGTCCAGAGCGCGCGCGTGGTCCTCACCGGGCTCAACCGCGAGTTCGCGGGGCGGCCGCCGCTGGAAGTGCGGGTGCGCGTGGGCTTGGAGGGCGCAGAGCACGACGTCGTGGCGATGGTGCTGCACGCCAAAGCCAACAGCGAAGTCTCGTCCTGGGAGCAGCGGGCCGCGGCCGCGACCGGGCTGCACGACTACCTGAACGACGCCTGGCCGGACGCGCCCGTCTTCGTGGTCGGCGACTGGAACGACGACTTGGACGAGTCCATCACGCCCGGGCGGGACACGCCTTACCGCATCTTCCTGGACGCCGCGCCGACATGGGTCTTTCCGACGGAGACCTTGGGCGCCGGGGGCGCGACCTCGATTCTCGGCTTCGACGACGTGATCGACCACATCCTCGCCTCGGACGAGAGCATGGTCTGGTACGAGGCCGGGTCGGCCCTGGTCCACCGGGTGAACGAGCACGTGCCCCGGTACCGGGAGACGACCAGCGACCACCTTCCGGTGCTGGCCCGTTTCCGGCTGGACAGGCCGAGTTCGTGACCGAGCGCCAAGTAGTATGTTTTAGGACGTGCTGGCGATGTTGCGGGAGTTGCCGCTGGAGGACATCCTGGCGAGAATAGTGCTGGTGTTTACGGTCGGAGGAGACAAAGAGATGCGTAGATGCTTAGCTGTTGCCTTGGCGCTCGTCATGACGGTTGCGGGCGACGCGAAGGCTCAGAGCGCTGTCGCGAGCGTGACCATCAGCAGCTCGCCGTTGACGGGCACCACGTACGAGCTTGGCGAGACCATCGAGGTCACGGTGGGTTTCACTGGCGTGGTGCAGGTGCGCAACAATTTCCAGCCGGGGGTGACGCTGGGGATCGGCTCGGCGACGCGCACAGCGAAATACGCCTCGGGACACGAGACGAGCTCGCTGGTGTTCCGGTACACGGTGCAGGCGGCGGACAGCGACACGGACGGGATCAGCATCGCGGCGACGGCGTTAGCCGGGAACATCTATAGGTCCGGATCCCTGATCATGAATCAGGGTCTAGGGAGTAATGCGATCACCAACAGCTCTGGCCACAAGGTGAACGGCATGGCGGTGACTGCGCCTGTGGTGAGCGGCACGGCGATAGCGAGCAGCCCGGCGAGCGGCGACACCTACGTGCTGGGCGAGCAGATCGACGTGACGGTGACGTTCAACAGGCTCGTGGCCGTGACCGGCACGCCGCAGCTGGCGCTGACGATCGGCACGGCGACGCGCCAAGCGAACTACGCCTCGCGCACGGGGACGGCCTTGACGTTCAGTTACACGGTGCAGGGGTCCGACGGGGACACGGACGGGATCAGCGTCGCGGCGAGTGCGCTGACGCTGAACAGCGGCACGATCAACGACCCTCGCAGTGGAGGGGGTGCGGCGACCCTGGGGCTGGGCACGAACGCGATCTCGACTTCGTCGGGCCACAAGGTGAACGGCACGGCGGCGTCGGTTTCTTTAGCCTTTCCTACGCGAGGCGGCGTCTCTCTTGGCCGCACTCATGAGCTGGGCGAGCAGATCGAGATGACGGTGATATTCACTCATCCGGTGACGGTGACGGGCACGCCGCAGGTGGCGCTGGGGATGGGCACGGGGACGCGCCAAGCGAACTACGCCGAGGGCACGGGGACGACCACTCTACTGTTCCGCTACACGGTGGAGGCAAGCGATTATGAGACCAACGGCATCTTTATTGCAAGGGATGCGCTGACGCTGAACGGCGGGATGATCAACGATGCTCGCGACGGGACGACGGCGGCAAGCTTAGGGCTGCCTGTACATGCTAGAGGCGACTTTCGCGCGAACGGCAGGCTGGGGCCGCCGGGGGTGAGCGACGTGTCGTTTTCGAGCTCGCCCCTTCCGGCGAGCGGCAACACGTACGAGCTGGCCGAGCTGATCGAGATCGCGGTGACGTTCAACAAGGCGGTGGCGGTGACGGGTGCGCCGCAGCTGGCGCTGGGGATCGGCACGGGGACGCGCCAAGCTTCCTACGCCTCGAGGACGGGCACGGCCAGCCTGACGTTCGGCTACCGCGTGCAGTCTGCGGACGAGGACACGGACGGGATCAGCGTCGGGGCGAGTGCGCTGACGCTGAACGGCGGAACGATCAATGACGCCGACAACGGCGTGTCGGCGGTACTGGCCCTGGGCGCCAACGCGATCACCAACGACGCGCTCCACAAGGTGAACGGCGGAGTGGCGACGGCGCCGGCGGTGTCGAGAGTGTTGGTGGCCAGCGCGCCGGGCGCGAGCGGCGCGTACCGGCCGGGGAGCGCGATCGTGGTGCACGTGGCGTTCGACCGGGCGGTGGAGGTGACGGGCAAGCCGCGGCTGGCGTTGACGATTGGCGCGAAGCGGCGGCGGGCGGCGTACGCTTCGGGGAGCGGGACGGCGGTGCTGGTGTTCCGCTACGTGGTGCAGGCAACAACGGACAGGGACTCCGACGGGTTCGGCGTGCCGGCGGACGCGCTGTCGCTGAACGGCGGGACGATCAAGATCGCTGGAGGCGCAGTGGACGCGGCGCTGGACTTGGGCGCGCTGGCGTTCGGGAACAACCCGGCGCACAAGGTGGACGGCGGTCCCCGCGAGCCGGAGCCGGGTCATGCGCCGGTGTTCGATGGGAAGTCGTACGCGTTCGAGTTGGCGGAGAACGAGGCGGGTCCGGTGGTGGCGGGCGTGGTGTCGGCGACGGACGCGGACGAGGGCGACGAGGTGTTCTACAAGCTGGAGGAGGGGGACGCGGGGCTGTTCGAGGTGGGGGAGAAGAGCGGGGAGGTGGTGTACGTGGGCGGGGGCGAGGACTTCGAGGCGGCTTCGGAGCGGCGGCTGGTGGTGTCGGCGTCGGACGTGGGCGGGCTGAAGAGGGAGGCGGAGGTGGTAGTGGCGGTGGTGGACGAGAAAGAGGCGCCTGTGTTCGAGGCGGGGCCGTACGCGTTCGAGTTGCTGGAGAACGTGGCGGGCCCGGTGGTGTTGGATACGGTGTCGGCGGCGGACCCGGACGCGGGCGACGCGGTGTCGTACGCGCTGGCGTCGGGCGATGCGGGTCTGTTCGAGGTGAGGGAGCGGAGCGGGGAGGTGGTCTACGTGGGCGGGGGCGAGGACTACGAGGCGGGGCCGTCGTACAGCTTGGTGGTGCGCGCGACGGACGCCGGCGGGCTGAGCGCGGAGGCGCCGGTCGTGGTGACGGTGGCCGGCGTGAACGAGGGGCCGGCGTTCGAGGCGGGGCCGTACGCGTTCGAGTTGCTGGAGAACGTGGCGGGCCCGGTGGTGTTGGATACGGTGTCGGCGGCGGACCCGGACGAAGACGACGCGGTGTCGTACGGGCTGGCGTCCGGGGGCGCGAGTCTGTTCGAGGTGGACGAGCGGAGCGGGGAGGTGCGTTACGTGGGCGGGGGCGAGGACTACGAGGCGGGGCCGTCGTACAGCTTGGTGGTGCGCGCGACGGACGCCGGCGGGCTGAGCGCGGAGGCGCCGGTCGTGGTGACGGTGGCCGGCGTGAACGAGGGGCCGGCGTTCGAGGCGGGGCCGTACGCGTTCGAGTTGCTGGAGAACGTGGCGGGCCCGGTGGTGTTGGATACGGTGTCGGCGGCGGACCCGGACGCGGGCGACGCGGTGTCGTACGGGCTGGCGTCCGGGGGCGCGGGTCTGTTCGAGGTGGACGAGCGGAGCGGGGAGGTGGTGTACGTGGGCGGGGGCGAGGACTACGAGGCGGGGCCGTCGTACAGCTTGGTGGTGCGCGCGACGGACGCCGGCGGGCTGAGCGCGGAGGCGCCGGTCGTGGTGACGGTGGCCGGCGTGAACGAGGGGCCGGCGTTCGAGGCGGGGCCGTACGCGTTCGAGTTGCTGGAGAACGTGGCGGGCCCGGTGGTGTTGGATACGGTGTCGGCGGCGGACCCGGACGAAGACGACGCGGTGTCGTACGGGCTGGCGTCCGGGGGCGCGGGTCTGTTCGAGGTGGACGAGCGGAGCGGGGAGGTGGTGTACGTGGGCGGGGGCGAGGACTACGAGGCGGGGCCGTCGTACAGCTTGGTGGTGCGCGCGACGGACGCCGGCGGGCTGAGCGCGGAGGCGCCGGTCGTGGTGACGGTGGCCGGCGTGAACGAGGGGCCGGCGTTCGAGGCGGGGCCGTACGCGTTCGAGTTGCTGGAGAACGTGGCGGGCCCGGTGGTGTTGGATACGGTGTCGGCGGCGGACCCGGACGCGGGCGACGCGGTGTCGTACGGGCTGGCGTCCGGGGGCGCGGGTCTGTTCGAGGTGGACGAGCGGAGCGGGGAGGTGCGTTACGTGGGCGGGGGCGAGGACTACGAGGCGGGGCCGTCGTACAGCTTGGTGGTGCGCGCGACGGACGCCGGCGGGCTGAGCGCGGAGGCGCTGGTCGCCGTGACGGTGGCCGGCGTGAACGAGGGGCCGGCGTTCGAGGCGGGGCCGTACGCGTTCGAGTTGCTGGAGAACGTGGCGGGCCCGGTGGTGTTGGATACGGTGTCGGCGGCGGACCCGGACGAAGACGACGCGGTGTCGTACGGGCTGGCGTCCGGGGGCGCGGGTCTGTTCGAGGTGGACGAGCGGAGCGGGGAGGTGCGTTACGTGGGCGGGGGCGAGGACTACGAGGCGGGGCCGTCGTACAGCTTGGTGGTGCGCGCGACGGACGCCGGCGGGCTGAGCGCGGAGGCGCTGGTCGCCGTGACGGTGGCCGGCGTGAACGAGGGGCCGGCGTTCGAGGCGGGGCCGTACGCGTTCGAGTTGCTGGAGAACGTGGCGGGCCCGGTGGTGTTGGATACGGTGTCGGCGGCGGACCCGGACGAAGACGACGCGGTGTCGTACGGGCTGGCGTCGGGCGGTGCGGGCCTGTTCGAGGTGGACGAGACGAGCGGCGAGGTGCGCTACGTGGGCGCGGGCGAGGACTTCGAGGCGGAGCCGTCGTACAGTTTGGCGGTGCGGGCGACGGACGGGGGCGAGCTGAGCGCGGAGGCGCTGGTCGCCGTGACGGTGACCGACGAGAACGAAGGGCCGGCGTTCGAGGCGGGGTCGTACGCGTTCGATCTGGCCGAGAACGTGGCGGGCCCGGTGGTGGTGGGCGTGGTGTCGGCGGCGGACCCGGACGAGGGCGACGCGGTGTCGTACGAACTGGCGCCGGGGGGCGGGGCTCTGTTCGAGGTGGACGAGCGGAGCGGCGAAGTGCGCTACGTGGGGGCGGGCGAAAACTACGAGGACGGGCCGTCGTACAGCTTGGCGGTGCGCGCGACGGACGCCGGCGGACTGAGCGCGGAGGCGCTGGTCGCCGTGACGGTGACCGACGTGAACGAAGGGCCGGAGGCGAGCGTGCCCGTCGCGCCCGTGGCGCTCGAGGCGCACGGGAGCGCGGCGCACGTGGACTTGGCGGCGCACTTCTGGGACCCGGACGGCGACGCGATGCGCTACGCGGCGGAGTCGTCGGCGCCGGGCACGGCCGAGGTGGTGGTCGAGGGGGCGCGTCTGACGATCTCGCCGAAGTCGGTCGGCACGGCCGTGGTGACGGCGACGGCGACGGACCCGGACGGGCTGGAGGCGTCGCAGCAGGTGCAGGTGACGGTGGAGGCGTCGCGCTCGGAGCGGGAGCGCGCGATGAAGCTGGCGCTGGCGTCGTTCGGACGGTCGCTGGGCACGGAGACGGTCGAGGCCGTGGGCGGCCGGCTGGGCGTCGAGAGCTCGGGCGCGCCCGGCGGCTCGCACGTGCAGCTGGGCGGCCGGTCCGCGGGCTGCGCGGCCGCCGGCGAGTCGTGCGGGCTCGAGTCGCTGGCGCGCACGGCCTCAGGGCTGCTGGGCCTGCGGCTCGTCGTGCCGTCGCACGAGGGCGGGCCGGGCATGAGCGTCGACGGAGCGGACCTGCTGTTCGGCGGCGGATCCGCCATGGCCGGCGCGAATGGCGGGGGCCGGTTCGGCGGCGGGCTCGGCGCCTACCAGGGCCAGCAGGAGGGCGCGGCGCTGCCCCAGACGGGCGGCTTCGAGTTCGGCCCCGTGTCGGGCCGCGACCTGCTGTCGCGGAGTTCGTTCCAGCTGTCCTTCGGCGGCTCCCCGGATGCCGGCGCCTCCAACGCCGCAACGGCGCTGGGCGACGGCGCCCCGGAGGCCACGAACGCCCAGGACGGCGACAGGGCCAACCCGTCCGGCTCGGCCTCCCGCTGGACGCTCTGGGGCCGAGCCAACGCGGCGGGCTTCGAGGGCCGTCCCGGCGACGGCTTCAGCCTGGAGGGACGAACGCGCTCGGCCTACCTGGGGCTGGACTACCGGTTCGCGCCGGGCTTCCTGGCCGGCTTGGCCGCCTCGCGCAGCGCCCTCGACTCCGACTTCGAGAGCGCGGTCAACGGCGCGGGCGCGCTGGACGCCAACCTGACGAGCCTGTACCCGTACTTCCACTGGTCGCCGCGCCCGGGGCTGGGCCTGTGGGGTCTCGTGGGCGCGGGCCGCGGCCGGGCCGACTTGACGGAGCGCGGGACGGACCGCTTCAGCGCGGACTTGTCCATGCGCATGACGGCGGCGGGCGTTCGCCAGGCGCTCGGGGGCAGCTTCGCGCTCAAGGCCGACGCGTTCGCCGTGCGCATCCGGTCCGACGAGGCCGCCGGCTTGGCGGGCGTGTCTGCCGCCGCCCAGCGCCTGCGCCTGGCGCCCGAGCTCGCCGGCCGCTGGACGGTCGGCGGGAGCATGGCGCTGCATGCGCGCGTCGAGGCGGGCGGCCGCTTCGACGGCGGCGACGCCGAGACGGGCATGGGCGCGGAGGCGGGCGGCTCGATCGGGCTCTCGCACCAAGCCACGGGGCTGACCGCGGAGGCCCGGGGCCGCGCGCTGGTCGCCCACCAGGAGGACGGCTTCCGCGACTGGGGAGCGAGCTTTTCTCTGCGGTTGCAGCCGGGACGGGACGAAGGAGGCCCGTCGTTCTCGCTCGAGCCCTCCTGGGGCAACGCGACCGGCGGCGCCGGCGCTCTGTGGCGGGAGGCCGCCGCCGGGCTGGAACCCGCGCTCGCCTCCGCCGCCGCCGCAGGCCGGATGGCCGTCGAGTTCGGCTATGGAGTCGTTCTGCCCGGCGGCGGCATGCTCACGCCCTTCGGACGCTGGAGCAGAGAAGGCGCGCCGGGACACCGCCTGAACGTGGGGATCGGCGCGGAGCGGGCCGGCGCCCGGCAGCCGGCAGAGGCGGCCCCGCTGCGCTTCGCGCTGCGTCTCTTCGGCGAGCAGGTCTCCGACGGCCTGCTGCCGCCGCAACGCAGACTCAACCTCGTCGGCTCGGTCAGCTTCCGGTAGGTCCGAGACGGCGAGGCGGAGCGCGCCCGCTCGGCGACGGCGCGCTCCGCCTCCTCGCGGACATGCCGGCGCCACGGATGGTTCGGTCCCGGCTTCGGCGGCTCCGGCCTTGGACGCGACGGCGCAGATTCCGAAGCGTTCAGCGCGGCTAGCTAGCCGCTAGTTCCCGGACAACACCTCCGCGATCTTGGCCCAGTAGACGCCGGCGCCGGCCGAGCCCTCCAGCGCCACGGCCAAGTAGGGGCGTCCGGCCTTCGCCGTGGACCGCCGGGGGCCGCCCAAGCGCGTACCTCGGTGGTCCAGCGGGCGCCCATGGCTCGTTCCTGAGGCAGATCGGTGGCTGCCACAACGCCGTAGGACGGGTTGAACACCACGTCAAGGTACTCGTACCCCATCGACTCTGCCTCCGCCGGAACCGCCGCCGCGTCCACCACGTCCTTGTCGGCGCAGAATCCGACAAGGCCGGGGCCGAGACCCCGGCAACACGCCAACTTCCGACGCGAATATGGACTGAATCTCAGCGCTCAACGAAGGCCGGGGCCGAGACCCCGGCAACACGAAGCGAGGCGGCAAAAGGCAAGATTCGCATAAGATCGCTCAACGAAGGCCGGGGCCGAGACCCCGGCAACACTTCTGGCAACATGTTATGGGAATCCGTTTGGCGTAGGCCGCTCAACGAAGGCCGGGGCCGAGACCCCGGCAACACGAGGCAGCTATCCGACTCAGGTTCCGGGAGAGCCAGCGCTCAACGAAGGCCGGGGCCGAGACCCCGGCAACACGAGCAGCGCCGGTTGGACGCGTCCGCCCGTAGGCTCGCTCAACGAAGGCCGGGGCCGAGACCCCGGCAACACTCGATCTTGCGGAGGGCGCGCGCGCCCTTCTTCACCGCTCAACGAAGGCCGGGGCCGAGACCCCGGCAACACGCCAGCAGCGTGACGAACCACTTCCAACCTCCTCCGCTCAACGAAGGCCGGGGCCGAGACCCCGGCAACACCCGATCGACGCGAAGCGCCACAAGCGCCGACACGACGCTCAACGAAGGCCGGGGCCGAGACCCCGGCAACACCCGCTGCTGGCGCCGGTGGTCGAGGATCTGTGGATGCTCGCTCAACGAAGGCCGGGGCCGAGACCCCGGCAACACGCCGACTGGCTGCCGATGCGCGAGCCGGCGCGCGAGTGCGCTCAACGAAGGCCGGGGCCGAGACCCCGGCAACACCACGCCGTCGGCCCGCGCGGGGGACCCGCAGAAGGTCGCTCAACGAAGGCCGGGGCCGAGACCCCGGCAACACCCGCTGCTGGCGCCAGTGGTCGAAGATTTGTGGATGCTCGCTCAACGAAGGCCGGGGCCGAGACCCCGGCAACACACGAGATCGCCTTCGAGCCTTTCACCAACGGATTTCGCTCAACGAAGGCCGGGGCCGAGACCCCGGCAACACGCTCCGAGGATTGGTCCAGAATGGGCCCAGACGTGACCGCTCAACGAAGGCCGGGGCCGAGACCCCGGCAACACTCGATGGACCTGTTGTACTCATCAACCTTCTTGTTCGCTCAACGAAGGCCGGGGCCGAGACCCCGGCAACACCCGCAGGAACCGTTCGTGCTGGGCGCAGTGCAAGTCTCGCTCAACGAAGGCCGGGGCCGAGACCCCGGCAACACAGGATCATGTCGGAGTACACCAGCGACGGTGATCAGTACGCTCAACGAAGGCCGGGGCCGAGACCCCGGCAACACCGCCCATTGGCCGTTGGCCGTCGTCCCCATACCCAAGCGCTCAACGAAGGCCGGGGCCGAGACCCCGGCAACACCCGTCGCAGGCTTGTCGTCCTCGCCGCCCGTCCAGTCCGCTCAACGAAGGCCGGGGCCGAGACCCCGGCAACACGCCTGCGCCCCGTGGGAGCCGGTCGTGACCAACGTCGCTCAACGAAGGCCGGGGCCGAGACCCCGGCAACACGCCCTCTCAAACCCCGCGCAACTCCCGTCCTCGCGCGCTCAACGAAGGCCGGGGCCGAGACCCCGGCAACACCCGTCGCAGGCTTGTCGTCCTCGCCGCCCGTCCAGTCCGCTCAACGAAGGCCGGGGCCGAGACCCCGGCAACACCGTTCAGCTTCTTTCGTTACGTACTGCACTTCTTTCGCTCAACGAAGGCCGGGGCCGAGACCCCGGCAACACCATTCAAGCGCGCGGCCGTCCCGCGCTCGGCCGAGAGCGCTCAACGAAGGCCGGGGCCGAGACCCCGGCAACACAACAAATGCACGTGCGCGCGTTTGTCGGCCTTGGACGCTCAACGAAGGCCGGGGCCGAGACCCCGGCAACACGTGGGCCAGGGGACGGGGATGGCCTTGGCTGGCAGCGCTCAACGAAGGCCGGGGCCGAGACCCCGGCAACACGCCGGACTACGCCGGCGCCGAGCACTGGCGCAGGGCGCTCAACGAAGGCCGGGGCCGAGACCCCGGCAACACAGCGCGCTGCGGCCGGATTTGCGGGCGCGGGCAGGGGACGCTCAACGAAGGCCGGGGCCGAGACCCCGGCAACACTTGCTCCTCGACGGCGCCGCCGCAATGACGGCAGCACGCTCAACGAAGGCCGGGGCCGAGACCCCGGCAACACGGCCCTTCGCGTCGAGCGGCTCGCGGATCAGGCAATACGCTCAACGAAGGCCGGGGCCGAGACCCCGGCAACACTTGGACGCCAAAATCTTCGTCTTCCGGTTCAGGCTCGCTCAACGAAGGCCGGGGCCGAGACCCCGGCAACACCGCCAAGCCCCACGTGCGCCACGTGCGAGAACAACGGCCGCTCAACGAAGGCCGGGGCCGAGACCCCGGCAACACCGCCAAGCCCCACGTGCGCCACGTGCGAGAACAACGGCCGCTCAACGAAGGCCGGGGCCGAGACCCCGGCAACACGCCTGGCTGCCGTGCGCGCCGGTGATCGTGAAGGTCGCTCAACGAAGGCCGGGGCCGAGACCCCGGCAACACAAAGACGTAGGGCGCCACCTGCCCCGCTCGTCCTCCGCTCAACGAAGGCCGGGGCCGAGACCCCGGCAACACGGGCCGACGCGCTTCCGCTCCGACACGATGTCGCCCGCTCAACGAAGGCCGGGGCCGAGACCCCGGCAACACACCAATGCGCCAGCCGTGTCCACGATGATCGTGTCCGCTCAACGAAGGCCGGGGCCGAGACCCCGGCAACACCAGGATGAATGGAGTTGCATACTTCTGATTGTTTCGTCGCTCAACGAAGGCCGGGGCCGAGACCCCGGCAACACGTCTCGCAGGTCCTGTGACGCCGCGCAGGGCCGACGCTCAACGAAGGCCGGGGCCGAGACCCCGGCAACACCCGCCGGCGGGCGCGTCCTGGGCGTCCGCGGCTTCCGCTCAACGAAGGCCGGGGCCGAGACCCCGGCAACACAGCCACCTGCCCGCGAAGCCCATCGCGGCCGACATCGCTCAACGAAGGCCGGGGCCGAGACCCCGGCAACACGCCGCCAGGCACGCCTGCGGGCGCGCCGGATAGCACCGCTCAACGAAGGCCGGGGCCGAGACCCCGGCAACACAAGCTATGAAATCTTGTGCGCCGTCGGGGTTCCCTCGCTCAACGAAGGCCGGGGCCGAGACCCCGGCAACACGAAAGCTTGAACCCGAGTCGCCGGTTGAAGACTCTTCGCTCAACGAAGGCCGGGGCCGAGACCCCGGCAACACCGCCGAGAAGCACGGGCTCACGCGCGACGCCATGCTCGCTCAACGAAGGCCGGGGCCGAGACCCCGGCAACACTTCGGTCACGCCCTTTATCCCCCAGGTTTCGGTCAGCGCTCAACGAAGGCCGGGGCCGAGACCCCGGCAACACGTGGACCCGCGCGAGGCCTCGATGCCGTGGACGACCGCTCAACGAAGGCCGGGGCCGAGACCCCGGCAACACGAGCTCGATCTTTCCGGTGGCGGAGTCGTGGCTCCACGCTCAACGAAGGCCGGGGCCGAGACCCCGGCAACACAGAGTAAGCCGCCTATCCGATTGACGGGCGGCAATGAGAACCGCTCAACGAAGGCCGGGGCCGAGACCCCGGCAACACGCGAACAAACGAAGCCGTGGTTGATGCCCGAACAGATCGCTCAACGAAGGCCGGGGCCGAGACCCCGGCAACACGGACTGGCTGCCGCAGCGCGAGCAGGCGCACGAGTGCGCTCAACGAAGGCCGGGGCCGAGACCCCGGCAACACAGCCGGAACATGTCAAGTGCGAAGCGCAATCCAAGCGCGCTCAACGAAGGCCGGGGCCGAGACCCCGGCAACACGCGCAGGCCGTCGTAGACCGGCCACCGCGGCGCCGACGCTCAACGAAGGCCGGGGCCGAGACCCCGGCAACACGCCAGTGCTGAACGACGCCTTGCGGAAGCGGGGGCTCGCTCAACGAAGGCCGGGGCCGAGACCCCGGCAACACCTGGATAGAGCGTCGCAAGAAGACGGTCAATGAGCTGGCGCTCAACGAAGGCCGGGGCCGAGACCCCGGCAACACTGCTAATCTACCGAAAGAGCCATCTCAGGTGGTCTTGCTTCATCGCATCGACCATGAGAAGGACAAAACCATCCCGCTCGTCCACAAGAATACGCGATAACACACGTATTCGCGTCGGGCGAGGCACCTCTCTCCGCGCCGATCTGCCTTTGGCGGACCGATCGACCCACCGGCAGCCGGAATCACCGGAGGTTCGCAGACCGTTCAAACCACCCATGGATCTCCCAGTTCGCGTCCCCCGGTCCTACCGAAGCGCAACCTCGCATCGCCAATTTCTCCTGCGAATCTGTAGACGATCACCGAGTCTCGTTGACCATCTATTGCGTCCTGAACTTCCCCCATCATCTGAGCGAATCTCGTCGGGGAGAGCCTGCACTCAAAGACTGACAGCTGGACGCGCTCGCCGTACTTCTCACACAGGCGAGCAACCTCCCGAAGCCTTGCGGCTCCGGACCCTTCGGTGTCCGCGATGTCGTAGGTCAGGAGGATGTCCACGACGCTACGGTAGCACGAACGGCGGATACGCCGGCAGGTCGCCTCGCAGAAAGCGAGCGAGCAGAGTGGCCTGAACGGACGGTAGCGCCCACCGGCCGACGTTCCTGTCGCACACTCCGTGATAGATGTCTTCTTCCTTGTGCTTCTCCCACAAACGCAACAGGTGAGTCCTGCCGGCATCAGTCAAGTAAACGCCGCCGCCAGGCATCTCGACGAAGCTGTCTGGCACAACCTGTCTTCGACGAATCAACGACACTACGAACCTATCCGTAAGCGCACGCAACTCTTCCACGAGGTCGAGGGCCAGTGAGGGCCGGCCCGATCTAGGCCGGTGAAAGAAACCCATCTGGTAGTCGAGTCCTATGCTCTCCAAAGCACCAGTGAATTCTGTCAGTAGCAATCCGTAACAGAATCCCAGCAAAGCGTTCACCGGGTCTCGGGGCGGTCGGCGAGTGCGTCCGAGGAAAGGGAAGCGAGTCGTCGCCAGCGCCTGCCGGACAGCGCGGAAATATATCCGGGCGGCATCGCCTTCAATGCCACGCACTTGGTCGGCTGTCTCTGCGTTTTCCAAGCGAGCGACGCGCTGCCGGATGTGCTCGGCCCGCATCGCTAGATCGTTCGCCCTCCGACTATCCCTCTCGTCCCTGGACCACCTTGCCGCGATTTTTCTGCTGTTCTGAAGTTTCGCTGCAACGATGGCCTTTGCGATGGCCAACGATTGAGCCTCGTCCGACAAGGCACGGTAGAGGGCACCGCGCAAGTGGACGTTTCCACCGGTCGCGCCCCCGACGACAAATCTCACGGTGCCGCCCCGGCGCAACGCCGTCACTCGCACGCCTCGCTTTATGCAAGCGTCCATCGCCTGGGAAGTCAGTTGACCTCCACCCAGCATGACAATCGAATCGATGCCCTCAAGAGGAATGTTCTGGCTTCCCTCCGGCGTCGTGATTCTCAGGGAGCCGCGCCGATGTCTGACCTTGGCGCGATGATGGCGGACATAGACCGTGCTCAGGTAGCGCATGAGAAAACGACTTCCCTCATGTAACGGACGACGCGATCCGGCGCACTCGTCACCTCGGGCAGGCAATGGTGTCTCAACTGACATTCTGCGCACCTGCGATCGTTCGGTGCCTCGGGAAGCACGCCTGTCGACAACTGCTCCCGTATCGATCGAATCGCTTCCACCACCCTCTGCCGCAACGACGGCGTGAAGCACACCGGCTCGCGGCGCCTCGGTCCTCCGTACCAGACATAGCCGTCGGGGATATCGACCTCCAGCATTTCCTCTAGGCACAAAGCCTGAGCGCAAAGCTGCATATCTGCGGCCAAGCCGTGTCGGACACCGGACTTGTATTCGACTGGACGGACAACGCCATCCTCGCTCTCTACGACGTCCGCCCGACCGGACAGCCCGAGAGCCTCCGACCAGAGCGGGATAGCCCGAAATACGTGTCGTCCCCGTTCCTGCCGATGGCGACCGCTGTCCACCCGGTGGTGCGCACGCAAGCCTCGCACCGTGTGCTGGTTGTGGCTCCACACGCCGTCGCCATGGATGAGCGCACACTGGCGATGACAGTACTCAAAGTGTTCGATCGCCGAAATTCGCACGATCGGCTCAGTGGTCACAAGTGCTCCGAACCGAAAGCCGTAGTTCGATCCCCACTGCCCCTGGGCTGATATCGAACAATCTTCCAAGCGGCATGTACTCCGATGCGGCTCCACGCATATCTCCGTCCCGGTTGCCACACATCAAGAAGAGCATCGATACCGAAGCGGTCGAGTCCTTGGCACCATGCGGGCCACATGAAACGGACTTCGCTACGCCCTTCGCGCCTGCTCTCGACCGTTCGCCACCCGCGCTGAAGCGCCGAAAAACGAGCTGAGGAACCCAACCGCCCATCCGTGCCGCGTCCTCGGACCGGAAACAGCGCCAATCCGAAGAACGCCAGCACCTCAATGACCGGGTCCACCCAACGACCGGTGAAATCCGCCTGAGATCCGATTCGGGAGTGGTCAAAGCCCAAACCATTGTCGTTGACACGAACGGAACGGCCCAAGAGAGAGTCCCCGATCCGACAGGACGACGACTCCTTCACGTGCCCGTGCACCTTCAGCAATCGATGGTGCAGCCACTTGATCGTCCCTGGACCTGCTGGATCGAATGGCGCATGGGCCACCTCCCCCTGCTTGTCGACATGCAGGTCGGTCAGGGTCGAAGAAAGCGTCCACGACTGCGGGTGGCGGCGAGCCGCCCTCGCGCGACTTTCGAACGCTTCGAGAGGAACTTTTCGTTCCAGGACATTCTTCCCATTTCTCCAGTTGCTTGCGAGCGGTAGTTCTTGCAGCATCTTCGCATTCGGCCACGACGTCGCCAAGACGTCGATCGGATCGTCGCCGTCCGCAGATAGAACCGCCACCGGAGTGGCGTCGGCCGTCCAATGCAGTCGGAGTCGCGAGTCGAGAACCGTGGCTCCAACAGCAGCTAGCCAGCCGTTGATCCACGAAGCGGGCAGTCCGCGACAAGACACGGAGGCCATCAGTCGGCTTTCTCGCTTGGGGCCACCGCGGAACGCCTCGATACCGCGTGATCCGCAAGGCGTACGATCGCTTCAAGCAAAGCAAGGCCCCATGGGCCAAATTCACTGTTGAGCCTTCGAAACCTCGCCGGCTGTGTCCAGTCGACATCCGACAGATCTGCCGTCGCCTGGACCGAATACCCCGCGATTTCGCTGGATACGATCGCCGGTGCGCCATCGCTTGCCGGACGCACGAGCGGCCGTCCCTGGCCGTGATGGCTCGCGACCAAATGGATCAACAGGTCGCGCAGGCATTGGTCGCCCCATTCGGAGTCGCGTTCAAGCCACTGGTCTACAAGGCGCACCGACAACGCCTCGTGCCGACCGCCGCGGGGCCATCCGGCCCTGGCGCGCGCCTTTTCCCACCGGTGGCGCGGTATATTCGACTTGGCCAGTGTGATTCCGTGATGATTGTCGTCCGGGTCCAGCCAGCGCTGAAAGCGCGGATCCGCCTTACCCTTGTCGTGCAGGAGGCCAGCACGCTCGACCGCTTGAGCCACGTGGCCAGGCACCCCGATGCGCTCCGCGATCGCTCGCGCACGCTCCGCGACTTCATCTCCGTGGCGGTCCAAGGGCACCACTTGGTCCGTCAGCGACATTTCGTCGAACTCGTCGCTTCGCCGTTGGGCAATCCTTTCCGTACAGCAAAGTCTAGCGACCTCTCCTCTCGGTTCCCGCACCTCGACGCTCACCGACTCAGCGAAATCCATCCACTCTTTCTGATCCCATCCCGGCGGCGTATTCGCTTCGCGGACAGCGTCGAGAATTCGGCTCGCAGCGTTCTGCCGCTCCTCGCGATCGATCTCCTCGCTGTCCTGGCTAATTCCCCGCGCTGTCTCAATGAGGGATTCGGGAACATCAACGCCACACAACCGTTTGATGGCAACGGGGTCCAGGGGCAATCCATTCCCGATGAGCGACACATCCACAGCTGGGGACTGCGAAGACGGTTCCCAACCGAACTCGTCAAGGAGGCCACGATCCGAAGGCAGCACCAGGACATCGCCTGGCCGCAAGTCACCAAAACCGACTTTCTCGAGGCTTGCTCCATCCGCCGGGCGGATGCGGTGCACTGTCTCGTCCGGACCCTCGTCCGGATCCAGAGTCTTACGGAACTCGGAAATCGGGACGCTCACCGATTCTTGATTCCTGGCCCGTGGCCAAAGGTGGGCCTCCACGCGCCGCTTGCCGGCTACTGCTCGGTCTTCAGCATCGGGAATGTGCGCCCGCCAGATCACCGACACCAGTCGGTCGGCTCCGGCAATTCCCGAAAAATAGGGCTCGACCGGTGCTTCTCCTTCGGGCGGAGTTGCCGTCTTGATCCATTCCCAAAGCAGTCCGAAGAGAATCTCTGGAGCTCGCCCGGGGTCGTCGTTCGGGAGGCCGAGCACGGTCTGGATGCTACCCGGACCGAGATCCAGCTTTCCCTCCGAGTCCACGGACTGCGCCGCCTCGAGGCATCGCTTGACGTCCTCCGGCTCTCGCCCATAGACAGGCCATTCGGGTACCTTGGCATCTCGGCGCTGACGCTTGGGCGGGGGCGCGTGGAGGTAGACGGCGCGAGCGTGACGATGACGACCGAGGCGATTCAACCGTCCTAGCCGCTGAGTCAAGGCGCGCACCCCACAGTTCTCGGTAACTAGGTACTCGGCGTCAATGTCTGCTCCGACTTCCAGAGTCTGCGTCGCAACGACGATCAAGTGCCGATCCCGCCGGCACTCGGCGTCCCTTCCGGATGGCATACCGTCCTTCGGATCAAGAACTCGGCGACGAACGTGCTCGGCTTCGCGTTCACGAGCTCGACCAGTCAGCAACAAGACTTCGGCGTCGTTAGCCATGAGCTTTCTCAACTGCTCGTGCGCCTGTCGCGCCGTTTCGGGCGTGTTGGCGAACACGACGCCTGAGGCCCGTGCCGGCGCGTCATCAAGCAAATCCTTAATCGCCTCGGCCAACTTCCGTCCCACCTCCTCGGCCAACTTCCGTCCCACCTCATTGGTTTTGCAATCACGAAGTTCCACCGGCTTGGCCGCTTCCAATCGCTCGCGCACCACGCAATGTGCGCGATCGTCGTCGTCCAGATCGAAGCGGGACGCGCCCGTTGCGGCACCGGTGGCAGTTAGGGCCACCACCCGCGGCCGCGACCGTGAACCGGGGAGGACATCCTGTTTCCGGGTCCCGCATTCGTCGAGTGCCGTGCAGAGCGTTTCCAAGTGGGGCGCGAGGTGAGCTTCGTCTAGGAGAACGAGGCTGTCGGTCCCCGCCATGGCGGCGTCGATGGGCCGCATCCTGTGCCGCGATCCGTACCCTCGAAACAACAGCCGCGATCCGTACATAGGAAGTGTGGACAACACCACCGCCGGCTGGGATGGATCGGCAGGCGTGCGCGTCGTGACGCCCCCTCGGAGCCGAATCACCTCCAGCGGCTTGTCGCCGGGCACCGACGCGAGTAAGCGCAGTCGGCCGGCAACGGCCGCAACCGTTGCCACAGCCTCAGTGGACAACCCGGAGTTCAAGGGGTCACGGAGTGCCGTCGCGATCTTGCAAGCGTGTCTCGCAGTGGAATCCACAAGTAGACGCCGGTTGACCACCCACCAGATTCGAGTCGGTGCCGACCGATTCGACGGTGCGCGACCCGCTTGCGACGCAAGCCACCAGACGGCGATGTCCAAACAGGCCGTCTTCCCCAGTCCAGTCGGCACGCCGACTTCAGCTGGCCACTCCTCGTCCCTCTCAACCTGTCGAGCGAGGCGCTTCTGCCAAGGGAATGGGTCGCGCTCGTTGATGGCGCGATAGAACGATTCGAAATTCGGCATCTCGGTAGTGGTTGCACTTCCAGCGAGCACTGGGTTGCCGGTCATCGGTCTTTCGTTGCTGTCAGGGGTCGAGTGGGAACGCATAGCCCAAACCCGCGCTGACGACCACTCCCGATGACGACCGGCCCCGAGACGGGGTCGGCGAAGCGAACCGCCACATGGCAGTAAGGAAGCCAGGGTCGGCCGGGTCGGTGCACCTCCACTGGCGCAAGATCAACGGCACCGCGCACTAATGGAGTCCGCGCCGAGCGAAACGCGATCGGTTCCGGAAGTCCTGCGTGCTGGCACCAACGACCTATTTCGGCTAGGTCGAGAGCGCACCGACGCTCGTGGATCGCCGGGAACGCCGTAACCCACTCGCAGGACTTGCGTTCCCACCGACGCGGCTGGATGGCGACCGGACGATTTCCGTCGCGGGGCTCTACCGCTATATCAACGCCGTTGCCGACGAGCCGCCGTACCGAAAACGCCGCGCGTCGCACGCTCCGGCACTCGGCATCGTCCGTTTCCGGCGGCATCCACAGCGCCAAGCCATGAATTCGTCCCCTTGAATGGGGAAAGCCCACATCCGGCAGCACCAGGAAGCGGGCCAGTTCGTAGCCCTTCCCAGTAAACCCGTGCCCATGGAGAACAGCGGGCGGATCACCGAAGATTCTCTGGTGCTGGCTGAGAACCGCTTCCTTGAACAACGCCGTCACGACACTGATTCGTCGGCCCGGCAAGGCGAATCCCAGACGAAGCCAAGCTACGACTCCTCCACTTGACGTCCGCGGTTCGGAACAAGGGTCGCGGTATGCCGCCTCGTGACGCAAGCCGGGAAATTGCGAGCGACCGACGTCGGCCCCATGCTTTCTCCATGCTTCGTACATCTGGTCGAGGATACGCAGGTCCCCAGATGCCGGCACGTTGATCGCAAGGGTGCCTTCGGAGTCTGGCACGAACGCAACGCCTAGCTCGTCAAAAGCAGAACGTCCGCTCCGGACTCGAATGCGAACCGGTGAATCCGAAGTCCCCAGATACCCGATGCGGGCCGCGCGAGACCGCAGGGCCGTCAGCGTTGTATCGCGGGGCACATCCACATCCCAGGAATACACAAGCCGAGGATTCTTCGGTGCGACTCGAACGCCGGGTCGAATGAGCGTCGCCTTCCTGCCGACGTATTCCTGATGAGTGGAACTAACCGCCCCGCCCTTGTGCTCTACCACATAGCGCGGCTGAATCTCAGTGTGCGGAGGATTGCAGTCGGCGTGAATCACCGGCGGCGGCAGGCGTTCGAGCCACGCGAGTTCCGAGCCGTCTGTGACCGCGCACCGCTCTCCGGTACCATCCGCCGCCACGAACGCGGCGAAGAGCCGAAAGGGCGCGGGCGGCCATTCTGGAACCACCGTGCGGCCAGTGTTTGCCGTGCCCAGGGCGTCTCCACGAAAGACCCCGTGAAGCAGTTCGACCGAAATGGAGAACATCAAGTCGTCGAGGTCGGCCAGGTTGCTCGGATCGCTTTGTGAAGGTTGCACTTGGGGGTAAGCGTCAACGGATCTTGATCCCAGCCATTCAGCGGCACGCCAGCCGCTTCCGCCGTTGCCTTGGCGTCCTGGAGCAGTTTCTGGACACTGTCGATGTCAAGCGCTCCACACTCCTCGTCGCGCTCGCGTCCCAACCAAGTCACAACGGTCTTCTTGGGTCGAAGCGTTGCGCCCGAACGAAGCTCAAAGCCTCCCCCGAACGCGCGGACGTGTGCATACAGGCCAAGAGCAACGAGCAACGCTCGCGCGGCACTGTCCGCTTTGGGACCGTGGTTCGTACCCAGTTTGACCCGCCGGAGTTGGGCGAATGAAACGGTAGCCCGTTGGGTGACACGAGAGAAAGAGACCGCCGCGGCCGGGGCCTCCGTTCCCATGAACGGCACCTGACCGTGACCAATCTCGGATAGCCTTCCCTTTTTCCCAGAGGCCTTCTTCTCTTTTCCGAACTGCCACTCGGTGAGATTGCTCTGGTCGAACGTGACGCTCTCGTCCACGCTGAGGTTCAGCGGATCACCCTTGAGCCCCTGCACCCGTGTTTCTGTCGCGGCAGGGTTCCACCCGATGATTTCGGAGACCCAGGCACGTGCGTGCTTTGCGTTCGAGCCCTTCTTTCCCAAGTGGGACTGCCAGAAACCGAACAGCATGGCTTGCGGGAACCAAGCCATCAACGGCCCACACGTCTGCGCAGTGGCTCCGAAGATGGAACCCCCGATAGGGGTCTTGAGGAAATCCTTGCCGTCGAGCTGAGCGTCTCGCAGATAGGCGTCGGCGTTCCGATGCGGGAAATGGAGACTCGACAACCGCCGAGGCAGGTGGGGCGGCAGATTGCCGACGTCTGCCAAGTCGAGGACGAGTTCAGGAATGCCGACCGCAGTCCGATTTCGCTCCAACGCGTCTTCCAGACGATTCGCCTGCGAAGGGACATTGTCGATGACGATGACCGGCGTCGACTCGCTGTCTTTCGGAGACGCCCAGCGACGATCCTCTTGGTACGCGCCGCCCTCGTAGACAGCGGGCTTCACCGGGCCTCCGGGTCCCGCCAGCGGTTCGAGATCGGTGTCGATGCGGATTCCGTCGTCGAAGTGACTGTCAGAGCAACCGCGCAGCACCGTGTCGAGGGTGATGGTTCGAGCCATGTTGTTCTCCCTAGTAGGTGTTTACCTCAAGATCTGAGTTGAGGACCGTCGAGTTCAGGCACTTGCTCTTTAATAATAGCCTAACCTACCGCTATGACAGCGCGCCTTGGCGGCCGAGCCCTCTCCCCGCCTACCCCTCCCCCCGACTCCACGGCGGCACCACTTGGTTCGCCCGTGCGTTGTCCGCCGTGACGTGCATGAACAGCTCCCCTGTCGAGCGCACCCCTTTCATGGGCCGCCACCGTAGTGGTCCTCTTCCCGAGGTCGTGCAGAAACGCCAAGGCCGTCAGCCGGGCCATCGTCACGTCGCGCAGAACTGGCCCGAGCCCGCCGCCTGCTCGAAGCGCTGTCCAGCTTGCCCCAGGGCCGCACTACGCCGTCCCCCGATCGGACCCCGATCGCATTCACCTGCTCAACGGCCAACTCGCCCCTCCATCAACAGCCATCCCCCCCCGCCCAACCCCCCTCACCCGTACCGATACGGCCGTCCCGCCTCCTCCATCGTCGCGTTGTAGGCCTTCAGAATCTCCACGACCCGCGCCGCCCGGGGGCTGGCCGCCGCCATCTCGTCCCAGAAGCGGAGCGCCTCCACCTCGACCTGCCGCCATTCGTCGTCCGGCACGGTGGTCAGCTCCAGCTTGGTTCCTTCGGTGCGGAGCCGGGCCTCGCCGCCCCAGTACCAATGGAGGCGGTAGTAGTGGGAACTGTCCATGCACACGCGGAACAGTTCCTGCAGGTGGGGCGGCACGGCGTTCCAGGAATCGGTGTTGGCGAAGAAGGAGCCGCACCAGGCGCCCGAGATGTTGTTGGTCAGGAAGTAGTTGGTCACGTCGGCCCAGCCGGCGGTGTAGTCCTCGGTGATGCCCGACCAGGCGAGGCCGTCCAGTTCGCCCCGGCGCACGGCGTCCGCGGCGTCGTCCCAAGGCACCGAGACGGGGACCACGCCGAAGCGCGACAGGAACTCGCCCGCCGTCGGCATCGTGAACACGCGCAGGCCCTCCAGGTCGGCCAGGCTGCGGATCGGCTCGACCGTGTTGAAGTGGCAGGGGTCCCACGAGCCCGCGCTGAGCCAAGTCACGCCGTCGATCTCGCCGTAGGCTTCCTCCCAGATCTCGGCCAGCCCGTACTGATGAAAGAGGACGGGCACGTCAAGGCTGTAGCGGGTCGCGAAGGGGAAGTAGCCGCCGAAGACGGCGATGTCGGCCGGGGACGCCATGGAGTCGTCGTCGCTCTGGACGGCGTCCACCACCCCCTCCTGCAGCGCCGAGAACAGCTCGTCGGTGGGAACCAGCTCGTCGGCGGTGTGGAGTTCGATGGTCATCTCGCCGTTGGCGATCTGGTTGAACGAGTCCACGGCGGGCTTGACGACGTGCTCGGCCAGCGGGCCGCCGGCGTAGGTCTGGAGGCGCCAGTGGATGGGCGACCTCGAGCGGGTGGAGACGTTGGGCGCGCAGGCGGCCGGGGCCAGCACCGTCGCACCCAGGGCCGTCGCGCCGGCCGTCTTCAAGAATTCGCGTTTGTCCATGCTTGGATCTCCTCGTCAGGCGCTTGTCGAGCGCGGGTTGGGACGGCTTATCCTCCGTCGCCGCGGCTCCAGGGCGGGACGACTTCGTTGGCGCGGGCGTAGGTGACCGCATTGCCCAGGTGCTCGTGGAGGTGGAAGGTGGTGAGCAGCCACAGGCTCTGCACCGTGGACGTCCGGCCGAAGAACGTGAGTTCGTGCCCCGCCATGGCTGGATCGGCCGCCGCCAGCGCTTCGCGCAAGTGGGTGAACGACGCCTTCATCTCGTCGATGACCGCCTGTCGCTCGGTGACGCTCGCTTCGAAGGCCAGCGCCGTCTGGTAGTCGTCCGTGATCATCGTGCGCTCCGGCGCGGGAACGCCCGCCAGCGCCGGCAACAGATAGTTGTCCGCCGTCACGTGCATGAACAGTTCGCTCGCGGACCGGACGCCCTCCATCGGCCTCCATCCGTACTGCTCTTCGTTCATGGCTTCGGCCAAGCCGACCAGCTTCTCTTCGACCTCTGCCAAGTCGGTCTCGATGTCCGCGTAGACGGAAGGCGCCGCAGGGTGCTCGGCGTCTTCGGCCTCCGCGTCTCCGCCGGCGTACCCGGCTTCGCCGCCCGGTTGGCAAGCCAAGACGGCAAGAAAGACGGCGGGTGCGATGCGTGATGTCCTCATCTGATTGTGGTCTCCTCGTTGGAAACGAAGTGGGGGAAGCGCGGGCTGCCGGAGGCGCGATGGATTCCAGCGTCCCCGGAGAACGCTTCTGGAAGGAGGTCGAAGGTACTGTTCGCGGCGGGCCGCGGCTAGAGCATCGGCAGGGGACGAGCGTCGTCGCTGGGGCGGCGGCGGCGCCCGAAGCTCGTCAATCCGCCCGGGGATACGACCCCAGCACCTTGAACGACGCGGCGGGCTTGGCAATGTCGGCCAAGGCGCTTTCGATGGCGGGGTCCGTCCGGTGCCCCTCCATGTCCAGCAGGAAGAAGTAGCGGCCCGGGCTCCGCTTGTCGGGCCGGGACTCGATCTTGAGCATGTTGATGTCGCGCGACGCCAGCTCGCCCAAGGCTCTGTGGAGTATCCCCGGGCCGTCGTGGCTGAAGTCGAAGCAGATGGACGTCTTGTCCCGGCCCGTGGGCTCCGCGTCGGCGGCGGCCAGGACCACGAACCGGGTCTGGTTGTGCGAGGCGTCTTCGATCCCGGAGGCGGCGACGGTCGCGCCGAAGAGCTGCGCGGCGCGACGGCTGGACACGGCCGCTGCAGGCCGGTCGCTCGCAAGCATGTCCTTCACGGCCGCGGCCGTGCTGAGCGACGCCGAAAACGCCGCGCCCGGAAGCCGCCGCTCCAAGTAGCCCCGGCACTGCGCCGCCGCCTGGGGATGGGAGAACACGACGGCAATGGCGCCGAAATCCGCCTGCTCGGCCATGTCCTCGTCCGCGTCCACCTGCCCGCGCTCGCCTGCGCCGGGCGGCAGGGCGAGGCAATGGCGGATGGGGACGACGATCTCGCGCTTGATCTTCAGCGCCGTCTCGTGGATCAGAAGATCCGTCGTGGACGTAACTGCGCCTTCCAAGCTGTTCTCGACGGGAACGACGGCCTCGTCCGCCTTCCCCTGGTCCGCCGCCCGGATCGCCGCCGCGATGCTGCCGTAGGGCAGGCGCAGGGCTTCGGGCGCGTAGTCCAGCACAGCCTGCTCGCTGTAGGTGCCCTCGGGGCCGAGATAGGCGAGAGTGCGGGGCGCGTAGCTCCGATGGGCAGAGGACCCCGCTCGCCGACCGCCGCGAACAACGCGCTCCTTCATCGGCTCGCCGTCTCCTCCAGCACCGCGATGCAGCGCCCGGGGCCGTGAACGCCCACCACCACCGTCCCGCCGATGTCCGCCGACTTGCTGGGGCCGGAGTGCAGCCCCACGGCCGCGGGCAGGCGCGGCGCCAGTTCCCCGAGCGCATCTCCCAACCGCCCGAAGACCCGCCCTCGGGGCACCCAAGCGACGAGAACGGGCGGCAACAACTGGGTGGCTCGGCCGCCGGTGGACTCCAGAAGCAGGCTGCCCGTCTCCGCCACCGCGGCCCAAGCGAGGCAGACGCCCACGCCGGCCGTCTCCGGCGGCGCGTACGGTCCGGGCGGACGCAGCTCCTCCGGGACGCAGGCGCCTATTGCAACGCCCGGCCTCTCCAGCCCCAGCCCCGCGACGAACTCCCCGAGCCGCTCGCCGGGCGACCGCGCGACGCCGGCCGAATCCCGCGTCCCCGCGTCCAGCACGACGACCTCTCCTCCGCTCGCCGCAAACCGCGCCGCGAAGACCTCTGCGGCGTCGGAAGGCGTCGGCGTCTCCAGGCGTCCTGGGTGAGGAGGCGCATCCCGGCGGGCGTTCGCCTGCACGATCCGCGCCAGGATGCGGGCCCGGTCCGTCGCGGTCGAGTCGGAGCCGCCGTCCCTCATTCGATCCCCTCCCGCCAGAGTTCCCGGAAAGTGCGACCGCTGGGGCGAGGCAATGCTCGTTCGCGACTCCACGCGCCGGTCATCGGCAGCGCCCGCGCAGCCTGGGTCGCGCCGAGCCGCGTTCCCGCCTTTCCGGCCAGCCGAAAGACGGCCGGGCGAGCCGCGGCCCCCGCGAACGCCGAAAGCGCCGCCTGTTCCGTCTTCGGAGCCAGACCAGCCGCCTGCGCCTCCTCGCGCCAGCGCACCAGCAGGTCGGGAATCGGAATGCGGACGGGGCAAGCGTCGCCGCAGGCCCCGCACAGCGAAGAGGCGAAAGGCAACGGCATGGCTTGGCGCAGGCCGAGGAGGGCGGGGTTCAGGACGGCGCCGACCGGACCCGAGTAGACGGATCCGTAGGCGTGGCCGCCGGTCTGGCGGTAGACGGGACAGGCGTTCAGGCAGGCGCCGCAGCGCACGCAACGCAGGGCTTCCCAGGCGTGCTCGTGCTCCAGGACGGAGGTTCGTCCGTTGTCCAGGAAGACGACGTGGACCTCTTCGGGGCCGTCGTCGCCGGGGTGCGCGGCAGGGCCTTGGACGAGGGTGACGAAGCTTCCCAGCGGCTGGCCGGTCGCGGCGCGGGCGGTGAGCTGGAGGAAGCCGGCCAGGTCGCTCATGCGAGGCAGCAGCTTCTCCACGCCCGCGAGAGCGACGTGGATCTTGGGAAGGGACGTGGCCAGGCGGATGTTGCCTTCGTTCTCTATGAGGGCGACGGTACCCGTTTCCGCGACTACGAAGTTGGCGCCGGTGATTCCGATGTCGGCTCCGGCGAAGGCGTCGCGAAGCGTCTGGCGAGCCGCGCGGGCGAGGTCGTCCGGCTGGCCGGAGAGGGAGGTGCCCAGGCGTTCGGCGAACAGGCGCTGGACTTGTTCCAGATTCTTGTGGATCGCGGGCCCCACAATGTGGCTGGGGGACTCTCCGAGGAGCTGGAGGACGTATTCGCCGAGGTCCGTCTCGAAGACGGCGATGCCCGCCCGCTCCAGCGCGTCGTTCAGGCCGATTTCCTCCGAGAGCATGCTCTTGCCCTTGACGACGGTCTTCGCGGACGCCTTCTCGGCCAAGCGGGTCACGATCCGTTGCGCCTCGCGCGCGTCGGCGGCCCAGTGCACGTGGGCGCCGTTCTCCGCCAGCCTGCTTTCCGCCTCCGTCAAATAGTGGTCCAAGCGGGCCAGGACATGGTTCTTGACGTCTCGCGCCCAGTCGCTCCAAGCGTCGAAATCCACCTCGGCGTAGGCCCGCTTGCGCTTCCGTTCGAAGGACAGTGTGGCGTCCGTGACCGCCTCGCGAACCTCCGGAGCGCCGCCGATGATCCGTCGCGAACGAGCGCGGTACTGGCTGGCGCCCTCGCCGGTCTTACCGCTCCCCACGAGCGACTCCTTGCCAGAGCGCGCTGGCCAGATGCACGCACTTCGTCTCCAAGCCCCGCGCACGGCTCCGCCCTTCCAACTGCAGCAGACATCCGGGATCGCCCGACACGAGCCAGTCCGCGTCGGGAAGCGTGTCGAGCTTCCGATCCGCCATGGCCGCGGAGACTTCGGGAAACTTGGTCGCGAAGAGGCCTCCGAAGCCGCAGCACTCCCGGTCCGCCGCCCACGAGACGACCTCGGCTCCCGCCCCTTCCAGCAGCGCGCGGGCCTCGGTCTCGAGCCGCAGTTCGCGCAGGCCGTGGCATCCGTGGTGCAGCGCCACGCGCCGTCCGCCAAGTCCCGTGCCCAAGCGCTCCACGCCCAGACGACGGACGACGAACTCCGCGAGCTCGCAGGTCTGGGCGGCCAAGTCGGCTGTGCGCCCCGTCTCGGCCTTGCCAGGCCGGCCGGCCGCTTGCCCCCGCTCGGCTTTCGCGAGGCTCGGGTAGACCTTCCTGACCATGGCGGCGCAGGACCCGCTGGGCGCCACCACGGCGTCGAAGGGCGCTGCTTCGGCGAACGCGTGGGCCGTGTGCTCCGCCATGCGACGGGCGTCCGCGGGCCGGCCGGCCGTGTGGGCGGGCTGGCCGCAACAGGTCTGGCCTTCGGGGAAGACGACGTCGCAGCCCAAATGGCGCAACAGGCGCACCGCGTCCGCGGCCGCCTCCGCGAAGTAGTGGTCCGCGAGACAAGTGACGAGGAAGGCGACCTTCATGCGCCCTGCGCGGAAACGGCCCATACGGCCATTGCGACGCCTGCCAGGACCAGCAGGGCGCCGACCGGCCTCGTCAACCGGGCGCCCCAGGGCAGCGCCGTCTCCGCGAACATCAGAAGCGCCATCAGTCCCATCCAGAAGACGTTCGCCATCCCGACCACGAACGCCAGGATCATGAGCGCCCAGCAGCAACCGATGCAGTAGAGCCCGTGGGAGACCCCCAGCCGGGCCAGCCCGAATCCGCCAGGGCGCCAGCGGGCCAACAGGTAGCCCGCCGGCGAGCGGCAGTGCGCGAGACAGGCCCGCTTCAACCCCGTGAACTGGAACGCGCCCGCAAGCGCCAACACCCCCGCCGCCAGCACCGGCGCTCCCCGCACGAACGGGACCGGCAACCCCGACTCGGCCAAGAAAAACTGCAGGCCGCCTGCAAGCGCCGCGAATCCCGCCCAAGCCACCGCGTACCCCGAAGCGAACGGAACCGCCGCGGCCACTACGCCCCGGCCGCTTCGCCGCGCATCCACCCGTCCCACCGCCCTCACCCACGGCGCTGCCACCGGCACCATCATCGCGGCGGTCATCGCCAGCCACATTCCGAGGGCGGAGGAATAGCTCAAAGCGCGCTTTCCGCCTCCCGTCAAGGTCCCGTCCAACGAAAACGCGACCAGAGTCCGTGCGTGTCCTCGGTCCGAATCACGATGCCGCCGCCGTCGTCGCAACGAGTGGAGCCGCGCGCGATCACCTGCCGCGAATCGTGAATCTGATTGTAGATGTTCTCGAAGACGACGGGACGAGCGCGGTCCCGTCCGCGTATGGCTTCGACCACGCCCTCCAGAACGCCCGCGACGCTCACGGCCTTCTTGGCGGGGCCGTCCTCGATCCGCACCGGCGCCCTCCGCGTCGGCAGGCTCTCGCCCACGAAGCCTGAGAGGATGGACCACGGCCCGCCGCGATCCCCCTTCAGGATCCCCTCGACGGCCTGGACCTGCGCCTCCGTCGCCTCGTCCGACACGAGGATCCGCTGCTTCCAGCCTCCCTCGATCATCACCTGCGGCGACTCGAATATCACGACCGCTTCGGCGCCTGCCAGATCGATTCCGTCGAATCCGCCGCTCTCGAACCGGACGGCCCAGAAGCCGTGACAGACCTCGTGCGTGCACTGCTGGCTGAAATGCACGTGGCCGGGGCACACCGCCGTGCAGTTGCAGTTCTCGAAGAGCAAGCCTTCGGCCCACCACTCGCAACCTGAATCGTTCATGCGCCTCCCCGGGTCTCTCTTGCGCTCCTGTCTCCCTTGCGCGCCCGCGCACGCTTGGCAGCAACCGCGCCACCGCCGATATTAGCCCTCATGAAGCCTAAAAACGATGGCGGGCGCCGTCGCCTCCGCCGCGCCCTTCTTCTGACGGGCGTTGCAATAGCCGGATCGGGCGCCTGCTCCCCGCCTCACGATCTCGTGATTCTCAACGGGCGGGTCATGGACCCGGAGTCGGGACTGGACGCGCCGCGCAACGTGGGCATTCGCGACGGCTCGATCGCCGCGCTCGCCGAAGGGGCATTGACCGGACGCGACACGCTGGACGCGACGGGCATGGTCGTCGCTCCCGGCTTCATCGACCTGCACGCGCACGGCCAGGACTCCGCGAGCCATCGCCTTCAGGCTCTCGACGGCGTCACCACCGCGCTGGAGATGGAGGTGGGCGTGTACCCGGTGGCAAGCTGGTACGAGTCTCGCGAGGGAGGGGCGCTGCTCAACTACGGGGCGACCGTGAGTCACCCGGGCGCGCGCGCAAAGCTGATCGCAGGGGTGGACGCCGGCCATCAACCGACGCAGCCGCCTGGGCAAGGCAATGCCTCGATGGGGTCGGACGTCATCTACGAGACCCTCGACGACCAAGGCGTCGCCGCCCTCGCGAGCCTCATGGAGGCCGGCTTGGACGAAGGCGGGCTCGGCTACGGCTTTGGAATCACCTACACGCCGGGCGCTTCGCGGATCGAGATATTCCGCCTCTTCCAGTCGGCGGCCCGGCGGGGCGTGCCCGCGTACGTGCATCTGCGCAGCGCGGGGAGCGGAGGCGTCCTGGAGCCGTTCCAGGAAGTCGTGGCCAACGCGGCGGCGACGGGCGCGGCCGTCCACGTCGTGCATCTCAATTCGAGCGCTGGAGAACAGGCGGAGCGGGCTCTCGGCATGATCCGGGGGGCGAGAGGCCAGGGACTCGACATCACCACCGAAGCCTATCCCTACACGGCCTCGGCCACGTTCATCGAGTCCGCGCTGTTCGACTCCTGGGAGGGACGGCCCGACTCGGCCTACGCCCGCCTGCAATGGCCGGGGCGCGCCGAGCGCCTGGACGCGCGCTCGTTTCGGGAGTACCGCGAGCAGGGCGGCTGGGTGGTGATTCACGGGCGCAGCGAGGCCACCAACGAATGGATCGTCGCGCAGCCCGACGTCATCGCCGCGAGCGACGGCATCCCGTTCCTTCACGTGGCCGTGCACCCGCGCGGAGCGGGGACGTTCAGCCGCATCCTGGGACGCTACAGCCGCGACCGGGGCGTCCTTTCGCTGATGGACGCCATCACCAAGATGACGCTGCTTCCCGCCGAGCGCCTGCGGGGCGCGGCGCCCGATATGGAGCGCAAGGGCCGTCTGCAGACGGGCGCCGACGCGGACATCGCGGTCTTCGACCCCGCCGTGGTGGCGGACCGGGCCACCTACGCCGAGCCGGACGCCCCGTCGCAGGGAATCGCCTTCGTGATCGTGGGCGGCGTGCCCGTGGTGAGGGACGGCGTGGTGGTGGAGGGGGTGTTCCCGGGACAGGCCGTGATGCGAAGGACGCCGATGCGGCCCGGCGCGACGCCTGCCCCGACGCGGAGGGCGGCGGGGGGATGACGGCGAATCGGGAGTCGCCGGGGCCGGCGGGGGAGGCCTCAAGGGAGGCCCCGCGGGAGACCCCAGGCGACGCCTCGCCGAACGCGCCCGTGCGGATTGCCGCCGACACGGCGCTCGTGGATCTGCGGCATCGGGGCAGGGCGCGCCTGATCGGCACGGGCGTCCTGGAGACGGGCGACGGAATCGCGCTGGTGGACCCGGGCCCGGAAGTCTGCTTGGCCACGCTGGCCGACGCGCTGGCGAGCCTGGGCCATTCGCTCGACGACGTGCGGGCCGTCCTGCTCACGCACATCCACCTGGACCACGCGACGGCGGCGGGCGCGATCGTGCGGGCCGCCCCGGAGGCGGTCGTGTACGTGCACGGCCTGGGCGCGCCCCACATGATCGACCCCGCGCGGCTTCTGGCCTCCGCCGGGCGTCTCTACGGGGACGCCATGGCGACGCTCTGGGGCGAGTTCGTTCCCGTTCCCGCCCAGGCGGTTCGCGAGGTCGGCGAAGGGGACGAGGTGCGGCTGGGAGACCGCCGGCTCGAGGTCGCCTACGTCCCCGGCCACGCCAAGCACCACGTGGCGTACTACGAGGCCGCGGCCAAGACGGCTTGGCTGGGCGACGTGGGCGGCATCCGCATCGGCGACGGGCCGGTGCTACCCGTGACGCCTCCTCCCGACATCGACCCTCCTCTCTGGCTGGAGAGCCTGCGCCGCGTGAGCGCCTGGGCACCCCAGCGCATCGTCCCCACGCACTTCGGCGTGTACGACGATCCCGGCCGGCACTTCGCCGAGCTGGAAGCCTCGCTGAACGACTGGACCGAGGCGGTGCGGATCTCGCTTGCGGACCGCCCGGAGGCGGATCCCGCCGACCTCGCCGCCGAGTTCGCTCGCAATGTGCGCCAGCGTCTCGAAGCCGAACCCGGATCTGGACTCGCCTCTCAATACGCGATCGCCTCCGGCTTCAAGGATTCCTGGCGCGGGCTGGCCCGCTACTTCCAGAAAGCGGCCGGGGCCGGGTAAGCGGACGGGCGAGCCCGGTGAGCGGACGGGCGAGCCGAGCTGCTACGGAGCGCCTGCAGCCGACGGCGGCCTCCGGCTGTGCCAGTCGCTGGCGCCCTGCAAGGCGTGCGCGACGCCCAGGAGCTTGTCGTCCTCGAACAGGCGGCCGATCAGCGTCGTGGTCAGCGGCATTTCGGTGGGACTGTCGGCCTCGGGGTTGCGGACTCCGAAGCCGTAGGGGACGACGACGGCGGGATGGCCGGTCTGGTTGGTGAGGCGTACGAGCCCCGAGCCGCTCGCGAACATGTCGAAGTCCCGCATCGCCTCGTCCATCCGCCGCATGAGGATCAGCCGTCGGCGCTGGGACTGCACGAAGTCCAGGGCGCTCGTCTCGCGGCCCGAGCGGAAGCGGCCCCGGCGGCGGCGTTCGGAGGGGCTCAGGCCCTCCGGCAGCGGCGCCGGCTCGCCCTCCTTCGCCACGTGGAAGTCGAAGGCGGCCGCCGACTCGACGGCGAGCGCGTTGGACCGTCCGTCCGGCAACGCCGGCATCGGACGCGGGTCGGCCCCCAACGAGCGGAGCTGGTCCAGGAACTCCTCCGGCGCGTCCTCGTCGTGCCCGATCCGCAGCGAACTCAAGTCGAGGGACGGATCAAAGCGGAACGGCGTCGTCAGCGAGCCGGGGTCCTTCTCGTCGGCGCCGTGGACAGCGTTGAAGACCAGGGCGCAGTCGAGGGCGCTGCGGCACATCGGTCCCACCTTGTCCATGCTCCAGGCCAGAACCATGCCGCCGTGCCGACTCACGCGGCCGAACGTGGGGCGCAGAGCCGTCAGTCCGCAGCGTCTCGACGGCGACACGATGGAACCCTGCGTCTCTGTCCCGATGGCGAAGGCCACGCAGGCGGCCGCCGTCGCCGAACCCGGACCCGCCGAGGAGCCGCTCGACCCCTCCTCGAGGTTCCACGGGTTGAGCGTCCGGCCGCGGTACCAACGATCGCCCAGCGCGAACTCGCCCGTCGCGAGCTTGGCGAGCAGCACCGCGCCCGCGCGCCGCAACCGGATCGCGATCTCGGAGTCCTCGCGGGTGAGGCGCGAGCTGAAGTCGGCCGCGCCCCAGGTCGTGCGGGTCCCGGCCACGGCGAACAAGTCCTTGATGCCGTAGGGCACGCCATGGAGCGGCCCGCGCCAGTCGCCGACGCGCATGTCGGCCTCGGCCTGCTGGGCCTCCTCGCGGGCGCGCCCCTCCAAGATCGTGACCGCGCACAGCAGGGTCGGATCGTACCGCTTCAGGCGCTCCAGGTAGACTTCGGCGACGTCCACGGGCGAGACCTCGCGGGCTCGAATCAGCGCGCCCAGCCGGTGCGCGGGCAGGAAGGCCAACTCCTCCTCCGTGGCCGGGGCCGGCCCGCTCCAGGAGTCCACGGCAATCGTCTCGCGCTCGAAGGCGCGGGCTCCGTGCTCGCGCCACAGACGTTCGTAGAGGGCGCCGGTGCCGCCGGGACAGGCCTGGAAGTGAAGCACCGGGGGCTCCGAGTTGCCCAGGGGAACGAGAGGCGGGGAAGGCTCCTGGGGGACTTGAGCGAGGACTGCGCCGACGGCCTCCCGCGACGCCTGCGCCGGGCCGGCGGCCGCTCTCGTCGCGCTGCCGGTCCCAGCCGGCCCCTGCGTGGCGTCCAAGGCGGCCGGGGCCAGCGTTCCCGCCGCTCCGGCGGCCACGGCGGTCTTCAGGAAACGGCGGCGCTCGACTGCGGGCGCGCTCGGGGGCTTGTCGTCGCTCATGGTCTCTCGTCCTCCGTCGCCAGGGTCTCGTCAGCCTCCCGAGACCGCCTGCATGAACAGGATGGCGTCCCCGTCCGAAAGGGGGCCGTCCCAGTGGTCCAGCCAACGCGTATTGGTTCCGTTGTGGAAGCAGAGCACGTGCTCCCGCAGGCCGCCCGTCTCGTCGAAGAGGTGCGGACGAAGGCGCGGCTCGCGAACCAGCAGATCCGCCAACGCCTCGCGCAGGGTTCCGCCCGAGACCGTGATCTCTCGAACGCCCCCCGTGACGGGCTCCAGCAGGGAGGGCAGGGAGACCGTGGCTTCGGGCATCGCTCCGCCGGCCGGGCGCCGCCTCACTCGGTCCAAGCCGACACGTGCAGCACGCGCGGCAGGGCAACCGGCAGATTCGTCCAGCTCTCGCCCAAGTCGGAGCTTGCGTGGAGCGTGCCCGCCGAGGTGCCGAAGTAGAGGCCGCCGGGGTCGAGGCCGTCCACGGCCATTGCGCCGCGCAGCACCGTGCCGAAGAAGTCGCGGGAGGGGAGGCCCTGCGAGGCGGAGCGCCAGCTGTCGCCGCCGTCCGTGCTGCGAAAGACGCGCAGGGCGCCTCCGGCGGGCAGACGGTGCTGGTCGCTCTCTTGGGGAATCGCGAAGAGCGTCTTCGTGGCGCGGTCTATCTCGATGGGGAAGCCGAAGCCCGAGGGCAGGCCCTGCTCGTTGCGCTCCCAACGGTCGCCGCCGTCCGCGCTGCGGAACATCCCCAGGTGGTCCTGCCGGAACAGGCGGTTTGGATCGTCGGGGTCTTGGGCCAGGCCGTGCACGCACGTCCCGATGCCCTTGTGCTCCTTGTCCTCGATGGCGCAGGGGACGCCTTCGTTCCTGGGCGTCCACGTCTTCCCGCCGTCGTCCGTCCGAAACACGCCCACGGCGGAGATGCCGCACCACATGCGGCCGGGATCGTCGCCGAACAGGAGCGCATGGCAACAGAGGCCGCCCGCCCCCGGTACCCAACCGCCGCGCGTGGAGTGCTCGTTCAGCCCTTCGACCGCCCGCCAGCTCGCCCCGCCGTCGGCACTTGAGAAGAGACCCGCGTCCTGCACCCCTGCATACAGCACGCCCGCCTTCTCCTTCAGCGTCCATATCTCCCGGAACCGCCGATCCCCGCCCTCGGGATACGCCGGGCCGGCGGGCAGCTGCTCCCACCTCTCGAAGTCCTCCGTCACCTGAAGCGCGGGGCCGTAGATGTCGCTCGCCACCGCCGCCATCACGCGCCCGTCCTTCATGCGAAGCGCGGTCGTCACCCTCCAGCCCTTGAAGAACGGGCCGGCCACCTCCCATGTCCTGCGGTCTCCGCTGGTCGCCCAGAATCCCCCCTTCGCCGTCCCCACCAGCAGACGCACGCCCATTGCCCCGCCCCCTTTTCGAGCTCCGTTCTCCTTGGGACGCGCCGCAACCCGGCGTTCGCCCCCGCAGGAGGCCTCGGTCAGCCGAAACCGAAGCGCAGGCCGACGTTGACCACCGGCCAGTACTTCAGATACTTGCCGGCTCGGTCCTCGGCCCGCCGCTCCTCGGCCTCCAAGGCGTCGCGAAACTCCTGGGTCTCGATCACCGCTCGGTCTCCCTCGGCCTCCAAATTGAGCGAGGCGTCGCCCACGAAGGCCACCCCGACGTCGATGAAGACGCCGAAGCCGCCGGGCGCGCTCGTGCCGAAGCCGATCAGCGCGAACGCGGCCGTGGAGCGAGAAGAATACGCGCCCTTCAGGGCCGTGACGGCGGAAGGGCTGTACGTCTGGTCGCCGAGGACGACCATCGTGTCCGCCTGGAAGGTGACGGTGGTCTTGAAGTCGCCCGGCTTGTGCAGCACTCCGGCGCCGATCCGGAAGAAGCCGCCCAGCACGACGTCCGCCCCGAGCGTGAACCAGCTGCTCGGAAGTTCGACTTTGGCCCGCTCCACTCCGTCGATGTCGAAGTAGCGCGTCGCGTTGAAGGTGATGGGGAGCAGGCCGTACGAGCCTCGAAACACCACCGCCCCTGTCCGGAACGAAGCTTCGGGCCCGACTCCGGTGGTGCCCGCCCGGGCCGCAATCGTGAAGCCCTGGGCCAAGGCGGGCGCGGGCAGGACGGCCAAGCACGCGCACAGCCCGAGCCTCCGCGGAATCGAAGTGCGCGCTCGCGCAGACGTTCGGATATTCACTCGACTCTCCCTCCAGCGGCCGGAGGCGGGCGGCGGTTGGCGAGCATCGGGCCCCCGGCCCCGGCGCTCCTCACGAGCCAGCGACTAATGTAACGCGGCGCCGGGCGGCCTCATGCCGACGTTTGCGGACGGACGCGCTGCACGTCATCTTCATGCCCCATCAAGGAACCGGAGAGGGGGAGCGTTTCCATGCGCCGCACGCAGGCCAACGCGCAACGCACTTGGGCCGGCTCGACAGGCCCGGCACGTCTGCTGGCTTGCGTCTTGTTGGCGGGCGCGGTCGGCGCTTGCGCGTCCGGCGGGCCGGTGTCTTCGCCTGGGACGGCCCGATCCGTTGCCTCCACATGCTTCGATCGCGAGACGCAGCCGCACACCTCCGTCGTGGACGCCCACGTGCACTTCCGCCCGTTCAACGGACCGGCGGTGCCGTTTGCGGAGTTGGTTCGGTACCTCGAAGAGGCGGGCGTGCGGTTCGCCACCGTCATGGGCATCGGCCAAGTGCTGCCGGCCTCTTCCTCCTGCACCTACTACTTGGACTGCCCCGGGACTCCGGTCGTGCCTTCGCTGCGCAACGACTTCGTCAATGCGGCCAACGTGGCGGCCGGTCCGCCCGGCAAGGTTCGGCTCGCGCTGTCGATGACGTTTCCGGACTTCTCGCGGCCGGGTTCCGTGGCTGCGGGGATCGAGGTGCTCGACAGAGAGTTCCCCGGGATGTTCGAATGGATGGGCGAGGTCAACTTGGTGAAGCAGGCCATGTACCAGAACGACGTGGCCGACGTGGCCGACTCCATGCCTCCGCTCTGGGCGCCCTTCATGGCGACTCTGCGGCAACGGGGCATCCCCCTGTCCATTCACGCGGACCTGGGCGACAACGACGAACCTCTGAAGCACCTGCCCCTGGTGGAGCGCGTGCTCGACCTCTACCCCGAGAACAAGATCGTGTGGGTGCACATGGGCCTCTCTTTGCAGCTCACCGAGCTGGACCCGGCTCGCCACGTGGAGCTGCTGAAGCGGCTGCTGGACCAGCGCCCGAACCTGTTCCTGGACATTTCGTGGCGCATCGTCCACGACCACTATTTCGCGGAGGCCGAGAAGCGGGCTCCCTACGTCGCGCTCTTCAACGCGTACTCGGACCGGATCCTGCCAGGCACCGACTTCCTCGCCTCGCGGAACAAGAACTTCGAGACGTACAAGGAAGAGCTTGCAGTGACCAGCAGCATCAACCAGCACTTGAGCGACGAAGCGTTTCGCAACATCGCCCTGGGCGGCAACTACGCCCGCCTCCTGAACTTGGACTACGAAGCGCCGGAGATCTGTCCGGGCTGACCTGCCGGCTTCGCCTCCCTACATGCCCCAGACGGTGATCTCGGAGCCGTCCGCCGCCACCTCCTGCCGACGGAAGAGCTTGTCCTTCCAGCTCCTGTCCTCGCGCTGGTCGAACACGACCAAGTGGCCCGCCTCGGCGCCGCAACGGTCCATGTAGCCGGCCGTCTGCTCCAGCCCTTGGGCCAGCGTCCGCGACAAGCTCGCCCGCAACACCTTGCATTCCACCACGAAACGTTGCTCGGGGCCGCCCGGAGACAGCGGCCACACGACGAGCAAGTCGGTTCTGCCCCGGCCCAGACCGTACTCCCGCTCGATCCGGCCACCGCTGTTCACGATTCGTTGCAGAAACGCCTGCAAGAGCAGCTGCGGCCCGGCCTCCTGGTACTGAAAGCGCGCCAGCCAGTGCTCCGAATGCTCTCGGAAAAAGGCTTGAAACGCTTCCAAGAGCTTCGGCACGTCCAGCCCGCCGGTCTCGTTCACGTACCAGGCCGCCTCCTGCTCGAACTCCTCTTGGGCCACCCACGTGAGCTCCCGGGGGATTACCTCCGCATAGATCGGGTTGGCCACCCGCGGCGGCCGGTCCAGCGCCACCAGTCCCAAGTCCCGCACGTATTCCAGGTCGCGGTCCACGAAGCTTCTCGCGACGCCCCCGCTGAGCAGCGGCTCCACCACACGCCGCACTCGTTCCTCCTTCAACTTGTCGGCCAGCTGGTCCAAGTGGGTCTCGCGTCGTGCGATCAGCTGCTCCTGGGCGGCGCGAATCGCGTCTTCGCCAACAGCCCGGGAACGGTCTTGGCCGACTTCGTCCTTGAAGCAGGCCTCGTACGCGAGCGCGTTGACCAGCCACGGTTGGCCGCGCGTCTGGCGCCAGACCAGCTCGGCGGCCTCCGGCGTGAACGGCTGGCCCGTCTCGGACGTGTGCTGCGCCAGAAGCCTCTCCACTTCGGCACGGCAAAAGTCCCCTAGCCGCAACGATTCCGCCTTGATGTTGAAAGGGCTGCCGCCCGCGACCACTTCATTCGACGAAGCCGACCGAATGCGGTAGTCGCGCACGTCGCGCACCCCGCACAGCGCCACGCTCTGCGGAAAGCCGCCCGGACGCTGCACGTAGCCTGCCCGCAGCTGCCGCAGCACCGACAGCAAGGAATCTCCGACAAGCGCGTCGACCTCGTCGACGAGCAGAACGACCGGCTTGCCGTCCGCCGCGCACCACTGCTTCAGCGTCTCGCCCAAGGCGCCCGGCCCGAACTCGGCCAAGATGCCCGCCCAACGCTCCGCGACGAAGACGTCGCCCAGCGTCGTCCGAGTCCACGACGCCAACTCGCCTAGAATCATGCGCACGGCCTGCTCCACGTCTTCGCGAGCCGCCTGCGCGGCTTCGACGTTGACGTACACGCACCGGTACCGGCCCTCCACGTTCAGCAGGTCGCGCAAGGCGATCAGCGCAGAGGTCTTGCCGGTCTGGCGCGGCGCGTGCAGCACGAAGTACTTCCGTTGCTCGACGAGCCTGCGGACGTTCGCGAGGTCGAAACGCTCCAGCGAAGGAACGCAGTAGTGCCACTGCGGTTCGACTGGACCTGCCGTGTTGAAGAAGCGCAAGGCCGAATTACCTCCGTTCCAGCGCCAGCACATAGCGCGCGCGTTCCGGCCCCCGCTCGAAGGCGCACACTCTGTAGCCCGCCCGAAGCAACGAAACGAAGGCCTCGCGGCTGGACCTTCGCCATTCGAGCGCCGTCTCGCGGGACGCGGCGCGCAATGCGTCGATGTCGGCCGGCACCAAGACCTCGGCCCGGCGCTCCAGCCCGGCGCCTCCGGCCGCTCCGGCAGTTCCCTCGCCCCGGATCGGCCCGCCCGGATCGGCCAAGTTCCACTTCACCACGACCCGGTCCGTGCCCAGCTCGTGCAGATCGCTCCTGGGGAGGCCGTAGAAGTCCGGCACGTACTCCTGCACTTCGGCGCCCAGCCGGTTGATGTTGAGATGCGCGTTGCGAGCCACCAGCGGGTCGAAGGTCCAGTAGACGGACGCAATGCCCATGGCCAGAAGCTCCTCGCGCTGCTTCCTCTTGAGCGCGAGGCCGATGCCGCGGTTGCGGGCGTTCTTGCGAACCGCGAGCATGTGCGACCAGTGGGCCGCCTCGCCGTCGCGCAGTCCCGTGATGCCGAACACGAAGCCGAGCAGGCCGCCCTTCGCGTCGAAGGCGCCCATGACGACGCCGCCCATCTTGGCCGCCACCTGCAACATGCTGGCCGGGACGATGTCGGAGTACTCCTCGCCCCAGGTCTCTCCCTGCAACGCCACGCAGGCGGCCAAGTCCTCGTGGCTTTGCGCGGGCCTGACCTCGTATCCGTCCGCCGCGGCCTGTTCGTTTCGCATACAACAATGTATGCAGTCGGCTCCAGGTTGCGCCCGGCGACGGCTTCCCGGCCGACCCGGAAGCCCGGCCCCGGACCGCGCCGACGAACCCGGAAGCGGCAACAGAGGCTTCCACCTGCGAAGGCGCTCGTCCGGCGCTATAGTTATGCGTACGTTCGTTCGGCCCCGCGACCCCTTCGCCCGGCGGCTCCTGCCACGGCGCCAACCCAACGGTCATGAACATCGAGAAGATCACGCAAGGCGCGGTGACCGTGTTCGCGGTCGGCGGCCGTCTCGACGCACCGGGCGCGCGCCAGTTTCGCGAGGCCGTGTCCGGCGCCGTCGGACGCATCTTGCTCGACGTCGCCGACGTGGACTACATCAGTTCGGCCGGACTGCGCGCCCTCATGGAAGTCCAGCGCGACTCGGCCGCGCAGGAGGAGGCGCTGGCGCTGTGCAACCTTCACCCGCATGTCCGCGACGTGCTCAAGGCCAGCGGGTTCCTCGGTTTCCTGGCGGTCCACGAGGATCGTGCGAGCGCCCTGGAGAGCATGGGCTGACCCGGGTCTGCGCGAGCGCACGGGTTTCCGAAGCCCGCGCGGGGCCGCAACCTGGGGCAGCGCCTCACCGGCATGAGATTCGCCGAAGAGATGATGCTTCTCCTCCTCGACGACGAGGGGGGCAAGTTCCGGCGGGTGCCCGAGTGGTCCCTGCGCTACGCCTTGGGCGGCGGCGTGTTGATGGACTTGGCCCTCGAGGACCGAATCGACACCGACTTGGAGAGCTTGATCCTCGTCGACTCGACGCCGGTCGGCGACAGTCTTCTGGACCCCTTGTTGGCCGACATCGCGGCCGATACCGAGAGTCGCGACGCGCGGTTCTGGGTGGAGCGCGCCGCGGGCCGGGCCTCGGAAATCCGGGAGGAGGCGATTGCGCGGCTCGTGGAGCGCGGCGTCTTGGAACGCACGGAGGACCGCTTCCTTTGGGTGTTCCGCACGCGGCGCTATCCCCTCGTGGACGGCCACGCGGAACGCGAGGTGAAGCTCCGGATCATGGAAGTGCTGTTCAGCGACGAGGTGCCCGGACCCCGCGACATCGTGATCATCTGCCTGGTGGACGCCTGCGGCATCCTCAAGGAGCTGTTGTCTGCGCGGGAAATCGCGCACGTGACCCCGCGCGTCGAGCAGGTCAGGAAGATGGACTTGATCGGGCGGGCCGTTTCCAAGGCGATTTGGGACATTGAGACGTCGCTCGCCCGCGCGGCGCAACCGCACATCGTGTAACTCGGGACCTGCGCCGGGAATCGTCTTCGCCCTCCTCTTGGCGGCGGCCCAGGCCTGCGCGCCGGACTCTCCGGGCGCCGATCCTCCGGTGCGGCTGGCGGTCTTCGCGGCCTCCTCGCTGACGGAAGCGTTCGGCGACGTCGAGGGCTTGTTCGAAGCGGCCCATCCCGGGGTGGACGCCGTGCTGTCGTTCGCGGGCAGCCAGACGCTGCGTCTTCAGATCGAGCGCGGCGCCCGCGCGGACGTCTTCGCCTCGGCGGATCCGGCCCAGATGGCGCTGTTGGCCGGGGCAGGCTTGGTGGACGGCGAGCGCGCCTTCGCCTACAACGAGCTGGCCGTGATCGTCCCGCCCGGCAACCCCGCCGGCATCGAGTCCTTTCGCGACCTGCCCCGTGCCGAGCGTCTCGTGGTGGGCACGGAGCGCGTGCCTGCGGGCGCCTACGCGCGGCAGATCCTGGCGGCCTCCGCTGGCCTCTTCGGGCCCGGCTTCGCCAAGGCCGTGACCGATCGGATCGTCTCCGAGGAGAGCAACGTCCGTCTGGTGCGGGCCAAGGTGGAGATGGGCGAGGCGGACGCGGCCATCGTGTACCGCACGGACGCGGTGGGCGGGCGCGTGCGGGTGGTGCCGGTGCCGGCGGGCCTGAACGTGGAGGCGGAGTACGTGATCGCGGCGGTCTCGGGCGGGAGGAGGCCGGCGGCGGCGCGGCAGTGGATCGAGTTTCTGGGCTCCCGGGAGGCGCAGGAGGCGTTGGCGGGGCGCGGCTTCGTCGTCCCGGGCCGACGCGGGGGCGGATGAGCGTCCCAGGGAGTCCGAAGCGACCGGGGACGGGGCGGCGGGCCGGGGGGCGGCCCCGCGGAGTCCTGGCGGGCCGCACGGCTCTCCTTGCCGGAATGCCCATGCTGGCGCTCTTGGCGGTGCCCATGGTGGCGTTGGTCACCGCCTCCTCGTGGGAGGAGCTGGTTCGGGGCGCAAGGGACGCCTCGTTTTGGCCCGCGCTGTGGCTGAGCGCGAGGACCACGTTCGCCAGCATGGCGTTGGTCGTCCTGGGAGGGACGCCGCTCGCCTGGTGGATGGCGGCGCGCGAAGGACGCTGGGTGCGGGCCGTCGAGATGATCGTGGATCTCCCGGTGGTCGTGCCGCCGGCCGTGGTCGGCCTCGCGTTGCTCGAGGCGTTCGGGCGCAACGGACTCTTCAGCCCCGTCCTCGCCCCGCTGGGCCTGCATCTGCCGTTCACGACGGCCGCCGTCGTGCTGGCCCAGGTCGTGGTCGCGGCGCCTTTCTACGTTCAGAGCGCCGCGGCGGCCTTTCGCCGCACGGACGCGGATCTGCTGATCGTCGCGCGCACGCTCGGCCAATCTCCCGCAGGCACGTTCCTTCGCGTGGCCGCGCCTCTCGCGCTTCCCGGACTCCTCGCCGGCGCCGCGCTTTCCTGGGCCCGCGCTCTGGGCGAGTTCGGCGCCACGCTGCTGTTCGCGGGCAATCTCGCCGGTTCCACGCGAACCATGCCGCTGGCGATCTACACCGCTCTCGAGGCCGACACGCAGGTCGCGGTGTCCCTGGCGCTGGCGCTGGCGGGAGCGGGCGCGCTCCTGCTGTTGCCGCTGCGGGCCGTTCCAGCCATGCTCGCGCGCCGGTTCGGCACGACGGCGAGACGCTGGCATCGGGGGGGCTGACGCCGTGCAGTGGACTGCGAAGGTGCGAGTGCAGGCGGGGACGTTCGTCCTCGACGCGAGCATCGAGGGCGGCCTGGCGCCCGTGATCCTCGTCGGGCCCAACGGCTCCGGGAAGACCACCTTGCTCAGGGCGATCGCGGGCGCGCACGCGGCCGTGCAAGGACGCGTGGAGGCGGGCGGGCGGGTCTTGTCCGACTCCGAGACGGGGGTCCACTTGCCGCCGGAAGAGCGCCGGATCGGATACGTGCCGCAGGGATACGGACTCTTCCCCCACCTGACGGTCGCCGCCAACGTGGCCTTCGGGCTGTCCGGCAAGGCGCGGCGGATGCCGGGCGCCGAACGCAGGCAGGCCGTCGGGGCCATCCTCGAGCGCATGGGATGCGAGCGCTTGGCGGGACGCCTTCCCCGGGCGCTCTCCGGCGGGGAGCAGCAGCGTGTGGCGTTGGCGCGGGCGCTCGTGACGGAACCCGGCATGCTGCTGCTCGACGAGCCGCTCGCGGCACTGGATCCGGCCGCCCGCCGGGACATGCGGCGCTTCCTGGCACGTCATCTCGCCGACCGCGCAAGACCGGCGATCGTGGCGACGCACGACGCCCGAGACGTGTACGCCTTGGACGCCGCCGCAGTCTACGCCCTGGAGGACGGATGCGTCTCCCAATCCGGCCCGCCAAGCGCCTTGGCCGCCCGCCCTGCGACCAGCTTCGTCGCGGAGTTTTTCGCCTTGGCGCCCGGCGAGCAAGCCCGTCCGGACGACGCCGGCCCGGCAAGCGTCAGGGCCGGCGAACCAGCACGTAGCGGGCCGTGAGCGACCAGACGGCGTTGTTGACCGCGTTCTGCGCCAGGGTGTTGACCGAGTTGACGCCCGCTTCGTAGCGAACGCCCACGGCGGCGCCGGCGAACTCGATCTCGGCGCCCCAGAGGATCGAGAATTCGGCGGCGTGCCCGTCGAAGCCCTCAAGCTCGCCGCAACTTCGCCCAGCCAGCGAGCAACCGATCAGGAAGCCGGCGGAGACGCCCCCGTACAGCAACGGTTTGACCGTCTCGAAGACCGGTGCGCGGAGTTGGCCGAGCACGGGCGCCTGCAGGTACGAGAGCACGAAGTTCCCGTATCCTCGCGTGCCGAGCCAGCCGAGCACGCGCGCGCCCTTCCTGGAAAGGTGGACTTCGGGGCGGATCGAGAACACGTCGTTCAGGGCCAGTTCGCCCACGCCGCCGACCAGAAAACCCGTCCGGGCCAAAGCCCCGGCCGATCCCGGCCCGCTGAACACCGCCCGGGCGGGGCCGGCGAGAACGCCGAACGAGACTTGCGCGGAGGCGGGCGCCAGCGCGGCGGTCGCGGCCAGAGCCGGCAGCAGGACGAGGAGCGGCGCCGTCTTCAACGCCAGGGGGGATATGCGCACCATCCCCTGAATGTAGCCCGCGGCACGCGCGAAGGCGCATGGGGTTATGTTCCGAAGCAAGGCGACAGCGACCCACCGCGAAGAGAGGAATCCTCCATGCTCGCATTCCGTCGAAACCACGTAGCCGCAGTCCTGCTCGCCTGCGGCTTGGCCGCCGGAGCCTCGGCCTGCGCGAGCACGGGCGGCGGCTCCGGCGGACCGAGACGCAGCGCCAACCTCATCAGCGCGGAGGAACTCGCCGAAGTGTCCACGCTCTCGGCCCTCGACGCGATTCGCCGGCTGAGGCCCCGGTGGTTGCAGGGCACCCGCGCCCGCGCGGTGGTCGTGCAGGACGGCGCGAGAGTGGGCGACCAGAACCGCCTCTCCAACATCTCCGCCTCCAGCATCGAGTCGATGCGTTTCATGAGCGCTTCCGACGCGACGATGCAATACGGGACGGGCTTTCCGAACGGGGCGATCGTCGTC
This sequence comes from Longimicrobiales bacterium, assembly GCA_958295645.1. Classification (GTDB taxonomy): domain Bacteria; phylum Gemmatimonadota; class Gemmatimonadetes; order Longimicrobiales; family Gaopeijiaceae. The sequence continues at coordinate 2,390,882 of OY282361.1, forward strand.
ACCAGCCGCTCGCGCTAGCGGAACGACTCGCGCCGAGCTCGCGAGGTTCACCTGCCGGAAGAGGCCGTGCGCCTCTGGCCGCCGGCTAGAAAGTCGCGCGCGAAGTCTTCCAGCGCTCGCGCGGCCAGCCTGACTTCGGACAGGCGCACCCATTCCTCGTCCGCGTGGGCCTGCGCGATCGACCCGGGTCCAAAGCAGACCGCCGGCGTTCCGCTCCGGTTGAGGCAACCTGCCTCGACCCAGGCCTGCATCCCCTCCACGGCGCCCGGCAGTCCAGCGCGCAGGCACGCTCTGCGAAGCCCTTCGACGACGGGCGCCTCCATGTCCACTTCGGTCGCGGCCCGAAACAGACCGGGAGTCGTTCGCGCGTCCAATTCCGGACAGGAGCGCCGCGCCGCCGCCAGCACGTCCGCCATGTCCTCCATCACGCTCTCGGCCGTCTCGCCGGGGAGCGTCCGTCGCTCGATCGCCAGACGGCAGTCGGCGGGATAGACCGACGGCGCGGTTCCGCCGCTGATCCGGCCCGCGTGGACCGAAGCCGGGCCCAGGAGCGGATGGCCCGTCTGCGCCGCCAAGCGAGCGGCCTCCGCGTCCAGCGCGACCAGCAGATGTCCGGCATGGGCGATGGCGTCCACCCCCACGTCGGGCCGGGAACCGTGGGCGGCGCGGCCCGCCACCACCGCGTCGATCCACAGGAAGCCCTTGTGCGCCGGCATCACCGCGAGGCCGGTGGGCTCGCAGACGACCGCCGCGTCCGCCCGGACTCCGGCGTCGATCAGAGCCTCCATTCCGATCGCGGCGTGTTCCTCGTCGGCGGTCAGCGCGACGATCAGCTGCCCGGGCAACTCCTCGCCGGCCAGCCCGGCCGCCGCCGCCAGGATGCAGGCCACGCCGCCCTTCATGTCGGCCGCGCCCCGTCCGTACAGCTTGCCGTTCCGGACTTCCCCGGAGAACGGCGCCGCCATCCCCGCCACCCCGACAGTGTCGAGGTGCCCGTTCAGCATCAGCGACGGCCCGGCGGCGCACCCCCGGCGCGCGACCACGTTGCAACGGCCCGGAGCCACCTCTTCCAACGCCGTCGCAAACCCCCATCCGTCCAGCCAAGCCGCGGCCAACGCAGCCGCCTCGGCTTCCCCGGCGCCGCCCTCCTCGAGCATGGGATTGACCGAGGGCGTCCGCACCAGCTGCCGCGTCATCTCGACCGGGTCCGCCGCGTTTGCCGGACTCGCCAGACTCGCCGCGCTCACCGGTTCGCCGCCCCGCTCGCCGGCTTCGTTCGTCCGTCCCGCTGGACACGGGCATGTCCGTTTTTCAATACACCGTCAAGAAATTCTGCGACGCCGTTCGCGCGCCTGCGGCCTTCGCCACGAAACCGAATCGAGCCCCAACCGTAATGAGGAGCAAGGGCGAGCGGCCGCAAATCGAGGCCAGGCCCGTCCGCCGAACCATTGCCGAAGAGGCTGGCACGGAAATTGCTGGAAGGTTGGGACGTCGAGGCCAGGGCGCGTGATCGCAACGCGTCCGCAGACCAAAGGAGGCAGCCATTCGCAAGTTCACTGTGAGTCTGGTAGGGGCGGCTGCACTCTTGGCAACGGGTCTGGCCCTTTTCCGTCAGAGCGGCAATCGGTCCGAAGCGTCCGAGGCCGTCGCCGACAGGATCCCTCCGGGAGAGACGGTTGCCGGAGAGATCAGGTTGGAGAAGCTGAGGGAACTGGGCATCTGAACCGGCGCTAGAGGGCCGGCCAGCCCGGGAAGGGAGGCGGTGCAAGGGTCGCCGCCTCCCTTCCCTTACTCGAAGTGCGTCGCGTTCTTCTCGATGTACTCGGTCCACTCGGGCGGAACGTCGGTGTCCGGGTAGATCGCCTGGACCGGGCACTCGGGCTCGCAGGCGCCGCAGTCGATGCATTCGTCGGGGTGTATGAAGTACTGCTCTCCGGACTCGTAGATGCAATCGACGGGACAGACCTCGACGCAACTCGCGTCCTTGGTGCCGATGCATGGCTCCGCGATGATGTAGGTCATCCGTTCCTCGCCTGTGGGCAGCGTGCTGAAAAACGCGCCCAATGATTGCCGAACGACTGCGGTTCCGCAACCCCTCGGGCAGGCTTCCGGCGGCAACCGCCAATGATCTCGTGGTTTGCCGGCGCGGTCGTCGGAGGCCGGGGGTCTCGGCTCATCGCGCGGAGCCGGCTTGTGCGAAGTGCCGCACGGTCAACTCCACCGCCTTCTTGAGCTCCGGCGGCGGCGGCCCCATCGGATGGGCGGCCTCGAACGCGTGGCCCGTTCCCTCCAAGACTTCCAAGGCGCCCTGCCGCGCCGCCTCTGCGAGGGTGCGCGCCTCTTCGACCGGCACCGTCGCGTCGTCTTCGCCGTGGACGAGGAGCCACGGGGCGCGCAGGCGGGCGGCGGCGGCCAACACGTCCAGGCGGTGCGCGTTGCTCTTGAAGTCGTCTCGGAGCGCGACGTTCAGGGGCATGTCCTGCTCCGTCCGCGCATTGCGGACGTACGTGACGCCCAGGCGGTTCCAGTCCGCGTCCTGCTCGGCGGTCCAGCGGCGGAACGTGGAGACGGCGGCCCAGGTCGCCAGAGCCGCGACATCGTCCCTCTCGGCCGCCGCAACGATGCAGGATCCGCCTCCCCGGCTGTGCCCGAGGAGGTTCGTCCGGACGGGCGGCGGTCCTCCGAAGGCGCCGGTCGTCACCTGATCCAGCATCCAGTGAAGGTCGTCCATCTCCCGGCTGAGCGTGTTTCGTCCGAACGCCTCCAGATCCGTGAAGTCGAGCAGACCCGGGCCGATGCCGTTGCGCGAGAAGTTGAAGGACGCCACCAAGTGCCCGGCCTCCGCCAGGCGTTCGCACAGGTAGGGGAAGAAACCCCAGTCCTTGAAGCCCTTGAAGCCGTGCACGACGACCACCGCCGTCTCCGGCTCGGAGCCGATCGGGCGTCGCAGGTCCAGACGCACCGTCTCGCCGTGCGGGGGCGCCGCTTCGATTCGGTCGCGGACGACGGCGGTCCGGCGGGAGCGGGCCCTGTTCTCCGTCTTCATGGTTCCGGCCTCCACTGGTCGTCGTCCCGGCCGGCTCGCTTGTTCTCCAGGCGAGCCGCGGCGAACAAGTAGTCCGAGAGCCGGTTCAGGTAGGGCACGACCTCTTCGTTCACGGGCGACGAGGCCGCCAGCGCCACGACTCGGCGTTCGGCTCGTCGGCAGACGGTTCGCGCCACGTGCAGGGCGCCGGAGGCGGGGCAACCGCCTGGCAACACGAAATGGCGAAGGGGACCCGTCTCGGCCTGCGCTTCGTCGATCCAAGCTTCCATGTCCGCAACGCGGCCGACAGGCAAGGGAGGCAACTTGGGCGGGGTTCGGCCCGCGGGCTGCGGAGGCGTGGCCAGCCAAGCGCCGATCGCAAAGAGGTCCGCCGACACTTGTTGGAGCCGCGCGACCGTGTCTCCGCCGGCTTGGGCCGACGCCGCCCCGACGGCCGCATTCAGCTCGTCCACGCACCCGTAGGCCTCGACGCGAGGGTCGTTCTTCGGTACGCGGCCTCCGCCGAACAGGGCCGTCTCGCCGTCGTCGCCGCGCCGAGTGTAGAGCTTCACCGGGACAAGACGGGAGGACGCCCGCATCTCGGCTTGGCGGGTGCGACGCCAGGAAAGGCAGGGCGCCTCACCGCGGCACCAACTTCGTGAACTTTCGCACTGCCCGCGCCTTGTCGAGCAAGCTCGGTTCGCGCTCGCGGCCGGATTCGTCCCCGCGACCGCCTGCGAGCTCGTCGCGGACGTCCAGCATCACCTCGAGCATCACCTGGTCGCGCTGAAACCCGAAGTCGAGAGCGTCCATGCGGTCTTGGTCCCCGGCCTCCTCCGCCGTCTTGAACGCCTCGGCGTAGACGCCCTCGAGGCTGCTTACGATTTTCGATCTGGCGCGCACGAGATGCCTTTCGCTCTGTGGTGGGCGCGGCGTCCTCCGGGCTCGGCGGCCGGCGCGGCGGGGCGTCGGCGGCCATGTCCATCGTCTCCCGGACAGGGAGCATGTGCACAATCGCAACCCGGACGATATACTCTACGGTAAGCGAGATGTCTCCCGCTCGGAAATCGCGGACAAGGAGTCGTCCGGCCGTGCCAGCCATGTTGTCCGAAGACGAAGGTCGCGGGAGGCCGCTCCCCGCCGTCCTGGCCGCCGCTCTGGCCGTCGCCGTCCTGCTTGCGCCTGGGTGCAGCCGCGCCGGTGCGGACGCCGAGGGCACGGCGCGGCAACTTCCCATCCAGGAGATCGGCTTCGACTTCGGCGTTGCCGAGGCGCCGGTTCAGGTGGTCGAGTTCAGCGACTTCGCCTGCATCTATTGCAAGCGGTTCCACACCGAGACCTTCCCGCGCATCAAGGAGCAGTTCATCGAAACGGGCACGATGCGCTGGAAGTACGTCACCTACGCCAGCGGGATGTTCAAGAACGGCCTGCCGGCCGCCTACGCCGCCGAATGCGCAGGAGAGCAGGAGCTGTTCTCCGAAGTCGCCCGGCAGTTCTACGAGCGGCAAGAGGAGTGGAAGGGCGTGGGCGAGCCCGGGCCGGTCTTCGAGGCGGTCGTCCAGGAAGCGGGCGCGGACATCGCCGAGTACCGGGCGTGCCTGTCGGAGTCCCGTCCGCGGACGCGCGTCCAAAGCGGCCAAGCCGTCGCCGCGAGACTGGGAGTCAACGGGACGCCGTTCTTCGTGGTGAACGGTCAGCCGATGGTGGGCGCTCAGCCGTTCGAATTCTGGCAGGACGTCATCCGCGTCTTGAGCCGAAGCGCTGCGCCGGATAGCGGGAACGGGAGCGGGACGCGCCCCTGACCGGCGCCTCGTCCACGACCAGATCGAAGTCTTCCCGGTATCCGATCCGGTTCGGCGAAGGCAAGTAGCGCGACAAGTCCAGCTTCGCTCCGTCCAGTTCGCGATCGAAGGCGGCCACGTCTCTCTCGGACGCTTCCGTGCTGGAATCCGACGTCGAGTAGACGATCTGGCCCGGCTTCCAGTCCTCCAGCTTGACGCCGCGCCGCACCAGTTCGGCCTCGACGAAGGCCGCGCGCATCGCCGGAAAGCGATAGCGAAAGCCGTCGTCGTCCGTCTCCACCTCGGCTCCGAACTCGGCCGCCAGCGTCCGTAGCTCCTCGCCCACGAGCTCGGCGCTCGCACCGGACCCCTGGAGCTTCTGCAGGACGTGCGCGGAGGCCTCCCGCAAGGAAATCCACCGCACCGCGCCGACGCTCCTGGCGCAGACCAGCCCCACCAGCACGCGCCGCACGTTGCGCCGCAGGCGGGCGTTGTTCTCGCGGCGAAGCGCCAGCGCGCGGCAGGCCGGAATCGCGAAGAACATGCTGCTGAACACGACCGGAACCACGCCAAGACCGAGGAAGACGGCGGGATCGACCGCCAGCGCCGCCGCCCTCCCTGTCGTGTCCAGCACGGGCGCCAACCCGATCGCGAAGCCGGCGGCCAAGTTGAAGCCGTTCATCCCCCCGATCACAAGATTCGACCCGTTGGTGTTGCCGGTCAGCTTCCTGGGCTTCTCCAAGCGAAGCCAAGCCGGGTCGGGCTCCCGGGCCCTCACCTTGCCGTGGGCGCTCTTCATCAGGCCGGGGAACGTGTAGACCACTTCGCCCTTCGGCGAGACGCGGGGGTCGCCCCCGTAGGCGCCCGTGAGGCGGGCCATTTCCTCTTCCGCCTCGGGTAGCGGGAGCGCCGCGTGCTCGACCAGCTCGGCCGTGGTGACGACGCCCCGGCGCGCGCGAATCAGCCGCAGCACGCTCCTGTCCCTCTGCTGTTGCGTGGGCCGAGGCTCTTCGGGGCCGAAGATGAACGCGAACACTTTCTTGTAGAACGGCGGCCGGGCCTCCTTGGGCAGATGCCGGGCGTGCGCGTCGCCGTAGTAGAGGCTGCCCCTGCGCCATCCGCTGCCGCCCAGCAGCCAGTGCATCAGGAACAGGTCGCCCAGGCCGAAGCCGCCGGAGCGCCGCCCGCCGAAGCCGCCGTCGCGATCCGAGGCCCGCCCGGCCGTCATGGCCGCGATCACGAGCACCACGAACACCACGAAGTACACGACCAGCATCACCGCGGTCCAAATCTTGAACCCGGTCTTGAAGGCCGCCCACGCCGCCCTTCGGAAGCGCAGGCCGAACGGTTCGGCATCTCTGGCGACCAGCCCAGGGTCGAACTTGTAGAGAAGTTCCCCGGAGCCGGACACTTCGAGGTGGCCCCGGCAGGTCTCGAGCATTTTCTTGAGACCAGCCTCCGCCTCGTTGCTGGGCATTCCGGTCGCGGCCACGACGTCGCCCAGGGTCGCATGGCCGCCCATGCGGCGGAGGGCTTCGCCGAGACTGGTTCCTTGTTCGGCTACGGCTGCGGTGGACATGGTTCGGCGACGGCCTCCTGTGGGCGAGCCTGCTCTTGGGCGAGGCGCTGGGCGACGGGCGACGGGATTCCCGGGCAGGAACGGAAGCTCTGCGAAAAGGCGAGGCTTTTCAAGCCCGCGGGCGTGAGCAGGAGCGGAGCGGGGACGGGGCGGGCCTGGGCGAGGGGCGGCGAGGGATGGCGGCGGGGCAATTCGGCGGGGGAGGAACGACGCGCGGGGCGCCGAGCGCCGAATTCGGGGAGGGACGGCTTCGAGCCGGGGCGATGACCGTTTGATGACGGCGGCGGACTAGCCTTGCCGCTCGAACGAATCCCGAGCCGAAAGAGCCGCCGATGCCCTCGCCGCCGTCCCGTCCGGAGGCCGTCGCCCTGCTGGGGCCGCCCTACCGGAACTTGGTTCCTGTCGATCGAACCCACCCGGACCAACCGCGCGAAGGCGGCTGGGTGATGACGTGGCACCTGGGCGCCAGGAGATGGGTGGACGCCGCCGGCTTGGTGGCCAACAGGCGCGCCGGCGTCGCACTGGCGATCATCTTGCCGGACGGCGAGCACCAGCCGTCGATCACGCCGGTGCTGCGCGCCATCGAACAGTCGCGTCCGCAGGCCGTCCTTCCGTTTCATGAAGCGCCCCGGCCCGCGGAGATCGCCGGCGTGATCCGCCGTCCTCCGTCTTCGCTGTCCTCCAGCGTGTCGGAATACCTCGATTGGCGCGGGTTCGCCTTGGATCCCGTGGCTCGCAGCATCATTCGCCGAATCGTCGAGCTCAGCGACCGCGCGCAGACCATCGGCGCGCTCGCCACCAACCTCTACATGTCCAGGCGGGCTCTCGGCCGACGGCTTCTCAACAGCTCGCTTCCCGTGCCGTCCCATTGGCTGCACATCTCGCGCATCATTCGCGCCACGTTCCGGCTTCAGAATTCCGACGCCACGCTCTTTCAAGTGGCCTGCTCGCTCGGATATCCCGACGGCTTCTCCCTGAGCAACCAAATGCGCCGGCTGTGCGGCGTCCGTCCGCTGGAAGTCCGGGACAGAGTAGGGTGGGAATGGCTGTTCGAGAGCTGGCTGGCGAGAGAGGAAGCCAGGGGCAGCCTGCCCGCCGGCGTCGCCCGGGCGCGGCCGTCGATTGCTTCGCCTCCGGCTGAACCATCTTTCGAAGTGGACTCGGCTTCGCGCTCGGCGCTATCGATCTGACCGCAACTGGTGCCTGGACGCACCCCGGTCGCGCGGGGGCCGGGACTCGGCTTCGAGTTCTTCGGGGGACCAGTGCTCTGGCGCGACGGGGGCCGCGTCGCTCTCTCGCCTGCGCAGGCCGGGCTGCTGTCCGTGGCCTTCGGCGACGGCAGAGGCCGAGTGCCTCGGTCGCTGGTGCAGCGTCTGCTCTGGGCGGAACGGGACGGCAAGGCGGTAAGGCACCGGGCGAGCCAGCTCGTCTATCAGACCAACCAGCGTTGCAAGGCCCGCGTGCTGGAGATGGAACGGGAGCACGTTCGGGTCTGCCGCGAAATCGTGGCATGCGATCTGGACGAGTTCGCCGCCTGCGTGGCGGCTCGCGAGTTCGGGGCCGCCTGCGACCTCCTGGAGCGCGGGTTTCTGGCCGCGTTCCGCCGACCTCGGCTGGACGCGCTGGCGGACTGGATCGAGGAGCGGCGCCTGAGCGTGCGGGCACGTCTGCGATTCGCCGCCATGGCAGGCTGGCAGGCGGCCGAGACCGTCCAGGACTGGGAAGGAGCCCGCAAGGCGGCGCAGGCGCTGCTCAGGATCGACCCGCGGGACGAGATGATGCTCCGAAGGGTCATGCGCGCACAGGCGATGGGAGGCCGGGTGCGGGAGGCCGAAGCGATCTACCGGGCCTTCGCGGACCGGGCCGAATCGGAGGCGGGCTGGGCGCCGGAGGCCGAGACGCGCCAGCTTCTGCGCTCGGTGCAGGGCAGCGTCGCGCCGACGAGCGGGCCGGGGCGAGGCGGGCGAGGCGAGGAAGCGGCACGTCGGTCCGTCGGGGCCGACGGCCCAGGCGCGGAGGCTGTCCCCGGGGAAGCGCCTCCTCTGCCGTTTCGCAGGCGGGGCGACGCCTTGGTGCGCGTGAACCGAGGCTTGCGCCGCAGCGGCGGCGGCGTGGTGACGGTGAGCGGGGAGGCCGGAATCGGAAAGACGCGCCTGGCCGAAATGGCCATGCGGTCGGCCGGATTTCAGGGTCTGGGAGTGGTGTGGTCCAGTCCGGCGGAAGCGGAGCGGCATGTCCCCATGAGCACGCTGGCGCGAGGACTGGACCAGCCATGGGCGGGACCGCACCTGCGTCGAGTAGCAGCCCCGTGGCGATCGTTGCTGGCGGCGCTTCTGCCGAGCGCGGGCCAGGAGGGCGAGGAACCAGCAACCGCGCCGGCCGGGGCCTCTCCAATCGCCTTGCATCTCTCAGGATCGGAGCGCCTGCTTGGCGGTCCGTGGGCCGGCCAAGTCCGCGAGGCGTTCCGCCGGCTGTTCGACGCCATGGCCCGAACCCAGCAGATCGTCTTCCTCGTCGACGACTTCCACTGGGCGGACGAGGAGTCGGCGTCGATTCTCCAATCGCTCTGCGAGCCGAACCGCGCTCTGCCGTTCCGGCTCCTGCTCGCATACCGGCCGGAGGAGATGGCCGCGGGGACGGCGACGGCCCGCCTGGTGCGCGAGCTCGAGGCCGATTCGCGCTCGACCGCGATTCACCTGCGGGGGCTGGACGATGCAGCAGCTCGAGAGGTGGCCGCCGCGGCCAACCCGGCGCTGTTCGGTACGGTCTCGGAAGGCGCCCGATCCGCCAGCGCAGGGCATGAGTCGACTCTGGACGAGGTCGTCCGGCTCGCGGGCGGCAACCCGCGCTTCCTGACGGCGCTCGCCAGCCACGCCAAGGCCGAGCCGGCGGGAAGATGGACTCCGGGCGTCGCGGGAGGGGCCGCGCCGCCGCTGCTTCGCACTCCGCCCTCCGTTCGCCGCTTGGTCCAGCGGCGCATCGGCCAGCTCGATCAGGTGGCGCGGAAGGTCGCGGCCGGGATGGCGGTCTTCGGGCAGCCCGCGAGCCTCGAGGAGGCGGCGCGGCTGGCGGCCTGTTCCCGCGGCGAGTGCGCGGACGGCATCGAGCGTCTTCAGGAACTCGGGGTCGTCGAGTGGAGCGAGGCGCGGGCGTCCTTTCGTCACGAAGTCGTGCGCCAAGCCATGTACGAAGAGGCCGCCCCGGCCAGGAGGGCGTTCGCGCACGGCGTGGCCGCAAAGCTCCTCCGGGCCCGCCCGCAGGCCGGACCGCTGGACCGCGTGGCGCACCACTACTTCTTGGCGGGGGAGCGGGGCCGGGCGCGCAAGCACGCTCTCGCGGCCGAGGCGGCGGCCAAGCCGGCCGACACCGCAGTCCGGTTGCGCCTCCTGGAGATCGCCCGGGAAGCGAGCGACGGAGGCGAGCGTTGCGCGGTCGCCGCGCGTTTGGCCGCCGCGCACTGGGAGGCGTTGCAGCTTCGGGAGGCCTTGCGAGCCGCCAAGGAGGCGCTGGCATGTTCGGGCGACCTGCCGTCCGGGCGTGTCGGCGACCTGCGGCTCGTGCAGGCGGAAGCGCGCTGGCAACTGGGCTTGGTCGCGCCGCAGGCGGCCTTGAAGGCCCTTGACGAACTGGAGGCCGAGGCTCGAGGCGACGGCAACGAGTTCTTGCGGATCTGCGTTCTGGATGCGCGCCTGGCGGTGTTGTCCGCCCTCGAAGACGCCCCGGGCGCGCAGGCGCTGCTGCGAGGCGCCGCTCGGTCGGCGCCGCGCCTTCAAGACGTGCGAGCGCGCTGCCGGGGCTTGGCCTTGCTCGCCGCCGGAGAGGCCTACGTATCCTCCGGGCGGGCGCTCCAGGCGGGGCGCGACGCCTGGGCTCTCGCCGAGGCCCGCCAGCTGCACCGGGAACGGATGATCGCAGGGGCGCGCTACGTGGAGGCGTTGGCCGACGCCGGGCTCCTCGGCGCCGAAGAGGGCCGGGCGGCCGTCGAGAACGCGAGGACGGAGGCCGTGCGGTCCGGCGATCTCCATGCCCGGGCCGCATTTCTGCTGGCGCTCGCCGACTGGCACGTCGTCGCCGGCAACCGCAGGGCCTGCGACGCGGCGCTGGAGGAGGTCCGCGAACTGGCCGCCGAGCCCGCCTTCTGCCCTCCAGTGCAGGTGCGGGCGTCGCTTGCAGAGGCCGCGGTCGCGCTGGATCGAGGAAACTTGTCCGCCGCCGGGGAGGCGATGGCTCGTGCTCGCGAAGCGGCTGGAAGCGCCCTCGCCTGCCGGGACCAGCGCATCCTGGCCGGCCTCCAAGGAGAACTGTTCCTTCAGTCCGGCAAAGTGCGCCGGGCCATAGAAGTCGCCGACCACCATCCCCTTCGACCCTCCGTGCGCGCTCCCCTCGGCCTGCTCTTGTTTCACGCGCGCCTGCAGGCCCGCATCGGCCGGCCCGCCGATGCCTTGGCGCGACTGGATCGCGGGCTGCAGGACCTGGACCAGCGCCGCAACTTGCCATGGTTGCGGATCGCTCTGGATCTGGTGCGCCTCGCGCGGCGAACCGGCGCGCCGAGGCGCAAGTTGGCTCGCACGGCGCGAGCCCGCGCACAGGAACTCGGCCTTCCCGGCTTGGCTCACGAACTTGGTCCGTTCACGCGATGAGGGAGCGTGGGCTCCGCTGGCCGCGCATCCCGACCCACCCGGGGCCGATCGCCGCGTCATTTGACGGCTCGCCCCCGTCCGTGCTACATGAAGCAGGCGGGCCGATGCTCGGTCCACGGCCGCCGTCGCGGAGCGCGCCGAACGGCCAATCCCGGAGAAATCGGACGAAACAGCAGATGGATCCCCGACCATGACGACACGTCGTCCGGACACGAAGCGGTTGCCCGCCGCCTGGGTTCGCGTCCCGGCCCTTGTCGCGGCCGCCATCGCGGGCCCGTGGGCGCCCGCGGCCCTCGCCACCGCCCAGGAAGAGGCGCCCGCCGGGATTCCGGTTCGCGACGCCACGACCGTCGAGGCCTGCCAGCGTTGCCACGCCGTCGACGACGACGGCCTGATGTCGCGGGTTTCCTGGATGCGCAAGACGCCCGAAGGCTGGCAACAGTCGATCCGGCGCATGGTCACGCTGAACGACATGGACCTGGAACCGGAGACCGCGCGCCGGATCGTCCGCTATCTCTCCGACCACCACGGCCTCGCCCCGGAGGAGCTCGCGCCGGCCCGCTTCGAAGTGGAGCGGCGGCTGGTCGACTACGCCTACGAGGCCGACGAGGGCGTCGCCTACACCTGCAGCCGGTGCCATTCCATGGGCCGAGTGGTCACGCAGTGGCGCACCAAGGAGGAGTGGGAGCTCCTCATGGCCATGCACCGCGGGTACTACCCCCTGTCCGACACGCAGGGATTCCGCCGCATCGGCCCGCCCGAGCCCGGCGGCGACGCGCGCCACCCGGTGGACAAGGCGGTGGCGCACCTCGCGAAGGAATTCCCGCTCGAGACGGCCGCCTGGTCCGAGTGGTCGGCCACGATGCGCCCGCCGCGCCTGACCGGCCTCTGGGCGCTTCGCGGCCACGATCCCGGCCTCGGTCCCATCTACGGAACGGTCGAGATCGAGGGCGACGCCGACGCCGGCTTCGAGACGCGGACCCGGTACGTCGCCGCACGCACCGGCGAAGAGGTGCGCCGCAGCGGGCGGGCACTCGTCTACACGGGGTATCAGTGGCGCGGCCGCTCCTTCGAGGACGGCGACGAGTCGAAGGCGTACCGCGAGGTGATGATGGTGGGGCGCGGCTGGGACGAGATCGACGGACGCTGGTTCGCGGGCGCCTACGACGAGTTCGGGCCGGACGTGACCCTGGTGCGCGCCGACGGGCCGGTCTTGCTGGGACTGCATCCGGGCGCGCTTCGGGTCGGCGCGTCCGACGCGGTTCTGCGCGTGCACGGGGCGAACCTGCCGGGAGGGCTGGCCCCGGAGGACGTGGACCTGGGGCCCGGCGTCGAGGTCGAGGCCGTGCTGGAGAGCGGGCCGGCGCTGCTGGAGGTGCAGGCGAGGGTGGCCGACGACGCCCTGCCCGGTCCGAGAGACGTGTACGTGGCGGGGCGCGCGGCGCCTGGGCGGCTGGCGGTCTATCGGACGGTGGATCGCGTGGCCGTGTCGCCGCGTGCGGGAATGGCGCGGGTGGGCGGCGGCGCGTTTCCCAAGGGCTACGCGCAGTTCGAGGCGGCCGGGTTCGCCAACGGCCCCGACGGCAAGCCGTCCACCGACGACGACTTGGCGTTGGGCCGGCTGGACGTCGACTGGTCGATCGAGGAGTACGCGGCGGTGTTCGACGACGACGACATCGAGCACGTGGGCGCCCTGGACGAGAACGGCCTCTTCGAGCCGGCGGTGGACGGTCCCAACCCGGCCCGGTCCGGCAGCCGCAACAACGTGGGCGACGTCTGGGTGGTGGCCACCCACCGCGGACCCGGCGGCGAGACGGTGCGTGGACGAGCGCATCTCGTGGTCACGGTGCCTCTCTACATGCGTTGGGAGCCCTGGCGCGTGGAGACGGCGACGGCGACGCCGACAATGCCGGAGAACCACCGGTGAGCGGCCCCGGCACGCTTCTGGCCCAGCGGGAATTCCACCCGTTCGAGGCGGGCGGCGAGACCTTCGTGTACCTCGTCCCTTCGGCGGGCGTCTTTCGCCTGGACGACGTGTCGCGCAACGTGCTGGAGGCGCTCGACCCCGGACCCGCGGCCGAAGAGGACTTGGTGGCCTCGCTGGGCGGCCGGTTCGGCCCCGACCGCGTCCGCCGAAGCCTGCGCGAACTCCGCGAGGTGCGGGCCGTCGGCCTGGCCTCCGCGCCCCCGGACGAGGCGCCGCGAGTGCTTCCGCAGGCCGGCTTCCCGCTGACGACGATGGTGCTCAACGTCACCAACAAGTGCAACCTGGCCTGCACCTACTGCTACGAATACGGCGAAGACAAGATCGTCGACACGGAGTGCAGCCCGGCCCCGAACTACATGAGCGAGGAGACGGCCCGCCAGAGCGTGGACTTCATGTTCGAGCAGTCGGGCCCGTTGCCGGTGGCGCACCTGACGTTCTTCGGCGGCGAGACGCTGCTCAACTTCCGCGTGTTGAAGAAGACGCTCGCCTATGCGCGCCGGAAGGGAGAGGAGGCGGGCAAGCACGTCGAGTGCTCGCTGACCACGAACGCGACGCTGCTCCGCGAAGAGGTGATCGACTGGCTGGTGGAGAACCAGGTCGGCGTCACGGTCAGCATCGATGGTCCCAAGGAGACGCAGGACAAGTTCCGGGTCTTCAAGAACGGAATGGGTTCCTACGAGCACGTGCTTCCCAGGATCAAGATGCTGCTCGAAAGGCACCGCTCCCGCCCGGTCGGCGCGCGTGTGACGCTGACTCGCCACACGCTGGACGCCACCAGGATATTCCGCCACTTGCGCGACGAACTGGGATTCTGGGAAGTGGGCTTTGCGCCGGTCACCACGGCGAACGGACGCGACTACGCGATTCAGGACGACGGCTTCGAGCGGATGCTGGCGCAGTTCGAGGAGTTGGCCGACGACTTCCTGCACTGCGCCGTCGAGGGCCGCCATCACGGCTTCTCGAACGTCAAGGACACGTTGGAGGAGATACACAAGGGCGTGAGCAAGGCGTTTCCCTGCGGGGCCGGGCTCGGGCTCATGGGCGTGGCCACCGACGGCGAAGTGGCCCTCTGCCACCGCTTCGCCGGGTCCGGCGATCACGGCATCGGATCGGTCCACGAGGGCCTCGACCGCAAGAGGCAGTTCGAGTTCCTGGAGCGCCATCACGTGGCCAACAAGACCGACTGCAATCAGTGCTGGGCACGTCCGCTCTGCGCCGGCGGATGCTACCACGAAGCCCATGTCCGCTACGGCGACACCGGCCGGGCCAACCTTCACTACTGCGACTGGATTCGCAGCTGGACGGACACCTGCCTGAAAGTCTACGGCGAAATCTCGGTCAGGAACCCCAGTTATCTGCAGAGGTTCGACTGACGCGAGCGAGTCGGCCAACGCGCAAACGCGAATCGGAGGAGGACGAATGAACCATCTGACGGCGGTCAACCAGAAGGCCGAGCGAATTCGGCGCTTCGTGGGCGGCGAGGCGGCGGAAGCGTTCCCGGACGGCGGCTCCGCCCAAGGCTCGAACGGCGACACCGAGGCGGCGACCGAGCCGACGGACGCCGAGGCGATGGACGTGGAGGCGCTCCAGAATCCGCTGTCGGGCGGGCCGCACATCCCCCTGGGCTGCTCCCTGGTGTTCTCGCCGGGCTGGGAAGTGGACGCCTCGGGAGGCACCGCGGGGCTCTGCCAGCCGGTCGAGCGCGATCTCTTCGACTGTCACCTCGCCTGCTTCTGGCCCGCCCACGTTCCGGACCAGCTCAACCACGCCCCGGACTGGACCGGCAAGTGCGCCTCCGCCCAGAAGGACTGGCGCAAGATCGACCTGGTCTTCCCGTGATGCGCAGTCTCGCCGGAGCCCTGCGGCCTCTCGCGGGAGCCGCCCTCTGCTTGGCGGCCTTCGCGGCGCCGACGCTGGCCACGGCGTCGTCGGCCCAGTCCAAGCCGGGCTCCCCGCGCAACGGCGGCGCAGGCCTCATCTACATGGCCGCCTACGATCACGCCATCCACGTCGTCGACGAACGCACGCTGGAAGCGACGCGGCGCATTCCGGTCACGACGGGCATCCCCATCGACCTCGCGCTGTCCGCGAATCACGAGCGCATCTACGTGCGCGACGCCGAGTTCGAGGAGATCGAGATCGTGGACCGCGAAGCCGGCAAGTCCACCGGCAGCTTCACGCTGAGCCGGGGCCGCTCCAAGGTGCGCATCTGGGGCTTCACCGTGCATCCCTCCGAGGACTTCGCCATCCTGAACACGATCCGCTACACGAAGCGCATCGACCGCTGGGATGTCGGCGACCCCGTCCTCCTCAAGTACGACCTGCGCCGCAACGAAGTGGCCGACACCATCCCCTGGCCCAAGGGCGAGGAACGCCAGCGCGCGCGGCTCAGGTTCTCGCCCGGCGGCGAGTATCTGTACTTCTTCGGCAACGACGTCTTGGTGCTGGCGGCGGACGACTTCAGCGAGGCGGATCGCTGGGAGCTGTCGCGCCCGGTGGAGGACGGACTGGGACGGTTCAGCTTCGGATTTCCCGAGAGCCCGCACGACGAGCCGGGATTCCACACCGGACTGTTCTCGGTCACCGATCCGGTGCAGAACCGGCGCATGATGGGGATCGCCCGCGTCAACTTGGCGGAGAAGGAGTTCGACTTCTTCACGCTGGGACCCCGCGAGTCCGTGAGCTTTCGCTTGGCTCCGGGAGGAGAGAAGGCGTACGGCCTGCTGCAGCAGATCGGCAACTACGAGTTCTGGGCCTTCGACCTGCGGGAGCGGAGGGTCGAGAGCCGGCACCGGTTCGACGGGCGGCCGCGGATGGGTTTGGCCGTGAGCTCGAACGGCGCGCTCCTCTACGTGTACAACGCGGGCGCGACCATAGACGTGTACGACGCGGCCGACTACGAACTCCTGCGAACGGTCGCGTACGACGCCGACATGACCGACTTCCTCATGATCCCCGAAGGAACCCGCCCGCGACGGTAGCGGGCAGCCGTGCGCCGTCCCTTCCTGGACAGGCATTTCCGCTGGGGTCTCGCGTACCTGCGGCCCTACGGCGGGCGCATCGCCATCGTCCTGGCGCTGAACTTGGCGGCGACGGGCGTGGCGCTCTACGTGCCCTTCCTGACCCGCACGCTCGTGGACGACGCCTTCCTGGGGCGCGACGCCTCCGCGCTGGCGAGCGTGGTTGCGCTCTTCGCGGGCGCCACGCTGGCGAGCTACGCCCTGAACGTGGCCAGCGGGCTCCTCTACACGCACGCGTCGGCCCACGTCCTCTTCGACATGCGGCTGGCGGTCTACCGTCACCTGCAACGCCTGTCGCCCCGGTTCTTCGCGCGCACGCCGTTGGGCGACATCGTCTCGCGGCTGAACAACGACGTGGGCGAAGTGCAGCGCATCCTCGCCGAGGCTGCCCTGGGCTGGATCGGCAACTTGGTGTTCCTGGCGGGCGCCGCGGCCATGGTCGTGTGGCTGGACTGGCGGCTGGCGGTGGCGGCGTGCGTGCTGCTGCCTGCGGCGGTGGCCGCCTTGATCCGCTATCGCCGGCGCTTGGAGGGGCGCGTGCGGGCGATGCGCGAGCGGAGCGCGGAAATCGGCGCGTTCCTGATCGAGACGCTGCAGGGCGCCCGTCTCGTGGCCGCCTCGAACGCGACCGAGCGGGAGGCCCGCCGCTTCCGGGGACGCAACGACGCCTTCATCGCGGCGCTCATGGCCATGCAGCGTTTGCGCTACCTGGCGGGCGGGCTCCCCGGTCTGTTGCTGGCGGCGAGCACGGCGGTGGTGTTCCTGTACGGCGGCGGCCGCGTGATCGACGGCACGCTCACGCTGGGGACGTTCACGGCGTTCGTGGCCTATCAGATGCGGTTGATCGGGCCTGTCCAGGGCCTGATGGGACTCTACGCGGGCTTGGCCACGGCCGGCGTGTCGCTTCGGCGCGTCCACGAGCTGCTGGACGAACCCGCGGAAGTGGCGGATCCCGCCCGTCCGGCGAACCTCGGCGCGGTGCGGGGCGAGATCGCGTTCGAGGCGGTCTCCTTCGGCCACGAAAGAGGCGGCGCCGTCTTGGACGGATTCGACTTGAAGGTGGCGCCCGGCGAAGTGGTGGCCCTGGTGGGACGCTCGGGCAGCGGCAAGTCCACCGTGGCGGACCTGCTTGTCCGGCTCGCCGACCCGGATGCCGGCCGCGTGCTGCTGGACGGAATCGACCTCCGCAGCGTTCGGCTGACGGACCTGCGCGGGCGAGTGGCGATCGTGGAGCAGAGTCCCTTCGTCTTCAACGCGAGCATTCTGGAGAACGTGCGGTACGCCCGGCCCGAGGCGAACGAGCGACAGGTGGCGGAGGCCGTCGAGCGAGCCGGGTTGGGAGATTTCGTGGCCGGGTTGCCGGCCGGCTTGGAGACTCCGGTCGGCGAGGGCGGCCAAGCCCTGTCGGCGGGCGAGCGCCAGCGCGTCGCGATAGCCCGGGCGCTGCTGGCGGATCCAGCGGTGCTGGTCCTGGACGAAGCGACCAGCGCCCTGGACCCCGCGACCGAAGCGCATGTGATGCGGGCGTACGCCGAGGCGATGCGCGGCTGCACCACGCTGGTGATCTCGCATCGTCGCGCTCTCGTGCGCCAAGCAGATCGGGTCGCGGCTCTGGAGGCGGGCCGGGTGGTCGCGGAAGGCGCGCCGAAGGACTTGGAGCGGAGCGGGGCGTTCCTGTCGGTGTTCGGGGACGACGATGCGGCGGAAAGGAACGCGGGAGCGCGAACGGCGGGGGCCGGTTTGAGCGGACGTCCGAGCGAACGCCGGGCGCGACCGACTTGAACGCGGCCGCCGAACGGACGCCAAAGGGTTCCCGGGCCAGAGCACGGCAACCGAGCAGACGCCGGAAGCGCCGGGCTTGAGCATGGCCGCCGGGCAAACGCCGGGGACGGGAGGCGCCACGAACGCAACGCCCGAACGGACGCCTCTCCGAGCCTGCATCCATTCGCCGGCGCTGCGCGGCTTGACCGGCGACGGCGTGACCGTCGTGGCCGTGGACAGCGGCGTGAACCCCG
This sequence comes from Longimicrobiales bacterium, assembly GCA_958295645.1. GTDB lineage: Bacteria > Gemmatimonadota > Gemmatimonadetes > Longimicrobiales > Gaopeijiaceae. The sequence continues at coordinate 2,408,929 of OY282361.1, forward strand.
GCAATCCTCATGTCGGCTCGGTGGCCGGCGGCGTTCGCATCGACGCTTCGGGTCGCGTGCAGGCCGGCTGCTTGGACCGCATTGGCCATGGCACCGCGGTCTTCGCGGCGATCCAGGAGAAGGCGCCCGGCGCGGCGATGTACGCGGTTCAGGTGTTCGAGCACACGCTGGCATCCACGGCCCGCGCGCTCGTCGCCGCCATCGATTGGGCGGCGGCGCAGGAGGCGACGCTTGTGAATCTCAGTCTCGGAACGGCCAACGAAGCGCATGCGGAAGCCTTGGCCGGGGCTGTGGAGCGGCTGGCCGCGGCAGGTGGCGTGGTCGTCGCGGCCGCCGAGGCCGCCGGCCGCCCCAGATGGCCCGGTGCGCTCTCGGGCGTAGTCGGCGTGGTGGCCGATGCGGACTGCCCGCGCGGTTGCGTCGAGGTGCGAACTACCCACGGAGGCCCAGCGCTGGCCGCCTCGCCCCATCCCCGGCCCATCGAAGGAGTGCCCGTGGAGCGCAATCTCAGCGGCGCCAGCTTCGCTGTGGCGAACGCGACGGGCTTGGCGGCACGGGCGTTGCAAGACCACGAGGGATCTGCGACGGCAGAGGCCGTGACAAGGCGGTTGGCGGCCGGTGCCGCCAACGCCCGCCGAGCATGATCCGAGAACCGTTACGGCCAGCCGATTCTGTACACGACCACTTGGGGCACCAAGGGGTCGTCGTAGGAAACGACCTGCACCATCGCCTCTCCGCCCCGGTCGAACAGCCAATGCCCGGGGAGCTCCCATTCGCGACGGCCCAAGTGGCAACGCCTGCCAAGGTCGAAGCCGTCCAGGCGAATGTCGAATACCTTGGCGGGGTCGGCCAACTGCTTGGTTTCCTCCTGTTCCACGAGGGCCTCCCGCCATCTCTCGTCGGCAAGCGACGTCTGCATCCACAGACGGTCGCCGCCGTCGGCCATCACCACGTTGATCATGGAACCCGGCGGATCCCGGCGGGTGTCCGGATGCTGGTCAAGGCGTGGAAACCACGGGAGTTCGCCTTCGATGCTGCGCAACAGTTCGCCGTCGCCGGACCACTCCCGCAGGGTCGGAATCCCTGCCTTCCCGCCCCAGATCGTTCCTGCGCGGCTCCCCGGTCCCACGACCGCGATCCGCGCCCAGGGGTCGGTCGCCTTCCAGTTCGCCGGCTCCTCAGCCCCGAAGTGAAGCGACGGCGCTCCCTCGTCGAGGTCCACGAGGTGCAGAGGATGCCCTACGAAGTCCGGGCGGGGATCCAGGCCGGCCACGACGACTCGGTCACCACCCACCGGCACGAAATGGTTTCCTGAGAAACTGAAGTTGCGCTGCGCCGCGAATTCGCCGTCGAGGTCGAAGAACTGCCAAATCCGCCTGGCGACGTCCAGCGCGACAATCTGGTCTCCAACGACGGCGACGCTCGTAACAGCGTTGAATTCGCCGGGCCCCTCGCCACGGCGGCCGACCGCTCGAACAAATCGCCCTTCGTGGTCGAACATCTTGAACCGCATGGAGCTGTCCAGGACGAAGTAGCCGAACTCCTCGCTCCAATAGACGTAATTGTTGTCTCTTTCGATGATCCCTTCCCCCTCGGCATCGCCGATGCGCAATACCTCGCGCAGGACGAGTTCAGCGTCGGCGTCGCCGCATGGCTTGAAATCGCTCCAGTCCGCGACCTCCTGGGCCGCAGACTGCGCGACAAGGGCGGACGCGGCAACAGTCGCCAGAATCAATTTCGTGCGAGCCATTGAACGACTCCTTTGCAGGATGGAGATGCTCGGCCTGTCATGTAGCGACACGCCCGCGGGAGCGCGGGTTGGCACCATGACTCGGCGGCGCCAGCTTCGCCGTGGCGAACGCGATGGGCTCCCAATTCGCCCTGAAGGACGATCGCGGTCGGGTCGCCCCGCTGGCCAGCCAGACCCCAAGACGATAGTATTGACGATCATCGCCGAAGCTGGAGGGGACAATGTTGCCAGTTGCAACGCCCGACGCCATCCCAGCCGCGAAATCCAGGAGAGGATCATGAAGAGACGCAGAACCACCGCCGCCGCGCTGGCCGCCGCAGCCCTCGCGCTCGTGCCGACCTCGGCGTTCGCCCAGGCCGGGCACAATCACATCAAGCACGTCGCGGAGAGCTTCCGCGGCACGCCCAACGAGGCGGGCCTGCTCGCCACCGCCGTCGTCGAAGCCGAGATCGCGCGTCAGCACGCGCGCTTGGCCGCCGGCGAGGAAGAGTTGGCTGCCATCCAGCGGCATGTCGGCCACGTCGTGCACGCTGTGCGGCCCGCGGAAGGCGAGAGAGGCCCCGGCCAGGGCTACGGCCTCCTGCGCGCCGCCGAAGGCGTGGTTGCGCACGTCGGCATGGCCGCCGAAGCAGAGGGCGCCTCCGGCCCGCTCAAGAGGCACGCCGAGCACGTCATGGCCGCGACGCGGAACGTCGTAGCCTGGGCCGAGAACGTGCTGGAGAAGGCCGAGGCGGTCGCAACCGCAACCGACGCCGACGCCGCGCACGGGCTGGCGGAGGAGATCGTCGCCGCTCTGGACGCGGTCGTCGAGGGCACCGACGCCGACGGCAACGGGACCGTCTCGTGGGGCGAAGGCGAAGGCGGCCTAACCCAGGCGATTGACCATCTCGAGCTCCTCATGAAGGCGGAGGGCATCGGCGGCTAGCAAGGGCTGGGGTTGCCCGTCGCGCTGGCCGCCACAGGGCCCGGAAAAGCACGCCTCCGGCGCCGCCACAACTCGGTTTCCGGGCCTCGGGGGCCTAGGCTCAGTTCAGCCGCCGGAGATCGCCCGGGCCGATGCGGCCGCCCCGCTAGGAGAACAGGGCTCGCCCGATACGGGCCGAACCGGGCGCACGAAGATGTGCGTCCGAGTCGAGGTGGACACGCGGCGCGGCTTGCCGTCCACAATCCCCATCGCCGATTGCCTGCCCTCCAGGGTCACGACGCTGTCGCCGAACATCCCGACATAGCTCAGGCTAGACGGACGATTCCTGTCCGTCAACAGCGCGTAGCAACCCGTCGCCCGATCCACCACCGCCCCCGCCAGCCCGTGCACATTCGTCCTAATGACAAGCCGGCCGTCTTCGGCCAGGAACAGGTTTTCGTACCCGCGAAAGAAGTGCGACTCGCTGGAGTCCTGCGCGAGACGCCGGCCGCCGCCTGCGCCGCGCCTCGCCCCACAACGTGTTGTGGTTGTCGACATGGATGTCCTTGATGACGGACGGCAAGGGATTGTCGTCGGTTATGGACTCCCGCATTGGCTTGCTGTTCCCCAGCCATTGCCCCTCCAGCCTGCCTGCTCGAGACCCGTCCTCTCTCCATGCGTCAACGACGTAGCTTAGGTCGTGAGCAATGAAGACCGTGCCGTGGCGATCCGTCGCAAGGTGCATGCTCGAAATCTCCATCTGTTGCAACGGGTCGCCCAAGTCGTCGGAGGCGGCACCGATGGAGCCGACGATTGCGCCGTCGTCCAGCACCTGAATCGGATATCCTGCTTCGCGCTCCTCCATGAGCCACGAAGTGAAGGCATAGCGTTTCTCGGAAGCCAGCGACAGGTTCTCGCGAACTACCGATACCCTCGAGTTGGTCGGGTCGAGAACGTGAACATGGCCCGTAGAATCAACGTGGAATGGAGCGGCGTCGCGGAACTCGAATGGACCCTGTCCGCGCCTGCCCACCGCCACCGAATACGTCCCGCTCGGGTCAAAGATCAATATCTCGTCCCGCTGGCCCACCCAATACCGACCAAGACGATCGCGCACGGGCCGACCAGACGTGCCAACCGGCATGAACATCCCACGCCCCGTCTCGTCCGCTAGCTGGGCGGCCAGTTCAAGGCGAAACTGGCCGTTCCGTTGCCTGATTTTCGGGATGGTGCAAGTTCCCTCGGCGAAAGATCCGGTTCCGACATTGGAAACGTCCGGCTGGCACGCCGCAACGCCGAGCAACGTCACTGCGACGGCCCACACGGCCAACGGACTTGAATGGCGATGCCGTCGGGCAACGTTCACATTGAAGAGTGGTCGCCGCCCAAGGAGGGCGAGCGTATTCACTGCGGATCAGCCCGCCGGGCCGTCCTCCAGCCGAAGCGCTCCGTCCGCGACGAGAATCGAGACGACGGCGAGGACATCCGCCATTTCCACTCGCGGAGCCCCGCGGGGGTCAGCCCAACCCACATAGCGCTCGTAGAGTTGGCCCGGGTCGATGCCGGGGGCCGCCATTCGCGCCAACTGAAGCACGTCGACGCCCCGCAGGTACCGGACGCCCTTCGGGAATCGTGGCGCGAGCAACGCCCGGGCCATGCGGATCCGGTTGCCGTCCACGACCGGCGCTCGCGTCTCCCGCAACGTTCCGGGCCGCAACCGTCCGGTTCCCGCTCGAAGGGCGCGAAACGCCGACTGGACTTCTTCGTCGCGCAATACGTCGGCATCTCGCGTCCAACCCTCCAGCGACTCCCCGTCTTCGCTGGCTAGCCAAGCTGCCCGGCGCCGCCAGAAGCCGCGCTCCGACCCGTCGCCGACCGCGTCCACCTCAACCGCCAGAGCCTTGCGAAGACTCGCGTACATCTCGCGTTCGCGTTCGCGGTAGAAGTCCACGGCCACCGATTCGAGCGCCGGGCTCTCGAGCGCCGTGTTGACCGCCACCGCCGCCAGCCACCCCGAAGCAAGCGCTTTCTTCACCCCAAACGACGACATCGGATCGGCGAAGGAGCCAGCGTCGCCCACGAAGAGCGCCCGCTCGGACGCGAAGCTCGAAGAGGCGTACATCGAAGCCGCCACAGCCCACGCCCCCCCGTCCGGCCGCGCCTGCTCCACGACGGAGCGAATCAGCGACGTCTCCGCCACCCGCCTGTCGAACGCCTCGTCAAGGCCGTCCCCTGACCGGCCGGCGACCGCGATCAGCTCCGGATCGAGCATGACGGCCACGTGGCGGCGGCGCCTGCTCGCCGGCACCGACCAAGCCCAGCCCACACCGAAGCTCTCCACGAGCGCGTGGCCGGCGTCCACGCCATCCCAACCGTCGGCGCTGCTGTAACGGCGCACGATCGCAAGCGTCGGCGCCTCCGTCTCCGCCACGCGACCGCGACGCGCCAGCACCCCGGCCCTGCCCGTGCAGTCCAGCGCCCACGGCGCCTCAAGCGCGATCCGGCCTGCGCCGCCAGTGGCACCCGGACGGACGTCCACCGCGACCCGCCATCCCTCCCCTCCAAGCGCCGCCTTCCGCACCACGCCCTCCACCACCCGCGCCCCGGCCGCCGACACCGCTTCCCGAAGCAACCCGTCGAAGCGCGACCGCAAGACGTGGAACCCCACGGCCCCGTCCGCGAATCCGTCGCTCCGCCGCTGCCCGTGCCAGAGCGCCGTGTTTCCGGTGTTGGCCTGGAACCCCGCCGCGTCCACCGCCGGCAGAAACCCGGTCGCAGCCAGCACTGGGCGAGTGCTGGGCGGCAACGACTCCGCCAGGGAACGATCCTCCCTCGCGACCCCCAGCGACCGTTCCACCATCGCAACCCGCCGACCCCATCTCGCCAGCAACGCGGCGGCCGCGCACCCCGCCGGCCCCCCGCCCAGGATCACGACGTCGACGGCGGTCGCCCCCGCGGCATCTCGTTCGCGGCTACGAGCCAGCGCACCGGGTTGGCCGAACTCGCCACGCTGGCGGCCCGGCCGAGCCGCCCGTCCCCGGCAGCGAGGGAGGGCGAACCGTTTGCCGACATCGGGGTCACTCCGCTGAACGAGGGGCTCGTGGATGCGGGAACGAATCGGGCTGGCGACCGGCACCGGCACCGTAACAGATCAGTGGACGGGCGGGCGTCGCAGGGTCAAATTGCGGGTTTCGCCCGCCGCTAGCAACGCTCCATCGCGGCTTCCGCGTGCCGAGCCGGGCGTCCGCCGCGGCCGTCACGCCAGCCCGAAGGTGTTCGTCCCGCCATTGCTTGCCAAAGACGGCTTGTGCGGCAGCGCGGGCCAGCCTCGGCGGCTACGTGCGCGGAGGGCCCCGTGGTGGACGGCCGCCAGTGGGTGGCGATGAGCCGCCCCCCAGGGGAAGTGTGGGACGACATGCCCACCAAGCACATGCAAACTACTTGACGGAGCACGTGCGGCGTCTATGGAACGAGACGTGAGGTTCCATGTCGCTTTGACGGCCAATGCCGACTCGGCAGCCCGAGCCTCCACGGGCGCCGGCAGGCTTCGGACGGGCCACGAAGGTAGCCTCTCACGACTTGGCGCCGGAGTCGCGCGGGCGGCACTTGCGCCGCCGCGAGTGGTCGCCGATTCTGTCCGTTCCCGGTTGCCGACCCTTCCGCTCCCGTGTTTCCTAGCACCCCAAACCCATCCGTGACTCCGCCGCCGTCGTGAGTTCGCTTTTGCCCACCACTGCCCAGAGCGCCCCTCGCTGGCGCTTCCGGGTCATGTCACCGTCGGAGATCAACGAGAACCCGGTGCAGGGCGAGTTCTTCAGTTCCGACCTGCCCAAGCGCTTCGTCAGGGAGTCGATCCAGAACTCTTTGGACGCCAAGGCGGGTGAGGCCCCGGTGCGGGTTCGCTTCGCGATCAGTGGCGCCGAGGGCGCCCTGGCACCGGAACGAGCGGCTCGTTACCTAGCGGGCTTGCAACTGCACTTCCACGCAGTAATGGACGCCGAGAATCGCTCCGGTGGGAACAAGGGCGAGCTGGCAGGGCGAAAGAGGCTCTTCAACGCTCCGATGCCTTTCCTCGTCGTAGAGGACTTCGGCACGACGGGTCTGCGCGGCGACGTGCGCGCAAACGAGCCGCAGGCCAAAGGCAACGACTTCTGGGGCTTGTTCCGAAGCGTGGGCATCTCGCCGAAGGGTAAGGAAGCGGGCGGCTCGTGGGGACTCGGCAAGTGGGTGTTCCCGGACGCTTCCAAGCTGAACGCGTTCATCGGCGTGACCCGGCGCCAAGACGACGACCAGATGCTCCTCATGGGCCAAGCGATGCTCAAGCTGCACAAGCTGGGCGACAAGAAGCACGCCCACTACGGGTACTTCGCCGCCGCCTCGGACGACGCCGAGGATACATGGCTTCCGATGCCAGCGACTTCCGACGGCCCCCAAGCCCCATTCGTGAGGCAAGCAGTGGCCGACTTCGCGCTACGAGACCGAAGGCAGGCGGGAACGTCTGTCGTGGTGCTGCACCCCGGAGACGAGCTAACGGATCCGGACAAGTTGGCCTGGGCCGTCGTCACGCAGTACTTCTGGCCGATCGTGGCAGGCGATTTGGTGGCCGAGATCGTTGCGCCGGGCGGGGCGGTCCGGACAATCGAGGCCGCGACGGTCGCCCGCGAGGTCCACAACTGCGGCGATGCCTCCGCCGACTCCGGCGAGGAGGCCGCCGGGCCCATGGCGCGAGCAATCGAGTTGGCAGCGTGGGGCACCGGCAACCCAGAGACGGTGGACGCAATGGCCAATCGCAAGAAGGAGGCTGTCTCGGCGCACGATCTGCGCGACCTCCGCGAGCGATACGAGCGAGGGGAACGTCTTGCCTTCAAGGTCAGGACCCAGGTGGGCGGGGTGCTGGCTCCCTTCGAGGTCTTCCTCGAGAAGGACGACACCTTGTCGAAGGGACACGACTACTATGTGCGCGGCCACCTGCACATTCCCGGGATGGACTTCATCCACGCCTACCAAGCGCGCGCCCTGACGTTCGTGAGCAATCGCTCCCTCCTCGGCCACTTGCTGCGCGATTCGGAGGGGCCTGCTCACGACAAGTGGAACGCTTCTGCGCACAGGCTCAAGGAGGGAGGCTGGCCCGCTGCGGCCGAGCGCGTGCGCGAAGCACAGCGCGCTGCCGAGCGGATCCTACGTCTGTTGGCCGTCCACCCCGAGGAGAAGCAACGGGACGCGCTGGCGGACTTGTTCCCGTCGAAGCCCGCGGGACGCAACGGCAGGTCCAGCAACGGCTCGACAGGCGACCAGCCGCCGCCCAGGCCTGTCGATCCCAAGCCCACGCTTCGCGTCCGGCACGTTCCGGGCGGGATCATCGTGACGGCCGATCCCGACGACGGCCTCGCCGACACCGCATGGATCGTGCGGATGGCGTACGACTTGGCTCGCGGAACAGCCCGCACGGCGTTCTCGCGCTTCGCGAGCGGCGTCAAGGCCGGGTGTCCCGACTTCTCGCTGCGCGACGGTCGTCTTTCGGTCGAGCACGACGGCTGTTCGGTCGACGTCATCGCCGACAACGAGTTGCGAGTCGCAACGACCGAGGCGGCAATGTCCCTGGCAGTGACAGGCTTTGACGAGCGGGACCTGTTGGTGGAAATCTCACCGGTCGTAGGCCGAGCGGAGGAGGGCGAAGAGACGTGATCCGCCACTTCAACAGCACGGGACGCCGGAAAATCCAACGTTCCCACGCGATCGTCGGGCTCCGGCGGCTGAGGCCGAGCGGTGTACAGGGGGATTCCAGCCACTGCTTCGACTTGAAGCTGGATATTTCCGGTTACGGGTTTCCCTCCAACGCCTGCGTCCGCGTGGAAGCTTGGCGCGGCAACGCCGTGCAACGCTGGGATTGGGGCACCGTCGGTCGCCTGGTGGCACCGGCAGAAGCGGACCGGATCCTTCGCGATGTGCCGGAGACGTGCCGGTTCCGCGTCGCTGTAGTAGAGGCGGGCCAGTCCGGGCTCCTGCTTGGCCTTGCCGACAAGCTCGTGCCCCGGAGGCCTGTGGAGTCCCTCTTGCCGTTGGTGGTAACAGATCTGGGAAGTCAGATCTGGCGGATGGAGTTCGGAGAGGGCGACGATATCGCGGAACTCCAGGTAAACAGCCGGATAGCGGGGATGAGCGACGTTGTCCGCAACGACTCCGCTTTTCGGGCACTGGTGATGCCCCAAGTGTTGCGTTCCGTGCTGGAGCGGGGCCTACTGGTACGGCGGGAGACGCCCGACGACATCGAAAGTCCGTGGAGGCCTTGGTTCGACTTGGCGGAAGACGTTCTGCCGAGCCGGCCGGCGCCCGTCTTGGAGCCCGATGCCCAGGACGACGAGGTTGCGCGCGCGGATCGGTGGATCGACGGGGTGGTGGCGGCATTCTCGGAGAAGCGCGTCAAGGCCGTGGATCTGTATGGGAGAAGAACGCGATGACATTGGACCACGAGGAGTTCGCCGAGCGCGAAGTCCTGGCGAGAGAGTTCACGGCGCGCGGAATCGAGCGCGCCCTGTACTTCCTCGCGGACGTTCGCGCTAGTCCAGCGGGGCCGTGGGCACCGCCACACGCGCTCCTCTTCGGCGCCCGGAACAGCCGCCCGCTTCCCAACGCGCCCGCGCTGGCGCAACGCCGGTTCGCGACGCGACGCGAGGTGGGCGCGTACCTGTCGCCCAGGTTGATGCCGATCCGGCGCCAGATCATGGACCGCGCGTCGTTCTGGTCGTGGCTCGGCATCTTTTACTTCAAGGGGACGGTGCGAGTGGTGGACGGCGCGGCCAAGCTGTCGCCGTCGGACGGGACGTTCGTGATCGATCCCGACAATCCAGATTCCCGAAGGGGCATGCACCGTCACTATCTGCGGGACGCTTGGCGCCTGTTCGAGGCGCACGGAGAAGAAGCGGCGTTCCTGCTGGACCAAGCCCCTGCTTCACGGGGCGCCATCGCAGCCCGCGTCCTTAATTCGCAGCGCATCTTCAGCTCAACCGGGCTCGTGCCCTTGATTCTTCGCTTGTACACGAGGCGCGGTCGGCAGAAGCCTGGATTCCAGATGAGATCCGGCGGGATCGAGCACTTGGCCCGCGTCCTTGGTCAGCTCGAGCGCACGCATGACGTCTACCACATGTCCCCGGAAGCCTTAATCCGCATCTTGCCGCCCGACTTCGATCCTTGGGTGGAGGCCAGTGCCCAATCCTGACAGGCGACCCTTGGAAATTTCCCGGAGACGAGGTGCGCAAGGAGCTACAAATACCGCTTCGCCATCACCCCCCTGTGATGCACCGAGTGTCCCGCCACGATCCAAGCCAGCGCCCGCACGGTGAACTCGCAGCCGCTCGCCACGCCCTTCCGGCCCCAGACGTCCGCCCCGAAGCCCTCGAACAGCAGAATCGTCGCCCGCCGCACCGCCTGGAACTCGGCTGCCAGCCCCGCCAACGGGCGCTCGTCCGCCCCCGAACGCGCCGCGTACTCGTTCTCGTCGAACGACGGATACGGCCCCGCGTCCCTCCGCGCGAAGGCCAGCGCGCGCGCGCCGAACATCCGCTCCGCGTCCGTCACGTGGCCCACCACCTCGCGCAACGACCACTTGCCCGGCGCATACCGCCGCCCTTCGCGCTCCGCCGGCACGCCGTCCAGCAACCGCGCCCACTCCACCGCATCATCCTCCAGCATCTCGCCGAGCGGGCTGCCCGTCCTCCCCGCCACCGCCAGATACGGACGATAGAACGCCGCACACTCGTCCGGCTTGGGCATCTCCGGCCATTTCGTCACCTTGCGGGCCTCCTTCCTTGATGCTCGGCTTGACCGCTCGCGGCACTTGAGCGCTCGCGGCACATCCCGTAAGTTACAGGTTCTTCCGCGCCGCGGTCGGCAGATCGGCCGCCCGCCAGCCCCCATCGTCTAGTGGCCTAGGATACCTGGTTCTCAGCCAGGAGACCGGGGTTCGATTCCCCGTGGGGGTACTTTCGGGTCGCTTAGCTCAGTTGGTAGAGCACTACGCTCACATCGTAGGGGTCGCTGGTTCGAGTCCAGCAGCGACCATGGCGCGCTCTTGACGCGCCCCGCCCGAAGCGTCTTGCGCCAAGGAGCGTCCGTCATGCCGTCGGGTCGCAGCAAGCTGGTCGCGGCGTGCTTGGCCGGCGCCGTGGTTGCGGCGCCCGGATACGTCTTGGGCAGCCAGCCGCCCAGCGTGCGCATTCTGTCGTTCGACTCGTTGGCCGCCGCCGAGATGTTCTCCGGCCGTCCGGCGCTCCCGCTGGGCTGGACCGAACTCCCGTTGGCCGACAGCCGCGTCACCAAGTACGAGGTGGCCAGAGTGGACGGCCGCCAAGCGGTCTGCGCAGTCGCCCACGGCGGGGCTTCAACGCTGCTGAAGCCCGTCTTCGCCGACATCGACGTCTACCGGGTGCTGCGCTTCCATCTGCGTGTCGAAGAGGTCGTGGCCGGCGGCGAGGCCGGCGTCCGCGAGCGCGACGACTTCGCCGCCCGCATCTTCGTGAACTTCATCTTCGACGAAGACAAGGAGGGCCTCTTCTCCCGCATCGGCCACAGCCTCGCCGAACGCGTGAAGGGCCGCGAACTGCCGGGCGCCGCGCTGAACTACGTCTGGGGGAACACCGCTCCCGCGGGCACGTCGCTGCCAAGTCCGTACACCGACAAGGTGGCGCTCGTCGTGGTGGATTCCGGGACGCCCGTCCAACCGGAGTGGCGAGTCTTCGAACGAGACCTCGTCGCCGACTTCACCGCGGCCTTCGGCGACGCTCCCCCACCCATCCACAGCATCGGCATCATGTCCGACGCCGACAACACCGGCGCCACGGCCGCGGCTTGCTTCGGCGAAATTACGTTGCACCGTCCGTAGCTGCCCCAGGCGTCCCTGCGCCCCACGCCGTCATTCCAACGCCACCTCCACGCCGTCCTCCCGCGCCAACGTCGCCACGAGGCTCGGCTGGGCCGATTCCGCGACGTCCAGCTGCACGGACAGCAACTCCAAATCGTCTCGCACCGCCCGGGCCTGGGGCGTTCGCGCCACCAAGCTCTTGAGCCGGATGCGGGCGTCCGGCAACGCCGTGCATGGATGCGGCGTCCCGCCCCAGTCGATGAAGAAGGGGACAGCGCCGTCATGCGGAGGCGGGCGCAACGGCATGGTCAAGGTCCAGCGGACGGCGTCGCCACCGGGATTGATCCTGGACATCGGGCGCACCGGGCCGACGAGATGGCCGCCGGAACCCGCCGCCAGGGCCTCCAAGTCGCTGGAGCGCGCGCACCACGTCACCAGGGCGGGCAATGCGGCGTCGGGGGCCGCGAACCAGTAGCCGCCAGGAGGTTCGGCTTGCGAAGGATCGGGCGCCACGACTTCCAAGTACGTGCGGGAACCGATTCGCAACAAGGCATTGTGCGTGCCCAAGTCCGGATGCCGGCCGCCGGGCGAGAAGCGAACGCCCAACAACGCCTCGACGCTTCGGACGCCGGAGGCGAGGTCCGAGACCGCGTATACAAGGTGGTCGGCCAGAGGGGCGCTCGCGGAGAATCGCACGAGCTTGGTCAGGAACTGCTCCCCGCCATGGGTTCGTCGCGGCTGGTCACAGGAGCAGCCGAGCCCGCGATCAGCGGGTCGGGTCCGGTGACGACGTTCGCGTCCTTGTCGTCGTAGGGCAACGCGTGCAGGAAGTGCTGCAAGCAAGCAAGCCTGGCGCGCCTCTTGTCGTCGGACTTGATGATCGTCCACGGAGCGTCGGCGGTGTCCGTGTAGAAGAACATGGCTTCCTTGGCTTCGGTGTAGTCGCGCCACTTGTCCAGGGAAGCTATGTCCAACGGCGAGATCTTCCACTGCTTGAGCGGCTCGGTCTCGCGACGGGTGAAGCGGCGCAGTTGTTCTTTTTGGGACACGGAGAACCAGAACTTGAAGAGGCTGATGCCGCTGTTGACGAGCATTCGCTCAAGCTCCGGGCACTGACGCAGGAACTCCAAGTATTCCTGTCCGCTGCAAAATCCCATGACGCGCTCCACGCCGGCCCGGTTGTACCAGGACCGGTCGAAGAGCACGATCTCGCCGGCCGTGGGCAGGTGCTTCACGTACCGCTGGAAGTACCACTGGCCCCGCTCCACTTCGCTGGGCTTGTCCAAGGCCACGACCCGCGCGCCTCGCGGGTTCAGGTGCTCCATGAACCGCTTGATGGAGCCGCCCTTGCCCGCCGCGTCCCGGCCTTCGAACACCACGACGACCTTGGCAGCCGAGTCCTTGATCCATCGTTGCGCCTTGAGCAGCTCCACCTGCAGCTTGGCCTTCTCGCCTTCGTAGTCGCCGCGCTTCATCTTGCTGGAGTACGGATAGACGCCCTCGCGATCCTGCTCCGCGCGCCCTAGTCCTTCCATCCGGCCACCCTCCCCGCCACCGCCGACGCCGCCACCGAATAGGGCGACACCAAGTAGAGCTGTCCCGGCCCCGAGCGGCCTGGGAAGTTGCGGTTCTGAGAGGACACCGACACTTGGTCCGGCCGCTCCGTGATGCCCGGCCCGGCAGCGATGCACGCCCCGCATCCGGGCTCGACGAACTCGGCGCCCACGTCCCGGAAGAGGTCGAGGTAGCCGCGCTCCCTCGCGTATTCGCGCACTTCCACAGACCCGCACTGGATGTAGCACTTGACCCCGGGATGCACGCCCCGTCCGCCCGCGCGCGCCTCGCGGAAGACCCGCGCGTACATGTCCATGTCCTCCTTCTTGCCCGCCGTGCACGATCCCGCATAGGCGATCTCGACCGGCACGGCGCCGTCCAGCTCGTCGATGCGCAGGCCGTTGCCCGGGTCGCCGGGGAGCGCAACCATGGGCCGCACCCGGGCCGCGTCGATCTCGATAACCGTCACGTACTCGGCGTCGGGGTCGCTCTGCATGCCTTCCACGAGCGCGCGGGCGGCATCAGGGTACATTCCGCGCTCCTGCACCAGGAACTCGACGGTGCGTTCGTCCGCCGCCACGATCCCGGTGAAGGCCCCCACCTCCGCCGCCATGTTGGTCATGGTGGCCCGCTCGTCGACCGACAACGCCTCCACGGCCGGACCCGCGTACTCCACGATCTGCCCGATGGCGTGCCCGTCGCGAACGTACGGGTGGCGCAGGATCTCCAGCATGTAGTCCTTGGCGGTCACGTTGCGGGGCGGCGTCCCCGAGACCACCACCTTGAACGACGGCGGAACTCGCGCCCGCACATCCTTGGTGATCCACGAGTTGAAGATGGCGGTGGTGCCGACGCCGAAGGCCAGCGCGCCCACGGCCCCCGCGTGCGGCGTGTGGGAATCCGTCCCAATCACGAGCATCCCCGGCTCGGCGTATTCCTCGAGCACCTTGGAATGGCAGATGGCCTCCGAGCCCATGGCGTGGCCCATCTGTTCGCCGTAGAGGCGCACGCCCTGCTTCTCCGCGAATTCCCGCTGCTTGGCCTCCAGCTGGTTGGCCACGTCCAGCAGCCCCGCTTCGATGCGTTCCTGGCTCATGGCCTTGTGGAGGAACGTCAAGTGGTCGCGGAAGAAGAGGATGGACCCCGGATCCTGCACCTTGGCGCGCGGCCCCAGCTTCTCCTCGAAGAAGATGGCCGCCATGGGCGTCACGTACTCGTGCGAGAAGCGCAGGTCCGCGCGGAAGAAACCGGACTCGCCGGGCTCGGCCCAATCCACCCCCACCGCGTCCCGGGCCGCGTCCACAACCCATTTGCGCGCAAAGATCTTCTCGCCGAGCGTCATCGGGCGGCGGGTCTGCGACGCGGCTCCCAGCGCCTTCGGGGCGGGCATCGTCACCTTCCCTTGCAAGCGGGCCGCGTTGAACTCGAAGAGGCCGCCGTACTCGACGATCTGACGGGTGATGTCGTCCTTGCCGGCAGTGAACTCCGCCAGCGGGATGGCCTCCCCGGCGCGGATGCGGTCCGCCACGCCCAAGTCGGTCGTCGTCAGGACGCCCAGGTTCTGGCAGTTCTCCTCGTAGATGCGCTCGATGCTCTCGGCCACGACCACCCTGATCCCCGCCATCATCTCGGCGTACGGACTCTGCTCGCGGCTCGACCCCTTGCCCCGGCGCTTCCCCGCGACCGAGCACACGAACCCGCCCGCCTTCACGCTGCCGCGTTCCACGGGAGCTTCCTCCGCGCCGCCCTTGCCCGCCGCCTGCAGGCCCAGATAGGGAAAGTCCCCCAGCGTCTCGTCGTAGAAGAAGCAGATGTACGCGGGCGTGATCTCGTCCGTGCTGATCTGGTCCCGAAGGCCCGCCTCGGCCGCCGCGCTGGAGGTCAGATCAAGCCCGTCGCGGAGCTGGCGGCGCAACAAGCCGGCGTCGTCGACCAAGTAGAGAACCCGCCCCTGCAACTGCACCAACGGCGGCCGCTTTTCTACGCGAAGCATCCTCGCCCGCCGTCTCCTAGCTGAAGTCCCTGCCCAAGATCACCGCGATGATGATGGCGAGCACCGCCGCCGGGGCCACGAACCGGATGAAGACGCGCCACGCGCCATAGCGGAACCAGCCGGGCTGGGTGCCGTCTACGAGCTCGGACTCGGTCGCCTTGCGGGTCATGAACCAGCCCGCCGCGAGCGTGATGAACAGTCCGCCGGTGGGCAGCATCCAGTTGGAGACGAAGTGGTCCGCCGTGCTGAACCACCCGTCCTTGCCCTCGCCGAAGATGTTGAGCGTGGACAGGAACGGCGTGTCCGTGAACGACAGCGCCGCAAAGATCGTGAAGACGAAGATCGCGCCGCCGGAGATGAACGTGGCCTTGTGCCGGCCGAGCCCTCGTTCGTCGATCATGTACGAGGTGACCACTTCGAGCAGAGACATCGTGGAGGTGAGCGCGGCCAGCGCCACCAGGACGTAGAAGAGCGGCCCCAGCAACGATCCGAACGGCACTTCGGAGAAGAACAGCTGCGGCAGGGAGATGAACAGCATTCCCACGGTCGAGCCGCCGACCTCATCGGCCATGCCAGCCACCGAGAAGATCACCGAGAACATGATGACCGTGGCGACCAGCGCGATCAGCGTGTCGAGCAGCACGATCATCCCCGAAGCCTTCACGACGGACTGGTTTCTGGCGATGTACGACCCGTAGGTGATCATCGCGCCCATCCCGAGCGACAGGGTGAAGAAGGAGTGGCCGAGGGCCTCCAGGATCGACTTGGGCTCCAGCGCTCCGAAGTTGGGCCGGAAGATGAACGTCAGAGCCTCGCCGGACCCGCTCATCCCCAAGGCGCTGAACAGCATGAGCACCAGGATGCCGAAGAGAATGGGGAGGAAGATGCGCGCGATCCGCTCGATGCCGCGCTGGACGCCGAAGTACACGACCGCGATCGTGCCGATGCTGAACCCCAGCGAAAGGGCGAGCTGAAGGCCCGGATTGCCCGACTGAGCATTGAACACGTCGCCCATGGACGTGCCCCCCGGCAACCCCCCGATGGACCAGCCGACCGTCTTCGCGAAGTAGTAGAGCGACCACCCGGCGATGACGGTGTAGTAGCTGAGCAGGATGAACGCTGCGATCACCCCCCAGCCGCCCACGATCCCCCAAAGCGGCCCCGCGGCCTCCTTCAGCGCCCCGACGGCGCTCTTCTGGCTCCGGCGTCCGATCAGCAGCTCCGCCATCATGATGGGCAACCCCACCGCCGCAATGCAGATGAGGTACACCAGGACGAACGCCCCGCCGTTGTTCTCCCACGTGATGAAGGGGAACTTCCACAGGTTGCCCAGGCCGATCGCGCTGCCGGTCGCGGCCAGCACGAAGCCTGCATTGGATGTCCAGTTGCCTCGGGTCGTCTCGGTCATCGGGGGTCCTCGCGTGGGGGTTTCGTGGGGCGGCGGCCCCGTGGCCTCGTCTCTGCCGTTCGCGGTTCGTCCTCGGCCGCACGGCCGCCCTCCGCATTATATCGCCATCTCTTCGCGCAAGCTAGCCACAACGGCGGAGCCTGAAGCCGCCGCCCGCGCGGAGACGCGGATTTGCCAAACTGGGGGGGGGGGGGGGGGGGGGCTTTACGTTTAGGAAGCCGCCGCCCGCGCGGGGACGCGGAGGACGCCGGGCCGGCCAAAGTCGGCGCGAACAACTTTATTGTCAACGGGAGGCCAACGCTCGTAGCACTAGTCGGGCGACCTCTTCGCACCAGGAGGACAGAAAATGAGGAAATGGACCAGGAAGATTAGCGCGACGGCCCCGGCGATCGCGTTGCTGTTCGGCTTGGCGTGCCACGACGAGAACCCCGGGTTCGCGTCGCCCGAGGAGATGTCCGCCGAGGAAGCGTTGGATGCCTTTGAGGCGCATCTCCTTTCCGAAGGGGCAACCGTCTCGGTAGCCAAGCTGATGCGGGAAGCGGTTCAGCTGGAGGATGGCCAAGTGCTGAAGTTCGGCGAAGCCGGCTCCTTCGAGGCCGATGCGGGCGTGGTTCGCCGCGTTTCTCTGCCAAATGGCCGTGAGGCAGTCGTCACTTTCGGAGAGACAGAGCCGCCCGCGGACGAGCCGTCACGGCCGAGCGCACCGCCGGTCGCGATCCCACAGGCAGAGCCGCCCGCGGACCGACCATGAGGAACTGGCCCACGAGGCTTGTCTTCGCGACCCTGGCCATCGTGTTGCTGACCGGGTTCACCTGCCAACCCCCAGCCGACTGCCGGACAACGGGAGATAAGCCGTCGTTGGGGAGGCCGCAGACTTGGGACAACTGGGGGGAGTTCCAGATGTGCATGACCGCGGCCATGGACGAGGGATGCGTGGAAGGAGAGGTCCACGAGATGCCTGACGGGACGACCCATTTCCATTGCGGACAATGGCTGAATACCGAGGGGGATGCATAGCGCTGGAGAGGGTTCGGTTGTCGTCGATCAGCCGCCACAACGTTGCCCGGACACGAGCTCGAGGGGTCGTATCGCAATCGAGCGCGGCCAGTTCACCATCTTAGGCACATCCCTGCCTTGGTATTCCCCCGTGGCGACTTCGCGCTTTCCGTCCACCACCTCCGTCAGCGGCTCCTGCACGCTCTCGACAAAAATCAAACTGTCGGCCGCCATCCCAAGGTAGTGGCGCATGGTGGGCGGGGCGGCGACACTGAACAGTTCGTAGCATCCTCCGGCAGGGTCGATCACCGCGCCCGTGACCGCCCGGTCCAAGACGGTCACGACCAACCGCCCTCTGTCGTCAGCAAACAACGCCGAGTAGGGGGCCAGAACGCCAGACCTTGGATCGCTGGTTGCCCGGCGCCGGCGTGCGACTTCCGCTATCTCCGGCGGAACGGGTATCGGCTGTGGACTCGCCCCAGCCCCGTAGCCCGTTATGACGTCGCCTGCCAACACGTAGGCCACGGAGCCGACGCACGCCATGCGAACGTCTCGAGCCGAAGCCGCATGTGGGTCGGCGCCCACTTGTGCCTGCACCACGGGGCTGGCGGCCCCATTTCCCACCGCGACGCTTCGTCCGTTCTCCGCCCTGACGACGACGCCTTTTTGCGCGGCTACGACGGGCCTGCCGTGCGAGAAGCAGACCTCCCGAACCATCGGCGACGTGGGCCGCCACGTAGAGATCATTTCGCCGGACAGTCTCCAGTGAACCACGGTGCCGCGCCCTCCCATCAGGACGCCGTCCGGACTCGCAGCCAACCCTTCGATCCAAAGCACCTCGCCCGGCCCCTCTCCTTCGCGCCCTCCGTAGGTCCCCACCACGGATCCGTCTGCCAGGGAATACGCCTGCGCTACCATCGGATCGGCCAACTCCACCGCATAGACCAGCCGCCGGTCATTCTCCGCTGCCAGGAAGCGCATCACCCCCGTTCTCGCGGTCGACGCCACCACATAGACCAGCCGCCGGTCATAGTCGACCGCGCCGAAAGGATTGAAAACGTAGTACGGGTCGTCGACCACCGTCCTGCCCGCCTGCAGATCCAGTTCCAACACGGCCTGTGCTGCCCCTTGCCCGGCCACCCCCAGCACGAGACCCGCGGCGAGCAGGACGGCCGAAGCGCACGCGCCCGGCCTCATGAAGCGAGCGGTTGCCACGCGGACAGTCCAAGGCTTGCCGATCTTCATGACGCGTCTCTCCTCGCAAGAAGGTGTTCGGTCCTTCCCCGGTTTCAGGGGAGTGCCTCCTATCCTATATAACGCCCTACGCCCTCGCACCGGAATGTGATAGGTCGTCTTGGGACACGCGCTCGGATACCGTTGCTGGACACACTCGCTGGCACGCTCGCGGCGGGCGTCCCCGTCTTGGCAAACCGCTACCTTGAGGAACAGAAGCTGCCGACAGGGAGACAAGCAAATGATCTCGGGAAGCACCAAGCAGTGGAGGGCCCAGCGGCACCGCATTGCGTGCTGGACGGCGACTGCCGTGGCCGCTTGCGGCGGACCCTCCGCCGACGGATCGGACAACCCGGACCCTGCCGGTTCCTCGCCCTCCGTCGCTCTCCTCACGTCCGGGCCGGTCAGCGACGCGGGCTGGCACGCCGGCGCCTACGAGGGGCTGCAACGGATCGGCGACTCTCTGGGTTGGCGCATTTCGCACCAGCAGACGCGGACGCCCGCGGAGTTCGACGAAGCGTTCATCTCCTACGCCGAGGCGGGCTACGGGCTGGTGTTCGGACACGGCTTCGAGTACCAGGACGCTGCCGAGCGGGCGGCGGCGCAATACCCGGATGCGACGTTCGTGGTCTCGTCGGGCTCGCGGGCGGCGGCCAACCTTGTGCCGCTGATCTTTCGTCTCGAGGAGGCCGCTTATTTGGCCGGCATGGCGGCCGGCGGGGTCAGCCGCGCGGGGGTCGTCGGAATGGTCGGAGGGGTCGAGATACCGCCGGCCAAGGGGACGTTTCTGGCGTTCGGGGCGGGGGTGGCCGCGGTGAATCCGGAGGCGACGGTCTTGGAGACGTTCACCGGCAGCTGGGACGACGTCGCCGCGGCCAAGGAGGCGGCCTCCGCCCAGCTCCGGCGCGGCGCGGACGTGCTGATCCACAACGTGGACGCGGCAAGCTTCGGGGTGTTTCAGGCGGTCCGCGAGGCCCGAGAGCAACGTGGGCGGGCATGGGCCTTCGGGATGAACCGGGACCAGAACGCCGTGGCGCCGGAGGTCGTCGTGGGAAGCGCGGTGATCGACATCCCGGCTCTGTTCCTCCAGGCGGCGGTCGCCTGGCACGAGGGCAGCTTGCGCGGGGCGCCTAGGGCAGGCTTGGCGTCGGGTGCGGTGGACTTCGTGCCGAATCCCGCGCTGGCGGACGTCGTCCCTGCGGACGTGGAAGCTCGAATCGCCCAAGCCCGGCGGGACATCGCCTCGGGCGCCCTGGAAGTGCCCCGAATCCGCTATCTGGAAGAAGACACGCTGCCCGCGGCCTCGCCGGTCCAGCCGCCGCCAAACTAGCGGGCTTTGGAACCTTGCACGGGCGGGCGATCGCTAGGTGCCTTCCGTCCTTGAACGCCGCCGACGCACACGGAGACGCGCCGCCGGCCGCACGCCTAGCCGGCGTGACCAAGCGGTTCGGCGCCGTCGTCGCGCTGGACCGGGTCTGCTTCGAACTGGCCCCCGGAGAGATCCACGGCCTGCTGGGCGAGAACGGGGCGGGCAAGACGACGTTGGCGCGCGTGCTCGCCGGCCTCCTGTCACCGGACGAGGGACAGGTCGAGATTGCCGGGACGTCCGTGCGGCTCCGCAACGCCGCCGACGCACGCCGGCTTGGCGTCGCCATGGTCCACCAGCACTTCTCGTTGGTCCCGCGCTTCACGGGCTTCGAGAACGTGGCCCTCTTCAACGAAGGCGCGTGGACTCCGCGGGGCCGGGCGACGCCGGGCTACCGGGCCCACGTGGAAGCGCGGGCGGCCGAACTGGGCCTGGCCGTCGATCTGGACATGCGGGCGGATCAAATGAGCGTGGGCCAACGACAGCGGATCGAGATCCTCAAGGCGCTGATGTCCGAGACGCGCGTGCTGCTGCTCGACGAGCCCACGGCGGTGCTGGCCCCGAAGGAAGTGGAGCGCCTCCTGGCCGTGCTGCGCAGGGTGGCCCGCTCCGGCACGGGCGTCGTGCTGGTCGCGCACAAGCTGGACGAGGTGCTTTCGGCGGCCGGCCGCGTGACCGTCCTGCGAAGAGGCAAGCAGGTGCTCGCCGGCCCAGCCCGCGACTTCTCGGCCCGCGAACTCGCCGTCGCGATGGTGGGCGAGCCCGTTGGTCGCGACAGATTCTCTGACAAAATCTCCCTAGAATCTGACGGACGCGAATCGGCCGACGTGGTGGCCTCTCTGACTGACGTGGTGGCGGGGTCTCCCGAGGCGCCGTCGCTGCGCGGCGTGACGTTGGCCGCGCGAAGAGGCGAGATTCTGGGCGTTGCGGGCGTGGAAGGAAACGGGCAACGCGAACTGGCGGCGGTCTTGGCCGGCGTGCTGCAGCCCCTGTCAGGCGTCGCGCGCGTTCCGAGCAAGCCGGGCTGGATGCCGTTGGATCGCGGCGAAGAGGGTTTGGTCGGGGACTTCCCTCTCGACGAGAACGTAGCCTTGGCCCTTCACGACGAGCCCGCCTTCCGCCGGGGGCCATGGCTGGACTGGTCCGGCATCAAGAAGCGCACCAAGGCTCTCCTGGCCGACGCCGACGTGGCGGCCCCCGGCCCGGAGGCGTTCGCGGCGACGCTGTCGGGCGGCAATCAGCAGCGGTTGCTCGTGGCCCGCGAACTCGACCGCTCCAAGGAGCTGCTGATCGCGGAATCGCCCACCCGCGGCCTCGACGTGAAGGCCGCCCGAGCCGTGAGGCGGAGGCTGGTGGAATTCGCGCGCAATGGCGAGCCACCTCCAGCAGTGGTCCTGATCTCGCCCGACTTGGACGAAATACTCGAGCTGGCCGACCGGATCCTGGTTCTCGTGCGCGGACGCCTCCTGCCGGTCGGTCCGTCGGATCGTTCAGCCACGGCCATCGGCGCACTCATGCTGGCCGCAGGGGACGCGGTGGGCAGGCGGTAGGGGGCGGATCCCATTCTTCCGGCGAGAGAAACTCGGGGAAGCTTGATGCTATGAAATCCCAATTCGGCTCGGCCTTCACGTGACCTTCGTAGATGTTGCAGCGACGTACGTCCTACCTATAAGGCTGGCTTCAAGGTGACGCAAATGGCGCAAATGGGGCTACGGATCGCGCGCGCTCTCCAGCCTGTCGCGCAACCCGTCCTTGCCCTCGCGGCCACGTTGGCCGTCGCGGCCGCTCTCCTGGCACTGGGCGGCCACTCGCCCGCGGACGCCTTCGGCGCGCTCGTCCAAGGGGCTTTCGGGTCGTGGAACCGCTTCCTTTCGTTCACGCTGGTGCAGGCGACGCCGCTGTTGCTCACGGGCTTGGCCGTCGCCGTCGCGTTCCGGGCAGGCGCCTGGAACATCGGGGCCGAAGGGCAGCTGCTCGCCGGTGCGTTGGCGGGCGTTGCGCTGGCGATTTCGTGGCCGGAGGCGAGTGCGCTGGTGCTCCTGGCGGCGACCTTCGCGGCGGCGGCCGCGGGCGGTGCGGCTTGGGCGCTGGTTCCCATCGCGATGAAGACGCGGATGGGGGTCGGCGAAGTCATCACGACGCTGCTCATGAACTTCGTGGCCCTGTTCTTGGCGCAGTTTCTCGTGCAGGGGCCGCTTCGCGAGTCGCGCGGCGTCTTCAACATGACGGACGAGATTCCCGCGGCGGCCCAGCTCGCGCCTCTGTTTCCGGGGACGCGCCTGCACGCCGGCTTTCTCGTCGGTCTATTGCTTGCGGGCGGGCTGTGGCTCTACATGTCGCGCACTCCGGGCGGCTTCCGCGTCCGGGTCGCGGGAGCGTCGCCGCGGGCGGCGGTGGCCAGCGGGCGCTTCGATCCGGCGCGGGTGGTACGGTGGTCTTTCCTGGCGTCGGGCGCGATCGCCGGACTGGCCGGGTGGATTCAGGTCGCGGGCGTCACGGGGCGCATGTACGAGGGGCTCTCGCCGGGTTGGGGCTACACGGCCATCGCGGTGGCGCTGCTGGCGCGCCTGCATCCTGGGGCGATCGTGATTTCGGCCGTGGTCTTCGGGGCGCTCGGCGCCGGGGGAGGCGCGATGCAGAGAGACGCCGGCGTGCCGGAGGCGTGGGTGCGCGGGACCGAAGCCCTCCTGATCCTCGCCCTCCTCGCGGTGGACCGCGGCTTTCGGGCGGCCTCTAAGGGCGATTCGTGACCGCCGCAAGCGCACCCCTCTTTTTCCACAGCGCGGTCACGGACGGGCGCGCCTCCAGGATCGGTCATGGCTGACGTCGGCGTCTTCGCCTCCTTCCTCGCCGCCGCCGCGGGCCTGGCGATTCCCCTGGCGCTCGCAGCGCTCGGCGAGACCGTCTCGGAGAGGGCTGGCGTGATCAACATCGGCTTGGAGGGATCGGTGATCTGGGGCGCGCTGGGCGGCGCCATGGCCGGACTGGCCGCCGGTCCCTACGCGGGCTTGGCGGGCGGGGCAATAGCCGGAACTGCCGCCGCGCTCCTGTTCGGCCTGTTCGCGGTCGGCCTCAACACCAACCAGATCATCACCGGCACGGCGGTGACCATCGGCAGCCTGGGCTTCACGGGCGCCGTCTTCCAGAGCCGCTTCGGCGCCACCGGCCTCGCCTTGGAGCTCAAGACCGTCCCTTCCTGGAAGCTTCCTCTGCTCTCCGAAGTCCCGCTTCTGGGCCCGGTCTTGTTCGACCGCGCGCCCACCTTCTACGTCGTCTACCTGCTCGCGCCGGCGCTGTGGTGGTTCCTCTTCAGGACGCGTTGGGGCCTGGCCCTGCGATCCGTCGGGGAAGCGCCCGACGCCGCCCATGCCGCCGGAATCGGCGTGATCCGCACGAGAATGCTCGCAGTCCTCTTCGGGGGATTCATGGCCGGGCTCGCGGGCGCGCACCTGTGCCTGGTGCACACCGGCACCTTCAGCGAGAACATGTCCGCCGGCAAAGGCTTCATCGCCGTCGCCGTGGTGGTGCTGGGCCGGTGGAACCCCCCGGGCGTGCTGGCGGCGGCCTGCTTCTTCGGCGCGGCGGAGGCCCTCCAGTACGTCCTGCAGGCGGCCAACGCCGACTTGCCCTACCCGCTCTTCCTCGCGCTCCCCTACGTGCTCAGCTTGGCGGCCCTCGCCGGATGGTTCGGCCGGTCGCGGGCGCCCGCGACTCTCGCGCTGCCGTGGCCCCGATGAACGGCGCCGGGTTCGCTTCCACGGTACCTTGAGGACATGAACCGGCCAATCGTTCGCCGTCCGCAGCTCGCCTTCGCCGCCCTCGCGTCCGTCGTCCTCCCATGCGAAGCGGCGCTCGCGACGTCCCTTGCCGCGCAGGCGCTCCCGGATCGCGCGCCCATCCCCGCGTCCAGCGCCGGCGTGCATCCGTTCGAACAGGGGATCGCCGGCGTCGCCCTCCGCTTCCGCCAGCTCGACGGCGTCAAGCGCGTGCTGATGATCGGCGCGCATCCGGACGACGAGGACACCGGCCTTCTCGCAGCCCTAGCGCGGGGCCGCGGCGTGGAGACCGCCTACCTGTCCCTGAGCCGCGGCGAGGGCGGCCAGAATCTGATCGGCCCCCGGCTGGGCGAAGGGCTCGGACTCGTCCGCACCGGCGAACTCGTGGCCGCCCGGGCGCTCGACGGAGGCAGGCAGTACTTCACGCGCGCCTTCGACTTCGGCTACTCCAAGAACATCGAGGAAGCGCTGGCCCATTGGCCGCTCGAGGAAGTCGTCCGCGACGTCGTCTTCGTGGTTCGCACGTTTCGGCCGCAGGTGATCGTGTCGGTGTTTTCGGGAACGCCCCGCGACCGCCACGGCCAGCACCAAGTCGCAGGCGTCGCCGCCCGAGAGGCCTTCGACGCCGCGGGCGATCCCGATCGCTTTCCCGAACTCGCCGAGCACGGAGTCGAGCCGTGGACTCCGGTCAAGCTGTACCAGTCGGTCTTCTTCTCGGGGCAAGAGGCGACGCTCCACGTGCCCACCGGCGCCTTCGATCCCGTGCTCGGCCGCTCCCACTTTCAGCTGGCCATGGCGAGCCGAAGCCTGCACCGGTCGCAGGACATGGGAGCGGCGCAGATCGCGGGGCCGAGGAACAGCTCGTGGCGCCTCGTCTCGTCGCGGGGCGGGGACGACGGGGAGGATGGCGGCCTCTTTGCCGGAGTGGACACGACGCTGGCGGGACAGCTGCCCGATCCTTTGCCGCCCGCTTGGCCTACGGACGCGCGGGCGCGGCTGGACGCATACCGGGCGGCCGTCGCGGAGGCCCGGGAGGCTCTGGCTGCCGACCGAAGCGACGGGGCGGTTCCGGGCCTGCTTCGGGGGGCGGCGGTCCTGCGCGATCTGGTGCGGGATGCGCCGCCGGGCTCGGCTCGGGAGGTCCTGGCCGACAGGCTGGCGCTCGTGTCCGAGGCCGTGTTTGCGGCGAGCGGGGCGACGGTGGACGTGCGCATCTCTCGGGCCTTGCTGACGCCCGGCGAGCCGGCAGGCGTGGACGTGATCGTCTGGAACGGCGGCCCGTTCGCGCTGGAGGACGTAGCGCCGCGGCTGCTGTTGCCCGAACGATGGACGGCGACGGCCACGGCCGAACCCGCTACGGAGTCCGCTGGGTCGCGCTTCTTCCGCACGAATCCTCCGGAGACGCCGAAGGACGGGCGCGTCCCCCCGGGCGCCGTGGCTCGCTGGAGTTGGCGGATCCTCGTGCCGGAGAACGCGCGGCCGTCGGCGCCCTATTTCTTGGAGCAGGAGCGCTCCGGCGATCTCTACGCCTGGCCCGCCGACGCCGAACTGTGGGCGGCGCCGTTCGATCCTTCGCCGGTTCGTGCGACGGTCTCGCTCGGCTTCGGCCTCGCGACGCCCGTCCGTCCGACCGTGCAGCGGGAAGGCAGCTACGTCGGCGTGGACAAGGCCTTCGGCGAGTACCGCCAACACGTGCTCGTGGCCCCGGCGTTGGACGTGAGCCTGCATCCGGGGACGATGGTCTGGCCGCTGGCGAGTGCCGAGGCGCGAACCTTCACGGTGGCGCTTTCCAACATGTCGGCGTCCCGGCGTGCGGGGTCGGTTCGGCTGGAGACGGGCGCTGGTTGGCAGGTCGAGCCCGCTTCGGCTCCCTTCGCGCTGGACCCCGGCGGCAGCCAGTCGTTTGCGTTTCGGGTCGCGCCAGCGGGTCCGGCACCGGAGGGGCGACACGAGTTCCGGGCGATGGCCGAAGACGCCTCGGGAACCGTCTTCGGCGGAGACTACGACGTCGTGGTCCACCCGCACATTCGCCGGGCGGCTCTACACCGGAGGGCCGTGGCGCGCGTCTCCGCCTTCGCCCTGGCAACCGACACGGAGCTTCGGGCGGCCTACGTCATGGGGTCGGGCGACGCGGGCGCCGAAGCGCTTCGGCAGGCCGGAATGCACGTGGACTTGCTCGACGACGCGCAGGTGCGGGATGGAGCATTCGACGAATACGACGTGCTGGTTCTCGGCGTCCGCGCGTACGAGACCCGGCCGGAGCTTGCGGACGCCAACGACGCGGTGCTCGCCTTCGCGCAGGCGGGCGGCACGGTGATCGTCCAGTACAACAAGTACGAGTATCCGCAGGGCGGCTTCGCACCCTATCCAGTGCAGATGAACCGGCCGCACGACCGCGTCGCCGACGAAACGGCCCATGTGGCCATTCTCGCGCCCGGGACACCCGTGTTCAACGGCCCCAACGTCCTGGAACCGGCCGACTTCGACGGCTGGGTGCAGGAACGCGGGCTCTACTTCCTCGGCGATTGGGATCCGCGATTCGTCCCTGTGCTGGAAATGGCGGACCCAGGCGAGGAGCCCAAGCGCGGGGGACTGTTGGTGGCCCCGGTGGGCGACGGACTCTACGTCTACACCGGTCTCGCCTTCTTTCGACAGTTCCCGGCCGGCGTTGCGGGCGCCTACCGCCTGTTCGCCAATCTCGCGTCGATGCGCGCCGAGGACTGGCACAGGGCGCGCGCGGGGCGGCCCGTCGGCGACGCCGGGCTGAACGACGACCCCGGGCCGAACGACGACGCTAGGCCAAACGACGACGCCGGCCCGAACGACAACGCCGGCCCGAACGACAACGCGCCGCCGGGCGCCAACGATGCACCGGGGCCAGCGCCAACGCCCCGCCGTCCCACGTAGCCATTGCCCAGCCACAGAGACCCTGAAGCCCCCAGCCGATCCGGCCAGGAGACCATCCACGACCTTCCCGGCGGACTCGGCCCTCTGCCCTGGGAGCTGCCGCGAGTCTTCCTAGGACTGGACGGAGCGGCGGCGCGCCACGACCAAGCCAAGACGTGGATCCTTCCCGTCCCCTACGAGACCACCGCCAGCTGGGGGACGGCCACCCGGCAAGGCCCGCAGGCGATCATCGACGCATCCCGGTACGTGGAGCTGTACGACCCAGAACTGGGCTGCCTTCCCTCTGCGGACGGCGTCTACACCTTCCCCGCGCTGGAACTGGAACGCGGAAACGCCGCGGGGGCCGCCGAGCGCCTAGAAGAAGCTTTCGGCCAGATTCTCGAAGCCGCGAACGGTCGGCGCGTGATCATGCTGGGAGGCGAGCATTCGGTCTCGCCGCCTGCGATCCTGGCTCACGCGAGTCGCACCGAGGAACGGCTCACCGTCCTCCAGATGGACGCCCACCTGGACCTTCACGAGCGCTTCAACGGCAGCCGGTTCTCGCACGCCTGCGCCATGGCCCGAATCGGAGGACGCGCCGATCTGGTGTCGGTCGGCGCCCGCGGCGTCAGCCAGGAGGAATGGGAGGCGGCCGCCGACCGCGCCGACGTGTTCGTGGTCCCCGGCGAGCACCTGCACGACGGAGACGCCTGGATGGAACGCGCGACGGCGGCGTTGGCCGATCCCGTCTACCTCACTTTCGACGTGGACTTCCTGGACCCGTCCCTAGCGCCTGCGACCGGCGCGCCCGAGCCGGGAGGCGCCAGCTGGCATCAGACGCTCCTCTTCCTCCGGCGCGTGTTCGCCGAGCGCCGCATCGTCGGGGTGGACGTCGTCGAGCACGCCCCCGTCCCGGGCCTCTCCGCGCCCGACTTCCTGGTCGCCAAGCTGGTCCACAAGATCATCGGCTACTGGAGCGAGAGCGACCCCCGTCCCTTGCGCCGCGCCGCCGGCAAGTCGAGCGAGCCACGGATGTCCGAGTAGCGGATCCGCTCGCGCCGTCCGCCGGTGACCACCAAGTCGCCCTCCACGTCGCGCACCGACAGGCCGCCCGAGCCCATTCCGTCGACCCGAACCGTGCCGCCGACCGCCTACCTCTTCGATCTTGAGGCTTCCCGACCCGTCTTCAATGCGAAGCCGGCCCACGCCCGAAACCGCGGTGCTCCCCGACTGATCCTCCACGTCGACGTCCGTGCCCAGCGGCACCTCCACCTCCAGATTGATCGTCGCGTAGTTGCGCCTGCCCCAGTTGCCCCTCGAGCTAGGATAGTCCGTTTTCAAGCGGTTCCCGTCCAACGCGACCGAAAGACCTTCGAGCCGCTCCCGGCTGGATGCGCAGAGGGTCGCCGTCACGCGTATCTCCGCGACGCCCTCGCGCCCCTCGACCACCAGCTTGCCAGCCAAGTCGTCCCATGCGTTCAGTCCCCAAAAGAAATTCCCATCGCCCGCGCCGCCCGCACCATGTCGCCGTCGGCCGGCACCGCCTTCAGCCTCTCGACAGCGTCGGCCAGGGGCACCGCGCGCATGTCCGGCGGATCGAGCGCCACGAGGCAACCGAACAGGCCGCGGTCCGCGAACTCGACGGCCGCCGTCCCGAACCGAAGCGACAGGACGCGGTCGTACGCGATCGGCTGGCCGCCGCGTTGCAGGTGCCCCAGCACGAGGCTCCGCGTCTCCTTGCCGGTCAGCGCTTCGAGGCCCTTGGAGACCCGTTTGCCTGCGCCGCCGAGCCTGCGCGGACTCCCGGCTCGCTCCTCCTCGAGATAGGACGCTTCGCCGCCGACGGGCAACGCCCCTTCCGCGACCACGATGATCGCGAACTCGCGCCCAGCCTTCCAGCGGGCGTCGATCTTCTCCGCCACCTTGGCCAGGTCGTAGGGAATCTCGGGAATGAGGATGACGTCGGCGGTGGCCCCGAAGCCCGCGAAGAGCGCGATCCAGCCCGCATGGCGTCCCATGAGCTCCACGACCATGACCCGCTGGTGCGACTCGGCGGTCGAGTGGAGCTTGTCGATGGCGTCCGTGGCGGTCTGAACGGCCGTGTGGAATCCGAAGGTGACGGCCGTCGCGTTGAGGTCGTTGTCGATGGTCTTTGGCACGCCGACGACCTTGAGGCCCTTGCTCGCCAGTTCGCGCGCAATGCGCAGGGAACCGTCTCCGCCGACCGCGATCAGGCAGTCGATGCCGAGTTCGCTCATGCGTTCGACCACCTCGTCCGAGCGGTCCACGATCTCGACGCTCCCGTCGTCCCTCTCGACCGGAAACGCGAACGGACTGCCCCGGTTGGACGTGCCCAGGATGGTGCCGCCCATGTGGGTGATCCCGCTGACGATCTTCCTGTCGAGCTCCACGACGCCGCCGGGCGCAAAGAGGCCGTCGTACCCCCGCTCGATGCCCACCACGTCCCAGCCCCGTCCCTCCGCCGCGAGCACGACGGCCCGCACCACCGCGTTCAGGCCGGGAGCGTCGCCCCCTCCGGTGTTGATGGCGATTCGCATTGGGGTCTCCTTGTCGAAGCGTAAAGAGACATGCCGATGGGACGCCAAGCAAGAGGCGGCAACGCCCATGCGTCGCGCCTTGTCCATGTGTGGCCTCGCCGTTATCCTCTTTCGGAGGGCGAGTGCTCACTGGCGGACGGACTCGTAAACCGGGAACCTGTGGTGGCCATCGATCCATGACATCTGTTCACGACCGTCGCCTTCCTGCCACCGACCCGAAATGGACATACCGGCTGGGCGAGCTGTTTTCGGGTGCGGGCGGCATGGCGCTAGGCGCTTCTCGGGCGCGGCACGATGATGCTGGATTCGTCCACGCGTGGGCAAACGACATTGACGCCGACGCCTGCCAGACACTGCAACGCAATGTCAAATTCTTGCCGCGTGGCGTCGTCCGTTGCTCTGTCGAGAGCCTCGATTTCAGCGAACTTCCTTCTATTGACGGATTGGCGTTCGGCTTCCCCTGCAACGATTTCAGCATGGTCGGGGAGCGCAACGGAATCGCGGGACGCTTTGGCGGTCTTTACTCATGGGGAATCCGTGCCCTGCGTCATTTTCAACCGCTGTTTTTCGTGGCAGAGAACGTGGGTGGCCTAGTCAGCATCGGAAAGAAGCGAGACTACAGCATCATTCTTGACGACATGAAGGATGCCGGATATGATCTGTGCTCCCGCATGTATCGGTTTGAACAATACGGCGTTCCTCAAGCGAGACATCGCATTATTGTCGTGGGCTTTCGCAAGTCGCTGCGATTGTCGTTTTCTCCACCGAAGCCTTATGGCCGTCGCATCTCGTGCAAAGAGGCGCTGGAGCACCCCCCGATTCCCAAGAATGCAGAGAACAATCAACGAACGAACCAGCATCCAAGGGTTGTCGAACGCCTCAAGCATATAAAGCCTGGGCAGAACGCGTTCACTGCCGATCTCCCGCCCGGATTACGACTGAAGATGCGGAGCGGCGCCACGATAAGCCAAATCTATCGTCGTTTGGATCCCGATCGGCCCTCGTATACCGTCACTGGCTCCGGGGGCGGAGGCACGCACGTGTATCATTGGTCCGAGGATCGCGCGCTCACCAATCGCGAGCGCGCGCGATTGCAGACGTTTCCCGATTCGTTTGCGTTCCATGGAGGGCGCGAATCGGTGCGGCGACAGATCGGAATGGCCGTACCGCCGAGAGGCGCCAGAATCATATTCGAGGCCGTCCTGAAGACCTTGGTGGACAACGGAGTGTCGCCGTGCGCATCGTGAGTGGCAACCTCGTCCACAAAGTCTTGATTCGCCCAGCGTCAGTGGATGGCGCCGACGAGTTGTTGATCGTATCGGGTTACGTGACGGCCGGCATGGTGGAGCAACATGTTGAGGCCCTCAAGACGGGAGTGGCCGAAGGGCGAATAAAGAAGTTGCCGAAGATAACCGTGGTGGTCGGCATGACTGGTCGCGGAATTGAAACCGTGCAACACCGTGGGCTATGCCGTCTCGCCGAACACCATGCCGATATGTTTAGTTGCTTCTACGTCGTGGAAGGCAATCCTTGCCACGCAAAGATATTTGTTTGGAAGCGAACGGGGATTCCAGTTAGGGCGTTTGTGGGATCGGCCAATTATACCATTGCTGGTTTCGGCCGATCTCAGCGTGAAGCAGTCGCAGAGGCCGATCCGGTCGCGGCAATGGAGTATCACGAGGCCCTTATGGAGCATTCGGCGCCATGTACATCGCCGGACATCGAAACGTCGGTTAGGGTTATGCAGACTCGTCCTCCGGGTGATTTTTCGAGCGACGACGTGGTATCGTTGCTCCTGATCCAGATGACGGGTCGTGACAAAGGAAAGACTCATAAGAAGGCTGGGCTCAACTGGGGACAGCGAGATGGCAGGAACCCGGATGAAGCCTACATTCCCATCCCCAAGGCGGTCCGGGACGCGTCTTTCTTTCCTCCGATTGAAGAACGGTTCACAGCTCTTACCGATGACGATCAAGCCCTTGTCCTAGTCGTCGCTCAGCAATTCGGCAAGGCGTTGCACACGACAATGGACAACAGCGAGCTGGGCAGATATTTCCGCAAGCGGCTGGGCGTTCCGTCGGGGCAGTTTGTTACTCGCGAGGACTTGATCAAATACGGGCGACTTGACGTCGGGTTCTACCGGATAGACACCGAGACCTATCAGATGGATTTTCAACCCAATCTGGGTCCTGGCGAGGATCTGGAGCGGTGGGATCCATAGAATCCCGCCCCGCGCACCACGAGCCCCCCATGCCCGTCACCGAAAAAGCCGTCCGCGACGCTCTCAAGACCGTCAAGGACCCCGAACTCAACCTGAACTTGGTGGTCTTGGGACTCGTCTACGATGTCGAGGTGGACGGAGCCAGCGCCAAGGCCACCATCTCGCTCACGACGCCCATGTGTCCGGCGGCCGGACAGATCGTGGACGACGCGAAGGCCGCGATCGCCGGGGTGGAGGGCGTCGAGGAGGCCAAAGTCGAACTCACCTTCGATCCGCCTTGGACGCCGGAGAGGATCAGTCCGCTGATTCGCTCGTCGCTGGGGATTTGAGCCGGCCGCGCCCCGCCGCCGGAGAACGAGGAGCCGCCGCCATGCCCCGCCAGTACACCGAAGCCGAACTGAAGGCCGAGGAGGCCCTCAAGGCCAAGATCCGCAAGGGCCACATCCTCGAATCCCCCGCCGAGATGACGCCGGGCTACCACCGGGCCATCGTGGTGCAGCTCACCGTCCAGGCCGACACGGAGCTCATGAGCGCGCCGGCGTACTGGTTCGCCGCCCGCCACGCGCCGTCCACCAACACGCAGGTGAGCGCGCACGCCATCATCCAAGACGAGCTGGCCCACGCCAACATCGCCTACCGCCTGCTCGAAGACATGGGCGTCTCCAAGGAGCGGCTCGTCTACGGGCGCGAGCCGCACGAGTTCAAGCATCCCTACGGCTTCGACCAGCCGCTCGACAACTGGGCCGAGCTGGTCGTGGCCAACGGGTTCTTCGACCGCGCCGGGATCACGCTCTTGAGCGACGTGCACCGCAACACGTCCTACGGCCCCCTCAAGCGCGCGCTGGTCAAGGTGGACATGGAGGAGACCTTCCATTTGCGCCACGGCGAGGTCTGGATGCGACGCCTGGCCCGGGCCGGAGGGGCCGCCGCCGAGCTGCTTCAGCGTTGCGTGGACTGGATGTTCCCCATGACCATCGAGTGGTTCGGCCTGCCCGACGATCTCAAGCGTCACAGCGGCCAGCTGGACTACCGCCTCAAGGGGCTCACCAACGACGAGCTCCGGCAGGTGTGGATGTCCTCCACGGTTCCGCTCTGCGAAGAGCTGGGGCTGTCGGCGCCGGCCCACTACGACGAGGCCGCGAAGCAGTACGTGCTGGACTATCCGTTTCCGTGCCAGTACGACCCCGAGGACAAGCGGTGGCTCTTCGGCGAAGGCGAGATCACGTGGGATGCCGTCTTCGAGCGGTGGAAGGGACGCGGCCCCATGAACGAGATCTACGTGGATTCGGTGCGGCGGTCGCGCCAGTCGGTGGCGGCGTGGCTGAACTGACGGCGATCCAGGCTTCGCAGGTCTCCGGCGGGCGGGATCGGTGGTCGGAGCCGCTCTCGGAAGCGCCGGCGGACGGGGAGGCGGCGTTGACGGAAGCTCTTCGCGAGGTGCTGGACCCCGAGCTGCCCGTCTCGCTGGTCGATCTGGGGCTGGTTCGAGGGGTGGAGTTCGACAGCGGCGTGGCGCGGGTCGCTCTCACGTTCACGGCCACGGCCTGTCCGTGCATGGATTTCATCAAGGAGGACGTGAGGGACCGCCTCGGACGGGAGCCGTGGGTGCGCTCGGTCGAGATCGTCGAGGTGTGGGATCCGCCTTGGACGACCGAATCGATCACGGAGCGCGGGCGGCGGGAGCTGGCCAGATTCGGGGTGGGGGCATGAGCGGCGGACGGCCTGTCGGCGCGGGACGGGGACGGGAGGCGAGCACTGGACAGGGCGCCAGCGCCGGTTCGGCGGGGACTTCGCTCGGCGAAGAGGTCTACGAGGTGTTCGCGCGCAAGAAGCGTGGCGACGCGCTCCGGCACGTCGGTTGCGTGGACGCCCCGGGCAGCGCGCTGGCCCGCGTCTACGCCTGGAAGACGTACGACGAGGAGAACTGGTTCGAGATGTGCGTGGTGCCCAGGAAGGCGATCTTGCCCGCCGGGCCGCCGAGCGGGAGGCCGGCTTCCGGATGAGCGGCCCCGCGAGCGAACGGTCGTCTTCTGGCATGAGCGGCCCGGCAAAGCCCGCCTCGCCGGACCGGGACCCAGACCCGGGCCCGCTCGCCCGCCACATCCTGTCGCTGGCGGATTCCAAGCGCCTTCTGGGCATCCGCTACAGCGACTGGCTCCTTGGCAGTCCTTCGATCGAGACGGGAATCGCGGCCTCCTCGATGGCCCAGGACGAGTGGGGACACGCGCGCCTCCTGTACTCGATGCTCCGGGAATTCGGCTTCGACCCCTTTGCGGTGGAGCACGAGCGTCCGGCCGCCCGCTACTATTCGGCCTGCGCCCTGGACGGGGAATTCGAGGACTGGGCTGCGCTGGTGGCGGGCGTGGTCGTGGTGGACGGGGCGCTGGAGGTCGCCCTGGAGAGCCTCGGCGCGGGCCGCTACGCGCTGGCGCGGTCGCGGGTTCCGAAGATGCTCGCCGAGGAGGCGCATCACCGGCACTTCGGCGCGGCTTGGTTCGAGCGGCTGGGCGGGGCGGGCGGGGAAGCGGCCGAACGCCTGCGCGAGGAGGCGGAATCGATGCTGCCCGGGACGCTGGCCTGGCTTCTCCCGGCGGACGACGTCTACGAGGCGCTGGCGGCGGAGGGCCACGTCCGGCCCGAAGCGCAGGTGCGCCGGAGGTACGAGGAACAGGTGGGAGCCGTGCTGGCCGCTGTGGGCGTTCGCATCGAGGACGTGGAGCCCGATCGGAACGGGTGGGACGCGGAGCGGCGGCGCGGGCCCGGCGCCCCTGCCGAGGAGGCCGTCGAGCGGGCCCGGGGCGACCGCAATCGAGCCTTGTTCGTGGAATGACGGAGGCGCCCGGGGGAATGGAGAACGCGCCCGAGGCAGAGGCCAGCCGCCCGGAAGGGTTGCCGGAAGCGCCCGATTGCCCGCATTGCGGCGGCCTGCGAACCCGTCTCGCCTCGCTCTTCGGCAGCCACGCCTCGCTGGCGACCTATTGGTGCGACGACTGCCGCAGCCCGTTCGAAGTCCTGCGTTGGCGGCCCGCGGCGGCCCCCGCCGGAACTTCGCAGAACCGCTCTTCGTAGATTCCTTGTCTGGGTCCGCCTCGCCGCAACGACCGTGGGACAGTTCGGCCACGCGACCCGATCGCCGTCCCGCTGCCGATCCTCGCACACTTCAAGACATGCCGACACTTCAATCCGCCAAGCCGACTTCCTCCCGCATCCGCGCCCTCCTCTCCCGGCTGGCCCTCTCGCTGACGGCCGCCACCGCGGTCGCGTCCTCCGGGTGCGCCGGCGGCCCAAGCGAGCTTCCCGATCCCAGACGCCTGGTGGTTCACTCCGGCGAACGGCTCCTGCCCACCAAGGAACAGATGCGGGAAGTGGACACTTGGCTCCGCGAACAGATGGACAGCATCAGAATCGATCCTTCGTTCCTGATCATGGTCGAGGCCGACGAAGGACCCGTCTACCCATGGGAAGGGCTGACCATCAACGAGCAAGCGGACACGGCCGAGATTCGCGTGCAGCAGACGCCGGGCGCCAGGCCGCCCTACCTGATCTACGCGCACTTCCATCTCATGGCCGCCCAGAACCGCCTGGACCGCTGGCTCCCCGAGGTCGCGGACGGGAGCGACTTCGAGATCGAACGAGCCGTCCTGACGCGCGTCGCGGATTCCTGGCTGTACAACCGGACCATCCTGGACGCGTATCCCTACGGACTCCTCGACGAACTCGTCTACGCCAAGCACCACGGCTATCTGGACGCGTTCCTCCTGACCGCACGGCCCGACGCCTTCGTCGAAGCACGGCGGACTTGGCTGGCCGACAATCCGAACGGGCCGCAGGAATACGGGGCGTGGTTTCGCAAGACGTTCGAGCGCGAGCCGCCGGGGCTGCGAGGCAACTCCGCCACTCGCTGATCCCCGCAATCCGGCGTCGCCACGGACTGTCCCTCCGACTCGGCGTCGACCAAACCGTCACGGCGACCCCGTCGTCGCGGCCGCTGCGCCAATGGTACGACGGGCAACACCTGCCTACGACCGCGCCGGATACCCTTCGCCGTTGACCTCGATGAGCCTTGCGACCCCTTCGAACTGGGCGTCGGGGCCTCCCCAGTGTCCCCACGTGAGCAAGCGGCGCGGATTGTAAGGGTCGAAGACGGCGTTTCCGGTTATCGGCATCGTCCAGGCCCGCACCAAGGCGCCGTTCGAGTCGTAGAGTTCCAGCGAGCGGCCCCAAGGGCCGTCGCCGTCGTCCAAGTGCAGGCCGCCGAGCACCAGAATCTGCCCGGTCGAGAGCACCGTGAAGTCGGCCAAGGTCTTCCTTAGAATCTTCACACCGTCCGAGCCCCTGACGGTCATGCCGGGCAAGGCGACGCTCGGAGCCCGTGTCGTCGGCGCCGAAGAGTGCACGCTCTTCCAGACGTCGGGCACGCAACGCTGCAAGATCTTTCGCGGCGTGGCGTTCTTGTTCAGCGACCATATCGCAGACTGATAGAGGGTCGCAGCATACAAGGCGCCGTCTGCTCCCAGTCGCAGTCGAAAGTGCGGGCTAGCTCCCTTCGGGCTCACCACGATGCGAAAGTCGCGGCCCGCTTCCCACCGCAACGTAGCTCGTCCTTCTCCCAGCGCCGATTCGAAGATGCCCTCTGAGCTCGCCAAGAAAAGGTCGTCGCTCGTCGTCACGGCATCCTGCACTAGCCCCATGTGTCCGCCCGGGGGCCTCAACGCGTATTCCTCCCGGCGCTGCCCGAACAGAAGCACTGTCGGCGGAGTCGTGTTGTCGACGGCGAAGGGAACGCCTGCGCTCGTCTTGCCGAGGCCCGGCGGCGAACCACGGTACTCCAAGGGTCCGGGGCCCGCCCGTCCCCACACGGCAACCGTTTCGAGCCGATCGTTCAATTCAACGATGCGCTGGCTGTACTCGTCGTACGTCGTCCAGCCGTGGTCCAGCCGCTCCGCCTTGCTCAGGCCGTAGTCCGAGGCTCGCGCCACCTCCTGGACAGCAAGCGGAGACCGCTCCAGTTCGCACGGCGTTGTGTATTCCTTCGGCAAGGTGAACAACTCGGCAAATTCAGCAGGCAAGCGCATCCTCGGCAACTGCGCCTCCTGTGCATCAGCGCCTGCACCCGCCGTTGCGACCACTAGCCCGCAGGCAATCATTCCTGCCCATCTTGCGGACTTGGTCAGCTGTCGCATGATCTTGTCAAGCTCGTCGTCCCCACCGTGTCGAGCCAGCGTCTGCCAGAGACGTCGAATTCCGTTGATCTGGCTGGCGATCTGGATGGACTGGAAAGTGCCGAAGGCTGGTCGGCTTTGGTAGATTGGGAGGTTGGAGGGCCTTGCGAGGCCGTGTTTGCCAGGATTCGTCGCGGAGAGTTGCCATGCGGAGCTGCTTCCCGAGGACAACGTTTTGCCGCAGAGCGGCTTCCGTTAGGCCGATCCCGTCGCGACCTCCCAGCCTGCGTCCACTTGGCGAGCGCCCTCGCCCTCGATCATGACGTCGGCCCTTCCCGTGCGCGACAAGCGGGCGTCCGACGGCCTGCCGCCGAATACCGCGAAGCTCGACACGCGAAACCGCGTCTCGTCTCCCTTGGGCGACCGCGCCGTCAACACCTCGTTCTTGAGCGCCTTGACGCTCGGGGCGCGCCCCGACCACAGCCGCAACCGCAAGACGCGGCCGCCGTGCGGGTGATCGTACGCGTCCGTAACGCGAAAGACGGCGTTCGACATGTTCTACGTCGCCTCCGTGGCAGATTCTCTCGGCAAGGATGTTCGCCAAGGCGCACTTTGAACTTATGACCAGCAACCCGCGAACTCCAGCCCGCTTCCGCATCGCCCGCCTCCGCGTCCATCCCGTCAAGGGCGCGGCGGGCATCGACATGGACGCTCTCGACTTCGACCACATCGGCCCCCGCTTCGACCGGCGCTGGCTCGTGGCCACGCCCGACGGCGCATTCCGCTCGCAACGCGATCTGCCGCAGCTGGCCCGGCTCGCCGCCAAGCCGGACGAAGAGGGCTTGCTCCTGGAGGCCCCGGGGATGGCGCCCTTGCGGGTTCCGCACGACCCCGCCGGCCCCACGTTCGAGGTGCGCGTCTGGGACAGCGAAGTGGCCGCCCGCTCGGCCGGCCGCCCCGCCGACGCTTGGCTCTCCGACTGGCTCGGGAGCCCACACCGCCTGGCGTTCATGGCGGACGACGACGTGCGCCTCGCCGACCCGGCCTTCGCCGAGGGAAGCCGCGTGTCGTTCGCGGACGGGTATCCGGCCTTGGCCATCACCGAAGCCTCTCTCCACGAGTTGGCGCGCCGATGCGGGCGAGTCGTTCCCGCCGAGCGCTTCCGTCCCAACATCGTCGTCAGCGGACCGCCGGCCCACGACGAAGACCAGTGGCGCCGGTTCCGCGCGGGCGGCCTGACGTTCGCGGGGGTCAAGCTCTGCCCGCGCTGCAAGGTGACCACAATCGACCAGGACGCCGGGGAGGCCGACCCGGCCTCCGAGCCCCTTCGCACGCTGGCCCGCTACCGCAAGATCGAAGACAACGTCTACTTCGGACTCAACGCGGTGCACGCCGCGCCCGGACTGTTGCGCGTCGGCGACCCTGTCGAGGTCCTGGAGCGCGCGCTGGTCCCGGTGTCGCCCGCCGCGCAGGGTATATTTGGCCCCGCCGCCGACTCCGGCGCCGGTTCACTCCCCCTCGTCAGGGAGCGCGAATGACGGCAGCCCAGCACCGCGAACGCATCG
Organism: Longimicrobiales bacterium; assembly: GCA_958295645.1. Taxonomy (GTDB): domain Bacteria; phylum Gemmatimonadota; class Gemmatimonadetes; order Longimicrobiales; family Gaopeijiaceae. The sequence continues at coordinate 2,447,158 of OY282361.1, forward strand.
TGCCGCACCTCATCGAGACCGAGATGCGCAACTCGTTCCTCGACTACTCGATGAGCGTGATCGTTCAGCGCGCCCTGCCCGACGTGCGCGACGGCCTCAAGCCGGTTCACCGGCGCATCCTGTTCGCCATGCACGGGCTGGGGCTGCATCCCGACCGCGACCACAAGAAGTGCGCGACCGTCGTCGGCGAGGTGCTGGGCAAGTACCACCCGCACGGCGACTCCGCCGTCTACGACGCGCTGGTCCGCATGGTGCAGGACTTTTCCCTGCGCTATCCCCTGGTGGACGGCCAGGGCAACTTCGGCTCTCTGGACGGAGACGCGGCCGCCGCCTACCGCTACACCGAAGCGCGCCTGTCGCCGCTGGCCGCCGAGATGCTCGCCGAGATCGAGAAGGAGACGGTTCGGTGGGAGAACAACTTCGACGACCGCCTCCAGGAGCCGACGGTGCTTCCGGCCCGCGTCCCCAACCTGCTGGTCAACGGCAGCGCGGGCATCGCAGTGGGGATGAGCACCAACGTTCCGCCGCACAACCTGCGCGAAGTGGCCGCGGCTCTGCGCACGCTGGCGAAGAACCCGGGCTGCGACGTGGCGCGTCTGATGGAGGACGTGCCCGGCCCCGACTTTCCGACGGGCGGCTTCATCGTAGGCGCAGGCGCCATCCGCGACATGTACGAGACTGGACGCGGGCGGCTGACGATGAGGGCGCGCGTCCTCACGGAGTCGGTTCGCGGGGGCCGCCAGCAGATCGTCGTGACCGAGCTGCCCTACGCCGTCTCCAAGGTGCGCATCGTCGATCAGATCGCCGGACTGAAGCGCAAGGGGGCGTTGCCCGACGTCTCCGGCCTGCGCGACGAGTCGGATCGGGAGGGCGTCCGCCTGGTGATCGAGATCAAGCGCGGCGCGGACTCGGGCAAGATCATGCAGTTCCTCTTCAAGAAGACGGCTCTGCAGTGCACCTTCGGCGCGATCCTGCTCGCGCTGGACGGGGGTGCGCAACCCCGCGAGTTCACGCTCAAGGAGCTTCTGGAGCGCTTTCGCGACCACCGGCTCGGCGTCATTCGCGCCCGCTCCCGGTTCGAGCTGGAGAAGGCCGAGGTGGCGCTGCACGTCACCGAGGGGCTCCTTCTGGCGCTGGACCACATCGATCGGGTGATCGCCGTCATTCGGGCCTCCGCGAACCGGGCCGAGGCCGCCGACAAGCTGCAGGCCGCGTTCGGGCTCAGCGACGTGCAGGCCGGGGCGATTCTGGACTTGCGCCTAGCCAAGCTGACGGCCCTCGAGGGCGAGGAGCTACGGGCGCGCAAGAAGGCACTCGACGCCGAGATCAAGAAGCTACGGGCGCTCCTCGCCGACGAGTCGCTCCAGCTGGCGACGATGCTGGAAGAGGTGGACGCCGTGGTGGAGCAGTTCGGCGACGCGAGGCGGACGGAGATTCTGGACGGGGAAGGCGACGACTTCTCGTACGTCGAGTCGGGGGCCGCGGACGAGGCGGTCGTGGTGACGGTCTCGCGGCGGCGCTACCTGAAGCGCATCCCCGTGCATCTGCACCAGCGCAGGGTCGCGGCGGGGAAGGCGCTCGCCCGCATGGACCGGTACGAGGGGGACTACCTCGAGAGGACGATCGTGGCCCGCACGCAGGGTTGGTTGCTGTCGTTCACGCGAAGCGGCAAGGCGTGGTACCTGCGGCTGGACGATGTCCCGGAAGGCGCGATCGCCTCGCGGGGCCGGTCCGCCTACGGGCTGCTCGATGCGCCTGCTCGGGACGCCATCGTCTCGCTGATTCCCGTCGACGACCTGTCCGAGGAGCGCTCCGAAGGCCGCTATCTCGTGTTTGCGACCCGCCAGGGCATGGTGAAGCGTAGCCCGCTCGGCCAGTATGCCCGTCCCAGGCCCGGAGGCTTGGTCGCCGCGGGCGTGCGGGACGGCGACGAAGTGCTGGACGTGGCCGTGACCACGGGGGCGGCGGAACTGATGTTCCTGACGCACGGGGGCCGCGCGATTCGCTTCCCGGAGGCGCAGGTGCCCGTGGCGGGCCGGGCTGCCCATGGCGTCAAGGCGATTGGCCTGCGCGCGGGCGACCACGTGGTTGGAATGGCCGCCCTCGTGCGCGAAGCCACGGTGCTGACCGTCACCGAAGACGGCATCGGCAAGCGGACGGCGGTGGACGACTTTCCCCTGCAGAGGCGCGGGGGTCTCGGGGCGCGCCTGCTGCCCGAGCGGGACGGGAGACGCCTAGCCGGGGCGCTCGAGGCGCTCGACGAAGACGGTGTCATGGTGGTGTCGGCCGCGGGAGGCTCGCATTGGCTGGCCGCGGGCTCGGTCGCGGTGACTCGCCGCAACGCGCAGGGCAAGCCGGTGGCGGCGCTCGGCCCGGGGGACCGGATCGTGGAGGTCACCCGCGCCCTTGGGCAGGCGGGAGACGGGGGCGGGGGCGGGGCAGTCGGCGGCGCCGACCCGGCCGGCGGCAGGGCAGAGGTTGCCGCGGGCGAGGCGGAAGCGTCCCTCTGGTTCGGACCGCAGAGGGAGCGCCCGTGAAGTTCCTGATCTTGGGTGGAGGGACGCAGGGGTCGGCGGCGGCCTACGATCTGCTACGCGACGACGCCGTCGAGGAAGTCGTGATGGCCGACGCGCGCTCGGGACAAGTCCACCGGGCGCTGCGGCCTCACCTCGGAGGCCGCCTGCGGACCCGCGTCCTGGACGCCGAGTCGGAAGGCGACGTCCGCGAGGCCATGGCGGGCACGACCGGCGTGCTCTGCGCTCTCCCCTACTACTTCAACTACGCGATGGCGCGCTTGGCCGTCGAGTCCGGCCTCCACTACACCGACCTGGGCGGCAACACGGAGATCGTGCTGCAACAGCGCTCCCTGGACAGCGCGGCCCGGGCCAAGGGCGTGTCGCTCGTGCCGGACACGGGACTCGCGCCGGGGATCGTCAACGTGCTGGCCCAGGCCGGCATCGACGAGCTGGACGAGACGGACTCCGTGCGCATGTGGGTGGGCGGGCTGCCGCGCAGTCCCAAGCCGCCCCTCCACTACCAGATCGTGTATTCGCTGGAGGGCGTGCTGGACTACTACGTGACGCCGGCCGTCGTCTTGGCGGAGGGCTGGCGCACCCAGGTGGAGGCCCTTTCGGGGATGGAAGAGGTCGCGTTCCCGGAGCCGGTCGGCCGCCTGGAGGCGTTCTACACCGCGGGCGGCATCTCGACCATGCCCCGCAGGTACGAGGGTCGCATCCCGGTCATGGAGTACAAGACGCTGCGCTACCCCGGACACGCCGCGATCATGCGCGCAGTGCGCGACCTGGGTCTGCTGGACGAGGAGGCCGTGGACTTCGGCGGCGCAAGGATCAGTCCGCGGAAGTTCTTCATCGACCGAGTCACGCCCCGCCTGACGAACGACCGGGGCGACGACATGGTCGTGGCGCGCGTGGAGGTCGCAGGCCGGCGCCGGGGAAGGGACGTGCGCATTCGCTACGACGTCGTCGATTACTACGACGACGCCACCGGGCTCACCGCCATGGCCCGCACCACCGGGTTCTCCCTGTCGATTACGGCGCTGCTCCAAGCCATGGGAGAGACCGCCGGAACGGGCACGGGAACCCCCGACGAAGCGATACCGCCCGCCCGCTTCCTGGAAGAGCTGGCCAACCGGGGCATTCGCGTGATCCGGTCGGAACGCGGCCCACCCGTCGCGCAACCGCCAAGCTTCGCATCGCATCGCTACGTAGAGACGACTACATAGAGACGACTACATAGAGACGAAAATGATTCTTGCTCTTGGTACGCCGAACCGCCCGCCTGTTGCGCGGCGTCTCCGCCGACAACCGCCGAACCAGCCGGCCAAGCCTGCTGGGAGGCCCGTCCTGCCCAGGCGCCCTGTTCCTGGCGCGCTGGCCGCCGCTCTCCTCCTGCTTGCAGTCTGTTCGGCCCCCTTGGCGGCCGCACAGAACTTGACCAGCGAACGCGAAGTCCGGCTCCACAACCTCCGGCAGCTCACGTTCGAAGGCGAGAACGCCGAGGCCTACTGGTCCTTCGAGGGCGACCGGCTGATCTTCCAGTCCAGGCCGCCCGGCCGCGACGAGTGCGACCAGATCTACGTCCTGGACCCCGCCACCGGCGAGCGCGAGCTGGCCAGCACCGGTCTGGGCCGCACCACCTGCGCATACTTCTATCCCGGCGACGACCGCATCCTCTATTCCTCCACCCACCACTACGCCCGCGCCTGCCCAGCGCCCCCCGACTTCTCGCGCGGATACGTCTGGCCTCTCTATCCCAGCTTCGACATCTTCGCCGCCAACGCGGACGGATCGCATCTCCAGCAACTGACGACCTCCTTCGGATACGACGCCGAAGCGACCTTCTCGCCCACCGGCCACCGCATCGTCTTCACCTCGATTCGCGACGGCGACCTGGACCTCTACTCGATGGCCCCCGACGGATCGGACGTACGGCGGATCACCGACCGCCTAGGCTACGACGGCGGAGCCTTCTTCAGCCCGGACGGCACGCAGATCGTCTGGCGCGCCCACTATCCCGAGACGGAGGAAGAACGAGAGGACTACCTGGCGCTGCTGGCGGACGGCCTCATCCGTCCCTCCGTGCTGGACATCTACGTCGCCGACGCGGACGGCTCCAATCCCCGGCGCCTCACCGCCAACGGCGCCGCCAACTTCGCACCGTACTGGCATCCCTCCGGCCAGCAGATCGCCTTCTCCTCCAACATGGACGATCCCGGCGGAAGGAACTTCGAACTCTACGTCGTCAACGTGGACGGCTCGGGGCTGGAGCGCGTCACCTGGTCCGAGGGCTTCGACGGCTTCCCCGTCTTCCATCCCGACGGCGCCCGGCTCGTCTTCGCCTCCAACCGCAACCAGTCCCACGAAGGCAACACCAACCTGTTCCTCGCGGACTGGCGCGGCGAAGCGGCCGCGGGGCTTCAGGAAGCGCACGGTCCGCCGGGAGCGATCAGGTAGCACGCCGAGCGTCGGATCGTCGTCAGCGGCGATCGCCCTCCCGCTGCCCCCTGCGCCGTCGCCGCGAGTCCTCCGCCACGGCCAGAAACTGCGTCAGGATTCGGTACGTCAGGCCCCAGACGACTCGGCCGCCGACGCGGATGCAGGGGAGATCGCGGGCGTCGCCGGCCGTGTGGTGACGGTACGTGCCCCGGCGGGCGGGGTCGGCGAGCGCTCGGACGGGGAACCAGTGGACCGACGCCACCTCGGGACTGGCGGGCCGGGCGGAGGCGTTCGGAGGAGCGCGGAAGACGAACGGCCAGATCGTGACGGGCGGAAGGCGGAGGACGGACGGCTGAACCGGGGGAAGGGAACCGGCCAAGTTTCGCTTCGGTTCGAGGACTAGGGCCGTCTCCTCTCGGGTCTCGCGGACGGCGGTCGCCGCGAGCGTGGGGTCGTCCGTGTCGAAACGCCCTCCCGGCAGGGCCATCTGTCCGGACCAGGGGTCCCGCTCGGACTCGCCCCGGCGGATCAGAAGGATGTCCGCGTCTTCCACCCGCGGCTCGCGCAGGCCGGGCGAGGGCCGCAAGACGAGCGCGACCGCGGCGTCCCTGCCGGGCGCGCCACCGAAGGCAGGCGAGGGCGAGCCGCGCAGGCCGGACAACGCCTCGGAAAGCTGGGACAGGGGAACGCTGGTCACGCCGGGTTGACGGAGTCCCTACACCCCGGCCCGGTCGGGTCCCCAGATGTGCTTGTGCAACTGGGTCTGGAAACGAACCGGCAGTCCGCTGGCCAGGACGGCCTGCGCCAGCTCTTCCATCTCCCGCAGGCCCCAGACGGGCGACACCAGCAAGGCGCCGAGCGCACCCGCCTCGACTCGCGCGTCCAGGCCATGTCGGCGAATCGCGGAGGCCGCCCATTCGAAGTCCTCCAGGCCGGCCACGACGAACTTCACCTCGTCGCGTTCCGTCAGCAGGTCCAGGTTCGACCACAGGTTGCGCCGTTCCTCGCCCGAACCGGGGCACTTCAGGTCCATGATCCGGTGCACGCGGGGGTCCAGGCCGCCCACGTCCACGGCGCCGGAGGTCTCCACCAAGACCGTGCAGCCCGCCTCCAGCAGCTGCGCCGCCAGCTCCGCGGCTCCCGGCTGGGCCAGCGGTTCGCCGCCCGTGATCTCCACCAGCGAGCCGCCGAACCTGCGCACGGCCTCCACGACTTCCTCCACGGTCATCTTCGTGCCGCCCCGAAACGCGTAGGCCGTGTCGCACCAGACGCACCTCAACGGGCACCCGGTCAGCCGCACGAAGGTGCAGGGCAAGCCCGTCCAAGTCGACTCCCCTTGGATCGACCGGAATATCTCGGTGACCCTGACCGCCGGCGCGGCCCCGTTCCCCGCCTCGCGCATCCCTTCCTCCATCCGCGCTACCCGCCGCCGCCCGCGCTCGCCACGATGGCCTCGTTCAGCCAACCCTGCACTTCCCGCAACGTCGCCTTTCCGGCTTCGGCCACGACGGCCTCCGGGGTCTGGCCGCGCCAAAGCAGCGGACTCTCCACGTGCCCCACGATGCCGAGTCCGGAGGACGCCCACTTGGGGAAGACCAGGTATCCGGCGACGGGCGCCCTCAGATCCGGCGAACGCTCGGTCTCGATCGACACCGTGTAGGGCTGTCCGTCGCATCCTTCGAAGGCGGGCGGACGGCTGTGCACGGTCACGTAGCCTCCCAGGGTGGCGTCGGCCGCGCTCTCGCCGGGCTTCGTTTCGGCCATTTGCTCCTCGGAAGAGGCCTGTGGGAACTCTCCAATGTGCAGGATTCCTTCTCCCTCGGGCTAGGCCTCCGGCATCGCCCGGCAACTCCGACGCGACGACGAGCCCGTGCGCTCCTCCAGCAGCCCCGCCGCCGCGCCAAGCCGGTGCGCTCTTCCAGCTCCCTCGCCCACGGTCGTCCCGCCGAACCGCCTTGCGCCCTATCTTGAAGTTCCCCGCAAACTTCCCTCCTGCCTAGGGCCCGAGCCTTGCGAGCAGCCGTCTTTCACCAGCACGGCGACCCCGGCGTCGTCGTGGTCGAACAAATGGACGACCCGAGTCCCGGGCCGGGCGAGGTTCGGATTCGGGTCGAGGCCGCCTCGCTCAACCATCTGGACTTGTGGTTGCGGCGCGGCATTCCCGTGGACATCCCCATGCCCCACATCGGCGGCTCGGACGTCGCGGGCGTCGTGGAGGCGGTGGGGGAGGGCGCGGACCCCGGCTGGGTCGGCAGGCGCGTCGTGGCCGATCCTTCGGTGGGCTACGACTGGTACGAGCTGGCGCGCTTCCCCGGCCCGCCGCCGACGCCGTACACGGTCGTCGGGGAGCACACGCAGGGGGGCTTCGCCGAGTTCGCGACCGCTCCCGCGGCCAACTTGGTGGAGGCGCCGAGCCACGTGTCCTGCGAGACGGCGGCCGCCGCGGCCCTGGCGGGGGTCACCGCTTGGCGCGGCCTCATGTCGCGAGGGGCGCTTCGGGCGGGCGAGCGGGTGCTCGTGACCGGGGCCAGCGGCGGCGTCTCGACGATGGCCATCCAGTTCGCCAAGGCCGCGGGGGCCGAGGTCTTCGCGCTCACGTCGCCGGACTGGGCGGAGCAGGTGCAGGCGCTGGGGGCCGACCGCGTCTTCGACCGCACCGACGCCGCCTGGGGCAAGGAGGTCTACTTGGCCTCGGGCAAGCGCGGCGTCGATCTGTGCCTCGATTCCGTGGGCCAAGCGATCTGGGAGAGGCTGGTCCGCGCGCTGGCGGTCGGCGGGCGGCTGGTCTCCTTCGGGGCGACCACCGGGCCCGTCGGCGACGTCGACATCCGTCTGCTGTTCTGGCGGCAGCTCTCGATCCTGGGCTCCACGATGGGCACGCCCGCCGAGTTCCGGGAGGCCATGGGACAGGTGTTCGCCGGGGTTGCGACGCCTCCAGTCCACCGCGTGTTCCCGTTGGAGGAGACGCGCGCCGCCCACGAGCTGCTCGAAGCCGGCGGGGTCTTCGGCAAAGTCGTCGTCAAGCCGTGAGCACGGAGCGAGGCATGGACTTCAAGGAGGCCCAAGACAGGGTCGATCGCTGGATCACCAGCTTCGAGGAAGGCTACTGGCCGCCGCTGGCCATTCTGGCGCGCCTGATCGAGGAAGTGGGCGAACTCTCGCGGGAGATCAATCATCAGTACGGGTCCAAGCCGAAGAAGGACGGCGAGCGTCCGGCCGAGCTGGAGCTGGAGATCGGCGACGTGCTGTTCGTCCTGGTCTCCCTGGCCAACCAGCAGGGAATCGACTTGGGACGCGCCTTCCAGCGGGTTCTCGACAAGTACGAGAGACGCGACCGCGACCGTTGGACTCCGAAGCAAGGAGCGGGGCCGTCGCGTTCGGCTTGACGATGGACGCCGGCTTGACCGTGGAGGAGGCGCGCCGGGAAGTCTGTGTCCCGCGGGCTTGCGCCGAGCGAGCGCAGGGTTCCGCTTGACAGTGGACGGGGGGTGCGTCGGCGGGCTCCTGCACGGCGGGCTTGCGCCGAGCGGACGCAGAGTCCCGCTTAACGGTGGACGGGGCGCGGCTGTCTTGCTTCCGTCGGTGCTCGGCGCCGCCATTCGTGGGCAACCGGGAGGGAGCGATGCGTCGCCGCAAGGAGAACGAGTCGCCGCCAAGGCCGAAATGGACAAAGGAGAAACCGACGCCGCACTGGTCGAGGCCGTTCGGAGGGGCAGCAAGAGGGCGTTCGACCAGCTGGTTCGGCGCCACCTGCGCACCGCGCACGCCGTGGCCACGGCCAAGCTGGACAACCCTGCCGACGCCGACGACGTGTGCCAAGAGGCGTTCATCCGCGCGCTCGAACGCATCGACGACTGCCGCAACCCCGACGCGTTCCGGGCTTGGCTGATGGCCATCGTGCGCAACACGGCCCACAACTGGCGCGACAAAGGCCGGGTCAGGGCGGCGTTGCCGCTGGAGGCGGCGGCGGACGTTGCGGCCCCGGAGGACCCCTCGGCGGAGGCGGAGCGGGCGGACCTTCGGGAACGCCTGCGGGAGGCGATGAAGCACCTGACCGAACTGCAAAGGAGAGTTCTGGTGTTGCACGACATGGAGGGATGGAAGCACGCCGAGATCGCGGACAAGTTGGGGATTTCGGCGGGTTCTTCGCGCGTCCACCTGCACGTGGCGCGCAGGACCATGAGGAAGCGGCTGGCCGCGTTCGTCGCCGCCGAGGGCCTCCCGTGAGAGCGCCCGGCGCAGGCCTCGATCCGGGGGGGGACCCCACCCGCTGGACGACGCTGGTCGCGAGGATCGTCGCCCAGGCCTCGCCGATCCTGGAGCGCCGGCAACGCCAAGCGACCTTGGCGGCCACGCTCGCCGGTTGGCGGCGGCCGGTCTTCGCATGCAGCGCCGGTTTGGCGGCGGCGGCCGCGCTCGTCGTCGCGCTCGTGCCCGTCGGCGACTCCCGTGCCGCGCAGACGCTGGAGGAGACGGTGATGCCCGCCACGGTCGCGCAATGGGTGGCCGGCGACAGCAGTCCCGCCGTGGAAGAACTGATCGCCGGCCTAGGGGAGGAGATCCGATGACGGGCCGAGGCCGCCGGGTTTCGGCGTTTGCAGCGCTGGCCGCCGCTTGCCTGGCCGGCGTCGTGTTGACGCTGGCGGTCATTCGCCTGGCGGATCATCAGCGCGGCGGCCGCCGAGGACCCAGCTCGCCGGACGGCCGCCCTCAGTCCGCAGAGATCCGCAGGTCCCTGCGCGGCGCCGACCCGCGTTTCCTGGCCCGTGGCGAACTTCGCTCCCTGGACCTCACCCCCGACCAATGGGCGCATATCGAAGAGGCCCTGGCCCACTCGCGCACCTCCGCACGCGAAGTCATGGGCGGCGCCCGCCGCCGGCTCCAGGCCAACATGGACTCGCTGAGGGTCGAGATCGCGTCGGTCCTCACCCCCGAACAGCTGCGCGACTACGACGAGATGCGAAGACGGCAGGAACAGCGGCGCAACCCACCTAGCCAGCACTGAAGGGCGCCGTCAACGGCGACTCGCGCGCGCAGGGTCGCCGCCCTCACGCCGCTCTCCGCCGCCAGCCCGCGATTCTCCGCCGCCAGCCTTTCCGGCTTTGCCCAGGCCCCGTTTCTCCCCATCTTTCGTGCCGCCATGAATCGCGTACTCGTCACCGGAGCGGCTGGTCAGATCGGCACCGAACTGACCGCCGCTCTCGTTCGCCGGCACGGCCGCGACGCCGTGCTGGCCACCGACCTCAAGGACCCCGAGGACTGGTCGCGCGGCGACGGGCCAGCGGTGCAACTCGACTGTTTGGACGCCGAGGCCCTGCGCGAGGCGGTGCGCACGTTTCGCGCCACTGCCGTCTACCACCTAGCGGCCATTCTCTCGGCCACGGGCGAGGGCAATCCGCTGAGCGCGTACAAGACCAACGTCGGCAGCCTGCTCAACGTCCTCGATGCGGCCGCGCACGAACGGTGCCGCGTCTTCGCGCCCAGCTCCATCGCCGCCTTCGGGCCCGACGCGCCCAGGGACCCCACGCCGCAGTCAACGACGCAGCGGCCCACCACCATGTACGGCGTCACCAAGGTCGCCGGCGAACTCTTGGGCGACTACTACCACCAGCGCTACGGCGTGGACGCCCGGAGCCTCCGGTTTCCCGGTCTCGTCTCGCACACCGCTCCGCCCGGCGGCGGCGTCACGGACTACGCGGTGGACATGTTCCGCGTTGCCTTGGCGCAGGGCCGCTACACGTGTTTCCTGTCGCCGGACACGCGGATGGACATGATGTACATGCCGGACGCCATTCGCGCCGTCGTCGAGCTCATGGACGCGCCCGCGTCCGCCCTGGCCTACCGCAACGCCTACAACGTCACCGCCATGCAGTTCACGCCGACGGAGCTGGCGGAGGTCGTCGGAGCCCACGTGCCCGGCTTCCGAATCGACTACGAGCCGGATCCGCTTCGCCAAGCCATCGCCGACTCCTGGCCCAACCGCCTGGACGACTCGGAAGCGCGCGCCCAGTGGGGTTGGCGGCATCGCTACGACTTGCCCGCGATGGCGGCCGACATGTTCCGCGCGCTCCGTTCGCAGGCGCCCTCCGCCCAAGACGACTGAAGAGCCGGCACCGCTCACGCCCCTGGACCGCCCATGCCCCTGGATCGCCTCAAGGAAGCCCTCGACAAGCACGTCGCCGGTCTCGAAGACCTAGGCACCGCCAAGGGCGCCGAAGCCGTGATCCGCGAGGTGCTTCCCGCCGAAGGAACCCGCGGCCCGCGCTTCCTGCTCGAAGGCCGGGGCGAGCAGCGGTTCCTCCGCATGAACGCCAACTCCTACTTGAGCCTGGGGTTGCACCCGGAGGTGATCGAGGCGGGGGAGGCCGCGGCCAAGGCGATGGGGGCGGGACCGGGCGCCGTTCGCTTCATCGCGGGGACGTACTCGGTCCACACCGAACTGGAGCGCGCGCTCGCCTCGTTTCACGGACGGGAAGCCGGCATGATCTTCTCGTCGGCCTACGCGGCCGCCGTGAGCACGCTCTCCTCGCTGACGGACGAACGCACCTTCCTTCTGTCCGACGAACTCAACCACAACTGCATCATCAACGCGATGCGCATGTCCCGCCCGGCGGGCAAGGTGGTGTACCCTCATCTGGACATGGCCGCGCTGGACCGACTGCTGGAGCAGGCCAAGGGACAGGCCCGCCGAGCCATTGTCGTGACCGACGGCGTCTTCTCCATGAGGGGGGACTTCGCGCCGGTGGACGAGATCATGGACATCGCGATGCGCCACGACGCCGGCTTCCCCGAGAACGTCGTCGTCGTGGTGGACGATTCCCACGGGGTCGGCGCCTTCGGGGCGACGGGGCGGGGCGCCGAGGAGGAGACGGCCAGTCCTCCCTGCGACATGTTGATCGGCACCTTGGGCAAGGCCATAGGCGTGAACGGCGGCTACGTGGTCTCCTCCACGTCCGTCGCGCGTTTCCTTCGGGAGTCCGCGCCGCTGTACATCTACTCCAACCCGATCACGGCGGGCGAGGCCGCTTCGGCGCTCGAGGCGCTGGCGATCCTGGAGGGCGACGAGGGGCGGCGGCGGCTCCGGCGGCTCGCCTCGCTGACGGGCCGCTTCGAGGAGGGACTCGTCGCCGGGGGATTCGAGGTCATCCCCGGTCCGCACCCCATCGTGCCGCTCATGGTGAGGAGCACGCCGGAGACGCGCAGGCTCGTGGACGCGCTCTTCCGGGCCGGGGTCCTCGCGACCGGACTGGCCTACCCCGTCGTCCCGCGCGGCGACGAAGCGATCCGCTTCCAGATCAACGCCGATCACACCGAGTCGGACGTCGACTACGTGCTCGCGGTCCTGGCCGACTCGAAGGAGGCGTAGCCGGCGAACGGGCCCAGCGCCGCGGCACGACTAGGCCGGGCCGACCCGATCCGGCTTACAGCGGCGGGCGGAAGTTCAGCGAGAACGACGCCCCCAGGCGACGGAAGTAGGCGCCGCCGATGCTCGTCTCTGCCCGCGTCCAGCGCACCCTGACCGACCCGTTCAGCGCGGGCCCTAGCGCTCGGGTCAACCGGGCGGCCACGTAGGAGGAGTTGTCCGCCTCCTCCCCCGGCACCAGCGCGTGCATGAAGGGAACGAGATAGCGCTTGGCGGCGATCTGCCCGTCCAGGAACAACGTGTTCGCGCCCAAGGCCGTCGAGGCCCACAGGTAGACCCGCAGCAGGTTGTACTCGACGCGGCGCGAGTTGGAGCGGTTCACGATGCCGTCGGCCGTGAGCGCGCCCCGCCAGCCGCGGCCTTCGGGGTCCAGCCGCCGCCGCCAGGTCGCGCCGGCCCGGTACCTGTGGTCGGTGCGAAACGGATCGGTGGCCGTGCCCGAGCCGCCCTGTCGGTTGTAGCTGAAGTAGCCGTACTCGCTGAAGAGATCGACGGAGGAACGGCTCCACGCCCAGGGGGTCGCGGTCGCCCATGCGCGGAACACCGAATGATCCAGCAGGTCCAGCTGGGGCAGCACCGCCGCGTAGTCCGCGCGCTCCAAGCTGGCCCCCGCGGAGGCGCTTACGCCCGCCACTGCTCGGCTGTACGTCGCGGAGCCGGCGTACTTCTCGTAGCCGGGCGGCAAGTAGAGCGGAAGCGGCGGCCGGTCGTCGACCCCCGTCGTGGCCGCGGTGGCGGACAGAGCCAGCGTGCCCTGGCCCACCTGCTCCCTGTAGTGGGCGGTCAGGTCGCCGGTGTGCAGGCGCGGAGCGTAGTTGCGGAACTCGAAGCCTCCCGTCGCGTACTGCTGCAGGCTGCCGTCGAAGGTCAGGAACACTCCCCTGCGCTCGCCGTTCAGCAACATGAGGGCACCCTGAAGCTGCGCGAGTCCCGCTCCCGAGGCCACGCTCTCGGTCGAATCGATGCGCGGCACGGTGACGGCCGAGAAGTTCCCCTGATGCCAGTCCGCCGACAGGCCCACGGTGACCACCAGCTCCCGCAGCCGCACTTGGCCCTCCACCGGCCGGCCGCCGCCGGCCGCAACCGCCAGCGCGGCGGTCAACACGACCAGCCCGATCCTCCGGCCGCGCCCAACGCACCGCGCCGCCGCCGGCCTCCCCGCCGCGCCAACCAGCCGCATCCGCCTCATGGCGCCGTGCCTCCCCCCGCCAGAGCGCGAAACTGCTCCGCCTTCTGCAACAGCTGGTCCCGGCGCTCCTCCACTTTGCCCCGGAACTCCACCAGCAAGTCGATCTTCTCCTGCAGGCTCTCTCCGCTCCAAGGCGTCGCGCCCCCGACCGCGTCGGCCCCCGAAGTCCCGGAGGTCACCGGCAACCTGGTGTCGCCCACGCGGTTGGGGTCGGTGAAGAAGTCGCTCGTGACGCGGTCCCGCTGCAACCGGTTGGCGAGCCTCTCGATCTCCGCGTCCAAGTCCGCGATCACGCGCTCCTGCTGCTCCGCCTTGTCGTCCAAGAAGCGAGCCTTCGACCTGATCTGGCGAGGCGTGTCTCGGGGACCCACGACGATGTCGGGCAACGGATCGAGGACCAGCTCGATGCGTTCGCCCACTTCCGTCTCCACCTCGCCCACGCGGCTGGAGCGATCCCGGTACAGGTCCCCCAACTCGCGCGAGCGAGCCGTGTCGGGCGCGGCGGCGATCAACGAGGCCAGCATCTCCAGATGGCTCTCCAGCGCGCTCACCAGCGCCGTGCCCGCCTCCACGAAGATGTCCTTGGTGCTCTCCGCCCGCCCGTCGGCGCGCTCCACCTGCACCGACAACTCCTGCAGCCGTGCCAGCATCTCCGACTTCTCGGTGTCGCTTTGCGATTCCCGCGCGATGTCGAAATCGTTGTTCAGCTGGCTCCACTCGCGTTCCAGTTGGCTGCGTCGGCTGTAGGCCGCCCTGTAGTCGTCCTTCGCGACTTGGTAGTCGATTTCGCGCTGTTCCACCTCGGCGCGAATCGAGTCCATCTGCGCACGCGCGCCGCCGGGCGCGCCCGTTCCGATCCCGATCGCGGCCAACACGGCCACCCACGCCGCTCCGGGTGCCTTCCCGGAGCGCGAAACCGGCGTCATGTCTCGATCTCGTACTTGTTGATCTTGTAGTGAAGGGCGCTCGTCTTGATCGAGAGGAGCCGGGCCGCCTCCGCCTTCACGCCGCCCGCCTGCTCCAACGCGGCCCGAACCAGGTTTTCCTCCATGCGGTCCATGGCGCGGTTGAGTTCGATCCCCCCCGTTTCCGGCAGGCTGGACGCCAGGCCCCCGCCGAAGTCCACCGTCTCCCCGGGCCCGGGAAGAAACGGCAGGTCGCGTTCGCGCAGCATGCTGGCTTCGGCCAGCACGAGCGCCCGCTCCACCACGTTCTCGAGCTCGCGAATGTTTCCGGGCCACTTGTACTTCTGCAACCGCTCCATCGCGGCCGGCTCCACGCCCGCAACCGCCGAGCGCGTCCGCGCCCGCAACTTCTGCAGGAAGTGCTCGACGAGCAGGCCGATGTCGCCCTTGCGCTCCCGCAGCGGCGGCAGCGTCACCGGCACCACGTGCAGCCGGTAGAAGAGGTCTTCGCGAAACTCCTTCCCGAACCGAAGCTCGTCGGCCGGCGTGTTGGTGGCGGCCACGATGCGCACGTCCACCGATATGGTCTTCTCGCCACCCACGCGCTCCAGCTCGCGCTCCTGCAGGACGCGGAGCAGGCGCACCTGCGTGGAGGCGCTGACCGTCGAGATCTCGTCCAGGAACAGGGTTCCCTTGTGCGCGAGCTCGAAGCGGCCCCGCCGTTGCCGGTCCGCCCCCGTGAACGCCCCCTTCTCGTGGCCGAAGAGCTCGGACTCGAGCAGGCCCTCTGGCAAGGCGCCGCAGTTGACGCGGACGAACGGTCCGTCCCGGCGCTGGGAGCGCGAATGCAGCGCCCGGGCCACCAGCTCCTTGCCCGTGCCGGACTCTCCGTAGACCATCACCGTCGAATCGGTCGGCGCCACCCGCTCGACGAAGCGCCGCACTCTCTTCATCCCGTCCGACTGGCCGATCATCTCGCCGTAGGACTCGGCGGAGTCGCTCGCCTCGCTGCGCAGAAACGTGTTCTCGACGCGCAGGGCGAGGTTCTCGTTCATCAGCCGCAGCCGCTCGGCCCGCTCCCTCAGGATGCGGTCCACCTTGATGCCGAATTCCTCGGAGGAGAACGGCTTGGTGATGAAGTCGCAGGCCCCTTGCTTCATGGCCTCCACGGCCGTCTCCACCGTGCCGTGGGCGGTGATCACCAGCACGTCCGTGTCGGGCGCGAGCTGCTTCGCCTGCATCAGCACATCGATGCCCGTCACCTTGCCCATCTTGAGATCGGTGATGACGAGGTCGGCGCCGCGTTCCTCCAGGAGCTGCAGGCCCTGCCGCCCGTCCGGGGCCGAGAGCGTTTTGTGGCCCCGCCGGCGCAGCAACAGCTCGAGGCCGTCGCGCATCGCGTCGTGATCGTCCACGACCAGGACGCGCCAGTCCTTTTTCTTCATCCAGCCCCCCCCGGAAAGTCCTCCGACCCTCTCAAGTATACCCGGAACTCCGCCCCCGCTTGAGCGTCCCCGCCGCCGTCCACGCGATCCGCCACTTCCACGCGGCCCCCGTTCGACTCCACCATGCCCTTCACGATAGCCAGACCGAGGCCGGCCCCCTGCGCCTTGTCCGTGACGAAGGGCTCGAAGATGCGCTCCTTGAGATCGTCGGGCACGCCTGGCCCGTCGTCCTTGATCGCCAACCAGACTTCGCCCTTGGACTGGCCCGCCTCCAACCGGATCGCCGCGCCCGCCTGCAGAGCGTTGCGCAGGAGGTTCAGGACGACGCGCTTCACCTGTCCTTGGTCCGCCATCGCCAGCAGCGGCCGCTCCGGCAGCGCCACGTCCATCTTCCCTCCCTTGCTCTCCACCTCGGCTCCAGCCAGGTCCGCCGCCTCCCTCACGGGCTCCCGCAGGTCGTGCAGACGGGGACGCGCCCGCTGGGGACGCGCGAAGCCGAGGAAGTCGTCGATGATCCGGTTGAGCCCCGTGATCTCCTTCCTGATCCGGGTCAGCATGCCCCTGCGCTCCTCCGGGTCGGCGGCGTCCTGGGCCGCGGCGGCGAAGAGCTCGAGCCCGCCCAGGGGATTGCGAATCTCGTGCGCCACCTGCGACAGCATCAGCCGCAGCTGCTCGTCGCGCCGCCGGATCCCCAGGCGCATTCGTTCCATCGCTCGCGCCAGCTGCGTCAGCTCGTCGGCACCCCCCGTGCGAACCTCCCTGTCCATGGTCCCGCGCTGGATCCGCAAGGCGGCGACGCTGAGCCCTTCGAGCCGCGCCACGATGCCGCTCGCCACCATCCAAGCCAGGACGCCGCCGATCACCGCCCCCGCGAGCGAGACCAGAACGATTTGATCCCGCAACCGGCCCAGCGGCGTGAGATAGTCCGCCGGAATCTGCACGCCCAAGAAGACCTGCGAGCTGTCCACGCGCACGAACCCGTACTTGTGGTACCGGCCGTCGGTTCCCCTGATGAGGCCCGTCGTGGCCGAGCCGTCTTCGTAGGCTCGCCGGAGATCGGTGCCGGTGTAGGGACGCGGCCAGCGCAGCGGTTGCCGGATGTTGAACGAATCCGGATCCTCGGTGGACACCAGCATCACGACCGAGTCGGCCAAGTTCCAGTGGAAGATGTCGGCCCGGTCCACCGACTCGCCCTGCAATCGCAGCAACCGCCCCCGGTAGTCCTGCCAGCTTGCCGTCTCTTCGTCGCCTTCGTCGAAGTGCAGGAGGATGTCGTCGGCGCCGGGAGGAACCCCCTCGAGGCTCCAAGCCCGGGCAACGGCGATCAGCTTGGCGTCGAGTTCGTCTTCGAGGGCCGGCGCCGCGGTTCGCCAAGCCGTCCAGCCCAGGATGGCGCTGACCGGCACGAAGAAGCTGACGGAGTAGAGCGCGAAACGCGTGCGCAGCCTCATCGGCGGCGCCTAGCGCGTTCCACAGGGCACCCTCTCCGTCGCGATCTCGGCGAAGAACACCGGCGGCTGCGCCTTCGGGGCGACGACGAGGTGGTAGGGCCGGATCAGGCGGTGCAGGGGTGCGCAGAAGTCCCCGGGTATCTGTTCCACGGCGACGATTCGCGTCCCCTGGTCGATGGTGAGCACGCGACGAATCTCCACCGAGTCCCCAACCTCCTCCCGCGGGCCGACCGCCGCGAAGAGCACCATCTCGCTGCCCCAGTCCACCTCGGGCGCGGCCCGGCCGTCTTCGGCGTGCGCCGCCCAGAAGTCCTCCCAGCCGTCGGGGGTCCGGCTCCCGGGCGCGCCAAGCGGGGTCTTGAACACCAGCGGACGTACCAGCGTGTTGCCGGTTCGCTCGCCTCTCTCCAGGGTTCCGAACGGCAGGCTGCCGGCGTACACCGACACGGAGTCGCTTCCCAGCGTGCGACGCCACGTTCGGATCGCGGCCTCGACGATGCGGCTGGCGTGTTCGTCGGGGCCGGCGTTCTGCGTTCGCAACGTGGTCAGCATCCCGAAGCCGCAACGAGTCCAGGTCTTTTCCTCGCCGCGGCCGTCGTCTCGGATGGAGAGCGTGATCCGGCTGGCGACCAGGCCGCAGGAGGGGTCCAGGTTCTCGTCCACCACGAAGACCTGCGACTGCGACTCGTTGAGCTCCGAAATCAGCGTTGCGTAGGCGTCCGCGTACTGCAGGGGAACCCCGGGGTTGGGCTTCACGGTCTCGTCGCCCATCCGCTCGCCGTAGCTGATGGCCTCCCGCAACAGCCAGGCTCCGTCGGAAGTCCACGACAGCACCTGCTGCACCCCTCCGATCCCGTGCTGCAACGGAACCTCGACCCGCACGCGGACCTCCCCGACCTGCCCGAACCGAAGAGCGCCCGGCTCGACCCCGTTGTCGCAGGCCGCCAAGCCGAGCAACGCCGCCGCCGAAGCCCGAAGCCTTCCGGCCCGGCCGCGAAAGCCGTAACTTCGCATTTCCATGAACCCTCGCTCCCGTCTTCGCCGCCTTCTGGCCGAACGTAGCGTCCGTCTCGGCGACGTCGTCCTCTCCAGCGGCCTCCGCTCAGACTACTACATAGACGCTCGCACCACTACGATGTGCGGCGAAGGCCTGCTTCTCACGGGCGAAGTCTGCTACGACGCCGTCCGGGCCGCGAACTGGGCGCCCTCGCACGTCGGCGGCCTGACCCTCGGAGCCGACCCCATCGCCTATGCCGTTGCCCTGCACGCCACGCGCCTGGGCTCGCGCCTGGACGCCTTCGCCGTGCGCAAGGCGAGGAAGACCCACGGCGTGCGCAAGCAGATCGAAGGAGGTCTTCCCCCGGCGGCGCAGGTCGTGATCGTCGAAGACTCGGTGACCTCCGGCGGCAGCGCGCTTCAGGCCGCAAGCGCCGTCGTCGCGCACGGTTGCCGCATCCTCGGCGTGCTTGCGCTCGTGGACCGCGGCGAGGGCGGCCGCGAACGCATCGCCCAGGCGGGATACGAACTCCAGGCGGTCTTCGAGGCCTCCGAACTCCTCGAAGAAGCCCGTTCGCTGGCCCGCGCCGAGCCGGTTCAGTCGACCAACCGAAGCGGCATGACCAAGCACAGGTAGTCCGAGTCGCCGTCGCCCGGCTCGATCGTCGCCGCGCGTTCCGGCGTCTTGAAGGCCATCTTGACCTCTTCGCTGCCCATCACCTTCAGCACTTCCTGCAGGTAGACGGCGTTGAAGGCGATCTCCAGCGGCTCCCCGGCGTACTCCACGTCCAGCTCGTCGTGGGCCTCCCCCAGATCGGGCGTGGTCACGTTCATGCGCACCTGCTCCGCGGCGAAGGAGAGCTTGATCTTGTGCGTCTGGTCGCTCGTCATCACCCCCATTCGCCGCACGGCGCGCGCCAAATCCTCCCGCGTCGTCCGCGCTACCCGGTCGTTGTCCTTCGGGATCACCTGCTCGTAGTTGGGGTAGGTGCCTTCGATCAGCCGGGTGTAGACCTCCGTGGCACCCAGCCGGAAGCCCAAGTGGTTGCCGCCCGCGGCCGCCTCGACCTCGTCCTCCGGATCGGAGAGCCGCTGCACATGGGACAACGCGAGCGGAGGCACGATGAAGTCCTTCCCCTCCGCGCCCCCCGACCCGGCCTTGACGGCCATGCGAGCCAACCGGTGCCCGTTCGTCGCCACCATCCGCATCTCGTCCTCCCGCAGCTCCCAGAGCACTCCCATCAGCACAGGCCGACTCTCCTCGTCCGAGACCGCGAAGGCCGTCTTCTGGATCAACTCGTGAAGCTCCTTGGCGACGACGCTCCATCCCTGGCCAAAGTCGATCTCGGGCAACGCCGGGAATTCCTCGGCGGGAAGGCCGTTGACCTTGAACTGGCTTCGCCCGCAGTGGATGTTCAGCTGGTCTCCCTGCAGCTGCATGCTCACCGGCGCCTCTCTCATCTCGCGCGCCAGCTCCTCCAGCTTCTTTCCCGGGACGGTGACCGATCCGGGCGTCTTCACGTCGGCGGGAACCGTGGTGCGCAACCAAAGGTCGAGATCGGTTCCGCTGATCCGCACGCCCCCGTCCACGCACTCGACGAGGATGTTCGAGAGCACGGGCAGGGAGGTCTTGGCCGGGAGACAGGCGGTCACGGCGGAGAGTGCGCGGTGCAGGTTCTGGCGGGTGATGGTCAGGTCCATGAGACGGTGGGGAAGAGGGGGCGTGTGGAGAGCGATTCTTGCGATGTGGCGCCGATCAATAAGTAATAGGTAAGAAAAGAATCGTCATCATAGGGGATGTGGAAAACCGGGAAAACCGTTGCCGGATCCCCAAGACGGCCAAGCCGGGCCAAGGAATCCGGCGGCCCGCGCCGTTGTGGAAAACATGGGGAAGAATTGTGGAAAACCGAAGTGCCGCCGCCCGGCTTGTGGAAAACCCGGGCTTTTTCCACGGTTTCCACAGGTTTTCCACAATCGGCTGTCGAAAACTCCGGGTTCGCGCTCCGGGGACCGACCGTTCACGCGCTCTTCCGCTCCGCCGCCTGCAACCGCGCCCGCACCTGGGCGATCTGCGCGCTGAACTTGGGATCGGCATTGATCTGGCGTTCGACCTTGCGGATGGAATGAATGACCGTCGAGTGGTCGCGGTCGCCGAAGAGGGCCCCGATCTGCTGAAGCGGCAGATCGAGGATCTCCTTGATCAAGAACATCGCGACCTGCCGGGGAACCGCCAGATTGCGGCGGCGGCTGCGAGAGGCCAAGGCGTGGCCAGCCACACCCCAGGCCTCCGCCACCAAGTCGCGCACCGCCTCGGGACTGCTCGGCGAACCCGCCGCGTCGTCCACGATGCCCGAGAGCGCGGCGCGGGCCAAGTCCAGCGTGAGCGCCCGCCGGGTGAGCGAGGAGAACGCCAGCAACTTGATGATCGCGCCCTCTAGTTCGCGCACCGACGAACGGCAGCTCTCGGCGACCAAGTCCACCACGTCGGCGTCCAGCTCCATGTCGTCCTCTTCGGCCTTCTTGCGGAGAATGGCCACGCGCGTCTCGTAGTCGGGCGGGTCGACGTCCGCGACCAGGCCCCACTCGAAGCGCGAGACCAGCCGGGCCTCGAGGCCGTCCAGCTCCTTGGGATGGCGATCGCTGCTGATGACGATCTGGCGCTCGGCGTTGTAGAGCGAGTTGAACGTGTGGAAGAACTCCTCCTGCGTGTGCTCCTTCCTGCGCAGGAACTGCACGTCGTCGACCAGCAGGAGATCGAAGGACCGGTAGCGGGCGCGAAACGCGTCGGTCGTTTGCGTGGCGATGCCCGTGACCATCTCGTTGAAGAACTGCTCCGCGGGGACGTAGCAGATGCGGGCGCCGGGCGCCGAGCCCAGCAGGTGATTGGCGATGGCCTGCATGAGATGCGTCTTGCCGAGGCCCGTGGCGCCGTACAGAAAGAGCGGATTGTAGGCGCGCGCGGGCCGCTCGGCCACGGCTAGGCTCGCCGCTTGGGCTAGGCGGTTGTTCTCGCCCACGACGAAGCGGTCGAAGGTGTAGCGGGCGTTGATGCGCTTGTCGCCTGCCCGCGAGGCCTCGCCCGAGCGAGCGTCCGGCGCGCTCCCCGATCCGCCGCTGGCCCTCGAGGCGGAAGCCGCCGGAAACGAATCCGGGCCCTCCACGTCCGTCGCCTTGATCTCCGGCGTCGCAGGAGCGGGGGCCTCTCCGGCCTGCCCGAACGAGAAGCGGATTTCCGGGGCCTCCCCGCCGTCGTCGCGGGCGGCATCGAGAAGCAAGGCCCCGAACTTGTCCTCCAGCCATTCGGCGTGAAACCGGCTCGGCGCCTCGATCCGGAGCACTCCGTCGGAATAGGAAACCGCCTCCGCGCTGGAGAGCCACGTCTGGTAGCTCTGCTCGGGAACGCGACGCTTGGCCCGTTCCAGAATCCGGTTCCAAAGTTCGGTCGCGCCCAGTTGGCTGCTCCGTCGTTCAGCGCCCCAAGGAATCCCCCCGCCGCCTCCCCCCGAGAAGACGAAGGGGCGGCAACCTACATGATTCGCGCGGGGGAAGTCAATTCGGGCGCGCCTCGGCTCCTGATCCGGCCGTCATCCGGCGGACGCGCGAAACCGGTCGAGCCGGTGGAACTCGTCCTGCGCGAGGTCGTGCGCATCGGCGATGCCGAAGGGGACGGGATGATCGAACGAGAGCGCATTGGTCTCTTGTGGAGCGAGGAAATCGGCTACTTCGTCCTGGACAGCGACGCGCAGTTCAAAGTGTTCGACCACGACGGGCGATTTGTTCGAGCGGTCGGCCGCCGTGGCGAGGGCCCCGGCGAATTCAACGTCGTTACGAGCGTCGCCGTCGTTGGAGACCAGATTGTCGCGCTGGACGCCGGCAGGCGGATTTGGCAGTTCTTCGACCACGACGGCGAATTCGTGGTCCAGCGCAACTTCGGTTTCCCAGGGGCCAGTTTCGTGCCGGTGGGCGGCGCCCGAGTCGTCGTGGCCGGCATGGACCGCCGTCCGGACTTCGTGGGTACCCCATTGCACCTCGCGGACCTCGACGAGGGGATGCCGTCGCTCCACTTCGGAGCTGTGGAACCAGCGAAGTGGAAGGCGACCGACCCCTGGGCGCGTGCCGTGGTCGTTGGGAGGGCGAGCCGTCCGGATGTGGTGTGGGGCGGGAAAGCGGGGATTCCGACCGTGCGCTCCGGGGGGCCGGGAGCCCGGCAACATCGACGTAGACAAGATCCAAGACGTGCGCCTGGACGGCTTCGACCTCGGCCGGCAGTGCCACTTGGGCCGTCTCGAATGGGATGCTTCCGGGCCCAGGTTGTTTGACCGCGGCGGCGAAGCGATGGTTCAGCTTGTTGCCTACGACGCCGACGCCGTCCACGAAGTGATCGTCTACGAAATCGTCTGGCCGTAGCGAGCGGTTCGGCCAGCCCGAACAGGCCGCCCGCCCTTTCGTTGACCCGCCCGCCCCGGCTCCACTATCTTTCCCGGGCTGTACCCTTGTCGTTCTTCCCCGACAGCCTCCCAGGCGCTTCGAAAACGCGGACACGCAAATGAAACCGACGTACAGGCCACGGAACCGGAAGCGGCTCAACAAGCACGGTTTCCGTGCCCGAATGAGCACCAAGGCGGGCCGCAAGGTCTTGAACCGGCGGCGCCGGAGGGGCCGGCGAGCGATCGTCGTGTCCACCGGATCCAAGTACGCGCGCTGACGACCGATGCCCCGGACGGCCGGGAGCCCAGCGCGGATCCGCGCTCGCAGCGCTTCCCCAGAGCGGCGCGCATCCGGAGCGGCGCCGAAATCCGCGCGATCTTCCGGCGAGGGCGGCACGTGCGTACGCGGAGCCTCGACGTCTACGTGCTTCGGGACGCCTCTCCCCGGTCGCGGATCGGTTGCGTGGTGCCCAAGCTCGGCCACCGGACGACCGCACGGAACCTCGTGAAGCGCCGCTTGAAGGAAATCGGCCGCACACGGTTGCTCGGTCGGCTCGAAGCCCTGCACCCGCCCGCCGACGTCCTGGTTCGCGCTCGAAGGAACGCGTACGGAGCGACATACCTGCAGTTGGAGGCGGAATTCGTGAAGGCGGTGGAGGAAATGTGCTTGCCAAGGCGATGATCGGGCTGATTCGACTCTACCAGGGCGGGATTTCGCCCCTGGTGGCCCCCTCGTGCCGCTACTGGCCCACATGTTCGGAGTACGCGCGCCAGGCGATCGAGGCCCACGGACCGGCCGGCGGCGCCTGGCTGGGACTGAAGCGCATCGGCCGTTGCCATCCGTGGGGCGGTTGCGGGCCAGACCCGGTTCCGGGAGCCCCGGCAGACCAGTGAACCTCCAGCGCCTGTTGCTCGCGGTGACGCTGATGATGGGCGTCATCCTGCTCACCAACGTCTTGTTTCCTCCTCCTCCGCCCCCGCCGGTTCCCGAGGCCGTTCCGGAGAGGCCCGCCGGCACGCCCGCGGAGGCGAACCCGGCAGAGGCCGCGCCTTCGGCCACCGCCGAGAGGCTCTTCGGGGAGCCGGAGGAGGACGAGGACGCGGAACTCTTGGTCGAGGTCGAGACGCCTCTCTTCCGATTGCGGTTCTCCAACTACGGCGGCGCGTTGCGCTCGGCGGAGCTTTCGGAGTATCCGTCGCTGGCGCGCGAAGGCCCAGTGGAGCTGGTCCCGCCGGAGACGGGCGGCCTGCTGCGCGGCACCTGGCGCTTCGGGACGGACTCGGTGGCCTTGGGACGGTTCGCGCACCGAGTCGAGCCGCCAGACGGCATCCGGCTTGGTCCGGGCGACGGCCCGGCGACGCTCTCGTTTCGCTACGAGCATCCCGAAGGCGCCTTCTTCAGCGAGATCCGCTACACGTTCACGGCGGATTCCTACGTCTTCAGCGTGGAGGGCGAACTGCCCCCCGTCGAACGCACGTCGATCAGGCTCGACATGGGCCGCGGCCTTGCCTTCAACGAGGCGAAGGAGAACGACGAACGCCAAGCGGCGGCGCTAGTGGGCAACAACCCCGGCCAGGGCGTAACGTCGCAACGCCTGAACAACGTGGACGAGATCGAGATCATAAACGGACCGCTACAGTGGGCCGCCGTGAAAAGCAAGTTCTTCGTAACGGTGATTCTGCCGGCCGCGGAGACGTCCTTGCCGATGGCCTGGGCCGGTCCCGGCCCCGACGGCGAGAGCGCGGACGTGCGCGTCGAGGCTCCGGTGCAGAGTTCGGGCGCCTACGCCTACAGAGCCTACGCCGGACCCATCGAGCGGGAACGGCTGGCGGCGACCGCCGATCAACTGGAAGAACTCAATCCCTACGGCTGGCGCTTCTTCCGTCCCGTGGTCCGGCCGTTCGTGGGCATCGTGTTGTGGACGATCACCGCGTTGCACGAACGGCTTGCCCTGGGCTACGGGCTGGTCTTGATCGTGATGGGCTTGCTGATGCGCATCGTGCTGTGGCCGCTCAACCAGAAGGCGATGCGGTCGAACATCAGAATGCAGAGCATGCAACCGATGGTTCAGGAACTCAAGGACAAGTACAAGGACGATCCCCAGAAGCAGAAGCAGGAATTGATGAAGTTGTACAAGGAACAAGGATTCAACCCGCTCGCGGGATGTCTTCCGATATTGTTGCCCTGGCCTATGCTGATCGCCTTGTTCTTGGTCTTTCAGAACACGATTCAGTTGCGCGCCGTGCCGTTCCTTTGGTTGCCCGATCTCTCTGCGCCGGATCCCTTCTGGATAATGCCCGTGCTGGTCGGCGCCAGCATGTTGTTGTTGCAATTCCTCACCATGAAGCTCACGACCGGCTGGGCCGCCGCGAATCCCCAGATGAAGATGATGTTGTTCTTCATGCCGGCGTTCATGACGTTCATATTCTTCAACTTTGCGTCGGGGCTGAACCTCTACTACGCCACCGCCAACTTGGCAACCATTCCGCAGACGCTGCTGGTCGCCAAGGAACGCCGGAAAGCGGGAGTCGCGGGGCGTCCCAAGCCTTCCTGACCCGCCGGGCGGCCTCGTGCACGAGCCGGACGGGCGACCGGACACCATCGTAGCCGTGGCGACGCCTCCGGGGATCGGCGCAACCGCCTTGGTTCGTCTCTCCGGCCCCGGCGCGGCGGCCGTCTTGCACGGCCTGCTCCAGGGGCCGAAGAACAACGGTCCGGAGCCGTCGGCGCACCCGGCGGGCGACGTGGCGGCCCGGAACGCACAGGCCGCCGACCTGCCGGGGCGGGCAAGCCGGTTGCGCACGCTCGTCGACCCCGTTTCGGGCGAAGTGCTGGACCAGGCCCTGGTCGCTTTCCTTGAAGGCCCGGCCAGCTACACCGGCGAGGACATGGCCGAGATCAGCACGCACGGAGGGCGCCTGATCCCCGCGAGCGTCCTGGAAGCCTGCACCATCCTGGGCGCCCGGATCGCCCGGCCGGGGGAGTTCACGCAAAGGGCCTATCTCAACGGCAAGCTCGACCTCGCCCAGGCCGAGGCCGTGGCCGGCGTCGTCTCGGCCAAGTCCGAGAAGGGGCGGCTCGTGGCGCTGCACCAGCTGGAACGAGGCTTGAGCGCGCGGATCGCTTCGCTTCGCGGACGCCTGACCGGCTTGGCCGCCATGCTGGTGCACCACATCGACTTTCCCGAAGAAAGCGACGCGCCGGCGTCCTTGGAGCGCATCGCCGAAGAGGCGCGCGCGGTGGCGGGCGAGATTGGCCGGCTGCTGGCGACGGCGCCTGCGGGCGAGCTGCTGCGAGCGGGCGCCGTGATCGTCCTGGCGGGCCGTCCCAATTCCGGCAAGTCCAGTCTCTTCAACGCTTTGCTGGGTTCCGAGCGGGCGCTCGTGTCCACCGAGGCGGGGACAACTCGCGACGCGATCGAGGCGGTGGTGTCCATCGAGGGACTGCCTTTCCGGCTGATCGACACGGCGGGCCTTCGAGAGGCCGAAGGCCACGTCGAGCGAATGGGCGTCGAGGTGGCGCGGCGGCGGCTGGCCGCGGCGGACGCGGTGCTGCACTGCAGGGAAGCGGGGAGCGCCATGGGGTGCGAGGAGGAGGCGTTTCTGGGGGACTTGGCCGCGCCGGTCGTCGCCGTGCGCACCAAGTGGGACTTGGCGAGCGGCTCGGAGCCTCCCGGGCCGGGCGAGATCCCGGTGTCGGCGGTGCGTGGGGACGGGCTCGCGGATCTGAAGCAGGCCTTGGCCCGCTTGGTGTTCGGAGGCGTCGTGGAGAACCGCAACGAGGTGCCCGTCGTCACGACGCGCCGCCAAGCCGGCTGCTTGGCGCAGGCGCAAGAGGAGATCGAGGCCTTCGCCCGGGGCCTGGACGAGGGGTTGCCGCCCGAGGTGGGCTCGGCGCACGTGAAGTCGGCCGAGACGGCGCTCGAGGAGATTCTGGGCGTGATCTCGCCGGAGGACGTGCTGGACCGGGTGTTCAGCGACTTCTGCGTCGGCAAGTGATGAGGCTTCGCTACGGTGTCGTGGTGGTGGGCGGCGGCCATGCGGGGGCGGAAGCGGCGGCCGCCTCCGCGAGGCTGGGCGCCAAGACCGTGCTGGTGACGCCCGACCTGAGTCGAATAGGCCAGATGAGCTGCAATCCGGCCATCGGCGGCGTGGCGAAAGGGACCGTTGCGCGCGAAGTGGGGGCCTTGGGCGGCGTCATGGCGCCTGCGACGGACGCTTCCCGCATACACTTCCGCATGTTGAACCGCTCGAAGGGACCGGCCGTCTGGGGTCCGCGGGCGCAGTGCGACCGCGCCTTATACCCGCTGGCGGTACGGCGCATCCTCGACGGCCTGGACAATCTGGACCTCTTCCAGGAGATGGCGACCGAGCTGCGCTTGGACGGCGAGTCCTGCTTGGTGGCGACGCGCGGCGGGGTCTCGTTCGAAGGCAAGGCGGCGGTGGTGACCGCCGGCACCTTCCTGCGCGGCCGGATTCACGTGGGCGGGTCCGCAGCGCACGGAGCGGGCCGGGCCGGCGAAGCGCCCTCCGTCGGCTTGGCCGAGGCGCTGGAGGCAAGGGGCCTGGAAGTCGCTCGGTTCAAGACCGGCACGCCTCCGCGGATCGACGGCCGGACCGTGGACTTCGGCCGTTGCGAACGCCAGGAGGGGGATCGCGAGGCCCAGGCGTTCTCCTGCTACAGTCGCGAGGACACGCCCGAGCAGCGCGCCTGCTGGATCACGTGGACGGGCGCCGCGCTGGCCGAGATCGTCGGCCGCAATCTGCAACGGAGCGCCCTCTACGGCGGGGAGATCGGCGGCCGGGGACCGCGCTATTGCCCGTCCATCGAAGACAAGATCGTGCGCTTTCCGAAGACGCCGAGGCACCAGGTGTTTCTGGAGCCGGAAGGACTCGGCACCCACGAACTCTACGTCAACGGCCTGTCCACGTCGTTGCCGCCGGAGGTGCAGCTCGAATGCTTGCGCACCGTGCCGGGGCTGGAGGACGCGAAGATGACCAGGGCCGGCTACGCGATCGAATACGACTACTTTCCGCCCCGCCAGCTGCGCCACACGCTGGAGGTCAGGTCGTTGCCGGGACTCTATTTCGCCGGGCAGATCAACGGAACCACCGGGTACGAGGAGGCTGCGGGCCAGGGCCTCGTGGCGGGAGCCAACGCCGCGTTGGCGGTGCAGGGCCGACCGCCCTTCGTGCTGGAGCGCGACCAAGCCTACATCGGAGTGCTCGTGGACGACTTGGTGACCAAGGGGGTGGACGAGCCGTACCGCCTGTTCACCTCCCGCGCGGAGTTTCGCCTGTTGCTCCGGCAGGACAACGCGCCCGGACGACTGGGGCCGCTGGCCCGCGATCTGGGCCTGCTGACGCCGAATCAAGTGCAGGCCCTCGGCGAACGGCTGGCCGAGGAATCGCGTGCCAGGGCTTGGTTCCGGGACACGCGGCTGTCCCCGGACAGCGCCAATCGCGCGTTGCGGGCGGCCAAGTCCTCGCCGGTCACGGAGCGGGTACGAGCGCGGGAGCTTCTCCGGCGTCCGGGGGTGACGGCGCGAGCGCTCGTGGAGTCGGCGCCCGAAGGCAGTCCGAGGTTCGACACGGACGTTCTGGCCACCGTCGAGGTGGACGAGAAGTACGAAGGCTACGTGCGGAGGGAGACGGAGCGGGCCGAAAGGCTACGTGCGATGGCCGAATTCGCCATCCCCGAAGACGTGCCCTACGCCGGCCTGGTCACGTTGTCCCACGAGGCTAGAGAGAGCTTGGCGCGTGTGCGGCCAGCGACGTTGGCCCAAGCGGGCCGCGTTCCCGGCGTGTCGCCGGCCGACCTGCAGAACCTCGTGATGGAGATACGCCGCCTCAAGGCCAGACAGGCTCCGGAGTCGCTTCCGGCTTGACCCGCGGGCGACGCCAAGGGCGATGGCGGATCAGGCGGCGCGGCCGTTGGCGGATCGGGCCAAGAGGCCGGTTGTTTCACGTGGAACACGAAGCGAAGGCGCGGCCTGCCAGCCGAAGAACCGGCGGATCCTAGCCCGGCATCGCCTCGTCGTCGGCCACGCGGACGTCGGCCGCGTCGCGAACGGCCGACCCCCGGACGGTCTCATTCCGGCGTGTTTCACGTGAAACACAACCTCCGACCGACGAGCCCATGGCATGTCCCCGGCGCATGTCGTAGACGAGATCGCCCGGCAGACCGCGGAAGCACCGCAGACCGCCTTCCAGCCCCCGCGCGTCGTCTGGTTCGCGCGCCCGGCATCCTAGGCGGCGCCGAACGGACCCTATACCTTGTGGAGCGGTCCACGTCGCCCGGAGCGTCCCCCGGGCGAAGGCCGCATCCCATCTCTCTCCTTCAAGCAAGGCTTCTCCGGTGCGGATCATCGCAATCGCGAACCAAAAAGGCGGCGTGGGCAAGACCACGACGGCCGTGAACTTGAGTTCGGCCTTGGCGCGGGAGGGCGCCCGCGTGCTGTTGGTGGACATTGATCCGCAGGGCAACGCCTCCAGCGGCCTGGGGATCGTCGAGCGGGACAACTTGGCCACGATCTACGACGTGCTGGTTCGGGGCCTTCCCGTCTACCGGGCGATCCACCGCCAGGTCGTCCCCGCCGATCTCGAGGTGGTTCCCGCCAATCGCGACTTGGTGGGCGCGGAACTCGAGCTGGTGGGGGTGCGCGACCGCGAGACGATTCTCCGAGAAGCGCTCGCGCCGGTCGTGGAGGACTACGCCTTCGTCATCATCGACTGTCCGCCCTCTCTCGGCCTGCTCACGCTGAACGCCCTTTCGGCGGCCGACTCGCTCATCGTTCCCATCCAGTGCGAGTATTACGCGCTGGAAGGCCTGGCCCAGCTCATGAGCACGATCGGCTTGGTTCGGCGGGGCCTCAATCCCGGCTTGGACGTCGAAGGAGTCCTGCTGACGATGTACGACCGACGCCTCAACCTCTCGCGAGAGATCGCGTCCGAAGCGAAGAAGTACTTCGACGTGTTCCAGACGGTCATCCCCCGCAACGTGAGCGTGGCGGAGGCGCCGTCGTTCGGACAGGCCGTGCTCGACTACGATCCCTCCTCGGCCGGGTCGCAACAGTACGCCGCCTTGGCCCGCGAACTGACGGCCCGCACGTCGGCGCCGGCCCCGGGAGAGCGAGCATGAGCCGGCCCGACCGCCTCGGCCGGGGCATCGGCGCGCTGATCGGCGAGTACATGGACGACGCGAGCCCCGCGGGAGGAGGAGCCGACGCGCGCAGCCTTCCGGTCGAGGCCATCGCTCCGAATCCGTATCAGCCCCGGGTGGACTTCAAGGCGGAAGAGCTGTCGGAGCTGGCGGCGTCGATCAAGGAAAACGGCCTGATTCAGCCGATCGTCGTCAGGGGTTCGGCGGCCGCGCGGCAGTACGAACTGGTCGCGGGCGAGCGCAGGCTACGGGCCGTCAAGCAGTTGGGCTGGACGGAGGTGACGGCCATCGTCCGCCGCGTCGACGACCGCACGTTGCT
Source organism: Longimicrobiales bacterium (assembly GCA_958295645.1). Classification (GTDB taxonomy): domain Bacteria; phylum Gemmatimonadota; class Gemmatimonadetes; order Longimicrobiales; family Gaopeijiaceae. Next base: position 2,477,430 of record OY282361.1, read on the forward strand.
GGTGCTGGCCTTGGTCGAAAACATCCAGCGGCAGGATCTGGGGCCGATCGACGAAGCCAAGGGATACGAAGCCTTGCGCGACCAGTTCGGCCTGACCCAAGCCGAAATCGCCGAGACCGTGGGCAAGAGCCGATCGGCCGTGGCCAACACGCTGCGCCTGCTGGGGTTGCCTCCGCCCGTGAGGCGAATGGTCGAGGAAGGGGCGCTCTCGAAGGGACATGCGCGTGCGCTTCTCGCGGTCGCCGACGCGGGGCAGGCCGAAGCTCTGGCGCGCCGGGCCGTGAACGAGGATTGGACGGTTCGGGAAACGGAAGAACGGGTGCGCCAGGCCGCCGGCAAGGGCGAGAGGCCGGAGGGGAAGGGGCCACGCGCGAAGCCGCGTAGGGATCCGGCGGTCTCCATGCTCGAGGAAGCCTTGGCCGAGCACGTCGGAACCCGCGTGGCGATTCGCTGGAAGGGCCGTGGCCGCGGCGACGTTCGCATCCGGTTCCACGATGCCGAAGACTTGGAACGCGTCTTCGAGGCGCTCACGGGGAAAACGGCTCGCGATGTGCTGGACTGACCCGGCGAGGGCGTCGGCCGGGGGAGAGGCGCGCAGACGGTGAGCGGGCCCGGGCGGCGACGGCGAATGTCGGTCGTCTTCGTGCCGGCCGGCGACGGGCGGACTCGCACCGTGGAGATGTCGTACCGCCGGTTGCGCCTGCTGGCTGTGGCGGTTGCGCTGGCGGCCGCGGCTCTGGTGGCTCTGGTGGCGAGCTGGTGGCCGCTGTACCGGCGGGCCTCGCACGCGGAGGCGTTGGCAAGGCAACTGGACTCGCTCGTCGCCCTCCAGCCCGAGCTGAGCGCGCTGGCGGAGCATCTCGTCGAACTTGAACGGCGACAAGAGCAGTTTCGCCTTTTGTTCGGCCAAGTGGAGCCGCCGGAAGTTCGCCTCTGGCAGTTGTCCTCGGCCCCGGCGCAAGGCGAACCCGTACCGGCCGACGAGGCCGAGACCACCCCGTCGGCTTGGCCGCTGGCGACCGCCGGATTCGTGACGCAGTCCCTTCTCGAAGGATCCGAAGGCGATCATCCGGGCATCGACATCGCGGTGCCGACCGACTCGTACATTCGGGCCGCCGGCGCCGGCGAAGTGCTCGAAGCCGCCGAAGACTCCGTGTATGGACTATTCGTCCGGATCGATCACGGAGACGGCTTTCAGAGCCTGTACGGACATGCCTCCGAGCTGGTGATCGAGAGCGGGATGCAGGTGCGGCGGGGCGAAGTGATCGCGATGTCGGGCTCGACCGGGCGGTCCACGGCGGCCCATCTTCACTTCGAGATACTGAAGGACGGACGCCCCGTCGATCCGTTGACCCTGGTTGTGCCGCCCTGACCGGCGGACGGAAAGAACGAAAGAACGAGACCATGCCTAGAAGTCGTTTCAACAAGGAACCCGTGGAGGATCGAGTCATTTCCATCGTCGGGCCGGGGATGACCGTGGTGGGGGACTGCAAGTCGTCGGGATCGATTCGCGTCGAAGGCTCGGTCGACGGCACGCTCCAATCCGACAAGTCGGTCGTGATCGGCAAGGACGCCCGAGTCGACGGAGAGGTGACGAGCAAGGAGGGCGTGATAGCGGGCTCGGTCAGCGGCGTGGTGCGCGTCGATGGACGGCTGGAGGTGCACGCCACGGGCGCGATCGACGGCGAAGTGCACGCGGGCCGCCTCCAGCTGGAGGAAGGCGGCAAGATGAACGGAATCGTCAAAGTCGGACGCATGGAGCTGTTGCCGGCGCCGCGCACGGAGCGGGAGGGGCAAAAGCGGCTCGCGGGCGCCAAGGCCGACAGGATCGGCGAGCTGCCGTCGCCCGTCGGGATGCAGCAGGCGCAGGCGCCGAGTCGAGGCTGACCATCCCACCGACAGCTGGTTCCGAAGCGGCGGCGGTCCCCCTGGCCCAAGTCGTCGCATTCTTGGACGACTACTTGGACGTGGACGCGATCCCCGACTACCCGGGCGCGCTGAACGGCCTGCAGGTGGAGGCGCCGGGACCGGTGCGGCGGGTGGCGGTTGCGGTGGACGCGAGCACCGCGGTGATCCGCGAGGCCGCGGGACGGGCCGATTTGATCGTCGTGCACCACGGCCTGTTCTGGGGAGGCCCCGAGCGCCTCGTCGGCTATCGGTTCGAGCGAATTCGCGCGCTGGTCGAGAACCGCACCGCCCTCTACAGCAGTCACCTGCCCCTGGACGCGCACCCGGAAGTGGGCAACGCAGCCGTCCTGGCGCGGCGCCTGGGCCTGGAGGAGCTTGCTCCCTTCGGCAGCTACGAGGGGACTCCGGTCGGCTGGAAGGGGCGCCTCGGCGTCTCCCCCGGCGGTTCCCGGTCCTCGTCGGCGGGCCTGGCTGCGGCGGAGTTGGCCGAACGGCTCTCCCGTCTGACGGGCGCCGCCGTGCAGACGCTTCCGGGCGGCGCCGAGAGGATTCGGCGCGCTGCCGTCGTGACGGGCGCGGGAGCGTCGACCCTTCGGGAGGCCGCCGCCCTGGGCCTGGACGCCCTCGTGACCGGCGAGGCCCAGCATCATCACGCGATCGAAGCGGCGGAACTCGGCCTCTCGATCCTTCTCGGGGGGCACTACGCCACCGAGACCTGGGGCGTCAAGGCCGTGGCCGAGTTGCTCCGAGACCGCTTCGGGACCGAGACTTGGTTCATCGACGCGCCGACCGGCCTGTAGCCTACGCATCCACCTCAAGGAGACCCCCATGCGAATCACGCCGCCCGCCACGCTGCTGGCGCTTTGCCTCGCCCTGCCGTTGCCGGCGCTCGCGCAGACGCCTTCGCCCGACGACCACTTCGGCTTCGCGCCCGGGACGCCCGGGCGGCTGGCCAACTGGGACGCCCTGTCCTCCTACTACGACGCCCTGGCCGGCGCCAGCGCCCGCGTCGCGGTCGACACGCTGGGACCGACCACCAAGGGACGGCCCTTCGTCATGCTGACCATCACCAGTCCCGCCAACCACGCGCGCCTGGCCGAGCTGCACGAGGTGCAACGCCGCCTCGGCGACCCCCGCCTGGTCGCCGGCCCCGACGAGCTCGAGGCCCTCCTGGACGCGGGCCGCACCGTCGTGATGATCACGCACGCCATCCACTCCACGGAAGTGGGTAGCGCGCAGGCCGCCGCCAAGCTCGCGCATCACTTGGCCTCTTCGGACGACGAGAACGTGCTGCAGATCCTGGACGAAGCCATCGTCCTTCAGATTCCCTCGCTCAACCCGGACGGCACGCAGTGGGTCAACGACTTCTACAACCAGCACCACGGCACGGAGTTCGAAGGCCGCGCGCCCCCCTGGCTCTATCACTTCTACACGGGACACGACAACAACCGCGACTGGTACACGTTCTACCAGAAGGAGACGCAGCACACGGTCGCCGCGCAGAACGACTGGCGCCCGCAGATCGTGCACGACATTCACCAGATGGGCGGGAGCGGCGCAAGGATCTTCTTCCCCCCCTACATCGACCCGATCGAGCCCAACGTGGACCCGGGCCTCGTCGCCGCCGGCAACCAGCTGGGCGCCTACATGGCCGCGGAGCTCACCTCCCAGGGCAAGCGGGGCGTGGTGATCAACGCCATCTACGACGGCTTCCATCCGGGCCGCGCGTACATGCACTATCACGGGGGCGTGCGCATCCTCAGCGAGACCGCCTCCGCGCGCCTGGCTTCGACGGTCGACGTGCCGCGCGAGGCGGTTCGGGGCGGCCGCGAGTACGACGCGTCGCAGAGGACCTGGAACTTCCCCTGGCCTTGGGAGGGCGGCGAGTGGGGACTGGCGGACATCGTCGAGTACCAGTTCTCGGGAGCGATGGCGCTGCTGGCCAACGCCGCTCGCAACCGGCGGTTCTGGCTGGAGAACTACTGGCGCGTCAACGAGAGGGCGGTCGAGGGATGGGACAGTTGGCCCGCGGCCTGGGCGTTGCCCGCCGGGCAGGCGAACGAGGAAGGGTTGCAGAGCGTGCTCCGCATCCTGACCATGGGCGACGTGGAGGTGCGGCCTGCCGAGGAAGGCTTCGAGGCGGGCGGCGCGTCCTTTCCGGCGGGGTCGCACGTGATTGCGATGAGGCAGCCCAGCGCCGCGTTCGCGCAGGCGCTTCTCGCCGAACAGGAGTACCCCGACCTGCGGGAGTTTCCCGGCGGACCGCCCAAGCGGCCCTACGACGTGACGGCTCACCGGCTGCCCTTGCTGATGGGCGTGGAGGCGGTCGCGCTGGACGCGGAGCCCTCCGTGCCGTTGGGCGAGCCCATGGACGTGGTGGAAGTGCAGTACGGGACTGCGGTCGCGGAGGCCGCGGCCAACACGCGAATCGGCGTGTACAAGGGCCACCAGGAGCCCATGGTGGCGGGCTGGACGCGCTGGCTCCTCGACCAGCACGGAGTCCGCTACGACACGCTCCACGACGCCCGCATGAGGGCCGGGGGACTGCAGGACGACTACGACGTGCTGGTCTTCCAGAGCCAGTCGGACGCGTCGATAAGCGAAGGCCACCGGCCGGGGTCGCTTCCGGAGGACTACGTGGGAGGGCTTGGCGACGCGGGCCGGCAGGCGGTGCGCGAGTTCGTCGAGGCGGGCGGGCGGCTGGTTGCGATCGAACAGGCGTCGGAGTTCGCGGCCGGGCTCTTCGGCCTGGGGGTGGAGAACGCGGTGGCGGGCCTGCCCAACACGGAGTTCTACGTGCCTGGCTCGATCCTGCGGGTGGACTTGGAGGCGGATCCGCTCGCCGCCGGGTACCGGGACGGGACTCCGGCGTGGTATTGGCGGAGCAGCCGCGCGTTCTCGGTGGACGACGAGCGCGTGGAGGTGGTCGGGCGCTACGGCGAGGAGCCGGTCGTGGCGGGCTGGGTGCTGGGTCCGGACAGGTTGGCCGGCCGTCCCGCGTTGTTGCGAGCCCGGGTGGGCCGGGGCGAGGTGATTCTGTTCGGATTCCAGCCCAACTACCGGGGCCAGAGCATGGTGACGTGGCCGCTCTTCTTCAACGCGATCGGGGCGGGGAGGCCGGTGGGGTGACGGCCGCAGACGGGCCGGTGGCCTCGGCGTCCGGGCCGGCGCTGGAGGGCGCCGCCGCGACCTGTCCGCACTGCGGCTCGGCGACGGCGCCCCCCGGCGCCAAGTTCTGTCCGGCCTGCGGGGGCGCCCTGCAGGGCCCGGCCTGCGGCGACTGCGGCGCCGAGTCGGGCGGGGCCGACCGCTTCTGCGTGCAGTGCGGGGCTGCGCTGCCGGTGGCGAAGAGCGGGGGTGGCGGAGCTGGTTCGCGGGCCGGGCCGGGCGGTCGCGGCGGTGGCTTCGCCTCCGGGACGGCCGCGTGGACGGTCGGGGGCGTGCTCTTCGGCGGCATGATCGTGGCGGTCGCGGCGCTTGTGGTCGTGCGAGCCGGCGGCGGCGGGGATGCTCCATCGTCTTCGGCGGCGGAAGCGGGGCGGGCGGGCGGGCCGGGGGCCGGAGCGGGCGGCCTGGGGCCGACGGCGGCAGTGGATTTGTCGTCCATGACGCCTAGAGAGGCGGCCACGCGCCTGTTCAACCGGGTGATGAGCGCCGTGGAGGCGGACGACCAAGCGCAGGCCGACCTGTTCCTCCCCATGGCCGTCGCCTCCTACGACCGCATCGGCGCGCTCACCTTGGACGACCGCTTCCACCTCTCGCTCCTGCACGCCGCGGCGGGCGACGGCCCTGCCGCGCTGGCGGTGGCCGAGGCAGGGTTGGCCGTGCGGCCGTCGCACCTCCTTTGCTTGGCGGCGGCCGCGGGCGGCGCCCTGCTCATGGGCGACTCGGCGAAGGCGACGGCCTACTACCGCGCCTTCTTGGACGGCTACGACAGCGAAATCGGAGCCGGCCTCCCGGAGTACGGCCCGCCTCCCGACGGCCATGCCCCCCTGCTCCCCAGCCTCCGGGCCGATGCCGAGGCGCACCTGGCCGGTTCGCCCTGAAGCCGCCGCGATGACGCCGCGACTCCGGCCGCGGGATTCCCGACGTTGATCCAGTCGCCGCTGGCCCTGGCGGCGGTCGTCGCGGCCGCCGCGGCCGCCGCCTTCTGGCTGGATCACCGCTTTCCATCCCTGGGCAAGGTGGGCGCCTCGCTCATGGCCATCGTCTTCGGCGCGGTCCTGTCCAACACGGGCCTGGTGCCGGCGTCCTCCGAAGTCTACGAAGGCATCCTGGGCGTGGTGACCTCTCTGGCCATTGCCTGGCTCCTCTTGTCCGTGGACTTGCGCGACCTGAAGAAGGCAGGCGCCAAGACGGTCGGGGCTTTTGCCGTCGCGGTCGCCGGGACGGTCCTGGGCGCGTTCGTCGCGGCCGTCGTCTACCAAAGCAGCTTCGGCGAGGACACGTGGCGCCTGGCCGCAGCCTTGACCGGCACCTACTCCGGCGGCTCCCTCAACTTCACGTCCGTGGGGCGTGCGGTGGAGCTGTCCGGCCCGCTGTTCGCCGGGGCCGTGGCCGCGGACAACTTGGCCACCGGACTGTGGCTCGCCGCGACGCTGACGGCGCCCGTCTGGCTTCGCCGCTTCTACCCGCCCGCGGAGGCGTCGGCGCCGAGAGATGCAGAGGCGCGCAACGCCCGGGCGGACCATCCCTACTTCGTGCGCGAACGAATGTCGGCGGTGGGCACGGCCAACATCTTCGCCGCGGGCCTCGCCTTGGTTTGGGCGTCGGAATGGCTGGGCGGCCTCGCGGGCGTGCCGGCGATCCTTTGGCTGACCACGCTGGCCCTGCTCCTGGGCCACTCGCCCTGGTACCGGAGCGCGCCGGGCGCGATGCAGCTGGGCTCGGTGAGCCTGCACTTCTTCTTCGTCCTCATTGGGATACTGTCTCGTTTCTCGGAGATCGCCGCCGTGGGGCCCGCCGTCCTCTTCTTCACGCTCTTGGTCGTGGGCGTCCACGGCGTCTTCGTGTTCGGCGTGGGCAAGTTGCTGCGCTTGGACATCGGGACCATAGCGGTGGCCTCGCAGGCCGCGGTGGGCGGCCCGTCCAGCGCCCTGGCCGTTGCGGTTTCCCGGGAGTGGCGCCACTTGGTGCTTCCGGGCGTCGCCGTGGGCCTGCTGGGATACGCCGTGGGAACCTATCTGGGGCTCGGCGTGGGATACTTGGTGAGGGGGTGGTAGCGAGGTTGATTGGTCTGGCGCAGTCTGTTACGCTCTATTCTACCCCCAGGTGCCCGGGATTTGCCATTCCGGACTTGTAGTCTATGGTTTCCGTTGCGGGGCGCAGGAAGTGGAAATCGTTCGACGGCAGGACACCCATCACCAAGGAGACCCCCGATGCTCCGGTGCGTTTGGCTTAACAAGCCTTTCGGCGGGAACCTGTTCCGCTGAAGGGCGCCGAGCGCGATAGTTTGGCGGAAGCGTCGGGGTTTGGCGTTGGCGAGTTCCCGGCTCATCGGCCCCTGATGGATCACTTCGACATAGCGAGAGACGGACTTGCGTGGGTGCGTAATCGGTTGCCCGGCGGAACCTTCACGTGGGACATCTTCGACGCATGCGGCCGATACTTGGGCGCCGTCGTTCCTGAGACGCGGCTCGATTGGGGTCCCATCGCGGTCGGCGAAGGAGGCACGCTGTTCGGGGTCGCGAAGGACGCCCTGGACACCGAGTACGTGGTGCGAATGTCGTTGCGGACCGCAGCGGGAGAGAGAGTCGAGGCATTACCATGCTGACCCCGGGTTGGCGGTTTGTACTAAGGACGGTGGTCGCGACGGGCATGGCTTTCGCTCCCGTCGGTTTCGGCGTTGCGGCCGCTCAAGAGCGCGAGGTGCTGGAAGTCGTCGTGACGGAGGTGTGGAGCACGCCGGGCGACCCGGGTTTCGGGTATCCGCGGGGAATGGCGCAGTGGCCGGACGGGGCGGTGTGGGTCGGGGACCACCTGGTGTCGGAAGTTTCCGAGATATCGCCCGACGGCAGCCGCACGAGCGTCGCGCTGCGCGACGGCGACGGCCCTCGCGAGGTGAGGTTCGCGACCCGTATCGTACCGCGCCCGTCGGGAGGGATGTTCGTTTGGGACCGCAAGCGCGTGGGATTGTTCGGACCCGGCAAGAAGTTGGAGAGGTACAGGCCACCACCCCTCAAGAGCCCGCCACCTGGCAACCTTGCGGCAACTCCGGACGGCGGCTTGATCGTGAGTTCCAGCTACGACTACGACCCGAACCACAAGCTGTCCCGGTTCGCGGTTCATCGCTTCGACAGGCAGATGCGGCACAAGAAGAGCTGGCATCCGGTCGCCCGCCACAAGGAATGGGACACCGTGCGATACACCTCGGGTGGCCCGGTGGCGGTGACGCGGGACGGCGGTCTGCTCGTGTCGGACCGTGCGCCGTTTCGCATCACGCGCTACGCCGACCTCGACGGCAACGACCCGCGCCTCGTCGTGGAGGACGAGCGCATCGTCTCCTCGGCCGAGCTGGACGACGGGAACATCCTCAACGTCGTCTCGTTCGTCCCCGGGAAGGGGTCGGGAGAGAGGTACCAGACCATCTGGCTCGTCCTGTCGCCAGACGGCGCCATCCTGGGGCGCACGTCGGTGGTCAGGCAGATGGAAGTGTGGTGCGCAACTCCCGACGGCGCCTTTCTCGCGACGTACTGGGACGGGCCGACGCAACAGCACTTCGCGGCCAAGTTCGAGGTCGAGATCGTCCCCAAGGAGGGATCGCCCGCCGCGAACTGACCGATGTCCTCCTGCGCGGCTCACGAAACTCGGGCGACTCTTCCAGTGGCCACGGACCATCGAATGCCCAGCGCCCCGACCACGATCCAGCCGATCGCATACGCTAGGCAGGCCAGCAAGGGTTGGATGCGCCATGGCAGGTCCCCGGTAAGGCTCAGGACGACCCGCAGCAGGTCGGGTGTCGGGAGCAGCACGAGTCGAGCAGCCCCTGCGAGTCCGCCTCGTACGAGTTCGGGATCGGCCACCTCCGGCCGATAGACGTACAGGGAGAGGGAGATCAGCGCCAAGACCGTGGCCTTGCTTCCCCGGGACAGCCACGCAGCCGTTCCGAACGCCACGGAGGCTGTGATGACGGAAACCAAGGCGCCGACGGGCAGGACGAAGTCCAAGGGCATCGGCGGCGCCCATTCGAGCGTGTTGCCGTATGCCATCGCGGCCGAGACGAGTAGCACGACCAAGGCGACCGTCGCGGCCATCGACTCGGCGAGACGTGCGAAGACGAAGCGCAGCTCGCGAACAGGCTTCTGCAACCACAGGGCGGCCCCCGGTCCGATCATTTCCTGGTGGCTGGGGGCGAGGATCAGCGGAACCGCGAAGAACAGCACTAGGATCACGATGATCCATTCGGCACCGCGAACCGGGGCGTGAGGCGGGGCCAGCGCAAAGAGTGCCATGACGGCCAGGAGCCATGCCATTCCCCGCGTTCGGGACGCCACTAGCAAGGCGATTCGCTTCTCAACGGGTGTCAGCGGGCGCATCAGGCGTGCCCCTGGAACATGGCAGCCTCCATTGCCTCAACCGAGATGTCGTCGGCTTGATCGACCGCTTGCACCGTTGCAGTGACTCCTTCCTTCAACAGGACGACCCTGTCGGCGATGCGCACAACTTCAGCGAGTTCGTGGCTGGCCACGAGCACGGCCGCGCCCCTCGCTCGCGCTGAACGAACGTTCGAGCGAAGTTGTCGGCGCGCCGGGAGGTCCAGCCCCGCAAACGGCTCGTCCAACAGCACGACCTTGGGGTCGCCGGCCAGGGCGCACGCCAGCCATATCCGCCGCTGCATGCCGTTCGAGCACTTCGTCGCCTTTCGCGACAGAGTGGAGGCGTCCGACTCGAACCCTGCTCGGGCCACGGCCTGGGCGTACGCTTCCTCCCGCTCTTCGAGGGGCGCCGACAGGTCCACGGCGCGGCAAAGGAGGTCCCGAGCCTTCCACACGCGCGGAAGCACGACGGCTTCGGGCATGTAGCCCACGCCGTGACGACGACGGTACCGGCCGGGCTCCTCGCCCCCGACGAGGCATCGACCGGACTGGGCGAGCATGAAGCCCAGCAACGTCTTGAACAATGTGGTCTTGCCGGCGCCGTTGGGTCCTACCAGCGCCACGACCTCGCCTGCCTGCACATCAATCGAAGCCCCGCGGAGAGCAGGTCGCTGCCTCCCTCGAAGGATGCGGCCAACGCCGCCGTAGGACACGAACAGCGCCTCGGCGAGCACCAAAGGCTGGTCGCCGCTTGCTCCCTCCCCCTCCCCGTCCATCACACTTCGCCGCCGTCCAGCGAGTAGAAGGCGATCAACGTGCCGTGCACGTCGTCCCAGGCCGCCAAGACGGCCCGATCCGATACGAACAAGGTGGTAGCCGAGGGAATCGGCGTCGTCGTCCAGTCGCTTCCGTCGTACTTGGCCAGGCGATAGGCCATCTCGACCTCAGCCGACCCCGGGGGAACTGTCGACACCGGCGTCCGGTAGAACAACGCGCCGTCGGACCGGACGAACACGCGATCGAACGGAGGATATCGTTCGGGGACTCTGATCCTTATGCTCGAGCCCGAGACATCGCTCAGCCTGGCTGCTAGGTCGCCAAGCCGGGTGTCACGACAGATGCTGGGAGGCTCGACATCTCGTCCGCCGATGTAGGTTCCGTCCGGCCAGTAGAATTGGAGGCGACGCGGCGCGGCCACGACGATCGTGTCGCCGTGAACCGCCAGCGCAGCGGGTCGTCGAAGCTCGCCGGGACCGTCTCCGGGACGCGCGAATGCGCTCCACTGATTGTTGCCGTCGGAGATGCGATGCACTCGCGAGAGGCGTTTGTCCAGCAGAAACCAGACGCCCTCGTGCATGTCGGCGTCGGCGACCGAAGCCACGGAGTCGAAGAGCGTTGCGTTCGCAGGCGGACCAGCCGGCGCTGAATCGGCTTCGGCCGACACGTCGGGCAACCCGTCCAGATGAGACCGCGCGAGGGCGAACAAGTTCCAGCCAAGAACGGCCAATGCGACCGCACCGCCGCCGAACACGGCGATCGCGCTGAAGGGGTAGCGGGGGCGCTGCCGTGGGGAAGCGGTCACCTGCTAGGCTTGCTCCTCGCGCGAGGGGGCATTTGCTAAAGAAGACGCTCGCTTTTCCGGCCAAGCAGAGAGTAACGGCGCTGGCGCCTGTCCGCGAGCAGAGACTGAGGGCCATCCGGCGGTCAGGAATGCCGAACAAGGCCGTTTCGGTTATCATTACGCCCGGTTGTCCCACAGACCCGTTACGACATCTTTCCGGCGACGCCGGGCCTTTCGGAGGCGCAGAGCGGCTTGAGCAGTTCATTGGCACCGACCCCGGGCGGCTACGCGCCGCCGCGCAAGGACACGGGGGACGTGAAGCCCAAGGGCACGTCCCGCATCCGGGCCCACGAGGGACTCAAGACGATCCCCATCACGGCCCGCAAGCCCTCGTGGCTGAAGGTGCGCTCGCCTGGCGGCCCCAACTATCTCCGCCTCAAGCAGAGGATGCGGAGCCAGTCCTTGCACACCGTCTGCGAGGAGGCCGGTTGCCCCAACATCGGCGAGTGCTGGGAAGCGGGCACGGCCACCTTCATGATCCTGGGCGACGTCTGCACGCGCGCTTGCAAGTACTGCGCCGTGGCCCACGGAATGCCGACCGAGCTGGACTGGGACGAACCCCGGCGGGTGGCCGACACCGTCGCCGCCATGGAACTCGACCACGTGGTCGTCACGTCCGTGAACCGGGACGAGCTCGCGGACGGCGGAGCGAGCATCTACGCCGTCACGATTCGCGAGATCCGCGAGCGGCTGCCGGACTGTTCCGTCGAAGTGCTCATCCCCGACTTCAAGGGCGACGAGGCGGCTCTGCGAACGGTGCTGGAGGCCCGGCCCGCGATCCTCGGCCACAACTTGGAGACCGTTGAGCGGCTGCATCCCGACGTAAGGCCCGGCGGGCGCTACTGGCGTTCGATCTCGTACTTGGGCGCGGCGAAGCGGATGGAGCCTTCGATGCTCACCAAGACCGGCATCATCCTGGGCATGGGCGAGCGGGAGGAAGAAATCCGCCAGGCGATGGCCGACCTGCGCAAGGCCGCCGTGGACATCCTCACGCTGGGCCAGTACCTGCGGCCCTCGATGCAGCACATTCCCGTGGCGCGTTGGGTGACGCCCGAGGAGTTCCGCGCCTGGAAGCAGGCCGGCGAGGACGAATTCGGCTTTCGCCACGTCGAGTCTGGGCCGCTGGTCCGGTCCAGCTATCACGCCAAGGAGCAGGCGCGCGAAGTCGAGGCAGGAGCGCCCGGCGCGATCGGAGAGGTGCTGGAGGCCGACGTTCCGGCTCCGGCGGAAATGCTTGGCCGAACACCTCTGCCGGAGCCTGTCGACCTGGGGCTGCCCGTGCGGCGGCGTTGCGGCTAGGGACGATGGCGGAAGTCCGCGGCATGTCGCGGGACGTTGCGCTCTCGCTCCTCGGGGACATGCTGCTGTACCGGCGTTTCGAGGAGGAGGTCGAGACAGCGTACAAGATCGGGAAGATCGGCGGCTTCTGCCACGTTCACATCGGCCAGGAAGGCATTGCCGCCGGGGCCATCAAGCCGTTGCGCGGCCGTGATCTGGTCATATCGGCGTACCGGGAGCATACCCAGGCGCTCGCCAAGGGCATGGCGCCCCGGGCGGTGATGGCCGAACTCTTCGGGCGCGTGGACGGTTGCTGCGGCGGACGGGGCGGATCCATGCACCTCTTCGACGTGGACAAGGGCTTCATGGGCGGCCACGGAATCGTGGGCGGACAGATCCCCCTGGGAGCGGGCCTCGCGTGGGCGATCAAGTACCGTGGCGGCGACCAGATCTGCCTGTGCTTTCTGGGGGACGCGGCGGTGAACCAGGGCGCGTTCCTGGAAGCTCTGAACATGTCGGCGGTCTGGCGGCTGCCGGTGATCTACGTCGTGGAGAACAACGGCTACGGGATGGGAACGGCGTTCTCGCGCGTGTCGGTGACGGAGATGGAGGAGCGATCGGGCGCCTGCGGAGTGCCCGCCCACACGGTGAACGGCCAGGACGTGCAGGCGACCTACGAGTTCTTCGCAGGCTTGGCGGAAGATGTGCGCGACGGCGCCGGCCCGCAGTTCGTGAACGCCGTGACGTACCGCTTTCGCGGCCACTCCATGTCCGACCCCGTGTCGGGCACCTACCGCGCGAAGGAAGAAGTGGACCGGCAGGTGGTCGAACAGGATCCCATCGCCATCCTGAGGGATCGCCTCTTCGAGGCCGGGCTCATGGGACAGGACGACCTGGAGGAGCTCGACGCCCAGGTGCGAGCGGTCGTGCAGGACGCACTCGACTTTGCGGAGGAGTCGCCCCGGCCGGACGCCGGCACGCTCTACGATCACGCCTACGCGGAGGTCAACGAGCACGGACGCCTCTTCTTGGACGGACGAGGCTCGTGAGCGCGAGCGAGCGCAAGTCCACCGAGATGACGTACCGGGAGGCGCTCAACGCCGCCATGGTGCAGGAGATGGAACGAGACGACGCGGTCTTCTTGATGGGCGAGGAAGTGGCCGAATACGACGGCGCGTACAAAGTCTCCCGCGGGATGCTGGCGCGCTTCGGCGACCGACGGGTCGTGGACTCGCCCATCAGCGAACTGGGCTTCGCGGGACTCTGCGTGGGCGCGGCCATGACGGGACTGCGGCCCATCTGCGAGTTCATGACCTTCAACTTCTCAATCCTGGCGCTCGACCAAGTGATCAACAGCGCCGCGAAGATGGCCTACATGACGAACGGCCAGATCAACGTGCCGATCGTGTTTCGAGGCCCCACGGGCGCGGCGCTCCAGCTGGCGGCGCAGCACTCCCAGGCCTGCGAGACCTACTATGTGCACGCGCCCGGAGTGAAGCTGGTCACGCCCGCGACCCCGGCCGACGCCAAGGGCCTCCTGGCCGCAGCCGTCCGCGACGACGATCCGGTGGCCGTAATGGAGGGCGAACTGTTGTACAACGTGAAGGGCGAAGTGCCCGACGACGAATACGTGATTCCGCTGGGGGTCGCCGACCTGAAGCGCTCGGGCGGCGACGTGAGCATCGTGACGCACGGCAAGATGGTGCACGTCGCTTTGCAGGCGGCGGGGAAGCTGGCCCGGGAGGGGATCGAGGCGGACGTGCTGGACCTGCGCTCGGTGCGCCCGTTGGACGTGCAGGCGATACTCGAGACGGCGGCCCGCACCAACCGCGTAGTGTATGTGGAAGAGGGATGGCCGTTCGCCGGAGTGGGCGCGCAGATCGTCGCGCTGGTGCAGGAGGAGGCGTTCGACGACCTCGACGCTCCGGTTCTTCGCGTGACGCAGGCGGACGTGCCCATGCCCTACGCCAAGAACCTCGAGGCGCTTGCCAAGCCGGGCGCGGATCGGGTCGTGGCCGCCTGCAAGCGGGCGCTCTACGCGGGCGAGGAGGCGTAGCGGATGGCGGCCAAGGTCTACATGGAGGCGTTGTCGCCGACGATGGAGGAGGGCCAGGTCGTCAAGTGGCACAAGGCCCAGGGCGACGCGGTGGCCGAGGGCGACGTGCTGGCCGACATCGAGACGGACAAGGCGACGATGGAGCTGGTGGCGCGCGGTGGCGGGGTCCTGCGGGCCGTGCTGGCCGGCGAGGGGGCGGTGGTTCCGGTGGGCGAGGTGATCGGGGTGATCGCTGGGGCGGACGAAGACGTCGAGGCGCTGTTGGCGGGGTTGGGCGGGGGTGGGGGTGGTGGGGGTGGCGATGGGGACGGCGGTGGGGCCGCGGCCGAAGCGGTTCCGCCGGGGGCGGGCACGGGCGAGGCTTCGTCGGCCGAAGAAGCGGCGAGGCCGGGTGCGTCGGAAGCGTCTGGGCAGCCGGTCGGGGTTGTGGGAGAGGCGTCGGCGCCAGGGGCTTCAGGGGCGCCCGTGCAGTCGGCTGGCGCAACCGTGGTGTCGGCGCCGGGTCGCGTGAAGGCTTCGCCGGTCGCGCGCCGCTTGGCCAGCGAAGCGGGACTGGACTTGCGCAGCGTCGCGGGCTCCGGCCCGTCCGGCCGCATCGTCAAGCGGGACGTGGAGGCCGCGGCGGATCAAGCGCGGCAGCAGGCCGAGGTCGCGGCCTCTGTGCCCGCGGCCGTCCCCGGGGTTCTCCCGCCCGTCCCCGGCCTTCCGGAGCCCGGCTTCACGGACATTCCGCTGTCGCAGATGCGCAAGACCGTCGCGCGTCGCCTGACGGAATCGCTTGGCCCCATCCCCCACTTCTTCTTGACCGTGGACGTGGACATGGCGCGCGCGCTGGAGGCCCGGAGGCGCATCAACCAACTCCTGGAGGCGCAAGGCGCCAAAGCCTCCCTGAACGACCTCGTCATCAAGGCGGCGGCGGCGGCGTTGGTCCGTCATCCCGACTGCAACGCCTGGTGGCGAGGCGATTCGATTCGCCGCTTCGAGCGCGTGCACATGGGCGTCGCGGTCGCCGTGCCGGACGGGTTGACGACGCCCGTCGTCAGGGACGCGCACGTCAAGGGGCTGGCTCGGATCGCCGCCGAAGTGCGAGAGATGGCGGGCCGGGCGCGCGAGAAGAAGCTGAAGCCCGAAGAATACACCGGCTCCACTTTCTCCATCTCCAACCTGGGCATGTTCGGCATCGAGGAATTCACGGCCGTCATCAACCCCCCCGAGGCGGGGATCCTGGCCGTGGGCGCCGTCGAAGAGCGTCCCATCGCCCAAGGCGGCGATGTCGTCGTCCGGCCGCGGATGCGCGTCACCATGAGCTGCGACCACCGCGTGATCGACGGCGCGCAGGGCGCCCGCTTCCTCGCCACGCTGAAGACGTTCCTGGAAGAGCCCGCGGCGATTCTGGTGTAAGGCTCGGCGAGACGAGATGAAACCGGATTCCGCAGAACCACGCAGTCGAGCAACGGAGGGTGCGACGACCTCACCGCGCGCACGCCAATCATGACAGCGTGGATCGTTGCCGTCCTGGCGGTGTCGTCCGCGCCCCAAGCGTCGCCCGGGTTGCGAGCGGAGGCCCTCTCCGGACCGCCGACTGCCGTCCCGCAGAGTTCCGTGCTCGTCCGCGCAGACCGGATGATCGACGGACGGGGCGCGCTCCTGGAACCCGGAGCGGTGCTCGTGGACGGGGAGCGCATCGTCGCTGTGGGGCCGGAAGCCGAGGCTGCCGAAGCCGGCCGCGTGCTGTACCTGGGCGACGCGACCCTGTTGCCCGGCCTGATCGACCTGCACACGCATCTGACCGATGCCGTCGGCGTGCATTGGGAGGACGTGCTGGTGACCACGACGCCCGGCCAAGCGGCGCTCCACGGGGCCGCCAACGCGCTGACCACCCTCCGGGCCGGCTTCACCACCGTGCGCGACATGGGAGCGACCTGGCCGTACACCGACGTCGACCTGCGCGACGTGATCGACGCCGGCGTCCTGCCGGGGCCGAGAATGCAGGTGGCGGGCAACTACGTCTCGGCGACCGGCGGGGCGGGGGACGCCCGCCAGTTCTCAGTCTACGTGGATGTGCCCGTAGTGCGGAACTTGGCCGACGGAGTGGATCAGGTTCGGGCCGCGGTGCGCACGAATCACAAGCACGGGGCCGACTTCACCAAGATCCTGGCCACCGGCGCGGTGCTCTCGAGGGGCCTGCCTCCGGGCGCCCAGCAGTACTCCGCGGAAGAGCTGGCCGTGGCCGTGGAGGAGACCAGCCGCTGGGGACGCTTCGTCGCGGCGCACGCGCACGGCACGGAGGGCATCAAGGCCGCGATCCGCGCCGGAGTCCGCACAGTGGACCACGGCTCCATGCTGGACGACGAGGCGCTCCGGATGCTGGCCGAGAGCGACTTCACCTACTACGTGCCCACTCTGTACGTAGGCGTCATCGTGCCTCGAGACGGCGTTGCGCTGGGCGTCCCCGAGGCGCAGATACGCCGCTCCACCGAGATGATGCGTTACCGCAACGCTTCGTTTCGCCGGGCGCTGGCGGCGGGCCTCGTGATCGGCTTCGGCACGGACGCGGGCGTCTTCGAGCACGGCCACAACGCGCGCGAGTTCCAGGTTCGCGTCGAGAACGGGCAGAGCGAGATGGACGCGATCACCTCCGCCACCAGCGTCTCGGCCATGATCATGGGATGGGAGGACGAGGTGGGCGCCCTGGAGGCGGGCAAGTTCGCCGACGTGATCGCGGTCCCCGGCAATCCGCTGGACGAGATCGCGGCCTTGGAGCGAGTCTTTTGGGTGATGAAGGGCGGCAAGGTCTACCGGGACGACCGTTGACGCGGCGGCGAGTCGCCGACCGGCCCTTGTGCCTGCGTGGCCCGAAGCCGTCGCCGAACGTGGCGGCGGGACGCCCCCGTGGCGCCGCAGGACTTGCGCCTCCGCCTCGGCGCGGTGCGGGTCCCCGGCGAGCCACGGCCAAGCGCGCGTTGTAGCTTTGGAGCCTCCCCGTTACTTCCGACAAGGCATTCCCCGTGACTAGCAACCCCAAGCAGGAACAGAACTTCGACGTCGTGGTCGTGGGCGGCGGCCCGGGCGGGTACGTGGCGGCGATTCGAGCGGCCCAACTCGGCCTTCGCACGGCCTGCGTCGAGGCCGACAAGCTGGGCGGAGTCTGCCTGAACGTGGGATGCATCCCGACCAAGGCCCTGCTCAGCAGCGCCCTGCTGGTCAACGAGTTGGCGCACGCCCAAGGGCACGGCATCGTGCTGGAGGGTTTCACCACCGACTTGGGTCCGGCCCAGGTGCGCAGCCGCAAAGTGGCCGCCCGACTCTCGAAGGGGGTCGCGTTCCTCTTCAAGAAGAACGGCGTGACCCACGTGAACGGCTACGGGCGATTGCTGGGCGGCGGCGCCGTGGAAGTGGAGAAGGACGGGGCCAAGACCGTGCTGGCGGCGCGCGACATCGTCCTGGCCACGGGATCGCGGCCCCGGAGCCTGCCGTTCCTGCAGATCGACGAGAAGCGCATCTGGTCGTCCACCGGCGCGCTCTTCCAGAAGGAGGCCCCGGCCTCGTTGGTGGTTGTGGGCGCGGGCGCCGTGGGCATGGAGTTCGCCGACATCTACAACGCCTACGGCGCCAAGGTCACCGTCGTCGAAGCATTGGACCGGGTGTTGCCCGTGGAGGACGCGGATTCGTCGAAGGTGGTGGCGGCCAGCTTCAAGAGGCGGGGCATCGACGTCTTCGCCGGCGCTCGCGTGGAGGAGACGACGGCCAGGGACGACGGCGTGTCGATTTCGTTCACCGACGCGAAGGGCAAGGCACGGAAGCTCGACGTGGACTACGTGCTGTCGGCGGTCGGGCGGATTCCCAACACTGAAGACGTGGGGCTCGAAGCCGCCGGCGTGAAGGCGACGGAATCGGGCGGCTTCGTGGCCGTGGACGAGGCCATGCGAACCAGCGCGCCCGGCGTCTGGGCCGTGGGCGACTGCGCGGGGCCGCCCCTTCTGGCCCACAAGGGAATGCACGAGGGCGTCGTGGCGGCCGAGCACATCGCCGGCGCCGGACATCACACGGTGGACTACGGCAACGTCCCCAACTGCACCTACTGCAACCCGGAAGTGGCGTCGGTCGGACTGACGGAACAGCAGGCCCGCGACCAAGGCCTCGACATCGAAGTCGGCCAGTTCCCCTGGGTCGGCAACGGCCGCGCCCTAGCCGCGGGCGGAACCCCGGAAGGCTTCGTCAAGGTGATTCGCGACAAGCGCTACTCGGAAGTCGTGGGCGCCCACGTGGTCGGACCGCACGCCACCGAGCTCATCGGCGAGTTCGTCGTCGCCCGCCACTTGGAGTCCACGGTGGAAGAGATCGACCGGGCCATGCATCCCCATCCGACCCTGTCGGAAGCGGTCGCGGAAGGCGCGCTGGCGGCGCTGGGGAGGGCGTTGCACGCGTAGGGGGGCAGACAACCCGACGACGAACGGACATGGCGAAGTCGTGTTGGTCGCTTAGCTTAGCGGCTCGTGTCAGGTGTGGGACATGACCAGCACGGCCGATATCCGTCGCGCAACGTCGCTGAAGTAACTGACTTCGTTCTCAGTGAGCGGCCTGTTGAGGACCTTGCCTTCCCGATAGGACAGCCATTTCTTGAGGACTTGGTAGCCGCCTAGCCTATAGGACCAAGCGGCTCTCGGGACGTTGCACCAGAAGGCGCGATCGTTCAAGTAGACGTCGAAGGTCGTGGGTCCGAGAATGTCGACGGCGTTGCCAAGCGCGTTTCGCTCCTCGGCAGTGAAGGAGCGCTCCTCGACTCGCCCTTGTCCCGGCATGACGGCTTCGGTTGCGCCGTAGTGGCCCCAACCAGCCGTCACCTCAAAATCGCTTCCCGCCATGTTGCGGTCGGCCGTGGTTGCGGGAACAGCAATGGTTGCAGAGATGTGCGGATAGCTGGGTCCAGGAGCCCCCGCTGAAGTATTCTGGCCGGCGTCGAAGAGATGTGTCAACCGAAGACCGCGATCTGCAACACCTCGAAAGACGGTAGCATCCCGAGCGGTTCCCTTTGGCCATCCAGGTAGCGGAACGCGGGGCCACCCCATGCGCAAAGCATCGGCGTTGGCCTCGCGGTAGGCCGGATCGTGGAGTGTAGCGATAACGTAATGATATAGATCGCGAGTGTCCGCTCCAAGTCCGTCGAGATAGCGTCGTGCCTTGGCCGACAAGTTGGGGATACCGGGGCCCGTGCCAACACGACCAATGGGGAGACCGTCGTCTCGGAGCCAAGCGGGAAACATTGATGCACCCCGCTCGATCAGGTGCAATGATGCCATTTGCTGGGTTACACACGCCTGCGGTTCAAGCCCTCCTCTTCGGAGATGTCGTGCAGCGGAGATCCACAGGTTCCCGACGAATGCGTGAGTTCGGTAGTCCGCACGCTTCTCGTCAAGCAGCTTGGTGTCTGCTTCCCAGTAGAGCCAGCGCGTGTCGAACGGACGATATGCGTAGCGAATGAAACCATCCTCGTTTGGTCCGCCCCGAGCGAGAAGGGCGTCGCGCACGGCGGTTGCGTCAAAGCGTGCTGTGCTCTTCATCACGGCGGGGTAGCGTCGTGCGATCTCTTCATGGGTCAAGGAACGATTGAAGTAATCGCCGACGCGGGCCGTCAGCCGGTCCCGATCGACATCTACGAGAAAGGTGTCGCGGCTAGTCTTGACTCCGGGAAACGACTTTGGAAACAACTCCGGCAACGACGGCCATTCGAACCAAGCTTCGCTTACAGTCGTCTTCGCAAACGTCAGTCCAAGTCCTGGGTTCGGCGTAATGCGCTCGTACAACGTCTCCGGTTCGGTATCCGCTGTATCCGACAACTCTTCCCGCTTTCGCTCGCCCCACAACTCTCGAATCTCGACTTCGCTACAAGGCTTGTGGTCGGTCTGGCGCACCAGCGTCGCGATGGCTGTGCCTACTTGGATGCCAACGGGGTCGCCGCGCGTCGAGAAGATGCTGGGGTCCGGCGAGCCGTCGGGAGCGAGCTTGCCGGTCTTGCGCTTGTCGCCGTTTAAGTTGTCGATTCGAATCGTGTCGAATACCTCCATGTATCGTTCCCGCATTCCCGGGAATGACAAGTCCGTCAGCCACGAGTAATTGGAAATGAAGCACACCACGCCTTGGCCGGTCTTGCCCACGATCCGCCTCTCGGCCATGCGAAAGAAGCGAACGTACAGGTCGTTCAGGCCCTGGCCTTGGGGCTTGGGCACACGCTTAGTGGTGCGGTAGGCCTTGGACAGCTCCCTCTCCTCGTCGACTGCCATACCGGCGAAGCCGTTGTAGGGCGGGTTTCCGATGATTACGAGAATTGGTGCTTCCTGTTTTACCTTTCCGGCACGATCGCGTTCCTCCTCCAACTCCTGGATAAGGAGCGGCTCTTGTTCGACGGGTTCCCAGCCGGTCAGGGCGTTGGTGAGGAAGATGCTGGGACGCTCGCCTGCCTCGCCTGATAGCGATGCGTCCAGGTCCTGCATGGTCAGGTCGACCTGCAGATGTGATACCACGAAAGGAGCGGGCATGATCTCGAACCCGAACACTCGTTCCGTGGCGGCTCGCTTTAGTTCTGCGCCGGCCAGTGCGCCGAGGCCCTTGCTTTCGAGGTTGGTCGCGATCCGGCGGAGCACCTCTGCCAAGAACGCGCCTGTACCGCAACACGGGTCGAGCACAATGACGTTCGACGACGCGAGCCCGTCGGGCAGGCCCAAGTCATCCTTGAGAGACCGATCGACCCGCGCCACCATGTAACGCACCACCTCTGCTGGCGTGTACCAGACGCCCAGCGCCTTTCGCAAATCCAGATCGAAGGCCTCCAGAAAAGGTTCGTAGAAGTAGGGTACCGCTTCTTTCTCGTTGAAGCGTTGGAAGAATGCCGCCCGATCCACGCGGTCGAGGGCGTTGGCGGTCCAGTCCAACAACTCCACTAGGCCGAGCGACTTCAGCCGCCCAGGCTCGCTGAGCTGCGAGAACAATGCCCGCAACACCGGCACCCGCAGATGCCAGTTGGCCTCGCGCCATCTAAAGCTGCCCAGGGAGGGACCTTTTTGGCGCGACCACAGAACCCAGGCGGAAAACACCCCATAGAACAGTGTCTGCACCAAGGTCGAATGGAAGAAGCGCGTCCCGCGAGGCCCCTTGAAATGAACGCCCAAGGCCTCTTCCAGTGCTGAACGCAGGTGGCGAAGAGCGGGCGAGTCGGCCGACGCTTCCACCCTCGCAAGTCCGTCTCGAGCGTACGACGCCAAGAGCCACGCCAGATCCTTGGTGTTGGTGATGACCGCTTGGTTGGACAGCACCCGCACCAAGTACTCGCCGAAGGCGATGGCCACATTGCTCGGAATGCCACTGGCGCGGTCGAGGATATGGTTGAATACCGCTTCGCTGTCGGCTAGCTGGAAGGACTCGAGCGTTGCATCGTCGCCTGTAGCGTCGCGGCCGAGTAGCGTGAATTCCCGCAGGTTGGTCGCCAGAACCAAACCGTAGCGGCTCCGGTAGCGCTGCGCCTGCTCCCGCACTGCGGGTGCCATGACACCTTCGGCGGCCGACTTGACTTCGACTACGCCGTGCGCCGGAAGCTGTTCCTTCTTGGGTCCGCTGCCGCGAAGCTGGCCGGCTGCGTAGAGGCCAAAGTCCGGATGGCCAGCACCGGAGTCCGCCAGTTCGGCGATGCAGACGACCTTCGGCTTCAGCATCGCCCCGACGGTGTTCAGCAAGTTCGCGAGCGGCGGGTAGTT
Organism: Longimicrobiales bacterium; assembly: GCA_958295645.1. Lineage (GTDB taxonomy): Bacteria > Gemmatimonadota > Gemmatimonadetes > Longimicrobiales > Gaopeijiaceae. The sequence continues at coordinate 2,499,576 of OY282361.1, forward strand.
GGACCGCTCGCCGGTGGCCGCGCCGGAGGCCCGAATCTCCCCCAGATCGGCGAGATAAGTCGCTACTGCTGCTGCAAGCTTCTTCCGATCCATCAGTCTGTTCGCGTCTCGATCTGGCTCATGGGGATCATGCGACCCTGCGATGCTGCCGATTAGCCGCCGGGTCCTGCCGGAGAACATGCACCGCTACGCGGCCATTGCCAACAAGCGGCCCATCAGCGTCTCCAGCGAGACGGCCAGAGTCTTCTCCGACACCGGGTAGGACTCGGTTCCCGGGTAGACCACAAAGCGTTCTGAGACATTCAGATCGTTGGCGGCCAGCTCGAGGCCCTTGCTGGCCTTGGGCGCCCCGGCGCGCTTGACTTCCACAGCCCACAGACGCTGGTCCGGTAACAAGAGAAGCAGGTCGATCTCGGCGCCCGCCTGGGTGCGGTAAAACCAAGCATCGGTCCCGAAGGGCGCCACGGCCAGGACGTTTTCGATCACGAAGCCCTCCCAACTGAAGCCGGCCACTGGATGAGAGAGCACTTCGTCGAACGTGCGAAGGCCCAACAGAGAATGGACGATGCCCGCGTCGCGGATGTAGACCTTCGGCGACCGCACCAGCCGCTTGCCGACGTTGGCGAAGTACGGCTGAAGTCGGCGAACCAGCATCAGATCCACAAGGAGATCCAAGTAGCGCGACACCGCGCGGCCCGAGACGCCCAAGCTCTGGCCGAGGGCCGAGGCGTTCAGGAGCCCGCCCTGCCGGTGGGCCAGCATGGTCCAGAACCGCCGCAGCGTTTCGGCGGGAATGCGTACGCCGAACTGGGGGATGTCGCGCTCCAGGTAGGTGCGGACGAATGCCAAGCGCCAGCGAGCGGAGCTCTGGTCGTCGCTTGCGGTGAAGGCCTCGGGGAAGCCGCCTCGAATCCAAAGGGCGTCGCGCAGTCCGGGAACTTCCAACGCGTCCAGGCCGGGCAGTTCGTAGTAGGCCGCCCGTCCCGCGAGAGACTCCGCCGATTGGCTGAGCAACGTCCGGGAGGCCGATCCAAGCAGAAGAAACTGGCAGGTTCGAAAGCCCTGCCGCCGCCGCTGGTCGATCTGGCCTCGGAGCGTCTGGAAGAGACCCGGCATCCGCTGGACTTCGTCCAAGACGACCAAGGAGCCGGAGTGGCGCCGAAGGTACCGGCTTGGATCCACGAGGCGCGCCGCGTCGCCTGGTGCTTCCAGGTCGAGGTAGACGGTGCCTGGAAGTTCGTCTGCGATCTCTCGCGCCAATGTGGTCTTGCCGACTTGGCGTGGCCCCAGCAGGACGACGGCGGGACCCTCGTTCAGGCGTTGGAGGACGCCTCGTTCGTGGTGTCGAGCAATCATCATTGCAAATTGGACGTTTGTCGTCCGATATGCAAGGATGACCCGCGACTTCCCCAGGGGCCTTCCTCCCTACAGCTCCACCTCCACCTGGCGAATCTCCAGCACACGCAGCAGCGCCTCGCCGATCTTGTTGTTGGGCGACGAGGCGCCGGCGGTCAGGCCCAGCTCGAACGGGCCAGCGGGCAACCAGTCTTCCTCCACGACTTCGGGCGCCTCCGCGTCTAGGACCGGCTTGTGGCGGATGCGGCCGGTCTCGGTGTCGATGCAGGCGGCGTCCTCGATGTGGAACGTCCGGACGTACTGGCGGCAGAGGTGGGCCAGGTGGTTGGTGTTGGACGAGTTGTAGCCGCCCAGCACGATCATGACCTCGGGGGGATCCTGCATCATCTCCAGGACCGCGTCCTGGCGCTCCTGGGTGGCGGAGCAGATGGTGCCGAAGGAGCGGAAGTGCGCCGCCGCGTGTTCCTCGCCCAGAGTCTCCGCCATCATTTCGCGCAGGCGGGCCCCGATGGCCAGCGATTCGGTGGCCAGCATGGTCGTTTGGTTGGCCACGCCGATCTTCTTCAGGTCCTCGTCCGGGTCGAAGCCCGGGGAGAAGCGGTCGAGGAAGCGTTCCAGGAACTCGCCTCGGCTCATGCGCCCAGCTTGTTCCGTCATGTACTCGCCCACCAGTTCGGCCTCGTTCATGTCCCGAACGACGAGATACTTGCCGCCGGAATGGCGGTTCACTTGGCTGGCCGTGGCCCGGGATTCCTCGTGCTGGTGCTTGCCGTGGATGACGGCGGTGAATCCGTCCCGCGCGTACGTCTCCACGCGCTTCCACACGAGCAGCACGGAGCCGCACGTCGTGTCCACCAAGACGCACCCGATGGCCTTCAGCGCGCTCATGTCCTGAATCGTGACCCCGAACGCGGGAATGATGACCACGTCGTCGGCTGTCACGTGGCTGAAGTCGAAGCCCTTGCCGGCCTCCGGGTAGATGAACTCGATGCCCATCTCCTGGAGCCGGTGGTTCACGTGCGGATTGTGGATGATCTCGCCGGCCAGATAGACCCTCTTGCCGGGGAACTTGTGCTTGGTCTCGTAGGCGTAGTCCACCGCTCGGTCCACCCCGTAGCAGAATCCGAAGTCCTTGGCGAGTCGCACCGATACGTTGCCGAAGGCATCCCGGTAGCCCCGCGACCGAATGCGCTCCACCAGCGCAGACTGGTACTCGGCGTCGATGACGGGCTTGACGGCCGCCTTGAGTCCGAAGCCTTTGCGGAAATAGGTCTGCTTCGCCGCCGCGGCCTGCTTTGCCCTGTCGACTTTCGCCGGGGCCGCCGTCGTCGCCGCCCCGGCCTGCTTCGCCGTCTTGACCTGGGCGAGCGTCTTCATCTTCATCTCTCTACCTCCCTGCCGGACGAATGGGCCCGCTCCCCTTCATTCCCAGGAGCAGGCGCCTGCCCAGCTTCAGCAAGGGATACCCCGCCCGGGCAGCCGCCGGGAACCGGAACAGGAGCCGGTTGAGGCCGCCGAAGACCCCCCGCCCCATGGAAAGAACCGCCAGCATCCGAAGAGCGTCCCTGCCGAAGTAGCAGCGTCCGTCCATCTTGAGAACCATGCCCTTGTCCAGGTCGTAGGATTTCGTGAGTTCGTCCACGAGCGGTCCGCCCCGGCGGGCGTCCACCAGCACCAGCTCGCCGACCGACCGCTCGACGTCCGCGTACTGCGCGTAGCGGCTGCACAACGGGCAGTCGCCGTCGTAGACGAGCCACGCCCTTCCGGACCCGCGTGTGGAAGACATTCGGCCCTTAAGGTATCCATGCCCGGCCTGCGGCGGTATCTTTCCGGGTCGCGCCCAAAAACGTCCTTGGAGGAAAGCCCTTGCTGAGTCGGCTGATCTTGGTCTTCGTGCTGGTTCCCCTGCTGGAGCTTGCGATTCTCCTGCGGGTCGGCCAGTTCATCGGCTTGACCGCCACCATCGGCCTGGTCGTGGCGACGGGAATCGGGGGCGCCTTTCTGGCGCGTCAGCAGGGCGTGCGCGCGCTCCAGGCGGTGCAGCAGGAACTCGCGGCGGGCCAGTTGCCGGGCCGATCGCTCCTCGACGGTCTTGCGGTTCTCGTGGGCGGCGCCCTGCTGTTGACTCCCGGAATCTTGACGGACGTTCTGGGCTTCAGCCTCGTCTTGCCGTTCTCGCGCGGATGGCTCCGGTCCCTGGTTCAGCGCTCGCTGGAGCGACGGGTGCGGGCGGGCGAAGTTCAGTTCAGCGTCTTCGGGCCGGGCGAGGCGCCCAGAACCGGCAGGGGAGACTTGGGGACGCGTCCGGCCGGCCGGGGAGAGGAGCCGTGAGCGGAGACAAGGGCCTGAAGCGCGACATCGACTTCTTGGAACGCTTGTTGGCTGCGCCGGGGCCCTCCGGCTTCGAGACGCGGGCCGCGGGCGTGTGGCGCGAGGAGGCGGAAGAGTTCGCCGACGACGTGTGGTCCGACGTGACGGGCAACAGTTGCGCGGCGGTGCGGCGCGGGGCACGGCCTCTCGCGCTGCTGGCGGGCCACATCGACGAAATCGGGCTTCAGGTCACGCACGCGGACAAGTCGGGGATGCTGTACTTCGGGACGATCGGCGGCTGGGACCCGCAAGTGCTGGTCGGGCAACGCGTGCGCGTGCTGGCCGCCGGGGGCGACGTGCTGGGGGTCGTCGGACGCAAGGCGATCCACCTGATGGACGCGGAGGAGCGCAAGAGGGCGGCGAAGGTCGACAAGCTCTGGATCGACGTGGGGGCGTCTTCGAGGGAGGAGCTGGGGGAGACGGGGATTCGCGTGGGCGATCCGGCGGTGCTGGACGCAGGCGTGGTGCGGCTGGCCGGCGATCGCTTGGCGAGCCGGGCGGTCGACAATCGCGCCGGAGCCTTCGTGACGCTGGAGGCGTTGCGGATTCTGTCGGAGGAGCCGGGCGTGGCCGGGGCCGTGGCGGTGGCCACATCGCAGGAGGAGATCGGCTATTCGGGCGGGGGCGCCCGGCCGAGCGCCTTCGACATCGTGCCCGACGTGGCGCTGGTGGTGGACGTGACCCACGCGACCGACATGCCGGACGCCGAGAAGAACAAGGTCGGCCATCATCCGCTGGGCAGCGGGCCGGTGCTGGCGCGAGGGTCGGCGGCGCATCCCGCCGTCTTCGAGATGTTGGCCGAGACCGCCGAGAGCCACGGCATCCCCTACACCATCCAGGCGGCGCCCCTGCGGACCAGCACGGACGCCGACGCCATCCATTCGGCGCGGGGCGGCATCCCCACGGGCTTGGTCTCGGTGCCCAACCGCTACATGCACTCGCCCAGCGAAATGGTGGCGCTGTCGGACCTGTTCCACGCCGCGCGCCTGCTGGCGGCCTTCGTGGGCCGGCTGGACGAGACGACGGATTTCGTGCGACGCTGAGCTCGCGCGGCCCGCAACCCGCCCGCGACTCGACGGCCTGTACGGCGACGGAGTCCAGCGCCGGGTGCCGCGGTGGCTCGGGTTCGGCCCCATCCCCTTTTCGCGCCGGCTTTGCCTATATTGTCCTCCATGATCGACGCGCGAGTGGTAATCGGAGAACTCCAGGCGATGAGGGACGAGGGGCATCTGTCGGACGCCCTCATCCGTCGTGCGGTGCGTTCGCTTCACAGCGGCGACGAGCGCTTCGACTGGGTTGGCGCCTACTTGCTCGACGTGGAAGCGTCGGAGCTTTGGCTTCACAACTACGTCGGCCAACGCACGGACCACGTCAAGATTCCGGTGGGACAGGGGGTATGCGGGACGGCGGTCGCGCAGGGCGCCAACTTGAACGTCCCCGACGTCGGCGAGTTCGACGGCTACTTGGCCTGCAGCTCCGAGGTGAAGTCCGAGCTGGTGGTGCTCGTTCGCGCCGGGACCGACATCTTCGGGCAGATCGACATCGATTCGCACCAGCCGGCCGCCTTCGACAGCCAAGACGAGGTGGCCATCCAGATGATCGCGGACAAGCTGGCGGAACAAATCGCGCACGAACGCCGCTGAGGCGCGCGTACTCTGCGGAGGGGGCGCAAGGCGTCCCCGGAGTCCGCTCTTTCCTCGCCCCCAACCCGGGGCCGTTCACCTTCGACGGCACGAGGAGCTACGTCGTGGGCAGCACCGGCCGCGAGGGCGCGGCGATCGTCGATCCCGGACCGGCGGTGGACGCGCACCTTTCCGTGCTGGCCGAGGCCGTCGAGGGTTCGGACCAGGTGGTGGTCCTGCTCACCCACGCTCATGCGGATCATGCGGAGGGGGCCTTCGCGCTCGCCGGCTTGCTGGGGGCCGAGGTGGTCGGCCCGGGCGGGCGCCGGGAGCTGCGCGACGGCGAGGAAATCGAGACCGACGCCGGACGGCTGGCGGCGCTCTCCACGCCCGGCCACGCTCGGCGGCACCTCTGCTTTCACCTGCGGGAGGCGGAGGCCGTCTTCACGGGCGACCTCGTCCTGGGCCGCGGCGACACGACCTGGGTCGGCGAGCATCCTGGCGCCGTGGCGGACTATCTGAGGTCCTTGGACCGCCTTGAAGCGCTTCGGCCCCGGACGCTGCTTCCCGGACACGGCGAGCCGCTGCTCGAACCCCCGGCGGCCATCGCCCGCTTCCGCCGCCACCGCCTGAGGCGCATCGCTCAAGTCCGGCAGGCGTTGGCCTCGGGCGTCGAGCCCGTCCCGGCGGCATTGGCCGCGCACGTGTACGGCGAGCTGCCGGACGAGTTGTTCGGGATGGCGGTCAAGAGCGTCCAAGGCGTTCTGGACTACCTTGCCCGCGCCGAATAGGTTGCGTGGGATGATTCCAGGTTGCGTGGAATGATTCCAGCCGCTCTCGTTGCCGAGCTCGCCGGCATCTGCGGACGGGAGGGCGTGATTGCCGAACGCGACCGCCTCCTCGCCTACGAGTCGGACGGCCTCACCGCCTACCGCCACCGTCCCGGCGCGGTCGTTCTGCCGCGAACCACGGACGAGCTGCGGGCCGCGGTCAGGAGGCTGTCGGCCCGTGGGCTGGCCATCGTTCCGCGCGGCGCGGGCACGGGCTTGTCGGGAGGCGCCGTGGCCTTGGGCGGAGCCGTGGTGATCGGGACCGCCCGGATGAACCGCATCCTGCACATGGACCCGGAGAACCGGCGGGTGCGCCTGCAGCCGGGCGTGATCAACGCCGAGCTGTCGGTGGCCGCCGCGCCCCACGGACTCCACTACGCGCCGGATCCTTCCTCGCAGTCCGCCTGTACGGTCGGCGGCAACGTGGCGGAGAACTCGGGCGGCCCGCACTGCCTCAAGCACGGCGTGACCTCCCGCTACGTGACGGGCCTGTCGGTCGTGCTCGCGGACGGCTCGCTCGTGGAGTTCGGCGGCTTGGGCAAGGAGGCGGGCGGATACGATCTGGCGGGGCTCTTCGTGGGCTCCGAGGGATGCTTCGGCATCGCGGCGGAGATCGAAGTCGGCCTGGTGCCGTTGCCGGAGGGGGTCCGCACGCTGTTGGCCGTCTTCGACCGCCTGGAGGACGCCGGGCGGGCCGTGTCCGAGATCGTGAGATGCGGCCTTTTGCCCGCCGCAATGGAGATCATCGACGGAGCCACGATTCGGGCGATCGAGAACAGCGTCTTCGCGGCGGGCTATCCCACCGACGCGGAGGCGGCGCTAGTGGTGGAGTTCGACGGCGTCGAGGCCGGGCTGGACGCGGAAACGGCTCGGGCTCGGAAGTGTTGCGAGGAAGCGGGCGCGAGGGAAGTCGAGCAGGCGCGGACCGAAGCCGGCCGGGCAGCGCTCTGGCGGGGACGCAAGAAGGCGTTCGGCGCGATGGGCCGCATAGCGCCCGACTTGCTCGTCCAGGACGCCACGGTCCCCCGAAGCGTGCTGCCCGAGGTGCTGCGCCGAATATCCGCAGTGGCGGAGCAGTACAAGTTGATCGTCGCGAACGTCTTCCACGCCGGTGACGGGAACCTGCATCCCAACATTCTGTTCGACCGTTCCGACGCGGAGGAGTTGGCCCGCGTCGAAGAGGCGTCGGCGGAGATCATGCGCCTGTGCGTGGCCGAGGGCGGAACGATTACCGGGGAACACGGAGTCGGACTCGACAAGAAGGCGTACATGCCGCTCGTCTACGGTCCCGAGGAGATTCGGCTGATGTGGGGCTTGCGGCGCGTCTTCGACCCCGGCGGCATCCTGAACCCGGGCAAGGTCCTGCCGGACGGCACGGAACCGGTCGAAGACTTTCCCTGCGGCGAATCGTCTGTTCAGGAGCGCCCTGAGGCCGAACGGGGCGACGGGAAGCGGGCGCCGGAGCGAGCGGGCTTGCGGCTTGCGGCGGGACTGGAACGCGCCGGGCTGGCTGCGGAGACCCTGCGGCTCGCCGGAGTCGCGGCGGAGTCGCGGATGCTTGGGTGGGGGGACGGAGCGGCGCCGAGCTGGCCGCCGGGCGTCGAGGCCGAAGCCGTCGTCTTTCCCCGTTCGGTGGAGGAAGTGCAGGCCGTAATGGAGTCGGCCAATCAGACGGGGGCTGCGGTGTTGCCGGCGGGTGGAGGAACTTGGTTGGCGCCGGGAAGCCGGGCCGGGCGGGTGGACATCGTTCTCTCGACGGCGCGGATGAATCAGGTGGAGCGCTACGAGCCGGCCGACCTGACGATCACGGTGGCGGCCGGGCGCGCCATGCAGCGGGGCTTCCCGGGTCTGGGCGGGGTTTCTGGGTCCGCGAAGGAGAACTTGAACGCGGACTTGGCGGCGCACGGACAGTGGCTGCCGCTGGATTCGCCGGGCGCCTGCGCCGGTACGATCGGGGCTTTGGTGGCGACCGGGACGCCTGGGCCGCTGCGCAACAGGTACGGCGGGGTGCGGGACGCCGTGCTGGGCTTGGAGATGGTCACGGGCGACGGGCGGCGGATCAAGTTCGGGGGACGGGTCGTCAAGAACGTCGCCGGGTACGACCTCGTGCGGTTGCTGACGGGGAGCCGGGGCAGCTTGGCCGTGATCACCAGCGTTTCGGTTCGAGTCTTCCCGCGGCCCGAGGCCGACGTCACGCTGATTCAAGAGTTGCCTGCCGACGAGGTCGCGGAGAGGGCCCGCGCGCTTGCGAACAGCCCGTTGCCGGTGGCCGCCCTGGAAATCGGGCCATCGAGCGGGCGGAGCGACAGGTTCCCGTTGAAGGCGAGGTTCGTCGGCAGCGAGGCCGAAGTGGAGGACGTCGTCGAGAGAGCGCTTCCTTTTCTTGGGGGAGCGCCTCCGCCGGAACGCCTCGAGGGCGCCCGGTCCCGGTCGGATCACGGCGACTTGGAGGAATGGGAGGCGGATGCGCGGCTCGTTGTGCGCCTTGCCGCCCGTCCTTCGCTTCTGGAAGGCACGTTGCGCACGGCGCGCGCCTTGGCGGTGGAGTTGGGTGGGCAGCTCGTCGTGGACGCGCTCCAGGGAACGGCGAGAGTCAAGGTCGGCTCCCCGGCTGGCGACCCCTTGGCGCCTGTCGGCGGCGTCCCGGAGGACGGTTGGGTGGAGCGGCTGGCCGAGGCCAGAAGCGCTGTCGAAGAAACGGGAGGATCGCTCGCCGTCAGCCAAGCGCCGTTGGAGTTGGGCGAGAGCATTCGATGGACGAGCGAGTCGAGGGGCCAAGCGTTGCTTTCCAACCGCCTCGAGGCCCTCTTCGACCCGCGCGGCGTGCTGGCGGCGAAACGAGCGTGAACGTGCCTGCCCGGGCTCGGATGCGGCGGCCCTCCGGCCCAGGTGGCTCGCTGCGCGCCGCGGCCCCCCCCGCCGCCACCGTTGCCGTCCCGGCCGCCGCGAGCGCCGCCGACACCCTCGCTCTGGCGCTCGCCGACCAGCAGGAGGGCCTCCTCAACTGCGTGCACTGCGGCTTCTGCCTTCCCGCCTGCCCGACCTACCGGCGCCTCGGCGACGAGGCGGACTCGCCCAGAGGACGCCTCTACCTGATGCAAGCGGTCGTCGAAGGGCGGCTCGACGCCGCCTCCGCCGCCTTTCAGGAGCACATCGGCCGTTGCCTCGGGTGCAGGGCCTGCGAACCCGCCTGTCCGTCCGGCGTCGAGTACGGCCGACTTCTGGAACTGGCCCGGCACGTAGGCGGCGAAGCAAGGCGTCCCGGCCTCGCGACACGCCTTCTGTTGCGCGTGGTCGGAACCCGCTGGCTGGCGCGGCCCGCCATGGCCGCGGCCCGTCTGCTCCGAGCCACCGGCGCCCCCGCGCTCGTCGCCTCCGCAAAGTTCGTGCCGGGCCGCCGAGGACGACTCGCGGCCGCCATGCTGGCGTCCTCGGCGCGCGGCAGGCTGCCCGTCGGCGAGACGGCGGCGGCCGAAGCGACGACTGGTCCGCGTGTCCGTCCCGCCGCCGCCGGGAGTGCGGTTGGCGCCGGGCTCCGTGCCGACCGCCCATCCTCCGACCGCCCCCCGACCGCCCCCTCCGGCCGCCCGCCCACCGTGGCGGTGCTCGACGGGTGCGTCCAAGCCGGCTTGTTCGCCCGCGTGAACAAGGCCACGGTTCGAGTTCTCGAGACCAACGGCTACCGGGTCGCGCCCGCCCCCGGGCAAGGATGCTGCGGCGCCCTGCACGCTCATGCCGGCGATCTGCGAGCGGCGCGAGCCCTGGCGCGGCGCAACGTGGAGGCGTTTCGCAAGGCGGGGACCGACTACGTCGCCATGAACGCCTCCGGATGCGGTGCCGCAATGGCTTCGTACGGCGAGCTCCTGGCCCGCGACCCCGAGTTGGCCGGTCCCGCCGCGGAAGTCGCCGCCAAGGTCAGGGACGTCTCGCAACTGACGGCCGAGAGAGGGCCCGTCGCGGGCGCCCCCGTCGCGGCCAAGGTCGCCTGCGACGAGCCCTGCCATCTCCTCCACGCCCAGGGCCTGCCGCGCAGCGCGGAGAGGATCCTGCGAGCGGTTCCCGATCTGGACGTGGTGCCGCTCGCGAACGCGGCGGAATGCTGCGGTGGCGCAGGCATCTATGGACTTGCCCAGCCCGAACTGGGCGGGCGGATCGGCGGAGACAAAGTGGACGCCGTGCTCGAGTCGGGCGCTCAAGCGCTGGCGACCGGCAATCCCGGTTGCATGATGCAGATCGGCGCCGAACTCCGTCTGCGCGGGTGCCGCTTGCCCGTTCTCCACCCTGTCGAGATCCTCGACGAGAGCTACCGCCGGGCGGGAATGTACAAGCACGTCCGCCCCGAGCCTGTCAACGCGGCCGGAGCCAAGGCGTGAACTCGGCGCCAAACGTGGTGAACCTGGCGCCGCGGGTCGCGGAAGCGGACGCTCGCACAGGCCTCGACGATTTCTTGCAACTCCTGCAGGCGCTCGTGGAGACCGAGTCTCCCTCCCGCGACGAAGTTGCGATGGGCCGGGTGGCGCGAGTCGTCGAAGAGGCGATCGTGCAAGCAGGCGGACAGGCCGAGTCCATCCCCGCTTCAGGACTGGGCTCGCACCTTCTGGGCCGGTTTCGCGGCAGTCGGCCAGCGAACGAGAGGCCGCTTCTCGTGCTTGCGCACATGGACACCGTCCATCCCGTCGGCACGCTGGAGCGCTTGCCGTTCAAGGTTGTCGGCGGCCGCATACAGGGCCCCGGCGTGTACGACATGAAGGCCGGACTCGCTGCGGGGTTGGCAGCGCTTGGCTTGCTGGCGGAGAAGAGCGGGCGTCCGCGCTCGGACGTGTTGTTTCTCGTCACCTGCGACGAAGAGATTGGTTCGCCCGATTCTCGGCCTTTGATAGAGGCCAAGGCGAAGGCGGCGCGGGCGGGATTGGTGCTGGAGCCTTCGGCGCCGGGGGGCGCGGCCAAGACCCGGCGCAAAGGCGCTGGCGAATACGTGCTCGAGGTTGCGGGCCGGCCGGCGCACGCGGGAATCGAGCCGGAGGCGGGGGCGAGTGCCATCCACGAACTCGCTCGCCAAGTCGAACGCATATGTCGCATGAACGACACCGGCGTCACGTTCAACGCAGGCCTGATACGGGGCGGCACGCGGACGAACGTGGTCGCGGAAGAAGCTTGGTGCGCCATCGACGTGCGGTTCTGGACGCGGGACGACGGGGAACGCGCCGACGCCGCTCTGCGCTCGCTGGCGCCTGTCGACCCGGGTTGCACGTTGCGTTTGAAGGGCGGCGTGAATCGCGGGCCACTGGAGAAGACGCCCGAATCGGCACAGTTGTTCGACCGGGCGCGCCGCATTGCGCAAGCGGTGGGCTTCACCCTGAGCGAGGCCGAGACGGGCGGAGCCAGCGACGGCAACATCGCCTCCGCCGCGGGCCTTGCCGTACTGGACGGGTTGGGACCCGACGGCGGGGGGGCGCATTCGCTCACGGAGCATGTGCTCTTGGCCGACGTGCCGCGTCGCGTCGCGTTCTTGTCCGGTCTCTTCGAGAGGCTGTGACTTTGCATAGTGGGGTTTTGCATAGCGGGGTATTGTGTTATTGTTGTCAACGTTCGAGCCCGCACACTGCCCAACAACCGATTCACGCAGGGGAGCGGGTCGCCGTCCCGTACAGATCAGAGCCAAGGAGCGAACTGATCAAATGAACGCAAAGGAATTGCGTACCTACCAAAGCGCCCTGGAGCAGGCTCGGGCAGAACTCGCAAACCACGACAAGCGCGGCGAGGAGCTGCGGGCCGTCGTGCAGGGACTCGAGAGCCTGCTGGCGGCGCCGCGTCCCAGGAAGAAGCCTGGCCCGAAGCCTGGTTCGAAGGCGCGCAAGAAGCCCGGTCCGAAGCCCCGCAAGAAGCCTGGTCCGAAGCCGGGCGCGAAGGGCGGCCGTCCGAAGGCCAAGTCCCAGTTGAAGCCTGGACCGCGGTCGCAGGGAGCTGGACATCCCGAGGTGAGCCCGAGTGCCTTCCGAGGGCTGGGCACGACGAAGGCGTACCGCCGTTTCTTGCAGGAATACGGAGACGGGTACACGCCGCCGCAGATCCGCGACGCGTTGATTGTCGGCGGGCTGAGGCCGAAGTCGCGCAGTGGCTTGCTGACGGCCATTCACGGCATCATCCGCCGCGACAGGATCAAGGCCGAGAAGGAAGCCAAGGCGAAGAACGCGGCGCAGGACAAGTAGGCGCCGAGGAGCCGAGGCGGTTCTAGCGCCTTCCACGGGCCGTTCGGAGGTTGTGAACCCGGACGGCGCCCGTGGAAGGCGCTAGCGGTTCGGGCTGGTCCGTGATGATCGAGCAGGCGGTATTGCGGGAAATCTCGCTCGACCTGAGAGAGACTTTCGCAATCAGCAGCGGTAGCACGCACGCCAGGCGGATCCTGTTGCTTGCATTGAGAGCCGACGGCGTCGAAGGATGGGCGGAGTGCGTGGCCGGCGAGACGCCTGCGTATTCCTACGAGACCACCGACACGGCTTGGTCGGTTCTCACGACTTGGTTGTTGCCGGATGTCGTGGGCACGGAAGCGGACGACATGCGCAGCCTAGGTCCCGCACCCTGGCTTCGCGGCCACCCCATGGCCTGCGCGGCGGTGGAAATGGCGGGGTGGGACTTGGAGGCCAAGCGCAAGGGAATCAGCCTGCGCGAACTGCTTGGCGCAAATGAAGACGCAATTCCCGTCGGCGTCTCCATCGGCCTTCAAGAGGACGACGACGCGTTGCTGGCCAAGGTCGCGCAGCATCTCGCCGAGGGATACCGCAAGATCAAGATCAAGATCAAGCCGGGCAGAGACGTCGAAATGTTGCGCGCGGTGCGCCACAGCTTCCCCGACGCTCCGCTCATGGCGGACGCCAACTCGGCCTATGCGATGCCGCGCGACGCGGCCCGACTCCGGCAGTTCGACGACTTGGACTTGATGATGCTCGAACAGCCGCTTTCTCACGAAGACTTGTTGGACCACGCGGCTCTGCAACGAGAGATCGCGACTCCTGTCTGCCTGGACGAATCGATACGATCCGCCGCCGACGCCCGCTTGGCCGTTCACCTTGGCGCGGGGCAGATCGTCAACATCAAGCCCGGTCGCGTCGGCGGCCTCTCCTCCGCGATGGCGATTCGCGACGTCTGCAACGCCGCGGGGTGGCCGGTCTGGTGCGGCGGGATGCTGGAATCGGGGATCGGGCGCGCGCACAACGTGGCGCTCGCGGGCTTGCCGGGCTTCACCGTGCCGGGAGACATATCCAATTCGAGCCGGTACTGGGCGGAAGACGTTGTCGCGCCGGAGTTCGAGATGACGGACGGACTGATGCCGGCGACGCAGGGGCCGGGGATCGGAGTTGCGCCCCGCATGGACCGGATCGAAGCTCTGACGAAGCGGATCGCCGTCTTCGAAGCATAGAGGACGCCGGGCCGCAGGCCTGTTGCCGCTTGCGCGCCCAGCTACACCGCCAAGACGGCAGGGCGAAGACAGGCGGGACAGAATCGCCAACGACGATCGAGCGGCTCTCCGCACTGGCAGGCCGCGGCGCGGGGATGACCGCAGAACGGACAGCCGGCGGCTCCGGGCGGCAACGGGTGACCGCAACCGGAACAGGGTATGTTGGCGGCCTCGGCGAGCCCGATGAGTCGTCCGGCTTCATGAGGGGTCGTCACGCCTTCGGCGATCTGGCGCCGGACGTCGCGCGCCATCGATTCCATGCCGCTGCGCCGGGCCAGCGTGCGCAGAGTCGTCACTGGCGCACCCGATGCGATCGCCGTTCTGATTTCGTCGTCCACCGCGAGCACTTCGAACACGCCGCTGCGTCCCCAGTAGCCGTCCTTGCAGAGGCGGCAGTCCGTCCCCCGGCTTCCTCGACAATGCGAACAGACCCTGCGAACGAGACGTTGCGCAACCACGCCCGCCAAGCCCCCGGCGACCAGGAACGGCGGCACGCCCATCTCCAGAAGTCTGACGACTGCGCTCGGAGCGTCGATAGTGTGCACGGTCGTCAAGACCAAATGTCCGGTGACGGCGGCCGACATCGCGATCTCTGCGGTTTCGCGGTCGCGTACTTCGCCCACGAGAATCACGTCGGGATCCTGGCGCAGAATGGCGCGCAGTCCCGAAGGAAACGTCACGCCCGCCTTGCGGTCGATCTGCACTTGGGCCAAACCGGGGAACCGGTACTCGATGGGGTCTTCGAGCGTGACGATGTTGACGTGTTCGGCGGCGAGTTCCGCCACTGCGCCCGACAGCGTGGTGGTCTTGCCGCTGCCGGTGGGGCCCGCTGCCAGGAGAACGCCTTGGTTGCGGCTCAGGATTCGGCGCAGGCGATCGAGGTCCCGCGGAGCTAGGCCCAGCGAGGCCAAGTCGCGGGGCGCGTCGCCCGGATCGAGCAGCCGCAGCACCGCCTTCTCGCCTTCGTGCGTGGGAACCGTCGAGGCGCGCACCGTTATCTCGGCGTTCTGCCGCCGCGTGGTGAAGCCTCCGTCCTGGGGCCTTCGACGCACGGAGATGTCCAGGCCCGCCATGATCTTGATCCGCGAGATGGCGGCGCGGTGGGTCCCGGGCGGCAACTCGGCGGCGGTCGCCAGCAGGCCGTCGATCCGAAAGCGCACGCGAGAGCCCTCGCCCAGCCGCTCCACGTGGATGTCGCTGGCCCGCGCGTCCATCGCTTCGGCGAGCAGGTGGTCCACGATCCTCACGATGGGGGCCGCGCTGGCCTCGCGTTCCAGGACTTGGCGCTCGTTGCCCGCGGCGCCGGGCGGGCTTTGGACGAGACGGCTGATCAGCTCCGGCAGCTCGCCGCCGTAGGCGTCCTTCACGGCTTGGGCGACGGCGGAGGGCGGAGCGGCCAGGGCGTCCACGTGGCAGCCCGACTGGAAGCGCAGCTCGTCGACGGCTTCGGCGTCGAGCGGGTCGGCGAAGGCAACCTTGAGGCGGCGGCCGTCGAGGGCGAGCGGTAGCACGCACTTCGCCCTCGCCAAGCTGGGCTCGACGCGCGCCAGCGCATCCGGATCGGGCCGGAAGGGAGGCGCCGCGAAGTCCAGGCCCAGTTGCTGGGCCAGCGCCTTGGCGACGTGCATCTCGCCCACGAGACCCCGCCGCAGCAGGATGTCGCCGAGGCGCCTGCCCGAGCGGGCCTGCTCCGCCAGGGCGTCCCGCAACGCGGCCTTCGCCAGCACGCCTCTGTCCACCAAGATGTCGCCGAGGCGCCTGCCGTCGCTCGCGTTCGCCATGGGGTGGAAGATGCGTCCCCAGGCGGGACGCGCCCATGGCGGAAAGGGCGGGGGTCTTAGCCGAAGAGGCGGCCGTCTTCGCTGTCGGGGCTGTTGGGGCGCAGGTGCAGTGCGACTTCCGCTTCGACGTGGCCGATGTCGGCCCTTTCCTTGAGCGCGTCCCGCACGCGCGGAAGGATCTTCTCGTAGGCGGCCAGAACGCCGTCGCGCAGGCGAAGCCGGAGGACCTTCATCGCGTTGACGTCCGGCCGACTCGTGCGGCTCTCCTTCTTGGCGACGTCCAGGTCGTGCGGCACGACCTCGAACGGCACCACGCCCACGTCGTCGTGGCGCTCGGCATCCATGTACTTGAGCGACACGCTGACGTCGCCCCTTGCCGCATGGTGCGAAATGTCTCCGATGGCGCGAAAACGGGCGGCCAGCGGCGTCATTTCGGGCCCTTGGGCTGCCTTGCGGTACGCTGTCTCGACGAGCGCGAAGAGGCGCTTCAGTCGCTCCGGCGTCGTGGAGTCTCCGTCCGGTGGCGTGGTGTCCATCTCGCGGCCCTTGGCCTGGAGGTCGTGCAGCGAGAGGGCGCGCTCGAGGTCGCGGCTGCGGGCGCGGTCGATGTTGTCGAGGATGCGGTCGGCTTCGGTTCGGCGATAGTTCATTGGGGTCGCGCGTTGTTGCGCCGGTGGCTTGATTCGGTTGCTTTCGGCTTTCGGTCCGGTTCAAGAATAACCCCCGCACCATTGCCCGGCCAACTGTTGCGGTCTAGATTGCCCTCTGGCGGCGCCTCGCCACGGCGGCGGCGGCGTGCGCGAGCGGACAACTCCCAGGCGACGGGGCGGAGATGACAAACGGGCACGACGACGACAGGTGGACCATGCAAGAGGATCCGAGCGACCCGGACGGTTACGGCGAGGGAGAAGCGGACGGCCCGCCACCGTTGCCCGGACTCTTCAAGCGGGCGGGCATGGTGCTCTACGCGCCTGGCGATCTGTTTGCGGCGCTGGGACCGCAACCGGCGGTTGCCGGAATCATCGTCTTGTCGGCGCTGTTGACGGCGGCGGCGATAGCGGTGGTGCCCGGAGAGGCATTTGGCCCGGCGGGCGCCTCGGCGGACGAGTTGCCGTTCGACCCGGCGTGGATCAAGATCATGGTGCTGGGCGCTGGGCTGGTGGGCAGCGCATTGACGCCCTTTGTCTTCACCGTGATCTCCTGGGTGGCCTTCCGGGTTGTTCGCCGCGACGAGGCCACGTTCGGACAGCACTTGGCCGTCAATGCCCATGCTCTCTTCATCGGCGCGGTCGGTGCCGTGTGCATGTTGCCTGTGTGGCTCACCACACTCGACATGGAGAGTCAATTCACGTTCGCGTCGTTGTTGCCGTTCTTGTCGGACGGCTTCCTGTACGATGTCTTGTCGGAGATGCAATTGTTCCACGCGTGGGTCCTGGCTGTAGCGTCGCTGGGCCTGTCCAGCCTGGATCCTCGCCGCACGTGGGGGTCCACCGCGCTCGTGCTGGTCGCGATCTGGATAGCGGTGACGCTTGCGGGCATGGGCATCGGGTCGGCCCTCGGATCCGCGTTCTCGTCGGCCGCAACAGGCTGACTGAAAGCCGGCCGCCCACGGTCTCCTCCAGGACCGAAGCGGTGCGTTGAGTTCGGACTTGCGTTGCCAGCGCGCGCATTTCTCGTTGCCGGACGATGTCCATTATCTGAATTGCGCGTACATGGGCCCGCTTCCCCGCGCGGCCGAGGAAGCCGGCATTGAGGGCTTGCGAGCCAAGCGTTGTCCGGCTTCGATAACGCCTGACGACTTCTTTCGGGCGTCGGACGGCTTGCGGAGCCGCTTCGCCAAGCTCGTAGGGGCGCCGGACCCGTCCCGCGTCGCCATTGTGCCGTCCGTGTCCTATGGGGTGTCCACGGTCGCTAGGAACACGAGGCTGGGCAGCGGCCGAAACGTCGTCGTCGTGCACGAGCAGTTCCCCTCCAACGTGTATCCGTGGCGGCGCTTGGCCGCGGAGCAGGGGGGCGCCGTGCGCGTGGTTCGGCCGCCGGGCGGAAAGCGAGACGGCGCTTGGACCGACGCGATCGCCGGCCAGATCGACGCCGGCACCGCCGTGGTCGCGATGGGCGCGGTGCACTGGACGGACGGCACGCCGTTCGGGCTGGCCGCGATTCGGAACCGCGCGCGCGATGTCGGCGCGGCATTCGTGCTGGACGCTACGCAGACCGCCGGCGCCGCGCCCATCGACGTGCAGGCGCTTCAGCCCGACGCGCTGCTCGTCGCGGGATACAAGTTCCTGCTCGGGCCATATTCGGTGTCGCTGGCCTACTTCGGCGACCGCTATCTGGAAGGCGTTCCCCTGGAAGAGGGGTGGGCCGGCCGCCGGGGCTCCCGGGACTTCCGCGGCCTGGTCGACTACGCCGACGAGTACGAACCCGGCGCCGTGCGCTTCGACGTGGGCCAGCGTTCCAACTTCGCGCTGGTTCCGGCGCTGTCGGCTTCGCTCGACCTCATCCTGAAATGGGACCCGGCCCGGATATCGTCTTACTGCCGGGTCTTGTCGGCTCGCGTGGCGGCCCCTCTGCGGGAGGCGGGCTTCGGCGTGGCTTCCGCGGATCTCCGATCCCCCCACCTCTTCGGCGTCGGCCTGCCGACGGGCGTCGCGGCCGCAGGCGTCCAGGAATGCCTCGTCCAGCGCGGCGTGTCGGTGTCCTTCCGGGGCGCGTCGATCCGAGTGTCGCCGTTCGTCTACAACACCGAGGACGACATGGACGCCCTCGTCGACGCGCTGGCCGCCGCGGCCCAGACTCGAAAGCGCCCCAGTCCCGCGGCGGGCGTCCCGGTTGCCCAGCCAAGCTGACTCCGAGCGGCCGCCCGCGTCCAGCCAGGGCCGCACCGGACCTTCCCGCTCGCGGGGCAAGTCTTCGAGCACCGCCTTTCCCAAGCGCCGCCTTCGAGCCCGCACCCTGGCGCTCGCGGGCCAAATCTCGACGTAGGCGGGCGGGTTGGCGCCGCTCGGCCCGACCTTCCCGCTCGCGGGTTAAGTTTTCGGTTCGCCCCACGACGCTTCGGTCCGACCCCGGCGCTTCCCTGCCGGTTCGCCGGACGCTTGGTGCGCACCGACCGCCGTCAGCCCAAAGGGAGGCCCAGCTTGCCCATCGATCAGGAACTGCTTGCGATCTTGGTCTGCCCGGAGACCCGGCAACCCATTGCCGAAGCAAGCGCCGACCTGCTGGCCCGGGTCAACGCCGCGGTCGCCGAGGGCACGTTGAAGAACCGCGGGGGCGCCCAAGTCGGGGATTGCGTCGAGGAGGGCTTGGTGAGGGAGGACGGGCGAGTCCTGTACGTGGTGCGGGACGGCATTCCGATCATGCTCGTCGACGAGGCGATCGATCTCGCGGACTCCTGACGTGCTTGGCCGGTGCCGCCATTGCCGCGCAAGGGCCGGGACACGGGCGTAGCGGTGGAGGCGGACGCCGGCTATCGGGTCACGGGGCGAGGCTTCGCCCGGTTCTATGCGCCGCTGGCTGCTACGAGCCTGTTGCTGACCGGCACGGATCCGATCCTCATGATGATGCTGGCCCGGACGACCGACCCCGTCCTGGCGCTGGCGGCGTACTTCGTAGGCTTCTCCGTCTGCGGAGTCCTCTACGCGCCCATGCTGGCCATGCAGCAGGTGGCGGCCGCCCGGTTGCTGAACGGCGGAGCGCTGGCGCCGGTGAAGCGGTTCGCCTACGCGAGCGGCGCCGTTCTCTCGGCGGCCGGAGCGCTGATCGCGTACACGAGCGCCGGCGACTGGGTGTTCCTGGGGGCGGTGGGCGTCGGCGAGGACGTGGCGCGCGAGGCGATGCGGGCCATGGCGTTCTTCTGGCCGGTCCCGTTCTTGACGGCGGTGCGCGCGACTCACCAGGGCCGCTTGGTGGCCGGGCACCGCACCAAGCCGATCGGTTGGGCGACGGGGGCTCGAACGGGCGTGCTCACGGTCGTGGCCTTGATCTTGGCTACGCTGGGCGGAGGGGCTTGGCTGGGGGCGGCCGCCTTTACGGCCGGCCTCGTGGTGGAAACGGTGATCGTGATGGGATCGCGGGCCTCGACCCCGGCTCCGGCCGCGGCCTCCAAGGCCAAAGCGGAGCCCGCCGCGGCCGGCCTGGGCGGCGAGAGCCTGGGAAGATTCTCGGTGCCGCTCATGGCGAACGTGCTGCTCTGGTGGGCGACCCCGCTGATCATCAACGCGGTTCTGGCCCGAACGCCCGACCCGGAATCGGCGCTGGCGGCGTTCGGCGTCGTGCAGGCCGTGGGGTGGTTCGTGGCCTCGCCCGTGGGGCAGCTCCAACACGCCAGCATCGCCCTTGTGCAGTGCTCGGAGACTCATGCGCGAGTTCGCCTCTGGGGAGGGCTCGTCGCCCTCTCGATGACGGGCGTGCTCCTGTTGCTCACCGCTGTGCGCGAGCCCTTCCTCCGGGCGCTCTACGCCCTGGACTCGCACTTGCTGGCTCTGGCGGGTCCCGCTCTGGCGATCGCCGCGTTGTACCCGGTGCTCTACGGCTGGAGGCAGTACTATCAGGGTCTGTTCGTTCGCGCCGGGACCACGTGGGTCGTGGGCGCGGGCGCCTGCGGGCGGGTGGTTGCCATCTTGGCGGCGGCCTTCGTCCTGCGGCTGCTGGACGCTCAAGGCGCGGTGCTGGGGGCTGGCCTGATGGTCCTGGGACTCGGGTTCGAAGGGCTGTTCCTGTCGCGTCTGTCGCGGAGCAGGGTGATGCCGGGCCTCAGGGCGCGGGCGCAGGCGGCGGTGAAGCCGGAGGTCTTCGAGGGCGCCGCGGAGGCTTCGCGGTAGCGGTGGTGTAGGGCGGTGCCGAGAAACGGGTCGCGTTCGCCGTCCGGGCGGAGCGAAGGGCTTCCGCCGGGAGAGGCCGGACGCTTTCGAGCCGCGCTCCTGCAGCGCTTCGACCGGACCCGCAGACCGCTGCCCTGGAGGACCGCCCGCACGCCCTACCGGATCCTCGTGTCGGAATTCATGCTGCAACAGACCCGGGCCGAGACTGTCGCGCCCTACTACGCGCGCTGGATCCGCCGGTTCCCCTCGTGGGACGCGTTGGCGGCCGCCTCGCCGGACGACGTGATGCGCGAATGGCAGGGCCTCGGCTACTACGCCCGCGCCCGAAACCTGCACCGCACGGCTCAGATCGTGCGGAAGCGCTTCGGCGGACGCCTCCCGGCCGACCCCCGCCTGCTCGTGGAGCTTCCGGGCGTGGGCGAATACACCGCCGCCGCAGTCGCGAGCATCGCCCATGAACGCCCCGTGGCCGCGGTGGACGGCAACGTGCGGCGGGTCGTGGCACGGCTCCTGGACATGGCCGACCCGCCCGCCTCCCGGGTTCGCCGGGCGGCCGAGCAGATGCTGGACCCGGAGCGCCCCGGAGACTTCAACGAGGCGATGATGGAGCTCGGCGCGACCGTGTGCCTGCCGCGCAGGCCGCTGTGCGAGGCCTGTCCGGTCGCCGCGTTCTGCCGGTCGCGGGCCGCGGGGACGCCGGCCCGCCGGCCGGGCGCTCGCCGTTCGCGCCGCCTCCGCGAGGCGGTCTTCGCATCGGCGGTGTTCGTGGACGGGCGGGGCCGCACGCTCTTGGCGAGGCGTCCGAGCAAGGGCCTGCTGGCGGGCCTGTGGGAGTTTCCCGGCTCCGAACTGCCGGCAAGCGAGGCCGGGCGCGGTTCCGAAGCGCCGGGTCCGGAATCCCCCGGCCTCGTCGAAGAGGTCGCGCGGCGGCGGCTGGCCGACTTCGGCTTGGCCGCGGGCGCCTGCCAACGTCTCGAACCCGTCAAGCACGCCTTCTCCCACTTCCGGGCGACCTACCATCCGGTGATCGTTATGGAGCAACCCGGCTCGGCCGCTCCGAAGCGCCTTCCTGCCGGGGCGCGCATGGTGCCCGCTCGTCCGTCCGGGTTCCGCCGCCTCGCCGTGTCGGCCGCCCAACGAAGAATCGCCGAGCTTCTCCAACGGCGTCTCCTCGCCGAACCCGAGTCCCGCCCCTTGGACGGAGGCGCCTTGCCATGACCCCTCCCCTGCGCTTTCGGCCCGCCGACTACCAGCCCCCGCTCCAGCGGGACAGCCTCGTCGTGCCGGAGCGGCCCGGCCCGGAGGCCGTGCCCATGGACGTGGTCTTCGTCGGCGGGGGACCGGCGGGCCTCGCGGGCGCCGTCGAGCTGTCCCGCTTGGCGAAGGCGGCCGAGGCTGCCGGCGACGGCCCCGGTGCGCTGGAGATCGGCGTTCTCGAGAAGGCCGGGTCGCTGGGCGAGCACAACCTCTCCGGGGCGGTGGTCGCACCCGCTCCCTTCCGGGCGCTCTTCCCCGGCGTGGCGGACGACGAACTACCGTTCCGCCGTCCGGTAGGCCGCGAGGCCGTGTATTTCCTCGGCGCGAATCGCGCCATGCGAATCCCCGTACCGCCGAGCATGAGGAACGAGGGCAACTTCGTGGCGTCGGTCTGCGAGATCGTCCGCTGGCTCGGGGAACGCGCCGAAGAGGCGGGCGCCAGCGTGCTGCCCGGGTTCCCGGTGGCCTCGCTGCTCGTGGACGGGGAGGCCGTGGTGGGCGTTCGCACGGTGGCTTCGGGCCTCGGCCGAACCGGCGAGCCGGGGCCGGCGTACGCCGAGCCGATGGACGTCGCGGCGCGGGTCGTGGTGCTGGCGGAGGGCGCGCGCGGACCTCTGACCCAGGCCTACCTCGACTGGCAGGGGATCGGCTCGCCGAATCCGCAGATATACTCGTTGGGCGTCAAGGAGCTGTGGCGCGTCAAGCGCCCGCTGGATCGCGTCGTGCACACTTTGGGCTGGCCGTTGGCGGACGGCTTCGGGGGCTCCTTCGCCTATCCGATGGCCGACGATCTCGTCTCCTTGGGCCTGGTCGCCAGCCTGGACGACCGCAACGCCCGCCTCGACGTCCACGAGCTGCTGCAGCGGCTGAAGCGCCATCCC
Organism: Longimicrobiales bacterium; assembly: GCA_958295645.1. GTDB lineage: Bacteria > Gemmatimonadota > Gemmatimonadetes > Longimicrobiales > Gaopeijiaceae. Next base: position 2,521,952 of record OY282361.1, read on the forward strand.
CTGTTCCGCGACTTGCTCGAAGGGGGAGAGCTCCTGGAATGGGGCGCCAAGACCATCCCCGAAGGCGGATGCCATTCCTTGCCGGAGCGCCGGCACGGGAGCGGCCTCTGCATCGTCGGCGACGCGGCGGGCTACGTGGACGTCGCCTCGCTGAAGGGCATCCACTACGCGGTCCAGTCGGGCGTGCTGGCGGCGCGCGCCGTCTACCGAGCCCTGTGCGCGGACGATGTTTCGGCGAGCGGGCTGGCCTCCTGCACGGCTGCCGCCGACGCGTCGTTCATCGCGCGCGACTTGCGGCGCAATCGCAATATGCGGCTCGCCTTCAAGGGGGGCTTCTGGACGGGAGGACTGAAGGCCGGGCTTGCCACGCTGACGGGAGGGCGCCTGCCGGGAGGCTTGATACGCACGCCCGCGGACGCCGAGGAGCCCAAGCACTCGGGATCGCGGCAGGCGGAAAGCGTTCCTGCGGGCCTGTCGAAGACCGACGCGGTGTTCAAGAGCGGCAACCAGACCCGCGACGACATTCCGCCGCACTTGCTGGTTGGCGACGCCGTGCCCGCCGAAGTGGCGGACATGTACGTCCACCTGTGTCCGGCGGGCGTCTACGAAGCGAGCGACGAGGGCCTCGTCGTGAACGCGCCCAACTGCGTAGATTGCAGGGCGACCGACGTGCTCGGACCGCGCTGGACGCCCAGAGAGGGGGGCAGCGGCCCCCGCTACCGGCGCATGTAGGCATAAAGCGAACGGAGCGACCGATGAGGCCAGGCAACCAAGCCAAGATCGACCCCGGCGGCCCGCTCTGCGTGACGGGCGCCGTCCGCGTGGAGATGCCGGGAGGGGAGGTGCGGGAGATGTCGGAAGCGGCCCTGTGCAGGTGCGGCCGTTCGCAGGACAAGCCGTTTTGCGACGGGTCGCACGCAGTCGAGGGCTTCGCGGACGACGGCTTGATCCACGGAGGACGGTTGGCTCCCGGAGAGGACAGCGGAGAAGGCGATCCGGTGACCCTGTCGTGCGCCGCCAACGGCCCGCTCCTGGTGCGGGGGCCGCTCACGGTCGTGGCGGAAGACGGGCGAACCTCGAGCGGCGCGAAGGGGGCCCTGTGCCGTTGCGGGTCGTCGGCGACCAAGCCGTTCTGCGACGGAACCCACCGCCGAACCGGCTTCGAGGCGGCATAGGGACGAGCGTCAGCCGCCGGGCAGGCCCAACGCCTTGCGCTCTTCCGGCAAGGGCCTTGCGGGCGCCCTGTGTACGGCCGGCCTTTGCCGGAGGTGCGACACCAAGTCGGCGGCGGTTTCGAGTCCGAGACAGTCCTCCAAGGTGCTTGCGGTAGGGAAGATCATCGTGAGGCTGCCTTCCGCGCGCAGAGCGAGCGCCCGGGCAGGCGTCAGCCAAGTGGCGCGCTCGGCCTCGCGTTCGTCGGTGGTTGCGCGAGCGCCCGGCGGGGCCATGCAGGCGAAGAAGCGAGTGTCGTAGCGCCGGGCGACGGACGGGGGCGTGACCCAGTGAGCCACATAGGCGAAGGCGGGGCCGTCGAGGCGCATCCCAAGTTCCTCCAGAATTCGGGCGAAGGACCGGCCTCCGGCAAGCAGCGCCTCTCGAGCCTTGGCGACGGCCGCTGCGGTTGCGTCCTCTGCGGCGGGGGCGACGCCATGGCCCTGCGGGTCGCTTTCTCGCGGCCCGGCTCTCCGGCAGCCGAGAAGCAGGCCGGTCTCCTCGAAGGTCTCGCGTACCGCGGCTCCAAAGTAGGCGATTGCGGGCGGCAGGCTGGCGGAGTGCAGTCCGAGCCGCGACTGCGCCTCCTCGGGCGCCAGTCCCTCCCACAGCTCGACCATGGTGCTGGAGCCGTCGCCGTCGTCCACCAATCCCCCGGGGAACACGTAGGCGTTGGGCATGAAGCCGGCCGAGCGGGCGCGGCGCAGTAGCAGCACTTCGGGGCCGTCCGTCGCCTCCCGCGCCACGACCAAAGTCGCCGCGGGCCGGGGCGCCGCTGGAGGGCGCTTGCCCTCCGAATCGGCTTGCTTCACGCGAACGCTTCCCCACCGGCCATTGACTTGCACCGGCCAAGGAAGTAGAAAGTCAGACTGGACACGGCGGCGGACACTCCCCGGCGCTGGACTGCACCAGCATCTTCGGCAAAGGAAAAGGAAATCATGCGACTCGCAGCGACGGCAGGCCTCTTGGCGGTTCTTGCGGCTGACGCGACCGGGAGTCCGGCACAGGACGCCGCCGGCGCGGGCGTCGCGGAACCCTTCAAGGTAGGCACGTTCGAGATCGGCGGGGAGCCGCGCGTCGGCTTGGTGCTCCGCGACGCGCTCGTCGTGGACGTCCGAGAGGCCAACCGAACCTTGGAGCGCATTCCGGCCTATCCGCCCATTCCCATGCCCACCGACATGATCGAGCTGATCGGACGCTACGAGTACGGCGTCAAACGCCGCCTGTACGAGATCGTGAAATTTCTCTCGGCGGGCGGCCTGCTCGACGCGGACCGAGCGCCGCCTTACGTCCATGCGGTAGAGGACGTGCGGACGCTGCCGCCCATCATGTATCCCGGCAAGATCCTCAACGCGGCGGTCAACTTCTACAGCCACGTGGAGGAGACCGGCACGCCGGAAGAACGCGCCGAGGCCCGCCGCCAGCGTCGCGAGAACAGGGGCGTGCCCTATCTGTTCCTGAAGCCCAGCCGAGGCGCCGTGATCGGCCACGGCGAAGCCGTCGTGATCCCATATGGACGCGACCGCACCGACTGGGAAGTCGAACTGGGGACCGTCATCGGGCGGGCGGCGAAGTACGTCTCCGCGACGGAAGCCGCGGACTACGTCTTCGGCTACACCGTCACCATCGACGTCTCGGACAGGGGCGGGCGGCCTCCCGGCGGCAACCCTCTGCGCTCCGATTGGTTCGTGGGCAAGGGCCACGACACCTTCGCCCCCATGGGACCGTGGATCGTCCCGAAGGAGTTCTACGGCGACCCGATGGAGAAGCTGCGGCAGACCCTCAGCGTCGGCGGCGAGCAGATGCAGGAGGCCCAGGCGGGAGACATGATCCATTCGCTCTACGAGCTGATCGAGTACGGGTCCTCCATCATCACGCTGTTTCCCGGCGACGTGATCAACAACGGCACCTCCGGGGGCGTGGGCATGGGCACAGCGGTTCGGGGAGAGCAGCGGTTCCTCCGGCCGGGAGACGTCGTCGAGGCGACCATCGACGGAATCGGCACGCTTCGGGTGCCGGTGGTCGCCGAAGAGGAGCCTCCCGGCGGGACGGGGGCGCGGTTGCCGCCGGTGGGCGCCTATCGCCGCAACTGACCAACGGCTCGCGCCGTCCTGCGACCGCGGCGCGACGTCTTGCTTCGTGGCGGCTGGGGCTTCCCGGACTTAAACTGAGAAACTCGATCCGGCGAACAGCCGTTGTCGAAACAGGGCGTCGTCCGAGCCCGCCAGACCATTCCCAGCAAGAAGACCGAAGAAGACCGATGGACGGGAAGATCGGCATGAAATGAAGACCAATAGATTGTCGTTGCCTGTGTTGCCCCTTCGCGGCACCGTCGTGTACCCCGGAGTCGCGGTTCCCATATCGGCCGGCCGTCCGGGCACCGTCGAAGCAGTCCAGGAGTCGTTGGAGGGCGACCGCCGGCTTTTCGCCGTCGCGCAGCGAAAGAACGTGGACGAACCTCGCCCCGAGCTTCTCTACACGGTCGGAACCATCGTGCGCGTCATTCAGACGCATCGGGTGCGCCAGGGCATCCAGCTCTTGGTGCAGGGCGAAGCCAGGGCCCGTGCGGACGCCTACGAGGACGACGGCGAGGCCATGCTTCGGGCCGTGCTGACGTCGATGGAGCGCAAGGGCCCGCCGGACGCCCAGGACCCCGCCTTCCTGGCCCTCGATGCCGAATTGCGCCGTCGCGCAGCCGAGCTGGGCACTCGCCGGGGCGTCCCTTCCGAGGCGCTGAGCCAGCTCATCCAGGGCATGGAAGACCCGGGCGCGTTCGCCGACTTGGTTGCGTTCTACCTGGAGCACCCCACGGAGGAGAAGCAAGACCTGCTCGAGCTGCTGGGCGACGAGGAACGCATGCGCGCCTGTCTAGTGGCCGTCGAAAAGGAGCTGGTGCGCATCGACGCGAGGGAGGACATCCAGGCGAAGGTTCAGGAGCATCTGGGCGAGCGCCAGCGCGAAATGCTTCTCCGCGAACAGATGAAGCAGATCCGCAAGGAGCTGGGCGAGGAAGGCGAGCGCAACGAGATGGACGAGCTGCGCGAGCGGTTGGACGAGCTCGACCTGTGCCAGACGGCCCGAAAGGAAGTGGAGCGCGAGCTCAGGCGGCTGGGACGCACGGCCTCGCAGTCCGCCGAGTACCAAGTCATCCGAACCTATCTGGAATGGGTCGCCGAGCTGCCGTGGAGCGCCCGCACCGACGACAAGATCGATCTGCGCCGCGCGGAAGAAATCCTGGCCGAAGACCACTACGGGCTGGAGGACGTGAAGGATCGCGTGCTGGAATTCCTGGCCGTGCGCAAGCTCCAGCAGGACCGCTTCGACGAGGAGGGCCTGGAGGTGGACGACGAGGAGGGCGCGGACGCAGACGGCGAGACCGCGGCGAACGAGCCGCTGGAACCGGATGCCGCCAGTCCGGCGACCGAGCAGCCGACCGTCCCCGAAGAGGCGCCGATCCCTCTGCATGCGGACGACAACGGCAGCAAAGGGCCGATTCTGCTCTTCGCAGGCCCGCCCGGCGTCGGCAAGACCAGCATCGCGCGTTCCATCGCCCGCTCCGTGGGCCGCAAGTACGTGCGCATTTCCTTGGGAGGGGCGCGCGACGAAGCCGACATACGCGGTCACCGGAGGACGTACGTCGGCTCGATGCCGGGGCGAATCATCCAGGGCATCAAGGAGGCCGGCGCCAAGAACCCGGTGTTTCTGCTCGACGAGGTGGACAAGCTGGGCGTCTCGTTCCAGGGCGACCCGAGTTCGGCTTTGCTCGAGGTGCTCGACCCGGCGCAGAACCGAACGTTCATCGACCATTATCTCGGGGTGCCCTTCGACCTGTCCGAGGTGCTGTTCATCGCCACCGCCAACTCGGCGGACAGAATTCCCGCGCCGATGTTGGATCGCATGGAATTGGTCGAGTTCCGGGGCTACACGGAGAAGGAAAAGCTGGAGATCGCCCGGCGCTACTTGGTGCCCCGGCAGCTGCGGAACTCGGGTCTGTGGCCCGACGAACTCGACGTCGGAGACGAGGCGATTCTGGCGGTGATTCGCAAGTACACGCACGAAGCCGGGGTTCGCCAGCTCGAGCGCGAAATGGGGAAGCTGGCCAGGAAAGTGGCCCGTCAAGTCGCGGCGGGGACTTTGCCCGAGATCGAGATCACGCCCAAGAAGGCCCGCAAGCTGCTCGGACACCCGCGCGTGCACCAAGAACAGCGGGCGGCGGACGACGCCGTCGGCGTGGCGACGGGGATGTTCTACACGCCGATGGGGGGCGACATCATGTTCGTCGAGGCCAGCGTGATGCCGGGCGAGGGCGATCTGGTGCTCACTGGCCAGCTGGGCGACGTGATGAAGGAATCGGCCAGGGCGGCGCTTTCTTACGCGAAGAGCAACGTCGGTGTGCTGGGCATTGCCGATTCAGCCCTGGACAAGCGCGAAATCCACATCCATGTGCCGGCCGGCGCGGTGCCGAAGGACGGACCGTCGGCGGGCATCACGATGGCCACCGCGCTCATTTCGGCGGTCTCGGGGCGCAAGGTGCGCAGCGACGTGGCCATGACGGGCGAGCTCACGCTGACCGGACGCGTGCTGCCCATCGGGGGCGTCAAGGAGAAAGTGCTGGGCGCGGTGCGGGCGGGCATCCAGGAGATCATTCTTCCGTCCGAGAACCAGACTCACCTGGAAGACCTGCCGGAGTCCGTGCGCAACGACCTTACGGTTCACTTGGTGGACGATCTGCACCGCGTCGTGGAGCTGGCGGTCCACCCAGCATTGCCACCTTGACCGTTCTCGCCTTCACGCGGCTACAAGTGGATCCGGATTCGACCGGCGGGACCCTCCGCGAAGCTTCCGACGAGCGCTCCCGGCTCGCCCTTGGCCTTTAGTTCGGCCTGAAGGGCGTCCATCCGGCCGGGCGGACAGGAGATCAGAAGGCCGCCGGACGTCTGCGCGTCGGACAACAGGACCTTGGCGGTCTCCGTCACGCCGCCGTCATAGGACGTCCACTGCGCCGAGTCCGCCAAGTTGCGCCGGGTGCCCCCGGGCACATGGCCCGCTTCCACCAGGGCCGCGACGCCGTCCAAGGAGGGAACGCGTCCGGCTTCTATGCGCGCCGACAGCCCCGAGGCCCGCGCCATGTTTCGCAGGTGACCGGTCAATCCGTATCCCGTCACGTCGGTGGCAGCGGTGGCGCCCGCCGCCAGGGCCGCTTCCGAGGCGTTGCGGTTCAACCGGGACATCGTCGCCACGGCTGCCTCCAGCGCTTCCGGGGGACAGGCGTCGTTCTTGACGGCCGTGGCCACCACGCCGGTGCCCAGCGGCTTGGTCAGCACGATCGCGTCTCCGGCCCGAGCGCCCCGGTTCGCCAGCATCGCAGCGGGATCGACTTCGCCCACGGCGACCATCCCGTACTTGGGCTCCGCATCGTCGATGGAATGCCCTCCCAGCACGGGGACGCCCGCCTCGGCCGCCTTCTCCGCCCCGCCGCGCATGATCTCTTCCGCCAGCCCTTCCCCCAGGAGCCGCCGAGGGAACGCCAGCAAGTTGAGCACGAACAGCGGCGCGGCGCCCATGGCGTACACGTCGGACAGCGCGTTCGCCGCCGCGATGCGCCCGAAGTCCCGCGGATCGTCCACGATGGGCGTGAAGAAGTCGAGCGTGACCACAAGGGCGCGGTCTTCGGCGATCCGGTAGACGGCGGCGTCGTCGGTGGCGGCCACGTCCACGAGCACGCGCGGGTCGTCGACTGGAAGAAATGGACGCAGCACCTGCGCCAGCTCGGCTTGCCCGAGCTTGCAAGCTCACCCCGCGCCGTGGGACAGCGTGCTCAGCCGAATCTTGGGTCTTTGGTCCCGGCCGGCGTCCGCTTGCGGACGGAGCGAGGGTTGCCCCATTTGGCTTCGCTTTCGTTTCTTGGCGAACTTGGGAACGTGTCCCTCCGGTTGCCTCCTCGCCCCGCCTGGGGCGCCGTCCCCCACTGCAACGTGACCGACAACCCTAATCTATCGGATGGCGCCCGAAGCCGCTTCGAGGGCCGCCGGATTGCGCCGGCCGGGGGCGCGTCCCGTGAAGCCGGCGACGCGCCGGAGCGTCATGGAGACCCGGCAGCCGAGTACGAGCACGCGACGGCGGGCTGCGCAATGGTCCGTCGCGCCGACCGGGGCCTGTTGCGGATTTGGGGGCGGGCCCCCCGGCAGATGCTGAACGGCATGCTCACGAACCGGTTGCCGGAGCCGCCCGATGCGCTCGGGGATGCCGGTGGCAGCCGCCAGGGGAGGGACCGTCTTGCCGAAGCGGAGACGGATCGCGGCGAGAGCTTGCCCGCCTGGGCCGCCGCACTGGCGGGCGAGCGAACCTACGGGACGATTCTTACCCGCAAGGGCCGCATCGTCTCGGACGTGCGCACCTTCTGGCTGGGCGGGTCGGAGGACGCCGGCCTTGGGCTGGACTTGGCTGCGGCGGCGTGGGACCGCGTCCTGCGGCATTTCGCTACGTACTTGCCGCCGAGAATGGCGAAGACGGAAGACCTGTCGGGCGAGACCGGCCTCCTGACGGTCGTCGGCGACCGGGCGCGGTCAACCCTGCAAGGGGTCTTCGGGGGGGTTCCGGAAGACGGCGGGTATTGGCTGGTCGGCGGCGGACCGGGCGAGGGGGGTGCGGTCGTGGCTCGGGGACTCGAGCAGGCTCCGTCGTGGGACGTCTGGGCGGGTCGGTCCGAGATGGATCGGATCGCCGGCCGGCTCGGGAAGGCGGGCGCCGTCTTGGTCGGTTCTCGCACGTGGGAGACGTTGCGCGTCGAAGCGGGCTACCCGGCGATGGGCGCCGACATGGACGAATCGGTCATTCCGATCGAGGCGGGACTCGAACGCCGGGCCTTCGATCACGACAAGGGTTGCTACACGGGCCAGGAAGTCGTCGTCAGACTCCTCCACAGGGGTCGCGTCAACTGGCGACTGCGCGCGTTGCGGTTCGCCGACGCCGACGCCGCGCCGGGCGACGCGCTCTACGCGAAAGCGGCTGGAAAGGCCGTCGGTCGCGTCACGTCCTGCGTTCGCTCGCCCCGCTTCGGCCAGCGAATCGGAATGGGTTACGTGCGACGAGAGGTCGAGCCGCCCGCAGTGCTGCGGCTGGGAAGCGCCGAGGGTCCGGAGGTGGCCGTCCTGCCGCTGCCCCCGGAACTGGACGGCGCCGGGGGCTTTTGAGCGGCGCCAGGGCCGCGGGAAGGTTCTAGGGCAAGCGAACGGGCGCGGCCCCGGTCGAAGCCGCGCCCGTCAAGAACGCCCCGCTAGGCACAGGGCTCGCCCGATACGGGCCGAACCGGGCGCACGAAGATGTGCGTCCGCTCCGAGCTGAACACGCGGACGCGCTTGCCGTCCACCATCCTCGTTGCCATCGGCTGCCGACTGCTCTCGGCCGTCACGACGCTGTCGCCGAACATCCCGACATACGTAACGTGAGATGTCCAGGGCCTGTTCCTCAACAGCGCGTAGCAACCCGTCGCACGGTCCAACACGGCGCCCGCCAGCAGCCGGGCATTAACCGTCGTTATGACGAGCCGGCCATCGTCGGCCAGGAACAGGTTGCTGTACGCGCTGTTCCGGTCGGCAGACTCCATCTCCTCGCGCGCCGCTTCCACCAGCTCCGCGGGCATCGCGACCAAGCGTGGCTCCGCCCCCAGCTTGTATTCCGTAAGCACGTGGACGTTGCCGGCCAGCACGTACGCGGCCGAATCGGCACATGCCAGCTTAGTTGTAAAGTAGGCGGTTATTGCATCCTCTATAGCGGACGGAGTCGCCACATGCAACGAAGTTCGCGCTTCTTCGCCCAGCACTACGCTCTCGCCGTCGTCGCCTCGGAACACCACGCCCTTCTGCACCGTGAGGGCGGGACGGCCGTTCAATGCGCAAAGATCAGCTCCCGGCGGCGCGGTCGGCCTCCATTCAGGGAGAAGGGCGCCCGACCAACTCCAATGAAGCACCCTGCCCCTTCCCGACATGAAGACCCCGTCCGGCCCCACGGCCGTCGCTTCCAGATGCGGGAGTTCGCCCGGGCCGTCGCCCGCCCGGCCGCCTCCGAAGACGTACTGCACCGAACCGTCGTCCAGCGAGTAGGCCGTCACGGCCCGCGGATCGGCGGCCTCCGCGGCCAACACCAGCCGCCGGCCGTAGTCCACGACCGTATGGTAGAACGAGTACTCGGCACCGCCGACGAGCTCGCGACCAGCCTCCGTGTCCACTTCCAGAATCTGTTGCGCCGCCGCCGGCACGCCTGCCGCCAACGCAACAACGACCGCGCTCCAAGAGCGCATCACCTGTTGTAGAGAAATCTTCCACATTTCCCGTAGTCGCAAGGGACCATAAAGTCGCCACGCCAGATCCGGCGGCGTCTCGTCGTTCCCCGGTTGCTGGGCAGGAACTGCGGCCGGTAGGCCAAAGATATCGCCTCGACGAAGCCTTGACGATCCGTCGAGTCGCCTTGCGGGACAGGGCGTTTGGAGCACTTGGAGCCGTTGCGAGTCCGGGGCTTGAAATCTGCGACATTCATTGCGCATATTTCATGCATCATGATCCCGCGTCCTTTCCATTTGGCCCAGTTGAACGAGAAGCTCGAGGACGCTCCGGTCGTGGCATTGCTGGGCGCGCGGCAGGCGGGCAAGACCACGCTGGCGGGGGTGCTGGCCGAGTCCCGGGGCGACGTCGTCCGATTCGACCTCGAGGATCCGAGGGACTTGGCGCGGCTCGAGGAGCCAATGCTGGCACTCGAGCCGTTGCGGGGGCTGGTCGTCATCGACGAAGTGCAACGCAGACCGGATCTCTTTCCCGTGCTCCGGGTGCTGGCCGACCGGCGGCCGTTGCCGGCGCGGTTCCTTGTCCTCGGCAGCGCATCGCCGAGTCTGCTTCGCCAGGGATCCGAATCCTTGGCCGGCCGCGTCGCCTTTCACGAACTCGGCGGCCTCGACCTGAGCGAGATTGGCGCGGAGCGCTGGCGGACGCTCTGGCTTCGCGGCGGCTTTCCCGAGGCTTGGCTCGCCCGCGACGATGCTCGCAGCGCCCGGTGGCGACGCGACTTCGTGAGGACGTTCGCCGAGCGCGATCTGCGGGACCTGGGCATCTCGCTGTCGCCCGGGTTGCTCCGCGACTTCTGGACGATGCTGGCTCACTATCACGGCCAGACCTGGAACGCCTCGGAACTGGCCCGCGCTTTCGGCCTCTCTCGCGCGACCGTCGGGCGCTATCTGGACAGGATGACCGGCGCCTATGTGGTGCGGCAGATCCGGCCCTGGCGGGAGAATCTGGGCAAGCGGATCGTCAAGGCCCCGAAGGCGTACGTCGCCGACCCCGGGCTTCTCCACGTCCTGCTGGACATCGAGAGCGCCCAGGACTTGGCCGCCCACCCCAAGGTGGGTGCAAGCTGGGAGGGCTTTGCGCTGGAGCAGGTCGTTCGCCGCCTGGGGGCGCGACCAAGCGAGTGCTACTTCTGGTCGGTCCACGGCGGGCCGGAACTGGATCTGCTCGTCGTCCGCGGGCAACAGCGACGAGGCTTCGAGTTCAAGCGCACCGACGCTCCCAAGGCCACCCGCTCGATGCGCGCAGCCGCTGCCGCTCTCCGTCTAACTGGTGTGGACGTGGTTCACGTAGGCCGCGACACTTTCCCGCTGGCCGAAGGGATACGCGCCGTGGCGGCCGGCGACATTCTCTCCGAGATCAGTCCGTTGTAGGAGGCGCGACGGGCGATGTCGGCGGCGATCAGCGCGCCGTGCCGTCTGCCGTTCTCGATGAAGATCTTGTTGGCGTCGAAGCCCGCCGCGAGCACGCCGGCAACGTATGCGCCGGGCACAGTCGTCTCCATCGTGGCCGGGTCGTGGAGGGGGACTCCGGTCTCGGCGTCGAAGTCGGCTCCCAGCGCCGTCAACAGCGCGCGGTTGGGCCGCCAGCCAGTCATGGCCAGCACGGTGTCGCAGGGAGCTTCGATGTGCGCGCCCGTTTCGTGGTCCTTGATGGCGGCCGTGCCGCGCCCCAGCCCTGCGACCCGCGACCGCCAGTGCATGAGGATCTCGCCTGTGGCGATTCGGTTGTCGATGTCGGGGCGCACCCATGGCTTGACGCCGCGGTCCAGCTTGGTCCCGAAGTGCACCATGCGTACGCGCACACCATTGCGATGCAGGTCGAGGGCGGCTTCGACGGCCGAGTTCCCACCGCCGACCACGACCACGTCCTGGTCGAAGTAGGCGTACGGCTCCGTGTAGTAGTGGACGACGCGCCGGTCGTATTCGTCCCGCACCTCCGGGATGTCCAGGCGGTTCGGCTCTCCCAGTCCACCGGTGGCGACGACCACGGCGCGAGTCCAGATGGCGGCGGCGCCCCCTCGCCCCTCGGTGCGCAGGCGGAAGCCGTCCGCACCCGCACCGCCCGTCCCGGGCTCTCGCTCGATTCCCACGACCGCCTCGTGCTGGCGAACCGCGATGCCGTGGTGCAGGGCAACGCGGCGGTAGTACGCAAGCGCTTCGCGTCGCGTCGGCTTGGCCTCGGGGATCGTGAACGGCACGTCGCCGATCTCGAGGCGCTCGGCCGTCGAGAAAAACGTCATGTAGTAGGGATAGCGCGTGAGCGAATGCGTGACGCAGCCGCGGTCGAGGATCTGGAACCGCAGGCCATGTTCCTTGACGGCGACCGCCGTTGCCAAGCCGCACGGACCAGCCCCGGCGATCACCACGTCGAGCGGGTCGGACCGAGCGCCGCCCGCTGGCGCCGCCGACTCCGCCAACGCGCCTACCTCCACCGCCCGGTCACCGCCCGGCCGGGAAACACGCCCTCGACGTTTTCCTCGTCCCGCACCGCGAACTCGCCGCCCACCAGCACGTGCACGACGCCCACCGAATACGACAAGTCCTCCTCGAAGGTCGCCGTGTCGACGATCCGGGCGGGGTCGAAGACGGTGACGTCGGCATCCGCCCCGGGATGCAGGCGGCCCTTGAAGGCCATCTGCTCCGACACCGTTTCCAGGCGCTGCGCGGGCATGATCGTGATGCGAGCGAGTCCCTCCATGAGCGAGACGGCCCCTTCGTCCCTCACGTACCGTCCCAGGAAACGGGAGAACGTCCCCGCGCTCCTCGGGTGAGCCCCGGGCGCGTAAGGCATTCCGTCGGAGGCGATCATCACGAAGTCGCGCGACACGGCCTCGCGGATCCATTCGGGCCGCATCATGTGAATGATCACCGTGCCGCCGATGCGCCGGTAGCGGTCGAAGCTGGCCGCCGTCAGGCGTTCCCCCGTGTCCTGCCATTGGACGTCGCCGTAGCCGATCCCGAGCCTGCCCTGCCATCCCCGGTCGAAGATCGCGGACTGAATGCCGGTCGAAGCGGCGGTGTACGGATAGGCCTCCGTCGTGATGTCCAAGCCCCGACTCCTCGCGCCGCCGATCAGGTCCAGCACAGGCGAAATGGCTCCGAGGCTGGAGCTGTTCACGTGCACGACGTGCAACCCTGCGCCCGTGACGGCGGCGTTCGCGACGACCTCCTGCATGGCGTCGATGCCCATGTTGCGCACGTGCGTGTAGACGACGGCCCCGGTTTCGGCGGCGATCTCGAACACGCGAAGGATCTCGTCGCGGCTCGCGCCCGGATAGTACTGATGCGCCATGCCGAACCCCAGCGCGCCCTCGGCCAGCCCTCCTTCGAGCGCCTCCGCCATCGCCGCGTAATTCTCCGGCAAGACGCCTTCGTACCGGGCCGCGGACCCGGCGGAGCTCAGCGCTTGTTCCCCCGCCTCGGGATCGCTTGCCAAGAGGGCCGTCGCCTTCCGCAACGCCGCCTCGCGCGCCGGCATCGCCCGGACGCGAGCCGCCATGTGCGACACCGAAACGCCGTAGTTCAGAATCGCCTTCCCGCTCCGGCGCGCCAGGAAGGCGGCCGGGCTGGCGACCCCGCTCTCGAGCTCCAAGGCCGTGGTCACTCCGTCGCGCGCCTGAAACTCGTTGGCCCGGTTGGTCTGTCCGTGGGCGTGCAAATCGATGAAGCCGGGCGCCACGACGAGCCCGGACACGTCGATCACGACGTCGCCCTCCAACGTCGCCGGCGAGACGGCCGCGATTTCCGAGCCGACGATGCCGACGTTCGCGACCTCGTCCCGCCCCGACTCCGGATCCATGACCCGTCCGCCTGCCAGCACGATGTCGTATCGCTGCTGCGTGGACGAGTCCTGGGCGGGCGGCTCCTGCCCAGCCGCTTGCGGCGCGGCCGGGAGGGCCAGCGAAAGGGCCAGAGAAGCGACCAGGGAAACGACTGCCGCTCCGGCGATCTTCTGGGTCGGGGCCGCCATGGCCTCTGGACGGATCGTCATGGGGCGTGCTGAACCTCGGCGACATGGGAGATCGCCGCGACGCACGAGGCCGTCGCCGGGCGTCTTCCGGGGAAACGGAACCACCGGCGCGATCCAGGGCAACTGCCGCGCCAGAAACCTAGGAATCGTAACGCCTCTTGCGGAACCGGCAAGTTGACGGCTCGGCAGACGACTTGCCATCTTCATCGCGCTCGCGAGACCAGCCGCCATGTTGGAATGGCCGGGTCGGCGGCTCGGGCTGTCTGGCAACATCAAGTTCGCGACATGAAAGGAACGTGGTCATGCTGACTCGACTTCGCCTGCGGAACTTCAAGTCTTGGAGCGACACAGGAGACGTGGCCCTTCGTCCGATCACTGGATTCTTCGGCGCCAACAGTTCCGGCAAGAGCAGTTTGCTTCATGCTCTCTTGTTGCTCAAGCAGACGTCGGAATCGCTCGATCGGGGTTTGGTCTTTCACTTCGGCGACAAATCGACGCCGGTGGACCTCGGCGACTTCCACAGCGTCGTTCACGGTCACAATGCCATGAACGAAATGCAGGTATCCCTGGATTGGAATCTCCCAAAGCCATTCCGAATCAAGGACAGCAAGAACAAGAACAGGACTGTGGTCGAGAGCAAACGACTCGGTTTCTCCGTAAGGACTGGCCTGAAGGCAACAAACGGACCAGATCGCCCGGAGGTGAAGGAAATGTCTTATCGTGTCGGCGATGTCTTGTTCGGCATGAGAACAGCGTCGCCCAAGGCCAAGTATGATCTCTTTGCGACCGTGCCCGGCGCACCGAACGAACCGGACTTCAGGTTTGTTCACAGCGTGGGTCGCAAATGGCCTTTGCCCGCCCCAGCCAAGTGCTACGGTTTTCCGGACCAGGCTCGTGCCTATTTCCAGAATGCTGGATTCCTTGCGGACTTGGCGTTGGCTCTCGAACAGCGTCTCAAACGGGTGGCGTACCTAGGTCCGTTGAGGGCCTATCCGGAGAGGCGGTACGCATGGACGGGCGCTCGGCCCGCGGACATGGGCAGGGCGGGAGAAGCGGTAGTTGACGCGATACTGGCCGCCCGAGAGCGCGGCAGCACGATATCGCCCGGCTTCAAGAGGAGGCGCCTGAGCCTCGAAGCATATGTTGCAAAGTGGCTCAAGGAACTGGGCCTCATCCACGATTTCTGGGTTGCGCCTGCCTACAAAGACAGCCAGATCTACGAAGTGAAGATCAAGCGAACGCCACGTTCGTCCGAGGTTCTGGTCACAGATGTCGGCTTCGGGATATCGCAGATTCTACCGGTGCTGGTGTTGTGCCTGTTCGTTCCCGAAGGATCGACGGTGATCCTCGAGCAACCCGAGATTCACTTGCATCCGTCCGTGCAATCTGGGCTTGCGGACGTATTGATCGACACCTGGAAGTACCGCAAAGTTCAAGTGATTATCGAGAGTCACAGCGAACACCTCCTGCGTCGGTTGCAACGCCGGGTTGCGGAGGAGCAAGTCAAGACCAACGACATCGGTCTATATTTTTGCGACCTCGAAAAAGAACATTCGACCATCCAGAGACTGAAAGTCGACTTGCTGGGCGGAATCGACAATTGGCCGTCGAACTTCTTTGGCGACGAGTTCGGCGAGATGGCAGCCACTACACGGGCGATGCAAGAGCGCCGAAAGGAACTTGGCCATTGAGGCCGCCGGTGATCGTCGACACCAACGTGATGCACGTGGCCAACGGCGCAACGGAACAGGCGAGCCCGGAATGCGTCATGGCTTGCGTCGATCGGCTGGCGCAAGTCATCGACCAAGAGCGGCTTGTCCTTGACGACGCCCAGCACATCTTCGACGAATACCCGATGCCGACTCAGCAACCAAGAGCTGGACATGTCTTCCTGAAATGGATCTGGACGAACCGTTACAACTCCGAACTCTGCACTCTGGTGACCATCGATCCCCATGAGGAACGCGGCTTTGAGCAGTTTCCGGACGACGACGAACTAGCCGGATTCGACCAGGACGATCGCAAGTTCGTCGCTGTCGCTGTCGCCAGCGGAGAATCGCCCCCGATAGTGAACGCGTCCGACAAGGACTGGTGGGATCATCGCGACGCGTTGTCGCGGCATGGAGTCCGCATCGAGTTCGTTTGCATGGACCTGATGGCAGACGACCAGCGGCCGTAGTCAGCGGGGGGCGGGAAGTGATGCGATGTCGATGTCCCGTAGCGCCGGACCGCGAGACTCCTCTTAGCTTCCTCCGATGAAGACTGCACTGGGAGACGCTCGAAGGTCGCTGGCGCGGTTGCGGAGAGCGCTGGAGAAGGCTCGTCGCGAACTGGGAGCGTTGCGCACGGCGCTGGAGACGGCGGAAGACGACGGCGCCGACGACGGCGACTACGAGGAGGCCGCCGGCCACATGACGGCGGTGGAGGACTGGTTGCGCTCGGAAGAGACGCGGCTGCGAGCCAAGGTTCTCGAGAGCGGAGGCCTCCGCCCGCCGCTCGCATGAAGCGGCGCGAGTTCGTGCGGCACGGCATCGCAGGGGCGGTGCTCGCGGGATCGGCGCACCTGCCCGCGCCCTGGGTCTCGCTCGGGAGGGGACGGGCGGACCTCGTGGTTCGCGGCGGCGTCCTCTACGACGGGACGGGCGGCCCTCCGCGCACCGCCGACATCGCCGTCGCCGGCGACCGGATCGCCGAGATCGGCAGGCTCTCCGCACCCGGCGTGGCCGAGATCGACGCGTCGGGAATGGCGGTGGCGCCCGGTTTCGTGGACATCCACTCCCACGCCGACCTGTCGCTGCTGGTCAACCCGAAGGCGGAGAGCCGCATTCGCCAGGGCGTGACGCTGGAGGTCGCCGGGCAGGACGGCAGTTCGGTCGGCCCCTGGGACGATGCCGCTTTCGGGTCCGTCCGCGACCGGTACCGGCGCACCTACGGCGTGGAGATCGACTTTCGCACTCCGGGGGGATTCTTGGATCGCATCGACCGGGTGCGGCCCGCGGTGAGCGTGGCCACCATGGTCGGCCACGGCACGGTTCGGAGCTACGCGATGGGCGGCGCGAACCGCCCCGCCTCGGATCGGGAGACGGCGGCCATGAGGCAGGCGGTTCGGGAGGCGCTGGCGGACGGAGCGATCGGGCTGTCGAGCGGACTGGAGTACACGCCCGGCAGCTTCGCGAGCCGCGAGGAGATGGTCTCGCTGGCCGAGGAACTGCGCGGAACATCCTGCCCGTACGCCACGCACATGCGCAACGAAGACGATGGCCTCTTGGCGGCCCTGGAGGAGGCCATTCACGTCGGACGCATGGCGGGCGTCCCTGTTCAGGTGTCGCACTTGAAGGCCCAGGGGCGGCGGAACTATTGGAAGGCGGAGGCCGCGCTCGCCGCCGTCGAGGCCGCCAGGGCCGGGGGCGTGGACGTGCACTTCGACCGCTATCCCTACACGGCCTACGCCACCGGACTGTCCAACCTCTTTCCGGCCACGGCCCGCGCGGGCGGAACTCGGCGCTTCTTGGAGCGGCTCGCCGATCCCAGCCAAGCGCCGACCCTGGAGCGCCTCTGCCGGGAGAAGATCGCGTTGCTCGGCTCCTGGGACGCGGTGCAGATCACCCGCACCAGCCAAGCGAACGCCGCCGCCCGGGGACGCCGCCTCGGCGATCTGGCCCAAGAACTCGGCGAAGACCCCTATCGCCTAGTCGTGCGTCTCCTTCGGGAAGAGGGCGGCAGCGTGGGGATGATCGGCTTCGGGATGTCGGAGGAGAACACGGAACGCCTGCTCGCGCATCCGCTCGGCATGATCTGTTCCGACGGCGGGGCCTATGCGCCGTACGGTCCTCTCTCCGCTTCCTCTCCCCATCCCAGGGGCTACGGCAGCTTTCCCCGCGTGCTGGGACTCTACGTTCGCGAGCGCGCGGCGCTGTCCTTGGAGGCCGCGATCCACAAGATGACCGCGCTTCCGGCGCGCAAGCTGGGACTGCCGGACCGAGGCGTGCTTCGCCCGGGCGCGGTGGCCGACCTCGTGGTCTTCGACCCGGACGCCGTCGCCGACCGGGCCACCTTCGAGAACCCTCACCAGTACCCCGAAGGCATCGCGCACGTGGTGGTTCGTGGGGTGCACACGATCCGTCAAGGAGAACACACGGGCGCGACGGGAGGACAGGCGGTGCGCAGGGCCGGCTGGGTCCGGAAGCCGCCGTCGCCCAGCCCCTCTCGTTCTCTTCCGCGCGCCTGAGAGGGCCGCCGTGCCCGGCCACTCGGCGATCTCCCCGCTCCTCGCGGATCTCGCAAGCCGCCTTCGCGAATGGCCCGGCCCGGTGCCGCCTGACCACCCCGCCCCGCCGCCTGGACGCCCCGCCCCGGCCCCCGCCCGCGACCAACCGCATCGTGCGGCGCCCTCCGGCCCCGCCGCCGAGGCGCCCGCGAGCTTCCTCGACGACAAGACCTTCGACGGCTGGGCCATGCGCGTCCACGAGGCGCAACGCGAAGCCAACCCTGTGTTGCGCCGTTTCTGGGAGGCCACCTCGGCCCGCCCGCCCGCAACTTGGCGAGACATACCGCCCGTCCCGGCATCGGCGTTCAAGGAGGTCGCGATCCACGCGGGCGCCGTGGAGGCGGTCTTCCGCACCAGCGGCACCTCCGCCGGAGCAGAGCGGAGAGGCGAGCACCACGTCGCCAGCCTGGAACTCTACCGCGCGGCCGCCCGTGGCCACTACCGCGCGGCGCTCCTCCATGGCATCGAATCCGCGATGATGGTGTCCCTCGTGCCCGACCCTCGCGAGAGGCCCGACTCGTCGCTCGGCGCCATGGCCGGATTCCTCGCCGGGGAGCCTGAAGTCGCGCAGGCGCTCTGGGCCTTCGATTTGTCGCACGGGGTTCGCGCGCAGCTCGTCCGCGAGGCGGTCTCGGTCGCAGAGCGGCCCGTGCTGCTGCTGGCCACGGCCTTCGCGCTGGCGCACCTTCTCGACGCCCTCGGCGAAACGAACCTGCCTCTGCCGGAGGGATCGAGAGTCATGGAGACCGGCGGCTTCAAGGGGAGAGCCGTGCAGGTGGGCCGCCGCGCGCTCTACGACCGCGTCGCCCGCCGTTTGGGCGTCCCCCCGGCCCTCGTGATCAACGAATACGGCATGACGGAACTGCTCTCGCAGGCGTACGACGGGATCGCAGGCCACGCTCCGCCGCTCGAGGCTCGCT
Source organism: Longimicrobiales bacterium (assembly GCA_958295645.1). GTDB lineage: Bacteria > Gemmatimonadota > Gemmatimonadetes > Longimicrobiales > Gaopeijiaceae. The sequence continues at coordinate 2,540,659 of OY282361.1, forward strand.
CTCACCGCTTTCCTCCCTGGGCGCGCGTGCAGGCCCTCGATCCGGCCAGCCTCCGGCCGCTGCCGCCCGGCGAGACGGGGCTGTTGGCGATCTTCGATCTCGCGAACGCGGGCTCGGCCTGCCACGTCCTCACCGAAGACGTGGGCTGCACGGACGCCGAGGGCGGCTTTCGGCCGAGGGGCCGGGCCTCCGGCGCCGAAGCCCGCGGTTGCTCGCTCGCGGCCGAGTCGTTCGTCCGCGCAGCAGGCGCCGCGGCGCACCCGACGACATCGCCCGCATGACGAGGTTCGCGGAGCCGCAAACCCTCGACGGATGGTCGTGGCCCCCCGGAGTCCCGCCGCCCGTCGCCCTCGCGGAGACCCGCGCAGGCGCCGCCACGATCCGCTATCCGGACGCCCGAGCGGGCACGGCGGACACCTTGCTCGACGCTCTCCGCGCTGGCAGCCGAGCGCTGGCAGCCGTCCCCGTTCGCGAAGTCGCCGCCGCGCTCGGGGCCGCCGCCGTCCGCATGACCGAGAGGCTTGACGACAACCTCGCCGCGGTTGCGGCCAACGCGGGCCTGTCGCCCGAGTCGACTCGCGCCGCCCTGGCCGGAATGGCCGACTCCTGGACACCCTCCGCGCTGGCCAAGCTGGTTCGCGAAGAGTTCCCCGCCCCGGAGGCGCTCGACGGATTCGTGCCGTCGGGCAGCCGCAGCATCCGGGCGGCCGGACACCCGCTCGCCCTTCACCTGGGATCGGGATCGGTGCCGGGCGTGACCGCGACCTCGCTGATTCGGGCGTTGCTGGTCAAGTCCGCCGTGCTGGTCAAGCCGGGCGCCGGGGACGTGGCCTTGACGGTGCGCTTTGCGAAGCTCGCGCGGGCGGCGCATCCCGCGCTGGCGTCGGCGATCGCCGTGCAGTATTGGCCCGGCGGCCACCGGGACTGGGACGGCTGGGAACGCGCCATGTTCAGGGAGGTCGGCCAGGTGGTGGTCTATGGAAGCGACGAGGCCATCGAGTCGGTTCGCGCCCGCACCCCGGCCCGCACGAACTTGGTCGAGCATCCCCATCGCATCGGCGTGGCCATCGTCGACCCCGCCCGGGCCTCCGCCTCGGCGGAAACGGCGGCGAAGGCGGTCGCGCTTTTCGATCAGCGCGGCTGCGTGAACCCCCAGCTCTTCTTCCTGCTGGCCGCCCCGGCCGAAGCGACCCGCTGGTGCGGCGAACTCGCCGGCGAGCTCGAGAAGCTGTCCCGCACCCTTCCCCCGGCTGCGCCCACCTCGGGCGAGGCCTCGGCGGTCCACCAGACGAGAGGGCGCTTGGCGCTCAAGGCCGCGGCGGGCGAGGCCGTGCGCCTCTGGTCTCCCGCGCATGGCGAGTCCCTGTCCCGCACCGGCCCTCCGGCGCATGTAGGTGCCCCAGCCCCGGCCGAGCCCCCGGAGGCCCTGGGGTGGACGGTGGCCCTCGCCCGAGTCGAGGACTTCGTGCCGGGCGGCGCTCGTACGGCGTGGGTCGTCCCGGCGTCGGGGCCGGAGGCCTGCCTAGCCGGTCTCGCGACGCTCTTGGACGTCCTTCCAACTGCGGGCGTCCTTCAAACCGTCGGAGTCGCAGGCCCGAGTCTCGGCGACGCCTTCGCCGAAGCCTTGTTCGACCTAGGCGTCGCCCGCATGGTGCCCTTGGATCGCATGCCTTTCCCGGAAGCCGAATGGCTACACGACGGAAGACGTCCCCTGGGCGAACTGGTGCGCTGGGGAGAGCGCCGGGAGGACGCGTGAACGAGCAAGCCCCGACGCACGAACCGAAAGGCGACACGGTGCGCCGCTTCTTCAGCCCGCTACCCGGCGCGCCCCCCGCTTGGCTTGTTTCGCCGTCCCGCTAGTCGTCTTCGTCCCGGTCGTTGCGCCAAAGAACCAGCTTGCGGCCACCTGCCGAATCGGCGTCCATCCTGACGGTCATCTTGTCGCCGTCCTGAATCCCGCAATCCTTCCGCATCGCAAAGGGTATCGTGAGCCGTCCGCCGCTTCCGACCGTCACGTCCGCCCACTTGAGAGTCCGGTAAATCGCCACTTTCCTGGCTCCTTTTCGCGCATGGGTCCACCTGTGCCCAACCGAAAAGTATAATCAACTGAGGCGGGCTGGGCAATACGCAAGCCGGACAAGACCAATACGCAAGCCGAACCGGGCCGTCCACGCCAGACAGGCCAGAGCCAGCAGGCGGAACAGGCTTGCCGCGCCCACGCCGGGGTCCTTGCCGGGGTCCTTGAAGAAAATGGCCGCGAGAGCCGTATTGCATTTCCGGAAGGGCCGGCCGCAGCGTCCGCAACGCCTCGGTGGAGCGGAAGAGCGCATGTACGTTCGCGTCGCTACGCTAGCTTTTCCTCGCGGCCTGGGGGCCCGAGCGTTCGAGCGCCCCGAGCCGCCGCCGACAACCCTTTTCCCCGGATTCCCTACATGACGCAACACCCGGTGCGGCTCTCGGGCGTGTCCAAGACGTTCGGCGCCCACACGGCCGTCTCCGACTTCGACTTGGAAATCCCCGAAGGCTCCGTCTACGGCCTCCTGGGGCCGAACGGATCGGGCAAGACCACGACGATCCGCATGATCATGGACATCCTCATGCCGGACAGCGGCTCCGTGGAGCTCTTCGGCCGCCCGCCCGACTTCGCTGGACGAGGCCGGGTCGGATACTTGCCGGAGGAAAGGGGCGTCTACGAGAAGATGAAGGTGCTCGAGCAGCTCGTCTTTCTCGGGCAGATCCGCGGCGTCGCCCGGGATCTCGCTCGCAAGCGCGCCTGCGAATGGCTGGAGCGACTCGACCTGGCCGACTGGGCCTCCAAGAAGGTTCGCGAACTCTCCAAGGGGATGCAGCAGAAGGTGCAGTTCGTCGGCACCGTGCTGCACGACCCCAAGCTGTTGATTCTGGACGAGCCGTTCAGCGGCTTGGACCCCATCAATCAAGACGTCCTGGAGTCCATCGTGCGTGAACGAAGCGCGCTGGGAACCACCGTGCTCTTCTCGACGCACCTCATGGAGCAGGCCGAGCGGCTCTGCGAGCGCGTGTGCTTGATCTCGCGGGCGAAGAAGGTTTTGGACGGCGATCTCAAGGAACTCAAGCGCCGCGAGCGATCCGGCACCATCGCGGTCGAATTCGACGACGCGCTGGGCCGGAGCGATCCAAGACGGGCCTGGCAACAAGAACGCGCGGTTGGTTCCTGGCCCGGAGTCGCCGGGGTCGTCCAGGCGGGCGACGCCTGGCATCTGTCGCTGGAAGACGGCGCTGGCGCTCGGTCCGTCCTCGCGGCGGCCGTCGCAGAGGGCGCCGAGCTGCGGCGCTTCGAACTGCTGGAGCCCACGCTGCACGAGATCTTCGTGAGACACGCGGGCAACGACGACAACGACAATGGCGCTGGACCCGATGGAGGCGCGCGATGAAGCAGGTCTGGGTGATTCTGGTGCGGGAATACCTCGAGAAGGTGAAGACCAAGGGCTTTTGGATCGCCACGCTCGCCTTGCCGGTGCTCATGCTGGGCATGATGGGCGTGAGCGCTTTCCTCGGAATCCGTTCCCAGCAGGCCGAGGCGGACAGGCCGCTGGTCGTGCTGGACCGGACGGGAGCACTTGGCGAAGCGGTGGTCGAGAGGATTGGCGCGGCCGGCTACGCCACCGAGCTGCTCGAGGCGGATCTCGGCGTGGAAGAGATGGACCGCCGCGTGACGGAGGAGGAGGTCGAAGCCTTCCTGATCTTGGACGAGCGAACTGCTGCCGAGGGCGCCTTCGTCTACCGCGGACAGGACTCGCCCGGCCGCGTTCGCTCGGCGCTGCTGGCCGCCATCGTGGGCGAGGCCGCGCTGGAGAACCGCCTCGCCGGCGCCGAAGAGGCCGAGAGCCTGCGCGCGCTGGTGCGGGGAGGGCGCCTGGAGTATGAGGCCGTCGGGGGCGAGGTGGCGGAAGTGGCCCGGGTCGCCGCGAAAGCGCACGGCATGATCGGCGCGGTCTTGCTCTACATGTGCATGGCGATCTACGGGTCCTTCGTTCTTCGCTCGGTCCTGGAGGAGAAGCGGACGCGGATCGTGGAAGTCGTGATCTCCTCCGTCCGTCCCTGGCAGCTCATGCTGGGCAAGATCATGGGCGTCGGCTCGATGGGACTGACGCAGCTCGCGATCTGGATGCTCTGCGTGGCGCTGATCGGCACGGCAGGGATTTCCTTCCTGGTTCAGGTGGTGCCGGCGGCGGACACGAGCATGATCTCCGAGATCCTGCCCAGCGTAGGTTCGGTCGCGCTCCTCGCCGTGTTCTTCGTGCTGGGATACTTCCTCTTCTCCTCGCTCTTCGCCGCGGTCGGCGCGATGTGCTCTCGGGAAGAGGAGGCGGCTCAGGCCCAGCTGCCCGTCATCGCGTTGCTCGGGATTCCCTTCGTGCTCCAGATGTCGACCGCCGGGGGCGCCTCGTTCGCCTGGATGGGCTGGGCGGCGCTCTTTCCGTTCTTCAGTCCGATCCTTATGTATCCGCGCGCCGTGGACGGATCGGCTCCCGTCTGGATGGTGGCCGCGTCGATCGTCCTCATGGTGGCGGCGATCTTCGCCATGGCGTGGCTGAGCGGGAGGATCTACCGGGTCGGCATCCTCATGCAGGGCAAGCGGCCGAGCCTGCGGGAACTGTATCGTTGGGTCAGGGCCGCATAGCAGCGGACTAGGGCTGCCCGCCGCCGGGCCGGGGCCGCACGTGCAACGCCACGAAGCGGCGCAGGAGCTCGGCGGCCTTCGGCGTCTCCTCGATGCGGCCCGCGATTTCGGCGAGCGTCAGGCCCGCGACTTCCTCCGAGTACTTCGGATAGGTCCGGAAGCGGCGCAACATGCCGTCCCGGTCGAGTTCGGGGTGAAACTGCGTGCAGTAGATGGGCCGGCCGTCGAAGCGGTAAGCTTGGTTCTCGACCTTCTTCGACGAAGCCAGCAGCGTCGCTCCCCGAGGCAGCACGTCCACCCTGTCTTCGTGGCCCATCTGCGCCTGGAACCGGGGCCCCAGATAGCCGAACAGGGGGTCGGCCAGCCCCTCCCGGGTGAGCGCCAGTTCGTGAGTGCCGATCTCGGCTCGCTCCCTGTCCCGCACCACGGTCCCGCCCATCGCGGCGGCCATGCCCTGGAATCCCCAGCAGGAAGCGAAGGCCGGAATCCCCGAGTCGTGCACCGAACGCAACGAATCGAGCGCTCGCTCCAGCCACGGCCCCCGCTCGGCGGCAGAGTACGCTCCGCTGCCGCCCATCAGCACCAAGTCCACCCCGAGCAGGTTCTGGGGCCGCAACCGGCCGGCCAAGAGGTCGAACACGCGGACCTGCGCGTCGAGAGGCGCCAGCGCGCGCCGGAAGGACGTGATCTCGTGGGGCCCCATCGGGTCGCCGGCGTCCCGCACTTGGAGGAGAAGGCAGTGCAGGGGCTGCGCTCCGGGCTCGGGCGTGGAGGAGGGCGAGTCCGCCGTCATTCGTCGTCGCAGCCGCCCGGCCGTCCGGGGACTAGATCGCCGACCGCAGCATCGCGGCCACTTGGTGCTGGTTCAGCGACCGGGCCTGCGCCAGAACCTCGTCCACGCTGGACTCGATGATGATGACCGCGGTTCGGGCCGGAACCTCGTGATCGGCGCGGTCGGTGGGCACGAAGCACAGCCGCGCCCGGTGGGAATCCGGCCGGCCGGGATCGTCCACGAACTCGACGAAGGCGTCCCAAAAACGCCCCTCGTGAGTCAGCGTGACGAGATGCAGGCCCCGCAGAGAGGCGTCCTCCTGGGCGCGGTCCTCCGGCGGGCGGCGGTCCCGGGCGCGTTCGTCGGCGCGTTCGCCCCCTGGGCGGCCCTGGCCCTGCTCGGCGTGGCCGTCTGCAGTACGGCCCTGCTTGGCACGGTCGCCCCCGGCGCGTTGGTCTCCAGGGCGGCCCTGGGCGTCGGCCGGCGAGGCCGACTGGCGCTCGGCGGAAGCGAAGGGACGTGGATCGGTCATTTCGGCAATCTAGGTTGCGGCCGCGAGTTTCGCATGGGCCGGGGGTTGCTTGGGCTCTGGTTCCGGGACGGCTTCGGCTTCGGGTTCCTGGCCTTTCGACCTGCGCGCTCCCCGGCGTTGGAGCTGGTTTCCCGGCCCTGGACTTGCGAGAGGCCATCCGCGCTTCTACGTTCCTTGCCGCTGGAACACACAAAGCCCGCATTGGCTCGTCGACCCCTCAACCCATCGCACAGCGACGCGATCTGTTGCCCACCGCTCTGTGAAACGAAAGTGGCTGGCAGCCGGAACCGGCTTGGTTTCCGCTCTTGGCGCCGTCCTGTTCTTGGGTGCCGGGCAGACCCAAGAAGAGGACGTGGCGTCGGGTGGCGAGCAGGAGTCGCAGTCCCAGCCCATCCAGTTCCCGCACGACACGCACGCCGGCCAGTTCCGCATTGACTGCCAGTACTGCCACTTCTCGGCGGAGCGTTCGGTGGACGCGGGAATCCCCCCCGTGGAGACGTGCATCGGGTGCCACCGGGAGGGCCTCGTCGCAGGCCGAACGCACCCCGAGGAAGTTGCGAAGGTGCGGGAATTCTTCGAGTCCAACACGCCCATCCCGTGGCGGCGCATCTACAAGGTGTCGGACCACGTCAGGTTCCCGCACCTGCGTCACGTGGCCGCCGGCGTCTCCTGCCAGACCTGCCACGGACAGGTCCAGGAGATGGGCGTGCTGGAGTCGGTGGCGCCCGAGGCCGGGGACCTGAAGATGGGCTGGTGCGTATCCTGCCACTTGGAGCGGGGCGCCTCTCGCGACTGCACGGTGTGCCACTACTGATGAGCGGCGGAATGGAGCGCCGGGGGTTCTTGAAGGCTGTCGGCGCCGGGGGCGCGGGCGCGGCGCTGGCCGGGTGCGCGACCGACAAGGTGGAGTCCCTGATCCCCTACGTCACCGCCCCCGAAGAAATCACCCCGGGCGTGGCGACCTGGTACGCTTCCGTGTGCGGAGAGTGCGCGAGCGGCTGCGGCATCCGGGTTCGCACCCGCGAAGGCCGGGCGGTGATGATCGAGGGCAATCCGGATCACCCTCTCTCCAAGGGCGGCCTCTGTTCGCGCGGCGTGGCCGCCTTGCAGGGACTCTACCACCCGGATCGCTTGGCTGCGCCGAGGCGTGCCGTCGCCGGCGGCTTCGAGGACATTTCGTGGGACGAGGCCCTGGACGCCCTCGCGGAGCGTCTGGGCGGGGCCAGCCGGGCCCTCTTCCTGACGGGGCGGCAGGGGCCCGCGGAAGGCGACTTGCTGAACCGCTTCGTGGAGGCCGTCGGCGGGACCCGCCTGACCTTCGATCCGCTGGACGACGTGGCGCTCCGAGCCGCGGTGGACATCGGATTCGGCGTGAAGGCGCTGCCGCGCTACGACATCGCCTCCGCGCGCCAGTTGGTGTCCTTCGGCGCGGACTTCCTGGAGACCTGGTTGTCCCCGACGGCCTTCGCGGCCGACTTCGCGGCGATGCACGGGCTGGACCATGGCGAGAAGGGACGCTTCGTGTTCGTGGGACCGCGCCTGTCGCTCACCGGCCAGAACGCGGACGAGTGGATTCCGGCGCGGCCCGGGTCGGAGGCGGACATCGCGCTGGCCATCGCCGGCGAACTGGTTCGCAACGGCACCAGCGCGGGCCCGTACACGGAGCTGGTGGCCGGCCGCAGTCTCGCCGCTGCTGCTGCGGCCGCGGGAGTGGCCGAGGGGGCGCTGGCCGCTCTGGCGGTGCGCTTTGCCGAAGGCGGCGTGCTGGCCCTGGGACCCGGCTTGGCCGGAAGCCACGGCGCTGCGGCGGCGGCCAACTTGGCAGTGCTCGTCCTGAACGCGGCGGCGGGGAACGTCGGCGAGACGATCCACATCCCGGACGCCCCCGACCGCGAAGCCGCCTCGCCGCACGGCGACCTGGTGGAGGCCCTGTCCATGATGCGCGACGGCGCGTACGGCGTGGCGGTGACAGCGGGCGCCAATCCGGCCTACGCACTGCCTCCGGCCGCCGGATTCCGAGAGGCGTTCGGGGCGGTGCCCTACAAGGTCGCGCTCGCTTCGGTCATGGACGAGACCGCGGCCATGGCCGACCTCGTGCTTCCCGTCGCGCACCCCTTGGAGTCGTGGGGCGACAGCGAGCCCGCGCCGGGAGCCTACGCCGTGCGCCAGCCCGTCATGAGCCCCGTGCCCCTCTTCGACTCTCGCGCCACGGGCGACGTGCTGATCGAGACGGGGCGCCGCCTGGGGCACGACTTCGGCGCCGCGAGCCTGCGCGAACACGTCCGTGCGGCCGCCGAGACTCGCCTGGACGCGCTGGGGGTGTCCGCCGAAGACGGAGAGGTGCGCTGGCATTCGCTGTTGCGCACCGGCACGGCCGCCGCAGCAGGGTCCGCGGCCTCCGGTTCGCCTGCGTCCGCCTCCGCCCCGGCGGCCCGCCGCGCGCTTCAAGCCCCGAACACGGCCGCGGGCTTCGGCGCTCCGGCGCTCGAGGGCGCCGGCGACTTGGCCCTGCTCGTCCACCCCTCCGCCCGCTTCGGAGACGGAACGCACGCGGATCGTCCCTGGCTCCGGGAGCTGCCCGACCCGGTCTCCAAGATCATGTGGCAGTCCTGGGTCGAGATGAACCCGGCCGCGGCCGAGCGAGCGGGCATTCGTCGCGAGGGCGAGATCGTCCGCGTCTCCTCCGAACACGGCGCCCTGGAACTCCCGGTGTGGTTCTCCCCGGGCATCCGCGAAGACGCGGTGGCGATCGCGATGGGCGGAGGCCACGAGAATCACGGCGACTTCGCGAGCGGACTCGCCAACGACAACGGCGTGAATCCCATGACGCTGCTGCCGGCGGCGGCGGACGAGCAGTCCGGTGCGCTGTCGCTGGTGTCGGTTCGCGTGACCGTCTCGCCGACCGGCGCCTGGGAGCGCTTGGCCTCCACCGAGGGAACGCGCGACGCCCAGCATCATCAAGACGACCGTCGCATCGCGCTCGCGGTTGCGATGTCCGCGCTGGGGCATGGCGAGGAGGACGCCGGCGAGCACGAAGGCGGCCACGGCCAGCTCCAGGAGCTTCAGGAGGGCGGCGGCTTCATACCCGTTCCCACGGAGGGGCGGGCCGCCGACTTCCCCTTGCCCGGCTCCGACTTCGGCGAATACGGCCAGGAGCACCCGCGCTGGGCGATGGTCGTCGACCTCGACAAGTGCACGGGATGCAGCGCCTGCGTGACGGCTTGCCAAGCCGAGAACAACATCCCGTGGGTCGGCGAGAGAGAGACGCAGAACGGGCGCGAGATGCACTGGCTCCGCCTGGAGCGCTACTACGAGACCGTGGACGCCGCAGAGGCCGGTCCGCTGGACGTGCGATTCCTCCCGATGCTGTGCCAGCACTGCAACAACGCGCCCTGCGAACCCGTCTGTCCCGTCTTCGCGGCCTATCACACGCCCGACGGCCTGAACGCGCAGGTGTACAACCGGTGCGTGGGCACGCGCTACTGCGCCAACAACTGTCCGTACAAGGTGCGCGTCTTCAACTGGTACCGGTACGTCTCCGAGAACGTCAAGGAGCCCCTCAACTGGCAGTTCAATCCCGACGTCACGGTTCGCGACAACGGCGTCATGGAGAAGTGCACGTTCTGCGTGCAACGCATCCGCGAAGCCGGCAACCGGGCCTCCGTGGAGGGACGCGAAGTGCGGGACGGCGAGATACGCACCGCCTGCCAAAGCGTCTGTCCGAGCGAGGCCATCGTCTTCGGCAACGTCAAGGATCCGGAGTCGGCCGTGGCCCTGGCGGCGGCCGACGAGCGCTCCTACCGCGTGCTGGACGAACTCATCAACACTCAGCCCGCGGTCCACTACCTGAAGAAGGCGACCTTCCACGACGTGGACGAGGGCGGGCACTAGCGCGATGGCGACAGCCGATCTCGGAAAACGCGGAGCGCTCCCCAATCCCGACGTCGAGACCTACGGGGAAGTCAACCGCGACATCCTCAAGGTGCTTTCTCGGCCGGGGAAGGGCTGGTGGATTCTCTTCGGCCTGGCCTTGGCGGGCGTGGGACTCTTTCTGGGCTCTTGGTTCGTGCAGATCGTTCGCGGGATCGGCGTCTCGGGACTGAACGCTCCGGTGGGATGGGGCGTCTACATCACCACGTTCGTCTTCTGGGTCGGCATCGCCCACTCGGGCACGCTCATATCGGCCATCCTGTTCTTGTTCCGTGCGCCCTGGCGACAGTCGATCTACCGAGCCTCGGAGGCCATGACGGTCTTCGCGGTGATGACCGCGGGCCTCTTCCCCCTGATCCACGTTGGGCGCGTGTGGCACGCCTATTGGCTCGTGCCGTACCCGAACGACCGCTTCCTGTGGCCCAACTTCCGCTCGCCGCTCGTCTGGGACGTGTTCGCGGTCACCACGTACTTCACCGTCTCCGCGGTCTTCTTCTACCTGGGGACGATTCCGGACTTGGCCGCCGCCCGCGACCAAGCGCGCGGCCTGCGCCAGAAGTTCTACAAGATCGTCTCGCTGGGCTGGCGCGGCACGGACCGCGAATGGCATCACTTCTCCAAGGCGTACATCTACTTGGCCGCCTTGGCGACGCCGCTCGTGCTCTCGGTCCACTCGGTAGTGTCGTGGGACTTCGCGATGTCGATCGTGCCGGGATGGCACACGACCATCTTCGCTCCGTACTTCGTGGCCGGCGCGATCTTCTCGGGCGTGGCCATGGTCATCACGCTGGTCGTCCCGATGCGAAAGTACTTCGGCCTGGAGAAGTACCTGACGGTCAAGCACTTCGAGGCGATGGCGAAGTTGTGCTTGCTGACGGGCTCCATCGTGCTCTACGCGTATCTCGTCGAGTACTTCCTTGCCTGGTATTCCGGCGAGCCTCCCGAGCGCGGCTCGTTCTGGAACCGCGCGTTCGGCCATTATTGGTGGGCGAACTGGACGATGCTCACCTGCAACGGGCTCGTGCCCATCATGTTGTGGTTCAAGCGCGTTCGAAGATCCATCGCCGCGCTCTTCGTGATTTCGATCTTCATCAACATCGGCATGTGGTTCGAGCGCTTCGTCATCATAGTCACCTCCCTGTCGCACGAATACGAGCCGTGGGCATGGGGCCTCTACAGGCCTTCCTTGGTGGAGATGGGGATTCTCGTGGGCAGCTTCGCCTGGTTCGGCTTCTGGTTCTTGCTGTTCACGCGGTTGTTGCCGCCGGTCGCGATTGCGGAGATGAAGGAGGTCGTTCCGCCGCCGCTCAGAGGCAAAGCGCCCGCGGACGAAGCGGGAGCCGCCGCCCCAGCAGGGTCCGCCACATGACCGAACGCAAGGGTTTCTTCGCCCTCTTCGAGCACCTCGACGCCACGGTGGACGCCTGCAAGGCGCTGCGTCAGGCGGGCTACAAGCGCTTTCGCGCCTTCGCGCCTCTGCCGGAGCACAGCCTGTTGGAAGAGGGACTGGCGCACAAGCACAGCCCGGTTCGCGTCTTCACTCTGGCGGGCGCGATGACCGGAGCGGCGACCGGCTTCGCCTTCACGACGTGGACGTCCATGGACTGGCCGCTGATCACCGGCGGCAAGCCCTTGTACTCGATCCCGGCCTATGTGGTCATCGCCTTCGAGTGCGCAATCCTCTTCGGCGCCCTGTCCACCGTGATCGGCCTCTTCATCAACGCCGGCCTGCCGAACTTCCGGCCCCGCGTGGCGTACCACCCGGAGTGCTCCAGCGGTTCGTTCGGCCTCTACGTGGCGGTACCGGAGACGAACGCCTCCGAGGTTCGGGACATCTTGAAGGCGTTCGATCCCACTGAACTTCGAGAAGACGCGGAGGGACTCGATGCCTAGCGGACTTCGCGACGGAACCGGAGCGCGCCCGGCGCTGTCGGCGATCTTGGTCGCAATGGTCCTCGGGGCCGCCGGCTGCACGCCGCTGGACGACCTGATGGCGGACATCTTCAAACGCAGCATGAGGAACCAGGAGTCGTTCGACCCTTACGAGAACACCTTGCCGCCACCCGAGGGCTCGGTCGCGATGTCGGCGGGCAACTACGCCGCGTCGCCTTTCGAAGTGAACCTGGGACAACCCGAGGGCGCGTCGGACGTCCCGCCCCCGTTCACGCAGCTCGACATGACCAACCGTCCGGAGATCGTGGACCGATTGGCCAACCCGGTGCCGTCGTCGCCCGAGTCCCTGGCCCGAGGCGAGGAGCTGTACGACCGCGTCTGCGTCGTGTGCCACGGCTCCGACGGGGCGGGGACCACGGGCTACATCTTCGAAGTGCACCCGCTCATGGCGGCGTACCCCTTGCGCGCCCCCCGGGCGGTCGCGCTCAGCGACGGCTACATCTACGGCATGATTCGCGTCGGGCGCGGCAACATGCCCGCCTACGGACACCAGATTCCGCACTACGACCGGTGGCACGTCGTCAACTACGTGCGCCAGCTCCAAGGCGTTGGCGCGGAAGGCGCGAACTGAGCGTGGCGCACGACCGGATCCCCGAGAACGTGCCGCTTCTCCACCTGTCCGGAGGAGGACTTGGCGCGGCGCTTCTCCGCGGCGCAACCCTCGTCGGGGCGGTGGCGTTCGTCGTGACCCTGTTCCGCGATTCCAGCTTGGCCTGGAAGTCGTACGTGGTCAGCTGGAGCTACTTCACGTCCATCGCGGCCGGGGGCGTCGCGGTCGCGGTCGTGACCTGGATCGTGAAGGCGAAGTGGAACTGGCCCGTGCGGCGCATCCATCAGTCGTTCTCGGCGTTCCTGCCGTTCTCCTTCCTGTTGTTCCTGCCCATGCTGGCGTTCCTGCGGGAAGACTACTTCCCCTGGATCGGCATGATGGCCGACGACGCCATCGTGCAGAAGAAGCAAGCTTGGCTGAACGTCCCCTTCTTGGTGAGTCGCAACGTCGTGGGCGTGATCGCGCTGTTCGGCCTCGCGCTGGGCTTCGTGTACCTGGCGCTTCGCCCGGACATGGGACGGCTTCGCGCGGCCTCCGCCGTCGGCGAGGACGACGAGTCCTCTCCCAGGAAGACGTCCTGGTGGGTCGAACGCTTGTCGGCCGGATGGCTGGGCGACGCCGAGGAAGCCGAGCGGAGCTACCGGCGCATGACCAAGATGGGACCGGTCGTGATCCTGGTCTATGCGGTGGTGATGACCATGCTGGCGTTCGATTGGGCGATGTCCCTGGAGCCCCACTGGTTCTCGACGCTCTTCGGCGGCTGGTACTTCATGGGCGCTTTCTGGGGCGGCCTTGCCGCCACGGCCTGCATCGCGACCTGGCTGAAGGACCGGGACGAAGCCGTCGGCCGGCACATCGGAACGCCAGTTCTGTGGGACCTCGGCAAGCTCACCTTCGCGTTCACGGTGTTCTGGACCTACTTGCTGTGGTCCCAGTACATCGTCATCTGGTACGGGAAGCTGCCGTGGGAACAGGCCTGGATCAACACGCGGACCGGAGTGCCTTGGGGCGGCCTCTCGGCCTTGGTCGTGGTGCTCTGCTTCGTGGTTCCTTTCGCCGGGTTGCTCGGGGCGCGCCCCAAGAAGAACCCGCGCGTGTTGCGGGCTTTCGCAAGCATAGTGCTCGCGGGGTTGTGGCTGTGGCACTACATGCTGGTGTTCCCGTCGTTGCACCACGCAGGCGATCCGGTGTTCGCGATCGAGACTCCCTTGATCGGCTTGATGTTCCTGGGACTGTTCCTGACGTCCGTGCGGTGGTTCCTCTCGACTTTTCCGGTCGTTCAGGCTTGGCAACCGCCGGTGGACCCGGAGCCGCTGGAGGCCGAAGGGACTTCCTGACGGCCCGGCCCGTCTTGGCGCGGGCTCGCGCCGGGGCGAACAGTCGCGGCGGGGTCGCTAGTCGCGCTCGCAATCCCCTCGTAGATCGCCGTCAGCTGCGGCGCCACGACCGAGTGCACGTACTCTTTCCGGACCTTCTCGCGATTGAAGGCGCCCATGCGTTCGCGCCGCGCCGGGTCGCCCGTCAGAGAACGCAACGCCGAGACCAACGCGGTGAGATCGCGACGCGGCACGACGACGCCGCCCTTTCCGTCTTCGATCATGTCCGGCAGCGCCCCAGCCCGCGTGGCGACCACCGGCAGGCCGACCGCCATGGCCTCCAGCGCCGCCATCGGAAAACCCTCGGTCCAACTCGGCAACACGAAGATGTCGCTGGCGCTCATTTCCTGCAGCACCACGTCCTGCGGCACCTGGTCGACGATCCTGACGTTCGCCGGCAGATCGCCGAGCCGTTCGTCCATGTCCTTGTCGACGACTCCGAGCAGAACGAAGTCCGCCTCGCCCATCTGGCGGGCCGCCTCCAGCAACTCGATGCACCCCTTGCGCACTTTGACTTGGCCGGTGAACAGGACGCGAACGCGTTCGGACGAACCCTGCGGGCTACGGCCTTGGCGCCGAAGAACGTCGTCTTCGATGAAGTTGGGCAACTGGAAGACGCGGCCGTTCGGCCCGGCGATTTTCCTGGCCCACTCGCAAGAGTTGGGATCGAGGACAATGTTGGCCTCCGACATCCGCACCAGTCTGCGGAAGCGTGCGCGGCCCCTGACTCCGCGCACGAATGCCGGAACTTCACCGTGGTAGTGAATTGCCAGCGGCAGACGTCGAAAGCGCACTAACCGTGCGTAGATACAAGACGCCAGGAGCCCGATGTCGGTGATCGAACAGTTGATGTGAACCAAGTCGAAGCGTCGCCCGGCAAGTTGGCGAAGCAGCGATGCAAGAATGCGCAACGCGCGGCTAGCCTGGCCGGCCCAAGCCGACATCTCCCGAAACCGCGATATGTTCCAGATTGCGGTGTCGACGAAATGCAAGTGGACATGGTCGGCCAAGCCATGTCGCGCTACGATCTGCGTCCACCTCTGAATGCCGCCGAAGCACCTCTCGACGCCTCGAGACTGAACCGGGCAGGCCGTAATCAGCAGTACCCGCAGCGCCTGCTTTGGGTTCGAGCCGGTCGCGCGGAGGCCCAAGGCCGTCGGCCTAGCCGTACTCTCGCATGTATTCGTCGTGGATCCAGCGATAGGTCTTCTCGATGCCGTACTCCAGCCCGATGTTGGGCTCCCATCCCAGTTCACGCCGGATCATGGCATTGTCGCTGTTTCGTCCGTTCACTCCTTTGGGCGCGTCGAGCTTGTAGCGCCGAGCCAGCTTGACGCCCGCGACGTTCTCCACGGCGTCCACGAGTTCGTTGATGCTCGTCAGGACGGCGGAGCCCAAATTGATCGGATCGGCCATGTCGCTGGCAGCGATGTCCATCGTTCCCTTCACGCAGTCGTCGATGTACATGAACGAGCGCGACTGCGTTCCGTCTCCCCAAATCTCGATTTCGTGATTGCCCGTGTGCTTGGCGTGAATCACCTTGCGACAAATTGCGGCTGGGGCTTTCTCGCGGCCGTCTTCCCAGGAACCGAAGGGGCCGTAGACGTTGTGATAGCGAGCGACGCTCGTGCGCAATCCAAAGTCCTCGCGGAAATGACGGCACATCCTCTCCGAGAACAGCTTTTCCCAACCGTAGCCGTCCTCGGGCATGGCCGGATAGGCGTCTTCCTCCCGCAACGGAACGGCGGCGACGCTCTTCTGCTTGTCCTCGTTGTAGACGCAGGCGGACGAAGAGAAGAAGAATGTGCGAAGATCGTGTTCCCGCGCCGCCAACAACATGTTGGTGTTGATCAAGACCGAAAGCATGCAGAGCGCTTTGTTGTTCTCGATGAAGCCCATCCCTCCCATGTCGGCCGCTAGCTGATAGCAGTCCTTCATTCCTTCGCAGGCGGCCATGCAGGCTTCCGGAGCCTGAAGGTCGGCGACGACGTTGTCCGCGGCGGCGTGCAGTTGGTACCATTCGGACAAGGGCTTGCGATCCACGCAACGAACTTGGCGGCCTTGGGCCACGAAGAAGGCGGCGACATGCCCGCCGATGAATCCCCCCGCGCCGGTCACTAGAACGCTCACGTGTTCCTCGTCGTGGTTTGGCAGTTCCGGCTTGCCGCCGAGATCTTGGTCAAGTGGGTCCCGGTAGGGCTCGCAGAGTGGGTGCGCCGACCGGGAGTCCAGGTCCGACACGGCGCCCGAGATGCAACGCAAGAAGTTCAAATGTAACGGCTCCTTGGCGCTTCTTCAACAGGAGGGGGTTGCCGGGGTGTCAAACCAAAGTAGAAATGTCCGGTCTTGCCAAAGTAGAAATGTCCTCTTTCGGATCATGTTCGGTCGGAGGCAGAACGCGATCCGGGAGAGGAGCGAATGGAGTTGAGCGCAAGGGAGCGGGACCGCATGGCGGTGTTGAGGCAGGTGGACGAGGGGATGTTGGCGGCGGCGACGGGGGCGGCGCGGCTGGGGGAGAACCGGCGGGCGATCATCGCGTGCCTGAAGCGCCACGGCCGTCCGCTGGCCCGTCTATGCGGACCACGCCGGGCAGATCCAGCGCTTCGGCCAACCGAGGAGCGCTGGATTCCGTTCTGGAACGAGCGCTTCGCCGTGGCGCCCGCCGATCCTCTGGACGCGCATCGCCCGTTGGCGCCGGACGCCGATGCCCCTATTATCTTCACCTTGGCGTTGCGGTCGGCGGGCCGCCGATTCCTTGCCTGGCGCCTCCGTCCTTCCTCGAAGGGCCTCAAGCATGTCGCGACGACCACAACGAACGGCCAACCCGACGTGAACCCGACCATCGGAACGGCGACCCGGCCGGCCTCGCTACGCCGGCGCTCGGCGTCGCAGACAGTCCAACCATCCGAACTAGACGAGAGCCGGAGGTTCCCTTGGTCAGCTTCGCAACAATCAACGAGGTGATGGTTCAACTTCCAGGCTTGGAAGGGCCGGAACTCACCCTCGCCGAGAGACTCGGACAGGCTTGGCAGGACGCCGGCGGGATGGCATGGCTGTTGGCGCTGTGCGTCTTGGTGGGTTTCGTGGTGATCGTCTGGAAGTTCTTCGACCTGATGGCCAAGAGCGGCTCGACCCGCAAGACGGTCGCACAAGCCGTCCGCTTGATGCCGAGGCAGAGAAACCGGTTGTTGCTTATGTGCCCCGTTCTCTACCGGTTGCGCTTTGTCCGCTACGAGAGCAATCTGGAAGAGATCGGTTTGCGAGAGCTGTATGAACTAGCAGATCGCGTGGCGTCGCTTCCCGGCGTGATCATCGAATGCGGCTCGTCTCGGTTGGGCTCCGCCATCCTGTTGGCAAGACATCTCGAGAGGCGAGGTCGGCTCCGGCCGATATTTGCTTTGGACAGCTTCGCCGGATTTCGAAGAGACGAACTGGATCGCGAGAGGGCGCTGGGGCTGACGGAAGCTTCGGACGACGCCTTCACTTCCACGAGTTTCGAGTATGTTGTTGCCAAGTTGCGCAAGCTGAAGCTGGCGGACACGATTTTCCCGGTCGAGGGCTTCTTCGAAGACACGTTGCCCGCGGTCGCCGACCGAGAGGTCGCTTTGGCGTTTGTCGATTGCGACCTGGGAGACAGCCTGAGATTCTGCGCCGAGACCATCTGGCCTCGGCTCGCGTCCGGCGGCATCATGGCGTTCGACGACTATACGGCCTGGATCGTCGGCGAGAAGAGGCCGTCGCTGGAGTTCTTTCTGGGAGTAAAGCCGGCCGTAGACGCATTTGTTGCGGACAACCTCGAGAACATCGCCGACCACGGCCTGATGAGAAGGCTGTACTACGTCAAGAAGCGCTGATGCGCAGCGGAGGACGAGCCTCCGCCTTGTTGCTTGCGGTCAGGGATGGACGCTTTCGCGGACGCCCTCGCGGGGCCGGATCGGCCCCCGGCTCGTCGACGGGGCGACGGAAAGCCGCCCGGGCCAGTACTGCAACAGCTTCCTCGCGGGCTTCAACAGGGGAACGAGAAAGGCGCCGTACAGGCGCCGACGCCAAATCATGCGAGCTACCTCCATGTTTCCCTTGACGAAGGAAGAACTCAATCCGCCGGGGGCGACCTTGGCGATTGTGCGTTCAATGTACGTCGTCTTGATGTGATGCTGCATCATCACGCGAAGAAAGAATTCGTAGTCCGCGGCGATGGGGTAGGCCGTGTTGTACGGACCGTATTGGTCTATGACCTGTCTTCGCATGAAGACGCCCGGGTGCGGCAACTGCCATCCGGTATACAACTTGAGCGATGAACGATTCCCTGCTTTCCAAGACCGTATGACCTTGTTGTCGCTGTCGACATAGACCACGTCTCCGTAGCAGGCGTCAAGCTGCTCTTCCGCGAAACGCTTCATCGCGTCCTTGATCACCCACGGATCCGCGTAGCGATCGTTGGCCCCGAGAAAGGCGATCACGTCCCCCGAAGCTATACGGTTGCCTTTGTTGATGGCGTCGAATATGCCTTGGTCGGGCTCTTGGATCAGTACCGAAATGCGATCCCGGTACTCGGCGATCACGTCCAAGGTCCGGTCGGTCGAGCCGCCGTCCACGACGACGAGTTCCGGACGGGGTTCGTACGTCTGCGAGAGGATGGACTCGATCGCTAGGCGCAGACGCACCTCGTTCAGCACGGGCACAACCACCGATACGGTCACGCGGTTGCCGTGGTTCGCCCGGGCGCTCGGGGTCTGGTTCAACTTGGCTTCCGGCACTCGTCTATTCTCTGAGGCGACGGCGTGGCGTTCCGTCGGCGTGGGGCGTCGTTTCGCGGGGAGATCGTTCCATTGAATATACCGGTCGAGGAGTCTCGTGCAAGAAGCCGCCTCTCTTGCGTCGGGCCGCACCAAGGCCGGCACGCACTGGACGGCCTCCAGCAACCAGGCTGGTCACATGACCTCGATCCGCTCCATCGGTCATGTGGCCTCGGTCCTCCCACCATCGGTCATGTGGGCTCCGGATCCTCGCCGGCTGCGTTGCCGTCGGCGTTCCGCGCCACGTGGTTTCGCATCTCGTAGCCCACGGAGCGGAGAAGGCGCGCTTCGTGCCCGTCGAGCTGCGTCCGGCTCAGAGCCGTCCGCAGAGTGCGCATCACGCTCTCGGGCTTGCGCGCCTTGAAGAAGTCGATTTGGCGCAGGCCGGCTTCGAGCGCTGCGTACATATCCTCGAGCTCCGCGGCGGCTGCCGGCCCTACCGAACGCTTGCCGGCCGGGAGCTGGCCGTCGCCGCCGTCCGCCAAGAACAACTCGTAGGCCACGAGCAGCACGGCCTGAGCCAAGTTGAGCGAGGGGTGCTCGGCGGTCGTCGGCACGACCAGCACGTCGTGGCACTGGTCGAGGGCCGCGTTCGAGAGGCCGCGGTCCTCGCGTCCGAACACCAGCGCGACCCGGCCCTCGGCCGCGCGGCGGAGGATCTCGGGGGCGAGCTCCCTCGGCCGCCGGTAGTTGCGCTGCGCCGTTCTTGGACGAGCGGACGCCCCCGCCACGTATACGCACGGAGCGAGCGCCTCCTGAAGCGACGGCACGCACGACACGTTGTCGACGACGTGCTCGGCGCGATGGGCGATTCCGGCGACGCGGCGGGCGTCGAAGTCGGCGGGCTCGACCAGCACGAGACGCCGAAGCCCCATGTTGGCCATCGCCCGGACGGCGCCGGCGATGTTGACGACGTTCTGGGGCTGGTGGAGCACCACCGTCACCCGGTCGAGGACCGGCTCTGCCGAAGGTTGGCGCCGCCGCCCGGATTTGCCGCTCACCGGGCCGGCCCTCTCGACGTCGCCCCTGCGCCCGGATCCTGGCCAGTCGAGGGTTGCAGGATCCCCCTCGACACGACGGCCGCCAGACCGATGACCAGCGCACCGGCGAAGTAGGGAAGCGCCAATCGAACATCGAACAGGGCGCCGGCCGCCGCGGGGCCGACCACCCTCGCGAACGAACCCACGCTCTGGCCCATGCCCAGGCCAGCCCCCTGCGCGCCCGGGCCGGCGGCGCGCGAGACCAGTCCCAGCACGCTGGGCACCGCGCAGCCGTATCCGACGCCGACGAGGACGAGCCCGCCCACAAGGACATGGGGTTCCTCCGCCCACCCCGTCATCAGAAGGCCTATCGCGAAGGGCGCCGTGCTGGCCCGCAACAGGAGGCGCTCGCCCATTCGGGGTATGGCGGCCCGCACGATCCCGCCCTGCACCACGGCCGACACGACGCCAAGCAGCAGAAAGAGGAGGGCGGCCTGCCGCTCCACCATGCCGAAGCGCTCCGCGGCCAGCAACGAGAGCGTGGGCTGGAGGGTCGAGAAGGCCACCGTGATGCACAGATACGTGGCTAGCACCAGGCGAACTTGCCTTGTGCGAAGGGCCTCGGCGAAGACGTCGAGCAGGCTCCGCCGGGCGGGCGTCGCCCTGTCGTCGTCCTTCGACTCGCGCAACAACGCGAGCGCGAACACCGCGTTGGCGAAGCAGAGCGCGGCCGCCAGGTATCCAGGACCGGCCGGCGAACCGGGATACTTGCCGGAGACGTACCACCCCAGCGCGGGGCCGATCACGAAGCCGATCCCGAAGGCCGCGCCGATCAGTCCCATGCCGCCTGCCCTGCGCTCCGGCGGAGTGACGTCGGCGATGTACGCCTGGGCCACGGGAATCGTGGAACCGCCGATCCCGCCGATTATGCGCGACAAGAAGAGGGCGGCTAGCGAGTCGGCGCGCGCGAAGGCGACGTAGGCGAGTCCGCTCCCCAGCAGTCCCAGCATCAGCACCGGGCGGCGCCCGATCCGGTCCGAAAGGCGGCCCCAAAGCGGCGCCATGACCAGCTGCACGAGCGAGTACGCCGTCACCAGGAGACCTACGGCGAGGCCCCCGGCGCCGAAGTCCCGCGCGTAGAGCGGCAACAGGGGCAACACGATCCCGAAGCCGATCAGATCGACCAGGACGGTCGAGAAGAGGACGCCCAGCCTTGGGTCAGACCGCTCCGTCTTCACCGTCCTCGGGATCGTCCTTGGCCCCCGCCTTGAGCGACCCCTTGAAGTTCCGAATCCCCGTCCCGAGTCCCCTTGCGAGGTCCGGGATTCGCTTGGCGCCGAAGAGCAGAACGAAGAGCCCGGCCAGGAACAGGATCTCCTTCAGCCCGATGGAAGGCACGATCCCCTATCCACGGAACAGGTCCTTGGCGATGGTCTGAAGCTGCATGTTGTCGGTGCCCTCGTAGATGGTCCCGATCTTGGCGTCCCTGTACAACTTCTCCACGGGGTACTCGCGAGTGAAGCCGTACCCCCCGTGAAGGTCCACGCAAAGAGAAGATACCGACTGAGCCACGCGGGAGGCGAACAGCTTGGCCATGGCGCTCTGCCGCAGAAACTTGGCGCCCTCGTCCTTCAGGCGCGCCGCGTTGTAGACCATCAACCGAGCCGCTTCGACGTCGGTGGCCATCTTCGCCAGCTGGAACTGCACGCCCTGAAACTCGCCCACGGGACGCCCGAACTGCTCCCGCTCCTGCACGTAGCGCAAGGTGTGTTCGAGCGCCCCGCAGGCCAACCCGACCATCTGCGCCCCGATCCCTATCCTTCCCTCGTTGAGGGTCTCGATGGCGACCTTGTAGCCCTTTCCCACTTCGCCCAGCACGTTCTCCGAGGGCACGCGCACGCCGTCGAGCACAAGTTCCGTGGTCGAAGAGGCCCGAATCCCCAGCTTGTCCTCCTTCTTGCCGATCGAGAGCCCGGGCGTGCCGCCCTCCACGATGAAAGCCGTGATTCCCTTGTAGCCCAGCGTGGGATCGATGGTGCCGAAGATCACGAAGAAGCCGGCTTCGGCCCCGTTGGTGATCCACATCTTGCGTCCGTCCAGCACCCAGTCGGAGCCGTCGCGGGTGGCGCGCAACGACAGTCCGAAGGCGTCCGAGCCGCTCCCCGCCTCCGAGAGGGCGTAGGCGCCCACGGTATCCGCGGCGAGGCTCGGCAGGTAGCGCGCGTGTTGATCCGGCGTCCCCCATCTCGTCAGCGCGTTGACGACCAGCGTGTTCTGGACGTCGACCAGGACGGCCACCGAAGGGTCCACCCGGGAGAGCTCCTCCACGACCAGCGCCGCGGCAAAGAAGGAGCCGCCGACCCCGCCGTAGCGCTCCGGGATCTCCACCCCCATGACGCCCAGCTGGAACAGGCTGGCGATCAGGTCGGGGTCGATGCTCTCGTCGGCGTCCATTCTCGCGACGCGCGGCGCCACTTCGGCCTGCGCGAATTCCCGGACGGCGTCCCGGAACAGCGTGTCGTCCTCGGAAAGAGTGGTGAGCGACGGGGCGTGAACGAGCGTTGTCATGCTGGACAATCTAACGACGCTCGCGGGACCGCCACGGGCTGGACGGAGCGGGCGGCGCGCCCGAACGGGGTCCCTTCGCGAGGCGGAGCGGGGCTGGTTCCGAGCAGGCGAGGTTGACGGCGCCCCGCATGTCTTTTTTCTTCTCATTGCTTCAGGCCGCTTCAGTGCAAACCCCAGCGGAGACGGCGATGTCCTCCAGCATTCCCGACGACCTCAGGTACACGATGGAGCACGAGTACCTGCGAGAAACGAAAGAACCCGACGTGTTCATCGTCGGCATCACCGACTACGCGCAGGGCGAGTTGGGCGACGTGGTGTTCCTGGAACTGCCCGAGCCCGGCGATTCGTTCGCGCACATGGAAACCTTCGGGACCATCGAGGCGGTGAAGGCCGTCAGCGACCTCTACTGCCCGCTCGCAGGCGAAGTGGTGGCCGTCAACGAGGCGGTCCACGACGATCCCGCCTTGGTCAACACGGATCCCTACGGCGAAGGCTGGATGATCAAGTTGCGAGTCGCCGACCCCGCGGAAGTCGAGTCGCTCCTGGACGCCGTGGGCTACGAGCGGCACACCGGCGGCCTCTAGAGATCGATTCACTGGGCCAGTCCCTCATGAAATCCTCGCCGGTTGGGCATCCTCCGGACTTCCTGCGCCGCCACGTAGGTCCCTCGCTCGAGGACGTCGAAGCCATGCTCGACGTCGTCGGTTGCGCCACGCTGGACGACCTGATGGACGAGGCCCTGCCCGCGGACATCCGGCTGAACCGGCCGCTCCGCGTCCCCGAAGCGGCCACCGAGGCCGAACTGCTGGCGCGGCTTCGGGAGATCGCCTCCGAGAACGACGTTTGGCGAAGCTATCTGGGGATGGGATACTCGGGGACCGTCACGCCGGGCGTGATCCAGCGAAACATCTTGGAGAACCCCGGCTGGTACACGCAGTACACGCCGTACCAGGCCGAGGTGGCGCAGGGCCGGCTGGAGGCGTTGCTCAACTTCCAGACCGCCGTCGTCGACCTCACGGGGCTGGAAATCGCCAACGCCTCGCTCTTGGACGAGGCCACGGCGGCCGCCGAGGCGATGTGCATGCTGTTGGGACGGGGCCGGCGACGGCGCGGCAACGTCTTTCTCCTGGCCGACGACTGCCATCCGCAGACCGCGGCCGTGGTCCAGACCCGCGCCGAGCCATTGGGCATCGAGGTGAGGACCGGGCGGGTCGAGGACTTCTCGTTCGACGAGACGGTCTTCGGCGCGATGGTGCAGTATCCCGCCACGGACGGCTTGGTGCGCGACTACCGGGCGCTCTGCGAAGCCGCTCGCGAGGCGGGCAGCCGGGTGGCAGTCGCCGCCGACCTGTTGTCGCTCGCCCTGCTGGCGCCGCCGGGGGAATTCGGCGCGGACGTGGCCGTCGGCAATACGCAGCGGTTCGGCGTCCCCATGGGGTACGGCGGGCCGCACGCGGCCTACATCGCCTGCCGCGACGAGTTCAAGCGCTCGCTGCCCGGCAGGATCATCGGCCTGTCGAGGGACCGCCACGGCGACCCCGCGCTCCGGATGGCGCTGCAAACGCGGGAGCAGCACATTCGCCGCGAGCGGGCGACCTCCAACATCTGCACGGCGCAGGTTCTGTTGGCGGTGATGGCCGGCATGTACGCGGCCTACCACGGCCCCGGCGGCATCCGGCGCATTGCGAAGCGGATACGCGCCCAGACGGCGACGCTGGCCCGAGGCGTGGCGGCGGCCGGACACGAGGTCGTCCACGCCGACTACTTCGACACGCTGCGCCTGCGGCCCTCGGGTGGTTCGGCGGCGGCGGTCGCGGCGGCGGCGGGCAAGCGCATCAACCTGCGGGACTTCGGCGACGGAACGCTGGGCGTGGCGCTGGACGAGACCGTCGGCGAGGCGGACTTGAACGACCTGCTCGAGGTGTTCGGCGCACCCCCGTTGCCGGAGGCCGGCCGGTTCGGCGGTCCTGGCGAGTCCAGCGGCTCCAGCGATCCCCCCTCCAGCGCCGCCTGCACCGAGCCCTTCGATCCGGGCGACCATCGGCCTCCGCTCGGCCGCACCAGCCCGTATCTCGAGCATCCCGTCTTCAATTCGTACCGCTCCGAGACCGAGATGCTGCGGTACGTCCACCGCCTCGAGTCCCGCGACCTTTCACTCAACACCAGCATGATCCCGCTCGGGTCCTGCACCATGAAGCTGAACGCCACGACGCAGATGACGCCTGTGACCTGGCCGGAGTTCGGCGGCCTCCACCCCTTCGCGCCCGTGGAGCAGGCCGCCGGCTACGCCCGCATCGCCGACGACCTGAAGCGCTGGCTCGCCGAGATCAGCGGCCTGCCTGCCGTCTCGCTGCAACCCAACTCGGGCGCGCAGGGCGAGCTGGCCGGCCTGCTGGTGATTCGCGCGCGGCTCAAGGCGCTGGGACGGGAGCGCCGCAACGTGTGCCTGATCCCGTCCTCGGCCCACGGCACCAATCCGGCCAGCGCGGTGCTCGCGGGCATGGACGTGGTGGTCGTCCAGTGCGACGCGCGCGGCAACGTGGACACCGAGGACTTGGCGAAGAAGGCGGCCGCCCACGCGGAGCGCTTGGCCGCCTGCATGATCACGTACCCTTCGACGCACGGCGTCTTCGAGAAGGACGTCCGCGAGATTTGCGCCACCGTGCACGAACACGGGGGCTACGTGTACCTGGACGGCGCCAACCTGAACGCCCAGGTGGGCCTCTGCCGTCCCGGCGACTACGGCGCCGACGTGATTCACATCAACCTGCACAAGACCTTCGCGATTCCCCACGGCGGCGGCGGTCCGGGCATGGGTCCGATCTGCGCAAGCGAAGAGTTGGCGCCGCACCTCCCCGGTCACCCGTTCGCGCCGCGGGCGGCCTCCGGATTTGGGGATTCCGGGCCCGTGGCCGCGGCGCCGCTGGGAAGCGCGAGCATCCTCCTCATTTCCTGGGCGTACATCGCTCTGCTGGGCCGCGACGGCCTGGCCGTCGCGACTCGAACCGCGATACTGAGCGCCAACTACATGGCCGAGCGCCTGGAATCGCACTTCGACGTGCTGTACTGGTGGGGCTCGGGCTCCGGCCGGGTGGCGCACGAGTTCATCGTCGATCTGCGGCCGTTCAGGCAGTCGGCCGGCGTAACGGAGGAAGACGTCGCGAAGCGCCTCATGGACTACGGCTTCCACGCGCCGACGATGGCGTTCCCGGTGCCCGGGACGATCATGATCGAACCCACCGAGAGCGAATCCAAGGCCGAACTGGACCGGTTCTGCGAGGCGCTGGTCTCCATCCGACGCGAAATCGCGGAAGTCGAGGACGGACGGCAGGACCGGGAGGACAACGTCCTCAAGAACGCGCCGCACACGGCCCGCGCGGTTTCCGCCGACGACTGGCCCCACGGGTACTCCCGACAGCAGGCCGCGTATCCCGCCGCCTGGCAGGCCCAATACAAGTTCTGGCCTCACGCCGGCCGCATCGACAACGCCCGCGGCGACCGCAACCTGATTTGCGCCTGCCCGCCCGTCGAGGCCTACGAGTCGCCCGAGCCGGCCTGACCAACCGCATGCTTCCCCCGCAACAGCACGCTTCCTCCGCAGGAGACGGACCTTGGCCAGCCTGACCTTCCACGGACACGCGACGTTCACAGTCGAAGCCGCCGACGGCACGCGGATCGTGATCGATCCCTTCTTCGACGACAACCCCGCCGCGGACATCCGCCGCTCCGAAGCTGGACGCGTGGACTACGTGCTGTGCACGCATGGACACACCGATCACTTCGCCGACGCGATTCCGCTGGCGTGCGAGACCGGGGCCACTCTCGTCGGCAGCTACGAGATCGCGGCCTTCGCGGAGTCGCAGGGCGTCGCCGCCCACGCCATGCACATCGGAGGCCGGCACGCCTTCCCGTTCGGGAGCGTGAAGATGACCGCCGCCGTGCACGGGGGCATGGTTCATGGAGACGAGACGGGCCAGTTCACGACCTCCGCCGCCGGGCTCCTGGTGGAGGTGGACGGCAAGCGCGTCCACCACGCCGGCGACACCGGGCTCACGCTGGACATGCAGCTCCTGCGCGGCCAAGTGGACGTGGCGTTGCTGCCCATCGGCGACAACTTCACGATGGGTCCCGAGGACGCGGCGCGGGCGGTCGAGTTCGTCGAGCCGGCCGTCGTCGTGCCGATGCACTACGACACCTGGCCGGTGATCGAGCAGGATCCGGAGCGGTTCCGCGCTTTGGTGGGCGGCATGGCGCGTGTGGAGATCATGGCGCCGGGCGAGACGCTGGCCCTCTGACGGGGCGCCGGCGGGCGAACGAAACCGAGACAAGGGCGGACGACTTGGGCAGGGGAGAGGGGGCGCGGGACGGCGCGGAGGCCCGGCTCGCATGGAGAGTGCTGGTGGACGACGCGCGCCCGGGAGCGGCCAACATGGCGCGAGACCATGCCTTGGCGGCCTGCCCGGGAGCCGGCAGCGGCACGGTGCGCTTCTATCGCTGGGAGCCCGCGGCGCTTTCGCTTGGCCGCAACGAGCCCCTGACGGTGTCCTACCGGCGCCTCCTGCGCGAACGGCCCGAGCTGGATGCGGTTCGCCGCCCGACCGGCGGACGCGCGGTCGTTCACGACGGCGAGCTGACGTACTCGGTCGTGGCGCCGTTGCGGGCGTTGGGCAACCTGCGCGAAGCCTACCGCCGGATCAACGGAGGGCTGATGGACGGCCTGCGCCGCCTGGGCGTCGACGCGCGCTGCGCCAACGGAAACGGAGCGGGAGGCGCGGGAGGCGCGAGGCCGCCGGATCCGGGGGCGGGGCCATGCTTCTTGGAGCCTGCGGAGGGCGAGATCGTGGTGGACGGCTGCAAGTTGGCGGGCAGCGCCCAGGCGCGAATCGGGGACGCGCTGCTCCAGCACGGGTCGCTCCTGTTGGCGGCCGACCAGGGCCAGCTGCTGGGACAGGGCAATGGCGGCGGGAGCCGCGACGCCGGGACGGGAACGGGCGGCACGGCGGGCAGCGAGGGAGCCGAGCCTCCGGCCGGAACGCGCGCGGCCTTCGTGACGCTGGCCGAGGTCCTGGGACGGACGCCGTCCTGGACGCGCATGGTGGAGGCTCTGGCCGGGGGGCTCCAGGGGCGCCTTGGCGGGACGTGGGCTCGCGGTTCGTGGACGGCGCGCGAACTCGACATGGCGATGCGACTCGAGGCGCGGTATCGTTCTCCGGGCTGGACCTGGCGACGGGCGCAGTGAGGGTCTTGACGGCCGCCCAGGAGACAAGCCACTATGTTCCTATTGCGTTTCGGGCGCACCTGCCCGAAACTTCACAGCTACGCCGGCGCTCGGCGTCGCAGACAGTCCAACCATCCGAACTAGGCGAGAGCCGGAGGTTCCCTTGGTCAGCTTCGCAACAATAAACGAGGTGATGGTTCAGCTTCCAGGCTTGGAAGGGCCGGAACTCACCCTCACCGAGAGACTCGGACAGGCTTGGCAGGACGCCGGCGGGATGGCATGGCCGTTGGCGCTGTGCGTCTTGGTGGGTTTCGTGGTGATCGTCTGGAAGTTCTTCGACCTGATGGCCAAGGCCGGCTCGACCCGCAAGACGGTCAAGAACGTGGACGAACTCCTGACCCAGCAGCGAGTCGACGAAGCGCTGGAGACGACGCGCGAGTCGGATTCGCCGGCCGCCAACATCCTGTACGCGGGCCTGGAGCGCAGCGACGAGGGGATGGACCGCGTCACCAAGGCGATCGAGAACCGCGGCCTCATCGAGCTCAGCAAGCTCGAGAGCGGTCTGGTGGTGCTCGCGACGCTCACCAACGTGGCGCCCTTGTTGGGCTTCCTGGGGACGGTGCTCGGGATGATCGAGGCCTTCCAGGCGATCCAGCTTGCCGGCGAAGTGGACGCCCAGACGGTCGCCGAAGGGATCAAGATCGCCCTGACCACCACTGCGGCCGGTCTCGCGATCGCGATTCCTGTGAGCATCGCGCACAACTACTTCGTGTCGCGCATCGACCACTTGGTCGTCGACATGGAGGAATCGGCGCAGAAGATGATCGACACCCTCTTCTCGATGCAGGCCGGCAGGCCGACTTCGGCGGGGAGCTAGCAAGCGACGGCGCTCGGTCGCGGGACTGCCCTGGCCGCCTTTCTTCTGGCGGCCGGACTCTTCGGAACGTGGAGTGCGGCGGCCGGCCAAGAGAGTTCGGCCCCCGCCTCCGTGCTTCGGCTGTTGGCGAACGGCCAGCATTGGAAGGCCAGCCTGGAGTTGCGCGCCGGTTTCGAGCGGGGCGCGGCCGTCTCGGTGCAGGATCGAATCGCGCTTGCCGAGGCGGAAGCCGGCTGGCGGAACTGGGAAGGCGTCCTGGAGGCGCTCGCCCCGGACGGTGCGCATCCGGCGGAGCCGCCGCCCAGGTATTGGGCGTTGCTGGGGCGTGCGCAGGCGGCGGCCGGAGATTCGGCCGCGGCCGCGGCCGCCTTGGCGCGCTTCGCTGAAGAGGCGTCGGAAGATCATCCCGGCGTGGCCGCGGCCCTCTCGCTCTTGGCGCGGGTGGGCGTGGCCGAGCGTCCGCTCGCCGACACGGAAGCCGCTCTCGCGAAGTTGCGGTCCGCGTTTCCGGTCGTGGCCGACTGGACGGCCCTCGAGGCCGCGCGCCGCCTAGGCGCGAAGGGGCGTCCGGCGGAGACCGGCAGCGTCCTTCGGGGGATTCGCGACCCTTCCGTCCGCCGCCGGGGCTGGAACCTGATCGTCGACGCCTGGCTGGCCGCCGGGGACACGGCCAAGGCGCTGGCCTCCCTGGACGAGTTGGCGCCGCAGGACGACGGGAGACCGTCTCGGCTGGACCTTGCCTCGAGGCGGTGGCGCTACCAGCTGGCCCTGGCCGACACGGCCGCCGCCGCGTCTTCCATGACGGAGGTGATCGGCGCGGCGACCCGCGGGCGGATGGCGCTGGAGGCGGCGAAGGCGCTGCTCGCGCACGGAGGGAATCCGGAGGTGGCGTTGCTGCTGCGGATGGCCTCCGCTCTCGCCAACGGGGGCGAGTTCGGCCCGGCCGTGCGGGTTTGGAGGACCGCGGAGTCGGCGGGCGCGACGCTGACGGACCGCGAAGGACTGGCGCGGGCAAGGGCCCTCGCCGGCAGCGGCGACCGGAGCGCCGCGGTGGCCGAGTACCGGCGGCTGTCCGCCTCCGAAGACCCCGCAGTCGCCGCTCCGGCGCTGGCGGCCTGGGCGGCGATTCGGCGGCGGCAGGGCCGCGATGGCGACGTGCGCATCCTCGAGGACAGGCTGGTCGAGCGGTTCCCCGCCCGGGAGGAGGCCGTGGACGTGGTCTTCTTTCGGGCCGACGACCACCACGACGCGGGACGCTCCGGCGAGGCCCTGCGGGGCTACCGCCAAGTCGCGGCCATGTCGCCGTCCACGAACAAGGCGGGACTGGCCCGGATGCGCTGGGGCCAGATTCACTTGGCGCGGGGAGAGGCGAAGGAAGCCGCGGAGGTGTTCGCGGCCTACCTGGACGACTTCCTCGACGGCCGCCGCTGGGAGGAGGCCAGCTTCTGGGCGGCCCGCGCGGCCGAAGCCCAGGGCGACACCGCTGCCGCTCGCCGCCATGCCGGGCGGATTCGCCGGGAGAGTCCGTTGTCCTACTACGCGGCCTTGGCGCCGGACGGACCGGAGGAAGCCTACGACTCCTTGGCTGCCGGCTCGGCGACGGCCTCGGTTCCGGCGGCCCCGCCTCCTTGGCTGGCTCGCGAGTTCGAAACGCTGGCGGTTATGGACGAAGCCGGGTTGGAGCAGGGCGCGGCCGCGCACGTCGGGGCGATGAAGTCCGCGGCTCGCGACTCGGACGAACTCCTGTTCGTGCTGGCCATGGCGCTCGGCAGGGCAGGCCGTGCGCGCGACGGCATCTCGCTGGGGTGGGAGCTGCGCGAGCGGGGCAGGCCGTGGGACGCCGCGCTCCTGCGGCTGGTGTTTCCGTTTCCGCACCGTGCGCTGATCGAGGCCCGGGCGGAGGAACTCGGCCTCGACCCCTATCTGGTGGCAGGCGTCGTTCGCCAGGAGAGCGCCTTCGATCCACGGGCGGTTTCGCCGGCCGACGCCGTCGGGCTGATGCAGGTGCTGCCCGCCACGGGCCGGCAGCTCGCCCGTTCCGCCGGCCCGCGCAGGTTCAACCGCCAGTCCCTGACCACGCCGGAGGTCAACGTCCACCTGGGCGCGCTCTTCCTGGCCGAGCTGATGGAGCGCTACGGCGGCGACGTCCCGTTGGCGCTGTCGGCCTACAACGCCGGCCCTACCCGGGCCAACCGCTGGCGCCGCTTTCCCGAGTCCGAGCACCCCCGCCGCTTCATCGAGCGCATCCCGTTCGCCGAGACCCGCAACTACGTGAAGAACGTCACGCGCAACCAAATCCTGTACGCTTGGCTCTACGGCGGCGACCGCGGCCCGGGGGCCGGTCCCGCTTGACCCCTTCGGTTGCTCGGCGCCATGATGCACGGCTCGCACCGCTAGGGGGTTTCCTGCCCCGGACTTCTCGTTTTCCGGAGGATCGGCTATGGCAAGAGGGAAGGTGAAGTGGTTCAACGATTCGAAAGGCTACGGCTTTATCGCGCAACCGTCCGGTGAAGACGTCTTCGTGCACTTCAGTTCCATTCGGAGCGAAGGCTTCAGGACGCTCTCCGAAGGGGAGGAAGTGGAGTTCGAAGTCGAGACGACCGATCGCGGGCTTCAGGCGACCAACGTGCTCCGCGGCTAGGACGGACTCGGCCGCCGCCTCCCAGCGGCGCGAGCAACGGCAGGCATCCGTGACCTGCCCGGCCGGCCGTTGACGGCCTCTTCTCCCGACGAGGCACGCCGGCCGCGTCTATTCCTCGTCGACGCCTACGCCTTCATCTACCGAGCGTACTTCGCGTTCGCGGGCCGGCCGCTGACCAACTCGCGCGGCGAGAACACCTCCGCCACGTTCGGCTTCTCCAAGTTCCTGCTGGATCTGCGAAACGAGCATGCGCCCGACTACGCGGCCGTGGTCTTCGACTCGGGCCGGAGCCACCGCGAAGAGCTCTATCCAGCCTACAAGGCCACCCGCAAGAAGATGCCGGAGGAGCTCAGGGACAGCCTTCCCCGCATTCGCGACATCGCGCAGGCCATGGGCCTGGCCCTCGTGGAAGTCGAAGGATGGGAGGCGGACGACGTGATCGGGACCCTGGCCAAGCGGGCGGAGGCCGAGGGCTTGGACTCGGTGATCGTCTCGGGCGACAAGGACTTCTACCAGCTCGTGGGTGCCCGCGTGAAGCTGTTGCGCCCCGGGCGCAGGAGGCAGGGGGAGGGCGTCGCCTCGCATTGGGTGGGCGAGGAGGACGTGACCGAGAAGCTGGGCGTGGGCCCGCGGCAAGTGGTCGACTATCTGGCGCTGGTGGGCGACGCCTCCGACAACGTGCCGGGGGCGCCCGGGATCGGGCCGAAGACCGCTGTCCGCCTGCTGAAGGCCTTCGATTCCGTCGGGGACGTCTTGGACGGAGCGGCGGAAGGGGCCGGCGAAGTGTCGCCCCAGCGGGTTCGCGAGTCGCTGGCGTCCAGGAGGAGCGACGTGCTGCTGTCGCGCGAACTCGTGACAATCCGTACCGACGTGGAGGTGGACGCCGGCCTGAAGGACATGCGCGTGGCGCGGCACGACGAGGCCCGTCTGCGCGACCTCTTCGTCGAACTCGAGTTCACGTCGCTTCTGGGCGAGTTGGCCTCCTCAACGGAGTCCGGTACTGGGCCGGAGGGGCAGTACGCGCTCGTCGCAGGAGCCCGCGAACTCGAGAATCTCGTGGACGCCTGCCGTCGCGGCGGCGTTGCAGGCATCGTCGTGCTCACCCACACGCTGGATCCCGCCCGCGGTCCAATCGCGGGAGTGGCCGTCGCCTCCGAGCCGGGCGCCGCCTTCTATCTGCCGTTCGGCCATGCGGGCCTGGACCTGGGCGAGGGAAGCGAGGACGGGGCCAACCTGGGCGCGCTCGACGGCCCGGAGATGCGGCTGCTTCGCGACCTGCTGGCGGATCCGGCGGTCGTGAAGGTGGGCCACGACCTCAAGCGCTCCATGGTCGCCTGCCGAAGGGCCGGCCTGGAGCTGGCCGGTCCTTTGAAGGACGTCATGGTGGCCTCGTACCTGCTCAACCCGGGACGCCGCAATCACGGCCTGGACGCGCTGGCCGAGGGCCTGCTCGGCGCCAAGCCGGTCGCGCGTTCGGAATTGCTCGGCACCGGCCGCAAGCGCCGCGACTTCGGGAGCCTGTCTCCTAGGGCCGCCGTGCGCTTCGCCTGCGAGCGCAGCGACCTGCCCTTGCGGCTGTGGGAGCGGTTCGAGAGGCAGCTCGCCGACAAAGCGCTGACCGCGTTGTTCGACGACCTGGAGATGCCGCTGGCGCCCGTCCTGGCCGACATGGAGGCCGCCGGGATCGCCATTGACGTCGCGTTCTTTCGGAAGGCGAGCAAGCGGTTGGGCCGGGACCTGCGGCTCGTCCGCGACGACGTCTTCCGGGTGGCGGGCGTCGAGTTCAACGTCAATTCGACGCCCCAGCTGCGCGGCGTGCTGTTCGATCGGTTGGGCCTGCCGGTGATGAAGCGCACGAAGACGGGCCCGTCCACCGACTCGTCGGTGCTGGAGGAGCTGGCGGTGGCCGGCCACGAACTGCCGCGCCTTCTCATGGACTACCGGCAGCTGGAGAAGCTGCGGAGCACCTACGTGGACGCGTTGCCGTCGCTGGTCAATCCGGAGACGGGCCGCATCCACACCACCTTCAACCAAA
The DNA here is from genome assembly GCA_958295645.1 of Longimicrobiales bacterium. Taxonomy (GTDB): domain Bacteria; phylum Gemmatimonadota; class Gemmatimonadetes; order Longimicrobiales; family Gaopeijiaceae. The sequence goes on from OY282361.1 coordinate 2,573,550, forward strand.
CCGTGGCGGCCACGGGGCGGCTGTCGTCGTCGGATCCCAATCTGCAGAACATCCCCATTCGAACCGCGGCCGGACGCGAGATCCGGCGCGGCTTCGTCGCTCGTCCCGGGGCGTTGCTCCTGACCGCCGACTACTCCCAGATCGAACTCCGCATCCTGGCCCACTTCTCCGGAGATCCCGTGTTCGTGGAGGCGTTCAAGGCGGACAAGGACATCCACCGAGAGACGGCGGCCATCCTCTTCGAGGCGTCGGCCGGAGAGGTCACGAGCGAGATGCGCTACCGAGCCAAGACGGTCAACTTTGCGACGCTCTACGGCCAGGGCCCGTTCTCGCTGGCTCGCGGACTGGGGATCTCGCTGGAGGAAGCGAAGGAGTTCATCGCCCAGTACTTCGACCGGTTCGCCGGCGTCCGGCGGTTTCTCGACCAGGAGGTGGAGCAGGCCCGCGAAAAGGGCTATGTGGAGACGCTCATGGGCCGCCGCCGCTACGTGCCCGAACTGCGGGCCAAGTCGTGGAACGTCCGGCAGTTCGGCGAGCGGGTCGCCCGGAACACGCCCATTCAAGGCACGGCGGCGGATCTCGTCAAGGTGGCCATGTTGCGGCTGGATCGGGCGTTTCGGGGAGACGAAGAGGTGCGCATGCTCCTCCAGGTCCACGACGAGCTGGTCTTCGAGGTGGAAGAGGGGCGCGTGGAGGATGTGGCGGGCAAGGCGGTGGCAGCCATGGAGTCCGCCTGCGAGCTGAGCGTGCCGTTGCGCGTGGACGCCGGAAGCGGGCGAACCTGGTTCGATTGCAAGGGCTGAGTCCGGCCCGCCAAAACTGGTCTCATCCAGCTATGTAGGTGTCCCGGACGACAGCCCATCTTGTCTTCAGTCCTTTTCGACTCGGCCAGCGACGCGGCCCGGCTCAAAGCGAGGCCGCCCCCGCCGCGCCGACCCCTAACCAGGAATGGAGGCACGCTGTGAGCCGTTCGGTCAACAAAGTCATTCTCGTCGGCAACGTGGGAAGCGATCCCGATGTTCGCACGACGGGGTCAGGGGTCAAGCTGGCCCGTCTGTCCCTGGCCACCAACTGGCGGACGGGCGGGGAGGAGCCCGAGGAGCGCACCGACTGGCACCGCATCACCTTGTGGGGGCGGCTCGCGCAGGTCGCCGAGGAGTACGTGGCGCGCGGCGACCGGCTCTTCGTCGAGGGCTACTTGCAGTACGACTCGTACGAGCGCGACGGCGTGACGATCCCCACGGCCGAAGTGCGGGCACGGGAGATGGTGCTGCTCACGCCCCGCAACGAGAAGGCCCCGGACGGTTGACGGCGCGACGATCCGGGCGGGCCGCCGACTCCGTCTCGCGAACGGCCTGGCCGTGCGAGACGGAGTGCGAGGCGGGCCGCCCGGACTAGCTGACCCGTCCGGTGGTGGGCCAGAAGCCCTTCAGGGCCGCGCCGTGCGGGCTGTCCTGGAGCTTTTCGAAGGCGCGGTTGCGAATCTGCCGAATGCGTTCGCGGGTCACGCCGAGCAACGACCCGATCTCTTCGAGCGTGTGCTCCTCGCCGTCGTCGAGTCCGTAGTACAGATAGAGAATCTTGCGCTCGCGCTCCGTCAGGTAGCTGTCGAACATGCGTTCGAGGTGCTGCCGGCGCGCGCTCGCCTCGACGCTCTCTTCGATGTCCTCTTCGTCGGCGTCGGCGAAGCGGTCGACGAAGCTGGCGCTCTCGCTGTCGTTGTGGTCCACGGGGGCGTCGAGGTGAACTTCGACCGCCGCGACCCGCCGGAGATGCCGCACGGTCTCGAGGGGCTCCCTCATCTCGTCGGCCAGTTCCTGATCCGTCGGCGTGCGGCCCAGCTCCTGGGTCAGGAAGGTGTTGGTGCGCGCCAAGCGGGCCAAGTTGGAGTTCTGGTTGAGGGGGATGCGAACCGAGCGGGTCTGCTCGGCCAAAGCCTGAAGCACCGTCTGGCGGATCCACCAGACCGCGTAGGAAATGAACTTCACGCCCTTTTCGGGGTCGAACTTCTTGACGGCCTTGAACAGGCCCTCGTTGCCGATGCAGACGAGTTCGGCGAGGCCGAGACCGCGGCCTTGGTACTTCTTCACGTACGAAATCACGAAGCGCAGATTGGCCGTCACCAGTCGCTCGGCCGCCTCCTTGTCTCCAGTCCTGGCCCTTCGGGCGAGGGCTCGCTCTTCCTCCGGGTCGGCAATGAGCGGATACCGCTCCACGTCCTGCAGGTACTGGTCAAAAGAATCGAGACCGCCCGAGCTAGAGAACAATTCGGTCCTCCTGGATTGAAAGGGATCGACTGGTTGGCCGCACTCCTGCGATCCCGGCAAAATGCCGGAACGAGTGTTTCTGTTCCCGGTTGCCGCCCGCTCGCTGCGGTGCGCACGACCGAGAAAATGGACGAGAAACTTAACGCCGAGACGGGCCCAAAGTCAAATGTTTGCCCGCAGTCGCGGCCGCGGTGGACGGTACCCCCGAGCGCCTGGCGCCGGGAGCCGTTGCGGAGGCGGACGCGAGCACGTGGATCGCGGTTCTCCTAGCGGCCGGAACGCATGCGGGCAAGATCAACGACGGGATTGGGGCTGCGGCTTCGGCCCGTCTGAAGATCGCTGGGACGCTCGAACAGGCTGGCGGCGGCGGAAACGCCTACGCGATAGCGCAGGGCGCGGAATCCCCCGGGGCGCAGGGGCGCCGCCACGTCCACCCTGAACGGGAGTCGCTGGGTGCCGGCGGGAAAACCCACGCGAAGGCCGACGCCGGCAGAGGTGCGGAGACCGGAGGCGGCGCCGAACGGGACGTCGCCGGGCCAGCCGGCGCCCGCGTCCAGAAAGAGGGCCAGCCCCAAGTCCACGGCGTCGGACAACGGGCCGCCGAGGGCGACGCGGTCCTCCACGTTGAGGACGACGGCTCGCCCGGCGGGGAAGTCGTAGCGGCCGTATCCGCGGATCCGGTCCGGTCCGCCGATGGTGAGCTGGAACGGCCGAGCGACACGCCAGCCGCCGGCGGCGTACAGGCTGACGGTCAACGTGTGGCGCGGCGCCGTGGGCGGTTGCCAATAGAGATGAGCGTCGATCTCGCCCAGGATGTTGCGGAACGCGCCGTCCTGAAAGAGCCAGGTGCCCTCGATCCCGAAGTCCGTGTTGAAGACCCAGGTCTCGCCGGCGGCTCCCGCGAAGAACGACGTGTGGCCCTGAAGACCGAAGTTGTCGCGCTCGTCCTCGGAGAGCCCGAGCCCAAGAGCGCGATCGTCGCCGTCCTGCGCCCAACGGCGTTCGACGGCCACGCTGCCCAGCGCTTGGAACCCCACGCGGACGTCCTGTTCGCCGCGAATGGCGTCCAGTCCCCGGCGTTCGACGAAGCGGATCTGCCGACGTCCGGCCATGACGTTGAGGCGAATGGACCGCACGGGCCGAACTTGGGGCGCGACGGCCCCTACGATCTCCGAATACGTTTGCTCCGAGCCGGCCGGACCGCGCGGCCTCACCAGCGTCAGATCGTCCGCCAAGGCCGTCGCGACTTCCTCGGGGAAGCGATCGAACGAGACTTCGTCCCAGGAAAGGCCCAGGCCCAGAACCGTGAAGTCGCCCGGCCGCCCCAAGCGCGTCGCCACGCTCGCGTGCGCCCGGGCCGTCTCGACGGGCAACATCACGCGATCGTAGTTCACCGCGGAGGGCCTTGCGTAGGCAAAGTAGTCTCGTCTTGCCGAGAAGCCTTCGGCGAAGGCGAACTTGCCGACCTCGGCGACAAACGGATAGGCTAGGCGTTCCTCCAAGAAAAAGCCCGAGCGGGTGGTGCCTCCGCTTGCCCGGGCGTCGAGGCGCGTGCCGCCGAGCCGTGGCGTCTGCAGGTCGGCGCCGAAGTCGCGCTGGTCGTGGTACGCCGTCCGGAAGACGCCGATGCGAGTGCCGGTTCCCAGAAGGTTTTCTTCGGTGACGGCGAGTCGCGCGATCCGAAAGCCGTCGTCGAACTCGGGCCGCACGTTCAATTCCAGGGACCATTCGTCCTGGGTTCGGACGAGGACGTCGTGCAGGCCGTCCTCCACCTGCTTGGCCTCGACGCCGGCGTCGGCGATGAACCGATAGGAGCGAAGGATGCGTTCGGACTCCTCGATCAGCAGCGGGTCCAGGCAGTCGCCCGCCCGAAAAAGCAACTCGTTCCTGACGAAGCTCTTCCGCGTTCGCCGATGCGAGCGGTTGGCGAGACCGAAGAACCAGCGGCGAAAGCGGTGCTGGGGGTCGATGTCTTCGATGTTGAAGATGGAGCGATTGTCCACGACGACTTCGCGGACGACTCCGTGGGGGCAGGATTCCGTCTGCGCTTGGGCGCCGTGGGCGGTGCCGACGCCGCCCACGGCCAGAGCGCCTAGGGAGCACGCGGCCAGCGCAACGCGGCCGCTGAAGCCGCGGCTCTGCCGCTCCGGCGCCGGGTTCCGGGACCGGGTGTTAATTTCTGGATTGCCTTTCTGCGGTGCCCGGAGTTGGACTGCGCGGGATGCTGGAGAAGCAGGGAATCTCGAACTTCCAATATGACACGGCGAGGCGTCCCGCCCGAAAAGGTTGGCGATTCTTTGGCCACAGAGACAGGTGATGTCGTCGCGAATGGATGGGCTCCCAAGGGACCCGTCCACAGGAACCTGAGCCCGGCGCGACTCTACGAGGATACGTTGCGAGCCGGCTCGGGCCGAATCGCCCAGGGCGGCGCCTTGGTCACCGCGACGGGGCCGCACACGGGGCGGTCTCCCGACGACCGCTACATCGTCCGCAACGATGCGGCCGCCGCGGTCGACTGGGGCGCCGTCAACGTTCCCTTCGACGAGGAACGCTACGGCTCCCTCAAGAAGCATGTCTTGGATTATCTGGACGGGCGTCCGTTGTACGTGCGCGACGCCTTGGCGGGCGCGGACGACCGCTACCAGATCGGAGTGCGGGTGGTCTCGGAGAGCCCTTGGCACGACCTCTTCGCCTACAACATGCTTCGCCGCCTGCCGCCCGGCTGCGAGCTGGGGTCGCGTCCTAGGTTCACGGTCTACCACGCGCCGTTCCTCGAGGTCGAGGCCGCCCGCCACGGGACGCGGTCGAGCACGTTCGTGGTGATCGACTTCGCGCGCCGGGAGGTCTTGATCGGCGGGACGGCCTACGCCGGCGAAATCAAGAAGTCGGTGTTCTCGGTCCTCAACTTTCTGCTGCCCGCCGAGGGCGTGCTGCCCATGCACTGCTCCGCCAACGTCGGCGAGGAGGAGGATGCCGCCCTCTTCTTCGGACTTTCGGGCACCGGCAAGACCACGTTGTCGGCGGTCGCGGGCCGGCGTCTGATCGGCGACGACGAGCACGGCTGGAGCCGCGACGGGGTGTTCAACTTCGAGGGCGGGTGCTACGCCAAGACCATTCGGCTGTCGCCGGAGGGGGAACCCGGCATCTATCGCACCACGAGGATGTTCGGAACCATTCTCGAGAACGTCGCCCTGGACGAGCGCACCCGCGAAATCGACTACGACTGCGGACGGCTGACCGAGAACACGCGGGCTTCGTACCCCATTCACTTCATGCCGGAGTCCGTTTCCGGCGGCCGGGGCGGTCACCCGCGCCATGTGTTCTTCCTGACCGCCGACGCCTTTGGAGTGCTGCCGCCGGTCGCCAGGCTGGACGCGGAGCAGGCCATGTACCACTTCCTGTCCGGCTACACCGCGAAGGTGGCCGGCACCGAGCGGGGCGTGACCGAACCCAGGGCCACCTTCAGCGCTTGCTTCGGTGCGCCGTTCCTGCCCCGCCACCCGATCGTCTACGCCGACTTGCTCCGCGAGAAGATTCAGGCTCTCGGGGTCAAGGTCTGGCTCGTGAACACGGGCTGGACGGCCGGCGGCTTCGGCGTCGGCGAGCGAATCCGGCTGGAGTACACGCGGGCGATGGTCGAGGCGGCCTTGCGAGGGGCTCTCGACGACGTGCCGTTGGCCCGGGACCCGGCGTTCGGGCTCAGCGTTCCAGTGCGGGTGCCGGGCGTGCCCGACGCCGTTCTGTCGCCGCGCGGCACATGGCCCGACGCGGAGCGCTACGACCGGGCCGCCGAACGGTTGGCGGGCATGTTCAGCGAGAACTTCGCGCGCTTCGGGGGGGCGTCGTCCGCAGCCGCGTCCGTGACCGCAACTGGCGCGGGCGCTATGCGGCCGGCCTCTTGAACGATGCTCCGGGAAGTCGCAAGGGCTGCGGGGCGCGGGACCGGGGCGTTGCGCCGCTTTGACGGTTCGGGCCTCCGGTGGGCCGTGCTGGGCGTCGTTGCGGTCGCGGTTGCCTGCGAGCCCACGGAGCGCTTCCGCGACCGCTTTCGGTCCGAGACGCCGTGGGAGGCGTACGGCGCTTCGTTGAACCAGGCCGGGCTGGACGACACCGCATTGGGCCGGGCCTGGGCCGTGGCGGCGCGGCGAGCCGTCGATTCCGCTGCCGCCGTGTCGCTGCCTTTCGAGGAGACGGGGTTCATCGCCGCCGACTCTCCCGGCGCCGCCGGCTACCGCGTGGACCTGCCCCGCGGGCGGAAGCTGGTGGTGGACGTCGAGGTGGACGCCGAGGCGCGCGTGTTCGTCGATCTCTTCCGAATGCCCGACAACCCGGACGATCGCCCACGGCCGGTGTTTTGGTCGGACTCCGCGAGGCTGACGTTCGTCTACGAACCGAGGCGGGCGGGCACGTTCTTGCTCCGTGTGCAACCGGAACTCCTCCGGGGCGGCTCCTATCGGGTCGCGATCCAGGAGACCGCGCAGCTGGTCTTTCCCGTGGAGGGTCGCGGCATGGAGGCGATCCGCAGTTCGTTCGGCGCGCCCCGAGACGGCGGCCGCCGCCGCCACAAGGGCGTGGACATCTTCGCGTCGCGCGGCGTTCCGGTGCTGTCGGCCACGGCGGGACGGGTTGCCAACGTGGACGAGACGAACCTGGGCGGCAAGGTGGTGTGGGTTCGCGGCTCCGCCGGCAGCGCCGCCGTGCGCTACAACGGCGAGAGTCGTCCGTGGCCCTTGGCGTCGCCCGTTGAAGAAGATGCGGTGCACAGCCTCTACTACGCGCACCTGGACAGCCAGTACGTCCGCGGCGGCGAGCGAGTGCGTCCCGGCGACACGCTGGGCTTCGTGGGCAACACCGGCAACGCGCGCTCGACGCCTCCCCATCTGCACTTCGGCATCTATCGGCGGGGCCGGGGAGCGGTGGACCCCGAGCCGTTTCTGAGGCCGCCCAGGGAGCTGCGGCGCTCGGAGACGGCCGCGGATCCCGGTCTTCTGGGTGCGCGCGCCCGTGTGGCTCCCGACGCTTCGTTGCGAACCGGCCCGGCGAGCGAGAGCAGCAGGCTTCGCGTGCTCGCGGCCGGCCAGACCGTGAGGGTGCTGGGCGCTGCGGGGCCGTGGTACCGAGTGGTCTTGCCGGACGGTGCGGCCGGCTACGTCGCGGCGAGGGCCGTGGGCGGGACGCCGCTGGCCGAGTCCGCCGGGTCGAGTTGAGGCACGCGCTTGAACGAAGCTCACGGCGGCGCCCTCGTGGATCTGCGCGCGACGGCGGAGCGCGCGCGGGAGTTGTGGGCGTCGGTCTTGGACTGGCGCTGGTCGTGGAGCTTGGACGAGCGTGCTCGCTGCGACTTGGAGGTGCTCGTCGAAGGCGGCTTCTCGCCCCTGCGCGGCTTCATGAATCGCGCCGACTACGAGAGCGTCTTGTCGAGAAAGCGACTGGCGGACGGGACCCTCTGGCCGGTGCCCGTGACGCTGGCGGTTCCGTGCGGCTTGGCCGAGAAGCTGTCCCGGGGGGACCTGCTCGCCCTGCGGGACGCCCAGGGCAACGTCCTCGCGATCCTCCACGTCGGCGACGTCTGGCAGCCCGACCTGCGTGCCGAGGCCCACGCCGTGTTCGCGAGCCGGGCGGGCGGGGCGGCGGCGAACCTCGTGGAGCACCCGTGGGCGGGCCGGTTGCTGAGAACGACGGACACGGCCTACGTCGGAGGGCGAATCGAGGCGCTCGGCTCGCAGATCCACTACGACTACCAGGAACTGCGCCGGAGCCCAGCCGAGTTGCGCTCGCTGTTCCAAGAACGAGGCTGGCGCCGGGTGGCGGGGTTCCAGACCCGCAACCCCATGCACCGCGTCCACTTGGCTCTGGTGAAGCGCGCGATCGAGGGGGCCGGCGCCAAGCTTCTCGTGCATCCCACCGTCGGCGTCGCGCCGCCGGGCGACATCGACCACTTCACGCGGGTGAGGTGCTACTTGGCGGCCATGACCGCTTTCTCTCGAGACGATGCCGTCCTGGCGCTGCTGCCGTTGGCCATGCGCATGGCGGGCCCGCGGGAGGCGGTCTGGCACGCGATCATCCGAAAGAACTACGGCTGCACGCATTTCATCGTGGGCCGAGATCACGCGGGGCCGGGCCGGGACTCTTCGGGCGTGCCCTTCTTCGCCCCGGAGGAGGCGCGAGAGGCGATTCGGGAGCACGAAGAAGAGCTGGGGGTCGGCCTGTGCGAGAGCGAAGAGATGGTCTACGTGCCCGAGCGCGGCAAGGCGCTGGCGCTGGGCGAAGTACCGGCTGGAGCAGCCACCAAGCAGCTTTCCGGCAGCGAGATGCGGCGGCGGTTGCGAGCAGGCGAGGCGCTCCCGGAGTGGTTCACGCTGCCGGCGGTGGCAGAGGAGCTGCACCGCGCCTTTCCGCCTCGGCGCAAGCGCGGCTTCACGGTGTTCTTCACCGGCCTCTCGGGTGCGGGGAAGAGCACGATCGCGGGAGCGCTGATGGTCAAGTTGCGAGAGATCGCCGAGCGTCCCGTCACGCTCCTCGACGGCGACGTCATGCGCCGCCACCTGTCGAGCGAACTCGGCTTCTCGAAGAAGCACCGGGACCTCAACATCCGCCGCACCGCGTTCGTGGCGAGCGAGATCACCAAGAACGGGGGAGCCGCCATATGCGCGCCCATCGCGCCCTACGCCGTTGCCCGCGAGGAAGCTCGCCGGATGGTCGAGGAGGCCGGCGGGTTCTTCCTCGTCTACGTCTCGACGCCCATCGAAGTTTGCGAACGGAGGGATCGCAAGGGACTGTACGCCCGCGCCCACGCCGGCATCATCGAGCAGTTCACCGGCGTCTCGGACCCGTACGAGACGCCGGACGACGCGGATATGGTCATCGACGGCACGGCCGTAACGGTGGCCGAGGCTGCGGAAACCATCGTCCGCCACATCCGCCGCCAGGGGTACATCGCGGAGGAATAGGCGCGGGGCGGGGGGACGGAGTCGCTCGACCCCGCGTCGGATGGCCGCCCGCTCCGCCTCCTCAGGGGCGGCCTCCGGGGCGGAACCCGACCGTCAGGCGCGCCAAGAAGTTGTCGCGGGCGCTCCCTGCGAAGCCGAAGTTGTCCACGTGCTCGTAGCCGAGGCGAAGCGATGCGTCCACGCCTCGAGGGCCGGGGTCGCGGCGCCAGTCGAAGGCAACTCTGGCGCGGGTCTCGTCCGGATTGTCGGCCGTCCGGGTCCACTCGGGTCCGCGCGGTGGGCCCGGAGGGCTCCGCAGGCTCCATTCGTCCGCCGAGTAGTGTTCCCACGCAACGGAGACGGAGGCCTTCCATTCGTGCGCGCGCCAAGCCGCGCCGCCGGCGACGCTCCAGGCGTTGGGCCCCAGCGGATCGCCCACCACACGCCCGCCGAGCGTCAGACCCGACGTGAACTGGTGGTGCGTGTGGACCAACGGGCCCGCGTGCCGTCCCTCCATCCAGAGGTCCAACCGCCCCTGGCTCCCCAATCCGAAGGTTCGCGCTCCGGCGGTCCAAAGAGCGTCGCGCCAGTATCCGCGCGCGAACTGCCGAAGGCTCTGGCGCATGTCGGTCGCCAGGAAGTTCAGGTACAACTGCGTTCTGGCCCGCTTGATGGTGACGCGGAGATCGCCTCCGCCGGCTTTGTCGGACACCTCGATCACGCCGCCCCTGACCGGCAGGAGCAGGTCGGCGACTCGGGCTAGGAACCCTGCGCTCGGGGCGCCTTCGCCACCTTGGTGATTCAGATACACCAGCCCCAGTTCCAAGGAGGAGACCGGACGGTATCCGAGACGGAAGGCCGCCAGCAGGCTCCGGGGCGTGTCCCGCTCCGCCTCCATGCGGGCGACGAGCGCAGAGGCCTGCCAGACGCCCCAGTTGCGCAACGACCCCGGCAGCCGAAACGGACGGTCCGTTGCGACGCGCACCATGTCGAGGCCGCGAGGGTTGTGGGAGAGCGCCGCGCCGCCGGAGCGTCCGTACCCCAGGGTCACGTGATTCCTGCCGGCTTCGACGGCGACCGAACCGACCAATGCGCGCAAGTAGGCGTCGAACAGGGCGACGTCGGCTTCGGCCGCGCGGCCGTCCCGCCAGCTGGACGCCCAAAAGCGGGGGGTGGCCCGAAGAACCAGCCGGCCGGCCGCCGCCTCGGCCGACAGTGCGGCGGCGCTCGTCCAGCCGTCGGCTGCGAGGCGGCCTTGGTTGCCCTGAAGAAACGGATTCAGCTGGCCGTCGATGCCGCTGGCGGCGCCCGGCCCCAGGTCGCGGGACGGAGAGCGCGCGGCCCAAAGCTCGGCGGACATCGAGCGCAAGACGACTCTGGGCGGTTCCTCTCCCGCGATCGGCCCAAAGAGCGCATTCAGGCGGGCGAGCGCCTCCTGGACCCGGGCGGTCGCGCCGCCTCTCTCCGAAACGCTCCGCAGGGCTTCGGCCGTCCATCGCCCAAAGGCGGCCCGCGAGTGCGGCGCTTGCCCCCCCACGAAGTCGCGGACGAGCCCGGCGGCCACGAGGAGGTGCAGATCCTCGTAAGCAGGGTCCAGGTTGGGGACATAGGCCGTTGCCTGGCCCTGAACTGGGCAAGGGGCAAGGGCCAGCGCGAAGGCTGTCGTCCACGCACTCCGGGGAAGCGTGAGCATGGTCGAAGATATCGGCAAACGCAAGAATTGGAGCACCCCTGGCGCGACCCTTCTTCGCGTACGCGTCTGCGGCCATGCCGTGTCTCGACCCGACCCGAGCAGCTCGCGGGGCTGCGGGCCTTGCAAGCGAACGCGCCGACAGCATACTATCGTCGAATGGGCCCCCGGAGATCCGGAGTCCGCGGCATCCATTCAGTGGAGTTGGACATGGGTTCTCGCCGACGAGGTGGTACGCTCGTTGCGTTCGCATCGTTGCTCGTGCTTGCAATCGCGGTCTGGAGCGCAGTCGCCATCGCGACCCATCGCAGGGGCGTGCCGACCGATATCGAGTCCAGCCGCGGCGGCCAGCATTATACGTCCTCTGAGGATTCCGGCCTGTCGGCAGCTGCGAGCGAGGCAAGGCTCTATTCGGAGATTCTCGACGTCGGCGATGTTGCCGCCAACGACAGCGTTTGGTATGTGCTCGACGCCCGGGCGGTCACAGTGCACATGGTACACCGCGACGGCACATGGCTGGGCGCCTTCGGAAGACAAGGAGACGGCCCCGGCGAGTTCTCGTCGCCGGTGGCGGTAGCTGCTTTCGACGGCGTCGTGGCTGTCGCCGACGAGCAGCGAGTGCACCTTCACAAGCCGGACGGAACCTACGTCGGGCAACGCCATGTCGCACCACGTGGCTGCGCTTTGGTTCGCCCCCTGGACATTGTCGGCTTCGGGACGACTTTCTTCCTTCTCGTCGAGTGCCACTCGGGGCCCGCTGCCGAGCGCTTGGTGCTTGGGGACGGCCACGACGAACTCGAAGCGCTCGTCCGACGGCGCCCAGCGTTTGGCGCCGAGGCGATCATCGACTTCGGAGCGGTCTACGTGTTGAGCGAGCACCCAGCCGGGTTCGCCTTCGGCAACGCGAATGACGAGTGCTTGACGATCTACGACCGCAATGGTGCGCATGTGGATCGTGCGTGCCACGAGGGACTCGAGCGACTGCCGTTTCCAGCCGACACGAGGCGAGACTTGGCGGCCGCCTTCAGGAGCCGACGCCGATCCGCGACCGTGCAACTGCCGGATCGTCTTCCTCCCTTTGATCGCGTGTTCGCGGACGGGGAGAGGCTCGTGTACCGCGCGTTCGCCGATGCTGATGCCTCGCGACTGGTGGTCCAAGGCGCAACGGGAGAGATGGAAGTCCTTCCGATTCCAAATGCTCCCTTGCTTTTCGTTGCAGGCGGTGGAGCCCTGGCCGCCTGGGAAGACTTCGAGGGCACCCGAATCGGTTGGTACGGCCTCGGGCAGAAGCAGTGACCCCGAACGGCAGTGCGCCGCTGGTGCGGGTGAACCGTCTAGTGGTTGCGTACCGAAACTGGTTTCGTCGCGTCCCCGTGCTGAACGGTGCGAGCATGACGGCGCATTCTGGCGAGATCACGGCTGTCGTGGGACGCAATGGAGCTGGCAAGACAACCTTGTTCCTGGCCTTGCTCGGCTTCCTGCGACCCGATGCGGGCGATTGCCTTGTGGGCGACTTGGCGCCAGGCGCCTATCGCCGCCTGCATGGAGCGGGGTATCTCCCGGAATCCCCCTCGTTTCCACATGGTTGGACTTGTCGCGACTTGTTGGCGCGCAGCATCGATCTGGTCGGCCGGTCGGGCGATCGCGAATCCGAATTCGCGCGGGCCGTGGTCCGTAGTGGATTGGACACAGCGACGGTGGCAAAGCGGGAGCACAAGTGCTCGATGGGAACCCGGCGACGGATCTCGTTTGCCTGCGCCTTGGTTGGAGACCCGAAGTTCCTGGTGCTCGACGAGCCGTTCTCGGGACTTGATCTCCCGGCCTGCAAAGCAATGCGGAACGAGATGCGGACCGCCCGCAGTCGAGGTGCAACAGTGCTTTTCGCCAGCCACCGATTGTCCGAAGTCGAACGGTTGGCCGACCGGGTCTTTGTGTTGACAGACGGCGCCGTGGAACCGCTAGCGAGTTTCAATTCCAAGGACGGACAGGGGTGGTCTGGATTGGAAGCCGAACTGGAAGGACGGCTGTGAGCCGCCAGTTGGTGCCCTTGGCCGCCAGGGTCGGCCATTTCTTGTTGCCGCACCGCGGTACGCTGGGGCTGTTCTTCGCCTGCACGGCGGCGCTCTTTGCTCTCTATTCGCTCGCCTGGAGAGAAGAAGCCCTCAAGGTCGTGGGGCCGATGGCGATTCTGCTTCCGATGCTTGTCGCCGACGTTTGCGCGGACTTCCGCGGCGGCCAAGCGGCCTTTTGGTTGCAGCGACCCGTCAGTCCGGTGCGATTCTACTTGACGAAGTTCGCAGAAGCAGCGTTGGCCAGCGTTGGGCTGGTCGTACTGTACGTAGGTGCGGTGTCGGTCGCGGCGTTGCTCTTGGGCGGAGCGCCGGAGTCGCATCCAATGCTTCAGTTGCCGCTGGTTGCGATGGCCGCTGTGACGCTTTCGGCGGTCGGTTTCGGTCTGTCGGCTTGGCTCCCCGGTGGCGCGCGCCTCGCCTTGGCCGGCTTCGTCGCGATCAGCCTGTCCGCGGTGGTCGTAGTTGAAGTTCGGCCCGGCGTGGAGGATTGGCTTGCGGTCCGCGTCGTCCAGGCGGCGTTGTGGCCGATACGCGACTTGACGGCATCGAGCCAATGGATACTCGGCGACCGCGACAGCGCCATTGGTCCGTTGTTGCGGATTGCAACTCACGTTGGCGCGTGGACAGCGCTTGGCGCGTGGGGCGTCGGGAGGGCCGTCTCGAGCGGCAGGATGGCTGGAGCGGACAGGTAAGCTGGGCCGCCGAGACCGCGACGCCCGATCCGCCATGCCGAGGCAAGGATGCCGATTCGGTCTCCAGCCGGACTTGCCGCCCGCCTCGGACGGCCCCAGTTTGCTGGTGCGAGTCCCTTTTTGAACCCTTCCACGCCCGCCTTCGCCCGCCGCGTCGACCGGCGATCCGTCTCCCCAGAAAACTGGTAAACCGTGATGCGCGCAGTCGTTGCTTCCAATCTCATTGGCGGACAGTGGAGCACGCCGAGTTCGGCCGACCGTCTGTCCGTCGAGGACCCGGCCACCGGCGAGACGCTGGGCAGCGTGCCTGCCTCCGGAAAGGCCGAGGTGGACCAGGCCGTCGCCGCCGCCCGCCAGGCTTTCCCGGACTGGCGCCGCAGGCCCGTCGTCGAGCGCGCCCGGGTGCTGTTCCGGCTCTCGGCCCTCTTGGACCAACACCGCGACGAGCTGGCTCGCAGCCTGACCCGCGAGCAGGGCAAGAACTTGGCGGAGGCGCGCGGCGAGTTGCAGCGAGGCATCGAGAATGTCGAGCACGCCGCCGGAATGCCTTCTCTCATGATGGGCGACACGCTCGAGGACGTGGCCTCGGGAGTGGATTGCGAGACGGTTCGGCAGCCGGTTGGCGTCTTTGCGGTGATCACGCCGTACAACTTTCCGGTGATGGTGCCGATGTGGTTCTGGCCGTACGCGGTCGCGGCGGGCAACACCGTGGTGGTGAAGCCGAGCGAGCAGGATCCGCTGGCGCACCAAAGGGTGGTCGAACTGGCGGGCCAAGCCGGCCTTCCCGCGGGGGTGCTGAACGTGGTGCACGGGCGGGGCGAAGCGGCGGAAGCGCTCGCTGGGCACCCGGACGTCGCCGGCGTCTCCTTCGTCGGGTCCAGCGGGGTTGCGCGGCGGCTCTACGGGCGGGCAGGAGCGGCCGGCAAGCGCGTGCAGGCCCTCGGCGGCGCCAAGAACCACATGATCGTCCTTCCGGACGCGGACCCGGACGTGGTGGCCGAGTCGGTGGTCGCCTCCGTGTTCGGATGCGCGGGCCAGCGTTGCCTCGCGGGCTCGGTCGTGATCGGGGTCGGCGAATCCTACGAGCCCGTCCGGGAGCGCATACTCGACGGCGTGGCCTCGCTGAAGGTGGGGTGCGGCTTGGACGACGACGTGGACATGGGGCCGGTCATTTCGGACGCGCACAAGAACCGGGTCGCGGGATTCATCGAACAGGGAGAGCGCGACGGAGCCCGTCTTCTGCTCGACGGCAGGGATCCGGAGGTGCCCGGCTACCCTCGCGGTCATTGGATCGGTCCCACGGTCTTCGAGGACGTGTCGCCCGACACTCCTCTGGGCCGGGAGGAAGTCTTCGGTCCGGTCGCCGGTCTTGCGCGTGCGCCCAACCTGGAGGCCGCCCTGGAGCTGTTGGCCGCAAGTCCCTACGGAAACGCCGCCTCCGTCTTCACCCAGTCGGGCCGGACGGCGCGAGAGTTCCGCTACCGCGCGGGCATTTCCATGTTGGGAGTGAACGTCGGAGTTGCCGCGCCGATGGCCTTCTTCCCCTTCGGCGGAACTCGCAACTCGT
Organism: Longimicrobiales bacterium; assembly: GCA_958295645.1. Lineage (GTDB taxonomy): Bacteria > Gemmatimonadota > Gemmatimonadetes > Longimicrobiales > Gaopeijiaceae. Next base: position 2,588,767 of record OY282361.1, read on the forward strand.
TTTACGGAGACTTGAAGGCGCAGGGCAAGGACGCCGTGGCCTTCTACACCGATCAGAAGGTGGTGATTTCGCGTTGGTGACGCTGTGCGTGCCGTGGTCGCCTGCGGATGGCCTGCGGGCCCTGCGAAACCGCCGCCCAGCAAACACGCCGGCGGAGGCGAGCACAACGTGACCATCACAGCCAGCCGCGCCCCGGCAGCCAGCCGCGCCCCAGCAGCCAAGCGCAACCTGGAAGTGGCGGCCGAGCACGACAAGCATCTCTTCGACTGCGTGCGCCCTCTGTACGACGAGCCCGTCGCCCTCGCGGAGGGATCGGGCTGCTGGGTCAAGGACTTCGACGGCCGCGAGTACCTGGACTTGTTTGCGGGCATCCTCACCGTCTCGCTCGGCCACTGCCATCCCGAAGTCGTGGCGGCGGTGCAGGACCAGGCCGCCCGGTTGGGGCACGTCTCCACGCTCTACGTCAACGAACCGCAGACGCGGGCGGCGCGGCGCTTGGCGGCGGTGGCTCCGGGCGCACTGAGCCGCACCTTCTTCCTCAACAGCGGCACCGAAGCCGTCGAGACGGCGTTGGCGGCCGCCCGGCTCCACACCGGACGCACCGAGATCGTGGCGCTCCGCCGGGCCTATCACGGGCGCACGAGCTTGGCGGCCTCCCTGACGGCCCAGGCGCCCTGGCGCGTGTTGCCCAGCACGGTCGCGGGCATCGTGCACGCGCTGTCGCCCTATCCGTACCGAGCGTCCTTCGGCATGCGCTCGGACGAGGAGCTGGTGGCGCTCTACGCCCGCGACTTGGCCGAGGTGATCGAGACCACCACGAACGGACGCCCGGCCGCCTTCGTGGCCGAGACCGTGCAGGGCGCGGCGGGATACATCGTCCCTCCCCGGGGCTACTTCCAGCGGATGGCCGAAGTCGTTCGCTCCTACGGGGGGCTGTTCATCGCCGACGAAGTGCAGGCCGGCTTCGGGCGCACCGGCGATCACTGGTTCGGGATCGAGCACTGGGGCGTGCAACCGGACCTGATGATCACGGCCAAGGGCATCGCGGGCGGCATGCCGGTCGGCGCGGTCACGGCCACGCCGGAAATCGCGGCCAGCTGGCGGGGCAAGACGATCTCCACCTTCGGCGGCAACCCGGTCTGCATGGCCGCGATGGACGCCACCCTGCGCGTCATGGAAGCGGAGAACGCGCCCGCCCGCGCCGGGGTCCGGGGCAGGCAGCTCCAGGCGGGTCTGCGCGCGCTCGCCGAGGAGCATCCTTGGATCGGCGACGTCCGGGGCCTGGGCCTCATGCAGGCGCTGGAGCTGGTGGAGGATCGGGACACCAAGGAACCGGCGCCGGAGTTGGCGGGCAAGCTGCTCCACGCGGCCAAGGACGAAGGGCTGCTGGTCGGCATGGGCGGCCTGGAAGGGCACGTGATCCGCCTGGGGCCCTCCCTGCTGATCTCGGAAGACGAGGTCGCGGAGGCGCTCGTTCGCCTGTCCCGGGCCTGCGCCGCGGTCTCGCGCAGGCGATGATCGCCGGCCTTCCGGTCGCGACGTGGCTGCTGATGCTGGCGGCCACGGCGCCCGGGCTGGCAGTCGCCTTCGTCGCCTACCGAATCCACGGAGGTGCGGGCGGGCGTCGCGGCAGTGGCTGAGACGAGCGCCGTAGCCGCCGTCGTCGCGGTCTACCTGCTGGTCCTGGTGGGGATCGGCTGGTGGGCCAGCCGCGAGAGCCGCTCGGTCGAGGGGTTCTACGTCGCGGGCAAGAAGCTCCCCTCGTGGGTGATCGCGTTCTCGGCCAACGCCACGGGGGAGAGCGGCTGGCTGCTCCTGGGCCTGACGGGGATGAGCTACCTGATCGGCTTCCACGCCCTGTGGGTCGTGCTGGGCGAGGTGCTGGGCGTGGCGCTGGCCTGGGCAGTGGTCGCCCGCCCGTTCAAGGAGTTCACCGACCGGTACGACGCAATCACGGTGCCGGACTTCTTGGCGGAGCGCTTCGCGGATCGCGCCCACGTGCTTCGGATCGTCAGCGCGGTCATCGTCTTCGCGATGGTGCTGGCGTACGCGGCCGCGCAGTTCACGGCCTCGGGCAAGGCCTTCGAGTCGTTTCTGGGCACGAGCTACGAGGGCGGCGTCGTGGCGGGCGCGGTCATCATCCTGCTGTACACGAGCATCGGCGGCTTCAAGGCGGTGGCGTACAGCGATCTCGTGCAGGGCGTCCTCATGTTCCTGTGCCTGCTGGTTCTGCCGGTGGCCGGAATCTGGCACGCCGGCGGCTGGGGCGCCTTCGTGGAGGGCCTTCGCGAAGCCGATCCCGCCCTCCTGCTTCCCATGGGCAGCCATGGCCTGACGGCGGCCGGCGTCGCCAGCGCCCTCAGCCTCGCGGGCGTGGGTCTCGCCTTCCTGGGCGCACCGCAGCTCCTGACCCGGTTCATCTCGGCGCGCAGCCGGCGGGAGCTGCCCGGAGGCGGCCTGATCGCCGTGGTCTGCATCGTCGTGTTCGACGTCGGGGCGGTGCTGGCCGGCCTCGCGGGGCGGGTCTTGTTCCCCGGCTTGGCCGACAGCGAGACGGTATTGCCCGCGATGGCGGCCGAGTTGTTCCCCGCGATCGTGACGGGCGTGATCCTCGTGGTGGTCCTGGCGGCGATCATGTCCACCGTGGACTCGCTCCTGATCCTGGCGTCGTCGGCCGTCGTCAGGGACATGATTCAGAAGGTGTTCAAGCCCGACTTGCCGGATCGTTGGCTGACCTGGACGGGACGGGCGCTGACCGTGGTCATCGGCTTGGCGGCGCTGGCCACCGCCCTGGCCGACAGCCGCATGATCTTCTGGTTCGTGCTGTTCGCCTGGGCAGGGCTTGCTTCGGCCTTCACGCCGGTTGTCCTGTGCTCTTTGTTTTGGGCGCGCACGACGCGAGCCGGAGCGGTCGCCGGGATGATCGCGGGCTTCTTGGGCGCCATGCTCTGGGCTCAGTTCTTCAAGGAGCGCTTCTACGACCTCTACGAGATGATTCCCGGCTTCGCGGCCGGATTTCTGGCGACGATCGCGGCAAGCCTGATGACGCAGCCGCCTCCGGGCGCCAAAGAGGAGTTGGCGGACGTAAAGCGGAAGGTTGGAAGCGTGTTCAGGACCGGGCGAGGAGGGTGACGACATGACATCCGCTAGGAGAGCCGCATGAACAAGACCGGAGACGCAGTGACGCGCGGCCAGTTTCTGACCGTGGCGGCGGGGGTCGCGGGGGCTGGATTCGCCAGCGCCTGCGACTCGACGACGGGCGGGAGCACGAGCGCTGGATGGGAGGACTCGCCGGCGCCGGACCTCGTCGTGCACGGGCGCACCGTCCGCACCATGGACGGCGACAATCCGGTCGCCGAGTCGTTTGCGGTCAAGAACGGCCGCTTCCTGGCGGTGGGCTCGAAGCGCGACGTGGAGAACCTTCGCGGGCCTGGGACGGAGGTGATGGACCACGGGGACGCCGTGATCGTGCCCGGCTTCGTCGACGCCCACACGCACCCGGCGGGCGCGGGCGTCCGCGAGCTCAAGGACGTCAACGTGGACGTGCGCAGCATCGCCGAGATCAAGCAGCGGTTGGCGGCGCGCGCCCGGGAGACTCCGGCGGGCGAATGGGTGGTCGGCTTCAAGTACGACGACACCAAGCTGGCCGAAGGCCGTCCCCTCGCCCGGTCGGACTTGGACGAGGCGACGCCGGATCATCCCGTGGCCGTCGGCCACCGGGGCGGCCACACGAGCGTCTACAACTCGCGCGCGTTCGATCTGGCGGGCGTCGACGCGGACACGCCGGATCCAGCCGGCGGCAAGTTCTACCGCGAAGACGGCCAGCTCACCGGCCTAGTGGCGGAGCGGGCCAACTACGTCCTGCGCATGCTGATTCCCAACACGCACACCGACGCCGACCGCCAGGCCGGGGTTGCGCTGATCACGCGCCTCATGGCCCAGGCCGGCCTCACCTCCTTCCACGACGCGGGCACGTCCTCCCAGAGCTTGGCTGCCTATCAAGCCGCATATGGGGCGGGCGAGCTGAGCTGTCGGGTCTACATGATGATGCGGGGTCCCTACGAGAGCCTCCGCCAAGCGGGCCTCTCCACCGGCTTCGGCGACGACTGGCTGCGCGTCGGCGGAGTGAAGTACGGCGCCGACGGCTCGGCCTCGGAGCGGACCATGCGCATGAGCACGCCTTACGTCGGCCGGCCCGACGACTACGGCATCCTCACGATGAGCCAAGAGGAGATCCACGAGGTCGTGGAGCGGGCCCATCGCTCGGGCTGGCAGGTCGGCATCCACGCCAACGGCGACGTCGCGATCGACATGGTCCTCGCCGCCTACGAGCGCGTGCAGGAACTGTGGCCGCGTCCCGGCGCCCGCCACCGTATCGAGCACTGCTCCCTCGTCAACCCGGAGTTGCTGCGTCGCATCAAGGCGGCCGGCGCCGTGCCCACGCCCTTCTACACCTACGTCCACTACCACGGCAACAAGTGGGTCGAGTACGGCGCCGAGAAGATGGAGTGGATGTTCGCGCACCGCTCGTTCCTGGATCACGACATCCCCGTGGCGCCCGCCTCCGACTACACGCCCGGCCCCTACGAGCCGCTGATGGCCATCCAGAGCATGGTCACGCGAAAGGACTTCGACGGAAGGGTCTGGGGCGCCAACCAGCGCATCTCCGTGGGCGAAGCCATGCGCATCTGCACAATGGGCGGAGCCTACGCCTCGTTCGAGGAGGAGGCCAAGGGCTCCATCGCCGCCGGCAAGCTGGCCGACTTCGTGGCCCTGGCCGACGATCCGGAAGACGTGGACCCCGACGCGATCAAGCAGGTTGCCGTGTTGCGGACCGTGGCGGGGGGAAGTACGACGCATGAGGCGTAGAGGCGGGCGTAGAGGCCGGCGTGGCGGCCCGGAGAGTCCGCACGGCGCCAGCCGACAGTGTTGCGCGTGGCGCCCGCCCCCGGTGTTCGCCGAGCTTGGCGCTCGGACCATTCGCGCGTGAACGCAAAGGTCCGCGAGGATGCGGCCGGCGACGAATCCAGCCCGCGCTTCTTCCGGCGTCCGGCGGAATTCCGCCTGTGGCTGGAGCGTCGGCACGAGGAGCGCTCCGAACTCTGGGTCGGCTACTACAAGAAGGGAACCGGCGAACCCGGCATGACTTGGCCAGAGTCGGTGGACGTGGCGCTCTGCTTCGGATGGATCGACGGGATTCGCAAGTCGATCGACGACAAGCGCTACAAGATTCGTTTCACGCCTCGGCGGCCCGAGAGCCACTGGAGCGCGCGCAACTTGACGCGCATGAAGCATCTCTTGGAGGCGGGACTGGTCGCCGAACCGGGTTTGGCCGCCTATCGGAACCGCGACCCCGCGAAGGAGCGCAGAGCGTCCTACGAGCAAGACGACGTTGCCTTGCCTCGCGAGTACGAGCGCGAACTGAAGTCCAGCCCCGCCGCTTGGCGGTACTTTCAGGCGGCGCGTCCCTCCTACCGCAAGCAGGTGACGTGGTGGATCGTCAGCGCCAAGCGCGAAGACACGAGGCTTCGTCGGCTGAAGACGCTCGTGGAGGCCTGCGCCAAAGGAGAGGCGATTCCGCCGCTGCGCTGGACGAAGAACAAGCGGCCGCCGGGAGGCAAGTAGCCAGCCATCTGTTGGGCTCCATCGCCCTTCGCCGCTCTCTCGGACGCCGGGAAAACCATTTCGCGGCGAGGAGCGCTTCCGCCGCGGCGCCGGCGTCGAGGCCGGCATCCCGGTCTTCCGCCGCCGGGCGGAACACGGCTTCCACCACCCCGGCGGCCCGTTGCCGGTCTTCCACCGTCTTGGGCAGGGGCAGATCGCTGTGAAGACGCCCGCGGCGTATCAGGTACAGCCGGTCTTCGCCCCCGAAACCCGGCACCGAATACACGAGGTTCATGTTGCGGCGCCGGCCAGGGAACGCCGACACGTGATTGCGCAACTTCTCCAGCCGGGCCAGCCGGTCGCGAAGGCGGGCGGCCTCTTCGAAGGCCAAGCGCTCCGCCGCCGCCTCCATGGCCCGGGCAACGGCTTCGAGAGGCGCCCGGCCGCGTCCCTCGAGAAAGGCGCGGGCGGCGCTCGCCCGGCCGCGGTACTCGGCGCCGGTGCATCTTCCCGCGCACGGAGCCAGACAGCTTCCGGTCTCGGCTCGGAGGCACATGGGCGGGCGTCCCGGCGAGAACATCTCCACCTGATCGCCGAAGTGCACCGGAGTGGCGCCGGGACAGTCGCGCAGCCCCAACGCGCGAGCCAGATCGCTCGTCGCCTCGGCCAGCCAACCGACCCGGCTGAAGGGGCCGTAGTACCGCGCCCCGTCGTCCTCCACGCGGGTTGCGACCACGACCCTGGGCGCCCGTTCCCGGGTGACCTTCACGAACGCCACGCGCCGCCCCCGCTTGTGCTCCACGTTGTAGTCCGGCTGCCACGCCCGGATCAGCCGCATCTCCCGATGAAGGGCGGCGAACTCGTTGGGCACGTAGTCCCAGGCCACCGCCGCCGCCTCCCGCACCAGACGAGCGACTTTGCCCCCCGTCTCGCCGAAGTAGGACAGCAGCCGGGAGCGCGTTCGCACCGACTTGCCGACGTACAGGATGCGGCCGTCCCCGCTCAGCCAGCGGTAGACGCCGGGCCGGTTCTCGGCGCGCGAGAGCACGTGTTCCTTCAAGCGACGGCGGGCCATACCGGAAAGTATCGCCTTTTGTTCGGTTCGGCGTCAACGGAACGCCGACGCGCATCGCCAGCCAGCGAAAGACGACAGACGGGCCGCCGGGGTCAGCCGACCGGAATTGCCGCTCCGGCTTGGATCAGGAACGTCCGATTCGCGTCGCCCCCCACGTAAGCGCTTGTTGCGAAGCCGACGCGGTTCTTGGCGCCGGTTTCGTCGTTGCCCGAGAGATAGGCGATGCTCGCGCCGCCGCGAAAACCCAGCATCGTCTGGCCGGACAGAGGAGCGGCAATCAACGACGTCGCCAACGCAAGGGCGATGGGAAATCCCTTATTCATGATTCTGGCCTTCATTCAAGGCTCGCGCCCTATCAGGTTGCTGGTACTGCTCGGCAAGAAGCCGGCGCAGAACCTCCACGCGTTTGCGGTTCACCCCTAGGTCGTGGTACCCCATGCGGGAGGCCGACCGAACGTGCACGACCCCGGCTCGGGCGTCGAGACGGGCTTCCAAGTCGTCGGCAAAGCCAAGGCGCGTTCGGCAAACCGCATGAAGGCGGTCCTGCGTCGCAGAGACGACAGTGGTGCGCGGCAGCGCGGCCACGATGTCCTGAAGCTTGGCGAAGGCGGCCGCGGGGTCGCCGGAGACGGCCAGCGGCTCGACATGGTTGCGCGCTGGCGCGTCGGCCCGGCTGCACACGCAGTTCGGCCAGGCGGGGCAGGGACGAACGGCCTCGTCGGCAAGCGCAGCAGGGAGCGCGGAATCGCGGGTCGCTTTCATCGTCCCAAGATAGCCGCGCCAAGACCCTCGCCGCCTCCTTGCGTCCTCCGCCCCGGCGCCGTACGTTCGCCCACCATGCCTGGACACGCGCCGTCCATCGTCATCCGGGATCCGCTCTGGAACACCATCCGGCTGGATTCCGTGGCCGTGGCGATCATCGACACGCCGGCCTTCCAGCGGCTCCGCTACATCCGGCAACTGGGTTTGGCGCACCTCGTCTACCCCGGCGCCACGCATACCCGCTTCGACCATGCACTGGGCGTGTACCACCTGGCCCAGCGGGCGATGCGCATTCTGCGCGACAAGCAACCGGAGCCTGCCGCAGCGTGGCAGGACGCCCGCTTGATCCCCTACGCGGCCCTGTTGCACGACATCGGCCACTACGCCTTCTCGCACGCGCTGGAGGAGCTGGAGCCGACGCGCATCCCGGGCGACCACGAGGCCGTCAGTGCGCGGTTCTTCGAGTCCGCGGATCTGGCGTCCGCCTTGAGGCCGCTCGGGCCCGACGCCGCCCGCACGATCTTCGACATCGTCCGGGGCGGGAGTTCCATGCCCCTGCGCGGCCTAGTCAGCGGCAGTCTGGACCTCGACAAGATGGAGTACTTGTGCAGGGACGCCCGCTTCTGCGGCGTGCCCTACGGCGCCGCCGACGTGGACCGGCTGCTGCATGGCCTGGCGTTGTTGCAGGATCCGGAGACGGGCGCCTGGGAAGTGGGCGTCCAAGAAAGGACGGCGGGCGCTCTCGAGTCGCTCCTGTTCTCCAAGTACCAGATGTTTCGGACCGTCTACTGGCACCACGCCGTGCGGGCCGCGACTTGCCTCTTCAAGCGCATAGTCGAGACCGCCGTCCGGGACGCGCTCCTGCAGCCCGCCGAACTCGTCGGTCCCGCCGACGAGGAGCTGCTCCACCGGCTCGAGAGACGTGCCGAGGCCGCGGAGAGCCCAACCGCCAAGCGCCTCGTCGGCAAGTGGTTGCCTGCCCTGCGCACGCGGAAGTTGCCGAAGCGCGCCGCCGAGGTGGGCAGCCGCGACGTCGAGAGCCTCCGGTTGCCGGACTGGATATCGGGCGACACGCCGGAGAAGCGCCGCTGGGAAGACGCGGTGGCGGCCGAGCTGGGCCTCGCGCCGGGCGAAGCGATGCTGGACTTCCCGGTCAAGAAGGCCATGTTCCAGATGGACTTTCTCGTGGCCCGGCCGAGCGGCGTCGTCCGCCTGGGTGGAGAGGGGATGCGCGGCTTGATCGACTTGCCGCGCTTGGCGACGCAGCTTCAGCGCACGGCCAGCGTGCTCCGGCTGTTCACGATGGAGCGGCGAGAGGTGGATTCCGCTTGGCTGCTGGGCCGTCTATGCGATGCGTAGCGCCCGGCAACGGGCTCCGGCGCGATGGCGGCCGGAGGAGCGACGGCAACGAAATGGGCATCTCGCGGTATCTAGACAATGCAGGCGAGCGCCGTGCGCGGGATGGCGTCGCCTCGGTCGTCCCCGTCGGTGCGGCCCGGGCAAGCCCGCGGGGCGGCGGCGCGAAGGTGAATCCCCGGGAACGCGGAATCCGTCAGGAAAGCAGGAGCATGACGCAGGGAGAACGAACCGCGACGCTTGGCGCAGGGCGCTGGCGCGGCGCCGCGTCCCCCGCCGATAAAACGGAACCGCCGTTCCTATTGACAGGGATCGGTTGTCGCCAGAAACTAAAGGGCTATACGTTGGTCGTCGGTTGCGTGGTGCGCCCGCGCGCGTGGAAACACGGAGGTTAGAGGAATGGCCGCCAAGAAAGGATACAAGAAAAAGCGCACGGCTCGGAACCCGGGATTCGACTCCGGCGTGGACGAGCAGAACGCGCTGGATCAGTACCTGCGCGACGTGAGCCGCGAAGAGCTGATCACGCCCGAGGAGGAGAAGCGCTTGGGCGCGTTGGCGCAGCAGGGCGACGAGGAGGCCATCCAGGCCCTCGCCAAGGCGAACCTGCGCTTCGTGATCAGCGTGGCCAAGAAGTATCAGAACCGGGGCGTGTCGCTCACCGACCTCATCCAGGAGGGCAACGTGGGGTTGGTGACCGCCGCGCGGAAGTTCGACCCGACGCAGGGCGTGAAGTTCATCAGCTACGCGGTCTGGTGGATCCGGCAGGCGATCCTGGCCTCGCTGGCGAACCAGGGACGGCCCGTGAGGGTGCCGCTCAACCGCGCGTCGGACCTGTCCAGGATCTTCCGGGAGCGCGAGCGCCTCAAGCAGGAGCTGGAGCGCGAGCCCTCGGTCCAGGAAGTGGGCCGCGCCGCGCGTCTGACTCCCGAGGTGGTGGAGTTCCTGCAGACCTTGAATGCCGCGGAGATCAGGCTGGACGCCGCGGTCGGCGAGAGCGAGGACTCGAAGCTCGTCGAGCGCTTCATCGCGGAGGAGGCGGCCGAGCCGGAGCTGGAAGTGGAGACCCGGCTCCGCAGCGAGGCCGTGACCAAGGCGCTGGGTGCGCTCGACGAAAGGGATGCGCACGTGCTCAGGCTGTACTTCGGGCTTGAAGGCGTCCGCGAGCACACGCTGGAGGAAATCGGCAACGTCCTGGGCGTTACGCGCGAGCGTATTCGCCAGCTTAGGGACAGGGCGTTGCGACGCTTGAAGGAAGGCGGCATGGGCGAAGCCCTGAAGTCGTTCGCAGCATGACTTCAAGGCGTTCGCCGGCGCCGTTCAACGCCGGGCGCTGAGCCCGGGGGAGACGAGATCGATGGCTCGAAAGACCAAGAATCGCCGTGGCGCCTCTTCGGCGTCCGGAGACGCGATGAGGGATGCGGACGGGCACACCGGGCTGAACCAGTACCTGACGGACGTGAACCGCCACGAACTCATCACGCCCGAAGACGAGAAGCGCTTGGGGGCGCTGGCGCGCCAGGGGGACCAGGAAGCCATTCGCGCCCTGGCCAAGGCTAATCTGCGTTTCGTGATCAGCGTGGCCAAGAAGTACCAGAACCGGGGAGTGTCGCTGGAGGACTTGATCCAGGAGGGGAACGTCGGCCTGGTGACGGCGGCGAGGAAGTTCGACCCCGAGCAGGGCGTCAAGTTCATCAGCTACGCGGTCTGGTGGATTCGGCAGGCCATTCTGGCCGCCTTGGCGAACCAGGGGAGGCCCGTCAGGGTGCCTCTGAACCGCTCCTCCGACTTGGCGCGGATCTTCCGGGAGAAGGAACGGCTGAAGCAGGAACTGGGCCGCGAGCCGTCGAGCGAGGAAGTGGGCCGCGCCGCCCGTCTCACGCCGGAGATGGTGGAATCGCTGCAGACGCTCAACCACGCGGAGGTGAGGCTGGACGCTCCGGTCGGCGAGAGCGAGGACTCCAAGCTGGTGGAACGCTTCACGACGGAGGACGTCAACGACCCCGAGCTGGAGGTCGAGAGGCGCCGCCGCACCGAAGTGGTGAACCGGGCGCTTCGGGCTCTCGGTCCGCGAGACGCGGAAGTGCTGAGGCGCTGCTTCGGACTGGGGGACCTCAAGGAGCACACGCTGGAAGAGATCGGCAACCACTTCAACGTGACTCGGGAGCGCGTCCGCCAGCTCCGGGACCGCGCCTTGAAGACATTGAAGGAGGGGGGCGAGGCCGAAGTCCTGCGCGCGTTGTTCGGGGAGATTCCGGGCGTCGTCCTCACCAAGCCGGCAAAGCCGCGCGACCGCAAGGAGACCGCCAAGGTGGAGTTCTTCGCCGCGTGACGGCTCGGAGTCTCGCCTGGGCGTCCTCGGCCTCGGCGCTGGCGGTCCCGGCGCGCCGTGCGCTCGACTCCTCCGTCTCGGGGTTCGGCCTGGGGAACGCACCCGGCTTCCTCCCCGGCGACGGCGCGTAGCGGTCCCCCTGCAGGCCCTCCGCCACCGAGAAAGGGCCGCCGAAGCGGGCGGGGCGACGGAAGGGCAGGTGGTCGAGACCGGGGGCGGTTCCTACCGGGTGCTCACGCCCGGAGGCGACGTCGAGGCCACGTTGAGGGGCAAGCTCAAGCAGGGCAGCCAGCGGGCGGCGCTCGTGGTGGTGGGCGACCTGGTCGGGGTGCGCCCGGCGGCGGAGGGTCGTTTCGTGATCGACGAAGTGCGCGACCGCAAGACGGTGCTGGCCAGGCGAATGCAGGGCGGGCACGCCACCAAGATCGTGGCGGCCAACTTGGACAGGTTGCTGGTCGTGGCGTCGGTGGCGCAACCGTCCCCTTCCACTACCGTCATCGACCGCATGATCGTGATGGGCGAAGCGGGCGGCCTGAAGGTCGTCCTCGTCCTGACGAAGACGGATTTGCCAGGGGGCGGCGAGCAGGCCGCGACGCTGGCCCGGTTCTACGAGCGGGCGGGCTATCCTTCCGTCTGCGTGTCCGTGGTCACGGGAGATGGGGTCGCCGACTTCGAGCGCGTGGTCGGCTCCGGCCTGTCGGCGTTGGCCGGGCCTTCGGGCGTGGGCAAGTCGTCGCTCCTGAACCGTCTGGACCCTTCGCTGGGCCTGCGCACGAGCGGCGTGGGGCGGAGGTCCCTGCGCGGAAAGCACACGACGGTGGCCAGCAGGCTGGTCAGCTTGCCGGGGGGCGGTCGCGTGGCCGACACGCCGGGCTTCTCCGACGTCAGCGGCGTGCGCGTGGACCCGGAGGACCTGGACGCGTGCTTTGCCGACTTCCGGCCCTACCTGGGACAATGCCGGTTTCGGGACTGCAGGCATCTCCGCGAGCCGGGCTGCGCGGTTCTCGAGGCCGTTGCCGAGGGACGGGTGGCTGCACAGCGCCACCGAAGCTACCGAATGATCTTGGACGAGATGTGAGGCCGTGTGCGCCGGGGGCTCGCCAACGCGCCGACTAGTCGTTTGCCGGGAGGCATGTGCGCGCATCGCCTACGGTGACGCGCTGTTCGGGGCCTCGCGGGCGGACGGCAGGGTTGCCTCCAGCCCAAGGACGGCGGGGCGCAGGCCGTGAAGGTCGCCCACCTGTCGGACCTCCATCTGGGTCACGGCGCCGGCGGGCCCGGAGCGGGACGCGCCCGGGACGTGTCGAGGGCCTTCGAGGAGGCGATGGCCCGCGTCGGCGAGCTGGCGCCGGAGCTGGTGGTGGTGTCCGGCGACGTCTTCGACCATCCGCGCGTGACCGCCTCGCCCATCGCCACCTTCACCAAAGCGGTCGGCGACCTGATGGATCGCCTTCCGGGCGTCGCCGTGGCCATTGCGGCGGGGCTGCGGGACACGCCGCTCGACGCCGGGCGTCTCGGCCCCTTGGAGGTCGTGGGGGCGGTGGGCGGCGTCGAAGTCGCCACGGAGACGGTTCGCCGCTTTCGCGTGGGAGAGACGGGCGGGAGCGTGACCCTCCTGCCGTACGCCGCGCTGGTTCGCGCCAAACGGGGCAGGCCCGTGGCCGAGCCGGACGCCCACGCCGAATGGAACGTGCTGGTGGCCTACGCGGATGCCGACTTCGGTCGCGGACGGGCGTGGGGCGCCGTCGCGCCGGGCCGGTGGGACTACGTGGCGCTGGGGTCGCGGCACGTGCGAACCCAGGTGGCCGAAGGCGTCCACTACTGCGGGTCGCTGGAACGCATCGGTTCCGATCCGTGGGAGGAGGCGGCCACCGACAAGGGGTTCCTGCTGGCCGACCTCGACTCCGGCTCCACGACGTTCTGCGCGGTGGGAGCGCGCGCGGTGGTCAGCTTGGCGGCCGTGGACGCGGGGGCGGGCGGGCCGGTGGCCGTGGCCAGACGACTGAGCGAGGCGCTGGCGGGGGTTCCAGGCGGAGTGGAGGGCAAGCTGATCAGGGTGCCGGTGCGCGGACTGGCGCCGAACGACCTGGCCGCGTTCGACCGCGACGCGCTGGAACCGCTGCGGAAACGCGTGGCCGGGCTCCGCGTCGATGCTCTGCCGGTGCGAGACCGTGAGAGATTGTCGGCGGGCGGCCGCGGCGGAGCGGGAACGAAAGCGCGCAGGGGCGGGCGGCTTGGCAGTCGCTCCGCCACCTCTCGCGTCGCCGAGCCGGAGGCGGGCAAGGGCGGCGGCAAGAGCGGTTCGCGGCCTCCCGCGGCCCGGACGCTTGCGGATCTGCAGGCGAGCGGGCTCGGAGGGCCGTCCTTGGACTTGCGAGGGGCCAGCGGCCTGATCGGCCTTGTGGGAGGCGTGGCGGCCCTTTGGGACGAAACGTTGGCCGCGCTGCACGAGGCATTCGCGCCTCCAGCCTCGGAGGCGGCGCCGTCGGCCATGCATGTCGCCTCTCCAGCCGCCGAGACGTTCGCGCCGTCCGCGAAGAAGCGGCCGCGGCGAGGAGCGCCGGTCGCCCGCGGACGAGTCGGAGCGGTCGTGCTGGACAAGGACGGGTTCGAGCCTCTCCTGGGCGCTGCATTGGCGGACCGCGGGCTCCGCCGCGAAGAGTACGCGGCCGTCTGGTTCGGGGCGGGTTCCGTTGGGACGTGGCTGTCGGCGGGCGTGTCGCTCCTGCGGGGGTCGGCCTCCGCCGGCGAAGCAGGCGCCCGGCCCCGGTTGCCGGAGGCGAGACAAGGCGGTTGGCCCGCTCCCCGCTCGCTGGCCGACTGGCTCCGGCGTCTGGTGAAGGAGACCGAACGCGACGTCTCCCGGCTGCGGCGCTCCGAGGCCGAGACGCTTCGGCTGAAGGCGCGCCTGGCGACTCTGCGCGAAGACGCGGCGGAGATCCAAGGCGACATCGAGGCGGGCGTGATGGGCTGGGTGCGGGAGCGGCAGGACGCCGAGACGCGGCTGTTGCTGCACCGAGACCGTGCTCGAGAGCTGAAGGACCGGCTCAAGGAGGCCGAGAAGGCGGGAGGCGAGGCGGGCTGTTCGGCCTGCGGCCGTGAGGTCGGCGACCGGATGCCGGATGTCGTACGAGCTCGTCGCGAGGAGTGGGACGGCGTGGTGCAGGACGGCCGGTGGTGGCGCAAGCGGAGGGATCAGCTGGAGGACAAGCCCGCCGAGATGAAGGCCGCCGAGACCCGTGCGCTGGAGATCGAAGCCGCAATGGACGAGGCCTCCGAGGAGCTGGAGCGACGGCGGGTGCAGGCTCAGGAGTTGGAGCACGTGCGCCGCCGCCTGAGAGACTTGCGCGAGGCCGAATCCCATATCGCCCCGCCCGGCGCACCCTCGCGGCCGGAGGCAAACGTCGCCGCCCAGGCCTCGGAACGGCTTCGCGAGCGGATTCACGTGGAGGCCGTGACCCTTACGGGCGGCCGCCTGGCGAAGACGTTTCCCGGCCTGTTCGAGGCGTGGACCCTGGGGAGACGCCGAAGCGGCGGCGACGTGGCGGCCCTGGAACTGGCCGCCCGGATCGTCTTGGCCGAGCTCGCGGTTGCCGTCGGCCTGCCGCTGGGCTCCGTGCTGTTGCCCCGCGGACTCGACGCCTTGCACTTGGAGGACGTCCCCCGCGCGCTCGTCCAGCTGGCCAAGCTGGCCCGCCGCCTGCCGCTCGTGTTCGCGGGGACGTCCGGCCGGGTCGTGGCGGCGGCGCCGGAGTGCTTCGACTACCTCTTCGTGTCAGGCCACGGGCCAAGCGGCGAGGATCGCATCATGCGCCGCCGACCGCGGCCAAGCCCGCTGCGGCTCGCCGCGCACTGAACACGCGGCCGCATCCGGCCACGTCCCTGCGGGCGCCCGAGCGCGACGTCGCCGTCGCTCCCGGCGCCGGCCCTACGAACTCCCCAGCGCGGCCCAGGCCTCGTAGCGGCTCAGCATCCGCCTGGCCGTGGCCTCGTCGCCCCGAGCGGAGGCGGCGCTGTAGAGCGCGATGTACGCGTAGCCGTAATAGCTTGCAATCCCCGCGGAGGGCCGATCCGGCCAGAAGTCCCAGTCGTCGGGGAGGCCGCCCCGGTGCACGAAGACCTCCTCCAACAGCGCGCGCGTGCGGCCCACGTCGATCCAGGCTCCCGTCAGCGACCTCAAGCCGGCGTCGTCGACTCGTTGCAGGTCGCGGTCTTCGTTCTCGCCGGGGTCGCCCGGCCACAGGCGAAAGGCCACGCCCTCGCGAACGACGTGCCCCTCCAGCCCCAGCGTCGCGGGCGTGACCACGGCGCTGGCGAAGTAGACCGGACGGTCCTCGACGGCTTGCCGGATCGCCCACAACACGAACTGTTGCCACGGCCAGACTCGCTGGCCGGCTGCCAGGCGCGCGGTCAGCGGGCCCAGTTGCGCATAGGAAACGCTGTCCAAGATTGGATAGCTCATCGCGATCCTGTGGACTTGGTCGTCGGTCCAGTCCTCGGGGAAGATCGAACGCGTGGGCGAGCGAGCCGGCTCGGAAAGAACCAGCGGGACCTTGCCGGCCGCCTCCGCGACAGCCGGATCGTGCGTGTAAATGGCGCCGGTGTTCTCCGCCGAATAGGGGCGCTGGCAGACGATTCGGGTGGGGTCGGCGGCGGGGTCCTCGCCCGGCTTGCAGGGGCGCGTGAGCTTGCGGAGCTGCGTCACGTACCACGGCGTGTTGAGATACGAGGTCACGGCGATGGTCACGTCGCGCCGTATTCCCTCCACTTCCTGCAGGTACCAGAGCGGGAAGGTGTCGTTGTCGCCGTTGGTGAAGATGAGGCCGTAGGGCTCCACGCTCATGAGCAGGTTGTACGCCCAGTCCCGCGCGGAATAGTCGTTGTCCCGTCTGGCCCGGTCGAAATTGAGGACCAAGGGAACCAAGGCCAGGGCCAAGACGGGCGCTCCCGCAAGCATCGCCTTCCTTTCGGCCCACCCGAATCGGGCGGTCAAAGCCTCGTAGGCGCGCCGCCAGAGGGTTGCGATCCCGATTCCCGCCATCAGTCCCCACACCGAGAATCCGACGATGAAGAAATAGTCGCGTTCGCGGACTTCGTGCTTGTCCAAGGTGTCCGGGTCTGGCGCCGGGATGGAGTATCCGTACTTGAAGTTCAGGTAGTACATCAAGCCGGCCGACAGGACGACGAACAGCGTCGTCATGTAGACCCCGCTCTTCGGATCGCGTCGCAAGTGTTGGGCCAGTCCCAGAATCCCCAAGACTGCGAACAAGGCCGTGACGGGACTCCTGGCCCCGCCGAACAGCACGTTGTCGGCGTCGAGGCCGCGCGCCCACTGCCAGTCGAAGTACTGAAACCAGTTTCGGAACTGCGCGGCCAGCGGCGCTTGGCGAACTCCGACGGGCGGCTTCTGGTACTGCTCCCGCTTCAACGCCGACGACAGCTCCAGGCATCCCGCGTTGCCGTAGGTGACGATGCTCGTCACGGCGTCGCCGACGCTCTCGCAGGTGGGTTCGGCTTCGTTGATGACCGGCCCCTGGCCCGCGCGCAAAGGCAGGAACAGGTGGATGGACAGCCCCAGGAAGGCCGCCACCAGAATGGCCGGGTAGAGACGGAAGTGCAGCAGCGCCCTCGGACGCACCAGGCAGATGAAGACGAGCAGCGCGGGCGCGGCCAGGAACGCCATCAGATGATTGCCGACGGAAAGCGCCAGCACGAACGTCATCAGCAGGAGGATGTTGTCGTCCCGTCCGCTTCCCAAGTTGTCGCGCCAGCGCAGGGCCAGCCAGGAGAGCAGCGCGATGGTGAAGAACGAGACCGTGTAGACCTTCTCGTTGACGTTGGACTGGTTCCAGACGGTGAACGCGGTGGCGCTCGCCAGAACCGCAGCGAAGGCGCCGGCAAGCCGGAACGCACGAGGGCCGCCGAAGAACTTGAGGATGCGGTGGACCACCAAGAACCAGAGCCCGTGGCTCATGGCGCTCATCGCCACCGAGAAGAGGTTGATCCGCACCGCCGTGGACAACCCGGTCGGCTCGAGAAGAATGTGCCAAGCGCGAGCCATGAGGACGAACAGGGGATTGCCCGGAGGGTGCGGGATACCGAGGATGCGGGCGGTAGCGATGTACTCGCTGGCGTCCCAGAAGGCGGTCGTGGGCGCCAAGGTGGCTATGTAGAGCAGCGAGACGGCGGCCGCGACGGCTCCGGCCCAGGCATAAGGGGGACGTTCGGAGGGACGTTCGCTCATGGCGTCGTAGCGGGCGATGTCGCCGGGCGGCGCTTGCCGTCGCCGGCGTGGCGCAGGAGGAGGCTTCCGGTCTTCATTACAGTACAACTCCAGCCCGTGGGTATCCAAGTCGTTCCAGAGTATTCGGCGACGACGGCCGGGCCGTCGAACGCGGCGCCCGCGCAGAGCGAGCGTCGCGCGTGCAGTTTCGCTGTGGTTGATCCTTCGGTGCCGCGGATGGTTGCCGCAGCGGGGGGCGGCGTGGTCCCCGCGGGTGGACCGGCCATGCGAATCTCGGCGGGCGGGGCTTCCGCCAGGACTCGTAGGGTGACGGCTTCGACGGGGCTGTCGCGGCGCGCGTAGCCGTAGCGTCGCTCGTGGGCCGAGTGGAAGGCTTCGGCCCACCCGTCCGCGGGCACGCGCAGTTCGAAGCTCTGGCCCGCATAGCGCGCGTCCACGGTCTCGGCGACCCGCACCGCGTCCTCCGGGTACCCCTCGGCCAGCAGATCCTTCGTGGCTGTGTCGCGGAGTTCGGCGAAGACGGCGTCCAGAGAGCCGGCGGACTTGCCCAGAACCGTCCGGGACGCCTCCCGCGTGACGGGCGCCACGAGCATTCCATAGGCGGAGAGAAGTCCGGGGCCGGTCGGCACCAGGGCCGTCGAGAGGCCGATCCGCGAGGCGAGTTCCGCTACGTGAAGTCCGCCTGCGCCCCCGAACGCCACCAGGCAGAAGTCCTTGGGGTCGTAGCCCCGCTCGACCGAGATCACCCTCAACGCCCTTTCCATTGCGCTGTTGGCGACGGCCACGACGCCTTCGGCCGCCGCCTCCAGGCTCGTGCCCATGCCCTCCGCGACGCTCGCCAGCGCCGGCTCGATCGCCTCCCGATCCAGTCGGCTCGCGCCCCCCAGGAACTGGTCGGCCGGCAGCCGCCCCAGCCAGACGTGCGCGTCGGTCACGGTGAGATCGGTTCCGCCGCGCCCGTAGCAGACCGGTCCCGGCGCAGCCCCGGCGCTCTCGGGACCCACCTTGAGCGCCCCGCCCGCGTCCAGCCGCGCGATGCTGCCCCCGCCGGCGCCCACCGTATGGATGTCCAGGACCGGAATCGCCACGGGCTGCCCGTCCACCGCGAACTCGCGCGAGGCGAGCAGTTCGCCGGGACACAGCGAGACGTCGGTGGAGGTGCCGCCCATGTCGAAAGCGACGATGTCGTCGAACCCGGACCGCCGGGCGGCTTCCATGGCGCCCACGACTCCACCGGCAGGCCCGGACAGCACCGTGCGCACCGGTTCTCGCGCCGCCCTCGCCACCGGAATGGCGCCGCCGTTGGACCCCATGATGCGGATTCTCTCGGCGCCGCCCTTCTCCTCCAGCTTGCCCAGGTAGCCGGACACCAGGGGCGCCACGTACGCGTTCACGACCGTCGTGGACGTGCGCTCGTATTCCCTGAACTCCGGCAGGATTCGCGACGAGACCGAGACCGGCTTGCCGCAGCCCGCGAGCGCCTCCGCGAGCGCTTCCTCGTGAGCCGGGTTCGCGTACGCGTGCAGGAGGCAGACCGCCACCGAGTCGAACTGGGCGGCCCAAGCGGCCAGCGATGCGGTCTCCTGGGCGTCCAGCGGCTCCAGCTCCTCTCCCTGCGGGCCGATCCGTCCGGAGACGCCCGTGCGGTCGCCGGGGGCCACCAAGGGAGGCTTGCGCGAACCGACGAGCGCGTAGAGTTGCGGGCGGTTCTGGCGGCCGATCTCCAGCACGTCCTCGAAGCCGCGGTTGGTCGCGAGTCCCACGTGCGCGCCCTTTCGCTCCAGCAGCGCGTTGGTTGCGACGGTCGTGCCGTGCAGCAGGACGAACCGCCGGCCCTCGCCGCCCAGCAAGGTCCGGATTCCGTCCAGCACGGCACGGCTCGGATCGTCCGGCGTGGAAGGAATCTTGAGCCTTCGCAGCCTGCCGTCCTCCAGGGCCAGGAGATCGGTGAACGTGCCCCCCGTGTCCACCGCCACCAAGACCGGCTCCCCCGCCTCCGCCCGCCCGCCCGGAGAGGCCCCCTTGCCGCCCCTCGAGCCGTCGTCCGCTGGCTCGCCCCGCCCGCCCGGAGGGGCCCCTTCGCCGCCCGGCTTGGCGCCGCCCCGCCTCTCGTACCTAGACTTCCCTTCGTGTTGCGCCAAGGCCGTTGGCTTCCTCATGCCCGTGAAACGCGATTCCAGTGAGACTTCGTCCGTCCCTCGACTCCTTCTTGCGCCAAGCCGCGCCCGGCTCCCGCGTCCCAGTATGGTGCGAATTCCTCTTCGACGCCGACACTGCCGTCGCGGCCTACCACAAGCTCAAGGAGGGGCCGTTCGGCTTCCTGCTCGAGTCCGTGGTCGGCGGCGAGCAATGGGCCCGGTACAGCTTCCTGGGCAGCCGTCCGCGCGGCGCCTGGAAGCTCGACGACGGAGGCGTGTCCGTGTGGGACCCGGCCGAGGGCTGGTCGGACGCCGGCGTGTCCGACCCCCTGGAGGACTTGGGCCGACGGCTCGCCTCGTCCGTGCCCAAGCCCGACGCCCGGCTTCCGCGCTTCTGGGGGGGCGCCGTGGGCTACTTCGGGTACGATCTGGTGCGCCGCTTCGAACGGCTGGGCGCGCCCCCGCCCGACGACCGGGGCCTGCCGACGGCGCTGGTGATGTTCTCCGACGTGGTCGTCGCGATCGACAACCTGAACGGACGCGCCAAGGCCATTGCCACGGTCGACGTAGGGAAGGCCACCGGCGAGGACGCGCTGAGGCGCCTCTACAGGGAGGCCGCCGCGCGCCTGGAGGAGACGGTCGGGCGCCTGCGCTCCCGAGACGGACCCGGGCCGCTGGAACTGACGGCGGACGCCGAGGATCCCGCTTACGCCAGCAACCTGGGCCGCGACGCGTTCGTGGCGGGAGTGCGGCGAATCAAGGACTACATCGCCGCGGGCGACGCCTTTCAGGTCGTGCTGAGCCAGCGCCTGGAGACCCGTTTCGAGGGGCCGGCCTTCGCCCTCTACCGCGCGCTCCGGACCATAAACCCGTCGCCGTACCTGTACCATCTCGACTTGGACGACTTCAGCATCGTCGGCTCCTCTCCCGAGGTGCTGGTTCGGCTGGAGGACGGCGTCGTGACCGTTCGGCCCATCGCGGGGACCCGTGCGCGCGGCGGGACGCCGGCCGAAGACCAGGCGGTCGCCCGGGATCTCGCGGAAGACGAGAAGGAACTTGCAGAGCACCGGATGCTGGTGGACCTGGGCAGGAACGACGTCGGGCGCGTGTCCCAATACGGCAGCGTAGAGGTGCCGGAACTCATGGAGGTGGAGCGCTACTCGCATGTGATGCACCTCTGCAGCCGGGTGGAGGGCCGCGTTCGCGACGATCTGTCCGCGCTCGACGTCCTCGCGGCCTGCTTTCCGGCGGGGACCGTGACGGGGGCGCCCAAAGTTCGCGCAATGGAGATCATCGACGAACTGGAACCGACGGCGCGGGGGCCCTATGCGGGCGCCGTCGGGCACGTCGGCTGGGGCGGACGGCAAATGGACACGGCCATCGCGATTCGCACAATGGTGGCGAGGGACGGCCAAGCCGACGTCCAGGCGGGCGCGGGCGTGGTCGCCGACTCCGATCCCGAGAGCGAGTTCCAGGAGACTCTGAGCAAGGCGCGTGCGCTGTTGCGGGCCGTGGCGATGGTCGGCGCGGGTTCGTCCGGGGGGGCGCCGTCGCGCTCCTAGAGTTCGTCGTACAGGCGGACGAGCGCATCGAGACCGCGCTCGAAGCAGTCCGTGGCAAGCCATTCGTTGGGCGCGTGCATGTTGGCGCCCGGCAGGGCGAATCCCATGAGCAGAGTGTCCGCCTGCAGCAGCTCCTCCAGCTCGACCACGATGGGGATGGTTCCTCCTTCGCCCGCCAGCACGGGCCGTCTTCCGAACGAGGCTTCGAGCGCCCGGGCCGCTGCCTCGAAGACCTCGCCTTCCAACTTGGCGCGCCAAGGCCGTGCGCCGTGCAGGGCCGCGACGCGCACCTCGACGCCCTCCGGCGCGTTGTTGCGCACGTGCCGCTCCACCAACGTCCTGACGCGCTCCGGCGTTTGGTTCGGCACGAGACGAAAGCTCACCTTGGCCATGGCGCGGGCGGGCAAGACCGTCTTGGCCCCTTCGCCCGCATAGCCCGACGCCATCCCGTTGATGTCGCAGGACGGCCTCGCCCACAGACGCTCCAGCGGCGAACGCCCCTTCTCGCCGCCTGCCAAGGTCGCGACGCCGACCTCCTGCGCGAACGCCTCCTCGTCGAACGGGAGGGCGCGAACGCGGGCCAGCGCCTCGGGGTCCGGCTCCTCCACGTCGTCGTAGAAGCCCGGAACGGCGATCCTGCCGTCGGCCTCCTGAAGTCCTGCCAGCAGGGCCGCCAGGGCGTTGGCCGGATTGCGCACCGCGCCCCCGTAGGCGCCCGAATGCAGATCCGTGGCGGGCCCGGAGGCGTGCAGCTCGAAGTAGGCGAGCCCCCGCAGCGAGTAGAGCAGAGAAGGCTGGCCGGGCGCGAACATGGCGGAGTCCGAGATCACGACCGTGCCGGCCTCCAAGCGCTCCCGGTGCTGCTTGACGAAGGGCAGCAGATTCGGCGACCCGATCTCCTCTTCGCCCTCGGCGAGCACCACGACGTTGACCGGCAGGCTTCCCCGGGCGGCCAAGTGGCTCTCCAACGCCTTGACGTGCATGAAGAGCTGTCCCTTGTCGTCGGCCGCGCCGCGGGCGTAGAGGCGTCCGTCGCGCACGGAGGGCTCGAACGGCGGAGAGTCCCACAGATCGAGCGGCTCCGGCGGCTGAACGTCGTAGTGGCCGTAGACGAGAAGGGTCGGCGCATCGGGACCGGCCCCGCGCCATTCCCCGAGCGCCACGGGATGCCCGGCGGTCGGCAGAACCTCGGCCTCCAGTCCGGCGGCGGCCATGTGGTCGCGCAACCATCGAGCGGCCCGCGCGGTGTCGGGATCGTGCTCGGACTTTGCCGAGACGGAAGGGATGCGCAGGAACTCCGACAGCTCCTCGTAGAACCGCCTGCGCTCGTTGCGGGCGAATTGGAGAGGCCCGCCCGCGGCCCCTGTTGCGGCCGTCAAGTCAGGCCCTTGACGCCCCACCGGTAGACCCAAGTCATCAGAGCCGCGAAGGCAGCGGCGCCGGCCATGCCGCCCGGACTGAGGGCCACCGGGTGGTCGAACTCGAAGATGCCGACGCCCAGCATGCCTCCGATGGCCGCCGCGAATCCGCCCAGCACGACGAGGAGCGTGGAGTGGCCAGGGGTCTCGTGCGGATTCTTGACCACCAGCTTCATGGCCAGGCCGATGGCGCCCCCCATGATCACCCAGACGGCCGCACCAATCCAGTTTTCCATGCGCGGAATCTACTTTCTTCCCATGCGTTTCTTCAAGGCTTCCAGGCGCTCGTCGATGACTTCGTCTCGCGACCGGCGCAGGATCTCGTCGTCGAACTCGCTGGCGGTGGGGCCGGGGGGCGCCTCCGCCGCGCTCTCGCCCATGCGGTTCAGGTCGTTCAGCAGATCGTCGACGCAGCCCAAGGTCTCTCGCGCGGTGTTGCGGCCGGCGCGGGCCGCCAGCGTGTCCCGGTTGGCGCGAGCCTCCTTGATCTTGGCCAGCATGTCGTTGTACTCGGTCTCCTGAAGGCGCATCTCGGCTTCGATGGCCTCGGCCTTGCGGGTCAAGACGGCCCCGCGTTCGGCGTGCTTGGCCGCGAACTCCGCCGCGATGTCCGCCGTCTCGGCGTCGCCGATCTTGCGGGCCATGGCCTCGCGCCGGCGGCACACCGCCTCGTCCTCCGCCTCGGTCTCGGCTCGCCTGCGCGCCCGCGCCAGCTGCTCGCCGGCCTCGGCCATGCCGGTCTTGGCGGCCACCGCTTCGCGCTCCATCCCTTTGAGCAGCTCGTCCACGGTGTTCGCCACGGAGTCCCGCCCCAGCTCGTGATGGAAGTTGTTCACGGCCTCCTTGAAGGCCCGTCGCAGGTCGTCGAACATGGTGAAGGAATATACGGGCGGAGTCCCGGGGACGGACGCCCCGGGAGACCCGCCTTCACCTTCGCCTGCGCCGGTCGAGGGCGTGCAGGACGCCTCCCTCCGAGAAGCCTTCGTACAACGCGCGCTCCGGGGGCGGCAGGCGGTCCTTGGAGGCGAGAGCGCGCTCCGCCGCGGCCTCCACGTCCTGAACCGCCGCGGCTTCGGCCTCCTCCAGCACGGCGGCCGGCACGCCCGCCTCCAACATGAACGCCTCGAACAGTCCGACCGGGTCGCGCCTTCCCCATTCCTCGAACAGATCCTCGCCGAACGTCTCTCGGGCCTCGCGCTCGTCGTGCGTGGCGTGCCCGCCCATCCTGAACGTCTTCGCCACGACCGCCGCAGGCCCCTCTCCCCGCAGGCAGCGCTCGCGCGCCAGGCTCGTCGCCGCGTACACGTCCAGCACGTTGTTGCCGTCGCAGTCGAACGACGCGATCCCGTAACTGCCCGGAACGTCCCTCATCCTCCCGACGGCGTGCTGGTCGACCCGGGTGCCAAGCGCCACCTGATTGTTCTGGATCACGAAGATCGCAGGCACGCCGGCGCTCGCGGCGAACACCATGCCCTCGTGGGCGGCCGCGGTTCGCGTGGCGCCGTCGCCGATCCACGTCAGGGCCACCCTGTCCTCGGCGCGGTTCTTGAAGGCGAGCGCCGCCCCCGCGACGATCGTGGCGCTGGTCCCCATGTGGCTGATGGGCTGGACGACGCCCTGCGACACGTCCCCCGCATGAAGGTCCCGGCCCCCGCTGGGACTGGCGGCGGTCGCCAGGTAGGTCGTGAAGCCGTCCTCCAGCGGCATCCCCATCAGATGGCAGGCGCCCGCGTTGCGGATCATCGGGCTCACCACGTCCTGCTCCGCGTCGAGCGCGCACACCGCCCCCACGGTGACGGCTTCCTCTCCGGTGCCGAGCCAAGCCTTGCTGATCACGCCGCTGCGCACCCACCGCTTGAGCGCGACGTCCTGAAGCCGCGTCAGCAGCAGACCCCGGTAGATGCGCAGGAGCTCGCCGCGGCCGAGCCCGTCCACGATCGCGGCCTTGGACGGGGACTCGCCGATCGTTCGCCGGTACTGCCGCACCAGCTCGGGGTCCGGCGTCCAGCGCTGATATTCCGGCGGATCAAAAGCGGAGGAGCGTTTCACGAGACCGGCGGAGATAGGGAGGCGCCGAACCCTGGCGGACAGGCCCGGCGTAATTAACTTGAGAGTCCGGCACGACCGCTGGCAAGCTCTTGGCACGGGCGCCGGGCTCCCACGGAGAACCGCATGCTGAGACAGGGCCGAAAGCACGGGGTGGCCGCCGACATCGTGGTCGAGTTGCTGGAGACGCTCCGGCAGGTCGACCGGCCGGACGAAGTGCTGACCGACGAGGACATCTCGCGGACCCTGCCGCGCAAGTTCGGCATCAGCGGCGTGATCGAGACCCAGATCCGGTTGCAGCGCGGGAAGGCCCGGCGGGGCGAGCGGTTGCCGCCGGAAGAGCTGTCGGGCCTCATGCAGCTGGTGATGAGACGCCCCGACTCGCGGGAGATCTTCTTCAAGGCGGGCGCCCGGCTGGCGCGGCGGCAGGTGAAGGTCAGGGGTCGGCTGTTCCCGCGCCGGTTTCGCCTCCGGCTGGTCAAGAACCGCATCCAGCGGCAACTGGCCAAGTTGTTCGGCCGCCGGATGGGCGGCTTCATCTCCGGGCCGTTCACCCTCGAGCTTTCGGCATCGCCGTTCGTGCAGCTGGACGAGAGCGGGAACGCCTGCCAGTTCGTCTCCGGATTCTGCCGGCAGGCGCTTCGCGACGGCGTCTCCGCCGATTGGACCGTCACCGAACGACGCTGCGAGACGAACGGCGACCCGTCCTGCCGCTGGGTCGGGGAAACGTAGGGTCGCGGTCCGGGTCGCCTGACGTTCGCCCGTCGCCACGCCGTCCTCCGGCGGGCGCTTGGTCGCGCTACAAGTGGTACAGCATTACGTACACGGCCAAGCCCGTGAGCGACACGTAGAGCCAGATCGGAAACGTCCAGCGCGCGAGGCGGCGGTGGGCGTCGAATCTCTCCCGGCGGGCGAGCGCCAGGAGCCGCAGGACCATCGGGAGCACGACCACGGCCAGGGTCATGTGGCTGAACAGGACGGCCATGTAGACGGGACGAAGCGCCTCGGGGCCGGCGAACTCGTGAGTGCCGGTGAGCGAGAAGCGAAGGACGTAGAAGACGAGGAACAGGCCGGATGCCGTCACGGCGCTCAACATGCGTCGCCGGTGGGTGGCCACGTCCTTGCGGCGGACGGCCCTGTAGCCGGCCAGCAGGAAGAGGGCCGAGGCCAAGTTGAGGCTTGCGTTGACGGGCGCCAGCATGGCGCCGAGGGCCTCGGCGTTCACGGGACGGACGGGTTCGGGGTGGGTTCGGCCTTCCCGGTCGGCCGGGCTTGGGCGGCCAGGGTGGCGGAAAGGGCCAGGAGCAGTCCGGCGAACAGCGTGTGAACCGAGACCACCGCCGCATCCAAGCGGAAGGCGACGGCCGCAAAGCCTGTGGCGACCTGGAGGACGACCACGACGGCCATGGCTCCGGCCACGCGGCGCGCGTTGGTCTCCCCGTTTCGGGTCAAGAGGAGCCAAGCGTGCCGCAGCACGACCGCGGCCGCGATCAATCCGACGAATCGATGGAAATAGTGAACGCGAACCAGCGGGTGATCCAGCGGCGGCAACAGCTGTCCCAGGCAGAGGGGGATGTCGGGGCAGGCCATGCCGGCGTCTTGATGGCGCACGAGGCCCCCGATGAACGACTGGAGGAAGACGGCTCTGCCGCTGGCCGTCCCGGCTCGCCGAACCCGCTGCCGGGACTCGGGACTCCGGTATTCCCAGGGACGGCTCGTTCGCACGGCCATGGCGGTGAGCAGCAGGAGGAATCCGAGCGCCAGGACGAGGTGGGACACGGAGATGGCGTCGGGGAGCCGGTAGATGACCGTCAATCCGCCCAACACGGACTGGACCAGCAGCGCCGCGACGCCGGCCAGCCCCAGCCGGAACACGGTGCGTAGTTCCGGGCGCCGTCGCCGGACCAGAACCACCGCCGCGATGAAGAGCGCCAGCAGGGTCCCCGCCCAGAGCCGGTGCAAGTGCTCCCAGAAGACCCCGCCGGTCATCTCGGGGTTGAGGACGCCGAAGCAGGTGGGCCAGTCCGGGCAGGCGAGGCTGGACCCGGTGGCGTGCACCGCGCTGCCCAACAGAAGGAGCGCGAGCGTCCACAGCACCAGGAACCAGAGGAACCGACTCGTGACGCGGCTAGTCGCGCGGGAGGATGCGGGCATGGCGGCCTCGGTCGGGGCGATCACGCTGGACACGGCTAAGTCGCGCGGGAGGAGCGGGCTGTCCGGCGTCGCGGCTATCCGCCGGCCCGGCTCTCGGCGGCCTGAGCCGCCACGATCCCTTCCTCCAGCCACTCGTGCCGCCCCTCCAGCGCTTGCTGCGCCACGCGGTAGGTCGTCACGTCGTCGTTGCGGAAGACCGCGCGGAAATGCGCTTTCACGCGCCGCCGGGCGAGCCTGCACGCCTGATCCGCCAGCTCCGCCGCCGGCCCGGCCCTCTCGCGATCCTCGCCGGCGATCTTGGCAGCGCGCACGCAGGCCGCGACCATCACGAAGAGATCCGCCCCGATGTCCACCAGACGACCCAGCACCGCCTGCCGCTTCTCCAGCTGGGGACCGAAGCGCACCATGCAGTGGAACAGCGTCCGCGCCAACTTCCGCGAAGCCCGGTCCACGTAGCGCACGTGGCTGGCGAGAGGCCCGAACGTCCGGTACCGGGGCCACCGTCCCCAGCCCGCCCACCGCCGCGGGTACCAGAAGGCGTAGTGGAGACCGGCCCGCACCGCCGCTCCCAGCCGCCGGCCCGACGCCACCCGCGGGTCGATCGCGTCGCCCGCCACCCGCAAGTGATCGTCCACCGCCTCCCGCGCGATGAACAGCCGCATGATCTCG
Source organism: Longimicrobiales bacterium (assembly GCA_958295645.1). Taxonomy (GTDB): domain Bacteria; phylum Gemmatimonadota; class Gemmatimonadetes; order Longimicrobiales; family Gaopeijiaceae. The sequence goes on from OY282361.1 coordinate 2,616,124, forward strand.
CTGGAGCCCTCGAAGATGCGGTTGATCCGCGAGTCCCGCATGACCCGTTCGAGCGGCTCGGGGTCCTCCCCTCCGCGCGCCCGCAGCGAATCCGCCGTCTCGTAGCCGCGCCCTCCGCGAATCTGCACCGCGTCGTCGATCATCTGCCAGGACTTCTCGGTGTGCCACAGCTTGGCCGCCGCCGCCTCGATGCGGATGTCCACCTTCTTGCCGTCGGCCAGCCCCGCCGCCAAGTCCACCGCCGCTTCCATGGCGTACGTCTCCGCCGCCATTCGTCCCAGCATCTGGGCCACCGCGTCGTGCTTGCCGACCGGCCTGCCCCACTGCACCCGCTCCTTCGCCCACTTCCGGCAGGCGCGCAGGCAACCCTTCCCGGCGGCGGCGCAGAAGGCCGGCAGCGCCAGACGGCCCGTGTTGAGCGTCACGAGCGCCAGCTTGAGCCCCAGCCCTTCGCCCCAAAGCAAGTTCTTGCTCGGAACCTTGACGTCGCGAAAGCGCATGACGCCGTTGGAGAGCCCCTTGAGCCCCATGAAGCTGCAATGGTGGGCCACTTCGACGCCCGGCCAGTCCCGTTCCACGATGAAGGCGCTGATGGGACGCTTGCCCCTGACCCCCTCCCGCGGCGGCGTGCGGGCCATCACCACGATCAGGCTGGCCCGGGGGCCGTTGGTCGTCCAGAGCTTCTCGCCGTTGAGGACGTAGTGCGTTCCGTCCTCGGAGGGCGTGGCGGAGGTGCTCATGTTGGCCGGATCGGAGCCGACCATGGCCTCGGTCAGCGCGAAGGCGGACAGCTCGCCCCCCGCGGCCCTGGGCAGGTACTCGCGCTTCTGCTCCTCGGTGCCGAAGAGCATGAGCGGCGTCGGCACGCCGATGGACTGGTGCGCCGACAGGAATGCGCCCGTGGCGCCGCAACGGCTGGACACCAGCGCGAGCGCGCGGTTGTAGGACGTCTGGGAGAGGCCCAGTCCGCCGTAGGCCTCCGGTATCTTGATGCCGAACGCCCCCAGCGCGGCCAAGCCTTCGAGGACGGAATCCGGAACCCACGCGTCGCGGTCCACGGCGTCGCCGTCGAGGTGTTCCTCCACGAAGCGTTCTAGGCGCTCCAAGAACGGCTTGGCCTTCTCCGCCTCCTCGGGGTCTTGGACAGGGTGGGGATGGACGAGATCCAAGGACAGCCTGCCGTCGAACAGCTCCTTCATGAAGCTGCGCTTCTCCCACCGCTCCTGCCGCGCGCCTTCCGCGACTTCGCGGGATTCCTGCGCGCCGCTTGCCCGACCAGACTGACTCGAAACGCCGCCGCTCATGGTCCGCTCCTTTGCCGGGGCGGGACGAGGAGCTCCGCGATCTCCCCGGCGCGCGCCTCCGCGTCCGCCTCTCCGACCTTGATCAGTTCCTCCAGATAGTCCGGCTGGAACATCACCAGGCTCAGGAAGTCTGGTGCCTTGACCTGCTTCGTGCCAAGCCCGCGCGTCATGAATCGGAACATTCTGGGAAGCTGGGGCTCGTATTCGTCCGCGAGTCTGCCCAGGTCCACCGAGGGCCGCAACGTGAGCAGCCGCACCGGCCGCATCTCTTGACGGGCCTCCGGCTCGACGTGCTGCAACAGCTTGTTGACGACGGCCAGCCGGTGCGCGTCCTGGTCCAGCACGTCCAGGAAGACGGCGTTCATCAGCAGGCCGGCCACCTGCGCCGGGGGAGGATAGCCGACCACCGTCTCCTGCTCGGCGTCGTGATTCGCGTGCGCCCGGCGGGTGCTGACGGCCAGAATGCGATCCGCGCCCAGATGGAGCGCGGGGGACAGGGGCGCCGTGAGCCTGATGCCGCCGTCGCCGAACCAATGGGGACCGATCCTGACGGCGGGGAACAGGATGGGCAGCGCCGCCGAAGCCATGACGTGTTCCACCGAGAGCGTGGCCAAGGCGGAATGCCGCTTGGGACGCTCCCACGCCCTCACGCCCTGCCCCTGCACCCAAAGCACCGACTGGCCGGTCGAGTAGTTGGTGGTGCTGATGGCCGCCGCCTTCAGACGGCCGGTGGCCAAGTTGGCGTGGATGCCGGTCAGTTCGCCGTCGACGGCATGCAGCGCCTCCGCCAAGTAGGACCGCAGCGGGGCCGTGTCCACTAGGCCGCGCACCCTGGGGCCCGCCTTGGCGCCGCCCGAGGCGAGCTGCCACGCCCAGGCGCAGGCGTGCTTCGCGAGCGACCCGAAGTCGGTGCGAAAAACGCGTTCGGGCGTGAGTTCCGACCACAGGTGGTAGAGTTCGTCGGCGGCCTGCTCGAAGGTTCCGTGGTGCGCCGCCAGCATGGCCGCGTTGATGGCTCCGGCGCTCACCCCGGTGACGATGGGGACTCGAATCTCCGGGAACTGCCGGGAGATGCCCCGCAGCACGCCGACCTGATACGCCGCGCGCGCCCCGCCGCCGCCCATCACGAAGGCCAAGCCGTCCCCGCCGGGGTCGCGCCCGTTCATCGTCGAGGCGGCCGTCCCGGCTTCGGACGTCTCGGCGCGGCCTCCCCTGTCGGGCGTGCCCTCCGGGTCTGCGGTCCGGTGCTCTTTGCGGCCCAATGGCTCCTCGCCGTCTTCGTGGACGCTGGGTGCGGCCGGCGCGCGGCGGCGGCCGTACGAAACTAGCCGGTACCGTCTGCGGGGCGTGGGAACGGGAGGCCGGGGCCGGCACGGCTGTCGCTCGTCACGTGATTAGATTGGGGTCATGAGTCGCTCCCGCTTCGCCGCCCTGGCGTTGGTTCCGCTCTTTGCGTCATGCCAGACCTACACGCATGCGACGCTTGGGGACGTCGGCGGAGGGGACGCCGTGCGCGTGCTCTTGACGCCTGCGCAGGCCGAGGAGCTCGACGACGTGCTGCCTCCGGGCGACCGCGTCGTCGAAGGAGAAGTGGTGGAGGCCGGCTCCGACGGACTGCTGCTCGAAGTCCCGGTCTACACGGGCGTGGAAGGGATCGAGGTCGCGTCGCTGCACCAGCGGATCCGCATTCCCGAGAGCGGGCTGGCCGACCTGGAGATGCGGTCGCTCGACCGGGGCCGCACCTACGCGGTGGTCGGCGTCGTGGCCGGGGTCGTCGGATACTTCCTTTGGGACCAGTTGCGGTCGCGGGGCCGAAGAGGAGGAGAGCCGCCGCCCGGGCCGCCCGCCGAGAGTCCGGGCATCGGGATCAGCCTGCCGATTCGCCTGCCGTGAGGGCGGGCGCCGGGCGCCTAGGCGCGGTGCTGGTGGTCGCGATCCTCTCCTTCGCGACGGCCTGCCGCGACGACGGCCTGATCGGCTTTCCGCTCAGCCTGTCCTTGGAGGCGCCGCAACAGGCCCAGCCCTCCCAAGTCGTCTCGGTTCGGTACAACGCCGCGGGCCGAAGCCTCCAGGGGATCGTCTTCGCCTGGGGCGACGGGGCGGTGGATTCGGTGGCGACGGCCGGCGCCCAGACCGCCGCGGGGACGGTGGAGCACGTCTACGAAGCGCCCGGAGGCCTCTTCACGCTTCGGGCGCGGGTGGAGGACGCCGTCGAGGGCGCGAAGACCGCGGAGGCGCAGATTCTGGTGGGAGAGTCCCTGTAGCGGCGGAAGCAAGTTGGGTGCACAGCCAGTGTTGGCAGACGGGCGGGTGCGCGATGTGGCATTCCTGCGACCCACGACTAACGCTCGCTCCTGGCGAACTGGATATCGTTGTCGACCTGCTGTCCGAGCTGCCCGTGGAGCAGATTGCCGCACTGCACGAGACGGAACCGAATGTGGTCTTTAACCGCAACCGGTTCTCGGTTCAGGTCCTCGGATGCCAGGGAACGGTGTTGGCTTCAGTTCCCCTTGCCGCCGATCAGGACCGCGAGTCCAAGGCGTTGGATCGCTGATTTGGCCTCGGCGACCGCACGTCTCCGCGCCGGGCGACGTTTCTCGGCGTTCCTGTTCGTGGTGGGCAGCGCCGCGCAGTCCGGGGCCCAGGAAGTCGCGTACTGGAGCGACTTCGGGCCGTGCAACAGCGCCGGCGCCGAGCTTGTCTTGCGCGAGGTCTTGCGCATCGGCGATGCCGAGGGGGAAGGGATTATCGAACGGGAGGCCGTTGTCCTGTCGTGGAGCGAGGATGTCGGCTACTTCGTCGTGGACAGCGAAGCGCGGTTCAAGGTGTTCGACCACGACGGGCGGTTTGTTCGCGCCGTTGGCCGCCGTGGGGAGGGGCCGGGCGAATTCAATGTCGTGACGGGCGTCCGCGTTGCCGGAGGCCAGATCGTCGCGCTCGATGCCGGTAGGCGGACATGGCAGTTCTTCGACCTCGGCGGCGAGTTCGTGGCCCAGCGCAGCTACGGATTCCCGGGCGCCTTCTTCGTGCCGGTGGGCAACGGCCGGGTCGTCGTGGCCGGCATGGACCGTCGCCCGGACTTCGTAGGATATCCGTTGCACCTCGTGGACCTTGGCGAAGGGGCGCCATCGCTTCACTTCGGAGCCGAGGAGCCGGCAAGGTGGAAGGCAACCGACCCGTGGGCACGAGCCACGATTGTGGGGCCAGGAAGTCGAGCGGGCGCGGTCTGGGGCGGGAAGGCAGGAATCCCGACCGTGCGGGAATGGTCCGGCGACGGCGAACTGTTGCGCACGATAGAAGGCGAACTCCCTTGGTTTCCTCATCTCGACCGGCATCCGGATCCCCGCCGCTCGGAGCCGCCGGGTCCCGTTCTCGACGGGTTGATGGCCGACGCCGACGATCGTTTGTGGATGCTGACGATGCTTGCGGACGAGAGGTGGCGGGAAGCCATGGCGGCTCCGCGGGGAGTGGAGCCCGGGCCGCGTCGACCCCGACATGGCCGAGGACAAGCGCCTGGACGGCTTCGATCTCGGCCGGCGCTGCCATTTGGGTCGTCGCAAGTGGGACAGTCCCAGGATCCGGTTGTTCGACCGCGGCGGCGAGACGATGGCTTATGTCGTTGTCGCCGACGATCCGACCGTGCCGCGAATCGTCGTGTACGGAATCGGCTGGTCGTAGCGACCCCGGGGCCGCCGACGTGCGCCCTCCTCCGGCGCTTGCACTGGCCAAGGAGCCGTGGTTCATTATCTTCACCGTGGCGTTGCAGCCGGGGGGTCGCTGGTCTCGGCCCGAGCGCTTGAGACTGCCGGTCCTGCTGCCGCACGCCGCGTCCGTCAACGCCCCTCCGTGAGCGAGGCGGCGTAAGAAACCCGAGACAGGAAGAAGCCATGTCCAAGAGATTTCGCCCCGTGGCCCCGTGGTTGCTTGGGGGAATGTTGGCCGCGGTCGCATTGGTCTTGCCCGGCGCCGCGGATGCGCAGACCGGGAGCATCACCGGAACCGTCGCCGACGCGGGCAGCGGTCGCCCGATGGCCGCCGTCCAAGTGCACCTGCTCGACGCCGGGCTCGGCACGTTCTCCCGGGACAACGGCCGGTTCGCCATCCTCAACGTGCCCGCGGGCGAATACACGATCCGCGCGGAGGTGATCGGATACGCCGTCGCCGACGCGCAGATCACGGTGGCCGCCGGTTCGACCGTGTCGCACGACTTCGCGCTCGAGACCGAAGGCCTCGGCCTCGACGGCATCGTGGTGACCGGCACTGCCGGGGCGGCCCGGCGGCGCGAGATCGGCAACACGGTCGCGCAGCTCAATGTGGCCCAGGACGTGATCGAGCCGCCCACCAACGTGGACGCGCTGCTCCAGGCGCGCATCCCGGGCATGTCGGTCACCCAGAGTTCGGCCAGCGTGGGCGGCGGCGCGATGATTCGCTTGCGCGGCAACGTCTCCATGACGCAGTCGAACCAACCCCTGGTCTACGTGGACGGGGTTCGGATGCGCAGCGACGGCTTCGCCAAGAACGTCCCGCCGATCGGGTACTCGGGCCGCAGCAACAACGACGTCTCCAGTCCGCTCAACAGCATCAACCCGATGGACATCGAGCGGATCGAAGTGATCAAGGGCGCGGCGGCGACCACGCTCTACGGGACGGAAGCCTCGGCGGGCGTGATCCAGATCTTCACGAAGCGCGGCACCTCGGGCGCCACCAGGTGGACCACGCAAGTTGAACAGGGCGTGGCCCGCAATCTCACTTTCGGGCCCGATCCCTCCCTGCGCCCGCCGTCGGAGAACCCCACTTCGCTTTCCGGAGGCCGCTCCGACTTCCTCTTCATCAATCCTTGGCTGCGCGGCCACAAGCCCATGTGCAGCGACGCCGTCGTGGTGCCCGGCCAGCCGTGCGACGACGGCCTCTTCAGCGACATGGGCGCGCACCAGCAGAAGTACGCGGTCAACGTCGGGGGCGGCATCGAGAACATCCGGTACTTCGTGTCGGGCTCCTACGAGAACGACGACGGCGTGCTGCCCAACGACAACGAGAAGAAGGTCATCCTCCGGGGCAACTTCACGTTCAACCCGGCCGATCAGCTTCAGCTTCAGTGGAACACGTCCTACACCAACGACCAGTTGGCGCACACGGCGGGCGGCAACAACGCGCACGGCATGACCCTGAACACGTTCCGGCGCGACCGCAACTACCTGAACGACGAGTCCTTCAACGCCATCAACCCGTTCCTCAACCAGGAACTCACGACCCAGATCGACCACGTCGTCACGGGCGTGACGGCGACCTACTCGCCCTTCGGCAACTTCAACAACCAGTTCAGCATGGGCTACGACCTGGCCCAGCAGGACAACCGCAACCTGCGTCCGTTCGGGTTCATCCGCGCGCCCACGGGAATCCTTTCCACCTCGCGCCACGAGTTCAGCACGCTCACGGTCGAGTACGTGGGCTCCCTGAACCTTCAGCTCGCGGACGCTCTTCGTTCGACGCTCTCGTTCGGCGGCCAGAGCGTGACCACGCGGCGGGAGCAGACCATCGCGTACGGCGACAACTTCCCGGGCCCCGGCGACCCGGACGTGGACAACGCGGGCAACACGCTCGGCTTCGAGGATCGCGAGCGGGTCGTCAACGCGGGCCTGTTCGTGCAGAACGTGTTCGACCTGTCCAACAAGTACTTCCTCACCGCCGGCCTCCGGGTGGACGGCAACTCGGCCTTCGGCGAAGACTTCGGCCTTCAGATCTATCCGAAGGTGTCGGCCTCCTACGTCGTCTCGGACGAAGACTTCTGGAACGACGACTGGGGCTCGCTCAAGCTCCGCGCGGCTTGGGGACAGGCGGGTCGCGCGCCAGGCGCCTTCGACGCGGTGCGGACGTTCGCGGCCGCGGGATGGGGCGGCGTTCCGGCCTTCCTGCCCAGCAACGTCGGCAACTCCGAAGTGGGTCCGGAGACGACCTCCGAGCTGGAGTTCGGCTTCGAGGGAGCGTTCCTCGCGGATCGCTTGCTGGCCAACCTGACCTACTTCACGCGCACCACGGCCGACGCGCTGTTCAGCGTCCGGCAGGTGCCGTCGCTGGGATTCACGAGTTCGCAGCTGGCCAACGTGGGCGAGCTGGCCAACAGCGGCGTCGAAGTCGGCCTCAGCTACTCTCTCGTGCGCAACGACGCCTGGACCTGGGACGTGGGAGCCAACATGTCCTTCACGGACTCGGAGATCGTGTCGCTGGGCGGCTCTCCCGAGTTCTCGATCGGCGGCTTCGGCTGGGTCATCGAAGGACAGCCGGCGCCAGTGATTCGCTCCGACTGCGTCTCCAACCCGAACCAGTTGGCGGACCCCGTCATCGAGAACGACTGCATTCACGGCCCCAACCAAGCGCCGGTCATCATGGGCTTCAGCAGCACGTTCGGCCTGCCTTGGGGGATCACGCTGGCAGCGCGGGGCGAGTACCAGGGCGGCGCGTACATGCTCAACGGCCCGCAGGCGGCGGCCACTCGCCGATCGGTTCGCTGGGCGGGCTGCTTCGAGGCGTACAACACCTGGGAGACCTCGGGCTACGAGAGCCTCACGGCTGAAGAGCGCGCGCGGTGCGACATCAACTGGTACAAGTCGGACTTCGCTGTGCAGCCGGCGGACTTCTTCAAGATTCGCGAGCTGAGCGTGCACGCGCCCCTGCCCGCGGACTGGGCGAGCTCGATCGGCGCCTCCAGCGCCAGCGTCACGTTCTCGGGCCGGAACTTCTTCCGCCGGGTGAGCCCCCTGATGCGGACGCTGGACCCCGAAGTCGGCGCCAACGTGGGCTTCAACACGCGGGTGCGCTCCATGACGGAGCATGTCCCGCCGCCTGCGTTCTACACTTTCTCGATGCAAGTCGTCTTCTAGAGGATGACCATCATGACACGAGCGACAACGATGATTCCTCGCACCATCTCTCAGCGCCTGTCGTTGGCGGCGGGCTTGGTCCTGGCCTCGACCGCCTGCGACACCGAAGTCGTCAACCCGGGGCGCGTCCAGGAGAGCTTCCTGTTGGAACCCGCCGCCCAGGAGGCCATCGTCAAGGGCATCGGGCGGGCCATGGCGGAAGCGCAGAACTGGGTCGGCTACACCGGCGCCGCGATCACCCGCGAGATCCATCCTTCGGGGTCCACGGGCAGCTTCGGAATCCAGGTGGAATGGCAGAACGGCGACCTGGACTACGAGACCATCAACACGCACTGGAACACTTCGCAGCGCGCCCGCTGGTGGGGCGGCGACGGGATCGCCAAGATCACCGAGACGGGCACCGACGACCAAAGCCTGCTCGCAGAGGCCAACCTGTGGAGCGGATACGCGTACCGGCTGCTGGGCGAGAACTTCTGCGAGTCCGTGATCGACGGACAGGCGGCGGGCCACCGGAGCGTCTACATGGACAGGGCGATGGAGCGCTTCACGCAGGCCGCGAACCTGGGGACCGGCGACATGGCGAGGGCGGCCGTCGCGGCCCGCGCTTCGGTGAAGGCGTTCATGGGAGACTGGGCCGGAGCCACGGCCGACGCGGCCACAGTGCCGGACGACTTCGTCTGGCACCTGCCCTACTACGCCACCGAAGGCGACGCCACGCGCAACCGAATCCAGTGGGCGAGCCAAGCCGAGCCCTACAAGGCGCACACGGTGAAGTTCACCAAGTACGAGACCTACGGGCTCAGCAACGAGAATCCCGACGGCGATCCGCGCGTGCCGTTCCGGGTCACGGACGAGACGGGAGACGCCGCCGTGCAGTGTTGCGGCCAAGTTCCGTGGTGGCCGCAGACGAAGTACGAGGACTCCGGCTCCGACATTCCGCTGTCCAAGGGCGCCGAGATGCGGCTGATCGAGGCCGAGGCGATGCTGGTCGCCGGGGACTGGCAGGGGGCGATGAGCAAGATCAACGCGCTTCGGACGGCGGTGGGCATGGCGGAGGCGGAGGCTGCCAATGCCGCGGAAGCGTGGACGGCGCTCTACTTCGAGCGGGGCGTCGTGTTGTGGCTGGAGGGACGGCGCTTGGGCGACTTCTTCCGGTGGAACCGCGACGGCAGGCCTGGCAGCTTCGACCCGCTCGAGAGGCCGTCGGGGAACCAGAACGAAGGTTCGCACTTGGTGAAGCAGGATCTGTGCTTCCCCATATCGCGGGGAGAGCGCGAGACCAACCCGAACATCTCCACCGTTCCCTAGACGTTTTGGGCGGTGCCGGCCCCCCGCGTGGGCAGGCCGGCGCCGCCTTCGTCCGCAATCAGGGGTGCGTTCCGGCGGTGCTTTCGAGAACGCCCCTTCCGATTGCGAGAATGCCCATCGCCATGAAGAGCAGCGCGAGCGTCGCCCCGGCCAAGTGAGGTCCGTGGCTGCGGGCCTCTGGGGGGCGTCGCTTGACGACCGAGGCGGTGACCTGGGCGACCGCAGCTGCGGCGGCCATCATGAAGAAGTGTCCGAGGAGGCCGGTGTAGAACGGGCGCGTGAAGAGCACGGCCGCCCCGAGGACGATCTGCAGGTGGATCAAGCCGGCGAAGACGGAGGCGGTCTTGCCCATCGCGTTCGAGTACTTGCGCCGGCCGAAGAGCCCGGCGGCGGCCTGCGCGACGACCACCAGCCCCGCGGCCAGAACAAGAAAACGAACGCCGGAATGCGCGGCGAACAGCATGGCGGGCCTCCTCTTTGCGTGAACGCGGGCCGAAGCGCCTGTTGGCCCGCACGAAGGTAGCGGTTGTGGACGCGGGCGGACTGGTATCGGAGTCCGGCGAGTCCGGGCGGATGCGTGCGGTTCTGGCGGACGGCGCCGGCGGGCCGAGCGTCTTGCGGATGGGCACCGCGCCGCTGCCCGTGCCGTCGGCCGGCGAACTCTTGGTGCGGGTCGCCGCGTCGGGCGTCAACCGGGCCGACCTGCTCCAGCGCCGGGGGCTCTATCCGCCGCCGCCGGGCGCCTCCGAGCTGTTGGGCCTGGAGTTCGCGGGCGTGGTGGAGGCCGTCGGCTCGGCCGTGAGGCGGTGGGCGCCCGGGGAGCGGGTGATGGGGATCGTCGCGGGGGGCGGATACGCCGAGCAGGCGGTGATCCACGAAGACGTCGCGTTGCCGGTCCCCGCTGGAATGGACCTCGTGACGGCGGCCGCTGTTCCGGAGGTCTTCCTGACGGCCTTCGACGCGATGATGCTCCAAGCCGGACTGCGGGCAGGCGAGACGGTGCTCGTCCACGCGGTCGGGAGCGGCGTGGGGACGGCGGCGCTGCAACTGGCTCGGCGAGCCGGGGCGCGGACGATCGGGACCTCGCGCACGCCCGCGAAGCTGACCCGGGCGCAGGAGATGGGCCTCGACGTGGCCTTGGACGGCCGCGGGGACTGGCCGGAGGGCGTGCTGGAAGCAACATGAAGTCGCAGGCTCCTTGCTTCATGGCCTCCACGCCGCGGGGACTGGCCGGAGGGCGTGCTGGAAGCAACGGGCGGCCAGGGCGCGAGCGTCGTGGTGGACCTCGTCGGGGGCGCCTACCTCGCGGGCAACCAGCGGGCCTTGGCTTCGGGCGGGCGCCACGTGGTGGTCGGCGTGCCCGGGGGCAGCGTTGCCCAGATCGACCTGCGTGCCCTCATGACTCGCCGCGCTCGCTTGCTGGGTACCGTGTTGCGGGCTCGGGATCTGGCGGAAAAAGCGTTGCTGGCTCGCGAATTCTCGACCCGGGCGGCCCCCGGGTTCGTGGACGGCTCGTTGCGTCCGGTGCTGGACACGGCCTGTCCGCCGAACTGCGCGGCGGAGGCGCATGCCCGCATGGAGGACAACAGAACCTTCGGCAAGATTGTCCTTGATTGGACCGGCGGCTCTGCGTTGGACTCGCCCGCGCCCGCGTCGCTGCCCGCGCCGGGGGCGCCCGCCGGCTCCACTCGAAACCTGGAGAGACCTGCGCCATGGCGCTGAGAACCCCTGCCTGCGCGCTTTCTTGGCTTGTGTTGCTGCTGTCGGCGGCAGGCGCTCCGGCGGCGGCGCAGGCGGCTGCCGCCGACGCCCGGCCCAAGGTCTTCTTCGACTGCAAGACGCGGGGATGCGACCTCAACTACTTCCGCACCGAGATCGCTTGGGTCGATTGGGTGCGGCAGCCGCAGGACGCGGACGTCTACGTCATCATGACAAGCCAGAGCACCGGATCCGGCGGGCGCGAGTACCAGATCGACTTCAGTGGCGCCGAGCCCTTGGAGTACGACGAACAGCTTCGGTTCCGTTCGCCGCCCACGAGCACGCGACGCGAAGTGTTGGACGGTCTCGCGCACACGCTGGCCGTGGGCCTGTTGCACTTCGCCGCCGTCAACGGATTCGGACAGTCGGCGGCGGTCGTCGCCTCGGATCGGGACGCCGAGACGGGGCCGGTCGTCAGCCGCGAAGAAGTCGAGGACCCTTGGGACTTCTGGGTCTACAGGGTAAGCGGAAACGCGGAGGTGGACGGAGAGCAAACCCGTCGAACCACGAGCGTCAACGGCAACGTCAACGCCTCGCGGGTCACGCCCGTCTGGAAGATGAACTTCCGTGGCGACGTGAACTTCAACCGGCGCGAGATCGACTTGGCGGACGGAGGCGAGTTCTTGGACGAACGGACCGACTGGGGGATCACCGAGCTGGTCGCCTACGCCTTCGGCGATCATTGGTCGGCTGGAATTCAAGGCGAAGTGCGGCGGATCAGGCGCTTCAACCAACGACTGCGCTTCGAGCTGACTCCGGCGCTGGAATACAGCTACTTTCCGTACGAAGAGGCGACGCGACGGGCGTTGACCGCGTTTTACCGGATCGGTCCCGCGCACCGGCGATACGTCGAGACGACCGTCTTCGGAGAAGACAAAGAAACGCGCTGGGAACATGCAATCGAAGTCGAATTCTCGCAGCGCCAGCAATGGGGCGACGCCTCCGTCCGCCTACAGGGTTCCCACTTCCTCCACGATGCGGGCCTCCACAACTTGTCGTTGCGTGGGAACGCCCGGTTCCGCGTGGCGAGGGGACTGGACATTTACGGCGAAGCCGGCGTTTCCTGGGTCAACGACCAGATTTATCTTTCTGCTCGGGGCGTGACCGACGAGGAAGCGCTTCTCAACCTGCAACAGAGAAGCCAGCACTTCAACTACAGCATGGAGGCGGGCCTTGGATTCCAATTCGGCTCGATCTACAACAACGTCGTCAACAACCGTTTCCGCGGGACGCGGTTCTAAGCCGCGGCGGCACGCAGGACGCCGCCGTTGGCCGTGGATTGCCAAGGGGACGGCGCTCTCGGCGGCGGCGTGTCTCGCCTCCGGCGTGGCGCCGATGGCGGCCCAAGTCGCGATGGGCGAGAACGACTATCGTCCCTCGCTTCGGCTTGTGGCCCTGCCCGCCGTGGGGGCCTCGTTCGGCGGGCGCGAGCAACGCCTGCCAGCCTCGCCGACGCTCTTCCTCAGGTTTTCGGCGGAGACGTGGAACACCTTTGGCGGCACGGACTTCGCCCTCTTCCTCGGCGGCGCGGCGACGGCGCTCATGGTCAACGAGTCCTGCGAGTCCGGGAGCGCGTGTTCCGGCGAGACGCAGCTGGCGGCAGACGTGGTGGTCACAGCGGAGGTCGGCCTGACCCTGGGCATTCCGGGAGAGCCGTACGTGGTCGGCTACTTCGGCCCAGCGTTTCCCGCGAAAGCGGAGCGATTCGATCCGGCAACCCCACGCGATCGCAAGTACCGGCGCTTTTCTTGGGGCGGCGGCGTCGGCGGCGTTCCTCGGATCGGCGACCTTTCCTTCCAGATCGAAGTGCGCTTCCGGCGCGACACCCGGTTCCCCGCGCACTCGAACGATTCCTTCGAAGTGCTGTTCGGCGTACCGCTGCGGTCGGGGTAGTGCGGCTGGCGCGACAGCTCCTCGTCGCTCTCGCGATCTTGGGTGCGATGGCGGCCCCTAGCGCGACCCCCCTCCGGTTTCGCGGAGCGCGGCCCTGATCCGTTCCATCTCGTCCTGTTGCGTCTTCGTCGGCGGATGCAGCGTGCCCTGCCGGACGCCCCCGCCTTCCACGGCCGCGTGGAGTTGCCGGAGCCGCCGAAGGAGTCCGCCCGCTTCGCCGCCTGCGCCCTCCAGACTGGCGCTCAGCGCTAGCGCTTCCAGCAGGAACGCCTCTCTGTCGCGATAGTCGGGCGCAGTGAGCGGCAGATCGGGGTCGCCCCTCACGAGCAGCGTCCGGCGGTGCGTTTCGCCGCCCGCCGCGAGTTCGACCGTGTAGAGCCCCGGCGACACGAACGGCCCCCTGCGCTCCAGCGTGCGCGGCACCTCGGCCGGATCGTGTGCCGTCCACGCGCCCGTCTGTCCGGGCAGTCCGTGGCGCAGGTCCCAGGCGACCCGGTGCACGCCGGCCTCGCCGGGCGCCGCGAACGTCCGCACCGTGTCGCCCGCCGCATTGACGATGGTGATCCGGGCGTCGACGGCGGACCGTCCGATGCGGTAGGTGATCGGAGTGCCGTCCGCCGGATTCTCCCCCATGAACGCCGCCTGCGCGCGGTAGGACGTATCCTTCCAGTAGTACCGGAGCGTCCCCCGGCGAATCGCATAGAGGAAGGCGGCCGCACCCGCGGACGCCGCGTACTCGGCCAGCGGCGCGACGTCGTCCACTACGATGATCGAGCGGCCGTGCGTTCCGAGCACCAAGTCCTTCTCTCTGGAATGCACCACCAAGTCGTCGTAGGCCGTCGTGGGCAGGCCGGGGAAAGGCGCCCATGTCGCGCCCCGGTCCGTGCTGGCGAACACGTGATGCTCGGTGCCGACGAAGAGCGTCTCCGGATTGTCCGGGTGCTCGGCGACCACGTTGACCGACCCTGTCGGCAAGCCTCCGTGCAGCGCCGTCCACTGCGCCCCGAAGTCCTCCACGCGATATGCATAGGGCGCAAAGTCGCCGTCGCGATGCGCATCGAACGTCACGTACGCCGTCCCCGGCGCCTCCGCCGAAGCCGCCACGCGGCTCACATAGGTTCCCTGGGGCACAGGGCTGGCCGCGCCGCTACCGCCTCCGCCCGCCGTCGCCGCTTCTTCCGCGCCGCCCGACACCTCGCGCCAGGAGCGGCCGCCGTCCCGCGACACCTGCACGTTCCCGTCGTCCGTGCCCACCCACAGCACCGCCGGGTCCAGCGGCGACTCCGCGATCGTCACGATCTCCCCGTAGGACGACGTCCCGTCGTTGCGCGAGAGCCGCGTGTCCTTGCCCGCCACGCCCATGATCTCCAACTCGTCGCGGTCTGCCTGCCGCGTCAGGTCTTCGGTGCGCGCAAAGCTGTCTCCGCGGTCGCGGGAGACGAACAGCCGGTTGCCGCCCACGTAAATCACGTTGGAATCGTGCCGGGACAGCAGGCTGGGCGACACCCAGTCCCACCGATACGATTCTTCGTCCGGCGGCGCAGCCAGACGCAGGTTCACGACGTCGCCGGTCACGTTGTCGAAGCGCGTCCAGTTGCCGTTCTGCGAGTTGATGTACACGGTTCTTCCGTCCGGTGCGGCCTGCTGGTACATCCCGTCGCCGAATCCGGTCTGGCGCCAGTCGTCGTCCACGATGCCGTCCCACGAACGGGTTGCGGACGGCCCCATCCACGAATGGTTGTCCTGCATCCCCCCGTATATCCAATAGGGATCGCGATTGTCCACGTCGATGCCGTAGAACTGTCCGATGGGCAGGTTGTTGATGCGCCTGAAGGTGACGCCCCGGTCGTACGTCTCGTGAAGCCCGGCGTCTCCCGCCAAGTAGAAGTGCTCGGGGTCGCCGGGGTCGATCCACATCGTGTGATGATCGGCGTGGACGCCGACGTCGTACGTGGGCCGGACGGCGATTTCTTCGAAGGTGCGCCCTCCGTCTTCGCTTCTGTGCGACGACGTGGCCAGCGTGTAGACGCGATTCTCGTTCGTGGGATCGATGTACACGTGCGAGTAGTACATGGGGCGGATGTTCTGGTTGCTGACGCGTTCCCAGGTCTCGCCTCCGTCCTCGCTGCGGTAGCCGCCCGACTCGGTCTCGTGCTGGATCAAGGCGTTGAGCACGCTGGGATTGGTGCGCGAGACGGCCAGCCCGATCCGTCCCTTGTCGCCTTCGGGGATGCCGTTCGCGAGTTCGCGCCACGTGTCGCCCCCGTCCTCCGTCTTGTAGATGCCGCTGCCGGGACCGCCCCCGTTGAAGCCCCAAGTGCGACGCTGGCGCTGGTACATGGCCGCGTAGAGGACTTGCGGGTTCGCCGGGTCCATGGCCAAGTCCACGGCGCCCGTGTGTTCGTCCACGTAGAGGATCTTGTTCCAGGTCTCGCCTCCGTCGGTGGATCTATACACGCCTCGCTCTGACGACGAGCGCCAGAGGTTCCCCAGGGCCGCGACGTAGACGACGTCCGGGTTGCCCGGATGGACCTGGATTCGCCCTGTGTGGCGCGTTTCCTCGAGGCCCAGGTGGGTCCAGGTCTCGCCGCCGTCGTCGGAGCGGTACACGCCGTTGCCCCACGAGGTGCTCTGCCGGTTCTGCTGCTCGCCGGTGCCCGCGTACACGATGCGGGCGTCCGACGGCGCTATTGCCACGTCCCCAAAGGTGCTCGTGGGCATGTGCTCCCAGAGGTTCGTCCAGGTGATGCCGCGGTTGGCGCTCTTCCAGAGGCCTCCCGAGGCCGTGGCCACGTAGATCGTGGACGGATCGTTGGGCAGGGCTTCGACGTCGTGGATGCGGCCGCCGGTGACGGCCGGGCCAACGTGGCGGGGTGCGAAGGCGGCGAGGTCGGCCTCGGTGACGGCTTGCTGGGCCGAAAGCGCGGGGGCCGCCGCGGCGAAGGCGAGGGCCGCGGAGGCCAGGGCCGCGGAAACGAGCCACGAGGATGCGCGACCGGCGAAGCAAGCGCGTCGGAGCGAGTTCGGCGGGCGCTTCTGGCCTAGGATGTGCTTTCGGCTTGGGAGGTGCGTCCGGCTCGAGGTCATGAGTTCCTCGTGGGGATATGGGAAGGCGTTGTTGGTTGCAGGACGGGCAATGCGTTTGAATCCTAAGTTGGCCGTAGGGCCGACCGCACGGCCTTCAGCACGTCGGCGTCCATATCGCGGGCGCCGAGCATCCACTCCAAGTAGTCGGGGGTCGTTGCCGCTACTTCCGCGAGAGCGATGCCCTTGTGCTTGCCCCGGTTGAATACGAGGCCCTCGGACGATTCCGAGAACCAGCGGTCGAACTCTGTCTGAAACGGCCCTACTTCGTCGCAGTAAGCGTGGAGGCCCGCCATGTCTCGGGGAAGTTCCGAATACCGGTCCAGTTGGGCGGATAGGACTGCGACCGCCGTCCGAATGTCTCCCATGGCCGAGTGGGCGTCCTGGTGGTCACGGCCCAAGTAGAAGCGTGCGGCCGCCGACAGATCTCGGGGCTCCTGCTTGTGGAAGATCATCTTCATGTCCACGAGTCGTCTGTCGCCCACTTCGAACGGCACGCCGGCCCGCCGAAACTCGGCCAACAGCATGGGCAGGTCGAACCAGCGGATGTTGAACCCGCCGAGGTCGCAACCCTCCATCATCTCGGCCACGGCCTTGGCTCTGCGGCGAAACGGATGCTCGTTGGCCACGTCCTCGTTCGTAATTCCGTGAACCGCCGCCGCCTCGGCCGGGATGGGCCGCTCCGGGTTGTAGCGGCGCTTCTTCTCCAGCACGTCCCCCTGCGGCGTCACCTTCATGATCGCCAGCTCGACGATTCGGTCGTCGGACACGCTGAGTCCCGTAGTCTCCAGATCGAAGAAGACGATGGACCGGTCGAGTTCGAAAGGAAGCTTCAAGTTGGGGCTCCTCTCACCTAACAACGTCTGGTCTAGCCGGCCTAATGGTCTCGGGCGCGGCTTGCGACCAGTTTGGACGGAAATCTTCAGGACCATCACCTAGTTCGAAGACGGTGATATCGACATCCTTGAGATCACGCAATGCAATCTCGATTCGTTTCCGTACATCTGCCCAGGCCTCGCCCAGTCGCATCTCGCCTCGATCGCATTTTTGCTTGTAAGCTTTGAAATTGTCAGGAAATCGCATCTTGAATTGGAGTGCGACGCCTCGTCCCATCACGCCAACACAATTAACTGTATTGACAAGCGCATCTGCCGAGGCTTGCAGGACATCGCCGATTGCGTAGGATATCTTAGTGCGCATCAATTCTGCCAAGGTTGCTTGAAAGAGTTGTTGGCCGTCCACGGTACGTCAGTGCGAAGGGCACTTGGCTCATGGTGGTGGCGACTTGGCGAGATGGGACTCATCTCCGGTGGTGAAGTGCGATGGTCGCATCGAGCAGGCGGGGTGGCCGAGCCGTCCGACGCGAAACGTGGCGTGATTCCGAGGGGTCGGCAAGACCCGGTGGATCGGACAGTCTCTTGCTGGCTACGCGCGCACGGGAGCGCAAGACTGTAGATTCCAAGCTCGTTTCGAGCGGTTGGACGAGTGCCACCGCGAGTCCCGCAAAGGAGGAATTCAGACGTGACGCCATGCTCTTCGGCTGCATTGCCGCGGCAGACGGCATCCCCCGGACGCGCCGCACCGCCGTCGGCCTTGGGCCATCTCCGCGGCGCGGTGTCCCTGGCAGTGATCGCCCTCGCAACCGTGGTGCTCCCCGTGCCGGACGCACTTGGCCCGCTCGGGCTCCTTTCGGCGCAGCCCGCGCAGGCGCTCCAATCCGCCCAGACTCCGCCGCCGCAATCCGACCCCCGCATCCACGACATCGTGGCCGCGGCCTCCCCGGCTCGCGTCGAGGTGGACATCCGCACGCTGGCCGGCTTCGGCACCCGCAACACGTTCTCCGACACGCTCTCGGATTCGCGGGGCATTGGGGCCGCGCGGCGCTGGATCAAGGCCGAATTCGACCGCATCTCGGCGGCCTGCGGCGGATGCTACGAGGTCCTCTACCAGCGAAGCTTGGTCACCGCCGAGGACAGCCCGCGCATCCCGCAGGAAAGCTGGGTCGTCAACGTGCTCGCCATCAAGCGGGGTGCGGTCGCGCCGAATCGGTACGTCATCATGTCGGGCGACATCGACTCGCGGGCGTCGAACGGGTCGGACGGGGAATCGGACGCTCCCGGCGCCAACGACAACGCGTCGGGGATGGCGGGGGCCATTGAGGCGGCGCGGCTCCTGGCGGACTACGAGTTCGGGAGCACCGTCGTGCTGGCCGGGCTGTCGGGGGAGGAGCAGGGGCTCTGGGGTGGCCGTCACATGGCGCGTGTGGCGCGGGAGGAGGGATGGGAGATCGCCGGAGTCCTCAACAACGACATGATCGGCAACATCGAGGGGGTGGACGGCGTGATCGAGAACAACACGTTTCGCGTCTTCTCCGAGCCGACGCCCGCGACCGACACCGAACGCGCTCGTGCCCGCTATCGCGTCTTCGGCGGCGAGGTGGACGGCCCGTCGCGGCAGCTGGCCCGGTACGTGGCTCGCACGGCCGACCGCTACGTCCCCAACCTCGACCCCATCATGATCTACCGGCTGGACCGGTTCGGGCGCGGCGGCCACCACCGGCCCTTCAACGACGAGGGCTTCCCGGCGGTTCGCATCATGGAGACGCACGAGAACTACACCCGCCAGCACCAGAACATTCGCACCGAGGACGGCATCGCGTACGGAGACGTCGTCGAGGGCGTGGACTTCGACTACGCCGCCAAGCTGACCGCTCTCAACGCCGCGGCGCTGGCCCAGCTGGCCTGGGCGCCGCCGGCTCCGGCCAACGTGCTAATCGGGGGCGCGGTCCGGCCTTCGACGACGCTGGCCTGGGACGCCGTGGACGATCCGCGCGTGGCCGGCTACAAGGTCTACTGGCGCGACACGACGGCCCCGCGCTGGCAACGCTCGCGCTGGGTGGGCGGCGCCACGTCGTTCACGCTGGAGGGGCTGGTCATTGACAACTATCTGTTCGGCGTGGCGGCGGTGGGACGCGACGGGAACGAGAGTCCGGTGGCGTATCCGGGAGGCCAGATTCCGCGGCGGCGGTGACGTAGCCAAGTCAACGACAAGGTCAAGGACCGGTGCTACAGCCTCTGAGCTGATGCAGGTTCGCTTGGCGCATGCGACCGCCCCCCGGCCCTTGTGCGGCCGGGGGGCGGTTTCGCTATGGGGACGTTCTTCGGCGCTGGCGTTGCCTGCCGTGCTGGCGGCCGCCTTGGCCTCGTACCTCGTCTTCCACCCTGCGGTTCGGGGCATTCCGGCGTTGTTCTGGACGTTTGTCGTGGCGTCGGGAGGCCTCCTGGCGTGGACGGTCGCCCTGTGGGAGTCGTGTCGGCGCACGGGGCGCACTTTGGTGCTCGATTTGGCGCTGCGGCGGCCCCACGGAATACAGATACTCGCGCAAGGGACGCTGATCGCATGGTGGGGATGGTTTGTGCGGCCCGTGTACGAGTTCGTTCCGTTCATCGCGGCGCAGTTGTTGCTGGCGTTCGCGCTGGAGGCGCTCTTCGCCCTGACGCGCCGGGGCCGCCACGCGGTCGGCTTCGGGCCGGTGCCGGTGGTCTTCAGCCTCAACCTCTTCCTGTGGTTTCACTTTCAGTGGTTCTTCTTCCAGCTCGCGATGGTGGCGCTGGTCTATGTCGGCAAGGAGTTCATTCGCCGGCATGTCGCGGGCGTGTCCCGGCACATCTTCAACCCCTCCGCGTTCGCGCTGGCCATTGCCGCGGTGGCTCTGATCGTCACCGGACAGACGGGCATTACCCAAGGCGAGGAGATCGCCCGGAGCCAGTTCGTGCCCCCGCACATCTTCTTGGTGATCTTCCTGGTCGCGTTGCCGGGGCAGCTGTTGTTCGGCGTCGCGGCGATGACGATGCCGGCCGTGCTGGTCATCTTCGGCTACGCGGGGTCGGTGAGGGGGATGGATGTGGCGAGGCGGGCGGTTGCGGAGTCGGCTTGGCCGTGGCTGGACGGTTCGCCGGGCGGTCAGCCCATGCTGGACGAACGCGGCCGGCCCCAACAGGAACTCGCCGCTCCCCACGACGCGCCCAGCACGATAACGCCGGGTCCCACCACGCCGATCCACGCCAGTCCCTCGGGGTTGGGCGGTGCGGGGAGTTCACGCCTACGGAATGAGGGGAGTCCGGAGCGGGCTTCGGGGCCATTCACCGTCTGGTTTTAAGCCGTCATCCGCTGAATATCCGCGGCGCCCTTATCGACAAAGGCATCCAAAGCCGGATATTGGTTGTCGGCGTTTCGTGTCAGAAACACACGGTCGTTCTTCCCCAGATCCTCCATGTTCTCGTGAACCACGAGGCTAATGTACGACAACTTGGCCATTTGGAATTCCAGCAGAGCTATGGCCACGTTCTTTGCTCTGTCATTGCCCCGTACTCCAAAAACGTATAGCGATTTCTTGTTGTGTGTCAACAACCAATCTACGCCTATTGGAAACTCAGACAGAGGTCTCATGTCCGGCGCGGGATCGAAAGTCGTCAACTTTGTGGTAATGTGTTCTCCAAGATCACGATAGAACGTGGCGCGGACTGTCTCGCGACCCCAATAGCGCATATTGCATATTTTCTGGACGCAACCCGCAAACTGCAAGAGTCCTTCGTGGATGGTGTCCATTGGAACATCCAAGTGCAAGTTGCCATCGTCATTGCTGATGCCGTTGTTGATAAGAATGTTGTCGAGGATTTTTTGCCGAGCTGGTGTACTGATTTCATATGTATAGGAAAGTCGCATCAATGTCATTCCAAAATCGCATATGCGAATCATGTTCGTTCCAGCAGGACTTGCCTGAAAATATATGTCCAGCATGTCACCGTCTTCGTGACGAATCGGGATAATCACCTGAAACTTGCCCGGCCGTCGCTCGTATAGGTCAAGGTCGGTCATTCGCGTATTGAGCAAGTTCTTTATGTCGTGACTATTCATGCTAACTTTCCATTCCGGTGAACATATCACGTTGCTCGATCTCCGGGAAATACGATTTGTAGTTTGATACACCGATATCGTCAAAAAACACACCAAGAGCCTGCTCGTACGTTGTGTATCGAGTGGTAACCTCCCGATCGTCCTCCTGTGGAAAGGTGCTGCCGGAGGCGATTTTCTTGCTCGGGAGACGATGTATATGTGGCTTGGCGAAGTGACCATCCGGCGACAAAGAAGTGTCTCCGTGAGGGCCGTTGTATCAAACTAACGTGACGGTACCCAGCGAAGCATCGCTGGCATGGTAACGAAGCCCAATAGAGAAGTTCTCAAGAAATTCGGTGTTCTGCCGTACAAAGACACTAAAGGTGTCGACGTCTCGCGCGTGTAGCTCGGGTCGCAGTTGAAGGCCACAACGCTTGTGGCCGTGCAGCTCTTCATAAGCGTTCTTTGGCGTCTTCGACACAATAATCTTGGGCACCCTGATCAGTCGTCCTATTTCGTTTGCGGTAAGCATGCCTGTCTCGTGGAGTGACCGGACTGCCGATGGAGCTAACAGGACTATACCACAGTGCAGCCCAGGACTCAATAGGTACCCCATCCGGCTGGCCCGTGCGGCCTCGGCCGCCTCGGCTGAGGCCGGGCTCCGGGGGTCCGGACGAGGCGGGCGTTGCTTGTGATTGGGATGCCGGTGCGCGTCGGCGTGTTCCGTCAGCGTGCCCCGATTCTCCGTTCCGGTGCGCCTTCGAGCGTCGTGCCGTCGCCAGTCGGGGAACGTAGGCGGCCAGCACGCGGCGACGCATCAGGCCGTTCTCGGGTACACCAGGTCGGCGGACGTCACCCCCTCGACCTTGAGATGACGAACTGCTGACCGGCAGGCCTAAAGTGCGCCGGAACCACGCCGCCTGGAGTCCGCCCCTTGGCTCGGCGGACCTCGCCCAGAGCGGGACACCGCGACGCCACAGCCCCTCCGCCTCGCATGCATCGACACGAACCCGCAACGACCAGCCTGCCCTCCGCGCACGGCCTCCACCATGCTCCGACGGCGCACAATCGCCAGCCGACCGCCACCGTCGTCGACGTCGAGACGACCGGGTTCGGCAAGCGCGACAAGATCGTCGAGATCGCAATCGTCACCGTGGACCCGGACTCTTGGGAGACGGTGGACGAGTACGACACGCTTCTGAACCCCGAGAGGGACGTGGGGGCCACGGGCGTGCACGGGGTCAACGCTTCGATGGTGGAGATGGCGCCGGTCTTCAGCGAGGTGGTGGGGGACGTGGCTCGTCGTCTCAACGGGGCGGTGCTGGTTGCCCACAACCTGCCGTTCGACCGGAGAATGTTGGGCTACGAGTTCGACCGCCACGGGGTGAGGATCGACATGGGCAGCGGGCTGTGCACGTTCAGGGCAACGCGCCAGAAGCTCAAGCATGCATGCGGGGAACGGGACGTCCGCCTGTCTTGTGCTCACCGAGCGCTGGCCGACGCCCGAGCTACGGCCGAACTCGCGAAGCGACTGCGCCAGGAGGGCAAACTGGCCGGCCCCGACCCAGTTCGCCCGGTTCGTGTCGGGTACGTGGCGCAGCCCCCCAGCCAGCGCACCGTGCGCAGGGGGCTCGTCGATCCCGGCGTGAGTCCAATGTGCCGAGTTGTGTCGCGGGCGCACTACCCCCACAGCGACGAACTGGTCTGTGGTTATCTGGACGCGCTCGACTGGGTGCTGGACGATGGCGTCATCGACAAGACCGAGCGAGCCGACATGGAGCGCTTGGCCCGGGACTGCGGAATATCAGAACGGGACAGGATGAGGGCTCACCGGGACTACTTCGACTGCATCGTGGCCGCCGCCAAGCGCGACGGCGTGGTGAGCCCGGCAGAACACGAGATCATCGCGCGCATCGCCAGCCAGCTGGAGTTGGCGGATGTCGAGATTCCCGCTCCGGACCGGGGCGCGGGCGTGCAGGACATCGCGCAGGGCGACAGGGTTTGCTTTACGGGAACGGCCTGGGTGGACGGCACAACGTGGGAACGGGACGAACTGCAAGCGGTCGCGCGGCGTGCCGGTCTCGTGCCGGTCGCGAACGTCACCAAGAAGGGATGCGACGTGCTGGTGGCCGCCGACGTGTCGAGTTCGTCGACGAAGACGCGGGCGGCCCGGCGTTGGGGCAAGCCGGTGGTGTCGGTCGCGGACTTCCTCGCCTGGGCTGGGCTTCGGTGAGCAAGTCCTCCGCGGCGGGCAGCTTGGTTCAGTCCTCCGCGGCGTCCAGCGGCGCATCCCGAGTCGGTCCGGCGCAGGGCGCGGCAAACCCCGTCCGCCCAAGCGGCGCCGCAGTCGTCCTGGAAGCCTTGTATGCGCTGCTCGCGCTGGGCTCGGTAATCTTGTTCGGCGTCCGGCTGGGATTCGACCTCGATCCGGAGTTCAACGATCTTGCGGGCATCGCCGATCGGGCCGTGTGCGCGCTGTTCTTCGTCAAGGCGGCCTGGGACTTGTGGAAGGCGCCGAACCGGTGGCGATGGTGGAAGTGGGGCTGGGCGGACGTGGTCGCGTCGATCCCCGAGGTCGAGTGGCTTCGCGGCTTCCGCGGCATGAGGTTCGTCATCGTCGTGCGGGTCATGCGTTCCACGACCCGAAGCGTGCGCGGCGCGGCCGCCTTGTTCGACGTGGATCGCACCCGGGCGGTCGTGGCCATCGTCTTTTCGCTGATCGTCGTGTCGGTCGTGGCCGGCAGCTTTCTCGTCCTCGGGATGGAGAGTTCGCATCCGGAGGCCAACATCCGCACCGCCGAGGCGGCCTTTCTGTGGACGATATCGACGCTGATCGGCGCGGAGTCCGCGGGCTTCGGCGACCACTATCCGGCCACGACCGGCGGACGGATAGTGGCTGTGTGGCTGGTTACGCTGTCGCTCGGCTTGATCGGCTCGCTGGCAGGGTTGATTTCCGCTTGGATCGAGGAGGAGCCGGAGGCGGCGGGCTAGCCTTCCTCGAACTCCTCGTCCGACAGCCGGAACGTCTTGATCAGTTCGGGGTCGGTCTCGGCGCCCAGCAGGCGGCCGGCCAGGTATTCGCCGATCACGGGGCCGAACTTGAAGCCTTCGGCGGAGCCCCCGCCCGCCAGCCACACGTTGTCGAAGTCGGGGTGGTGGTCGAAGAAGAAGTTGCGGGTGACCGACACTTCGTAGTGGCAGGAGCGGGTCTCGCTGACCGGAGCCTCGGCCAGCCCCGGGAAGCGTTCCTTCACGAACTTGAGAGGGCGTTCCAGGTCTTCCGGCGTGAGCCAGCGGCGGCTGGTGTCGGGGTCGTCGGGGGGACGGCCGCCGGTTCGGACGCGGAAGCCTCGGTTGTCCGGCGCGAGGGCGGGCCAGCCGGTGACGCCGGGGAAGTTGTAGCTGGGCAGGTTGGGATAGCTGTAGCGGTTGTCGCCGGGGGGCGTGCGCAGGTAGGCGACGTTGCCGATGGGAATGCGGAGCCGCTTGCCCATGAGTTCGGGGAACGCCTTCGGGTACCAGGGGCCGAGCGCGAAGACGTAGGCGCCGGCCGAGAAGGACTCTTCGGGGCGCAGCTGGAGCGCGTCGAGGGAGCGTCCGGTGCGCCCTCCCATGGCCGCGTGGGCGGTCTTGACCTCGCCGCCCGCCTGGCGGAAGACTTTCGCGACCGATTCGATCGCCCGGCGGGCGCGCACGACCCCGGCGTCGAACTCGTGCAGGGCGACGGTGATGCCGGACAGGTCGATGACGGGCCAACGCCGACCCACCTCTTCCGCATCCAACACTTCGTAACCCACGCCCACTTGGTCCCAGTTCGCCCGCGTCTCCTCCATGAAGTCCGTCCACTCGTCGCGCATGATCAGGTCCGAGGTCGTGAAGAACACGCGGGGGAGCATCATGTCCTGCCATTCTTCGTCCCACGCGTTCCACTTCTCGATGGCGCGCTTGGCCCACCGCGTCCAGAGCAGGCCGTGGGCGCGGCCTCCGTATCCGGTGCGGACGCCCCGGGTCTCGCCGCCCGAGGTGGCACGCGAGTTGGCCGGGCCGTACTGGTCCAGGAGCGCGACCTGCGCACCTGCTTGCTGGAGATGGAGTGCCGTCCAGGCCCCGAACGCGCCTGCCCCGACGACCGCGAAGTCCGGACGCTGGCCGGATCGGATTGCCGGGGATGCCTTCTGGGAGCCCTTGGACGCGAGCGCCGGGGGCGTTCCGCTTGCACCACGAGGCGTCGCGCCCGCCAAGGCCGCGCCCGCCCCCGCGGCGGCGACGCGCAAGAACCCGCGGCGGCCGACTGCCGGGCGCCCGCCTTCCCCGAGTTCACGGCCTCTGCCGTCCGGGCTCCCGTCCGCGGGCGACTCGGACGTTCGGCCCGTCTCCCCGCGCCTGCTCACGATCCCGACCCGGGAGGGGCGACTCGCACTTCCCGCATGGGCGAGTCGGCAGACAAGTCCGCCGGTCCGGCCGCGTGTCCGTTCATCTTCAGGATGTAGGCCAGGACGTCCAAGTAGACTGTCTCCTCCAGACCTCCCGGGTTGTTGTCCGGCATGGTCGAGCGCATGGTGCGAAACAGGGAGTAGACGGTTCGGCGGCCCCAGTTGGCTTGGAACCCTCGTCCGCGGAACTCGCCGGTCGTGTGGCACTCCGAGCAGGTTTCCTCGAAGGATGCCCTGCCGCGGCCTGCTTGAGACTCGGTGTAGATGCCGGCGTGGGCCGGTTCGGCCGCTCCGCCGGTTGGGTCGGTTCCGGTTGCGGCTTCAGATGCGGCTCCGGCCTCGGCCGACACGCTCGACTCGCCCGCTTCCGCTGGGGCTCCGGTGGCTTCCGGCCCCGTTTCCACGTCCAAAGTTCCGCCGGATGCGCACCCCGCAACGCCCAAGCCCATGCCGAGACTCCACGCAACTGCTCCCGCCGCCGTCGCGGCCCGTCTGCGCCGCCTCATGGACTGTCCCTCCGTTGCCGAGTAATGTATTAGCCGTGGCGCCGTCGGCAGTTCGCGCGCGACGCCGGGCGCCCGCATGTCCTTCCCCAATATAGAGGCCAGCCCATGCGTAGTCGAAAGATCGCCCTGGTGGCCGCCGCAGCGTTGGCGGCCCAAGCCTGCGAGTCCAGAATGGTCGCCCTGGGCGACTACACCAGCATCATCGTCACGGCGTCCCCGGAGGTGTGGGCCGAGTTGGAGGAGCCGCTCACCCAGGCCATCGAGCGCACCGTCCTCACGGTTCGGGACGAGAAGACGTTCACGGTCACCTACCAGGATCCGGCGGACGAGACGTGGTCGAGGCTCCGGCTCCTCAAGCAGCAGTTGATCATCGGCAAGCAGGGCGATTTCTGGGTCGATGCGGCGCTGGAGAAGACCAACGCGCCGGACTCGCTTCCCGGCGTCGCCCAGGCGGCCAACGTGTGGGCCCGCCAGCAGGCCGTCACGGTGGTGGTGCTGGGCGAAGCGGGCGCCGAGTCCATGCTGGGACTCCTCCCGTCCCTGGCCGACCTCTACGACGACTCCTACCGAGAGTGGGTGCACCAGAGGATGTTCGTGTCGGGCGCGAACACGAAACAGGCCGTCACGTTGCAGGAGGAACACGGCTTCAGTCTGCTGCTGCCGGACGTATACGAGTACACCGTGCAGGACTCCGTGCACATTTTCCGCAACGACAATCCCAATCCGTGGGAACTCATTCGCCAGATCGCGGTCACTTGGCGGAGCCCCGTGCCTACCGAGGACGAAGGACAGGCGGACGACCTGCTTGCGTGGCGCGAGCGCATCGTCGAGGAACACTACAATTTCCCGCAGGTGACGAACATGACCCGCGCCGAGGGGAGCGCGGACTCGTTCAACGGACAGCCGTCCTATCGCATTCAGGCGGTGTGGGAGAATCCGCCCGAAGCGCCGTTTCCAGCGGCCGGACCGTTCATCTTGCGCGCCGTGGTTTGCTTCTCCCAGGACCGCATGTACCTGATCGACGCGTGGCTGTACGCCCCCGGCAAGGAGAAATACGAGTACATGATACAACTGGAGAAGATTTTGGAGTCCTTCTCTTGCGGAGACGCGCCGTAGGAGGAGGCGGCCGCGCACTGCCACCCGCGTCCCAACTCGCCCACCCCATAGACTTCCTCCGAAGGCCCGCCCATTGTCGTTCGTCCATCTTCACACGCATTCGGAGTACTCTCTTCTAGACGGCGCGAACCGGATTTCGGACTTGATCCGCAAGACCAAGGAATTCGAGATGCCGGCAGTCGCGCTCACGGACCACGGTTGCTTGTACGGGGCCTGGGATTTTCACAGGAAGGCGCGACGCGAGGGCGTCAAGCCTCTGATCGGGATGGAAGCCTACGTGGCGCCCGGCGATCGGCGCGACCGCACGCACCAAGGATCAGGACCGGCGCGGGCGTATCACTTGGTGCTGCTGGCTCGCGACCACGAAGGCTACCGGAACTTGGTCAGACTGTCGTCGATCGGCTTCACGGAGGGGTTCTACTACCGGCCCCGGGTGGACAGGGAGGCGCTGGCGCGGCATTCGGAGGGCCTCGTGGTCACGTCGGCTTGCATGGCAGGCGAAGTGTGCAGACGCTTGCAGGAGAGGAATCGCGACGGCGCCAAGGAGGCCGCGCAGTGGTACGCGGAGGTCTTTCCGGACAGGTACTATCTGGAAGTGCAGGCCCATGGCACGGAAGGCCAAGCCGAACTCAACGAGCAGATCTTCGACTTGGCGGAGGAGCTTGGACTTCCAGTCGTGGCCACCAACGACTCGCATTTCCTGGAACACGGTCATCACGCGGCCCACGACGTGCTCGTGTGCATCGGCACGGCCAAGAACAGCGACGACCCGAGCCGGCTCATCTACGACGACGGCCTGTACTTCAAGTCGCCGGAGGAGATGGCTGCGGCGTTTCCTGGCCATCCCGAGGTTGTCGAGAACACGCTGAAGATCGCCGCCGAGACGGACTTGGCGCTGGAGAGGCAGGTTCATCTGCCGACGTTTCCGCTGCCCGGAGGCTTCGACAGCGACGATTCGTACCTTGTGCACTTGGCCGAGCGGGGCGCGCGGAAGCTCTACGGCGCCGATCTCCCGGAGGAAGTGGCGCAACGGCTCAAGTACGAACTGGACGTCATCCTCAAGACGGGTTACGCCGGTTACTTCCTGATCACGTGGGACTTCATCCGCTGGGCGCGCGAAAAGGCGATACCGGTCGGCCCGGGCCGGGGGTCCGCGGCGGGATCGCTCGTGTCCTACTGCCTGGGAATCACCAAACTGGACCCCCTGCAGCACGATCTCCTCTTCGAGCGGTTCCTGAATCCCGAGCGGATTTCGATGCCCGACATCGACATCGACTTCTGCTACGAGCGGCGGGGCGAGGTGATCGAATACGTCCGCGAGAAGTACGGACGCGACGCGGTGGGGCAGATCGTGACGTTCGGCACGCTGAAGAGCCGCGCGGTCATCAAGGACGTGGGCCGCGTGCTGGGGTTCGGGGCGGGGGAGACGGACCGCATCGCCAAGCAGATACCGAACCAGCCGGGCCAGAGCTATACGGTGAAGGAGGCCGTCGAGCATATCCGGAGCGTGAAGGACTTGTACGAGTCCGACGAGCGGCACAAGCGGCTGTTCGACTATGCCATGACGCTGGAGGGACTCTCGCGCCATGCTTCGGTTCACGCGGCGGGCGTGGTGATCGCTCCGGGGCCGTTGCAGGAATACGTCCCGGTCTGCACGCAGTCGCGGGGTGCGCGAAACGGCAACGGGTCCGCAAAGGGGCACAGGAGCCAGGACGTGGTGACCCAGTACGACATGGGCTGTCTCGAAGACGCCGGGATGCTGAAGATGGACTTCCTGGGCCTCAAGACGCTGACGGTCGTCTTCGACGCGGTGCAGAGCGTGAGGAGTCGGCTGGGCCAGTTGCGCCATCCCGTTTCGGGCGACGTCTACGAGTCCGACACGATGGACGACCTGCCTCTGGACGATGCGTCAGTGTACGACATGCTCGCGCAGGGGAACACTGCGGGCGTCTTCCAGTTCGAGTCGAACTTGGCCGCGGACAAGCTGCGCGCCATGCGTTGCGACCGCTTCGACGACTTGGTCGCCACCAACGCCCTCATTCGCCCCGGGCCGCTGGATTCGGGCATGACCGACCGCTACATCCGGCGCAAGCTGGGCCAGCAATCCGTTGCCTATCCTGCGCCGGGCCTGGAGGCCGTGCTGGCGCCCACCTTCGGCATCATCGTGTACCAAGAGCAGGTGACGCGCATAGCCAGCGAGCTGGCCGGCTACACGCTGGGCGAGGCGGACGTCTTTCGGAAGGCGATGGGGAAGAAGGATGCGGAGCTGATCGAGGCGGAGCTGGGACGCTTCAAGGAGCGCGCCGTCGAACGGGGGCTTCGCGCAGGGGCCGCGCGGATGCTGGCGGAGCAGATCGAGACGTTCGGGCGCTACGGGTTCAACAAGTCGCACTCGGTGGCGTATTCGGTGCTGTCGTACCAGACGGCCTGGCTGAAGCGGCACTATCCGGCCGACTTCATGGCGGCGCTGCTGTCCTCGGTGGTGGACAAGACGGACGACGTCGTGAAATACGTGGGCGAGTGCAAGGACATGGCCAGACGGGACGGTTTGGGGGGAGGCATCGAAGTCCTGCCGCCCGACGTGAACGAGTGCGACTGGAAGTTCACGGCGGTGCGGGACGACGCGATCCGTTTCGGACTGGGGGCCGTGAAGGGCGTGGGTTCCGCCGCCGTGGAGTCGATCCTGGCGGCCCGGGAGGAGGGCGCCGGGTTCGATAGCCTGCACGACCTGCTGGACAGGGTCGATCTCCAGGCCGTGAACAAGCGGGCCTGCGAGGCGCTGATTGCCGCGGGGGCGCTGGACTCGCTGGGCAGCCGGGCCCGGCTCGTTGCTGCGCTGGAGACGCTCTACAGCGAGGCGCAGGCGAGGGAACGGGACGCAGAGCTGGGCCAGTGTTCGCTGTTCGGCGACGCGACGGGCGAAGTTGCGGCGCCGAAGCGCGAGCTCCCGACCGTGCCGGACTGGGACGAGCGGACGCGGCTGGCCCGGGAGAAGGAGGCGCTGGGCTTCTTCGTCTCGGGCCATCCCCTGGACCGGCACCGGGCGGTCGCGAGGCTCTTCGACGACTTGGGCCGGACGCCTCTGAAGGAGCGGATGGGGCGCAACGTGCAGTTCGCCTGCGTGGTGACCGGCGTGAGTCCGAAGGTCTCGCGGCGCGACGGTTCGGCCTGGGCCAAGATCGCGGTCGAGACCTTCAACGGGGTGGCCTCGGTGCTGGCGTTTCGCGACGCCTGGGCGAACCACCGCGAGGTCGTCGAGACGGACGCCGTGCTCCTGCTCCGGGGCAAGGTCAGCGATCGCGAGCGCGACGAGGAGGATCCGCCGGTGTTCCTGGACGAGGCGGAGATGCTCTCGGACGTGCCGGGCAGCGGTCGGCTGGCCGTGCGGATCGTCCTGGCCGGAGATTCGGCCTTGAGCGCGAAGGACTTCGCGGACGCGCGCGCGTTGATGGCGAAGCGGCCGGGGCGCGACGCCGTGGAGGTGGTGGCCAAGGGCGACAACGGCGAAGCGGGAACGCGGTTGCGCTCGCGTTCGCTGAGGGTGTCGGGAGACGCGACGACGCTCGAGGGGCTGGAGGAGATCCTGGGGCAGGGCAGGGTGACGCTGGCGCGGGCGTGACGCAACGCCCGCATCCGGGGCGGTGCTGGACGTGTACGCGGCGACGAGCCTGGGCGCCGCCCGCATCTGGGCGGAGCCGGGCCGAAGCAATGTGGCTGGGAGCCGGCTCGGTTCTGCGGCTTGTCCGGCGGTGGCCCTTCCGTCCGGCGGCTACCCCCTCGGCCGACGGCGGACGCCTCTGCGCACCAGCGCGTCCAGCTTCTCGCGTTGGTCCGCGTTCAGCACCGCTTCGACGCCTTCCTTCAAGACGGCGAACGCCGGCGCGAGTTCGCGAACGGGGTTGCCGTACTTATCGCCCCACTCCCGGCGCGCTTGGCCGATCGCCGCCCGATCCCGGCTCGCCAGCAGCTCGCGCATCTTCCTCTGCAGGGCGGTCCAGCGAGCCAGCGTTTCGGTGTTGGCGGCTCGAAACTCGTCGGCCACGACCGTGATCCGCTCCTTCTGATCCGCGCTCAACGAAAGGCTGTCGGCCAGCGAGTCGAGTCCGCCGTTCAGATTGCGCCAGAGCGACTGGGCCTCCGCCATCGCTTGGTCTTGCGGGTTCAGGGCGCGCTGGGCCTCCGAGTCGGCCGGAACACCGAGGGCCGCGACCAGTCCTGCAACCAGGGCCGCGAGCAACGGGCGGAATCGCAACGGGAGTCGAGTCTTCATGCTGGAATCTCCTTTTCTGGGAGGCCGGGCCTCCGGTCGGGACGAACGGCTCTGCGGACATGGACACGCGAGCCTGCCCGATCGTTAGATTAGGCAGGCGTTCGCCGGCTCCGAAGTCCCGACTCATGGGTCGTGCAGTCAGCCGAGGCCCAAGGCGCGTCCCCGGCCGGACTGGCAACGCTGATTGCAGGTGGAGCTTGGATATGCGACGCGAACGAACGACCTGCCGATGTCGACCAACCCGTCGGCCTGAAGACCCGTCATGCCGGTTGCCGGAGCCGCAGACCGCCGCGCTGAACTTCGTCGGTGATCTCCTGAGCGGCCCATCCTTGCATGGGCGTGTCCCAAGCGAGTTGTTTCGACGACAGGTCATGGTCATCTTGCGGCCATGAATCCGCCTCGATCCGACCCAACGGCAATCACGATGCCGAAGACTCTCCCCGAGGGATGGGCCGATCTCGTGGCCGAGGCGAGTCGCCGCGGCTACTTGGACTTGACCGGTTCGCGGATTCGATACAACTGTGCGGAAATCCGGGAATGCTCGTACGCGAATCCCGAAGAGCGTGTCCGCGCATGCGTCTACTCGTGGCTCGTCGTCGAGAAGCACTATCCGCGTAACGCGATCAAAGTCGAAGTGCGCGTGCCGCGACGGAAGCCCAGTGATTACGCCGACATTGTCGTTTACGCGAACTCGGCGTGTCGTGTGCCATACCTAGTTGTCGAGACCAAGGCGCCGAAACAAAACGAAGGAGCATTTCTGCAAGCCGTCGAACAAGCGTTCGGCAACGCGAACTCGTTGCGGGACACGACGTTAGCACTGGTCGACTCCGGTGACAGATCCATGCTCTTTGCAGTTGCGGGACATCCTCAAGACGAACGCGAGGCCAACCATTTGGGTTCTCGTGACGCACTTCCAGCGTCCTACGGCGCCGTTTCCGCCTTCCGTCTAGTCGCTGGAGATCGTGAGCACGACATCTCGCCCAGAACGGCTGCCGAGGTGGAAACGCTGGTTCGCCGAGTACACGGCTTCATTTGGGCTGGCGGAAAACGGGATCCCTTCACGGCTTTTGAAGAGTGGTGCAAGATGCTGTTTGCCAAGATGCACGACGAACGGCATACGGCAACCGGCGAACCCCGGCAGTTTCAAGTTGGAAGCGGCGAAGAAAACGTTACGGTCGCAGGCCGCATTCGTCGCTTGTACGCCGACGCTCGTGCAAAAGACGAATCGATCTTCAGATCCGACCTGTTGTTGCCGGACAACAAGATAGCACAAGTCGTTCAGGCGATTCAGGACGTTGCCTTCGCCCAAGCCGACGTGGACACGCTCGGAACTGCCTTCGAAGGCTTCTTCGGGTCAGTGTTCCGAGGCGAACTTGGGCAGTACTTCACAAGACGCGAGATTTGCCGGTTCGTTTGTGGGTTTCTGGAACCGACGGAACGGGACAAGGTCCTGGATCCTACGTGTGGAAGCGGCGGGTTCTTGCTGGAGACGCTGATTCAAGTTTGGCGCTACATTGACGATGCCTTCATGGGCCAGCCCTTGGACAGCAAGCGGAAATACGACTTTGCGTGGCGGAATCTGGTCGGCATCGAGATCCATGCGACGCTTGGACGTATTTGCCAAACCAACTTGCTGATTCACAAGGACGGCCACACCAACGTCGAAGTCGGACGAAGTTGCCTGGACAGCGTATTCGACAACAAGTTCCTCGACCACGAACGTCCGTCGTTCACGGTGATTGTGGGCAACCCGCCTTTCGGTGACAAGATCAAGAAGGGCGACAAAGATCAGCTCGGCAACAATCGATTGTCGGCGTTCGAGCTCGCCGGCGACAACCATGCAACGTCGGAGATCGTGATCCTCGAGCGCTCGGTGAAATGGCTGGTTCCAGGTACGGGACGCCTCGGAATGGTGGTGCCCGACGGGGTACTCAACAACTCTAGCGAGACTTCCAAGTGCCCGGCGCTTAGGCGGTTTCTTTTTTGCAACACGCGAATTCTTGCGATCGTGTCGCTTCCGGACCACGCCTTCCGGCGAAGCGGTGCGCAAAACAAGACGAGCGTGCTGTTTGTTCGCCGGTGGTACGAGCACGAACGAGCGAAGATGGAACAAGCCGTAGCGCGCCATCTTCGAGATGCGCAAGCAGCTGGCGGAAAGACTGCCGCACTTCATCGAGCCATTGGCTTGGCGTTGAAGGATGTGGACTACCCCGTCTTCTTGGCTGAAGCCGACGAAATCGGGTACACGCCCACGGGAATCGCTACACCACTAAACGACCTGTACTCGGGAACCGGCTTCGAGGTCGAAGACGCCGAAGACACCATCTTGGGCCAGTATCGGCTGTTTCGTGCGCAGCCCGGTGCCTACACGACCTGCACCCAACCGTCGTGTACGGCGCTCTTCGCCAGCGAGCTCTTTGCCAAGCATCCGTCCCATCGAATCGATGCCAAGTACTTTACCTTCAAGCGCACAGAGGAAATGGCCAGCCGCCCCGGGGCGCACCGGCTAGGCGACCTGCTCGCTCGCCGTCGGGAGAGCATTGTGCCAAACGATCACCCGGAGCGGGAATTCAAGACGATCACGTTGACTCTGGAGGGCGAAGTGACGCCTCGGGAGGCGGGAAAGGGACTAAATCCTCCAGGGTGGCACGGCTCCTACTTTTCGGCCGGACAGAAGTGGTTCGTAGTACGTGAAGGAGACATCGTAGTGTCGCGAATTGACCTTTGGAAGGGATGCATCGGCGTTGCATCCCCTGCCTTCGACGGGGCGATCGTCACGGGCGAGTTTCCCGTGTATCGCGTGCGCCCGGAGCGTGCAAGTGTGGTGGACGGTCGATTTCTGCAAGTCTTGTTGCGAAGCCGGTACTTTCGCCGCGCGATTCGAGCGGTCACGACAGGCCACTCTAACCGAAGGCGAACACAGGAATCGGATTTCTTTGATCTTGTTGTGCCGTTGCCGGCTCTTGCCACTCAGGTCGAGATTGCGGATGCCCTGGAAGCGGTGAGGGGTCGACGGGTCGACGCGAACGCCGACCTGCGACATCGGCTGAACGTCTTTGACCGGGCAACCGAAGGATGGTTCACGCCGGAAATGGTCCGGGAGATTGCGGGCTAGTTGTCGCGACCTTTCTGTTACCGCTTGCCTCCTCCAGCCGCACGGCGCGCCGCCATAGAGCGGGCGTTCCAAGTTCGGCGGCGACTTCCCGGAAGGTCGGCTTTGGCCCCTTCCACGCCAGTTCGTCCACGTCTTCAAATAGGACGGCGCCGCGTCGGAGAGTGGCCAAGTCTCTGAACAGCAGCGCCTGGGCGCGTTGCTCGCGGAGCACGGCGGCGAGGCGGGAGGCTCCGCGAACCTTGACGTCCCAGGCGCTCGCTCGGCCCGGTATCGCCTCCACCACTTCGTAGCGCGCCAGGATCGCCGCGGCCGACTTGGGACCCCATCCCGGAAGCCCGGGAAAACCGTCCGCGCTGTCGCCGACGAGCGCCAAGTAGTCGGGAATGCTGGCCGGCGGGACGCCGAACTTCTCTTGCACTCCGTGTTCGTTCCTCACCACGCCCGCTCGCCTGTCGAACTGGACCACGCGATTGCCCACGACGCACTGGGCCAGATCCTTGTCGGGCGTGCAGAGATACACGACGTCCACGCGGTTGTCGCGCGCCGCCAGAGCGGCTCCCGACGCGAGTCCGTCGTCCGCCTCCAGTTCCTCCATCGGCCAAACGACGACGCCCATGTCGAGAAGCGCGTCCTCAAGGGGACCGAACTGCTCCAACAGTTCCGGTTCGATGCCTTCGCCGGACTTGTAGCCGGGCCAGAGGTCGTTGCGGAACGATTCGACGACGTGATCCGTGGCGACGGCCATGTGCGTTGCGCCCTGTTCGAGCACCGACAACAGCGACGACAGAACCGACCGGATCGCGCCCCTCTCGGCTCCATGCAGGGCGGCACGGCGCGACGCCCCGTAGTAGTGGCGGAAGAGTTCGTAGGTGCCGTCTACGAGGTGAATGTTCACGAAGCGGAGGCGGGTTGCGCTGGGAAGACGGTGATGTGCGAAGGCCGGAGGCCGCCTGCCGCCGCCCGAACGGCTAGGCGCGGCACGGGTTCGTTCAAGCAGCTTACTCGGGGTCGTCGCCTTCCGCCATTGCCCGGCTCCGCAGTTTTCGTGATTCTGAGAAATCGGCCTGCTCTTCCACCGCCCACCGCCCTCCTCCGCTCCCGTTGCTTCCTTCCGCCCCTCCGCCCATGAACTTCTATCCTCGTTCCGACTACGGGCCGCTGCGGCGATACGAGCCGGACCGCTCGCCGGTCGCCGCCGACTTGAGCGACAACCGCAACCATTGGGGTCCGCACCCAGCCGCCGTGGCCGCCGTGGCCACCGCCGATCCCGCCACGCTCTCGGAGTACCCGGCCTCCTACGGCGACGAACTGGCCGAGGCGGTGGCCGCCAAGTGGGACCTCCCGCGCGAGTCGGTGGTGACCGGCGTCGGGGGAACGGGGGTCTTGGACGCCGCGATGCGGCTGGCGGCCCCGTCCAAGCTGCGGTTTCTGGCGCCGGGCTGGCCTGCGGGGGCGATGCTGGCGCGCATGAACGGCCACGAAGCGGTTCCGGTGGAGCGGGAGGCGGGACTGGCCGATCCGGAATGGTTCGCGGGCCGGGAGCGATGCATCGTCTACGTGGTCGATCCGGGCAATCCGACTGGCGAGCGGATGCCGGACGGCTGGGTTCGCGCGGTGCAGGAGGCGGCCGAGCGCGTGGGCAGCGTCACCATCGTCGACGAGGCGTACGGGGAGTACGGAGACGACGGGGGCAGCCGCGCCGGGCTGGATTTGGCGGTGGGATCGGAGCGGACGCTCTGCGTCAGGACGATGTCGAAGGCGTACGGATTGGCGGGGCTCCGGTCGGGGTTCGGCGTGGGGAATCCCTCCTTGGCGCTAGAGGCCGACAAGGCGCGCGGGCCGTTCGCTCTGTCGGGACTGGCCACGCTGGCCGGGGCCGCGGCGCTGTCGAGCGACTCGCCCTGGCTGGAAGAGACGCTGGCGGAGGCCCGTCGTTGCCGGTCTCGTTTGCGGAGGGCCTTGGGGGAGCGCGGCCATTGCGTTCCCCGGTCGCAGGCCAACTTCGTCTTCGTCCAGTGGCCGGAGGACGGCCTCGAAGCGGCGACAGCGGGCTTGGAGGAGGCGGGCGTGCGGGTGCGGCCGTTTCGGGGCGATGCCGCGGGGACCGGGTTGAGGGCGACCGTGGCGCCTTGGGAGGTCATGCAGCGCTTCGCGAGGGGCCTCGACCGGGTCGCTTCGGCGGGCGGCTGAATGGGCGAACCGGTCGCCGCCTACGACGAGGAGGTTCTAGGCAAGGCGTACGACGCCCGCCTGATGGCCCGGCTGTTGCGCTACCTGAGGCCCTACGCCTGGCCGGTGGCCGGGGCCGTGACGCTCTTGATGCTCGCGTCGGGCTTGGCAGTGGTGGGGCCGTACCTGACCAAGATCGCGCTCGACGAGGCGATTCCGGCCGGCGACGGCCGCCAGCTCCTGCAGCTCGCGCTCGTCTACGCGGCGACCCTGGCGCTGATCCTCGTCTTTCAGTACGCGCAGGCGCTTGTGACGACGTGGCTGGGCCAGCGAGTCATGTACGATCTGCGCACGCAGTTGTTCCGCAAGCTTCAGCAGCTCGACTTGCGCTTCTACGATCGCAATCCCGTGGGCCGTCTCATGACGCGCATCACCTCCGACGTGGAGACGCTGAACGAACTGTTCAGTTCGGGCATCGTCACCGTGTTCGGAGACTTGTTCATCCTGTTCTTCATCGTCGCGGCGATGCTGCACATGGACGCAGAACTCGCGCTCGTGACCTTCAGCGTGTTGCCGTTCCTGGTATGGTCGGCCTTCGTCTTCCGTTCGCGGATCCGGAGCGCCTACCGCGAAATCCGCGTCAGGCTCGCCCGCATGAACGCCTTCCTGCAAGAGCGCTTCACCGGAATGCGAATCGTGCAGTTGTTCAACCGAGAAGAGGCCGATCACCGGCATTTCAAGAGACTCAACAACGACTATCTCGCAGCCCATCTGCGTTCGATCACCTATTACGCCCTGTTCTTCCCCGTGGTCCAGTTGTTCACGGCCGTGGCCCTGGCGCTCATCGTGTGGTACGGGGGCGGCGCGGTCGTTCAGGGGGCGGTCACGCTCGGCGTGCTGGCGGCCTTTCTCGACTACGCGCGCCGCTTCTTCCGGCCCATCCAGGACCTCTCGGACAAGTACAACCTGCTTCAGGGCGCCATGGCTTCCTCCGAGCGCGTGTTTCGCATCTTGGACCGGGAGCCGGCGATTCGGGACGTCCCGCAACCCGTAGCGTTTCCGCAGGACGCCCCGGGCGAGATCCGGTTCGACGGCGTGTGGTTTTCCTATGACGAGGAGCCCAATTGGGTCGTCCAGGACTTGTCCTTCACCGTGGCGCCCGGCGAGAAGCTGGCGATCGTCGGGCACACGGGGGCGGGCAAGACCACGATCATCAATCTGCTCATGAGGTTCTACGAGCCGCAGCGCGGGGAGATCTTCGTGGACGGAGTGCCGGTGAACCGTGCGCGTACAAGCGATCTGCGGGGTCGGATCGGGTTGGTGCTGCAGGACGTCTTCCTGTTCAGCCAGTCGGTCGAGTACAACGTGCGCCTCGGCTCGCAGGCGAACGGCGGCGGAGCCGTGGACAACGCGTTGCAGGCAGTCGGCGCAACGTCCTTTGTGGAGAGACTGCCCGGCGGCGTCGCGCAGGCGTTGGCGGAGAGGGGCGGGAACTTGTCGGTCGGCGAGCGGCAGTTGCTGTCCTTCGCGCGGGCGCTGGCCTTCGACCCGGACATCTTGGTCCTGGACGAGGCGACGAGTTCCGTGGACTCGGAAATCGAGGCCCGCATCGAAGAGGCCACGGACCGGCTCACCGAAGGCCGCACGTGCTTGGTGGTCGCGCATCGCCTGTCCACGATCCGGGGGGCGGATCGCATTCTGGTCATGCACAAAGGGCGGATCGCCGAGGAGGGCGCTCACCGCGATCTGCTGGAGGCGGGCGGCCTCTACCGGAAGCTGCACGAGCTGCAGTTCTCGCCGGCATGACGGAGCGGCGACGGGCGTTGCCGCCCAGACCGCGTTACTATCGATTGGTGCGCGATGGCGGGCGCGCCACGCCGGAAGGTCCGTGAAACCGCCGGAAGGTCCGTGAACCGGCCTGAACCAGGCCGCACAAACTAGGAGGAAGAGATGGGATTCGCAGCGTTAGCGGTCGTGTTGGTCGTCGTCGGGTTCGTCATTCGCTCGTTGCCGGCCGGTCCGGGGAAGCTGCCGACCAAGCCGGCGGGGTATGCGGTCATGGCCTTGGGGGGCGTGCTCGTGCTCTTGAACACGTTCGTCGTGATCGGCGTCGGAGAGGTGGGCGTCCAGCGGTTCCTCGGATCAGTCGGCGAAACGCCGCTCAGGGAAGGCGTGCGGGTGGTGAACCCGCTGGCGACCGTCGAGACGATGTCCATTCGGCAGCAGTCGTTTCCGGCGGCGGGCGTGGAGAAGATCGAGGCGCAGACCTCGGAGCAGCTCAACGTCGCCCTGGACGTGTCGCTCGTCTTCACCATCGACGGCGAGAAGGCGCCCAAGCTCTTTCGCGAGATCGGGACCGAGCGCCAGATCAAGGAGATCATCGTGCTCAACGCGGTGCGCAACGGCGTTCGCGACGCGGTGGCCACCAAGTCCATCAACGACATCTTCTCGCCGAACCGGCGCGAACTCGCCGTCAGCATGAAGGAGGAAATCCAGGCCAAGGCGGGCGACAGAATAGTCGTGCAGGACGTTTTCGTCCGCGACGTGCAGGCCCCGCAACGCGTGCGCGAAGCCATCGAGAACAAGCTGGAGCGAGAACAGCAGGTGGCGGCCGAGGAGTTCCAGACCCAGATCATCCAAGAACGCGCGCGCCAGCAGGCCGAGGAGGCGAAGGGCATCGCCGAGGCCCAGCAGATCATCACGCAGGGCCTCTCGCCGGAGTACCTGACGTTCTTCTACATCCAGCAGCTGGCCGAGATGCCCGCGGGATCGGTGATCTACGTGCCGACGGAAGCCGGCATCCCCTTGATCCGGAGCCTGGGTGGGGGGAACTAGGCGGGATCGGGCCGCGACTTGAGGGCGGGCCCGGCCGGATCGGCTTCGGGCAGGCGCCGTCGCCGCGGGCGTTGGGTATTCGCGACGGCCGCGACCTTCGCCGCGGTCGTCTTGGTGCTCTGGGCGGGGATGGGGTGCTCGCCCATCTACGTGATTCAGGCGGGCTGGGCGGAGGCCAAGATTCTGCGAGCGCGCCAGCCGATCCCTGGCGTGATCCTGGCGCCGGACACCGACGAGCGCATTCGAGGCAAACTCACGCTGGCTCGCGAGGCCCGCGAGTTCGCGCGTGCGCAGTTGCGGCTGGACGTCGGCGACAGCTACACGACCTACGTTCGCCTCGAACGAGACACGCTCGCCATGGTGTTGTCGGCCGCCTACCGAGACCGTCTGGCGCCGAGAACGTGGTGGTTCCCCATCGTGGGCCGCGTTCCGTACCGGGGCTTCTTCGACCTGGACGACGCGCTGGAGGCGCAGCAGGAGCTGGAGGCGGCGGGTTTCGACACGTACCTGAGGCCGACCGCCGCCTTCAGTACGCTGGGCTGGTTCTCGGACCCGCTGCTGTCCACCTTGCTGCGCTACGACGAGGTCGAGTTGGTGGCGACGATCGTGCACGAACTGTCCCACAACCACCTGTACGTGCCCGGCCGGAGTCGTTTCAACGAGAGCTTCGCGACCTGGGTGGGACGCGCCGGCGCGATCGAGTTCTTCTGCTCGAGGGCGGGCGGCGGCCCCGACACGGTGTGGTGCGGGCGCGCGCGGGACAGGTGGCAAGACGCCATGCGCTTCTCTGTCTTCGTCGACGGGCTCGTGGCGGATCTCCAGCAGGTCTACGGCGACTCGGCCGCCTCGATGGAAGGCAAGCTCGCCCGCCGAGACGCCGTCTTCGAACTCCACCGGGCGCGGTTTCGGGCCGAAGTGCAGCCGGAACTGCGCTCGCTGAGCTTCGGAAGCTTCCTCTCGCTGCCGCTCAACAACGCCACGCTGCTGAGCCGGATGCGGTACTACCACCGTCTCCCCGACTTCGGGGACTTCATGGAGAGCCGCGGCGGAAGCTTGGCCGAGGCAGTCGCGGATCTGGCGGCGCAGGCGGACGCCGACGCCGACCCGTTCGGCTTGCTCGCCACGACGGGCTTGGACTAGCCGGAGGAGGCTCGCCGAAGAGAAGGACGCCGTCCCCCGGGGCGCACGAAGGCACAGCGGCAGGTCAAGCGCCACGCGCCCGGTCGCGCAGATGCCCGCCAGCGTACCGAGGCAAGCCGATCCGCGAGTCCTTGTAGCTTTCTGATCTTCCGGTCCGCCCGCCTGTCGCTCGCGGTCCGCTGTCCACTTCCGCGTCCACGCCATGACTTCCAGCGATGTTCGGGCTCCGAGTCCGTCGCGAGCCTACGATCCGTCCGTCGTCGAGAGCACATGGAGAGAGACCTGGGACAGGGAGGGCGCCGACGCGCTGACGCTCGACCAGCTTCGGACGGCCGAGCGGCCCTTCTTCAACCTCATGATGTTCCCGTATCCGTCGGCGGAGGGATTGCACGTCGGCAACATCTACGCGTTCACGGGCGCCGACGTCCACGGCCGCTTCAAGCGCATGCAGGGATACGACGTCTTCGAGCCGATCGGCTTCGACGCCTTCGGCATCCACTCGGAGAACTTCGCGCTCAAGACCGGCGTCCACCCGATGGAGCTGATTCCCTCCAACATCGCCAACTTCCGCCGGCAGCTGCGCCGCATCGGAGGCATGTTCGACTGGGACCACAGCGTCGACACCACCGACCCGGGCTACTACAAGTG
The DNA here is from genome assembly GCA_958295645.1 of Longimicrobiales bacterium. GTDB lineage: Bacteria > Gemmatimonadota > Gemmatimonadetes > Longimicrobiales > Gaopeijiaceae. The sequence goes on from OY282361.1 coordinate 2,657,477, forward strand.
GACGCAGTGGCTCTTTCTCCAGTTCTTCAAGCGAGGCTTGGCCGAACACAAGGAAGCGCCGGTCAATTGGTGCCCTTCCTGCGTGACCGTGCTTGCCAACGAACAGGTGATCGCGGGCGCCTGCGAGCGGTGCGCGACCCCGGTGGAGCAGCGGCGGGTCCGCCAGTGGTTCTTCAAGATCACCGACTACGCCGAGCGCCTCTTGGAGAACCTGGACCACATCGACTGGTCCGAGTCCACGCTCAAGGCGCAGCGCAACTGGATCGGCCGTTCGGTCGGCGCGACGATTCGGTTCCCGGTTGCGGAGGGAGGCGGGACCACGACGGCGGCGAGTCCCGGCACTGCGGCCGACGCGGGCGTGGCGGCGGACGCCATGGCCGGCGGCGAATCCCAGGCGCTCGCGATCGAGGTCTTCACCACGCGCCCCGACACGTTGTTCGGCGCCACCTACGTCGTCCTGGCCCCGGAGCACCCGATGGTGGAGGCGCTGACCAGCGAGGCCCAGCGGGCGGTGGTGGAAGACTACGTGACCGCGAGCCGGGCAAGGGACTTGGTGGCCCGGCAGAAGGCCGGCGCCGAGAAGACCGGTGTCTTTGCGGGCGGGTACTGCGTCAATCCGGGGACGGGACGGCGGGTGCCCGTTTGGGTGGCGGACTACGTGCTGATGGGGTACGGAACCGGCGCCATCATGGCGGTGCCCGGCCACGACCAACGCGACTTCGACTTCGCGGCCAAGTTCGGCCTGGAGGTGCGGCGCGTCGTGGTTCCGCCGGGGGAGGACGGCTCTGCGCCGCCGGACCGGGACCGGGCCGGGCCGGACCGCGGGGCCGGGCCGAACCAGCCTGTCGAGGCGGCCTACGAGGGCAAGCAGGGCGTGCTGGTCGGCTCGGGTCGCTACGACGGTATGCAGGCCGTCGAGGCCAAGCAGGCGATCGTGGACGATCTGGCGAAGGCCGGGCTCGCCGAATCCAAGGTCAACTATCGCCTGCACGACTGGTGCATTTCCCGCCAGCGCTACTGGGGGCCGCCCATCCCCGTCGTCCACTGCCCCGGTTGCGGTCCCGTCGGAGTCCCCGAAGAGGACCTGCCCGTCGAGCTGCCGCACGTCGCCGACTTCCGGCCCGACGACTCGGGCATCAGCCCTTTGGCCCGGGTTCGCGACTGGCACGAGGTCCCCTGTCCGGAATGCGGCCAGCTGGCGACGCGGGAGACCGACGTCTCGGACACTTTTCTGGACAGCGCCTGGTACTTCCTGCGATACCCCTCCACGGACTTCGACGACCGCGCGTTCGACCCTGAAGTCACCAAGCGATGGCTGCCGGTTCACGCCTACATCGGCGGCAACGAGCACGCGGTCCTCCATCTCCTGTACTCGCGCTTCGTGATCATGGCGCTGCACGACATGGGGCTGCTGGACTTCGAGGAGCCCTACGCCCAGTTCCGCGCCCACGGCCTGATCATCCGCGAGGGCGCCAAGATGTCGAAGAGCCGCGGCAACGTCATCATCCCCGACTCCATCATCGAGAAATACGGCGCCGACACGTTCCGGCTCTATCTGATGTTCCTGGGGCCGTTCATGGAAGGGGGCGACTACCAGGACAAGGGGATTGCCGGTCCGCACGGCTTCCTGCACCGGCTGTGGGAATCGGCGGTGCCGCCCGAGGGCGAGCTGCTGGACGAGCCTCCCGATCCCGCCGTGGAGCGGCGGCTTCACCAGACGATTGAACGTGTGAGCGAGCAGATCGCCGGCCTGCGCTACAACACCGCCGTCGCGGCCATGATGGAGTATCTGAACGTAGTTCGCGCGGGGGGACGAACGCCGCGCCGGGGCGAGGTGGAGCCGCTGGTGCGCATGGTGGCGCCCTTCGCGCCGCACGTCGCGGAAGAACTGTGGCGGCGCCTGGGCCACTCCGGCAGCCTCTTCGACGGGGCGCACTGGCCCGAATTCGACGCCGAGAAGGCTCGGGAGGACCATGTGCGCCTGGCCGTCCAAGTGAACGGAAAACTGCGGGGAGAAGTCTCGGCGCCCGCGGGGGCTGGAAGGGACGACGTCGTGCCGCTCGCGCAGGAGGCCGAGAACGTGGCCCGATACTTGCTAGGGAAGTCGGTGCGCAAGGTGGTGCACGTGCCGGGCCGCCTCGTGAACTTCGTCGTGCAAGACTCCTGATCCGGACGGGCCGAGAGGCAATGCCAGAAACGGAAAAGCTGGCCATCGACGCGATCAAGGTCCTCGCAATGGACGCCGTCCAGGCGGCGAACTCGGGTCATCCGGGGACGCCGATGGCGCTGGCGCCGCTCGGATATGTCCTCTGGACGCGACACCTGTGTCACAATCCCAAGAATCCGGTCTGGCCCGACCGCGACCGCTTCGTGCTGTCGGCGGGACACGCCTCCATGCTCCTGTACGCCCTTCTGCACCTGAGCGGCTACGAACTCTCGCGGGACGACATCCGCCGCTTCCGCCAGTGGGGCAGCAGCACGCCGGGGCATCCCGAGCACGGGCACACGCCGGGAGTCGAGACCACTACCGGACCGCTTGGGCAGGGCGTGGCCAACTCGGTCGGCATGGCGCTCGCGGAACGCTGGCTGGCGGATCGCTACAACCGGCCCGGCCACGAGATCGTGGACCACCGCACCTTCGCGGTGTGCTCCGACGGCGATCTCATGGAGGGCGTCTCCCACGAAGCCGCCGAGTTCGCAGGCCACCAGCGGCTGGGCAAGCTGATCTGGATCTTCGACGACAACCGCATCACCATCGAGGGCGCGACTTCGCTGGCCACGTCCACCGACCAAGCGCGCCGGTTCGAGGGCTACGGCTGGCAGACGCTCCTGGTGGAGGACGGCTCCGACACGGAGGAGATCGACGCCGCCCTGGCCGCGGCCAAGGCCGACGGCGAACGACCCAGCCTGATCGCGCTTCGCACCACGATCGCCGACGGGAGCCCGAACATGGCGGGCTTGGCGTCCACGCACGGCGCGCCCCTGGGAGTCGAGGAGGTGGCCGCCGCCAAGCGCCACATCGGCTATCCGTCCCTGGAGCCGTTCCACGTGCCGTCTGAGGCGCTCGCCCACTGGCGCGAAGCGATGGACGGGGCCTCGGGGAAGCACACGGAATGGAACGAACGTCTCGGCAAGTACGCGGAGGAGCGCCCGGAGCTGGCGGCTTCCTTCCGGGCCACGCTCGCGGGCGGCTTGCCGGAGGGGTGGGACGAAGAGTTGCCTGATCTGGGAGACGTGACCGCGGCGACGCGGGGGCATTCCGGGAAGGTCTTGCAGGCGGTGGCCGGTGCGGTTCCCTGGCTCGTCGGCGGATCGGCGGACTTGGGCGGCTCCAACAAGACGGACATCGCCGGGGGAGGGGACCTGATGGCGGAGAATCCGGGCGGGCGGGTGGTGCACTTCGGGGTTCGCGAGCACGCGATGGGGGCGATCATGAACGGCATGGCGCTCCACGGGGGCGTCCGTCCCTTCGGCGGCACGTTCCTGGTGTTCTCGGACTACATGCGTCCCGCGATTCGGCTGGCGGCGCTCATGGGGCTGCCCGTCGCCTACGTGTTCTCGCACGACAGCATCGGACTGGGCGAGGACGGCCCCACGCATCAGCCGGTGGAGCACTTGGCCGCGTTGCGGGCCGTCCCGGGGTTGCTGGACCTGCGTCCCGCCGACGGCCCCGAGGTGGCGGAAGCTTGGCGGGCGGCGCTCCGGTACGGGTCGAAGGGCGGTCCGGCGTTCCTTTCGCTGACGCGGCAGAGCGTCCCCGCCATCGAGCGGCGCGAGGAGCCCGCCGAGGAGGAGCCGCACTGCGCCGGGTCGATCGGACTTCGGTCGGCCGCCGCCGCCACCGGGCTCCATCGCGGCGGATACGTTCTCCGGGAGGCGCCCGGCGGCGGGGCGGTGGATGCGGTCGTGGTGGCCTCGGGCTCGGAAGTGGCGTTGGCCTTGGCGGCCCAGGAGCGGCTGGCTGGCGACGGGATTCGCGTTCGCGTCGTGAGCTTGCCCAGCTGGCGGCTGTTTGCGCAGCAGAGTTCCGAGTACCGTGCTCAGGTCATTCCGGCGGAGGCCGCCAAGGTGTCGGTGGAGGCGGGCAGCACGATGGGCTGGGAGCGGTGGATCGGTTCGGACGGCGTCGCCGTGGGGATCGACAGGTTCGGGGCCTCAGCGCCGCACGAGGAGTTGTACGAGCGTCTTGGGATCACGGTTGCGGAGGTCGAAGCGGCGGTTCGCAAGGCCGTCGAGCGCCGCCGCCGGAACGCTCATGGGGCGCCGGAGCCTGTTGGGGCATGAGCGTCTTCGCATCGGGCTCGGCTGTTGTGCCGCCTCGCGTGGGCGTCGTGGCCTGGCCGCTCCTGGCGCTTGCGGCTTGGCCGCTCCTGGCGCCCGTGTCCGGCTTGGCGGCCCAGGACACGACGGCCGCGATCCCCCTGCCAGGAGTGCGGGTGGTCGTGCCGCGTCCTTCGGCGACGGCCGGAGGCGCCAGCGCGGTGACGGTGTCGCTGGACTCGGCCGGCGTGGTGGCAGCCCCGACTGCGGAGGAGCTGCTGCGGCGCATCCCGGTCCTCCAGCTCCGGATCAACTCGCGCGGCGAAGTCCAGCCCAACCTCCGCGGCGCGGAGGACCGCCAGATCGCCGTGCTCCTCGACGGAATCCCCCTCACGTTGGGATGGGACCACCGCACGGACCTGTCGGTCATCCCTCTCACGGCCGTGCGCAGAATGACGTTGCTCCGCGAGCTGTCCTCGGTCCTGCACGGCCCCAACGTGCTGGGCGGCGCGGTCGAGCTGGACGTGGTCCGAGGCCCTGCCGGGCTGTCCGTGCCGCCGCCCCTCGTCGGCGCGGTTTCGGTCGACCAGGAAGGCGGAATCAGCGCAGGCGCGACTGGCGCAGCCAAGTTGGAGCGCGGCTTCTCGTCCTGGGTGGTGCGCGCCGGGGCCGGCTATCGCGCGCGGCCGGGCGTCTCGCTCCCCGGGGCGGCGCTCTCCGACGAGGTGCTGAGCGCGGTGTTGCTCGCGGACGGAGACGGCCGGCGCCTCAACTCCGACCGGAGGCAGGCGGACGGGTTCGTCGCGGCGCGCTACCAAGGCCTCGGCGGCGCATGGATGTCCGGTCTCGCGTCCGCTTTCGAGGCGAGCCGGGGAGTCCCCCCCGAAGCGCACGTGGACGCTCCTCGGTTGTGGCGCTATCCGAGCCAGAACCACGTCTTCACGACTATGTCCGGCGGGACCGGAGAGCGGTCCACGCGCCTGGGCCGGATCGACATGGAGGCCAACTTCGGCTTCGACTACTCGAAGACGCAGATCGACGAGTTCGAGACTCCGGCCTACCGGTCGGTGAGCGGTGGAGAGACGAACACGACCACGACGCTCACAGGGCGCCTCGCTGGGGAGCACGCCTTCGGAAGCGGGATGGTCGAGTTGGGCTTCGCAACCACTTTCTCGAGCGTCAGCCACCGCGAAGCGCCCTACGACGGGCCGTTCCTGGACTACCGGCAGCATCTGTGGAGCGTGGGTGGAGAGCTTCGGATGGGAGGCGCCCACTCGGGGTCCGCCATGCGCTGGACGGCGGGGGTGGCGCTCGACGGAGCCCAAACGCCGGAATCGGGGGACAAGGAGCGCATCGGCGACCTGTCCGCCTGGGCGTTCCGCACCGGCTTCACGCGCACGTCCGCAGGCGGCCGCGTTCTCTATCACGCCTCGGTGAGCCGCCGGGACCGCTTTCCTTCGTTGCGGGAACTCTATTCGGGCGCGCTCGGGCGCTTCGTCCCCAATCCTTTCTTGCGGCCGGAGAGACTGGTGGCGGGCGAGGCCGGCGTGACCGTGACTCTCGGCGGGGGGGAGTTTCAGATGACCGCCTTCAACCACCGCTTCGCCGGAGGCATCGTGCGCTGGCCGCTACCGACGCCGACGGGCACGAAGTTCGTCCGCGTGAACCGAGACGGCGTCAACTCGATCGGCATCGAGCTGGTGATGGCCGGGCGTGCAGGCGCGTTGTCCTACGGAGGCGACCTGACCCTTCAGCGGGTGCGCATCGACGACCCGTTGGTGGTGGGCGAGGATCGTCGCACGGAGTACGAGCCGCCCGTCTCGGGCATGCTCAACGTCGGCGTCACCGGGCCCTGGCGCGTGGCCTTGAGCGGCATCCTTCGCTTTCGCGGCACCCAGTATTGCCAGAGCGTCCGGACGGCCGGCCTCGAAGAGCTGTCTTCCAGCGCCACGGTGGACTTGGAAGCACGGCGGGTGTTCACCACGGCGGCGGGACGCGCCCTCGACGGGACGGTCGTCCTCGCCAACGCCGGCGACTCCATGGTGCTCGACCAGTGCGGACTCCCCCAACCCGGACGGACCATCAGGATTCAGTTCGGCTTCCGCTGATGCTCGGGGACCAGCAGCGCCGAGATCGGCTCGTCGGCATCTCTGCTCGGCGATTTGGGGAGCGCTAGGCGGCGAGGGGTGGCTCCTCGGGTGCCGATGCGCGTCCCGGCGCTCGCCATGACGATTGCCCTGGCAGCTGGTCGAGCGCGGCGCCTAAATCGCCTCGAGCGCCGTGGCGTTCAGCCATCCGACTCTGCCGTCGGCGAGGACGATCTCGGCCCAGTCGGCGGAGCGGCGGTCGATGCGCACCTTGGTGCCCTCGTGGATTGTGAACAGCGTCAATCCGTCGTCCGACGGAGCGCTGACGGCCCGTGCTTCCTCCGCCATCACCACGGCTTCCTCCGGCTGTCCCCAGCCTGCTTCCTTGGCCGCCAGCGTGCCGGCCAGCGCGACCGTGGCCACGCCCGTCGCCCAAGCGGTGCCCCGCAGAGCCTTGCGAGCTCCCCTCGGCCGTCGCCACAGCGACAGCGACAGGGCGGCGCCGAAGAGCAGATAGCATCCCGCGGCGGCGTACTCGGCCGCCCCCTGCGGCCACAAGGCGAGCCACCAGTCCAGGGCCGCGAGAAGCCAGAACCGCGCGAGGGGCTCGATCCGGTCGGTCAGCCGTCCGTTGACCAGCGCGAGGTTGGCGCGGACGTCGTCGTTGCCGGGCTCGATGCGGGCCGCCCTCTCGTAGTTGAGAACCGCCGGGCCGAGCCGGCCGAGCCGGTAGTGCGCATTGCCTAGGTTGAAGTAGAGCGCGGCGGACTCGAACCCCGCTTGGAGCACGGCCGAGTAGGCGGCGGCGGCGCCTTCGTAGTCCCCCTGTTCGTAGAGCGCGTTGCCCTGCCGAAAGTCCTCGGACTGGGTCGGCAGCGCGCCCGCCGGCCCAGCAGTGCCGACGGCGGCGACCACGACGCCGACGAGCTTCCGCAAGACCCCCTTCAAGACTCGAGTTCCTGCGCGAAGTCGTCCATCAGTTCGGCTGCCTGACGGAGCAGTTCCTCGTGCGACCGGCCCCCTTCGGCGGTAGGCGCGAAGCGCTCGCGGTCGCAGTGGTCGAGAGATGCGAAGAGCCGTTCCAGCGTCTGGGGCCTGACGCCCTTCTCCTCGGCCACGCGGCCGGCTTCGCCCCGCTCGAAGCCCGCTTCGGCGATGTTGAGCTTGTCTGCCACGAACCCCAGCAGCGCGCCCGCCACTTCGGCGTGGAAGTCGCGCGAGTCGCCCGGCGCCAAGGCACGTGCCCGGGCCAGCCGCTTCTTCGCCACTCGCCGGGCTCGGCGGGTTCGCGCGTACGACACGTCTCCTTCCAGACGGTCGCGCCGCCGGCGGGCCGCGGCCGCGCCGGCCACGGCCGCCGCGGGCGCCAGCAGCACGATCCAGAACGGCGCGGCGGCGAGGAAGGAGCGGTCTCGGCGGCGAAGTTGCGGGTCGCCGGTGTGTATGAAGCGGATTTCGTCGCGAAGCGATTCGACGGCCGCCGAGGTTCTGGTCGGCGTGCCCGGTGCCTCGCCCTCCCTGGCCGCGACCGCGATCTCCACGGGCTCGGTGCGGGCCAGTCGGTACGCGTGCCGTCCGGGGTCGAAGTAGGCGACTTCGACGGCCGGCAGGACGAGGTTGCCCGCCGCTCTCGGCACGAGCACGTACTCGTAGGTTCGCGAGCCCCGCAGGCCTTCGGCGCCTTCGGAGAGGTCGTCGGCGACCTCGGGAGGGAAGACTTCGAACTCGGCGGGGAAGGCGATGTTCGGAGAGGCCAGCGAACGCATGTTGCCCGTGCCGGAGAGGGTCAGCCGGAAGGTGACGGCTTCGTCGGCTTCGACGCGGGCCTTGTCCACCGAGGCCGTCGCGCCGAGCGTCCCCACGTGGCCGCCGAAGGAGGCGGGCCTGCCTTCGCGGGGCAGCGGCAACACCTCGATCTCCAGCGATTCCGACAGCGCCGAGACCGGGACCTGCGACCCGAACACGCTGGACAGGCTCATCAGGTCCGCGAACGGATCCTGCGACCGCGGGCGCGGCATTGTCGCCGTGGCGTCCACGCCCAGGGGCCCCAGCGTCCGGCGGCCGGGCCCGGTGGCGAACAACGCCATGCGCCGGATGGCCTGGGTGGCGTATTGAAGGCCGTCGCGAACGGCTGTCGAGACGCCGCCGGTGGAGAGATCCTCGGCCCAGAACCCTTCGGTCCCGGGTTGCGTGGTGATCGACGCGTAGGTGACGTCCACTCGCGAGAACAGCCGGTATTCCACGACGACCGCCTGGTTCTCGTACACCTGCGCCGCGTCCGCCCGCGCCTCGACGAAGAAGTCTTTCGGGCCGACGGTGGTGGGCGCGGCGCCTGCTTGGGCGCCGGGCGCGGGCGCGTCCGACACCGCCAGCGGCAGCGGCTCGGTTTGCAGGGTCCGGCCCCCCACCGTGACGGCAACCGAGGGAATCTCGAAGGACCCCTCGGCCAGCGCCTGGTACCAGTACTGATACGTCAGCGACCTGGAGGTCTGCCCGTTCGACATCCGAACCGAAGTCTGGGTGCCGGCGCTCAGAAAGCGAGCGATCCCAGCCAGGTCGGGCGGCACGGGATTGGAATCGGCGCCTTGCGCGCCGGCGATCTCCACGTTCAGCGCGAACCGCCCGCCGACCGGCACCTGCGCCGTGTTCAAATAGGCCCGAACCGTCGGCTGTTGCTGCGCCACCGACGCGGTTGGCGCGGCCGCCCCGGTTGCCGACGCCGTGGATGCGGTTGCCGACGCGGTGGACGCCGTTGCCGACGCGGTGGACGCCGTTGCCGACACTGTGGATGCCGTTGCCGACGCCGCCAACGCAGTTGCCGATGCCGCCGAGGCGGTTGCCGAGCAGAGGCAGAGCAAGAGCCTCTGCCGCGCGGCTGCTGCCCGCGAATTCCGCTGCCTTCCGCTCGGCGCTCCAGTGGTTCTCCGAAACCGCACCTACCAGTCCTTTCGAGGCCGTCTGCCTCTGGCTTGAGCCGCCTTGCGGTCGACTTCGCCGGGGTCTTCCTGGACGGCCTGAAGAAGGCGCTCGGCCTGCTCTCGGGTCATCTGCGGCGAGCCCGCGGAGGCGTCGGCGTTGGCGGGGTTCTCGTCCTGTTGCTCGTCGCCCGGCTGCCCGTCCTGGTCTTGGGCGGACTCCGGATCCTGCTGTTGCTGGCCGGGCTGGCTCTGGGGACTGCCGTCCTGCTCGCCTTCCTGGCCCTCTTGGTCTTGATCCTCCTGCTGATCGTCCTGCCCGTCCTCGCCGCTCTCCGGCGGCGGTTGGTCAAGGAGGCGCATCGCCATTTCGAGATTGTGCTTGGCGTCGTCGTCCGACGGGTCCAGCCGAAGCGCCTGCTTGTACGCTTCCACCGCCTGATCGAGCTGCTCTCCTCTGGCCATGGCGTTGCCCAGGTTGTACCAAGCCCGCGCGGCCCAAGCGGAATCCCCTGTCCGAAGGGCCTCCGCATAGGCGTCCGCCGCGCGCTGGAACTCCTCGCTCTGGTAGAGCGCATTGCCCTCGTTGAACCGGGCCAGCGGCAGGCCCGGCGACCGCCGGAGCGCGTCCAAGTAGCGGGCGTGGGCCTCCTGGTAGCGTCCCTCCTCGTACAGACGGTTGCCCTCGTCGATCTCCTGGCGTCCCTCTTGGGCCCTCGCCGATTCCGCGGTCCCCGCCCCGGCCGCGGCAATCGCGGCCAGAAGGACGCAAGCCGCCGAGAGAGGGCGAGCGACCGGCGCGAAGCCGATCCTGCGCATGTGCTTGTTCGTCATCCGACCTCCATCCGGAGGGCCCTCTTCCGGCGCCGCTCCGGCAAGACCGCCTCCAAGGCAAGCAAGACCAGCGCCGCCCCCAAGAATATGCGAAACTGCTCCTCGTACTGCGTGACCTGCCGCGACTCGAGCTCGCGCCCCCCGTCGCCGATGCCGTCCAGCAACCGCCGCATTCCGTCGTCGCCCGGCCCGGCCCGGTAGTACTGCCCGCCCGTCTGGAGCGCGACGTCCTGCAACGCGGTCTCGTTCAGCGCCGTCGTGACCACTTCTCCCGTCGCGTCGCGCCGGAATCCGCTGCGCCGGCCGCTCTCGTCCACGTTGGGAAGCGGCACGCCGCTGGGCGACCCGATCCCCACCGCGTGCACCGTCACGTTGGCCCCCGCCGCCAACTGGATGGCCTCGGCGAGCCCGCCCTCGTGATCCTCGCCGTCGCTGACGAGCACGGCGATCCGGTTCTCCGGCGGAGTCTCCTCCAGCGCTTCGACCGATACCGCTATGGCCCTGCCCAAATCCGTCCCCTGCACGGACATGATCTCCGGGTCCATCGCGCTCAGAAACATCATCGCCGCCCCGTAGTCGGTCGTGAGGGGACTCTGGACGAAGGCGTCCCCCGCGAAGGCGACCAGCCCGATGCGGTCCCCGTCCAGGCGGCCGATCATGCGGCCCACCTCCAGCTTCGCCCGGTCCAGGCGGCTCGGCTGCACGTCGGCGGCGTGCATGGAGCGCGACACGTCGAGCGCGACGACGATGTCCTGGCCTTCGCGCCGCACCGTCTCGACGCGAGTCCCGAACTGCGGACGCGCCAAGGCCAGCCCGAGCGCCGCCGCTGCGGCCAGCACCAGAGACGCCTTCCAGCGTCGCGCCGCCGCGCTGGCCATGGGATGCAGCTGCCGCACCAAGGGGTGTTCCCCGAACTGGTTCAGCAGCGCCCGCCGCCGTCGTCGTCCATGCCAGTAGAACCCCAGCAGCGCCGGCAGGAGGACGAGGCTCCAGAAGGCGAGCGGGTCGGCGAAGCGAAACATCAGGGCAGCGTCCTCAGCCAGGTGCGGCGCAGCGCCACTTCGAACAGCAGGCAGGCCAGGCCCGCGAGCAGAAAGCCTTGGAACCTCTCGCCGTACTGCGTGAAGTTCTCGACGAGCATCTCGGTGGTCTCCAGGCGGTCGATTTCGTCGTAGACGGCCGCCAGGCTGGCTTGGTCGGTGGCGCGGTAGTAGCGGCCCCCGGTCGCCTCGGCGATGGCCCGCAGGCTTTCCTCGTCCATGTCCGCCTCGGGGGCCGTCCGCCGCAGCCGCCCGAAGACGTCCGGAATCGCGCCGGGGCTGTCCGAGCCCGCGCCGATCGTGTAGACGCGAATCCCCAGCGCCCGAGCCATCTGGGCCGCCGTGAGCGGGTCGATCTCGCCTCTGTTGTTGCGCCCGTCGGTGAGCAGCACGACCACCTTCGACGAGGCCTCGCTGCCGTGCAGTCGCTTGATGGCCGTAGCCAGACCCATGCCCACCGCGGTTCCGTCCTCGACGACGCCCGCCTCCAGGCCAGCGACCAGGGAGGAGACGACCGAGTGATCCAGCGTCAGCGGGGCTTGAGTGAACGCCTTGCCCGCGAACATCACCAGGCCGATGCGGTCGTCGGGCCGCCCGGCGATGAAGTCCACGGCCACCGCCTTGGACGCCTCCAGCCGGTTGGGCGGCAGGTCCTCGGCCAGCATGGACGTGGAGACGTCCTGCGCGAGGACGATGTCGATGCCCTCGGCAGTCGCCGTCTCGCTGGTGACGCCGGTCTGGGGTCGCGCCAGGGCCACCACGAGAAGGGCCAGCGACAGCAATCGAAGAGCCACGGGCGCGAGGTCCAGCCACCTCTCGTCGCCCTCGTTCGCTTCGAACGCCCGGGCGACGCCGGAGTACGTCATGCTGGCGCGAGACTGCCGTCGCCGGCTCCAGCTCCACCACCCCAACAGCGGCAAGAGCCCGAGCAGCAGCAGGACCCAGGGTTCTTCGAAGCGGAAGATCATGATGGGGATGCCGGGTTGGCCGCGGGTTCCGGCCTGCCTGGCTCTGGCTCGTCCAGCTCTGGCCGGTCCGGCTCTGGTTCGTCCAGTTCCAGCCGGTCCGACTCCGGTTCGTCTGGTTCCAGTCGGCCCGATTTCGGTTCGTCGGGGGCGCCGCTGGTGAGTTCCACGATCGCGCGCGCCTTCGTCAACAGCGCTCGAGAGTCCTCCGCGGTGGGACGCAGCTTGGCGAACTTCACCAAGTCGCAGGCTTCCAGGAAGAGGCGGGTGCGCTCGCAGATGCCGGGGTCGAGGGCGGCGCGGAGCATCGCGGCCACGACTTCGCCGGTGGTGAGCTCGAGCGCGGGGACTTCCAGCTTGTCCTCCACGTAGGTACGCAGGATGTCGGAGAGGCGGATGTGGAACTCCTTCACTTGGCCGCGTTCGAGCAGCGCCGACGCTTCGAGCGCGTCAAGGGCTTCGAGCGCCACGAGATGCGGAGGACGCGCGGGCCGGGCACGCTTGCGGGGGACGGCGTCCGGCCGCGGCCGCCTCTTCCTCCGTTGCCAGAGGAGGACGCAGACAGCCCCCGCCCCCGCCGCGGCGAGCGCCCAGAGCAGAGGTCCCCACCAGCTGCGCGAGAGCGACAGCGGGCCCTTGATGTCCCTGATCTCGCCGGTGTCGTCGAGCCCGACGCTCACCACGCCTATGCGAAACGGATCCGTCAAGAGCGTGTCGGCCGCGCCGTCCGGGCCGGCGACCACCACAGGCACCGCCGGGATGTCCAGCTCGCCGAGCTCGAAGCTGGTGACCGCCAGACGGGCCTCCGACCGAATCCGGCCATCCTCAGCCGCCGGATCGGCCAACTCGGCGCCGGTCACCTCGAACGGCCCCAAATCGAAGGAATCCGGCCATTGCACCGCCCATCCGACCGGATGCACCACGGCCAAGCGAACCGTCACCCGGTCGCCGACGTGCATCTCGGTGGTGTCCGCCGCCATCGTGGCAAACGACTCCTGAAGAGCGGTCTCGCCCAGCATCCCGTCCCGCCCCGTCCTGGACTCGCCCGTCGGCCAAGCCGGTACTGCCGCCGACGCCGCCGACATCGCCAGTCCCACCACCACCGCCACCACCCCGCCCCCCCTCACCGCGCCCTCCGCGCCCGCTCCTCGAAGAACCGGCGAAGCGACCGCTCGTACGGCTCGCCCGTCGTCACGTCGATCGCGTCCACGCCGCTGCGGCGGAACAGCTCGTCCTGCCGCCTCCGCTCGTCCCTCTCCACTTCGCGAAAACGATCCCGGAACGCCCGGCTCGACGTGCGCACCAGCAGGCGCCGCCCCGTCTCGGGGTCCTCCAAGTCCATCAGTCCCACCGGCGGAATCTCCCGCTCGCGCACGTCCCCGACCCGCACCGCCACCAAGTCGTGCCGCCGCGCCGCCACCCCCAGCGCCCGCGCATACCCGTCCGCCATGAAGTCCGACACCAAGAAGGCCACCGACCGCCGCTTCGCCACCCGCGCCAAGTACTCCAGCGCCCCCGCGATGTCCGTGCCCCTCCCCTCCGCCTGGTGGAACAACAGCTCCCGCAGCACGCGCAGGCCGTGGCGGCGTCCCTTGCGCGGAGGCACGAACCGCTCGATCCGATCCGAGAACAGGATCAGCCCCACCTTGTCGTTGTTCTTGATCGCGCTGAATGCCACGACCCCGCACAGCTCCGCCGCCAGCTCCGACTTCTTCCGCCCCCTCGTGCCGAAGCCCGCCGACGCGCTCGCGTCCGCGACCAGCATCACCGTGAGCTCGCGCTCCTCCTCGTACACCTTCACGTGCGGCGAGCCGGTCCGCGCAGTGACGTTCCAGTCGATGCCCCGAATGTCGTCGCCGTAGCGGTACTCGCGCACCTCGGCGAAGCTCATCCCGCGCCCCTTGAAGACGGAATGGTACTCGCCCGAGAACACCTCGTTCACCAAGCCCCGCGTCGTGATCTCGATCCGGCGCACCTGCTTGAGGATCTCGCGAGGAATCATGGCGCAGCCGTCTCCGCCGCTCCGTCCGGCCCCGATCCCCGCCGCGAGCCGCGCCCGAGCGAACGCGTCCCCAGGCTCACGGAACCTCTACCGTGTCCAGAACGCGCGAGACGATGTCCTCGGGCGCGACCTCCTCGGCCTCCGCTTCGTACGTGACCAGCACGCGGTGGCGCAGCACGTCCATGGCCACCGACCGCACGTCCTCCGGCGTCACGTAGCCGCGCCTGCGCAGAAAGGCTCGCGCCCGGGCGGTCTTCGCCAAGTAGATCGTGGCGCGCGGCGAAGCTCCGAACGCGATCAGCGGCTCCAGGTCGGCCAGTCCGTGCTCCTTGGGCGCCCGCGTCGCGAAGACCAGCTCCACGATGTACCGCTCCACCTGGCTGTCCATGTAGATCGATTCGGCGGCCCGCCTCGCCGCCACGATCTCCCCCGGCGTCACCACCGGCTCGGCCCGCGGCAGGTCGGACCCGCTCATCCTGCGCAGCACCTCCAGCTCGTCCTCCTTCGACGGATAGCCGACGGCCAGCTTGAGCATGAAGCGGTCCACCTGCGCCTCGGGCAGCGGATACGTGCCTTCCTGGTCAATAGGGTTTTGGGTCGCAAGCACCAGGAACGGCGAGGGCAGCGCAAACGTGTTCTCGCCGATGGTGACCGTGCGCTCCTGCATCGCCTCCAGCAGCGCCGACTGCACCTTCGCGGGCGACCGGTTGATCTCGTCGGCCAGGATCACGTTGGCGAACACCGGTCCCTTGCGCGTCTTGAACTCCGTCTCGCGCGGATCGTACACCAGCGTCCCGATCAAGTCCGCCGGCAACAGGTCCGGCGTGAACTGAATCCGCTGAAACGAGGTCTGAATCGTGTCCGCGAGCGTCCGCACCGTCAGCGTCTTGGCCAGCCCCGGCACCCCCTCCATCAGCACGTGCCCGTCCGACACGAGCCCAATCAGCAACCGCTCGATCATCGCCTTCTGCCCAACGATGACCCGGCCCACCTCCTCGAACAGCCGGTCCACGAACCCGCTGGCCTCCTGGATTCGCGCTTGGATGACTTCGATGTCTCGGTCCATGGCTCTCTTCTGTGCGCTCGCTAGCGTTGTGTTGTGAGACTGAGGGTTTGCCGCCGGGCAATGCCGAAGCCGCCCCGAGGTTCGCGCAGGGCGTTGCCCCGGCCCCGGCCATCAAAGTTCCCCCTCCCGATGCCGCAAGACAACTGACGCCGAAAGCGGCCTAAGGGTTGCCTTCGAGGGAAGGCGGGGTGCGCGTGGCGGAGGCCCAGCGGGTTGGACCGACAACTACCAAGATGCTTCGCCTACGCCTTCTTGAGCGCCCGTTCCAGCAGACCCGCGGGGTCTTCTTGGTCGGGGCGGTTGAGCCAAGCCCTGCTGGGATGCGTCAGCACCACGACCGCGAGTCCGTCCGCATTTCGGTATGTGCCACGCCAGCCGCGGTCGTCGCCCTCGATTCTCTCCGTGGGACGATTCGCAACGAGCCTCCCACGCACCCAATCGCCCGACCGCTGCCCCCAACAAGCGACAACGCGCACTCCTAGCTTCTTGATGACCGTCGCGTGGAACCGCCAGCAAGCCGACGCCACTTGTTGGAAGTCGTCTTCCCCGAACTGTGCTCGCTCTCTAGTGCGTACGAAAGCGACGTTGCTCGCAGGCACTTCCCTGAGATCTAGCCCGAGTTTGGCCACGATGTGCAACATGCACTGCTGCAAAGGATGCTTGCCTGCTGAAGGGCGCCCCCAAGCTTCGTCCTCGTAGGCGGACCAAGACGCCGGTGCGTCTTCGCGAATCCATCTGACATGGGCCGCGACAGTGTTGTCGGCTTGAGTCTCGGGACTCCCGCCGGGGTTTTCTCCGAGGACATACAGTTGCGATCGGCCTTCGAATGCCCGCCGCCCCGAATAGAACACGGCTCCCGACTTGTCGTACAGGTTCTCGGGGATCAGTTCGATAAAATCTTCGATCTTTGTCATGTCTCACCTTGGGAGTACAAGTTGGCGAGCGCTTGCAACTGGCGTTGCCCAGGCGCTGGTCCACCACCTTGAGGAGGCTCGCAGATGTCGCGGTCGTCGTCCGCGAGCGTCTCTAGACCCACCCACATGACCAGCGTGGTGTTGCGCGGTTCGCTCCACTCCGCCACCACGTCGAGCTGCGTGCGGAATCCAGCCTCGTAGCTGAAGCGCACCGGTTCGCCGGCTTCCACTGTGGCCTTGATCCTGCCGTCCCCGAGCATGTCGCGGGCCGTGAGCGTCCAAGATCCGGTGCGGGGTTGCACGACCTGGAAGCATCCGTCGAGCGACAACCCGACCACGGGCACCGGATCGCTCCGGTAGCCGCTCTTCCCGTCCTCGACCTCGAAGCGCACCCACCCGCCCCCGTCCCGAACCGCCTGCAACAGCCGCGCGAGCTGACTCTCGGCAGCGGTCGGCGCAACCGCCAAGAAGCACGACGAGAGCAGTGCATGCCATGCCCCCCGTCGGCTTGCGGCCTTGATCCGACGGAGGCTGTCTCGGGCCATCGGCGATCTGCCGAGGCGGCCTTGCACCTTCGCCCGGCGAATGGTGTCCTTGCCATTGTAGTGAGGCCGGGTCATGCTGGTTCCTTTCGCCGTACAGCCGGTTGGCGCGAGCGTCGTGCGGTCTGGACAAACGCCGCGGTGCGGGGGAAGTCCAGTGTGGTGCAAGCGTAACGCCGGAAGCTTGGCGGGGGCAAGCGTCGTGCACGTGGAGCGGCCGAGGAAGGCGACCCCTGCTCCGCGTTCGCTTTTGCCCGCCGCGACACCCCCTTGCGCGGAGAGACGCTCGTTCCCCATTGTTCGCCTGTGGGCCGGGTAGCGGACGGCGGCTCGGGAATCCGTCCCGGGCGGCCCGCCTTACTTCACATGAGGAGGCGATAGACATGCGCCTTTGGAGCGGCGTTGTTGTCGCGTTGGCGGCGGGTGCGCCGTCGGCGGCGACGCAGCAGATTCTGGCAGTGGACCTGGACGCCGGCCGCGAGATCGTCGGCGGTTTCGAGTACGCGTTCAGCTACGGAACGGCGGTCGTGGACTATGGCCGGCGGCTGGTGTTGGTCTCGGAGTCCGCCGATCCTCTGGCCGTGATGGCCTACTCGCTGGACGACGGTTCGGTGCAGGGCGTCTTCGGAGGCGGCCCAGCGGGCGACGGCCCGGGCGAACTCACGGTAATGCTCGAGACGGCTGTGGGACCGGAGGGGGTCCTCGTGTCGGGACCGGTCAGGGTGCTGTATTGGAGTTGGTCGGGCGCCCTTCTCCATCAATGGAGGCCGACCACGCCGCCGTATCCGAGTACTCTTTGCGCATTGGACGGCCGTCCCGCCGTCGCGTTGCAGAAGGGTTTGGTGTTCCGTGGCGACGACGGCGAAAGCGTTGCGTTGGGCGGGGAGGCCGGAACTCGGTTGGAAGCGACCCCGAACTCCAGGTATGATGCCGATTTGTCCTACGGTGCAACCAGGATGGCATGTGCTGATTCGGCCGCGTATGTGCTGGACGGCACGAGCCACGTTCTCATGGAATACAAGATGGGAGCGGAGCCGCGCTTGGTCGCGATGCCCGCGGAGTTGGTGGAAGTGGCGCGCAAGAGATTGGAGTCCTCCTACGAGGAGGTCTCCGATCAAGGGCACAGAAGCTTTTTCTTCAGGGAAGCGTACAGCGACATGTTCCTGGCCGACGACGGTCGGCTCGTCATAACCACAAGGACGCATACTGGCGGACTGGCGGGGGCGGTGGTGGACCGAGCGACGGGCTGCTACGCGCTGTTGGAGGAAAGGACCGATCCTTTTGGCCTGGACTATGTCGGGATGTTCGGCGACAGCGTCGTGACCCTGGAGAGCAGCCGGCAACCGACGACGATAGTCGTGGACGGCAAGCCGCGCCGCACGTTGACCTCGGAGCAGTCGTACATCTTCGTGCGCCCGGTTCGGCCCGCGTCGGGCGAGCCCTGTTCCTAGCGCCGAACTCGGCCCGAGACGACCAGCCCGCCACGACGCGCTGATCCGGACGTGAAGGGCGCCCGCAAGTTCGAGTCCCTCGGGCCAGCGCGACGACGCGTGGGCTTGGCACAGGGGCAACAACTCCTTCGTCTTGAGCCGGTCGAACTCTTGAGTGGCGGCGTCCAGCACCGGGGCGTCAAACTGGTCCAGCAGGGCACGGGTACTTGGCGGAGCGCGCCAACTTGCGTGGTGGAGCGTCCTGCGTGAGTCCTCTGGCCCACGGTCCCCGGATCGCGTTCGGCCTTCGACCGAACATGATCCGAAAGAGGACATTTCTACTTTGGCAAGACAGACGAGGGCCTGCTGGAGGTTTGCCGCGAGACCGAAGATCGCTAGCTTGAAGCGCATCCCACAGCCCTCCATCGCCGAGCCAGTCTTGGTGAAGTCCAAGCAAGCTCACACCACAGCCGCCTGGGCGGTCGCCCTCGCAGGAACCTCCGTCGGCGCCCTCGCCCCATCCGCGGGCGTCTCGATCGCGACCTCCGCGGCCCAGGAGTCGCCTCCAGCCGCCCACCCGCCTCCAGCCGCCCGTTGCGTCCTGCCAGGAGTCGAGGGGCGCTCTTTCGTCGCCGGCTCAGCTGAGGCACCCAGGCAGGTCGCCGCCTACGCCGCCTACGGCGACGAGCGCTTGGCCGCCCTGATCGAGGAGGGACTGGCGAGCAACCCCCAGGTTCGGGCGGCTTGGTCGGCTTGGCAGGCGTCGCTTCACCGCGTTCCGCAGGCGACGGCCCGTCCCGACCCCATGCTCATGCTCACCCAACACGTCCAACCGCCGGAAACGCGGGTCGGCCCCCAGATCGCCATGCTGTCGGTCAGCCAGCGCTTTCCGGGGTTCGGCAAGCTCGGTCTGCGGGGCGAAGTGGCGGCGTCGGCGGCGGTCGAGCAGGGGGAGCTTCACCAAGCCCAGCGCGCGGAGCTTGTCCGTTTGATCAAGCGCGCGTGGTACGACTTGGCGTTCATCGACCGGGCCCTGGCGATCAACCGGGAAAGCGAGGAGCTGCTGGAGCGCTACGAAGCCCTTGCGCGGACGCGGTATGCGCAAGGGTTCGGGTTGCAGGCCGACGTTGTGCGCATGCAAGCCGAGTACACGCGGGCCTTGAGCCGGCGGGACGATCTGGAGCACCAGCGCATCGACGCCGAAGCGACGCTCAACTCGCTGTTCGCACGCCCTGTTGCAACGTCCTACGAGACGATCGAGCCCGTTGCCCTTCCGCCCTCGCCCGGCGACGCCGAGTCCCTGGCCGCAACCGGCCGCCGCGTCCGCCCCGAGATCCGAGCGGCGATGAGGCGCATCGAGACCCGGCAGCACGCCGTCGCTCTAGCTCGGCGGGCGCGTTGGCCCGACTTCAGCGTGGGCGTCGTCTGGGGCGCGCTGCTGGGCCGGGGCGACCCAGCTGGACGGGCCATGCCGCCGCCGGACAACGGCCAGGATGTGTTCAGCCTCACCGCAGGCGTCAACCTGCCCGTCTTCAGCCAACGCTACCGCGCCGGCGTCCGCGAAGCCGCCGAGTCGGTTGAGCAGGCCTGCGCCATGTACGAAGGCACGGTGAACGACATGGAGCGGGCCGTGCGGTCCACCCTGTCCAGGATGCGCTCGACGGAACGCCAGCTCGCTCTCTTCGAGGACGCGCTTCTGCCGCAGACCGAGCAGGCGATGTACTCCACGGAGGCCGCCTACTCGACGGGCACCGCCGGTGTTCTCGACTTGCTGGACGGGGAGCGCAAGTTGTTGGACGTGCGCCTGGGACTCGCCCGCCTACGAACCGACTACATGAAGGCGCTGGCCGACCTCGAGCGTGCCGTCGGGTCGCCCGTCGCCGGAGAGGACACGCCATGACGAAGTCGCGCATGCGCTGGATCGTCGGGCTCGCGGGCGTCGTGGCCCTCGTCGCTGCCGCGGCCGTCTGGGACCCGATGGGCTGGACCGCCGACCGGGCGGACGAGGCCGACGGCCAGCTCTACACCTGTTCCATGCACCCCCACGTTCTGCAGCACGGCCCAGGCGTCTGTCCCCTGTGCGGGATGGAGCTCGTGCCGGTCGCGCAGGCCGAGCCCGGGGACCCCGCCTTGGCCGGCGACTCGGCGGGGTCGCCCGTCTCCGTCCGCGTCGACCCGGCGTTCCTGCAGAACTTCGGGGTGCGCACGGCCAAAGTCGAAGAGGGCTCGCTGGATCTCGATATCCGCACGGTGGGCTACCTCGCCCACGACGACGAAGCCGTCTTCTCGGTCAACACCAAGTTCGGCGGATGGATCGAGGAAGCCCATGTGGCCACGGTGGGCGAGCGGGTGTCCGAAGGGGACGTGCTCTTCGAAATCTACAGCCCGGAACTCGTCGCTTCGCAGTGGGAATACATCTCCGCCATCACGTACGCGGAGCAGCTACGGGAACGAGGCGCTCACGAGGACGCCGTGCGCCAAGCCGAGTCGCTCAGGGCCGCGGCCCGGGAGCGCCTGCGTTCCTGGGACATGACGCCGCGCCAGATCGAGGCGTTGGAGACGACGCGGGAACCCAGCCGAACCGTCGAGTTCGTGTCGCCGGTCTCCGGCTTTCTCGTCGAGAAGGCGGGCGACTCGCTGGAGGGCTTGCGGCTGTCCCCGGGCATGACGGTGCTCAAGTTTGCGGACCACCACACGCTCTGGGTCGAAGTCGAGTTTCACGAGCACGACGTGCGCCACCTTCGCGAAGGCCAGAAGGTCGTCGTGACGATCGACGCCTTCCCCGAGCGGCGCTGGGACGGGACGATCCTCTTCTTCCGGCCGGCCATGAACCAATCCACCCGTACGCTGACGGCGTTCGTCAAAGTGGAGAACCCCGACCTGAAGCTTCGCCCGAAGATGTTCGCGAACGTCGTTGTGCAGGCGCCCGGGGTGGCGGGCGCCGTGCTGGTTCCGTCGGGTGCCGTGCTGCGCACCGGCGGGCGGTCCGTGGTGATCGTGGCCGAAGGCGAAGGGCGCTTCGCCCCGCGCGAGGTCCGCCTGGGTCTGTCGGCGGGCGGGTGGCAGCAGGTTCTGGAAGGCTTGACCGCAGGCGAGACGATCGTCACGACATCCCAGTTCCTCTTTGATTCGGAGAGCAACCTGCGGGCAGCGATCGCCCGCCTGACGGCTGAAGCTCGAACCGGCGGGTCTTGAACCGAATCGTCGACTGGTCGCTCGCCAACAGGCCCATCGTCCTGTTGGGGGCGCTGGTGCTGATGGTCGCGGGCGGCGTCACCCTGTCGCAACACCCGGTGGACGCCATTCCCGACATGTCGGACGTGCAAGTCGTCGTCCTCACCGAATACCCGGGCCAGGCGCCGCGGATCGTCGAGGACCAGATCACCTATCCTCTCGCCACCCAGCTGCTCGCGGTGCCCGGCGCCCGCGACGTGCGCGGCTACTCCTTCTTCGGGCGCTCGCTGGCGTACGTCATCTTCGAAGACGGCACCGACCTGTACTGGGCGCGAAGTCGGGTGCTGGAGTCGCTCAGCACGGCCGTGGCCAGCCTTCCGCCGGACGTCTCGCCGACGCTGGGTCCCGATGCGACCGGCGTGGGGTGGGCGTTCATGTACGGGCTCAAGTCGGACCGCCACGACTTGGGCGAGCTCCGCTCCCTTCAGGACTGGTTCCTCAAGTACGAGCTGGGCGCCGTGCCCGGGGTCGCGGAAGTGGCCAGCGTGGGCGGATTCGTGCGCCAGTACCAGATCACCATGGACCCGAACCGCCTGCGGGCGTACGGCGTCACGCCGCAGCAGATCGCCGAGGCCGTGCGCCGGAGCAACACCGACACCGGCGGGCGCCTGCTGGAGATCGCCGGCAAGGAGTTCATGATTCGGGCGCGAGGCTACATCCGGTCGCAGGAGGACATCGGCAAGATCGTACTGGGGGTGAACTCCAATGGCACGCCGCTGCTGCTCGAACACGTGGCGCGCGTCGCGGTCGGCCCGGAGATCCGGCGGGGCGTGGCCGAGTGGGACGGGGAAGGGGAGGTCGTCGGCGGCATCGTCGTGGTGCGCGTCGGCGCCGACACCCGCGAGGTCGTGCAGGCGGTCAAGGCGCGCATCGAGGAAGTCAAGCCGCAGCTGCCCGAGGGAGTGGAGGTCGTGGTCGGCTACGACCGCACCGACTTGATCGACGACGCCGTGGACAGCCTGCGCAACACGTTGCTTCAGCAATTCCTGATCGTCGGCGTGGTGTGCTTGGTGTTCCTCCTTCACTTCGGCAGCGGACTGGTGGCGGTGGCGTCGCTCTCCGCAGGCTTCTTCGTCGCGTGCATCTTCACCGACTGGATCGGCGTGCAGCTCAACATCATGTCGCTGGGCGGGGTGGCCGTCGCGATCGGCACCATGGTGGACGCCGCCATCGTCATGGTCGAGAACGCCCACCGCCACTTGGCCCGCAAGAGGGACGGACAGCCCCACTGGCAGGTCATCGGCAACGCCTGCCGGGAAGTAGGACCGGCGCTCTTCTCTTCGCTGTTGGTGATCACGGTGTCGTTCCTGCCCGTGTTCATGCTGGGCGAGCAGCAGGGCCGCCTCTTCAGACCGCTGGCGATTACCAAGACCACGTCGATGGCGGCCGCGGCGCTGCTGTCCCTCACCCTCGTTCCCGTGCTAGTGGGCTACCTGGTGCGGGGCCGTATTCGGTCCGGGCACCCGAACCCGGCCCGCAGCGTTCTGGCCCGTCTGTACGTTCCGCTGCTCCGGCGCACGTTCCGCAGTCCGGCGCTGGTGCTGGGCGCCATGGCGGCGATGCTGCTTGCGTCGGCAGTGGCGTACAAGCGCCTTGGCTCCGAGTTCATGCCGCCCCTCTGGGAGGGCGACCTGCTGTACATGCCCTCGACGATGCCCGGCATCTCCATCACCGAGGCGCGGGACCTGCTGCAGCGCACCGACCGGATCATCAAGACCTTCCCGGAGGTGGACCACGTCTTCGGGAAGGTAGGCCGCGCGGAGACGGCCACCGATCCGGCGCCGCTGTCGATGATCGAGACCACGATCCTGCTCAAGCCGAGGGACCAGTGGCGGGAGGGGATGACCCGCGAGCGCCTCGTGAGCGAACTTGACCAAGCCGTGCAGGTGCCCGGCCTTACGAACGCTTGGACGATGCCGATCAAGACCCGCATCGACATGCTGTCCACGGGGATCAAGACGCCGGTCGGCGTGAAGATCGCGGGGCCGGACCTGGAGGTGCTGGAGCGGCTGGGCCGGGAAGTCGAGCGGGCGGTGCGCGGCCTGCCGGGCACGTCGAGCGCCTACGCCGAACGGGTCATGGGCGGCAACTATCTGGACATCACCATCGACCGGGAAGCGATTGCGCGATACGGCTTGACGGTGGAGGCCGTGCAGTGGACGGTCGGCACGGCGATCGGCGGGATGCAGGTCACCACGACTGTGGAGGGACTGCAGCGCTACCCCGTCAACCTTCGCTACGAACGAGAGTTCCGGGACGACCTGCCGGCGCTGCAAAGCGTGCTCGTGCCGACCCCCACGGGCACGCAGGTTCCGCTGGGACAGCTGGCGACGATGGAGTTCGTCGTCGGCCCGCCGGTCATCAAGAGCGAGAACGCGCGCCCCAACGCCTGGGTGTACATCGACATCGCCACGTCGGACCTGGGGGGCTACGTGGAGGCGGCCCAGGAGGCCGTGGAGGCAAGCGTAGACGTCCCGCCCGGCTATTCCATCGCCTGGAGCGGCCAGTACGAGTCGATGCAGCGGGCCGAACGACGCCTGCGCCTCATCATCCCGTTGACGTTGGTCGTGATCTTCGGCGTGATCAGCCTCAACACCAAATCCTTCGCCAAGACGGGCGCCATCCTCCTGGGCGTGCCCTTCGCCCTGAGCGGCTCGTTCCTGCTCCTGTCGTTCCTCGACTACAACTTGAGCGTCGCGGTGTGGGTGGGGCTGATCGCCGTCGCCGGGCTGTACGCCGAGACCGCGATCGTGTTCATGCTGTACCTGGACATCGCCTACGCCGACGCGGTGGCCGAAGGCGAGATGAACGACCGCCGGGACCTCGTGCGGGCGATCTACAGCGGCGCCATCTCCCGCGTGCGCCCCATCGTCATGACCGTGGCCACCGATGTGATCGGCCTTGCGCCCATCATGATCAGCAACGGCACCGGCGTCGACATGATGAAGCGCATCGCGACGCCCTTGTTCGGCGGCGTGGCCACCTCCGCCCTCGTCGTGCTGGTCGTTATCCCGACCCTGTTCTTCCTGTACAAGAGCCGCGACCTCCCGGGCGGCGTGATCTTCAGGGACATCGACCTGACGGACGGGGCGTCGTAGGAGGCTCCCCGAGGATGCCGATCCCGCCCGAGGCGACGAACGTCCACAATATCACCGGCGGCCTGCGCCTGTGCCCCCCGTCTACAACACGATGAACCACGTGCAGCGGGCCGTGGACGGCGTAGGAGCTTTGCGGGACGTGATCCTGGGGTAGGGCTACCCCGCCCGCCACCTTGCAGGCCGCCGTCTTGCCCGGCGCCACGGCGCGCGATAGACTGGGGGACGCAAGGCGGCGCGACGAGACGCCCCCGTTCCAGGGACGAGCGATGGAACCGTATTCGGAATCGACGCTTCGGGCAATGGCCTCCGACCTGGAGTCGGAATTGGTCGAGCGCAAGGAGTCGCTCCAGGGCGATGCGCCCGCGAGAGTTCGTCAAGCCGTATGCGCGTTCGGCAACGATCTGCCCGGCCACGGGCGGCCTGGAGTAGTCTTCGTAGGGCTGAGGGACGACGGGCAACCTGTGGGGCTGGACATCACCGACCAACTGATGTTGCAGCTCGCCGACATCAAGACCGACGGCAACATCCTCCCGTCGCCCACCCTCTTCGTGGATCGGATGAGCTTGCCCGGAGGCGATGTCGCCGTCGTCATCGTTCATCCGTCTCACTCCCCGCCCGTCCGATTTCGTGGAACAGTCTGGATACGCACCGGGCCCCGGCGGGCAACTGCGACTGCTCAAGACGAGCGACTGCTGAACGAGAAACGGCGTCACCGGGATGCTCCTTTCGACGTGCATCCCGTGCCCACGGCGCGCATCGCCGACTTGAGCGTCCGGCGGTTTGAAGAAGAGTATCTTCCTCGTGCTGTCGAGCGCTCGATCCTTGAAGCCAACGATCGTTCTCTTGTCGCACGCCTTGCCACAACCAAGATGGTGACGTCCGTCGATGATCCCACTCCGACGATCTTGGGCGTTCTCGTACTAGGTACCCGCCCACAGGACTTCATCCCAAGCGCATACGTGCAGTTTCTTCGCATCGCCGGTACGGCTCTCAGCGATCCGGTGGTAGACGAGACTCGGTGCGACGGACCCGTAGCACAAGTAATCTGGCACCTAGAGGAGAAGCTGTCGGGCCACAATCGAACGCGAGTCGACATCACATCGGGTTGGACCGAGAGGCGACAGCCAACGTATCCAATGGTGGCGTTGCAGCAAATCGCGTTCAATGCGATTATGCATCGCATGTATGAGAATACCAACGCCCCCGTGCGAATCTGCTGGTTCAACGACAGAATCGAGATCAACAGCCCTGGCGGCCCCTATGGTGCCGTAACGGCCGAGTCTTTTGGAAGACCCGGCATCGTAGACTATCGGAATCCCAATTTGGCCGAAGCCATGCGCGTGCTTGGATGGGTGCAGAGATATGGCGTAGGGATCGACATCGCCCGCCGTGCCCTGGAAGAGAACGGACAACCCAAACCGATGTTTCATGCTGATGCCAACTGGGTTTTCTGCACGTTGAAGGCCGCCTCGTGAACGCGCAAGTACTCACCTTCTTCAACAACAAAGGAGGTGTCGGCAAGACATCGCTGATCTATCATGTGGCGTGGATGCTTGCCGACTTGGATTATAAAGTCCTGGCAGTCGACTTGGACCCACAGGCTAACCTCACTGCGGCGTTCTTGGCTGAAGACGTTCTCGAGGGCTTGTGGAGCGAGTCTGACTCTTCCGAGGCCACAACGATGTATAAGTGCGTCGCGCCCTTGACGAAGGTGGGCGACTTTAGGCCGCCAACCGTCTATGATGTGACCAGAACTCTTCACTTGATTCCGGGAGACTTGTCTCTCTCTAGATTCGAGGACTCGTTGTCGGCTGAATGGCCCAACTGTTTGGGCAGCGACGATCCATACCGTTCGTTTCGGGTCACGACCGCGTTCTGGCAGGTGATTATGAAAGGCGTGGAGCAGTGCGAAGCCGATCTCGTGTTGGTCGACGTAGGTCCTAGCCTTGGCGCGATCAACCGATCTGCGCTGATAGCGACCGATTTCGTCGTTGTGCCCCTTGGAGCCGATCTTTTTTCTCGACAGGGCTTGAGGAACCTGGGACCCACTCTTCAGCGATGGCGCAAGGACTGGAAGATGAGACGGCACCACTACAAGCGGCCGCCGTTCGTCCTGCCGAAAGGTTGCATGGTGCCCGTGGGCTATCTCATTCAGCAACATGGAGTACGATTAAGCCGTCCGGTGAGGGCGTACGACCATTGGGTAAACCAGATGCCTGCAGAGTACGCTCGTCACGTCATGAGCGAGTCGGACGACGCAGTCGCAACACCAGTGGATGATCGCCATCGCATAGCTACCATCAAGCACTATCGTAGTCTAGTACCACTGGGCCAAGACGCCAGAAAGCCAATCTTCTCTCTGACCCCCGCAGACGGCGCCATTGGAAGCCATGCCGTTGCCGCTAAGGCGGCGTACACGGACTTCAGGGAGTTGGCGGAGGGGCTGTTGCGCCGGTGCCGGGTCAAGTCGCGGCCGTCGCGCCAGAGCCAGCAAACGCAAACCGACTGGAAGCGGCGATCGTGAGGATCCCCTTCGGCAAGACGGCCTCCCTAGCCCTGCCGGCCGCCCTCTGCGCTGCTTGCGAAGTGCGCCAGGCCGTCCCTGCCGTCGCCGTGGACAGCGCCGGAGTGCGGATCGTCTCCAGCGCCCCGCTCGGTTCCGACGCCACGTGCGCCGTCGGCGAAGAGCCGCTCCTCGTCATCGGCGGCCGCGAGGACGATCCGAGCCATCTCTTCGGCCGCGTGATTGGCGCGTCCCGGTTGTCCGACGGCTCGGTCGTGGTGGTCGACTCTTCCGTCGGCGAAGTCCGCGTCTTTGACGAGACGGGGGAGCACCTCCGTTCCTCGGGCGGCTTCGGCGACGGCCCCGGCGAGTTCAGGAGGCCTTGGTACGTCTGGGTTCGGCCTGGCGACACGCTGTGGGTCGGCGACTACCGGCCGTGGCGCTATAACGTCTTCGCCGCCGACGGGCAGTGGAGCCGCGCCGTGCAACTGGACCCCGTCTATCTCAATCCGTCCATGGGAGGCGGAGTGCTCTCGGGCGGCGCGCTGATCGCGTCCAGGAGCACCGGCTTGAGCGGGTCCTTCGAGACCCCCGACACTCTGGTCGTCGAGGCGCACGGCGCGGACGGCAAGTTCGCCGGCGTCCTCGCACGTCTCCCGAACGCGCGGCAAGATGTGGTCCCCGACGGGTCGGGGGGCGGCGTGAACATCCAGCCGCTGTTCGATTCCAGGGCCGCCGTCAGCGCCCGAGGCGACCGCATCGCAATGGGCACGAGCAGCGAGCCCGAGGTTCGCATCCTCGATTCCGAATACAGGCTGGCCACGATCGTCCGCTGGGACGCCGGCGACCGGTCCGTGCGCGCTTCCGACGTCGAGGCCTATCGCGACGACATCCGTGCGCGACAAGCTCAGAGACGCCAGCCGAGCCAGGTCGACGCCGTCCGCATCAGCCCGAAGCGGCCCGTAGCCGACGTGTTCCCCGCATTCAGTTCGCTGCTGATGGGCAACGCCGGCCGCCTGTTCGTGTTCCCCTTCCCCTACCAGCGCCTCGGCGATCCTCGTGCAGGCGCCATGGTCTTCGCCGCAACAGGCGAGTTCATGTGCCACCTGGAGCCGAAGCCCGGATTCTCGATGTGGGAAGCCGGCTCCGACTACCTGCTGGGCGTGCAGTTGGACGAGATGGATCGCGCGTCGGTGGTGGTGTACGGCTTTGGGGGGCGGAATGATCTGGAATGATCAACTACGACAGGTTCCGGCTTTCGCTTGCACGGTTGCAGGAGCAGCACGCCAACTATTGCGATCTCGACACTTCGCTTCCGAAAGTGATGCAGGAGGCGGTCGCGGAGTCGGTCGTCCGCCGCTTCGAGAGGTGCTACGACTGCATGGGGAACGTCTTGAAGCGGTACTTGGTTGAAGCTCTCGGCATCCCGAACGCCCCCAACAGCCCGAAGCCGATCCTTCGGTGCGCTTTCGAAAACGACTTGCTTGGCAGCCCGGTAGAGCGATGGCTGGACTACGCTGAACGGCGCGTGGGCACGTCCCACGACTGCAGTGTATCGAAGGCCGAGGGCTGTCTCGAAGTCGTCGGCGGCTTCATCGCAGATGCCGTCGCTCTCTACGAGACCATTGCCGGAGAACGATGGGTCCCGACGGCGACATCGACCTAACCGGCGACCAGCGGCGACTGGGATTGGTCGCGCTATATTCGAGAACGAGCGATGTTCCGCGAGGACGAAGCGGCAAGGGAGAGCGACCGATTGCGAGCAGGCAGGTGCTAGCTACCGCGGCTGGGACGACCGCACCGCATCCGTTCCCCTACCAGGGGAGCAAGCGAAGGATCGCCAAGTTCATTCTGCCGTATTTCCCTGTCGGCTTGGATCGCTTGGTGGAGCCCTTTTGCGGGTCGGCAGCCGTGTCCATCTCGGCCGCGGCCACGGGGCTGGCGAGGCGCTTCTGGCTCAACGATCTAGACGGCCCTCTCATGGCCCTTTGGGAGGAGATCGTAGAGAGGCCTGAACCGCTGGTCGCCAGCTATGCCAACCTCTGGCGCGACCAGCAGTCCGACAAGAAGACCTTCTTCTTCAGCGTACGCCGCGACTTCAACACCTTTCGCCGGCCCGAGCATCTCTTGTACTTGCTGGCTCGAATCGTAAAGGGATCTGTCCGGTACAGCGCTGACGGCGTGTTCAACCAGAG
The DNA here is from genome assembly GCA_958295645.1 of Longimicrobiales bacterium. GTDB lineage: Bacteria > Gemmatimonadota > Gemmatimonadetes > Longimicrobiales > Gaopeijiaceae. The sequence continues at coordinate 2,686,562 of OY282361.1, forward strand.
CGCCGACAACCGCCGGGCGGGAATACGGCCCAGCGCACTGCGACGACAGATTCTTGGGGTTCACCAGTTGCTGGCTGGCCGGACAACGCTTTCCGCCAAGGACTTCCGGCAGGTTGCGCTGGAATGCAAGCCGCAGGACTTGGTGTACATGGATCCACCATACCAAGGCACGTCGCAGAGGCACGATCGAAGGTACTGCGGAGGCGTCGGCTACGAAGAGCTTGTCGACGTGTTGCACACGATGAACGACATGGGCGCGTCTTACATCGTCAGCTATGACGGCAGGACCGGCGGCAAGACCCACGGTAGATTGCTGCCCCGTTCTTTGGAGCTTCGTCACCTCTATGTGAACGCCGGGCGGTCGACTCAGGCGACACTGTTGGGAAACGAGCGCGAGACCGTCGAGTCGCTGTATTTGTCGCCAGCCCTCCTAAGGCGGCTCGACAGTCCCATCCAACGAACAGAATCGACTTGCCTCGGTGCACAGCAAGCTTTGTTCGAATGAACCGGCCGACATACTCGCGCGAGTTTCTCGAACTGCTTGACAGCGTTACGGCGAAGCGACCTCGCAACGTCATTCAGCACATACTTGACCACGGACGAGTTACGACGGACGAACTAAAGGAGTTGTACCGGTACAAGCATCCCCCACGTGCCGCTCGAGACGTGCGGGAACTTGGGATTCCACTGATAACCGATAGGATCACCGACGCCAGTGGCAGAGCCATGGCTGCATACCGCTTTGGCGACCCTGCGGACGTTCGCAACGCAGGCACATCCGGGCGAACCGCCTTGTCTGCGGAAATCAAGACCAGGCTGATAGAGAAATGCGGCGCAAAATGCAATATCTACTTGGAGCCGTTTCCGGCACGAGAGCTGCAGATAGACCACAGAGTGCCCTTTGAGGTCGTAGGCACCGATGCACCGACGGATGACATTGACGAGTACATGTTGCTTTGTCCGTCGGCCAACGCGGCGAAGTCATGGAGCTGCCAGAACTGCCCAAACTGGAGCGTTAGGGATGCAAGTACCTGCAGGTCTTGCTACTGGGCGTTTCCTGAGTCTTACTCCCACGTCGCCACGCGGGACATCCGTAGGCTGGACATCATGTGGACCGCAGACGAGGCGGCCGACTACGACGAGTTGAGCGACGTTGCGGCAAGACGTGGTGCGGACATGCCGGAATACGTCAAGCGAGTTCTGAAGCGCCACGTCGAGGGCCACATGGATCGATCTGTCTCGTGACGCGCAGGAGCTGGCTCCTTTCGACCTCCCTTGGCCCTGTCGGCCGCCTTCTGCCGCGTGCGAAGTGCACCAAGCCGTCCCGGCCACCGCCGTGGACAGCGCCGGAGTGTGGATCGTCGCCAGCGCCCCGCTTGGATACGACGCCATGTGCGCCGTCGGGGAAGGAGCCGCTCCTTCGTCGTCGGCGGGCCGCGAGGACGATCCGAGTCATCTCTTCGGCAGAGTGGTTGGCGCGTCCCGGTTGTCCGACGGGTCGGTCGTGGTGGTAGACCCGTCCGTCGGTGAAGTCCTCATCGTCGATGAGACGGGGAAGCACCTCCGTTCCTTGGGCGACTTCGGCGACGGCCCTGGCGACTTCAGGAGGCCTTGGTGCGTCTGGGTTTGGTCTGGCGACACGCTGTGGGTCGGGGACTACCGGCCGTGGCGCTACAACGTCTTCGCCGGCCGACGAGCAGCTGGATCCCGTCTATCTCAATCTGTCCATGGGAGGCGGCGTGCTGTCGGGCGGTGCGCTGGTCGCGTCCAGGAGCACCGACTTGAGCCAGTCCTTCGAGACCCCGGACACTCTGGTCGTCGAGGTTCCCGGCGCGGACGGCAAGTTCACCGATGTCCTCGCGCGTCTCCCGAACGCGCGGCAAGACTTGCTCTCCGAGGTACGGTCGGCACCTGTCCATCGACACGCTCTGAATTGCCAGTGCCGCCCTGCGCCAAAGGACGCGCAAGCGCACACGGATCTATGCGGGCCGCGCAAGGACAGGTGGGCCGGAGGAACGGGATTACGGCCGGTGCTAGCGGCCGGGGTCGGGCAGCACCTGGAGTTGCCGGGCGAGGAGGACCCAGTGGTGGGTTGCGGCCGACGATCATGGTGGTGCGGGCGCCCGGAGACGGTGAAGCGGGCGGGCGCGAGAAGCAGGCGCTCGGCGACGCGGCGCAGGCTCCTTCCGGTTCGCTTGGCCGATTCGAGCAAGACGCGCTGGGGCGTGCATGATCTGGTAGCCGAACAGTGCGACGAACAGACGCACTTCGTTTGTAGGCGAACGTGTCGGTGCTGGGCCCGAGGGTCTCGACCGGTCGACAGGAGTGCTTGAGCCTGGGCGACGACGACAAGTGCAGGGTCCACGATGCTCTTGAGTGCGCCCACATGGCCGTCGAGGATCGAGACGTCGATGCGCAAGGACTTGGTGAAGCTGGATCGCAAGCGTGCGGGGAAGGGGTCGAACGCACAGTGGGAGCGTGGGGACCCGGAGGCTCCGACTGCGAAGACGAAGGACGGGAGCATGCGGACGAGCCTTGACCCCATTGCCGGGATTCTATATGATTCTTTCGTCCCAAAAGCCGTGGGACGCCCCTTCGCGGCGCGGGCGGACTCATCCGAAGAGCCGCAACCTCACCTGGAGGTATCATGGATTCCAAGAAAGTCGACCGGGAACCCCACAAGAGCATACGGATTGTCGTCAACGGTCGTGAGAAAACGGTCGATGGCGATGAGGTGACCTACGACGACATCATCGACATCGCATTCCCGAACGGCGGAAGAGGAGACCTGATTGAGTACACAGTCGCTTATACATATGGGGGCGGCAGAAAGACCGAGGGAATAGTTAAGGAACGAGATAGGGTTAAAATCAAAAACGGGACGGAGTTCCTTGTCGAAAGAACTGATCGCTCGTAGTCCAGACCTGTTGAAGCTTGACAGGAAAGGATACGTTCTAGAAATAAAGGCTGGCTATCTATTAGTTCATTGTGTCCCGTACGTAACTCCGCAGCAGTCAGTGAAAAGAGGTACACTCGTCGTCCAGCTCAATCTTGATGGGGACATCACTTCTCAACCGACGGATCATACTATATTATTCGCTGGCGACTTTCCGTGCAACGCTGATGGCACCACAAATGAGAAGCTGAGATGCCAGGATTGTCACCAAGACCTTGGAGACGGTATTGTCGTACGCCATCAGTTTTCCAGAAAGCCGGAAGGAGGTAACTATCGTGACTACTATCACATGATATCGGTGTACGCACAGGAGATTCAGAAGCACGCTCAAGAAATAGATCCAGGAGCGACAGCTCAAACCCGAGGCCTGATTGAGACCGAAGGCGTCCACAGTGTTTTTCGGTACCAGGACACAGCAAGCAGTGCCTACAGTGTGACATCCATATCACGACTTTTGGAGCATGAAGTAGTGGCGATAGTGGGATTGGGTGGAACGGGCTCTTATATCTTGGACTTGGTATCAAAAACATGGGTTAAGGAAGTCCACTTGTTTGATCACGATGAGTTTCAACAACGTAATGCTTTCCGTGCACCGGGTGCAGCTGACGTGGATACGTTGCGAAAGCGATTGAAGAAGGTCGATTACTTCAAAAGCATCTACGACAACATGAAAAAAAGCATTACAGCTCATGATTGTCGCATTGATGATGTGACTGTGGAACAGCTCAAAGAAATGACCTTTGTGTTCATGTGCATTGATCAAGCAGAAGCCAAGGAGCGAATAATTCAGCTACTTGAAAATCATGATATTGATTTTGTAGATGTTGGGTTGGGTGTGAGTATTGTTAACGACAAACTGCAAGGCATGGTACGAACGACGACGAGTACAAGAACCACGCGCGAACAGGCTAGATCAAGCATTACTAGGCGGCAACGACAGATTCCAGACGAATACGATCAGCCCGACATACAGTTAGCTGAACTGAACTCTCTGAACGCTTGTCTTGCCGTGATACGGTGGAAGAAGATGAGAGGATTGTATCGTGATTCCACTGGCGAGTATGATAGCGTATATATGACTCCTTCCAACACCATGGCCAATCGCGGACAAGTCGATGACGATCGCGCATAGATTTGTCGAAATGATTCCAGAAGACATAGAAGATGGCGTGATATTTATATCCGTTCGCTACCGGGTCATGGTCCATAATTGCCTTTGCGGATGCGGCGAAGAAGTTGCTACCTCCCTGAGTCCAAACGGATGGAGGCTCACGTATGATGGTCGAGAAGTATCAATTTGGCCGTCGATCGGCAACTGGAGCTTAGATTGCATGTCGCATTATTGGATACAGCGAAACAAAGTAATATGGGCAAGAACGTGGACGGCTAGTGAAATAGTGCGAGTACGACGGAGAAGGCGTGCGCTGTCGTCGGACCAGGAAGGAAGCATAGGTCGATACGTAGGTCTGCGAGGCATTATATCATCAATGGGAAAGCGTCTACAGATTCTGTATCGGCGGCGAAGGTAAAATGACTGAGCCTATCTCAATGACAAAGCTTGTTGAGAAACACGCAGATCGCGGATGCGACGGGCGATCGCGCAGTCTCGCTCTCGCCGTTGTGGGACGCAAAGAGGCCGTCGTAGCCGTGCAACGAGCCTCCGAGCACGGAAGCCGCGATGTCGAGAACGCCAGGCTCGCGCTGGGCGAACTTCTTGGCCAGCGCGTTCGGGTTGCGAGGCTGCTGGCGTGCAGGACAGCGGCGAGCAGCGGCAGGCTGTCCTCGACGCCTCTATGGCCCGCAACCCGGAGCACCTCGTATCCCGCCCGCCAAGGCTCCTCCGTCCGCCGCGATCCCGGTCGCTCGCAACCAAGCTCACTAAATGAAATCGCATCGCGTCTCAAGTTGTTGGCAGGCTCCGGGATGGGTGCACTTGCCCAGACTCTTGACTTCTGACTATGGTGCCAAGCCCATAGGCTCAAATATCTTGGCTGTGGGGAGATCTTGGAGTGTCATCTATCGTCGAATACGATGTCGAGCAGGGGGCTCTGGAGTGGCTTCGTCAATGGAAGCTGGGTCACTGCGCACGGTCCCAACCTCGCTCCCAACAGTTCTACGCCGGAACGCTCGGGCTACACGCAGGTCGTGCTGGCGGTCCGCCTGCGAGCTACTTTCACTCGGCTCAATTCCCGTCTACCCGGGGCCGCGCTGGACGATGCCGTCCGCAAGCTTAGCCGACCGACAGGCTTCCACACTCGACGCTCGCAACCGATCCTTCCAGCAAGTTCTGATAGATGGCGTGCCAGTTGAGTATCGCGACGCTGGGGCAGAGTCCAAGGCGACCGCATTCAAGTCCTCGACTTCGACGAGCCCGCCAATAACGACTAGCTGGCCGTTAACTAGTTCACTGTCGGTGAGAACAAGCACACACCTCGCTTTGACCTCGTGCTGTTCGTAAACGGGCTCTCGCTGTGGCGTAGTCGAGTTCAAGGATTCCGAGCAACCGCGACGCCACCGTCCATGCGGCATGCGCAAGCTTCTGGACGACGAAGTGCGGAAACGGGGTCGCAGGAACGTCGTGCAGAGCCGGTCGTTCGCCGAAATGCTGGCGCGCACGCTGTCGCGCTACCAGAACCGGGCCGTGGAGACTGCGCAGGTGATCGAGGAGCTGATCGGCCTAGCGAAGGAGATGCGCGAGGCCGATCGTCGTGGCGAAGTCCTTGGCCTTTCCGAAGACGAGCTGGCGTTCTACGATGCGCTGGAGACCAACGACAGCGCAGTTGAGGTGCTGGGCGACGAGACTCTTCGCGCCATCGCTCGGGAGCTGGTCAAGATCGTGCGCCTCAACACCACGATCGACTGGACGATCCGCGAGGATGTTCGCGCCCGCCTCCGCGTCTATGTCAAGAAGGTCCTCCGCAAGCACCGTTATCCGCCGGACAAGGAAGAGACGGCCACGACGACCGTGCTTCAGCAGGCCGAAGTCCTGTCGGCGGATTGGCTGAGGGAGACTACTTGATCGCCCTGGGCCTCGGCTCTACCGGCCACCCCTCCGCACCGGCCGCCCCGGCGTCCACGGCACGCCCGCCGCGTCCAGCGTCCGGCGGAAGTCCGCCATGTCGCCGAGCAACTCGTTCACCGACGCCAGAGGCTCGTCCAGGGCGGCCGCCACGCGGTCCAGCACGGCCCGCTCGTGCGTCGTAGGCGGCGCGAACGCCTGGTGAAGCCCATTGGCCTCGGAGAGCTGCCGCAATAGGGGAACGGGACCGTCGTCGTTCCCGCCACCGCCGCCGAAACCTCCTTGGCCGCCGCTGCCCCGCAGCACCTCCAGCAGGCTATCGACGCGCTCGGACAGCCAATCCGCCTGTGCCTCCAGACCAGCCGGGCCCCCGGCATCCTCACGACCGTCCCTGGCCGCACGCGCCAAGGCTCGGCCGATGGCCTCCAACTCCCCATCGACCTCCTCCGCCTGCCGAACCGCCATCCGCACGGTCGCGGACAAGTCCCGGTGCACCGCCCGCAGCCGCTGCAGCTCCGCCAAGTCCTCCGCCGTCATCTCGATCAGATCGTCCAGCACCACCAAGAAGGATCGCTCCACGACGACCGGAGCTTCCTCCCCATCCCCCCCGTCCCCCTCGATCGTCAACCGCGCCGTGTACCGCCCCGGCAACGCCGGCACCCCCGCCCCGCCACCAAACCCGCCCCCGCCGAACCCGCCACCGCCTTGCCCACCACCACCCCTCTGCGGCGGGCCAGACCATGGCGCATCGAGCCGCAAGTCCCACCGCGCGCTGTGCAGTCCGGCCGCCTTCGACGCCGACAGCACGCGCACCACCACCCCGCGCTCGTCCACGATCTCCAACGACGCCTCTCCCTGCGCCTGCTCCGCCAGGTAGTACCACATCGTCGCCCCATAAGGCGGATTCTCGGCCGCATAGTTGCGATCCGCGTGCGTGCCCGTCGTCGGCGCCGAGTTCACGACGTACGCCAGCGCGTCCCGCACGGGAAACACATAGGGGCCGTCCGCCGCCTTGGCCTCGGCCAGCATGACGAACGGCGTCAGGTCGTCGATCACGAAGAAGCCCCGTCCGTGCGTGGCCACCACCAGCGCGTTGTCGCGAGGATGGACCTTGATGTCGTGCACCGGCGACGGCGGAATGCCGTTCTTCAGCGGCGTCCAGGACCCGCCGCCGTCCAGCGACACGAAGGGCCGTATCTCCGTGCCCACGAAGAGCAGGTTGGGATTCTCGTGGTGCTCGGCGAACGCCCGTACGTTGCCGAAGTCCGGCAGATCGCCTGCGATGGATTGCCAGTTCAGCCCCTCGTCGGCGCTCTTGAGCACATACGGCTTGAAGTCGTTGCTGCGGTGGCCGTCGAACGTTGCGTACAAGGTTGCCTCGTCGTGAAGAGACCAGCGAACCTTGCTCACGTAGGTCGTGTCGGGAACGCCGGGGAAGCTTGTCTTCTTGCGCCATGTCCGGCCGTCGTCGGCGCTCACCGCGATCATGCCGTCGTCGGAGCCCGTCGCGATCATGCCGGGCCGCAGGGTCGAGACGTGCATGGTCGAGATGTTGGAAAACACGGCGGTGCCCTGATGGCGCGACACCGCGTTGTCGCTGGGCACGGATCCCATCATGGGCAGGCTGTCGCGATCGATCCGGCGGGTCAGGTCTTCGCCTAGGATCTCCCAGCTGTTGCCTTGGTCCGTGCTCTTGAATACGTGATTGCCCGCGAAGTACACGGTGGACGGATCGTGGGGCGAAATCTGAATCGGCGCGCTCCAGTTGAAGCGATAGGCGTCTTCTCCGGGCGCGGGCCGGGGCCGAATCGACTTGCGCTCGCCCGTGCGGCCGTTGAAGCGCACCAGGTTTCCGTTTTGCGACTCGACGTAGGCGACGTTGTGGTCGCGCGGATCGATGGCCGCGAAGAAGCCGTCTCCGCCCGCCATCCGGTACCAGTCCGCGTTGCCGATGCCCATCGAATTGCGCGTGCGGCTCGGCCCGCCCCAGGTCGAGTTGTCCTGCAAGCCGCCGTAGATGCCGAAGAAGGGCTCCTGCATGTCCACGCCCACCGCATAGAACTGGCTGATGGGCAGGTTCGGAGAGAAGTCCCACGTCTCGCCCCGGTCGTGCGACGCGTAGAAGCCGCCGTCGTTGCCGAGCAGGATGTGGGTCGAGTTATGGGGGTTGATCCACATGGCGTGGTGGTCCACGTGCACGGAGCGGGCGATCCTCGTCCACGTCTCGCCGCCGTCCTCGGACCTCTGCAACGGCACGCCGAGATGGTATACCACTTCTGGGTCCGTGGGATCGACGCGGATCTGGCCGAAGTACCAAGGAATCGAGGCGATGTCGCTGGTCTTGCGCCAGCTGGCGCCTTCGTCGTCCGTGCGGTAGACGCCCTGCTCCGATCCCTCGATGACGGCGTAGACGGTGGCGGGTCGGCGTTGGCTGATGTCGAGTCCGATCCGCCCCATGTCCGACTTGGGCAGGCCGTTGGACAGCTTGGTCCAACTATTGCCGCCGTCGGCGCTCTTGTAGATGCCGCTGCCCGGCCCGCCGCCGACGTAGCTGTATGCGCGACGTTCGCGTTGAAGGGCGGACGCATAGAGCACCTGAGCGTCGTGCGGATGCATGACGAGATCGGTTACGCCCGTGTGCTCGTCGATAGTTAGAACCGCCTCCCACGTCTCGCCGCCGTCGATGGTCTTGAAGACGCCACGCTCTCCGCCGGCGCCCCATAGCGGACCGACGGCCGCCACGTACACGATGTCTGGGTTGTACGGGTGGACGACGATGCGACCAATATGCTGAGATCGCCGCAGGCCCATGTGTCGGAAGCTCTTCCCGCCGTCTTCGGACTTGTACACGCCGTCGCCGTAGGACGAGCTGCGCATGTTGTTGGGCTCGCCGGTTCCGACCCACACGTGACGGGATCCCCGTGAGACGGCGACGGCGCCGATCGATCCGACTCCCGCCTCGTCGAAGACGGGCTCCCACGTCACGCCTCCGTTGGTGGACTTCCAAACGCCGCCCGTGGCCGCCGCGATGTAGATGACAATGCCCGTCTCAAGGAGGGAGCGCTCGTAGCTGTCGGCGAGCGACGGCTCCGGCGTAGGCACAGCGATGTCCACGACCCGGCCGCTCATGACCGCGGGCCCGATGGACCGAGCCTTCACCCTCGAAATCAAGGATTGTTCGGACGGGTTCGCACCAGCGGCGCCGCCGCCGGAACCTCGCTGGCCGGTCAGTGGCGAAGCAGGCAGGAAGAGCAGCGCCACCAGGAACGCGGCCAATGCGGCGGAGCGGGGCGGTTGCAAGCCAGACGAGCACGAACGAGACAGCGGGCAGGCCGGTTGCGGACGAGTCGGATGCGACCGAGACGAATACGGACGAAAGGGCTGCGTGAGTCTTGGCATCGGAACGACCTTGCGTGCGAGTAGTATGGGAATCATGCGCTTGGCGGGATTCATGGCGTTCGACGAGGGTCGGGGGGAGGGGAACGGCGCCTAGGAACAGGGATCGGATCGCCTGACTTTGGACGCACCCCGGCCTCGTCCATCCGCCTGTGGAACTCCGGAACCCGCTCGGCAACGTACAAGTTCGCCTCTTCGACCAGCGCGGGCACCTTCGCCCAAGCCTGCTCGATGGCCTGGAGCTGCGTCGTGGACGGCGGCCCGGCGTTTCGTTCGATGCCCGAAGCCGCCCGGCCCGGCCTGGCGTCCTGCAACTTCTCCTGCAGCGAGTCCACGGCGGCGGCGAGCGCGGCAGCCTGGTCGCTCAGCTCCTCGTCGGCCCCGGCGTCCTTCAGCAGAGCCTCGGCCTCGTCCAGCTGCTCGGACAGCCTGCGCAGCGCCCGCACGGCCAGCGCGACCGTCGCGTTCAGCGTTGCCACGTCCCTTGCGGCTTCCTGGCGCGCCCGCAGCGCGTCCATGTCCGCCTCCGCTCGGGGGTCGAGGCGCACCACGACTTCCAGCATCGAGATCTGGCCCGCGGCCCCCAGCCGCACCACATACACGCCCGGCAAGACCAACGGGCCTTCCGCCGCGCCGCCGAAGCGTCGCCCGCCGCCCCCGCCGCCACCGCCCGCGCCGTCTTCCTCAGGCACCTCCACCGGCGCATCCTCCCGAAGGTCCCAAACCACTTGGTTCATGCCCGCTTCGGCCGTCGCCTCGAGCTTCCGCACCAGCCCGTCTCCCCCGGCCGACGCCACCGTCAACATCGCCGAGTCCACGCTCTCGGCCAGCCAGTAGCGGATGACGGCGCCGTCGGGCGGATTGTCGGCCTCGTAGAGGTCGCCCCGAAACGGCCATCCGCCCATGCGGAACCATTGCGTCGCCCGGGCCACCGGAAACAGGTAGGCGTCCTTCTCGAACACCGCGCCCGCCGCCATGTGTTCGAGCGGCGCCAAGTCGTCCAATATCCAGATGCTCCGGCCGTGCGTGCCCACCACCAAGTCGTTGTCTTGCCGTTGCACGGCCAAGTCGTCCACGGGCACGCGTGGAAGGCCTGTCATGCGATGCCAGGAACCGCCCCGGTCCAGCGAGACGAACACGCCGGCTTCGCTTCCCAGGAACAGCAGATCCTCGCTGCCGGGATGCTCCCGAATCACGTTGACCGACCAATCGGGCAACCCGTCCACGACGCGCCGCCAGGATGCGCCGAAGTCGTCGCTGGCGTAGACGTAGGGCCGGTAGTCGTCGTCCCAGTGCCGGTCGAAGGAGGCGTAGACTCGGCCGCCGGCGTGGTGCGAAGCCTCGACGCGGCTCACGTAGGAGCGCTCCGGCAGTCCGGGCGCATTGCCGGCGACGTTGGTCCACGTGGTCCCGCCGTCCGTCGTGAGTTGCAGGTTTCCGTCGTCGGTCCCCACGTAGATCACGTTCGGATCCAGGGGCGATTCGTCGATGGTGGTGATGTTGCCGTAGCTGCCGATGCCGTCGTGGCGCGACAGCGTGGAATCGGTGACCAGCGCGCCCATGATGGGCAGGGAATCGCGATCGACGGCCTTGGTCAGGTCGGGGCTCGCCTCCTCCCAGGACATGCCCCGGTCGCGGGATCGCATGAGGTGATTGTTGCCGACGTACACGGTGCCGGGATCGTGCGTCGACACCACGATGGGCGCGTTCCAGTTGTAGCGATAGGTGCGCTCCTCGGGAGCCTGCGCGCCCTCGTCCGCCCGGGGCTGGTCGGGCGGCGGGGGAGGAGGCGGCACGGGACGCATGTTGAGGACTTCGCCCGTTGCCAAGTTGACGCGCCCCGAGTTTCCGCCTTGAGACTCGGTGTAGAGGATGTCGGGGTTGGCGGGATCGAACTGGTTGTAGAACCCGTCGCCGCCCCAGACGTCGCGCCAGTCGCGGTTGCGCAGCCCGTAGCCGGTGATGGTCTCGTTGGGCGCGCACCACGAACTGTTGTCCTGGAGTCCGCCGCAGACTCGGTAGGGATCGCTCGTGTCCACGCCGATCTCGTAGAACTGGCCGACGGCGATGTTGTTGTGATGCCGCCAAGTGCGGCCGCCGTCGAAGCTGGTGGCCACGCCGCCGTCGTTGCCCAGCACCAAGTAGTCCGAGTCGCCGGGATCGATCCATAGCGCGTGGTGATCCACGTGGATGCCCTCGGCCGCGTCGCCCTCCCACCAAGTCTTGCCGCCGTCGTCCGAAGCCGAGAAGCGAACCCCGCCCAGGTAGATGCGCTCGGGGTTGTTGGGGTCGATGCGCACCATGCTGAAGTACATGGGCCGCGGGTTGCGGCTCGAGACCTTCTGCCAGCTGTCGCCCCGGTCCTCCGAGCGATAGAGGCCGCGCCCGTCTCCCCGCGACTCCACCAGCGCGTAGACCAAGTTCCCGTCGCGCCTGTACACGTCCACGCCGATGCGTCCCTTGTCGCCCTTCGGCAGCCCCTCGGCGAGCTCCGTCCACGTCTCCCCGCCGTCCGTGGTGCGGTACAGCCCGCTTCCGCCGCCGCTGGCGCTGAACCCGAAGGCGGTGCGCCGCCGCTGGTACATCGCCGCGAAGAGCGTGCGCGAATCCGACGGGTCCATCACCAGATCGATGGTGCCGGTGTCCTGGTCCACGTAGAGCGCCCGCTCCCACGTCGCGCCGCCGTCGGTGGTTCGGTAGACGCCCCGCTCCTCGTTGGGGCCGAAGAGATGCCCGACCGCCGCCACGTAGGCCACGTCCGGGTCCCGGGGATGCACGACGATGCGGGCGACGTGGCGCGTCTCCTCCAGGCCCATGCCGGCCCAGGTGCGCCCGCCGTCCGTGGACTTGAAGACGCCGCAGCCGTAAGGCGAACTCTGCCGGTTCTGGGGCTCGCCCGTGCCGGCCCAAACCACGTTCGGGTTCGCTTGGAAGACGGCGACGGCCCCGATCGACGCACAGGGCTGCTCGTCGAAGAGCGGCGTCCACGACATGCCGTTGTTCTCGGTCGCCCAGACCCCAGCGGAGGCGAAGCCCACGTAGAACTTGGCGGGATTCGACTCCAGCGGCGCCACGTCCGACACGCGCCCGCCCATGACCGCGGGGCCGATCTCGCGAAACGTCATGGCGTCGAGGGCCTCTTGAAGGGGGGACTGGCCGACGGCCGGGGATGCGGCGGCCCCCGGCGCAACCGTCAGAACGGCGAAGGACAGGGCAAAGGCGAACATGACGGCTCCTGGCGGGTGAGCGGTGCGTCCGCAGGTCGTGGCGGACGGCTGGCGTTCCTGCTGCCGTACTAGTATGCTACGGTGCACTGGAGCGCCAGTCGGGAACACGGTGCGCCCGCGGCGGCGGCCCTCGGACGCGGGCCTGCCGGGAGCCCGGCCCTTGCGTGTACGGAACGCTCCGGGCCGTGTCCGCGGGTGCGCAGGCGTGCCCGAAGGCGCCCGATCCTGTTCACTGCTCACAGCGATGCGAGGACGGAAACGTGGCCGGCTCTGGAAAGTTCACGATCTATCTCGCCGGTCCGATCAGCGGTTGCAACGACGACCAGAAGCACAGGTGGCGCAACGACGTGAAGAAGAAGTACGCGAAGGACTTCGACTTCATCGATCCCTGCGAAGGCGACCCGGCCGGCCCCGGCGGCGACGCGGGGCTCCGAAGGACGAGCCAGCTGCACGTCGTGGAAGCGGATCTCGAGGCCATCAAGCGATCGGACGGATTCCTGGCCAACATGTGGCGCGAATCGATCGGAACCACGCTCGGCATCGTGCACGCCAACGAGACGGGACGCCCGGTCGTGGTGGCCGACCCCAACGGCCTGCGCCATCATATGCTGGAGTTCTACGCCGACGCGGTCGAAGACAGCGTTCTCAAGGCCGCCAAGGCGCTGCGCGACATTCTGCGAGCCGAGGCGTGGCAGGTGCTGAAGTCGGGCGGGCGCCTCGAGGAATTCAAGCGTCGCAAGATCAGGTGGTCGGTTCAGCAGGTCTGCCGCCAAGCCAACACGGACGACATCGGCGTGCCGTCGGTCGTGTTGCCGAAGGTGATCGAGATTCTCGCAAAGGGCGGCCGGCGGATCGACAATGCGGTTGCCAGCAAGGACATCGGCGACGCGGTGCTCCGAGTGTTCAAGAGGATGGAGCGCAAGAAGGAGCGAGCCTTCAAGGGGATGGGGCTGTCGTCGTTGTGGGCGTATGGCTTGGCGCGGCCGCAAGGGCTCGCGGGATCCGTGGCGGAACCGTCTCCGGGTTCGCGGATCAGGGTCCAGGTCTACTCGCCGAAAGCCCACAGCACGATCTGGGGCAGGCGCGTCGGAGATGTCGAGGACATTCCGTCTCGCTTGGCTCGGGAGGCAGTCCGGACGATCGCGTCGGTGCCCGGAGTGACCCGAGTCGTGTTGGGTCAGTTCAGCGGGAAGGAATCGAGAGTCGCGTGCTCGGCCGACGTGCTGGCGTCGGACATGCAGAACGTGATCGAAGGCAGACTGTTCGACAGAGGTGAAAGGGGCACGATGCAGACGTTCAAGGCATACGTGCAAGACGACGACATGAAACCCCAAGTCATGACAACTATTACCAAGGCTCTCGAGCAGAAGAAATTGTGGGCGGGAACGCGCGACGCCCCGACCAAGACATACGTGCCGCTGCCGTCCGAGGCCCGGACGAAGACATGCATGCCGTCGTCGCTCGACGCGCCGACCGAGACCTCGCCGCCGGACTGGACGCATTGATGAGGCCGCCTCGCGTCGTTCTTCAGCTCCTCGTTGTTGCCGCATCCAGCTTGCCCCTCTTCGCTCCCGGCCTAGTAGCCGCCCAGGGCGTGACCACCGGGGCCGTGAGGGGACTCGTCCTGGACGCGGAAGGGCAGCCGCTGGCAGGGGCGACCGTCACCGCCGTGCACGTCGAGTCGGGGACGCGCTATGCCGCCGTCAGCCGCGAGGGGGGCATCTTCGCGCTGCCGAACATGCGCGTGGGCGGGCCCTACATGGTCGCCGCCGAAATGCTCGGCCGCGCCGTTCAGACCGAGGAGGACGTCTTCGTGCTGCTGGGCCGAACCGTGCGGATCGACTTTCGCCTCGAGGCCGAGGCCGTCCGCATCGAGGGCGTCGGCGTGGTCGTCTCCCGGCAAGACGTGCTCGACGAGGGGCGAACGGGCGCCGCCACCTGGGTGGGACCCGAGCAGGTGGCCAATCTGCCGTCGGTCAAGCGCAGCACGCGCGACTTGGTCCGGATCGACCCGCGCAACGACGGGAACCTGGCCTTCGGAGGCCGCAACTGGCTCTTCAACAACGTCTCGCTGGACGGCTCCTACTTCAGCAACCCGTTCGGTCTCGACGACCCCGCGCCGGGCGGACAGGCGAACGCCGAGCCGGTGCCCTTCGACGCGGTGGAACAAGTGCACGTGTCGATCGCTCCGTTCGACGTGCGCGAGGGCGGCTTCACGGGCGCGAACGTGAACACGGTGACCAAGAGCGGCACCAACGACTTCAGGGGCTCGGCCTACACGTTCGTGCGCAACGAGTCGCTGACCGGCAACCGGATCGAAGGGAACTTGGTCTCGGCGCGCCCGAACCTTTCCTTCAACCAGTCCGGCGTGACCGTTTCCGGTCCGCTGGTGCGCGACAAGCTCTTGTTCTTCGTGAACGGAGAGATCGAACGCCGCAGCGACCCGGGCACGAACTTCCTGGCGGACAAGGACGGCGTCGTGTCCTTCGGGGAGTCGCGCGTGCGGGCCTCGGTCATGGACTCGATTCGCGCGAGGATGATTTCCGTGTACGGCTACGACCCCGGCCCCTACGAAGGGTACATGCACGATACCGACAACGACAAGCTCCTGGCCAAGCTGAACTGGAACATCACCGACAGGCACCACTTCACGTTTCGCTACAGCTACTTGGACGCGAGGCGCGAGCAGGGACCGCATCCATGGGCGATCTCCATCGCCAACGCCGGCCGAGGGCCCAACGCCGCCTCGTTGCCGTTCAGAAACGCGGGATACGAGATCAACAACCAGCTCAATTCGTTCGCGTTCGAGCTCAACAGCCGGGGCGACGCGTACGCCAATCGCTTCTTCGCGAGCTACAACCGGTTTCGCGACTTTCGCGCCCCCTTCAGTTCGGACTATCCGACGATCGAGATCGGCGAAGGCGGCATCGGATACACGACCTTGGGCCACGAACCTTTCTCGATTCGCAACATCGTGGAACAGGACGTGTGGCAGCTGACCAACAACTTCACGGCCTACGTGGGCAGGCACGAACTGACGGCGGGCGTGAACTTCGAGACGTTCGGCTTCGGCAATTCCTTCAATCTGTTTCGGCACGGGCTGTTCTTCCTGCCGTATTCGCTGCCTGTCGGTTCCACCTTTTCTTCCGTGGAAGAGTTCTTCGCCGGGACCGAAGCCGGCGCCAAGGACTTCGAGGCGATGATCGGACGCGGCCCGTACAAGGGCGGGAACACCGACGTCGGGCAGCTGTCCGTCTATGCCCAGGACAAGTTCGCGCTGGGCGAACGTCTGGACTTGACCGTGGGCCTGCGCATGGACGTTCCCATGTACTTCACCGAGCCCGTGGACAATCCCTTTTCGAGAGGCCTCGCGGCACGAGACCGCGCCGGCAACCCGGAGACGGTGGACCAGAGCGTGCTTCCGGGGGCCACGCCGCTGTTCTCGCCGCGGATCGGCTTCAACTGGGACGTCGCGGGCGACGGAACGACGCGCCTGCGCGGCGGCACGGGCGTCTTCACCGGCCGGATCCCCTTCGTCTGGGTCGGCAACACGATCTCGAACCCCGGGGCCAATCCCAACATCTGGGCGCCCGGCACCAACGAGAACGTGCCGAAGATATACACCCGCGAGAACACGGTTCAGCAGCAGTCCTTCGACCTCAATGCGCTGGACCCCGACTTCAAGTGGCCGCAGGTGTGGGTGACGGACGTCGCCGTCGACCAGACCCTGGCCGAGGGCTTGGTCGGCACGGTCGAACTCGTGTACGGCAACGACGTGAACGCCATCGTGGCGAGGAACGCCGACCTGGGGCCGGTGGTGCGAACGCTGAGGGACGGGCGGCCCTACTACGGCGGCGCCGGCGCGAACGAGCTGAACCCCGACGGGGGCGCGGGCATCTACGTGCTGGACAACACTGGCGAGGGCTACAACATGAACGTCACCGCGCAGCTGCGGCAGGCGTTCGAAAATGGTGCGAGCGCGTCTCTCGCCTACGCCTTCACGCAGGCCAAGAACGCGCTCAAGTCGACCGAGATCGCCTCCATTCTATGGCAGAACCTGCCCGTGCAGGGCGACCCCAACAACCCCCGCCAGTCGTGGTCCGAGTTCGGCCCCAGGCACCGCTTCGTCGCGGCCGGCACCTACACGCGGCGCTGGTCCGACCGGTTCGCGACCCACTTCGGCCTCTTCGCGGAACTCTCGCAGGGGGGACGCTTCACCGCGGCGGGCGGCAACCGCTTCTCGTTCGTCTACGCAGGCGACGTGAACGGCGACGGACAGGCCGGCAACGACCTGATCTACATCCCCCGCGACCAAAGCGACATCGCCCTGTCCGACCCGGCCGACTGGACCGCTCTGAACGCCTTCATCGAGCAAGATTCCTACCTCAGCGGGCGGCGCGGCCAGATCGCCGAGCGGATGGGCGCGCTGGCGCCGTGGTTCTCGAGCCTGGACGTCCGCGTGCTGCAGGACATCGGGGTCGCCGGCCAGACCGTCCAGATCAGCCTGGACGCTCTCAACGTCGGGAACCTCCTCAACAGTGCGTGGGGCGTGCGAAGGATCGCCAACCCGAGCGCCACGTCGCCGTTGCGGCTGGTCGAATTCAACGCCGCGGGCGAGCCCGTGCTGGACTTCGTCGGCCCCTCGGAGACGTTCATCCCCGACCCAGGAATCTTCTCCCGCTGGCGGATCCAACTGGGAGCGCGGGTGATCGTGGGTTAGCCTTCCCCTTCCGGGCCTCCCTCCGCCAACGCCCGTTCGGCTTCTTCGCGACATAGCTCCACAACCGCCTCTTCCGGCAAAGCATCCAACAACAGCACTCCTCCTACGCGGTTCAACGACACCATCCAGCTCCGAAACACCGCCCTCGCAAACAGTCGCCGATCGCCTTCCCAATGCTCACGCATCACCATGTAGATGCAACTAAGCACCTGCCGATTCATCGACAGCGATGCCCGCTCGATCAACGCCGATCTCACGTCTTGCCGATGAAGCAATATCTCCAAGAACCGCCGCGGGTTCTCGCCATCCACCTCACGAGCAATCGTCCCGAGCCACCAAAGGCGCGACAGGCCGTTGTCGCGAATCAATGCCCTGTTTCTGTTTCCAACTGCGAAGAAGTGGTTCACTACCTTCCGCGCCGCATCGTCGTCGCTAGCTGGTCTCTTGCTCAACCATCTGGCCGACACGTACCGCGGACACTCGCAGTGACACAAGTACGCCCACATCTGCTCGGATGCCGCCTGCCTACGACTCAGGCCTACAAGACTTCCCGACACAATCAACGCCCCCTCAATATCAGCGACGACACCTGGCGGGTTTCTTGTCATTAGCTTTGTCGCCAATTTTTCTCGCATCGTCAATCGTGACTCCATTAGGCCGTTCCGTGGCTTCGTCCACGGAGAACGACCCGTCGGCTCGTAGTACCACTCCAGATGACGGCGCACCCCATCCCGCAACTCGGAAAGCGCTCTGACCCTATAGTACGCGAGTCTTTTCATCGTCCTTCAATCATTCGCCTCGCGAAAAAGCGGCATCCTGAGCATGGGCGCTTCCAAAATCTTCTGTGCATCCACTAGTCGGTCCGCATTTGTTCCAAGCTCGGAACCGCCTATATCTTCCAGGCGTTTATCCAACGACGCAAACCACTTACAATCAAAATAGCCTTTTGCATCTTGGTCGATCTTATGTAGCGCCGTGACCAACGCTGGCAAATAAAGACCGTTCATCAAATATTGCCCCTCGCTCGTTTCGTTCACTCTATCGCGTGCCTTATTATATTGTTCCGAGTCAGCGTTAGACATCACAATCCAAATGCGGTCGTCATCAATTTCGATTTTCCAGTGTCCATCGCCGATACTGCTTGCCGACTTGTGTCCAATGATCGAACCTAACGGCTTTTCGTCCGCGATATCGATCCAATAGTCTTTCGGCATATCTTCCGCCAGAACCGTTCCCCGACGAATCTCGTAACTTCGCGTGCCAAAATCAGGATGCCATCCAGCACTCCTAAATTCTTCAACATCTTCTCGGCAAACTACAAAAGGCGACAACGTCACTCGTCCTAACAAAGCGTCGCTCGGCAGTTGTTGGTCCACGTTGTCCTGCCCACTCACGATTGCTTCTCGATAATGCGTCCCCGTCGCCCTTATTAGCAATACGTAATTGGCGCGGTCTGATTCGATCAATCGAAGCAAGTCGGGATCGCTCAACTGGTACACGACCTTTACGGATACGGAAGTGCTTCCTGGCGTCTTCAAGACGTCAATATCAGCCTCAAACTCCGCATCCGGATAATCGTTCCCATACGCCGGAGGCCGCAACACTGGGTGTGGCCAAGCCTTGGATTGATCGAACCGCACTATTCTGAGTCTTCCACCAAGAACGCGGACACCCGAAATGCTCTATCCTTGATCGGAGAGTCGCCAGTGATCTCTATGTCCATCTTCTGATCGTGCGATAGAGCTATAGCGTCGAGTGACGTGCTGGCGTCCACAGCTCGAATGTCGTTTCGCGGACGGACCAACGAGTCTCCCAGTTCGGCAAGCTCCAAACGTGCTCGACCGCTACGATCCGCACGAAACAAGAGCCGATACCTGTTCTCCGTCTCGTCAATTGGCACGATACGGACGCCAAGGACTCCGACCGCCGTCCGTCCTCCGGTCCCTCCTCCACGCCCCCCCGTTCCTCCGTTCCCGTCCCCATCGCCCGGTCCGCCCCCGCCACCTCCTCCGCCACCACCTCTCGACCCTCCGCCTGCCCCCCCGACGTCCCCGATGTCGTCTCCATCCCCCTCGGACAGATCATCATTATCATCGCTCGTTTGCGCGATGAGCTGCCGCCTCCTCCGAGTCGGCTTAAGCGAGATCGATATGTCCGCCTCAAACCCCGGGTCGCCATCGTTCGCATCGTCTCCCCGGGATGAATCAAATGGCTCCTCTGATTCGGTATCTGGGAGGTATGTCGCGAGTTCCGTCAGGTTCGTGGCCTGCCCGTGCTTTGGCCGACCTGCGTGTTCCTTAATCTGATCGCGAATCCAAGCTGTAATGCGTCGAAGCGCTAGTTCGCCACGCTCTTGCTCGCTCTTCGGCAACCGTTGTGGTTCGAATTGATCGTGTCGCGGGTTCTCCATACCCCTCAGCAGTTCGTTGCCAGCCGGATCCTCAAATACACATAGTGCCACAAAATCCCGACAAGTCGGAAATCGAATCAGATGTCGCTGTTGCATGGTTACCAGCATTCCGGACCTTCGAACAATCGCGACGCGCTTCGGCAACCCATCGGCAACATCGATCCAAAGCTTGCAATGGCCAAAGTCCGCATCCTGCTTCTCAACGACCGGCTGCCTTCGCGAGAGTTCGCAAAGGCGTCTACATAATGCCACATGGTCTTCATCGTCTTCCGCCAACTTACCGTTATCGCCTGCCTCTTCTAGGTGCGAAAACCATCGATCTAGCGAAGTGCAGTCAATTGCAATCATTTCATCGCTGACACTCTCGTCCTGCTCGATGAATGCTTCGAGAATACCAGTGGCGATGGCGTAGAAATAGTTCGTGATGATACTTCCAGCAATGCGAAGAAGCCAGCCGTCATGGGCGTCGAAGCCCAAAATCGCCACGCTGGTACCGCGCAACGGATGACTGTGTTTATCAATTATTCGAAAACATTTCGGGATGTCCGTGGACAGCTCTTTGCATCCATCTCGCCAGCCGTAGAATCCGGTTCCTTGTCGCTCTTTTCCATTGCGGTCGTGAGATAACAGAACTGACTTTTCTTGACATTTCTCTATCGCGTCACCATCCTCGTCATAGCAGGTCCAGTAGAAGATTGTCCGAAGCATGGACACCGCAAAGGGTGCGAACTTGCCGATGCCAAATGAACCTCCTGCACCTTCGAGGCCTTCTTTGAAGCTCGCTCCTTGCATTTTGACGAGGGTTTTCCACTTTCTATCCTTGAGGCCACTCGTATTTTCATCAGAAACACGAAGACAAGATATCGACTTCTCTTGGATGATCGCGTGCGCCTGATCTAGCGCCTCCATTTCCCTCTTCTCTTGCTCGGTGACCTCACGTTTGCACGCGACGATGGTCTTGGCGAGGTCCTCCCCTCCCACATCCGCGGGTCTCACGTCGATCAACTCGAAAGAGACGCGCACGGGGGTTTCCGGTTGTAGCTGTGCGTCAAGTGAATTCTGGATGATTTCACGAGCCAAGCTAGACAACGGTGCACCAGCAAAGTGCGAAATGCCGGAATCGTTGAACCCGTCGCTACGCCCGCCCCCTGTCGGCGGAAACTCCCATCCGATGCCCGTGCTCACGGGAGGCGGTTTCGCAGAATACTTGCGCACTCAGCCCCGAGCAGGGATGCGAGGCCAACGCAGACCGCGTTCCCCAATAACCGATACTTCTCATGTGTTGGAATATCCGGAAAGAGGTCAGCCTTCGAGTCAAATCCTTGTAGTTGAGCGACTTCCTCAACACTTAACCTTCTGATCCCCCACTGGTCACGAATAAACGGGACATTGTGTCCACCGCGACCCATATTCGCCGTAAGCGTTGGACACAAGTTGCCCTTCTTCTCGCGTACATACGAGCGACGCAGCTGGTAGATGTTGTCTACTGACGTACCTGCTTCCATGGCTTTGGCGATCATTTTATGGTATCGATTCTCGGGCGGTAAATAGGCGTCGTCTGAACCGCGTTTCGAGCGGTCGACGAAATCGGCAAGGGGACGACGCCCAGTGCCATTGGCGACGGCCGGAGGGGAAAAAGGGTTGCGACGAAAGTGGCGACGGGAAGCGGCAACCATGAATAGACGGTCACGATCCTGCGGCAGGTCCGTGGCTGCCTTCACGTTCACTCGCCAACATGATGTCTCCCTAAACCAATATCCGCTTTGACGCAACTTACGTTGGATTTGATCAAACCATGACTTGTGGGCGGCGACCAACAGATTGGGGACGTTCTCGAGGATCACCAAGGCCGGTCGACGATCTGGTTGAAAGCCACCGAGCAGCCGCGGTATCTCAAAGAACAGTGCGCCACGGGGATCATCGAATCCAAGGCGATTGCCAGCTTGAGAAAAACTTTGGCAGGGGAAACCTGCAGCTAAGACATCGACACTCTCTAGGGCGTCGGTCTCTACATGAACGTTCCGAATGTCCTTCTCGACCACTCGGACCCCAGGAAATTGGTGGCTGAATGTTGTGCATGCGAAGGCATTGCTGTCGTTGGCCCAGCGGACATCAAACCCGGCGGCGACGAGACCGGCGGCAAATCCCCCCATCCCGCAGAACAGGCACCCAGCGGTCAATCTTGGAGATTCAGCAAACGACGAGTTGGAGAGTGGAGCAGGCAAGTCCGCGCTCACCTGAGTGTAGCCCGGAGCGTCGCCAGCGACGGCGACGGCCGATGATCCGCGGGGAGGTGCTTCTCGGAGCCGAGTGCCCGTCTTGTGCGCCAGCGACGACTGCGTAGCACGGTCGGGTCCATGTCGCCGGACGCGGGCCACGACGGCGACGATGCGGCCGGAGGCGCGCGGGTCGCCTCCTGGTGTCACCGGGCGCGTCATGGCCGGTCGCATCCGCTGGTGGGGCAACGGCTGGTCAAGGGGCAACTACGAGCTGGTGCGAGTGGTATCGGTGGTCGCGCCTTCAGGAAAAGCGTGACGACGGCGAACGGCGGCAATGTAACGAGAATCCACGCGAGCGAGCAAGGGCGTCGCGAGGTTGGGCCGATGAAGTCGCGGGTTCGGGGCTCTGATCCGGGAACGGTCGCGTACTGAGGCCGGAACTCGGCACAACGGTCGCGGGCCCGGATGTCCGGATAATGACCGCTGGCCGCCGAACGCCACGTTGAGAAGGGCGACATAGCGGCGAGGCTGGGCGGGGTGGGTCGTCGAGGAGAAGCGGAGGCGGAGGGACTCGAACCCCCAAGTGCTTGCGCACGCCGCATTTCGAGTGCGGTGCCTTACCAATTAGGACTACGCCTCCAGTTGTGCGGCGGCTGGCGATCCGCCGGAACGGCCTGTCGGCCAGAAAATCGGGGCGCCCGGATTTGAACCGGGGACCTCTGCGACCCGAACGCAGCGCTCTACCGGGCTGAGCCACGCCCCGCCAGTTGTGTGTGAACCGCCGCGCTCCGGCAACTGCCAGCGAGATGGCCGGCGACCCCGCGGTTCCGTGGAGCGGACGGGGTGGGATTCGAACCCACGCGGGCAGATGCCCACACGATTTCCAGTCGTGCGCCTTAAGCCACTCGGCCACCCGTCCTTCAAGGCGCCGCGCGCAGGTCCGCCCGGCGTCTCGAAAAGCGGAGGGAGTGGGATTCGAACCCACGTGGTCCTAGGGACCAACGCCTTAGCAGGGCGCCGCTTTTAGCCGCTCAGCCATCCCTCCGAAGTAGCCCCGCCTGGGTTCGAACCAGGACTCTTCTGATCCAGAGTCAGACGTGTTGCCAATTACACCACGGGGCTGTCCGCCGTCCTGCCGAGAGCCACCGGTCGGACTCGAACCGACGACCCCGTCATTACGAGTGACGTGCTCTACCAGCTGAGCTACGGTGGCGTCTCCGTCGCTTGCCTGCCGGCAAGGCCGGAAAATGGAGCCGAGGGGAGTCGAACCCCTGACCTCAGCATTGCGAACGCTGCGCTCTCCCAACTGAGCTACGGCCCCTCTCGTCATGGGCGCGACAGGACTCGAACCTGTGACCTCCACGATGTCAACGTGGCACTCTAACCAGCTGAGCTACGCGCCCTTTCCGCGTTGCGGCCGCCGCAGGTTCTCTCCGGCAACCCGGCCTTTTCGTGCGACAACCCCACGGTGCTCTCCGGCTTCCGTCACTCTCGTCCCATGCGCCCGGGAGGACTCGAACCCCCAACCCCCTGATCCGTAGTCAGGTACTCTATCCAATTGAGCTACGGGCGCGCCCGGCCGGCGCTTTCCGCCCCGGCCATGCCCACGACAGGACTCGAACCTGTACGTCCTTTCGAACACTGGTCCCTCAAACCAGCCTGTCTACCAATTCCAGCACGTGGGCGGCCACTTGTCCCCAAAAGGGATGCTCGGGGAGGGACTCGAACCCTCACGGGGTTAACCCCCACAGGATCCTGAATCCTGCGCGTCTACCAATTCCGCCACCCGAGCTTCGGCCGGGCCAACGACCCGGCCACCGGCAGTGGAGCCGAGGGGAGTCGAACCCCTGACCTCCTGAATGCCATTCAGGCGCTCTCCCAACTGAGCTACGGCCCCTGCCGGATGCGATGCGAGCCAGGAGCTCGCTCGACGACCCATCTTTTCAAACACCGCCTCACGGGGCTGACGGGACTCGAACCCGCGGCCTCCGGTGTGACAGACCGGCACTCTAACCAAACTGAGCTACAGCCCCTTGGCCCTCCTTCTTCCGGGGACCCCGGCCCCTCGCCACCAGGAGCCCCCGATACCCTCACGGGGAATCGAACCCCGATCTCCACCTTGAAAGAGTGGTGTCCTAACCGTTAGACGATGAGGGCGCCCCTCGAGGCAGGCCCGGAGGGACTCGAACCCCCAACCGCCGGTTTTGGAGACCGGTGCTCTACCAAGTTGAGCTACGGACCTGTTTGTCGCTTCCCGCATGGCCAGGGGCGGAATTGAACCGCCGACACCGCGATTTTCAGTCGCGTGCTCTACCAACTGAGCTACCTGGCCAATCCCCCAAACCCTGCCGACAAAAAACCGACCGGGCTCGTTCCGGCCACGGCTCCAGCCACCGCGCCCGTACCAGATCCCCTGGCCGGCCTAGCTCCGGCGCCGCCTCCCGCGCGGGCGACGATGCCGGATGTCCTCTTACGAGTCATAGCGGGGGCGGGATTCGAACCCGCGACCTTCGGGTTATGAGCCCGACGAGCTACCAGACTGCTCCACCCCGCAGGAAGGCCTGAAACGTACCGAACCGTTCGAATCGCGTCAACACGCGCTCCCGAGCGGGGCGAGCGGCTTGGTCGCGCCGCGGCTCGGCCAAGCAGGTTATCTTGAAGGTGGTCGAACGCCGACCGAGACTCGCCCCAAGCTTGAAGGAGCGCCAGGATGACCGGCAAGCTGTCCGGGAAGGAAATCGGCCTCTGGACGGACTCGCACCCCGGCTGGAAGTTGCGGGGCGACGCGCTTCGCAAGACCTACCGGTTGTCGAGCTTTCGGGACTCGATCGTCTTCGTGAACCGCGTCGCGACGATCGCGGACGAACTGGACCACCATCCCGACATCCGGGTTCGGTTCGACAAGGTGGACCTGCGGCTTTGGTCGCACGACGCGGGCGGGGTCACGGCTCGCGACGTGGCTTTGGCGGAGAAAATCGACTACGCGACGTCAGCCCGCTGACCGGACGGCGGCGGCCAGCATCTCTAGGCCGCGGCGAAGTTCGCCGGGCTCGGCCACGGCGGGCGGCGTGATCTGAACGACCTTGCCCGCGGCGCCGGCGGGCAGGACGATCAGTCCCTCTTCCAGGGCGCGGGCGGCCACCGCGGCGGCTCGAACGGGTCCCAGGCCGATCATCAGCCCGCGGCCCCGCACTTGCACGTCGGCGCCGACGGCCTCTCTCAGGTAGGCCGTCGCCTCGCGGCCCAGCGTCTCGGCTCGTTCCGCCAGGCGTTCGCGCTCCAGCGTCTCCAGGAACCCGAGGCCCGCCGCGCAGGACAGCGGATGGCCCAGGAAGGTGGACGTGTGGATCGCCTCGCCGGAGGAAGGCGGCCACGCGTCCATCACGTCGGCCGGCCCGCAGCAGGCCGACAGCGGCATCCCGCCGCCGAGCGCTTTCCCGAGACAGACCAGGTCGGGCGTCATGCCGTCGAGCGAACAGGCGAGCAGCGCGCCCGTGCGCCCCATTCCCGTGAAGATCTCGTCGGCGATCAGCAGCGCTCCCCGCTCGCGGGCTGCCTCGGCGAGCGACTTGAGGAACCCGGGAGGCGGAACGCGCACGCCCGCCCGTCCCTGCACGGGCTCGACGATCACGGCCCCGGCGGGGGATGCCGGCGCGCTCGTCGCACGCGCCACCGCCTCCAGGCTGGCCTCGGCCTCGCTGGGCGTTTCCGGGAAGGGCACGAACGTGACGTGGTTCGCCAAGCGGCGTGTGAAGGGGCGGCGGAAACGCTCCCGGTGAGTGGCTGCCAACGCGCCCAGCGTGAGGCCGTGGTAGGCGCCCTCGAAGGCCACGACGCCGGGATGGCCGGTGGCCAGGAAGGCGGTCTTGAGCGCCGCTTCCACGGCGTCGGAGCCGCTCAGGCCGAGGACGATCCGGGTGTCGGGCCACGGCATGAGCGCCGCCAGGGCCTCCAGGAACTCGACCTTCGCGGCTGGCGGATGCAGATCGCCCATCCCATGCACGAGGCGGGAGGCTTGGCTGGCGATGCGGCGAACGACCGCCGGAGGCCGGTGACCAGCCAGCGCGACGCCGAACGCCGCCGTGAAGTCCAGATAGCGCTTGCCGTCCGCATCGACGACGGTGACGCCTTCCGCCTCGGCCCAGAAGGGCGGAGCGGGGTCGAGGCTGGTGATTCCTCGCGACTCGACGCGGGCAAGCCGCCGGGCGAGGCGGAGGCTGGCGCTCGGTGGGCCCGGGCCGGCCGGCGGGCTGGAGTCGCTCGGCGGGTTCAAGCCGCCAGGGCGAGCCAGCCCATGAAGCCGACATAGGCGAGGATCAGCAGCAAGCCCTCGGCCCTGCGCACCCTCTTGGCGGAGGCCACGATCGGCCATATCAGGATCGAGAGGACCACCACGGCGCCCAATTCCGTGTTCAGAACCTCGGAGTTGATCTCGAAGCTGCTCATGGCGGCGGTCGCGCCGGCCACCGCCGTCAGGTTGAAGATGTTGGAGCCCACGATGTTGCCCACGGCGATGTCTCCGTGATGGCGCGCGGCCGCGACGACGGCCGTGACGAGCTCGGGGAGCGACGTGCCCACGGCCACGACGGTGAAGCCCATGACGTCGCCGCCGATGCCCATCGCGCCGGCCACGTACTCCGCCCCCGTGACGATGGCGTGCCCGCCGATTCCCAGCCCCGCGGCGCCCGCTACGATCAGCCCGAAGTCGCGGACCAGCCTAGCCTCGGCGTCGGTGCGACCCGTCTTCCCGGCCGACTCTCCCGCGGTCGCGAAGTCGGCCGCCGTCTTCCCGGGCCGCCCGGCGGGTTGCCCGGCGACCTCGTCGAGCCCTCGCTCCCCCAAGATCTCCTTCATGTCCTCGGCGGGCGTCCTGAACGTGAAGGCCACGTAGACGACCAGGAGAGCGAGCAGGAAGATCCCTTCGCCTCGGTTCAGTTCCTTGTCCATCACCAACGGCAGGAAGAACAGGGACACCAGGATCATGATCGGGACGTCGCGGCTGATGACGCGGTTGGGAACCGCAAGAGGCCGGATCACGGCCGTGGCGCCCAGGATGAGGCCGATGTTGGCCAGGTTGGAGCCCAGGATGTTGCCCGTCAGGAGGTCGCCGTTGCCGTCCAGGTTGGCCACGATGCAGACGACGAGTTCCGGCGCCGACGTGCCCAGCGACACGATGGTCAGGCCGACGACCACCGGACTCACTCCCATGGTGGAGGCGACCCGCGCCGCGCCCCGGATGAGCCATTCCGCGCCGAAATAGAGTGCGCCGAACCCGCCCAGCAGGAGCAGAACGTGGGCGAGGAGCGGGCTCACGGGCTGCTCGGGGCGGCGCGTTGCGCGGACGGCTGGGGATCGGGCGAAGGAGCGGGCGGCTCGGGCTTGGCCGTAGGAGTCGACTCCGGTTCGGGCAGGAGAGCGGGCGGCTCGAGTTCGGCGGAGGCCGCGAGCTCGGCGAACAGCTTGGGCAGGCGTTGCCGCAAGTCCTGCTCGCTCAGGAGCTGGACGCCGAGTTCTTGCGCCTTGCGCAGCTTCGAGCCGGGGTTGGCGCCGACGATCACGAAGTCGGTGCGGCTGCTGACGGCGGCGGTCACCTTGGCCTGCCGAGCCTCCAACGCCTCGGTGAGCGACGTTCGCGAGAAGGCCTCCAGCGATCCGGTCAACGCCACCGTCTTTCCGGCCCAGCCGCCGCTGGCGTCGTCCTCTTCGGCTGCCACGGTCGGCGGCGGCAGGGGATCGACGCCCTTGGCCAGCAGGTTGTCGATCGAGGCGGCGACGTTGGGGTTGGCCAGGAAGTCCAGGATGGCGCGCGACATGGTCGGGCCGACGCCGTCGATCTCTTCGAGCGCTTCGGCGGAGGCATCCCGGAACGAGTCGAAGCTGCGGAAGTGGCGAGCCAAGTCGCGGGCCACCGAGACGCCCACTTCGGGGATGCCGAGGCCCGCGAGGAAACGGGCGAGTTCAGGGCGGCGGACGGCCTGGATGGCCTCGACCAAGTTGCGGGCCGACTGTTCCGCTTGGCGGTCCAACTCGGCGACGGCCTCCGCCGTCAAGTCGAAGAGATCCGCCAGCTCCGCCACCAACCCGTGCTCCACCAGCTGCGACACCGTCTTCTCCCCGAGGCCCTCGATGTCGAGGGCGGCCCGCGACGCAAAGTGCACGATCCGCCCCTCGAGCTGGGCGAGGCAGCCGAAGTGGTTCGGGCAGAGGGTCAACGGGCCGCGTTCGACGAGGGCCGCACCGCAACTCGCGCACGTCGCCGGCATGGCGAACGCAGGCTCCCGCTCCACGCGCTTCACGATCTGAGGGATGACGTCGCCGGCCCGCTGGACCATCACCACGTCGCCCACGCGGACGTCCTTTCGCTCCAGCTCCTCGCGATTGTGCAGAGTGACGTTGGTCACGGTCACGCCGCCCACCTTCACCGGCCACAGCCGGGCCACGGGGGTCACCGCGCCGGTTCGTCCGACCTGCGTTTCGATGGCTCGGATGGCGGCGCCCACTTGGTGCGGCCGGAACTTGAGGGCCATCGCCCATCGGGGATGGTGCGACGTCTCGCCCAGCTCCCGGCGCAGCGCCAGTTCGTTCACCTTGACCACGATCCCGTCGATCTCGTAGTCCAGGTCGTCGCGGCGCTTGACGAAGTCGTCGTGATACTCCGCGATCCGATCCACCGAGTCGGCGGTCTTGACTCGCTCCGGCGTCTCGAAGCCCCAGGTCTTGAGCGCCGAGAGCGCTTTCCGGTCGGTGGCGGGCTCGGGCGCACCCTCCAAGGCCAGCACGTCGAAAGCCAGCAATACCAAGGGACGCCGGGCGGCGGCGCGGGAATCCAACTGGCGAAGCGCCCCCGACGCCGTGCTGCGGGGGTTCATGTACTCCGAACGACCCTTGCGGCGGCGACTGTGGTTGAGGAAGTCGAAGTCGCTCAGCCTCATGACGGCCTCGCCGCGCACCGACAGAAACGAAGGCACGGGCCACTTGGTGCCGCCGCGCAGCCGCAGGGGCACGGAGCGGATGGTGCGCACGTTCTCGGTGACCACTTCTCCGGCGAAACCGTTTCCGCGGGTGGCCGCGCGCACCAAGAGACCCTCTTCGTAGACGAGCTCGAGCGAGGCGCCGTCCAGCTTGGGCTCGAGCACGTAGTCGACGGTGTCCCTGCTCAGCGCTTTGCGCAGCCGCTCGTCGAACCGCCGCATGTCTTCGATTTCGTACGAGGAGTCCAGCGACAGCATCGGCGCAGCGTGCTCCGCGGTTGGCAGCTCGGCCACCGGCTCCGCCCCGACTCGCAGCGTCGGCGAATCGGGCCTGCGCATCTCTGGATGGGCCCTCTCCAGCTCTTGAAGCCGCCGAAAGAGCGCGTCGTACTCGAAGTCGGAAATCTCCGGCTCGTCCATCACGAAGTAGAGATGGTCGTGCCGGTCGATTTCGGCCGCGAGGCGTTTGATCTCTTGGGCGACGTCGTCGGAACCGACGCTTGCCGGGTCGGCGACTCCACCCGAATCGGCGGCGCCGTTGGGATCGACCTTCCCGTCCGCGTTGGAGATCATGCTCGGAATGCTAAGCCCGGCAGGCGCCGACGGAAAGGCGAGCCGTCGTCGCGTGGTGCCTCGGTCCAGGATTGGGCGGAGTCTGCCGGTGCCGTCGGGTTCGGAGGAGGAAGCTGGCCCGGGATCGCGGCATTCGGGGCGTGAGTTGTCAACGCATGCGCTCATCCAGAGGCAAGTCCTCGATACGCAACACAGTCCTCTATGTGTTTCTGGTTGTTGCACCGGAACTTGTAGCCATTATGCTTCGCAATTCTTCTATCTCCATGGTTGACTCTTGGCAAGCGTCATCTGATCACGTCTTCTCCAAACAAGCCTCTAGGTGGTCGATGGACCGAATATTCTCGACAGTCAAGCTCTCGACGTGCATACGGAGGTGTTGCCGCTAGCCTTCCCGTCCCGCGGCCAGCCGTCCCGCCGTCACTGCGGCCGGGTCGCTCACGATGAAGACGCGGAACCCCTGGGCGATCCGGTCGGCGATGTCGTCCGGTCCCGCGGTGATGCCGCACGGAACGTCGTGGTCCTCGCAGGCGGCCGCCACGGCCTGGATGGCGTCTTCCACCGCGGCCATGTCTCCGTCGTAGGCCCGGCGCAGGTCGCCCGGTCCGGCGAAGACCACGCTGACGCCCGGCGTGGCCACGATCTCGTCCACCCGCTCCACGGCCGCCCGGTCCTCCACGATGAGCATGTTGACGAGCGCGCCCTCGGCGTCGCCGGGCCAGGAGTCGCCGCCCATGGCCGAGACCGCCGCCGTCGCGTCCTCCGCCGACTCGACGTGCGGGAACACGACCCCGGCCACGCCCTGCCTCCAGCGCCTGGGCCACGTTCTGCCGCATCTGCTCTGCCCCGTCTCGAATCGGAGGCACGCGCAAGACCAGCGGATGCGCCGCCCCGGGAGCGGATCCTTCGCCGACTCCGGCCATGTAGTCCGCCATTGACGGAATGTCGAAAGGGCCGGACTCCAGCGAGTAGAACACGAAGTCGAGTTCCCGGTTGCGGCCGATTTCCGCGCCCTGCTCGCGGGTCTTGGGACCGGAGAACATGCCGAACGCGACTTGGCCGTCCGAGAGCAGCCGAACCAGCGGCGCAGAGAGCGCGGCGGCCGACGGCTGGGCCCGCATCGTCGGTTGCGCCGACTCCGTGCTGGACGCGGAATCGCCGGCGGCGGAGTCGGGCTTGCCGGAACAGGCCAGGGAGGCGACGGCCCAGGCGAGCGCAAGCGAAACGCGGAGGGCGACGCCCGTGGGGCGCATTCTCGACGGAGCGTACTTCACCAAGCGTCCTCCCTTGGGCCGGAAACAGGAAAGCGTCAACGCGGGCGGTGGCGCAACCGCGGGCACGGTTGGGGCCGCGTCGGCCATCCGGCAACCTTGCCGACTGGCCGTCGGCAACAGTATCCTCACCAAGACGGCCGTCGCAAGGCGGCTTCAGTACCCGAGATCCCACACCAAGACCGCAGGAGTTCATCCGCATGGCCCTCCCCGCAGACTTTTCTTGCCGGACGCAACCCGGATCCGCAACACGCCTCAGGCTCGCTGGTTCGCCCGCCCTCGCCCGCGCCCGCGCTCTCCTCCTCCGAGCCTTTGCGCCGGCGACCACGTGGGCCTGCGCCCTGGCCCTGGCCTTGGCCGCGACCTTGACCGCCCCCGCCTCCGCCTCCGCCCAAATGGAGCCCACCACGCCGCGGGGCGCCGAAGAAGGCGACGGCCCTCACGAACGGCTCATCCTTCGCGGCGCGACCGTCATCGACGGCACGGGCGCTCCGCCGATGGGACCCGTGGACATCGTCATCGAGGACGACCGCATCGTCCAGATCAGGGCCGTGGGCTACCCCGGCGTGCCCATCAACGAAGACCGCCGCCCGTCCGGGGCGACCAAGGAGATGGACATGACCGGCATGTACATCATGCCCGGCTTCGTGGACATGCACGCGCACACGGGGGGCTCGGGCAAGGCGCCGCAGCCCGAGTACACGTACAAGCTGTGGATGGGACACGGCATCACGACGTCCCGGGGCGTCGGCCACGGTCCCATGATGTGGGCTCTCGAGCAGAAGGCGGCGGCGGCCCGCAACGAGATCGTGGCGCCGCGCATGTTCACCTACGCGCGTCCGGGCGAGGCCTGGGACGAAGGCCCCGTGAACTCGGCGGAGAAGGCTCGGGAATGGGTGCGTTGGGCTGCCGGCGTCGACGTCGAGGGAGCCAAGATCGACGGCCTCAAGCTCACGGCCATGGACCCGGAGTTGATGGCGGCGGTGATCGACGAGGCGCACAAGCATGGCCTGGGGACGGTCGCCCACCTGGCCCAGACGGGCGTGGCCCGCATGACGGCGCTCGACGCGGCGGAAGTCGGCCTGGACATGATGACGCACTACTACGGGCTGATGGAGTCCATGCTGACCGACTACAGCATTCAGGACTGGCCGCTCGACTACAACTACCAGGACGAGCAGCATCGCTTCGGCAACGTGGGACGCCTGTGGTACCAATCCGCCGAGCCGGATTCGGAGCAGTGGAACGCGCTGATCGAGCGCTTCCTCGAACTGGACTTCGCCTTGGACCCGACCATGTCGATCTACGAAGCCAGCCGGGACGTGATGCGTGCACGGGAGGCGGATTTCCACGAAGAGTACACGTTGCCCAGCCAGTGGGAATTCTACCAGCCGTCGCGGCGGGCCCACGGCTCCTACTGGTTCTACTGGACGAGCGAGGACGAGTATCACTGGAAGCGGTTCTTCCAGAAGTGGATGCACTTCCTGAACGACTACAAGAACGCCGGCGGGCGGGTCACCACGGGCTCCGACTCGGGCTTCATCTACAAGCTCTACGGCTTCGACTACATCCGGGAGTTGGAGCTGCTTCGGGAAGCCGGCTTCCATCCCGTCGAGGTGCTCCGCTCGGCCACGCTCTACGGCGCCGAGGAGCTCCACGAGCCCAAGGGAACGCCCATCGAATTCGGCATTCTGCGGGCGGGCCTCAAGGCCGACATGGTCGTGGTGGACGAGAACCCGCTGCAGAACCTCAAGGTGCTCTACGGAAACGGTGCCGTGAAGCTCAACGACGAGACCGGCGAAGTGGAGCGGATCGGGGGCGTCAAGTACACGATCAAGGACGGGATCGTGTACGACGCGCAGCAGCTCCTCGCGGACGTCAGGGAGATGGTCAGGAAGGCGAAGGAGGCGGTTGCGGTTTCCTGACGCTGGGACGAACTCGCGCTCGGGCGCGGCCAGCCGGCGCTTTTCGGCGAATGGAGGGCGGCGGGGGCGGATCTCTCCAGGTCCGGCTCCCGCCCCTCAGCCTCCGACGCGGAGTTCCACGGCGGTGCCGTAGCAGAGCATCTCGGCGGCGCCCTGGCTGACTTGGGCCGACTGGAAGCGCACTGCGATGACGGCGTTCGCGCCGAGCGCCTTGGCTTCGTCCACCATGCGGTCGATGGCCTGTTCGCGGGCTTCGGCGAGGAGCTTGGTGTACTCGTAGAGCTCGCCGCCGGCCATGTTGCGGAGCGTCGCCATGAGGTCGCGGCCGAGGTGGCGGGCGCGAATCGAGCTGCCGCGCACCATGCCGTGCGTGCGCACGACGAGATGTCCGGCTACGGCTTCGGTCGTGGCGACGATCACCTGTGCACGTCCTTGTACGGGTCGGTCTTGTACTCGTGCACGCGGGCGAGCACGACTCCGGCGAGGAGCATGAGGATGCCGATGGCGACGGCCCCGGTCGCCAACTTCGCGACGACCGCGGTCGGGGACTTGGCGAACACCCAGGCCCCGTAGCCCAGCCAAGCCACGGTTCCCGAGACGAGCAGCGCCCAGCCGAGCGGTTGCGTGATCTGGCGCCGCACGCGGTCCCAGGCGGAACCGCGCATCCGCGGAGGAGCGAAGGAGAGGTCCCGGAGATGAGCCTTCATGCCCTTGAAGATGGCGAACTCGCGCTGTAGTTCGCTCGACCGGTCCAGCCTGCGCTGGATGGCCCTCCTCTCCTCGGGCGTCGCCTCGCCGTCCAGGAGGCGCATCAAGTCTTCGCGGCTGGCGCCGGGGCGGGATGCGTTCATGGGTCTCTCCGGTTCGCGTTCATGGATAGGTCACTCCAGCCGCATGGAGCACGTCGGCGAAGGCTCGCCGGGCGTGAAACAGTCGGCTCGCCACCGTTCCTTCGGGAATCTCCAATAGGGCCGCAATCTCGCCGTAGCGAAACCCCTCGAGTTCCTTGAGTACGAGGATCTCGCGGTGATCTTCATTCAGCTGCTCCAGGGCTCGCCAGACAATCTCCTTTGCTTCCTTGCGCTCTTGGCGCCGCTCCGGACCGTCTTCGGGGTCGGCCGCCATCCCGGCGAGCGCCCCGTCGTCGAGGACTTCGACGCGGAACTGGGCTTGTCGGCGGCGAAGCAGGTCGCGGCACTGATTCCTGAGTATCCGAAAGAACCAGGGACCGAAAGGCCGCTTGAGGTCGAAGCGGGCGAGGGACCGCCAAGCCTTGACGAAGGCGTCCTGCAAAGCGTCGCCTGCGTCGTCGCGATTCCCCGTCATCCCGAGCGCGATGCGCATGCCGCGGGGCTCGTAGGCACGCACGATCGGCTCGAAGAAGCGGGCGTCTCCGCCCTTGCACTTGCGCAGCAGCTCCCGTTCCGCGTCTGGGATCAAGCACCCTCCGTGTCGTGGTTTCGTTCTGGGGAGTCTACGCTGGAGCGGCTCATGCCCTTCACTTTGCGTCGCCGGGGGGACGGCGGGGCAACGGGACTTGCGGCCTCCGGCGCCTGGACGACGGGGCGTCGCGTCGCGCCTCTTTCGGCCAGTGACAGCTAGCGGTTTTTCGGGGGCGGCGCAATGGCCCGATGTGGCGGAGAGGGGAGCCATGGCCCACTTTCCCCTGCGTTCTTGCCATCGGACGACCCAGGACGACCCAGAGAGCGGAGGCGCAAAGTGATCGAGCGGAGATTGGCGAACGTCGCTTCGACGACGAACCATGGAAGGCGGAATGCAACGAAAGCCGGGCGGAATGCGGCAGGCGCCGGTTGCCGTGCCCTGGCAGCTGCTGGTGGGCTGGGCGGAGCCCTCGAACGGCGTGCCGGGGCGGGACGAGTTGCCGGATTCTGGTGCCTTGTCGTCGCGGGGGCGGCGCTTTCGCCCAGTCTGTTGTCCGGCCAGAACGGATCGGCCGTCGAGTATCCCGCTGGGTTCGACGAGGACGCCGAGTACTACCCGGAAGCCGTCGGCCCGCTCCACCGTCCCATCACGACGCAGTCGGCGGAGGCGCAGAAGTTCTTCGACCAAGCCCTGCAGATGCTCTACGCCTTCACGCCGTTGCGCGCCGCCCGCTCGTTTCGCCAAGCCCAGCGCGAGGATCCCGGTTGCGCGATCTGCTACTGGGGCGAGGCGCTGGCCTGGGGCCCCTACCTGAACGGCCCGATGGGCGCCGACGACGCCCCGCGGGCACGCGAGCGCATCGACATGGCCCTGGAGCGAGTAGATCAAGCCAGCCCCGTCGAAAGGGCGCTCATCGAAGCGCTCGACACGCGGTACGTGAGCGAGCACGACGCGGCGCAGCGCAAGTCGCTCGATTCCGTCTACGCCGACGCGATGGGCCAGGTGCACAAGCGCTTTTCGGACGACCTGGACGTGGGCGCGCTGTACGGCGAGGCGCTGATGCTGCTGGAGCCGCGCCGGGGCCGCTGGGACATCGACAAGCCCGCGGTCCAGCGGATACACCGCGTCCTGGAGGCCACGCTTGCCCGCGACGTCACGCATCCCGGCGCCTGTCACCTCTACGTGCACGCCACCGAGCCCACCGAGCGCCCGGACAAGGCCGAGCCCTGCGCCGATCACCTCGGCCAGTCGATCCCCGGGGCGAGCCACATCCAGCACATGCCGTCCCACACCTACAACCGCGTGGGCCGCTGGGGCGACGCGGTGCGGGGCAACTTGGCCGCCTGGCACACCGACCTGCGCGCGAACGAGGACAGGGCGTGGGCCATCTACCCGTCCCACAACCTGCACATGCTGCTCTTCGCCGCATCCATGGACGGGCAGGGCGCCATCGCCACGCGCGCCGGGAGGGACTACGGCAAGATCGTTCCGAACGGGAGCTTCTATCACGCTATGACGTTGCTCCGGTTCGGCCGCTTCGACGAGATACTGGAGCTCGAGGCGCCGCCGGAAGGCGTCATCCAGCGCGGATTCTGGGACTTCAGCCGCGGCTACGCGTTCCTGCGCACGGGCGAGCAGGGGCGCGCGTCCATGTACCTGGAGAAGGTGCAGCGCGCTGCCGCGGCCGAGCCGGACGCGGTGTTCCGGGGGCACCGCGCGGCCGATCTCCTGGGCATTGCGGCGGCGATCCTGGAGGGCGAGCTGCTGCGCGCCGCGGACAGGGACGCCGAGGCGATCGAAGTCTTGAGGGCCGTGGTGGCGGTGGAAGACGGCCTTCGCTACGACGAACCGGAGCCGCTCGTCTTCTCGGTGCGCCACTGGCTGGGCAACGCGTTGCTCGAGGCGGACCGGGCGCCCGAAGCCGAAGAGGTGTTCCGGGCTGCGCTCGTGGATCATCCGCACAACGGGTGGTCGCTGTTCGGGCTGGAGGCGGCGTTGCGCGCGCAAGGGAAGGACGAGGCGGCGGCCCGGGTCCGCGCCGAGTTCGAAGAGGCCTGGGCTCGCGCGGACACGTGGATTGACGCTGCCGTCTTCTAGTTCCGTTGCAGGACTCGAACGAAGAAGCGCCGGAACCAGCCCGCTCGATCGACCTGGCGCGGTTGCACGGGCGTGATCCCGAGCTGCTGAGGGAGCTGATCCGGGAAGTCACGCCAAGCATCCGAGCCGCCGTCCGCAGCTACGCGACCGACGACGACCTGGACGACCTGGTTCAGGAGTGCTGGATCAGGATCATGGACAAGCTGGACCGCTTCAGGCGAGACGGCTCCTTTCGGGCCTGGGCTGTGGTCGTGAGCCGCAACTACTGCCGGCAGCAGTGGAAGCAGAGGAAGCGAGCAATCGAGACCGTGCCTCTGGACAGGGATGCGCCGTCCACCGAACCGAACCCGGAGGAAGCGCTTCATCAGGACCAAGTCCGGACGGCCTTGCACGAGGCTCTGGGCCGGTTGTCGCAACGCGAGCGCGACGCGGTCGTGATGAAGCTGGTCGACGGCCGCTCGACATCCTACATCGCCAGCGAACTGGGCGTCGGGGAGTCGGTGGCGCGCAAGATCGTTCACCGCGCCTCCTACAAACTTCAGGAGGAGGATGCCCTGCGCGACCTGTGGCTGCCGTGACGGCGGGGGCAGGTCGTGGCCGATTCCGACATATCGAATCTGCCATCGGCGACGTTTTCAGTGTGATGGCCGCCCGTCTGCGGCCCCTGCCCATCACGTCCAGGATCCGGTCGGGTCAGCTCACGAAGCGAACCGTCCTTGGTCCGGAAGAGAGGCTTCCGCATGAAGAAGTCGGAGTCG
The DNA here is from genome assembly GCA_958295645.1 of Longimicrobiales bacterium. Classification (GTDB taxonomy): domain Bacteria; phylum Gemmatimonadota; class Gemmatimonadetes; order Longimicrobiales; family Gaopeijiaceae. Next base: position 2,723,484 of record OY282361.1, read on the forward strand.
TCGCCCACGACACGCCGGCGTCCAGCCCGTCGGTTGCGAGCTGGGCTGCTTCCCAGTTTGGCCGCTGCCATCCTCTTCCTGGCAACCGCGTGCGACGGCGAGCAAGTCGAAGGGCGCACCAGCATGACGACCCAGGTCGACACCGTGAACGGAGTGGTTCACGTCCTCAATGCCGGAACCGCGCCCGAGTGGAACTTGGCTTTGGTGGCCGCCATCGGACCCAGTTCCATCCACGACGACACGCCCGAAGCCTTTGGAGCCGTCACTAACGTCGCCTTCGGACCGAGCGGGAACGTATACGTGAGCGACCGGATAAACCGCGAAGTTCGGGTCTTCGAGCAGGACGGTTCGCATGTCCGCACGTTCGGGCGGCAGGGCCAGGGGCCGGGCGAGTTCGAAGACCTCCAGTCCGTCGCCTGGACGGGAAGCAGGCTCCTGGCGCTGGATTTCGGCAACGCCCGGATCGGCGAGTTCTCGGGAGAGGGCCGGTGGCTGGGCCAGCGCACCGAGCCGAGAGGGTTGAGCGGCAGCGGCGGCGGCTCCCTGCGGCTCTATCCGGTGTCGCCGGACGAAGCGTACGTCCTCACATGGTCCCCTTCCCATGGAGCGATGATGTTCGCGGGACACGACGACGCGGGACCCACGGCCGACACGGTCCCCGCCTTGGAAGCCCCCGAAGGGATTGACGCATTCGTGCGCTGCACCGGCGGCGACGTGATTCGATATTACTCCATTCCCTTTGCTCCGGAGATCGTACAGCATCCGGGATCCGACGGCCTGCTCTATTCGGCCGTGACCAACCGGTACCGAATTTCCGTCATGAAGGGGGCGGACACCGTGCGCGTCGTCGACCGAGAGCTGGCCGCCGAACCCGTGACCGACGCCGAGTGGGAGACTGGCAACAAAGACTACCGCGACTTCCTCTCGGAGCATTCGAGCGCGGGGTGCAGACCCCGGAGACCGCAGAAGCCCGAATGGAAGCCCTTCATTCGCGACATCTTCGCGGCGCCCGGTGGCCGCCTGTGGGTCGAAGTCCTGCGCAACGCCGGCAACCGGTGGGAGGTCTTCGGCCCCGACGGCGCTCTGGTGGGCTCTCTGCCTGCAACGAAGCGACGGGTCGGGCCGCTCGCGTTCGCCCAGGACCGCGTGGCGACCGTCCGTCGCGATGCCCTGGACCTCAACCACGTGGAGATCCACAGGATTCTAGAGGGACGGTAGAGGTGGCCAACGAAATGAAGAACCTGATCCTCAAGATCACGCGACCGTTGTTGCCAGCGGTTGGCTTGATCGCTCTCCCCATCGCCTTCGAATCGGGTCCGGCGCCCGACGGCGCGGTGGTGCGGCTCGCTGCCGCGGGCGGGCAGGTCGGAGAGTGCCGTCGCGCCCCGGACTACATCTGCTTTAGCCCGTATGGCGATCCTCACTGGATCAGAGAGAGGCAAGAAATCACGAAGTCGGAAGCCTTAGCAGTTCAGCGACAACTCGGCGGCACAGAAGATTTCGGACGGGTCAGTTTCATCAAGCCGATCGGTGGACAACGTCTGCTAGTAGGCGACGAATTGACTGATCCGCACTTGTTCATCGTCGACCTTCCCGAAGAATCAATCGTGGCACGGATTGGTAGGCACGGGGAAGGCCCGTCGGAGTTTATTTCTCCTGGCGCAATCGCACGCGATCCAATCAATCGCGACGTATGGTGGGTATTCGATTTTGGTAATGCCCGATGGACAGCGATTGCAGTTGGCGATACGCCACGGATTGTAGAGCAGATCAGCTTCGCTGGTGTGCCGGTGTGGCCGGATATGCCGATATGGCTGGACGACAATGATGTGTTGGTGCACGGCATCTTCTACGGCTTTCCATTCTTGAAAGTGAAATTGGACGCCCCGGATCGTGTGATCGATTCGTTACGGAGGTTTAGCGGTCACCAGCCATTTGACGAGAGAACAATAGATCACGGCACTGGTTTGCGTTTCGTGAACCGGAATTTCATGGCAGTCCGACCGTCTCGAGACCTGTTTGTGTTGGCGTACCAATTCGGAAATCAGATTGACGTCTTCTCAACCGAGGGAGTCATAATCGGCAGGACACGTGGCCCCTACGACGTGAATGCCAAGTTTCGCATCATCGGCAATAGGTTTCATTGGGACGACGATAATCAGTCCGGATACGTCGAAGCATATGGCACCCAGCGCTTCTTCTATCTCCGCTGGAGCGGCCGCTACCTTGGCGACCCGCTGAACACAACCACCGAGATACACCAATTTAGTTGGAACGGACGGTTGCTGCGAACACTCGAACTCGATCAGGGGGTGCTAGCGTTTGCAGTGTCCGAGGCGGACGACCGACTCTGGGGCTACGTCGAAGATCCGCGTTCCATCATTCTGGAATGGGCACTGCCGCCGACCCAGGCCGACCACGGACCGCCAGGATCGTGAACCGCAGGACGGTGCCGCTTCTCGCGATCATGGGCAGTCGAGTCCTTCGGAAGCGTTTGCGCATCGCCATTGATCACGGTGTCGTCTCCCGAATCGTTGGGCCGACGATCTTCGCCTCCGATTGGAGAGAGCTCGCCCAACTGACCGAGCTCCACGGGCGGTCGCCTGCGGTGGTTGATCTCAGCTTTCAAAGTGCGACGGATCGCCCCGAGGCCGACTCCGTCCGCGTGCTTCAGGGCGTTTCCGCGCCGCTCGTCAGCTACTCTCGTCAGAACGGCGGCAGGACGACGACGACGCCGGGCATCCGCTTCGTGGCTGTATTGCGGCCCTCCGTGGACGACAGCGTCCCAGCCATCGCAGCTGCTGTGCTCCGGGCGGCCGGCGGGCATGCCGTCACCCGTCTGCTATGCGACATTGCACGCCGCGCAAATGGCGACGTGGAGCGAATCTTCGTGGTGGTCTTGGCCTTGGCCGTCCGGCGGTGCACAGTGCCGGAGCTTGCCGCGTCGCTGGCGCGGTCTCCGCGCTCGCTTCGCCGCGACTGCGCTGCGCTTGGCCTCCCGCCTCCCAAGAAGCTCTTGTCGCTGGGCCGAATATTCACCGTGGAGCGGCTCGCAGAGTGGAGCGGCCAGCCGTCCGGCGCTGTAGCGTTGGCACTTGGGTTCTCGGACTACGCCAACTACCGGCGGCTGGTCCGCCACACGCTCGTCGACGAGCTGTCGCCGTTGACGCAGCGGATAGACGTAGACGATGTGCATCGGGTTATTCTGCAAGCCCTTGCGCCCGGCAGGGAACAATTTCCGGTTCGGCTTGCGGACGGAGATGGAGGAGAGGACGCATGAAGCGGCGCCTGGAACGTATACTGAGAATCGCCAAGCGCGCCGCTCCAACAAACAGGAGACGGACAGTGCCACATCAGTTGGGTAAGCCGGCATCTGCCGACGATTTTCCGCGACGTGCCGGTGCCGTTTATCTGTCGCTCGCCGTGCTCTACGGCCTCTATGCTCTCCAAGGGCTCGACGATTTCTCCGCCAGCATCTCCATGCTGGACAGGCTGATCATGACCGTTGGCCCGAGTAGCGTCGCGCTGGCGTTGCTGGTTCCGGTGGCGGTTTTTTGGGCAGCGGCCCACAAGTTCGACTTGGTGGACGAAACGACGCTCGGCGGGCGGCGACGCGATTGGACGTGGCTCGGCTTGATGGCGCTCGGTGCGTACTTGTCGAGCGCGATAGGTCCGCCTGCCTCGAATGAAATGCTCTTTCAGCTCGGCCCGCCTGGGCTCGGCCGTCCCGAGCGCCCGGTCTCCAATATCGCCGTGATGACCCTGGTACCGGTCTCGATTGGGATTTTCGCGGTCGTTGCCGGAGTTGCGGGGGCGCTGGTCGGCCAGTTCACCAAGTGGATGCCTTCCGGGCGGCGCCACGCTCTGCTATGGGCGGCCTGCGTAGCGCTGCTCTTCGGCTTCTGCTTGCCGGTGGTGGCCGTTGACGCGCTGGTTGCACGGCACGGATGGTCAGTCGCGTGGCTGCTGGTGGCCGCGCCGCTGGGGGTCCCGATGGTCGCGGCTTGGACCTTGTTGCGGGCGCAGGGCCATCGCCTTGGCGACATGTTGCCGGTGCCTGTGGCTGGTACGACACGCCGCCCGCTCGGTCCGGAGGCGGTGGACCGGCTGGCAACGGCTGTCGCCAACCACGACCAGGAGCGGGAAGCAGTACCCGTCTACGCCGATCGGCCCGAGGCCGAGATGGCGTCCTTTCTGCGCGGACTTCGCCAAGCCATGCTCCCCGACGTGGCCGTAAGCGACTCGGAAGTGGATCGGCTGGTCGGCGCTGTCATTGCGGCAGATCCGGCCGCCACACCGACCCCTGCTGGCTCCGTCGCGCCGTGGCGGCGGTTCGATTTCGGCGTGGTCGGGAGACTAGCCGTCTCCTGCGCGTGCCTTGCCGTGGGCCTGTTGCTCCTGGGCCTCCTCGGCGGGGTGCCGCCGCACGTCGGGGCAGCCGTCGGGATCGGATTGCTGGGGAGCGTCGCCAGCCTCTGGTTCGGACAGCGGCAGTCGGTTCCCGCACCAGTGCCGACGCGGGGTTGAACGCGCCTAGGAGCGCGTCCCCAAGCCGTTGACGGGTCTGCCGTCCTTCACTAGGCCGGCCAGCGGGCTTCGGCCCGGCACCCAGTAGCAGAGTTCCGCGAGATCCTGCACGTCCCACAAAGCGAAATCGGCGCGTTTTCCGACTTCGAGGACGCCGGCGTCGGCGTCGATGCCCAGGACCTTCGCCGCGGCCGCGGTGACGCCGAGCAGCGCCTCTTCGGGGGTGAGGCCGAAGAGCGTGCAGGCCAAGTTGAGGATCATGCCGACGTTCGTGAAGGGCGACGAGCCGGGGTTGGCGTCGGTGGCCACGGCCATGGAAACGCCGGCGTCGCGCAGCGCCTGCACGGGGGGCATTCGCCGAGCCCCGAGCGCGTGCGCCGCTCCCGGCAGGAGGACGGCCGACACGTCCGCTCGGGCCATGGCTTCGACGCCCTGTTGCGACAGATGCTCCAGGTGGTCGGCGGAGCGGGCGCCGACCTCGGCCGCCATTGCGCCGCCCCCGCCGTCGGACAGCTGGTCGGCGTGGACATGGCCGCGAAGGCCCGCCGAGACGCCCGCCTGCAGCACGGACCGGGCCTCGGCCGCCGAGAACGCGATCTCCTCGCAGAACACGTCCACGCCCGTAGCGAGCCCTCGTTCGACGGCGGCCGGGAGGATTTCGTGGATCACGAGGTCCAGATAGGCGGAACGGCGCCCCGCGTATTCCGGCGGCAGGGCATGCGCCGCGAGCAGCGTGGGCATCACGTCGACGGGCATGTCGGCGCCCGCGGCGGCGGCGGCTTCGAGCATCTTGAGCTCCGTGTCGAGATCCAGCCCGTAGCCCGACTTGATCTCGACCGTGGTCACGCCCCATGCCAGCAGGTCGCCGAGCCGCTTGGCCGCGGCGGCGGCGAGTTCGTGGAGCGGCGCGGCGCGCGTAGCCCGGACCGTGGCCAGAATGCCGCCGCCGGAGCGGGCGATCCGCTCGTAGGACTCGCCCTGCAGCCTTCGCCGGAACTCGTCGGCCCGGTTGCCGGCGAACACGAGGTGCGTGTGGCAGTCGACGAGTCCCGGCGTCATCCACGCGCCCCCGCACCTGGTGACGAGGACCGTGCACGCGCCGGAACCCGCCTCGTCCGCCTCCGGCAGCTGGTCGGCCCGGCCGATCCACGCAACGCGGCCGCCCTTGGTCGCGACCGCCCCGTCCCTCACGACGCCTAGCGACGCGTCCGTCATGCACGCCAAGTTGACGTCCGTCCACAGCCGGTCCCAGTTCATTCGTCCCCGTCCCGCGTCCCCCGTGGTTCGGACGGGCGCCGAGCCCCGAACGGACCCTTGCTCATGACCCTCTGCCGCTCCCTCCAGTTCGACCGCCTGCTGATCGGGAACCGCTGGGCCGAGAACGCGCAGGTCGAGGTCGGCGCGGGCGGCGTCATCCGGAGAATCGGTGGCGACGGAATCATGCGCGATCGGGCGGCGGCGGAAGGGTTGCGGACGGAGCCGGCAGGCGCGGAGCGGGTCTCGGGCTGGACGGTGCCGGGCGTCCCCAACCTACACAGCCACGCCTTCCAGCGCGCAATGGCAGGCTTGGCCGAGGGGAGCGGGCCCGGCTCGTTCTGGAGTTGGCGCGACGTGATGTACCGGTTCGCGGCCCGGCTGGCCCCGGAGGACGTGGAGGCCGTCGCGGCCCAGCTCTTCGTCGAGATGCTGAAGGCCGGATTCACGTGCGTGGGCGAGTTCCACTACCTGCATCACGCGCCGGACGGACGGCCCTACGCCGACGAAGCCGAGATGAGCAGACGAATCCTCGAGGCCGCCACGACCACGGGCATCGGCTTGGTGCACCTGCCCGTCCTGTACGAGACGGGAGGCTTCGACGGGTCTCCCCTGGGCGGCGCCCAACTTCGGTTTCGGCTGGACTTGGAGGCGTTGGTGAGGCTGCGCGACGCGCTGGGCCCGGCCTTCCGGGAGGCCGGACAGCGCCTGGGCTGGGCGGTCCACAGCCTGCGCGCCGTCTCGCCTGCTTCCCTTCGGCGGGCGACGGAATTCTTGGATGGGACGGATGCGGCAATGGACGCGACGGGTGCGACGATGGGCGGGACGGACGCGGCAATGGGCGCGGCGAACGCCGTGCCGGGCGGACCAGCGGCGGATGCGCCCATCCACATCCACGTGGCCGAGCAGGAGCGCGAAGTCGAGGAGTGCTCGGCTGCGCGGGGCGCCAGGCCGGTGGAATGGCTGCTGGAGAACGCGCCGGTGGACGAGCGGTGGTGCCTGGTCCATGCGACTCACATGACCCGCGGGGAAGCGGGAGCGGTCGCGCGGCGAGGAGCGGTCGCGGGGTTGTGTCCCACGACGGAGGCCAATCTGGGCGACGGACTGTTCCCGCTGGAGACGTTCGCGCGCTCCGGTGGAAGATTCGGCGTCGGCACGGACAGCCACGTGTCCCGGTCTCCGGTCGAGGAGCTGCGCCTCTTGGAATACGGTCTTCGGCTGGCGTCGCGTCGCCGCGGCATCTTGGCGGCTTCGGTTGGCGGCGCGGGCGGAGCGTTGCTTGCCCAGGCGTGGGGCTCCGGGGCGCGGGCGCTGGCTTGGAACGGGGGCCGCGTCGAGGTGGGCGCGAGGGCGGACTTCGTTATCCTGGACGAGGAGCACCCCGCGCTGGTGGGCCGCGATGGTCCCGAGGTCTTGGACTCCTGGGTCTTCTCGGGCACCGACAATCCTGTCCGGGACGTCTTCGTGGGCGGCAGGCGGGTCGTCCAGGACGGGCGGCACCGGCGCGAAGAGGAGGTCCTGCGGGCCTTCAGGAAGACGTCGGAGTCGCTGGCGCGGCGGATCTGACGGGCCGCGCGACAGACTTGGCGGGCTGCGCTCCGGACTTGGCAGGCTACGCTCGGATTTGGCGGGCTGCGCTCCGGACTTGCCGGACTAGGCTCCGGGAATCTCGATCCCGGCGGCCCGCGCAGTCTCGATGGCGTCGTCGTAGCCGGCGTCCGCGTGCCGGGCCACGCCGAGCCCCGGATCGTTGGTGAGCACGCGCTCGATCCGCTCTCGCATCTCGGGGGTGCCGTCGGCCACCAGCACCTGCCCTGCGTGGAGCGAGTTGCCGATGCCGACGCCTCCGCCGTGGTGAAAGGACACCCAGCTCGCGCCCGACGCCGTGTTCAGCAGCGCGTTCAGCACGGGCCAGTCCGCCACCGCGTCGGATCCGTCCTTCATTCCCTCCGTCTCACGGTACGGCGACGCGACCGAGCCGGTGTCCAGGTGATCGCGGCCGATCACGACCGGCGCGCTGATCTCGCCCCGGGCCACCAAATCGTTCATCGCCACGCCGAAACGGGCGCGCTCGCCCTGTCCGAGCCAGCAGATGCGGGCCGGAAGCCCTTGAAAGGCGACCTTCTCGCGGGCCATGCGAATCCAGCGGCACAGGTGCTCGTCGTCGGAGAACATCTCCAGCGCCAAGTCGTCCGTCCTGTGGATGTCCGAGGCCTGCCCCGACAGCGCCACCCAGCGAAACGGTCCCATCCCCTGGCAGAACAGCGGCCGCACGTAGGCCGGCACGAATCCCGGATAGGCGAAGGCGTCCTCGAATCCCGCGTCGCGGGCGTAGCCGCGCAGGTTGTTTCCGTAGTCCACGGCGACCGCGCCGCGCCGCTGCATCTTCACGATGGCTTGGCAATGCGTACGGATCGAGGCCATCGAGCGCCGGTGGTACTCCGCCGGGTCGCTTTCCCGAAGTCTCGGCGCCTGCTCGACCGAAAGGCCCGCCGGGATGTAGCCGTTCAGGGGATCGTGCGCCGAGGTTTGATCGGTCACCACGTCGGGCGTCACTCCATCCGCGACAAGCGCCGGCAGCGCTTCGGCGCAGTTTCCCACCAAGCCCACCGACAGCGGCTCGCCCTCCTGCGCCGCGTTGATCACCCAGCCCGTGGCCTCGGCGAGGTCGTAGGTCATCCTGTCGCAATAGCGGGTCTCGATCCTCCGCTCGATGCGGCGCGGATCCGCCTCGACGACCAAGATCGCGGCCCCGTTCATGGTGGCCGCCAGGGGTTGTGCGCCTCCCATCCCCCCCATCCCTCCCGTCAGAATCCAACGTCCGGCCAAGCTTCCTCCGAAGTGGGTCTTGGCAATGGCGCCGAAGGTCTCGTAGGTGCCCTGCAGGATGCCTTGGGTGCCGATGTAGATCCACGAGCCGGCCGTCATCTGTCCGTACATGACCAGCCCCGCCCGCTCCAGTGCGTGGAAGTGCTCCCAGGTGGCCCAGCGGCCCACCAAGTTCGCGTTGGCGATGAGGACCCGGGGCGCGTGCCGGTGCGTGCGAAAGACGGCCACCGGCTTGCCGGACTGGACCACGAGCGTCTCGTCGTCTTCGAGCTTCTCGAGCGCCGCGACGATGGCGTCGAAGGCCTCCCAGCTTCGCGCGGCCTTGCCCGTGCCGCCGTAGACCACCAAGCGGGCGGGGTCCTCGGCGACCGCCGGGTCCAGGTTGTTCATGAGCATTCGCAACGCGGCTTCCTGCGTCCATCCCTTGCACCGGAGGACCGTGCCGCGCGGCGCCCGGATCGTTCGGTTCGCGCTCATCGGTTCGCTCCTTCTTCGGCGGGCCACGCGCATTCCTCGGCGGGCCACGCGAACGCCCCCGCTCTCGCCAGACGGGCCACGGCGCCCACGTCGGGGCTGAGGCTGCGATCCTCGTCCAGACGCGGCACCTCGCTCCGCACGACGGCCACGGCGCGCTCCACGCCGCCTCCGGCCCGCAGAGGCCGGTGGAACTCGACGGCCTGGGCCGCGCACAGCATCTCCACGGCCAGCACGGTCTCCAGCAGTCCCATGCTCCTCCGGAGCTTTCGGGCCGCCGTCATTCCCATGGACACGTGGTCTTCCTGGCCCGCGCTCGTCGGCACCGAGTCCGTGCTGGCGGGCGTGGCGAGGACGCGCATTTCCGAGAGGGCGTCGGCCGCCACGATCTGGGCCATCATGAACCCCGAACGCACGCCGGGCCGGGGCGTCAGGAACGCCGGCAGCCCCGAGAGGCTGGGGTTGAGCAGGCGGTCGGTGCGCCGCTCGGAGATGGCGGCCAGGTCGGTGGCTGCGATGGCGGCCAAGTCCAGGCACTGGGCGACGATCTGGGCGTGGAAGTTGCCGCCGCTCAAGACCGCGTCGCTTCCGGGCAGCACAAGGGGATTGTCGGTCGTGGAGTTCGCTTCGACGGCGAGGATGCGGTGCGCGTAGGCGGCGGCCTCCCTGGCCGCGCCGTGCACCTGGGGCATGCAGCGGAGCGAGTAGGCGTCCTGGACGCGCGGGTCGCCGTCGCGGTGCGATTCGCGGACTTCGGAGTCTGCGAGCAGCGCGCGCAACCGCCGGGCGCAGAGGACTTGCCCAGGGTGCGGGCGCGCCTCGTGAATCTCGGCCCGAAAGGCGCTCGGCGTCCCCTTCAGCGCTTCGAGCGAGGTGGCGCCGGCCACGTCCGCCGTGTCGAGGGCGCGCTCCAGCCGCCGAAGCGCGAGGATGCCGACTCCGGTGGACGCCTGCGTCCCGTTGAGGAGCGCCATCCCTTCCTTCTCGGCCAGCTCCACCGGCTCGATTCCGGCCTCCGCCAGCAACCCCGCGGCATCGGCGGTCTTCCCGCCCGCGCTCGCGGTCCCTTCGCCCATCAGCGCCAGCGCCGCGTGGGCGAGCGGAACCAAGTCGCCGCTGGCCCCGAGCGAACCGATCTCGGGGACGACCGGATGCAGTTGCCGGTTCAGCAGATCCAGCAGCCGCTCCACGATCACGGGACGGCAGCCGGAATGGCCCCGGGCCAGCGTGTTGGCGCGCAGCAGCATCATGGCCCGAACCTCGGCTTCCGGCAGCGGCCGGCCCGTTCCCGCCGCGTGGCTCCTGACCAAGTTGCTCTGCAGTTCCCGCCGCTCCGCCGCGCCGATCGGCACGCTCGCGAGGCTGCCGAAGCCGGTGGTCACGCCGTAGACGATCGCGCCGTCCGCCAGGAGAGATTCGAGCCGCTCGCGGGACTGCCGGACGCTCGCCAGCGCTTCCTCGTGCAGGCGGACCGGCTCGCCGCCTTCCGCCACGGCTTCGACCTGCTCGAGCGTGAGCGTGCGCCCGTCGATGGTGATCAAGGACTCTCCCCTTTGCGAACGTGACGCAACTTTGCGAACATGGCGCAACAACCCGTGAAGACTAAACTTAAGAGACGCCTTCGCGGCCCCGCCTTCGCCCGCGGTCGCGCGGGCTCTCGTCCGCATGTCTCTCCGTCCCCTGGGATCGGCGCGACCATGTTCCCATATCGCCGAGCCGCCTACGCGTCCGTCCTAGCGTGCGCCCTGTCCGGTTGCTCGTGGAACTCCGCCGGGACGCCGCCGCCCGCCGATCCCCCTGGCCCCGTCCCTCTCGCCTACGAAGCCGGCTTCGTCGAGATCGCCGACTCGATTTCGGAGGCGGCGGACGTCGAAGGGATGCTCACCAAGTACCGCTCTCAAATCGAGAAGGAGCTGGCCGAGGTCGTCGGCTTGGCGAGCGGCCCGTTCGTGAAGGCGGATCCCGAAGGCGCGCTCGACAACTTGGTTGCCGACGCCGTCCTCCACACGGCCCGCCGCCTGGCGAGCGACACGGTCCACGCCGTCCTCCTCAACGACGGGGGATTGCGCGTGCCGCTGGCGGCCGGGCCGCTTCGGATGACCCATGCGTTCGAGCTGTTGCCCTTCAGGAACTACGTGATCATCCTCTCGCTCACGGGGGAGCAGATGGAGCGCTTGGCCGACGAGATCGCGGCCAGCAACGGCGAACCGGTGGCCGGTTGGACCATGGCGCTGGACGGCCGCGACGCGGTGGACGTGCGGATCGGCGGCGAACCCGTCCGCGCCGACGGCGAGTACCGGCTGGCGACGGTGGACTATCTTGCCGACGGGGGCGGCACATGGAGCGTCCTGTGGGAAGTGGACCCGGAAGACCGCGAGGATCTGGGCCTCCTGATCAGAGACGCCTTCGTCGACTACGTGCGCGAGCGAGGCGAGGTCGCTCCTCTCCTGGACGGGCGGATTCGGCCTGCAGGCGCGAACGAAGGCGGCCCCGCCCGGGAAGTCGAGTCTGGCGAACGGGGGCCGCCGCGGCCGACTCCGGAGGCTCTGAACGAGCGCAGCTGCGGGAGGGCGCGATGAACCGCAGAGGCTTCGTGCGGGCGTCCTGTCTCGCGGGCGCCGCGGGGCTTGCCGGGATGCCCGCGGGCGCTGCTGCGGACTCCTTCCTTCGCCGGACCGTTGCGCACCCGGAAGACGCGGAACTGCCGCCCTGGCCGTCGCGGGAATCTGTCGGCGCCTACCGATCTCCCGTCGGCGGGGCATCGCGGCTCGTCGTCCTCCACACCAACGACACGCACTCTCGCCTGGATCCGTTTCCGGAAGACGGGGGGCCTTTCGCCGGACTGGGAGGCGCGGCTCGGCGGGCGGAGCTGGTGGGGCGCATCCGGGCCGCCAACGAACACGTCCTCCTGCTGGACTCGGGCGACATCTTCCAGGGCACGCCGTACTTCAACTACTTCGGCGGCGAACCGGAGTTCAAGGCGATGTCGGCGATGGGCTACGACGCGGCCACGCTGGGCAATCACGACTTCGACAACGGCGTGGACGGACTCGCCGACATGCTGCCCTACGCGGACTTCGATTTAGTCTCGGCCAACTACGACGTAGCCGGATCTCGGCTGGAAGGCCAAGTCAAGCCGTCCGTGATCCGCGACTTGGGCGCCTTCAAGGTGGGCATCTTCGGCCTGGGCATCGCCTTCGAGAGGCTGGTGCTCGCCAAGTTGCACGAAGGCGTGACGTATCGCGACCCAGTGGAGATCGCCCGCCGGACGGCAGCGGACCTTCGCGCTCGGGGATGCACGCTGATCGTCTGCCTCTCGCACCTGGGCTATCGCTACCGCGATCCTTCTCGTCCCAGCGATCGAACGATCGCCGAGGCGGCGCCCGAAATAGACCTGATTCTGGGCGGCCACACGCATACTTTCCTGGACGAGCCCGAAGCGTTCCTTCGCGGAGACGGCCGCACGACGCTGGTCAACCAAGTGGGCTGGGCAGGCATGCGCCTGGGCCGGATCGACATCGGGTTCGACGAGTCCGGGAATCCTTCCGGCTGGGCCGCCGCAGGCTACGACATCGACGACCACTTGGACTGACGGTTCAGCTCCCGGAGGCGGACTTCCCGTAGACGAAGTTCTCGACTTCTCCGTGTATGCGGGCGACGGTCTCCGCCGAGGGCGGCTTCGTCATTCGCGACACGACCAGCGTCACGACGAAGTTGACCGATACGGACCACAGGGCTTCGTGCAGTCCCAGCGGATGCAAGTACACGAAGCGCGTCACGTAGAGCGTCGCGAGTCCCGTCAGAATGCCCGCCAACACGCCCGTCCTCGTGGTGAGCCTTCGGCCGGGCAAGCAAACGCCGAACACGGCAGGCAACAGTTGCAGCGTCCCCGTTGCCGACAAGGTCACCAGCCGGACGAGGAAGTCGAAGCTGTTCACGGAGAGCAGATAGCCCACTCCCAGCAGCACGACTACGATGCAGCGCCCGAAGGCGACGTAGTGCGCCTGGCTGCGGCGGGGCGCGACGTAGCGCTGGTACACGTCCCTCGTGAGCACCGTCATGTTGGAATGCAGGATGGAATCCAGCGTGGACATGGCGGCGGCCGTCGCTCCCGCAAGGATGAGTCCGGTCAGCCAAGCCGGCGTGTAACGAAACAGCAGTTCGGGAAAGATGCGGTCGGCCGTCTCCAGATCGGGCAGCACGAGAGCGCCGCCGAGTCCCACCAGGGCGGCGGGGATGAACAGCGTCATCAGGTAGATGGGCGTGGTGGCGCCGAGGATCTTGAGCGTGCGCGCGGATGCGGCCGTGTAGTAGCGGATCATCATGTGGGGCTGGAAGACGACCCCGAAGGACAAGGCGATGGTCATGCCCGCCCAGACGCCGGGCGTGAAGAATCCTTCCGGCCCCGGGAGGCTGAGGAGGTCGGGCCGTTCCGCCGCAACCCGCCGCCACAGCGCCACCGGGCCGCCGAAGAGCTTGTACGTCAGGACCAGCGCGCCGATCCACACGGCGGCGTACATCCACACGCCTTGGATCACGTCGGTCCAGTACACCGCCCGCAGTCCGCCGACCATGAGATACGCGGCCGACACCACCAGCAGAATCAGCACGGCCCACTCGAAGCTTATGCGATCCCCCGTGGAGACCGACAGGATGTACCCCAGTCCCGTCGCCTGGACTTGGATGTAGATGATCGTGAACACCACCGACACCAAAGCGACGACGACTCTGACGGCCTCGCTCTCGTAGAAGTCGGCCAGCAGATCCGCAGGCGTGACGTACCCGAACTTCTTGCCGAGCGCCCAGATGCGCGTCCCGAGGACGTAGGTGATCGCACCCACGAGCACCGTCCACGTTCCCGCCGCCCAAAACCCGATCCCGTGCTGGAAGAAGAAGCCGCCCGACCCCAGGAACGCGAACGCCGAGTGGAACGTGGCCACGACGGTCAGATAGAGGACGATCAGACCGGCCTGCCGGCCGTACAGCAGGAAGTCCTCGATGGTCGCGGACGTCCGCCGGCGGGCAACCTCGCCGATGATCAGAACCGCGATCAAATACGCGACGATGAGCGTGGTCGCGACGACCCAGGTCGGCATCAGATCTTCTTCCTCAAGGCCCAGACCAGCACGCCGATCGCCGCCGAATAGACGACCAGCAGGTACGCGAACAGGAACGGCGTGCCCAGAATCCACGGCTCCACGCGGTCGGCCAGGCCGTGCACTATCGGCGGTTGCGCGAGCGCCACGCACGCAATGAACGCGATCACGGCAATGCGGCCGGCCCGCGTGCGCGGACGGTAGTGGGAGCGGAAGGGCGTCACGAGGGCGGCGAAACCTCTCGGAGCGGACTCGGTCGTCGGCTGACTATCGGTAGAACCATTGGTCGAAGGTCAAAGTCCTAAGTTTCCGAGCAACGCTACGTGCCGTGGCCGGAAACCACGCTAGCTCCCGTGCGTTGCCCGTGGGGTCGGCAGCAGAACGGCAATGCACCCCACGTAGCCCGGACGCCTTTGCTGCCGCTCCGACGGGCTGGCACAACGCGTGCGGCACCTCGTGTCCCTTGCGTGAAATCGGGTATGTCGCCGGCAGTCCGGCTGCCGCGAGGCCTTCCGGTGTGTGCGCGTCGCAGACGACTTGTCGAGATGGCAGTCGACATTCTACCAGCACCGGCCCGTTGACGTCGCTGAGCTCTTCTGGTTCGTATGGCCACTTTCTTGCAAATCGATGCATGTTCATCCGAGCTGTACCTTCGTCTTCACTGAGATACAACGTGGCGTAGCTCTTGGGAGGATTCCAGCGACCGCCCTTGTTGCCGGCAAATGTTGGATCAAGCGGATCGTCCCAACGTTTCTCCGCAATGCGCCACCAACTCGTTGCATCGACAAGTGTCTCGGTCTTTTGTTTCATAACGTCGTTCTTCAATCTTGAACGTTGTCAAACTTGAACATCTCGCGACAAACATGCAACAACTCTGTAGTATTCCCTTCTAATAGTAGTTCTACCAACATTTTTCCGTTCATTGCTTGGCTTGATCTTCGCACGATCCCTGCGATTCGATCTCGTTTAAGATAGTGCACCAGCAAGTCCGTGGCAGTTTCGATGTCAGCTACAGCGGCTTGGTCAAGGTTTAACTTGCCGATGCAAATTGCTTCCCTGTGACTAAGTGCCCAAAGTTCAATGATTCTCTCATTGACGGAAGGAAAATCTGTTTCACGCTGAACTTCGGGATTGGGATGCGTTCCTCGAACGAGAAAGGTCGGCACAGCAGATTGCCAGTTGAGATCTATCAGTGCGCCGACCGCACCAGTAGGGTTACTGATGTCAAATGAACGAAAGCGAGGAATAGATTGATTCCTAGCGACGAATACTACCTCGTCACAACCCGACCGGTTAGTGGACAAGTATGTCAGCTCAGACGATCGCATTATAATATTTCTCGCGGTTTGTGACGGATTCATGGTTTTCCCCCATAGTACCGCAAGAAGTCATCAGTTATCATGTATCGAAAAAGCGAATACAGGCATTCCGCGAAACCGGCCGCCGTACTTATCAACACTGACGTTTCAAAATTATGTGACTGTGTCGTCGACATATCCATATCTAACACCCAGCTTTCTTCGTCTACGGGTTCAATCATATCAGGATCGTGGCTTGCATTGGGTGGCATCATGCCCCAGCGTCCCAAGATGATGTTGCCATCGAAAGCACGAAACTGAACTTGTGTCATCATGTTAAGAATCGATTTCTCGATCTCGTTTGATTCAGTGTCAGCACGACCAAATATTCCCAACACCCTTGGTTTGACGAGCCGGTCGGAAAGACGAACTGCGTCGCCGGTCAATCGATCAATGTAACGAAGCCCTAGCCGGGTAGCCGCGGCCGGAGAAAAAACACTGTGGACAGCATCTACGACAACACGAAACCGATCCAGGAAGTCGCTACGGCTCGTGTAGTGGCGTGTCTCCAAGGCCACAAAGTCTTGTCCAAGAGAAATTCGCCAATCCGGATCTTGCCCTGAGTCGGCAAGGCGCCAAATATGAGTTCGCTGAATATTCGGCTCCGAGTCTCCAGTCATACTGATCCGGCAGACGTATTCCTCCGACAAGTGCGGATAGCGATCCCGCAACATCTCCTGAAAATCGGCGGCGGTGTTGCTCCGGGCAATTGTCAAGATTGGGGGGAACCGGACTTGGGCCACGACCGCAACCAACGGCGTCCGGGGCAACGGCACTTCAGCAACCGGCGTTAGGCGTAGGGGTTGAGGCTTCGTCACTTCCAGTGATTGGCTGTTGGGATTCGGGACCAGGAGACGATCCAGCGAACCTAACATCACGCGCGAATGCTTCGCAAGCCGCCGCATGTCGTCAAATGGAGCATCCGTTGTCTTCGTGGTGCATGACCGTCGCGAATCGGAGCACCCTGCGCCGACGACCCGCGGCCAATCCAGCCAAGCGACTGACCGCGCATCGTCGTACCCACGGCAGCTGTCGGGAGTCCTCGTCGCCGTCACTTGACCACCGGCCCCAGCCTCGCGATCGTTCGCATAGAACAGCGCCGGTGGCGCGCCGCCCTCGAACGCTTCAGGGGCGGCGCTTTTTTTCGCCCCGCCGACACCCGCGACCCGCCGGTCGCACGGACGAAGCCCCGGACGGAGGTTGCAAGCGTGAGCAGTTCGCGAGGCGCCACGCCCGAGGGGCCGGAGACGCCGGTCGGCCAGCCGGGAGGCGGGGAGCGCCCGTCGTGGCGCGGCGATGGGGCGGGTGCGATTCGCCTCGCCTTGCCCAAGGGGCGGATGCAGGCCGGCGTGCTGGAGTTGCTCGCCGACGCAGGGATCGGCGTTAGGCTGGCCGAACGGAGCTACCGGCCGTTCCTCTCCTGGCCCGGGTTCGACGCCAAGCTGCTCAAGCCGCAGAACGTCGTGGAGATGTTGCAGGCGGGCTCTCGCGACGTGGGGTTCGCGGGCGCCGACTGGGTCGCCGAACTGGAGGCCGACCTCGTGGAGCTTCTGGACACCGGGCTCGACCCGGTGAGCGTGGTCGCCGCAGCCCCTCGCGCACTGGCCGCCGGAGGAGCGTTGCCGTCCGGCCAGCCGCTGGTTGCGGCGTCGGAGTACGTGCGCTTGGCACGCGAGTGGATCGCCCGCACCTCCATCGACGCGACGCTCGTGCGCTCCTACGGCGCGACGGAGGCGTTCCCGCCCGAAGACGCGGACGTGATCGTGGACAACACGGCCACCGGCGCCACGCTCCGCCGCAACGGTTTGGTGGTGGTGGACAGGCTGATGCGCTCCTCCACGCGTCTCTACGCGAATCGCGCCGCCCTCGCGGACAGCGCCAAGAGCGGGCCGATTCGGGACTTGGCCATGTTGCTCCGGTCCGTTCTGGAGGCGCGCAGCCGGGTCATGCTCGATCTCAACGTCTCGGAGGAGGCCTTCGAGCGGGTGATCGGAGCCCTGCCTTGCATGCGCAAGCCGACGGTGGCGAGACTGCACGGCGAGTCCGCCTACTCGGTGAGGGCCGCCGTGCCCCGCAAGGGCCTCCCCGAACTGCTGGTCCGCCTCCGCACGCTCGGAGCGACCGACCTCGTGGTCGCGCAGCCCCGGCAGATCGTCCAGTGATTCTCGACCTCAGCCTCAACGAGGGCGCGCCGCCCCCGCGCCAGTGCCTGGACGACCTGGCTGCGCACGACCCGCGGCTGCTCGCCAAGTACCCCGACCCCGCCCCGCTCGAAGCGGCCTACGCGGCCGACCTGGGTGCCGACCCGGCCTGCGTGCTGGCGACGACGGGCGGAGACGACGCGATCGACCGCGTCATGCGGGCCTCTCTCTCGCCGGGCCGAGAACTCGTCTTCCCGTCGCCGACCTTCGAGGTGATCCCGCACTGCGGGCGCATGGCGGGTGCGACGCTGGCGCCGGTCGAATACGAATGGGGCGCCTTGCCTCGCCAGGCCGTCGTGGAGGCCGTCTCCGAGAGGACCGCCGTCGTGGCCGTGGTGTCTCCCAACAATCCCACGGGCTGCGCAATGGCGGAACGGGACTTGGTCGCGCTGGCCGAGGACCTTCCCGAACACGTCCTCTTGATGGTCGACCTGGCCTACGCGGAGTTCGCGGACCACGACCCGGCCCCGGCGTTGCTGGGCAGGCCGCGCGTCGTGATGATCCGCACGCTGTCCAAGGCCTGGGGGCTGGCCGGACTGCGCGTCGGCTTCGCCGTGGGAACGCCCGAGCGGATCGCGACGCTGCGCGCCTTCGGAGGTCCCTTCCCGGTCGGCGGACCGGCGGCAGCTGTCGCCACGGACCAGCTGAAGCGGGGCAGGGGCCGGATGCGGGCCTTCGCGGCCTCGGTACGGCCGCGCCGGGCCAAGCTGGCCGCCCTCCTCCGGGACGCCGGCGGAGAGCCCGTGCCGTCGCAAGCCAACTTCGTCCTCGCCCGCTTCCCCGATACGCGCTGGATCGACCGCGGCTTGGCTGCCCAAGGCGTGCGCATTCGTCTGTTCGACAGCTTGCCGGGCTACGCGCGCGTCGCCGTGCCGCCGGGCGACGCGGAGTTTCGGCGCTTCGAGCGGGCGATGGAATGTCTGCGCGGGCCGGAGGCGCTGCTGTTCGACATGGACGGCGTGCTGGCCAACGTGCGGCAATCCTACCGTGCGGCCATCGTGGCCGCCTGCGAATCGTTCGGGATCGCCGTCGGTCCCCCCGAAATCGACGCCGCCAAGGCGAAGGGCAATGCGAACGACGACTGGGCGCTGACCCGCTCCCTTCTGCAGGAGGCCGGCGTGGACGTGCCGCTCGACGAAGTGCGGAAACGTTTCGAGGCAGCCTACCAAGGTTCGAAAGACGCGCCGGGATTGCGCCGCTTCGAGACGCTGATCCCGCCGCGCGACTGGCTGGACGCGCTCGCCGGACGCTTTCGGCTCGGGATCGTGACGGGCCGCCCCCGTCGCGACGCCTTCCGCTTCTTGGAAGAACGCGGGCTGCGCGAACTCTTCGGCGCGGTGGTCTGCCGAGAAGACGCGCCCCTCAAGCCGGATCCCGCCCCCGTGGCCCTCGCCATGCGCCAGTTGGAAGTCGGCACGGCCTGGATGTTCGGCGACACCCGCGACGATATTCTTGCAGCAGGCGAAGCGGGCGTGGTGCCTGTCGGGGTTGTTCCGCCCGGCGCGTCCGGCGCGGCACGAGAGGTTCTGTGGGAGGCGGGAGCCGCTCGAGTCGTGGACGCGAGCGACGCGAGTTCCTGGGGACGGCTGAACCTCGCCGATCCCGCGTGGGCCGTGGAGCGAAGCGGGCCGACTGCACAGCCTCGAAGCCGACCGTCGCCGGGCGCCTCCGGGCCGCCCAGGCAAGCCACGGTTCTGGAAGGAGCATGACGATGAGCAACAAAGGCAGAAGGGGCCGCGTGGTCCGCCAGACCAACGAGACGGGCGTCAGCGCCAACGTCCTGCTCGACGGGACCGGGGAAATCGAGATACGCACGGGCGTCGGCTTCCTCGATCACATGCTCTCGGCGCTGGCGTTCCACGCGGGCTGGGACCTGGCCCTGGCCTGCAAGGGCGACCTGGTCGTGGACGACCATCACACGGTGGAAGACGTGGCTCTGGGATTGGGCGAGGCCGTCCGCCAAGCCCTTGGCGATCTCTCCGGCGTGGCTCGCTTCGGCGCCGCGCACGCGCCGCTGGACGACGCTCTGGCCCGCGCGGTGGCCGACGTGTCCGGACGCCCCTTCTTCGCGGGCGAGCTGGGCCTCGTCCGCGACCGCCTGGGCGACCTGTCGTGCGAAAACATCCCCCACTTCTTCCGTTCCTTCGCGCAGACGGCGAGACTGACCCTCCACGTGGACGTGCTCCGGGGCGCCAACGACCACCACCGGGCCGAGGCCGCGTTCAAGGCGCTCGCGCTCGCGCTCAAGTCCGCCTTCCAGCCGACGGGGCAGGGGCTGCGTTCCACCAAGGGGACGCTGTGAAACCGGGGCGGCCGAGCGTGACGGTCGTGCGAACCGGGGCGGCCAACTTGGCCTCCGTCGTGGCCGCGTTCGAGCGGATGGATTGCAAGGTGTCGCTCGCCGAAAAAGCGCGCGAGGCCGCCCGTTCCGACCGGGTCGTGCTCCCCGGCGTGGGCGCCTTCGCCGCGGCCCGAGGCGCCCTGGCGCGCAACGGTCTAGCCGAGGCGCTGAGCGAACGCATCGAACGGGGCCGGCCCACACTGGGCATCTGTCTGGGAATGCAGCTCATGGCGGAACGGAGCGCCGAGGCGCCGGAGGAGACCGGCTTGGGCGCTCTGCCGGGCCAAGCGGCCAAGTTCGCCGTCAACGGCAAGCGGGTCCCCCAAATGGGCTGGAACCTGGTGGAGCCGGAGGACGACTGCCGCCTCGTGCCGAGAGGATACGCCTACTTCGCCAACTCCTACTACTTGGCCGAACGCCCGAAAGCTTGGCAGACCGCCTGGTCCCGCTACGGCGTCCAGTTCCTCGCCGCGGCCGAGCGCGGCCCGGTGGTGGGATGCCAGTTTCACCCGGAACTCTCCGGCGCTTACGGGCGCACACTGCTGTCGCGATGGCTGAACGCCTGATTCTCGCCGAGCCGTTGCTTGCGGACGGCCCGCAAGGCATCGTCCCCGCGTTGCCCGTCCGAGTCGTGCCGTGTCTCGACGTGCGCGACGGCAGGGTCGTCAAGGGCGTCTCCTTCGCCGGGCTCACCGACCAAGGCGACCCGGCGACGCTGGCGGCGGCCTACGAACGGCAGGGCGCCGACGAAGTCGTCTTGCTCGACGTGACTGCGACCTCCGAGGGCCGCGGCGCCCGCGCCTCCACGGTGCGCGCCGTGCGCAAGGAATTGTCGGTGCCTCTCGCCGTCGGAGGCGGCGTGTCCGAGGTGGCCGGCGCCGCAGCCCTGCTCGAAGCCGGGGCCGACAAGGTCTCGGCCAACACGGCGGCGGTGCGCAACCCGGAGCTCCTGTCGGCGCTCGCGAGCCGTTTCGGCGTGCAATGCGTCGTCGTGGCCATCGACGCCGCGCGCGCAGGCCCCGGCGCCCGTTGCAGGAGCGGTTACGAAGTCGTGGTTCGCTCGGGCGCCGAGCGCACCGGAAAGGACGCCGTCGCCTGGGCTTGCGAAGCCGTCGACTCCGGCGCCGGAGAGGTGCTCCTCACCAGCTTCGACCGCGACGGCACGCGAAGCGGCTACGAACTCCGGCTGATCGAGAAGGTGCGAGCCGCCGTGAACGTGCCCGTGGTCGCCTCCGGTGGCGCCGACGCCCCTGCCGACATGGCCGAGGCCGTCCGCTCGGGCGCCGACGCCGTGCTCGCCGCCTCCGTCTTCCACACGGGCAACTGGACCGTGGAGCGCGTAAAGCAGGCGCTGGCGGACGAAGGTGTCCCCGTGCGCCCTCCCTACGGAGCCGAGCCGTGATCGTCCCGTCGATCGACTTGGCCGGCGGACGCGCGGTTCAGCTGGTTCAGGGCCGCCAGCAAGTGCTCGACGCGGGCGATCCGCGGCCGATTGCCGAGCGGTTCGGGCGAGTCGGGGAAATCGCGGTGGTGGACTTGGACGCGGCGTTGGGGCGGGGCTCGAACGCGGACTTGGTCGCCGAGTTGTGCCGGATTGCGCCGTGTCGGGTCGGAGGCGGGATCAGAAGCCGCGAGGCCGCTGTGGATTGGTTGGAGCGGGGGGCGGCCAAGGTCGTGCTGGGGACGGCGGCGACGCCCGAGACGCTGGGAGGACTGCCCGCGGATCGCGTGGTGGCCGCGCTGGACGCCTGGGAAGGCGAGGTCGTCGTCGAAGGATGGACCGAGCGAACGGGCCGTACCGTCTACCAGCGCATGGAGGAACTGAAGGACTTGGTGGGCGGATTTCTGGTGACTTTCGTGGAGGGAGAGGGCTTGCAGGCGGGATTCCCTCGCGACGAGCCGCCCAAGCTGGTGAGCGCGGCCGGATGCGCGCGGCTGACGGTCGCAGGCGGCATCAGTACGGAAGAAGACGTGCGGTTGCTGGACCACCAGGGCGCCGACGCCCAGGTGGGCATGGCGCTCTACCGGGGCACGCTGGACTTGGCGGAGGCGTTCGCCGCGCCCCTGCGGTCGGATCGAGCAGACGGACTCTGGCCGACCGTGGTCGCCGACGAGCGGGGCCTGGCGCTTGGACTGGCTTGGTCGGACGCGGAGAGCCTGCGCGCCGCCATAGACGAAGGCCGCGGCGTCTACCATTCCCGTCGGCGCGGTCTCTGGCGCAAGGGCGCCTCCTCGGGCGCCGTGCAGTCGCTGCTCCGCGTCGACGCCGACTGCGACCGAGATGCGCTTCGCTTCATCGTGGCCCAGTCGGGGGCGGGCTTCTGCCACGGCGGCGACTGGACCTGCTTCGGCCCGGACGGAGGCTCCGGCGCGCTCGAGAGGATCGTCGCGCGCCGCCGAACCCAGCCCGAGCCGGGCTCGCTCACCAACCGGCTCCTCGCGGACGAAGAGATGTTGCGCGGCAAGCTGCTGGAAGAAGCGGGCGAGCTGGCCGCCGCCCAAGGCCGCGAGCGCGTCACCGAGGAGGCAGCGGACCTCCTCTACTTCATGGCCGTGGCGCTGGGACGCGCGGGCGTGGGATTCGCCGACGTGGAGCGCGAACTGGACCGGCGGGCCGCGAAGGTTCGGCGGCGCCCGGCCAGCAGTCCCAAGGGCGACGGCCTGCGGAGGCGCGGATGACCGGCGAGCCGCCGCAGAAGAGGCCGGCCGAAGCCGCGACGTCGAGGGTGCGACTGCGGCGCGTGGCTGCCGCCGATGCCGTGCGAGAACGAGCGCCGGTCGTCGCCGAGGACCTGTTGCCGTCGGTGTCGAGGATCGTGGCGGCCGTGCGCGACCAGGGGCCGGCGGCGCTGCGCCAGTATGCGGAGTGGTGGGACCGGCTTATCCCCGGCGTCCCGATCACAAGAACGAAGGACGAAGCACGCGCGGCGTTGCGGTCGCTGCCGCCCTCGGAGCGCGAAGTCCTGGAGCGGACGGCAGCGCGGATCGAGCACTTCGCAAGGGCGCAGCTGGAGAGCGCCGCGGAGGCGCGCACCGAAGTGCCGGGCGGACACGCCGGCGACCGCCTGGTGCCGGTTCGCGTGGCCGGATGCTACGCGCCGGGCGGTCGCTTCCCTCTGCCCTCGTCGGCTTTGATGACGGCGGTCACCGCCAAGGTCGCCGGCGTCGAGCAAGTCTGGCTGGCCTCGCCCGATCCCTCGCGCCACATGCTGGCCGCCGCTGCCGTGGCCGGCGTCGACGGCGTCTTGGCGGCGGGGGGCGCACAGGCCGTGGCCGCCATGGCGTACGGCGTCTCCATGCCCCGCTGCGACTTGGTGGCAGGGCCTGGGAACCAGTGGGTCACCGCCGCGAAGATGCTGCTGACCGGCGTCGTGGGCGTGGACCTCTTCGCAGGCCCTTCCGAGCTCGTGGTCCTCTCGGACGAGGCGGGCGACCCCAGGCTTGTCGCCGCCGACCTGCTGGCCCAGGCCGAGCATGACGTGACGGCGTTGCCGGTGCTGATCACCACTTCGGTCTCCCTGGCCAGCCGCGTCGACGACGAACTGAACCGGCAGATCGCGGGCTTGCCCACGGCCGAGACGGCATCCGCCGCACTGGCCAACGGATTCGCCGTCGTGGCCTCCGAAGACGAGGCCCTCCGCTGCTGCCAGAAACTGGCCCCCGAGCATCTGGAAATCCACGGCAACCGCGCGGACCGCTGGGCCGAGGAACTCGACGCCTTCGGCGCAGCCTTCGTCGGCGCAACCTCGGCCGAGGTCCTGGGCGACTACGGCCTAGGCCCCAACCACACCCTCCCCACCGGCGGCACCGCCCGCTTCGCCAGCGGCCTCTCCGTCTTCTCGTTCCTCCGCCGTCCCACCTGGATCCGAGTCGAACCCGGCCCCGAACTGAACGCCGCCGCCCGCGACGCTGCCGCCCTGGCCCGCATGGAGGGCTTGGCCGCCCACGTCCGCGCCGCCGAAATGCGAATCGCCGACGACTAGAACCGAGTCCTCGTGAAGTCGCTGGCGCCGCCAACGAGTGGCCCGGCGAACGCCGCGCCAAGCCGCGTGTAAAAAACTGCCCTACAGAATTGGAAGGTTCAGAGCGTTCATCAAGTGTAGGGCGTCGCGCCCCCGCTCGCCCCGAGGATGCCCCGAAGGAACACGAAGAAGGTGATGAAGCCTGGAGTGCTCTCGGCGTTGCTCCTGGCAGGCGCGTGTGGGCCAGACGCAGACTCCCGCGCTCCCGACCCGGAACCCGGCTATTTCACCGAGAGCGCTTCCGCCTATCAGGTTGGAGCAGTCTTCGCCCAAGTTCTCGAGACGGACGAAGACATCGCGTTGTTCAAGGCCATAGACGCGGAACGAACGCAGCAAGGCTACTTGATCGCCGACGCTGGGTTCTTGGAAAGCGCGACCCTGCGAGCCAATCCCACGGACTTGGCTTGGCACCCCGAGGCCGGACTCCTCGTTGCCGACGACGGCTCGCCTCTCCACTACCTTTCACGTCTCCACGAAGGAAGGCAAACGGAGTTCGCCCCGATCCCGTCCGCCCTCCGGATTGACGACAGCGCTTTCGTCTTGCGGCTTCGCACTGATCTCGTCGCAGTTGCTCCCGACGGCACGATCCACGTGTTCGACGGCTCCCATCTGGCGCTGGTCAGCTACGCATCGGACGGCACGCTGCTCCATGCGAGCTTCCTGCCGGAGCCCGCACGATCGGAAACGGTTGCGGCAGCGAGCCGAAACAGGGAAGCGCTGGGCGGCGCGTCGGTGGTGTTGGCATCGGAGTTGGCGACAACTCTTCAGCCGCTGGCCGACAGACGCCTGTTCGTGAAGGTGAACATGGGAAGCGCCATCGGCTACGTCCTGGATGCCGCGAGCGCCGAAGCGACTCCCGTCGTCTTCGCGGAAGGCCACGAAGGTAGAGGTTGGGGAGCCACGGCCCTCTTCGAGAGCGATCGGATCCTGTTCTACGGCGCCTTCAGCGGTCCCCAGCTTGCCCTTGCCAGGATCGAGCTGGTCGAACGCTGACCGCTCCCCGGGTGTTGCCGACAGCACTCCCCGAGGCCCCCGTGGCCAGCCTCCGCAACGCGTCCAGCGGTCAGATCTTGGAACGCAACCAGTCCAGCACGAACCGCAGGATGCGTCGGAGGATCAGGCTCATCGGCGGGCCTTTCTTCGCTTTGAGTCGGTCGTTCGCGATGCGCCGAACCGCTTGGCGCGTGATTGCACTGCGTCGTCTTCAAGCATCTCGGTTTTTGAGATAGGTTCTAGACTCGATGCGGCGACTGCCCAGCCGTCGATTACGACCGACCGCCGCTCGCGTGCACCGGTCAGCAGAGGCTCGACGACGCGCCGCACTCGCTCTTCCTGCAACTTGTCCGTCAGGATGCGGTAGTCGCGCACGGACCGCCGCACGATCAGCGACGCCAAGCATCGGGCCGGGGGATGCCGGCACTCACCTGGACTTCCAGTCCCCGTTCCGGCAGTGCCCGCCCGGCGTCCGACTGCGCCCCTGCCGCCGACCCGGGCCAGTCGCGCAGAATGCCGCGCACTCTTCCCGTGGCTGGGTCCCGCAACAACGCCGCCGCCGGGCCGGCGCCCGCGTTCATGGCCACGGAGCCGTCGGGGCCCGTCAACACGATTCGCGACAGAGCGTCCGCCCAGTCCGAATCCGTTGCAAGTGCAAGCGCGAACGACGAGCGGCCGTCGCCGTCGGCCATCTCCGCCATCTCGAAGCGCTGGGAGAAGAGCACGCGGCCGTCTCCCGCCTCGCCCACGATCCGCCATGCGCCGGCCCCGTCCAGGAGCGACGGCCTGCCGTCGAACACGAACGCCGGGTTCAGGAACGGCCCACCGTCGGCGTCGACGCCTCCCCAAAGCAACAGTGCCCGCCTGGGCGGCCCCGCGTAGTAGGCCCCGACTCCCGCCTCGTCGCGCAGGCGCCACCGCAACGCGTTTGCGAAGTGGTAGTCGCTGATCATGTGCCGCGGGCGGCAGTAGCTCATTATGTCGGCAATCGCCCGGGACACCAAGCCCCCGGATCGACGATCCCAGCCCCACGCGCCAGCAACACCCCCGGCGTGCGGATACCCGAGATCGGGATTACCCGCCCCGCCGCAGGGGGCATGCCGAAGATGCATGTTGTGGCCAAACTCGTGCGCGATGGTTCCTCCGTTTGGCCAAGAGAACATGGCCTTGCCGGGAACGTAGGCTACCCCTGCTGCTCCTCCGGTCGGTTTGGGGAGTGTGCCCATGTAGTAGCCCGCTCCGCCCTCCATGACCCGAATCGCTTCGGTCTGGCGCAACAGAGTATATGCATTCCCCGTATAGGTCCAAACAGGTTCGTGAACCGTCACGCTCATGGGCCCCACGGGCAAGAGACTGCGGGTCTCCTCGAAGAGCTCATCTTCCGCCGTCAGTCCATTCGTCACGTCCAGAATCGACGAATCTGGTTCGGACTCGTACAAGAACGGCACCACCGTCACGTCGAACGCCGGCATGTCGTACACGTCCAGCGCCGTCCGCCCCGTCGCGGGAATGCGCCGTGGAACCCCCAGCGCCGGGTCGAGCGCGCCTTCCGGGTCGAGCACCACGACCATTTCCGCACCCGGCCGCAAGACGTCTCCCGGCACCTCGGCGTTCGCCGACAAAGAGAGACTGCCTTCTGCGGTCTCGGTCTCGGCCGGTATTGCTCCGTCTCCCGGCGAGACCCGAACGCTGTGCTTGGACCCATCGCGCTGGTAGAACGTCGCCCACCCCGACGGGATGGACGCGCCGCCCGCATCGGGTGCCGTCACGAACACGCGCAGCAGCCCCGGCCTGCCCGCGACCAGCGGCACGGGAACATCCGCCGACTGCACCGCCTGCACGATGTACGCCGTCGCCGTGGCCGTTTCCGCCGACGTCTTGCATATGGGAACGTACTGTTTCCACATTGACCTCAGCCGCAGCCGAGTGGCGAAGTCGCCCGGAACGCAGATTTCCGTGCCGCCCAGGACGATTTCTCGCAACTTGACGAGGTTCGCCAACGGCAATGTCCCAAACAGGTCCGGGTTGTTGGCCAGCGACAGCACCTCCAGGTTGGCCAAGTTGCCCAGTTCGGACGGGATCTCGCCCGTCAGGGCGTTGCCGGACAGGTACAGCCACTCCAGGCTGGCCAAGGCGCCCAGCTCGGGCGGGACCTCGCCCGTCAGACCGTTGTTGGACAAGTACAGCCGCGTCAGGTTGGCCAAGTTGCCCAGCTCAGGCAGGATCTCGCCCGTCAGGTTGTTGTTGTACAAGTACAGCCGCGTCAGGTTGGCCAAGTTGCCCAGCTCAGGCAGGATCTCGCCCGTCAGGTTGTTGTTGTACAAGTACAGCCGCGTCAGGTTGGCCAAGTTGCCCAGCTCAGGCGGGATCTCGCCCGTCAGGTTGTTGTTGTACAAGTACAGCCGCGTCAGGTTGGCCAAGGCGCCCAGTTCGGACGGGATCTCGCCCGTCAGGGCGTTGCCGGACAGGTACAGCCACTCCAGGCTGGCCAAGGCGCCCAGCTCGGGCGGGATCTCGCCCGTCAGGTTGTTGTTGTACAGCCACAGGATATCCAGGTTGGCCAAGTTGCCCAGCTCGGGCGGGATCTCGCCCGTCAGGCCGTTGCCGCCCAGGAGCAGATGGTCCAGGTTGGCCAAGTTGCCCAGCTCGGGCGGTATCTGGCCCGTCAGGCCGTTGGTGTGCAGCCACAGCCGCGCCAGGCTGGCCAAGTTGCCCAGCTCGGGCGGGATCTCGCCCGTCAGGCCGTTGTTCCACAGCTCCAGCCCTCGGACGCGGCCGCTTGCGTCCGTCACGACTCCGTGCCACGCGTCCAGCGGGGCGCCGGTCAGCCAGTTGTCGTGGTTGGTCCACGATCGGCCCCCTGTTGATTCGAACAAGAGCCCCAGCACGTCGCGGTCCGTCAGCGGCGGGCACTCGTTGCCCGTGCCGGAATGCGACGGGATCGAACGCAACCACATGCGGAACGCGGGATTGGCCGGAGTACACAGATTCGTGCCGTCGTATGAGAGAGTCCTCAACGGCAAGACGGTCATTCCCAACCGAAGGCGACCGCCGAGTTGGCCGTTTCCGTCGAGCCGCAACTCTCGAAGCAAGTCCAACGACGCCAAGGTTGCTAGCAGTTCGCCGGACAGGCCGTTTCCGCTCAAGTCCAGTCCAGAGACGCGACCGGAGACGGAATCCGTCTCCACCCCGTACCAGTCGGCCAAGGGCCCTGGCTGAAGCCAGCCTTCGGACGATGTCCAGGCGGAACCTCGAGTCGAATGATAGACGGACCGGAGCACGGCGGCGTCGGCCTCGTGGCAGAACGGCCCTGCCTGGAAGTCGAGGCTCTCCGCAAAGCTGATGAACCGCCGTGTGCCCGGTGCACACAAGCCGGCGTTCGAGTTCCAAAAAAAGCCACTCAGGTTTGACAGATCGCTGAACGCAGGCGGAATCACGCCCGTCAGGGCGTTGCCGGACAGGTACAGCCACTCCAGGTTGGCCAAGTCGCCCAGCTCGGGCGGGACCTCGCCCGTCAGGGCGTTGCGGAACAGGTTCAGCTGCTCCAGGCTGGTCAAGTTGCCTAGCTCGGGCGGGACCTCGCCCGTCAGGGCGTTGCGGGACAGGTTCAGCTGCTCCAGGTTGGCCAAGTTGCCCAGCTCGGACGGGATCTCGCCCGTCAGGGCGTTGTCTCTCAGGTCCAGCCATTGGACGCGGCCGCTTGCGTCCGTCCAGACTCCGTGCCACGCGTCCAGCGGCGCGTCGGTGAGCCAGTTGTCGTTCTTGGTCCAGTTCGAACCGCCCGTCGCTTCGTACAGAGCCGCGAGAGCGGCGCGATCCCCAGCGGTCGTCGCGAAGCCGCCGGCCGCAGCCGGGAGCGCTTCGACTGGAGGCTCGGTCAACTCGTCGCTACACGCAACCGTCGCCGCCAGCCCGAAGGCAAGCGCGGCCGCCGCGCGTCCCAGCGCAACCCTAATGACATCTCGACGCATAGCTGAACTCCTTGGTGTTGGTGTCCTCGCCGCCGGTCTCATCTCGGCGGTCTCTTCGCAACCAGCGCGAACTCTCCTGCCGACCTGCAGAGCGCCGGCTGCGACGACGCGCTCGAACGCGGCGGCGAACTCGGCTGGCACGCGCCCGCCGGGCTGGGCCGCGAGCTTCGAGCCACTGGCCCGAACTGGATCTGCCCGTCAGGCCGAACGACGGCGCCGGCGAACACCGACGGCGCTCCGGAGTCCGGTCCGCGGGGCCGTCGTGCGACCGGCGCCCCCGCCGCCCGAAGACCCCCTGTCGCGGAAATCGCGAGCTTGAGCGCCGTCGAGCAGTTGTTGTCCACGTCCGACTCGCCCTCCACCGGGTCCACGCACTCGCCCAGCCATACGACGGTCCCCGGCGGCGCCGACGAACTCACCGTCATGGAGGCGGTTCCCTGCACCGACTCGCCGGGGCCGAGCGCAGGCACAAGGGACGTCCCGCCCACCATCTCGTCCGAAGTCGTGACGACCGAGTCCGCCGACGCGAACGTCCGCACCCGCGTCGCAGGCGCCGCGGCGTCGCCTCGGTTGCGAATCTCCACCACGTACTCGAAGTTGCCTCCGGGCGCGACCGCCACGCTGTCGGGCGACACGCTCGCCACCAGGTCCGGCGAGCCCGTCACCGCCACCTTGATCGCCGTCGAGCAGTTGTTGTCCACGTCCGACTCGCCCTCCACCGGGTCCACGCACTCGCCCACCCACACGACGGTCCCCGGCGCCAGCGACGCACTCACCGCGAAGGTCGCGGCCCTGCTCGCCGACTCTCCCGGGCCGAGCGCCGGCACGCCGGACGCCTCGCCCACCTCGTCGTCCGACGTCGTGACGACCGAGTCCGCCGACACGAACGTCCGCACCCTCGTCGCAGGCGCCGCGACGTTGCCTTGGTTGCGGACTGCCGCCGCGTACTCGAAGCTGCCTCCGGGCGCGACCGCCACGCTGTCGGGCGACACGCTCGCCACCAGGTCCGGCGAGCCCGTCACCGCCACCTTGATCGCCGTCGAGCAGTTGTTGTCCACGTCCGACTCGCCCTCCACCGGGTCCACGCACTCGCCCACCCACACGACGGTCCCCGGCGCCAGCGACGCACTCACCGCGAAGGTCGCGGCCCTGCTCGCCGACTCTCCCGGGCCGAGCGCCGGCACGTCGGACGCCTCGCCCACCTCGTCGTCCGACGTCGTGACGACCGAGTCCGCCGACACGAACGTCCGCACCCTCGTCGCAGGCGCCGCGACGTTGCCTTGGTTGCGGACTGCCGCCGCGTACTCGAAGCTGCCTCCGGGCGCGACCGTCACGCTGTCCGGCGACACGCTCGCCACTAGGTCCGGCGAGCCCACTACCGTCACCTTGAGCGCCGCCGAGCAGTTGTTGTCCACGTCCGACTCGCCCTCCACCGGGTCCACGCACTCGCCCACCCACATGACGGTCCCCGGCGACGCCGACGCACTCACCGCGAAGGTCGCGATCCTGCTCGCCGACTCCCCCGGGTCGAGCGCCGGCACGTCGGACGCCTCGCCCACCTCCTGGTCCGACGTCGTGACGACCGAGTCCGCCGACATGAACGTCCGCACTCGCGTCGCAGGCGCCGCCGCCGTCCCCTGGTTGCGGACCGCCGCCGCGTACTCGAAGCTGCCTCCGGGCGCGACCGCCACGCTGTCGGGCGACACGCTCGCCACCAGGTCCGGCGAGCCCGTCACCGCCACCTTGATCGCCGTCGAGCAGTTGTTGTCCACGTCCGACTCGCCCTCCACCGGGTCCACGCACTCGCCCACCCACACGACGGTCCCCGGCGCCAGCGACGCACTCACCGCGAAGGTCGCGGCCCTGCTCGCCGACTCTCCCGGGCCGAGCGCCGGCACGCCGGACGCCTCGCCCACCTCGTCGTCCGACGTCGTGACGACCGAGTCCGCCGACACGAACGTCCGCACCCTCGTCGCAGGCGCCGCGACGTTGCCTTGGTTGCGGACTGCCGCCGCGTACTCGAAGCTGCCTCCGGGCGCGACCGTCACGCTGTCCGGCGACACGCTCGCCACTAGGTCCGGCGAGCCCACTACCGTCACCTTGAGCGCCGCCGAGCAGTTGTTGTCCACGTCCGACTCGCCCTCCACCGGGTCCACGCACTCGCCCACCCACATGACGGTCCCCGGCGACGCCGACGCACTCACCGCGAAGGTCGCGATCCTGCTCGCCGACTCCCCCGGGTCGAGCGCCGGCACGTCGGACGCCTCGCCCACCTCCTGGTCCGACGTCGTGACGACCGAGTCCGCCGACATGAACGTCCGCACCCTCGTCGCAGGCGCCGCGACGTTGGCCTTGGTTGCGGACTGCCGCCGCGTACTCGAAGCTGCCTCCGGGCGCGACCGTCACGCTGTCCGGCGACACGCTCGCCACTAGGTCCGGCGAGCCCACTACCGTCACCTTGAGCGCCGCCGAGCAGTTGTTGTCCACGTCCGACTCGCCCTCCACCGGGTCCACGCACTCGCCCACCCACATGACGGTCCCCGGCGACGCCGACGCACTCACCGCGAAGGTCGCGATCCTGCTCGCCGACTCCCCCGGGTCGAGCGCCGGCACGTCGGACGCCTCGCCCACCTCCTGGTCCGACGTCGTGACGACCGAGTCCGCCGACACGAACGTCCGCACCCTCGTCGCAGGCGCCGCGACGTTGCCTTGGTTGCGGACTGCCGCCGCGTACTCGAAGCTGCCTCCGGGCGCGACCGCCACGCTGTCCGGCGACACGCTCGCCACTAGGTCCGGCGAGCCCACTACCGTCACCTTGAGCGCCGCCGAGCAGTTGTTGTCCACGTCCGACTCGCCCTCCACCGGGTCCACGCACTCGCCCACCCACACGACGGTCCCCGGCGCCAGCGACGCACTCACCGCGAAGGTCGCGGCCCTGCTCGCCGACTCGCCCGGGCCGAGCGCAGGCACGCCGGACGCCTCGCCCACCTCGTCGTCCGAGGTCGTGACGACCGAGTCCGCCGACATGAACGTCCGCACTCGCGTCGCAGGCGCAGCCGCCGTCCCCTGGTTGCGGACCGCCGCCGCGTACTCGAAGCTGCCTCCCGGCGCGACCGCCACGCTGTCGGGCGACACGCTCGCCACCAAGTCCGGCGAGCCCGTCACCGTCACGGCGAAGCTCAGGCTCGCCGTCAGCCCGCCCGGGTCCCGAGCCGTCACGGTGACCATGGCGGTTCCCAGCGCGACCGGCCGCACTGTCGCCACGGCGCCCGAGATGCTCGCCGCGGCCACGCCGCCGTCGCTCGACGAGACCGCGTACGACAACGCGTCGCCGTCCGGGTCCGCGAAGTTGCTCGCCACGTCCACCGTCGCCGCCGGCCCGCCCAGCGTCAGCGCCTGGCCGGGTATCGACCCCCGCGCCTCGGGCGCGCGGTTGGCCGGCGGTTCCGGGGGCGGCGGCTCAGTGCCCGAATCCCCCCCACAGGCTGCCAGAGTCGATGCAACAACAACGACCGCCCAGCACGGCCACCTTGTCCGGGTCACTGTCTCAAGTCGCTCATTGTCGTCCTTCGAGATCGCGAAGGCACTCACACCTCTGTTCGCCATCTACGCTTCCCCCTCCACGGCCAGCTCGGTCGTGATGTCCACGCATCCGATCAGCGTTCGGTAGACCGGGCAGCGAGCCGCGTGAATCTCGTGCGCTCGCCCGATGGCATCCGGGTCGGCGCGGCCGGCCTCGAGCCGGTACTTCACGTGGATGCTGCGAATCGCCAGCACACCGTCGTCCTTGCCGATCTTGCCGGACACCTCCGCCGTCAGCTTGCCGCCCGACGCATCGATCCCGCGTGCCTCCAGCACGCCGCCCAGGGTTCCGACCAGTCAGCCGCCGGTGGCGGCCACCACGTAGTCGAGCGTCGTGGTGGTCTCGTTGTCTGGGCTGGCGCCGTAGTGGGCGGCGATTGGGCCGTGCACGCCGAACTCGACCGGCGCCTCGCGGGCCGGCAGATAGGCGAGCCGGTGCGGCCCGCGCGTGCGCTCGATGCGGACTTGGGACTCGTAGACGATGTCGCTCATGCCGCGGGCCACAGCCATCCGAAGATGCCCGCCGTGAGAAGCGCGTACACGAAGCCGTCCAGGGCCTGCTTGACCGCGGCGCTTCGGGGCAACCCCATCCAAATGCTCTCCTGGACGCTGGAGAAGGCGTAGGCCAGGAACGTCGCGGGACCCACCGTGCCGAACACGGCCATGTACTCGGCGCCCGGCCCGTGAGCGCCGATCGCGATGTAGGCCACCAGTGTCGCCACCACCGCGTTGAAGACGAACGACTTGACCATCGCGCCCTTCATGTTCAGCGCGGACTGGGGGTCGCGCACCCGAAGGATGCCGACCGGGCCGGCCGCCACCTTCTGCTGGTATTCCTCGCTCCGCTCCTCTCCCTGGTCGACGAAGGGGAAGTAGTACATGCCGGGCTTGGGCGCACAGCGCCGCACGGCGTCTGTCAGCCGGTCTTCGTCGTCGGCGCGGGCGAAGTCCGAGCGGTGGTGCGGCAACACCGTCCAGGCGAGCGCGCTTGCGACGAACACCACGGCGGCGGACACGAGTATCGGAAGCCAAAGGTCGGCCATCTCTACCAAGGCGAATCTCCTTGTTGCGGGTTCGGGTTCCGTTGACGGTAGCCGTCGTCCGCCGTGCGGGTCAAGCGGGAGGCCAGTGCGGAACTGGGACCAGCTCCAGCACCAAGCGGGCCTGCTGTTCCGCGGCGCCGCTGTTCTGCTCCAGCACGCGTCTGCCTGCCCGGCCGACCTGCGCAGCGCCGTCCGGGTCCGCCAGCCACTTCGCCGCGACGGCCATGGGGTCCCGGCTCACCACCAGCCCGCCGCCCCTCACCAGCTGGCTCACGATCTCCGCGAAGTTCTCGCAGTGCGGCCCCATTGCCGTGGGCTTCCCGAGCGCCACCGGCTCCAGCGGATTCGAGCCCCCCATCGGGCCCAGGCTCCTGCCGACGAAGACGGCGTCGGCAAGCGAGTACGCCAGCGGCAGTTCGCCGATCGTGTCGAGGAGAAAGACGGGCGGCCCGGCTCGGCTTCCCCGCGCTCGGCCGCTACCTCTCGCGGTCCGGCTGCGGCGGGTCATGCCCGGAACCAGAGCGGCCACCTCGTCCCAGCGATCCTGGTTGCGGGGCGCCAGCAGCAGCTGACAACCCGGCGGGCGACTCCGGAGGATCGCCTCTTCCTCGCCGGGCCCCGTGGACCCGGCCACGACCAGCGGACGATCCCGGTCGAGTCCCAGGTCGCAGGCCAGCGCCTCCGCCGCTTCCGGGTCGGGCGCCCTCTGGGCCGCGTCCCACTTCAGGCTTGCCCCGACGACCGCACGGTCGGGCGGCACGCCCAGCGCCACGAAACGCTCGCGGTACAGCCGAGTCTGGGCCGCCGCCATGGCCAGTTGCCCGAACATGCGGCGCACGAAGCGGCCTCCCCTGCTGTACATGCGGAAGCTTCGCCCGGAGAGCCGTCCGTTGACCACGGCGACCGGAATCCGCCGCCGCTGGCACTCCTTCATGAAGGACGGCCACAGCTCCAGCTCGCCGAGCAGAACCAAGCCGGGATCGACCGAGTCCAGAAAGCGCCGCACCATCCAAGTGAAGTCGAGCGGAAAGCGGACCACGGGCGCCAGACCCGCGTACAGAGCCTGGGCGCGCACGAAGCCGGTCGCAGTGCCTGCGCTCAAGAGGACGTCCGGCCGTTGCGGCGATTCGGCAAGCGCCCTCGCCAAAGGCTCCAGCGCATCGACCTCCCCCACGCTGACCCCGTGCAGCAGGATGCGCGGCCCCGGCGCCCGCCTGGGGACGACGCCGGCCCACCCGGTTCGCTCGCGAAGCGACGGCCAGGCCCCCGTCTGCGCCCGCTTCTTGGCGGCGTAGCCCGCAAGGCCCAGACCCAAGGCTAGGTCGCGAAGCATTCCGGCGGAGTTGTTCATGATCTGGAATCGCCTTCCCGTGCCGTTCGTTGCGGCGCCCGCCGAACTCCATATACTCTAATCCGCGCCCCCTCCTCCGGCCCGCGCTTCCCCCGTCCGCGCTTCGTGCGAATGATCCCTCGCTCCGCCCGCAGGTTCCTCGACGTGCGGATCACAGTCGTCCTGAGCACCTACCAGCAGCCGGAATGGCTGGAGAAGTCGCTTTGGGGCTACGTGCGGCAGCAGTTGCGCGGCTTCGAGCTGATCGTCGCCGACGACGGCTCGACGGAGGACACCGCCCGAGTCGTCGAGAAGTACAGGGAGGCTCCGGGCATGAACCTTCGCCACGTCCGGCAGGAAGACGATGGATTCCGCAAATGCCGCATCCTGAACAAGGCCGTCGCGGCGGCGACCGGGGACTACTTGGTCTTTTCGGACGGCGACTGCATTCCCAGGGCGGACTTCCTGGCGGCGCACGCGGCCCTCGCCAGACCTCGCCGATTCCTCTCCGGCGGCTACGTCAAGCTGTCGGAGGATGCCAGCCGGCGCATCGACCGCGTGAGCGTGGACTCGGGGCGGGCCTTCTCGGCTCGGTGGCTCGGGCGGTGGGGCTCCGCAAACCTCCGGGGCGCGGCCAAGCTGCGGGTCCCCGACTGGGCGCGCCCGGCGGCGGACTTCGCCACCACCACGCGGGCGACCTGGAACGGCCACAACTCTTCCGCCTGGCGGCGCGACCTCTTGGCCGTCAACGGGTTCGACGAGCGGATGGCCTACGGCGGATTAGACCGCGAGCTGGGCCTGCGGCTGGAGCACCTGGGCGTGCGCGGCCTTCAAGTGCGCTACCGGGCTCTGTGCGTGCACTTGGAGCACGGACGCAGCTACGTGAACGCGGAGGCCCTTGCGAACAACCGCGCCATCCGCCGCGAGACCCGGGCGAA
Source organism: Longimicrobiales bacterium (assembly GCA_958295645.1). Taxonomy (GTDB): domain Bacteria; phylum Gemmatimonadota; class Gemmatimonadetes; order Longimicrobiales; family Gaopeijiaceae. The sequence continues at coordinate 2,759,443 of OY282361.1, forward strand.
GCGCACGACCTGGACTCCGTTCGGAATCGCGCCGTCCAACTCCATATACTCTAATCCGCGCCCCGTCCTCCGTCCCGCGCATTCCCCCGTCCGCGCTTCGTGCGAATGATTCCTCGCTCCGCCCGCAGGTTCCTCGTCGTGCGGCTGTCGGCCCGGGGCGACGTGGTGCTGTCCTCGCCGCTGGCGGGCGCTCTGCGCCGCACCTTTCCCCGTGCGCAGGTCGCCTGGGCCGCGGAGGAGAGGACGGCCGACGTGATTCTCCACAATCCCCATCTCGACGAAGTGATCGTGTGGGAGCGCGCTTCCTGGAAGCAAATGCTCCGACGGGGCCGGTGGACCTCGTTCGTTCATGCTGCTCTGGACTTCCTGGACGACCTCCGCAGCCGCCGCTTCGACGTTGCGATCGATGCGCAGGGCCTGCTTCGCAGCGGCGCCGTCGCCTTCCTGTCGGGCGCGCGCGTCAGGATCGGAATGAACTCGAAGGAGGGATCGGGCTTGTTGATGACTCACGTGGTGAGGCCGGCCGGCGATCCTCGGGTCATGGCCTCGGCCAACGCAGGCTTCGCGAACGCTCTCGGCTTGGACACGTCCTCCTTCGCGCTGGAGATTCCACGAGGGCCGGAGGAGATGGCGTCGGCTCGCGACTTGATGGCTCGCGAAGGCTTGGAGGAGGGCTTCATTGCGGCCTGTCCCTTCACCACGCGCTTCTACAAGCACTGGTTCGAGGACAGATGGGCTTCGCTGATCGAGCGGCTGCCGCAGGAGACGGGACTGCCCGTGGCGTTGCTCGGCGGGCCGGCGGATCGGGAGGCGGCGGACCGAATCGCCGGGTCCCTGGACGGGACGGTGGCGGACTTGGTGGGACGGACGACGCTGGGGGAGGCGGCGGCGCTGGTCTCGCAGTGCAGCCTGCTGGTCGGCGTGGACACGGGCATGACCCACATGGCACACGCCTACGGGCGCCCGGCGGTCGCGCTGTTCGGGTCCAACACCCCGTACTTGGACGCTCCTGGGCCGCAGGCGGCGATCCTACATTCGGGCCGCGACTGCTCCCCCTGCAACGGCAAGCTCACGTGCGGGGGACGCATAGACTGCATGAGAGACCTGTCCGTGGACGCGGTGCTGGGCGTCGTGGGCGAGCGGCTGGCATGGGCGGCTTCCCAGCAATAGGGAGCCTGCGCTCGACGTGCGGATCACAGTCGTCCTGAGCACCTACCAGCAGCCGGAATGGCTGGAGAAGGCGCTCTGGGGCTACGTGCGGCAGCAGATGCGCGGCTTCGAGCTGATCGTCGCCGACGACGGCTCGACGGAGGACACCGCCCGAGTCGTCGAGAAGTACGGGGACGCTCCCGGCATGGAGCTTCGCCACGTCTGGCAGGAGGACGACGGATTCCGCAAATGCCGCATCCTGAACAAGGCCGTCGCGGTGGCGGCCGGGGACTACTTGGTCTTCTCGGACGGCGACTGCATTCCCAGGGCGGACTTTCTCGCCGCGCACGCAGCCCTCGCCAGACCTCGCCGATTCCTCTCCGGGGGCTACGTCAAGCTGTCGGAGGAGGCTAGCCGGCGCATCGACCGCGCGAGCGTGGACTCGGGGCGGGCCTTCTCGGCTCGACGGCTCGGGCAGGGGGGCCTCCGCAGCCTCCGAGGCGCGGCCAAGCTGCAGGTCCCGGACTGGGCGCGCCCGGCGGCGGACTTCGCCGCCACCACGCGGGCGACCTGGAACGGCCACAACTCTTCCGCCTGGCGGCGCGACCTCTTGGCCGTCAACGGATTCGACGAGCGAATGGCCTACGGCGGAGAAGACCGCGAGTTGGGATTGCGACTGGAGCACATGGGCGTGCGTGGCCTTCAAGTGCGCTACCGGGCACTGTGCGTGCACTTGGAGCACGGGCGCAGCTACGTGAACGCGGAGGCCCTGGCGAAGAACCGCGCCATCCGCCGCGAGACGCGGGCGAAGCGCGCAACCTGGACTCCGTTCGGAATCGCGCCGTCCGGCCCTTCCGCGAGGTCGTGAGTTGTTGGGCGCAGGGCCTCCGCGGCGCCCGAGAGGCCTGACCCCCGTCGCTCGGCCCCTCTACTCGAACCGGTCGACGACGGCCATCCCCGCCACTTCGTAGTCGTCCATCCGTTCCAAGAGACGAGCGCCCTCGGCGAGCGTCGTGGTGCGGGTGACCAGCGCGCCCGGGTCCACCATCCCCGCGGCCACCATCCTCAAGACACGGTCGTACTCGTGCGCCTGCAGGCCGTGGCTACCCACGACTTCGAGTTCCCAGGCGATCACCCTGTCCATCGGAACGGCGGCCCGGCCCTCGCTGCCCATCAGGCCGACCTGAACATGGCGCCCCCGCCGGCGCAGGCTCGACACCGAGTTGAAGCAGGCGTCCCGCCCGCCCACCGCGTCCAGCGAGAGGTGGGCGCCTCCGCCGGTGACCTCGCGCACTTCCGCCGCCACGTCCGCCGAAGCGCTCGCGTCCACCGTGGCCACCGCGCCTGCCGTTCGCGCCAGTTCCAGCGCCTCCGGCCGAATGTCCACGGCAACCGGGTTCGCCCCGAGCGCCCGCGCGATCATCACCGCCGCCAGCCCCAGGCCGCCGCAGCCGTGCACGGCAACCCAGTCGCCCCCGCCCGCCCGTCCCTGCAGCCGCACCGCCCGAAACGCCGTCGCGAAGCGGCAGCCCAAGCCCGCCGCGCTCACGAAGTCCACCGACTCGGGAAGGCCGACCAACGTCAGGTCGGCCCGCGGCACGGCCACCCGCTCGGCGAACCCGCCCCAGCCGTGAAACCCGGGCTGGTACTGGCGGTTGCAGACCTGCTGCTGGCCCCGCCGGCACAGCCCGCAACGCCCGCAGCCCGCGATGAAGGGCACGGTCACCCTGTCCCCCGGCCGCCAACGCGCAACGCCGGCTCCGACCTCTTCGACTACGCCGGCGATCTCGTGGCCGGGGACGTGAGGCAGCACGATGTCGGGATCGTGGCCCGCCCATCCGTGCCAGTCGCTTCGGCAAATCCCGTTTGCCCGGACCCCCACGACCACGCCGTCACGAACGGGTTCGGGATCGGGCACCGTCTCCACGACGACCGGGCCTCGAAACTCGCGGTAGACGGCTGCCTTCACTCGGCTTTCTTCCTTTCCGGCGAGCGCTTGCAAGGGGCGGCGCTTGCGCCAAGCCGCAATAATGCGAACATTACTTGTACAGGCTACGACAGGCTGCCCCTCGCACGCGAATCGTTTCGCGATCCGTCACGACGCGATATCGCCGCCCGCAGGCGCAGCGGACACTCGCTTCCGGCGGCAAACCCCGGCCGGGACCAACCCACAGGAGCAGGCTGAGTGAACAAGACCGAGATGAGCAAAGCCCTCGCTGGATGCACCGAAATGAGCCAAGCGGCCGCTGGCCAGGCGGTGGACGCCATCTTCAACCCGAACGAAGGCATCATCGCCGAGGCGATGTCGAATGGCGAGCGCGTCACGATCGGGGGCTTCGGGACGTTCCAGTCGAGGGAGCGGAAGGCCGGGACCGCCCGGAACCCGCGAACGGGCGAGACGATCAACGTGCCCGCCAAGAACGTGCCTGCGTTCAAGGCCGCGAAGGGGCTGAAAGACGCCGTCGCTGATTCGTAGGTCGTAGGAAGGTGTCGGGGCGTCGGCAAGGGCCGGCGGCCCGCGGACATGCCGTTGGATCGACTCTAGTGGGGAGGGGCGGTGACGGAACTGGCTGCGCCGGCCGTCGTTGGGGAGTTGGTGGTGCTGGCGATCGTCATTGCGTTGGTCTGCGCGGTTTTCCGCGAGGCGGCCCGGGCGGCGATCAAGTTGCTCGTGCCGGTCGGCCTCGTGGTTGCTGCGGCGGTCTGGCTGGGCGTCCTGGAACAGACCGTGGTCGAAAGAGCGCTCGCCTCCATCGGCACGACCGTGTTGGACGGCATCCGCTCCGTGGCCAACTGGGTGGCGGCGACGGCATTCTCTGCTTGACGACGGGTCGAGCCGCTTGGACTGCGGTGGCGATGGTCGCCGTCGCGGGTTGCTCGGGGTCGTTGCGGGCGCCCTCGCCGCCTGCCGTCGCGCAGTTCGATCCGGTCGGCGTCTACGAACTCGTGCTGTCCTGGGAAGGCGGCGTGCAGGACGGGCGGATGGACATCCGTGGCGCACCGGGGAGCTACGGAGGCGTCATCAAGGCCGGGAGCCTCGACGTGAGCATCCAGGAAGTGGAAGCGAGCCAGGGCCAGTTGACCGTGCGCGGCCAGGGCGCGGCTGGCGCGGTCGTCTTCCGGCTGGCCGTGGACGGAGCCTTCCTTTCGGGCGAGTGGGTGGCCGGGGGGATGCGCGGCGGCGTCACCGCGACCAGGACTGAAGGCGGGTAGCGACGGCGGTTGCCGGGCGATTGTTCCGGCGGCTTGCAGGCGATGTCCCGGCGGGTGCAGGACGCTTGGGTCTTGCGGCGGAAGAGCCGTCAGCCGCCGTCGGGCCCGGCCGGGCCAGTCTCGACCGGCAGGTCGTCGCGAGCGCCCCACTCGGCCCAGGAGCCGTCGTAGATCTGGACGTCGCCGTATCCGGCGCGGGCCATCGTCCATGCGAAGGCGCAGGCGCTCGTGCCGGAGCCGCAGGTGCAGAGCAGCCGTTTGGCCGGGTCCACGCCGGAAGCTTTCAACATGGCTGCGAACTCGACGCGGTCCACTCCCAGTCCGCTCCGCCGGTCCACGAGATCCGCATGGGGGACGTTGCGGCTTCCGGGCACGTGACCTCGGCGCAGCTCCGGCCTCGGCTCCGGATCGACCCCCGCAAAGCGCCCGGCAGGCCGCATGTCCACGATCTGCGCGTCCTGCGCTCCAATGGCGCGCATCACGTCGTCGGCCTCGCAGACCGCGCTGGCCCGGAGCCGGGCGGTGAACCGGCCCCGCGCCGCGGGAAGGGCCGCGGGCGTCCCCGATTCGGTCGCTCCCCCCGACCGGAGCCAATGGCCCAGTCCGCCGTCCAGCACGGCGGTCTCCGCGTGGCCGAAGCAGCGGAAGGTCCACCAGAGACGGGCGGCGCTCAGGTTGTTTCCGGAGGAATCGTAGACGACCACGGCCGAGTCGTCCGAGACCCCGGCGCTCTCGGCGCAGTCGCGAAACCAGTCCGCGCCGGGAAGCATGTGCGGCAGATCCTGCGCGGGATCGCTGCAGGCGTCCAGGTCGAAGAAACGCGCGCCGGGAATTCGGCAGGAGAGGAACTCGCGAGCCGCGTCGCGCCCTGTCCCCGGCAGATGCCAGGACCCGTCGAGCACCACCAAGCCGGGCCGGTGCAGGCGGGCGGCCAACCATTCGGCGGAGACCGAGGGTCCGGGAAGCGCGGGTGCGGCTTCGGAAGGCGTTGGCGCGGCGTTGGACATCGTCGATCCATAGTACTTCAGCCCGCCCGCGGGTGCACGTCTCGGCGGGCCAGGCGGGCCGGACTGACCTCCGTGCACGCCCCGCCGCGGTCGGCCTCCTCGAACGCGGCAGGCGTCGGTTGCGGCGACGCCGTGCCTCCCGTCCCTTGCACTCGAGCCCGCCGCGGTTCAGATTGTCCGGCGTGAGCAAGACACGTTTACCGTAAGCGGGAGACTAGAATGCGGCGTCGCGACTTCATCAGGGCCGGGGCTTTCTCGGGCATCGCAGCGGGGACGGCGGGAACGCTGGCCGGATCCGCGCAACCATTGGCGGCGATGCCCCTTTGGGGCGGTCGGCGAATGCCGGACGGGGGAGTGCGGCTCAACGCGAACGAGAACCCGTTGGGCATCGCGCCCGCGGCGAAGGAGGCCGTGCTGGAGGCGATGACGCTGGCCAACCGCTATCCGTTCGAGCAGCACGCGGCGCTGGTGGCGAAGGTCGCCGCCGGCCACGAGATCGCCGAAGGGCAGATCGTCCTCGGCACGGGATCGGCGGAAGTCCTCCAGATGGCCGTGCAGGCGTTCGCGGCGCCTCGCGCCCGGCTGGTCATGGCGGATCCCACCTACGAGGCGGTGACGAACTACCAGCGCACCGAGTCCTACGAGTTGGTGAAGGTCCCGCTCAACGCCAACTACGAGCACGACCTGGGCCGGATGCGCGAAGCGGCCGAAAGTTCGGGACGGCCCGCACTGGTCTACCTCTGCAATCCCAACAATCCCACGGCCACGATCACGCCCAGCGCGGACATCGACGCCTGGATCGCCGATGCGCCCGAGCACGTCTTCTTCCTCTCGGACGAAGCGTACATCGAGTACGTGGAAGACAAGCGGATGTGGAGCGCCATGCGCTGGATCGAGGAGAAGCGCAACGTCCTCGTCGTCAAGACGTTCTCCAAGATCTACGGCATGGCGGGGTTGCGCCTGGGCTACGGCATCGCCCATCCCGACACGGCCGCCCGCCTCTCGGACTTCGCCTCTCGCAACAACATCAACCAGTTGGCGCTGGCTGCGGGCAATGCCTCCTTCCGGGACAAGGCCCTCCTGGAGAAGAGCCGCAAGACGAACAGCCAAGCGCGCATGATTGTCGAGACCACGCTGGACGAACTCGGCCTGGAGCGCCTGCCGACCCAGACCAACTTCCTCATGCACAGGGTCAGCGGCGACCAAGCCACCTACCGAAACCGCATGGCCGAAGCGGGCTTTCTCGTCGGACGCGACTTTCCGCCGATGCTCGACTGGAGCCGGCTGTCGTTCGCGTTGCCCGAGGACATGGAACGCTTCTGCGAGACGCTGCGGGACTTCCGCGCCAAGGGCTGGGCGTAGGCCGACCAAGCGGTTTGCGGGCTAGCGCGAACCGTGCCGCCTTCGAAGACGGAGATCGCCGACCCTGAGTCGCTGGTCGTCGTGGGATCCGGCCCGGCGGGCTGGACCGCCGCCATCTACGCGGCCCGCGCGAACTTGGCGCCTCTCGTCTTCGAGGGGGCGCCCAGCCGAACGATGGTGCCCGGCGGGCAGCTCATGTTCACCACCGACGTGGAGAACTACCCGGGCTTTCCTGACGGCGTGGGCGGCATCGACATGATGATGGACTTCCGCAAGCAGGCCGTGCGCTTCGACACGCGGGTGCTGACCGAGGACGTGGTGGCGGTGGACTTGTCGGCGCGGCCGTTCGTGCTGCGCTCCTCCGAAGGGCGCGAAGTGCGGGCGAAGGCGGTCGTGGTGGCCACGGGGGCGAATGCGCGCTGGCTGGGCGTGCCGGGCGAGGAGCGGCTGGCGAGGAGCGGCGGAGGCGTGTCGGCCTGCGCGGTGTGCGACGGGGCGCTGCCCTTCTTCCGCGGGCGGACGATCGCCGTGGTCGGCGGCGGGGACAGCGCGATGGAGGACGCGTTGTACATGACCAAGTTCGCCGGCGAGGTGCTCGTGATTCACCGCCGGGCTGAACTTCGAGCCTCGCGGATCATGCAGGACAGGGCAATGGCCAATCCGGCCATCCGCTTCCTGTGGAACAAGACGGTCGTCGAAGTCCTCGGCGAAGAGGAGATTGCGGGCCTGCGCCTGCGCGACGCCGAGACGGGCGACGAGAGCAGCCTGGAAGTCGGCGGCCTCTTCGTGGCGATCGGCCACACGCCCAACACCGCCTTCCTGGACGGCCAGATCGACCTCAAGGACAACGGCTACGTGCGCCTACCAGCCTCCTGGCGCACCGAGACGAACGTGCCCGGCGTCTTCGCGGCGGGCGACGTGATGGACGACTTCTACCGGCAGGCCGTGTCGGCCGCGGGCACGGGCTGCATGGCGGCGCTGGAGGCGGAGAGGTTTCTGGCGCACGGGTAGGGGGGTGACGCCATGAGCTGGGACGAGCTGGGACCGCCCGCTTCGAGGCCCGTGCTCACCGGGAGACGCGAGCCGTCCCGCGCCGCATCAAAGCCCGCTCCGCCAGCGGCTGACGGCTTCCGTCAAGTCCGTGATCAGCGGCTGAACTTCGCTCTTCTTGCGTTTGGCCTCGCTGTAGGCCACCGTGCGACAGAGATCGGCGACCGAGCGATCGAAGAACTCCGCTAGTTGCGCTATCTTGTATTTGGCGATGTCGGACGGCTTGCCTGCGGTGGCGTCGAAGACGGAGTCAATACGTCTCATCCGCTGAATCAACTCGTTGGCGCGGATGCCGAATTCGGTGGCGCACTCGTCGGCGTTCTCCTTCAGTTGCTCCCATGCCCAGGCCTCGGGGCCGGCGTCTCCCGGCAAGAAGAAAACCGGGACCTCGCGACCGGCTGCGTTGCGGATCTTCTCTTCGTCGCCCTGGCTGCGCCTGTCGCCGTCCAGAATGAAGACCACATTGTCGATCTGCCCGAACTTCTTGAAGGCCCTTGCGTGCGTCGGAAACTCGCTGGCTCCCGTGTCGCGACCGATCTTGATCGACTCTCGATTGATTCCTTCCCGCGGTGCAATATGATCGAACACGCCCAGCAAGATCGCTTCCGCGGCGTCGTCTTCGCACAACACGTTCAGCGTGTATGCGGCGCGCCCGTAGAGGGCGTTCTGCACAATGTCGCGATAAGCCGGCACGACCGACACGTTACCTGTTTCGTCGCGCTCCAGGAAGATCCGTCCAGTCGCCGGAACCGCATTCAATACGACTGAGCTGTGGGACGTCACGATGACCTGCAAATCGTTCTGCAAAGCCAGTGTCTGCAGTTGCAGCATCAAGAGTTGCTGAACCCATGGGTGCAACCCCGCTTCCACTTCGTCTATCAGAACCAATCCGCCCTCCAGGTGTGCAATCTCCTGTGCCAAGCGAAGAATTGCCCGTTCTCCGGCGGCCATGTGCAACTCGGAGTATCTCGCCCCGCCCTCCTGAACGGCGAAGAGCAGGCTCTTGCGGTCGCTGGAGAGGTTGACCACTTCCGAGTACCGAAACGGGAACATTCGTTGCGCAAAGTCGCTCTCCCATGGCGTAAGCGCGGTTTCTCGGGGCGCCGATCGCAGATGCGACATGGCCAGGACGCCGCGCACCTCGGAGGGATTGGTCAAGTTGGCCAGCGTTCGCAGGTAGACGGATCGCTCTGGTTGTCTAGCGCCCTTTCGGCCAAAGTAGCTCCGGTTCCAGCTCTTCGATCGGCGCCATCGCATGGAGCGCCGACCGCGGGGCGTGGAATACTCGAACTCGATGACGACTTCGCCACGGTCGTCTTGGCGGTTGCCGACTTTCGCCCGATAGTCGGGAAACAGCGTAGAGGGAACAAAGTCTCTGAGTCCCGCCTTTGGCACCTTGTAAGCGCAGGCGGCAGCGAAGAGAACCGTGGACTTGCCGCTGGCGTTGCCACCGGCGATGACGGTCACCGGGTACTCGAACATCACGCGAAGATCCTTGATCCCGCGAAGCCCTTCGAGGTAGATCTCCGAAAGGAAGTGACGCATCCGGGGCTTCTTGGCCTGAAGACGGGGCCAGACGTTTTCCAGTTGCCGCTCGATCATGGCACCTCGCTGGAGTGCATGTTTGCCTCAGTGCGGGCCGAAGGCGCTTCGGCAGGGCAATCATGGCGAATCGCGCGGGCCCTCGCAACCGGCCGGCGTGGGGCCGGGAGGGATGATCGTTGATCCCTACGGCCGCACCAGCCTGCCTCCGTCGCAGACCGTCACTTCGCCGGTGACGAAGGGGGCTTGGGCGAGGTAGAGGACGGCTTGGAGGACGTCCGCGGGCTGGCCCGGGCGGTCCAGAAGCACTTTTGCGTGAGCGTCGGCGGATCCGGTGGGGGAGAGGCCGGGCGGATCGAGCACGTGTCCCGGAGCCACGGCGTTGACGCGGACTTCGGGCGCCAGGGCGGCGGCCATCACCTTCGTCAGGTGGAGAAGGCCGGCCTTGGAGACGGAATGGTGCGGGTAGCCGGACCAAGCTTGGAAGGCGGAGAGGTCGACGATGTTGACGACCGAGCCGCGGCAGCGTCGCAGGAGGTCGGCGGTGTCGCGAACCAGCAGGAAGGGCGCGCGGAGATTCATCGCCATCACGTCGTCCCACTCCTCGCGGGTGACGGCGAGCAGGTCGGCGGCCAGGAACGAAGAGGCGGAGTTGACGAGGAGATTCAGTGCGCCGAACTCGGAGGCGATTGTCTTGGCGACGCGCGCCGGGCCGTCGGGGTGCGACAAGTCGGCCTGCACGGCGACGCACTGCCGTCCCAGAGCCTCGGCCTGGGCTTGGACGTCGGCGGACTCCGCGGCGGAGGACCAGTAGCTGATTGCGATGTCGTATCCGGCTTCGGCCAGGCCCAGGGCCAGGGCGCGTCCGACTCGGGTTGCGCCGCCGGTGACCAGGGCGACTTGGCGTGCGGGGGCGTCTCGCTGGCCTGTGGGGAGCCCGTGCGCCGCGCCGTCTCGGCAATGCGCGTCGGAGAGGTCTTGTTGGCCTGTGGCGTTGCCGGTCTTCGGTAGATTCACGTGTCCTCCGTCTGGGCTATCCGCTGGAGGCCGCATGGGGTCCGGGATGCTCGGGGGGCCGGGCGCGCAGCGATGGAAGCGCAACCGCGCGACGAACAACCTTAACGAGAACGGGAAGACGGCCGCATGAGCGAATCATTCCGAATCGAGCGGGACTCGCTGGGCGAGGTGAGGGTGCCGGCGGATGCGTTGTACGGGGCGCAGACGCAGCGGGCGGTCGAGAACTTTCCGATCAGCGGGCGGCGCTTTGGGCGGCGCTTCATCGAGGCCATGGGGCGGTTGAAGCAGGCGGCCGCGGAGACGAACGGCGAACTGGGACTGCTGTCGCCGGAGAGGACTTCCGCGATTGCGGCCGCGGCGGCCGAGGTCGCGGAGGGCGACTGGGACGACCAGTTCCCCTTGGACGTCTTCCAGACCGGCTCGGGGACGTCCACCAACATGAACGCCAACGAAGTGATCGCGACGCTCGCGAACAGGCGCCTGGGCGACGCCGCCGGACCCGACCATCGCCGCCGCCCCGTCCACCCCAACGACCACGTCAACTACGGCCAGTCGTCGAACGACACGATCCCGACGGCCATTCATCTCGCCAGCGTCGGGGCCGTGCGCGCCGAGGCCCTGCCTGCGCTGGCCCGGCTGCGCGACGCGCTCGCGGAGAAGGCGCGCGACTTCGACCACGTGCTCAAGTCGGGGCGGACTCATCTGATGGACGCCACGCCCGTCCGCCTTGGCCAGGAGTTCGGCGGCTACGCCCGGCAGCTGGAGAAGGGGACCGGGCGACTCCATGCCGCCTGCGCCGACCTCGCGGAGCTGCCGCTGGGCGGAACGGCCACGGGGACGGGCATCAACACGCATCCGGCGTTCGCGGAGCGGACCATCGCCAAGCTGTCGGAGCGGTACCGCTTCGACTTTCGCGAGGCCGAGGACCATTTCGAGGCCCAGGGCGCGAAGGACGCCTGCGTGTCGTTGGCGGGCGCGCTCAACACCGTGGCCACGAGCCTGACCAAGATCGCCAACGACGTGCGCTGGCTGGCGAGCGGTCCCACTTCGGGAATCGCCGAGCTTCGGTTGCCGGCGGTGCAGCCGGGCAGTTCGATCATGCCGGGCAAGGTCAACCCGGTCATGGCGGAGGCGTTGATGATGGCCTGCGCGCGCGTGGCAGGGAACGCCGTGACGGTCACGTTCGCGGGCCACCGCAGCAACTTCGAGCTCAACGTGATGATGCCGGTCATCGCGGATGCGCTGCTGGAGTCGGTGTCGTTGCTGGCGAACGCCTGCATCGCCTTCGCGGACCGGTGCGTGAAGGGCATGTCGGCGCGTCCCGAGCGTGCCAAGGAGCTCTTGGAGCGCAACCCGGCCGTCGCTACGGCGCTCAACGCGTTGCTGGGATACGACCGGGCGGCCGAGATCGCCAAGAAGGCGGCCAGCGAAGGGCGCTCGGTGCGGGAGGTGGCCGAGGAGACGGGGCTGGTCGCGCCGGAGCAGCTCGACGAAGCGCTCGACGTGCGCGGCATGACCGAGCCGGGCGTGCCGGGGGGAGAGCGGGGTTAGGCGTTAGGGCGGCCCCAGCGGCCGTCCCGGGGTCCACGGCGCGCCAGCGGCTTCCATGTCGCGTTCGAGCCGGGCTAGGTCGCCGGTCAGCAGCGCGTGCAGGTCGGCGGTCGTCTGCTCCAGCGCTTCGCGAGCGATGTCCAGGCTGGTGCGCTGGGTCTGGGTCGGGGCTTGGCGGGTGCCCCAGTGTCCGCCGGCGACTTGGCCGATGCGTCCTTGGACGGAGGGCGTGGAGGGCTCGTTGAGCCGGCGGCGCAGGGGGTCGCCTTGGAGACGGGCCGCCATGGCCCCGGTGCGGACCGCGATGTCCTCCAGGCGGCGGTACAGGTCTGCGCTGGCGGCAGGGGTCTCGTCCAGGGCGGCTCTCATGTGGCGGAGACGGTCGCGGGTGCGGGAGAGTTCGGCGGACAGGCCGCGGGCCCTGCGGAGGAGTTCGCTCGTCTCCTGCTGGAAGGCGGCCACAGCCTCGAAGTCGGTTCCGGCGGGAGCGCCGCCGCCCGACACGGGTTTGACCAGGAAGGACTGGGGCTTGCTGTAGGGCTGGGCTCCGTTCTCGTCCAGGAAGGCCAGTTCGACGGTGTAGCGTCCGGGCGGCGCCATGGGCCCGCGGGACTGTCCGGCCCACGGCGGCGTGAAGCCGGGAGGGGACAGGTCGACCGGGTCGGGGGGCGGACGGCGAAGGTCCCAGCTCGCGCGGTGGAGTCCGGCGCTGGCCGGCCCGACGATGCGCCGCACAGGGCGGCCGGCTGAATCGCGGACCAGGAGCGTGGCCCTGGCGGGGCGGTCCGTGGCTTCCTCCGCCAAGCGTTCGTAGCCGGGGAAGGGGACGTCTTCGCCCCGTTCGCGCAGTTCGGCTTCGTGGCGGCGGCGTTCGTCGCGTTTGGTCTCGGGCGGCGCCTCCACGTAATAGGTGAAGACCGCGCCGAAATCGGGGTTGGGCGCCGTGTAGTCGGTGGATCCCAGCGTGGGTTTTCCGGGGGCCTGCATGGGCACGTTGGGGATGTACCACCAAGCGTCGCGGACGGGCAGCAGCGCGACGCCGGCGGCCGGAGCGCCGCCTGACGTCGCGATTCCGAGCGCATCGTCCCCAAGCGCTCCGTCCGCCATGGCGCGCAGCGGCGCATAGTCGTCCAGCACGTAGAAGCCGCGACCGAAAGTCGCCCCTACCAGATCGTCGTCCCGGCGCTGGATCTCCAAGTCCCGAAACGCGATTGTCGGCACGTGGGCGTCCAGTGCGATCCAGTCGTCGCCGCCGTTGGGCGTGAACTGAATCCCGAATTCAGTGCCCGCGAAGAGCAGACCCGGATTCACATGGTCCTGCTCCACCGACCATACGACCGCGTTCTCCGGCAACCCGCCCCCGATCGCCTTCCAGCTGCGTCCGAAGTCGTTGCTCTCGTACAAGTGCGGCGCATAGTCGCCTTCCTTGTGCGCGTCCGCAGCGGCGAACACGGTTCCAGCGTCGAACTGCGAAGCCTTCACGTCGTTGACGAAGGCGCGCTCAGGAACTCCCGGCAACGGCGCGGCCTGCCGCCACGTCGCACCGCCGTCTTCGCTGACCTGGATCAGTCCGTCGTCGGTGCCCGCGTACAAGACTCCTTCCGCCACCGGAGATTCCGAAATCGCGGTGATCGTGGAATACCACGACATCGCCGTGTTGCCATACAGCGCGTTCACGCTGCGCACGCGCCCCGCCATCTCGAGCGCGTACCGGTTCAGGTCGCGGGTCAAGTCGCCGCTGACGGCCTGCCAGGAGTTGCCGCGGTCGTCGCTGCGCCACAGACGTTGCGAAGCATAGTAGATGCGCCCGGCCGCATGAGGGCTCGCGATCACCGGCGAGTCCCAGTTCCATCGTTCGGGCGGGTCGCTCGGCGCGGGAAGCGGCCGAATGTTGATCAGCTCGAGAGTGCGAAGGTCGAGCCTCTGCAAGTTGCCCTGCTGGGACTGGATGTATGCGATGTCGGCGTCGAAGGGATCGAATGCGCAGGCATAGCCGTCCGCGCCGAGGGGCACGGTCCAGTCGCGGTTGCGCACGCCTTCCGCGTTGAGCGTGCGCGACGGACCCAGCAACGTTCCCAGGTCTTGCGCGCCGCCCAGGATGTTGTAGAACGGCTCGCTGTTGTCCAATGCCAGCTTGTAGAACTGAGAGATGGGCAGGTTGGGAAAGTGACGCCAAGTCTCGCCTTCGTCGAAGGTCTCGTAGAGTCCCGCGTCCGTGCCTGCCAGGATGTGGCGAGGGCTCGCGGGATCGATCCAGAAGGCGTGGTTGTCGCTGTGCTTCTCGCGGCCCGTGCCCAGCTCGGAGAAGGTGGCGCCGCCGTCGCGCGTGACGTGCACGAACACGTCCATTTGATAGACCACGTCCACATCGTGCGGCGAAGCTTCGATCTCCTGATAGTAGTGAGGACCGGTGCCGCCGGAGATGTAGTTGTTGCGCCGCTCCCAGCGCTCGCCGCGATCCGTGGAACGATAGAAGCCGCGATCATCGGGTCCTGCCTCGATGGTCGCGTAGACGACGTTAGGATCGGCCTCCGAGACGTCCAGGCCGATCTTGCCCATGTCGCTAGCAGGAAGTCCGTCGGTCGCCTCGCGCCACGTCTCGCCGCTGTCCGTGGACTTGTGGATTCCAGACCCCGGTCCGCCCGCCAGCAGAGCCCAGACGCTGCGGCGCCGCTCGTAGGTGGCCGCGTACATGACCGAGGGATCCGTGGGGTCGAACTCCACGTCGGTGACGCCGGTGTTGGCGTCCACCTGCAGGACGGGCCGCCACGTCTCGCCGCCGTCCGTCGTCTTGAACAGGCCGCGTTCGCCTCCAGCGGACCAGAGCGGGCCCTCTGCTGCCACGAACACAGTGTTTCCGTCCTTCGGATGCACGAGGATCTTGCCGATGTGTTCGGAGGTCGCGAGTCCTCTGCGTTCCCACGTGGCGCCTCCGTCGAGGCTCCGGTACAGGCCGTCGCCCCATCCCACGTGTCTGCCGCTCACGTTCTCGCCGGTGCCCACCCAGACGACGTGCGGATTCGACGGATCGATCGCGACCGCGCCGATCGAATAGGACGGCTGGGCGTCGAAGACCGGAGTCCAGGTCGTGCCCGCGTTTGTGGTCTTCCAGACGCCGCCCGATCCGACGGCAACGTACCAACTGGTCGGGTCGGTGGGATGGACGGCGATGTCGGCGATTCGTCCGCCCATCAGCGCAGGGCCGAGTTCGCGCAGTTTGAGGCTGGCGGCGGCTTGGCGGACGCGTTGGATGTTGGGGTTCTGGGCGGCCTGGACCGGTGCGACGGCCAAGACCGAGGCGATGGGCGGAATCGGCGCCGTGACTGCAACGGGGGAAGCGGCCGGAGCCGGCGCAGCGGCTAGACCCGGCGAAGCGGCGAGAACTGGCGCAGCGAGCAACGCGGGCGGGGCGGACAACGCGGGCGCGGCAACCACGACCAGGGCCTGCAGGCGGGCACGAAGGGCGGATCGAAAGATGGCGCGAAGCGGGGTTCCGGAGCGGCGAGACTGGACAGGCATGAGACGAGTGGGCGAAGGGCGGCGTTGGATACGGACAAGAACTCTCAATGGAAGTCTCGCCTCGCGTATCGGCAAGAGAAGGCGTCCGGCAGGCTTTGGCGGAACCTGCTGGTCGATTTGACAGATTCGCCGACATTTTGTCAAAGAATCCGTCATGCGTTCAGCGGAAACAGGCGTGCTGGGCGGGAAGTCAGTTCGAGGGCTTCCCTGGCTCCGCCACGGCCTCCGATTCCAGCACGCGGACGGCGGACGGCCTCAGGGCGCGCCGGATTCGCTCTCGCCACGAGGCGGGTCGGCGAACCAGCACCAGTTCGAGGAAGGGGGGCGCGGGCACGCCCTCTGCGACGACCACGAAGTGCACGTCGCCCAGTTCGGCGGGGGCGGCGACGCGATAGGTGCGATCTGCCCATGAGAAGCGGAGGTCGCGGGCGGCGGCGAGGGCGGAGGCGGTCCACTGCTGTTCGATGTAGACCTCGTCCTCGACGGCGTAGACGCCTGGGCCGATGCGGTCGCCGTGGCGGTAGTAGTCCGGGGCGAACTCCTGTCCTTCGTCCCGCAAGAAGGTCTGTTCCATGGCGTAGTCCACGCCGTGCAGGTCGTCCCGGTCCGCCAGGGACTCCAGATGATGGCGCAGTTCGTGCGTCAGCGTCTCCCAGATCTGCTCACGCCAGTCGAACGTGGAATCGGCGCGCGCCAGGGATCTGAAGGACCCCCAGTGCAACAAGACCATCGAGCGAACTGTTTCCGGGCCGCTCCAATCCGAAGGATAGGCTTCCGTGACGCATTCTCCGAGGGTGTAGATGCCGGAAAACCGGGGATGGGGCACCGGGTCCCGCCGAACCACCAAGCCGGCGACGCCCTCTCGGTATCGTTGCGGGATGCCTTCGAACACCTTGTGAGAAGCACGTTCGAAGGCGTCGAAGTCCATGGGGAACGGGGCGGGCCGAGCGGCGGCTATGCCGGACGTCGGGCGTTGCTGTGCGCGGGGGAGTCGGACGATGGAGCCGACGCGGGCACGCTCTCGGCCGAGCGGAGGACCTCTCCAAGCGCATCGAGGTCGGGGGGCAGGACAATGGCGTGGCGTGGCAATTCGAGCAGGCGCGCCATGGCTTCGGGAACCGACACGGGGCAGTCCGTCAGCGGTTCCACGACTTCGGCGAACTTGGCGGGGTGAGCGGTCGCCAAGGCTACTCCGGCCGTGCCCGGACGCTGAGCCAGTTCCCGGTGCAACCCGAGCAGCCCGACGGCGGTATGCGGGTCGATGGCTTCGCCGCGTTCCCGCCACGCTTGCCGGATGCAGTCGCGAGTCTGCGCGTCGGTCCAGGCGGAGCCGGCGACCATCGAGCGGAGGGCGGCAAGATCGCCGCCGAAGAGGTGCAGGACGCGGGGGAAGTTGCTGGGGTCGCCCACGTCCATGGCCGTCGAAATGGTGGGCTTGGCCGCCTTGGGCTTGTAGATCCCAGAGGCCAGGTAGTCGGGGACGACGTCGTTGGCGTTGGTCGCGGCCACGAAGCCGGCAATCGGGATTCCCACGGCCCAGGCCATGAGTCCGGCCGCCAGGTTGCCGAAGTTGCCGGACGGCACCGAGAAGAGGACGTCGCCTTGGTGGCCGGAGTCCGCTAGTTCGGCCCAGGCGTGCGCGTAGTAGAACATCTGCGGCAGAAGGCGCGCGACGTTGATGGAGTTGGCGGAGGTCAGGCCGATCTCGGAGCACATGGCTTGATCCAGGAAGGCTTGTCGCGCCAGTCGCTGGCAGTCGTCGAAGGTCCCTTCGACCGCCACGGCCGTCACGTTGTCGCCCAGCGTGCAGAACTGCGCCTCCTGCGCGGGACTGACCCTGCCGTGCGGATAGAGGACGACGACATGCGTGCCTGGGACGCCGAAGAAGGCCTGCGCCACTGCGCCGCCGGTGTCGCCCGACGTGGCGGCCAGGACGGTCGTTCGATGCGTCGCGCCGGGGCGCAGGGCGGCCATCATCTGCGACATGAAGCGGGCGCCGACGTCCTTGAAGGCGTGCGTCGGGCCGTGGAACAACTCCAGCACGTGGGTGCGGGAATCCACGTCGGCGTGCGAACCGGCGGCGACCAGGGGAATCGGGAAGTCGAATGCGCGTTCCGTTGCGCGCGCCAAAGTCGCCTCGGGGATTTCGTCTCCCAGGAGATGAACGGCGAGCGCCTGTGCGCGGGCGGCGAACGACCGGCCCCGCAACGCGTCGTCCAGCCGACCCTGGGACAGCCGGGGCAGCGACGCCGGCACGAACAGGCCGCCGTCCGGCGCTTGGCCGAGAAAGAGGGCTTCGCGAAAGGACCAGGTCTTGCCCCCCGGTCCCCCGCGGGTGCTGGTCAGCCTCACGTCCGCCTCGTGCGCCCGCTGTTCATCCGTCCGGCTCGGCCACGACCGGTGCGCCCTCCTGGGCCGCCGCGCCCGCGCTCTCCGAGGTCGGGACGCCCGAGCCATCCACGGACGCCACGCCCGCATCCTCCACGGCAGATCCACCCGCACCCCCCGAGGCCACCACGTGCGCACCGCCGCCGGCCACGCCCGACACCACCGCGTCGGCGTCCACGCCTCCCTCGCGACGAAAGGCCCGGACCATGGCGCGGCCCGCCTCTTCGGCCACTGACCGCCCTCGGCAAAGCGCAAACACGGAAGGCCCCGAGCCGGACAGTCCCGCCCCCAACGCCCCCGCGGCCAACGCGCTGCTCTTGACGGCTTCGAATCCCGGCACCAGACGAGCGCGTGCGGGTTCCGCCACGGCGTCCTGGAGGCAGAGGCCGACGAGGTCCCAGTCTTCGCTGTAGAGTCCCGCGACCAAGCCGGCCGTGTGGCCCCACTGGCGGATTCCGTCGCGGAGCGGAACCGCGTCCGCCAGCATTTCCCGTGCGCGTGCCGTCTCGACTTCCACGTGCGGCCGGGCGACAGCGACCGCCAGGCTCGGCGGAGTCGGGATCGGCACCACATGGGGCGACGGGCCGGGGAGCACGAGCACGAAGCCCCCGGTCAGCGAAGGCGCCACGTTGTCGGCGTGGGCGGCGCCCGAACCTCCTTCTTCGCCCGCCAAGGCGCATTCCAGCAGCAGGCGTCGGCTCAGGCGAGCGTCCACGAAGGCGTCCGCCGCCAGCGCGCCCGCCACCGCGCTCGCAGCGCTGCCGCCCAGCCCGGAGGCCAGGGGCACGCCCTTCTGCACCGCCAGGGCAAGGCCCGCCCGGCTCCCGACTCGGTCCAGCACGGCCTGGGCCGCGATGGCTGCCGCGTTGCGCTTCGGGTCGGCCGGAATGCGCGCCGCGTTCCCGCTGGCCGAGACCGACACCACCCCTTCTCCGGCCGCGGCACGGACTTCGACCACGTCGCCGGGCCCGTCCAGAGCCAAGCCGAAGACGTCGAATCCGCAGGCGAGATTGGACACCGATGCAGGGGCGAAGACCCGGACCCGGCGGCTGGCCGGCTCGCCGCGTTCGGGAGCGTCGAGCTGCTCGCGGCTTCGGTTTCGCTCGGACGCCTGGGGAGCGCGGCCGGAAGTCGCCGCGTCGTCGGTCATGGGACTGGGCGCCGAACGCGGTGCCCGCTGGCCGAGTCCGGCTGGGCATCGCCAGGTTCGCTGCCGCTTTCCGCACGTTCTCGGGCCGCCGCGCTAGGCTGGCCAAGGCGACGCGCCGGCCCACGAGGACGTCGCTTGAACGGCATCGCCAACATTCCGGCCAGCGTGGCCCACTCCCGCCTGTCCATGCCCGCCAGCCCCAGCCGCAGCGCGCCGGGGTCGCGGGACAGGCGAAAGCTGCCGAAGACGCGATCCCACAGGGAGAAGACGCTGGAATAGTTGGAGTCGGTCTCCGGCTGGTGGCGAGAATGGTGAACCCAGTGCATCCGCGGCGTCACGAGGAGCCACCGAAGGCGCCGGTCGACGTTCTCGGGCAGGCGAACGTTGGCGTGATGAAACAAGATGACGGGCAACAGGACGGCTTCGTAGAGGAGCACGTGCGCGATGCTCACGCCGAGCACGGGAAGCACGGCCAGGCGCGCTACCGAAGAAAGCACGATTTCGCCGGTGTGGAAGCGAAGGCCCGAACTCGCCTCCAACTCGCGGTCGGCGTGGTGCACGGCGTGGAAGCGCCAGAGGATCGGGAGGCCATGGTTCATGCGGTGCCAAGCATATTGCCAGAGGTCGATCAAGAGGAAGCCGGCGGCCGCCGCCGCGACGCCTTCGGCCCCGAGCCAGCGCAACAGGCCGAAGGAGTTCGCGCGCGCCCATTCGGTGGCCGCCAGCATGGCCGCGGCAAAGACGAAGGCCACCACGACCGCGTTGGCCAAGCCGAGCGCGACGTTCGAGGCGCCGTGCCGAACCCGGCGCCGACGGCCCTCGAACATCGGGACCAGTCCTTCCAGGAGCCACATCGCCCCGAGCACGGCGGCGGCGACCACAGGCTTGGTGGCGAAGATCGATTCGGTCATGGGGGACGCGCGGCCGGGCGGGAGCAGGCGGTCTAGGGGAAGGTAACCGCTATCGCGTCGTCGTTCGGCCTACTTGTGGCCGTCCTGTCGCAGCCGGTATGCTCTCCGCTCCCTCTGGCGCAAGGAGCGGATCGATGGCGTCGAGCAAGGAACCCAACAGGACTCGGACGGGCTCCCGGGGTTCGCGCGTGCCTGCGGTGTCGATTGCGCTCATGGTCGTGTTCCTCGCGGGCGGGACGATCGGCCTTCTGGCGGACTGGCCGGCGGGGCCTGCCAATCTGGACTGGGGGGTGTGGGCGATCGTGTACGGGGGGTATGGCTATGTGATCGCCGCTGCCGTACTTCACGCGAAGACGGGTCGCTGAGGGCGAAGGCGTTCCTGTGTCCGTGCCGGGAACCTATGCGGTCGTCCTGATCGCCTACTTCGCGGGACTGCTGGCGCTGGGCTTTTGGTTCAACCGGAGGAAGCGTTCCAGGCAGCGGTACTTCCTGGCGCGGGGCGATCTGGGGCCGGCGACGTTGGGGTTCTCGTACTCGGCCACGCAGATGAGCGGCAGCTCGTACATGGGCGCGGTGGGCACGGAGCGGCTGCTGGGCTACAACTTCGCGCCTGCGGGCGTTTCCTCGGCTGCTGCGGCTTGGTTCACCTATGTGCTCGTCGGCGAGCGGCTGCGGCGGGTGGCCTCGCGCATCCGGTGCACGACGATTGTGGACGTCTTCGAGGCGCGCTACTACGGACGGGCCGTCGGCCGGCTCGCCACGGCGATCATGCTTGCGGCCTTCATTCCGCTGATTGCCGCCCAGCTCAAGGCCGCCGGCAACGTGTTTCAGGTGCTGCTGGGCATCCCCTACCTCGCCGGGCTGTTCGTCTTCGGGGGCATCGTGATCTTGTACACGGTCGTCGGGGGGATGCACGCGGTCGCGTGGACGGACTTGATCCAGGGATCCATCATGATTGCGGGCTTTGCGATTCTGGCGCCTGTGGCCGTGCATGCCGCCGGCGGCTTCGGGGAGATGCATTTGCGCTACGGCCAGTTCAACCCGGAAGGACTCTCGTTCCTGGGAGACATGCCTGCGCTCTGGGTGGTGTCCACGTTCTTGGTCTGGGGATTCTTTCAGATCGGCGGCGCGCCCGCGGCCGTGACGCGCTTTCTCATCCCCAAAGACGAAAGGACGTTGAAGAGGGCGCTGGTCTATTCCATCACCTTCTCTTCGCTCATCTTCGCGGCCTCGACGGTCATCGCAATATCGGCCGGCGTCCTGTTGCCGGTCCTGGACGAGCCCGACCTCGCCCTGCCTGCGCTCGTGCAAATGCTGCTACCGCCGCTCCTGGGCGGCGTGCTCGTGGCGGCGGTGCTGGGGGCCACCATGTCCACGATCGACTCGATTCTCCTGCTGTCCAGCTCCCTGATCGTCGAGAACATCTACGTTCCCATGCGCAGGCGAAGCGTGACCCGCGAACAGGGCGTCGCAATGGCTCGATGGACCACGCTGGGCCTTGGGGCGGCGGCTCTGCTGGTGGCGATCAATCCGCCCGCGCCGATTCTCTGGATCGTGACCATGGCCTTCAGCCTGCTGGCTTCGGCATTCACTTTTCCGTTCCTGCTGGGCGTGTGGTGGCCCCGCGCGACACGCGAGGGCGCGGTCGCCGCGATGGCGGGCGGTGCGGCCGTCTGCGTCCTCTGGTACGCGCTGGGATATGCCAGGCACGGCGCCTTCGACAACTGGATCGGCGGTCTGTGGCCCGCCCTGGTCGGCCCGATGGCCTCTTTGGTTCTGCTCGTGACGGTCAGTCTCCTCACGCGACGCCCGCCCGCGAACGTGGACGCGGTGTTCTTCCCCCGAGGGGCTGCGTGAGCCACGACGTGCTGGCGTGGATCGACCGGCGAGCCGCCGCCACGGTGTTCTTCCCTCGGACAGGGGTTGCGTGGTGGGCCACGACGTGCTGGCGCGGATCGCCGGCGAGCCGCCGCCACGGTGTTCTTCCCTCGGACAGGGGCTGCGTGAGCCTGTAGTTGGCGCGAGTTGTTGCGCGCCTACCCCACGTAGTCTTGCAACGCGCGAATCTGGCCTTCGTCGCCGAAGACGATCAGGTCGTCGCCTGCCTCTATGCGAGTGGAGGCGACGGGGTTGAGGGCCGCCGTGCCGTGGGGGTCGTCGCCCGCCCGGTGGATGGCGACGACGACCAAGCCGGTCTTGCCGGGAATCTGGGCTTCGGCGAGCGTGGAGCCGGCGAGATGGGAGTTGGCGCCGACGGCAACCTGCTCCAGATGCCGCGAGAGGTGGGGTCCCGGCGTCGCGACGCCGAGGAACGAGGCGACCGAGGGGCGCGCGAGGACGGAGGCCACCCAGATCGCGCCGGTCACGTTGGGGTTGACCACGTGATCGGCGCCCGCCCGGCGCATCTTCGCCATGGCGGATTCGCCCTCGGCGCGCACGACGACGGTGAGCCCAGGGTGCAGATCCCGGGCGGACAAGCAGACGAACAGGTTGTCGGCGTCCGCGGAAAGACAGGCCACGAGGCCCATGGCGTCCTCGATTCCAGCGTCCCGCAAGACGCGGTCCTGCGTGGCGTCGTCCCGGACGATCAGTCCGTCGGGCCAAATTCGGAGCAACGAATCGGCCGTGGCCTTGTCGTGTTCGACGAGAACCCAACTCTTCTTGGCTTCGTCGAGTTCGTACAGCACCTGCTGGCCCATTGCGCCGCCGCCGCAGACGATCACGTGATCCTTGGTGCGCTTTGCCTGCTTCACGGTTCTTCGCCTTCTGTAGGTCTTGCCGATGTCCATGCGGACGACCAGGGACGTGACCAGGGCGAACCACATGCCGAGGCCCGTCAAGCCGCCGCCCAGCACAAACATGGTCCAGTAGCGGCCCCCGGTCGAGAGAGGATGCACTTCGTCGAACCCGACCGCGGTCTCGGTGGTCACGGTCATGTAGAGCGAGTCCTCCCAAGACCAGTCCTCGATTACTACGTAGCCGATCGTGCTCACCGCCGTCAAAACCGCGAAGTAGACGAGGATCGCGAGGCCCCGGGAAATGTCCGGCCGCAGGTCGATCACGAGCCGGCTTTCGACTGCGCGTGCGTCTTCATCCCAGGTTGCGTCCTCATCCCTACAAGTATGTCGCCCGCGGCATCGCGAAGACGTTGGAGACGATCTTGCGCGACTGGGGCGGCACGCCGCTGAGCGACGAAGGAATCCCCATCTCCCGAATTTCTTCGACTACGCGCTTGAGTGCCAGCGCACCGGTGAGATCGATGCGGCCAAGACCGTCCAGGTGGATGAGAACTTCGGAGACGCGGCCCGCTTCCGCGAGCCTTCCCATCAGCGCGTCTTCCAAACGGGGCGCCGAGGCGAACCAGAGATTGCCCTTGACCTCCAGGTGAAGCACGCCGTCTTCGATCCGGCTGCTGAAGCCGGCGCGGCGCTCCCGCCAAACGTGAATGGCGAGCGACAGGAGTATGCCGAGCAGCAGCGCCTGTTCGATCCGGGGCGCGAGGACTAGGCACATGACCAGCGTGAACCAGACCACGAGAGTCTGCATGCGCGACAGGGTCCAGACGGCGAGCAGCAGACGCACGCGGACCAGGCTCGCGACGGCCGCGACGACGATTCCGGCCAACACCGCCTTGGGCAGCTGCGACAGCACGCCCGCGAAGGGCAGGAACAGGAGCACGGCGAGACCGGTGAAGATGCCGGACCACCGGGAGACGGCGCCGGACAGGCGGTTCAGGCTGCTGCGCGAAAGGGAGCCGTCCACGGGCATCGCGCTGAAGAGGCAGGACAGCACGTTGGCCGCGCCCTGGGCCATGAACTCGCGGTCGGGATTCCACCGGACGCGGTCGCCGCTGGCGAAGCTGCGCGCAATGGCGGTGGACTCGGCGAAGCCAACCAGCGCGATGACCACGCCGGGGAAGATCAGCTGCGGCAGGTCGCCCCAAGGCGGCGACGAGAGCAGTGGCGGGAGCGAAGAGGGCACGTTGCCGACGACCGGGCCGTCGTAGCCGAGCCAAGCGGAGCAGGCCAAGCCGCCCAGCACGGCGACCAGCGCGCCGGGCACGTGGACGTGAATGCGGCGAACCAGCAGCATGGCCGCCACGGTCAGGGCGGTCAGGGCGATCGCGCCGTAGTTCCAGGAGCCGGCGCTGGCGAGGACGGCCAGGGTCGAGCGCACGGGGCTCTGATGCTGCGCGGTCGCTCCGACGGCCGCGGGCAGCTGCGAGAGCAGGATCAGGATCGCCGCGCCCGAGGTGAACCCGCGCAGCACGGGTTGCGACATCAGATACGTCACCTTGCCGGCCTTGACCAAGCTGATGACGATCCGCGTGACGCCGACCACGAGCGCGAGGAGGGCGGCCGCGCTGGCGTAGGCCGGACTGCCGGGCGACGCAATGGGCACTAGGGCCCCGTGGGTGAGCAGGGCGGTGAGCGCCACCGGCCCGGTCTGCAGGTACGGGCAGGAGGCCAATATCCCGGCCAGGAGCGGAAGCGTGGCGGCGTAGAGGCCGTGGTGGCTCGGCAGGCCCGCGAGCTCGGCGTAGGCCATGCTCTGCGGGATCACGAGAAGCGCGACGGCAAGCCCGGCGACCACGTCTCGGGGCGACGGTCGGCGCATGCGCCAGGTCGCGCCGGCTAGGGGTGCGGTCACGCGGGGGCCGTCCGGAGTCGGGCGGCGTTGTCCGACAACAAGTCCGCGGTGCGCAGCGCCCGTTTGCGCCACCACTGGCCGATGCGCCGCGGTCCGCGTTCTCCCGCGCGTTGCGCGCATCCGTGCGCATGGCTCGCAAACCACTCCAGAGCCGTCTTCGGCTCCTGCGCCAAGAGGCCGCGGACCACGGTTCGGCGATCGGCGGCTCGCATGGCCAGCCCGGCCTCTTCGGCCAGCCGCTCGAGGTCGTCGCGCAACACGATCATGCCCGACTGCAGGGGCGACAGCAGGGCCGCCACCAGCTCCTGCGCGCTCGCCTCGGCGGGGTCCGGGAAGGAGGGCGCGGTGCGGAGCGCTTCGGGCAGTCGGCCCGGGAACTCGGCCTCTTCGCAGAACTCGTGCAGCGCCCGCCCCAGCAGCGCGGCCCATTCGGCGTAGAAGACCGCCCCGCAACCCGCGAACGACGCCAAGTAGGGTCCCGTCCAGGAGAGGAGGTATTCCCAGGCCAGCGTGTCCCGGGCCTGCACGAGCAGCGCTTGGCGAGCCGCGCCGGACTCTTCCAGCCGCCAGGAGTCGAAGGAAGCCAGAAGAGACAGCAGCGAGGCCAGGTGGTCGGCCTCGGCGCCGGCCTCTTCTTGGAGCCCCACGGCCCGCCTGAAGCCAGTCACGCGGTCGCGCACTTCGCCGCCCAGCATCCCCTCGGCGCCCAGGTAGACCGAGGCGTAGGGATGGCGCTGCATCCGCACCACGCGGGCGTGCTCGGTGGCGGCGGGAACCTCCGGGAGGCCCAGCGCCAGTGCCAGGCGCTCGTGCTCGGCGACGGGGGACTCGATCAGCGAGCCCAGAGCGCGGTACATCTCCACGTCAGGCGGGCTCGCCGGGCGGCTCCGGAAGCTGGTAGGCCTGCCGCTCCGGCCGAACCGGGCGCATGAGCCAATACGGCCGGCGGGTTCCGTCGGGGGAGTGGCGGCTCGCCGGCCTTGCCAGCGCCAGCCAGCGGCGAAAGGCCTCGCGCGACTTGCCGGCCTGCACCACCACGTCGCCGTTGCGGTCCCCGGGCTCGGCCGGGCCGACGCGAACCGCCTGATGCCAGCAATGGGCGCCCGAGACGGGGTCGGGCTGGACCGGAAACGTCATGTTCTGGTGCACGCCGGACTCGGTCCACCAGATGCGCGCCGTGTCGGCGTCGGCGGAGCGGTAGGGCCCCGCGTTCATGCGCCGCCTCATGCGCCAGTCGCCCCCGTCGCGATCGAGCGAAACGACGGCGCCCGCCTCCGCACGTCGTCCAGGCGGAGCGCCCGCAAGGGGTTCGCCTTGGCCGGGCCCGTCGCTCAACCTCCAGCGGCCCATGTGGTGCGAGCAGGCGACCACGCCGGGGTGAATCCCCTCGGTGACCCAAGCCTTGCCGACGAAGTGTCCGATCTCGGTCTCGACCCGCAGGAGACTGCCCGTGCGCAACCCCTTTCGAGCAGCGTCGCGAGGATGGATCCAGACGGGGTTCGCGTGGGCGATCTCGTTGAGCCACTTCGCGTTGGCGCTGCGCGTGTGGATGTGAACCGGCAGCCGGAACGTGGAGATCAGGCACATCTGGTCGCGGTCCATGTTCTGCGGGTGCACGTGGCTCCGCGAATAGCCCGGCACGGCCAACTCGGGCCATCCCCACTCGGCCAGCGTCCGCGACCAGAACTCCAGGCGCCCCGACGGCGTGGGAAATCCCCGGCGAATCACTCCGTCCACCTCGACCCCGGCCCGCCGCCGCCCCTCTTCGTCGCCTTCCACCACCGGCATCGGCACCACGTTGTTCGACGAAGCCGCCGCCGCCCGCGTGAAGGCGCGCCCCTCCCGGTCCACGCGCACGTCCTCCAGCTCGCCGGGCGGCACCCGCTCCTCGTACACCGCGCCTACCCCCGCGTCGATCTCGAAGGCGCCGTAGCGCCGCATGTACTCCAGCGGCGCCAGGCCCTCGCGCGCGGCCCTCTCCGGCAACCCCGGCACCGAGTTCTCGAACATCCATGCGTAGTACTCGTCCACGGTCAGCTTCTCGCCCGGCCTCTCGCGCGACTCGAAGAAGCCGCGAATCCCCCGCGAGCCGTCCGGGTCGATCCTCCAGGTCAGCTCGATCCAGAACTCGTTTTCCTCCCAGACTTCGCCGGGGTTCGCGCCGCGCGTGGAGACGGCGCCCTTGCTCAAGCGTTCGCGGGCCGTCCGCAGCACGGGCTGCCGAAATCCGATCCAGCGCCCGTCGTACTGCTCGTAGGAGGCGACGTCGTGGCGCTCCGCCGAGTGTCCCATCGGCAGCACGTAGTCCGCGAACAAGGCCGTCTCGCTCCAGGTCGGCGTCAGGGCCACGTGCAGCCCGATGCGCTCGGGGTCGGTCAGCATCTCGATCCAGGAGAAGCCGTCCGGGTTGGTCCAGACGGGGTTGTAGACCCGGGTGAAGTACACGTCCAAGCTGCCGCCGCGCTCCGCCGTCAGGTGCGGCAGAAGGAACGACATCTCCATGAGGCTGAGCGGATAGTCGGCGGGCCAGGTCGTGTCGTTCCAGCGCTTGGGATGCCGGGCGGGCATGTGAATGGGCCGGGGGACGTACTTGTTCCAGGCGTTCGGATAGGTGCCGCCGGGCACGGCGACCGCGCCGGTCAGCGCGTTCAGGAGGAAGAGGGCGCGCGCGACCTGCCATCCCCCCAGGTTCCCCGCCGCCGCGCTTCGCCAGTTGTGGGTGGACAGCCGCGTGCCCGCTTCGGCCACCGCCTCGGCGACGCGGGCGATGGTTTCGGCCGCCACGCCGCTCTCGGCCGCCGCGAACTCGAACGTGTAGCCGGCGTACTCGGCCTCGAGCGCACGCTGGAAGGCCGAGAACTCCAGGGGCTCGCCGGGCCGGGTCTCCTCCAGGTACTCGCGCCAGTTCCACCACCTCTCCACGAACGACTTGTCGTAGCGGCCCGTCCGCAGGAGGTGGTTGGCGACGGCCAGCAGCACCGCGGCCTCGGAGCCGGGATAGGTCGAGAGCCAGTGGTCGGCATGCGTCGCCGTGTTGGACAGACGCGTGTCGAAGACGACGAGCTTGGCGCCGCGCCGCTTCCCCTCCATCACGCGCTGCGCGTGCGGGTTGAAGTAGTGGCCCGCCTCCAAGTGGCTGCTGATCAGCAGGATGACGCGCGCGTTCTCGTGATCCGGGCTGGGCCGGTCCATGCCCATCCAGAAGTGGTAGCCGGCTCGCGCGCCCGAGGAACAAATGTTTGTATGGGAGTTGTGGCCGTCCACGCCCCAGGCCGCCAGCATCCTCTCGGTGAAGCCGTCCTCGCCGGGGCGCCCGACGTGGTACATGATCTGGTTGTGACGATCCTCATCCATGGCCTTGCGGATGCGCCCCGCGATGTCGTCGAGCGCCTCGTCCCAGTCCACCCGCCGCCACTGCCCGCCTCCACGGGCGCCGGCCCGCTTCAGGGGATGCAGGATGCGGTCGGGGTCGGTGATCTGGGTGACGGTGGCCGGCCCCTTGGCGCAGTTCCGTCCCCGCGACCCGGGATGCTCCGGATTGCCCTCGAACTTGCGCACTTCCAGGGTCTCGCGGTCCACGTAGGCGAGCAGCCCGCAGGCCGATTCGCAGTTGAAGCAGGTCGTGGGCACGAGGACGTAGCGCCGCTCCTTCCGCTCGGGCCAGGCCTTCGCGTCGAGTTCGACCCAGTCGTTCCAGCGTTCCTTGGGGGGATAGGCGGCCAAGTGCACGCGGCTGGAGCCCGGATAGAAGGTCTCGCCCCGCGCCTCCACGTCCTGCTTGGCGGCCGAGACCCGCGCCTCGAGTTCGCGGAGGCTCATCGACGCCCTCCCGCGGGCGTCGGTTCGGGCGGTGCCGATGCCGAGTTCGCGGGCGTGGTTCTCATGGGCGCCCCCTCACGCCAACGGGGCCGACTGGCCGGCCTGGACGTAGGCGTGTTCGTAGGCGAGGAGTCCGGCGAGCCCGACTGCGACGGCCGGCCAGCCGATCCACGGCGCCGCCACGCCGGCCGCCGCGCCGAGGACGCCCAGCCAGAACCACCTCTTGAAGCGGCCCCGCACCATCTCGCGCTCGGCGAACTTGGCGTGCGCGGTCGGTGCGGGCATCAGCGCCTCGCCCGCCACCAGGAGCGCGTGGGCCGCGCTGGCGCCCGCAAAGAGCAGGAGCGACTTGGCCAGCACGCCGGAGGCCTCCGCGGGAAGCCCGGCCGGGCCGCCGGGGCCGCCGCCAAGCGAGCCGGAGAACGCGACTCCGGGATCGGCGAGCGCGGGGGCCAGGAGAATCGCGATTGCCACCGCGCCGCTCCCCGCCAGCAGCGCTTGCACGAGGAAGTGGGCGGGCAGCAGGGGATTCTGCCACATGTCGCGGGCCTTCGCCTGGCCGAACAGGAAGGCTGTGTAGACGGCGGTGAGGAGGGCCAGCGCGCCCGTGGTCCAGCCGAGCCAAACCGGGGGCGGCCCAGCGCCCGTCGAGGTGGCGACGTGAGCGGCCAGCAAGGCGCCGTACGCGCCGATCGCGAATCCCCCGCGCACCAGCCAGCTTCGCCATTGCGGCCGCCGAAAGATCAGGTAGAAGCGCGAGGGTCGCTCCAGGTCCCAGACGAGCAGGCCGCCCGTCAACGCCAGGAAGACCGCCGCCAGCGCCGGCACGCCGACCCGCCACAACGAACTCGTCGCGGCCAGCGCCCCGGTCGCAACCAGAAGCAGGGCCGCCAAGTAGGCCCCGGCGGCGACCGACTTGGTCCAGGTGTACAGCGAGACTCGAAAGTCCCAGGGCGCCCGGTGG
The DNA here is from genome assembly GCA_958295645.1 of Longimicrobiales bacterium. Lineage (GTDB taxonomy): Bacteria > Gemmatimonadota > Gemmatimonadetes > Longimicrobiales > Gaopeijiaceae. The sequence goes on from OY282361.1 coordinate 2,788,735, forward strand.
GGGATGTCGTAGCTGAGCACCGCGGCAGCCGACGAGTTCCAAGGCGCGGCCGTGCCGTCCGGCGGAGGCGCTTCGTCCCACTGCGATGCATGGCCCGCTTGCCGCGCCTCGCTTCCCGTCGGCGGCTCGCTCCGGCGCCGAGGAGCGGGGCCGCCCTGCTCGCTCCACATGAAGATGCCGCCTTCGGGTCGACGCGCCGCCAGCGGATCGAGGGCGGCTTGGTCCGCGCCCTTGTAGTAGAGCTTCGGCTTGGTCTCCTTCTCGGGCCTTCGCACGGTGACCGGCGACCGGTTGACGATCCTGGCGACTTCCGACTCCGGATCGTTCATGTCTCCCACGAGCAGGGCCTCCGTGGGGCAGACGACGACGCAGGCGGGCTCCAGGCCGATGTCGATGCGGTGAGCGCAGAAGTTGCACTTCTCGGCGGCGCCGTCGCCGGGATTGATGAAGACGGCGTCGTAGGGACATGCCGCGATGCAGGCCTTGCAGCCGATGCAGGCGTTCTTGTCGAAGTCCACGATTCCGTCGGGCCGCTTGAACATGGCGGCGGTGGGGCAGGCCTCCACGCAGGGCGGCTCGCTGCACTGGTTGCAGCGCGTCACCTGAAACGACCGCCGGGCCTCGGGAAAGAACCCGGCATCGACGCTCTTGACGTAGGTGCGGGTCACCGACAGCGGCACTTCGTTCTCGGACTTGCAGGCGGTGGTGCAGGCGTGGCAGCCGATGCAGCGCGTTTGGTCGACGACCTTGGCCCAGGAGATGGCTGCGCTCGCTGGCCTGGCGCTCACGGCGCGGCGCTCACGATCCGGGCGGCTTCCGCGGCTTGTACGCCCGCACCACCGATGCCGGCCCTTCGCGCCACAGGTGCGTCGCGTCCAAGCCTGCGGAGGCGAGGCAGGCCAGTTCTTGGGAGAGCGGGAAGTACGTGTCCTCCTCGGCCCATTCGGCGAAGTGGCTGTAGGCGGTGTCCCTGTCGATGCCGTTTCGGGCCATGTGGGCGGCCCAATAGTCGTATGCGGCGGCTTTCCGCTCGGGTTCCTCGGGCATCGTCGCGTCGGCGTTCACGAAAATGCCGCCCGGCACGAGCGCGTCGCGAATCGACCGGTAGACCTTGCGCTTCTCGTCCAGCGTCGGCACGTGATGAAGCGCGTAGGACGACATGACCGCATCGCAACGCGGCAGTCGTCCCTCGAAGGACCGGCGGCGAAACGCCACTCGCTCGCGGAACGGCGCCAAGCGTCTCGTCGCTCCCTGCAGCATGGCCGGATCCACGTCGAAAAGTTCGATGCGGCAGGAATCCGACATGGCCAGCAGCGCGGCCGACAGCGCACCCGTTCCCGCGCCCAGATCGGCCACGCTCTCTGCGCCCGCCGCCGCCACCTCCCGCGCCACGAGCTGAACCGTCGCTTGGTAGTTGGGAATCAAGGTTCGTATGACCTCGTCGTAGTGCGCTACGTCGAGGCCCAAATGGTTCTGGGCGGAATGAGCCATGGCCTTCCCAAGTTAGCGCATCGGCCTGCCGGTGCGCCTGCGTCCACCCGCGGGTATGTTAGCTTGAGGGTCGCATTCCATCTTGCCGGGAGTCGTCATGACCAGAAAGCACTTCGCCGGAATCCTGTTCGCGCTCGCCCTTGCGGCCTGCGGCCCGCCCCCCGAGCCTGCGGAGCCTCCCCCTCCGCCTCCGCTTGATCCCACCGGCACGTACGCCTTCGTCGCCGAAGTCGAAGGCATGACGATGACGGGATCCATGACCATCGAGGGCGCCGAGGGCGCGTACACCGGCTCCCTCGTTTCCGACGACGGCACGCCGCCCATCGCCATTAGTTCGATCGCCGTGAACGACCAAACGATGACCATGGAGGCCAATGGGCCCATGGGGCCGCTTTCGATCGAGGTCGTGGTTTCCGATGGCGGCTCGATCGACGGCACTTGGTCCATGGGCGGCATGTCGGGAGGGTTCTCGGCCACGAAGAACTAGGAGGCCGAGGGCCGTCCGGCTGGACCATGAGCAACGATCGGCCGTCCCGCGCCTCGCGCCTTCCGGTTGCTGCCGCCGTCCTGCATGTCGGGGTCGACGTGCGCAAGGCCGAGACGCTGCCCGGAGCGTTCTACCATTCGGACGCCGTCTACGAGGATCAGCGCGAACGCCTCTTCGCCCGCGCATGGCATTTCGCCGCCGACCTGAACCGGCTGAAGGCGCCCGGCCACGTGTTGCCCGCGGAGTTGCTCCCCGGTTGCTTGGACGAGCCCGTCGTGGTCACCCGCGACCGGAAGGACGTGGTGCATTGCCTCTCGAACGTGTGCACGCACCGGGGAGCCATCGTCGTGGAAGGCGAGGGACACGTCAATAGCCTGAAGTGTCGTTATCACGGCCGGCGCTTCGACCTGGACGGCTCGTTCCGCTCCATGCCCGAGTTCGAAGGCGTGGCCGGATTCCCCGGCCCGGGCGACGATCTGCCGGCTCTGGCGACCGGCCGCTGGGGGCCGTTCCTCTTCGCCAATCTGGACCGCGAGCCGCCCTGTCCGTTCGACGAATGGATCGCGCCCGTCCGGAAGCGTTGCGACTGGATGCCCCTCGGCGAGGCCCGCTTCGACGCCGCCGGCGCCCGCGAGTACCTCATCGAGGCCAACTGGGCCCTCTACTGCGACAACTACCTGGAGGAGTTCCACATTCCGTATGTGCACGGCGCCAGCTTGGCGGGCCTGGACTACGACGCCTACCGGACCGAGCGCTTCCCCTGGGGCAGCCTGCAGTTCGGGATCGGCAAGGAGGGGGATCCCGCGTTCGACTTGCCCGCGGGCCACCCCGACAAGGGCGAGCGGATGGCCGCCTACTACTTCTGGCTGTTCCCGAACCTGATGCTGAACTTCTATCCGTGGGGCGTGTCCATGAACGTGGTGACCCCTCTGGGGAGGAGCCGAACCCGGGTGGCGTTCCTGCCCTTCGTCTGGGACGAGAGGCTGCGCAGCCGAGGCGTGGGAGCGGACTTGCACCGCGTGGAGATGGAGGACGAAGAGGTCGTCGAGTCGCAGCACCGGGGCCTGGCCTCGCGGCTGTACGGGCGCGGCCGGTTCTCCCCCCGGCGCGAAGTGGGGACGCACCACTTCCACCGCCTCTTGGCCAACGCAATGGGCGAATAGGCCCTTTTCGGCGGCTCTCGCCCAACCGGCCCATGTCCGCTCGCGGCCCGAAGCCCGCCTCCGCCGGGGATGCAGATCCCGCGCTCGTGATTCTCGCCGCCGGCCTGTCCTCCCGGTTCGGCCGGCCGAAGCAGCTGGAGCCGGTTGGTCCCGGCGGACATGCGTTGCTGGACTACGCCCTCCACGACGCCTCGCTCGCCGGGTTCGGACGCTTCGCGCTCGTGATTCAGGAGTCCATGCGCCCGGAGTTCGAGCGCCATCTGGCACCCGCCGCCGCCGAGGGAGCCGACATCGTTCTCGTCCCCCAGCGCCTTGCTCTCGCCGGTGTGGTCGAAGACCCCCCGCCGAGACGAGTCAAGCCCTGGGGAACGGGATTCGCCGTCCTCGCCGCGGCCCGCCACCTCAACTCCTGCTTTGCCGTCTGCAACGCCGACGACTTCTACGGCCGAGACGCCTACGCCGCCTTGTTCCGGGAGATGCCTAGGCTGGCCATGTCGGCGGCGTCCCGGCTGAACGAACCCGCGGTTCCCGAACCCGCGGTTCCCGGATCCGCGCCTGCGCCTGCGCCCGCGTCCGTCCGCGCGGTTCCCGTTCGCGCGGTCACCGTGACCTATCCGCTCGGCGCGACCTTGTCGGAGCGCGGCGGCGTGTCGCGCGGCATCTGCCGGGTTGGCCCAGACGGCTTCCTCGCCGGGCTCGACGAAGGGCTGGACCTCCAGCGGCAGGGCGCCCGGGTCGCGGGGCGGACGGCGGCGGGCGAACCAATGAGCGCCGGGACCGACGCCCCCGCGTGCATGAGCCTCTGGGGCTTCGCCTCCGGCATCGGCGACTGCCTGGCCGACGGCTTCGCGGACTTCCTGGCCTCCGATCCCGATTCCGCCGCCGAGTTCTACATGACCGAAGCCGTGGCCGCGCTGGTTGCCTCCGGCCGAGTCCGTTGCAGAGTGCTGCGCACGACGGAGCAATGGCTGGGCGTGACCTTCCCCGGCGACCGCGCCGAAGTGGCCGCCGCGCTTCGGGCCATGGTAGAATCGAAGAGGTATCCGCGCCGCCTCTGGCCGCTCCCGAAAGGCCGCCCTCAATGCAGCTAGCTCCCCTCGACTGGATCGTCATCGCGGTCTACGGCCTCGCGGCCCTCGCCATCGGACTCGGCTTCGCCCGCCGGGCCGGCAGCGGCGCGGGCGAATTCTTCCTGTCCGGCCGCAAGCTCCCGTGGTGGCTCCTGGGCACGTCCATGGTGGCGACGACCTTCTCCACCGACACGCCCAACTTGGTCGCCGACTTCGTGCGCGACGGCGGCGTGGCCCGGAACTGGTCCTGGTGGGCCTTCCTGATCACCGGCATGTGCACGGTCTTCTTCTACGCGAAGCTGTGGAGGCGGTCGGGCGCCCTGACCGACATCGAGTTCTACGAGCTCCGCTACGCGGGTCGGCCCGCCGCCTTCCTGCGTGGGTTCCGGGCGCTCTACCTGGGCGTCTTCTTCAACGTCGTGATCATCGCGACGGTCACGCTGGCGGCGACCAAGATCGGGGGCGTGCTGCTCGGTCTCGATCCGCTCACGACGGTTGTGGTGGCCGGGTCCGCCGCAATGCTCTATTCGGCCACTTCGGGGCTGTGGGGCGTGGTGGCGACGGACTTGATCCTGTTCGTCGTGGCCATGGTGGGCTCGGTGGCCGCCGCGTGGTTCGCGCTGGGACATCCCGACGTGGGCGGACTCGCCGGTCTGGCGGCCCATCCCGGAGCGCGCCAAGCCATGAACTTCTTCCCCGACTTCTCCGACTGGACGACGGCGGCGGCGATCTTCGTGGTCCCGATTGCGGTCCAGTGGTGGAGCGTGTGGTATCCGGGCGCCGAGCCGGGCGGCGGCGGCTACGTGGCCCAGCGGATGCTTGCGGCGCGCAACGAGAAGGACGCCGTCAAGGCGACGCTCTGGTTCAACATCGCGCACTACGGACTGCGCCCCTGGCCGTGGATCGTCGTGGCGCTGTGCTCGCTGGTCGTCTACCCCCAGCTGTCGGACATCCAGGCGCGCTTCCCCGGTCTCGACCCCTCGCTCGTGGGACACGACCTGGCCTATCCAGCCATGCTCGTGTTCCTGCCCGCCGGGCTGTTGGGCCTCGTCGTGGCCTCGCTGGCGGCGGCCTACATGTCCACCGTCAGCACGCAGCTCAACTGGGGCGCCTCCTACGTAGTCAACGACTTCTACCGCCGCTTCGTGAACCCGCAGGCGAGCGACCGCCAACTGGTGACGGCCGGACGGCTGGCGACCGTGGGCCTGATGGCGGCAGGCGCCTTCGTCGCGCTCCAACTCGACACCGCAAGCCAGGGCTTCCAGATCCTGCTCAACATCGGCGCCGGGACGGGACTCGTCTTCCTCCTGCGCTGGTTCTGGTACCGCGTGAACGTCTGGAGCGAACTGGCCGCCATGGCCATTTCCTTCCTCGTGGCCGTCTATTTCGCCTGGATCCATCTTGCGCTCGGATTCGCCCCTCTGCATCCGTCCTCCCAGATCGTCGTCGGCGTCGCGGTGACGACCGTCGGCTGGCTCGCCGTCACGCTCGTGACTCCGCCCGCCGACCAAGCCACGCTGCAACGCTTCTACGACAAGATCCGCCCGCTCGGAAGGGGATGGCGGCGGGTGGTGGACACTCGCGCCGACCGAGACCGCGCCGGAACCGTCACGGCGGCCTTGCTCGCGTGGTTCCTGGGTTGCGTGGCGGTGTACGGCGTCCTCTTCGGGACGGGCTACGTGCTCTACGGTCGGCCGGCGCTCGCCGTGCTCGCGCTTGGAGCGGCGGTTGGGTCGGGGGCATGGTTGATTCGGCTGCTGCCGCGAATCGGCTGGACCGGGCAGGACACGGACTCGGTCGGCCCGTAGCCGCGCCCAGCAGCGACGCGAGCCCCGTGCCCCCAGGCGCCCATCTCGCGGAGTTGGCCGCGTTCGCTTTCTTGCAGCCCAGCCGAGCCTTGCGCCGCGCCGGGCTTCGATTCGGTCCGCGAGGCACTCAGTCCAGCCGCAACACGATGCTGGGCGAGCTGTCCGATCTCTTCCACGCGCTGTCGCCGGAGGCCAGGCGCGAGGACTACGCCAACGCGATCGTGGACGAGAACGTCCTGGGCAAGCCGACCTTGGCCGCGCGCCAGAGCGTTCGCCAACGCTTGACTGAACTGTACGGCCTGGACCCCAGCCTGGCCGTGTTCCGCACGCTGCGGCACGTGTGGGACGCGGATCCGCCGGGGCGACCCCTCTTGGCCATGCTCTGCGCGCTGGCCCGCGACCCCCTGCTCCGCTCGACCGCGCCGCCGGTGCTGGCTTTGGCCGAAGGGGAGACGCTGGACCGGGCCGCCTTCGCCGCGCACATCCGCGAAGCCACCGGTTCGCGATTCAACGACGCCGTGCTGGCCAAGGTGGCGAAGAACGCGGCCAGCTCCTGGCGGCTGTCTGGGCACTTGTCCGGGAGCGCGGGACGCTACGCCAGACGAGCGATTCGGCCCACGCCGGGCGTCGCGGCATTCGCCCTGTGGCTGGGCCAAGCGGAGGGGCTGGCGGGGCTCCCATTGCTGGACTGCCGGTGGGCGCTCGTGCTGGACGTGCGGGGCGAAGCTATGCTTGTATGGGCCATGGAGGCGGGGAGAAGGGGACTGATTCACGTTCGAGCGGCGGGAGACGTCGTGGAGATCGACACCGCGAAGCTGGATCCGTACGCGCCGTGAGCCAGATCCGGGACTTGGCCGCCGCTTACAAGCGGCACGTCGGCGCGCCCTGGCCGCGCACTCTCGCGGGTGCGCAACGCGTGATGATGATCGTGTATCCCAAGGATCGCGAGCGGGCCTTGCGGGCGGGCATCGGCGAGTTCGAGCAGGCCACGGTCGGCGCAGCGCGCGGCTGGCGGCTCGTCGACTGCACCCGCTGGTTCGCCGAGTGGATGGCCGAGCAAGAATACCGCGACGCCTACTTCGAGGAACCGGAGCTGTTCGACGCCACGCTCCTCGACCAGGAATTTCGCAAGGCGGCGGCGGACCGGCTGGAGGACGTCTTGAAGGGCGCCGGCGACAGGACGGTCGTCGGACTCGTCGGCGTCGCCTCGCTCTACGGCTTCCTGCGCGTGTCGAAGCTGATCCACGACGTGGAGCAGTCCATCGAAGGACGGCTGGCGATATTCTTCCCCGGCAGCAAGGACGAAAACAACTATCGCCTCCTGGACGCCCGCGACGGATGGAACTACTTGGCTCAGCCGATCACCCTGGAAGGATGGCCATGAGCCTCCCGAAGATCCACGAACTCATGGAGCGCGACCCGCGCACCGAGCAGCTGGCCAACAGCGGCCAAGCGCGAATCGCAGGCGACGGCGCCGACGAACGGCGTGAACTCCGGGCCGAACTGGAGTCCTTCGTCTGCCGAGGCATGTTCGCCGACGCCTTGGAGAGGGTGCTGAACCGCTGTTTGGCCAACCTAGCCTCCGGATCCCGGCAGGACTCGGTCTGGGTGAGCGGCTTCTTCGGCAGCGGCAAGTCCCACTTGCTCAAGATGTTCGCGCACCTCTGGGCCAACACTCGCCTCGAGAACGGCGCTGCGGCCCGGACGTTGGTGCCCGGCGGTCTGCCCGCCGCCGTGAAGGAGCAGTTTCGAGAGCTGGACGTGCAGGCGCAACGAACCGGCACGTCGGCCGTCGCCGCCGCCGGAACAATGCTGAGCAGCAACGTCGATCATGTCCGCTTGGCGGTCCTGGCCATCATTCTCCGAGCCCGCGGATGGCCCGAGGACTACGCCCAGGCCCGGTTCTGCTTCTGGCTGCGCGAGGAGGGACTGCTGGACCAAGTCCGGAGCGGCGTGGAGGACGCGGGCAAGGACTGGCGTCGCGAGCTCGTCAATCTCTACGTGAGCCCAGTCTTGGCGAACGCTCTGATGAAGGCGCATCCAGAGTTGGCCTCGGACGCCAAGGACGCCAGGGCGCTGTTGCGCGAACAGTTCCCCCGCCCGGCGACCGACATCAACACGGCCGACTTCGTCGACACCGCCAAGCAGGCGCTCGTCGGCCCAGGCGAACAGGTTCCGCTCACGATCCTCGTGCTCGACGAAGTGCAACAGTACATCGGCGGTTCCAACGACCGGGCCGTCGCAGTCACCGAAGTCGCCGAGGCCGTCCAAACAGAGTTCTCCAGCCGCCTGTTGCTGGTGGCCGCGGGCCAGTCCGCGCTCGCCGCGCACTCGTCGCTCCGGTGGCTCCGCGACCGCTTTCGAATCACCGTCCAACTCTCCGACACCGAAGTCGAAGAGGTCACGCGCGAAGTGTTGTTGCGAAAGAAGCCCAGCGCCGCCGCCCCGATGCAACAGGTGTTCGACGAGCACGCCGGCGAAGTGTCGAGGCACCTGCAAGGCTCCAAGCTCGCCGTTCGGAGCGAAGACCAACAGTACCACGGCGACGACTACCCGCTACTCCGAACCCGCCGCCGGTTCTGGGAAGAGTGCTTCAAGGCCGTCGCGGAGTCGCACAGCCAGCTTCGGTCGCAGCTGCGCATTCTTCACGACTCGTTGCAGCGGATCGCCGAGCGGGATGTCGGAGCCGTCGTTCCCGCGAGCGACCTGTTCCACGCCTTGGCGCCCGACTTGGTCAATTCCGGCGTGCTGCTCAACGAGATCAACACGCGCATCGCCAAGCTGGACGACGACACGGAGGAGGGCGCGCTGCGCCGGAACCTGTGCGGCGTCGCCTTCCTAATCGGCAAGCTGCCGAGAGAGAGCGCCAGAGACCTCGGCGTTCGAGCCGACGCCGGTACGTTGGCCGACCTGCTGGTCGACGACATCGCGACGGACTCCAGCGTCTTCCGCAAGCGCGTGCAGGACGCCCTGGAGGACATGGCGCAGGATGGCGCCCTGCTGAAGGTGAGCGACGAGTACCGCATCCAGACCACCGCCGGCGCCGAATGGGAGCGGGCTCTCCGGGAGCGCCGCATCGCCCTGAACAGGGACGAAGTGCAGGTGACGACGACCCGCCAACAGTTGCTGACCGGGGCCGTGGACAGCATCGTCTCGCAGTTGCGTCTGCAACACGGCGACTCGAAGACCACGCGCAAGCTCGTCCTCCATGTGGACACGCTGCGCGAGGATCCGCATGGCGCCGCTGTTCCCGTCCTCCTCCGGGACGAGTGGTCGTGCAGCGAGCGGGACGTGGAGAACGACGCACGGTCCCGGGGCAGCGACGACCCCGTGCTCCACGTCTTCCTCCCCAAGCGAAGCGCCGACAGCTTGCGCGGCCACATCGTCGACGAAGAAGCCGCCCGGCAGGTTCTCGACGAGAAGGGCCACCAGTCTTCCGCCGAAGGCCGGGAGGCGCGAGAGAGCATGAGGAGCCGTCGCGCCGCCGCGAGGACAGCTCGGGAGCGCATCGTGGAGACCACGCTCCTGGCCGGACGCGTGCTCAAGGGCGGAGGCGCCGAGGTCTTCGCCAGCGGCGACCTGAAGGCCAAGATCGAGCAAGCCGCGCACGACTCGCTCGCCCGCTTGTTCCCCCGCTTCCGGGAGGCCGACCACAGGGCTTGGGGCGTCGCGCTGAAGCGGGCGCAGGACGGATCCGACACCCCGTTCGGGGTCGTGGACTGGGACGGCCCCGTGCCCGACCATCCGATGGCCAAGGAAGTGATGGCGGCCGTCGCTACAGGCAAGCGCGGGAGCGAAGTCCGCAAGGCCCTGGCGCAGCCCCCGTTCGGCTGGCCCCGAGACGCCGTGGACGCGGCCCTGGTGGCGTTGCACCGCCTAGGCCAACTGGCGGCCACGCGCAACGGAGCAACCGTCGGGCGGCTGGATCAGACGGCCATCGCGACGGCGGTGTTCCGTCCGGAAACGGTCGTCCTGACTACGAGCCAGCTCATCGAGTTGCGTGGGCTCTTCCAGAAGGTCGGCGTGACGGCCAAGTCCAGAGAGGAGGCGGTGCGGGCGGGAGAGTTCGTGGAGGCACTGCGCGTGCGTGCGGCGAAGGCGGGGGGCGATCGGCCGTTGCCGGCCCCGCCCGACACCGGGTTGCTGGACGACTTGAGCCGGCTGGAGGGGAACGAGCGGCTGGGGGCGTTGCTCCGCGAGCACGATGGGCTGGTGGGGTGGATTGAGCAGTGGGGGGTTATGAGTCGCCGTGCGGAAGCCCGGATGCCTAGCTGGGACCTTGCCGTCGCGTTTCGTGGGCACGCCGCTGGGTTGCCGGTCGCGGACGAGGTCGGCGGCGAGCTGGACGCCGTCGCCGAGCAGCGGTCGCTGTTGGACGAGATGGATCCGGTGGCGCCGTGCGTGGCCAAGCTGGCTGGGGCGCTCCGCGAGGAGTTGGGTCGGCTGCGGGATGGGTTGGACCGGGCCGTTGCCGAAGCCGTGAGGCGGCTGGAGGCCGACGCTGGCTGGAGCGCATTGGACGAGCCGGAGCGTCATGCCGTACTGACTGATGTCCGATTGGTGGAGCCTGATCCGCTGGCCGTGGAGACGGACGAAGCCCTGCTACGAGAGTTGGACGCACGTAGCTTGGCGGCATGGCAAGCGGAGACGGCCGCCGTGCCGGACCGGGAGGCGTCGGCGCTCGCAGCGGCGGCCGAAAGGCTCGGCGAAGGCCGCGAGCCCATCGCCGTGGCTGTCCGGCGAGCCACCCTGACCGACGAGGACGACGTTCGACGGTGGCTAGACGAGCACGAGCGGAAGTTGATGGAGGCGGTGAAGAAGGGGACGGTGGTGGTGCGGTGAGCGGCGGGGCACCGCCGCTCTTGATCCGACGAGAAACCGAATGGTATACTTCCCATCCCCCTCGTCACCTGCCGCCCAGTTCAAGGAATCCGTTTCGTGCCCGTATCCATCACTCCCGGGACCAACAACAAGCCGGTAGCCAGTGAGAGGTTAGCGGAGATCTTCCGCAAGCGTTCGGAGCTTTCCGGACGGCTCTTCATCGGCTTTCCGGTGATAGGCACCCACGAAGGCCCACGTCGTATCGATGCCCTCTGGGCCTCCGAGGAAGTCGGCTTTGTCGCCTTCGATCTCGTTGAGGGATCGGATTACTCCGGGTATCGAGAACGGCAGGACGACTTCGCCAACGCTATCGAATCCAAATTGCGCGCGCGAAGCGACTTGGTCAAACGGTCAGATGGCCGACGCGAACTTCTCGTTTCCGTGCACACTGCAACTTTCGCGCCGACCGCGCAACTGCCTTCCGGGGTCGACGAGTGCTCCCCGATCGCGAACGCAGATAATCTCATTAGTGTCCTAACTGCCTTCCGATCAAAAGCCGACGGCGGCAAACGAGAGTTCCGCGTCGCGCTCTCTGCGCTCCAGGCCGTATCGAAGATCCGACGGACCAGTCGCGGCCGGTCATTCGCCCACAACGACTCCCGTGGTGCCAAGTTGAAGCGTTTGGAGGACTCGGTCGCGACCTTGGACACGCAACAGCTCAAGGCCATGATCGAAACGCCGACAGGCGTTCAGCGGATACGTGGCCTTGCTGGTTCCGGCAAGACGATCGTCCTCGCTCTCAAGGCCGCATACCTGCACGCGCAACATCCTGAGTGGCGAATTGCTGTTACGTTCCATACGCGTGCGCTGAAGGCATTCTTCCGTCGATTGATTAATGACTCTTTTGTGTCCCAAACGAACGAGGCACCCGACTGGGACAACTTGCGGATCATCCACGCATGGGGTGCCTCGGGAGCTGATCACCAAGACGGTCTCTACCATCAGTTCTGCACAACGAGCGATACGACATATCTCGACTATCGAACTGCGAGGCGTAAGTTCGGATCCGCTAAAGCCTTTGCATCTGCTTGCGCCCTCGCATTGAAGGAAGCTCGCCGTGTGGAGGAACTCTACGACGTCATCCTTGTCGACGAAGCCCAGGATCTTCCTCCTGATTTCTTGCGCGTCTGCTACACACTCTTGACACAATCGAAGAGACTTGTATACGCTTACGATGAACTACAGAACCTTGGCGGTGACCCCTTACCAGGTCCAGACAAGATATTCGGCGAGGACGTGCTGCGCCCTCTTGACGCCACCACAGGCGACATTGTGCTCGAGAAGTGTTATCGCAACTCACGACCCGTACTCACGACAGCCCATGCCTTGGGATTTGGCATTCACAGAGCCGAAGATCCCAGCACGAGTACAGGCATCGTCCAGATGTTTGACGCACCCGAGATGTGGCACGACCTTGGCTACCGCGAGGTGGGCAGAGCCATTTGCGACGGCGAACAGGTAGTTCTGGAGCGACCAGAGGATACCAGTCCTAGGTTTCTTGAGCAACATTCCGAACTTGAAGACTTGGTTCAGTTCCTCGTGTTCAATACTGAGGACGAACAGTCTGAATGGGTGACGAACCAAATCGATCAAGCCATTCGAGACGACGACTTGAGGCCAGAAGACATAGTCGTGATCAATCCCGATCCGGTTACCACGCAGGAAGCTGTTGGACCTATTCGAGCTCGATTGCTTGACAAGAGAATACAAAATCACTTAGCTGGAGTTGATACCGGAGTCGATGTGTTCCATCAGGCCGATTCCGTGACGTTCACCGGCATACATCGGGCTAAGGGAAACGAATTTGGAATGGTTTACATTATCAACGCTCATGAATGCCATGCAGCGAAGTACAATCTTGCTCGCATCCGCAATCGATTGTTTACCGCGATTACGAGAAGCAAGGCGTGGGTTCGGGTGTGCGGTGTTGGTGAGGACATGCAGCGGCTGAAGATCGAGCATTCCAAATTGAAGAATGCCAACTACGAACTGCGCTTTGTCTACCCTACGGCAAGGGAACGCAGAGCAATGCGCGTTGTGCAACGTGATCGTTCCGACATGAAGCGTGTCGAAGGACACAAAAGCAACTTGTCTCGCATCATCGACGACTTAGAGGCTGGCCGGATGTATCCGGAAGACATCGCGGATCTACAACCCAAGCTTCAAGAATTGTTTGTCAGAGAGAGACGGAGAAATCGTGACAACGCCTGATGGCACAGCCAGTCGAATCACGGGAATATTGCGTTATCTGGCCCAGTGCGGCATCTCTCGTGCTTATCAATTGCCCGTTCGTCGCTCGGACGGGCGCGTCACAACGATCTCCTTCCCCGGTGAGGAGCGTATTTCCAACGCTCTGAAGAACCTGAACTATCGGGAACTCTACCGCGATTTTCTGCAACATCAAGCGTACACGGCCGTCATGCTCGACAACGCCATCGTGCAGATCATGTATCGGTACCGGGGATCTGAGCTCTCGGGTCACCGCCTAGCATTTTTCGCTGCACCTGAGTTGGAAGAATTCCAGAACGTCCCGGAATGGTACTGGCACGATGAGCCGTTCATCGACGTGATGGCAGCAGCGACCGCTCCTACCCTATTCCGCTTTGACTACAACGCCGACGAGGAGCACCATCGGTCGGTGGTCCACCCGAAGTCCCATCTTACTATCGGACGGTACGGAAGATGCAGGATTCCCGTGGTGGCACCCTTGAGTCCGTACATGTTTATGGATTTCGTTCTGAGAAACTTCTACGACACGACGAAAAAGTCATACTCCAGCTCACTGCCGCGAAGTAGGAGCCATTTCAACGAATCCATTGACGCGAACGAACGGCGCGTGATGCACGTGGTGGTTCCTAGGTGAGCTGAAGCGCGTCGGTGACAGTGACGGCGTCGTCAGTCTGACTTCTGGACTGCGTCGCCCAGCGAGCTGGGGGCACGGCTTCGGCGGACGATCGGTCAGCACTCGCGTTGTGTCGTGACTCCGGATGACGGCTACCGAAGTAGAATCCGAGGATCGGACCTGCCAGAGTGCCCAGAATCGTAACCGCGCGTTGGTAATCCTCGGTGCTGAAGGCGTTGACGCCGAACGTCGCAACGACCACAATAGTGCCGACGGTGGCCAGAGCCAACATGCTCCGAACGGAGCCTTGGAGTAGATTGAGGCCGCGAAGAGGGACGGATTCTCCGCATCGCTTCCTCGCCAGCCACGGATGGACCGACGGGCAAGTGGGAGCGTGTGCGTTGCCACTCTCCCGAGGAGGCAAGGCCGAAGGGGAGGTGGTAGCGGTGACCCGACGGTCGCTGTTTCGGGGAACGATGAGGAAGGATATGATGGAGCAGGCGGGTGGAATCAAGACCGGAACGAGCCGGACTATGCGGAGGTTGTTCAACTGTGGCGACAGCAAGACGCTCAGGCAACTAGATTGTATACTCCCAAAAAAGAGGAGGAGAACAATGGAACGTAGACAGGTGGTGTCAAGCAACATATCCGAGGTGGGGTATCACGAAGGTTCGGAGACCTTGGAGGTGCTCTTCCGGAACGGAAGGATGTACCAGTATTTTGGTGTACCGTCACGGGTATATCAAGAGTTGGTCGGGTCAGAGTCGTGTGGTGGCTACTTGAATCGGGAAGTCAAGGGTAGGTTCCGCTACGCACGGGTCTAGCATATTGCACGCCGGATCCTGATTGGGGCCGAGAATTTCCGGCCGCGTGGACCGTCTCTATGGCGTATGCCCTACTTGTCGATAACGACTTGCCGTCGGTGTGTCGGCGCATACTGCATGCTCGGCCTGCCCGTGGTCAAGATTCCTTAGGTGCCGATGGAGTGCCGAGCAACGGCGTTGGTCTCTCGTCTTCGCCGTCGCCAGGTCGTCCCTTCGACAGCCGCTGGCGGCAAGTGTGCAACCGTTCGACGAGCTCCTTGTAAGGTGACAGCCTGAGCAGGTCGTCGGCAACGTCCGTGACATCGCCAAGATCGGCGAGCACCGGTTCATATGGAATCACCACCGGAACGTGCGGAGCACCGACGTCATCGAGGTCGTCCGCAGTCCAACAGCGCGTTCGGAAGTCCGCAGAGCCGTAGTAGCTTTCCGCAAACAAGTCGCGGGATCGTTCCGCAAGTCTCTTGATCACCGCCTTGCGTCCTTGCGACGGCACCATGGAGAGGACCCAAACACACTCTGCCTGCGAGCGATGCGTTGGCCCAGGCGTTCGCTCCGCACCAAGCCGGTGGAGGACTTGTCCGATACCATGCCAGCTTGCTCCCGCGAGCGTGCCAAACAGAACGTTTACATGACAAAGACCCCCTGTCAGCAGACCGGCGATTTCCCCGAGCCCCACCTGCGAATCCACAAGTACCCAATGCGGATCGAGCGTGTCCCGAATCGTGTTGAGAAGCGACTCGAGCGGATGTGCGTTGCCGGTTCGTGAACGCGTATAGTCGAGCCGTCCGAGTTTGTGCACGAAGGTCGTGTTCAGTTCGCCAGCAGGGAAGACGAGGATCTCTCTGGCGTTGCCGGAATACGAGAACGCGTACCTATGGAAGTAGTCGGCAATGAGAGCATCGATACCGGCTGCCTCCAGCACGGGCTGTTCGAGCAAGTAGTCCACAACTCCTTGGCGAGCTGTGGTGCCGTCGTGGTCGGACAACAAGAAGCCCACACCTGGAGCGTCGAAATCGGCGTCGAGAACGACGACTCGATCTCCTTCTGCGGCCAGATGCAACGCCGTCGCTACAAGGGCCGTGGAGCGACCTACGCCGCCCTTGAACGAATAGAACAGAGCGATGGTGCAGTTGTTCGCTTGTCCTGGCCACGGCGGCTCGGTTGGACCGTCAAACCAAGCCGACTTCGCTCTGCGCCGTGGGAGAATGCGCACGCGGGGGCAAGCGGAGCCAATGCTTCTTGCCTGTTTCCACGCCGCTTCTTGCCAGGCAGTGTCGGGATGGTCGTTGTCCGTTTGGCCCTGTACGACGTCGCCGGACCAATACGGTCCAGAGGCGGCGGTCATCGCCTGAATGCACCGATGTTGCGCCATATCCCAGTGCTCGTCGGGACACCACAGTACGACGCGCAGGCGTCCGGTCAGGTCCGTTATCAGGACGGCGCGCCAAGCGGCCGCCCTGTGCCGCAACAGTTCTTTCAGGGACGCGATCGCGTTTGCATGCGCCTCGTCGAAGTGACGTATCGAACGCCTTGCCGCCAGTGGCTCGGCCGTCATCGCACCACGCCGTACATGATCAGGCCACCGATTACGGCCGAGTAAACGGCCCCGGCCTCGATCACCCATGGTCTCGCATGGTCGGTGCCGACAACGGAGGCCCAGTAGCGCATCTGCGGATCCCAGTCCAGAATCGCGGAGTTCTGCAGGAAGTCGGCCAGAGGCTCGGCAAGCCGGGCCCGTTAGCCGGAGGTGTTGGAGGAATCGCCCGCCGAATCGGTCTCGGGCCCGGCTTGGCCGGAAGGAAGACGCCCACCGCGATCGAGCCGGGACGCCGAGTGTCGGCTGCCGAAGTAGAACCCGAGGATGGGACCGGCGAGAGTGCCGAGAGTCGTGACCACGCGCTGGTAGCCGTCGGCATCGAAGGCCTCGACGCCGAAGATCGCGAACACCACGAACGCCCCCACGACGAGCAACGCCAGCATGCTACGAACGGAGCCCCTGGGTAGATTGAGGCCGCGTGGAGGAGCAGCGGCCGGAGGTGCCCAGAACCGGGCCAACGCCGGGTAGCCCACGAGAACGACGACCAAGAGGATCGACGCGGCGACCACGAGGGGAGTCACGTTGCGTTCCGGGGACTGCTCGGAAGATGCCTGAAGCCACGTCGCGGCAATCAAGAGGGGAGCCATGCGGACTTCTCCCGAGAAGTGGTCAATGGAGCCAAACTAAGGCTACCATCCACGCGGCCCTGCGTCTACCCCGCCGGGCACGCTGGTGCTCCCGCGCCATTCCCGCCGCGGCCCAAGGTGCCCGTGGCCGAACGCGACTGGACGCCACCCCAACACGCCAGTACCCTTGACCCCATGCCCGATTCACTTCCCCCCGATCTCCGTGGCCGGCTGGACAAGGCGGTCCGCGAAGCCCGGCGCGTGGCCGAGGCGGCGGCCCGGGACGCTTTGGAGGCCTTGGCGGTAGACCGGAATCGGCCCCACGAGTCGATGTCGCTGAGGGATCAGGCGCTTCGGAACCGGCTACGGGCGCGCGGGCGGCAGCTCGGCGACCGTCGCGACCGGCGTGCGCGCACCCAGGAGATCGCCAAGCTCGGTCACGAAGTGGCGTACGAGCAGTGGCACCGGATGCTGTTCGCCCGCTTTCTCGCGGAGAATGGCCTGCTCATGGAGCCGGGGAGCGGCGTCGCCGTCTCGCTTGAGGAGTGCGGCGAGTTGGCGCGGGAAGAGGGGACGGACCAATGGGCTTTGGCCGGACGGTTTGCGGCGCGAATGCTGCCGGGCGTCTTTCGGCAGCACGACCCGGTGCTCGATGTCGTGTTCTCGCCCGAGGCCCGGCTGGAGCTTGAGAGGCTGTTGGAGTTGTTGCCCGAGGCGGTGTTTCTCGCCGGGGACTCACTTGGCTGGACATATCAGTTCTGGCAGGCAAGCCGCAAGGACGAAGTCAACAAGAGCGGCGTCAAGATCGGCGCCGACGAGCTCCCGGCCGTCACGCAGCTGTTCACCGAGCGGTACATGGTGCTCTTTCTGTTCCACAACACGATCGGCGCTTGGCGGGCCGCGAAGATGCTGGGCGGGAGCGCGGGTTGCCGCGAGTACGAGACCGAGGAGGATATCCGGCACGCTGTGCGGATCAAGGCGGGCGGCGGCTACGACTTCTCCCATCTGCGGTTCGTGCGCGACAAGGACGGCGAATGGCGCCCAGCCGCGGGGTGGTTTGAGAAATGGCCGCAGACTGTCGCGGAGCTTCGGGTCCTCGATCCTTGTTGCGGCAGCGGCCATTTCCTGGTCGAGGGCTTGGTGCTGCTGGCGCACCTCCGCATGGACGAGGAGGGTCTCTCCGTGGAGGAAGCCGTCCAATGCGTCCTGGAGGAGAACTTGCATGGCCTCGAGATCGATCCCCGTTGCGCGCAGATCGCCGCGTTCAACTTGGCACTCACGGCTTGGCGCTTGGTGGGTCGGCCTGTCGGCCTTCCGCGACTCAAGGTTGCCTGTTGCGGTTTGGCGCCCAACGCCACCGAGAGCGAGCGGATGGAACTCGCCGCCAAGGGCGAGGCGGCCATCGGCATGGACGCCGAACGAAATCTGTTCGGTTCCGAGTCGACCCTGGCCACGAAGCCGTTGCAGGAGGGCCTAGCGGCTCTGCACAAAGTCTTTCAGGATGCGCCGGAGCTTGGATCGCTGATCGACCCGCGCCGGACTCTCGCCTCTGGCCTCTTCAAGACGGACTTCTCGGCGATTCGTGAGGTGCTTTCCTCGGTCCTCAAAAAGGAGGACCAACACGCCGAGGGCTTCGAGCGTGCAGTGGCCGCCGAGGGGATGGCCCGCGCCGTGAAGTTGCTGGACGGCACCTACACGCTGGTCGTTACGAACGTGCCGTTTCTTGCCCGTGGTAGACAGTCGGCTTCTCTTAAGCGATTTGGAAAGGAAAGTCATTCGGCCGCGAAGGGTGATCTTGCGACAATTTTCGCATCCCGCATCCTGCGGTGGCTGGACAAGTCTGGTACGCAAGCACTGGTAGCCCCACAGAATTGGTTGTTTCTGACGAGCTACAAGAAGTTTCGGGAGAGCTTGCTGAAGAGGCGAACGTGGAACGCATTTGTGCGACTCGGAGAACACGCATTCGACGACGCTCAAGCAGCCGGAGGTTTCGCCATCCTGAACATCTTGTCGTCAGGCAAGGCGGCCAAGGACTGGCGCATGGCCGGAATCGACGTGTCGGCAACGCGCGACCAACGACCGATCCGGGCCGCGGAGAAGGATGTGCTCCTTATGGATGGTGCATCGGTATTGTTGACTCGTCAAGCGGATCAGCTCAGGAACCCAGATGCACGCGTTCTGATGCGTCCGATCGGTGACCAAGCCCTTCTGTCGGCAATGGCCCACGGACATCAAGGCATAGCCACAGGAGACTATTCCTGCTACGGGAGGAAGTTCTGGGAGGTCGGAGAATCCGATTGGGATGGCGTTTGGACCCCTCAGCAAAGCACGGTTCAGGAAACCATTCACTACGGAGGACGCGAACATGTCCTGCACGAGAAAGACGGTGAGAGCGGAAAAGAGGGTCTTCAACGCGGCGAAGGCGTACGTATACAGGGGGGGGGGATTTGGTGCAAGAGCGGCGTAGCCGTATCGCAGATCGGGACACTGCCAGTCACGCTGTATACGGGCGAGAAGTTTAACAACAACGTAAGCGGACTCGGACCGCTCGTTGAAGACCGTCCTGCCGTCTGGGCCTATTGTTCCTCGCCAGAGTATGCCCGCGACGTTCGCGAGATGGACCAGAAGCTCAACGTCACCAATGCCACCCTCGTCAAAGTCCCTTTCGACGTAGACCACTGGCGCAAGGTAGCCAAGAAGCAATACCCAACCGGCCTCCCCAAACCCTATTCTGACGACCCCACCCAGTGGCTCTTTCACGGCCATCCATGCGGCAGCGTCGTCTGGGACGAAAACGCCAAGAAGCTCGCCGACGGCCCGCTTCGCACGGACGACACCGTTCTCCAGGTCGCCGTAGCCCGGCTTCTGGGCTATCGCTGGCCGGCCGAGCACGACGAGGACATACAACTGGCCGCCGAATCCCGCGTCTGGGTCACCCGTGCCCGCCAACTCGACCAGTTCGCAGACGAAGACGGCATCGTCTGCATTCCACCCGTCGGCGGCGAACGCTCAGCCCAGGATCGCCTGCGTGACCTGCTCCGGGCCGCCTACGACGAGCAATGGTCCGCGGCCACCGAACGAGCGCTGCTAGAGGCCACGCGAGGCAAGGGCCGCATTCCCCCTTCCATCGACGACTGGCTCCGCGACGGCTTCTTCGAGCAACACTGCCGACTCTTCCACAACCGCCCCTTTGTCTGGCATGTCTGGGACGGCAGGCGAGACGGCTTCCACGCACTCGTCAACTACCATCACTTGGCTGGATCCGACGGCGAAGGCCGACGCACTTTGGAGCTCCTCGCGTACCGATACTTGGGCAACTGGATCGAACAGCAACGAACCGACCAACGGGAGAAGAAGGCCGGGGCCGACGCCCGTTTGGCGGCCGCCCTGACCCTTCGGAATCAACTCGAACGCATCACACAAGGCGATCCGCCCTTCGACATCTTCGTCCGGTGGCGCCCGCTTCACGGCCAGCCCATCGGGTGGGAACCCGACATCGACGACGGCATACGCCTGAACATCCGACCGTTCATGCGGGCCGAGCTTCAATCCGGGGGCAGGAAGGGTGCCGGGATCCTACGCTGGAAGCCCAACATCAGATGGGGCAAGGATCTGGGCAAGGAGCCCGAGTACCACAGGGACACAGAAGAATGGATCCGCCCGCCCAACGACTTCCCCTGGTTCTGGAGCTGCCCCGGCGACGGCAGCGAAGCCGAGCGCACCGACTTCCAAGCCGGCCCCGAATTCGACGGCAACCGCTGGAACGACCTGCACTACACGCGGGCAACCAAGGAAGCCGCTCGCATCAGGGTTCGCGCCGAGGAAGCCAGAGCTCACACCGAGCAGATCCGCGCCGAGCAAGCCCCCGCCCTCACCACCGAGTCCACCCCATGAACTGGCCCCACGTTCGCGACCGCATCCAAGTCGGCGAGGACGCTCGCACCGAATTCAAGCAGGGCGCCTCGGACATGCGCACCATCGCCAAGGCCGTCTGCGCCTTCGCCAACGGCACGGGCGGACTCCTGGTCATGGGAGTGGACGACGACGGCCAACCAGTCGGCATCTCCAAGGATCCCGAGGCTGTTCAGGAGCGCTTGACCAGCCTTCTGCACAGTGGTTGCGGCAGGCCGGTGACGGCGGAGTGCGGCCGACATAGGATCGAAGACGCCGGCTGGATTCACTGGATCGACGTTCATCGGCACCAGCGCGGGTACGAGCCGTTTGCCAGCGAGGGGCGCTATTGGATTCGCCGGGGCCGCGCCACGGTGCAGCCGTCGCCCTCCGAGCTGCAAGAGCTGCTCAATGCGTTCGGGCTCGTCCTGACGGAGCAGCAGATCATTCCGTCGGCGACCGTCGACGACATCGACTTCTCGGCTGTTCGTGCCTTCATGCAGGCGCAGGGCATGGACGTACAAGCCGCGCCCCAACCCGCGCGCGAGGAAGACTTGCTCGTGGCCAGCGTTGCGGACGAGGTGGACGGCGTGCTTCGTCCGACGTTGTACGGACTCATGGTGTTCGGGCGACAGCCGCAGGCCCATCCGCACACGCACAACCTGTTCGTTCAGTGCACGAGGTACGACGGCCGGGACCGGTCGGGCGACGTGCTCAGCGCCGCGGAAGGAACGGGGCGGCTGGAGGACCAAGTGCGGCAGTGCATGGGCTGGTTTCGCAGCCTCGGCAGGCGCGAGGAGTATCGCGGAATCCGCCGCAGGGACATTCCCATGGTCCCGGAGGTTGTGCTTCGGGAGGCCCTCGTCAACGCGGTCATCCACCGCGACTACGCCATCACCGGCTCGCAGGTGCTGCTCGAGGTCTTCGCTGACCGCATCGTCGCGACCAGTCCCGGAGCGCTGCCCAACCACATGACCGTGGAGCGCGCGACGGGCGGCGGCGCCCCGCGATCCCGAAACGAGATGATGGCCAACGCCATGGTCGTGCGCCGTCTCATGGAGAGACGCGGCCGCGGCTGGCTCGTCATTCGCCACGCCATGCGAGAGTTCAACGGAACGGAGCCGACGCTGGAGAACGATCCGGTCAGTCGCATCGTCCGCGTTACGTTTTCGCTCGCGCCAGCCGAGGAATAAGGAGGCCGTCATGCCGAAGACTCGCGCCGAGGTCGAGGAGTTGCTGGAGCGTCTGGACGAGTGCTCGGCGGACGGGTTGGAGTCGCAGGAGGCAAGGGATTGATTCGCGTCGGCAAGGACTGCAAGCCACTGACGGGAGCCATGCGTTTCGATGTCCGCAATGAGCTTTCGCAGGCCGTTGGCCTTAGACGAAATCGCGGATCGGAATGGGACTCGCGGCCGCATACGTCTACTGCGACAGATCGGCGACGAGTGGCTAGACGCAACGCTGAATTGTCGAAATGCTCGCTCGGTTGGCCGTTCCCGAGCATTTTCGAGCAAAGATTCCCGGAAATGCTCGCGAATCCGCCTTTTTCGCGCATTTCGCGCCAAGCCCCCACGAGAGGCGCCGTCGGGCTCGCCTCCACGGGGGGCATTCTCTTCTTTCCATGACTCCTACCGTGCTGAGCCGCCTCGTCGAGAGCCTCCGCGAACGGAGCGCGTCGCCGGACGGCCAAAGGCCCCCTGTGGCCATTCTCTGGCCCGACCCCAAGGAGGAGTGGAAGAGCCTCCTGCCCGACCTTCGCGGCGAGATCCCGGAGCTGCTGGCGCTGGGCGACTACGATTCGGAGGCTGGAGTCGGCCCGGCCATCTGGCTTCGTTGCGTCGTGGACGGAACATTGCCCGCGCCGTGGGAGCACGGCGAAGGCGACGACGACGGCGGCGGCCTGGGCCGTGGGGCGGACGCCGACGAGAGCCGCATCCCCATCGTTTATCTGCCCGGCATCGCGCGCGAGAACCTTCGGGCGGGCGCCGACTGCCCGGACGGCCTGAAACCGCTGGTCGAACTCATGTACCGGGGGACCCTGTGGCTCCATCCCAAGGGACGGCCCTGGACCCCGGCGACCTTTCTGCGGTTCGCGAAGGGGCTGGGCCTGGACATCGCCGCCGACAACGAGACGCACCGGGCCTTGACGAGCGCCCTGGCGGAAGTCGCCCAGCTTGGCATTGCGCACTTCCAAGGACGCCGCTGGGACGCCGGCGACTTTGCCCAGCTGGCGGCCCCGGACCTCGAGCGCGACGTCCTGCGGTGGATGGCCGACGCGGACGGCGCGGCGGACCGCATGGGGACCAGCAGCTGGCAGGCCTTCTGCGCTCGTTGCCGGCAGGAGCTGGGACTGGACCCGGAGGCCGACGCGGACGTGGATGCGGCAATCAAGCTGGTCGAGGGAATGAGCAAATGGGCGGTTGTGTGGGATCGGTTCGCGGAGTCGCCGGAGAATCACGGGGGCGTCGTGGACGTCCTGCGGCGAAGTCGGCCAGCGGGCGAATTCGCGCTCGACCGCAAGCGCTGGCCCGACCTGAACGAGGAAGACGAGGAGGCCGCGCGAAGCAAGCTGGGGGACGTCGCCGGTCTCCCGCTGAACGAGGCGCGGGCCGTCGTGGTCGAGTTGGAGGAGATGCACGGCCCCAGGCGGGACTGGCTGTGGGCGCGTCTCGGCGAGTCGCCGGTCGCCCAGGTCTTGGAGCCGTTGGCTCGCTTGGCGGGTGCCACCGAGTTCGCCATCGGAGGGACGACGCCGGACGAGGCCGCCGACGCCTATGCGAAGACCGGCTGGCAGGCCGACGCGGCCGCGAGGGAGGCCGTCGCCTGCGCGGCTGCCCAGGACGAGGCAATGGTCGCCGGGGTCGTGCGCCACCTGCTGGAGCCCTGGATGGACAAGACGGCCCGGGCCTTCCAGACGGCCGTGGAGGGTCGCCGCTTCCGGGCGCCGATGGGGGGGGTCGCCGCCGAAGCCTCCGAGGACGAGTGCATCGTCTTCGTGGACGGACTGCGCTACGAGCTCGGCCGACGGCTGTCGGAGCGGTTGAAAGACAAGGGGTGCGCAGTCCAGTTGGCGCACCGATGGGCCGCCCTGCCCACCGTCACCGCCACCGCCAAGCCCGCCGTCGCCCCCGTGGCGGACCAAGTGGTAGGCGACGCGCTTGGCCCCGACTTTCGGCCCCGGATCGGGCCAGCGGCGCAGTCCGCAACCCGCCTGCGCGACGCAATGGCGAAACGGGGCTATCAGATCCTCGGGTCGGGCGTCCCCGAAATGCCCCTCCAGGCCGACGCGCGAGGCTGGATGGAGACGGGACGGATCGACAAGCTGGGCCACGACCACGACAACGACGCCTCCGGCTTCGCCAAGGCCGTGGAGGCCGAACTCGAACGCATCGTCCAAGGAGTCGTCCAGCTTCTCGAAGTGGGATGGCGTTCGATCCGCATCGTCACCGACCACGGCTGGCTCTGGTTGCCCGGCGGCCTGCCGATGGTCAGCTTGCCCAAGCATCTCGCGGCTTCCAAGTGGGCCCGGTGCGCCGTCGTCGCCGGCGAGTCCCAGCCCGCCGACGTTCTTCGCTTCCCCTGGCGATGGAACGCGGCCCAGTGGTTTGCGACGACGCCGGGCATCGCCTGCTTCAGCAAGCGGGACGAGTACGCGCACGGCGGGGTCAGCATACAGGAGTGCCTGACGCCGGACATTCGCGTCCAACGCGGCTCCGCGCCCGCCGGTGCCTCGGCGTCCATTCGCTCCGTCGAGTGGCGGCGCCTGCGTTGCATGGCCCAGGTCGAGGCAATAGGCGGATCGGCCACAGCGGACCTTCGCATCGGCGGGCCTTCCGGCGAGTCCGTGGCCCACGCGCCCAAACCCGTTGCCGAAGACGGCTCGGTCAGCCTAGTCCTGGCTGGAGACGAACACGAGGACGCCGCCCTGACCTTCGTCGTCGCCGACGCCGACGGGCGCGTGCTCGCCCACCAGTCCACCCGCCCGGGAACCGCCCCGTGACCGACGCCAACCGCTCCGACGCCGACCATCGCCCCCCCCCCATGGACGCGCTCGACCGCAAGGCGGCCGACGCCTTTCCCGGCTACTTGGTGCGCAAGGACTTGGTCCGGCGCTACGCCCGCCAATACCCCGTGCCGACCTATGTCGTGGAGTTCCTGCTGGGCCGCTACTGCGCCAGCGTGAACGAGGAGGAGATCGCCGAAGGACTTGCCATCGTCGAGAAGCAGCTGGCAGGACGCACAGTGCGTCCCGGCGACCGCGAAGTCTTTCGCTCCCGCGCAAGAGAGGACGGCTCGGTCAAGCTCATAGACGTGGTGCGCGCGCGGCTGGACGCGCAGAACGACTGCTACGTGGCCGAATTGCCCAGCTTGTCGCTGAAGGACGCGCGCATAAGCGACGAGATCGTCAAGCGCAATCAGCGGCTGTTGTCCGACGGCTTCTATGCGGAGGTGTCGCTGGAGTACGACGCGGTGGTCGCGCTGGAGGAGAAGGGGCAGCCCTTCGGCGTGGCCTCTCTTCGTCCCGTGCAGATGTCGGACCCGAACGTGCTCGACGTGCTGGCCAAGGGTCGCGAGGCGTTCAGCGCCGAAGAGTGGCTGGACTTCCTTCTGCGCTCCACCGGGCTGGAACCCGCCGCCATGGACGAGTCGGCCAAGCGTGTCGCGCTGTTGCGCTTGGTGCCGTTCGTGGAGCGCAACTACAACATGGTCGAGCTGGGTCCCCGGGGCACTGGAAAGAGTCACGTCTACCAGCAGATTTCGCCTTGTTCCCATCTGTTGTCGGGGGGCAAGGCGACAGTTGCAAAGATGTTCGTGAACATGGCCAACGGGCAGCGGGGCTTGGTTTGCCAGTACGACGTGGTGTGCTTCGACGAGATCGCCGGCATCTCCTTCGACCAGAAGGACGGCGTCAACATCATGAAGGGGTACATGGCGTCGGGCGAGTTCAGCCGGGGCAAGGAGAGCATCCGCGCAGAGGGATCGCTGGTCATGGTCGGCAACTTCGACGTGTCGGTCGAGCAGCAACAGCGCATAGGCCATCTGCTGAGCCCCCTGCCTCCCCAGATGCGCGACGACACTGCCTTCCACGACCGCATTCACGCCTATGCGCCGGGATGGGACTTTCCCAAGCTGGATCCCCGCAAGCATCTGACCAACCACTTCGGCTTGGTCAACGACTTCGTGAGCGCCTGCTGGACGCGGTTGCGCCAGACGACGCGCCTGCCGGTCCTGCAGAACCGCGTCTTCTGGGGCGGCGCCATGTCCGGGAGGGACATCGAGGCCGCGAACAAGACCGTCTCGGGCTTGGTGAAGCTCCTCTTTCCGGGCCCGGCAATGGCTGTGGGGGACGAGGATCTCGAGTGGATCGTCCGCTTGGCCCTGGAGTCCCGCCGCCGCGTCAAGGAACAGCAGAAGCGCTGCCTGAAGGCCGAGTTCCGCGACACTCACTTCTCGTTCACCCTGGGCGTGGACGGCGCCGAGCAATTCGTCTCCACGCCGGAGCTCCAGAGCGACGAAGCCATCAGCGCCGACCCCTTGCCTGCCGGCCAAGTCTGGGCCATCGGCCCCGGCGCCGAGGGCTCCGGCCCCGGCCTCCACCGCATCGAGATCGCCACCGGCCCCGGCAGCGGCGTCAAGATCCTCAATCACCCCGTGCCCCCGTCGTTTCGCGAGAGCGTGCGCATCGGCGAGCAGAACCTGTACGCCCGCGCCGCCGAACTGGTCGGCCACCGCGACCCCCGCGGCCACGAGTACGCGATTCAGCTGCGTCCCTTCGACGCCGACCGCTCCGGCGCGGGCCTCGGCTTGGCGGTGCTGGCGGCCATGGCCGGGGCTCTGCTGGACCGCCGGACGCGAGGCGGGGCCATCGTCGCGGGCGCCCTCAACTTGGGCGGCTCGCTCGAACGGGTGGCCGACCCGGTCGCCGTTGCCGAACTGGCCGCCGACAAGCAGGCGTCGGTCCTCCTGATGCCCGTGGGCGCCCGGCGCGAACTCGCCAATCTGCCCGACGACGTCTGGACCAAGCTCAACATCGAGTTCTACCGCGACGGACCGGACGCAGTGTTCAAGGTGCTGGAGTAGGGGAGGGAGGCGGCGGACCTGAAGGTGGAACCGCAGGCGAAGACGGCGTCGTTGGCAGGCGGCCAGGGAGGCCATCGAGCGGCCCTGGAGGAGGTGGAGGCAATCGCGCCCGGGCGGGTCAACCTGGTCGGCGAGCACGTCGACTACAACGGCCTGCCGGTGTTGCCGATGGCGTTGGATCGCGATGTGCGCGTCCGGTTCCGCGTGTTGCGGGAACCCGTCGTGCGCCTCGCCAGCAGCCGAGCCGAGTTCCGGGGCTTCGCGTTCCGGCTCGGCCAGCCCATTCGGCCTGCCGCGCAAGGCCACTGGTCGAACTACGTCCGCGCCGCCGCAAAGGGCCTCCTGGAACATGGCGTCGCCCTGGAAAGGGGAATCGAGGGCAACGTCTCGGGGAACGTGCCGGTTGCCGCGGGCCTGTCGTCGTCCTCGGCGCTGGTCGTCGGCTCGGCCCTCGCCCTGTTGCATGCGAACGGACGTTCCGTCCCGCCGCTGGAACTCGCGGCGCTCGCGGCCCGGGCCGAGCGCTTCGCTGGAGCGGAGGGCGGCGGAATGGACCAGGCGGCCTCTCTCTGCGGGATGGGGGACCACGCCCTGCGCATCGACTTCGGTCCGCTCCGCGTGGCTCCGGTTCCGATTCCCACCGACTGGCGATGGGTGGTGGCCTCTTCCTTGGCGCCGGCCGAGAAGACGGGACGCGCGCGCGACGCCTACAACCAGCGGGTCCGAGAATGCCGGGAAGCCCTGCGCGCGCTGGAGACCCTTCCGTTCGGACCGGGCGTCCCCGCGCGGCCAAACGCAACCTACGGAGATCTCGTTGCGGCATTCGGAACGGACACGCTGCTGGACCGAGCGAACCGCGTTCTCGATCCCGTCCTAGTTTGCCGAGTGCGCCACGTGCTCACGGAGGCCCGGCGCGTGGAAATGGCTCAACGCGCCATGGCGGAGTCGCGGCTGGCCGACTTCGGCGCCCTCATGATCCAGTCCCACGAGAGCCTGCGGGACGACTACGAAGTGAGCACGCCCGCGCTGGACGCCATCGTCTCCATCGCCAAGGAAGCCGGCGCGGCCGGTGCTCGCCTCACCGGAGCCGGCTTCGGGGGGTGCGCCGTCCTCCTCTGCGCCGCTGGAGACGAGCCTTCGGTCATGGAAGCGCTCGGCGAACGATTCTACGCGTCCCGCCTCGGCAGAAGTCCGCACGACGACGAACTGTTTGTCGCCCGCCCGTCCCCCGGCGCTCGAATCGAGCCCGCCCAACTCGCGTCGAAGGACTAACGCCGAACGATGCGGTACATGGTCAGGGTCCCAACATCGTAGGCGTCCTTGTCGGCAACCAGGATGCGATCGTCCGACATCATGGCGACCGGAAAGGGAGAACCGGGAGGAAGCGTGCCCAGATACTCCCCGCCGGAAGTGAAGACGTCGGTCCTGCTCGGCTCGTCGGCGACCTTACCCCGCAGCGCCCACACGTTGCCGCCCCGCGAAATGCGGACGTCGGTTACTGTCTGCAAGTGGTCGGCGACATGGAGACGCCGCACGGCTTCATCGGCGGGAATCTTGCACGACGGACGTACGCGTCCGCCCCAACTAACCTCGAAGTGTCTTTCCGCCATCTCCTTCGTCACGCCTCTTGGGGCGATGTCCCTCTTGATCCGCATGACCGGTCGGAAGTCTTCGAAGACTTGGATGTCGTAAGCCACGTCCGCCACGGCAACAAGGCGGTGGTCCCTGGCGTCCCACGGCACTCCGGGCTCGAAGATCCGGGGCAGAGACATTCCCGTCATGTCGCATGACGGAAATTCAGAGATCACCCGCTCCGCAGTTGGGCCCGTCACGAGTCGTTTCACGCCCGCAGGCGTCCAACGGCTTACGTGGTGGCGATACATGCCATTGGGGCCCCCGCGCAGTGCCTCTCTCTCGGTGAACACGAAGCCGCCGGGTCCCACGTGAAGCTCCCAAGTCCATATCTGAACGTGAGCCCGAATCGCCGTCGCCGACTCGGCCGCCGGTAGCCGCCAGCGCACGACTCCGTTCGTCCAGTCGTAGACCGACAGAATGCTGTCCTCCGCCACGGAAAGCGCGTGCGGATCCGCCAGTTCGCCGGGACCTCGGCCGCTCCTGCCAATCTCGTCCAGCATTTCTCCGGCATCCGACAACACCACGACCCGATGGTCGCTCTGTTGCAGAACGTATATTCGATTTCGAGAATCCACGTCCACCTCGCCGAACCTGAAGGCGTAATCCCGCCCCAGCAACGTGTCCGCCGCGCCGCCGACCGTCCATCTCCGCTCGAAGCGCCAGTCCAAGACCGTGTCCTCGGCGCCGTGGGAGATCGTCGGCACCGCCTCCTGGGCCGCAAGACGAGCTAGCGCCGCCGACGCGGCCAACGACTGCAAGCTGAGGCCCGCGACAAGGAACGCTGCACCACGGCGGAGGGGAAGCCGACGGCGCGTTCGCGCTTGCCAGGCTAATTGATGAGCGGTCATTGGTCTTTCTCCAGTGATTGCCGCGGGCCCGAAGCGCGGCTGGGCAAAGGTCCGGCACACCGCTCCTACGACCCCACGATGTCCATCTTCACGAACATGATACGGCCTAGGACTCCGTAGGGCGACTCGTTGGGGTAGTCGAACGCCCACAGTTGTCCGACGTGGCCGGACGGCAGCTTGCCGGGCAGCTTGTCGAACAGGTTGTTGGCACCGACGGTCAAGCGGATCCTGTCGGCGAGCGCGACGTTGGCCTCGAGGTCGGCGATGGCGGCCGCCGCGACTTCGACCGGCTCCTCGAAGACGGTCGGCGACATGATCGAGCCGATGTGGTTCAGGCGGAACCGGAGGCCGAAGCCCCGGGCGGACCGGACATTGACGCTGGCTCCGATGCGCTGCTTGGGCTGCGCTTCCGTGATGAGCGTGGTCTGGGTCTCGCGGACGAACGCCGGATTACGGTTGTTGGTGATGGCCGTCTCGTTGCGGTGGTAGCTGGCCGACAGATCGGCGGCGCCCCATGACATGCCTCTGAACCGCCAGGTGCCGACCAGGTCGAATCCCGAGGTGCGCGTGTCCACGGCGTTGGTCCAAAACGCGACGCCGTTGACGGGCCGTCCCTGGAATCGCGCGTTGGCGCGCAGGCCGTGGTCGGGGCCGAGACCCTGGGTCAGCACGATGGCGTCCGCCACGGAGACGCGGTAGTAGTCCGCCGTCAGCAGCAGGCCGCGGGCGTGGGAATAGACGAATCCGCCGGTCAGGCTCACCGAGGTCTCGTGCTTCAGGGCGCAGGCGCCGAAGTCCTCGCAGGCTATGACGTCGCCCTCGGGAAGGAAGCCGGTGCTGGTGAGTCCGCCCCCGCCGCCTTGGAAGACGACCGTGTTGAACCCGCGCTGGGGCAGGCCCGGAGCGCGGAATCCCGTGGACACTGCCGCGCGCAGGGCCGCGCCCGACTCGCCCAGCTTCAGCCGGCCCGCCATCTTGCCGGCCAGCGAGTTGCCCGCGTCGCTGTAGTAGAACCGAAGCGCACCGCCGATGGACACCGGGGACTCGGGCGAACGGAACTCCAGGTCGGCGTAGGCGTCCATGCTCGTCCGGTCGCGCTTGCTTGCTTCGGCGCTCTGCGGGCTGTAGCCGGGATAGCCCTGGATGCCGCAGCTCGCGAAGGCGCTGCCGTCGTTCTGGTGATGCGCGGCCGGAAAGTTGCCCGGCGTGTTGCTGGGCCCGCAGGCGTAGGAGGCCAGTTCGCCGGCCTCCATCCAGAAGTTCTCTCGCCGGAAGGCCGCGCCGAGCGCCAGGACGCCGTCCCGTCCCGCCAGCTCCAAGTCGCGCGCCAAGTCGACGTTCCCCTCCATCTGCCGCAGATTGAGAGCGCCGCTGAAGACGTCGCGCGGCCCGGCGTTGGACGCGATCGCGGCTTCGCTCGCCGACGGATTGCGTGCCAAGTACTCTGCGGCGTACGAAGGATTGATCGAGTTGACCGCATCGAAGGCGAACTGGCCCTGACCGAAACGGAAGCTCACGTCCGCCGACCAGCTCGACAGATCGCCACGGAGCCCGATGACGGCGGAACCGTCGGCCAGCGTGGACTCCTCCTTGGGGAAGAACCCGTCCGGATACACGTAGGAAACGTTGCGAGGCGTCCAATCCGCCTTGCTGTACGGCCCGTCGCTGACGGCCTGCCGCTCGGAATAGCCGCCGAACGCATAGAATTCCGCAGACTCGCCCGCTGGCATCGCCGCGTTGAACATCAGCGCCGCGCCTTCGTAGTCGGGTTCGCCGACTCGCTGCAGCTGCTCGACCTTTCCGCCCCCGGCGCAGGGCGCATAGTCGGCGTCGGCGTCGAAGCAAGTGGGCGCCGTGCCGGCCCGGCTCGTGGGTTCCTGCTTGGAGAACTCCATCGTCAGGTTGAAGAAGCCGTCGTCGCCCAGCCGAATGCCTGTGTTGCCGGAGGCCAGCAAGCGAGCGCCGTCCCCCCACGACGTGCGGCCGAGATAGGTCGAAGCGGCGACGCCGTCGGCCGCGTCCTTGAGCACGATGTTGATCACGCCCGCGATGGCGCCCGACCCGTACTGGGAGGCCGCTCCCTCCCGAAGCACCTCGATCCGCTTGATGGACTGCACGGGAATGGCGCGCAGATCCGTGCCCGTCGTGCCGAGTCCCAGCGACGCGATCACCTTGGGAAACGCGGCCCCATGGCGGCGCTTGCCGTTGACCAGGACGAGCACCTGGTCCGGACTCATCCCCCGGAGCGTGGCGACGTGAAGCGCGGCTCCGTCTCCGAGGCTCAGCCGATGCGAGTTGAAGGACGGGGCGATGCTCCCGAGGATTTCCGCCAACTCGATCTCGCCGAGACGCGCCAACTCTTCCGAACCGTACACGTCGACCGGAACCGAGAGCTCGGCCGGGTTCTCCGTGCCGGCCCGGGAGCCGACCACCACGACGAGCGCGCCGGGCGCGAATGCGCTGTCGGCCTCCTCTTGCGCTGACGACGGCGCGGCCTGCGCCAAAGCCAGCGAGCCCGCCACCACGGCGCTCGACACGCTGCGCACCGACAAGAGTCCCATGTCGCCTCCAGCGAAGAGGCTCACTAGACGATGTGCACTACGACCCCACGATGTCCATCTTCACGAACACGATTCGGCCCAGGATTCCGTAAGGCGACTCCGTGGGGTAGTCGAACGCCCACAGTTGCCCCACATGGCCGGCAGGCAGCTTGCCGGGCAGCTTGTCGAACAGGTTGTTGGCGCCGACGGTCAAGCGGATCCTGTCGGCGAGCGCGACGTTGGCCTCGAGGTCGGCGATGGCGGCCGCCGCGACTTCGACCGGCTCCTCAAAGACGGTCGGCGACATGATCGAGCCGATGTGGTTCAGGCGGAACCGGACGCCGAAGCCCCGGGCGGACCGGACATCGACGCTGGCTCCGATGCGCTGCTTGGGCTGCGCTTCCGTGATGAGCGTGGTCTGGGTCTCGCGGACGAACGCCGGATTGCGGTTGTTGGTGATGGCCGTCTCGTTGCGATGGTAGCTGGCGGACAGATCGGCGGCGCCCCATGACATGCCTCTGAACCGCCAGGTGCCGACCAGGTCGAATCCCGAGGTGCGCGTGTCCACGGCGTTGGTCCAAAACGCGACGCCGTTGACGGGCCGTCCCTGGAATCGCGCGTTGGCGCGGAGGCCGTGGTCGGGGCCGAGACCCTGGGTCAGCACGATGGCGTCGGTGACGGAGACGCGGTAGTAGTCCGCCGTCAGCAGCAGGCCGCGGGCGTGGGAATAGACGAATCCGCCGGTCAGGCTCACCGAGGTCTCGTGCTTCAAGGCGCAGGCGCCGAAGTCCTCGCAGGCTATGACGTCGCCCTCGGGGAGGAAGCCGGTGCTCGTAAGCCCACCCCCGCCGCCTTGGAAGATGACCGTGTTGAACCCGCGCTGGGGTAGGCCCGGAGCGCGGAATCCCGTGGACACGGCCGCCCGCAAGGCCGCGCCCGACTCGCCCAGCTCCAGCCGGCCCGCCACCTTGCCGGTCAGCGAGTTGCCCGCGTCGCTGTAGTTCTCGAAGCGAACCGCGCCCCCGATGGACACCGGAGACTCGGGCGAACGGAATTCCAGGTCGGCGTAGGCACCCATGCTCGTCCGGTCGCGCTTGCTTGCTTCGGCGCTCTGCGGACTGTAGCCGGGATAGCCCTGAATGCCGCAGCTCGCGAAGGCGCTGCCGTCGTTCTGGTGATGCGCGGCCGGAAAGCTGCCCGGCGTGTTGCTGGGCCCGCAGGCGTAGGAGGCCAGTTCGCCGGCCTCCATCCAGAAGTTCTCCCGCCGGAAGGCCGCGCCGAGCGCCAGGACGCCGTCCCGTCCCGCCAGCCGCAAGCTACGCGCAAAGTCGGCGTTGCCCTCCATCTGCCGCAGATTGAGCGAGCCGCTGAAGACGTCTCGCGGCCCGGCGTTGGAGGCGATCGCGGCGCCGCTCGCCGACGGGTTGCGCGACAAGTACTCGGCGGCGTACGAGGGGTTGATCGAGTTGACCGCATCAAAGGCGAACTGGCCCTGGCCGAAACGGAAGCTCACGTCCGCGGACCAGCTCGAGACGTCACCGCGGAGCCCGACGACGGCGGAACCATCGGCCAGCGTGGACTCCTCCTTGGGGAAGAACCCGTCCGGATACACGTAGGAAACGCTGCGCGGCGTCCAATCCGCCTTGCGATAGAGCCCGTCGCTGACGGCTTGGCGCCCGGAATAGCCGCCGAACGCATAGAATTCCGCGGATTCGCCGGCCGGCATCGCCGCGTTGAACATCAGCCCGACGCCTTCGTAGTCCGGCTCGCCGATTCGCTGAAGCTGCTCGACCCGCCCGCCCCCGGCGCAGGGCGCATAGTCGGGATCGGCGCCGAAGCAGGTGGGCGCGGCGCTGGCTCGGCTTGTCGGCTCCTGCTTGGAGAATTCCATCGTCAGGTTGAAGAAGCCGTCGTCGCCCAGCCGAATTCCCGTGTTGCCGGAGGCCAGCAACCGAGCGCCGTCCCCCCACGACGTGCGGCCGAGATAGGTTGAAGCGGCGACGCCGGCGTCCGCGTCCTTGAGCACGATGTTGATCACGCCCGCGATGGCGTCCGACCCGTACTGGGAGGCCGCCCCTTCCCGCAACACCTCGATCCGCTTGATGGACTGCACGGGAATGGCGCGCAGATCCGTGCCCGTCGTGCCGAATCCCAGCGACGCGATCACCTTGGGGAAGGCGGCGGAGTGGCGGCGCTTGCCGTTGACGAGGACAAGCACCTGATCCGGGTTCATGCCCCGGAGAGTCGCTACGTGAAGGGCCGCTCCGTCTCCCACGTTCAGCCGCTGGGAGTTGAAGGACGGGGCGATGCTGCCCAGGACTTCGGCCAAGTCGATCTCGCCGAGACGCGCCAACTCTTCCGAGCCGTACACGTCGACCGGAACCGAGAGCTCGGCCGGATTCTCCGTGCCGGCCCGGGAGCCGACGACCACCACCAGTCCCCCGAGCGCGTACGCGGTGTCGGCCTCCTCTTGCGCGGACGACGGCGCGGCTTGTGCCAGTGCCAGCGAGCCTGCCACCACGACGCTCACCGCGTGGCGAATCGATACGTATCTCATGTTGCCTCCAGTAACTGTAGATTGCATTGACCAGCACCGACAAGTCTATGCAAGAGAAAAGAATTTGGGAATAGCGGTCGTCACGAACCCCGGCCTTTTCGAAGCCGCCGCGGACATGGTGGTCGCGGGCGAGCGGGACGCCTGCGTCAACGCGCTGACGGACGCCTACGGGGGAGGCCCGGGCTCCACGCCGTTGGACTCCACCGCGTCCGGTGCGTACGAGACGCCCAGCGCTTCGGCTGGACGCTCAATGGCCCTCGCCGCGGCCTCCGAGTCCAAGGGTCCGATTTCGCGGAAGGAGAACATCCTCTCTGCATAGGTTCGCGCCTTGCCGGCGTTGGCGACCGTCTGGGGAAGCCCCGCGCCGACCATTGTGACAGGCAGCTGGCGCTGGGCGGCCTGATGAAGCGCGGCGATCAGGGCGCCCAACTCCAACTGCGCCAAGTATTGGAGTTCGTCCACGAACAGGACGACGGCCGTGTCGTGCGCTTGCGCCGCCTCGCCGGAAGCGCGCAACAGATCGCCAAGGTCGTGCTCCAGGCTTCCGCTGTCCGCAATCCCCGGTTCGCGTTCCGAGTCGAAGCCGATTTCCATGTCTCCGTAGCGTAGGCGCGTTGCACGAACGAACGAGCCCAGGACCCTCAGAGCGCGTCTCGCCATGTCGCCTGCGGCCGCACGCCGACTCATCGCCAGTAGCCGACTGCGCAAAGGCGCCGCGAGCAGTACGGCGAGGCGGCCACCCTCCTTCGCCTCGACTTGCACGGTGGACATCCCCCGAGCCTCGGCGTCCATGGCGATGCGACCCAGCAAGACCGTCTTGCCAACTCCGCGCAACCCGATCATTGTCATG
Source organism: Longimicrobiales bacterium (assembly GCA_958295645.1). GTDB lineage: Bacteria > Gemmatimonadota > Gemmatimonadetes > Longimicrobiales > Gaopeijiaceae. The sequence goes on from OY282361.1 coordinate 2,823,866, forward strand.
CACTTGGCCGAGAGTCCGTTGCGGATTCGGTCGAGCGCCACGGCGGCGTCCTCGATCACGGAGTCCCGGCCAGCCAATTCCGGCGGCGGCGTGCCCGCTCCGGGCGCATATGGGTTGGTTCGCGTGTCCATTTATAGCAAAGTTAACCTAGTTTATCGAAAAAAGATAAACTGGGGTAAATTCGTTATAATCTCAAGCGGCATCGCTGATCCGTTGCCGCCCGTGTCCCATTGCCGCCCGTTGTCACAGGGGGAGCAGAGAACATGCGAAACGTTTCGAGAGGCCATGCCGTCCGGCGAGCTGGTGTCCGAGACGCCGCTTCCGCTTCTCTTCGGGCCGGACGGTCCTTTGCGCGCCACGCCACCGCCGCCGCCGTTGACGCCTTCCGCCAGGAGCCGAAGCGCTGGCTCCTTCGAGCCCCCAAGGCTGACGACGCCGGCAGGCTATGGATACTCACGAGCCGGGATCACGACGAGTTCTCGTACCTCGAGTTCTTTGTCGACGCTGCATACGCCGGGACGGTGCGTGTAGCGGATCGCGCGGTCGGCTTCGACGTTCTGGGCGCCACGCTCGCCGTCCTCGTGCAACGCCCGCTGGCCTCCGGCGACCCCGACGGCGTCGAGGATCGCATGGTGCTGTGGTACGACATCTCCGGACTGCCTGGCTAGTCCATCAGGAGCGTCGCTTCCTCCATGGCCGTCGCCGCGCGCAAGATTGTTGCGGCGAGACGCTCCATCTGCACGGGCACCAAGTCCCACTCGCGCTGTTCGATCGCTTCGCGGATTCCCGGCAGCGTCTTCACACCGTAGCCGGTGTAGAAGCCGGGCGCATAGATCTGATGCTTGAACCAGGGGCGCTTGGGCAGGCCGCGCTCGTCGGTGAGGAGCTGCTCGATCCTTCGCAGGCGATTGTTGAGGGACTCCATCGCGGCTTGGCTCGGCCCAGCGTCGCCGCTCGCCAGCGCTTGCGCCACGGCCGCGTCGTACTCCCCGGCCGCCTTGTCCAACAACGCCACCGCATTCCGCACCGGCGCGAAGTTCAGGTACGGAACGGGTTCCTTTGCCTCCGGCGGCACGTAGGTCCGCGTGGGGTCGGCAGCTAGCTGGTAGGCGTCGGCCTCGATCAACCGGTTCTCGCGCTCCGTGCGGCGCCGCAGCTCCTCGGCCAGCTTTTCCACCTCTTCCAGGTAGCGCTTCACGTTGTCGGCGAGCCCGCCGAAGCGGTACGGAAGCACGTCGGCGTTCGCCATGCGCAGCGTGGTTCGCCCGGCCACCTTGGCCAGAGCCACGCCGTACTCGAAGCCGGGGTCGCCGAAGCGGGTGTAGTGGTCGAACGAGTCGTACTGGGAGTGGTACGATCCGCCGCCGCCTTCGCCGCCGAAGTTCAGGTTGAGCGACGGCAGGCCCAGATGTTGCAGGAACGGCGTGTAGTCGGAGCCGGAGCCGAGCGGCGAGATGCGCAGGTCCGCCCGCTCCAGCGCCTCCGAGTCCCCGCGCACGGCCCGCGCGGCGCGCAACCGCTCGAACACGCTCACGCCCGTCTGCGGGTCGGTCACGTCTCGGGCCACGCCGTTGATCATGGCTTCGAGGCTGTGCGAGCCGCCCATGCCCAGGAATCCCCGGTTGTTGCCGTCGGTGTTGATGTAGACGACCGCATGCTCCTTGAGATCGGCGGCGTGGTGCTCGGCCCATTCGGTGGATCCCAGAAGCGCCGGCTCCTCGGCGTCCCAACCTGCGTACACGATGCTGCGGCGCGGGCGCCAACCCGTCTCCATGAGCTGCCCGATGGAACGCGCCTCCTCCATGAGCGCCACCATGCCGCTGGTCGGGTCGGCGGCGCCCATGGCCCATCCGTCCCGGTGATTCCCGCGCACCACCCACTCGTCCGGAAACTCTGCGCCTCGGATCTTGGCCACAACGTTGTACGCGGGCGTGATCGTCCAGTCGAACTCGAGCTTGATGCGGACGCGGGCCGGGCCGGGTCCCAGATGATAGGTCAGCGGCAGCGCCCCTCTCCATGCCGCGGGAGCGACCGGTCCGCCCATCGCCTCCAAGAGCGGCTTCGCGTCGCCCCACGAGACGGGCAGCACGGGAATCTTCATGATCGTGGGCGCTTCCATCCGGTCCAAGCGCTCGGCGTCCTGCGTCGCCCCGTAGCCGGGCGTCAGCGGATCGCCCGGATACTGCGGCATGTCCAGAACCGAGCCGCGCTGGACGCCGTGCTCTTGTCGAAACGCTCCTTCGGGGTACGTGTCGCCTTGGTAGTAGCCGTCGTCGCGGGGGTCCGAGTACAAGATTGCGCCGATCGCGCCGTTCTCGTGCGCGACCTTCGGCTTGATGCCGCGCCAGGAGCCGCCATAGCGGGCAATGACGATCTTGCCTCTGACGTCTATGCCCCGGCGCTCGAGTTCCTCGTAGTCGGCCGGGATGCCGTAGTTGACATAGACGAGTTCGGCTTCGACTTCGCCGTCCGCCGAGTATGCGTTGTAGGGCGGCAGCCGGTTCTCCGTGATGCCGGAGGTGCGATCCTCGGCCAGGGCGGGTTCCCGAAGCTGGGCCTTGTAGCTCCGGGGAGACAGCATTTCGAGTTCGCGGATGCGCGGCGTGGGAAACAGCACGTCGTAGCGTTCCAGCTCCGCCTCGTAGCCCCAGGAGCGGAACTGCTCGACCATCCAGTCGGCGGTCTCCTTGTTGTGCGGCGAGCCGACGTAGATGGGCTTGGAGACGATGTACTCCATCCAGTTCCGGAGATTTTCCGCGCTCAAGGCTTGGTCGTAGCGGGCTTCGACGTCGCGCTGGGCGGCGGACGACTCGGGAGTGAAGCCGAGGATGGACTCGGGGGCTTGGGGCGCGGCGGCGGCCAGCAGGCCGATTGCGGCGAGGAGTGCGAATGCGCCTGCGGGACGGCGCGAGAGGGGCGTTTTCATGTCTGATGGCATTTGGTGTGCGATGGAATGAACAAGGTCTGGCACGCTCGCCGTCCTAGTTCGGCAGCGAAGTGCGCCCGGATCTGCCCGGGCGTCCGAGCGTGCGCCACAGTTGCCGAACCTCTTCGGCGAGCTTCCTGAACCTCGGGTGATCGCGCAACGGGTCCCACAGGGGGCTGCCGCGCAGGCTGCCCAACATAGGCTCGCGCGCGGCGACGGCCTCCTCCAAGTAGTCCAGGGCTTCGTCTTCGTTGCCGAGGCCCAGGGCCGCGGCTGCCCGGTCCACGTAGAGGACGTGCTCGCCAAGGGCTTCCCGGGCTTGGTCGTCGCGTTCGCGGGCGCGCCAATAGCTGGCTGGGTCGCCGGGCGCCGAGATGGCCTGGAACTCCCGAGCGCGCTGTTCGTGCATGGCTTCGCCCACATGCTCCTCGAGTATGGCCAAGGCCCTCGTTTGCGCCGCCTGGCCGTAGTCTTCAAGCAGCACGGACATCTCTTCGAGACCCCGCCAAGCGGCCCAGTTGGCGGGGTCTTGCATCAAGATTTCCCGGAACAACACGGCCGCGCTGGCGTATCGGCCTGCCTCGGCCAAGCGCCGGGCCGCAAAATGCTTTGCGTAGCGGACGCCGCCGGCCTCCGGATCGAGGTCCCCGGCGGCATGTTCCTCCAACATGCGAGCGGCCTGCTGTCCGATCCACGTGAAGTCGCGGACATACAGACTGACTTGCGAGAAGGGTCCGTTCGCCGAGTCGAGCCTGTTCAGCGAGTCGAGATCGTCCGGAAGCGGCACTTCTTGAAAGTCGTCGAACACCACTCGGATTGCCGCCAAGTCTTCCTCGTATCCGCCCAGCTCTTCCGCCCGGCGCAGCGACTGGCGGACCTGCCCGCTCAGCTCCTCTTCCTCGGTCCCGCTGGGATTGGTCTCCAACATCGTCATCAGCCCGGCCTCCGCCACGCCCGTCCACGCTCCGGCGAAGGAAGAGTCGGCCGCGATCGCTTTAGTGAAGTAGTCCAGCGCCTCGGAGGCTCGTGGACGGTCCCGTCGCAGCGCGTCGCGTCCTTGGAAGTACGCCTCGAGGGCCGCGGGATGAACCTCCCGAACACGCGCAAGGGCGCTGCCCGTTCTCGGGGCGGGCGTCTGGTCCACTTCGCCCCGGACGGCCGAAGCGATCTCGCCGGCGATCTCGGTCTGAAGGCGCAGCACGTCCCTCATTTCGCGCTGAAACGTCTTCGTCATGAGGTGCGTGTCGGAGGCGGCGTGCAGCAGCTGAACGCTGATCCGCACGCTGTCGCTCTCCGCGGTCATGGCGACGGAACCGGTGACGACGGCCTGCACGCGGAGGTCGCGGGCGATTTCGGGGAGCAGCTTGTCGGTGTCCGCGTACCGTTCGGCGGAGGCGCGCGAGACGACGCGCAGGGTCGTCGTTCGGCTCAGCTCGTTGATGATCTCGTCGTGGAGCTGGCGCGCGAAGAGGTCGTCGCCTTCGGCCAAGTCGGCGAGCGGCAGCACCGCGATGGCGGTGACGGGTTCCTCCGGATCGAGTTCGGCAAAGGAGGCGCCTGCCGCCAGTTCGTTCTGCGGGCCTAGGGCGGTCGCTTCCTCGCGGTAACCCGGGTCCGGTCCGGCGGGCGGGCTCAGCATTCTTCCCAGCCAGAAGGCGGCGAGCGTGGCCGATCCCGCCGTCACGGCGAGCAACGCCAGGCGCGGCGCAATCGTACCGGCGTCTTCGCCGGCGAGGCTTCGAGTGCGCCGCAAGCCTGTCCCCGGCGCCAGGTCGTACACCCAGGCGAAACACAAGACGACCGGAAGCCCGACGAACGCGCCGATCACCAAGGACTGCAACGCCCAAGCCGGAGTGCCAAACGCGGGCAGCACGATCTCACCGAGCTGCAGAACCGCAAACGCCGCGACCGCATACACGCCCCCGGCCTTCAGCACGTGCCGGCGCCGCAGCTCCAACCACAATCCGCCGACCGCCGATTTCCGCTCCATGTCCTCTCCCTCTTCGGCCTCCCGCCTGATGTAGACACGTCAGGGTCCGTGCGCGTTGCCCGGCCCGCGCTCCCCGCCCGCCCAAACTTGCCGCAATGCCGCCGCTCTGTCCAATGCGACAAGCGTTGCCGCCTAGCCGGGGCCGTGCTATCGTCCACGAAAGCGGCCCGCGAGCGCCCGTTCGGGGGTGCGCCAGCCCCGAGACCCGGGAGACCGCCAATGAAGCGAAGAGCCCATTTCCGAGCCTTCTTCGGCTACCGATCCTTCCTCGCCTGCCTGGCGTTGGCCGGGCTTCTGGCCGTGGCCTCCCTGTCGTCGGCTTCCGCCCAGCTCGAGTTCCACTTCCAGTACGGGCGGCTCGTCAACCCGTTCTCCGGCGACATTCGCGGCACGCCCATCGTGACGATCCAGCATGCCAGCCCGTGGCGCCTCGGCGACAGCTTCTTCTTCCTCGACTATCTCGACGACGGCATGGACGACGGCTTCAACGACAGGACCTTCTACGGCGAGTGGTACCCGACGCTGAGCCTCGGCAAGCTGGCGAACCGGAAGATTGGCGTGGGACGACTTCGAGACATCGGCTTCATCGCAGGCGTCAACCTCGAGACCGACGCGAACGTGCTCAAGTACCTGCCCGGCGTGCGATTCTCGTGGGACGTCCCCGGATTCTATTTCGTGAACACCGACTTCATGATGATCGTGGACGCCAACCGCGGCACCGAGCGAGGCGGTGCGCCTTCGACCGACAACGGCTTTGGGGCCGACATCAACTGGGGCGCCGGCTTCTCAATCGGGTCGCAGTGGTTCAGGTTCTCCGGTCATGCGGAATGCGGCGGCGCCGTCACCAATGAACTCGGCGAGGAAGTGAAGGGTTGGATACTGGCTCAGCCGCAGTTGGCATGGGACGCGAGCAGGCTCGCCGGCGGCGACGGCAACAAACTGTTCGTGGGCGTCGAGTACCTTTATTGGCGCAACAAGCTGGGCACCAGCGCCAACGACAACGTCCTGCAGCTGCTGGTGATTTGGGCGCTGTGAGCCGAGGGCGGACTTTGCGTAGCTTGCTTCTCGAGGAGATGACGTGGCCTGAAGTGCGAGAGGCGCTTCGGGACGGGTTCGACACGGTGGTGACGGCGGTGGGCGCGGTGGAGCAGCACGGCCCGCACCTTCCGCTTCTTGTGGATGCCGTGCGCGGGGACCGATTGGCGCTGGAAGTGGCTCGGCGCTTGGATCGCGCCTTGGTCGCGCCCACGATTCGAGTCGGCTGCTCGGAGCACCACATGGCTTTTCCGGGCACTCTCTCGTTGCGCCCGGCTACGCTGGAGGCCGTCTGCGCCGACTACGCCGCCAGCTTGGCCCGGCACGGCTTTCGCAGGGTGTGCTTCGTGCCTTCGCACGGGGGCAACTTCGCTCCGCTGGCCGACATGACGGGCCGCCTGCAAACCGCCGCCGGACCGGATTGCGAGGTGCGCGCCTACACGGATCTGCAGTCCTTCGTCGCCCTGTGGAAACGTGCCGTCGCAGAGGTCGCGCCCCAAATGGCGCATCGCGTCGGGGGACACGCGGACATCGCCGAGAGTTCCGAAATGCTGTGCATCCGCCCCGATCTGGTGCGCCGAGGCCAAGCCGAGTGCGGCCATGTCGAGGACTTCGGCCCGGCGCTGGCGGAGCGCCTCTTCGACGAAGGCTTCGCCGCCGTCACGCCCAACGGCGTCCTGGGAGACCCGACGGGAATGAGCCGCGAGATCGGCGAACGGTGCATCGCGGCCGTCGCGGACGGCATGGCAGTGGCGTTGCGGGAAGAGGGAGAGCGGCGTTAGGTCCGCGCGACCGCCGAAGTCGGCCGCACCCCGCCGCTACCGAATCCGCACCCCCAGCGTCAACGCGAAGTGCGAATCCGCGCCCAGCTTCACGTCGCTGGTGAAGGGCGTCGCGCCGTCGGCATGGACGGGTTCGTGGCTGCGGATCAGCGTCCAGAGAAGATTCTTTTCCTCGACGACGCCCGACCAAGCCCAGCGGAGCTTGGCGGTGAGCGAAATTCGGTCGTCGAGGGCGTAGTCGAGCCCGGCCACGGCCTGGGCGCCGAAAGCGATGCCGTTGATCCCCGCGTCGAGCGTGCTCACGGTGCCTTCGGCGGCCTGCTGCCACTCGAGGTCGCCCAAGTCCCGGCGACGGACGAAGCGGTTGCTGTACCTGGCCAAGATTTGCGTCGCCCCCAACCCCGCTCCGGCATAGGGGGTCCAGGTCGAGTTGTTGGCAATGTCGTAGTAGACGTTTGCGAACAGTTGCCGGGCCACGAAGTTGGACACGGTTTCCGACGGCCGATCGATCGGGGTCCACTCGGAGTCCTTGCTCAGCAGCGTGGCGTGTCCTCCGGCCAGTCGAACAGGCGCGCTCGACAGGGGGCGGCGCCGTTGGAGGAACTCCGCTTCGACGCGCAGGTTGCCCATCGCATACCCGACGGCGACCGCTCCGGCGAAACCGTTTCGCGCGGCAAACGAATTCGTCAGCAGGACGCTGGGCGTGTAGTTCGTGCAGGCGTCGTCGGTCGGAGCGTCTGCCGGAGCGGCGTACAAGAGCCGGTCGCATCTCGTGGGATGGCTGACCCCGGAGACGACGGCGTCGAGGGCCGCATCCCGGGAGGCGCCGAGTTCCAAGGCGGCATAGAATCCGTCGCGACTCTGCGCGGTGGTTGCGCCCAGGGCCGATGCTCCCAGCGCGAACAGTGCGGCCGCGACGATGGAGAAGGCCGCGGAGGCGCCGCCGGACGGAATCCACCCAAGGAAAGAAGACTTGTTCATGGCGACTGCGAGTCCTCCATGTTGTAGGTTCTTGGTTCCGCCACAGGGTTGGGCTGTCGAAAACATAACCCACCGCCACCGGGAGCCCGGGCTTCCGCACCGAGAAAGGCTGACTCGCATGACCCCCCTCGCCACGCAATCGCCGCTAGCGAACCTGGACGGCACCGAGCAGACCCGCGCCCGGCGGATCCGGTTCCAGCATCCCGCCTGCCGAACAAAGCGCAGCCGCCGTGCGGATTGGGCGCCCGTCCTCGTGCTGACGACAGCGGTTGTCGCCTGCCAGCCTGAGGCCCCCGATACGGAAACGGCGCAAGGGCTCATGGACGTGGTCGTCGAAGGAGGACGAGTTGTGGACGGCACGGGAGCCGCCTGGTTCCACGGCGACGTGGGCATCGTCGGCGACCGAATCGCGGCCGTCGTGCCCGCGGGCGGCTTGGCGAACCACGAGGCGAACCTCCGCATCGACGCAGCCGGCAAAGTCGTCTCGCCGGGCTTCATCGACATCCAGTCCCACTCCCGGGGCTCGTTGCTGGCGGGCGACGGGCGCGTGCTGAGCAAGATCACCCAAGGCATCACCACCGAGATTCTCGGCGAAGGGTCCACCAACGCACCGGCCAACCATCACACGGACGAAGCGGCCGGCATCGACCGAGAAGAGGGAGAGGCGCCCGACTTCACCGGCCCGCGCGGCTTCGACCGCTGGCTCCGCGCCATGCAGGAGAACGGCGTCTCGCCCAACGTCGGCTCCTTCGTCGGCGCCACCACGATCCGCGTGTACGGAAAGGGCGAGGAGGCGGGGCCGGCCACCGAGGCGGAGCTCGACACCATGCGTGTAGCCGTTCGCCGCGCCATGGAAGACGGCGCGTTCGGCGTCGCCAGCGCGCTCATCTACCCGCCCGGCAACTTCGCCTCCACCGACGAGCTGGTCGAAGTCGTGGCCGCCTCGGCTCCCTACGGCGGCGTCTACATCACGCACATGCGCTCGGAGGCCGACCGCTTGCTCGAGGCGATGGACGAGGCGATCGAGATCGGCGTTCGCGCCGGCGCTCCCGTCGAGATATATCATCTGAAGGCGGCGGGCCTGCGCAACCACTACAAGGCTCGCTTGGCCATTTCGAAGATCGACTCGGCCCGAGCGGCCGGGATCGACGTGCAGGCCAACATGTACCCGTACCCGGCCGGCAGCACGGGGTTGCCTGCGCTTCTCCCGCCCTGGGCCTCCGAGGGCGGAAACCTGCTCGACAACTTGGCCGACCCCGAGACCCGCCAGCGCATCCACGACGAAGTGATCGGCGGCGGCGGCGATTGGGAAAACCTGGGCGCGCTTGCCACTCCACAGGGGGTCTTGGTCACCTATGCGGCTTCGACCGGCCCCGACGGCGAGCCAAGCGGCATGGATCAGTACGCGGGCATGCGCCTTTCGGAGATTGCCGAGGCTATGGGCGTGGACTGGGCGGACGCCGCCATCGAACTCGTGCGCGCGACGGGCGGCCGGGTGGGAATGGTGATATTCATGATGGCGGAAGAGAACGTCGCGCTTCAGTTGCAGCAGCCGTGGATCAAGATCGGCACGGACGCGGGGGGATTCGATCCCGAGACGGCCGTGGGCATGACGCATCCGCGCGCCTACGGCACGTATCCACGCATACTCGGCAAGTACGTGCGGGAGGAGGGCGTCGTCGGCCTGGAGGATGCGGTTCGCAAGATGAGTTCGGCCGTTGCGGCTCGTCTGGCCATTGCGGAGCGCGGCCTGCTCAAGCCGGGGATGTACGCGGACGTGGTCGTCTTCGATCCGAACACGATCGGCGACCGGGCCACGTTCCAGGAGCCGCACCAGCTGTCGGTGGGCGTCGAGGAGGTGTTCGTCAACGGCGTCCACGTGGTGAGCGGCGGAGAGCACACGGGCGCGAAGCCTGGGCGCATCGTGCGGGGCCCGGGCTACGCGGGGTCGAAGTAGGGCATTCGTCCAGCGATGCTCGTCGGGACGTAGCGGCGCCGTGCGCGTAGCGGTTGTCGGCGGCGGCGCGGTGGGGCTGGCCACGGCGTTCTTTCTCGAGAAGGCCGGCGCCGATCCGGTCGTCTTGGAGGCCGGACGGGTGGGCGGGGGTTGCTCGCTGGGCAACGGAGGATGGATTTGCCCGTCGCTCGCGGTGCCGGTGGCCGCGCCGGGGCTGACTTGGCGGGCGTTGCTGCGGGCGAGGCGGCTCGAGGACTCGTTGTTCGTGAAGCTCTTCGCGCCGGGCGTCTTCCGCTGGCTGGTCTCGATGCGGCGCCATTGCCGGCCGGTTGCGTACGAACGCGGGCTGCGGGCGCTGGTCTCGTTCGCCGAAGGCGCCAACGATCGCTACGAAGCGCTCGCTTCGGACGGCGTGGTCTTCGAGAGAGGACGCTCCGGGCTGCTCTTCGTCTCGCGCACCTCGAATCCGAACGACGGCCCGTTGCGACCCAAGATGGACGCCCTCGCGCGGTCCGGCGGGGCCTGTCGAATCATTGCCGCGGACGAACTCCGCGAGGTCGAACCCCTGCTTCGCCCCGGCTTCGGCGCCGGCCTGCTCGCCGAATCGGAGGGCCATGTCCGCCCCGAAACGGTGACGCAAGGGCTGGCTGGCGCGTTGCGGAGCCGCGGCGCGGAAGTCCGGGAGAACGCGGCCGTGGAAGCGTTCGTCACCCGATCCGCCGAGGTACGCGCTGTGGCGATGCGGGACGACCCGGTGAAGGTGGACGCCGTCGTGCTCGCCGCCGGCGTCGAGACGGGACGATTGGCCCAGCAGCTCGGCGCGACGATTCCCATGACCGCCGGCAAAGGCTGCTCCCTCACCATCGATCAACCACGCGAACGGCTCCGCCGCCCCCTCTACTTCGCCGACGCGATGATCGGATGTTCGCCCTACAGCGCCGCCCTGCGGTTCTTCGGGGGCATGGAGTTCTCGGGCGTCAACCGCCGCTTGGACGAACGCCGCATCCAGGCCATGCGCCGCGGGGTCGCCGAATCGCTTGAAGTGTCCGGCCTCGACCGCGCCAAGGCCTGGGTGGGAATGCGTCCCATGGTTCCCGACACCCTCCCGATAATCGGCCGGCTGCCCGGCTACAGAAATGCCTACGTGGCCACGGGCCACCAAATGCTGGGCATGACGCTGGCCCCGGCCACGGGGGCGGCCCTAGCCCACCTGATCCTCGGAACCAAGCCCGACGTGGATCTGGAGCCGTTCTCGCCGATGCGGACACTGCGGTAGCGCTCGGGGGCTCACGGCGGCCGTGCGTCGCGATGCACGCATCAAGTCGTCCCGCCGGCCGCGCCTGCGCCTACTGCCGAAGCATGGACACGGCGAGTCGCACGCCCTCCGCTAGGCGGTCCACTTCGTCCGGGGTGTTGTAGAGGTAGAAGGAAGCCCGCACGGTAGCGGGCAGTCCGAAGCGGTCGAGCACGAGTTGGGCGCAGTGATGGCCGGCCCGCACGGCGATGCCTTCGGCGTCCAGGATGGTGGCGATGTCCTGGGCCGGCGCGTCGTCCACCACGAACGGGATCACGCCCGCACGATCCTCCGGGGCCGTCGGCCCCAGGATGCGCAGGCCGTCGACTTCGGACAACAGGGCCAGTGCGCGGCCGACTAGCGACGATTCGTGCCGGTGCACGGCGGCCATGCCGAGATCGTCCAGGTACTCTGCGGCCGCTTGCATCCCGACGGCTCCGGCGATGTTCGGAGTGCCCGCCTCGAACTTGTGCGGCGGCGTGGTCCAGGTGCTGTGGTCGCGATAGACGTGCGCGATCATCTCGCCGCCGCCCTGGTACGGCGGCAGCTCGGCGAGCAGGGCGCTTCTGCCCCAGAGCGCGCCGATGCCGGTGGGGCCGCACATCTTGTGGGCGGAGAAGGCGTAGAGATCGCAACCCAGCTCGGCCATGTCCAGGGGCAGGTGGGGTGCGCCTTGGGCGCCGTCCAGCACGTAGGCGGCGCTGCTCTTCTCGCGCACCATGCGTCCGATCCGGGCAACGGGGTTGATCGTGCCCAGCGCGTTCGACACGTGCGGCAGGGCGACCACCCGCGTCCGCGGCCCCAGCAGCGAAGCCAAGCTGTCCAAGTCGAGCCGCCCGTCGCTGGTCAGCTCCACGTGCCGCAGGACGGCGCCGTTGCGCGCGGCCAGCAGTTGCCACGGGACCAAGTTGGAGTGGTGCTCCATGTCGGACACGACGATCTCGTCGCCCGCGCCCACGCGGCTCTGGCCAAGCGTGAACGCAGCCAAGTTGAGGGCTTCGCTGGCGCCCCGCGTCCACACGATCTCGTCGGCGCTTTCCGCGTTCGCCCATCGCGCAATTCGTTCGCGCGCTCCCTCGTACGCCTCGGTCGCCCGTCGCGCCAGCTCGTGCACGCCGCGGTGGACGTTGGCGTGATCCGTCATGTAATAGGCTGAAATCGCCTCGATCACCTGCCTAGGCTTCTGAGACGAGGCCGCATTGTCGAGGTAGACCAACGGCTTGCCGTCCACCCGCTGGTCCAGGATGGGGAAGTCCGCGCGAACCGCGGCGACGTCCAAAGCAGCGACGGTGTCCATGCGACGCCTCCCCCGGACGGTTAGGTCGCCTTCACGTAGACATGGCCGTCGTGCACGGCGACCTCGAAGCAGCGGACGGACCGCACCGCCGGCAACTGCAAGGCCCGCCCCGTGCGCACGTCGAACTTGGCGCCGTGGAACGGACACTCCAGCTCCGCGCCTTCCAACTCGCCCGAAGCCAATGGATAGTCTTGGTGAGAGCAACGATCCTCAAGCGCGTAGAAGTCCCCCTCGACATTCGCCAAGACGATTCTGTCGCCTTCGGTCTGCACAGCCAGGAGCGTCCCAGGCGGCAGTTCGCCGGTCGCGGCCACGCGGCTCCACTCCGGCCCAGGCGAACTGTGCTTGGCCATCAGCCGAATCTTCAGCGCGTCAGCCATGCCGCAACTTGGCTTCGATGGCCTTCGTCACCTTCTCCACGACGCCTCCCATGGGCAATCGCGACAGCACCTCGCCCAGGAATCCCAAGACCACGAGCCGCTCGGCCCGCCGTCGGCCGATCCCCCGGCTCATCAAGTAGAACAGCGCCTCGGCGTCCAGCTGTCCGACCGTCGCTCCGTGCGAACAACGAACGTCGTCCGCTTCGATCTCCAAGTTGGGCAAGGAAGTGGCGACCGCCCGCTCCGACATGAGCAGGTTGCGGTTGGTCTGGTAGGCGTCGGTCTGCTGGGCGCCTTCGTGAACGCGGATGATGCCGCGGAAGACTCCGCGGGAATCGCCGTCGAGCGCACCCTTGTAGAGCAAGTCGCTGTGCGCGTTGGGCGCGACGTGATCCTGACTCGTGTTGAAGTCGAAGTGCTGGTCGCCGTCGCCGAAGTAGAGGCCCAGCATGTCGCTGTTGGCGCCGGAGCCAAGAAGCCGCGCGTTGAGGTCCACCCGGCCCACCGACCCGCCCAACGCCACGTTCAGCGTGTCCAGCGTGGCGTCGCGTTCGGCCAGCGTGCGCTGCTGGGCCAAGTACGCCCCGCCACGTCCCATGCGCTGAAGCGACACGTACTGCACCTGCGCTCCGCCCCGGGCGAAGATTTCGACCGTGGTCCCCGCCAGAGCCGTCCCGTCCATGTCCGGCGACAGGATCTCGTCCACGAAGGAGACGCGGCTGCCCTCTTCCGCCACGACGAGGATGCGGGTGAACGCCGCCGTCCCCGCGCTCGACACCCAGCGGGCCAAGCGCACTGGCAGATCCAGGCTTACGCCGCGGGGAACGCGCAGGAACACCCCGTCGCTCCACAACGCCGCGTTCAGCGCCGGAAACTTTCCGTCGGAGGCGGGCACGGCTTCGGTGGCCAGCAGCGATTCCACTCCCTCCAAGCCCTGCCGCGCCGCGTCCCGCAAAGAGGCCAACACGACGCCCCGCCGGGCGAGTTCGCCGTCCAACTCGGCCAAGACCACGCAACCGTCCACGTCCACCACGCGCCCGGCCCCCTCCCGGTCCTGGGCCATCGCGTCCCGCAACTCTGCCGGAAGCCCCGTGGCGGCGCCGACGTGCGAAACCGGCGCCTCCTCCGAAGCGAGCGCCTCCTCCGACGCCAATCCCGAGCGACGACCCGGCCCTCCGCCGGGAGCCTGCGCTACCGCCAAGCCGTCGAAGTCCAGCAACCGTCCGACGTCCGTGTACCGCCACTCCTCGGAGCGCGTCGAAGGCATGGGCATCGCCTCGTAGAGCGCCCAGGCCTCTTCCCGCCGCGCTCTCAGCCAGCTCGGGTCGCCCGCGCCCGCCTCCGCCGCTGCCGCCGGACCGACTGCCCTGCGCTCCACCTTCTCCGCTGTCGCCACCCCGCCGTTCGCCACTCGTCTACCCCACGCTTCCTTCCATCTCCAACTCGATCAGCCGGTTGAGCTCGACGGCGTACTCCAGCGGCAGCTCCTTCGCAATCGGCTCGATGAAGCCGCGCACGATCAGCGCCATCGCTTCGGCCTCGTCCATGCCCCGGCTCATCAGATAGAACAACTGCTCGTCGCCCACCTTGGAGACCGTCGCTTCGTGGCCCACGGAGGCGCTCCGCTCGTCGATCTCTATGTAAGGAAAAGTGTCGGTGCGCGAAGTCTCGTTGATGAGCAGCGCGTCGCATTCCACGTTCGACTTGGCGTTGGACGCCCCGTCGTAGACCTTGCACAAGCCCCGGTACGACGCTCTGCCCGTACCCTTGGAAATGGACTTGGATACGATGCTCGAACTCGTGTTGGGCGCCACGTGAATCACTTTGCCGCCCGTGTCCTGGTGCTGGCCGTCGCCCGCGTATGCGATGGACAGGATCTCGCCGTGCGCGCCTTCGCCCATCAAGTAGCAGGAGGGATACTTCATGGTCAGCTTGGAACCCAGGTTTCCGTCCAGCCATTCCATGTGCCCACCTTGTTGCACCAGCGCCCGTTGCGTCACCAAGTTGTACATGTTGGTGGACCAGTTCTGGATCGTCGTGTAGCGGAAGAACGCGTCGCGCCCGACCACGATCTCTATGACGCCCGAGTGGAACGAGTCCGACGAATACACCGGTGCCGTGCAGCCTTCGATGTAGTGCGCCCGCGAGCCTTCGCCCGCGATGATCAGCGTGCGCTCGAACTGGCCGAGTCGCTCTTGATTGACGCGGAAATACGCTTGCAGCGGCGTCTCCAAGTGGACGCCCGGCGGGATGTACACGAACGAGCCGCCCGACCACACCGCCGAGTTGAGCGCCGCGAACTTGTTGTCGGCGGCGGGAATCACGGTGCCGAAGTGCTTGCGGAACAACTCGGGGTGATTCTTGAGCCCGTCCTCGATCGAGTCGAAGATGACGCCCTTCGATTCCCATTCCTCCTTGAGCGAATGGTACACCATCTCGGAATCGTACTGCGCGCCCACGCCCGCGAGAATCTTGCGCTCGGCTTCGGGAATCCCCAGGCGCTCGAAGGTCTGCTTGATGTTCTCGGGCACGTCGTCCCAGGAGCGCTCCATCTTCTCCTGGGGCTTCACGTAGAAGTAGGTCTCGCTCAGCGTGTCCTCCAGCTCGGACAAGTCGCCGCCCCAGTCGGGCATCGGCTTGGACTCGTAGATGTCCAGCGCCTTGAGACGGCGCTTGAGCATCCATTCGGGTTCGTCCTTGCGCGCCGAAATCTGGCGCACGATGTCCGAGTCCAGGCCCGGGCGCGTCCGAAACACGGGCTCCGAGTCGGTTACGAAGCCGAACTTGTAGTCGTCTAGGTCCAGCCCTTGTATGACTTCGTTCTGCGGCATGATGTTCTCCTGGGGTCGAGCCGTCAGCCGGCCGTGACGGCCCGGTACTCTTCGTAGCCCTGCGCTTCGAGCTCCAGGGCGACTTCCGGTCCCCCGGACTGCACGATGGCTCCGCCGACCATGACGTGAACCGCGTCCGGGGCGATGTGGTCTAGGATGCGCTGGTAGTGCGTGATGAGAAGCACGGACATGCCGGGCATCTCCTTCTTGAGCGTGTTGACGCCGTGGGCGACGATCTTGAGCGCGTCGATGTCGAGCCCCGAATCCGTCTCGTCCATCACCGCCAGCGTCGGCTTGAGCACCGCCATCTGAAGAATCTCGTTGCGCTTCTTCTCGCCGCCGCTGAAGCCCTCGTTCACATGCCGCTCGGCGAAGGCCGGGTCCATGTCCAGAAGCTCCATCCGCTCCACCAGCAGCTCCTGAAAGTCGAAGAGGTCCAGCTCCTCGCCGTCGGCCAGCCGGGCCTGCAGGGCGGTGCGGAGGAAGTTGGCGATCGAGACGCCGGGAATCTCCACCGGATACTGGAAGGCCATGAAGACGCCCGTCTGGGCGCGCTCGTCCGGCTCCATCTCCAGCAGGTCCTGGCCGCGAAACGCAACCGACCCGCCCGTGACCTCGTACCCCGGGTGGCCCGCCAGCACCTTGGCCAGCGTGCTCTTGCCCGACCCGTTCGGCCCCATGATGGCGTGCGTCTCGCCGGGCCGAACCGCAAGATCCACCCCCTTGAGGATGTCGATGGGCTCGCCCGCAACGCGCGCGGTCAGCCCGGAAATAGAGAGAATCGGCGAGTCGTCCATCTGTCCTTCCGGCTGGTTCATCAGGGAAACATGGCCGTCATGGCCATCACGCCAAGGCACGTGAAGACGGCCCGTCGCCCGCCTGTGACGCTCCAGCGCCCTCGCAACGCGTGCGCACCGCGGGTTGCTGAAGCCGAACCACAAGCGGACCGTCCCGAGCCCGTGAAGGCAAGAAAGCTATCGCAACGCCTCCAGGGCGGTCAAGTTGGGCCAGTCCCTTCAAGCGAGCAAAGGGGACGGCTCCATGGGCCTCAAGCCTGGCGCCTCCGCTTCGGTCGCCCGCCCTTACGCGCCGCCCTCCCTCCGCTCTCCCTCCGCCCGGTGCTCGCGCACGAAGTCCTTCGCCCCCTCCGGGAGAAGCAGGTCGTCCGAGATGGCGGCCACCACCTCGGCGTCCTTCCATGCTTCTTCCAGCAGCCACAGCTCGCCTTCGAGCGCGCGGCGCTCCTGCTCTTCGTGCAGGGACATTTCCAGGGCGAGCTTGGTGGGGCCGGGCATCTTGATGATGTAGCCCGGGACGCCCTTCTTGTTGTTGAACCGGTTGCTCGTGGCGAGGGCGGCGATCAGCTGGCTCGGGTGTCCGGCCGCTTCGATCGCCCCGACCGCGTGTCGCACGGTGTCGCGTTTGCCCCCGAAGGCGTTCAGCTTCGGCAGGATGGCCGCGGCGAACCGGCGCGCTTCGTCGCCCTCGTGCCACGTCTTGTTCTTGCGCCACATCTTGGCCTTCGCCAGTTCGAGCTTGAAGCCCGGTTCCTCTTCGGCGGGACGAATGCGGGTCGACAACAGTTCTTCGTAGGAGAGCTTGATTTCGGCGCCGTCGTCCGTGCGCAGCTTGGCCGAACCGCGGGCATGGATCAATTGGTGCCAGAAGGCGCCGCTTTGGGCGAGAAGGGCTCCGCCGATGCCTACCGCGGCCCCGCCGACCACGACGCCGCCGACCAGGACGCCGACGCCGACTCCGTAGAGGATGTGCCTCCTCCGGCGCCGTCCAAACTGGTCGCCGTAGCGCCAGGCGGCGAACTCGGGCCGGAGCGGCCGGCCGATGCGCACGAGCTCGAGCCCCTCGGGGTGCCGCGCGAGCCCGATGTGCTCGGAGGACACCCGCACGCGGGTCGAGCGGAAGAGGCGTTCGCAGTCTTCGACGGCCTCCCACCGCTCCTCGAGAGGGCTCAGGTTCCACCGCTCGCACTTGCGGCAGACGACCCACAGACGCCCGCGCGCCTCGTCGAACGCGAGCCTGCGCCCGACGGGAAAGGTCTCGACGACCTCGTTCGAGCCCAGCGGCTTGGCGCAGAACATGCAGGTGGAGTACACCGAACCCTCTCTGGTCGTCGCAGCCGGCCGCGCCCAGGCGGACGCGGTCCTCTCAACCCGTTACGCAGAACTCCCGAAAACGCTTCGCCAACGCCGGCCCGGCCCCCGCGTCTTCGTGCTTGAAGAACACGAACGCCTCGGCCCAGCCCGCGTCGCGCAGCTGCTCCGCCCAAGCCGCCAGCTCGGCCTCGCCGTACCCGGGCCGGCGCAAGCGGGCGTATCCGAAGCCGGCCGTTGCCACGACGGGCGCGTCGCCGTCGCCGGTATCCGCCGCGACCAGGGCCGCCCCGCCGTCCGAGAGCGCCGCGTACACGTCGTCGCCGAACCAGCTGTCGTGGCGAAACTCGAAGGCGGCGCGAACCCTGGTCGGCACGATCGCCAGAAAGTCCTTCAACCTCTCCACGTCCTTCTTGAGATACGGCGGCAGCTGGAAGAGCACCGGCCCCAACCGGTCCCCCAGGCCCTCGACGGCCGCCTTGGCCAGGTAGCCGAGCGGCTCGTCCGCGTCCTTGAGCCGCTTCATGTGGGTGATGCGCCGGCTCGCCTTGAGGACGAACGCGAAGTCCTCGGGCACCTGCGTCGTCCACTTGGCGAGCATCTCCGTGCGGGGAAGCCGGTAGAAGGTGTTGTTGATCTCGACGGCGTCGAGCCGCTGGGCGTAGTACTCCAGCATCCGGGCCGCGGGCAGGTCCTCCGGATAGAAGTTGCCCTTCCACTCCTTGTAGGAGAATCCGCTGGTGCCCGTCCAGAGCTTCATGTGAGCCTCCCGTGCCCGCCCTGCCCCCCTTGCGGCCCGCCCCTCTCGGCATGACAGTAGCGACATGAACGCCCGTTTGCGAACGATGCTGGTCGCGGCGGCCGGCGTTGCGGCGCCGACGGCCTGCGGCACCGCGCTGGACCTCGTTCCCTCCGACGCCTCCAGCGTGCTGGCCTCCCACGTCCTGGACGCCGAGAACCCGGCGCGCCCCGGCCCGCACGGCGTCCGCACCCTCTACTACGGCAGCGGAACGGACAAGAATCGCCCCGAGTATCGCGACTCCGTGTCCATTGTCACCCGCCCCGTGGACGCCTCGAAGCTGGTGAGCCTGGGCGAATCGGCCAAGTCGCGCAACCGCTATTGGGGATTCTCGCCGGACAGCTTCCCGCTCAACGCCCGCGTCTGGTACCCCGACGCGCCGGGGCCGCACCCGCTGGCGCTGGTCGTCCACGGCAACCACAACATGCGCGACTTCTCGGACCCCGGCTACGACTGGCTGGGCGAACTGCTGGCGAGCCGGGGCTACGTCCTGGCGTCGGTGGACATGAACTTCGTCAACGGCGGCATTCGCGGCGAGAACGATGCCCGGGGGTGGTTGCTGCTCAAGCATCTCGAGGCATGGCGGGGATTCACGGAGGACGAAGACGGGCCCTTGGGCGGGCGGGCCGACATGAGCCGCATTGGGCTGATCGGCCATTCGCGGGGAGGCGAAGCGGTCGGCCACGCGGCGGCGTTCAATCGGCTCCGCCGTTACCCGGACGACGCCTCCTTCGAGTTCGACTTCGGATTCTCGATTCGCGCGGTCCTGGCAATAGCTCCCGTGGACGGCCAGTACCTCCCGGCCAACCAGCGCGTGCCGGTGGAGAACGTCAACTATCTGGTGTTCCACGGCTCGCACGACGGCGACGTGACCAGCTTCCACGGACTCCGCCAGTTCAACCGCGTGCGCTTTACCGACGGCGGCGACTGGTTCAAGTCCGCCGTCTACGTGTACCGCGCCAACCACGGCCAGTGGAACACGGTCTGGGGCGCCCACGACAACGGCCCCCGTAGCGGGCGCATCCTCGAGTTGTCGGGCCTGCTTCCGCCCGAGGACCAGCGCGAGTTCGGGCGCGTGTTCGTGTCGGCCTTCCTGGACGTCGCGCTGAAGGGCGACGACCGCTACCGGCCGCTCTTTCGCGACCACCGCGTCGCAGGCGGCTGGTTGCCGAAGACGATGTACGTCACCCGGTTCAAGGACGCCTCGTTTCGGCCGCTCGCCGACTTCGAGGAAGACATAGACGTCACGACGGGGACGGCCGAGGGCGTGTCGTTGCTGGGCGAGGGCTTCAGCACGTGGAAGGAGGATCGGCTGGAGCTGCGTTCCGCCAATCGCAGCAACACGTCGTCGTCGCAGCTCGACCAGGCGGTCTGGCTGGGATGGAACAACGCGTACGAGGACGCGGCCGACGAGCCGGCGCCGCCTGCCGTGTTCACGATCGCGCTGCCGCCGGGACTGGCGGAGCGCTGGGAGGCCGGGTCCGAGAGCACGCTGGAAATGCACGTGGCCGGACTGGACGAAGAGCCGGGGCCGCGGGAGCGCCGGGACTCGGCCCAGGGAGACGGCCGACAACTTGGCGAGGCTGGGCGAGGCGAACCACGGCCGCGAGAGGAGGACGATCGCGACGCCGGCGTCGGCGACGAAGCTTCGCCCGACGACGAGAGGCCGCCGCTGGATCTGACCGTCGAGGCCGAGGACGCCGACGGCGACGCGGCGCGGGTCGCTCTGTCCAGCTACGGCCCGTTGCGCAGGCCGCTCACCATCCGCGTCTATCGCCGCCGCGACCGGGAGGCCGCTCGGTTCGCGAACCGCTGGGAGACCATCAAGCAGCATTTCTCGATTCCGCTCTCGGACTTCGTGTTGGCCAACCCCGCCTTCGATCCCGAATCCCTGCGCTCCGTCCGGCTGGTGTTCGACCGCGCTCCGTCCGGAACCGTGGTGGTCGACGACATCGGCCTGTCGCGGATGCACCCGGGATTCCTCGCCGCCCGGCTTCCGTCGCCGGAGCCGCCCGGCTAGGCAATTGGTTGCCCGAGGACGAGGTAGCGGCACTTCGTGCGGAGCGGCAGTCGCCCGCCCGTGCCGACCTGCTAGCGGAAAGCCAGCCCTAACGCATGCCTGCTTTCGCGGCCGGCGCCTTGGTAGGCGTAGTCCAGCCGAAGGCGGTCGCCCGCGAAGCCGCCGCCGAACGTGAACGGCGAGGCGTGGTCCTCCGAGACGTGGACGGCCCCGAAGCGCAGGATGAACACGCGGCCCACGACCGGCCACCACGCAATCTCGACGCCTCCGCCTGGCACGATCTCGCCGTCTCCGTCGCGAGCCAGCTGCACCGCGCCGCCGATGTCCAGCGGCCCGACCGGCTTGCGGTCCATCCCCGCGCCCAGCGCCACCCGTGTGGCGAGCGGCAGCGTCTCGCCCTTCCCGGCCAGCCCGGGACCCAGGTTCTGCGCGGTCAGCGCCACCGTCACCGGCCCGGCCTCCATGGCGGCGCCGACGTCCGCCGCCAACGTCCGGCTCCGCGTCGTCCCGTCGTCCTGACCGACGACCTTCGCCGCCCCTCCAACGCGCAGCCCCAGCACTTCGCCCGCGAACCCGGCCGCCACCGCGAAGCTCGACCCCCGCCAGCGCTCCGCACGACCCGGCCCCTCCCCGTCCCGGTCCTCCGGATGGCCTCGCGCTTCCCCGGTTCCGCCCACGAACACCACCCCGATCCCTGCGAAGCCGCCGAACCACTCGCCGCTGGCCGTCGTCGCCACAAGGCTCCCTCCGTCTTCCAAGCGGTGGAACGCCGCGCCGAATCCGCTGCCTTCGAGGAGCGCAGGATGGTGAAGGAGCGCCGCGTCGGAGCCGTCGGCAGCAAAGAAGGCGCCGCCCAGCCCCATGGCTCTCGCGCCGGGCGCGAAGGTCAGAACGGGGGGTCCGGCACGGCGGGAATCGCGGTCGTGCCGCTCCTGCGCCGCAAGGCCGGGCGACGCTCCCAAGATGTTCAACGCCAGCCCCAAGCAGGCCAGGGCGGCTCCGCAGGCCCCGCGTTCCGTCCTCGCCCGCCGTCTCATCCTCGCCCGCTTGCTCCGGTCGCGGACATCGCCCGGTCCACGGCCAAGCTCGCGAGACAAGCCGGACAACGGATCACGATCCGGTTCCGAACGTAGGAGACGTCCTTCCTGGGCGGCGCGCGCAGGCTTCCGCAGGGGCTGTCGCAACGGGGACAGCAAAGAGGTTGCGCCCCGCTCGCGAGTTGCGCCAGCAGCTTGCGCCTCTCGTCGGCCGAGTAGGAACTGCCGCCCTTGCCCCTCCGAAGATCCGCGTTCTCCCGAATGGTGCCGCCTCCCAGCTCGTTAGCCTTTACTGCGAACTGCGAACGCAAACGCGCGCTCCGCCCGGAACATAACTTTCGTTCAACGAAACGACCCGCGAGGGTGTCCTTCGGTAGATGACCAACGTATTCGCTGGATTGACGGCCGTGGCCGCGCTTGCGGGCGCCCCGGCGACCCCAGGCGGCAAGGCGCTTCCCGACGACCCGCCCTCGCCCGCGCTCGGCTTGGCGCAGGAGGCGCAGCTCCAGGCCTCCAGCGCCAGACCCCGCCCGCATCCCGCCCGTCCCGACCCCGTGGTCTACGACGGCGCCGCCGGCCAGCTCGCGGTTCCCAGCCCTTGGGTCGCCGAGGCAGGCATCGACGTCGACGGCGCGCTGGACGAAGCCGCCTGGGCGAGCGCCCCGCTGCTGACCGGCTTCACCCAGTTCGATCCCGTCGAAGGCGTGCCCGCCACGCAGCGCACCGAAGCGAGAATCCTTGTCACGGACGACGCCATCTACTTCGGCGTCAAAGCGTACGACGACGTGCCCGGCGGCGTCCGGGCCACGCTGGGCGACCGCGACTCCTTCGCGCGCTCGGACGACTACGTGCGCATCGTCCTCGACACCTTCGACGACCGCAGGCGCGGCTACGTCGTCATGGCCAACCCCTACGGCGTCCAGCAGGACGGGCTCTGGGTGGTCGGCGGGGGCGGACGGCGCCGCTTCGGTCCCCCCATCGACTGGAATCCCGACTTCGTCTGGGACTCGGACGGACGGATGTTCGACGGGGGCTACTCGGTGGAGATCCGCCTGCCGTTCAAGAGCATTCGCTTCCCCGACGCGCCCATGCAGGACTGGGGACTGCAGATCGAGCGCCGGATTGCGCGAAACGGCTATTCCGAGTCGTGGGCGCCCGTGACCGCCAACACGTCCAACCGGATGGAGCAGTTCGGCAGCCTTACGGGTCTCGAGGACTTGGACCCGGGCCTCTTTCTGGAGATCAACCCGGTGCAGACGGTCACCAGCCAAGGGACGTTCGACGAAGACGCCGGCAAGCTCCAAAGGGGACCCGTCGTCGGCGACTTCGGCTTGAACGTGGCCTACGGCATCACCTCCAACCTCACGCTCGACGGCACGTTCAATCCCGACTTCTCCCAAGTCGAGGCGGATGCGGGCCAGATCGCCGTGAACGAACGCTTCGCCCTGTTTCTGCGGGAGAAGCGGCCGTTCTTCCTGGAGGGGGCCGAAGTCTTCAGCCTGCCGCAGCAGCTCGTCTACACGCGGTCGATCGTGAACCCGGTGGGCGGCGCCAAGGTGACGGGCAAGATCGGCGGCTACACGGTGGGCTACATGGGCGCGGTCGACGAAGTGGGCGACCCCGCGGGCGGAGACGGCGAGGCCCATCCGGTCGTCAACATCGTGCGCCTGCGCAGAGATGTCGGGAGCAACTCGAACGCGGGCTTGGTCTACACCGACCGGACCTACGGGACGGACCGCTACAATCGCGTGGCGGGGATGGACGGGCGGTTCGAGCTCACGCCGCGCTACACGCTGACGGTGCTGGCGGCGGCCAGCCGTACGGCCGAAGGCGGCTCGGAAGTCACGGGCGGCTCGCTTGCCTCCGCGAGGCTGGAGCGCTCGGGGCGCACCTTCGAGTTCAACGCGGCAATCGAGGACGCGGGGGACGACTTCGTCGCGGGCAGCGGCTTCATCCGCCGGACGGGCGTCACGCAGGTCAGTTCGCGCCTCAACTACAACTTCCGGGGACGACCCGGCGACGCGGTGGAACGCTGGGGGCCCAGCTTGGAGGTCGAAGGGCTCTGGGACCACGACGACTTCTGGCGCGGCCGGGGCGTGAAGGAGGCGCGGATTCAGCTCGGCGGCAGCGCTTCCTTTCGGGGCAACATCACGATGTGGGCCAACTACAGCCGCCGCTACTTCGAGTTCGGCCAGGGCGAGTACGACGGGCTCGTGTTCGCCGGGCCGGATGGTTCGGCTCTGCCGTTCTTCCCCGACCAATCCCGCTTCCAAGGACTTCAGTCGGGCACGTTCTTCATGTGGATCAACGCGTTCGACCGAGCGCGGGGAAACATCCGCGCGACATGGTCGGAGACGCCGCTCTTCGAGTTCGTCACGGACACGCCGGCCGACGTGGCCCACTCCTGGTCCGGCGAGGTCAGCTTGAACGTCTTTCCGACTACGCGGATGCGCGGCGAGATCGGCGTTCGGCACACCACCTTGCGCCGCAAGCGGGACGGATCGCTCTACTCGCGGGCCACGATCCCGCGCCTGCGCGTCCAGTACCAGTTCACGCGGGCGCTGTTCCTGCGCACCATCGCGGAGTACGGCAGCCAGCGCAGGAATCCGCTGCTGACGCCGGACGGAGGCGCTCGCTTGTCGTACTGCTCCAGCGCCGAAGACTGCAGCCAACTCGGCGGATCGGAGTCCTACGACTTCTCGGTGGAGGCGTTGCTGGGATACGAGCCGACCCCCGGAACCGTCTTCTTCCTCGGCTACACTCGGTTGATGGAAGACGTGGCGGCGTTTCGCTTTCGCGATGTGCGGCCGGAGGCGGATGGCGTGTTCGTGAAGATGTCGTATAGGTTCAGGAGATAGGGCGGCGTAGGGAGACGTGCCGCCTGCGCGAGGGGGCGTGCCCTCGTGCAGGAGACGGGCGGCGTCGAGGGAGGCCGCCGGGACGTGCCGCGAAACGCAAGCCGAGCGGGAGCCGTATTATGTTGGCGTGGCCCGTGCGCCGGGGCCGGGAGGCCGCCGGGGGTCCAACTAGTCGAAGGAACGAACAACCAAGGAGTCGAAAATGCAGGCCATGAGAGCTCTTGCCGTTACCGCTGCCGCCGGTTTCGCCGGAATCTTCGTGCTGAAGCTGCTGGCCTCGGTGCTGATGCCGGTGCTGGGCGTGTTCTTCGGGTTCGCCATGATGGCGCTCAAGATCGGATTGATCGCGATGCTGGCGCTGTTCGCGTACCGGATGTACCGGAGGTGCAGGAACGGCGCCTGCGGAGAAGCCGCGGTCTGACGCCCTAGGGGGGAGCGGCGCGGCGACGGCGCGACGCAGCCTCGCCGGAGGGCAGCCGCGGTGGTCGGTCGGTTGCCGCGGTCGGGTCAGTTGCGTGGTCGGCGGGCTGGCGGCCCCTGTCCAGGACGTGCTCCCTTGCGGGGTCCTCCCTTTCCGCCACCGCGTCCGTCGCCGTCGCGTCCTCTCCCGCCTTCGCGCGGCGCGCGGCGGTCCCCGCGTCCTCTGGCGTCCCCGCGTCCTCTCGCGTCCCCATGCCCTCTCGCGTCTCCGCGTCCTCTCGCGTCCCCACGCCTTGGCGGTCCCGGGCCGGGGCGATCCTGTCGGCGTCCCTTTGGGGGTCCCGAGTCGCGCGGGCGGTCGTAGTCCACGCGCAGACTGCGTTCGCCCAGGGTGGTGCCGTTCAGGGCCTTGATCACCTTCTTGGCCTCCTCCGCCGCCACCTCGACGACGGAGTGGGACTCGCGAACCTCGATCTTGCCGATCCGGTTTCCCGCGATGTCCGCTTGGCTGGCGATGGCGCCGACGAGTTCGCGCGGACCGACCGAGTCCCGCTCTCCGGCCGACACGAACAGCCTGATCCAAGCCACGGGCGCCGCCGCGTCGGCCTGCGTCTCTCTCTCGGCGGCCTTCTCGCGGTCCAGTAGGGCCAGCGCTCCGGCGGCCAGCTCGGCAGCGGTGAACCTGTCCAGCAAAGACTCGACCAGAAGCGAATAGGGCAGCGCTTCCGGAGCGGCGGCGGCCGCGGCGACCCGCTCGGCCAACTCGTCGAGCTGCTGCGACACGCGAGGCGGCCGTTCGGGGCGCGCCTGCTTCACCGCGAATCCCGCCTGTGCCGCCGCCGACTGCAGATGGCGCAGCTCCCTGGGCGCGGCCACCGTCCAGGCGGCTCCGCCCGCCCCGTGCCGGGCAGCCAGGACCTCCGCCCCCGCGGGCACGGCGGACGAAAACGTCGCCACTTCGCCGGCGCCGGGAAGATCGTCGAGGACGGCCCGGGCCGCCTTCTCCTCCCCTGGGCAGAGCCACACGGGCGCGCTCGCGTCGCCGGGCGGGCCGGAGGCGTATCCGTGCAGGTCCAGAAAGTCCCCCAGATCGGCCGCTTGATCGGCCGAGGCGCAATAGACGAGGATGTGGCGAACCGCCGCGGCGTCCTGGAGCAGCTCGGCCACCACGCCCAATGCGGCCTCGGCCAAGTCGCCGCCGGAGACGACGCAGTTCAGGGCACGCGCGGGGCGGGGGGCGTCCTCTTCGGAAGGCGGCGGCACGGTCGCCGCGCGGTGCGTGAACCGGCGGGCCAGCGACTGGAGGGGCGCACCGAACGGGAGGCCGAAGAAGATGCGCTGGCAGTCCTTGGAGAGGCTGGACAACAGCGTCTCCAGGTGGTCGCCCGGCGCGGTGGCGACCACGCCGTCGCCGTCGTGGAAGACCACCGCGCGCACCGCCTCGGTGGCCACGGTGCCGTCGAAGAGGGCCCGGACGCGGCTCGCCGGCACGAAGAGGAAGTCGGCCCGTTCCGGAAGGTTCCACGTCTGGGCCAGGGCGGCGGCGCGGAGTCCGGCAGCTTGGCAGAGACCGCCCAGAGAGCGCGCCAGAGAGGTCGCCTGCTCGCTGCCGGTGCAGAGGATCAAGCAGACGGGCGATCCGGCCCCGCCCTCCAGCCGGTCGACGAGCGGAGCGCCGTAGGCCACCAGCGCGCCCCCGCCGGGGCCGACCCGGCCGAGCAGGTGCCGGCCCCGCGCAATGACCGGGACGGCCGCCTCCTGGAACGGCGTCGGCGTCTCCACGCCCTCGGCCGCGAGAGCCGCCACCGTCTCCGGGCCGAGCCGGAGTTCGTCGAACGACGTCACTCGCCGCCGCCCGGCGTCAACTGGGGTCTCCGGCCCCGGGTCCGCCGACGTCTCCCGGTTCGTACGGAAGCAGGTTGAGGAAGCGCTGAATCTCGTAGTCCATGCGCGAGGTGCGGAGCCGATCCGTCTGGGCGACGACTTCCGTGTACGGACCGTGCCGGTGGGCCGTCAGGACGACGGTGCCCTCGTCGCCGGCGTAGGTGGCCCCGTGCGCGGACGTGCGCGACCTCTTCAGTCCGATCAGCGCGGGGATGTGCTGCTCCGCGTGCTCCAGCACCTCGCTCGGGCCGAGAGCCGTCTTCCGTTCGTATCCCGCCATGTTCCGTCTCGTCTCCTCTTCCGTCAGCGTCGCGTCGCGAGAAACGCCGCAAGCGCACCGTGAAGCGTCGCGCCGGCCGCCGCCGCTAACCAGGTCGTCCCGCCGCCGCGTCTCGAATCCATCGCACAATTTCGCCCGGCGACCGAAAACCTTCCAGACGTCCCCCGTCCGCAACGAACGCCGGAACAGCCTCGACGCCCCGCTCGCCGGCCTCCGCCCGGTTGCTGGCCACGGCGTCCGTGAAGGCGTCCACGTCGAGCGCGGCCTTGGCTTCGGTGGCGTCCATCCCCTCGGCGCGGGCGATCGCGACCAACTGATCGATGCGGCCGATGTCCTTTCCTTCCACGAAGTGAGCTCGAAAGATCGCCCGTATCACGCGGGCATGGCAGTTCCTGGCCCGGGCCAGCTCCGTCATCTCGTGAGCCTTGCGCGTCCAAGGCGTCAGCAGCGGCGCGCGCATGGGAATCTCGAGCGCCTCCGCGTAGGCGGACATGCGGCTCTGATGCCGGCGCCAAGCTTCGTCCTCCGCTGCCAGGGGCGGCTCCGGGGGCGGACGAATCTCGAAGCCGCGCCAGTCCAGCGCCGCCTCCAGCCCTTCGCCGCCGACGACGCAGCTGGCCAAGTAGGAGCCCGGATCGACAAAGTCGTAGAAGATGGTCGGCCCGGTCGTGAACATGCCCAAAGTTGCGATTGCGGCCCGGACGGGGCAACGTCACGTCTTGTTCGGCGCGGCGCACCGGCCGCGACCAACCGCACAGGAACCCAGCAAAGGCACAAGACGACCCATGAACTACTCGCAGAACATCGCGAAGCTGCAACCCTCGGCGACGATCGCCGTAAGCACGCTGGCCAAGAAGCTCGCCGCCGAAGGGCGCGACATCATCAACCTCAGCGCCGGGGAGCCCGACTTCGACACGCCCGCGTGGATTTCCGAAGCCGCCACCGAAGGGATCGCGAAGGGCCGCACCCGGTACACCGCCTCTTCCGGGATGCCGGAACTGCGGCGTCTGGCCGCCGAGTACATGACCGAAGGAACTGCGCACGAGGCCGATCCGGCCCGCGTCGTGGTCTCCGCCGGCGCCAAGCAGTCCCTCTTCAACGCCTGCTTCTGCTTGTTCGGGCCGGGGGACGAAGTGCTGATCGGATCGCCGTACTGGACCTCGTACCCCGAGATGGTGACGCTGGCGCGAGCCGCACCGACCCCCGTCGCGGGCAACGAGAGCCGCCAGTTCCTGCTCACGCCCGCCGACCTGGAGCGCGCAGCGTCGCCTGCAGCCCGCGGACTCGTCATCTCGACGCCGTCCAACCCCACGGGCGCAGTCTACTCCACCGCGCAGCTGGCCGACCTGGCCGCCTGGGCCAAGGAAAGAGGCGTCACGCTGATCTGCGACGAGATCTACCGGGAGATCTACTTCGGCCCCGGCGCTCGCGCTCCCGGCGTGCTCGACCTCGACCCGGAGGCCGTCGGACACGTGGTGGCGGTCAACGGCATGTCGAAGGCCTTTGCGATGACCGGATGGCGCGTGGGCTTCTCGTACACGACGATCGAGCTCGCCATGAAGATGGGCGCGCTTCAGAGTCACGTGTCGCTCAATGCGGCGACGCCTTCGCAGGTGGCTTCGGTGGAGGGACTTCGGCGGGCCCAGCCGGACGGCGGCGACCGGAAGAGGATGCTGGAGGCGTTTCGGAGGCGGCGGGACTTGGTGTCGCGGCTGTTCGACGAGTTGCTGCCCGGCTTCCCCTACGTCAAGCCGGACGGGGCGTTCTACCTGTACTTCCGGGTGGACGCGGCCTTCGACGACGAGGTGAAGACGGCCGGTGCCTTGTGTTCGCGACTGCTCGAAGAGGCCGGCGTGGCCATCGTCCCGGGAGAGGCGTTCGGCGACGCGCGCTACGCCAGAATGAGCACGGCCTCCTCGGACGAGGACGTCGAGGCGGGCGTGCGGCGCATGGCGGCGACGCTGGCGAGCTGAGCGCGACGGCGCATGGCCGCTGTGGCCGAAGCGGCGGCGGCCTGCGGCGTCAGTCGAGAAGCGGAGCGACGATTTCGGCGAAGCGCGCGCGTCCCCGGTTCAGCCGGCTCCTGACCGATCCCAAGGGCCATCCCGTGATCTCGGAGATCTCTCGGTAGGTCTTGCCTTGCAGCTCCCGCAGAACCAGCACGGACCGGTAGCGCTCGGGCAACTGCTGAAGCGCCTCCTGCACCTGCGCCTTGAGGGCGCGGCGGCGGTACAGGTCGTCCGGACGGCTCGTGGGGTCCTCGACTTCCAGCGGCCAAGCCGTGCCGTCGGATTGGTCGCACAGGTCGCTGGCCGTCCACTCGGGCTGGCGCGCCCGCCTTCTCAGCTCGTCCTTGGCCAAGTTGTTGGCAATGGAGTATATCCAGCTCGAGAACGCCCTCCGCTGGTCGAAGCGGCGGATGTGGCGATAGACGCGAAGGAAGGTGTCTTGCACCAAGTCCTCCGCGCGCTCTCTGTCGTCGATCATGCGGTTGAGGTAGTTCAGGATCTGCTTGTTGTAGCGGCGGTGCAGTTCGGCGAAGGCGCTCTCGTCCCCGCCGATGCAGCGCCTCACCAAGCCCAAGCTGCTCTCGTTGCCGGGTTCGGCGCGGCCGGCGCGGGGGCTGCCCAGGCCGGTGCCGGGACTGGCGTGCCCGTCCTCGATTCGAAGCGTTGCGACGTTGGCCATCTTCGTGTCCTTGTCGTGGTTTGCGACGCCGTTTGCGTTGCGCACGGTCGTCTGCCCCTGCATCCCTAGCATGAACCGTGCCAGCCACGATTCCCATGCCCAGGGCCGTTTACCGGGGTGGGACTGTCCTCCAGCGAGGACAGGCTGCGCCACAACCGGGAGACGGCATCCGAGGAGCGCGCAGTCGGAGCCGGGGGCGGCCCTCATCCATCGAAAGCGGACGGCGCAAAGTCCTCGTGCACGGTCAGGCGGGCTGCGCCGCCAGGGAGGACGAGATCGCATTCCGAGAGGGCGGGGACGACCTTCCCGGCGTCGCCGACTACGACGGTGCACAGTTCGTCCGGCCGCACGTGCGCTCTGCCCGCGTGGTGCGCTTGCTCCTGCGTGACCGCGCGAACGCTTTCCTGGAAGCGCCGGTAATAGGCGCCGGGCAGGTCGTAGACGAACTGGCGCGCGATCGCTCCAGCCAGCTGTCCGAGGCTTTGGAACTTGAGCGGGAACACTCCGGCGAGATAACCCGTGGCGGTTTCCACGTCGCGGATCGTGGGGCCGCCGCGGGCCATCTCTTCGACCTCGCGGAAGACTTCGCGCAGGGCGGGGCCCGTGACGGCGGTCTCGACGGAGGTGGAGACGAAGAACGGCCCCGGGCTTCGGCGCGCGGCGAAGCCGGACCGGGCGCCGTAGGTGAAGCCGCGCCGCTCCCGCAGGTTGAGGTTGAGGCGTGAGGAGAAGGCGCCTCCGAGGATCAAGTTGAACACCTGAAGGGGGATGTAGTCCGGTGCCGCCCTGGACACGCCCACATGTCCGGTTCGGATTTCCGACTGCACCGAGCCGGGGCGGTGAACCACGTGAATCCTGCGGCCGTCCGCCGCCGGGGGGCCGCCGGACAGTTCCGGCGGAGATGCCGAGGAACGCCAGTCTCCCCAAGCGCGTTCGGCTGCCTCCAGCGTCTCCTCGGCCTCGATGTCGCCGACTACGACCAGGGCCGCGTGGCCGGGACCGTAGCACGACTCGGCGAAGGCGCGGGCGTCGGCCGGTGCGAGCGCGGCCAGCGTCTCAGCGACGCCGCCCAGGGGACGGCCGTACGGGAAGCGCCGGCCGAACACGAAGTGCGCGTGAGCGTCCGCCGCCAGGGCCGCGGGATCCATGGCGCGTTGCCGCACCGCCGCCAGCCGGCGGGCCTTGAAGCGATCGAATTCGTCGTCGTCGAAGACCGGCTCCCTGACCAGTTGCGCAAGCAGCGACATGGCGCGGGGCAGGTGTTCGGCCAGGCAGGAGACGGACAGGGACGTGGCGTCCCAGGTGGTGGCGACGGCGAAGGCGGCGCCGATGTTCTCGAAGCCGAGCGCGAGCTGCCGGGCCGAAAGAGAGGTCGTGCCGCCCTCGAGCGCGTTGGCGCACAGGGAAGGCAGGCCGTCCTTGTCGGCGGGCGCGGCCGCCTCTCCCGCCTTGACGACCAGGACGGCCGTCGCCAGCGGGAAGGCGGCCTTGGAGGCCACGTGCACCGCCATGCCGTTCGCGAGACGGGCTTCGGTCGCCTCGGGGAACCGGAAGGGGCGCACCCGGCCGGAGGGCGGCGGGTCGGTGCGCGCGACGGGGCCGGACGCCGAATTCGCCGGGCCGCCCGTCACGCCGCCCCCGCGGGCTCGTACCGGACCACCGCCCGGTTCGCCTCGTGCAGATATGTCTTCGCCCATGCCTGAACGTCGTCCGTCCCGACCTGCCGGAGCCAGGCCAAGTCCTCGCGCGCCCGCCCCGCGTCGCCGAAGCAGGTCGCGTACATCGACAGCAGATCGGCCCGCTCGCCCACCGCTTGCAGGCTGCGCAACGCCCGCGTTTCCATGCCCGTCACCGAGCGCGCCACCTCGCCGTCGTCCAAGGAGGCCGCGTCGTCCAGCTCGCGCCCGGCCGCCTCTTCCAGTTCGGCCGCCGTCGTCCCGGGCAGCCCCGTAACGACCACCACGAGCATGGTCGCGCCCGCCGTCAACGGAAGAAGATGGCAGACCGCCGACTTGGCGATGCGAGCTCCGCGCACCAGGCGGTCGTGCAGCCTGGAGCACCGTCCCGCGCCCAAGCAGGCCGACGCCACTTGGCCCGCGTAGAACTCCTCGCTTGTGAACGGGGGAACCTTTGCGGCCATGTACACCCTCGGCAGCGGCACCCTCGCCCGAACTTCCACGCGCATCGTCTCCCCCGTGCTGAAGCCGGCCTCTGCCTTGCCCTGCGCGGGACTCCGCGACTGGCCCGGCGGAATCGCGCCGAAGTAGCGGCGAACGCCTGCGCGGGCATCCTCCGGAGCGAAGTCGCCGCACAGGGTCAGGACGGCGTTGTCGGGAACGTAGAAAGCGCGGAAGAACGCTCGGACGTCGTCCAAAGTGGCCGCCTCGATGTCTTCCGCGGCGCCGATCACGGTGTGGTGGTAGGGATGTTCCGGCGCAAAGAGAAGGGCCTGAAGACGCTCGTCCCAGTTGCCGTAGGGTTGGTTCTCGTAGCGCTCGCGCCGCTCGTTCAGCACGACGTTGCGCTGGTTCTGCAGCTTCTCCTCGGTCAGCGCGGGCAGCATCCAGCCCATGCGGTCGGACTCGAGCCAGAGAGCCAAGTCCAGATGATGGGACGGCAGGGTTTGGAAATAGTTGGTTCGGTCGAACCAGGTGGTGGCGTTCGCCGATCCGCCCACGCGCTCGAGATGCTCGAAGTGTCCGTTCTTGGGCACGTGGGCGGAGCCCTGAAACATCATGTGCTCGAACAAGTGGGCGAAGCCCGTGCTGCCCGGCGGCTCGTCTCGCGAGCCCACCGCGTACCAGAGGTTCACCGCCACGACCGGCGCTCCCGCGTCCGGCGCCATCACCAGGCGGAGCCCGTTGTCCAACTGGTCTTGCGAGATGTTCGCAAGTGCGGCGCCCATGTCCCTCAAAAGCGTGCTTCTCCTTGGAGCGGCGGCTTTCCCGATTGTCGCGGGTGCGCCATCTTGCTCCTGCGTCCCGGGCGGCTTCGACGTTCCGCCCGGGCGGCCTCGACCTGCCGGGCTTCGCTTGCACGCGGGGCGCTTCGACCGGCTCCCCGCGACGCCCAAGTTAACCCCCCACGACAACTCAGGAGACGATCTCGTGAAGTTCTCGCCCTTCCACATGGAACGCTGGCAGTCCACCTTCGAGCACAGGGTGGACTTCAACCTGACCGAGAGCGGAGTCCACCCGCTAACCGCGGCCGAACTCCTCTCCTACGCCGCCGCGCCGCCGGACTTGGGCGCCGTCCAGCTCGGCTACGGGCAGTCGAACGGCTCCGACGAGCTTCGAGCGCTGATCGCCTCCCAGTACGAGGGCGCGACGGATCGTTCGGTCGTGGTCACGACGGGCGGCAGCGAGGCGAACTTCGCGTCGTTCTGGCAGCGGGCGGGTGCCGGCCAACCCCTTGCCGCGATGATGCCGAACTACATGCAGGTGCCCGGACTGGAGGCCACGCTCGGAGCGAAGGTGATGCCGTTCTCGTTGCGGGAGGACGCCGGCTGGCGACTCGACTTGGACGAACTCGCCCAGGCGCTCGACGCCGGCGCGCGGACCATTCTGGTGACCAATCCCAACAATCCCACGGGCCGCGTCTTGACGCCCTCCGAGATGACCGAGATCGTCGCGCTGGCCGACCGCTGCGGCGCGTGGATCCTGGCGGACGAAGTCTACCAAGGCGCCGAGGTCGGGGACGAGGCCACGCCCACGTTCTGGGGCCTGTACGACAAGGTCGTGGTCACCAACTCCCTGTCGAAGGCGTACGGACTTCCCGGCGTGCGGATCGGGTGGATCGTCGCGCCGGACGACGTGGCCGACGAGCTGTGGGCGCGTACCGACTACACCACGATCGCGCCCGCGTCGCTTTCGGACGCGATGGCCCGCGTTGCGCTGTCGCCGGAAGCCCGGCCGCGCATTCTGGAGCGGACGCGAGGCATCATCCGAAACAACCTGGGCGTCCTGGCGGACTGGCTGGACGCGCGCGGCGAGTTGTTCGGCTATGCGCCGCCGGACGCGGGCGCAATCTGCATGGTCCGGTACCGCGAGGGCCCCGACTCCCTGGATCTGGCCGAACGACTGCGAATCGAACAGAGCCTGCTGGTGGTGCCCGGCGCCCACTTCGGCGTGGAGTCGTGCATCCGCCTGGGCTTCGGCATTCCCGAGAGCGACCTGAACAGCGCGTTGGAGCGGCTGGACATGGCGTTCGCAGCGGTGGCTTGCTAGGCGCATTTCGGCAAGTGCCCGCGAGGAGCGCGGCGATACATTGAAAGACAGTTCGCCGTCGCGGCCGCGACGGCGAACCCCGAGGAGGACTGATGGGCAACCTGCCCCACCTCGATGTCGACGTGACGCTTCTCCATGCCCGCGACGCCGGCTTGCTCGCGGAGATCGTTCGCATGTACGGTCCTGTGCTGGCCGCCGTCTTGAGGCCGACGGCCGTCGACCGTCACCACCTCGACGACTTGATCCAGGGCTTCTGGGCTCACCTGCTGCCCCGGCTGGACCGCTACACCGGCAGAACTCCGTTCGGGCCGTGGTTCGTCCATGTGGCCAAGAACTATCGCAACTCCTGCGCTCGCCGGGAAGCCAAGACGGCGGCCAGGACGGCGGACCTCGAAGAAGCGCTAGACCTGCTCGCCGACCCCGACGCCTTGGACGACGAGGCGCAGCGCCGATCCCTGGAAGAGGCCACCTACGAGGCGCTGGACCGGTTGCCGGATCGGCAGCGCGAGGCGGTAATTCTGACGGTGGTGGACGACAGGAGCGACGTGGAAGCGGGCAAGATCATGGGCGTTGGGGCGGCTACGGTGGCGAACTTGGTGCGCCGGGCGTTGTTCACGCTCCACGGCGAAGGGCGGTTGCGGAAGTTCCACGAGGATCTGTAGTGGCACGGCCGTTGCTTGCCCTGCGCGGCGGCCCGGCGTTTCGTCGGCTGGTGCGGATGGCCGTTGAAGCGGGGCCGGTTTCAAGGATCGTCGGACCGGTCGTGTTTGCGGGGAGCTGGGACGAGCTTGGCGAGCTTGTCCGGCGACATCCCAAGTCGCCCGCGGTCGTCGATGCTTCCTCTTCCGGCGACCTGCCGTCCAACCGGTTGGCGGACAGGGACGCGTGGTTCACGGTCATGCCGCCTCTCCAAAGCGGCGGCGACGCGCTGGGCGTGACGGGAGATGCGATCCTGCGGGCCATCGACCCGGAACGACCTCGCCGGTTGCAGGCTCGGATCCGCGAGCAGGCCGCCCCCGAGGCCGGCCGCATCATGGCTCGCGTCCTCGATCGCTCCTTTGGCCCGAACACCGTGCCGGCCCTGGCTGCCGGCCTGGGGCTGCGCCATTGGACCCTGCTCCGCCGTTGCGCGGCGCTTGGCATTCCGACTCCCAAGAAGCTGATCAACCTAGGGCGGGTCTACACCGTCGAACGACTGGCGGAGTGGAGCGGCGAGCCGTCGGGAGTCGCGGCGTCCGCGCTGGGCTTCCTTGACCCGAGCACCTACCGGCGAACGGTGCGCTGGGCATTGCGGGCGCCGCCGTCGGTGATCCGCCAGAAGGGAGGCGCGGATCACGTGGCCCGAGTCATCGTGAAGTCGATGGCGCCGTCGGCGAGCGCTTCGGCGAGCGCCCCTCCCAGCCACGTGTAAAAAACTGCCCTAC
This sequence comes from Longimicrobiales bacterium, assembly GCA_958295645.1. Classification (GTDB taxonomy): domain Bacteria; phylum Gemmatimonadota; class Gemmatimonadetes; order Longimicrobiales; family Gaopeijiaceae. The sequence goes on from OY282361.1 coordinate 2,859,083, forward strand.
AGAATTGGGAGGCTCAGAGCGTTCATCAAGTGTAGGGCAGTGCGACCGATGGGCGTTGCTTGGTGAGCAACCCTTAGGAGAATCGACCATTCCAGCTTCGGAGGAATCACCATGTACCACCTGATGAGGCGCGTCTTAGTAGTGGCTACCTGGACATTTGCCCTGGGTGCCCTGTTCCTGTCGCCGGCTGTGTTTGGTAGCGGAGATTGCGAGATCCCGTGCGAAGAGTGCGAGGTCGATCTCGTTGCCGGCACAGTCAAGTGCAACAGCTGCACCATTGGTGAATGAAACGTGCTAGGCCATGGACCACTCTGGCCGTGACGGTTGCCGTCGCCGCCATGGCGGTCCAACTGGTCAGCGTCAAGCGCGACAACGGCGTCCTGCGAACCGCCGTGCGAGCTGGCCTAGCGGACTTCATGAGTGGCCGACCGCTGCCCCCAGTCCCTGTCGCCGCGCCGCCGGACGCGGATGAGTCTTCAAGGGAGCGCGACCTGTCGGGAGAGTGTCGAGCGGACTCGGGGCTGGCGATCTTCTTCGTACGTTCGGACTGTCGGTTCTGCCAAGACTTGATGCCGCAGTGGCGTCGTTGGGCGACGGCTGCGCCCGACAAGACGCTCGTTGCTCATGTCGGCAAGTCTTCGTCCTCCGGTCGCTCTATACCGCATGATTTCACGGTATCGGGCGCAGATGTCGCGAAGCATCTTCATGTCAGCCGACTGCCGGCTATTGTCCAAGCCGACAAGGCTTGTCGCATCGTTGCAGCTGCGGCCGGTGCGTCGGCGGCGAAGGCTTTCTTGGAGGAGGTGGACCGATGACTGGGCGTGGCTTGGTGCTTGTAAGCATCGTGCTGCTGCACTCGGCGGCGTGCGGCACGGACGACGTTTCGCGTGGTGGATTCACGGCCGAGGACAGCGCCGGCGTGCGCGTCGCGCAGAACTTCGGCGACTTCGGCGCCGATCCGCGGGTCGTCGCGACGACGCCGACGACGAAGATCACGACCATCATGCGAGATGGACAAGAGGAACGCCTGTACGGCGTGACCGACGTCGCGCCGCTGGCCGGCGGCGGGATTGTGGTGGCGCAGGCTGCCACCGTCTCTTTTTTCGACGCAGAGGGCCGGTTCGAGAGTTCGGTGGGCACCGAAGGAGACGGGCCCGGCGACTTTCGCCAAATTCAGCGCGTAATGCCCTTTGGGTTGGACTCCGTGGGAGTCTGGGACACTGGGAATAAGCGCCTGACCATCTTGAGCCCCGGCGGTGGCATGGTGCGTACCGTGCAACCGTACCCAACCTACGGCCACCTGATTCCCGTCGTCGGCATGCCGGGGGATGGTACGATCGTGCTTACCAACGGACTGGATCTTGCCTCGGTCTACGGCGGCGGATCCGGCGTTCAGCAGCATCCGTTGATCGCCTTGCGTTACTCTGCTCGGTCGGGCGAACTGTTGGACACGATAGCCGAATTGCCCGGCAGCGAGCTGGTCGCGTAGGTAGGCGGCGGCACGTTCTCGTTCCGGGCACGGCCATTCGGCAGAATTTCGACGTTCGCTCTCCTGCTAGGGCGCCTCTACGGCGGCTCCGGAGATTCGCCCGGCGTCTGGGCTTGGGATGTCGCCTCCGGCGAAGCCTTACTCGCGATCCGATGGGAGAGCGCGGCTGCGCCCGTGACTCCGGAAGACCGAGCCGCCTACGAGGAAGAGCGTCTTGAGGAAGCAGGCGACGCCGGGCGGGACGCGGAAGCAGACATGCTCGCAGCCATCGAGTATCCCCAGTACAAGGCCCCGTATACCGGACTTCTGGCGGACGACGACGGCCGCCTTTGGATACGCGAGAGCGCCGGCCCGAACAACCTGTCCAGTGCGTGGATCGTGTTTGGGCCGGACGGCAAACGTGTGGGACGGGTGACCCTGCCGAGAGTCTTTGCCCTTCGCGCCGTGCTGGACAACACCGCTTTCGGAGTCCAGGAGGAAGAGCAGGGATTCCAGAGCGTTCAAGCATACGCCATCGAACCAAGCGGACTCTAGTTCGCATCACAACAGGCATTGCGGCTTCTCGAACAACGCACCATCCCTACGATGAGGTACTGACAATGAAGATCATCACGAAGTGGATCATCGCCGCCATCGTTGCCAACATTCTGCTGTTGCCCGCAACGTTCGCGCCGGCCCAGAAAGCGGCCGTCACTCCCCAGGGTCGCCCATTCCTGCACGATTGTTGCCGAGAATCAGAGAGCCGCGCACCTTACTGTTGCGAGCAGTGTTGCTGGGAGCAAGATAATTGCAACGACTGTCTCGGTGCTCCACACCGCTACTAGCAGACAGGATGTAGGTGTTCAAATGCTCAACAGCCGTTTTGCCCGCCGGGCCGGGGCCCACTTCGCGAAGCTGGCCGGGCTGTACGCTCTGTACGCGTGTTGGAGGTTCTTTGCCGATTTTGAAGCCACTCCCTACCTAGTGCGGGCCATCATGATCGGCAGCTCGTCCGCGTTCGGGTTGGCGGTGCTGGCCCCTCCGGCCGCCTTCGCCGCCGCCGTCAATCATTTCGACCTCTTCGGCGAGACCGCGCCCGAGACTCGGAAGCGCGACTGGAAGTGGCTGGCGTTGCTTGGGCTCGGCGCCTGCCTGCTGATCCAGTTGGGGATTCCGTTTTGGGAGTACCTTCTCCTTCTGGCGGCTCCGGAACACGTGCGTGAATGGCCCATCATCGACTCGATCCGCTTGTTGCTGCCGGTCGCCGTCGGAACCTTCGTCGTGATCGCCGGAATTGCGGGCGCCGCGATCAGCCACGCCACCCAAAGGTGGAGCCCGTTGCGCCGCATCGCCGGACGGTGGTTGGGGGCCACGGCGCTCATGGTGTCGTTTGCAGTGCCGCTGCACTTTTTCGGCTGGCTGGCGCGCATGGAAGGCTACCCTGCCGTCTTGATCCCGCTGGGCGCGCCGCTCTTGCCCTTGATCGCGGCTTGCGCGTTGGTGCGCTCGCGCGGCTATGGTCTGCGCGAGATTGTGGGCCTGGACCGGCGCTTCGCCAGTTGGCTGGACACGGCGACCGTGGGCCGGCTGGTGACGGCCGTGATCCAAGAAGACAGAGGGGACGGCCCCAGCCTCGAGGAGGTGGCGCAGACCCAAGCCGAACTGGATGCCGCCAGGTTCCTGCGAGGGCTGAGGCGCGTGGCCGGGCCAGTGGCGAGGGTTACCGAAGCCGAGGCGCGGGAGACGATCGCAAAGGCCTTGGCCGAGGTGCCGGCTCAAGCTTCGCGGCCCCGTGCCTCGGAGGTACGGCCGCTGAACGCGGAACGTCTCGGCGAGTTCGGCATAGCGTGGGCGGTATTGTCGGCGGGGCTGATGTTGCTCGGCCTGTTGCAGGGCGTGTCCCCGCAGTTTGGCACGGCCGTGGCCGTCGGACTGGTGGGTGCTGCTGCTCACATCTACATGTACAGGCACTCCCGGAACGCCACCCCGGTTGCGCTGGTCTCGGCTTAAGCGGTGACGCTGCGACGCCTCCAGGACCGGCAAGCAAGGCCCGGCCCCGCCAAGCCGCGTGTTGAGCATCAGGACGGCACGAATCGACCCTGTAGACGCATATGGTGATCACGTCTTGTTGCGCACAAGAAGCTCAGCAGGACAAGATCGATTAGTCGTCGCTTCGATAATCCAAGGATTGTGACCATGAAGAAACGCATAAAACTGATCGTCAGCATCGCGATACTGGCGATGATCGCTTTCTTGCTCCTAGGTCCGTCCGGCTCGCTTGGGCGGACGATCGGACGCGCCTACGGCGGCTGGGCGGAACGCCACCAGACAGCGTCGCAAGATCCAGGCCCGCCACTGCTGCACGTCCAAGAAGCCGACGTCTTCGATTCTTCGGTGCATCCCAGTTCGGCCATGTCCGAGCTGGGTCGGCTGGCTACTGCGTTTTTCGTGGGTGATCAACGGCTGTTGATTGCCGACGGGCTGAACGCCGAAATTCATCTAGTCGACTTGCAGAACGACAGCGTGAGGTCGGTTGGACGACGGGGAGATGGTCCCGGCGAGTTCCGCTTGCTTATGGGCGTATTGCGAACGCCCAACGGGTTTGCGACCTGGGACGTCGAGCTGGCGCGAATCACGATGTTTTCCGCGGCTGGGGACCTCGTCGACAGTTGGGCGTACAGCCGCCTGTGGTTCAATAAGCCTGTTGCTATGCCTGTCGCCGTACTGTCGGATGGTTTGGTGATCTTTCGAGACGGCGAAGGGCCGGGAAACTGGCGCGGACGCCACAGAGGAGAAGCACGATACGTGAAGGTCACAAGCGACGGAGTCGCCGGTGTAGTGGCCGAGGCCAAGGGCGCAGAATACTGGTGGCACGCTAGTGGTGGCGTTCAGCAGGTAATGCTGGGACATCTTCTCCTCGAGGCGCAGATCGGCGACGAAGTCGCGATTTCGCAAACCGATCTCGGCGCGATCAGAATCGTGAACCGCGACGGCGAGACCAGCGCTGAACTCCCGCTGGCTCCGGGAACAAGGGCGTCCAAGAGGCAAGTTGAGATGGTGCGAGAAGGAGCGCGTGAGCGTTGGCGCCGCCAGATGGAACGGCCGGCTGGCGGGGTGTTTCGGGAAAGCGCAAGAATGAAACTAGAGAGCGTGGCTGAAGTCCCCGCCAACGACGTATCGCCGCCGATCGACCGATTGTTCGTGGACCTGGACGGGCGGCTTTGGCTGCGTTCCTACGCGATGCCGGACGATGCCGACGTCCGCTGGGAGGCGTGGGACCCCAGCGACTTGAGTGGTCCCCGGTTCGTCGTGGCCGTCCATCCGACGGCGAAACTTCTTGATGCCAGCGGCTCCCATGTCTTGTTGTACGAGACGGACGAGATGGGCGTCGTTCGCGTCTTCGTGGCGGCGCTGGCAAACGAGGACTGACGCTCTGGCCCGCACGCAACGCCGATTGACGAGACTCGCGGATCAGAACAGCGACGGCGGCTCGGGGGGCGGGACGGACTCGTCCAGGCAGGCGGGGTCGTCGAAGCGCGCGTTGTTCACGGCGGGAGAGACGGGCCGCGCCAGGAGATTCGGGGACGCCGCCGAACCCAGTACGGTGCGGAGCGTGGTCTCGCGCGTGGTCGCGGAGAGCCAAGCGTCCCAAGCATCGCTGGGCAGGACGAGGGGAACGCGGTCGTGCAGCCAGGCCAGTTCGCTCGGTGCGGCCCGCGTGAGGACGGCGAGCGAGCTGGTTGGCGACGGCGGTTGCGTGATCGAGGGGCCGCGTTCGTCCGTCCATATCCCCGCCATCGCGAGCAGGCCCGGCGTTCGCGGGTGCAGCCAGTAGGGGCGTCGCGAGGACGACCGCGCTTCCCACTCGAAGAAGCCGTCGGCGGGCACGAGACAGCGCCGCGACAAGAAGGACTCGCGGAACGCGGGCCGCACGGCGACCGTCTCGGCGCGGGCGTTGATCCATGGGCCCCGGCGGCGCGGCGTAGCCGTCACCAGTCCGGCGGGAAATCCCCAGCGCATGAATCTGGCCCGTCGGCGTCCGTCGGCCCCCGTCACCGCGAGGACGTCCTGCCCGGGAGCCACGTTGTAGCGCGGGCGGTATTTCCCGGCGGCATCGCCCGCGTCAGCCTCGAAGACCTTCGCGACGGCCTCGAGCTCCGCGGCGAGCGTGTAGCGGCCGCACACGAGCGTCAGTCCGTCTTGCGCGGCCCCGCGACGGCCTCCGCCGTCTCCACCACGCCCCCTGCCGCTTCGACCATGGCCCGCGCCGTCTCGACCGCGGCCCCCGCCACCCGGGGCGCACCACCGCCCTCGCCCTCCTTCACCTCGACCACGAAGAAGCCGTCTTCGCCCTGCTCCTGGTACAGCGGCATGAGCAGGCGGCCGTCCACCGGCGCCGCCACGTCGCCCCGGCGGTCGTTGCCGACGATGTCTCCGGCGCGCACGGGCTGAAAGTTCCGAAGCCCGGGCCGCGATTGGTAGGCGTCGGACTCCGTCACGGCGTGCCGGTGCGTCATCTCCATGACCGGAGGCAGGCCGCGGCCGTCCGCTTGCAACGTCAAGAATCCCCTCGCGGCTTCGGGCACGTCCTCTTCCCGCAGCAGTCCCGCGGCGCGCACGGCCAGCCAGACCGCCGCCGCCGCCCGCGCCCGCGCCGCAGCCTCCTCGTGCTGGCCGCACTCGAAGACGGCCGTGGTCCACCCGAACTGGTCGAGATGCGTGATCAGGGTGCCTTCGACGTGCTTTCCGAGTCCCAGGACCAGCGGCACGGGGATCACCTGCGCGAAGCGTCGGTTGGCCGGCAGCCCGGCCGTCGTGGTGAACGCGCCGCCGCCGCTCGAAGTGGTGTGGATGTCGAGCACGTACACCGGCCCGCGCCGCCGCTCCTGAACCTGCTTCAGGAGCCTGGCGAGGCGGGCCGTCTCGCGATCTTCGGGAGCGCTCCGGCCGCGCCGCGCCGCCAGACGCGAGCGCGTCCAGACGCGATTCAGATCGTAGGCGAGGAACCGGCGCCCAGCCTCCAGCGCGGCGATGTTTCCCACCGCAGCCACGAAGTCGCCCGCCATCTTGCCGCTCTGCCCGGCCAGCCGCCCGGCAACCTCCTCGAGAGCCCGCACGCCGGCGGGCTCGTTGCCGTGCAGGCCCCCAACGCACAGCAACAGCGGCCCGTCCGAGGCCCCCTCGATCCAGCGAACCGCCGCATCCGCCTCCGCGCCGCCTCCCGCTTCCGGGACCGCGCGCTTGACCTGCCCGCGACGCTCGCCGCCGACCGCCTCTTCGCTCGCCTCCGCGCCGCCTCCCGTCCCCGGCCGACCCATCCCCCCCAAGGCTTCGCCTCTCCTATTCTTCCCGAAGACGGTTCTCGAGGAGATGGTAGGCCATCGGCATGAAGTCCGTCTCGCTCACCAGCCCCACCAGCTGGCCGTCGCTGACGACCGGCAAGGCCGACACGCCGTTGCTGCGCATCTGGTCGATGGCCTCGAGCGTGGGCGTTTCCGGCGCCACCGACACGGGATCGCGCTCCATCACCTCGCTCACCGGCAGGTTCTCCGCCTCCGCCTGGGTCCGGCCCTCCGCGAAGAGGCGCAGAATCGAACGGTAGGACACGATGCCGACCAGCCGGTGGTCGCTGTCCTCGATGAGCACGTGGCGGATCTGCCTCACGTGCATCAGGTACGCGGCCAACTGCACCAGCTCGTTCTCGTTGACCGTCGTCAGCGACGTCGTCATGTACTGCTCGACGCGCAGGTAGTTGTGCTTCCAGCCGCCTGCCTCCTGAATCTCCGCAAGGCCCCACTTCGCGATCGGCGTCCCCTCGCCTTGCTGGCGCACCGTCGCGGCCGTGAGCGCCGCCAGCTGCTCGCCGCGGGTGCCCGCCTCCTTCAGGTTGGCGAGCGAACGAAGCGCCCAGCTCGACCCCGTGACCCCCGCCTCCACCCGCTCCCGGACGATGCCGAGGTAGTGGTCCACTTCGCTGGAGTCGACCGGGTACGCCCGCAGACCCTCTTCCGCGAACGGCAGCAGGCGCTCCAGGATCAGGCGGTCCGCCGGGCCGGAGTCGCCGTCGAGCCAAGTCAAGCCCGCGCGCAGTCCCAGCCGGGAGGCCGCCAAGAAGTTGCCCTTCGCGTCGTCGAAGTCCATCCGCTCCGTGAGGTCGGGGACCGCGGCGGCAACGCCCAGAACCGCGCCGATCCAGAAGGCGGCGTTCGCCATCTCGTCCTGGGTGGTCGGCCCGGCGGGCAAGGCCCGGCATTCGATGCGCAGGTGCGGCTTGCCCTTGGAGACGCCGTAGCAGGGCCGGTTCCAGCGGTAGACCGTCCCGTTGTAGAGTTGCAGGGCCTGGAGCTCCGGGACGCCGCCCGCGTCCACCACGGCCATGGGATCTTCGTCCACCCGCCGCGCCAGCAGCACGGGATAGCGGGCGATGTCGTCCTGAAAGATCTCCGTCACCGAACGCTTGAGCCAGCTGCCGCCGAACCGGACGCGGGGGCTCATTTCGCGCATGTGAAGCCGCGACCCGCGCGTGTCCATCGACTGCTGAAAGAGCGCGATTCGCGTCTCCGCCCAGAGCCGCCGCCCGAAGAGCAGGGGGGAGTTGACCGACGCCGCCAGCACGGGTCCCGTCACTGCCTGCGCGACGTTGTAGAAGTGCGCGAACTCCTCCGCCGAGACCTGCAAGTGCACTTGGCAGCTCGTGTTGCAGGACTCCAGCATCACCGAGTCGTGCTCGATGATGAGTTCGTCGGTGCCCCGCATGCGTAGCCGAAACGCGCCCCCGCCGGCCTTTCGCATGGCTTCGTTGAGGGCGTAGTAGCGGGCTCTAGGCGTGATGTTGTCGAGCGTGAGGTCGTTCTTGGTCAGGGTGGGGAGGATGCCGGTGAGGGCCACCTCGCAACCACGCCGCCGCGCCGCGTCGCGGACGCGCTCCACCAAGCCGTCGAGTTCGCCGAGCATCGCCGTGAAGCACGCTCCTTCGAGGACGCGCGGGCTCAGGTTGGCTTCGAGGTTGAAGCGAGCCAGCTCCGTCGTGAAGAGTTCGTCGGCCAGCTCTTCCAAGACTTCGACGGCCACGGAAGCGGGGCGCCAAGCCTCGTCCACGAGGAACATCTCCTGCTCGGCTCCGAAGCGGCGCACGCCGGATTCGATCCTGCCTTCGGCGAGGAGTCTTTCCATCGCGTGCAGATCCCTCAGCAATGCGCGCGTGAAGGCGCGGATGGCCTCGGGCGAAGTCTCCGGTACTAGGTCGACGCCCATGTGTCTCTTCCCGTGGTTGAGGATATGCGATTCGCAGCGCCGGCGAGGCGAGGCGCCCGTTCGTGCGGTGCGGTCAAATGAAGGTGGCGATCGATTCGAGAGGCTTGCGGCCGATGTCCGGAACGCAGGCGCTCTCGGCGGCGTAGCCCGTCACCAGAAGAAGATAGGGACGTTCGTTCTCGGGCCTCTGCAGAATCTCGTTCAGGAACGCCATCGGGGACGGCGTGTGGGTCAGCGTGGCCAAGCCGGCGTGGTGAAGCGCCGTGATCAGGATGCCGGTGGCGATGCCGACGCTCTCCTGCACGTAGTAGTTCTTGATCTTGGTGCCGTCGGGACGCACCTCGTAGCGCTCGGCGAAGACGGCGATCAAGTACGGCGCGGCCTCGAGAAACGGCTTGTGCTCGTCGGTGCCGAGCGCGGCCAGCGCATCCAGCCATTCCGGCGGGGCGCCGCCGCGGTAGAAGGCGCGTTCCTCCGCCTCCGCCGCGATCCGTATGCGGGCCTTCACGGCGGGGTCGGAGACGACCACGAACCGCCAGGGCTGGTGGTTGGCCCCGCTGGGCGCAGTGCCCGCGGCACGGACGCATTCTTCGATGATCGACCGTGGCACGGCGCGGTCGCTGAAGTCCCGCACGGTGCGGCGGCGGGCGGCCTCCCGGCGGAAGTTGGCCGCGCGCTCGGCCATTTCGTCCACCCGACGCTTGCGGACGTCGAGGGGGACGAAACGCGGCTCGCTCAACGGCGGTGCCAGGAAGATGCCGTCAAGGCTCGCCCGGGCCCCCGGCCTCGTGGCTCGACCGGCTCCCGGCCTCGGGCCCCGTGCTCCCTCCGGCCTCATGCCCGCCCCCGCCCCGCAGCCGAGCGAATCCTTCCACCATGTCGCCGCCTGCGCCCAGGCCCCGGACGACTTCGCCCGCCGGCATTCCCAGGGACCGCGACAGGAAGCGGACATTGACTAGGCCCACCACTTCCGGATCCGTGAGCCGCACGCCGCTCCAGGCGGAGGCGGCCACCTCGCCGAACCGCTGGTAGGCGGCCGACAAGAACCCTGCCGGGCCGTCGATGCGCACATGGAAGTCGCCGGCGTGGACCGACAGCCCGCGGGCGATCTCCATCCACTCGGTGCCCCGTCTTCTCTGTGCGACCACCACGTCCGGCGATACGCCCGCACGGTCGGCCAAGTACAAGACCACCGGAATCTCTTCCGCCGACAGCCCCCACCGGGCCAGCACCGACACTTCCCTCTCGGAGGCGCCGAAGTGGTCGGCCACCGCCCGCAAGTACGTCTCCCGGGAGGCCTCGCCGCCCGGCTGGCCCGAGAGGCCGGAGGGCAATCCCGCCAGCGCCAGCGTGGCCGCGGTCAAGAATCCCCTGCGAGTTCGCATTGCCACTCCATCCTCTTTCGCTCGGTCGCGAGCCGGGCTGCTCGCCGCCGCCGACGTTCACGGCTTCATGGAACTTCGCTCCCGCAAGGCGAGGCCGCCATGGTCGCCGCCGGCCGCGAGCCTTCGGCGTCGGCCCCCGCTGGCGGGCCGGGCGGCGGACAGTGATAAGTTACACACGGCTCCCGAGAGGGACGGCTCCCCGGCCTGGCGAGCACGATCCTTTGTCCTGCGAAGCGAGCGCCGCCCGATGGAATGGATTTCGAGCCCCGAAGCGTGGATCGCGCTGGCCACGCTGACGATCCTGGAAATAGTGCTTGGGATCGACAACATCGTCTTCATCTCCATCCTCGCCGACAAGCTGCCGGAACACCGCCAAGCCCGCGCGAGGCGCACGGGCCTGCTGCTGGCGATGGCGACGCGAATCGGATTGCTGGGGGCGATTTCGGCGATCATGGGACTCACGTCTCCCATGATCACCGTGTTGGGCCATGCGTTCTCGGGCCGCGATCTGATCCTGGCGCTCGGCGGCATGTTCCTTCTCACCAAGTCCACCCGGGAGATTCACCACCGGCTGGAGGGCGACGAGGCGGCGAAGCGAAAGGCCGGAGCCGCCAGCTACGGGGCCGTGCTGGCCCAGATCGCCGTCATGGACATCGTCTTCTCGTTCGATTCCGTCATCACCGCCGTGGGGCTCGCGGACGACTTGATGGTGATGGTCATCGCGATCGTGCTGGCGGTGGCGATGATGATGCTGGCCGCGAACGCGGTCTCGGAGTTCGTCAACCGGCATCCGACGGTGAAGATGCTGGCCCTCAGCTTCCTGCTGCTGCTCGGCATGACGCTCGTCGCCGAGGGCTTCGGCCAGCACATCCCCAAGGGCTACATCTACTTCGCGATGGCGTTCTCCGTATTCGTCGAGGCGCTCAACCTGCGCGCGAGCGGAAAACCGGTGCGCCTTCGCGAATCGCCGAAGCGACCTTCCACGGACTGAGGCGGCTGCAAAGTACGCCCGAGAGGATTCGAACCTCTGGCCTCTGCCTCCGGAGGGCAGCGCTCTATCCAGCTGAGCTACGGGCGCGGTCGCCTAGAATGATCCGCGCAGGACGGTTCCCGGTCAAGTCCAGGGGCTATCGGGGCGGTCTCGGGCGCTTGGCGCGAAGGCGTCTGGGGCGTTGGGCGCTCGGCGCTCGGCGCTCGCTTGGCGCGAGGACATCTGGGGCGTCAGGGCATCGCGCGCTCGGCGCAGTCTGCGACGCCGGAGAGCCGGAAGGACGGGCGTCGTAAGCCGAGTTCTGTTCCCCGCCGCGAGGGCAGGGCGGAATCATTTGTCTGAGGCGCGGATCGCTCCGTGCCTTTAGCGGCCTACCCGGGACTCGAGCGGGGCGGGCAACCCCTCGTCCGCTACTTGGCCTCGCTCCGGATGGGGTTTGCCATGCGACCCCTGTTGCCAGCGGCCCGGTGCGCTCTTACCGCACCCTTTCACCCTTGCCTGTGCACCCCCGAGAGGGGCCATCGGCGGTCTGCTCTCTGCGGCACTTTCCGTCGCCTCGCGGCGCCCGGGCGTTACCCGGCATCCTGCCCTGCGGAGCTCGGACTTTCCTCCACCGGCAGGCCTGTTGCGGCTCCCGGCGGCGATTCCTCGGCCCGTCCTTCCGGCAACTTCACAAATAACGAAGCGGACGGTTGCCGCAAAGGGCGGCGGTCGGCGCCGACCGCCGCCGGCCGTGCGCCGCCGCCCTAGGGAAACCGAGCCAGCAGGTCCTCGCCGGTCTTGCTCTGCATGATCCACAACCCGGCAGTCCGCGTCCGGCTCGGCTCGCAAACCGGCTGGAGCAACCGCGCCAACTCGGCCGCCACTTCGGCGCCGAACTTCTCCTCCGCCATGCATCGCAACAACTCCTTTTGCTCGGCCAGAGCCTGCTCGGCGCCTTCGGCCAGCCCCTCGCGGCGTCCGCGCTCCAGCCCCTTGGCCGCTCCCTGCTCCAGCCACTCGTCCGTCCACCGCTTCATCGTCTCCGCGATCATCGATTCTCCCTCCGTCAGAAGCCGTGCCAAGGACCCCGCCACGCCTCCGCCTTCAAGACGGTACTTGCGCGCTCGCACCAAGTCAACCAACCGATAGCTCGGATCCGGCTTCCCACTTTCCGCCGCCGCCCACTTGGCTGTCGCAGCGATGTCGGCCGTCCAGCGTTGCGATCCGTTGTAGACCACCACCGGCAAGATGCGAATCACGTTGGGCGGCCGCCCCCACTCGCGGCGCGAAGCGGCTTCCATGCACAGCGAGGCGTACACCTCGACCCGTTGCGCCATCCGCTTGTCCACCGAGGATTGGAACTCCAGGAGGACGATGACGGTGACGGACGGATCCACCGCGACGCGGACGCGCCAGATCGTGTCGGCCGCTCGGCGGGCGCCCACGTCGGCAACGAAGGGCGCTGGCACCGGTTCGAGGCTCGGCCAGTCCAGTCCGGCCGCCTCGGTCGGCAGAAAGGATTCGAGGAGGCTCCGCACCATGCGAGTGCTGGCGAGCCACTTGGCGAGCCGCCTTGCCAGGCGCAAACAAATGTTTTATTGTGAAAGTCCTAAACCCGCTCACGCGAGTTCAAGCTTCCACCCCGACGGTTCGCATGCCAGCCGCCCACTCGTCCTCCTCGCCTTCCACGCGCATCCTCCCCACGGCTCTCTCCCTTCTGATCCCGGTCGTCTTCCTGGCGACCGCCCCGGCGCAGGTTGCCGCGACAGCGACCCAGACCGCCTCCGAAGAGACCGTCGCGCCGGGCGACCCGGTCGTGGTCTACTTGGTTCGCCACGCCGAGAAGGCCGACGACGGCACCGACGACCCGCCCCTGGCGCTGGCCGGCCAGATCCGAGTCCGCATCCTGCAGGGCCTGCTCGCCGACGCCCGGCTCACCCACGTCTACACCACGGACTGGCGGCGCACCCGCGAAACGGCCCAGCCCATCGCCGAGTCCGCGGGCCTGGAGACCGTCGTCTACGACCCCCGCGCACCGGACAGCTTGGCGCGGCTGATCCGAGCCACTCCCGGGCGCCACCTCGTGGTGGGCCACAGCAACACGACGCCCGCGCTCGTCTCCGCCCTCGGGGGCGACCCGTCCGGCCCGATCCACGAGATGGAGTACAACCGGCTCTACATCGTCGCCATCCTCCCCGGCGCCTCCCCGGTCGTCTCGCTCCTCCGCTTCGGCGAGCCCTACGTGAAGGGGGACGACTTCAGCCTCCGCGCCACGAGAGGTCCAAGAACTCGCTGAGGGCGACGCAATGGCCAAGTACGTCACCGAGTTCACCGGCGCCTTCTTTCTCGTCCTGACGATCGGCCTCACGGTCGTCCAAGAGGTTCCCCTCGCCCCGCTCGCCATCGGCTCGGCGCTGATGGTGATGGTCTACATGGGCGGCCACGTGTCCGGCGCGCACTACAATCCGGCCGTGAGCGTGGCGCTGACGCTGGCGGGGAAGCTGAAGCGCCGGGAGCTGCTGCCCTACGCGGCCTCCCAGATCGCGGGCTCGTTGGTGGCGGCGTTCGTGGTGCGGGCGCTGGTCGGCGACTACTTGGTGGTCTCGCCGGGCGCCGGCGTCTCGCCGGGCGTCGCGCTGCTGGCCGAAGCGCTGTTCACGGCCGCGTTGGCATTGGTGGTGCTGAACGTGGCGACGGACGCGCGCACGGAGGGCAATTCGTTCTACGGACTGGCCATCGGCTTGACGGTGATGACGGGCGCGTTCGCGGTCGGGGGGATTTCGGGAGGCGTCTTCAATCCGGCCGTGGGGACGGGGCCGATCTTGGTGGGGCTGGGCGGCGGCGGCTCGGTGGGCGATTTGTGGCTGTACTGGGTCGGGCCGGTGGTTGGGGCTGTGGGGGCTGTGGGGGTGTATCGGGTGCAGGGGCGAGGAGGAGCGTGAGGGGTGCTGTTGCTCGTTGGCGCGCAGTGTCGCGCCCGCACCTAACTATCGGCTCTTAGACGCCGCCAAGATCTGACAAGAACGGCGACAAAGGCGTCGAAGTCTACGCCGCGTTGTCGCCGGAGACTCTGGCCAGGAACTCCTCGCTCGTGTGACATTCCAGGAGCATCTCGGCCGCTACGGCAACCTGCTCCGGAACAGCCGACGTCAGAATGTCCCGCAACTGGACGGCCGTCTCCGTTCCGAACTTCTTCGCCGCCAAGCGGACGGCCAGCTCGACGCGCTCCTCCATGCGCCCCTGCCTGTGCCCTTCCTGGCGCAGTGCTTCGGTCGCCTCGACGATTTGCGAGAACACGGCGTCAAGCACGCCGCACACGTGGGCCGTCTGCATCCTGGCGACCTGGGCCGACGAGGCGGGGGCCTTCTCGGCGATGCTGGCCGGGGTGCGCCAAGGCGCCGAGCCGCTGTAGAGGACGAAGGAGAGCACGGGCGGGAACTTGCCGCCGGGGTCGCGCCATTCGCGGTTGCGGGCCATGTAGAGGTACATCTTGGCGACGTATTCGAGGCTGCGGAAGACCATGAGCGCGTCTGCTTCGGGGCCTGTTCGCTCACAGTGTCGTGACCTTGAAAACCCACAGTTGACATCGCGATTTTCAAGGAATACAATTCAGCATGATCGTCGACCGGCCCGTTCCCCTAAGGCGCATCCGCGAAGCCTATTCGGTTCACCCGGTTGCCGCGCTGACCGGTCCGCGCCAGTGCGGAAAGACGACCCTCGCCCGAGAAATCGTCGCAGCCGCGCCCCGGAGCACCTACTTCGATCTCGAATCCGCGGTCGACCGTCGCCGGCTTGCGACGCCGGAGCACGCGCTGCGACCGCTGAAGGGCCTCGTGGTCGTCGACGAAGTGCAACGTGCGCCTGCGCTGTACGAAGCGACACGCGTGCTAGTGGACCGGCCGGACAACGCCGCCCGATTCCTCCTCCTGGGGAGCGCGTCGCCGACGCTGGTGAAGGGCGTCTCCGAGTCGCTGGCGGGACGGGTCGGCCTAGTGGACCTGAGCGGCTTCGACATCGCCGAAGTGGGCGCGACGAACTGGCGCGCGCTGTGGACGCGCGGCGGCTTTCCACGTTCCTTCCTGGCCGAGGACGACTCGGTGTCCGCGCTCTGGCGGCGCAACTTCGTCCGCACATTCCTGGAGCGCGATCTGCCCCAGCTGGGCATCCGCGTTCCCGCCGAGACCTTGCGGCGCTTCTGGACGATGATCGCCCACTACCACGGGCAAGTCTGGAACGCGGCCGAGTTCGCGCGCGCCCTTGGGGCCAACCAGGGCACGGCGCGCCGCTACCTCGACATCCTCTCCGGCGCGTTCATGGTACGGATCCTGCCGCCGTGGTTCGAGAATCTGAAGAAGCGCCAGGTCAAGTCGCCCAAAGTCTACCTCCGGGATTCGGGACTCCTCCACACGTTGCTGGGCTTGGCCAATGCCGACGCCTTGGCGGGCCATCCCAAGGTTGGCGCGTCCTTCGAGGGATTCGCGATCGAGCAGGTTCTGGCCGCCTTCGACGACGCCGACGCCTATTTCTGGGCCACTCACGCCGGTGCCGAGCTCGACCTGTTCATGCGCCACGAAGGGAAGCGGTACGGCTTCGAATGCAAGCTGGCCGACGCGCCCGGCCCGACCCGCTCCATGCGCACCGCCGTCGCCGACCTTCGCCTCGACCACCTCTGGGTCCTCTACCCCGGAGACGAGGCGTACTCCATCGACGACGCGATCACGGCGCTGCCGGTCGCCCACGTCGTCGAGTTGCCGCGCCAACTGGAGTAGCGCCGGACGCGGTTCCCGGCGGGACGAAAAGGTGATTTGCGGCCCGGGACGTGTCCATGCCTCGACGCCCATCCCCTCACAGCGTCACGACCACCGCAATCGTCGTCACCCGATCGAGCCGCGCTCGTGGCACGCGCACCTTGCCGAGACGCTCGCCGGCCGCGGATCGCAGCGGCGCCTCGATCAAGGACGGCTCGTTGTCGAACATGAGGCGCAGCGTCGTCTTCAGCGCCAGCCGGCCGCTCAGTGCCACGGCCACGGAGTTGGTCCAGTCGGCTCGCAGGTCCACCAGCTCCTTGCCGTTCTCGTCCACGATCAATGCGCTGGTCCACTCGGCCTTGCCGATTTGGCGGCGGTACTCGGCGGAGACCTGCAAGCCGAGGAAGCGGTCGACGCCGGCGGTCGAGACGACGTCGTACTGCGTCGTGTGGGTGAGGGCGTAGCGGGTGTTGAAGCGTTGCCGCTCCTCGTCGATCCAGCGGTTGGAGATGCCGCTGCCGTTCACGATGCGGCCCTCGATGCCCGAGAACGTGTTGCGGACCCATTCCGAGCGGAAGAAGATGGCGGTGCGGTCGGACACGGAGCGGTCCAGGGTCAGGCGGGCTTGGTAGTTCTCGGCGGAGACTCGCGTCTCCGAGGCCGTTTCGATGCGGTAGTCGTCCACGGTGCCGACGGCGGTGCGGGTGCGGCGCGTGGTTTGCGTCCGGATGCTTCCCACCTCGAAGCGGAGTTCCGTGCGCGACCACGAGCGAACCAGGGTTCCCGCGAGCCCCACGGTGGACGACTCGGCGTTGCCGCCGGTTTGGACCAGGCTGAGTTCCGCCGACGTCTTCCACGGCGGATTCGAGTCCTGGGCGGCCGTTTCCGGCGGCGGGACCAGCGCCACTAGGAGGGCCGGGGCCGCTAGGGACGCTAGGCGGGACAGCGCCATGGCCGGCTCAACGATGCCGCGCACCGGCGTCCGTCCGCTCGTCGGCCCCGCTACAGATGGCGTCGGCGGACCAGCGCCTCACAGCCGCAGCAGGTCGTCGACGGCGGTGACGCGGTAGCCGAGGCGGGCCAAGAAAGAGGAGGCGGCCGACGCGCGCGCGCCGCTCAGGCAGTGGACGAGGAGCTCCTTGTCCTTGGGCAGTTCGGCCAGCCGCACGGCGAGGCGCGTGTGGGCGATGTTGCACGCGCCCTCGACGGCGCCGCGGGCGTGCTCCGCCGCGCCGCGGACGTCCAGCACCTGGGCATCGGCGTCGCGGCTTCGGAGGAGGAGGTCTTGGAACCCGATCGAGTCCGTTCTGGCCATTGCGCCGCCCGCGTCCGCGTAGTCCTGCAAGTCCTCGGGCGAGCACCAGCCCGACACGTCCTCGAGCCCGATGCGCACCAGGACGCGGAGGGCCTCTTCCATGTCCTCGGGCGGGCACACCAAGGCGATCGCGCGACCGCCCAACCGACCGTTCGCACTCTTGACGTTCTCGGCGCCGGGAGGGCCGCCTGCCCGTTCGCTTCCCAGAGGGACGGCGTAGGAGCCGGCGACCGCGGCGAAGGACTTGTTCAGGGGCGCGTAGATCGAGCCGGGCAGGTGCCCCGCGTAGAACGCGCGCCGGTCCGGACGAAGGTCGAGCGCCATCGGCTCCCGAGCTTCGGCGATCTCCGCCAAGTCGGAGGAGCCCAGGCGGCGCGGCCGGGGCAACCGGCCGAGAATCGCGGGTCCGGCCCTGTTCTCGCGCTTCATCCGCCCGAAATACAAAGGAGGCTCCGGCTGGCCGTCGAGGATGAACGACACGAAGGCCTCTTCGCCCCGCCGGGCCGCTCCCAGAGCCGGGCTGCCCGCCCGCTCGTTCTCCACGGTCGTCGAAGGCGCCGAGCCCAGCGCCTTGCCGCAGGCGCTGCCCGCACCGTGACCCGGCCAGATCCGCAGATCCCCCGGCATCCCGAACAAGCCAAGAGCCGATCCGTAGAGCCGCTTCGCCGAGGGCTCCATCGCCCCTGCCTGGCCGGCGGCCGACTCGAGAAGGTCGGGGCGCCCCAGGTCACCGACGAACACGAAGTCGCCCGACAGCATGTCCGACTCGTCCGCGCCGCCGTCCGAGATCGCGAAGCTGAGGTGCTCGGGCGTGTGTCCGGGCGTGTGCATCGCGCGCACGCGCACGCGACCCAAGGAGAAAGTGTCGCCGTCGCGAAGCAACGTCACGTCCGCGCGTCCCCCGGCCCACTCGTACTGCCAGTCCTCCCCCCCTTCCGCCGACAGGTACCCGGTGCATCCGTGCCGCTCCACCAGCTCCCGGCAACCCGACAGGAAGTCCGCGTGAATATGGGTCTCCGCCGCCGCCACGATCCGAAGCCCGGCCTCGCACGCGATTTCCAAATAGCGGTCCACGTCCCGCTCCGGATCGACCACCATGGCCTCGCCGGTGTCCTCGCACCCCACCAGATAGGCGCGTTGCGCCAGCACGTCGTCGACGACTTGCCTAAAAAACACGTTCTCCGTCCTCTCGTTCTTCCGCAGTGAGGGAATACCCGGGCGCACCGTCAGCTTAACGAACCGGCGCCCAACCCTGTCCATGACCCACGGGGACGGCGCGTTCGCCGCAACGATGCGTTCGCCGCAAACGGTGCGTCCGTCGCAACGTCGCCCGCAAGATCAATCCTTCGAATCTCAAAGGGAGACTGGAATGAGTACGATACGTGGAAGCGCAGTTCAAGCGGCGGCCCGGCGCGCAGTTCGGTCGGTGGCGTTGCTGGTGGCAGGTCTGGGACTGGCGAGCGAGGCGTTGTCGGCCCAGCCGCGGATGCAGCGGACGCAGGCCCGCCCCGCCCCGTTCATGGAGCGGGCGGTTGCCGGACGGGCGATGGCCGAGTCGTCGTTCGTCGAGCGGATTCTTCGGGCGGGCGACCGCTTGAACCTGTCGGCGGAGCAGAGGGAGCAGCTGAACGCCATGCGCATCGAGGCGGTGGAGCGACGGACCGCCCGCGCCGCCCGGTGGATGAAGATGGCCTCCGAAGTCAGGGCCGGCCTTCGCGAGCCCGCCGAATTGCGCGAGACCGCGGGCGAGGGCCGCGAGGAGATGGCGAGCCAGCGCCAAGCCGTGCGGAGCAGCCTCGAGGAAGTCCTAACGGACGAGCAGCGCCGACTCCTGCGCCAGCGTTACCGCCGCGCCGGCCTCGACGGCATCGAGGAAATCCTCACCGACGAGCAGCGCCGGCAGCTCAGGGAGTTCAGGGTTCGCTCGGCGTTGCGGCAACGCGAGATGCCGGGCCGCGCGTGGCGGGGCTGGCGGGGAGGCCGCGGGCGGGAGATGGAACGCGGCCGGCGGGGCCGTGGCGGGAGGTGGGAGCGGTAGGTCGGGCCTGCCGCCATTGTTTCCCCGGCGTGCCGGTTTGGGAGGACTTGACCGGCGCGCCGGGGGAGCAGGAGCTTTGCTGGCCAGCGTTCCGTAGGTCGCGGTTGACCGGAGCAGACGCTATCGGCAGACTCCACGTGTCCTCCCTGGCCAGCGAGCCATGAGAACGGTGTCGCCCGGCCCGCGGAGGATGGTTCCGCTCAGGCATCAACGAGGCTCCGTGAAGTACCATGGACCCAAGCCAGAAGAATAAGTTGCATCTATCCAGCTTGTCCATAACCGGATTCCGCGGGATTAAGGATGTACGTATCCGCCGTCTTGGCCGGGTCACTTTGCTGGCAGGCAAGAATTCCTCGGGTAAGACGACAGTCCTGGAAGCGGTTCACGCTTTCGCGGCTCGCGGCCGGGAGGCTGTTCTGTCGTCGTTGTTGCGCGGACGCGAAGAATTCTCGACGGCCGTGGACGCGGACGCTGACGAACGGCGCGTTCCGAAGCGCGTTCCCGATGCAGTAGCTCTTTTTCATCGCCGAAGAATTTCTTTGGGTTCTACGATCATGATTGGTCCGAACAATGGCGGCAAAGCACTGACCATAGCGATTGTTCTTCCTGATGAAGAACAAGCCGGCTTGTTTGACAAGCTCTTGCTTCAAGATACATCGGAATACTGGATGCTTCAGTCCGCGTATGGCGGTGGCACGAGGATTATGCCTTGGCTTGTTTCCCGAGATTCATTAGAGCCTCACGCTGTTGCTGACATTGATCGCTATAGCATGTATCGGCGACTGCGGCGAACGAAAGACGATGACGACTTGCCGCAGGCCTTGGAATGCCGGTTGCTCGATCCCAGCTTGACTGGCAATCACGAGTTGGCGGAATTATGGGATGGCGTCGTGCTTACCGATGATGAAGATCGCGCCGTCAATGCGATCAGGCTAGTTGTGGGCGATACTATGGAACGCTTGGCGCTCCGTGCCGGACATGACCACAGACGGCGTGTAGACCAACGGTCTGGTCTTGTGGCCAAGCTCAAAGGCCACCGTGACCCGGTTCCGGTGAAGAGCCTCGGTAACGGAGTGGCACGCCTCTTGGGAGTATCATTGTCCTTGTCCAATATCAGAAATGGATTTCTTCTTATCGACGAGGCTGAGAACGGCCTTCATCACTCGGTACACTACGATTTCTGGCGCATGGTATTGCATCTCGCAGAAGAAAATAATGTGCAGGTCGTTGCCACTACGCATAGCTTTTCGTGTGTGCGCGGGTTTGCCAAGGCGGCCGTCGATTCGGACAGCGATGGCGTCTTGGTGCGCATGGAACGACGTGACGATGAGACCGGAGCGGTCACCTATGCCAAGGATGAACTTCAAGTTGCATCTGAACAAGGCATCGAGGTGAGATAGACGCGATGGTGTCCGCGACAAAGAGGCCGTTGGCTTGTCTTGGAGCGGGCACCGGATGGCCTGCCGGTGTCGCCGCGTCTTGGCGCCACTGGCCCTTCCATCCAAGACCGGCTATCTTCACCGCAGATGCTGGCGCCGAGATCGGCGCGGCAGCCCTGCTAGCTCAACTGGTAGAGCATCCGACTCTTAATCGGCAGGTTCGGGGTTCGAGTCCCTGGCGGGGCACTCGGGAGGCACGTGGGCGCGGAAGGCGACGGCGCCCTCGGCCGTACGTAGCACGAAGCCGCCCATGACGGCGGGGAGCAGGGCGAAGCGAATCGCCGCGAGTTCCACGCTGGGCTCCTCGGTCTCCTTGGAGCTTGCGTCCTCTTCGTGCTCCGTGGCTCCGGGCGAGGACGCTTGAAACGGGGCCGAATCGGATGATCCGCCTTCCGACGGCAAGATCGCAACCGCCCCCTTCACGACGCCCCAAATCTCGCACGACCCCGGCTCGACCTGCCGCTCCAACACGGTCCCTCTGGCCAAGCTGAAGCGCTCGACGACGAAGGCGGCGCATTCGGCCACCACCTGGCGCAGGACGCTCCCCGCACGCAGGACGCCACCGGCATCTTCCACGGTGCGGGGCGGGCGCAGACCGGGCGCGATCCCGGCGAAGTCGATCACCTCCAGAGCCGATTCGACGTGCAGCCCGCGGGGCCGTCCGTCCGGGCCGGTGCGTCCCCAGTCGTGCAACCTGTAGGTTACGTTCGAGTTCTGCTGCACCTCGAGAATCACGGAGCCGCCCAGGATGGCGTGCACCGTGCCCGCGGGCACCAGCACGGAGTCCCCTGCCTTCACTTGCAGACGGTTCAGGCAATCGCCCAGCCTGTCGTCCGCCAGCACCCGGCGCAGTGCCGGCTCGTCGGTCCCCGGGCTCAAGCCGCACACGATCTCGGCGCCGGGGGCGGCCTCCAGCACGTGCCACATCTCGGTCTTGCCTAGTTCGCCGTGGCGTGCCGAGGCGTGGGCGTCGCCGGGGTGAACTTGCACCGAGAGAGGCTCGGCGGCGTCCAGCAGCTTGACCAGCAGCGGGAACCTTCCGGGCCCGCTTGTCCGCACCGCGTTTCGGCCGACCAGCGCGGCCCCGTGCTCGGCCGCCAGTTCGAGGAGATTCCGTCCGCGCAGAGGGCCACTGTCCACCACAGTCGGCGCCGACGGATGCGCCGAGACCTCCCAGCTCTCGGCCACGATTCCAGGCGGCAGGTCGCGGCCCAGCAGGCGCGCCAAGTTGCGTCCGCCCCAGACGTAGTCGCGGTAGCGCGGCGCGAAGGTGATGGGCGCGGAAAGCGGTCCGCTCACCAGTCGGCGTCTCCCGGCTCGCGATCCAAGGCCAGAATGGAGTGCAGCAGCACGTTCGCGCCCCGTTCCATGTCTTCGGGCGACGTGTACTCCATGGGCGAGTGGCTGATGCCGTCGCGGCTGGGCACGAAGATCATCCCGGCGGGGCCGATCTGGGCCATGCTCTGGGCGTCGTGTCCCGCGCCGGAGGGCATTCTGGCGTGGCTGTGGCCTAGCGTCTCCGCCGCCTGCTCGACGATGTCGCGGAAACGGGGAGCCGTGGGCGCCGCGAGGCTCTCGTAGAAGCGGGAGAAGGAGATGGAGACGTCGTGCGCCTCCTCGACGGCGCGTGCCCGGCGCTCGACGGCCCGGAACACCGAGTCGATCTTCTCCATGCTCAAGTCCCTGATCTCCAGCGTAGCTCGAACGAGGCCGGGGACGACGTTCGGAGCTCCGGGGACCGCTTCGATCTTGCCGACCGTGGCGACCTGCCGTCCCTCCGTCGAAAGCGCCGTTTCGTCGACGGCTTGGATCAGGCTCGCGGCGGCGACCAGAGCGTCGCGTCGCTGGTCCATCGGCGTGGTTCCGGCGTGGTTGGCGGCGCCCTGGACCTCCACGTCCCAACGGCGAATGCCGACGATCCCTTCCACGACCCCGATCTGGGTTCCCGCCGCCTCCAAGCGGCCGCCCTGCTCGACGTGCAGCTCCAAGAAGCCATGCACGCTGCCCGGCTCGCGACGCGCCTCCGCCAGTCTGGCCGGGTTTCCGCCCAAGCGGCCCGTGCCCTCGCGGATGGTGAACCCCGAGGCCGTGACGATGTCGAGCTCGGCTGGTTGCACGCGGCCCGCCAGCGCCCGGCTTCCGGTCTTGCCGCCTTCCTCGTTCTGGAAGACGACGACCTCCAAGGGGCGCAGCAGCTCCACGCCGTGGCCACGCAGCGAAAGAGCCGCTTCGAGCGCGCCCGCCACGCCCACCTGTCCGTCGTAGCTGCCGCCTCCCGGCACCGTGTCGATGTGCGATCCGGTCACCAACGGACGCCCGTCCGAGCCGCCGCCGCCTCCTCCAGCCCCCTCGCGCCTGCCGACCAGATTGCCGGCCAAGTCCACCGAGACCGCAAGCCCGGCCCGCTCCATGACCTCGGCGACGTACTCCCGCGCCGCCAAGTCCTCGTCGCTGTAGGCGAGGCGCGTGGTTCCGCCGTCGCTGGTCCCGCCGAAGCGGCGCAGCGCCGCCCAGATGTCGCGCAACCTCCGGCCGTCCACGCCGAATTGCGGCGCATCATCAACCGGCCACGGCCCCAGCGCGCAGACGGCGGCTGCCGAAGAGGCGAGGAAGCGTCGGCGCGTCGGAGGCTGGCCCACGCGCAGCGGAGGACAAAGCATTCGCATATCCTGGGCGATTGCGAAGCCGTCCGCAAACGGCCAAGGACGGCCTGCCGCGACGTTGCCGACTGCCGGGTGTCGCGCCGCGGGGCTCTGCGCCGTATCTTGCTCCCAAAGTCCGCAACTGTCCATCAAAGCCGCCAGCAGGAGGTGCGCCCATGTCGCCGCGAATCGCATTCCCCCTTCTTCTCGCAGCCGTTCTCGCCGTCCCGGCAGGCACGCAGGCCCAGAACGAGCCCGACGGAACCCTGAAGCTGGAGACCTATCTGGACTGGGAATGGGCGGGCAGTCCGCAGCTCTCGCCCGACGGCAGCCAGATCGTCTACACGCGCTCCTGGGTGGACAAAGTGAACGACCGCCGCAAGTCCTCCATCTGGATCATGAACGCCGACGGCAGCCGCAAGCGGTTTCTCCTGGACGGATCGTCGCCGCGCTGGTCCCCCAGCGGAGACCGGATCGCCTTCACGGCCGACGGAGAGCCCGACGGCGCCCAGATTCACGTACGCTGGATGGACGCCGAGGGAGCGACGACCCAGGTCACGCACGTGCAGAAAGGCCCTTCGGGGATCAGGTGGTCGCCGGACGGACGCCAAATCGCCTTCTCGATGTCGGTGGATTCGGAGCATCCCTGGCAGATTTCGCTTCCCGGGCGCCCCGACGGCGCGAAGTGGACGGAGGCGCCCAAGGTCGTGGACCGGCTGTGGTACCGCCGCGACCGGCGCGGCTACGTGGACGAGGGCTACACGCACCTCTTCGTGGTGCCCGCGGACGGAGGCACGGCCCGGCAGCTCACCGACGGAGACTGGAACCACAACGGCGTCGCCTGGACGCCGGACGGCGAAGAAATCCTGTTCACGTCGCTTCGCGTGGAAGACGCCGAGCACGAGTGGCGCCAGTCGGACGTGTACTCCGTCGAGGTGGCCACGGGCGACGTGACGCGCCTCACCGACCGGCCCGGCCCCCACGGGTCCCCGGTTCCCTCCCCGGACGGCAGGCTCGTCGCGTTCACCGGCAACGACTTCACCACCGACACCTACATCACGCGCAAGTTGTACGTCATGGACCGCGACGGCTCGAACATTCGCATGATCAGCGACGGGTTCGACCGGCAGCCGTCGGGCTTGATCTGGGCCGAGGACGCAAGCGGCTTGTACATGACCGTGCGCAGCGAAGGAACGAGCAACGTCCACTTCGCTTCGGTGGACGGCGGCGTGACGCCGATGACGGAGGGCAACCACATGCTGGCGCTCTCGTCCATCGAAGCCGGAACGGCGGCCGGCACCCTCGGCAGCTCCCACGAACCGGGCGACGTCGTGACGTTCTCGTTGCGCGACCCGGGCGCGTTGGAGCGCCTGACCGAGGTCAACGCCGACGTGCTTGCAGGAGTGAAGCTGGGCGAAGTCGAAGAGGTCTGGTACAAGTCGGTGGAGGACTACGACATCCAGGGCTGGATCATCAAGCCGCCCGACTTCGATCCGTCGCAGCAGTATCCGCTCATCCTGGCCATTCACGGCGGACCCCACGGCATGTACAACGTGGGCTTCAACTTCGGATGGCAGAACCACGCCGCGAACGGCTACGTCGTCTTGTACACCAACCCTCGCGGATCTTCCGGCTACGGCAGCGCCTTCGGCAACTCGATCAAGAACGCCTATCCCGGCAAGGACTTCGACGATCTCATGGCCGGCGTCGACCTAGTGGTCGGCAGAGGCTACGTGGACGAGCGCAACATGTTCGTCTACGGCTGCTCCGGCGGGGGCGTGCTCACCTCGTGGGTCGTGGGTCACACAGATCGTTTCGCGGCCGCCTCGGCCAACTGCCCGGTCACCAACTGGCTCTCCTTCGTGGGGACGACGGACGGCGCGGGCTGGTACCGAAACTTCAAGGAGTTCCCCTGGGACGACCCCTCCGAACACCTGCGCCGCTCCCCGCTCATGTACGTCGGCAACGTCAAGACGCCCACGATGCTCATGACCGGCGAAGGCGACCTCCGCACCCCGATGCCCCAGACCGAGGAGTACTACCAGGCGCTGCGCGTGCTGAAGGTGCCCACCACCATGATCCGCTTCAAGAACGAATGGCACGGCACGAGCTCGATGCCGTCGAACTTCCTGCGGACCCAGATCTACCTGCGCGAGTGGTTCAAGAAGCACTCGCGGGGAGGGTCGGTGACGGAGTGAGGGAGGGGGACATGTCTAGGGCGCGGGCGCGGGGTTGGAGGCCGTAGGGCCGACGGGGAGCGTCTGCCGGACGGCGGGTCGTTGCTGTTCGGGGCAGGTGACCCTGCTCCTGGCGCGGCGCGACTGTTCAGCGGGTCGATTGCAGGAATGGAGAGTTCGGCTACTTGCGAGGGTCGCTCGATTTTCGTAAATATTGGAGCCGCCCGCCCCGTTCCCTCCGCGCTCTTGCCACCC
This sequence comes from Longimicrobiales bacterium, assembly GCA_958295645.1. Taxonomy (GTDB): domain Bacteria; phylum Gemmatimonadota; class Gemmatimonadetes; order Longimicrobiales; family Gaopeijiaceae. The sequence continues at coordinate 2,884,777 of OY282361.1, forward strand.
GCCTCCATGCCTACCCCTTTTCCCAAGAAGCGCACCGAAGACCGGCCCGCATGGCTGTTCGTCAAGGAGAACCCAAACGAGCGAATTCGGGCTACGGCCCGGCGTCACGCCCTAGAGGGATCCAGTCATGACACCGCGGCGCGCGTCGCACGGGAGGCCATCCAGAACAGCGTCGACGCCACGTTGCCGGACCAAAAGACGGAAGTCCTCGTATGGAATATGAAACTTTCGCCCAATGCGGTGGCCGCCCTCCGGGACCGTCTCGGCTTTGATGCAGAAGATTCTCCCCTTGCCCGATTAGGAAAACTTGGCTTGTCGTCTCCTAATGACCTGACTCGCCTGAAGGCCGGCCAGCCTGTCAACGTAACTATCGTTGAAGATCGCAACACCTGTGGCTTGGGGTACGACGGGCACGACCGAAGGGATCGATTCGAGGAGCTGTGCCTTTCGCTCGGGCAGGATCGAACAAATGTATCTACCGGCAAGGGCGGATCCTACGGCTTGGGGAAGGTCGTCTACGAAGAAGCATCAAACTGCAATATGTTTGTCGTGTATTCCATATTCGAACCGAGTTGTCATACCGGTGATCATCATGCGCGGCTCTCAGCCTGCGCCACTTTCGACGGCCATTTCTGGGAAGGCACGAAGTATACGGGCCGCGCTCTTTTCGGCATTCACGAGCAGCGATCATCGGGCCAGACGGAATGCAGACCCATTGTTGACGACATGGCGCATGACATCGCCAAGGCGATCGGCTTTACTAGGGGACCCGAAGAGCATGGCACGTCGATCATGATTCTTGGATCGTCGATCGACATTGATCAGTTCCGTACTGCCGTAGAATGCTGGTGGTGGCCCCGCCTGCTTTCCAACAAGTTGATTG